>NZ_RDBI01000040.1:2268634-2285831 GCF_008042125.1 Streptomyces sp. MS191
GCACCGGCGCGGAGGACGGGCACGGCGACGGCCCCGACACCGGCGGCGCGCACGGCACCCCGGGCGCCGCGGGACTGCGCGACCCGTACTTCCCGCACCTCGGCAACGGCGGCTACGACGTCCAGCACTACGCGCTGACCCTCGACTACGACCCCGCGCGCGACCATCTCGTCCAGGTCGCCGCTCGGCGCACCCGCGACGCCGATGCCGGCGATCGGGGCGCCCTTGGCGGTGACGGGGGCGCCACCGGCGAGGAAGAGGGTGCCGGGGATGTCCTTCAGGTTGGGCGCCTGGGCGAGGCGGCCGGCCAGCACCGAGGTCGGCGCGTTCCAGGAGACCGCGGTGAACGCCTTGCGCTCGGCCGACTCGTAGGACTGCGGGCCGGCGCCGTCGCCGCGCAGGGTGACGACGGTGTTGCCGTTGCGGTCGACGACGGCGACGGACACCCGCTGGCCGGCGTCCTCGGCGGCGTCGAGGGTGGCCTGCGCGGCCTTCGTCGCGGCCTCGATCGTCAGGTGCGTGGACTGCTGCAGGTTCTCGTTCGCGGCGTCGGCCTTGACGGCGGCGGCAGGCGCGGCGGCCGGGGCGGAGGCGTTGGCGGAGACGGCGCCGAAGGTACCGGCGGCGACGACGGCGGCGGTGGCGGCACCGATCAGGATCTTCTTCATGGTGTGTTCCTCCAGGCTGGGCTACGGGGGTTCCTTCGCTCTGCCATCGATCCTCCGGCCGGATCCGGGCCCCTACGGTCGACGGAGCGGATGCCTCCGCCGCGCGGTACGGGCGACACGCCTGTCAGCCGATCGGTTGATGCCGCCGTGGTCCACCAGGGCCACCATGGATACGTACACCCAGGTCAGGACCACTCTCGAAGGGCACGTGATGGAGCAGGACCCGGACGCCCGCTGGCTGGCGCGGGTCATGCACATCGCGTTCTTCCTCCTCCTGGGCGCGTCCCTCGCGCGGTTCCTGCTGCGTCACCCGTGGGAGGACCGCAGTCCGTGGATCGTCGCGCTGTCCGGCGCGCTCGCCGCCCTGTACCTCCTGGGGCCCGTCCTCGGCACCCGCGCCACCCCGCGCCGGATCGCCTGGCTCTTCACCGTCGTCGCCGTCTGGATGGTCCTGGTCGTCCTCGCGCCCAGCTTCGCCTGGTGTGCCGTGCCGCTCTTCTACACCGGGCTGCGCACCCTGCCGCCGCGCGCCGCCCTGGTCCTGGTCGCACTGCTCACCGTCTTCGTCGTGGCCGCGCAGGTCCAGCTCTCGCACGGCGGCTGGGACCCCAACCTGATCGTCGCCCCGCCGGCCGTCGCCGCGATCGCCACCGGCGTCTTCGTCCACGCGCAGCGCCAGGCCGACCGCCAGCGGGCGCTGATCGACGACCTGATCCGCACCCGGCGCGAACTGGCCGCCACCGAACGCCGCGAGGGCACGCTCGCCGAACGCCAGCGCCTGTCGATGGAGATCCACGACACGCTCGCCCAGGGCCTGTCCAGCCAGCAGATGCTGCTCCAGGCAGCCGAGCGCACCTGGGACGGCGACCCGGCGACCGCCCGCCGCCACGTCCGTACCGCCGAGTCGATCGCCGAGCGCAACCTCGCCGAGGCCCGGCGCTTCGTCCACGACCTCGCGCCCGCCGACCTCGCCGAGGGCGGCGGTCTGGAGGAGGCGCTGCGCGCGCTCGCGGACCGGGAGTCCGCCGCGTTCCGGGTGGACGGCGCTCCGGTGCCGCTGCCCGACCGGGTGCAGTCCGCGCTGCTGCGGATCGCCCAGGGCGCCCTCGCCAACGTCCGCGAGCACGCCGGCGCCGCGTCCGCCGCCCTGACCCTGACCTACCTCGACGACCAGGTCGTCCTCGACATCGCCGACGACGGCCGCGGCTTCGACCCCGGGGCCGCCCGCGCCGCCGACACGCCGGGCGAGGCGGGCGGCGCCCGGGGCGTGCGCGGTCACGGCCTGCCCGCGATGCGGGTACGGGCCCGGCAGCTCGGCGGCACCCTCACCATCGAGTCCACCCCCGGCGAGGGCACCGTGCTCTCGGCCGCGATCCCCCTGGAGGCCGCTCCGTGACGGTACGGATCCTGCTCTGCGACGACCACGCCGTCGTCCGCGCCGGGCTGCTCGCGCTGCTCGGCAGCGAACCGGACATCGAGGTCGTCGGCGAGGCGGGCAGCGGCGAGGAGGCGGTCGCGATGGCCGGCAAGCTGCGTCCCGACGTCGTGCTGATGGACCTCCAGCTGGGCGCGGGCATCGACGGGGTGGAGGCCACCCGCCGCATCACCTCCCCCGACGTGCACGTCCTCGTCCTCACCACCTACGACACGGACGCGGACATCACCCGCGCCATCGAGGCGGGCGCCACCGGCTATCTGCTCAAGGCGGAGCGGCCCGAGGAGCTGTTCGCCGCGATCCACTCCGCCGCCCAGGGCCGCACCACCCTGTCCCCGCCGGTCGCCAGCCGGGTCATGGACCGGATGCGCGGCGCGGCCCGGCCGGCCCTCACCGACCGCGAACGGGACATCCTCGGCCAGCTCGCGCACGGCCTCGGCAACCGCGAGATCGCCCGCGCGCTGTTCATCAGCGAGGCGACCGTGAAGACCCACCTCGGCCGGATCTACGCCAAGCTCGGCGTCGACACCCGCGCCGGCGCCGTCGCGGTGGCCAAGGAACAGCGGCTGCTCCCCTGACCCCTCTCGCGCTGCTACCCTGCGTTGCCTGTCCATCGCAAGGTGTAACACCCCCGTGGAGCGCGCGTGAAGATCGCCTGCGTCGGAGGCGGGCCCGCGGGCCTGTACTTCGCGATCCTGATGAAGCGGCAGGACCCGTCCCACGAGATCACCGTCTACGAGAAAAACCCGGCCGGCTCCACCTACGGCTGGGGCGTCACCTACTGGGCCGGACTGCTGGACAAGCTGCGGGCCGGTGACCCGGAGTCCGCCGAGGCGATCAGCGCGGCGTCGGTCACCTGGACCGACGGTGTCGCCATCGTCCGCGAGGAACGCACGGTGCACCGCGGCGACGCGGGCTTCGGCATCGGCCGCCGCACGATGCTCGCCCTGCTCACCGAGCGGGCCGAGTCCCTGGGCGTACGGGTCGAGTTCGAGCACGAGATCACCGACCCGGCCGAGGAGCTCGCCGACGCCGACCTGGTCGTCGCCGGCGACGGGGTCAACAGCGTGCTGCGCGAGCGCCACGCCGCCCATTTCGGCTCGGAGACCGTCCTCGGCCGCAACCAGTACATCTGGCTCGGCACCACCAAGGTCTTCGACTCCTTCACCTTCTCCTTCGTGGAGACGGACCACGGCTGGATCTGGTGCTACGCCTACGGCTTCAGCGGGGAGCAGTCGACCTGCGTCGTGGAGTGCTCGCCGGAGACCTGGAGCGGGCTCGGTCTCGACCGGCTCGACGAGGCGGACAGCCTGGCGCTGCTCGAGAAGCTGTTCGTCGGCCTCCTGGAGGGCCACGAGCTGATCGGCCGCGCGCAGGCCGGCGGCAGCGCGCAGTGGCTGAACTTCCGCACGCTGACGAACCGCTCCTGGCACCACGGCAACCTGGTGCTGCTCGGCGACGCCGCCCACACCACGCACTACTCGATCGGCGCGGGCACGACGCTGGCCCTGGAGGACGCGCTCGCCCTCGCCGAGGCGCTGCGCGAGGACACCGCGGACCTCGGCACGGCCCTGAGCCGCTACGGGCGCCGGCGCCGCGCCGAACTCCTCTCGGCGCAGAGCGCGGCCCGCTACAGCGCCCGCTGGTACGAGAACCTGCCGCGCTACATGCGCCTGGCCCCGGTCCAGATGTTCGCGCTCCTCGGGCAGCGGCACTCCCCGCTGCTCCCGCACATCCCGCCGCAGCTCTACTACCGGATCGACAAGGCGGCCGACCAGCTGGAGCCGCTGCGCCGGCTCAAGCGCTGGCTGGGCCCGCGGGTGGCCCGCACCCTGCACGCCCGCACGCGCGGCTGATCCGGGAGCGCGGGCGGAGGGCGACCTCCGCCCGCCGTGGGACCATCGGTCCGTGCTCGACATCGGCTACTCCCTCTCCCGACGCTTCCCCGACCCCCCGCAGACCGACTACCGCCGCGCGGACGTCCACGCCCTGCGCCACGACCTCTTCTGCGGGGACGTCTACCTCGCCGACCCCAAGGCCGACCGCGAGGTGTCCACAGCCTGGGGATGGGTGCCGGTGCTCGACTTCGCGTGGGCGCTGTGCGACATCGTCGAGCGGCTCGACCGCGACCCGCGCGGCAGCCGGGCCGCGAAGCCGCAGTACGCCGAGCTCGACTTCACCGAGTCCTCCGACCTCATGCTCTTCGAGCGCCGTTTCGGCTGGGTGGACGTCGAGGCCGACTGGATGCCGGGCGACGAGGCCCCGCTCACCTTCGGACACGCCGAACTGCGCCGCGAGGCCCGCGACTTCCTGCACGACCTGATCGCCGACCTCACCGACATGCACGAGGGCCTCGGCGACAACCCCGCGATCTGGGACCTCCAGGCCCGCTTCCCCCGCATCCCCTGAGCCCGGTTCACGGCGCTCCCCGAGCACGGCAGCCGGTACGCACCCGACGGGCGCCCGGACCACAGGGCGTCCGGCCGCCCGGGCGGAACCGGCCGACGCCGGGCACCGACGCCGACACCGGAACCCGCACCCGGTCAGTCCTCCACCCGCACCCCCAGCTGCGCCGCGAACACCGGTGCCAGGTCCAGCAGCTGGGCCGTACTGATCACCGCGCCCGCCAGCGAGTCCACCCCGCGCGCGATCTCCAGCCGCTGCACCGTCCGCAGATCCACGTCCTTCAGCCGGGCCGCGCCGAAGTCCGCCCCCGTCAGGACGCAGTCGCGGAACTCCACCCGCTCCAGCGACGCGCCCCCGAAGTCCGGCTCGCTCAGCACGCACCCCTCGAAGACGACGTCCTTGAGCTTCGCCGCCCGCAGGTTCAGGTAGTCGATCTTCCCGCCCCGCACCAGCACCCGCTCCAGCACCGCCCCGTGCAGCTGCGCCCCGCCGAGCCGCGCGTCGACGACCTCGACGTCCCGCAGGGACGCCCCCACCAGATCCGTCCCCACCCCGCGGATCCCGGTCAGCACCGAATCCAGCAGCCGCGCACCGGTGAGCCGCGTCCCGTCCACGGCGCACTCGCGCACCGCGCAGTCCAGGAACCGCGCCCCCGGCCCGTCCTGCTCCGCCAGATCGAGCCCGGCGAACTCCAGGCCGTCGTAGTCGCCGTCCGGTTCCAGCCCGCCCTCGTACGCCGTCAGCGGCGGCAACCGCACCTCCGGCCGCCGCGCGACCGCCACCTTCTTCTTCCTCGCCACCATGCCCTCATTGTGAGGTGCGCCACCGACAGCGCCCCGATGTCACGGAGCGGGCCACCCCCACCGTCCCCCCTGTGAGACCGAGACCAGGGAGCGGCACATGAAGCAGATCACCGTCGTCGGAGGCGGCTTCGCCGGACTCACGGCGGCCGTCACCGCGGCCGAGGCAGGGGCCAGGGTCACCCTCCACGAGGCCCACCACACCCTCGGCGGCCGGGCCCGCACCGCCGAGGGCCCGTACCGCACCAACGAGGGGCCGCACGCCCTCTACCGCGGCGGACCGCACTGGACCTGGCTGAAGCAGCGCGACCTCCTCGGCCCGCTCGCGCCTCTGCCCCTCCTCGAAGCGGCCCGCTTCCGCTTCCACCGCGCCGGAACCCTGCGCCGCACCCCGCCGCTCGGATTCCTGCGCCACACCCTCCGCACGGCCGACCTGGCCCCCGTCGACACCGACTTCCTCACCTGGGCCACCCGCGTCGCCGGCCCCGCCACCGCCCGCACCGCCGCCGCCTACAGCGGCGTCGCCCTCTTCCACCACGACCCCGGCTCCCTGTCCGCCCGCTTCGTCCAGGAGCGCCTGCACCGGGCCGCCGCCCTGCCGCCCGAGGCCCAGTACCTCCGCGGCGGCTGGGGACAGCTCGTGGACCGGATGGCGGCCCGTGCCTGGGACCTCGGCGTACGCATCGAGACCGCCTCCCGCCTCGACACGCTGCCGCTCGCCGACGGCCCCGTCGTCGTCGCCACCTCCCTGCCCGCGGCCGCCCGCCTCCTCGGCGACCCCGGCCTGACCTGGGACAGCGGACGCACCGTCCTGTTCGACCTCGCGCTGCGCACCCGCGCCGGCGATCCCTTCGTCGTGTCCGACCTCGACGCCCCCGGCTGGATCGAGCGCTTCACCGCCCAGGACCCCTCCCTCGCCCCGGCCGGCGAGCAGCTCATCCAGGCCCAACTCCCGCTCGCCCCGGGCCAGTCCAAGGCCGACGGCATCGCCCACGCCGAACGCCTCCTCGACCTCGCCTTCCCCCACTGGCGCGAACGCACCGTCTGGCGCCGCGAGGCCGTCAGCACCGGCCGTACGGGAGCCGTCGACCGCCCCGGCACCACCTGGCGCGACCGCCCCGCGATCGACCGCGGCGACGGGGTCTACCTGGTCGGCGACCAGGTCGCCGCACCCGGCGTGCTGTCCGAGGTCTCCTTCACCAGCGCCGTCGAAGCGGTGTCCCTGGCGCTGCGCGCCCACCGGCTTGACCTCAAGCGCGCTTGAGATTGAAGGCTGGGCCCACCAACGGACACAGCACCACCGGACCAGGGGAGCCCGCCATGCACGCCATCCGCCTCCACGCCTTCGGCCCCGCCGAGAACCTCGTCCACGAGGAGACCGCCGATCCCGTACCCGGCCCTGGCCAGGTCCGGATCGCGGTCGCCGCGGCCGGCGTCCACCTCCTCGACACGGCCCTGCGCGAGGGCATGACCGGCCCCTTCCCCGCCCCCGCCGAGCTCCCCACCATCCCGGGCCGCGAAGTCGCCGGCACGGTCGACGCCCTCGGCGAAGGCACCGACCCGAGCTGGCTCGG
Source organism: Streptomyces sp. MS191 (assembly GCF_008042125.1). Taxonomy (GTDB): domain Bacteria; phylum Actinomycetota; class Actinomycetes; order Streptomycetales; family Streptomycetaceae; genus Streptomyces. The sequence continues at coordinate 2,275,518 of NZ_RDBI01000040.1, forward strand.
CCGGCGCGTCGTCGCCCACCTCGGCCTCGCCCCCGGCGGCTACGCCGAACTCGCCGTCGTCGACGCCACCCGGCTCCACGCCCTGCCCGACACCCTCGGCGAGGCGGAGGCCGTCGCCATGGTCGGCACCGGCCGCACGACCCTCGGCATCCTCCAGTTCACCACCCTCGGCCCCGACTCCGTCGCCGTCGTCCCCGCCGCCGCGGGCGGCATCGGCACCCTCCTCGTCCAGTCCGCGAAGAACGCCGGCGCCACCGTCATCGGCCTCGCCGGCGGCCCCGAGAAGGTCGCCCTCGTCCGGGAGAACGGCGCCGACCTCGCCGTCGACTACACCCGGCCCGACTGGCCCGCACAGGTCCGCGCCCACCTCGACACCCTCGGCAAGGACGCCACCGTCGTCTTCGACTCCGTCGGAGGCGACACCGGCCGCGCCGCCGTCGACCTCCTCGGCAAGGGCGGCCGGCACCTCGTCTTCGGATGGTCGGGCCAGGGCATCCACGACGGCGAACCCCTCGGCTTCACCGAGGAGGAACTCACCGCGCGCGGCATCACCTCGCAGGGAGTCCTCGGCCCCGTCATGATCCAGAAGGCCGGCGGCGACGTCCGCGCCCTCGAACTCGCCTCCCTCGCCGAAGCGGCCGCCGGCCGCCTCCGCCCCGCCGTCCACCGCTTCCCCCTGGCCGAGGMCGCCGCCGCCCACCGCGCCCTGGAGAACCGGGGCACCATCGGCAAAGTCGTCCTCATCCCCTAGGGCGCGCTGCGAAAGTCCCGCCCGCCCCGCTCCGGGCGGACGGCGCTACTTTCGCCCTGGCCGCCCGCCCCGGCACCGCACCCGCACCCGCACCGGCACCGACCCGGCGGTGCCGGTGCGGGTGCGCCCACGAAGCCACCGAGCCGCGGCGCGCCGGGGCGCCCCAGGCCACCGCGCCCACCCCTGCGCCTACCCCACCGAGCCCAACGCCGCCAACGCCCCGTCGGTCAGCCGGTAGACCTCCCACTCCTCCTGAGGCCGCGCGCCCAACGACTCGTAGAACGCGATCGACGGAGCGTTCCACCGCAGCACCGACCACTCCAGGCGCTCGTACCCCCGCTCCACGCACGTCCGCGCCAACTCCCGCAACAGCGCCTTGCCGTAGCCGCCGCCCCGCACCCCCGGCCGCACGTACAGATCCTCCAGGTGGATCCCGTGCACCCCACGCCACGTCGAGAAGCTCAGGAACCACAGGCTGAAGCCCACGACCTCGCCCTCGTCCGTCTCCGCGATGTGCGCGAACACCGCCGGGCGCTCCCCGAACAACGCCTCACGCAACTGCTCCGGCGTCGCACGCACCTCGTGCGCCGCCTTCTCGTAGTCGGCCAGCTCACGGACCATCGCGTGGAGCACAGGGACGTCGGCGGGAGTGGCGGCACGAATCATGCGACCACCCTGCACCGGATCACCTCGCACGAGAAAGCGGCGTCCGGGCGATGGACACCTTCCGCGTCCAGCGCCGTCGCCTGGCCCGCGTTCTCCTCGTCCGGCGACTGCACCTCCCACACGGCCGCGCCGCGACGCACGCCCGGCCGGCCCGCCCGTCGAACCGGATTCGAGAAGCGGACAGTTCCTCCGGAATGTGGATCACAAGCCGCGTACCCGCACGGCGCGGCGCCGAGATCCGACGAAATCCGCAGGCCCACGCCCCGCGCCCATCCAGTAACCTCCGGCCCACGCACCCCAGAGGCCCCACAGGGACAGAGGACACCATGAGCAGCACGGTCAACGGCGGCATCTCGTTCTGGTACGCGCAGGAAGGCGCCCCCGCCCCCCGCGAACCGCTGCCCGGAGACACCACCGCCGACGTCTGCATCGTCGGCGGCGGCTACACCGGCCTCTGGACCGCCTACTACCTCAAGAAGGCCGTCCCCTTCCTCAACATCACCGTCCTCGAAGCCAAGTTCTGCGGCTACGGCGCCTCAGGACGCAACGGCGGCTGGCTCTACAACGGCATCGCCGGCCGCGACCGCTACGCCGCGCTCCACGGCCACGAGGCCGCCGTCCGTCTCCAGCAGGCCATGAACACCACGGTCGACGAGGTCATCGACGTCTGCCGGACGGAGAACATCGACGCCGACATCCACCGCGGCGGCGTCCTCGAGGTCGCCCACACCCCGGCCCAGCTCTCCCGCCTCAGGGACTTCCACGCCGTCGAACTCGCCTTCGGCGAGAAGGACCGCGAACTCTACGGAGCCCGCGAGACCGCCGACCGCATCCGCGTCGCCGGCGCCGTCGGCTCCACCTGGACCCCGCACGGCGCCCGCCTCCACCCCGTCAAGCTCGTCCAGGGCCTCGCCGCGGCCGTCGAGGCCCTCGGCGTCACCGTCCACGAGTCCACCCCCGTCACGGAGATCAAGCCCAAGCACGCGATCACCCCGTACGGCACCGTCCGCGCGCCCTACGTCCTGCGCTGCACCGAGGGCTTCACGGCCTCCCTCGCCGGCCAGCGCCGCACCTGGCTCCCCATGAACTCCTCCATGATCGCCACCGAGCCCCTCACCGATGCCCAGTGGGACACCATCGGCTGGAACGGCCTCGAAACCCTCGGCGACATGGCCCACGCCTACATGTACGCCCAGCGCACCGCCGACGGCCGCATCGCCCTCGGCGGCCGGGGCGTCCCCTACCGCTACGGCTCCAGGACCGACAACGACGGCCGCACCCAGCCGCAGACCGTCGAAGCCCTCCGCGAGATCCTGATCCGCTTCTTCCCGTCGCTCGCCGGCCTCGGCATCGCCCACGCCTGGTCCGGCGTCCTCGGCGTCCCCCGCGACTGGTGCGCCACCGTCACCCTGGACCGCTCCACGGGCCTCGGCTGGGCCGGCGGCTACGTCGGCTCCGGCGTCGCCACGGCGAACCTCGCGGCCCGCACCCTGCGCGACCTGATCCAGCAGGACTCGGGCCAGTCGGGCCCGACCGAACTGACGACACTCCCCTGGGTCGACCACAAGGTCCGCAAGTGGGAGCCGGAACCGCTGCGCTGGCTCGGCGTCCAGACGATGTACGCGGCCTACCGCGCGGCCGACCGGCGCGAGGCGACGACCCACACCGCGACGACGGACCGCATCGCCACCCTGGCCGACCGCCTCTCGGGCCGCTGACCGCCGTGTGACGCACGCGTGTCCCGGACCTGGCCGGTCCGGGACACGGGCTGGCTCGCTCCGGACGCGGAAGGGCCGGCACCGGGGCATCACGCCCCGGCGCCGGCCCTTGCCATGAACCCCTCTCGGGTTCGAACCGACGACCCCGCTGCACAGGTTCGCTCCGGCACGGCCTCAGCTCGGCCCGACTGCGTGCGCGGGGACCGGCTGCGCGAGGTCCTGGTGCTCAGGCTGCGGGGAGGCCGCGTTCCTGGCGGCTCTGGGCGATGCGGTGCTGGGCGACTCCGCGGCCCTTGTCGGCGTCGCCGATGGCCGCACCCAGGATGTTGCCCAGGCTCTGGATGCCGCCGAAGGAACCCCAGTGGCCCTCGGGGATCTCAAGCGGGAACACCCAGACCCGATCCTTGGCCTTCTCGTCGTCCGCACCCTCCGCGCGCACGATGGCGTCAGTGACCTCGGCAACCAGCTGCTGCTTCTTGGCTGCGCCGTTGAGCTGGCCCTCGGGAACCCCCGCGATGACCCGGTAGTGCGGCTTGTCGGGGACGGCGCCGGCTACGAAGACCTCCGGGCGGTGCAGAAACGCCCAGGAGATCTGCCGGGCGAACGGGTTCGACGGGTCCGCGCCTTCGGCGCGCAGCAAGATCGAGGTGAGTTCGTCCATCAAGGTGCGCTCGGCGTCCGGGTCGAGCGCGCCGGTCGGGATGTAGACGTCGAGCATGGGCATGGCAGATCTCCTTGGGTGGGATAGGGGGAGCGAAGACCGCACGGATGCGGCGCATCGGGGTCTGCGGGGGCCAGTTGTGGTCAGAGCAGTGCGGTGAGCTCGTCGACGACGGCGTCCAGGGGCGCGGTGCTGCGCTGTGCCCGGGCCAGGATCACCGCGCCTTCGAGCGAGGCGACGGTGAGGGTGGCCAGCGTCGCGGCACGCGGTGCGGCGAACCCGTTCGCGCGCAACAGGTCGCGGAACTGGTTCTGCCATCCGGTGAAGACTTCGCGGGCGATGTCGGCAGCCGCCGGGATCTGCTCTGCGCCGCCCACCGTGAGCGCCGCAATCGCACAGCCCGACCGGTAGTCGCTGACCGTGAGAAGGGTTCGCCAGAAGTCCGCCAACTGCGCGAGCGCCTGCCGGGGCTGCGCGGGGCCATCGCCCTCTTGAAGGAGCACGGCCATGCGCTCACCGGCTGCACGCGCCGCGACGGTGATCAGCTCTTCGCGACCGCCCGGGAAGTGGTGGTAGACGGATCCACGCGGTGCGCCGCTGGCCGCGAGCACGCCGTCGATCGTCGTTCCGGCCGCGCCGCGTGTCGCCAGCAGGTTGACCGCACTGTCGACCATCCGGTCCCGGGTGCCGCCCTTGGTGCGCGCCATCTGTCCTCCTCATGACTCTTCTATTGACTATGCCATAGAACATAGCTCGTGCACAGGTGTGTGCCGACCCCTTGCGATGGAGCCGTTAAGCGATGCCACCCGAAGACGCCGAAGACCCCCGACCGATCATGGTCGGGGGTCTTCGTGTGTCCTGCTCTGGAGCCCCCTGTCGGGTTCGAACCGACGACCCCCGCTTTACAGGAGAAGGAGGGCGGGGCCGCGCCTGACATGCACAGACACTGCGCGAGCTGATCGATACCCCGGAGCCCGACAGCGCCCCTCGTTCCCCGTGGTTCCCCGCCCGATCTGGCACGGATGGGGCACGGTCCTCGCCAGCGTCTGTCAGTGCCTCGGGATAGCGTCCACCTGCGCGCGGTCGGCTTCCGAGGTGTCCAGCTCTGTAGTGCAGCTGCATCCCTGGCTCTGTCCGGGGGCGGCCCGGTGCAAGCCCGGGACCCAACCGACGGCCAGGCTCCGCCGATGGCCAAGAGTGCCCTGCCAGCGCCGGCCGCGCGCAGGCTTTCAAGTCTGTTGATGCAGTAGGAGCCGGTGTACAAGACTGTTCACCTGCGTTCATGCGCGCTCCAGGAACCAGCGTGGGCGAGCTCAGGGGCCGCCCTGAACGGCCGTGAACGGCGCTGAATGAGAACGAAACTGAGACGGGAGATTCGGTGGAACGGGTAGAGGCCGAACGCGTCCACCGTTCCTTCGTCCGCGTCAGCGAGACCGCCGGCCTCCGCCAGATCCGCCTGCACGACGCCCGGCACGGCTGCGCCACGCTTCTCACCGCCGCCGGCGTCACGCCCCGGGTCGGGATGGAGATCCTCGGGCACAGCCAGATCAGCCTGACCATGGACGTCTACACCCACGTCGTCCAGGACACCCAGCGCGAGGCCATCAGCCACATGGACCGGCTCCTCCAGCGACCGCGCCCTGGGGTCCGCCCCGACCGTGCCTGAGTGCTCTGAATGGCCAGTGCGGCCAAACGGCCCGAGCTGGGGTTGGGTCAGTAGAACCAGACGACGAGACGCACGTTCTCCTCGCCGTGGACCTCGCTGAGGAGACGCATGGCACTCCAGACCCGACCCCAGTCGGTGTCAGACCCTGCGGCTGACGCGCGTGTCCGTGTGCCGGAGGCGTCCGTCTCCTGCCAGTCGACGGTCGAGAGCTCAGCCCAGGTCAGCCACGTCGTCCCGTACACGGAGTCGGGGCCGCCGTAGCCGATGAAGTCCCTCCGCAGCTCTTCCGACGCGTCATCTGGGAAACCACGGTCTTCGGCGAGCGGTCGGAAGCCGAAGGAGTTGCGGATTCCGAAGAGACACGCCAGGCCGTCGTAGGCGTTGCCCCTGTTCAGCAGGAAGAGATCGATGCCCGCTTCCCAGACTGTGTCCTCATCGTCCACGCCCCACAGCCGGGCTCCCGGACGGCACTCGATCATTCCGCTGACATCGGTCGACATGGCGTGATCCTGCCCGCCAGGCCCGGGAGCCGGCACCCGCATTTCGCTCCGCGCGCTCGCGGCCGCGGCTGGCACAGACCGCCGCCGTTGATGTCATCCGAAGACACACGAAGACCCCCGACCAAGATCGGTCGGGGGTCTTCGTGTGTCCTGCTCTGGAGCCCCCTGTCGGGTTCGAACCGACGACCCCCGCTTTACAAGAGCGGTGCTCTGGCCAGCTGAGCTAAGGAGGCAACGAGTGCAGTGTATCCAACGACCGTCCGGCGCCGGTCGGAAATATCACTGGCCTTCGACTACTGACAGATCAGCCCTCGCCAGGTAGCGTCACCCGAGGTTCACTCCGGTGGACTAGACCCATCCTTCCTTCCACTCGGATCGTCCGGCACGTTCCTGCCGGTGAAGGGATACATCACCATGGCTTCCGTCACTTTCGACAAGGCGACCCGGCTCTACCCGGGTTCCGACAAGCCCGCCGTCGACCAGCTGGAGATCGAGATCGCGGACGGCGAGTTCCTCGTCCTCGTCGGTCCCTCCGGCTGCGGCAAGTCCACCTCCCTGCGCATGCTCGCGGGCCTGGAGGACGTCAACGGCGGCTCCATCCGCATCGGTGACCGTGACGTCACCCACCTGCCGCCCAAGGACCGGGACATCGCGATGGTGTTCCAGAACTACGCGCTGTACCCGCACATGACCGTCGCCGACAACATGGGCTTCGCGCTCAAGATCGCCGGCGTCAACAAGAGCGAGATCCGCGCCAAGGTCGAAGAGGCCGCGAAGATCCTCGACCTCACGCCGTACCTGGACCGCAAGCCCAAGGCGCTCTCCGGCGGTCAGCGCCAGCGTGTCGCCATGGGTCGCGCCATCGTGCGTGAGCCGCAGGTGTTCCTCATGGACGAGCCGCTGTCGAACCTCGACGCCAAGCTCCGCGTCTCCACCCGTACGCAGATCGCGAGCCTGCAGCGCCGGCTCGGCATCACGACGGTGTACGTGACCCACGACCAGGTCGAGGCCCTGACCATGGGCGACCGTGTCGCCGTGCTCAAGGACGGTCTGCTCCAGCAGGTCGACTCGCCGCGCAACATGTACGACCGTCCCGCCAACCTCTTCGTCGCCGGCTTCATCGGCTCCCCGGCCATGAACCTGGTCGAGGTCCCGATCACCGACGGCGGCGTGCGGTTCGGCAACAGCGTCGTGCCGGTCTCCCGCGAGGCGCTGTCCGCCGCGTCCGCCAGGGGCGACAGGACGGTGACCGTCGGCATCCGTCCCGAGCACTTCGACGTCTCGGGCGCCGACAGCGACGCCGGTCTGGCCGTCTCCGTGAACGTCGTCGAGGAGCTCGGCGCCGACGGTTACGTCTACGGCTCCGCGCGCGTCGGCGCGGAGGACAAGGACCTGGTCGTCCGCGTCGGCGGCCGTGCCGTGCCGCAGAAGGGCTCCGTGCTGCACGTGGTGCCGCGCGCCGAGGAGCTGCACGTCTTCTCCACCTCGACGGGCGAGCGCCTCTCCGGCTGACCTTGAAGCCACCGCCGTACGGCCTCGCATCGGTTGCCGATGCGGGGCCGTTCGCGTATCCCGGCGGCGCGCCGCGCCTATGTCGACAAATACCCCGACACTACGGGCAATTCGGGCGCCACTTCCGCCTCGGCGTCAACACGGGATTCGAAAAGACACTTCGAACCATCCCTCGCGAGAGTGACTAAATGTCGCCATATCATCACCGGCCGCTACGCTCGCCTGCGTGACGCACACTGCCCGCCGTATCGGCCGCTCTCTCGCACTCGTCCTGCCCGTCGTCCTGGTGCTCTCCGGAACGCTCGCGGTGTCCGCCGTTCCGTGGGCCGGCCAGAGCTCCGGGACCCAGATGCTCACCGCATCCTCCGAGGACGTCTCCGTCCCCGCCAAGTCCCGCGCCCCGCAGGATATTCTGCGCGACCGGCTCCTCGCAGAGCTTCAGGAGAAGGACCCCGGAACGGCTCTCACCCACCTCCAGCGCGAGGTCGAGAACCGCCCGTCGCTCGCCAAGCACTGCATGTCCATCGCCAAGGCCCTCGGCCGCGCCGCCGTGCAGCACTACGGCCCCGCCCGCGCCCAGTCCTTCTCCCGCCCGGTCTGCGACACCTCGTTCGCAACCGGTGTGATGTACGCGAGCTGAACGCCGCCACGCCGGTCGACCCGATCGGCCCCAGGGAGTGCGCCTATCGTTCGCGGTATGCAGACCTCCCCGACGCAGGCCGTGATCCTGGCGGGTGGCCAGGGCTCGCGCCTGCGCCCGTACACCGACGACCGCCCCAAGCCGATGGTCGAGATCCCGGGCACCGGGACCCCGATCATCGGCCATCAGCTGTCCTGGCTCGCCTCCGAGGGCGTGACGGACGCCGTGGTCTCCTGCGGTCATCTGGCCGAGGTGCTCCAGGACTGGCTGAAGCAGGCCGCCCTGCCCCTCCGTGTGACGACCGTCGTCGAGCCGGAGCCGCTGGGCCGCGGCGGCGGCCTGAAGTACGCCGCCGCGCACCTGCCCGAGCCCGGACGCCCCTGGTACGCCACGAACGGCGACATCTGGACCCGGTTCTCCCTGCGTGAGATGGCCTCGTTCCACGACGAGCGGGACGCCACGGCCACCCTCGCACTCGCCCGCCCCCGCATTCCGTGGGGCGCCGTCGAGACCGACACCTTCGGGCACATCACCGACTTCATCGAGTCGCCGCCGTCGCCGTATCTGATCAACGCCGGCGTGTACGTCTTCTCCGCCGCCTTCACGGACCTCCTGCCGGACCGGGGCGACCACGAGCGGACCACGTTCCCCCGGCTGGCCCGGGAACGCCGTCTGGCGGGCTTCCCGCTGCCCCAGGGGGCCTACTGGCGGGCGATCGACACCGCGAAGGACCTGACCGAGGCGGCGAAGGAGCTGGCCTCCCAGGGCTCCTGACAGCCCCGGGGCGTCCCGGCCCGCTCCGGAGGACCTCGCCCGCTCCGGGGGGCCGGAGCGCCGCACCGGGGCGCCCGGACGCCCAGCGGGTGGCCGGGGAGCGGCGCCGCCCCGGCGCGACCGCGCAGGAGGCCGCAGCGGCCGCCCCCGTCCCGGCACGACAGACACCGAAGGGCGGCACCGCACGGATGCGGTGCCGCCCTTCGGCGTTCGTCGTGTCGAGGCGGGTCAGCCCAGCAGGCCGCCGATGGGGTTGCGGGCGCCGCCGCTGGTGGAACCGCCGTCGGTGGAGCCGCCGTCGCTGCCACCGGAACTGCCGCCGCTGCTCGATCCCCCGCTCGTGCCGCCCGAGCCGGAGCCCGTGGACGGCGGGGGCGCCGGCCGGGACTGGGTCGGGCTGCTGTCGGAGCCGCGGGTGGCGGTGGGGCGGCTCTCGCGGATCCGCCCGGTCTCGCGCACGGTCTTGCTGGGTTCGGCCGTCTTCTTCTCCTCGTCGCGCTTGCCGTCGGCACCGGCGGACTCGGAGGGCTTGGGCTTCGTGGTGGCGGAGCGGGACGGGGTGCTCGTACCGGGCTCCTGGGGGAGGCCCCGGCCGGGCAGGTGGTTCATCGGGTCGTCGTTGGGGCCGGGGACGGTGACCATCTCGGTGGACCGTACGGCTCCGCCGAGCATGGAACCGACGAGGAGCGTGAGGCCGACGACGACCGCGGCGACGACGGTGCCGCGGCGCAGGACCCGGCGGCGCAGGTCCCAGATCTCGGAGCGGGGGCCGAGGGTGCGCCAGGCTTCGCCGGCGAGGCGGCCGTCGATGGAGTAGACGGGGGCACCGGCGATGACCAGCGGGGACCAGGCGGCGAGGAAGATGATGTCGGGCGCGTCGTAGACGGGGACGGTCCTCCAGCTGACGGTGAGGATCATCGCGGCGGAGAGCAGGGCGCCGACGACGGCGGCCACGCGCTGCCAGAGGCCGAGGACGGTGAGGACGCCGACGACGACCTGGAGGAAGGCGACGGTCAGGCCGGCGCCGACGGGGTGCTGGAGGGCGAAGTCGCGCAGGGGTTCGGCCAGGGCCCAGGGGTGCAGCGAGTTGAGCCACTTGACCATGGAGCCGCGCTCGCCGCCGTCGAAGTAGACGGGGTCGCAGAGCTTGCCCATGCCGGCGTAGATGCAGATGAAGCCGAGGAGAAGCCGGAGCGGGAGGAGCACCACTCCGAGGTTCATCCGGCGCCCGGGGTAGTAGGCGTGGCGGACGCCCGCGGTGGCGGCGTTCTCGGCCCAGCCGGCGCCGTGGCGGGACGGCCTGCCGTGGCGGCCGTCGCCGTGGCGGCCGGTGACGTCGTCGTCGTGGGCGCGGTCGCGGGAGCTGTCGTACGGGGGCTCGTAGGCGTGGTCGTAGGCGCCTTCGGCGCGCCGCATGGGGGGCAGC
>NZ_RDBI01000040.1:2285931-2302611 GCF_008042125.1 Streptomyces sp. MS191
GGACCTCGAAGCGCTCGACGGCCCCGTCGTCATCGTCATCGGCAGCGAGGGCAAGGGCCTCGGCCGCCTCGTCGGCGAGACCTGCGACTACCGCGTCCGGATCTCCATGCCCGGTGGCGCCGGCGTCGAGGCGGGCGGGGGGCTCCAGGGTGGAGACGGAGGACTCGCGCATGGCCTGGAGCAGTCCGGTCGCGCCGGGGTCGCCGGGCGCGGACTTGCCGGTCCACACGACGGGGCGACGGCGGCCCGCGGCTGCGCCCGCGGGGGCTCCGCCGAGGCTGGAGATCCGGGGGGCGGCGGCGAACTTCGGCTGGTGGGCCGGTGCGAGCCGCACACGGAAGCTGGCGTGGTTCACGATGACCTGCGCGGGATCGGAATCCACTTTGAGCATGCTCAGCGCGGGCTGATCGTCGAACCCCGGCCGGGGCGTTCTGGTGTCCACACTCATCTAACCGAGTGACGCGGGGTTAGGACACTGCCTTGACGGGCTCGGAATGTCCGAGACCCGTCAAGATCGCCCGCGGTGGGAAAGGGCCCAGCTCAGGGAGCTGGGCCCGTTCCGGTACGGCGTGTGCGCGGGGCGCGCGGGGGTGCGTCAGTGGGCGCGGCGGCGGGCGACCTCGTAGAGGACGATGCCCGCGGCGACGCCCGCGTTCAGCGACTCGGCGCCACCGGGCATGGAGATCCGGACGCGGTAGTCGCAGGTCTCGCCGACGAGGCGGCCGAGGCCCTTGCCCTCGCTGCCGATGACGATGACGACGGGGCCGTCGAGCGCTTCGAGGTCCTCGACGGTGTGCTCGCCGTCGGCGGCGAGGCCGACGACCGTCAGGCCTTCCTTCTGGTAGCCCTCGAGCGCCCGGGTCAGGTTGGTGACGCGGGAGACGGGGGTGCGGGCGGCGGTGCCGGCGGAGGACTTCCAGGCGCCGGCGGTCATGCCGGCGGCGCGGCGCTCGGGGACGACGACGCCGTGGCCGCCGAAGGCGGAGACGGAGCGGACGATGGCGCCGAGGTTGCGCGGGTCGGTGACGCCGTCGAGGGCGACGATCAGCGGGTCCTCGTGGTTGTCGTACGCGGCGGCGGTGAGGTCCTCGGGGTGCGCGTACTCGTACGGCGGGACCTGGAGGACGAGGCCCTGGTGGTTGAGCCCGTTGGTCATCCGGTCGAGCTCGGCGCGGGGGGCTTCCATCAGGTTGATGTTGCCGCGGTCGCCGGCGAGCTTGAGGACGTCGCGGACGCGCTCGTCGTTGTCGATGTACTGCTGGACGAAGAGCGTGGTGGCGGGCACGCCGTCGCGGAGCGCCTCGAAGACCGGGTTGCGGCCGACGACCATCTCGGAGGTGCCCTTGGGGCCGCCGCGGCGGCCCCAAGGGCACCTCCGAGATGGGCGGCGGGCGGCGGCGTGCTTGGCCTGGGCGTTGGCGACGCGGTTCTTCTTGTGACCCTTGCGGGCGGAGGCGGGCGGCGTGGGGCCCTTGCCCTCGAGGCCCTTGCGCCGCTGGCCACCGCTGCCGACCGTCGCGCCCTTCTTGTTGGACGTGCGGCGGTTCCTGCGCTGGCTGTTCCCGGCCATGACTACCTAATCCTCGGTGTTGCGTACATAGGTCTGTAAGTGAAGTGTGCCGCCCGGCTCCCCGAGCGGCACATCATCAGCGGTTGCCCAGCGTCCAGCGGGGGCCGTCCGGGCTGTCCTCGATGGCGAGGCCGGACTGCGTGAGCTGGTCGCGGATGGCGTCGGCGGTCGTCCAGTCCTTGCGTTCCCGGGCCGACTCGCGCTGCTGGAGCACGAGGCGTACGAGAGTGTCGACGACGCCGTGGAGTTCCTCGCCGCGGTCGGTCTCCTCGGCCCAGTGGGGGTCGAGGGGGTCCAGGCCCAGGACGCCGAGCATGGCGCGGACCTCGGCGAGGCGGGCGATGGCCTCGTCCTTGTCGTCGGCGGCGAGGGCGCTGTTGCCCTGCCGCACAGTGGTGTGGATGATCGCGAGCGCGTGCGGCACGCCGAGGTCGTCGTCCATGGCCTCGGCGAAGGCCGGGGGCACGTCGGCGGCGGGGGCGACGGTCTTGCCGGCCTTCTCGGTGACGCGCTGGACGAAGCCCTCGATGCGCGCGAACGCGGACTCGGCCTCGCGCAGAGAGTCCTCGCTGTACTCGATCATCGAGCGGTAGTGCGGGGTGCCGAGGTAGTAGCGCAGGACGATGGGGCGCCAGTTCTTGACCATCTCGGACACGAGGACCGAGTTGCCGAGCGACTTCGACATCTTCTCGCCGCTCATGGTGACCCAGGCGTTGTGCACCCAGTACGAGGCGAAGGCGTCGCCGAAGGCCTTGGCCTGGGCGATCTCGTTCTCGTGGTGCGGGAAGATCAGGTCGAGGCCGCCGCCGTGGATGTCGAAGGCGGAGCCCAGGTACTTGTGGGCCATGGCCGAGCACTCCAGGTGCCAGCCGGGGCGGCCGCGGCCCCAGGGCGTCTCCCAGTCGGGCTCGCCCGGCTTGGTGGCCTTCCACATGGCGAAGTCGCGCGGGTCGCGCTTGCCGGCGACGCCCTCGTCGGGCTGGCGCAGGTCGTCGATGTCCTGGTTGGAGAGTTCGAGGTAGCCCGGGAAGGAGCGCACGTCGAAGTAGACGCTGCCGTCGGCCTCGTAGGCGTGGCCGCGCTCGATGAGGCCGCGCATCATCTCGATCATCTCGGGGACGTGCCCGGTGGCGCGCGGCTCGTAGGTGGGCGGCAGGCAACCGAGGGCGTCGTAGCCGTCGTTGAAGGCGCGCTCGTTCTCGTAGCCGATGGACCACCAGGGGCGGCCCTGGTCGGCGGCCTTGGCGATGATCTTGTCGTCGATGTCGGTGACGTTGCGGATGAACGTGACGTCGTAGCCGCGGTACTCGAACCAGCGGCGCATGATGTCGAAGTTCAGCCCCGAGCGGATGTGGCCGATGTGCGGGGCCGCCTGAACGGTGGCACCACAGAGGTAGATCGAGACACAGCCCGGTGTGAGGGGGTTGAAGTCACGGATCTGCCGGGCGTTGGTGTCGTACAGGCGAATGGTCACCACACCAGGGTAGTGGGCGTGTGGTAGTGCCCCGCGACCGATTCCCGGCCCCGGGGGGTCTTTTTCGCGGTGGGCGGGCGCGGGTGCGCCCGTACGGCTCCGCGGCGCGTGCCCTTCGCGGGTGCGCGCCACGGGCCGGGCGGGGCTTTCCGGACGGCGGCCCGCGGGCTACCGACCGGCAGGGTCGCCGACGCGGACCACCAGGGCGGTGGCGAGGGCGGCGAGTCCTTCGGCGCGACCGGTCAGGCCGAGGCCGTCGGTGGTGGTGCCGGAGACGGAGACCGGGGCGCCGATCGCCTCGCTCAGGACCTTCTGGGCCTCGTCGCGGCGCTTGCCGACCTTGGGGCGGACACCGATCACCTGGACGGCGACGTTGCCGATCTCGTAGCCCTCGGCGCGGACGATGCGGGCGGCCTCGGTGAGCAGGGTGACGCCGGAGGCGCCGGACCACTCGGGGCGGGAGGTGCCGAAGTGGGCGCCGAGGTCGCCGATGCCGGCGGCGGAGAAGAGGGCGTCGCACGCGGCGTGGGCGGCGACGTCGCCGTCCGAGTGGCCGGCGAGGCCGAACCCGTCGCTGTCGGACTCCTCCCAGAGGAGACCGGCGCACCACAGGGGGCGGCCCTGCTCGAAGGCGTGGACGTCGGTGCCGATGCCGGTGCGCGGCAGCGGCGGCGTGTACGGCGTCGGCGTCGGCGTCGGCGTCGGCTCAGAAGCCATCGTTGGCCCTCCTGCGGGCGAGTACGGCCTCGGCGAGGACGAGGTCGAGGGGGCGGGTCACCTTGAACGCCTCTTCGTGGCCGGGGACGACCACGACGGGGGCGCCGAGCCGTTCGACCATGCCGGCGTCGTCGGTGGCGCCGTCGCCGGTGAGGGCGATGGTGGCGTGGGCGTTGACGAGCGTGTCGCGGTCGAAGCCCTGCGGGGTCTGCACGGCGCGCAGCCGGGAGCGCTCGGGAGTGGCGACGACCTGCTCGGGCCGGCCCTTCTCCTCGGCGGGTTCGACCTCCTTGACGGTGTCGGCGACCGGCAGGGCGGGGACGACGGCGACGGCCCCGTCGCGGACGGCCTCGACGACGGCGTCGACCGTGTCGACGGGGACCAGCGGGCGGGCCGCGTCGTGGACGAGGACGGTGGTGATGCCCTCGGGGAGTGCCTCGAGGCCGAGGCGTACGGACTCCTGGCGGGTCTCGCCGCCGGGGACGACGAGGTAGTCGGTCCGTTCGGGCAGGGCGTGGGTGTCGAGGAGGTTCTTGACCTCCGCGGCTCCGTCGGAGGGCGCGACCACGACGACCAGGGAGACGGCGCGGGAGGCGGCCATCGCCCGGACGGCGTGGATGAGCATGGGGGTGCCGTTCAGCGCGCGGAGCGCCTTGGGGGCGCCCGGGCCGAGCCGTACGCCCCGGCCCGCCGCGGGGATCACCGCGGCGGTTCGCGCGGGACGCGTCTGGTCTGTCATCGGTTCCACTCCGGCAGGTTTGTTTCCTCGGCCGACATGGGTATGGCCCTCAGGGCAACCCCGGCCATGGGCCGGAGAGCACCGACGCGACGCCTCGACCGGGCCCTTTCCGTGACGACGGTCGGAGGCGTTCCGCGCGGACACAGGGGAAGACGGCGCGAGGGGACGGGATCAGGGGACAGGGGTTACGTCGGCACCGACGGTGAGGTCGGTGCCGGGATCGACCGCTTCGGCGCGGTGGCGACATGGGTCACCGACACGCCGTGCAGCGAAAAGACGCGGACATGCCGCAGCGCCCGGCGACGGCACTGTGATCTTCACAGCACGTCAGCGGGCACCGCGGCATCGCTTCTTGATCAGGACGCGAGGACCTCGTCGAGGAGAGCCTCGGCCTTGTCCTCGTTGGTGTTCTCCGCGAGCGCGAGCTCGCTCACCAGGATCTGCCGCGCCTTGGCGAGCATGCGCTTCTCACCTGCGGAGAGACCGCGCTCCCGCTCCCGGCGCCACAGGTCGCGCACTACTTCGGCGACCTTGATGACATCGCCGGAGGCGAGCTTCTCGAGGTTCGCCTTGTAGCGACGGGACCAGTTGGTGGGCTCTTCGGCGTACGGTGCACGCAGCACCTCGAAGACCCGGTCCAGCCCATCCTGACCGACAACATCGCGAACACCGACGAACTCCGCATTGTCCGCCGGCACACGAACCGTCAGGTCGCCCTGGGCGACCTTGAGCACCAAGTAGGTCTTGTCCACGCCTTTGATCTGGCGAGTTTCGATGGCCTCGATCAGCGCGGCCCCGTGATGGGGATAGACCACGGTGTCGCCAACCTTGAACGTCATGTGACAGGTACCCCTTCCGTGGCTATCCAGGGTAACACGGATACGGCTTCTTCTGAATGGCGTTTTCGCAGGTCAGGGCATATCTCGGGGCTTGACAACAGCAACACGATCGTGCTGCGGAGAGCTTCCGGAAGGCGGTATTCGCAGGTCGGAGCCGCTGCGTGGACGCAGAGAAACGCGCACGTTACACCCGTCCGGGCGTCCTGACGAGAGGGAGGATGTCCCGTTTTGCCGGGTTCGTGGCGGGCATCTCCAGGCACTCCGTTCGAGGATCGGTCACTCGTACGGATGCAAGCCGGATCGAATCCCGAATTGATCAACGGGTGAGCCGAGCGGGATTTCCCGGGGCGCCGGCGGCGGAATGCGCGGACGGCCGCCGAATTGATCAAGGCGGTTTTGTGAACGACAGGTCAATGGGCCGTATCCGGCCATCCGGAGGGCCCCGAGCGAGCGGGAGGAGGCTCGAAGGGGYGGGTCGGGTGCGGGACGGAGAGTGCGGCTCGGTAACCTAAGCGCGCTGACACACCCTTAGCTCCACCTTCGTCCGCTGCCGGTCCCCGGGCCTGCGCAGCAGGCAGTCCACTGTCTGTCCGTACGTCCTAGGAGATGCCGCCGCCGTGAGCCGCAGCCTTCGACGCGGCGCCCTCGCCGCCACCGCCGTCGTGTTCTCGATCGCCGCCCTGTCCGCGTGTGGCGCGGGCAATGACGCGCAGACCCTCCAGGTGCAGCCCGACAACGCCGCCGTCACCGTCGAGGACATCAAGGTCCAGAACGCCGTGGTCATCACGCAGCCCGGGCTCACCACCGCGGGCCCGGCCGTCGTCTCGGCCACCGTCTTCAACAACGGCAGCACGCAGCAGACCATCGACGCGATCACCCTGCCGGGCTCCGCGGCGACGGTGAAGCTCAAGGC
Source organism: Streptomyces sp. MS191 (assembly GCF_008042125.1). Taxonomy (GTDB): domain Bacteria; phylum Actinomycetota; class Actinomycetes; order Streptomycetales; family Streptomycetaceae; genus Streptomyces. Next base: position 2,292,184 of record NZ_RDBI01000040.1, read on the forward strand.
CGCCGAAGGCGCCGGACCGATCACGGTCCCCGCGGGCGGCTCCGTCCTCATCGGCGGCAAGGGCAACGCCTCCGCCGTGATCGAGAACGGCCACGAGGCCGTGAAGGACGGCGACTCCCAGCAGGTCGTCTTCAAGCTGAGCCAGACCGGCGAGGTGGGCCTGAGCGCCTTCGTCGTGCCCGCGACCAGCTACTTCAAGGAGTACGGCCCGAGCGAGCTCCCGAAGCCGCCGGTCACCGCGCCGACCACCACGCCGTCGGGCACCCCCTCGGGCACGCCGTCGGGCACCCCGTCCGGCGAGCCCTCGGGCGAGGCCAGCCACGCGGCCGGCCACTGAGCCACGCACGAAGAAGGGGCGCCCCACCGGAGGATTCCGGTGGGGCGCCCCTTCTTCTGCTTCCGTGGGGGCTGCCGGTCTACGGCTCGAACTTGTAGCCGAGCCCGCGGACCGTGACCAGGTACCGCGGCGCGCCCGGGTCGGGCTCGATCTTCGCCCGCAGGCGCTTGACGTGGACGTCGAGGGTCTTGGTGTCGCCGACGTAGTCCGCGCCCCAGACCCGGTCGATGAGCTGCATGCGGGTCAGCACGCGGCCCGCGTTCCGCAGCAGCATCTCCAGCAGGTCGAACTCCTTCAGCGGGAGGTCGACCTTGCCGCCGGAGACCGTGACGACGTGCCGGTCCACGTCCATCCGGACCGGGCCGGCCTCCAGGGCCGCCGGGGTGACCTCCTCCGGCTCGCCGCGGCGGCGCAGGACGGCGCGGATGCGCGCGACCAGCTCCCGCGAGGAGAACGGCTTGGTCACGTAGTCGTCGGCTCCTATCTCCAGGCCGACGACCTTGTCGATCTCGCTGTCCTTGGCGGTCACCATGATCACCGGGACGTTCGAGCGGCCGCGCAGCTGGCGGCACACCTCGGTACCGGGCAGACCCGGCAGCATCAGGTCGAGGAGGACGAGGTCCGCTCCGTTGCGCTCGAACTCGTCGAGTCCGTCGGGCCCGGTCGCGGCGACCGCGACCTCGAAGCCTTCCTTGCGGAGCATGTACGACAGGGCGTCGCTGAAGGATTCCTCATCCTCGACGACGAGCACTCGGGTCACGGAAGGACCTCCGGGGCAGGGAGCGGTTCGGTCATGAGATCGGGGGTGGGTGAGTCGGGCGGACGACGGTCCCGCGCGGAGCCCGCCTCGGGCAGCCGCAGGGTGAAGGTGGAGCCCTGGCCTTCGGTGCTCCAGACGGTGACCTCACCGCCGTGCGAGGCGGCGACGTGCTTGACGATGGCCAGGCCGAGGCCCGTACCGCCCGTCGCACGGGAGCGGGCCGGGTCGACGCGGTAGAAGCGCTCGAAGATGCGCTCCTTGTCCTTGTCGGGGATGCCGATGCCCTGGTCGGTGACGGCTATCTCGATCAGGTCGCCGCCGGGCGCGGCGATCTTGCGGGCCGCGACACCCACGCGGGTGTGGGCCGGCGAGTAGTTGACGGCGTTCTCGACGAGGTTGCCGAGGGCGGCGGCGAGCTGGCCGCGGCTGCCCCAGACGCGCAGGTCGGCGGTGCCGCCGGAGGCCATGGTGATCTGTTTGGTGGAGGCCGTGTGGCGGGAGCGGTCGATGGCCTCGGCGACGAGCTCGTCGACCCGTACCGGCTCCGAGTCCTCCAGCGGGTCGTCGTTCTGCACCCGCGAGAGGTCGATGAGCTCCTGTACGAGGTTGGTCAGGCGGGTCGCCTCGATCTGCATCCGGCCGGCGAAGCGGGTGACCGCCTCGGGGTCGTCCGAGGCGTCCATGACGGCCTCGGAGAGCAGGGACAGCGCGCCGGTCGGGGTCTTGAGCTCGTGGCTGACGTTGGCGACGAAGTCGCGCCGTACCGCCTCGATGCGGCGGGCCTCGGTCAGGTCCTCGACCAGCAGCAGCACCAGGCGGGAGCCGAGGGGCGCCACCCGGGCGGAGACCGCGAGGGCCTCGACACGGCTGGTACCGCGCCGGGGCAGATCCAGCTCGACCTGGCGTATCTCCCCGTCACGGCGGGTGTCCCGGGCCATGTTGAGCATCGGCTCGACGGCCAGCTTCCCGCCGCGGACCAGGCCGAGGGCGTACGCCGCCGAGCTGGCCTTGACCACCGAGTCGCTCTCGTCGAGCACCACAGCGGAGGAGCGCAGCACGGACAGCACCGTGTCGACCCCGGGCGGCAGCACCGCGTCGGTGTGCAGCGAGGTCCGGGTGGGCCGCGCCTGGTCGCGTTCGCTCCAGCGGAACGCCAGCATGGCGATCACGCCGGTGCACACCCCGGCGATCGCTGCCAATGCGGCGACCGCCGCGTTCACGTCCATGCCATCCAGGTTATGCGGGGTGAGGGACACTCTCCCAGCCGTCCGAGTGGCTGCTCGAACAGTCGTCGCCCAGAGTTCACCCTGGGGACGGTGCCGGTTCATTTGACCTGGTGGAAGGGGCGGCGCGCGTCGCCCAGAGTTCACCGGGGGTAAAGAGCCGGTTCACATGGGCGGGAGGAGCCGGACGCGTACGGGTCCGAACGTGGGAGCGTGGGGTCCGAGCCCCACCCGGACCCAGGACTGCCGCGGAGAAAGAGGGACACCCATGCGGGACGCGTACCACGAGGAACTCGACTCGATCGGAGAGAGCCTGGTCGAGATGGCCCGGCTCGTCGGGTCGGCGATCGGACGCGCCACGACGGCGATGCTCGACGCGGACCTGAAGCTCGCCGAGACCGTCATCGCGGCCGACCAGAAGGTCGACGACCTCCAGCACGACCTGGAGGCCCGGGCGATAGCCCTGCTCGCGCGGCAGCAGCCGGTGGCGACGGACCTGCGGATCGTGGTCACCTCGCTGCGGATGAGCGCCGACCTGGAGCGCTCGGGCGACCTGGCCCAGCACGTCGCGAAGCTCGCGCGGCTGCGCTTCCCGGACACGGCCGTGCCGCGGGACCTGCACGCCACGATCCTGGAGATGGGGCAGCTGGCGCAGCGCCTGATGGCGAAGGCCGCGGAGGTCATCATCACGAAGGACGTCGACCTGGCGCTCCAGCTGGAGCAGGACGACGACGAGATGGACCTGCTGCACCGGACGCTCTTCCAGCACCTGATGGACGACCGCTGGAAGCACGGCATCGAGACGGCCGTGGACGTGACGCTGCTGGGCCGCTACTACGAGCGGTTCGCGGACCACGCGGTGTCGGTCGCGAAGCGCGTGGTGTACCTGGTGACGGGCGAGCACGCGGACGAGCTGCAGCAGTCGGACGCGCCGGTCGAGGGCGCGTAACGGCACGGGGAGCCGGGCGGGGCTCCCGGGGGCCGGCCCGGGTTGTCCCCGGGCCGGCCCCCGGACCGTTTCCCGGCATGCCGCGGAGGGCGCCCGGAGGCGACGCGGGGACGGGCCGCACCTCTGTGCGCCGTTGATGCGCCCGGTTCGATGGGCATGCAATGGGAAGAGGCGACCTACGCCTTCGAGGAGGGACCCATGGCCGAATCCCCGACCACAGACCCCCGGCAGGAGCCGCGCGACCCGGTGTACCTGCCCGTTCTCGGCGCCTGCGGGTGCGGCTCGGGCTGCGGCTGCGGCTGCCAGTCCGGCGGGCCGTGCCAGTGCGGGGGCTGCTCCGGCTAGCCCCGGAGCGGCACAGGGACGGAAGGGCCCCGCCCGGGTATCTGACGAACCGGGCGGGGCCCTTCTCCCGCTCCGGCCGGGTCGGCTCCCGTCAGGTCGAGGCCAGGCCAGGTCGAGGCCAGGTCAGGTCGAGGCCAGGTCTGGTCTGGTCAGGTCAGGTCAGGTCTGGTCTGGTCGGGTCAGGCCAGGTCTGGTCTGGTCTGGTCAGGTCAGGTCGAGGACGCCGACCGTCTGGCCCCCGGCGGATTCGCCGGTCGGGCGGAATCCGAGCTTCAGGTAGAAGTCCTCGGGCCCCTGCTCCCCCGGCTCCCAGGTGACGTACATCCTGTCGCCGCCGGTGCGGACGATCTCCGCGCGGACCGCGTCCACCGCGAATCGCCCGTACCCGCGGCCCTGCCGGCCGGCCGCGATGTTGAGCCGCCACAGGCCGCTGCGCCGGTCGACGGGCTCCTTCTCGGCGTCCCACGTGATGTCGACGAAGGCCATGACGAAGCCGACGAGCTCGTCACCGTCGAAGATCAACCGCGGCCAGGCCGTGGTGCCGTACGCGTACGCCTCGGCGAGCGACTTCACCACCGGAGCGACGTTCTTCTCCTGGTCGGGCCGGACCCGCAGCTCCAGGGCGGCGCCCACGTTGGCGGGCGTGATCTTCTCCAGGCGGAGTGTGGAAGTCATGCGCGGGACGATATCGACCGTTCGTGTCGACCGCCCAGGCAATTGTTCGCCCCTGGGCGGCGACGATCCGCGAACGGCGATACCGACTGGTTCATCCGGTTCACCAGACTTGTCCGGAATGGCTTGACAGGCGGAGCGCCGTGCGAGAAGCGTGGCCAGCGGGTACCGCACCCGATGGAGTCGAGGACGACATGACCAGAACCACGACGACGAAGAGGATCGGTGCCGCGCTCGCCGCGACGGCGGCGGCCTTCGCACTCGGTCTCGGCGGCGCCTCGATCGCGGACGCCAAGATCGTGCCGGTGGACATCTCGTGTACGAACAACGGCGGCCACCAGCCAGGCGGCCAGCAGCCGACCTGCCAGGGCAACTCGCTGACCCAGGACTCCGAGAACCAGAACCCCGCCGGCCACGCGCCTCGCGGACACAACTAGCCCCCCCCGCCCCCTTGGCCCCTTCCCTCGCCGTCGAGCGCGAGAAGGGGCTTCGTGCGCGGTGACGGCTCCACGGGCGGCGGCACGACGAGAAGCCCCCCACCCGCCGTGTCGGCGGRTGGGGGGCTTTCGTCGGGCGCCGTCCGGATCAGCGCTTCCCGGTCACGGGAGGAACGAGGTCATCGAGGAGAAGGAGGGTCAGCGACGGTGGTGGTGACGGCTGTTCCAGGACTTGGTGTCCACGGTGCGGCCGTGCTCGTCGCGCAGGGTCGCCTTGTCGGCACGGTCGTCCCACACGTAGTCGCGGCGGTCCTGGAAGACGTCGGTACGGGTGTCGTGGCCGACGCCGGTGTGGACCCGGACGGTGGCGCGGCCGCCGAGACGGAAGTCGCGGAAGCGGTAGCGGTTGCCGTCGTTGTCCTTCAGGGTCCAGCCACGGAGGTTCACCGCGTGGCGGGTGTTGTTGGTGATCTCGACCCATTCGCCGTTCAGCGACCGGTTGGACCGGTTGTCACGTCCCGGGCTGTCGGCCTGGACGCGGCTGATCTCGACCCGCGGCTGGTGGCGGTGACGGTCGCCGTCGTGGGCGGCGGCCGGCAGGGCGACGGCGGAGACGATGGCGCCGGCGGCGAGGGCGGTCGCCGCGACGCGGCGGGCGGTCGAAGAAGCAGACATGGGTGATGTCCCCTCAAGAACAGTGCCCCACAAGCCGATACAGGCTGGTGAGAGCGGTGCGGGTCTCGGTCCGGTGCGGGCCGAGGACCCAAACTCTGCGGCCTCCCCGGGCTGTCCGGCGGGCCGGCCGGGGCCCGTTACCCAGTACGGACATTTCCGTAACTGTCGCCTGCATCGGGCACGTATGGGTGACGGGCGTGGCCCTGACATTCACTGACAGCTACACCGACCCGTTCGGCGATCACCAGCAAGCCCTTTCCGGCTCCGGCGCACCACCGGTCGCGCCACCCGGCGCACTGCGCCAAACGCCTGATACATCCGGGTAACGACTGTTCTGCACGTTTCTTCGCACATCTGCGAAGCTCTCGCACACGAAGGCGACCCGACGGGCCGCCGAGCCCGCCCCCGGACCGCGCACAGCCCGCCCCACCGGCGACGAAACGTGTCGCCTCGCGTCCTCGACCCGGGGCGGGTACCCCGCCGGGACGCGCGGAAGCCCCCTCCCCGCGCCGAAACCGGCGAAGAGGGAGGGGGCTTCTTCCGTGGACGAACGCGCTGCCGGTCCCGGGCCCGGGCGGGACCGCCCCCGGGGTCAGCTCGGCCGGGAGGTGACGTACACCTCGATGGCGTCCCGCTGGTAGGCGGCGAGGCCCGGGGCGACCGCCTCGTACGCGGCGCGCCAGGGCCGCGTTGTCGACGCAGGAACGGCCGAGGGCGCGGTACCTCTCGGCGGACACCGTCCGCAGCCCGGCCAGGGCCCGGAACTGGGCGTCGACCTCGCTCTGCACCGGCCCCCTCGTCGTTGTGGCGCAGTGTCCGGGCTGTCACGCCCGACATCCGGGCCACCTCCGCGATCGGCCACTCCATCGCCGCCTCCCTCACGAAAGCGTCACCGGGGCGGTGTCTCCGGCCCTGTTCAGGACGGTACGAGCTGCCGCAGCGGCAGCTTCAACCCCGGGTCGGGGACCCGGTGTCCCTGACCTACGGCGGGCGGAACTCCGGCCTGGCCCGGCGTCGCCCCCCGGGTCCGCAGGGTCACCCCGGGACACGAAGAAGCCCCCGTCCCGCCGGAGAACGGCGGGTCGGGGGCTCATCGTGCGTCAGGGTTACTTCTTTCCCTGGTTCTTCACGGCCTCGATCGCCGCGGCCGCCGCCTCGGGGTCCAGGTAGGTGCCGCCCGGCTTGAGGGGCTTGAAGTTCTCGTCCAGCTCGTAGGCCAGCGGGATGCCCGTCGGGATGTTCAGGCCCGCGATGGCCTCGTCCGAGATGCCGTCCAGGTGCTTGACCAGGGCGCGCAGGCTGTTGCCGTGGGCCGCGATCAGGACCGTGCGGCCGGCCAGCAGGTCCGGGACGATGCCGTCGTACCAGTACGGCAGCATGCGGTCGACGACGTCCTTCAGGCACTCCGTCCGCGGGCGCAGCTCCGGCGGGATGGTGGCGTAGCGGGGGTCGTCGGACTGCGAGAACTCCGTGCCGTCCTCGAGCGGCGGCGGCGGGGTGTCGTACGAGCGGCGCCAGAGCATGAACTGCTCCTCGCCGAACTCGGCGAGCGTCTGCGCCTTGTCCTTGCCCTGGAGGGCGCCGTAGTGGCGCTCGTTCAGGCGCCAGCTGCGGTGGACCGGGATCCAGTGGCGGTCCGCGGACTCCAGCGCGAGCTGCGCGGTGCGGATGGCGCGCTTCTGGAGCGAGGTGTGCAGTACGTCGGGCAGCAGGCCGGCGTCCTTGAGCAGCTCACCGCCGCGGACCGCCTCCTTCTCGCCCTTCTCGGTGAGGTTGACGTCCACCCAGCCGGTGAACAGGTTCTTGGCGTTCCACTCGCTCTCGCCGTGGCGGAGGAGGATCAGCTTGTACGGTGCGTCGGCCATGCGCCCGAGCCTAATCCACGCCTGAGGCTCGACGCTCACCGTCAATTCGCTGGCGTCCGGCACCTGAGATGCGTAAGTTACGATCACCGCCAGAGGGACTTACACACGCTAGGGGCCGGCCACACATGTCCATCGACTCGCTCAGACGATCAGCTCGCGCGACCGTCTCCGGCCTTCCCGGTGGCTTCTGGTGGCTCTGGTTGTCCACCCTGGTCAACCGGACGGGCGCCTTCGTCCTCACCTTCCTGTCCCTCTACCTCACCCAGGAGCTCGGCCACTCGGCCTGGTTCGCCGGACTCGTCGTCGCCCTCCACGGCCTCGGCGGCGTCGCGGGCTCCCCCCTCGGCGGCATGCTCACCGACCGCTGGGGCCGGCGCCCCACCATGGTCACGATGCACCTGGCGGCCGCGGCCTGCGCCGCCGCGCTCGCCGTCGTGCGCGACGCCTGGGCCATCGCCGCCGTCGTCCTGCTGATGGGCGTCGCCATGCAGGGCGTCCGGCCGTCCATCAACGCCACCATCGCCGACATGGTCCCCGAGTCCGACCTGCGCCGGGCCTACGCGCTCAACTACTGGGCCCTGAACCTCGGCTTCGCCATCGCCGCGTTCGGCGGCGGCGCCGCGGTCTTCCTCGGCTACCGCACGCTGTTCGTCGTCGACGCCGCCGCCACCGCCCTGTGCGCCCTGATCGTCTTCCTCCGCCTCCCGGAGACCCGGCCCGAAGCGCGCCGCGACACCGCAGGCGAGGTCGTCGCGGAGGACCGCGTCAGCGTCCTCGACGTCCTGCGCGACGCGCCCTTCCGCACGCTGGTCCTGCTCAACCTCCTCGTCTGCCTGGTCTTCACCGCCCCGTGGATCGGCCTGCCGCTCACCATGGCCGGGCAGGGCCTGTCCACCGCCTCGTACGGCGCGGTCATCGCAGTCAACGGCGTCGTGATCGTCGGCTTCCAGCTGCTGGTCAACAAGGTCACCGACAAGCGGTCGCCGGCCGCGCTGCTCGCGGTCTCCTCACTGCTGTTCGCCGCCGGCACCGGCGCCACGGCGCTCGCCGGCAGCCCGGTCGCCTTCGCCGTGACCGTCGTCGTCTGGACCATCGGCGAGATGGTCCACGTCCCGACGAACGCCGCCGCCACCGCCAAGCTCGCCCCGGAGCACGCCCGGGGCCGGTACCAGGGCGTGATGGGCATGTCCTGGGCCGTGGCGGGCTTCGTCGCCCCGATCCTCGCCGGCTGGGTCGTCGACGGGCCCGGACCCGATGTCCTCTGGGCGGCCTGCGCCGTGATCGGCGCCGTCTCGGCGGTCGGCTACCTGACCCGGCTGCGCAGGGCCCTCGCGGACGACGCTCCGGACGGGGCGAAGGCCGCCCCCGCGACCGGCGCCTCCGATTCCGCCGAGCCGGGGCCGTCGGCCGAACCCGCGCGGCCGGTCGAGCCGGCCGTGTCCGGCCTGCCCGTCCCCGAGCCCGCCGCCGGGACCACCCTCCCCGAGCCCGCCCTCGCCGGCGCGGAACCCGTCCGCACCGCCGAGCCCGGGCGGTCGACCGGGCAGGCCGCGCCCGCCGACCCGCCCGGACCCGCCGGCAGCGCCTGACCTCCCGTCAGCGCCGGACCTTCCGCTGTGCCTCGTACAGGTTCCGGGGGCGCACCGCCCCCGGAGCCCCGTACGCCTCCAGGCGCGCGTGGAGGTCGCCCGCGAAGTCGGGGACGTCGATCTGGTCGAACTCCCGCACCTCGCTGATGCCGACCGTCGCGCTGCGGGGCGCGATGGTGTCGATCCGTACGAGACCGGCCCGCCCGTTGGTGACGGTCACGTTCCAGTGGGTGAAGCGGGCGCCGTAGAGCGGTCCCGCCGAGGCGTCGCCGCCGTGCCGCCCGTCGTTCTCGACGGTGATCTCCGTCCGCACGTTGCCGAACGGCATGCCCCGGTGGGTGTCGAAGGTGCCCATCTCCATCACCCCGCGCGACCAGACGTTGTGGCTGGACAGGCCCTCGACGTTGATGCCGTGGAGCTGGGTGCCGGGCGGGGCGGGGACCGTGCGGGCCGCGACGCGGAAGTCCTCGACGAGGTTGTCGTGCGAGCCCTCGCGGCAGAAGTACGGGTGGTGCGAGCCGCGGCCCTCCACCCGGGTGCGCCGCAGCGTGCAGGCGGAGGCGGCGACGAGGCCGAAGCCGTTGTCGACGTTCCGGACGACGACGTCGTCCGCCCAGCAGTCGTACGCGCACTGGAAGGTCACGCCGTTGAAGCCCTTGTCCAGCAGGTGCGGGGACTGCGGCGTCTCGACGGCCTCCAGCGTGATCCCTTCCACGCCCGAACCGGTCAGCGCCGCCACATGCGTGGTCAGACGCGGGTCCCACTCCGGACGGACGTCGAGGGGCAGCGGACGTTCGAAGGTGACCCGGCGTCCCTGGACCCGGGTGATCCGCACCGGCCACTCGTAGGGGACGTAGCTGGTGAGCTTGGTCTTGTCGTCCCAGACGTACGCCCGCGCGCCCGGGCCGTCGCCCGCCATGTGCTCCAGGAGCGTGTGGTCCGGGTCGTCCGCGAGGCGGAGCAGCACCAGTTGCCCGCGGTGCAGCGTGGCGGCGTCCTCGACGGTCACGGACCAGTCGCCGCGGCGGGCCGGGTGGACGGTCGTGAGGGAGGTCCACTCGTCGCGCCGGTTGCCGGTCCAGCCCTCGAAGGGCCAGGCCCGTTCCCGTATCGCGGCGAGGAGGGAGGCGTGGCGGGCGCGCGGGCTGAGCCAGATCAGTCCGCCGGCCCAGGACCAGGAGGACTTGTCGCCGCCGTAGCGGGAGCCGTACGGGCCGACGAGTTCGGTGAGGCTCCTGGTCGCGCGCAGGGTGGTGCGGCCGGAGCCGGCGCCGCGCAGCACGACCCCGCTGTGGCCGATGTGGATCAGATCGTCGATCCGGTACGTACCGGGCGGGACGAGCACCGTGCCGCCGCCCCGCTCCCCCGCCGCGGCGAGGGCGCGGTTGAGGGCCGGGGCCGAGTCGGTCGAGCCGTCGGGGGTCGCTCCGTGGTCGAGGACGTTCGCCACGACGCGGGGGCGGGCGAGCCGGGTGGCGCCGAGCCGCGCGCCGGCGCGTCCGACGTAGGGGATCTGGGGGTGGGTGTACGGCGCGCCGGTGAACTCCTGCCACAGGGCGGAGGGCGCGGCGTACAC
>NZ_RDBI01000040.1:2302711-2312543 GCF_008042125.1 Streptomyces sp. MS191
CGATCTCGGCGCGGACCTCCTCGAGGGTCTTCTCGGGGAGCCGGGGTGCCGCCTGTGTGGACCCCGGGCGAGGGGCCGGCGGCAGGGGCGCCGCGCTCGCCTGGAGCGTCAGCGCCGGTGAGGCCAGCACCGTGAGGGCGCAGACCACGGTGAGCATGGCACGGCCCGAGCGGGTGCGGAAGGGTGCGCGCAGGCGGAAGTCACGGGAAGCACGGAGGCGTTCGGGAGCCCGTGCGTCAGCGTGCGGAAGGGCTCCCAGGGCGTGTTGCGGAAGGAGCGCCGTCCGCCCGGAGGGCGGGGGCCCCGACCCCGCCGGGCCCGGGAGGCTCAGGAGGCCGGGTTCTCGGGGGCCGGGCGACGGGTCAGATGCGTGAACGCGTCGAGGTTGCGGGTCGACTCGCCGCGCGACACCCGCCACTCGTACTCCCGGCGGATCGCCCCGGCGAACCCGAGCTCCAGGAGCGTGTTGAAGGAGCCGTCCGCCGCTTCGAGCACCGAGCCGAGCAGCCGGTCCAGCTCCTCCGGGGTGACGGCGGCGAGCGGGAGCTTGCCGGCGAGGTAGATGTCGCCCAGGCCGTCGACCGCGTAACTCACGCCGTAGAGCTTGAGGTTGCGCTCGAGCAGCCAGCGGTGGACGCCCGCCTCGTTCTCATCGGGGTGGCGGATGACGAAGGCGTTCAGGGACAGCGAGTGGCGGCCCACCCGCAGCGAGAGCGTGGTGAACAGCTTGCGCGTGCCGGGGAGTTTGACGACGTAGGAGCCCGGCTCGGGCGACTCCCACTCCAGCTCGGCGTCCTTGAAGGTGTCCTCGATGACCTGCCGCACGTCCTCAGCCATGGTGCGAGCGTACGCGACGGCGATGATCGTGCATCGCGGCCGTGTAGACGTCCGCCGTGCCGGAGGCCGCCGTGTCCCAGCCGAAGGACTCCGCGTGCCGGGCCGCCGCCGCGCCCATCCGGGCGGACAGGGACGGATCGTCGACGAAGCGCCCGAGCGCGCGGGCGTAGTCGGCCGGGTCGTGCCCCTGGACCAGGAAACCGGTGGTGTCGTCCCGTACGGCGACCGGGAGGCCGCCCACCGCCGCCGCGACGACGGGCGTGCCGGCGGCCTGCGCCTCGATGGCGACGAGCCCGAAGGACTCGCTGTAGGAGGGCATGACCAGGACCGACGCCGCCCGGAACCAGTCGGCGAGCCGGTCCTGCCCGACCGGCGGGTGGAACTGGACGAGGTCGGCGATGCCGAGCCGGGCGGCCAGCTTCTGCAGCCCCTCGGGCTTGGCCAGGCCGCTGCCGCTCGGCCCACCGACGACCGGCACGACCATGCGCGAGCGCAGCGAGGGGTCCCGGTCGAGGAGCTGGGCCGCGGCGCGCAGCAGGATGTCCGGGGCCTTGAGCGGCTGGATGCGGCCGGCGAAGACGGGGATGAAGGCGTCCCGCGGCAGGCCGAGGCGCGCCCGGGCGGCGGCGCGGCCGTCCGCGGGGCGGAAGTGGTCGAGGTTCACGCCGGGGTGGACGACGGCGACCTTGCCGGGCTCGGCGTCGTAGAAGCGGACGAGTTCGTCGGCCTCCTCCGCGGTGTTGGCGATCAGCCGGTCGGCGGCGCGGACGATCTGCGTCTCGCCGATCACCCGGGCCGCGGGCTCGGGGGTGTCGCCGTCGGCGAGCGCCGCGTTCTTGACCTTCGCCATGGTGTGCATGGCGTGGACGAGCGGCACGCCCCAGCGCTCGGCCGCGAGCCAGCCGACGTGGCCGGAGAGCCAGTAGTGGGAGTGCACGAGGTCGTAGTGCCCGGGGCGGTGGCCCGCCCACGCCTGCATCACGCCGTGCGTGAAGGCGCAGAGCTGGGCGGGCAGCTCCTCCTTCGCCAGACCCTCGTAGGGTCCGGCGTCCACGTGCCGGACGAGGACGCCGGGGGCGAGTTCGACGACGGGTGCCAGGCCGCCGGTGGTGGCCCGGGTGAAGATCTCGACCTCTATGTTGATCGCCGCGAGCCGCTTGGCCAGTTCGACGATGTAGACGTTCATCCCGCCTGCGTCGCCCGTGCCGGGCTGGTGGAGGGGCGAGGTGTGGACGCTGAGCATGGCCACCCGGCGGGGATGCCGGTGGCGGCCGGGAAGCCGGAGCCTGGGCGGTGTCGCCAGGGAGCCGGCGAGCCGGGACACGTACTGGCTCACGTCGACGGTCCTTCCGCTCGGAGCGAGGGCATAGCGGGCACGGCAAAAAGGAGGTCGCAGGGCGCCCTCCAAGCGGCACAACACCGGAATGGCGCCATCCATTTCCGTTTTGCCAATTCATTGCCGTGCGGATGCGGCGTGGCGCAGCCCTTAGGCTCGTTCCATGGCCCCGCGCACCACCCGCCCCGTCGGCACGACGACCCGCGGGACCACCCATCCCAACCGGCTGCGGCGCATGGACCGCTGGATCGCCGCGGTGCACGGCCCCGCCCTGCGMCGGTCCGCCACCCCACCGGTCGCCGTCGACCTGGGATACGGCGCGGCCCCCTGGACCGCCGTCGAACTCCTCGCCCGGCTGCGCRCCGCCGACCCGCGCACCGAGGTCGTGGGGATCGAGATCGAGCCCGCCCGGGTCGCCGCCGCCCGCCCCTACGAGCGGGAGGGCCTCCGCTTCCTGCACGGCGGCTTCGAGGTCCCGGTGCCCGGCGAGGCCGCTCTGATCCGCGCCGCGAACGTGCTGCGCCAGTACGACGAGGACGAGGTCGCCGCGGTGTGGGCGCGCCTGTGCGAGCGCCTGGCACCCGGCGGGCTGCTCGTCGAGGGGACCTGTGACGAGATCGGGCGCCGGCACGTGTGGGTGGCGCTCGACCGGTCCGGGCCGCGGACGGTGACCTTCGCGACCCGGCTCGGTTCGCTGGAGCGCCCCTCCGACCTCGCGGAACGGCTGCCGAAGGCCCTCATCCACCGCAACGTGCCCGGGGAACCGGTGCACGCGTTCCTGCGCGACTTCGACCGGGCGTGGGCGGCGGCGGCACCGTACGCCTCGCTCGGCGCGCGGCAGCGCTGGATCCGGGCCGTACACGATCTGGCGGCCGACTGGCCGCTGACGGACGGCCACCGGCGCCGGCGCCAGGGCGAGGTGACCGTGCGCTGGGAGGCGCTGGCACCCGCGGGATGAGCGGACTTCCCGTCACATCCCGGTGCATTCGGCCTCCGTCGGGAACGTGACGCGCCGATCACACGTCCCCGTGAGGGGAAGTCGGCCCGCACGTCCCGGTTTCCCCTGTTGCTTTCACGTTTCGCATGGCACTATCGCCAAGGTCACGAGGAAGTTACTGACGGTAAATCAGATGGGGCCGTCCGAGGGGGAGCTTTGAACCGACGCCGCTGGACCACCGCCACGCTCACCGTGGTCTGCGCCCTCACGGTGCTGGCCTCACCGGCGCTGACGCTCCAGGCGAGCGCGGCGCCCCTGCCGCCGGCCCCTCGCCCGGGGTCCACACAGGCGGCACCCCGGCTCCCCGAGAAGACCCTCGAGGAGGTCCGCGCCGAGATCGACGGCCTGTACCGCCAGGCCGCCGCCGCCACCGACGCCTACAACCTGGCCGAGGAGCAGGCCGACGAGCAGTCGGCCGAGATCGTGAAGCTGGCGCAGATGATCGTCGCCGGCCGCGAGAAGATCGAACGCCTCAAGGCCCAGGCGGGCGCGGCCGCCCGCGCCCAGTACCGCAACGGCGGGCTGCCCGACGGCGCCCAGTTCGTCCTCACCGACGACCCCCAGCTCTTCCTCGACCACGCGGGACGGCTCCAGCAGGGCGCCAAGGCCACCAAGGACCTGCTGGGCGAGATGGCGCAGACCCAGGTGGAACTCACCACCTACGCCAACGACGCCAGCACCAACTGGACCAAGCTGGAGGCCAACCGCCTCAAGCAGGCCAAGGCCAAGAAGGACATCGACGCCAAGATCGAGGCGGCCAAGAAGCTCGAGTCCGAGCTGGCCGCCGAGGAGCGCGCACGGCTCCGCCGACTGGAGGAGCAGGCGCAGTACCGGGCGCAGACCGCCTGGCTGAACTCCGGCGTCCTCAAGGGCCTGGACGGCAAGGCGACCGAGCAGGGCAAGAAGGCGGTGAGGTTCGCCACCGCGCAGATCGGCAAGCCGTACGTGTGGGGCGCCGAGGGCCCGGGCTCGTACGACTGCTCCGGACTGACCCAGAGCGCCTGGATCGCCGCCGGCCGCCCCATCCCGCGCACCTCGCAGGAGCAGTGGCGCCTGCTGCCGCACGTGGACATCAAGGACATGCGGCCCGGCGACCTGATCGTCTACTTCAAGGACGCCAGCCACATCGGGATGTACGTCGGCGACGGCGCGATCGTGCACGCGCCGCGACCGGGCCGGGACGTGACGATCGCGGGCGCGGGCTCGATGGAGATCCTGGGAGTGGTCCGCCCCGGCTGACGCGGGCGGCACCCCGCCGCGGGTGAGCCGGTGGGTCACCTGCCGCGGGTGAGCCCGGAGGCGGCTTCCCGCGGGTGACGGGCAGTCGGTGACCGGCGGTCGGCGCGTGATGCCCGGGACCTCCCGGTTCGGGACGCGCCCGACTCCCCCGTACCTCCCCGAACGCCTCCGGTGAGGCGTCCGTGGCCCCCGTCACGCTCGCCGGCGGCGGCCCGCCACGTGATGTTCGTCATGGCTTCGCGGGCAACAACCTCCCCATGCGCGGCATATGCCATCCGCTCCCCGATGCCCGTACCGTGATCACCATTCCGCTGCCCGCCGGGGTACCGCTATGGTCCCGGTCTGGCGGGTCGTCGTTCGGCGTCCGCCGCGCCCTCGGGGGGAGGGAAGGAACCAGGACCGATGTCCGTACCCGTACCGCGACAGAGAACCGACTCTGCTGCGGCGACCGGCGCCGCCACCGCCGCGGCAGGCACCGACCTCACCCTCCTGGTCGTCGAGGACGACCCGGCGGGTGCCCTTGCCGTACCCGAACTGCTGGACGCGGACGGCACCCGCGTCCGCATCCGCACCGCCCGCAACCTCACCGAGGCCGAGCGGCTGCTCACCGACGACGTGCACTGCGTCCTGGTCGACCTCGCGCTGCCCGGGCCGCGTGCCGCCGGCGACGACCCGCTGGCGCCGCTGCGGCACCTGCTGCGCCTCGCGCCCCGGCACGCCGTCCTGGCGCTCGCCGCGTCGGCCGACGCCGAGCTGGCGGCGGAGGCGGTCCGCGTCGGCGCCCAGGACCACCTCTTCCGCGAGGAGCTGGACGGACGGCTGCTGAGCCGGGCCATCCGCTACGCGGTCGAGCGCAAGCGGGCGGACGCGGTGCAGGTCAAGCTGGCCGAGTCGCGGCTGCGGGCCCAGGAGAACGCCCGGCTGGAGCGCGGACTGCTGCCCACCCCGCTGCTGGAGGGCTCCGACCTCCGGTTCGCCGCCCGCTACCGGCCCGGACGCTCGCGCGCCCTGCTCGGCGGCGACTTCTACGACACCGTCCGCACCCCGGACGGCACGGTCCACGCGATGATCGGCGACGTCTGCGGGCACGGCCCGGACGAGGCGGCGCTCGGCGTCGAGCTGCGGATCGCGTGGCGGGCGCTGACCTTCGCCGGCCTGTGCGGGGACGAACTGCTCTCGACGATGCAGCAGGTCCTGGAGCACGAGCGGGAGAGCGACGAGATCTTCGCGACGCTCTGCACGGTCGACATCGCCCCGGACGGCCGCCGGGCGGGCCTGTGCCTGGCCGGACACCCCGCGCCGCTGATCGCCCGCAAGGACCGGCCGGCCCGCCTGCTGCCGTACGAGGACGGCGGCCCGGCCCTCGGGCTGCTGCCGCGCGCCCGCTGGCCGCGGCGGCAGGTGGAGCTGGGCGCGTCGTGGAGCCTGCTGATGTACACCGACGGCCTGATCGAGGGCCGCTCGGCGGGCCCCGGGTCGCCGCGGCTCGGCCAGGACGGGATGGTCGAGATGATCAACCGGCAGCTGGCCGAGGGCCTGCGGGGCGAGGAGCTCCTGGACGCGGCGGTCACCGAGGTGCGCGCGCTCAACGGCGGGGAACTGACCGACGACGTCGCGGTCCTGGCACTGGAAAGGGCCCGGGGATGACTCCCGGGCCCTGCTTCCCACCTGTGTCGCGGCCGGCGGGGACGGCGTCCGCCGGTGTCCCGCGTTCCGTGACCGCTGAGGACTAACGTCCGCCGTTGTAGGGGCCGTACGGTCCGTCACTGCTGGAACCGCCGCGCCGGCCGCCCCCGCCGCCGGAGATCTGCCGGACCGCGGGGCGCACGTCCACCATGAAGACGATGGCCGCCACGAGGCCCGCGATCTGCAGGAACAGCATCCCCGGCAGCAGCAGGTTCAGGGCGAGGTTGATGCCCAGCAGGATCAGCCAGAACTTCTTGGTCTGCTTCTCCGCAGCGCGGTAGGCGTCCTCGCGCACGGTCGCCGCGATCGCGAACGAGGCCACGGCGAAGCCGATGAAGACCAGCCAGATCACCAGCGAGAGGATGGAATCGAACCCGTCGCGCAACATACTGAGCACCGCCTCGTGAATGGTTGGAGCGCCTCGCGGTCAAGGTACCCGGTACAACGCACCGGGCACCTCGATTGGTGCCCCGCCTTACTGCTCCGTGGCGCCGGCGGTCTTCTTGGTCGTGGCCTTGCGGGCGGGCGCCTTGCGCGCGGCGGGCGTCTTCTTGGCGGCGGGCTCCTCGGCGGCGGCCTTCGTCTCCGGCTCCTTCACCGCGTCCGGCTCGACGACGACGGCGATCTCGGTGAGCTCCTCGGCGGCCTCGCCACGCCAGGCACGGACGGCCTCCTCGCCGTGGGCGGCGACCTCCTCGTACTTCTCACGGGCCTTCACCGCGTACTCCGCGGCGACGCCGACCCCGCGCAGTGCCAGGTCCTGGGCGGTCTCGCCCAGCTTCTTCAGGTCGGTGTCGAGGGTGCCGACGACCTCGGCGAGCTTCGACGTGACGGTGGCCTGCGCCTCCTTGGCGCCGGCGGACACCTTCTCCTGCACGGCCTTCGGGTCGGTCTTGCGCACGGCCTCGATGCGGGCCGGGGCCTCGGCGGCGATCTGCTCGATCAGCCCGGGCACCTTCTTGGCCTGCTGGACGGCGAGGTCGGCGGTGCCGGCGGCGAAGTAGAGGGGGGTACGCAGTTCTTCGATGATGGCCATGGGTGTGGTCCTCCCGGATGGGTACGTACTGCGACGACGACTGCTGGCTACGGCTGGGTCGAGGTCGAGGGTCGTTCGGCCTCGGGCGGTGCGGGGGCGTCGGCGGCGTCGGAGGTGCCGGCGGCCTGGTCGGCCCCGGCCGCTCCGTCGGCGGAATCCGTGACCGTCGTCGCCGCGGCATCGGCGGCGTTCTCCTTGCGGAAGGAGTCGTAGATCTGGAGCAGCACCTGCTTCTGCCGCTCGTTGATCGAGGGATCGGCGAGTATGACGGCCCGCGTCTCCAGCTCCTCCCGCTCCTTCTCGTCGAGGATCCCGGCCCGCACGTACAGCGTCTCGGCGGAGATCCGCAGGGCCTTGGCGACCTGCTGCAGCACCTCGGCGCTGGGCTTGCGCAGACCGCGTTCGATCTGACTCAGGTACGGATTCGACACCCCGGCGGCATCGGCGAGCTGCCGCAGGGACAGCTGCGCGGAGCGCCGCTGCTCGCGGAGGTACTCGCCGAGATTGCCGACGTTGAGTGATGCCATGCTCCGACGATGCCACCCTCCGCTAACTATTGCAAGCACCTGCTTGCAATAGTGCGCCGCGTCACGGCGCGAGGCGGGGGTCGCTCAGGATGCCCGGGCCGGACGCACCGCCGGCCCCGACCGGCACACCCCCGACACGGACAGGCCGCACCTCCTCCACCCCTCCCGGCGCCCTCCGGCGCCCCCTTTCGGTACTCCTCGTAGCGTTCATCGTCAGTTCATTGCAATGAGCAATAGGCAGGTCGTTGCGTTAAAGGCAGAACCGTTGCAACGATATTGGCCGCTCCACCTGCAATGATGACATTGCGGCGCAACGAACTTGTTGCCACTTCCTTGAATGCAACGTAGCGTTTCCGTCATCAGAAAGAGCAAGGAACCCAAGCGACGCACGACACGGAAGCAGGAGATCACGATGCAGAAGTTCGACACCCCCAGCCCGGTGACCGCCGTCCTCGACATCCCCGGGGGCCGCATCCGGTTCATCGCCGCCGACCGGGCCGACACCACGGTCGAGATCCTGCCCGCCGACGCCTCGAAGGGCCGGGACGTGAAGGCCGCGGAGCAGACCGAGGTCGTCTACGGCGACGGCGTCCTGCGCATCGAGGTCCCGCCGGCGAAGAACAAGATCCTCGGGCACTCCGGGGCCATCGAGGTGACCGTCCAGCTGCCCAGCGGCTCCCGTGTCGAGGCGAAGGCGGCCGCCGCCGAGTTCCGCGGAGTCGGACGGCTCGGCGACGTCCACTTCGCGGGCGGCTACCGCTCCGTCAAGCTCGACGAGGCCGCGAGTGCCCGCCTCACCGCCCACGACGGCGACGTCTCCGTCGGCCGGCTCGGCGGCCCCGCGGAGATCAGCACCCAGCGGGGTGCCATCCGGATCACCGAGGCGCTGCGCGGCGCGGTGACGCTCCGCACCCAGCAGGGCGACATCTCGGTCGGCGCCGCCCGCGGCGTCTCCGCCTCCCTGGACGCGGGCACCGGCCACGGCCGGATCGACAACGCGCTCAGGAACGCCGACGGCGCCGACGCCGGCCTGAACATCCACGCCACCACGTCCTACGGCGACATCACCGCCCGCAGCCTCTGATCTTCGAAGGAGCCTTCTCATGACCGACCTGGCCATCGCGGCGAACGAGCTGCGCAAGTCCTACGGCGACAAGACCGTCCTCGACGGCATCGACCTGGCCGTCGCCGAAGGAACGATCTTCTCCCTGCTCGGCCCGAACGGCGCCGGCAAGACGACCGCCGTCAAGATCCTCTCCACCCTCATCTCGCCCGATCCCGCGAGCGGCCCGATCCGCGTCGGCGGCCACGACCTCGCCACCGACCCGCAGTCCGTACGTGCCTCGATCGGGGTCACCGGCCAGTTCTCCGCCGTCGACGGCCTGATCACCGGCGAGGAGAACATGCTCCTCATGGCGGACCTGCAGCACCTGTCCAAGCGGGAGGGACGACGGGTCACCGCCGAACTCCTGGAGCGCTTCGACCTCACCGAGGCCGCCAGGAAGCCCGCGTCCACCTACTCCGGCGGTATGAAGCGCCGCCTCGACATCGCCATGACCCTGGTGGGCGACCCGCGGATCATCTTCCTCGACGAGCCGACCACCGGCCTCGACCCGCGCTCCCGGCACAACATGTGGCAGATCATCCGCGAGCTCGTCACCGGCGGCGTCACCGTCTTCCTCACCACCCAGTACCTGGAGGAGGCCGACGAACTCGCCGACCGCATCGCGGTACTGAACGACGGCCGGATCGCCGCCGAGGGCACCGCCAAGGAACTGAAGCGGCTCATCCCCGGCGGGCACATCCGCCTCCGCTTCGCCGACCCGGCCGCGTACCGGAACGCCGCCACCTCGCTGGGCGAGGCGGCGGCCCGGGACGACGACGCGCTGTCCCTGCAGATCCCCAGCGACGGCAGCCAGCGCGAGCTGCGCACCGTCCTCGACCGGCTCGACACCGCCGGCATCGAGGCGGACGAACTGACCGTCCACACCCCCGACCTCGACGACGTGTTCTTCGCCCTGACCGGCTTCGTGATCTGGGAGAACGTCACCGACGCGCCGATGGTCCCGCTGGTCCTCTTCAAGCACCGCAACTTCAGCGGCGGTTCGCTCTCCCTGACCCTGGTGCAGATCGGCAACGGCGGTCTGCTGCTCGTCCTCACCCAGTACCTGCAG
>NZ_RDBI01000040.1:2312643-2344457 GCF_008042125.1 Streptomyces sp. MS191
GGCTCGCCCTCGGCGTCCTGGCCACCGGGATGCTGATGACGATCCTCGACGGCAGCATCGTCACCGTCGCCATGCCGGCCATCCAGAGCGACCTCGGTTTCACCCCGGCCGGCCTGACCTGGGTCGTCAACGCCTACCTCATCGCCTTCGGCTCGCTGCTCCTGCTCGCCGGCCGTCTCGGCGACCTGATCGGCCGCAAACGGATGTTCGTCGCGGGGACGGGGGTCTTCACCGCCGCGTCCCTGCTGGCCGGCGTCGCCGCCTCCCCGGGGGTCCTGGTCGCCGCCCGCTTCCTGCAGGGCGTCGGCAGCGCGATGGCGTCCGCGGTGGGCCTCGGCATCCTCGTCACCCTGTTCACCGAGCCGCGCGAACGGGCCAGGGCCATCGCCGTGTTCAGCTTCACGGGCGCCGCCGGCGCCTCCATCGGACAGGTCCTGGGCGGCGTCCTCACCGACGCGCTCGCCTGGAACTGGATCTTCTTCATCAACCTGCCGATCGGCATCGCCGCCGTGCTCGTCGCCCTCCCCGCACTCCCGGCCGACCGCGGGCTCGGTCTGAAGGCGGGCGCGGACGCCCTCGGCGCGCTGCTCGTCACCGCCGGCCTCATGACCGGGATCTACGCGGTCGTCAAGGTCGAGACGTACGGCGCCACTTCGGCCCACACCCTCGGCCTCGGCGCGCTCTCCCTGCTCCTCATCGCCGGCTTCCTGGTCCGCCAGGCCACCGCGAGGAACCCGCTGATGCCCCTGCGGATCCTCCGCTCGCGCAGTGTCTCCGGCGCCAACCTGGTCCAGATGCTGATGGTCGCCGCCCTGTTCTCCTTCCAGGTCCTCGTCGCGCTCTACCTGCAGCACGTGCTCGGCTACGGCGCGGCCCGGACCGGTCTCGCGATGCTGCCGGCCGCGGCCGTCATCGGCGCCGTGTCGCTGGGCGTCTCGGCCCGCCTCAACGCCCGTTTCGGCGAACGCAACGTGCTGCTGGCCGGCCTGGTGCTGCTCATCGGCGTCCTCGCCCTGCTCACCCGGGTGCCCGGCAGCGCCGAGCAGGGGAACTACCTCACCGACCTGCTGCCGGTGATGCTCCTCGCGGCCGGCTTCGGCCTCGCGCTCCCCGCCCTGACCTCGCTGGGCATGTCCGGCGCGAAGGCGGAGGACGCGGGCCTGGCCTCCGGTCTCTTCAACACCACCCAGCAGATCGGCATGGCCCTCGGCGTCGCGGTCCTCTCCACGCTGGCCGCCTCCCGCACCGAGTCGCTCACCGCGGCCGGGCGGCCGGCTGCCGAGGCCCTGACCGGCGGCTTCCACCTGGCCTTCGGGGTCGGCGCCGGTCTCCTCGCCGCCGCGCTGCTGGTCGCCTTCACCGTCCTGCGCCGCCCGAAGGAGACGCGGCCGAGCGCCCCCGCCGAGCGGGAGGCCCACCCGGCCGCCGTCTGAGCGGCCCCGGACCCCGCGCCACGACGCGGACCGGTGACGCGGCGAGGCCGGGGCCGCTTCGGGTCCCACCCCACGGTGGGTCCGAAGCGGCCCCGGCCCTGTCGTCCGGCGGTTCCGGGCCCGGCGGCTCAGGGGCGACGTCCGTACCACGCCACCAGGCGGTCGACGGCCGGCGCGTCGGGGGCGGTCTCGACGACCGGGCCGAACGGGACTCCCTCGCCCCGGCGTTCCGCCGGCAGCGCGCGCTCCATCGCACCCAGCGACACCGCCAGGACGGCCGGATCCCAAGCGGGCGACTGGCCGGTCGCGACCGCCAGGTCCCAGGTGTGCACGGTGAACTCACCCGCGTACACCACCAGCGCGGCGGCGCCCGGCAGCGTGCCGAACGGCAGGGTCACCGGCCTGTCGAGCAGCCCGGGATCAGCGGTCCAGGCCGCCCTCGCCTCGTCGGCCGCCTCGTGCCACGAGCCGTCCGCGACGTGCGGCAGGGTCATCGGGTCACCACCGCGCCCGACCAGGGCGAACCGCCGCAGGACGGCGACGATGTGCCGGGCCAGCTCCCGCACGTCGTACTCCTCGCACGGCGTCGGCAGGTCGTACTGGTCGGGGCGTACGGCGTCCAGCGTGGCAACGGCGAGGGCGACGGAACCGAGGAAGGCGCTCAACGGATCCGCGGCGGACGGCGAGGCGGAGCCGGCAGCGGGAGCGGGAGCGGGAGCGGACGGGACGGACGGGGAAGCAGGGGCGGCAGCGGGAGCGGACGGGGAAGCGGTCTGGTGGCGCGTCGTCGACTGGGTCATGCACGGCACTCTGCTCGCATAACCGGTCATCCCCTGACCGGTTTCTCCGAGAGAATCCCGCACATGAGAGCCGACCGACTCGTCGCCGCCCTGCTCTTCCTCCAGACCCGGGGCCGCGTCACGGCCGCCGAGGTGGCCGCCGAACTGGAGGTGTCCGAGCGGACCGCCCGCCGGGACCTCGAAGCGCTGGCCACCGCGGGCATCCCGGTGTACGCGCAGGCCGGGCGCGGCGGCGGGTGGACCCTGGTCGGCGGCGCCCGCACCGACCTGAGCGGCCTGACCGAGAACGAGATCCGCGCCCTGTTCCTGCTCGCCGGACCGAGCGCCACCAGTCCCGAACTGCGGGTCGTCCTGCGCAAGCTCGTCCGGGCGCTGCCGGCTCCCCTGCGGAAGGGCGCCGAGGCGGCCTCCCGGGCCGGGGTCGACGACGGCACGGACTGGTCCGGGACCGAGGCGGGCGAACCCCGGCTCCCCGCGCTCCAGCGGGCCGTGGTCGAGGGGCACCGGCTCCGGATCGGATACGCCCGCCCCGGCGAGGAGCCCCGTGAGCGGACCGTGCACCCGCTGGGCGTCGCGGCCAAGGCCGGAGTCCGCTACCTGGTGGCGGACACGGACGCGGGCCTGCGCACCTTCCGCGTGAGCCGGATCGTCTCCGTCGTGGAGACCGGCGAACCGGCCGTACGGCCGGCGGATTTCGACCTGGCCACGACCTGGCGCACGCTCGCCGCCCGCATGGAGGACCGGATGGTCGCCGCGACCGTGCGGGGCCGGGCCGCGCCCGGCACGGAAGCGGTCCTGGACCGGCTCCTGGGCGGGCGGCTGCGGTACACCGGGCGAGGCGAGGACGGCTGGTCGGACATCGAGGTCGACGGCCCCACCCCGGAGGTGGTGGCCGCCCAGCTCGCCGGTCTGGGCGCCCGCGTCGAGCTCATCGAACCCCCCGAGGCCCGCGCCCACCTGGGCCGCCTCGGAGCCGAACTGGCGCGTATGTACGCCGACTCCGCACCGTCCGCCTCCCTGGACGCCGTCCGGTCGGGTCCGGCCTGAGCGACGGCCCTCGGGCGGATGCCCGGAAGGCCCCGCCCGGGCATCCGGCCGCGCGGGGGCCCGGCCGGGGCGGCCTCCCGTTCAGCAGGGCGCGCCGGTCTCCTCCCCGGCTGCCGGCGCCGACACCACCCGGGGACGCCCCGTACCGCGCGCCTCCGGAGCCGCGTCCGCCGCCCCCGCGGTGGACGCCGCCTCCTTCACGGCCGCACCGCCGCCCGCGGCCGCGCCCGTCGTCCACCGGGTCAGCGCCACCCCGACCAGGACGACCGCCATGCCCGTCACGACCCGCGCGCTCAGGGGTTCGTCGAGGACGAGTGCGCCCAGCGCCACGGACACCACCGGCAGGAGATAGCCGACCGTGGCCGCGCTCGTCGGCCCCTCCTCCGCGATCATCCGGTAGTTCAGGTGGAAGGTGAGGCCGGTGGCGAAGACCCCGAGGACGACGACCGCCAGCACCCCCGCCCAGGTGACCCCCGCCGAGCCGCCGGTCGCCAGGGCCGGCACGCTCAGCCCGGTCGCGGTGAGCAGCTGGGCCGCGGAGAGCGCCAGCGGCGCGGTGCCCCGCCCGGTGAGCCGGCGGGCCATGTACGCGAAGGCCACCGCGTAGCTCGCGGAGGCACCGAGCAGCGCGAGCGCGCCGAGGCTCATCAGGCCGGAGCCCGCGCTCCAGGGCGCGAAGATCAGCAGGACGCCGGCGAAGCCGAGCACCAGCCCGCCGAGCCGGGCGGGGTGGAGCGGCCGGTCCGTGCCCGTACCCAGTCCGATGAGGAGGGCCCAGAGGGGGGTGGTGGCGTTCAGCACGCCCGCCACCCCGCTGTCGACGGTCTGCTCGCCGACCGAGAAGAGCAGGAAGGGCAGCGCGTTGCAGAAGAAGGCGGCGACGGCCAGCCGCCGCCACGTCGTGCGATCCCTCGGCAGCCGCTGTCCCGCCCCGTACGCGAGCGCGAGGAGCACCGCCGCCCCGAGGAGGCACCGGACGAAGGTGATCCACCCCGGCGTCAGGCCCTGTTGGAGGGAGATCTTGATCCAGAGAAAGCCCGAGCCCCAGAGCAGGGCCAGCACGCCCATGCGTGTCGCCGATGTCATGGCTCCACCGTCCTCCGCCTCACTCGACAGGACAAGCGAAGAATCATGCATCCAGCGTTAAGCTCTCCTACATGCTCGATGTGAGGCGTCTGCAGGTGCTCCGGTCCGTCGTCACCAGCGGCTCGGTCACCGCCGCCGCCGCGAACCTCGGCTACACGCCCTCGGCCGTGAGCCAGCAGATCGCGGTGCTGGAGCGGGAGGCGGGCATGGAACTGCTGGAACGCTTCGGCCGGGGCGTGCGGCCGACCGCCGCCGGGCGGCTGCTCACCGAGTACGCCGCCGTCATCGGCCGCCAGGTCGCCGAGGCCGAGACCGCGCTGGCGGACCTGCGGGCCGGCCGCACCGGCCGGATCGCGGTCCGCTACTTCGCCACGGCGGGGGCCGACCTCGTGGCCCCGGCCCTGGCCCGGTTCCGCGCCGAACACCCGGGGATCCGGGTCGACCTGAGGATCGCCGACGGCGCGCCCGACGCGGAGGCGGACCTCACGCTCCTCGTCCGGCCGCGGGACGGCGGAACGGGCATGTCCGGCGACGGTCTGCGGCTGGTCCCGCTGGTCGACGACCCGWWWCGGGTCGTCCTGCCCAAGGGCCACCCGCTGGCCGGCCGGCGCGGCGCCGTCGAGCTGGCGGACCTCGCGACCGAGCCCTGGGTCGGCAGCGAGCGGCCCGGGCCCTGTCTCGACGCGGTCCTGGACGCGTGCGCGGCGGCCGGGTTCACCCCGGACATCGCGGTCGAGTGCGAGGAGTACGGCGCGGCGCAGGGCTTCGTCGCCGCCGGGCTCGGCATCAGCCTGATCCCTCTGATGGGTCTGGGCAGCCGCCACCCGAACGTGGTCGTCCGCAGGATCCGGGGCCCGGAGCCGGTCCGCTCGATCCACGCGGCGGTGCGGGAGTCCTCGCTGAGCCTGCCCGCCGTGCGCGACCTGCTGACGGCACTTCAGGAGGCCCGGCCGGCGAAGCAGTCGGCCTGAGGTCCGGCGGACGGCGCGCACCGCGCCCGGAACCCGTGCCACCCACCACCGCGCGAGGCGGGGCCCCGGTCCGCCCCCGCCCGTCCCCGCTCTTCGGGCTCAGAAGACGTCGGGGCACCAGGGCCGGCGGGACGCCCGCAGCAGGGTGTCCGCGAGGGCGGCGGCGCCCGTCGTGAGCTCCTCGACCCGGCCCAGGTCGGCGAGCCGGACCACGGACTCGTCGCCCAGCGACAGCGTCCCCAACTCGGCGACGTCGAGAGCCAGATCGGCGGACCCGGTGGTCCGCGTGCAGGAGGCGCCCTGAGGGGAGGCGTCGAGCCGGTAGCGGCCGCCGGCCGGACCGTCGGTGTCCCGCACGTCGAGGACGAGGCTGCCGGTGGCGGCGTACGTCCTGGTCTCCAGGACCTTGGCGACGTCGAGGACCCGGACCCAGAGCATGTCGGCGTGCGTCGTCGCCCTGGCCGCCCGCGGGTCGGGCAGCAGGAGCGGGAGGAGGTCGTCGGGGGCGCGGTATCCGGACTTGACCGCGGTCACCCAGTCGATGGAGCAGAGGAACCGCCACAGGGCGCGCTCGGCGGCCGGGGTGACGGCGATCAGGTCCTTCACGGAGGCCGTGTTCAGCGGCTGCTTGCCGTCCTCCCAGCGGTCGTCGCAGGTGTAGGCGACATAGCCCTCGACCTCGCCGGACTCGGACCGGTGGACGGCGTAGAAGGGTTCGGTCCACGGCTCCTTGTGGAAGCAGCGTCCGGTGACGACGTCCCAGCCCCGGGTGTCGCGCCCGACGACGCCGGCGCGGACGGCGGCCAGCCGGCGGTGCAGCGGCGGGCCGATCCGGCGGATCTCCTCGCCGTCGGCGAAGTCGATCCGCCCGCCGTCCTCGGGACGGCCGGAACGGCGCGGGTCGAGACCGGCACGCCGGACGTCGACGGTCCACTCGGTGGTCCAGCTGGCGGGGCCGAAGCCGAAGCGTCCGTAGATCGGGTACTCGGCGGCGATCAGCGTCGCGACCGCGTCGCCCCGCTCCGCCGCCGCGGCCAGGTCGTCGCCCATCATGCGGCTGAGCAGCCCGCGGCGGCGGTGGGTCGCGGAGACGGTGACGCCGCTGACGGCGTCGGCGACGAGCGTGCCGCCGCCGACCGTGCTCAGTTCCTGGGTGAACGAGCGGAAGGTGGCGACGACCTTCCCCTGGTCGAAGACGCCGTACACCCGGGAGAGGTCGTTGTGCGGCAGCCGGTCGGCGACCTCTTCGTCGGTGACCACCGGGGGCCGCAGGAAGCCGGCGTGGAGAGCCCGCAGCCAGTCGGGGTACTCGGACTCGGAGACGGGCCGCACCTCGGAACTCATTCCCCGAGGTTATGCGGGCTCGCCGGGGGCCCGCACGCGAGTTTCCGCCGGTGGGCCCCCGCCCCCTCGCAGCCGTGGCTCCGCGGCGGCGGGCTCCCGCCCGGTCAGAACGCCGCGCGGATCCCTCCGACCACCGTCGGGCCGCCCAGCAGGGGCGCTGCGCCGATCCGGTCGAGGACGGGGCTCGCCTCGCCCATCAGGGCGAGGGTCCGGGCCAGCACCGGGCCCAGCGCGCGGGTGGCACCGTCGTCGATCTTGAAGGCGAGGGCCCGGCCGTCCGGCAGGGCGACCGCCTGCACGGCCTCGGCGCCCATCTTCGACAGCGCTCCCGGTATCTCCCGCATCAGCCAGGTGTCCGGCCGCCGGGTGCCCGCGACGTACTCCGGGTGCGCCCGCATCGCGTCCGCCACCCGGCGCCGCGGCGTGCCCGGCCGGGCGAGGACGAAGGCGCGGAAGGCCCGTGCCAGTCCGGTCAGGCTGAGCGCCATCAGGGGCGCGCCGCAGCCGTCCGTACCGAGCGCGGCCACCGGCTCGCCGGCCGCGGACTCGACCTCCTCCCGCACCAGCACCTGGAGCGGGTGGTCCGGGTCCAGGTACGAGGCGAGGTCCCAGCCGTTCCGCGCGCACGCCGCCAGCATCGCCGCGTGCTTGCCCGAGCAGTTCATGGTGATCCGTGCGCGCCCGTGCCCGCCGGCCAGGTAGCTCTCCGCCTCGACGGGGTCCAGGGGCAGGTCGGGCGGGGTCTGGAGGTCGTCCTCGGTCAGGCCGTGCTCGCCGAGCATGGTGCGCACCAGGTCGAGGTGGAACGTTTCACCAGAGTGGCTCGCCGCCGCCAGGGCCAGTCGTTCCCCCGCCAGGTCCAGGCCGGCCCGCAGCATCGCGGACGCCTGCATCGGCTTGTTCGAGGACCGCGGGAAGACGGGGGCGGCCGGGTCTCCCCAGGCCCGCTCCACCGAACCGTCGGCCGCCAGCACCACCAGCGAACCCCGGTGGACCCCCTCGACGAATCCCGAACGGACGACCTCGGCGAGGACCGGCGACCGGCCCGAGGACAGATCCCCGGACGGAGCCGTGGACAGGGCGATGGACATGAGGGTCGGCCTTCCGGGGCGGGCGACCCGCCCCGGAGGGATCGCCTCAGATCAGCAGGTCGTCTACTTGCGCTTCCCCTTCACGGTACCTGCGGGCGATCTCCGCGCTGCAGTCGTCCGCGGTCCGCTGAAGGTGCTGACGCCGGCGGGAGACCTGCTGCTCGTAGCCCGCGAGCCGCCCCATCGCCGTGTGCAGTTCCTCGTCCGTGCGGGCCGCCAGGTCCGACAGCTCGACCTCCGAGAGCATCTCGGCCGCCAGCCGCCGGTACTCCTCGCTGCGCGGCGTCGACATCGTCACGTGCCGGGCCGAGGTCCGCAGCCGTGAGGGCGCGTCCGCGAGGATCTCCGAGAGCCGGTCGAGGACCGGCGTCTCGGGATCCGCGCGCCGGGCCAGCTCGGCCCGCAGGATGTCGATCCGGCCCTGCAGCATCCTGCGGACATAGCTGAGGTCGGCCTCGTCACCCTGCGCGTCGCGGCGCAGCGCGCGCAGCTCGGTCAGCCGCAGGGCGGTGATGTCGGGTGTGGGCCGTTCCGGCAGGGCGGGCTCGGCCGTCCGCTGCACAGGTGGCCTTCCGGCCGCGCCGACCCGAGTCAGCCGTACGGGACCGGACGGCGTCTGCCCGGCGCCAGATGCACTCATGTGATTCGTCCCCTCGACCGGTGCGCATCGCACCGCCTGAAAGGCATCGTGCCACTCTGCACGTGCACGTGCAGGCGCTCTGCACCCGTTCGGCCCCAGACGAGTCGATCGGTAGGTTGGTCCGTATGCGTGCAGTGGTACAGAGGGTCGACGGCGCGAAGGTCGTCGTCGCAGGGGAAACGGTCGGCGAGATCGTCGGCGAGGGTCTGTGTGTGCTGGTGGGGGTCACCCACGACGACACCCCGGAGAAGGCCGCACAGCTGGCCCGGAAACTGTGGTCCGTCCGGATCCTCGAGGCGGAGAAATCCTGTTCGGACGTGAATGCCCCCTTGTTGGTGATTTCCCAGTTCACCCTCTACGGGGACGCCCGCAAGGGCCGCCGGCCGACCTGGAACGCGGCCGCGCCCGGCCCCGTCGCCGAACCCCTCGTCGGCGAGGTGGTGGCGCAGCTGCGCGGCCTCGGCGCCCGCGTGGAGACGGGCCGGTTCGGAGCGGACATGCGGGTCTCGCTCACGAACCACGGCCCGTTCACGGTGATCGTGGAGGTCTGACGCCGCGGGCCCGGCCGCGGACGCCCCGCGGTGCGCCGCACCCGGGGCGCCGTCATGCCGTACCGGCGCCCTACGGCTCGACGACCGTCTCCTGCGCCGCCGCCGTGTCCCCGGCGAGCAGCTTCGCGTCCACGGGGACGTTCCGCTTCACGATCGCCAGCGCGATCGGCCCCAGCTCGTGGTGGCGGGCCGAGGTCGTGATGAAGCCCAGCTGACGGCCGTCGGCCCCGTCGGAGGCGAGCCGGAGCGGCGTGCCGTGACCGGGCAGGTGGACCTCGCTGCCGTCCAGGTGCAGGAAGACGAGCCGGCGCGGCGGCTTCCCCAGGTTCTGGACCCGGGCCACGGTCTCCTGGCCGCGGTAGCAGCCCTTCTGGAGGTGCACGGCGCTGCCGATCCAGCCCAGCTCGTGCGGGATGGTCCGGTGGTCGGTCTCGAAGCCGAGCCGCGGCCGGTGCTCCTCGATCCGCAGCGCCTCGTACGCGAGGATGCCGGCGGCCGGTCCGTGCGCGGCGGCGAAGGACTCCAGGTCGGCGCGGGGCAGGAACACCTCGCGGCCGTGCGCGGTCTCCCGTACGACCACGCCCTGCGGGACCTCGGCGATCGAGCCGGCCGGCAGGTGGACGACGGCGAAGTCGTCCGTGCGGTCGGCGACCTCGACCCGGTAGAAGAACTTCATCGACTCCAGATAGGCGAGAAGGTCCTCCTTGGTGCCCGGCTCGACGTGCGCCCAGACCGTCTCGCCGTCGTCGACGAGGTAGAGCGCGTGCTCGATGTGGCCGTTGGCGGAGAGGATCAGCGCCTCGGTGGCCTGGCCGACCGGAAGGGCGCTGACGTGCTGGGTGAGCAGCAGGTGCAGCCAGCTCAGCCGGTCGTCGCCGGAGACGGTGATCACGCCGTGGTGGGAGAGGTCGACGAGGCCCTTGCCGTCGGCGAGCGCGCGCTGCTCGCGGAACAGGTCGCCGTAGTGCGCGGCGACGCCCTCGTCCCGGCCCTCGGCGGGGACGGCACCGGGCAGGGACAGCAGGGGGCTGGGCGGAGTAGGTCGCTGCATGGCGTCCAGCCTACGACTCGGCCGCGGCCGCCTTGCGGGAGCAGCTCTCGCAGCGGCCGAAGATCGCGAAGTGCTTCATGTCGGTCTCGAAGCCGAAGGTCTCGCGGAGCTTGCCGGTGAAGTCGGCCGCGATCTCCACGTCGGCCTCGATCACCTCGGTGCAGTCCCGGCAGACCAGGTGCAGATGGTGGTGGCGGTCGGCGAGGTGGTACGTCGGCGCGCCGTGGCCCAGGTGGGCGTGGCTGACCAGGCCCAGCTCCTCCAGGAGCTCCAGCGTCCGGTAGACGGTGGAGATGTTCACACCGGAGGCGGTCTTGCGGACCTCCCCGAGGATGTCGTCCGGCGTCGCGTGCTCCAGCGCGTCCACCGCCTCCAGGACAAGCTGGCGCTGGGGCGTCAGCCGGTAGCCGCGCTGCCGCAGGTCGCTCTTCCAGTCGGTGCTCACCACGCCCCCCAGTGTAGGAGGGCGCGGCGCGGTACCGGGGGCTCCGGGGCCTACTTGAAGAAGGCGATGCCGTCGTCGGGCAGGTCACCGAGGCCGCGGGCCATCTCGGCGACCTCCTCGGGGCTGACGACCTTCTTCAGGTGGGCGGACATGTACGGCCGCAGCGGGACCTCGGGGGTGGCCTTCTCGCCCACCCACATCAGGTCGCCCTTGACGTAGCCGTAGAGCCGCTTGCCACCGCTGTACGGGCCGGACGCGGCCGTACGGGCCACGGCGTCCGTCACGATGTCGATCTGCGGCTTCTGGTCGGCGAGCTCGCCGTACCAGATCTCCACGATGCCCTGGTCACGGACCATGACGACCTCGACCTTGCGGTCCTTGTCGATCCGCCAGTAGCCGCTCTCGCTCTCCAGCGGACGGACCTGCTTGCCGTCGTTGTCGAGGACCCAGGAGTGCGAGACGTACTCGATGAAGTCACGGCCGTCGTGGCTGAAGGTCACGGACTGGCCGAAGTTGCACTTCTCGGCGCCGGGGAAGTCGGAGACGCCCGCTCCTTCCCACGTGCCGAGGAGGAACGCGAGGGGGAGGAGGTCCGGGTTGAGGTCGGACGGAATCTCGATCATGAGCAGCTCAGGCGATCTCTTGAGGGGGTTAGCGCTGGCCCTGGTACAGCTTCTTCACGGCCAGACCGGTGAAGGCGAGCACACCGACGCAGACCAGGACCAGAAGGGTTTCGAAGAAGATGATCACAGGTGCTCCTCGAATGAGCGTGAAGGCAGGACGGGCCGGACACCAGCTTAGTGGGCTGGTGTCCGGCGCCGCGTGTGAGGTGGGTCCGGTTGCGGTGACGCCGTCCGTCAGCCCAGCAGCTGGTTCTGGAGGGCGACCGTCTGCTGGAACGGCACGGTGAGCGCCTCGCCCTTGCGGGACTGGGTGATCAGGGCGACGGTGTCGCCGGCCTGGATGTGGACCCACCGGGTCTGCTCGGGGCCGAACGGCTTCGTCTCGGCGTAGCCGTACAGCACGGTGAACGGCACGCGGACGTCGAAGGTCGACTCGTCGATCACCGCCGACCCGACGCCGGCCGGGAAGTGACCGTCCGACGAACCCGCCTCGAGGGCGTTGTCCTTGAAGTCCTCCGCGAAGGCCACCGACTTGAACCGCACCAGGTGGATGCGGGTCGTGGTGCCGTCGGGCGTGGTCCAGCCCCGGGCGGCGATGTGCCGCAGGGCGGACTCGTCGAGGGCCTGCTTCAGGGCGACCCGGGCGTCCTTGTCGTACTGGGACAGGTACTCGTCCACGCTCACCCAGCCGCCGTTCAGCTTCGGGTCGACCGTGGCGCCCGCCGGGGCCGGGAGGAGGAGCTTGCGCAGGTCCGCGAAGTGGATCTCGCCCTCGTTGCCGTCGGTGTACGGGCGGGGGACGTCCTGCGGCAGAGCCGGGAGGCTGAGCTTCGGGTACTCCCACCGGCCGTCGCTCCCGGTCGCCAGACCGGGCACGTCGGTGCGCTCCATCGAGGTGATCCCGAGCGCCGTGCCCGCCCCGAGCCCACCGCACACGACGACGGCGGCCGTCCAGCGGGCCACGGCCCACAGCACCCGCTTCGAGGGCCGGCGGGTTCGAGCGGGGCAGGGCGTCCACGCCCCTGAGCAAGCTCCTGCTGCCGGTGCCGTCCGACTACGAACTCGGCCCCGACGTCGAGACGTACGGGAACGACGGCGAGCTGGGCGCGAAGGAGCCCCGAAGCCCCCGCCACCTCCGAAACCGCGGTGGCCCCCGTGGCCTCCGCCGCCGCGACGGGTACGGGCGCCCCGACGGCCTCCGGGGCCTCCGCGGTCTCGGGGGCGATCTCGGCCGTGGCGGTCTCCGGGACCTCGGGGGCCGTGACGGCCTCCGCAGCCGCGGGGGCCACCGGCACCGCAGCCGCCTCGGGGGCCTCAGCGGTCTCCGGCGCCACCGGCCCCTCGGCCTGGGCCGGGATCTTCGTGTCCGTCTGCTCGGTCATACGTACTCCCCCGGGGACTCGATGTGGTCCAGTTGCTTCTTCACCAGCGCGGCCACAGCGGACTTGTCGAACGGCTTGGAGCCCTCGGCGGTGACGGTGACGAAGACATCGGAGTCGTAGGCGGAGCAGAGCATCCCGTCCAGCTGGTCGGCCTGCTCCTTCTTGCTCAGCCCCTTCTGCTGCGGGACGAGGTTGCAGATGGACGTCGCCTGCGCGTCGATCTTCGGGCCCTTCGGGAACTTCAGCAGCCCAGCGAGCTCCTTGCGGAGCTCGAACATGTCCCGGATACGGCTCTTGTCCTTCATCCGCGTGATGTGCACGTACACCACGAGGTCCTCGTCGGACGAGACGTACGTGCGCACCGCGACGCCCTGGACGCCGAGGCGGTCGACCCGCTTCTCGAAGTCGCGGCGCTTCTTGCCCGAGAGCCCCTTGCCCTCCTGCTTCATGAGGGCGGTGGCCTCCTTCGCGCCCAGCTCGCCGTCGTTCCCGTACGTCTCGACGTCGGGGCCGAGTTCGTAGTCGGACGGCACCGGCAGCAGGAGCTTGCTCAGGGGCGTGGACGCCCTGCCCCGCTCGAACCCGCCGGCCGGGTCCTTGTCGGCGGCCGTGGCCCGCGTCTTCTCCCACACCACCGTCTCGGCCGTGCGGTCCGCGCCGGAGACGGTCACTCCCGTGTAGGTGAGGCCGCCGCCCACGGCGCCGAGGACGAGGACGGCGGGCAGCGCCACGGTCAGGAGCACGCGGGCGCGCCCCTTCTTTCCCGGCGCGTCCGCGGCGGCCGTCCCGGCCGCCTCCTCGGCCGGCGCCGAGCCCTCGGCCGTGTCCGGCGCGGAGGGCGCCCCGGCCGTGTCGGGCGCCTCGGGCGCCGTGCCGGGCACCTCGTGGTCCGCAGCCTCGGTCACATCAGTCACGTCGTTCCGGTCCTCGTTCACAGGCGCCCCAGCTGTCGCTCGGCCACCGACGCGATGTCCTTCTCGGAGATCTTCTTGGTGTCGAACATGAAGATCTCGACGGCGATGTCGCCGCGGTGCAGGTAGGCCCTGGCCTCGTAGAAGTCCAGGTAGCCCGCCTCCTTGCGCACGGGGAAGATGTAGGTGCGGCCGTTGACGGAACTCGTCAGCGCCTCGCCCTCGTTGCCGGCGAACTCGTCGTCGCTCATGTACGACATCTGGCCCTCGGAGTGATCCTTCGCACCGAGGAGGTCGTCGGCCCGGAACTGCACCAGCCGGATCTCGGTCGCCCGGAACTCGCCCGTCTTCCACGACGTCGTCGCGACCCGGCGGATCCCGTGTCCCAGCTGGTGACTGAGCGCCCGGCCGGGCCTGTCGAAGTCCTCGGCGTACTCGGGCACCGTCAGCCAGCCGTCGTCGTCCGCGAAGTCCGTCTTCTTCGCTCCCGCCGGCTTGGGCAGCAGCAGCTTGCGCAGATCGCCTTCCGTCTTGGCCCCCCGGTCCTCGGAGACCGGCAGCGGCTCGATCACGCTGCCCTTCGGCAGCGGCTTCGGGTAGGCGAGGTCCGCCTGGTTCAGCGCGGGCAGCGGGGTCGGCTCCCGCTCGGCCTGGACTCCGTAGCCCACCGCCGTACCGCCGACGATGCCGAGGACAGCGGCGACGGCGATCAGCGCGACGGTGCGCCCGGCCCGGCGGCCGCGCGACGGCACGGCGGCCGGCTCGGCCTCCGGCGCCTGCGGTACGGCGGCGCCCGGCGCCTGCGGTGCGGCATCCTGCGGCGCGACCGGCGCGGCCTGCTGTTCTGTTGCGGAACTCTCCGGCGCGGCGGCGCTCTCGGTGTGTTCCGGTGTTCCTGTGGCTTCCAAAAGGGGTCCCCCCACGAGACCTGAATCGCAGATTCCGTAACCTGCGCATCCCCCTGACTCGCGAGTGACGCATGAGGTTGCAGAGGACCGCATTACAGTTCGGTATATGGCGAAGAAGCTCGTGATCAAGGTGACCGCCGGGGCCGACGCCCCCGAACGCTGCTCGCAGGCCTTCACGGTGGCCGCGGTGGCCGTCGCCAGCGGGGTCGAGGTCTCGCTGTGGCTGACGGGCGAGGCGTCGTGGTTCGCGCTCCCCGGCCGCGCGGCCGAGTTCGAGCTGCCGCACGCGGCGCCGCTGCCGGACCTGATCGACTCGATCCTGGCGGCCGGGCGCCTGACGCTCTGCACGCAGTGCGCGGCGCGGCGCGAGATCACGGAGGGGGACGTCCTGGAGGGCGTCCGCATCGCCGGCGCGCAGGTCTTCGTCCAGGAGGCCATGGCCGACGGTACGCAGGCGCTCGTCTACTGATCCGGGGCCGTCCAGCTCCGCCACCCGGTCGGCCCGATCCGGTCCGTGTCCCGGCGGGTCAGGTCTCGCGGCGCTTCTTGCCGTCGAGCTCGTCCCACCACTCGTCCGACTTCGGGTCGCCCGAGGGGTCGTCCCACCAGCGGTCCTCGGGTCCCCGCCGGTTCGCGATCATGGCGGCGAGCGGCGGGATCACCATGGCGATCACGCACATCCCGATGGCGACCGGCATGGAGAACAGGCGCACGACGGCCCAGGCGCCCACGAAAAGCACCAGGCAGGCACCCATCATCCAGAAGTAGACGTGCCGACGGCGTGCGTACACACCTTCAGGGTACGACCGCGGGCAAGCCTGAGGGCCGTGCCTCTCGTCCTGGTTCAGGCGTCCAACCCCCCAGGAGGCACGGCCCTCAGGCCGTTCTGGCAACGCGGATCAGACCGCGATGGCGACCTCCGCGAGGCCACCCTTCTGCGCCACGACCTGACGGTCGGCGGTGCCGCCGGGGACCAGGGCGCGGACGGTCCAGGTGCCCTCGGCCGCGTAGAAACGGAACTGGCCGGTGGCGGAGGTCGGGACCTCGGCCGTGAACTCGCCGGTCGAGTCCAGGAGGCGGACGTAACCGGTGACGGGCTCGCCGTCCTTGGTCACGAAGCCCTGGATGGTGGTCTCACCGGGCTTGATCGTCGAGGCGTCGGGGCCGCCGGGCTGCGCTCCACACATGATGTTCTGTCCTTACGGTCGAGGGGTCCGGAGAAGGAGGTCCCGGGTCTTACTTGTTGGCGCCGAGCTCGATCGGCACGCCGACGAGGGAGCCGTACTCGGTCCACGAGCCGTCGTAGTTCTTGACGTTCTCGACGCCCAGGAGCTCGTGCAGCACGAACCAGGTCAGCGCGGAACGCTCACCGATGCGGCAGTAGGCGATGGTGTCCTTCGCCAGGTCGACCTGCTCGTCCTCGTAGAGGGCCTTGAGCTCGTCGTCCGACTTGAAGGTGCCGTCGTCGTTGGCGTTCTTCGACCACGGGATGTTGCGGGCGCTCGGCACGTGGCCGGGGCGCTGCGACTGCTCCTGCGGGAGGTGCGCCGGGGCGAGCAGCTTGCCGGAGAACTCGTCGGGCGAGCGGACGTCGACGAGGTTCTGGCTGCCGATCGCGGCCACGACGTCGTCGCGGAACGCGCGGATCGCGGTGTTCTGGGCCTTGGCCTTGTACTCGGTGGCGGGACGGGCCGGGACCTCGGCGACCAGGTCGCGGGAGTCGAGCTCCCACTTCTTGCGGCCGCCGTCGAGGAGCTTGACGTTCTCGTGGCCGTAGAGCTTGAAGTACCAGTACGCGTAGGAGGCGAACCAGTTGTTGTTGCCGCCGTAGAGGACCACGAGCGTGTCGTTCGCGATGCCCTTGGCCGACAGGAGCTTCTCGAAGCCCTCCTGGTCGACGAAGTCGCGGCGGACCGGGTCCTGGAGGTCCTTGGTCCAGTCGATCCGGATGGCGTTCTTGATGTGGTTCTTCTCGTACGCCGAGGTGTCCTCGTCGACCTCGACGATGGCGACCTTCGGGTCGTCGAGGTTGGCCTCGACCCAGTCGGCGTCTACCAGGACGTCGCTGCGGCTCATGCTGTTCTCCTCCGGGGCAGTCTTCGGCGGTGTGGTGCGGTGTGGCGCAGGATGGTGCGGGTACGCGTCATCGCGTGCGTACGGGCTACACGGGTGACCCCGACGGTGCGTCAAAGGGTCTGAGGAATACGGGATTCGGACGTCCCGC
The DNA here is from genome assembly GCF_008042125.1 of Streptomyces sp. MS191. Lineage (GTDB taxonomy): Bacteria > Actinomycetota > Actinomycetes > Streptomycetales > Streptomycetaceae > Streptomyces. The sequence continues at coordinate 2,329,151 of NZ_RDBI01000040.1, forward strand.
TCAGACGGAGCGACAGAGCATGGCGGCGACGCGGCACAGGTCTACTGCCCGCCGCTTCGTGAGATCCGCCTGTCGCTTCATGCCCTCGATCGTAGGGACGGACAGGCGGCCGTGTCACCGGTGTGTCGTATTTTGAGACGCGATCGTCCGAGGAGTGGGACGCGTGCCCCCGGAAAGCAGCGACGGACGCCCCGCGAGCGGGGCGTCCGTCCAGTGTTTCTACGCTTCGGACGGGGGCGTCTCACCATGTGGCACGCCGCCGTCTGCGGGCCGTCTCAGCCGGCGAGGACCACGTCCTTGCCGGTCACGGCGATCGCCACACCGTCCTCGCGGGCCTCGACGCTCTCCAGCTTCATGCCCGCGGGCAGGCCGCCGATCTCCCGGTCGAAGTCGGTGCGCTGCCGGATCGCGTCCTCGATGCCGGGGATGCCTTCGAGCGGCACCTTGTCGGCCCGCACCCGGATCGTGTCCCCGTCCACCAGCGTCACCGTCGACACGACGCTGCGGGTGACCGTGCGCCCCAGGATCCGGACGCCGCCGGTGACCTTGAGCTTGCCGTTGCCGCCGTAGGCCACGACGACGTCGCGGTCGGCCGCGGCGGCCAGGTCGTCGTAGGAGATCAGCGCGGTGCCGGTGGCGGAGCCCGCCCGGGCGCTGGTGTAGTCGCCGTTCAGCGTCACGTCGCGGAGCGCGGCGGTCATCCGGCCGATCCTGATCTTCTTGCCGCCGGCCGTGGCCTCGACTCCGGTGAGCGTGACGTCGACCTCGTCGAAGCGCTTGTCCATGATCTGCGTCAGGAAGGGGAAGCCCTTGATGTCGACGTCCGTCGAGCCGGCCCGGGCGGGGCCCAGCCGGACGCGGTCGGCGGCCTCCGATTCGGCGTAGGACACGGCGAGGCGGTCCACACCGACGAGGATCCCGCCCAGCACGACGGCCATGATCAGCAATACGCGCAGTGCTCGCATGGCCTGTACGTCCCCCTCGAAGCTTCGCAAACGGATCCGGCCCCCCGACACGAAGATCGACGTGTCGGGGGGCCGGTTGGTTCCCTCGGGGCTCAGAACAGGACGCGGCCGAGCAGGTGGACGGCCGGTGCCGCCAGCGCCAGCGGCAGCGCGACGCCCGCCGTCATGTGCACGAAGCGGGACGGGTAGTCGTAGCTGGCGACCCGCAGGCCGGCCAGCGCGCAGACGCCGGCGCCCAGGCCCAGCAGGGCGCCGGAGGCGGCGTCCGGGCCGACGGCCCCGCCGGCGGCGATCCCGGCGCCCGCCGCCGCGAGGAGCGCCACCACGACGGAGGCCGGGCCCGGCAGCGGCAGCGCGCGGGCCAGGACGGCGGCGGCGACCGCGAGCCCGCCGACGACCACGGCGTCRGGGGCGGAGCCGAGGTGCCCGGTGGCCACGACCGTCAGGGCCGCCGAGGTGACGGTGGCCATCAGGCCGTACATCCGCTCGTCCGGGTCGGCGTGGCTGCGGAGCTGGAGGACGAGGGTGAGCAGCACCCAGACGCCGAGGGTGCCGAGGATCGCGGCGGGCGCGTGCTCCCGGCCGGCGGCCAGCAGGACGACGTCGGCGACCAGCCCGCCGGCGAAGGCGAGGGCGATGCCCTGCCGGGCCGGCCACATGCCGTTGAGCCGGAACCAGCCGGCGGCGGTGACCGCCTGGAGCAGCACCACCGGCACGAGCAGCGCGTAGGACCCGACGGCCGCGCCGGCGGCGAGCAGGCCGCCCAGGACCGCGGTGAGGGCGGCCGGCTGCATCCCCGGCGCGATGATCGGCGAGCGGCCTTCGGCGCGGGCGCGCTGGGCGTCGGTGACCCGGGCGTTGCCGGTGGTGGTGGGCGCGGAGTAGGCGGGCCCGCCGGCCCCCGCGAGCGGGGCGTCGGGCGCGGCCGGTGTCTCGGCCGGGAGCGGCACGGCCTGGGTGCCGAAGGCGTTCGCGGCGGGCCCGTACGGGTCGGCGGGCGGCCGGGGCGCCACGTGCTGCGGCGCGAGGTGGGCCGTCCCGTCCGACGGGTACGCCTGGTGGAGGGGCTGCTGGGCCTGGGCCTGCGCCTGGTACGCCGCCGGGTGGGCCGGCTGCTGCCCGGCGTCGTGCGGCGCCGGCTGCCCGGCGTGGTGCGCCGGCGGCTGCTGCGCCGGGTACGGCCGGACCACGGGCTGGTACTGCGTGTCCCAGGTCTGGCCCTCCCACGTCTGCGTGACGTCGGGGTCCTGGTACCCGTACCGCGGCTCCTGGTGCTGCTGTCCCGTGGCGTACGGATCGTACGGATGCTGCTGATCGCTGCTCATGCTGTGCGGTTCACCCTCCTGCGAACGGCGGGAGCACCTCGACCGTGCCGCCCTCGGCAAGGCGTACGGTCTCATGGCCGCGGGTCCCGACGGGGTCACCGTCGACGAGGAACGAACACCTCTGGAGTACCCGGACGAGCTCGCCCGGGTGCCTCTCGCGGGCCGCCGCCAGCGCCTGCGCCAGGTTCTCGGCGGTGTACGGCTCCTCGGCGACACCGGCGGCGGCCTTGGCCGCGGCCCAGTAGCGGATGGTCCCCGCTGCCATAGCGGCGCTCCCTTCGTTCGTGTGCGCGCCGCTCCCCATGATGGGCTATCCGTCCGCGAGCCAGTCCCCGAGGCGGCCCAGCAGTTCGTCGTCCGCGGCGTTCTCCGCGTGGCCCATCCCCCGTTCCAGCCAGAGCTCGGCCTCGCCCGCCGCCGCCAGCATCCGCGGATGGTCGACGGGGAAGTACGGGTCGCGGTCGCCGTGCACGATCAGCAGCGGGGTGGGGGCGATGAGCGGGACCGCCTCGACGGGCGACAGCGGCACCGGGTCCCACGGGCGGCGGTCGATCCGGGTGCCGAGCCCGTAGCGGCCGACGAGCCGGCCCACCGGCCGGGTGATCACCCAGTGGACCCGCCGCATCGACGGCGTCCCCCGGTAGTACCAACGGGCGGGGGCGCTCACGGCGGCGACCGCGTCGGTGTGCGCTCCAGTGAGCCCCCGTTCGAGCGCCGCGTGCCTCAGCACCACCGAACCGCCCATCGAGAAGCCCAGCGTCACGACGCGCGAATGCCCCATCTCCCGGGCCCAGCGCACCGCCGCCGAGAGATCGAGGACCTCGCGGTCGCCGACCGTGGAGACCCCGGCCGACCTGCCGTGGCCGCGGAAGGAGAAGGTCACGACCGCCGCCCGCCCGCCGAGGGCCCGCGCGGCCCGGCGCACGGAGGGCCGGTCGGCCGAGCCCGTGAACCCGTGCGCGACGACGACGGCCGTATCGGTGACACTCGTCGTACACGGTTCGTAAACCGCCTCGATACGGACACCGTCATCAGTGAGCAACATTGCACGTCGAGGACCGGAAGTGATCGAGGAAACATCCACCATGTGAAATCGACCCTCTGCCTCGGAACTCATGTGAGCTATTCTGCTTGCCAGAGGATCCGGGCAACGCAGCCCCCGGGTCCTTTTGTGTTTCCCGGCCGTTGTTACGGCCAGATGAACAAAGGCTCTCAGGGCGCGAGAGCCGCCGCAGTACCAGCCGTGATCAAGTGCCGCAGACGCCCCCCACGCCCGGCGTGGGGGGATCCCCTCTCGCAGGGACGAGGAGGACCCGACGTTATGGGCGAGCGAACGAAGCACGACCGACCGACGACGACCCAGGCAGGTGGGGCGCGATGAGTTCACTTCTGCTCCTGACGAACGCGCTGCAGCCCTCGACCGAGGTGCTCCCCGCACTCGGCCTCCTGCTGCACAACGTGCGCGTGGCACCGGCCGAGGGGCCCGCACTGGTGGACACCCCTGGTGCCGACGTCATCCTGATCGACGGCCGCCGCGACCTCCCGCAGGTCCGCAGCCTCTGCCAGCTGCTCCGTTCCACCGGCCCCGGCTGTCCGCTGATCCTCGTCGTCACGGAGGGCGGCCTCGCGGCCGTCACCGCCGACTGGGGCATCGACGACGTGCTGCTCGACACCGCGGGCCCGGCCGAGGTCGAGGCCCGGCTGCGGCTGGCGATGGGCCGCCAGCAGATCGTCTCCGACGACTCCCCCATGGAGATCCGCAACGGGGACCTCTCGGTGGACGAGGCGACGTACAGCGCCAAACTCAAGGGCCGGGTCCTGGACCTGACCTTCAAGGAGTTCGAGCTCCTGAAGTACCTCGCCCAGCACCCCGGCCGGGTGTTCACCCGCGCGCAGCTCCTCCAGGAGGTCTGGGGCTACGACTACTTCGGCGGCACCCGTACGGTCGACGTCCACGTACGGAGGCTGCGGGCCAAGCTCGGACCCGAGCACGAGTCGCTCATCGGCACCGTCCGCAACGTCGGCTACCGCTTCGTCACCCCGGAGAAGGTGGAGCGCGCCGCGGAGGAGGCCCGGGCCAAGGAAGAGGCCCGCGTCAAGGAGGCCGCGCGGGACGTCACTCCGACGGAGGACAGGGCCGAGGTGGTGGAAGCCACAGTGCGACCTGCCGGTAGGTAGGTCACCCCGCGTAGACTGCCGCGCGTGGCCAAGGTGACGCGGGATGACGTAGCGAGACTTGCGGGTACTTCGACCGCCGTCGTGAGTTACGTCATCAACAACGGACCCCGGCCGGTCGCCCCGGCCACGCGCGAGCGTGTACTCGCCGCCATCAAGGAGCTGGGCTACCGCCCGGACCGGGTGGCGCAGGCGATGGCGTCGCGGCGCACCGACCTCATAGGCATGATCGTCCCGGACGCCCGGCAGCCGTTCTTCGCCGAGATGGCGCACGCGGTCGAGCAGGCCGCCGCCGAGCGCGGGAAGATGGTCCTCGTCGGGAACTCCGACTACCGCGACGAGCGCGAGATCCACTACCTCCGCGCCTTCCTCGGGATGCGGGTCTCCGGACTGATCCTCGTCAGCCAGGGCATGAGCGAGCGGGCCGCGAGCGAGATCGAGGCCTGGGACGCCCGTGTGGTGCTGCTGCACGAGCGGCCCGAGGCACTCGACGACGTCGCCGTCGTCACGGACGACATCGGCGGCGCCCAGCTCGCCACCCGGCACCTCCTGGAGCACGGCCACCCGTACGTGGCCTGTCTCGGCGGCGTCCCCAACACCCCGGCCGTCGGCGACCCGGTCGCCGACCACGTCGAGGGCTGGCGGCGCGCGATGGTGGAGTCCGGGCGCTCGGTCGAGGGCCGCCTCTTCGAGGCCCCTTACAACCGCTACGACGCCTACCGGATCGCGCTGGACATCCTCTCGGGCCCGAACCGGCCGCCGGCCATCTTCTGCTCCACCGACGACCAGGCCTTCGGCGTGCTGCGGGCCGCCCGCGAGCTGCGTATCGACGTGCCGGGCGAACTGGCCGTGGCCGGCTTCGACGACGTGAAGGAAGCGGCGCTGACGGACCCGCCGCTGACGACCATCTCGTCCGACCGCCCGGCGATGGCCCGGGCGGCGGTCGATCTGGTCCTGGACGACTCGCTGCGGGTGGCGGGATCGCGGCGCGAACGGGTCAAGCAGTTCCCCTCGGCCCTGATCCTCCGCCGCAGCTGCGGCTGCGCGTAGGACCCGTCCGGGCGACGCCCCGTCCGCGTCCGCGGAGGGGGCGGTCACGGCGGGCCCGTTCCGCCGCAGATCTTTATTTCGGGCATACAGGGTTCTGTCGGGCTTCTCAGGGCCTCCTCAGGAAGCTCTCATGAACGGCTCGCAGAGTCATTGCCATGACGGACTACCCTCACCAGCCGCAGCAGCCGTACTACCCGGCGCAGCCCCCGAGGCCCCCGTACGAGCCGGCGGAGCCCCTCAGCACCGGGCCGGGCACGACGATCTGGCCCTCCGGCGGGCACGTCCCGCCGCCGGCCGCGCCCACCGCCTCCGGCCCCGCACACGCCGCCCCCGAGCCGCGCCGCCGCGCCAAGCGGGGTGCCGGACTGCTCGTGGCCGTGGCGATCGCAGCGGCCGCGGTCGGTGGCGGCACCGCCACCCTCGTCCAGCAGCTCACCGCCGACGGCACCGCGAACGCGTCCGGCGGCGTCAACGGCACGAACGTCGCCGCGAGCAGCCGGGGCACCGTCGCCGGGGTCGCCGCGGCCGTCTCGCCCTCCATCGTGGAGATCTCCGCGAGTTCGACCTCCGGCAAGTCCACCGGCTCCGGCGTGATCATCACCGGTGACGGCGAGATCGTCACCAACAACCACGTCATCTCCGGCGCCGACTCGATCAAGGTCCAGCTGTCGGACGGCACCTCCTACGACGCCGAGGTCGTCGGCACCGACCCCGACAAGGACCTGGCGCTGATCAAGCTCCGGGGCGCGTCCGGCCTGAAGGCGGCCACCCTCGGCGACTCGGGCAAGGTGAAGGTCGGCGACGAGGTCGTCGCCATCGGCTCCCCCGAGGGCCTGACCGGCACCGTCACCAGCGGCATCGTCTCCGCCCTCGACCGCGACGTCACCGTCGCCAAGGACGACGGCCAGGACCGCCGGCAGCCGCAGTACGACCCCCGGCAGGGCTGGCCCTTCGAGTTCGGCGGCCAGGAGTTCAACGGCGACACCGGCTCGTCGAAGACCACCTACAAGGCGCTCCAGACCGACGCCTCGCTCAACCCGGGGAATTCCGGCGGCGCGCTGATCAATTTGAACGGGGAGATCATCGGAATCAATTCGGCGATGTATTCGCCGAGCTCCTCGAACGGTTCTTCGGCCGGCAGCATCGGCCTCGGATTCGCCATCCCCGTCGACACCGTCAAAGCCGATCTGGAACAGCTCCGCTCGGGCGGCGCCAACTGAACGGCGCCCCGCACGACCCCACCGGGCGGAGCGATCCGTACGGCCTGAGCGACCCGTGGGACGCTGGGGCCATGACTCAAGGCGAGCGCATCCTCATCGTCGACGACGAGCCCGCGGTCCGGGAGGCGCTGCGACGCAGCCTGGCGTTCGAGGGCTACGGGACCGAGGTCGCCGTCGACGGCCTGGACGCCCTCGCCACGCTGGAGTCGTACGCCCCCGACCTCGTCGTCCTCGACGTGCAGATGCCCCGGATGGACGGCCTGACCGCGGCCCGCCGCATCCGGTCGTCCGGCTCGACCGTGCCGATCCTGATGCTGACCGCCCGCGACGCCGTCGGCGACCGGGTGAGCGGCCTCGACGCGGGCGCGGACGACTACCTGGTCAAACCCTTCGAGCTGGACGAGTTGTTCGCGCGGATCAGGGCCCTGCTGCGCCGCAGCTCGTACGCGGCGGCGACCGGCGAGGCGCCCGCGGGCGACGTGCTGGCCTTCGGCGACCTGCGGATGGACCTGGCGACCCGCGAGGTGACCCGGGCCGGGCGTCCCGTCGAGCTGACGCGGACGGAGTTCACCCTCCTGGAGATGTTCCTGGCCCATCCCCGGCAGGTCCTGACGCGGGAGCAGATCCTCAAGGCGGTCTGGGGCTTCGACTTCGAACCCAGCTCGAACTCGCTGGACGTCTACGTGATGTACCTGCGCCGCAAGACCGAGGCGGGCGGCGAGCCGCGCCTGGTGCACACGGTGCGGGGCGTGGGGTACGTGCTGCGCGGCGGAGGCCCGGAATGAGAAGTCCGCTGGCCTGGTTCCGGTCGAGACCGCTCCGGTCGAGGCTGGCACTGCTGACGGCGACGGCGGTGGCCGTGGCCGTGGCGGCGGTCTCCCTGGCCTGCTGGCTGGTGACACGGGCGCAGCTGGAGGGCGAGCTGGACGCGGCGCTGCGCCGCACGCAGTTCACCGACCAGCAGGCCCGTGAACTGCTCAACTCCTGCGGCCCGAAGGCGGGGAAGCCGCCGGGGTACCCGCCGTACGGCTCGGACACGCGGCAGATCGTGTCCGCGGACGGCGTGGTGTGCTCGCTCGGCGCCTCGAAGATCCCGGCGACGCCCGAGGACATCGCGGTGGTGGAGCGGCAGGAGCCCTACGCGCTGCACACGACGACGGCCGAGGACGGCTCGCAGATGCGGGTGTACACCTACCCCGTGAGCGACCGGACGGTGGCCGTCTCGGTCGCCCGTCCGCTCTCCGAGATCGACAACTCGATGTCCACGCTCGGCTGGGTCCTGCTGCTCGTCTCCGGCATCGGCGTGGTCGGCGCGGGCGCGGCCGGCCTGTGGGTCGCGCGGGCCGGGCTGAAGCCGGTGGACCGGCTGACCGGTGCCGTCGAGCACGTGGCGGCCACCGAGGACCTGACCGTGCGCATCCCGGTCGAGGGCGAGGACGAGATCGCCCGGCTGTCCCGCTCCTTCAACGCGATGACGGCGGCGCTGGCGTCCTCGCGGGACCGCCAGGCGCAGCTGATCGCGGACGCGGGCCACGAGCTGCGCACCCCGCTGACCTCGCTGCGCACCAACATCGAGCTCCTCGCGCGCAGCGAGCAGACGGGCCGCGCACTGCCGCCCGACGACCGGCGTGCCCTGATGGCCTCGGTGAAGGCGCAGATGACGGAGCTGGCCGCGCTGATCGGCGACCTCCAGGAGCTGGCCCGCCCGGACGCGGCGGCGCCCGGGCCGCTGGAGGTGGTGCCGCTGCACGGCATCCTGCGTTCGGCCCTGACCCGGGCCCGGCTGCGGGGGCCGGAGCTGACGTTCGTCGTCGACCTCGCGCCCTGGTACGTCCGGGCCGAGCCGGCCGCGCTGGAGCGGGCCCTGGTGAACGTGCTGGACAACGCGGTGAAGTTCTCGCCGTCGCGGGGCACCGTCGAGGTGACCCTGATGCGCGGCGAACTGACGGTCCGCGACCACGGGCCGGGGGTCCCGCCGGAGGAGTTGCCGCACGTCTTCGACCGCTTCTGGCGCTCCCCCTCGGCCCGCAGCCTGCCGGGCTCGGGTCTGGGCCTGTCCATCGTGGCCCGCACGGTCCAGCAGGCGGGCGGTTCGGCGGAACTCAGGGCGGCCGAGGGCGGCGGCACGGTCGCGGTGCTCCGGCTGCCCGGCGCACCGACCCCGCCGCCGGAGGGCCGGTCCTTCGCGAAGGACTGAGCCGGCTCAGCCGGTACGGCCGGGCGGCCGTACCGGCTGGGCCGGACCGGGGCGGTCGGTGGTGCCGGGTCAGTTGTGCCGGATGAGGGACTCCACCAGCCCCGGGCGGGTGTTCGGGAAGTCCAGCGGGACGATGCCGAGCCCCTTCCAGCCGGCGCCCTCCGCGCTGTCGATGAAGCCGTGGACCTGCGGGTTGAGGCGGTCGGAGTTCCAGCGGGGCGGGAGCAGGGCTGCCGTGGAGACGTAGTTGACGTACAGCTTGCCGGGCTGGGTGGCCGCCTTGCGGAAGTGGGCCTGGATCTTCGGGTACTTGGCGAACGGCTCGGCCATGTAGTCGTCCTGGATGTCGAAGAGCGCGCCGTCGCCGTACCGGACGCCGGGCAGCCCGCCGTTGTCGGCGAGCAGGACGACCCGGCCGCGGGCCTCGCCCAGGGTGGGCAGGCCGGCCCCGATCCGGAACAGCGAGCGCCAGCCGCGGTTGTCCAGGTAGTCGTCGAAGACGGCGCGGAAGGTGGCGTCGGAGTCCTCGGAGTACTCCTGCTTGACCCGCATGAGGACGGTCTCGGAGGGGTGGGCGGCGAGGAAGTCGCGGCAGGCGACCAGGACGTCGCCGAACATCAGGTTCTGGTAGTACGCGGCGTGGTGGATGGCGAACGAGCCGCCGGTGACCCGGCAGCGCACGTCCAGGAAGCGGATGCCGCTGTTCAACTGGTCGGCGATGGTGGTGTTCTGGCAGGCGACCCACGGCCCGCCGTATCGGGCACCGGAGTCGTGGGTGCCCGGGATGGTGAGCTTCTGGAGCGGGGTGGGGTCGCCGTGGCCGGCCATCCAGTCCTGCGTCGTGAGCACCCGGGTGCGCGCGTGCGCGGGCGGGGCTCCGATGAGAACGGTGGCGGTGGTCGCCGCGGCTCCCGCGAGAAAGCTTCGTCGGTCCATGGCACGGGATTATGTCGGGGACGCGTCAAGAATCCCAGAGTGTGGGACGCACGGGTGGGGCCGCTGGCGCCGGGCCCGGAAACGCGGAGGGGGCGGTGCCCGCCGCAGCGGACACCGCCCCCTCCCGGAGCGCCCGAAGGCTTACTGCACGACCGTGATCCGGTCCGACGCCGGCACCGCCAGCGGGGACGTCGCCGAGGAGTGGGCCGCCAGGTAGGCGTTGAACAGGTCCAGGTCGGACGCGCCGACCAGCTTGTTCGTGCCCGCCGCGAGGGCCGGGAAGCCGTCGCCGCCGCCCGCCAGGAACTCGTTCATCGCGACGCGGTAGGTCTTCGCCGGGTCGATCGCCTCACCGTTGAGCTTGACCGAGCCGTCCACGACGCGGTCCGCGCCCGTCTTGGTCATGTCCAGCGTGTAGGTGAGCCCCTTCGAGACCTGGAGGATCTTGATGGAGGCCGCGTTGGAGCCACTGACCTGCTGCTTCAGCGCGGCCAGCAGGTTCGCGCCGGACAGGTCGACGACGTTCATCATGTTGGTGAACGGCTGCACGGTGAACGACTCGCCGTAGGTCACGACGCCGTCGCCCTCGGCGCCGGAGGCCTTGTAGACCAGGTCCGAGCGGATGCCGCCCGGGTTCATCAGGGCCAGCTGCGCGCCGCCCTTGTCCGCCGGGGCCAGGCCCTCCAGCTGCGCGTCGGCGATCACGTCGCCGAGCGGCTTCTCGTAGGCCGCCGAGCCGCGGCCGTTGATGTCGGCGGCGATGTAGCCCTGCGGCCGGTTCGCGATCGGGGCGGCCAGCGTGCGCCAGTCCTCGATCAGCTTCGTCATGTCGGCGGCCTTCGGGACGTCACGCGTCACGACGTGGTTGGCCGAGTCGACCGACGCGCGGACGATGTCCCGGGTGCGGCGGTCGTAGGTCAGCGTGGTGTCCGTGTACAGCTTGCCGTACGAGGACGCCGAGGTGACCAGGCGCGGCTTGCCGGCCGGGTCCGGGATGGTGCACACGTACGCCTGGTGCGTGTGGCCGGTGACGAGCGCGTCGACCTGCGGGTTCACGTTCTTGGCGATCTCGGCGATCGGGCCGGAGATGCCGGCGCCCGGGCCGGGGCTGTCGCAGTCGTAGTTGTACGAGGAGGAGGCCGGGGCCCCGCCCTCGTGGACCAGGGCGACGATGGACTTGACGCCCTGGCGCTCCAGCACCTTCGTGTACTTGTTGATCGTCTCGACCTCGTCGCCGAACTTCAGGCCCTTGACGCCCTCGGCGGTGACGATGTTCGGGGTGCCCTCCAGGGTCACGCCGATGAAGCCGATCCGGACGCCGTTCTTCTCCCAGATGAAGTACGGGTCGAGCAGCGGCTTGCCCGTCTTCTCCTTCGTCACGTTCGCGGCGAGGTAGGGGAAGTCGGCGCCCTGGAACTTCTGGCCCGGCACGAAGCAGCCGGCCGTCGGGTGACAGCCGCCGTCCTGCATGCGGGCGAGCTCCTTGGCGCCCTCGTCGAACTCGTGGTTGCCGACCGAGGTGACGTCGAGGTCCAGCTTGTTCAGCGCGTTGATCGTCGGCTCGTCGTGGAAGAGCCCGGAGAGCAGCGGGGAGGCGCCGATCAGGTCACCGGCCGCGGCCGTGACGGAGTAACGGTTCCCCTCGCGCGCCTGGCGCAGGTGGGTGGCCAGGTACTCGACACCGCCCGCGTCGATCTTCTCGGTGGTGCCGTCCTCCTTGACCCGCGTGACCTGGCCGGAGGAACCGGCCGGCGGCTCCAGGTTGCCGTGCAGGTCGTTGAAGGACAGGAGCTGGACGTCGACCGTCCGGCCCCAGCCGTGCCCGCCGTGGCCCTGCGCCGACTGCTGCGCCGCACCGGCCGGCATCGCGGCGACGAGCGCGCCGACGGTGGCGAGTCCCGCACCGGCGACGAGGATCCGCCGCCCCGCCCTGTTCTTCCTCGGTGTCGCTGACATCTTTCCCCTTGTCCCCATACGACTACCTGCTCTGCCCGCGCAGCCTAGAGTCAACGCGCGTAGCGCAACAGGGGGTAACGGGTTACAAGAGGGTTGCCGTCGCCTTTCCCGCGGCTCGGCGCACCGCCGCCGTAGGCTCGTACCCATGACTTCTGACGCGGCGCCGGCCCTCGAACCCGGACGCCAGATCCACACCCTCGACGAGCTCTCCCCCGAGCAGGTCCAGGACGTCCTCGACCTGCTGGCGGCCGCCGACCGCGCCGACGGCATGCACGCCGTGTCCGAGCAGGGCCGGCTGTACCTGCGCCACGGACGGCGCGAGGGCATCCGCCACTTCCTCCTCACCGTCGGCCACCAGCTCTACGGCTACGCCCAGCTGGAGGACACCGACCCGGTGGAGGCGCCGGCCGCCGAGCTGGTCGTGCACCCCTCGCACCGCGGCCGCGGGCACGGCCGGGCGCTCGGCTCGGCCCTGCTCGCCGCCTCGGGCAAGCGGCTGCGGGTGTGGGCGCACGGCGGGAAGTCGGCGGCCCGGCATCTCGCGCAGGTACTCGGCCTCACCCTGTTCCGGGAACTGCGTCAGCTGCGCCGGCCGTTGGCCCCGCTCGACATCCCGGAGCCGGTGCTGCCCGAGGGCGTCACCGTCCGCACCTTCGTCCCCGGTCAGGACGACACCGCCTGGCTCGCCGTCAACGCGGCGGCCTTCGCCCACCACCCCGAGCAGGGCTCGCTGACGCAGCGCGATCTCGACGACCGCATGGCCGAGCCGTGGTTCGACCCGAAGGGCTTCTTCCTCGCGGAGAAGGAGGGCCGCCTGATCGGCTTCCACTGGACGAAGGTGCACGCCGAGGAGCAGCTCGGCGAGGTCTACGTGGTCGGCATCCTGCCGGACGCCCAGGGCGGCGGCCTCGGCAAGGCGCTCACCGCGATCGGGCTGAGGCACCTGGCGGCGCAGACGCTGCCGACGGCGATGCTGTACGTGGACGCGGACAACACCGCGGCCGTGACGGTGTACGAGCGACTGGGGTTCGCCACGCACGAGGTGGACCTGATGTACCGCACGGAGTCCTGACACCCGGGCCGCGGACGGCGCGCCGAAGTCCTTCCGAGCAGGGGGCGGTTGACACCGCCCCCTCTCTTCCACCACCCTTTCACTACTTGATTAGTGAAAGGGTGGTGGAAGGAACGTGCTCGAGTACCGGATCGACCGGCGCAGCGGAGTCGCCACCTACCTCCAGATCGTCCAGCAGACGAAACAGGCCCTGCGCATGGGCCTGCTGGAACCCGGCGACAGGCTGCCCACCGCACGCGAGGTCGTCGAGGCGACGGCCATCAACCCGAACACGGTCCTCAAGGCCTACCGCGAACTCGAACGGGAGGGCCTCGTCGAGGCCCGGCGCGGACTGGGCACCTTCGTCCGCACCACGCTCGGGGCCACCCCGGCGGACTCGCCCCTGCGCGGCGAGCTCGCCGACTGGGCGCGCCGGGCCCGCGCCGAAGGCGTCGACCGGGACGACGTCGCCGCGCTGTTCACATCCGTACTGAACGAATTCTTCGAGGGGGACGCATGACAGAGGACACCGCGCTGAGGGCGGAGGGCCTCGGCATACGGTACGGAGGGAGGGCCCGCCGCTGGGCCCTGCGGACGTGCGACTTCGCCCTCCCCACGGGCCGGATCTGCGCCCTGGTCGGCCCCAACGGCGCCGGCAAGTCCACCCTCCTGACCCTCGCCGCCGGCCTCCTCCGCCCCACCGAGGGCACGCTCCACGCCCCGGCCCGCGAACGGCTGGCGTACGTCGCCCAGGACAAGCCGCTCCACCCCCGGCTCACCGTCGCCGACACCCTGCGGATGGGCCGCGAGCTCAACCCGGGCCGCTGGAACGACACCGCCGCCCGGCGGGTGATCGCCGACGAACTCGACCCGCGCACCGTCGTGAACGACCTCTCCGGCGGTCAGCGCACCCGTGTCGCCCTCGCGCTCGCCCTCGGCAAGCGCCCCGAACTGCTTCTGCTCGACGAGCCGATGGCCGACCTCGACCCGCTCGCCCGGCACCAGCTGATGGGCCTCCTCATGGCCGACGCGGCCGAGCACGGCACCACCGTGGTCATGTCCTCGCACATCCTCACCGAGCTCGAGGGCTCCTGCGACCACCTCCTGCTGCTCGCCGACGGCCGGATCCGCCTCGACGGCGACGTCGACGACCTGCTCTCGGCGCACACCCTGCTCACCGGCCCCGTCGCCGAGCTCGCCCCGCACACCGTGATCGACTCCCGCACGACGGGCCGTCAGCTCACGGCCCTGATCCGCCACGAGGGCCCCGTCGAGGGACCCTGGGAGGCCACGCGGCCCTCCCTCGAGGACCTGCTCCTCGCCCACCTCCGCTCCACCGGGCTCCAGGCCCCGCAGCAGGAAGGCATCCTCGCGTGAGCACGCTCGCCCTCAAGGGCTCCTACTGGGTGACGGTCCGCCAGTACCGGCGCACCCTGTGGACCGCCGGCGCCCTCGTCGTCCTCTCCCTCGCCGTGATCGGCGGGCTGCGGATCTGGTCCGGGCGGATCCCCGACCGGCAGCTCCGGGACGGCACCTGGGTCCCGGCCGACGAGAGCCGCGGCTACGAAATGCTGCGCCTGGCCATGGAGTACGCGGGCACGGGCCTGATCCTCCTGCCGCTCCTCGCCGGCGCCTTCGTGGCCGGCCCCCTCGTCGCCCGCGAGTTCGAGTCCGGCACCTACCGCCTCGGCCTCACCCAGTCGGTCGCCCCGACGGCCTGGCTGCGCGCCAAGGTCCTCACCGCCGGCGGCGCCGCCCTCGCGATCACCGTCGTCCTCATGGGCGTCTACCGGATCGGCTGGAGCCGCGTCTCCGGCAGCTACCAGCTCTCCTGGGGCGACCGCGGACCGTACGAGGCCACCGGCGTCGTGCTCCTCGCCTACGTCCTCGCCGCCGTCGCCGTCGGCACCCTCGTCGGCCAGCTGATCCGGCGCACCGTCCTCGCGATGGCCGCCACCGGTCTCGTCATGGGCCTGGTCCTGTTCGTCCTCGGCAGCCTGCGCTGGAGCTTCCTCGCCGTCGAGACGCTCACGGGCCCCGTCAGCCAGGCCGGGGGACCCCTCGAGCCCCCCGGCAACGGGCTCATGATGGACATGGGCCTGCTCACCCGCGACGGGCGGCGCATCGAGGAATGGAGCTGCTTCGACGGCAGGTCCCCCGAGACGTGCTGGGCCGCGAAGAACATCGGCGGCCAGTACGTCGACTACCACCCCGAGTCCCACTTCTGGCCCACCCAGCTGGTCGAGAGCGGCATCCTCCTCGCCCTCGCCGCCCTCGCCCTCCTCGCCGCCTTCCGCGTGCTGCGCGCCCGGCTCCCGTAACGCCGCGCCACCGGAACGAGGGGCCCCGACACGGGGGTGCGGACGAAGGTGCCCAGTCCGCGCCGGGCCTCGACGAGGCCCTCCCGTTCGAGTTCGCGGTAGGCCTTGAGG
>NZ_RDBI01000040.1:2344557-2355613 GCF_008042125.1 Streptomyces sp. MS191
GCCCCCGATTCCCGCACGACACGTCCTCGTTACCGGGCATTCAGACGCGCTTGCGACGCTCACGCAATGAAGCCCGCCGTGCCCGCGCCCCGCAAGGCCCTCCCCAAAGGGAGGCTTCCCTCCACCACGGCCCGCTCCGACGCGCCCGACCACCCCTTCGCGCGGAAGAATAGGGCCATGAGCCAGCAGCCCGCCGAGGTACCGGTCCAGTCCTCCGCCACGTCGCCCGCCTCGCCCTCCGCGCAGAACGGCCGAACGTCCCCGCAGCCGTCCATCGGTTCCATAGCCGCGCACCGCCCCCACACGGTCAACGCGGGCCCCGTGTCGGACCTCGAACCCGACCTGGACTCCGACCTCGACGCGTACGACGACGACGGCTCCGCCGGCGAGCTTCCCCAGGGTCGATTCCTCGACCGCGAACGCAGTTGGCTCGCGTTCAACGAACGCGTTCTGGAACTCGCCGAGGACCCCACCACGCCGCTGCTCGAACGAGCGAACTTCCTGGCGATCTTCGCGTCGAACCTCGACGAGTTCTTCATGGTCCGCGTCGCCGGCCTCAAGCGCCGCATCGCCACCGGCGTGGCCACCCGCTCCGCCTCCGGCCTGCAGCCCCGCGAGGTGCTCGACCTGATCTGGACCCGCTCGCGCGAGCTCATGGCCCGGCACGCCGCCTGCTACCAGCAGGACGTCGCCCCGGCCCTCGCCGACGAGGGCATCCACCTCATCCGCTGGCCCGAGCTCACCGAGAAGGAACAGGCGCGCCTCTTCACCCTCTTCCGCCAGCAGATCTTCCCGGTCCTCACCCCGCTGGCCGTCGACCCCGCGCACCCCTTCCCGTACATCTCCGGGCTCTCGCTCAACCTCGCCGTCGTCGTCCGCAACCCCGTCAGCGGCCACCGCCACTTCGCCCGCGTCAAGGTGCCGCCGCTGCTCACCCGCTTCCTGGAGGCCTCCCCGGAGCGCTACGTCCCGCTGGAGGACGTCATCGCCGCCCACCTGGAGGAGCTCTTCCCCGGCATGGAGGTGCTGGCCCACCACATGTTCCGGGTCACCAGGAACGAGGACCTGGAGGTCGAGGAGGACGACACCGAGAACCTGCTCCAGGCCCTGGAGAAGGAACTCCTGCGCCGCCGCTTCGGCCCGCCGGTCCGCCTGGAGGTCGAGGAGTCCATCGACCCGTACGTGCTCGACCTCCTCGTCCGCGAGCTGAAGATCTCCGACGCCGAGGTCTACCCGCTGCCCGGCCCGCTCGACCTCACCGGACTCTTCGGGATCGCGGGCCTGGACCGGCCCGAGCTGAAGTACCCCAAGTTCATCGCCGGCACCCACCGGGACCTCGCCGAGGTCGAGTCGGCGTCCGCGCCCGACATCTTCATGGCGCTGCGCGAACGGGACGTGCTGCTGCACCACCCCTACGACTCCTTCTCCACCTCCGTGCAGGCCTTCCTGGAGCAGGCCGCCGCCGACCCGGACGTCCTCGCCATCAAGCAGACGCTCTACCGGACCTCCGGCAAGTCCCCGATCGTCGACGCGCTCATCGACGCCGCCGAGGCGGGCAAGCAGGTCCTCGTCCTCGTCGAGATCAAGGCCCGCTTCGACGAGCAGGCCAACATCAAGTGGGCCCGCAAGCTGGAGGAGGCCGGCTGCCACGTCGTCTACGGCCTCGTCGGACTCAAGACGCACTGCAAGCTCTCCCTCGTCGTCCGCCAGGAGGGCGAGCTGCTGCGCCGCTACTCCCACGTCGGCACCGGCAACTACCACCCCAAGACCGCCCGGCTCTACGAGGACCTCGGCCTGCTCACCGCCGACCCGCAGGTCGGCGCCGACCTCTCCGACCTCTTCAACCGGCTCTCCGGCTACTCCCGGCGCGAGACCTACCGCCGCCTCCTCACCGCCCCCAAGTCGCTGCGGGACGGGCTGGTCGCCCGGATCAACAAGGAGGTCGCCCACCACCGCGCCGGGCGCCCCGCCTACGTCCGGATCAAGGTCAACTCGATGGTCGACGAGGCCGTCATCGACGCCTGCTACCGCGCCGCGCAGGCCGGCGTCCCGGTCGACATCTGGGTCCGCGGCATCTGCGCGGTACGGCCCGGGGTCGCCGGCCTCTCCGAGAACATCCGGGTCCGCTCCGTCCTCGGCCGCTTCCTCGAGCACTCCCGGGTCTTCGCCTTCGGCAACGGCGGCGAGCCCGAGGTCTGGCTCGGCAGCGCCGACATGATGCACCGCAACCTGGACCGGCGGATCGAGGCCCTCGTCCGGGTCTCCGACCCCGCCCACCGGGCGGCCCTGACCCGGCTCCTGGAGACCGGGATGTCCGACACCACCTCCTCCTGGCACCTGGGCCCGGACGGGAACTGGACGCGTCACGCGACCGACCCGGAGGGCCAACCGCTGCGACACGTCCAGGAGATGCTCATCGACGCGCGGAGGCGCCGGCGTGCACAACCCTGACCACGACGTCCCCGCCGGAGCGACGGCGGGCGACGTCCTCACCCCCTACCTCCAGGCCCGGGCCGGCGACTTCCTGCGCGGCCTGCGCCTGCACGCCGAGAGCGGCGCCGACACGGCCGGCTCCGCCGAGGCGGCCCGGGCGCTGAGAGGCGCCGCGCGCCGCATCGGCGGGACCCTGCACACCTTCCGGCCGCTGCTCGACGCCGCCTGGGCCGACCAGCTCCGCACCGAGCTGACCTGGCTCTCCGGGACGCTGGCCCTGGAGCACGCCTGCACCTCCCGGCTGGTCCGGCTGGTGGACGCGCTGTCCCGCCTGTCGAGCGGCGGCGGGCCGGTGCCCGCCGCCCGGGGCACCGACCGGGCCGGCCTCACCGTCGGCGCGGCCCGGGCGGGCGCCCTCCTGGAGCGCCAGCTGACCCTGGCCCGCACCCGCGCCCACTCGGCCGCCCTCCAGTCCCTCGGCTCCTCCCGCTTCCACGCCCTCGCGGACACCGTCGCCCTCCTCGCCTCCGAGGTGCCGCTGGGCCCCGTCGGCTCCGCCCCCGCGGTCGAGGTCCTCGACACACCCGCCGAGACCGTCGAGCGCCGGCTCCTGGACGCCGTGGCCGGCCTCCCGCTGGCCCGCGCGGCCCACCCGTACAACGCCGACGCGCTCGCCCTGGCGGCCGGCGAGGCCCAGGACGCCCCCTGGCACCAGACCCGGCTGCTGCTCCGACTGCACCGCTACGCCTGCGAGGTCCTCCACCGCGGCACCGCGCCCGACCCCTCGCTCTACGAGGCCGGACGCGCCCTCGACCGGCACCGCGACGCCTCCGAGGCGGCGGCCGCGGCGGCCACCGCGGCCCGCACCCCGCGGATCGCCCCGGCGACCGCGTACGCCCTGGGTGTCCTGCACGCCGACCAGCGCCACGAGGTCGAGGCGGCCCGCTTCGCCTTCCAGCACGCCTGGCAGCGGACGACGGCGGCGGTCCCGTGATCCTCGCGGCCGGCTGCGTCCTGTGGCGCCGGGCCCCGGAGGACCGGGGCCCGGGCATCGAGATCGCCCTGGTCCACCGGCCGAAGTACGACGACTGGTCACTGCCCAAGGGCAAGCTGAAGCACGACGAGACCCTGCGCGCGTGCGCGGTGCGCGAGGTCCGGGAGGAGACGGGCCAGGAGTGCGTCCTGGGCGCCCGACTCCCGACGAGCCGCTACCTGGCGAACGGCCGGCCGAAGGAGGTCTCCTACTGGTCGGCCGAGGCCGTCGGCGGCACCTTCAGCCCCAGCGACGAGGTCGACCGGCTGCTGTGGCTCGCCCCGGCCCAGGCCCGCGGCCGCCTGACCCAGCCGCGGGACCGCGAGCTGCTCGACGCCCTCCTGGACACCACGTCCCTGCCCTGACGGCCCCGGCACGGGTGTTCACCTTGACCGTGGAGATCTTGTTGGCGTTGGCGTAGGAGAGCTCGAAGTAGCCGATGGAGCCCTCGGCGTCCTTCACCGCGGTGGCGACACCGGACGAGCCGTTGGCGGCCTGGCCACCGGGGGCCGGCCACGACTTCGACTTCGGGTCGTACTTCCAGTCGGCCGCGGCAGGCGGCTTCTGGAAGGAACACCCGAAAGTGAAGCTTTCGCGCAAGAACGGGCTTCGCGCCACCGCGATCGGTGCCCTCGCCGTCTCCGGCGCCCTGGTCCTCACGGCGTGTGGGTCGGACAACAACAGCGGCACCACCCCGAACGGCGACAAGACCTCCGCCGCCGCCTCGAACATCAAGTGCGACGGCGCCAAGGGCCAGCTGCTCGCCGCCGGTTCCAGCGCGCAGAAGAACGCCATGGACCTGTGGGTCAAGAACTTCCAGGCGGCCTGCTCCGGCGTCGAGGTCAACTACCAGGCCATCGGCTCCGGCGGCGGCATCACCAAGTTCAACCAGGGCCAGGTCGCCCTCGCCGGCTCCGACTCCGCCCTGAAGGACGAAGAGGTCGCCGAGTCGCAGAAGATCTGCAAGAGCGGCAAGGGCGTCAACCTGCCCATGGTCGGCGGCCCCATCGCCATCGGCTACAAGCTGAACGGCGTGGACAACCTCGTCCTCGACGCCTCCACGATCGCCAAGATCTTCGACACGAAGATCACGAAGTGGAACGACGAGGCGATCGCCAAGCTCAACCCGGGCGTCAAGCTGCCCGACACCACCATCCAGGCCTTCCACCGCTCCGACGAGTCGGGCACCACCCAGAACCTGGGCAAGTACCTCTCGACCGCCGCCGCGGCCGACTGGAAGTACGACCCGAAGTCGAAGTCGTGGCCGGCCCCCGGTGGCCAGGCCGCCAACGGCTCGTCCGGTGTCGCCACCGCGGTGAAGGACGCCGAGGGCTCCATCGGCTACTTCGAGCTCTCCTACGCCAACGCCAACAAGATCTCCACGGTCAAGGTGAACACCGGTGCCGCCGCCCCGGTCGAGGCCACCACGGAGAACGCCTCCAAGGCCATCGCCGCCGCCAAGGTCAAGGGCACCGGCAGCGACCTGGCCCTGTCCCTGGACTACGCCACCAAGGCCGACGGCGCCTACCCGCTGATCCTCGTCACCTACGAGATCGCCTGCGACAAGGGCAACAAGGCCGAGACCCTCGCGACCCTGAAGGCCTTCCTCAACTACACCGCCAGCGAGGAGGGCCAGAAGGTCCTCTCCGAGGCCGGCTACGCCCCGCTCCCGGCCGAGATCGCGGCCAAGGTCCGCACGATCGTCCCCACCCTGTCCTGATCCCCGGCCGGGTCCGGCCCGTCACGCCCCACCGACGGGCCGCACCCGGCATCCGGTGCACCGCCGCCAGGTGCCGATACACACGTACCGGCCCCGCAGACCGGAGAGACCGATGGTTACGACGACCACACCACCCATACGAAAGAGCCGGCGCGCCAAGAGCGCGACCCGCCCCGGAGACCGGATCTTCCTCGGTCTCTCCCGCGGATCCGGCATCACCCTGCTGGTGATCATGGCCGCGATCGCGGTCTTCCTCACCTACCGCGCCGTCCTCGCGATCTCCGAGGACTCCTCGAACTTCCTCACCACCTCCGAGTGGAACCCGGCCGGCCAGCCGCCCGTCTTCGGCATCGCCGTCCTCGCCTTCGGCACGGTCGTCTCGTCGGTCATCGCGATGCTCATCGCCGTGCCGGTCGCGATCGGCATCGCGCTGTTCATCTCGCACTACGCGCCGCGCCGGCTGGCCAAGCCGCTCGCGTACGTGGTCGACCTGCTCGCCGCCGTGCCCAGCATCATCTACGGCCTGTGGGGCGCGATCTTCCTCGTCCCCTACCTCGGCGGCCTGAACCAGTGGCTCGACGAGTACCTGGGCTGGACCTACATCTTCGACAAGTCCAGCGACGGCGTCGCCCGCAACCTCTTCACCGTGGGCATCCTGCTGGCGATCATGATCCTGCCGATCATCACCAACGTGACCCGCGAGGTCTTCCTCCAGGTCCCGAAGATGCACGAAGAGGCCGCCCTCGCCCTCGGCGCCACGCGCTGGGAGGTCATCCGCATGTCGGTCCTCCCCTTCGGCCGCTCGGGCATCATCTCCGCCTCGATGCTGGGCCTGGGCCGCGCGCTCGGCGAGACCATGGCCGTCGCCGTCGTGCTCTCCCCCAGCTTCGTCATCTCCGGCCACCTGCTCGACCCGGGTGGCGGCACCTTCGCCCAGAACATCGCGGCGAAGTTCAACGAGGCCAACGAGTTCGGACGGGACGCCCTGATCGCCTCCGGCCTCGTCCTCTTCGCCATCACCCTGCTGGTCAACGGCGCCGCCCGGTGGATCATCGCGCGCCGCAAGGAGTACTCGGGGGCAGCCGCATGAGCCAGCACGCCATACAGGACCGTCCGCCGGTGACCACCACCACCGTGCGTCACGACCCGCTCAAGCACGCCCGCGTCCCGCGCTGGACGCCCGCCGCGATCGCCGTCGGCTCGATCGCCGCCGCCGTCGGCATCGGACTCGCCGCCGGCTGGCACAGCCGCGTCCAGTGGGGCCTCGTCGCCGCCCTGCTCTTCGTCCTCGCCACCTACGCGATCACCGCACGGGTCGAGGGCAGCCGCCAGGCCAAGGACCGCGTCGCGACCAGCCTCGTCTGGGTCTGCTTCGTCCTCGCCGTCATCCCGCTGCTCTCCCTCGCCTGGGTCACCATCAGCAAGGGCCTGGAAGTCCTCGACGGATACTTCCTCTCCCACTCGATGAACGGCGTCCTCGACGCCGAGGCCGGCGGCGGCGTCTACCACGCGCTCCTCGGCACCATCGAGCAGGTGGGCATCGCCACCCTGATCGCCGCGCCGATCGGCCTGCTCACCGCGGTCTACCTCGTCGAGTACGGCGGCGGCAGACTCGCCCAGGCCGTCACCTTCTTCGTCGACGTGATGACCGGCATCCCCTCGATCGTCGCGGGCCTGTTCATCCTCGCCACCTGGAATCTGATGCTGGGCTTCGGGCCCTCCGGATTCGCCGGCGCGATGGCCCTCGCCATCCTGATGATGCCGGTCGTGGTCCGCTCCACCGAGGAGATGCTCAAGCTCGTCCCCAACGAGCTCCGCGAGGCCTCCCTCGCCCTCGGCATCCCGAAGTGGCGCACGATCCTGAAGGTGGTCCTGCCCACCGCGATCGGCGGCATCACCACGGGCGTCATGCTCGCGGTCGCCCGCATCACCGGTGAGACGGCCCCCGTGCTGCTCCTCGTGTTCGGTACGAAGCTCATCAACCCGAACCCCTTCGAAGGCGCCCAGTCCTCCCTGCCGCTCTACGTGTACGAGCAGTACGCGGTCGGCACCGACGCCGCCGTGGCCCGCGCCTGGGCCGCCGCGCTCGTCCTGATCGCCTTCGTCATGATCCTCAACCTGGTGGCCCGCGGCATCGCCCGCTGGAAGGCCCCGAAGACCGGCCGCTGACCGCGGTCACCTCTGGAAGTGAATTGATATGGCCAAGCGAATCGACGTCAGCGGCCTCTCCGCCTACTACGGCGCCCACAAGGCGATCGACGACATCTCCATGACCGTCGAGCCCCGCTCGGTGACGGCCTTCATCGGCCCCTCCGGCTGCGGCAAGTCCACCTTCCTGCGCACCCTGAACCGCATGCACGAGGTCACCCCCGGCGGCCGCGTCGAGGGCAAGGTGATGCTGGACGACGAGAACCTGTACGGCTCCCACGTCGACCCCGTCGCCGTGCGCCGCACGGTCGGCATGGTCTTCCAGCGCCCCAACCCCTTCCCCACCATGTCGATCTTCGACAACGTGGCGGCGGGCCTGCGGCTCAACGGCAAGTACCGGAAGTCCCAGCTCAGCGACATCGTCGAGCGCTCCCTCAAGGGCGCCAACCTCTGGAACGAGGTCAAGGACCGGCTGAACAAGCCCGGCTCCGGCCTCTCCGGCGGCCAGCAGCAGCGTCTGTGCATCGCCCGCGCCATCGCCGTCGAGCCCGACGTCCTGCTGATGGACGAGCCCTGCTCCGCCCTGGACCCGATCTCCACCCTCGCCATCGAGGACCTGATCGGCGAGCTCAAGGAGCGCTTCACGATCGTCATCGTGACGCACAACATGCAGCAGGCGGCACGCGTCTCCGACCGTACGGCCTTCTTCAACCTGGCGGCCGTGGGCCAGCCGGGCAAGCTCATCGAGCTGGACGACACCGAGCGCATCTTCTCCAACCCGAGCGTCCAGGCCACCGAGGACTACATCTCGGGCCGCTTCGGCTAGGCCGCTCCCCCAGGACCGTCCTGCGGTGCTGCATGGCGGTGCCACCGCACGACGAAGGGCCCGGCTCCCCCACAGGGGAGCCGGGCCCGTTTGCGTCGTACCGCGGTGTCCGGCCGAGAACGGTGTCTAACCGAAGATCAGCGCCACCACGTAGTAGCTCGCCGCCGCGACCAGCGCGGCGGCCGGCATCGTGATGAACCAGCCGAGGACGATGTTCTTCGCGACACCCCAGCGCACCGCGTTCACGCGCTTCGTCGCGCCGACACCCATGATCGCCGAGGTGATGACGTGCGTCGTCGAGATCGGCGCGTGGAAGAGGAAGGCCGAGCCGAACATGATCGACGCACCCGTCGTCTCCGCCGCGAAACCCTGCGGCGGGTCCAGCTCGATGATCTTCCGACCGAGCGTCCGCATGATCCGCCAGCCACCCGCGTACGTACCCAGCGAGAGCATCACGGCACACGCGATCTTGACCCACACCGGGATGTCGTCGCCCGACTGCTGCACGTCGGCGATGACCAGGGCCATCACGACGATGCCCATCGTCTTCTGCGCGTCCTGCAGACCGTGACCGAGCGCCATGCCGGCCGCCGACACGGTCTGGGCGATGCGGAAACCGCGCTTCGCCTTGTGCGGGTTCGACTTGCGGAACATCCACATGATCGCGCACATGACCAGGTAACCGACCACGAGGCCGACCACCGGCGAGACGAACATCGGGATCACGACCTTGTCGAGCACACCCGACCAGATCACCTCCGTGCCGCCCGCCAGCGCCGCGCCCACCATGCCGCCGAACAGGGCGTGGGAGGAGGAGGACGGCAGTCCGAAGTACCAGGTGACCAGGTTCCAGATGATCGCGCCCACGAGAGCGGCGAAGAGGATGCCCATCCCCTTGTCGCCGGTGGGCGTCGCGATCAGACCCTCACTGACGGTCTTGGCGACCCCGCTGCCCATGAAGGCACCGGCGAGGTTCATCACCGCCGCCATCGCCAGCGCCGCCCGCGGGGTCAGCGCCCGCGTGGAGACCGAGGTCGCGATGGCGTTGGCCGAGTCGTGGAAGCCGTTCGTATACGTGAAGCCGAGCGCGACACCGATGGTCACGATCAGCGCAAAGGTGTCCACGAAGCCTCAGGACTCCTTGACCGCGATGGTCTCCACCGTGTTCGCCACGTGCTCGAAAGCGTCGGCCGCCTCCTCCAGCACATCCACGATCTGCTTGAGCTTCAGCACCTCGATGGCGTCGTACTTGCCGTTGAAGAGGTGGGCGAGCAGCTTGCGGTGGATCTGGTCGGCCTGGTTCTCGAGCCGGTTGACCTCGATCCAGTACTCCGTGAGGTTGGCCATCGTCCGCAGGTTCGGCATCGCCTCGGCGGTCAGCTCCGCGGCGCGGGCCAGCACCTCGATCTGCTGCTCGACGCCCTTCGGAAGCTCCTCCACGTTGTAGAGGACGACCAGGTCGACGGCCTCCTCCATGAAGTCCATGATGTCGTCGAGGGACGACGCGAGGTTGTAGATGTCCTCGCGGTCGAACGGCGTGATGAAAGAGGAGTTCAGCTGGTGGAAGATGGCGTGGGTCGCGTCGTCACCGGCGTGTTCCGCTGCCCGCATCCGCTCCGCGATCTCGGCCCGGGCGGAGGTGTCCGCTCCGAGCAGTTCCATCAGGAGCTTCGAGCCCGTGACGATGTTGTCCGCGGACGCGGCGAACATGTCGTAGAAGCTCGTCTCCCTGGGGGTCAGACGAAATCGCACGTGGGGTCCTCGGGGTGCTGGGTTTCGGTCAGGCTGATGCTAGGCGCATCATCCGGCCACGGCTAACCGGCGTCCCTTCAGTGTCGCCCATCAGGCACAGTGATCTGCACGGGCCCCCGCCCGGACCGGCGGGGATCGGTACCATATACCCACGAGGGGTATACACACCCTTTCTGGACAACGGGAGGACGCGATGACGACCACCGAGGCGGCCGAGGTCACCCCCGAGACCTCCGAGCCGGCGGACCACGACCACGGCGTGCACGGCTACCACAAGCAGAAGGACGAGCACCTCAAGCGGCTGCGCCGGATCGAGGGCCAGATCCGCGGCCTGCAGCGGATGGTCGACGAGGACGTCTACTGCATCGACATACTCACCCAGGTCTCCGCGTCCACCAAGGCCCTGCAGAGATCGAGGCGAAGGTCGAGGAGGCCACCAAGGCCATCGCCCGGATGCTCCGCACCTGACCCGCGGACCCCGGCGGGAGACCCGACGGGCCGGGACCGGAGGATCGCGCGCCTGGCCGGAACCAGACGCCGGACCGACCCGGCCCGGTCCGGTCAGCACTCCCCGTCGACCCCACCGGCCGCTGCGCCCGCGACCCTCAGCACCTCGTCGATCCGGTCCGGACTGAGGCGCTCCCCCTCGGCCGCCGACGCCGCGATGATCAGCTCGCCGCACAGCTCGATCTCGGCGAGGGCGACGCACTCCTGGTCCAGGGGCACGATCGCGGTACTGGGCGGGGCCACGCGCATTCACCTCTTCCTGCCGGCGTCGGTCTCCCAGCGTAGGGACCGCGCCACGTACCGCGCATGACACGTCCGGACCATTTGCCCGTGGCCCGGGGCCCCCGCCCGGACCGGCGGGGATCGGTACCATATACCCACGAGGGGTATACACACCCTTTCTGGACAACGGGAGGACGCGATGACGACCACCGAGGCGGCCGAGGTCACCCCCGAGACCTCCGAGCCGGCGGACCACGACCACGGCGTGCACGGCTACCACAAGCAGAAGGACGAGCACCTCAAGCGGCTGCGCCGGATCGAGGGCCAGATCCGCGGCCTGCAGCGGATGGTCGACGAGGACGTCTACTGCATCGACATACTCACCCAGGTCTCCGCGTCCACCAAGGCCCTGCAG
>NZ_RDBI01000040.1:2355713-2374378 GCF_008042125.1 Streptomyces sp. MS191
CGAGTGACACCCGCTGAGCCATGCCCAGCTGCCCCATTCAATGGSWGCGGGAAGCCACCCCGAGGCGGACGGACGCCGATGGCGCCCAGGAAATGCGCACCCCCTGCCCTGGCCCCTTTCCCGGGCCGCCCTCCGAGTGTGAAAAGGCGGGTGGAGGTGACGGGTCAAGGGTGGAGCGAAGCGGAATCGGCGAAGCCGACGCGACGAAGGAGCGCCCTTGATGCGGCGCCGTAACCCGCCACACTCGGAGAGAGGGCGGCCAACCACCAGAAGTAACCGGGGAACGCCGAGTCCAAGAGCCCGAAGGCCCGCACCCCCAAGACCCCCATCCACCAGCGCCTACGCGCGTCGCAACCACCCCAAGAGTGCAACAACGACAATCATTGCCCGGAGTCACCCTCCGTGATACACAGAGTGACCATACGCTTCTTCGCATACAACCGGTCGCGCCGTCGCAGGTCAACGCGGTCGGTTCGGTCAAATGTGCGGGGATCGGGTAAAGAGAGCCGCCAAGCCGTCACACGCGGGCGGTTTCATCAGCGAAGATAGGGCGATGCCCCATGCCATCAGGCAGGGGCGACGAACTACCCAACAGGGGCGGTGAGTTACATGTACCTGGCGGCCGAGAAGGGCGACATCACCACCATCATCGGTGGAATCGCCCCTAACTGGGGGCCTTTCGGGAGCCTGGGCAATGAGGCCAAGGTGATGATCGAGGTCGTGATGGCCGTGGCCATCCTGCTCTGCCTCGGCATCGCCATCTGGGGTGCGGCCAAGCAGCGTATCGGCGCGACCGCCCTCCGGGACACGTTCAGTGCCGAGCAGGGCAAGGGCCTCATCGTGGCCGGCCTCACCGGGGTCTTCATCATCGGGTCACTGGGGACGCTCTTCACCATCGTGTACGGGATGGCCGTCTAACCACCGAGGACGCACTCCCTGATGTCCAGTCACCACACCGCGCCTGCGCGGAGACCAGCACGGCTCGAGTCGTACCCGCGAACGGTTGAGGGGGCGTACCCGTCATGAGTCTCGGCGACGAGAACGACGGCTTCGGCGGCGGTTCGGGCCAGACCCGTACCCGTCTGCCCGAGGGCGGCAGCGGCGACGTGTACGAGGGCGCCCGGCGCCCGGCGGCGCGCAGCTCGCGGTCGCTCATCACGGTGGTGGGTGTGGTGGTCCTGCTGGTCGCGGCGATCGCCTTCGCCAACCGCGGCGGCGGCGACGGCGCGGACTCCCCGGACACGTCCACGGGCAAGGGCCCGGGCTCCGGCGCGCCGACGTCGGCGACGGGCGTGCGTCCGGTGACGGGCAAGAACGGCCAGATCCCCGCGGGCTTCGCCCACGACCAGCAGGGGGCGCAGAGCGCGGCGGTGAACTACTCCGTTCCGCTCGGCTCCGCCGACATGTTCGACGCGGCGCGGCGTCACGCGATCGTCGATGCCGTGTATGCCCCGGACATCGCCGCGGCGCGGCAAAGCGATCTCGACAAGGTCCACTCCGACAAGGGCTTCCTGACTCGTATCGGGCTCGAAGAGGACGGCAAGGCCCCAAGCGGGCTGACGTTCATCTCCCGCGTCATTCCCGTCGGCTCGAAGGTCGAGGACTACAACGGCGACAGGGCGTCCGTCTCCGTCTGGTTCTCGTCGTTGTTCGGTCTGGCGGGCGAGGGGTCGCAGAACCCCGTCTCCGAGTCCTGGTACACGACGACGTATCAGCTCAGATGGATCAACGGCGACTGGAAGGTGGCCGACTTCCAGCAGAAGGACGGCCCCGTGCCGGTGGCTCGCGACCAGGCCGCATCCAGTGCAAGTGAAATGGCAGACGCCGTTGACCAGTTCGGAGGGTTCACCTATGCCCGCTAACCGATCTCGACGAGCCCTTTCCCTTTCCGCACTGACCGTTGGAGCGCAGACGTTCGCCGTCCTCGTGTCTGCCCGCGCGTTCGCCGCTCCGACACCGACACCGAGTCCCAGCGCGAGCAACAACCCCTGTGACCTGATTCGCGGCCCCGCCCGCGACTACTGCCAGAACGGTGAAGGCGGATCCCGTTCCCCCAACGCCCGGCTCGACGACCCCGCCACCGCCCTCGACCCCCTCGCCTCCCTCGCGCGGGGGTGCGCCGATGCCGCCGTGTCCATCGTCGACACGCTCTCCAAGGCGGTGAAGGGGACCGCCGACGTCGACTTCACCAACACCCAGTTCCTCGCCCGCTACGCCATCGTCTTCGCCGCCGCCACCGTCCTCACGCTGCTCCTCTGGCTCCTCGCCGTGGCCAAGCGCGCCATCCGCGGGGTGCCGCTCACCACGGCGATCTCCGAGGCCATCGGGTTCCTGTGGCTGACCGTCCTGGCGTCCGCGTTCACGCCGCTCATCCTGTACACGGTCGTCAACGCCACCGACGCCGTCACCGAGGTCATCGCGTCCGGTACCGGGCAGCAGACCGACGTCTTCTTCGGGAGCTTCAAGCAGGCCCTGCAGAAGGGCGACACCATCGGCGGCGGGCCGATCATGCTGATCATCGTGTCCCTGGTGACGGTGCTGGCCGCCGGCGTGCTGTACCTGGAGCTGTTCCTGCGGGCCGTCCTGCTGTACGTCGGCGCCCTGCTCGGCGTCGTCGTGTACGCGGGCCTCGTCGACAAGAACATGTGGGGGCACGTCCGCCGCTGGGCCGGGATCATGATCGCCGTCATCCTGGTGAAGCCGGTCATCGTGATCGTCCTCGGGCTCGCCGGCGCGTTGTCCTCCGGAACCGGACCCGACTCGTTCTCGGCGGTCGTGTCCGGGCTCGCGATCATCCTGCTGGCGATCTTCGCCTCGGCGATGATCTACCGCTTCGTGCCCGGCTTCGGCGACGAGATCGTCGCCTCGCGCAACAACCGGCTCCACCGCGCCGGTGAGAACGCGGCCGCCGCCGTCATCTCCTCCCCCGCCTCGCTCGTGTCGCAGGGCATCAAGACCCACAGCGCACGCGGCGACGGCGGTCAGGGCGGCGGTGGCGGGAACGCGAGTGCCGCCCGTCCCGCCAACCCCCTGGCGGGCGGCGTCGCCGCCCACAGCAGCCGCGGGGGCGGCGGCGGATCTGTCCCCTCCGCCGCACCCCCGCCGCGTAGCAGCACCAGTCCCACCGCAGGCACACCGCACAGCAACCGCAAGAACTCTGGAGGTGGAGGGCGTTGACGACCCAGTCCCAGCCGGTCGCGCCCCGCCGTACGTATCTCATCGGCCGTGCCCGGCCGAACGCGATCGTCGGCAAGAACCGTGAGACCGGCGAGATCGCCCTGATCATCGCCGGGGCGTTCCTCGGCATGATGAGCGGACTCCTCGTCCCCGCCCTCACCCTGCGGATCGTGCTGCTCACCGGATTCCCGATGCTGGCCCTCGCCGCCGTGTACGTGCCGTACAAGCACCGGACCTTCTACAAGTGGTTCGAGATCAACCGCAGTTACAAGCGGTCGCTCAAGCGCGGTACCGCCTACCGGTCCGCCGCCGTCGAGGCCGGCACGCGGCTCGACGGGCGGGAGGTCGAGGTCGGGCCGCCGCCCGGCATCGGCCGGATCAACTGGCTGGCCGCGCCCTTCGGGCCCGACGAGATCGCCGTTCTCCTCCACGCCGACCGCCGGACCGTCACCGCCGCCATCGAGATCGAGGGCCCCGGCGTCGGTCTGCGCGACAGCGAGGACCAGGAAGCGCTGGTGGACCGTTTCGGCACGCTGCTGAAGCACGTCGCCAACGGGGACGGCTTCGTCACGCGCCTCCAGATGCTCGCCCGCACCCTGCCCGCCGACCCCGACGCGCACGCCAAGGACGTCGGCCAGCGCGGTGACGCGCACGCGCCCGAGTGGCTCCGGGAGTCGTACGACCAGCTGCAGTCGATGGTGTCCACCTCCAGCGAGCAGCACCGCGCCTATCTCGTCGCCTGCATGCACTTCACCCGCGAGCTGGCCGCCGAGGCCAACGCCATGGCGCGGGCCGCCCGGCACGCGTCCGGCGCGCGCAAGCTCGACCGCGACGCCGGTCTCGCCGTCGTCATGGCGCGCGAGCTCACCGACATCTGCGCCCGGCTCGCCGAGGCGGACATCCGTGTACGGCAGCCCCTCGGGCAGTCCCGGCTGGCCTCGCTCGTGCACTCCATGTACGACCCGGACCACCCCATCGACCACATCCAGGCGATGACCAAGCGCAACGCCTGGCCGGCCGAGCTGGACGCGATGGAGCCGACGTACCTGCAGGCGAAGACCCGCGAGTCCTCCACCCGTGCGCCCTGGTGCCATGCCACGGCCTGGGTGAAGGAGTGGCCGATGACCCCGGTCGGCGTCAACTTCCTCGCCCCGCTGCTGGTCCACACGCCCGACGTGATCCGCACGGTCGCGGTGACGATGGACCTGGAGCCCACCGAGGTCGCCATCGAGCGCATGCTCACGGAGAAGACCAACGACGAGGCGGAGGCCTCGCGCCAGGCCAAGATGAACCGCACCGTCGACCCGCGCGACATCGCCGCGCACGGCCGGCTCGACCAGCGGGGTGAAGATCTCGCCAGTGGCGCGGCGGGCGTCAACCTCGTCGGGTACATCACTGTGTCGGCGCGTTCGCCAGAGGCTCTGGCCAGGGACAAGCGCACGATCAGGGCCTCCGCCGGCAAGTCGTATCTGAAGCTGGAGTGGTGCGACCGCGAGCACCACCGGGCCTTTGTGAACACGTTGCCGTTCGCGACCGGCATCCGCCGCTAGCCGCTAAGGGGCCCGTGCACATGCGAGATCCGTTGACCGCCCTGACCGAAGCGTTCACCTCCTTCCTCTTCGGGAAGGTGGAGACCACGCGGCTGCCCGTGCGCACCTCGACCGGACAGGCCCAGGCCGTCTACCTGCCCACCGCGGCCCCCGGCCTCGGCGACTCCGGCGTCATCATCGGCCGCGAGGTGTACAGCGGCAAGGGGTACATCTACGACCCCTTCCAGCTGTACGGGCAGCAGCTCCCGGCGCCCCACTGGCTGGTGCTCGGCGAGTCGGGCAACGGCAAGTCGGCGCTGGAGAAGACGTACGTCCTGCGCCAGCTGCGCTTCCGTGACCGTCAGGTCGTCGTCCTCGACGCCCAGGGCGAGGACGGTGTCGGCGAATGGAACCTCATCGCGCAGGAGCTGGGGATAACCCCCATCCGCCTCGACCCGATGGTCGCCAACGACGCCGGCATCCGGCTCAACCCGCTCGACCCGTCGATCACCACGACGGGGCAGCTCGCCCTGCTCCGTACGATCATCGAGGTCGCGATGGGGCACGGCCTGGACGAGCGTTCCGGGTTCGCGCTCAAGGTGGCGCACGCCTTCGTCAACGAGAACATCACCGACCGCCAGCCGATCCTCACCGACATCGTCGAGCAACTGCGGCATCCGAAGCCGGAGTCGGCGGAGGCGATGAACGTCGACATAGACGACGTGCGGGCCTGGGGCCTGGACGTGGCGCTCGTCCTCGACCGGCTGGTCGACGGCGACCTTCGCGGCATGTTCGACGGTCCGACGACCGTGGGCATCGACCTGGACGCGCCGTTGATCGTCTTCGACCTGTCCCACATCGACCGCAACTCGATCGCCATGCCGATCCTCATGGCGATCGTCGGCGTCTGGCTGGAGCACACCTGGATCCGCCCCGACCGGAAGAAGCGCATCTTCCTGGTCGAGGAGGCCTGGCACATCATCAACAGCCCCTTCGTGGCGCAGCTGTTCCAGCGGCTGCTGAAGTTCGGGCGACGCCTCGGCCTGTCCTTCGTGGCGGTGGTGCACCATCTCTCCGACGTGGTCGACGGAGCCGCGGCCCGGGAGGCGGCGGCGATCCTGAAGATGGCCTCGACCAGGACGATCTACGCCCAGAAGGCCGACGAGGCCAGATCGACGGGCCGGGTCCTCGGGCTGCCGCGCTGGGCGGTGGAGATCATCCCGACCCTGACGCCCGGTATCGCCGTCTGGGACGTCAACGGCAACGTGCAGGTGGTCAAGCACCTCATCACGGAGAAGGAACGGCCGCTCGTCTACACCGACCGCGCCATGACGGAGTCGGCGCCGATCCACGACCTGCCGGAGGACATCCAGGCCGCCGAATGGGAGGCGGAGCAACGGGCCGCCCTGATGGAGCGGCAGCTGAACGACCCCTCCGAGTCCACGGTGGCGTGAGATGACCGGGGAGCGACGGGAAGGTGGCGTGCCCGACGGGCTGTTGGTGGGGCTCCTGGGGTTCCTGCTCAGTCTGATCCTGCTGGTGTGGACGGCGACCGGCCTGTCCGCCCTGTTCTCACGGGGCGCCTGGCCGGCCGGGGTCACCTTCACCAGGACCCCGCTGGCCGTCCGCTCGCTGGTCGGCCGGCCCCAGGACCTGGCGGCCGCGTGGCCGGAGACACCGCCGGGCGCGCTGTCGGGGTACGGCCTGTTCTGGGGCGTCCTCATCGGTGAGCTGATGGTGCTCGCGGTCCTCACGGTGTTCGTCGTGGGGACGCTGGCGCGCTGGCGGGCGGTACGGGAGGACAGGCGGAGCGCGTACGCCGCCGGGCACCCCGCCTCGGCCACGACGCGCCGCCGGGTCTCGCCGAAGGCCGCGCACGGGGTGGAGGCGGATGCCGGGGTGACGCCGGTCGCCGACGAGACGCGGCTCGCCCCCACGAGGCCGGCCGCCGCCGGGGAATCCCCCGCCGGATCCCCGCCGCCGCCGGGCACCGGGCACGTCACCGACGGCAGCGCCGGGCTCGTGACCGGGCCGGTCGGGGTTTCCGTTCCGGGCGGCGGGTCCCTCACGAGCGGCATTCCCGTGGCCGCCCCGGCCCGGGTGCCCGAAGCCCCGGCGACCGCCCCCGGGCCCGGTCTGCGACAGCGTCCTCGCTGTGTTTTTTGCCTACCTGCCACAAGGGCCAGTAGGACTTCAAAGGAACCTCGACCATCCGAAGATGGACGGGGTATCAACTAATCTGGCGTTGATTTTTGGCACGCTGTTGAGTTCTCAAGGAACGGACGCTTCCTTCGTACTCACCCTCTCGGGCTTTCCTCCGGGCTTTTCCCTTCGGTCTTGCGTTTCCGACTCTATCAGATCTTTCCGACCCGATTTCCTCGGTGCTTTCCGGTCCCATTCGCTTTCGCTCCGGGCCCTTCCGGCGGTTCCGACTCTATCAGATCCTTTCGGGCCTGATTCCCAGTCAGCGGGTTTTGTCTTTGCGGCTGTTGGGCCGTTCCGACGCTCAAACTCTAGCGGGTTTCCCCGGCGACTCATAATCGAGTCTTTCGAAATGAATTTCGGCATGCCGAAATTCGTCCCGGTAGGGAGGTCGTGCTGAGTTGAGTTGCCGCTATTGCGGCGGGAGTGGCTGCCGCAGAACCGTTCCGGTCCCGTGACAACTCGGAGAACACTACGGATACGGAGGGGGCGTGTCAACCCCCCTCCGGTGGTCGACCGGAGGGGGGTCCGGGGCCTGAGGCCCGGTCCGCTCAGTCGAGGTCCTGCAGGCGGCCGCCGGCGTCCGGCTGGGTGTGCTCCACCCTCCTGAGCAGGCGGATCAGCATCTCGCCGAGGACGCCGCGCTCGTCGCTCGTCAGGTCCTGGAGGAGGTCCTCCTCGAAGCCCGTCGCCATGCGCATCGCCTCGAGCCACTTCGAGCGGCCCTCGTCGGTCAGCTCGACGATCACCCGGACGCGGTTGGTCTCGTCGCGGTCGCGGGTGACCAGGCCCTCGCCGGCCATCCGGTCGATGCGGTGGGTCATCGCGGCCGGGGTGAGGCCCAGCCGCTTCGCCAGCTCACCCGGACCCAGACGGTAGGGGTCGCCGGCGAGGACGAGGGTCTTGAGGACCTCCCACTCCGCGTTGCTGATGCCGAGGTCGGCGAGCTGGCGGCCGTACGCCACGTTCATCCGGCGGTTCAGCCGGCCGAGGGCGGAGACCACCTTCTCGACCTGGGGATCGAGCTCCCGGTACTCGCGCTGGTAGGCCGCGATCTGCTCGTCGAGGGTCGGCTCCTGCAGGGACTGCGGGCCGGACTGCTCGGGGGTGTCGGACATGCGGGGAGTATCCCACGGCTTCCGTTGGCCTTGAAGTCCTTCAATGTGTATTGTTCAGGTTCTAACTTTACTGTTGAAGTCTTCAGGGTTCAGTCCTACAAGGCTGAAGCCCCCGATCGAAGTGGGTGAGTGTGACCAAGGCGATGGGCGCAGCGATGCGCCGGATCCAGGCAGGCAGCGCGCTGAGCGCGTTCGGACTCGGCTTCACCGTGCCGTACCTCTATGTGTACGTCGCCCAGGTGCGGGATCTGGGCGCGAGTACCGCGGGCGTCGTCCTTGCCGTCTTCGCCATGGCCGCGCTCCTCGTCCTCCCCTTCAGCGGGCGGGCCATCGACCGGCGCGGGCCGCTGCCCGTGCTGACGGTCGCCGCGGTGCTGGCGTCGCTGGGCGCGCTGGGGATGGGGCTCGCCGGGAGCGTGGCCGCGGTGGTCGGCGCGGCGGCGCTGCTCGGTGCCGGTACGGCCGTGATGCAGCCGGCGCTCGCGACGATGATCGTGTGGTGCTCGGATCCGGCGGGCCGGACCCGTTCATTCGCCATGCAGTTCTTCCTGCAGAACCTGGGCCTCGGTGTCGGCGGCCTGATCGGCGGCCAGCTGGTCGACGAGAGCCGGC
Organism: Streptomyces sp. MS191; assembly: GCF_008042125.1. Taxonomy (GTDB): domain Bacteria; phylum Actinomycetota; class Actinomycetes; order Streptomycetales; family Streptomycetaceae; genus Streptomyces. The sequence continues at coordinate 2,364,352 of NZ_RDBI01000040.1, forward strand.
CGGGCAGCTTCCTGCTGCTCTTCTCGATCGAGGCCGTGATGTTCCTGGTGCTGGCGGGCATCGTGCTGACCGTCCGGATGCCGGGCTCCCCCGCTCTGCAGGGCACCCGGCCGGCCGCGTCGAAGGGCGGCGGGATCCGTGCGCTGCTCGGGCACCGGGCCATGGTGCAGCTGTGCGTCCTGGGCTTCGTGTTGTTCTTCGCCTGCTACGGGCAGTTCGAGTCGGGTCTCGCGGCGTACGGCACCGAGGCCGCCGGGATCGAGCCGTCCACGCTCGGTGTCGCGCTGGCCGCCAACACGGCCGTCATCGTCGCCGCCCAGTTCGTGGTGCTGCGGTTCGTCGAGCGTCGGCGGCGCACGCGGGTGATCGCGGCCGTCGGTCTGATCTGGGCCGTGGCGTGGGTCATCGCGGGGTACGCGGGTCTCGGGCACGGCAGCCGGACGATGGCGACCGCCGCGTTCATCTCGACGTACGCGCTGTTCGGGCTCGGCGAGGCGATGCTGTCGCCGACCGTGGCGCCGCTGGTGGCGGACCTGGCTCCGGAGGCGATGGTCGGGCAGTACAACTCGGCGTTCGCGCTGGTCAAGCAGCTCGCGCTGGCGGTCGGCCCGGCCGTGGGCGGGCCGATGGGGGCGGCGCTGCACGGGCCGTACATCGTGACCTTCGTGCTGTTCTCGCTCGGGATCACGTTCCTGGCGCTCCGGCTGGGCAGGCAGCTCGCCCCGGCGCAGGACCAGCCGTCGCTCGTCGCGGTGTCGCGGGTGGTGGCCCGGCACCAGCCGGAGAAGGAGACGGCCGCCGCGTAGGGGTGCTCCCGGGAAGGGACTGACCGGGCCGGGGCCCGGTCAGTCCGGCAGGGCGAACTCGCACCAGACGGCCTTGCCGCCGCCGGGGGTGCGTCGGCTTCCCCAGGACGAGGCGATCGTGGCGATGATCGAGATGCCGCGGCCCGCCTCGTCCTCCGTCTCCGCCCGGCGGCGCCGGGGCAGATGGTCGTCGCCGTCGGTGACCTCGATGATCAGTCGCCGGTCGGTGCGCCGCAGGCGCAGCCGCATGGGCGGGGTGCCGTGCTGGAGGGAGTTGGCCACCAGTTCGCTGGTGGCGAGGACGCCCAGGTCGCGCAGTTCGACCGGGAAGCGCCAGCTGGACAGGACTCCGGAGGCGAAGGCCCGGGCGCGTGGTGCGGCTTCCACGCCGCCGAGGAGTTCCAGGGCGGCGTTGTGGAAGAGCTCGGCGTCCGGTCCCTTGCGGGCGGGGTGCTGGACGACCAGTACCGCGACGTCGTCGTCGTGCTCGGCGGTGACGCCGAGCGAGCGGAGCAGCCGGTCGCAGACGACCTGGGGGGTGCCGAGGGCCCCGGAGAGGGCGCGTTCGAGGGCGGCGACGCCCTCGTCGATGTCCTCGCGGCGGCGTTCGACGAGTCCGTCGGTGTAGAGGACGGCGGTGGAGCCCGGGGGCAGGGCGATCGTGCCCGAGGTGTGGAGCCAGCCGCCGGTGCCGAGCGGGGGTCCGGTGGGGTCCTCCGCGCGGCGGACCGTGCCGTCCTCGTCCCGGACGAGGATGGGGAGGTGGCCGGCGGAGGCGTAGACGAGCCGGCCCTCGTTGGGGTCGTGGACCGCGTAGACGCAGGTGGCGATCTGGCTGGCGTCGATCTCGGCGGCGAGGCCGTCGAGCAGCTGGAGGACCTCGTGCGGGGGCAGGTCGAGCCTGGCGTACGCGCGGACGGCGGTGCGGAGCTGGCCCATGACGGCGGCGGCGCGGACGCCACGGCCCATCACGTCGCCGATGACGAGGGCGGTGCGGCCGGCTCCGAGGGTGATGACGTCGTACCAGTCGCCGCCGACGGCCGCGTCGGTGACGCCGGGCTGGTAGGTGGCGGCGATGCGCAGGTCGTCGGGCTGCTCCAGTTCCTGCGGGAGGAGGGAGCGCTGGAGGGTGACGGCCGTCTCGCGGTGGCGGCGTTCGCTGGCGCGGAGGCGTTCGGCGGCCTCCGCGTGGTCGGTGACGTCGGCGGCGTGGACGAGGACCCCGCCGTCGGGAAGGCGCGGAGACTCCACGGGCAGGCAGGTGACGGTGTACGAGCCGCCTTCGCGGGTCTTGCGGGACTTGACGGTGCGGGGCTTGCCGCTGCGCAGGACCTGGTCCATGAGGGGCAGCAGGCCGAGTTCGTGGGCCTCGGGGCAGGCGTCGGCGACGGTGGTCCCGGCGAGGCGGGGTCCGAAGGCGGCGGCGTAGGCGTCGTTGACGTAGGCGATGCGGTGCTCGGGGCCGTACGCGAGTGCGACGAGGCCGGGGAGCCTGCCGATGATCTCCCGTGCGGAGAAGTCCTCGAGTACGGGGACGTCGTCGGCGAGGGGCTCCAGCTGCGGGCCGTACTCACCGCGGGCCGCGGGCACGGAGCCCTCGGTCCCCCGCGCCGCCGTGCGGCGCTGTGTGCCGGGGAGCCGGGCGCTCCAACGGGTGAAGTTCACGGATCTGTATGCCTCGTGGTGTCGTTGGCCGTGCTGAGTCACTCTGTGCAGGTGTGGGCCCACCTATGGTCACACGTCCAGTGTGACCGGCCGCACTGACATCGGTGTCAGAGCGGCCGGGGGCCGTTCTTGGGGGGCGGGGGCGCGGCGGCGAGTTCGAACTCGGCTCGTGGGTGCTCCAGGGAGCCGAGCGAGACGATCTCACGTTTGAACAGGCCGGACAGGGTCCATTCGGCCAGGACCCGGGCCTTGCGGTTGAAGGTCGGGACGCGGCTCAGATGGTAGGCGCGGTGCATGAACCATGCCGGGTATCCCTTGAGTTTGCGTCCGTAGACGTGCGCCACGCCCTGGTGCAGTCCGAGGGAGGCGACCGAGCCGACGTACTTGTGGGCGTACTCCTTGAGCGGCTGCCCGCGCAGGGAGGCGGCGATGTTCTCGGCGAGCACCTTGGTCTGGCGGACGGCGTGCTGGGCGTTGGGGGCGCAGGTGCGGCCCGGTTCGTCCGCCGTGACGTCGGGGACGGCGGCGGCGTCGCCGGCGGCCCAGGCGTGCTCGACGCCTTCGACGGTCAGCTTCGCGGTGCACCTGAGCCTGCCGCGCTCGTCGAGGGGCAGGTCGGTGGAGGCCAGGACGGGCGCGGGTTTGACGCCGGCCGTCCAGACGACGGTGCGGGTGGGGAAGCGGGTGCCGTCGCTGAGGACGGCCACGCGGTCCTCGCAGGTCTCGAGCCGGGTGCCGAGGCGCACGTCGATGTTGCGGCCGCGCAGCTCCCGGATGGCGTAGCGGCCCATCTCCTCGCCGACCTCGGGCAGGATCCGGTCGGACGCCTCGACGAGGATCCAGCGCAGGTCCTCGGGCTTGACGTTGTGGTAGTACCGCGCGGTGTAGCGGGCCATGTCCTCCAGCTCGGCGAGCGCCTCGACGCCGGCGTAGCCGCCGCCGACGAAGACGAAGGTGAGGGCGGCGTCGCGCAGGGCGGGGTCGCGGGTGGAGGAGGCGATGTCCATCTGCTCGATGACGTGGTTGCGCAGTCCGATGGCCTCCTCGACGGTCTTGAAGCCGATGGCGTAGTCGGCGAGCCCGGGGACGGGGAGGGTGCGGGAGACGGAGCCGGCGGCCATGACCAGTTCGTCGTAGGTGAGCCGGGTGCTGCCCGTGCCCTCCTCCTCGGTGGCGAGGGTGGAGAGGGTGACCGTGCGCTCGGCGTGGTCGACGGAGTGGACCTCGCCGATGACGATGCGGCATCCGTCGAGGAGGCGGCGCAGCGGGACGACGACGTGGCGCGGGGAGATGGATCCGGCCGCGGCCTCCGGCAGGAACGGCTGGTACGTCATGTACGGGTCGGGTGTGACCACCACGATCTCGACAGCACCGCTGCGCAGCTCGGCCTTGAGCTGCCGCTGCAGACGCAGTGCGGTGTACATCCCGACGTAGCCACCGCCGACAACGAGAACGCGCGCAGGTTCGGTCACTGTCCCATGACGCAACGCCGTCCGGGGTTTGTCCACAGGCCCGGCAAATTGTGTGACCGGAGGAGTGCGGAGGCGTGGGGTGGCGCACGGGGTCGGTACACGGAAGAATGCGCAGGTCAGGTTGAGGATATGGGGGCAGTGGAGCGGGCAGAATCGGGAGGCTTCCGGTCCTTGCTCCGATCGGGGGGCGCACCGTACGGAACTGCCCCTTCTGAATTGACCTCGACTCAACTATGTTCGTACCTCGTCGGGGTATCGGAGCGCTGTGCGTGGACCAGAGCACAGAGAGCCGGTCCGGGATCCCGTGTCAGGGCGGGGAAGTCTCCGGGGGGAGACATCATGAGCGGGGGAACGCTTATGCACATTCAGGATTCGCATTGGCAGGCTGTCGTCGCACCGGTCGACGGCCCGGTCGAAGGACGTACCGGGGCGACGGCGACCGTCGGCCGCTCCGCTCCGCTGCGCGTGGACGCGCAGCGGAATCTGGAGCACGTGCTGCGCGCGGCGCGCGAGGTCTTCGGTGAACTCGGTTACGGGGCACCGATGGAGGACGTGGCGCGGCGCGCCCGGGTCGGGGTGGGTACGGTCTACCGCCGCTTCCCGAGCAAGGACGTGCTGGTCCGCCGGATAGCCGAGGAGGAGACCGCGCGGCTGACCGAGCAGGCCCGGACCGCTCTCGGCCAGGAGGACGAGCCGTGGTCGGCGCTGTCCCGTTTCCTGCGGACGTCGGTGGCTTCCGGCGCGGGCCGGCTGCTGCCGCCGCAGGTGCTGCGGGTGCAGGTGGACGAGAGCGTCGCCGACGCGGTGCTGCCGGTTCCGGTCGCGGCGGACGGGGCGCGGGTGCCGCACCAGCGGGGTTTCGCCGAGTCGGCGGGGTCCCGGGTGGGTGCTCCCCGGCAGGCACCGGCGGCCGAGCAGGACGACGCCGGCGCGGCGGAACTCCTGGAGGTCGTGGGGCAGCTGGTCGACCGGGCGCGGGCGGCGGGTGAGCTGCGTACGGACGTGACCGTCGCGGACGTGCTGCTCGTGATCGCGACGGCGGCTCCGGCGCTGCCGGACGCGGCGCAGCAGGCGGCGGCCTCGGCCCGGCTGCTGGACATCCTGCTGGAGGGTCTGCGCTCGCGGTAGGCGGCGGGGCGCGTACGTCACGCGGCCCCTTGGGCCGTGCTCCCGGCAGGTCCGTTCGGACCGTTGATCGTCGCACGAACGGGTGAACGGTTACGCCCGGATACGGGAACTCACCCCGGACGAGTGGTAGGTGGCCGCGCGGCCTCGGCGTGCCCGTGCTCTGTGGGACGCTTGCGCGGTGTCCGGGTCTGAGCGTGCGTACGGGGGCTTCCGCGATGAGCGGTGACGGTCGGGACGAGCCGCGGTTCGACGGCGGTGCCACGGAGACCGGCGAGCTGCCGCCCCGGCAGGTGCCGAACCAGGGCCGGCCCGCCGGTCCCGCGCGAACGCCCGCCGGTGCGGCGCCCGTCGGCGTGCCGGGGCACCCGTCCGCGGGCCCCGCCGGGTCCACGGGAGCGGCCGAGGCCAGCGTGCCGCCGCAGCGGGAGCGCGGGCCGCGTCCGGCCGCCGTCCCGGCGGCCGACGCCGGTACCGGGGGCGCCGCGGCGAGTCCCGAGTCCGAGGGCGTCCTGCCCCCGGCGGTCGAACTGCCGCCCTCCGACGCCGACCTGGTCCAGTGGATGCGGGAAGGCGACGACAGCGCGTACGAGGAGCTGTTCCGCCGCCACTCCGAGGCCGTGCGCCGGTACGCCCGGACCTGCTGCCGGGACGCGCACACCGCGGACGACCTGACGGCGGAGGTCTTCGCGCGCACCCTCCAGGCCGTGCGGGGCGGTGCGGGACCCGCCCACGCCGTCCGCGCCTATCTGCTGACCACCGTCCGGCGGGTGGCGGCGCAGTGGACGCGGACGCAGAAGCGGGAGCACCTGGTCGAGGACTTCGCGGTGTTCGCCGCCCAGGCATCCCGCACGTCCGAGGTCTCCGACCAGGACACCCTCGACCTGGGCGCCGAGGTACGGGCCATGCACGAGGCCGAACAGTCGCTGGCCATGCAGGCGTTCCGCTCGCTGCCCGAGCGCTGGCAGGCCGTGCTGTGGCACACCACCGTCGAGGAGGAGTCGCCCAGCGAGGTCGCGCCGCTGTTCGGCCTGACCGCCAATGCCACCGCCGTCCTGGCCAGCCGGGCCCGCGAGGGCCTCAAGCAGGCCTACCTCCAGGCCCACGTCAGCCAGACGCTCACCGCGGGCGGCGACTGCGCCCGCTACGCCGACCGGCTCGGCGCCTACGCGCGCGGCGGGCTGCGCATGCGGGCCGAGCGGGGCCTGCGCAAACACCTGGAGGAGTGCGCCAGGTGCCGGCTCGCGGCCGGAGAGCTGGCGCACGTCAACGCGGGGATCCCGGCGCTGCTGCCGATCGCCGTCATCGGCTGGTTCGCCGCCGGCTTCTCCCTCAAGGCGGCCGGTGTGGTCGCCGGCGGAGTGGCGGGCGCCGCCGGAGCCGGTGCGGCCGCCGCGGCGGCCGGTGCCGGCTCGTCCACCGCCGCGGGGACCTCCGCCGCCGCGGCCGAGGGGCTCGGGGCACCCGCGAAGGCCGGCATCGCCGCCGCCGTGGCGGTGGCCGCGACCGCCGGACTGGTGTGGGCGCTGTCCGGCGACCCGCAGCCGGTCGCACAGCCCGAGCCGACGCCGCCGGCGGTCGCCCCCGTCGTACCGCCGAAGCCGCTGCCGTCGCCGCCGCCCCGGTCCACCCCACGTGAGGAGGCCGGGAACATCCGGCCCCGGCTCACCTCCTTCGTGGGCCGCGAACCCGAACTCGCCGCGCTGCGCTCCGACCTCGTCGGCTCCCGCCTCGTCACCCTCACCGGACCCGGCGGCTCCGGGAAGACCCGTCTCGCCGAGGAGGCCGCCCGGGCCGTCCCCGGACCCGCCTGGCTCGTCGAACTCGCCCCGCTCGACGACCCCGACGCCGCCCCCGGCGCCGTCCTCTCCGCCCTCCGCCTGCGCGAGACCAACCTGATCACCCGCGAGGGCCAGCCCCTTCAGGACGATCCCACCGCCGTCCTCGTCGACCACCTCGCCGACCGCTCCCTGCTCCTGGTCCTCGACAACTGCGAGCACGTCATCGAGGCGGCGGCCGCCCTCGCCGAGACCCTCCTGACCCACTGCCCCCGGCTGCGCGTCCTCGCCACCAGCCGCGAGCCGCTCGGCGTTCCCGGCGAGACCGTCCGCCCCGTCGAGCCGCTGCCGCCCCACCCGGCCCACCGCCTCTTCGCCGAGCGCGCCGGCGCCGTCCGGCCCGGCTTCGACCCCACCGAGGACCTCGGCGCCGTCGACGAGATCTGCCGCCGGCTCGACGGGCTCCCCCTCGCCATCGAACTCGCCGCCGCCCGGCTGCGCCTGCTCAGCCCGCGCCAGATCGCCGACCGGCTCGACGACCGCTTCCAGCTCCTCACCTCCGGCAGCCGGACCGTCCTGCCCCGGCAGCAGACCCTCCGCGCGGTGGTCGACTGGTCCTGGGACCTCCTCGAACCCGAGGAGCGGACCCTGCTGCGCCAGGTCTCCGTCTTCGCCGGCGGCTGGGACCTCACCGCCGCCGAGGCGCTGGGGCCCGGCGCCGCCGACTCCCTCGGGGCCCTCGTCGACAAGTCCCTGGTCGTCGCCGCCCCCACCGAGGCCGGCGCGATGCGCTACCGCCTCCTGGAGACCATCCACGAGTACGCCGTCGAGCGGGCCGCCGAGACCCCCGACGTGCTGGCCGCCGCCGAGGCCGCCCACACCGCGCACTTCACCGCCCTCGCCGAGGAGGCCGAGCCCCGGCTCCGCTCCGGCGAGCAGCTCCCCTGGATCGGGCGGATCGAGGCCGAACTCGACAACATCCGGGCCGCGCTCCACCGCGCGATCCTCGCCTCCGACGAGGCGGCCGCCCTCCGGCTGGTCTTCGCGATGGGCTGGTTCTGGTGGCTGCGCAACTACCGCTCCGAGGCGGTGGTCTGGGTCGCCCGCACGGTCCGGCTGGGCGAGGACCCCGACGATCCGGCCGACCCGCGGTACTGGCCCCGCAAGGAGCTGCGGATGCTGCAGTTCTTCCTCGCGGCGGAGAACCACGTCGTCGGCGACTTCTTCGCGGACCCCGAACTCCTCGCGCTGGTCCGGCGGGTGCGCGAGGCGTTCGGCGAGCGGCCCGGCCCGCAGGCGGCCCGCTTCCCCGGGATGCTGTGGCCGTTCACGGCGTACTTCACCGAGTCGTCGTCCGACGTGCTCGCCATGCTGGACGCGTCCGTCGACAACTGCCGCCGGCACGGCGGCGAGTGGGAGATCGGCGTCAGCCTGATGTTCCGCACGCACATGGCGATCGACATGCCCGGTGGGACGCCCGACCTGGACGAGGACCTGGTCGAGCTGCGGTCGCTGTCCCGCCGGGTGGGCGACCGCTGGATGCGGGCGCAGGTGGCGAGCGCGGCGGCCGAGGCGAACATGATGCGCGGCCGGCACGCGGAGGCCGGCGAGGACTACGAGGAGGCGCTCGCCCTCGCCCGCGAGGTCGGGGCACACGCCGAGGCGCCCTTCCTCATCGCCCGGCTCGCCGAACTCCGCTATCTCGTCGGCGACATGGACGGCGCGGAGAAGGGACTGGACGAGGCCGCCGCGGAGGCCGAGCGCCACCGCGTCAACGACACGGAGACCTACCTCCGCTTCATGCGCTCGGCGATCGCCCTCCACCGGGGCGACGTGACGGCCGCCCGCGCGCACCTCGACGTGGCCATGGAGCACCTCGCCGCCAGCACGCCGCCCCGGCACTTCCAGACGCTGCTGGCCGGGCTCGGTGCCCGGATCCGGGCGTACGAGGGCGGGGGCGACGCGGCGGTCGAGGAGGCCGTCGCCGCGCTGCGGGAGGCGCGGGAGGCCCGCTGCGCCGACTTCGTCACCACCCACCTCGCGGAGGGGGTGGCACTCGCGCTCGCCCTGGGTGGGCGGCACGCCCCGGCGGTCGCGGTCCTGGCCGCCGCCGACACCTGGCGCGGCGACACACCCCGGGCGGTGCCGGAGCTGCGGAAGGCGGACGAGATCGCCACCCGGGCCCGCGCGGCGCTCGGCGAGGACGGGTACGCCGCCGCGTACGCCTCCGGGGCCCCTCTCGACCTCGACGGGGTCGCCGCGCTGGTGGGGGCGTAGGAGGCCGTCCCGACCTCCTGGGGCGTGTGGCGAGAGTCCCGCCCGCCGCGCGACGCCTGGCACGTTCCCCCGTGGCCTTTCGGCACGGGAGGTGCCCCCGCGCCGCGTCGTCGGGTCGCCCGAGTACGCCCGGTACGAGGGCGGCCCTCCGCCTTGCGATCGCACGCACCAGGCGCCGCGGGGCCCGCCCTCCGCGCGGACGGCGCCCCTTTCGCCACACGCCCTACGCGCAGGTGATCTGCGACCGGGCCCAGTCCGCGATCGCGACCCGGCCGAACGGCGTGTGCGGTTCCACCACCAGACGGATCGTGCCGCGGCCGGCGAGGTTCACCTGGACCGGCACCGGCGGGTCGCCGGCCTCCACCACCTCGGAGCGCCAGAGCCGTTCGCCGTCGCCGTAGACCGAGAAGCGGACCCCGCCGACGCCGAGCGGGGCGCTGAGGTCGTCGACGCCGACGAGGGCCTCGTAGCCGACGCACCGGCGGTTGAGGTCGATGGTGAGGGAGGACGGCGCGTGCACGCTCACGCCGTGCGCGTATCGCGTGCCGCCCATGGACAGCCCGTCGCGCTGCCACATCCAGCTGCTGTCACCGAGCCGTACCTCGGGCTTGGTGCCGTCGCCGAAGACGCCGTAGTCCAGCCGGCTGATCCGGTAGACGGTCGGCGGGGCCGGTGGCGGGGGTGCGGGCGCCGCCGGAGCCGGTGCGGCCGCCGCGGCGGCCGGTGCCGGCTCGTCCACCGCCGCGGGGACCTCCGCCGCCGCGGCCGAGGGGCTCGGGGCACCCGCGAAGGCCGGCATCGCCGCCGCCGTGGCGGTGGCCGCGACCGCCGGACTGGTGTGGGCGCTGTCCGGCGACCCGCAGCCGGTCGCACAGCCCGAGCCGACGCCGCCGGCGGTCGCCCC
>NZ_RDBI01000040.1:2374478-2407221 GCF_008042125.1 Streptomyces sp. MS191
CCCCAACCCGGCGGCCGGTGCCGCCGCCCGCGCGGGCCTGCGCGCGGCCCTCCCGGACCTGCTCGCCCTCTTCGAGGCCCCGCTCAGGCCAGGAGCGAGCGTCGTGCCGAGGGGATCAGCGGGCCGGGCACGGCGCGCTGCTTCGGTGCCGCGGTGCCCGTCCAGCAGCTGCCGCGGCGGGCCAGCAGCCGGTGGAGCCAGAGTTCGGTGGAGACCAGGTCGGCGAGCCCGTCCAGCGGGACCGGCTCGCCCTCGGAGGCCGCCCGCAGCGCCTTGCGGACCACCCGGGCCTCGATCAGGCCGGCGTCGGCCAGCAGCGGGGCCTCGAAGAGGGCGAGCAGGTCCGGGAGGGCCGCGCGCAGGCCCGCGCGGGCGGCGGCACCGGCCGCCGGGTTGGGGGTGCCCCAGCCCGGGGGGAGGTCGTGGATGCCCGCGCCGGCCAGGACTGTGCGCAGGACGGTCGCCCGGGCGCCGGGCTGGACGCGCAGCGACTCGGGCAGGGCGCGGCAGGCCCGTACGACCTGGTTGTCGAGGAACGGCGCGTGCAGGCGCTGGCTGCGGATCTCCGCCGCCTGCTCCAGGATCCGGTGGTCGTGCGCCGCCCGGGCGAGCGCGGCCCGGGCGCGGGCCTCCCCCGGGCGCTGCACCGAGGTCGGCAGCGTCGCCGCCCGGTTCAGGCGAACCGATACTTCAGCCAGTGCCTCCCCCGTCAGCCAGCGCGCCGCCGGACCGGGCCGTGTCCAGGCAAGGGCGGAGAGGGACGCCTCCAGGGGGCCGAAGGCGCCGGGCGTCGTGCGGTTCGCCTCCAGGACCCGGGTCGCCGCCGCCTCCAGACCGGTCCGGTAGGGGGTGCGGGCGAGGCGCCGGGCCGCCCGGTAGACGGTGAGCGGCACGAGCAGCGCGCCCGCCGACGGACCGGTGGCCTTGGCCAGCGCCGTCACCGGGCGCACCAGCGATCTGCGCCGGCGGTCCATCAGCAGGTCGGCGAGCCGGGCCGGATGCGCGTCCAGGACCTGGCGGGCGCCCAGGCCCGTGAAGTGGTCCGCGCTGCCTCCCGCGAGCCGTCTGCGGTGCCGGTCGGCGAGGACGAGCGAGGGTCCGGGCTCGTCGGTCAGCGGCCCGTCCAGCTCCGCGTACGGCAGGGCCTCCTCGCCCGCCGCGACGACCACGTGGTGCAGTCGCGGGTTGGACGCGATCGCCCGGGCCCGCTCCAGCTCCTCCTCGCGGGCCGCGCCGCCGCCCGTCAGGTCGTTGAAGGTGACGGCGAGCAGCCGCTCCCCCGCACCCGTGCCGTGTCCCAGGATGGTGCCGGGCACGCCCGGGAGCCCGGCGGCCAGCAGGGCGAGCGTGCCGGACGCGCTGCCTCCGGACAGGTCCGCGCCGATCCCCGGTGCGGGTCCGCCGCCGCGTGCCGCCCGCCGCTCGGCGGGCCCCATGCCGGGGACGGGTCCCGGGTCGGGCAGCGGGGTCTCCGGCGCGTGCCGCGGCGCGGTGAGCCGGGCCCGTACGGCGTCGACGAGCGCGTCCCGCACGCCCTCCACGGCCTGCCGCGGATCGACCTGGGGCGCGGCGACGGCGAGCGAGGCGACCGGGTCGTACCCGGTGATCTCGCGGGAGCCCTCGCGCAGGATCAGCGCGTGGCCCGGCGGGACCCGCTTCACCCCTTCGTACGGGGTGGAGTCGCGGAGCGCCTCGGGGGTCTCGGGGCAGGCGAGCAGGGCGGCGAGATGGCCGATGTCGAGCTGGGCCTCGATGAGGTCGGCGAGCGGCAGGGCGGCGGTGGCGTAGGCGGTGCCGTTGGCCCACGGGGTGTGGAACACGGGCCGTGCGCCGGCGAGATCACCCGTGACGGTGATCCGGCGGCCGACCTGGACGACGGCCGTGTAGCTGCCGGCCCAGGCGGTGAGATGGCGCAGCGCGCCGCCGCGCGCGGCGAACAGGCCGACGCGCAGTTCCTCGTCGCTCGCCGCGCAACACCCCAGGACGGCAAGGCGGGTGTGGGCGTCGACGGTGACCACGCGCACCTCGTCGGGGCGCCAGTCGCCGACCGCCCACAGCGGGTCGGGGTCCCCCCACAGCAGCTGTGCGCCCACCGGGTGCACCGTGCGCCCCTCGGCCGCCGCCCCGCCCACGGCGCCGGCCGTGCCTGGCGTGGCGAAGCTCGCGGCGACACTGCTCCAGCCCACCAGCCATCGCATCGGCGCCTCCACTTCGGTCGGTGGAGGAACATGCTGCCACGACAAGAGGGCAGGGGAGGGGCTCCGGGGTCGCGTGTGCGAAAGGCGAATGCGCCCCTGGCATTGGCCAGTTGCTCACCGTCGGCATTCGGCCATTCTCGGCGGGGCCGCGGACCGCCGGCTGTCCGGGAGGCGCTCATCGCCTCCCGGAGCCGTCCGCCGCCCGCGGGGAATGGGGCGGCGGTGTCCCCCAGCCCCCTGGTCCACTGCCAGGCGGGCCGACCCACGCAGCACTCATGGAAGCGCTCCCCCTCCGCCCCGGCGAGAGCGCACGGCCGGGCGCACGGCCACACGCCCGGAGCACGCGCCCGGAGCCGCCCCCGGGGCCCCTCCGCCGCCGACGCCTCTACGCCATCCGCCCGTCATGCGTCTGTTCCCACAACAATCTCGCCATACGGAACTCCGCCCCTTAACGGTAGGGATGCGGCGAACTACGCTGTGTTTACGAATGCCGCACGCCTATGCCCGGCGTCGCGGCGGCCGTCTGGGTGGTCGAGGGGTGGCGTCATGTCCAGGGAGCAACGCGGGCCGAACGAAAAGCTCGGCACGGTTCTCGCCCTCGCGGGAATCAGCAACGCCGGTCTCGCCCGGCGCGTCAACGACCTCGGTGCGCAACGGGGCCTGACGCTCCGTTACGACAAGACGTCGGTGGCCAGGTGGGTGTCGAAGGGCATGGTGCCGCAGGGTGCCGCCCCGCATCTGATCGCGGCCGCCATCGGCCAGAAGCTCGGCCGGCCGGTGCCGCTGCACGAGATCGGGCTGGCGGACGCCGACCCGGCGCCCGAGGTCGGGCTCGCCTTCCCGCGCGACGTGGGCGAGGCGGTCCGTTCGGCCACCGAGCTGTACCGGCTGGATCTCGCCGGCCGGCGGGCCGGTGGTGGCGGGATCTGGCAGTCCCTGGCGGGTTCCTTCGCGGTCAGCGCGTACGCCACCCCCGCCTCCCGCTGGCTGATCACGCCCGCCGACTCCTCGGTGGAGCGCCTGGTGACCGGGCCGGGCGAGGAGCCCCTCGACGGGCCGGAGGCCGCGCTCCACGCGCGCGTCGGTCACAGCGACGTCGCCAAGCTCCGCGAGGCCGCCGAGGACGCGCGCCGCTGGGACTCCAAGTACGGCGGCGGCGACTGGCGTTCCTCGATGGTCCCGGAGTGCTTACGCGTCGACGCCGCGCCGCTGCTGCTCGGCTCGTACTCGGACGAGGTCGGCAGGGCGCTGTTCGGGGCGACCTCGGAGCTGACCCGGCTGGCCGGCTGGATGGCCTTCGACACCGGTCAGCAGGAGGCCGCCCAGCGCTACTACATCCAGGCGCTGCGGCTGGCCCGCGCCGCCGCCGACGTGCCCCTGGGCGGGTACGTCCTGGCGTCGATGTCCCTGCAGGCCACCTACCGGGGCTTCGCCGACGAGGGCGTGGACCTCGCGCAGGCGGCCCTGGAGCGCAACCGCGGTCTCGCCACCGCGCGCACCATGTCCTTCTTCCGGCTCGTCGAGGCGCGGGCGCACGCGAAGGCGGGCGACGCGGCCGCCGCGGGGGCCGCCCTGAAGGCGGCCGAGGGCTGGCTGGAGCGGGCGCGGGACGGCGACCCCGACCCGTCCTGGCTGGGCTTCTACTCGTACGACCGGTTCTGCGCCGACGCCGCCGAGTGCTACCGGGACCTGAAGCTGCCGCGCCAGGTGCGGCGCTTCACCGAGCAGGCGCTGTRCCGGCCGACGGAGGAGTACGTCCGCTCGCACGGGCTGCGGCTGGTGGTGTCGGCGGTCGCCGAGCTGGAGTCGGGCAACCTGGACGCGGCCTGCGCGGCGGGCACCCGCGCGGTGGAGGTGGCGGGCCGGATCTCGTCGGCGCGGACCACGGAGTACGTCCGGGACCTGCTGCACCGGCTGGAGCCGTACGGGGACGAGCCGAGGGTCATGGAGCTGCGGGAGCGGGCGCGCCCGCTGCTGATGGCACCGGCGTGAGCCGAAAGCATGACGTGACGCGTGTCCCAACGGGTTTAACCGGATTGTCAGTGGGTCAGTGCACTATCGGGGTGGGAGGTGGTGCAGGTGTCCGTTCGTGATGTCGACTGCGACGTGCTCGTGATCGGCGGTGGGATCGTCGGGCTGTCGACGGCGTACGCCCTGACCCGTGCCGCCCCCGGCACGCGCGTCACGGTCCTGGAGAAGGAGCACGGTCCCGCCCGCCATCAGACCGGCCGGAACAGCGGAGTGATCCACAGCGGGATCTACTACCGTCCGGGCTCGCTGAAGGCGCGGTTCGCGGTGGCGGGCGCGGCCGAGATGGTCAAGTTCTGCGCGGAGTACGGCCTGCCCCACGAGGTGACGGGCAAGCTCATCGTGGCCACCGGCCGGGACGAGCTGCCCCGGCTGCACGCGCTCGTCCAGCGCGGCCGGGAGAACGGCATTCCGGTGCGGGAGCTGGGGCCCTCGCAGATCAGCGAGTACGAGCCGCGGGTGCGCGGCCTGGCCGCGATCCATGTCGGAACCACCGGGATCTGCGACTACGGCGCGGTCGCGGCGCAGCTCGCCGAGTCGTCCGGGGCGCGGATCCTGTACGGCTCCGAGGTGACGGCGGTCGACCGGCGTCCGTGGGGGGTCGCGGTCCGCACGGCGGCGGGCCGGGTGGTGCGTGGACGGGTCCTGGTGAACTGCGCCGGCCTGCACTGCGACCGGGTGGCTCGGCTGGCGGGCGACGACCCGCAGATGCGGATCGTCCCGTTCCGCGGGGAGTACTTCGAGCTGACGGACGCCTCGCTGGTCCGCGGGCTGGTCTACCCCGTCCCGGACCCGGCGTTCCCCTTCCTCGGGGTGCATCTGACGCGGGGCATCGACGGCGGCGTGCACGTGGGCCCGAACGCGGTGCCGGCGCTCGCGCGGGAGGGATACGACTGGTCGGTCGTCCGGCCCGGCGAGCTGGCCGGGACGCTGGCCTGGCCCGGGTCCTGGCAGATCGCCCGGGAGCACTGGCGGTACGGGGCGGGCGAGCTGCGCCGGTCGCTGTCGAAGCGGGCCTTCACGGAGGCGGTGCGGCGACTGCTGCCGGTCGTGGAGGAGTCCGGACTGCGCCGCACGGCGGCCGGCGTCCGCGCCCAGGCGGTGCTGCGGGACGGCACCCTGGTCGACGACTTCCTGATCCGCGAGGCGCCCCGCACGGTGCACATCCTGAACGCGCCGTCCCCGGCCGCGACGGCGAGCCTGCCGATCGGGCGCGAGGTGGCCCGCCGGGCGCTGGCCCAGCTGGACTGACCGGGATCCGGGCCCCGCCCGGACCACGGGACGAGAGCCCGAGATACCTCGGTCACGGGCACCGCCCGGCACCCGGCCGCGCGTCGGGCACGCTCCCCGCGTCACGGACGAGCCCCGGGCCACGCGCCGGACACGCCGTAGAATCGAGGCATTGTGTCTGAGTCCCGTGAAGCCACCGCGCACCCCACCGTCGAAGCCGCCTCGCCCGTCGAGCCCGTCGTCGCCCGTCGGGGCAGCCGGATGTTCGCCGCCGGGGAGGGCCCCCTGCCCGACCCCGCCGGATCGCACCACGAGCGGCGCATCCGCAGCTTCCAGCCGCGCCGCAGCCGGGTCACCGCCGGCCAGGCGGAGGCGATGCTCAAGCGCTGGCCCGACTGGGGCCTCGACATCGACGGCCGGCGGATCCTCGACCTGCGCGAGATGTTCGGCGGGCTGCCCGTGGTCATGGAGATCGGTTTCGGCATGGGCGAGGCCACCGCGCGGATGGCCGCCGCCGACCCCGGCACCGGCATCCTCGCCGTGGACGTCCACACCCCCGGGCAGGGCAACCTCCTCGGCCTCGCCGACCGGGGCGGGCTGGAGAACGTCCGGGTCGCCAACGGCGACGCGATCATCCTGCTCCGCGAGATGCTGACCGCCGACGCCCTCGACGGCTGCCGCGTCTACTTCCCGGACCCCTGGCCCAAGAAGCGCCACCACAAGCGCCGGCTGATCCAGCCGGAGTTCCTCACGCTGCTCGCGACCCGGATGAAGCCCGGCGCCGTGCTGCACTGCGCCACGGACTGGGAGCCGTACGCCGAGCAGATGCTGGAGGTCCTCTCGGCGCACCCGGACTTCGCGAACACCGCCGCCGACGGCGGCTACTCCCCCCGCCCCGCGTTCCGCCCGCTCACCCGCTTCGAGGGCCAGGGGCTCGACAAGGGACACGTCGTGCACGACCTCCTCTTCCAGCGGATGTAGAACTCCCTCGCGGGCTGTCACTCCCGCTGGTTAGGGTCGTTGCGTGTCGAACCCCGTAGCCGTACCCGTGCCCGCCCGGGACACCGAGGAGCCCGCGTTCCCCGCCGTCCCGGACCGCGCCCACTGGCGCTACCGGCCCCGCCGGGCCTTCTGGCGCAGCAAGGTGGTCCGGGCCGTCACGGTGATCACCCTGCTCGCGCTCTGCGCCCTGGTGATCCTCGCGATGGTGCGGGAGGAGACGGGGACCGAGGGGTTCCTGGTGGGGCTGGGCCTGGCCGTCCTGCCCGTCCCGCTGCTGCTGGCCGCGTTCCGCTGGCTCGACCGCGTCGAACCCGGCCCGTGGAAGAACCTGATCTTCGCCTTCGCCTGGGGCGCGTTCGCCGCGGCGCTCGTCGCGCTCACGGCCAACACGTTCGCGGTCCGCTGGATCGCGACCTCCACCACCGACCGGGCCTCCGCCGACGCCCTCGGCGCCACCGTCGTCGCGCCCGTCGTCGAGGAGAGCGCGAAGGCCGCCGCGATCCTGCTGATCTTCCTGCTGCGCCGCCGGGACTTCACCGGCCTGGTCGACGGGGTGGTCGTCGCCGGGTTCACCGCCACCGGTTTCGCCTTCACCGAGAACATCCTCTATCTCGGCCGCGCCTTCGGCGAGGACCAGGAGATCGGCACGTCCGGCCTCGGCTCGATGACCGCCGGGACCTTCTTCGTGCGGGTCGTGATGTCGCCGTTCGCGCATCCGCTGTTCACCGTGCTCACCGGCCTGGGCTTCGGGTTCGCCGCGCTCGTCGCACGGCGCAAGCGGGTCCGGCGGATCCTGCTGCCGGTGGCCGGCCTCGTCCTCGCCATGGGGATGCACGCGCTGTGGAACGGCTCGGCCGTCTACGCGGCCTGGGGGTTCCTCGTGGTCTACGGCATGTTCATGGTGCCCGCCTTCGGGCTGCTGACCTGGCTGGCGATATGGAGCCGGCAGCGGGAGCTGCGCACGATATCCGGCCAGCTCCCGGCGTACGCGGCGGCGGGCTGGCTCTCCCCGTCCGAGCCGCTCGCCCTCTCCTCGATGCGGGCCCGCTCGATGGCCCGCTCCTTCGCCGCCCGGACGTACGGCCGGCCGGCCGCCCAGGCGGTCGGGGAGTACGAGGCCTTCGCGACGACGCTCGCGTTCCTGCGCCACCGCGCCCAGCGCGGTGACGCGGACCCCGACTTCACGGCGCGCGAGCAGGAGCTGCTCCATCACCTCTGGCAGCGCAGGGCCGTCGCCTCGCCCGCGCTGACCTACGCGGCGCGGGCGACCGGCCGGGTCTGGTCGCCGCCTCAGTACCTGGACTACGGCGGCTACAACCCGTACCGCAGCTGAGGAACCGTCCCGTCGGATCCCCGGAACGACCGGACAGTCCTGGGGCCGTCCCCCGACCCCGCCGGCGCCCCCGGTGCGCCGCCCCGCGGGGCGAACGTTCAGGCGGAGGCCTCGTCCAGCGCCGCCAGCTCCGCCTCGTCGAGCACCAGGTCCGCGACCGCGACCAGGGCGGGCAGCTGCTCGACCGTACGCGCCGAGGCGATCGGCGCCGTGACGGTCGGCCGGGCGGCGAGCCAGGCCAGGGCCACCGTGGCGGGCTCGGCCCCGTGCGCGCGGGCGKCGGCGTCGAGCGTGTCGAGCACCGTGCGGCCCCGATCGGTCTCCAGATGCCGGCCGGCGCCCGCGGCCCGGGCGCTGTCGACCGCGGTCCCCTGCCGGTACTTGCCGGTCAGGAAGCCCGACGCCAGCGCGAAGTACGGCACGGCCGCGAGGCCGGCCCGCTCGGCGGTGTCCAGGAGCTCGCCCTCGTAGGTGTCGCGGGAGACCAGGTTGTAGTGCGGCTGGAGCGCGACGTAGCGGGTGAGTCCCTCGGCCTCGGCGAAGTCGAGGGAGGCCCGCAGCCGCGCCGGGGAGATGTTCGACGCGGCGACGGCACGGACCTTGCCGTCCTTCACCAGCTGGTCGAGCGCGGTGACGATCTCCTCGACGGGCACGGACTCGTCGTCGAAGTGCGTGTAGTACAGGTCGATGTGGTCGGTGCCGAGCCGGCGCAGGGACTCCTCGGCCGCCGCCTTGATCGTGACCGGCGAGAGTCCCTTGTACGAGGGGTGGGCGCCGACCTTGGTGGCGACGACGATCTCGTCGCGGTTGCCGCGCGACGCCAGCCACCTGCCGACGATCGTCTCCGACTCGCCGCCCTGGTTGCCCTCGGCCCAGGCGGAGTAGGAGTCGGCGGTGTCGACGAAGTTGCCGCCGGCGGCGGCGTAGGCGTCCAGGACGGCGAAGGACTGCGCCTCGTCGGCGGTCCAGCCGAAGACGTTGCCGCCGAGCGCGAGCGGGAAGACGTGCAGATCGGAGGAGCCCAGCGGGCGAAGAGAGGTCATGGGTCGGTGAACGACCCGCGGCGGGGCCGCTATTCCGGCGGTCCTGGCGCAGGTTCGCCACCAGGGCCGCCGTGGCCGGGGAGGGTCCCCCGAGGGATCAGACCGACAGGCCCTTGCTCGCCAGCCAGGCCGCCGGGTCGACGCCGTCGCCGCCCGGGGTGTGGACCTCCAGGTGCAGGTGCGGGCCGGTGACGTTGCCGGTCGCGCCCACGCGGCCGATGGTGTCGCCGGTGCCGACCGACTGGCCCACGCCGACGGTCATCGAGGACAGGTGGCAGTACCAGACCTCGGTGCCGTCGGCCAGCTCCAGGACGATGCGGTAGCCGTACGAGCCGGACCAGCCGGCCGACTTGACCGTGGCGCCGTGCACGGCCTTGACCGGGGTGCCCGTGGGGGCCGCGAAGTCCAGGCCGGTGTGGTAGCCGGAGGACCACATCGAGCCGGACTCGCCGTAGGTCGAGGTGAGCGTGTACGAGGACGTGGGCAGCGCGTAGCTGGCGGCGAGCTTGGCCAGGCGCTCGGCCTCGGCCTTCGCCGCGGCCTCCGCCTCGGCCTTCTTCTTCGCCTCGGCCGCCGCCTTCTCGGCCGCGTCCGCCTTGGCCGCGGCCTCCGCGGCGGCCTTCTCGGTCGCCGCCTTCTCCGTCGCGGCCTTCTCGGCGGCGTCGGCGGAGGCCTGCTGCTGCTCGGCCTGCTGGAGGATGCGGGCGCGCAGCGCCTCGCCGGCGTCGCCGCCCTCCGTCTTGCGGTCGGCGCCGTCGACGGGCGCGCCGACGGAGGCCGTGAGCGCGTGCAGGTCGTTGCCGGATCCGGCGGTCGTGTTCCGGTCCTCGTCGCCGGAGATCAGCGCGCCGACGCCGGGCAGGTCCTCGGCGTCCGGCAGGTCGAGGTCGGGCAGGGCTATGGAGACCGGCGGCTTCTCCTGCGCGGTGGCCAGACCACCCGCGCCGACGGCCGCGATGACACCGACGCCGAGGACGGTGGAGGAACGGGCGAAGCCCGAGCGCTGCTTGACGACCCGGTGGCGGCCACCGGCCCGGCTCTGCTGGCGGAGGGTCTCCTCGGTGGGGTTCCACTCGCCCGCCGCGCCGTCGGGGTCGGTCCCGGCGGCACCCGAGGCACCGAACGCATGGAAGGGGGCTTCGGGGGCAGGGGTGTTGGACGCCACGGAGGCGTACTCCTTTCCTTCCTTGCCGCCTACCGGGTTAGCTGACGGGTTCGGAGCAGGAAGGTCTCCTACGGGCGCCCTCGCACTGGTGCGAGAGTGTCCGATTCACCCCAAGTGGTGGTTCCCCGGTTCCCTTTCGGGATTCGGCGCGTGCGCACGGTGCCGTCTCTTGCGACGACTGGGACGACCGCGCTGCGTTATCGAACGTTAATAGACACGGGGGTCCGATTCCAAGCTGTTCCTCTTGATCGTTCAAGAGATTGATGCACTACAGGGCGATTTGACCGCCGCTCAGGAGTCATCCGTTCGACACTCCTTATCTGACGGTGTATCAATTGTTATCGCAGTGGTACCTCGCGACTACGCATGGTCACCCCGCCGGCTCTCCGGGACCGGGGCGGCCGCCTCAGGGCACCACCGGCATCGTCCGGCGGCGCTCCGGCTGGCCCTCCACCGGCCGGCCCACGGCCAGCAGCGCCATGTCGTCCGTCGACCCGCCGCCCGTGTACCGGCGGACGTCGTCGACCAGCGCGTCCAGCAGTTCCTCCGGACCAGGGAAGATCCGCCCGGCCAGCCGGCCGCCGGGCTCGTAGAACGCGCCCGTCGCGTCGCGCGCCTCGGACAGCCCGTCGGTGTAGAAGAGCAGCGTCGAGCCCGGCGGGTAGGGGGTCTCGTCGGCCCGGTCCGGCCAGGCGGCCACATCGCCCATGCCGAGCGGCAGCGCGGCCTGGCTCGGCTCCAGATGCTCCAGCGCCCCGTCCTGGAGCAGCAGCAGCGGCTCGGGGTGGCCACGGTTCACGACTCGAACGAGGCCGTCACCGCGGGGGATCTCGGCCAGGACGGCGGTGGTGAAGCCCTCGATGGCGTCCAGGTCGTCCCGGCGGGTCCCCTCCCGGGTCAGGGCCCGTTCGAGTCTCTGCGCCACGCCCTCCAGGGTCGCCTCCTGCTCGGCCGCCTCCCGGAACGCACCGATCACGACGGCGACGGCCTCGACCGCCTCCAGCCCCTTGCCCCGCACGTCGCCGACGACGAGCCGCACGCCGTACGGGGTGTCCTGGACCGCGAACAGGTCGCCGCCGATGAACGCGTCCGCCTGCGCCGCCTCGTAGCGAGCCGCGATCTGCAGCCCGCCGATCCGCTCGGCCGGCGTGGGCAGCACCGCCTTCTGGGCGGTCTCGGCGATCACCCGGGCGGAGGCCAGCTGCCGCCCGCTGCGCTGGATCACGCGGTTGATCACCATGGCCAGCGCGGAGACGGTGATGACCGTGAGGGTCTCGGTGGCCGAGGGCGGCTGGGTGGTGGTGCCGTTGTAGACGTGCAGCCCGACGCACGCCAGCACGGCCGCGATGCCGGTCAGCAGGGTCGTCAGCTTCGAGAAGAACGGTGCCGCGATGAGCGGCGCGGCCGAGAACATCGGCGCCGCGGTGTACGACGACGGGGTCGCCAGGTCGAAGACGATGCCGCCGATGATGACGAGCGGGGGAAGGGCCCGGACGAAGCGGCGGGTCCGCTCCCCGCGCGGGCGTGGGGGCCTCCCCGTGCCGTCACCCGCCGATCGCTGCCCCACCTGTGCTCTCCTGCCCGGTCCTGCACGGCGACGGCCCGTACCGCGCCCTCACCAGCCTGGGGGCCGCCGCCCGGTGCGGCGACCCCCGATGCTCCGATCGGAGGAGCGCCGGCCCGGGGCCCGGGCCGGCGGACCGGCCGGGCTCGGGGCCCGCGCGGACCCGACGCGGCGCGCGGGCCGGGCGGCGCGGGCCGGGCGGCGCGGGCCGGGCGGCGCCTCAGAGGTTCCGCTCCGCGTAGATCTCCATCGCGTCCCGGACCAGCAGCGCCGTGCCCTCGCCGTGCTTGTCGTAGTTGGCGGTGAAGCGCGGGTCGTCGACGTACATCCGGCCGAGGCCGATCACGTAGTCCTTCGACGGCGTCGTGGTGGCCGACAGCCACCGGACCTGCCGGCGGGCGATTGCCTGCACCTCGTCGCTGTCGGCCGCGAGTCCGTCCCGCGCCGCCTGCCCGAAGTCGCGCGCGATGCCCGCCTGCTCGTCCGTGAACGCCTTCTTCTGTTCGGCGCTGAGCGAGCGCCACCAGCGGTCGCCCTTCTCGTACGCCTCGCGCCCCCAGCGCTCGGTGACCTCCGCCTCGTACCGGGTGTGGTCGAATCCGTCGAACACTTCTTCAGCCATGAGCTCTTCTCCGTTCTCGGTCTTGTGGAGAGTGGTCCGGACGGCTTCGATCTGCCGTCCGATGCGCTCCCGCTCCTGTTCGAGCAGGACGAGATGGGTGCGCAGGGCGGCGGACGAATCCCGCTGCCCCCGCAGGACCTCGGCGATGGCGGGCAGGGACAGCCCCAGCTCGCGCAGCAGCAGGATGCGCTGCAACCGCACGAGCGCCGCCTGGTCGTAGTACCGGTAACCGTTGGCGCCGATCCGGCTGGGTTCCAGCAGTCCGCGTTCTCCGTAGTGCCGGAGGGTGCGGCTGGTGGTCCCGGCCTTCCTGGCGATCTCTTGGATCGACCACTCCATGCCCGGAACGCTAAATCTTGACGTTGCGTAAAGGTCAAGCGCGCGGAAGGGCGATTCGGCCGGCACCGGACGACGGGGGCGTGGGAGGGGAACACGACGAAGGCCCGGATCCGTGAGGATCCGGGCCTTCGTTTGCTACTGAGTAGCGGGGACAGGATTTGAACCTGCGACCTCTGGGTTATGAGCCCAGCGAGCTACCGAGCTGCTCCACCCCGCGTCGGTGAACACGACCTTACGGCATGGGCGGCGGATCCGGAAATCCGTTTCCTCAGCAGCCGCAGTCCTCGGCGTCGACCGGTGCGGTCAGCGGGTCCGCGCCCTTTGCGGCGGGGCCTTCCCACGTCTCGTACGCAAAGCCCTCGCGCACCCAGTACTCGAATCCGCCGAGCATCTCCTTGACCTGGTAGCCGAGCTCGGCGAGGGCCAGTGCGGCGCGGGTGGCGCCGTTGCAGCCCGGGCCCCAGCAGTAGGTGACGACCGGCACCGCCCTGTCGAGGAGCTGCTCGGCCTGCTCGGCGATGAGCGCGGTCGGCAGGTGGACCGCGCCGGGGACGTGCCCCTGGTCCCAGGAGGCGGTGGAGCGCGAGTCCAGCACCACGAAGCCGGGGTCGCCGTCGGCCGCGAGGGCCGAGGCCACGTCCGAGACGTCGGCGTGGAAGGCGAGGCTGGCGGAGAAGTAGGCGGCCGCCGCGGCGGGAGCGGCCGGCGGGGTGCGAAGTACGGCGTTGACCTGCGCTGTTGTCGTCATGCGGGAAAATCTACGACTCGAGATCACCCCGCTGAAGTGGCGAATCCCGGAGCCGGTGGCGATCGGCCGTGGTTTTCCGGGCGTTCGGCGCCCGGGGACGGGGATCTCACGGAGCGGATGGCCGGGGCACCGGCCGCAGGCCGCCGGGCGGGTCGTGGACGCCTTCCTGGCCGCCTCACGCGGACGCGACGTCGACGGGCTGCTCGCGGTCCTCGACCCGGACGGGGTGCCGCCGGCGGACGGCGGGGCGCCGCGCGCGGGTGGCTCCGCCCCAACCGGCCCCGCGGCCGTGCTCCCTGACGGCGGGACGGCTCACCGCGGGCGGGGCGGGCCCGGACGACGAAGCGCCCCGCCCGGTCGGAACCGGGCGGGGCGCTTCGTGGCGGAGGCGAGTGACCTCGCTCCCGTTCAGGTAGGCCGTGTGGGACTCGAACCCACAACCAACGGATTAAAAGTCCGCTGCTCTGCCAATTGAGCTAACGGCCCTCGGCACAAGGGCACCCCCGCAGCATAGCCGGATCATGCCCCGCAGCCGATCGGGTATCCGTCCTGGCGGGTCCCGGGCGGGTCCCGCCAGGACGGATACCCGATCGGCTGCGGGGCATGATCCGGCTATGCTGCGGGGGGGGACGGCGGGCCGGGGAAAATCCCCGGCGCGGCGGGAGAACGTCACCTCGCCGTCGGAGCCCGGCGGCCGGGGACACGCATCGTCCCGCACGCCCCCGCCGGGAACCTCTCCCCGCAGGTGCCTCGCTCCGGCTCCGGGAACGCCCGAAGGCCCGTCCCCCACCGGTCGGGTGGGGGACGGGCCTTCGGGGTCGTTCAGAGGCTCACGGCCGAACGGCCGCGGCTCGGTCAGCCGTTGCGCTTCCAGCGGGGCTTCTCGTCGCGGCGCCCGAAGGAGCCGGTGTTCGAGCCGGTGCCGCGGTGGTCGCCGCCGCGGTGGTCGTCACGACGGCCGTACGGGCGGTCGCCGCCCGAGCGGAAGCCGCCGGAGGGGCGGTCGTCACGACGGTCGCGGTTGAACGGACGGTCGCTGCCGCGGTGGTGGCCGCCGGCCGGACGGTCGTCGCGACGGAAGCCGCCACGGTCGCCGCGGTCGTCACGGTTGAAGCCACCGGAGGGACGGTCGTCACGGTTGAAGCCACCGGACGGACGGTCGTTGTCCCGACGGAAGCCACCGGACGGGCGGTCGTTGTCCCGACGGAAGCCGCCCGAGGGACGGTCGTCACGACGCTCGAAGGAACGGCCACCGCGGTCGTCACGACGGTCGTCGCGGCGGAAGCCGCCACGGTCGCCGCGGTCGTCACGGTTGAAGCCGCCGGAGGGACGGTCGTCGCGGCGGAAGCCACCGGACGGACGGTCGTTGTCCCGACGGAAGCCACCGGACGGGCGGTCGTCACGGCGGAAGCCGCCGGACGGACGGTCGTTGTCCCGACGGAAGCCGCCCGAGGGACGGTCGTCACGACGCTCGAAGGAACGGCCACCGCGGTCGTCACGACGGTCGTTGCGACGCTCGAAGTTGCCGCGCTCGTCGCGGAACGACGGACGCTCCTCGCGGCGCTGCTGCTCCTCGCGGCGCTCCGCCTGGGCGGCGGCCTGCGCGGCCTCGGCGATCTCGGCCTCGGCGGCCTCGGTCACCTCGGCGACGGCGGCCTCCGGGTCCTCGCCCCGCTCGCGCGCGGAACGGGCGACCAGGCGGTCGGCCTCCTCGCGGAGCTCGACGGCGCGGCGCTGCAGACGCTCCAGCTGCTTGGTGAGGTCGGCGACCTCACGCTCGGCCTGCTTGGCGGCGTTGTTCGCGGAGTCGGCCTGGACCTCGGTCAGCGAACGCGCACCGGTGATCTCGGCGACCTCCGGCTCGAAGGCGCCGGCGCCCTGGACGATGTGGCGCGAGGCGTCGACGCCCGCGTCCTCCATCAGGCGGAAGATCTGGCGACGCTGGTGCGGCAGCGCGAGGGAGACCACGACACCGGACTTGCCGGCACGGGCGGTACGGCCCGAGCGGTGCAGGTAGTCCTTGTGGTCACCGGCCGGGTCCACGTTGAGGACCAGGTCGATGCCGTCGACGTGGATGCCGCGGGCGGCGACGTCGGTGGCGACCAGCGCGTTGACGTAGCCGTCCTTGAAGTCGGCCAGCACGCGGGTACGGGCGCCCTGCGTCATGCCGCCGTGCAGCGCGTCCGCCTTTACGCCGGCCTCGACGAGCTGCTCGGCGATGCGGTCGGCGCCCAGCTGGGTGCGGACGAAGATGATGGTGCGGCCCTTGCGGGCGGCGATGGCGGCGGTGACCGGCGCCTTGTCCTTCGGCTTCACGACGAGGACGTGGTGGCTCATGGTCGAGACGTTGCCCTGGGCGCTGTCGACCTCGTGGCTGACCGGGTCGACCAGGTAGCGCTTGACCAGCGTGGAGATCTCGTTCTCCATCGTGGCCGAGAACAGCATGCGCTGGCCGCCGGCCGGGACCTGGTCGAGCAGCTCGGTGACCTCGGGCAGGAAGCCCAGGTCGGACATCTGGTCGGCCTCGTCGAGGACGGCGGCCTCGACGTTCTCCAGGGAGCAGGCGCCGCGGTTGATGATGTCGCGGAGGCGGCCCGGGGTGGCGACGAGGATGTCGACACCGCGCTCCAGGGCGTAGATCTGGTTGCCCATGGACGTACCGCCGCAGACGACCTTGATCTTCAGGCCGAGCACGTCGCCGTACGGCTGGAGGGCGTCCGCGACCTGCATCGCGAGCTCGCGGGTCGGGGTGAGGATGACCGCGCGGGGCTTCTTCTTCTCGGTGTGGCCACCGGCCAGGCGGGCCAGCGTCGGCAGACCGAAGGAGAGGGTCTTGCCGGAGCCGGTGCGGCCGCGGCCGAGGATGTCCTTGCCGGCCAGGGCGTCCGGGATGGTCGCCGCCTGGATCGGGAAGGGGGTGGTCACGCCGTTCTGCGCGAGCTTGCGCACGACGCCCTCGGGCAGGCCGAGGTCGGCGAAGGTGATCGTGGGCTCCGAGGCCTCGTCGGACTCGGCGGCCTGGTCGGCAAGCTCGGTGTCGACGATCTCGGAAGCCTCGACGGCCTCGACGATCTCGTCGTTCTCGGGCATGACGGCGTGGTCAGAACTGAAAATGGACATGCGAAATGCGAAACCTTCCGGAGTCTCGGCACGCGCCCGTCAACTCCGTGAATTACGCAAATCGACCGCCTCAATGCGGTCCAGCCACGGCTAGGGAGAGTACGCGCCACACGGCGCTCTTCTGTTTCGGCGCCGGGCAATGGGATCAAACGATCTATAACCATACGCACCCTCCCCGCCACAATGCAAATCCGACTGGGTCACACGGGTCCGACCTGCGGTGATGCCTCCGGCTCCACCGCGACACCGGGCCCGTCGGCGGCCCTCATGGCACCCATGTGCGTGTCGGCGCCGGGGGTCACGGAGGGCGGGAGGGTCGGCTCGACGGTGGGCTCCGGGCTCGGCGTCGGCTCGACCGTCGGTTCGGGCGTCGGCTCCGGCGACTCCGTGGGCGTCGCAGGCCCACCACCCGGCTCGCTCGGCCCACCGGCACCACCGGCCGCACCCGCCCCACCCGGCACACCGGGTTCGGGCAGGGGCTTGACCCCGCCACCGGCCGTCGCCGCGGCCGGCGGCTTGCCCGAGGCCGAGGGTGACGCGCTCGCCACCGGCGACGGGCCGCCCTCGCCGTCCGCGTCCGGACCGCCGCGACCGGACGTGTCGCGTCCGTTCCCGCCGCTCCGGCCCGACACGCCGATGCCGCCGTCGGACTCGGCCGCCACCTCCTGCTTGCCCGCGGACTTGCCGGGCGCGGGCTTGGCGCCCTCGTCGCCGACACTCATACAACCGCTCAGGCCGGCGCAGGCGGCGACCGCCAGCGCGGCGGCGGCCCATCTCGCAGCAGGGGTGGGCAAAGGGCGCACGAGGGCACCTCCAGGACACAAAGGGCAGGACGCAAGGCGTGTTTCGCTGCCCAACTCCCTCAGTACCGCGAGGGACACGCCCACCGCCCGGCCGGTACGCCGCCGTTACCGCGCCGGCACCGCTCCGGGACGTCCCGGAGCCGCCGGCCGCGTCCCGGATCCGTCAGCCGTACCCCAGCGCGTGCAGGCGTTCGTCGTCGATGCCGAAGTGGTGGGCGATCTCGTGGACCACCGTGATCTCGGTCTCCGCGACCACGTCGTCCCGCGACTCGCACATGCGCAGCGTCGGCCCCCGGTAGATCGTGATCCGGTCCGGCAGCACCCCCGCGTACCACTCGCCGCGGTCCGTCAGCGGAGTCCCCTCGTACAACCCGAGCAACTCGGGGTCGTCCGCGGAGGGCTCGTCCTCCACGAACACCGCGACGTTGTCCATCAACCGCGTCAGCTCCGGCGGAATCCGGTCCAGCGCCTCGGCGACAAGCTCCTCGAACTCCTCGCGCGTCATCTCCAGCACCCGCCCATTGTCCCCCCGGAGCAAACCGTTTTGGCGATAGCGGTCGGGATCCCATATGCTTCTCACGTCCCCGAGGCGCTGCGAAGCGCCCAGGTGGGCCCTTAGCCCTCATCGTCTAGTGGCCCAGGACGCCGCCCTTTCAAGGCGGTAGCACGGGTTCGAATCCCGTTGGGGGCACGCAACAACGTGTGCGAGACTAGTGCTCGCACATTGCATGGTCCTGTGGAGCAGTTGGTTAGCTCGCCACCCTGTCAAGGTGGAGGTCGCGGGTTCAAGTCCCGTCAGGATCGCTGAGGCTCTCCGGAGTCTCGTGGCTGGGTAGCTCAGTTGGTACGAGCGATCGCCTGAAAAGCGATAGGTCGCCGGTTCGACCCCGGCCCCAGCCACAGTGCAGAAGGCCCCCGTCCGACGGACGGGGGCCTTCTTCGTGCCCGCGTCTCCACCGCTGCCCGGGCGCACGCGGTGGGACGCCTCCCCGGACGCCCCACCGCCGCCCCGTCAGATCTCCTCGCGGCGCTCCCGGCTCCCGGTACCGCGCCAGCCCCGCACCGCGAGGACGACCGCCACCAGCGCGACCGCCCCGATGAGCAGCGCCCAGTCCGGGACCAGGCCGCTCACCGACGCCACCCGCGTCTCCACGGCGAACGACTCGTCCACCGTCAGCAGGCCCGGCAGCGCCGTCGTGCCGTCGAAGACCAGGAAGACCGTCCCCAGGACGACGAAGAAGAGCCCCGAGAGCAGCGAGGTGCTGTGCAGCTCGAAGCGGCCCACCCGGAGGGGCCGGCCGCGCAGCCAGCGCCGCCTGCCCAGCTCGTACCGCTCCCAGAACAGCGCCAGCAGGAAGAGCGGGACGGCCATCCCGAGCGCGTAGACCGCCAGGAGCAGCCCGCCGTACGCGGGGCTGCCGCTCAGCGCGGCCACCGTCAGGACGCTCCCGAGGATCGGTCCCGCACAGAATCCGGCGAGGCCGTAGACCAGCCCGAGCGCGTAGACGGAGACCGCGGTCGTGGGCCGGATCCGCCCGCCGGCCTCGGCCATCCGGCGGGACGCGAAGCCCAGGCCGAGGATCTGGAGCACCCCGAGCACGATGATCAGCCAGCCGCCGAGGGCCACGAGCAGGTCCCGGTGGCCGTAGAACAGCCGCCCGGCGAACGAGCCGGCCGCGCCGAGGGGCACGAGGGTGGTGGCCAGGCCCGCGTAGAAGATGCCGGTGCGGGCCAGGAGTCGGCTCGTCGAGTCGATCGAGTACGCGAAGAAGGCCGGGAGCAGCAGCGCGCTGCACGGGCTGAGCAGGGCGAGGAGGCCGCCGAGGAGAGCGGCCAGATAGCCGATGTCGGAATTCATCGGCCGGGCGTCGCCGTCGCCGAGGGCTTCGCAGCGGCCGCCCTCGCCGCCGCGTCGATGGCCTCCGTGAAGGCCGCCTCGGGCTGCGCGCCCGCGATCGGCCGGCCGTTCACCAGGAACGACGGCGTCGAGGTCGCCCCCAGCGAGTAGCCCTGCTCCTGGTCCTTGCTCACCGCCTCGCGGGCCGCGGCGCCGTCCGTGTCCCGGGCGAAGCGCGCCGGGTCGGCGACCCCGGCCTCCCTCGCCAGGGCGGCCAGCCGGTCCTTGCCGAACCCCTTCTCCTTGGCGCCCTTGGCGTAGGCGGCCCGGTGGAACTCCCAGAAGCGGCCCTGCTGCCCGGCCGCCCACGCGGCCCGGGCGGCGGCCTCGGACTCCTCACCGAAGATCGGGAAGTTGCGCCACTCGATGCGCAGGGTGCCCTTCTCCACGTACTTCCGCACCAGGGCGGGCTCGGTCTCCCGGGCGAACTGCGCGCAGTAGCCGCACTTGAAGTCGGCGTACTCGATCAGGACGACGGGCGCGTCCGGCCGGCCGAGTGCGAGCCCGTCGGCGGCGTCGCGGCGGGCATAGGCCTCCAGCTCCGGATAGACGCCGTTCGTGGGGTCGGCCGAGACCTCGGCGGCGGACGACGCGGAGTCGGCGGACCGGCCCCCGGAGGGCTTGGTCGCGGTGTAGGAGACGACTCCGAGCAGGGCGGCGGCGACCGCCACCCCCGCGACGATCGCGATCGGCCTGGACTTCGAGGCGGGCGTGGCCGTGGAGGAAGGGGACGGGGACATGCGGAAACACTCCTGGACGTGGAGGAAGGGGCGGGCGACGGTGGGCGGCCCGCCTCTACACGCGCAGGATCGACAACTCCACGGGGGACGGCGGGACGAGCTCCGGCGGCTCAGGGCCGGGCAGCAGGTCGCGCCCGACCTGGTCCGCGCCCCAGCCGCCGTCGGCCGCGCGCGCCCCGGCGAGCTGGGGAAGCAGCTCTCCGAAGCCCGCCGGACGCGGGGGTGTGGCCGGCCGGGCGGCGCCGTCGGCGTCGTGCCGCTCGCCGCAGCCGGGGGACGCGCCGCCCCCGGCGGTCATGACCTGGGCGTCCGTGACCTCGGCGGCGGGCCGCGCGGGCGTCGGCGCGGCCGGCCTCGCGACGTCCGCCGGTGCGGCGGCCGTCGGGGCGGTGA
Source organism: Streptomyces sp. MS191 (assembly GCF_008042125.1). Lineage (GTDB taxonomy): Bacteria > Actinomycetota > Actinomycetes > Streptomycetales > Streptomycetaceae > Streptomyces. The sequence goes on from NZ_RDBI01000040.1 coordinate 2,394,704, forward strand.
CCGCCGCCGCCGGACCCGCACCGCACACCAGGGCCCCCAGCACCAGGCCCACGAGCGCGGCGAGCGCCGCGAGCGCGCGGGCGGTGCGGGACATGGGGAGAACCTCTCGGGTGGACGTGCCCGAGATATTACGGGCCGTCCGCAGCGCGCCCCGGGTAAATCGGTTCGCCGGTTCTCGGCACGGGGTGCGATCCTGGATTCCGTATGTCTACTTCCTTCGCCGCCCTCCAGTCCGTCCTGGCCGAGGTCTCGCTGCGGGACGCACACCGGCTCGGCCGCCGCCTCGAGGGCGCCCGCCGCATCCGCAAGCCCGAGGCCCGCGCGGCCGTTCTGGACGAGATCGCCACCGAGGCCGGTCTGGCCAAGGAGCGCGTCGACGGGCGTGCCGCCCGCGTGCCCGCGGTCACCTACCCCGAGCAGCTGCCCGTCTCCCAGAAGAAGGACACGATCCTGGAGGCGATACGCGACCACCAGGTCGTGATCGTCGCCGGTGAGACCGGCTCCGGCAAGACGACGCAGATCCCCAAGATCTGTCTGGAACTGGGCCGCGGCGTCCGGGGCATGATCGGCCACACCCAGCCGCGCCGGATCGCCGCCCGCACCGTCGCCGAGCGCGTCGCGGAGGAGCTGCGGACGCCGCTGGGCGAGGCGGTCGGCTGGAAGGTCCGCTTCACCGACCAGGTGAACCCCGACGCGACCTTCGTGAAGCTGATGACGGACGGCATCCTGCTCGCCGAGATCCAGACGGACCGCGAGCTGCGCGCCTACGACACGATCATCATCGACGAGGCCCACGAGCGGTCCCTCAACATCGACTTCCTGCTCGGCTACCTGGCCCAGCTGCTGCCCAAGCGCCCCGACCTCAAGGTCGTCATCACCTCCGCGACCATCGACCCCGAGCGCTTCTCCCGCCACTTCGGCGACGCGCCGATCGTGGAGGTCTCCGGCCGCACCTACCCGGTCGAGGTGCGCTACCGCCCCCTCCTGGAGGAGGAGGGCGACGAGGCGGACCGCGACCAGATCACCGCGATCTGCGACGCCGTGGACGAACTCCAGTCCGAGGGCCCGGGCGACGTCCTAGTCTTCCTCTCCGGCGAGCGCGAGATCCGCGACACCGCGGACGCCCTGCTGAAGAAGCAGCTCCGCAACACCGAGGTGCTCCCCCTCTACGCCCGGCTGAGCCACGCCGAGCAGCACCGGGTGTTCCAGGCCCACACCGGCCGCCGGATCGTCCTCGCCACCAACGTCGCCGAGACCTCGCTGACCGTGCCCGGCATCAAGTACGTGATCGATCCCGGCACCGCCCGCATCTCCCGGTACTCCCACCGCACCAAGGTGCAGCGGCTGCCGATCGAGCCGATCTCCCAGGCCAGCGCCAACCAGCGCAAGGGCCGCTGCGGCCGGACCTCGGACGGCATCTGCATCCGGCTCTACTCCGAGGACGACTTCCTCACCCGTCCGGAGTTCACGGACGCCGAGATCCTGCGGACGAACCTCGCCTCCGTCATCCTCCAGATGACGGCGGCCGGCCTGGGCGAGATCGAGAAGTTCCCCTTCATCGATCCGCCGGACCACCGCAACATCCGGGACGGCGTACAGCTCCTGCAGGAGCTCGGCGCGCTCGACCCGACCGAGAAGGACCCGAGGAAGCGGCTGACCCCGCAGGGCCGCAAGCTGTCCCAGCTGCCCGTCGACCCGCGGCTCGCCCGGATGGTCCTGGAGGCCGACCGCAACGGCTGCGTCCGCGAGGTCATGGTCATCGCGGCCGCCCTGTCCATCCAGGACCCGCGCGAGCGCCCCTCCGACAAGCAGGCGCAGGCCGACCAGCAGCACGCCCGGTTCAAGGACGAGACGAGCGACTTCCTCGCCCTCCTCAACCTCTGGCGGTACGTCCGCGAGCAGCAGAAGGAGCGCGGCTCCTCGTCGTTCCGCCGGATGTGCAAGCAGGAGTACCTCAACTTCCTGCGGATCCGCGAGTGGCAGGACATCTACTCGCAGCTGCGGACGGTCGCCAAGCAGATGGGCCTGCACCTGGAGGACGCCTCGGCGGACTACTCCGCCCCGGAGCAGTCCGTGCACGTCTCGCTGCTCGCCGGCCTGCTCTCGCACATCGGCATGAAGGACGTGAAGACGTCCGGGAGCGACGGCGGCAAGCCCTCCGGGGGCGAAGGCGGCAGATACCCGGCCAAGAGCGAGTACCTCGGCGCCCGCAACGCCAAGTTCGCGGTCTTCCCGGGCTCGGCGCTGTTCCGCAAGCCGCCGCGGTTCATCATGTCCGCCGAGCTGGTGGAGACCTCGCGGCTGTGGGCCCGGGTCAACGCCAGGATCGAGCCGGAGTGGATCGAGCCGCTGGCCCAGCACCTGGTCAAGAAGACCTACAGCGAGCCGCACTGGGAGAAGGACCAGGCGGCGGTCATGGCGGTCGAGAAGGTCACGCTGTACGGCGTGCCGATCGTGACCGACCGCAAGGTCAACTACGGCCGGATCGATCCCGAGGTCTCCCGCGACCTGTTCATCCGCAACGCCCTGGTCGAGGGCGACTGGCGCACGCACCACAAGTTCTTCGCCGACAACCGCAAGCTCCTCACCGAGGTCGAGGAGCTGGAGCACCGTGCCCGGCGCCGGGACATCCTGGTCGACGACGAGACGCTCTTCGACTTCTACGACAAGCGGGTCCCCGAACACGTCGTGTCGGGAGCCCACTTCGACTCCTGGTGGAAGCACAAGCGCCGTGAGGAACCGGAGTTCCTCGACTTCGAGCGCGAGATGCTCATCAACGAGAAGGCCGGCGCGGTCACCAAGGACGACTATCCGGACTCCTGGCGGCAGGGGCCGCTGAAGTTCCGGGTGACGTACCAGTTCGAGCCGGGCACGGACGCGGACGGCGTGACCGTCCACATCCCGGTCCACGTGCTCAACCAGGTCACCGACGGGGGCTTCGACTGGCAGATCCCCGGCCTGCGGGAGGACGTGGTCACCGAGCTGATCCGGTCCCTGCCGAAGCCGATCCGCCGGCACTACGTCCCGGCGCCGAACTACGCGTCCCGTTTCCTGGACTCCACCGTGCCGCTCCAGGAGCCGCTGCCCTTCACGCTGGCGCGTGAGCTCCAGCGGATGGTGGGTGTCCCGGTGACGGCGGAGGACTTCGACCTCGGGCGGGTCCCCGACCACCTCAAGATCACCTTCCGGATCGTCGACGAGCGGCGCCGCAGGCTCGCCGAGGGCAAGGACCTGGAGGCGCTCAAGCTCCAGCTGCGCCCCAAGGCCCGGCAGGCCCTCTCCAAGGCCGCCGCGGCCGCCACGGCGGGTCCCGGCGGCTCCGGTCAGTCCCTGGAGCGCACGGGACTCACGGACTGGACGATCGGCACGCTCACCAGGGTCTTCGAGACCCGGCGGGCCGGCCAGCCGGTCAAGGCCTACCCGGCGCTGGTGGACGACGGCGACACCGTCTCCGTACGCCTCTTCGACACGGAGGCCGAGCAGGCGGCGGCGATGTGGCGGGGCACCCGGAAGCTGATCCTGCTGAACATCCCGGTGAACCCGGCGAAGTTCGCCTCGGACAAGCTCACCAACCAGCAGAAGCTGGCGCTCTCCCGCAACCCGCACGGTTCGATCCAGGCCCTCTTCGACGACTGCGCGACCGCCGCGGCCGACAAGCTGATCGCGGACCACGGCGGGCCGGCCTGGGACGAGGAGTCCTTCCGGAAGCTGTACGACAAGGTCCGTGCGGACCTCGTCGACACGACGGTCCGGACGGTGGGGCAGGTCCAGCAGATCCTGGCCGCCTGGCAGGCCTGCGAGCGGCGTCTGAAGGGCACGAACAGCCTGGCGCTCGTCGCGAACCTGGCGGACGTGCGCGAGCAGCTGGCCCGGCTGATGCCGGCCGGCTTCGTCACTCTGACGGGCCTGCGGCGGCTGGCCGACCTGATGCGCTATCTGGTGGCGGTGGACCGGCGGCTGCAGCAGATGCCGACCGGGGTCCAGCGGGACACCACGCGCATGGAGAAGGTCCACGAGATGCAGGACGAGTACGCCTGGCTGCTCGAACAGCTCCCGCAGGGCCGCCCGGTGCCGAAGGAGGTCACCGACATCCGCTGGATGATCGAGGAGCTCCGGGTGAGCTACTTCGCCCACGCGCTGGGCACGGCGTACCCGGTCTCGGACAAGCGGATCGTCAAGGCCATCGACGCGGCGGCGCCCTGAGGGCTGTCCCGGCCGCGCCCTCCGGCCCGGAGGGCGCGGCCGGGAACCCGCCGGATGCCCCTCGGACAGCCGTGTGGAGGACCTCGCCGACGGTGAGTTCGACCCGGCGTCTGACCTGCTGTACAGTCTTCCTCGCAGCCGCTTCCCAGCGAAGCAGCAGCACCAAGGTCCTGTGGAGCAGTTGGTTAGCTCGCCACCCTGTCAAGGTGGAGGTCGCGGGTTCAAGTCCCGTCAGGATCGCGTTCACGAAAGGCCCGCACCGTTCGGTGCGGGCCTTTCGTTGCGTTCCCGTGTATTGACGGCGTCGTGCGCGGACGGGTACCCCAGAACTCAGGGAATCGGGGGCCCACACCGGAGGTGGTCGCGCATGGCCGCGGCGTCCGAAGCACGGCAGTCCAGGCACGAGACGCGCGCGCTGCTGCGCGCCCATCTGGCGGCCGCGTCCCGCTACGGCCACATCACACAGCAGTGCTCGGTCTGCCACCGCCTCCTGCGGCTCGTGATGGAGCTCCCCGACCCCGACGACGCCGATACGGCCGAGGACGAAAGTCCCACCACCCCATGACCAACGGCGGGTTGGACGCCCTCCCGCGAAGTGGCAGGCTGTTCCTTGGCAAGACTTCACTCATGTGACGGGTGTCACTGAAAGAGATTCAGAAACCGCTTCACTTACACCCTCCCTACACCCACCCGATTTAATATGTGCAATTGCACCACCCTTCACACGGGGCCGGCGGACGCGGACGAGGGCACGAGCGCGCACAAAAAAGATCGCGCTGGACCCGGCGGAGTCCAGCGCGATCGATGACCAGGAGCCTGTTGGGGCAGGCATAGGCCGGTAGAGCAAAGGGGTGGGCGGTCCAGGTTGGGGGACCCGGAAATGCCCGGCAAAGCGGGGTGTTGCGGGTACTTCGACTACGTCAGGCCTCGCTGCGCTGCTGCGGGATACCCGCCAGCAGGGCGCGGACCTCAGCCTCGCGGTACCGGCGGTGTCCACCCAGGGTGCGGATGGACGTGAGCTTGCCGGCCTTCGCCCAGCGAGTCACCGTCTTCGGGTCCACGCGGAACATCGTGGCGACCTCGGCGGGGGTCAGTAGCGGCTCGGCATCAGGGGTGCGAGCGGTCATGAGCGGCCTCCTCGGGAGAACCGAACCTTCTCGGTTCTTTCCTCTAAATTCTGCACCTTGACCCGCGTTGCCCGAAATGGCAGAAGCGGGCCGAGTCGGTTATAGGACGAACGGCTTGTCCTCGGCACTACAACTACACCATCCGTCCAGCCACGTCGGCCAAACCGATGGAATTGCCCTCGCAGGTGTTCATCAGCGGCGGAAGTCGATGGACCATGCCATAACGGACAGTCACGCCACTGTGACGATCAGTCACAGAGCGATCAGGAGTCGTCAGACCCCCCATAGAGTGCAATGCTGAGCGTTCCGCCCATACTTGGACGGAAGGAACCCTCCCCGGACTCCTTGTCCTATTTTGGCACGAGGGTGGGCGATGGACGCAAGGGCGCCGTAAGTGCGATCCGTCACGCTTGAGCCAAAGGCCCGGATCGGGACCTACGTCCTGCCGCACCGCACCCACGTCCCCGCGAGGACACCCGGCGCCCCCGCGACGCTAAAGATCATTTACATCAGGCGGACGCGTCTTGTCGATGATCAATTCGCGAATTGCAGGTTCCGGATCGCCCGCCAGCGCTCCGCGAGCCGGCCGTACGCCTCGCTCGCCCCCTCGCCGTCGCCGTCCCGCAGCGCCGCGATCCCCTCGGCCACGTCCGCCACCGACCGGTCCCCCGCGAGACGGTCCGCCGACACGGCGTGCACCAGGCCGCCGTAGTCCAGCTCCACGAGCGCACGCGGATGGAACTCCTCCAGCCAGCGCCCCACCTCGACCAGACCCTCGGTCAGCGGCCCCTCGTCGAGCGACTCGCGCAGCGTCCGCAGCGCCCGCGCCAGCCGGCGCCGGGCCTGCACCATCGGCGTCCGGTAGCGCATCACCGGAGCGCGGCCGCCCGGTCCGTCGGCCCCCGGGACGTACTCCCGCTCCTCGTCCGCGAAGAGGGTGAACCAACGGACCGGGACCTGCCACAGCGCCGTCCTGATCCAGGGCTGCGCGTCGGGGTTCCGCACCCGCCAGCGCTCGTGGTCGGCGCACACCTGCTCCCGCACCACCGGCGGGAGCATCGCATCCAGCACCGAGGGGGGCAGCGACCCGTCCAGCTCGGCCAGGGCCAGCCAGCCGCGCAGCCGGGTGCGCCAGGGGCAGATCACGACCACCCCGTCGAGCGACGCGACGAACGCGTCGCCGCTCTCGTGGACCGGCACCGGGACCGGCGGGGTCGGCAGCAGATCGGCGAGGGAACGGCGCAGTTCGTCCTGCGCGGTCGGGGTGTCCGCCCGGCGCGCGTACTGCGTCCAGTGGCCCCGCTCGGGCTCGGGAAAGGCCGCCAGCGGCTCGTACACGCGCAGATAGGAGGTGTACGGGACGAGGAGGGTCGACGCCGGCGACATGTCACGAATCCTTCCATGGGGGTACTCCGGGAGAGGTGATCCTGAGCACTGCGCCGGATCTACGCCCGCGTAGGACTTACTCTCTTGCCGAAGCGGCCCCGAAACGGGCCGCAGGGCCCCTTCCCCACCCGCAGGGAGGGGCCGTACAACCGCCGCTTCGTACTTGGGAGTCACCACCGTGACCGATGTGACCGACGGCGTCCTGCACACCCTGTTCCACTCGGAGCAGGGAGGCCACGAGCAAGTCGTGCTGTGCCAGGACCGCGCCTCCGGCCTCAAGGCCGTCATCGCCCTCCACTCCACCGCCCTGGGCCCGGCCCTCGGCGGCACCCGGTTCTACCCGTACGCGTCCGAGGCGGAGGCCGTCGCCGACGCGCTGAACCTCTCGCGCGGGATGTCGTACAAGAACGCCATGGCCGGTCTCGACCACGGCGGCGGCAAGGCCGTGATCATCGGCGACCCGGACACGATCAAGACCGAGGAGCTCCTCCTCGCCTACGGCCGCTGCGTCGCCTCGCTGGGCGGCCGCTACGTGACGGCCTGCGACGTCGGCACCTACGTCGCCGACATGGACGTCGTGGCCCGCACCAACCAGTGGACCACCGGCCGCTCCCCCGAGAACGGCGGCGCCGGCGACTCCTCGGTGCTCACCGCCTTCGGCGTCTTCCAGGGCATGCGCGCCTCCGCGCAGACCCTGTGGGGCGACCCGACCCTGCGCGGCCGCAAGGTCGGCGTCGCGGGCGTCGGCAAGGTCGGCCACTACCTGGTCGAGCACCTCCTGGAGGACGGTGCCGAGGTCGTCGTGACCGACGTGCGCGAGGAGTCGGTGCGCCGGATCACCGACCGGTTCCCGCAGGTCTCCGTGGTCGCCGACACCGACGCGCTGATCCGCGTGGAGGGGCTGGACGTCTACGCGCCGTGCGCGCTCGGCGGCGCCCTGAACGACGAGACCGTGCCCGCGCTCACCGCGAAGATCGTCTGCGGCGCGGCCAACAACCAGCTCGCCCACCCCGGTATCGAGAAGGACCTCTCGGACCGCGGGATCCTCTACGCGCCGGACTACGTGGTCAACGCCGGCGGCGTGATCCAGGTCGCCGACGAGCTGCACGGCTTCGACTTCGACCGGTGCAAGAAGAAGGCCACGAAGATCTTCGACACCACGCTGGCCATATTCGCGCGTGCGAAGGCAGACGGTATTCCGCCGGCCGCCGCCGCCGACCGGATCGCCGAGCAGCGCATGGCCGAGGCACGCCGCGGCTGATCTTGACAGGGCCGGCCCGACGAGCGCCCGTTTGGATGTTCACCCAGACCGAGACAAGACTCACCCCGGTCGGCGGGTCGGCCCCGCAGAAGAGGTTAAAATCGCGATTGACCAGCGAGGACAGGGCACCTCGATGGTTCTGTACCGAGGCATGTGATGCGGACGGCGTACCGTATGGCCACGGAAACAGGTACCGTTGAATCCCTACGGACCGGTCTCTCTGTCGAGAGCCCGTTCCGAATCATGAACGCGTGTCAAGACTCTGGGGCCGTCGAGCCCCGTCACCGAGGGGGTCGAGCCATGGGGCGCGGCCGGGCAAAGGCCAAGCAGACGAAGGTCGCCCGCCAGCTGAAGTACAGCAGCGGCGGGACTGACCTGTCGCGTCTGGCCAATGAGCTGGGCGCTTCGACTTCGAGTCAGCCGCCGAATGGCGAGCCGTTCGAGGACGACGACGAGGAAGACGACCCGTACGCGCAGTACGCGGATCTCTACAACACGGACGACGAGGACGAGGACGACGAGTCCGGTCCCGGCGCGTCGTCCCACCGTCACGCTTGACCTCTTAAAAGCGCTGCTTCACACGGAAACCCGGTCCGGGGGCTACCCGGACCGGGTTTCTGTGCTGCCCGTCTCCGGGAATGCGTCTGCGGGCGCCCCGGAGAGGACTCCGGAACGCCCGCAGCGTGTCCTACCGGGCGTAGTCGCCCACCAGCTCCGCGCCCGTGGCGTGGTCGCCGCGCTCGGTGATCTCGCCCGCGACCCAGGAGTCGACACCGCGGTCGGCCAGCGTGGTCAGGGCCGCGTCCACCGATCCGGCGGGGACGACGGCCATCATGCCGACGCCCATGTTCAGGGTCTTCTCCAGCTCGAGCCGCTCCACCTGGCCGGCCTTGCCGACGAGGTCGAAGATCGCGCCGGGCGCCCAGGTCGAACGGTCCACCGTGGCGTGCAGGCCGTCCGGGATCACCCGCGCCAGGTTGGCGGCCAGACCGCCGCCCGTGATGTGGCTGAAGGCGTGCACCTCGGTGGTCCGGGTGAGCGCCAGGCAGTCCAGCGAGTAGATCTTCGTGGGCTCCAGCAGCTCCTCGCCCAGGGTCCGGCCGAGCTCCTCGACCTGCTGGTCCAGGGCCATGCCGGCGCGGTCGAAGACCACGTGGCGGACGAGCGAGTACCCGTTGGAGTGAAGGCCGGAGGACGCCATGGCGATGACGGCGTCACCCGTACGGATGCGATCCGCGCCGAGCAGCCGGTCGTACTCGACCACGCCCGTGCCGGCGCCGGCGACGTCGAAGTCGTCGGGGCCGAGCAGGCCGGGGTGTTCGGCGGTCTCGCCGCCGACCAGGGCGCAGCCGGCCAGGACGCAGCCCTCGGCGATGCCCTTGACGATGGCGGCGACCCGCTCGGGGTGGACCTTGCCGACGCAGATGTAGTCGGTCATGAAGAGCGGCTCGGCACCGCAGACGACGATGTCGTCCATGACCATCGCGACCAGGTCGTGGCCGATCGTGTCGTACACGCCCATCTGGCGCGCGATGTCGACCTTCGTGCCGACGCCGTCGGTGGCGGAGGCGAGCAGGGGACGCTCGTAGCGCTTGAGGGCGGAGGCGTCGAAGAGGCCGGCGAAACCGCCGAGGCCGCCGAGGACCTCGGGGCGCTGCGTCTTCTTCACCCATTCCTTCATGAGCTCGACGGCGCGGTCACCCGCTTCGATGTCGACGCCCGCGGACGCGTAGGAGGCACCGGTGGTCTCAGACATAGGTGAGAGCTTTCGTGTCGTTACTGCGGTACTGCGGGGGTCTTACGGACGACGGAGCGCGTCGGCGGCCGCGGTGGCGGCGGGGCCGGCGGCCAGCTCGGTCTCCAGCAGCTGCTTGCCGAGCAGCTCGGGGTCCGGGAGCTCCATGGGGTACTCGCCGTCGAAGCAGGCACGGCAGAGGTTGGGCTTCTGGATCGTGGTCGCCTCGATCATCCCGTCGATGGAGATGTACGAGAGCGAGTCCGCGCCGAGCGACTTGCCGATCTCCTCGATCGACATGCCGTTGGCGATCAGCTCCGCGCGGGTGGCGAAGTCGATGCCGAAGAAGCACGGCCACTTCACCGGCGGCGAGGAGATCCGGATGTGGATCTCGGCCGCGCCGGCCTCACGGAGCATCTTGACCAGGGCGCGCTGGGTGTTGCCGCGGACGATCGAGTCGTCCACGACCACCAGGCGCTTGCCCTTGATGACGTCCCGGAGCGGGTTCAGCTTCAGCCGGATGCCGAGCTGGCGGATGGTCTGGGAGGGCTGGATGAAGGTGCGGCCCACATAGGCGTTCTTCACCAGTCCGGCGCCGAAGGGGATGCCGCTGGCCTCGGCGTAGCCGATCGCGGCGGGGGTGCCGGACTCGGGCGTCGCTATCACCAGGTCGGCCTCGACCGGGGCTTCCTTGGCCAGGCGCCGGCCCATCTCCACACGGGAGAGGTAGACGTTCCGACCGGCGATGTCGGTGTCCGGGCGGGCCAGGTAGACGTACTCGAAGACACAGCCCTTCGGCTTCGCTTCTGCGAATCGAGAGGTCCTGATGCCGTTCTCGTCGATCGCGATCATCTCGCCCGGCTCGACCTCGCGGACGAAGCTGGCGCCGCAGATGTCGAGGGCGGCGGACTCGGAGGCGACGACCCAGCCGCGCTCGAGCCGGCCGAGGACCAGCGGGCGGATGCCCTGCGGGTCGCGGGCGGCGTAGAGCGTGTGCTCGTCCATGAAGACGAGGGAGAAGGCGCCCCGGACGTCGGGGAGGACCTTCGCGGCGGCCTGCTCGATGGTGAGCGGCTTGCCGTCCTCGTCGACCTGACCCGCGAGGAGCGCGGTGACGAGGTCGGTGTCGTTGGTGGCGGCGACGCGAGTGGTGCGGCCTTCCTTCTTGGGAAGGTCGGCGACCATCTCGGCCAGCTGCGCCGTGTTCACCAGGTTGCCGTTGTGGCCGAGCGCGATGGAGCCGTGGGCGGTCGCCCGGAACGTCGGCTGCGCGTTCTCCCACACGGAGGCCCCGGTGGTCGAGTAGCGGGCGTGACCGACCGCGATATGACCCTGGAGGGAACCGAGAGAGGTCTCGTCGAAGACCTGGGACACGAGGCCCATGTCCTTGAAGACGAGGATCTGGGAGCCATTGCTTACCGCGATTCCCGCGGATTCCTGACCCCGATGCTGGAGGGCGTAGAGCCCGAAGTACGTGAGCTTTGCGACCTCTTCACCCGGAGCCCAGACCCCGAAGACGCCGCAAGCGTCCTGAGGGCCCTTCTCGCCGGGAAGCAGATCGTGATTGAGTCGACCGTCACCACGTGGCACGCCTCCGAGTGTAGGCGAGGTCGACCACTGGTCCGAATTGGGGATATCGGCGGGGTGCCTTTCTGGTGTGATCGCACGAACTGATCCACCGACCTGTGCCGAACGGGCCCCGAAGGGGTCGGGAGCCAAGGGGCAGTAGGGCTCGGAGCCCTTAGCGCGCGGGCCTCGCCGAGGCCCTACTCGTGAGTAACGGAAAGTACGGGACCCGCTGGATGTGACGGAGTTCGCAATGCTCCGGCGCCGCGGGCGTCCCGCGGAGCGGGACGGTCGTTGACAGGTGCACGCGCTCTGCGCGAGGCTCCTGCGCCATGCAGCCCGTACGTGACCGCTCGGTCACTCTCGTCGCGCGCCGACACGTGGACCTGGTCCGTGTCGCCAGCGCGATCTGTCGCTGCGCCTGAGGCACGGCCGGGGCGCACCCCCGGGCCTCGTCCCGCCCGGCCCACCGCACGACTCCGTCCGGCAGTCCGCGCGCCCCTGAACGCGGGCCGGCCGGGACACGGCCGTGCTCCCGCACCGTGTCCGCGGCCCGGCCGGCTTTCCCGCCTGCCCTGACACGGCCGCCTTCGCCGCTTCGGACGCCCTGTCCGGTCAGACCCCGGCCCCACCGCATCCGCCGCCTTCCGGCGGCACCGGCACCGCCGCGCCCGTGCCGATGCCGCGACYCCGTGCCCGCGCGCCGTCTCCGCGCGGACCATCCCCTTCACTCCGCCCAGCCCGAGGAGAGCCCCGTGCCCACGCCCCGCATCCCCCTGTCCCGACGCGCCCTCGGCGGAGCCGCCGTCGGAGCGGCCGCCGTGACCGCGCTCGGCGCGGGCGCACCCGCCGCGGCCGCCCGGGAGGAAGGGGAGCGCCCCTTCCGGGCCGCCACCGGACGCCGCCACTCGCGGCGCCCCAACATCCTCTTCATCCTCGGCGACGACCTCGGCTGGGCCGACCTCTCCTCGTACGGCGCGCCCCACATCCGGACCCCGAACCTCGACCGGCTCGCCCGCCAGGGCGTCCGCTTCACCGACGCCTACTCCGGCTCCGCGACCTGCTCCCCGACCCGGTTCAGCCTCTACACCGGCCGCTTCCCCGGCCGCACCAAGGGCGGGCTCGCCGAGCCCATCGCCGACAGGTCGGTCGGCCCAGCCGAGGTCGTCGCCGAGGATGAAGAGGATGTTGGGGCGCCGCGAGTGGCGGCGTCCGGTGGCGGCCCGGAAGGGGCGCTCCC
>NZ_RDBI01000040.1:2407321-2437872 GCF_008042125.1 Streptomyces sp. MS191
GTCCTCGACCATCTCCTTGTACTTCTCGATCGAGCCGCCGTCCTGGTGCCAGAGGGCCGAGCGGTCGCCCGCCTCGATGCGCCGGACGATCTCGGCGCTCGCCTCCTCGTCGCCGTCGGCGATCCAGGGCCAGTGGGGGGCGTGAAGTTGAGGTTGAGCAGCCACGGCCGGTCGTGCTCCCGGGACACGTACTCGCTCGCCCGCTCCGGCTGGGACGAGTTCTTCGGGAACTTCGGCGGCGCGCTCGAGTACTACTCCAAGCTCGGGCTCGGCGGCGAGTACGACCTCTACGAGGGCGACGCGCCGTACAAGGACCTGCGCTACTACACCCGCGTCCTGACCGAGCGGGCGAGCGAGTACGTGTCCCGGGAGCACGACCGGCCGTGGCTGCTCAACCTCAACTTCACGCCCCCCACTGGCCCTGGATCGCCGACGGCGACGAGGAGGCGAGCGCCGAGATCGTCCGGCGCATCGAGGCGGGCGACCGCTCGGCCCTCTGGCACCAGGACGGCGGCTCGATCGAGAAGTACAAGGAGATGGTCGAGGACCTCGACCGGTCGGTCGGCGAGGTGCTGGCGGCACTGAGGCGCTCCGGCCGGGAGCACGACACCCTCGTCTTCTTCGCCAGCGACAACGGCGGCGAGCGCTTCTCGTACAACTGGCCGCTGGCCGGCAACAAGGGATCGCTCCAGGAGGGCGGCATCCGGGTGCCGTCGATCCTGCGCTGGCCCGCCCGGATCGACGGAGGCCAGGTCAGCGACCTGCCCGTGTACACACCGGACTGGACGGCGACCCTCCTCGAACTGGGCGGCGCCCGCCCCGACCCCGCCTACCCGCTCGACGGCACCAGCCTCGCCGGGTTCCTGCTGCGCGGCGAGGAGCCGGCCGAACGCGACCTCTTCTGGCGGGTGCGGGGCGAGCGCGCGCTGCGCCGCGGCGCATGGAAGTACTACCGCGGCAAGACCGGCCGCGACCAGCTCTTCCACCTGACCGAGGACGCCCGCGAACAGGCCGACCGCGCCCCCTACGAGCAGGAGCGGCTCGCCGCGCTGCGGGCGTCCTGGGAGCGGACGGACGCCGGGCTCCTGCCTTACGGGGGCTGAGCCCGGCCCGGCCGGTCGTCCGTCAGGAGGCCGCCTTGGGCGCGGGCTTCGCGACCGCCGCGAAGCCCGAGCCGTCCGGGGCGGTGAGGGTCAGCCCGCGATGGCTGAGCTCGTACGTCGCCGAGTCGCCGAAGACGTCGTACAGCTTCGTCTCCAGGGCCATCTCGGGACCCGTGCACCGCATGCGGGTGGTGGTGATCTCCCCGAACGTGACCGTCCTGCCCGAGATCTTCGCCGTGGTGGAGAAGCGGTTGCAGCCGAGGCTGCCCCGGACCTTGCCGTCCTTGTCGATCACGAAGTGGGCCTTGCCCTCGGAGCCCGCGGGGACCGAGGAGGCGGTCTGGCCGGCGAGCAGGGACTCGACGGTCCATTCGGTGCCGTTCAGCGGGGCCGGCGGCTCGGACGTCAGCGCGACGACGTTCTCGCCGTCGGACGAGGTCAGGGTGAGCCGGTCGCCGTCGACCCGGGCCTTCAGCGCGCCGGTGAACGCCTTCCGGAGGACCGTCTCGAAGGCCCCCCGCTCACCGGGACAGGCCATCTCGGTGCCCTGCTGCTGCTTCACGGTGACCGTGTCGCCCTCGACCGACACCTCGGCACCGAAGCCGTTGCACCCGCTGTTGCCCGAGGCCCGGCCGTCCTTCCCGATCTCGACGTGGGCGCCGTCGGGCGCCCGGGTCTCCTTGCCTGCGACCGTCACGGTGTCGAAGGCCCAGTGGGCTCCGGCGACGGGGACGTCCGGGGCGACGGAGCCGGCGCCCGGGCCGGAACCGGACCGCTCGGTGCCGCACGCCGAGAGCACGACGAGCGAGGCCAGGACTGCGGTGGCTGCGGTGGTACGTGTCTTCAGCATGGGGATGGGACGGGCGAGCGGTACGGACGGTTCCGCCCCGCCTCCGCCGGGGCCTCCGACCGGGCCGTGCCCGGCGCCGCCGGGTCAGCCCATCAGCGGCAGCAGCCCGGAGAGGTCGGCGCGTTCACCGCTCGCCGCGACCTTGGCCCCGTCCAGCGCCTCGGCCCAGTCCGTACGGCCGGTGGCGAGCCGGATCCAGGTGAGCGGGTCCGTCTCGACGACGTTGGGCGGGGTGCCGCGGGTGTGCCGGGGCCCCTCCACGCACTGCACCACCGCGAACGGCGGGACCCGGAACTCCACCGCGCCGCCGGGGGCCTTCACCGCGAGCGCGTCGGCGAGCACCCGGGTGCAGGCGGCCAGGGCCTGCCGGTCGACCGGGATCGCGAGGCCGGCCGCCGCGTTCAGGTCGTCGGTGTGGACGACCAGTTCGACGGTCCGGGTGACCAGGAAGTCCGCCAGCCGCATCGCACCGAACCGGGTCGGCACGAGCCGCTCGTCGGACGTGCCGGCGATCCGCTCCTCGTACCGTGCCGTCGTCCGCTCGTACAGCCCCGCCAGATCGCCGGTGTCGACGGCCCGCGCGTCCTCGTCGATCCGCCCGGCGGCCGACGCCGTCGCCGACGGCCAGTCGAGCAGACCCAGGTCCTGCGCGGCCGGCTCGGGCTCGTCGAGGAAGCGCGGGACGGCGCCGACCACCAGGGCCAGGTGCGCGGCCAGCTCCCGTACGGTCCACTCGCCGAGCCGCGTCGGCCCGTCGAGCTGCTCCGGCGTGAGCGTGGACACCGCGTCGCCCACGTTCCGGAACTGGGCGAGCACGGCGGCCCGGGTCTTGGCGGAGTCGTAGCTGCGGGAGCGCTTCTTGGCCGGTGGCATGGGGGCGAGGGTAGTCGGAGACTGGAGAGGGAGGGGCTCGCAGCACACCTACCCGTAGGAGAGGGGTCGATCGGTCATGGCCGAGCACCCTGACGTCGCCTTGGTACGCCGTGGTTTCGAGGCGTGGACCCGAGGAGACATGGAGACCGTCGGCTCCATGATGACCGCGGACTGTACCCACCACGTGCCGGGCGGGAGCCAGCTGTCCGGCCACTTCAAAGGCCGGGACAACATCCTCGCCATGTACGCCAAGATGTTCGAACTCACCGGCGGGAAGATGCGGGTCGAGCTGGACAGCGTCTCCGTCGACGGCCGCGGCCACGCCGTGGCGGCCAACAAGTTCTTCGCCGAGCGCGGTGACCGCGGCATCGAGATGAAGGGCGCGCTGATCTTCACCATCATGGGCGGGAAGATCACCGACATCGACGAGTGCGTCGAGGACATCGAGCAGTCCGACGCCTTCTGGGGGCAGCCCGCGTAGGGCCCCGTCCGGGCCGTGCACACGAGAGCCCCCGCCGGACCCACGGGTCCGGACGGGGGCTTCGCGCAGCGCGTCGGGTCAGGCCAGCAGACCCGGGATGGTCGCCTCGTGGGCGGTGCGCAGCTCCTCCAGGGAGATGCTGAACTCGCCCTGCACGTCGACCTCGTCGCCGTCCACGACACCGATGCGTGCCGCGGGCAGGCCCCGGGCGCCGCACATGTCGGTGAAGCGGAGTTCCTCGCTGCGCGGGACGGACACGACCGCACGGCCGGCCGACTCGCTGAAGAGGAAGGTGAAGGCGTCCAGGCCGTCCGGGACGACCAGGCGCGCGCCGGTGCCGCCGCGGAGGCAGGACTCGACGACCGCCTGGACCAGACCGCCGTCGGACAGGTCGTGCGCCGCGTCGATCATGCCGTCGCGGGAGGCGGAGATCAGGATCTCGCCGAGCAGCTTCTCCCGGTCGAGGTCCACGGCCGGCGGCAGACCGCCGAGGTGCTGGTGGATCACCTCGGACCAGGCCGAGCCGCCGAACTCCTCACGTGTGTCGCCCAGCAGGTAGAGGAGCTGGCCCTCTTCCGCGAAGGCGATCGGCGTGCGGCGGTTGACGTCGTCGATCACACCGAGCACGGCCACGACCGGCGTCGGGTGGATGGCGACCTCACCGGTCTGGTTGTACAGCGAGACGTTGCCACCGGTGACCGGGGTGCCCAGCTGCAGGCAGCCGTCCGCGAGACCACGGGTGGCCTCGGCGAACTGCCACATCACGTCCGGGTCCTCGGGCGAACCGAAGTTCAGGCAGTCCGAGATGGCGAGCGGCTTGGCGCCGGAGGCGGCGACGTTGCGGTACGCCTCCGCCAGCGCGAGCTGCGCGCCCGTGTACGGGTCGAGCTTGGCGTACCGGCCGTTGCCGTCGGTCGCCATGGCCACGCCGAGGTTGGTCTCCTCGTCGATCCGGACCATGCCCGCGTCCTCGGGCTGCGCCAGGACGGTGTTGCCCTGGACGAAGCGGTCGTACTGGTCGGTGATCCAGGACTTCGAGGCCTGGTTCGGGGAGGAGACCAGCTTCAGGACCTGGTCCTTCAGCTCCTCGCCGTTCTGCGGCCGGGGCAGCTTGCCCGCGTCGTCGGCCTGGAGCGCGTCCTGCCACTGCGGGCGGGCGAACGGCCGGTGGTAGGTCGGGCCCTCGTGGGCGACCGAACGCGGCGGCACGTCGACGATCTGCTCGCCGTGCCAGAAGATCTCCAGGCGCTCGCCCTCGGTCACCTCACCGATGACGGTGGCGATGACGTCCCACTTCTCGCAGATCTCGAGGAAGCGGTCGACGTGCTGCGGCTCGACGATGGCGCACATGCGCTCCTGCGACTCGCTCATGAGGATCTCCTCGGGCGAGAGCGTGGCGTCGCGCAGGTGGACGCGGTCGAGCTCGACGCGCATGCCGCCGGAGCCGGCCGAGGCCAGCTCGGAGGTGGCGCAGGAGAGCCCGGCGCCGCCGAGGTCCTGGATGCCGGCGACGAGCTTCTCCCGGAAGATCTCCAGGGTGCACTCGATGAGGAGCTTCTCCTGGAACGGGTCGCCGACCTGCACCGCGGGGCGCTTGGTGGGCTTGGTGTCGTCGAAGGTCTCCGACGCGAGGACGGAGACACCGCCGATGCCGTCGCCACCGGTGCGGGCACCGTAGAGGATCACCTTGTTGCCGGGGCCGGAGGCCTTGGCGAGGTGGATGTCCTCGTGCTTCATGACGCCGATGCAGCCGGCGTTGACGAGCGGGTTGCCCTGGTAGCAGGAGTCGAAGACGACCTCGCCGCCGATGTTGGGCAGGCCCAGGCAGTTGCCGTAGCCGCCGATGCCGGCGACGACACCCGGCAGCACGCGCTTGGTGTCGGGGTGGTCGGCCGCGCCGAAGCGCAGCGGGTCGACGACCGCGACCGGGCGGGCGCCCATGGCGAGGATGTCGCGGACGATGCCGCCGACGCCGGTGGCCGCGCCCTGGTAGGGCTCGATGTACGAGGGGTGGTTGTGCGACTCGACCTTGAAGGTGACCGCGTACCCCTGGCCGACGTCGACGACGCCCGCGTTCTCACCGATGCCGACGAGCATGGCGTCGTTCTCGGGGGTCTTCTCGCCGAACTGCTTCAGGTGGACCTTGCTGCTCTTGTAGGAGCAGTGCTCGGACCACATGACGGAGTACATGGCGAGCTCGGCGCCGGTGGGCCGGCGGCCGAGGATCTCCCGGATGCGGGCGTACTCGTCCTCCTTGAGGCCGAGCTCCTTCCACGGCTGCTCGCTGTCGGGCGTCTCACCCGCGTGCTTGACGGTGTCGAGAGTCATGCGTTGACCAGCTTCTTCAGGATCGAGGTGAAGAATCCGAGGCCGTCGGTACGGCCCGTACCGATCAGCGGCTCGACGGCGTGCTCGGGGTGCGGCATGAGGCCGACCACATTGCCCGCGGCGTTCGTGATGCCCGCGATGTCGCGGAGGGAGCCGTTCGGGTTGAAGTCCAGGTAGCGGAAGGCCACCCGCCCCTCGGCCTCCAGCTCGTCGAGCGTGTGCTCGTCGGCGACGTAGCGGCCGTCCATGTTCTTGAGCGGGACCGCGATCTCCTGGCCCTGCTCGTAGTCCACGGTCCAGGCGGTCTCCGCGTTCTCCACGCGCAGCTTCTGGTCGCGGCAGATGAAGTGGAGGTGGTTGTTGCGCAGCATCGCGCCCGGCAGCAGGTGGGCCTCGGTGAGGATCTGGAAGCCGTTGCAGATGCCGAGGACGGGCATGCCCGCCTTCGCCTGCTCGATGATCGTCTCCATCACCGGCGAGAAGCGGGAGATGGCTCCGGCCCGCAGGTAGTCGCCGTAGGAGAAGCCACCGGCCAGGACCACGGCGTCGACCTGCTTCAGGTCCTTGTCGCGGTGCCAGAGGGAAACGGGCTCGGCACCCGCCAGGCGGGCGGCACGCAGCGCGTCCTGGTCGTCGAGCGTTCCGGGGAACGTGACGACGCCGATGCGTGCGGTCACGACTCCACCTTCACGACGAAGTCTTCGATCACGGTGTTGGCAAGGAAGGTTTCGGCCATCTCATGGATGCGGGCGAGGGCGGCCTCGTCGACCGGCCCCTCCACCTCCAGTTCGAAGCGCTTCCCCTGGCGGACGTCGGCGATTCCGGCGAACCCGAGGCGGGGCAGTGCACGCTGCACCGCCTGTCCCTGCGGGTCGAGGATCTCCGGCTTGAGCATGACGTCGACTACGACGCGTGCCACTGGCACTCCCGGTGGTGTGTTGCGTGGGCGGTTCCCTCAGCGTACCTGCCTCCAAATTCTACGCGGGTAGAAGTCTGGAGGACCCTACAAAAGACACGAAAACCCACACGAAAAATTCAAGTGAAATATTGCGCGGCCCATTGCGGCGGGACACGCTGATGCAATTGGCTGGGCTTCACAATGCGAGGCCTTCCGCTGTACAAAGGAATACAGAGGAAAGCAGCATTGCCCCGGGGCAGCCGTAAAGCCGGTTCCGCCGCACGTCAGAGGCGTTCGATCCGCCGTCACGACACGGTGGACCGCAGGAAAGGACCGATATCCGTGGCTCAGCGTGTGGTGGTCACTCTCTTCGACGACATCGATGGCGGAGAAGCGGCGGAAACGGTTGCGTTCGGCCTGGACGGGAAGACGTACGAGATCGACCTGAATCCCGCCAATGCAAAGAAACTGCGCACCGCGCTGGCCCCCTACCTCGCGGCCGGCCGGAAGCAGACGGGCCGGGCGGCGGCCGGCCGGTCCGGCGGCGCGGGCACTCCCGTCGACTCGTACAAGCACACCGCGCTCGCCCCGGACCCGGCGGCGGTCCGCGCCTGGGCCCAGTCCAACAAGATGGAGGTGCCGGCCCGCGGCCGGATCCCGAAGCGGGTCTACGAGGCGTTCCGCCAGGCCGGCTGAGCGGGGCCGGGCGGCCCGGCGGGCGGGGTGGCGACCGCGCCGCGGCTCGCGGCGCCGACCGGTCGCCGGGAACGGATTTGCATTGCACCCCCGCCGATCGGCTAGAGTCTGGATCACGCCGAGGGGCGAGGCCGCAGGGCCGAACCTCACGCAGCGTGCGGGTGTAGTTCAGTAGTAGAACATCCCCCTTCCAGGGGGAAGGCGCAGTGTGCAATTCCTGTCACCCGCTCTGCATCGCATTACCGACCACTCCGGTGGATCAGGTAGAGTGGTGCTCGCACCGCCCGGTGAAGCCGGTCGGAGGCATGCGGACGTGGCTCAGTTGGTAGAGCATCACCTTGCCAAGGTGAGGGTCGCGAGTTCGAATCTCGTCGTCCGCTCAGGAATGAAGGCCCCGGTTCTCTGGAACCGGGGCCTTCGTCATGTCCGCCCCCGCCGTCCGCCCCCTGACATTTGTCATGCACGGTGATGACAGCGCGCACTGCCGCGCCGCTCCCTCCGCCGGAAGGCTGAGGGCATGACCAACGTGATCGAGGCCGACGCACTGCGCCGCACCTACGCCGGCGGCTTCTCCGCCGTCGACGGGATCTCCCTCGCCGTCCCCCGGGGCGAGATCTTCGCCCTGCTGGGGACGAACGGGGCGGGCAAGACCTCCACGGTCGAGCTCCTGGAGGGGCTCGCCGCCCCCAGCGGCGGCACCGTCCGCGTCCTCGGCCACGACCCCTACCGCGAACGGGCCGCCGTCCGCCCCCGCATCGGGATCATGCTCCAGGAGGGCGGCTTCCCCTCCGACCTGACCGTGACCGAGACCGTCCGCATGTGGGCGGGCTGCACCACCGCACCCCGCCCCACGGCGGAGGCCCTGGAGGCGGTCGGCCTCGCCGCCCGCGGCAAGGTACGGATCAAGCAGCTCTCCGGCGGTGAGCGGCGACGCCTCGACCTGGCGCTCGCGCTCCTCGGCCGGCCCGAGGTCCTCTTCCTCGACGAGCCCACCACCGGCCTCGACGCCGAGGGCCGGCGCGACACCTGGGACCTGGTGCGGTCCCTGCGGGACGACGGCACGACCGTCCTGCTGACCACGCACTACCTGGAGGAGGCCGAGTCGCTGGCCGACCGGCTCGCGATCATGCACGGCGGCCGGATCGTCCTCTCCGGCACACCGGCCGAGGTCACCGCGGCCCGCCCCGCCCGGATCCGCTTCGTCCTGCCCGACGGGATCGAGCCCGGACATCTGCCCCTCGACCTGAGGGCCGCGGCCGACGGCCGACGCGTGGAGATCCGGACCCACGCGCTCCAGGACGACCTCGCCGCGCTCCTGGCCTGGGCGGGCGACGCCGGTGTACGGCTCGACCGGCTCGACGCCCGCTCGGCCTCCCTCGAGGAGGCCTTCCTGGAGATCGCCTCCACCGTCGACACCCCCGCCCCCACCGACCTCGAAGGTGCCCGATGAACGCCACCCTCACCCGGCTCACCGCCCTCGGGCGCGCCGAACTCACCCTGCTCGGGCGGAACAGGAACAACCTCTTCATCGCCCTGCTGATGCCCCTCCTGATGATCTTCGTGCTGCGGTCCTCGGTCACGCAGACGGCCGAAGGCGTGTCCGGAGGCGTCGCCGGCGCCACCCTCGTCGGCGGCACGGGCCTGGTGCTCGTCCTCGTCGTCTACATGGGCCTGGTCTCGGCGTACGTGTCCCGCCGCGAGGAGCTCGTGCTCAAGCGGCTGCGCACGGGCGAGGCGAGCGACCTGGAGATCCTCGGCGGCGCGGCGCTGCCGTCCGCCGCCATCGCCCTCGCCCAGTGCGCGGTGCTCACCGTCGGCGGGGTGATCGTCCTGGACGTCCCCGCCCCGCGACGGCCCGACCTGCTGCTGCTCGGCCTGGTGGCCGCGGTGGCGCTGCTCGCCGGCCTGGCCGCGCTGACCACCGTCATCACCCGCAACGTCGAGAGCGCGGGACTGACCACCCTGCCGCTCTTCCTGGTCTCCTCGATGGGCTCGGGCATGTTCGTGCCCCGCGAGGCCCTGCCGGACACCCTCGAGTCGGTCTGCGCGCTGCTGCCGTTGAGCGGGGTCATGGAGTTCGTCCGGGCCGGCTGGTTCGGCGCCGGCGACACGGGCGCGCTGGTCACCGCGGCGCTCACCACGCTGGCCTGGGGCGCGATCACCGTGTTTGCTGTCCGACGGTGGTTCCGCTGGGAACCGCGTCGCTGAGGACCGTCCCGGGCGGGACTCCGACGACAGGACTTGGGGAGGGCCGGACGGGTGTCCAGGTTGACCGGATGGTGGGTGGGCCGCAGCAGCGCGGCGAAGGTGGAGCTGTACACCCGGTGGACCTTCCACTTCTTCGCCCCCCTCGAGATCGTCGCCCTGGCCGGGATCCCGCTCTCCGCCGCCTCCTCGTCCGCGCTGCGCCCCGGCATCGCCGCGGCGCTGCTGCTGATCTGCTGCGCACACGCCGTGCTCTGCGCGGTGTTCGCCTCCCGCGCCCTGGACTGGACGGTCGGGAAGCGCGGACGCCCGGTCCGGCTCGCCACCGCCCTGGCCGCCGGCACGGCGGTCCTGGACCTCACCGTCCTCGCCCTGCACACCGCGAGCGCCGTCGACGATCCGTCGGTCGGCGTGGGCCTGGCGACCGCCCTGTCCGCCTTCGGCGCCGGCACGCTGCTGCTGGGCCTGCGGCGGGTCCGGCACATGCTGTACGCCGTCCTCACCGCCGCCTGCGCCACCGGCGCCGCCGTCGCCGCCTTCGGTCTCGGGGCGCCCACGGCCATCGGCTCCGGTGTCGGCGTGCTGCTCGGCGCGGGCGGGTTCGGTACGGCGAGCGGCTTCTCCTCCTGGCTGCTCGGGATCGTCGGCGAACTGGAGCGCTCCCGGGACCTGAAGGCGCGGCTCGCCGTCGCCGAGGAGCGTCTGCGCTTCGGCCGCGACCTGCACGACGTCATGGGCCGCAACCTCTCGGTCATCGCCCTCAAGAGCGAGCTCGCCGTGCAGCTCGCCCGGCGCGGACGCCCCGAGGCGGTGGACCAGATGACCGAGGTGCAGCGGATCGCCCGGCAGTCGCAGCGCGAGGTCCGGGACGTGGTGCGCGGCTACCGGGAGGCCGACCTGCGGGTGGAACTGGAGGGCGCGCGGGGGGTGTTGGGCGCGGCCGGGATCGCGTGCGCGATCGGCCCGGTGGCCGACGGGCTGCCCGAGCGCGTACAGGCGGCGCTGGGCTGGGTGGTCCGGGAGACCACGACGAACGTACTGCGGCACGGGGACGCCTCGCGCTGCACGATCTCCCTTGCGGGAGAGGACGGTTCGGTGCTGCTGACCGTGGAGAACGACGGCGTGGGAGAGGACTTCGTGATGGGGAACGGCTCGGGTCTCGCGGGGCTGCGGGAGCGGCTGGCGGCGGTGGACGGGACCCTGCGGGCGGGCCCGGAGGCCGGCGGCACGTTCCGGGTGACGGCCACCGTGCCCGTACCGCGGAAGGGGTCGAAGGCATGACCGTACGCGTGCTGCTCGCCGACGACGAGCACCTGATCCGGGGCGCGCTCGCCGCGCTGCTCGGTCTCGAGGACGACCTCGTGGTCGTCGCCGAGGCCGCCACCGGCCCCGAGGCGCTCGCCATGGCGCGGGCCCACCGCCCCGATGTCGCGGTGCTGGACCTGCAGATGCCGGGGGCGGACGGTGTGAGGGTCGCCACATCCCTGCGCGAGGAACTCCCCGACTGCCGGACCATGATCGTGACCGGTCACGGCCGCCCGGGCCATCTGAAGCGGGCCCTCGCGGCCGGGGTGCGGGGCTTCGTGCCGAAGACCGTCAGCGCCCAGCGGCTGGCCGAGATCATCCGCACCGTGCACGCCGGAAACCGCTACGTGGACCCGGAGTTGGCGGCCGACGCGATCTCCGCCGGGGACTCCCCGCTGACCGCGCGGGAGGCCGAGGTGCTGGAGTTCGCGGCCGACGGGGCGCCCGTCGCGGAGATCGCCGCGCGGGCCGCCCTGTCCCCCGGCACGGTCCGCAACTACCTCTCGTCGGCGGCCGCGAAGCTCGGCGCCGAGAACCGTCATACGGCGGTACGTCTCGCACGGGAGAAAGGTTGGGTATAGTTGGCCCCGCGCTACGGCGCATGCGGACGTGGCTCAGTTGGTAGAGCATCACCTTGCCAAGGTGAGGGTCGCGAGTTCGAATCTCGTCGTCCGCTCCATGAGAGAAGCCCCCCGGTCCKMGGACCGGGGGGCTTCTTCGTGTCCGGAGCCGTCCCGCCGATCCAGCCGGGAGCCCGGCAGGATCGGCGAGACGCCCGTCAGGACCAGGCGGTGCCGGTCAGGAGTTCGTACGCCTCGATGTACTTGGCGCGGGTCGCGTCGACGATCTCCTGCGGGAGGGCCGGCGGCGGCTGCTCGCTCGCGCGGTCCCAGCCGGAGGCCGGCGAGGTCAGCCAGTTGCGGACGAACTGCTTGTCGTACGACGGCTGGGCGTGCCCCGGCTCCCAGCCGGAGGCCGGCCAGAAGCGGGAGGAGTCCGGGGTGAGGACCTCGTCGGCGAGGACCAGCGTCCGGCCCTCCGGGGTGGCCTCGAAGCCGAACTCGAACTTGGTGTCGGCGAGGATGATCCCGCGCTCGCGGGCCACGTCCCGGGCCCGGCCGTAGACGGCGAGGGTGGTCTGGCGCAGCAGCGCGGCGGTCTCCGCGCCGACCTGGTGGGCGACCTCCTCGTACGACACGTTCTCGTCGTGGTCGCCGACGGCGGCCTTCGTGGCCGGCGTGAAGATCGGCGCGGGCAGTTCGGACCCGTCGGTCAGGCCCTCGGGCAGGGCGAGGCCGCAGACCGTGCGGGACGCGCGGTACTCGAGGAGGCCGGAGCCGGTCAGGTAGCCGCGGGCGACGCACTCGACCGGGACCATCTCCAGCGACTTGCAGACCAGGGTGCGGCCCGCCCAGTCGGCCGGGGCGCCGGCCGGCAGCTCGGTGGACAGGACGTGGTTCGGGACCAGGTCCTTCAGCAGGTCGAACCACCACAGCGAGAGCCGGGTCAGGACCCGGCCCTTGTCGGGGATCTCGGTCGGCAGCACCCAGTCGAATGCGGACATGCGGTCGCTTGCCACCATGACGAGGTCGCCGGCCTCGTTCCGGTAGAGGTCGCGCACCTTGCCCGTGTGGAGGTGGGTCAGGCCCGGGACCTCGGCAGGCTCGGGCTTTTCTACGAATCCGGACACGGTTCCTCCGCGTAGGTTGATCCAGGAGCGCTTCGATTCTCTCGCACCCGGACGCGGGGTCGGTGCCCGGGCCCGCTCAGTCCCTCTTGCAGATGCGGTCGAGCAGGTTCGCCGTGGCGCGCTGGATCCGCGCGTCGACGTGGCCCGGGCGGTCCAGGGCGGGCGACCAGGCGAAGGTGCCGGAGGCGAAGACCCAGGCGCCCGACGGGGACCGGTAGAGGGAGGTCTCCTGGTGCCGCAGCGCTCCCTCGCCGTCCGTGTAGGGCGAGTGGGCGAGCAGGATGCGGCCCTCGTGCTCGGGGAGCGCCGTCCGCGGGAAGTAGCGGTCGGCCTCGCCGGCGACCAGGCCCGGGATCTCGTCGCCGTCCCCGGCGCCGGTGGCCTCCCAGAGCCAGTGCTCGGCGTTCCGCACCACGAGCGGGTGCGGTTCGGGCACCCTGCCCGCGTACTGGATGCCGAGCAGCTGCTGCTCGGGGCGGTCGACCTCGCGCCACAGCGCCGGGCGGCCGGGGCCGCGGCGCTTGCGGCAGGTCAGCAGCCGGTCCGGGACCCCGGACGGCGAGGGGCCGAGTTCCACCTGCCAGTACATGGTGTTGGCGGAGAGGAACACGAGGGACGTGCCCTGCTCGCGGGCCAGCTCGACCGTCCGGCGCATGGGGACGGACCAGTACTCGTCGTGGCCGGGGAAGACCAGGCCGCGGTAGCGGGTGGGGTCGACCCGGCCGGCGTGCAGGTCACGGGTCTCGGCGTAGGCGAGGTCGTAGCCGTAGCGCTCGGCCCAGCGGATGAAGTCGTAGGCGTGGCCGACGTGCAGGGGCAGTCCCGCGCCCGCGTAGGGGCGGTCGAAGGAGACCGTCGTGGCCGCGTCCTCCTCGCCGAGGAGCCGGCCCTGCTCGTCCCACGCGTGGTAGAGGCTGGCACCGGTGCGGCCGTCCTCCGGGTAGAGGTTGTACGCCTGCCAGGTCACGTCCGGCAGCACCAGGAGCAGGTCGGCGGGGTGGTCGTCGCGGACCGTGAACGGGATGTGGGAGCGGTAGCCGTCGGCGGTGGTGAGGACGGCGACGTAGGCGCCGATCGACCAGTACGACGGGATCTGGAGGCGCCAGGACTGCCACCAGTGGTGGCAGGAGACGGTGCGGTCCGCGGTGAGGGGGGCCGGCTGGACGATCCCGGACAGCCGCGGGCTGGTGGTGATCTTGGCGGCGCCGTCGCCCGCGTAGTGGCCGATCCGGTAGACGTCGACCGAGAACTGCTGCGGCGGGTCCACCGTGATGTGGAAGTCGATCGCCTCGCCGGGGGCCGCCGCTCCGACGGAGGCGAAGCCCTTGATCTGGCTGCGGACGTCGTCCGCGGTACGGGGTCCGCCCCCGGCCCCGCGGGCCAGGGCGGTGTCGGCGTACCAGGGGACGACCTGGCCGGTGTCGTCGAAGTAGTTCTCCGACCCGCGCAGCCAGGGCAGCGGGCCCTGGCCGAAGGGGTCCGAGACGGCATGGGCGAGCGCGCCCGATTCCCACCGCCTGATGTGCTCCGCCCCCATGCCGCGCCCCTCCCTCGACTCCCCCGGTCGGTCGGCGACCGTTTTCGGCCGTCGTACGTATGGCTCTTTCGGCCCCTTGTCAGTGCCGGTCCCCAGCACATCACATAACGCACGCACTCCGTCACCGTTCGTCGCGAATTGACGTGAACGGAAGACGGTCTTCCGCCGGGGCGGATGGTTCAGACGAGGCGGACGGGCTTCTCGGGGCGGACGCCGGTCTCGGCGAACCAGGCGCGCAGCGGCTCCGGGTCGCCGTCCTCGACGAGTGCGAGGACCCGGGCGGTCAGGTCCGTGTTCCGCCGGCCGCCGACGAGGAGCGCCGGGCCGTCGAGCCAGTCGAGCCCGGGAGCGGCGCCCGCGGTGTCGACGGCGGCGCAGCAGACCATCGCCGTCACGTGGTCGGCGAGCAGGTCGCGTCCGGTACGGGGCGGCTGCAGCGGGAAGAGCGGGAGCGGGTCCGTCCCGTCGTCGCGGACGCCGCCGTGCGCGCCCGGCGCCTCCGCCGGCGGCTTGGCGGCCTCCTCGCGGGCGACCTGGGCGGTCAGCGCGGCGGCGAGGGCGTCGGAGGCGGGGTGGGCGGCCGCGGGCTCGTCCGGCTCGTCGAGGCCGACGGCTCCGTGGAGATCGTCCTGCTCGCCGGTGCCGACGGGCCCGTCGAGGCCGGCGGGCCCGTCCGGTTCGGCGGCGGCCGCGCGCCCGGTGGTGGCTGCCGCTTCGGCGGCGGCCACGCGCTCGGTGGCCGCGGGTTCGGTGGCCGCGAGCTCGGCGGCCGCGCGCTCGGAGGCGGCCGCTTCCGAGGGAAGGGCCAGGTGGGCCATCACGCGCGTCAGGGTCGGCCCGTCGGAGGAGGCCGGTTCGCCGGGACCCGCGGCGCGCACGCCCAGCTGGTCGAGGACCCGGTGGAGGCGGGCCGCGTCGGCGCGCCAGGTGCGGTCGACGACCTCTTCCGGGTACTGGTCCCAGTCCACCGGCGACCAGTCCGGGCCGTTCTCCGCGGGACCGCCGTGGAAGAGCCGGGCGGCCAGCAGCGAGGTGGCCTCGTCCACGGCCCCGGGCTCCTCCAGGAGGTCGCAGGCCGGCCGTTCGCCGAGGCGGGTGGCGAAGTTGTCGGCGAGGCGGTCGCGTCGCGAGAGTTCGGTGAGGGCGCTGACCACGCCCACGTCGAGGCGGGAGGGCCAGCGGCCCATCCGCCAGGCGGGCAGCGCGACCCGGGTGAGCAGCCGGTCCCAGCCCGCGTAGGCGAGGCCGACCTGCTCCTGCGCCACGATCCGGATGCCGTAGTCCACAGCCTGTGCACGCTCGGAGCCGGCCGCGGCGACCCCGCGCTCCATCTCCAGGGCGTGGCCGCGGCAGCTGCGCAGCAGCACCCGGGCGACCCGGCCGATCCCGTGCGCGCCGAGCCGGCTGACCGGGTCGAGCCCGGCCCGGCGGGGTGCGGCGACGGCGGCGTCCAGACCCTGCACGAAGCGGCGGGCCGCGGCTATGTCGGGCTGGGCGGCCGGACCCGTGCCGGCGACGACGGGGGCGAGGACCGCCCGCAGCTCGCCGACCCTCATCCACCACAGGAAGGGCGAGCCGATGACCAGGACGGGGGCCTCGGCGGGCCGGTGCGCGCCGTGCGGGCCGCCCCGGTGCGCCGGGTGCGTCCGGTCCTCCAGCCAGCTGTCGCAGTCCGGGGTCAGGGCTATCGCGGAGGGTGCGGGGACCCCGAGCCGGTCGGCGAGGTCCCGGACCATCCGGTAGAGGTCGGGGGCCGAGGTCTCGGCGAGTTCCACCGTCGGCGTGACGGCGGGCCGGGCACGGGCGACGACCAGCGCGACGGCCGCCGCGGCGAGCAGGACGACCAGTGCGAGCACCGTCGTCACCCAGCGGGCGGCGTCCCAGCCGGCCCCCGTGAAACGGCCGGTGACGCCCCCCGCGTACAGGATCACGGCCGCGGCGGCGGGGAGCAGCGCGGCCCCCAGTGCCCTGCCGCGGACGCGGAGCACGGCGAGGGCCCGGGTGCGCGCGGCGCGCGCACCCATCTCCTCGCCGGGAACGGAACCGGTACCGGACACGCCGTACATCACCCCCTCCTGCCCTGGTCGGGACTGCCTGTGGCGGTGTTGCTCACTCCCCCACTGTGGCACCCGCCACGGACATCGCAATGCCGGTGGGCCAAGTGCCGGAACGCCTGCGCCGCACCCTAGTTGGGGCTTCGGCGGGCGTCATCCGGATGGCTGAGCCGTCACTCGATGGAATGGCTTTGGGCAAAGGTGATGACGATCAGGCCGGGAAGGGGTTCACTCCCCCGCGGCCTTGCGGGCGATGTCCGTACGGTGCTGCGAGCCGTCCAGACGGATCCGGCCGACCGCCGCGTACGCGCGCTCGCGGGCCTGCGTCAGGTCCTCGCCGGTCGCGGTGACCGACAGGACGCGTCCGCCGGCGCTGACGACCGCGTCGCCGTCCAGCCGGGTGCCGGCGTGCAGGACGTACGCGTGCGGGGCGTCCTGCGCCACGACCTCGTCGAGGCCCTCGATCGGGTCGCCGGTCCGCGGGGTGCCGGGGTAGTTGTGCGAGGCCACGACCACGGTCACGGCCGCCTCGTCACGCCAGTTGAGCGGTGCCTCGTTGTCGAGGGTGCCGTTCGCGGCGTTCAGCAGGACACCGGCCAGCGGGGTCTTCAGACGGGCCAGCACGACCTGCGTCTCGGGGTCGCCGAAGCGGGCGTTGAACTCGATGACCCGCACGCCACGGCCGGTGATCGCCAGCCCCGCGTACAGCAGGCCCTGGAACGGCGTGCCGCGGCGGCGCAGCTCGTCGACCGTCGGCTGCAGGACACTGCCCATCACCTCGTCGACCAGCTTGGGGTCGGCCCAGGGCAGCGGCGAGTAGGCGCCCATGCCGCCGGTGTTCGGCCCCTCGTCGCCGTCCAGCGCGCGCTTGAAGTCCTGCGCGGGGCTCAGCGGGAGGACGGTGACGCCGTCGGTGATCGCGAAGAGGGAGACCTCGGGACCGTCCAGGTACTCCTCGATGACCACGCGGTCGCAGGCCAGCGCGTGGGCGCGGGCCTCGGCCAGGTCGGAGGTCACCACGACGCCCTTGCCGGCGGCGAGGCCGTCGTCCTTGACGACGTACGGGGCGCCGAAGGCGTCGAGCGCCTCGTCGATCTCGGCGGCGGTGGTGCACACGTAGGAGCGGGCGGTGGGCACGTTGGCACCCGCCATGACGTCCTTGGCGAACGCCTTGGAGCCCTCCAGCTGCGCGGCTTCGCGGGACGGACCGAAGCAGGGGATGCCGGCCGCCCGGACGGCGTCGGCGACACCCGCGACGAGCGGTGCCTCCGGGCCGACGACGACCAGGTCCGCCTGGAGGTCGGTGGCGAGGCGCGCGACCGCGCCGCCGTCCAGTTGGTCGACGGGGTGCAGCTCGGCGACCTCCGCGATTCCGGCGTTGCCGGGCGCGCAGTGCAGAGCGGTGACGTCGGGATCGAGGGAGAGAGAGCGGCACAGGGCATGTTCGCGGGCGCCGCCGCCGATGACGAGGACCTTCACGCCAGCCAGGGTAGCCCGCGGGGCGGGATGCCCCTTGTGCGGGCCACCGAGCGAGACGCCCCTACTCGTTCGTGTATTCCTCCACAACCGTGGCGCCGAGCTCGCGCACGATCAGCTCGTGACCGGAGAGCGCGGAGTCGACGAGGTCGGGGTCGTCCTCCTCCGGCACGTCGTCCTCGGGCGCGACGGGCGTCGGCGCCTGACGTGCGGGCGGGGCCGACGGAGCCGACGGCGACTGCTGGGGCTGCTGATACGACGGGGGTCCGGCAGGCTGGGCGGGCGCCTGGTGCGCGGGCGGTCCGGCCGGGGGCGGAGCCTGCTGGAAGGACGGCGCGGGGGCCGGCGCGGCCTGCGGCCGTCCGCCGCCGAAGTTGGCCGCGGCGGGCGGCGGCGCGGAACCGCCCGAGGGATCGATGATCGCCTCGATCTTCCACTGGACGTTGAACTGCTCCGCCAGGGCCTGCCGCAGCACGTCCTCGCTGCCGCTGCTCGCGAAGTTGTCCCGGGCACCGGCGTTCAGGAAGCCGAGCTGGAGGGTGGTGCCGTCGAAGCCGGCGACCTGGGCGTTCTGGCTGAGCAGGATCCAGGTGAACCGGCGGCGGTTCTTCACCGCCTCGAGGATCGACGGCCACATGTTCCGGATCTGGGCGGCACCCTGACCGGCCCCGCCCGCGGGGGCGGCCGGGGCCGCGGGCTGCGCGGCGGCGGGCGCCGGTGCGGGAGCGGCGGGCTGCGCGGGCGCGGCGGCGCCGGGCCAGGCACCGGGGGCGGCCGCGCCCGGCCAGGCACCGGGCCGCGGGGCCTCGCTGGGCGGTGGCGTCCGGCGCGCGGGCGCCTCCGGTGCGGGCGGCGGCGTGGGGGCGACGCCGCGCTCCAGGCGGTCGATCCGGGCCAGCAGCGAGCGCTCGTCGTCGAAGGCGGCGGGCAGCAGCACCCGCGCGCAGATCAGCTCCAGCTGGAGCCGCGGCGAGGTGGCGCCGCGCATCTCGGTCAGTCCGCTGTTGACCAGGTCGGCCGCCCTGCTGAGCTCGGCGGCCCCGAAGACGGAGGCCTGGGCCTGCATGCGCTCGATGACGTCCACGGGGGCGTCGATGAGCCCCTTCTGCGCGGCGTCGGGAACGGCGGCCAGGATGACGAGGTCGCGCAGCCGCTCCAGCAGGTCGGCGACGAAGCGCCGGGGGTCGTTGCCGCCCTCGATCACCCGGTCCACGACCTCGAAGGCCGCCGCGCCGTCACCGGCGGCGAACGCGTCCACGACGGAGTCGAGCAGCGACCCGTCCGTGTAGCCGAGCAGGGACGTCGCCATGGCGTATGTCACACCGTCCTCGGCGGCGCCGGCGAGCAGCTGGTCCATGACGGACATCGAGTCACGCACGGAACCGGCACCGGCGCGCACGACGAGGGGCAGCACGCCGTCCTCGACCGGGATGCCCTCGTGTCCGCAGACCTCGCCCAGGTAGTCCCGCAGGGTGCCGGGCGGCACGAGCCGGAAGGGGTAGTGGTGCGTCCGCGACCGGATCGTGCCGATGACCTTCTCGGGTTCCGTGGTCGCGAAGATGAACTTGAGGTGCTCCGGCGGCTCCTCGACCACCTTCAGCAGGGCGTTGAAGCCCGCCGAGGTGACCATGTGCGCCTCGTCGATGATGTAGATCTTGTAGCGGCTGGACGCCGGCCCGAAGAACGCCTTCTCCCGCAGGTCACGGGCATCGTCCACACCACCGTGGGAGGCGGCGTCGATCTCGATGACGTCGATCGACCCGGGCCCGTTGCGCGCGAGGTCCCGGCAGGACTGGCACTCCCCGCAGGGCGTGGGCGTGGGCCCCTGCTCGCAGTTCAGACAACGGGCGAGGATGCGCGCGCTGGTCGTCTTTCCGCATCCGCGCGGCCCGCTGAACAGGTACGCGTGATTGACCCGGTTGTTCCGCAGGGCCTGCTGCAGCGGGTCGGTGACATGCTCCTGCCCGATGACCTCGGCGAACGACTCGGGGCGATAGCGGCGGTACAGCGCGAGAGACGACACGCCTACGAGGTTATAGGCGCCCACCGACAACCCGGGAACGCAAGCGCCCCCCACGCACCCGCCAGAGCCGACCTACCCTTGCTGCCTTCCGGCCCTGGGGGAGTTCAGTCAGATAGCGCCACGTGAGGGGCTGCGCCCAGGGTACCCGATCCCGGGGGCGGTTCCATCCCCCGATCCCCACCCCGGGAAGCCGCTCCGGATCACGTTCGCGAGCACCCCTCAGCGTCTTGTATTGTTTGCCGCGGAGGATTCGCCTAGTGGCCTAGGGCGCACGCTTGGAAAGCGTGTTGGGGGCAACCCCTCACGAGTTCGAATCTCGTATCCTCCGCCAGTGCCTCACCGGGCACGATGTCGAAGGGCCCCGCTGCTTGCAGCGGGGCCCTTCTTCGTTTCCCGGACCTCGTCGTCCCTGCGTGCGGCCCCCAGAAGCTGCCGGGAGGGAGGACTCCGTGGCCGACGCGGCCGGACGGGTGCAGTTCGGCACCCGACCCCGGCGCCCTCCGCCCGGAGCGGCGCGCCGCCGGATTACATGGGCCTGCGCCTCGGTGCGGGGCGTGCGGGCGTCCTTCACGGCCCCGGATCCGACGAACGAAAGAGCGCAATGGCAGAGCGCGACCCTCGCAACCGCACTGGCCGCAGCCCGCTCCTCCGCGGGCTCGCCGCTGCCGTGCTCGCGGCAGGCATGCTGGTGGCCTCGGTGGGACCCGGATACGGGACCGGCGCGGCCACTCCGGCGCCCGGCGCACAGTTCACGCCGTTGACGGCGGCGGTGATGACCCGACCGGCGCCGTTCGTCGCCACCGACGGCAAGACGCACCTCTCGTACGAACTGCTCACCACGAGCGCACTGTCCAGCAGCACGCCGGTGCGGCTCGACCGTGTCAGCGTCCGAGACGCCCGCACGCACCGGGTCGTCGGCTCGCTGAGCGGGCGGGCGCTGGCCGAGGCCGCCAATCCGGTGGGTGACCCCCTGCCGGGTGCGGACGGGTACACCCCGGCGCCACCGGCACCGACGCCGACGGTCATCAAGGGCTCCCAGCAGTGGATCATCTGGCTCGACCTGATCCTCGACCGCGGTCAGCCGGTGCCCAAGGCCCTCGAACACCATCTCTCCGGTGCGGTCCTGCCCCCCTCCGGCCCCTCCGCCTTCGAGGAGACGGTGCAGACCACCCGGACCGACCGCACTCGGCCGTTGAACCTGGGACCGCCGGTCCGCCCCGGCACCTGGTACTCCAGCGAGTCGTGCTGCGGCAACACCCACCACCGACGCGGCCTCGCGCCGATCAACGGCCGCTTCGACGTGCCGCAGCGCTTCGCGATCGACTGGTACCGGGTCGGCGAGCGGGGGCAGACCTGGGAAGGCGACCCGGCACAGCTCACCAGCTACCTGAGCTACCGGCAGCCGGTGGTGGCCTCGGCCGGCGGCAGGGTGGTGGAGGTCCAGGACGGAATCCCGGACAACCCGCCACCCGTCACGCCGCCCACCCCACCGATCGAGGACACCGTCGGCAACCACGTCACCCTGGAGGTCGCGCCGGGCCGCTATCTGCTCTACGCCCACCTGACACCCGGCTCGCTCAAGGTCCGGGAGGGCGACCGGGTCGAATCCGGCCAGGTCCTCGGGCTGATCGGCAACAGCGGCAACTCGACCACGCCGCACCTGCACTTCCAGGTGACGACGACAGCCGAGTTCTTCCCGACCGACAGCCCTCCGTTCACCTTCCGGAAGTTTCGGGTCGTCGGACAGGTCGAACCCCGGATCTGGGACGACAACGTGGGCCTGCAGCCGACCGGCGTCCTGCCGATCACGCGCTCGCCGTACGAGGGCCCTCACCGTGCGCGGTACCCGCTCGACCGCGAGGTGCTGGAGTTCTGACCGGACTCCGGTCCGGCCGTGGTCCTGGAGCCGCCTGAACAACCCGCGCGAACGTCCACGGACGGCTCGGAACCAAGAAGGGCCCCGCTGCGATCAGCGGGGCCCTTCGACATCGTGCGGCCCCCCGCCCCGGCCCTTTCGGCGGGCCGGTCGACGGCGCGGCGTGGCGGCCGGAGATGGGCGGGCGGGCCGATAGCCTCGGGCCAGTCATGGGGGGAACGCCTGTCGAGTCGCCCATTCCGGGAGGGCCCCATCTCCGCAACGAAACCTCCGGCGACACCGTCCGCACCGGCGGGTCAGCCGCGCGAGGCCGACGAGCTGCAGGCCATACTGCGGCGGCCCGAGTACCGCAGGGCACTGGTGTTCTGCGGGCTGATCGGCATCCCGGTCTCCCTGATCGCGTTCTGGTTCCTCGTCGCGGTCACCGAACTGGAACAGCTGATCTGGACGGACTGGCCGCGGGACCTCGGCTGGGACAAGCCGCCCTGGTGGTGGGGGTTCCCCCTGCTGCTGGTCGCGGGCGTGGTCGTCGGGCTGGTCGTCGCCCGCCTGCCGGGACGCGGCGGGCACCTCCCGGCGGGCGGCCTGCACGCGGGCGGCATCACCGCGAGCTCGCTGCCCGGGGTGGTCATCGCCGCCTTCTTCAGCCTGCCGCTCGGCGCCGTCCTGGGGCCCGAGGCTCCGCTGCTCGCCCTGGGCACCGGACTCGCCCTGCTCTTCGGTCGCCTCGTGAAGGCGCCCCAGACACAGGCGAGCACGATGCTGCTCGGCGCCGCCGGCTCCGCCTCCGCCATCTCGGCGCTCTTCGGCAACCCGCTCGTGGGCGCGCTGCTGCTGATGGAGGTGGCCGGCGTCGGCGGACCGCAGCTCTTCGCCGTGATGCTGCCCGCGCTGCTGTCCAGCGGGATCGGGGCGCTGGTGTTCACCGGCTTCGGCCGCTGGACCGGCCTGAAGCCCGCGAGCCTCGACATCGGGCTGCCCCCGGCTCCGGTGCTCGACACCGGGGACGTCCTGTGGACGCTGCTGATGGCACCGGCCGTCGCCCTGCTCATCCACGGGGCCTTCGTGGGCGGCCGCTACGCGGCCGGCTTCGTGGCGAGCTCGGTGTGGACCGTGCGGAACACCACGCTGTGCGCGCTCGGGACGGCCGGCTGCCTCGCCCTGTACGCGGTCGCCACCGGCCGGTCGCCGGAGGAGGCCGCCCTGTCGGGTCAGGCAGCCCTGGGCGAGCTGGCGGCCGACCCGCACTCGTGGTCGGTGGGCGCGCTCGTCGCCGTCCTCGTCTTCAAGTCGCTCGCCTACATGCTCTGCCTGGGCAGCCTGCGCGGCGGTCCCGTCTTCCCCTCCCTGTTCCTGGGCGGGGCGGCCGGCGTGCTGCTCTCGCCGCTGCCCGGCTTCGGGCTCGTCCCGGCCATGGCGGTCGGCATGGCGGCCGGCGTCACGGCCGGCCTGCGGCTGCCCGTCTGCGGCGTCGTACTGGTCGTGCTGCTGCTGGGCAACGTGAACGCGGTCCCGGTCGTGGTGCTGGCCGCGGTCATCTCCTTCGTCGTGGTGGAACTGCTGCCGCAGGGGCCGGAGATCCCGCCGTTCGCGGAGCGCGCCGCGCGGAAGCCCCGGCCCCGGAAGGGCTGAGTCAGGCCGCCTCTGCCCGCACCCGGCCGGCCCGGACGGCGTCGAGCAGGGCCTGGTGGTCCTTCTCGTTCTGGTCGGCGTACAGCTCGGCGAACGTCGCCAGCGCGCGGTCGAAGACGTCTCCTCCGCCCAGGTAGGAGGCGATCGCGATCCGGTCGCCGGACCGGGCGTGGGCACGGGCCAGGGTGGCGCCGCACAGGGTGCCGAACAGCTTCATCCGCTTCGGCGACAGGTTCTCGGCGACGACGATGCCCTTCCAGTCCCGCAGCTGCCGCACGTAGAAGTCGCGGCGCCGGCCGTCGATGCCCTGGAGGCGTTCCCAGCCCAGGAAGATGTCGCTGGTGGCCTGCATCAGCCGCTGGCCCGCGACGACGCGTTCGCCCTGGGTGCGGAACGCCCCGGGGCCGGCGTACGGCGCGAGCACCGACTCGTCGGCCTCCTTCGCCTGGAGGAACAGCGGGTCCCGGTCGTCCTTGCCGAGGAGCAGCACGATCCAGCAGCGGGTGCCGACGCTGCCGACCCCGACGACCTTCCGGGCCATGTCCGCCACCCGGTAGGACTCGAGCAGGAAGCGCCGGTCCGAGGAGAGGCTTCGGCCGTACGACTCGATCAGGCGGCTGATCCGCTTCTCCAGGGCGTGGTGCTCGGCGTCCGGCAGCAGGTCCGCCAGGCGGACGAGCAGCGGCGGTTCGGAGGCGATCACACGTCGGCCGCCGACGACCCGGGTGAGCTTGTCGAACGCCTGCAGGGTGTCGTGCTCGCGGGCCTTGTCCCGCGCGCGCTCCCAGCGGTCCCGGTCCGCCGAGCCGAGCACCGGCGCGAACTGTCGCTGCAGGTCGTCGGCCTCGAACCGGGTGTACCAGACGTCGAGATTGCCCAGCCCGGCGAAGGCGCGCATCCGCTCCCGGTAGGACCGCACCGCCGCCCGCACCACGGAGGCCCGCTGCCGGTCGCTGAAGCCGTTGGCCCGCCCGGCGATGACCAGGCTGGCGGCGAGCCGTTTGACGTCCCATTCCCAGGGGCCGGGCAGCGTCTCGTCGAAGTCGTTGATGTCGAACATCAGGCGGCGTTCGGGAGAGGCCAGCAGCCGGAAGTTGAGCATGTGCGCGTCGCCGCACAGCTGCGCCGTGAGCCCGCTGCGCGGGGTGCCGGCGAGGTCCGCGGCCATGATGCCGGCCGCCCCGCGGTAGAAGCGGAAGGGGGACTCGCTCATCCTGCCGTAGCGGATCGGGACGAGCTCCTGGACCCGCCTCGCCGACTGGGCCTCGATGAGGTCGACCGGGTCCGTCCGCTGCGCCGACGGGGTGAACGCGGCGTGCGAGGAGCGGGGCGCGGCGGACCGGGCGGCCCTGCCGCGCGCCGCCCGTTCCTTCTCGGTGCCGTACCGGCCGCCGGGCGGCGGGACCGGCCTCTTCGGCTTCTTCGCCTTCTTCGCGTTCATGCGACCGGGCTCAGGAGGCGTCGGCGGCGCCGGCCGCCTCGGCAGCCTCGGCCGCCTCGAGGGAGGCGAGGAGGGCCTGGACGGGGATCCGGCCGGAGGCGACCAGCTGGGCGCCGCCGCGGCGCAGGGCGGCGGCGAAGGGGGCGGCCCACACGTTCTCGTAGATGAGCAGCCCGGCGGAGTTGCCGGGCTCCACCGCCGCCGCGGCCTCCTCCAGGTCGTCCTGGCCGAGCAGTCCGGAATGCACGCCCTCGAAGACGGTGAGGTCGAGTTCGCCGTCGCCGTCGAGGTCCGTGAGCTCCAGGGCGGCCACGGTGCCGTCCGTGTCCTTGGTGATGAACATCAGGTCGAGGATGCGGATCAGGCCGCGGTCCACGAGGTCGATCAGGTGCCCCAGTCCCTCACCGGTCATCCGGTTGCCCGGGAACTCCACGACCACGTAGTCGATGGGCCCCATCTCGTCGATGCGCTCGGTCACGGCGTCACCTCTCGTGCGTTGGTCCCCCTGTTGGCGAATCCCCCGCACCGGTCTCCCGGTGACCCCGTGTCAGACCGCCGTGTCCCTGGCCGTGCCGACGCACAGGGCCCAGATGACGAACCCGTCGATGACG
The DNA here is from genome assembly GCF_008042125.1 of Streptomyces sp. MS191. Taxonomy (GTDB): domain Bacteria; phylum Actinomycetota; class Actinomycetes; order Streptomycetales; family Streptomycetaceae; genus Streptomyces. Next base: position 2,432,401 of record NZ_RDBI01000040.1, read on the forward strand.
ATCAGGACGATGGCCCAGAAGGGGTAGTACGGCAGCCACGTGAAGTTGGCGAGCATCGCGACCGCCGCCACGGCGATGCCGATGATGCGAGCCCACAGCTTGCCGCTGAACAGCGCCAGGCCCGCGAGGGCCACGATGATGCCGATGATCAGATGCACCCAGCCCCAGCCCGTGAGGCTCCAGCTGAAGGTGTAGTTGCGGGTCGTGACGAACACGTCGTCCTCGGCGATGGCCGCGATCCCCTGGAAGATCGACATGATGCCGCCGAAGATCATCATGATCGCGGCGAACAGCGTCCATCCCGACACTGCCATTCCTCCGCCGGAGCCGGCACGCTGCGTTCCTGTCTGCGTCGCCATGGCGTACTCCTCTGGACGAGACCGACCGTCGGCGTCGATTCGGCCGACGGCTGCCCCCACGGGTCCAGCGTGCCACGGGTGGTCCGGGGCGGCAGTTCGGCACATCCGCGACAGGGCGTCACCGCCCCTTCGCCGCGCTGCGTCGCCGAAGGGGCGGTGGGAGAATGAGGCCGTCCCGGAGTGCCGGGTCCGTCCGGCGCCGGTTCGCGGAACGCCGCGGCTGCCCCCCGCAGCCGCACCGCGCGAGAAAGGACGTCACCATGCCAGGTCTCCTTCGCGGAGTGGCCCGCACCGCCGTCGTCGCGGGAACGGCGACCGCCGTGTCCAATCGTGTGTCGCGCCGCCAGCAAGGACGCTGGGCCGCCCAGGCGGGCTACCAGGAAGCCCCGCAGCAGGTGGCCGCGCCCGCGCCGCAGGAGGCCGCCCCGGCCGCCGACGACATGGGCGACAAGCTCGACCAGCTCAAGCAGCTCGGCGAACTCAAGGCGCAGGGAGTCCTCACCGAGTCCGAGTTCGAGGAGCAGAAGCGCAGGCTGCTGAACGGCTGAAACGGCCCGCGCGACAGGGCGACCACCGGCCCGGGCGGCAGCAGGGCCGTGGTCGGCCACACCATCCAACCATGGTGAAAGCACACAAGAGGATGTGAAAAACACGGTATTCGCCGTCATGTCACGGGCGTGACGTCCGTCCGGTTTCTGGCACCTTGATACGCGAAGTGCGGGATCCGAACGGAATGGGGACGCCGGGATGATGCAGGAACGTCGAATCGCCGGATGGGATCGGCTCCCTCGTCGCCGCAGAGGCCTCACCCTCGCCGCCGGGGTGACCGCGAGCGCGATCACCCTCCTCACCGGCTGCGACGTGCTCAAGCCCTACACCCCGCCCCGGCCGGCCACGAAGGACTCCCTCACCTTCTACGTGAGCCCCGACGGCGACGACGAGAACGACGGACTGACCCAGAAGACCGCCTGGCGCACCCTCGACCGGGCCGACGAGGTGCCGTACAAGCCCGGCGACCGGCTGCGCCTCAAGGGCGGCGCGCGGTTCACCGGCGAGCTGACCCTCGGCCCCGAGGAGGCCGGCAGCGTCCCGAAACCCGTCGTGATCGAGTCGTACGGCACCGGGAAGGCCACCATCGCGGCCCGCGGCACGGCGGGCATCACGGTGCACAACACCGGCGGCGTGGAGATCCGGAACCTGGCGATCAGCGGCGACACCGCGTCGCGCCGCGCCGAGGACGGCATCAAGTTCTTCAACGACCTGCCGGACGGGAAGCGCCTGGCACACGTCCGGATCTTCGGCGTGGACGTGTCGCGCTTCCGCAACGGGATCAGCATCGGCGCCGCCGCGAAGTCCCTCGGATTCCGCGACATCACGATCGCCGACTCCGCGACGCACCACAACCAGAACGCCGGACTGGTCACCGTCGGACCTCGCTTCCGGGCCGACGACCCCTCCTACGCGCACGAGAAGCTCACGGTCACGAGCGTGCGGGCGTACGCGAACTCCGGCGACCCCAAGGCGCACGACCGCAACACCGGCAGCGGGATCGTCCTCGGCAGCCTCAAGGGCGCGACGATCCAGCGCTCCGCCGCCTACGACAACGGCGCGAACTCCTCCGCCCGCGCGGAGGAGGGCCCCGAGGGGATCTGGACGTACGACTCGACCCGCGTGGTGATCCAGAACAACAAGGCGTACCGCAACCGCACCGGCTCCCGTGTCGACGGCGGCGGCTTCGGTCTGGACAACAACGTGTCCGACTCGGTCCTCCAGTACAACCTGGCCTACGGGAACGACGGCCCGGGCTTCCTGGTGTACTCGGGCGAGCCGACCAACGCGCACAAGGACAACGTCGTCCGGTTCAACTACAGCTGGGACGACGCCCGCAAGCTGCCCTTCTACGGCGGCATCGTGGCCTACGGCACCCGCCTGCGGAACCTCGACATCCACAACAACACCGTGGTGCAGCGGTCCCCCGAGGGCTCCGAGCGGCCTCCGGCGCTGCGCCTGCGGGCCGGCATCAGCAACATCGGCGTCCGCAACAACATCTTCGTCACCGACGGCGCAGCGGTGGTGGACTCCGACACCCCGTTCACCCAGACCAAGGTCCGGCTCCAGGGGAACGACTACTTCACCACCGGCGACTGGAAGCTCGTCTGGGGCGAGGCCTCGTACACCAGCCTGGCCGACTGGCGGCGCAGGGCCGGGCAGGAGCAGCACGCCTCCGCTCCCACCGGCACCAGCGCCGACCCCTGCCTCGTCGACCTGGCGGCCCCGGTCACCGACCGGGCCGGAGCCGCCAATCTCGTCTCGACCTGCGCCGACATGGCGGGCGCCCTCCCGCTGCGCTCCGTCGGCGTCGACCCGGGCCCGGTCGACTACTTCGGCGAGCGGCTGAGCACCGCGCCCTCGGTCGGCGCCGCCGCGCCGCCGCGGTCGGCACCCTGACCCAGGCCGCCCCGCTGGGGTCCGGGCACCAGGGCCGGCGACGGCCGGCCCAGCGCCCGGACCGTCCAGCCCGACGCGCGCCACAGGCCCGCGTCGAGGTGGTTGCGGGCGTCGACGAGCCGCGGGGAGCGGACCACGCGGGCCAGCTTCACCGGGTCGAGCTCGCGGTAGTCGCTCCACTCGGTCAGGTGCAGCACCACGTCCGCGCCGGTGCAGGCGGTCGCCGGCTCGGTCTCGTAGCGCAGTTCGGGGTGGGCCAGGCGGGCGTTGTGCAGGCCCTCGGGGTCGTGGACCCGCACCTCGGCCCCCTCCCGGTGGATCGCGGCGGCCACGGCGAGGGCCGGCGAGTCGCGGACGTCGTCGCTGTTCGGCTTGAAGGTGGCGCCGAGCACCGCGATCCGCCGCCCCGCGAAGTCGCCGCCGACGAGGTCGCGGGCGATGTCGACGGTACGGCGGCGCTGGCGCAGGTTGATCTCGTCGACCCGGCCCAGGAAGCCGACCGCCTCCTCGACGCCCAGCTCACGGGCCCGCGCGGTGAACGCCCGGATGTCCTTGGGCAGGCACCCGCCGCCGAAGCCGAGGCCCGCGTGCAGGAAGCGGCGCCCGATCCGGGTGTCGTGGCCGAGCGCGTCGGCGAGGGTGACCACGTCGGCACCCGCCGCGTCGCAGACCTCCGCCATCGCGTTGATGAAGGAGATCTTGGTGGCGAGGAAGGAGTTCGCCGAGACCTTGACCAGCTCCGCGGTGGCCGGGTCGGTGCTGAGGTACGGGACCCCGGCCGCCAGCATCGGCGCGTACACGTCGCGCAGGGTGCGGTCGGCGCGCGGTGAGGTGACTCCCACGACGATCCGGTCCGGCCGCAGGGTGTCCTCGACGGCGAAGCCCTCGCGCAGGAACTCCGGGTTCCAGGCGATCTCGGCCTCGGCGCCCGGACGGGCCAGCGCCCGCAGGCGGGCGGCCAGGCGCGGGGTCGTGCCCACCGGGACCGTGGACTTGCCCACGATCAGGCAGGGGCCCGTCAGATGGGCGGCGAGGCCGTCGACGACCGCGTCGACGTACCGCAGGTCGGCGGCGTCCGAACCGGCCTGCTGCGGGGTGCCCACGCAGACGAAGTGCACCTCGCCGAAGGCCGCCGCCTCGCTGAGCGAGGTGGTGAAGCGGAGCCGTCCCGAGGCCATGGCCCGGGTCAGCACCTCGTCGAGTCCGGGCTCGAAGAACGGTGGTCGCCCTTCGGCGAGGGCCCGGATCTTCTCGGCGTCGACGTCGACGCCCAGTACCTCGTGACCGATGTCGGCCATGCACGCGGCGTGCACGGCTCCGAGGTATCCCGTCCCGATGACGGTCATGCGCATGGTGGTCTCCAGTCCTGCGAAGCTGCGGAAGAGTCGAGGGGTGTGGTCCGGGGGTCCCCGGGCCCGGGGGTCCGGACGGGAAGCCGGCTCGGGTCCGGCGGGGCGGCGGGCGCCGCGTCGCCACGGCGCGGACGGGGTCAGCCGGCCTCGTAGCCCGCGGGGTTGAGCTCCTGGAAGCGCCAGGCGTCCTCGCACATCGCCGCGAGGTCGCGCGTCGCCGTCCAGCCCCAGGCCGCGGCCACCGCCCCGGCGTCGGCGACCAGTTCGGCGACGTCGCCGGCCCGGCGTCCGGTCACCTCGTAGGGGATCGGACGTCCGGAGGCGCGCTCGAAGGCGCGGACGAGATCGAGGACCGAGGAGCCCACGCCCGTGCCCAGGTTGAAGACGCGCATCCCGCTCGCGTCCCCGAGGTGCTCCAGCGCGCGCCGGTGTCCCTCGGCCACGTCCACCACGTGGATGTAGTCGCGGACGCCGGTCCCGTCGGGCGTCGGGTAGTCGTCGCCGAAGACCGTCAGACCCTCGCGACGGCCCACGGCGACCTGCGCCAGGTACGGCATGATGTTGTTCGGGACGCCCCGGGGGTCCTCGCCCAGCCGGCCGGAGGGGTGCGCGCCGACCGGGTTGAAGTAGCGGAGCGCCAGCACGCTCAGCTCCGGCAGCCGGCGGCACATGTCGGCCAGCACCTGCTCGCAGATCCACTTCGTGGTGGCGTACGGGTTGGTCGGGGCGGCCGGATCCCCTTCCGTCAGCGGCACCTTGGTCGCGTTGCCGTAGATCGAGCACGACGAGGAGAACACCAGCCGGTGCACGCCGTGCGCGTGCATGGCCGACAGCAGGGCGGTCGTCCCGCCGACGTTGATGTCGTAGTAGGCGATCGGGATCTCGACGGACTCGCCCACCGCCTTCTTCGCGGCGAAGTGGATCACCGCGTCCACCGGATGCGCCTCGAAGACGGCGTCCAGCGCGCGCCGGTCCCGCAGGTCCGCGCGGTACACGGCGGCGAGCGGCCGCCCGGCGATCTTCGCGACCCGTTCCAGGGCCTCCGGGGAGCTGTTCGAGTGGTCGTCGACGACGACGACCTCGTAGCCGTTCTCCAGGAGTTCGACGCAGGTGTGGCTGCCGATGAATCCGGCACCACCGGTGACCAGGACCGTCGTGGGGGGCATGAGGGGAGTCCCTTCCGTGGGTGGCTGTGGCTCGTAGCCGTTCTCCAGGAGTTCGACGCAGGTGTGGCTGCCGATGAATCCGGCACCACCGGTGACCAGGACCGTCGTGGGGGGCATGAGGGGAGTCCCTTCCGTGGGTGGCTGTGG
>NZ_RDBI01000040.1:2437972-2468431 GCF_008042125.1 Streptomyces sp. MS191
GCGGCGGGCCGCTCATGTACGCCTCCTGGAACTGCCGCTCCCGGTCGTCGAGGAGCGCCCACAGGAGCTGGGCCACGTCCCCGAAACGGCGGTAGACCGTGCCCACGCCCATGCCCGCGGCGTGCGCGACCTGGTTCATCGTGACCGCGTCGGGGCCGACCTCGGTGACGATCCTGGCTGCGGCGTCGAGGATCCTGCGCCGGTTGCGGGCGGCGTCGGCGCGCTCGGGGGCCGGGCTGCCCACGGTGGGGAGCAGTTCGATGGCCGGGACGCCGGGACGTGAGGTCGCGGCCGACGCCTCGCCCACCCGCGCCGCGAGCGGGAAGCGGCTCTCGTCGAACACCCGGTTCAGCAGCGGCTCGTGGGCCGCCCACCACTCACCGTCGGACAGCGCGCTCTCCCGGTCCACGGCCCGCGCGTCCAGCTCCGACCGGGCGGCGACCAGGACGAAACCGAGCAGGTGCGTGAGCGCCGAGTCGATCGTCACGTCGTCGAGTCCGAGCCCCTCCAGGGCGCCCAGCTCGTGCTCGTACTTGCTCATCACGCCCGGCCCGAGCGGCGGCCGGTGGACGCGGAGTTCCACCACCCAGGGATGGCGCAGGTACAGCGCGCGGTTCTCGTCGGCGACCGCCGTCACCCGCGCCCGCCACGGCTCGCCGTCCGCGAAGCCGGTGCGCGGCATCCGCAGGAAGACGGTGTCCAGCATCAGGTCGAACAGCTCGGCCTTGCCGGGGACGTAGGTGTAGAGGGTCATCGGGGTGACGCCGAGACGCTGGGCCACCGCGCGCATGGTGAGCGCGTCGAGACCGCCCTCGTCGGCGAGCGCGATCGCCGCGTCGACGACGGCGTCCACCGTGAGGCCCTGGCGCGGGCCGCGCCGACTCGTCGGGGGCGTGCCGCCCTCGCGCCAGAGCAGTTCGAGGGTACGCGCCGGATCACCGGCGCCGCTGCTGTTCTTCTCCCGGCCCATGGCACCCATCCTCGCAGTTCAGGGCCCTGCCACTGACATATCCATGCACTCTCTACGCTGTATAGAGTACCGTGTACGGAGAAACGGGACCACCATCGGAGGGCGCACCAATGAACACCCCCGCAGCGGACAGCCACCACGTCATCCAGGTCCGCGGAGCCCGGGAGAACAACCTCAAGAACGTCTCCGTCGACCTCCCCAAGCGCCGCCTCACCGTCTTCACCGGCGTCTCGGGATCGGGGAAGTCCTCGCTCGTCTTCGGCACCATCGCCGCCGAGTCGCAGCGCCTGATCAACGAGACGTACAGCGCCTTCCTGCAGTCCTTCATGCCGGCGCAGGGACGGCCGGACGTGGACGGGCTCCACAACCTCAGCGCCGCGATCGTCGTCGACCAGGAGCGGATGGGCGCCAACTCCCGCTCCACGGTGGGCACCGCGACCGACGCGTACACGATGCTGCGGATCGTCTTCAGCCGCCTCGGCACCCCGCACATCGGCACCTCCGGCGCCTTCAGCTTCAACCTCCCCGAGGGCATGTGCCCCCGCTGCGAGGGCGTCGGCGAGGTCTCCGAGATCGACGTCGACGAACTCGTCGACCGGACCAAGTCCCTCGACGAGGGCGCGATCACCGTGCCGGGGTACGCCGTCGACTCCTGGATGTGGCAGGTCATGGCCCAGTCCGGCTTCTACGACCCGGCCAAGAAGCTGGCGGACTTCACCGAGCAGGAGTGGGAGGACTTCCTCCACCGGCCGTCGTGCAAGGTGAAGGTCGGCACCACCAACCTCACCTACGAGGGCCTGGTGGTGAAGGTCCAGCGGACGATCCTCGCCAAGGACCGGGACGCCATGCAGGCGCACATCCGCGCCTTCGTCGACCGCGCCGTCGTCTTCCGCCGCTGCCCCGAGTGCGAGGGCACCCGCCTGACCCGGGCCGCGCTCTCCTCCCGGATCGACGGGGTGAACATCGCGGAGTGCTCGGCGATGCAGATCAGCGACCTGGCGGCGTTCCTGCGCCGGGTCGAGGACCCGTCCGTGGCCCCGCTCCTCGCCGGCCTGCGGGAACTGCTCGACTCGCTCGTCGAGATCGGGCTGGGCTACCTGAGCCTGGACCGCCCCTCCGGAACGCTGTCGGGCGGCGAGGCCCAGCGGGTCAAGATGGTCCGCCACCTCGGGTCCTCGCTCACCGACGTCACGTACGTCTTCGACGAGCCGACCACCGGGCTGCACCCGCACGACATCCAGCGGATGAACGACCTGCTGCTGCGGCTGCGCGACAAGGGCAACACCGTCCTCGTCGTCGAGCACAAGCCGGAGGTCGTGGAGATCGCCGACCACGTGGTGGACCTCGGCCCGCGGGCCGGCTCCGCCGGCGGCGAGATCTGCTACAGCGGCGACGTGCCCGGCCTGCGGACCTCCGGGACCCTCACCGGCGACCACCTGGCACACCGGGCGAAGCTCCGCCCCGAGGTACGCACCCCCACGGGCTCGCTCTCCGTCAAGGACGCGGACACCCACAACCTCCACAACGTCAGCGTCGAGATCCCGACCGGGGTCCTGACCGTCGTCACCGGCGTGGCCGGCTCGGGCAAGTCCTCGCTGATCCACGGGAGTCTGCCCGGCCGCGAGGGCGTCGTCGTCGCCGACCAGTCGCCGATCCGCGGCTCGCGGCGCTCCAACCCGGCGACGTACACGGGACTGCTGAACCCGATCCGCACCGCCTTCGCCAAGGCCAACGGTGTCAAGGCCGCGCTCTTCAGCGCCAACTCCGAGGGCGCCTGCCCGCACTGCAACGGCCTGGGGCTCGTCTACACCGACCTGGCGATGATGGCCGGCGTCGCGTCGGTGTGCGAGAAGTGCGAGGGCAAGCGCTTCACCGCCGAGGTCCTCGCCCACACCCTGGACGGCAGGAACATCCACGAGGTCCTGTCGATGTCGGTCGAGGAGGCGTACGGCTTCTTCACGACGAAGGGGCAGGCCCGCACGATCCTGGGCCGCCTCCACGACGTCGGCCTCGGCTACCTGCGGCTCGGGCAGCCGCTCAACACCCTCTCGGGCGGCGAGCGCCAGCGTCTGAAGCTCGCCATCCACATGGCGGAGAAGGGCGCGACCTACGTCCTCGACGAACCCACGACGGGCCTGCACCTCGCCGACGTCGACCAGCTGCTCGCCCTGCTCGACCGCCTCGTGGACGACGGCAACACGGTCGTCGTGATCGAGCACCACCAGGCCGTCATGGCCCACGCCGACTGGCTGATCGACCTGGGCCCGGGCGCCGGCCACGACGGCGGACGGATCGTCTTCGAGGGCACGCCGACGGAGCTGGTCGAGCGGGGCGACACCCTGACGGCGCGCCACCTGCGGAAGTACGTGAGCTGAGCCCCGCGCGCCGCGCCCGCCCCGCCGGAACCCGGGGCGGGCGCGGCCTCACGGCGCCGGGCGCTCCACCGCCCGCGCCGCGTGCTCGCCGAGCACGGCGACCACCGCGGCGAGCACCGGATCCGCCTCCGCGCCCGTACGGACCGCCGCGAAGACCGTCCGGGCCGGCGGCTGCCCCGCCACCGGCCGGACGACGACCTCCGGCCGCCCCAGGGGCTGCACCAGCCTCGGCACCAGCGCCACCCCGAGCCCCGCGCCGACCAGGGCCGCGAGCGCCTGCCAGTCGTCCACCGCGTGCCGGATCTCCGGCGTGAAACCGGCCGCCGCGCAGACCGCGCGCGTCACCGCCCCGCAGCACGTGCCGGCGTCACCGACGATCCACGGATCGGCCGCCAGCTCCCGCAGCGGCACCCGCTCGCGCCCCGCGAGCCGGTGACCGGCCGGCAGGGCCACGTCCAGGACGTCCGTCAGCAGGTCGAAGCGGGTGTAGCGGCGGTCGGTGTGCGGCGGGGACGCCGCGAAGTCCACGGCGATCGCGAGGTCGACCTCCCCCGCGTCGAGCCGCGTGAAGAGGTCGGGCGGCTGGGACTCGACCACCGCCGTGCCGATCTCCGGCCGCACGGCGGCGAGTTCGGCCAGGGCCGGCGCGAGGAGCCCCGACACCCCGCTGGAGAACGCCCCGATCGTCACCGCCCCGCGCCGCCCCTGCTCCCACGCCGCGAGGTCCGCGCGGGCCCGCTCCAACTGCGCCGCGATCAGGTCGGCGTGCCGCAGGACCAGCCGCGCCTGCCCGGTGAGCCGCACGCCCCGCCCCTGCCGCTCGACGAGCGGAACACCCAGCTCGCGGGCGAGCGCGGCGAGCTGCTGCGAGACGGCGGACGGGGTCAGATGGAGCGCGGCGGCCGTGCGGGCGATGCTGCCGCGGCGTTCGAGTTCCCGCAGCGCACCCAGCCTGCGCAGATCGATCGTGAAGGTCCCGCTTACCGGATCCATGCAGAGACATTAACTGGACCTGACGCCCGCACGGCCGGACGATCTCCCCATGACGACCTTCCTCATCCTGCACGGCTTCCAGAACCACCGGCCCGAGGGCCATTGGCAGCACTGGCTCGCCGGCCGGCTCGCCGAGCGCGGGCACGAGGTCCGCTATCCCCAGCTCCCCGAGCCGGACGCCCCGGTCCTCGACGACTGGCTGGCCGCGCTGGCCGGGCGGCTCCACCGTCCGGCCGGCGGGGGCGGGTTCGTCGTCCTCGCCCACAGCCTCTCCGTGCTGCTCTGGCTGCACGCCGCCGCCCGCACCCCCGACGCGCTCGACGTCGACCGGGTCCTGCTGGTCGCGCCGCCGTCGCCCGCGGTCACCGCGTCCATCCCCGAGATCGCCGGCTTCGCGGAGGGGCTGGACCTCGGCGCCGTACGCCTGAAGGCCCCGACCCGGCTCGTGTACGGCGCCGGCGACCCGTACTGCCCCGAGGGCGCGGCGGTGCACTACGGCGACCCGCTCGCGCTCGACCGGGACCTCGTCCTGCCCGGCGGCCACCTGGACATGCCCGCGGGGTACGGCTCCTGGCCCGCGGTCCTGGAGTGGTGCGAGGACCCGTCGGTGCGGCTGAGCGCCCGGTAGCCCCTTCGCCCGGCCGGCGGGACCGGCGGGCGCCGGGCAGGACGGGACAGCCCTTAGGGTCGACGGAATGTTCCCGGAACTGGAACCGTACGAGCAGGGCCACCTCGACGTGGGCGACGGCAACCTCGTCCACTGGCAGGCCGCCGGCAGTCCCGCGGGGAAGCCCGCCCTCGTCGTCCACGGCGGCCCCGGTTCCGGCTCGTCGCCGTCCGCCCGCCGCCTGTTCGACCCGGAGAAGTACCGGATCGTGCAGTTCGACCAGCGCGGTTGCGGCCGGTCGCTGCCGCATGCGAGCGACCCGGCCGCCGACCTGTCCGTGAACACCACCGCGCACCTGGTCGCGGACATGGAGCGGCTGCGCGAGCACCTCGGCGTGGACCGCTGGCTGCTGTACGGCGGCTCCTGGGGCGCGACGCTGATCCTCGCGTACGCGCAGGCGCATCCGTCCCGGGTCTCTCAGATCGTCCTCGCGGGCGTGACCACCACGCGCCGCTCCGAGATCGCGTGGCTGTACGAGGGCGCCGCCCGCTTCTTCCCCGAGGCGCACGAGCGCTTCCGCGCGGGCGCGGGCCTCACCGGCGGGGCCGGGCGCGCCGGTGCTGCGGAGCTGGTGGCCGCCTACGCCCGCCTGATGACCGACCCGGACGCGTCCGTACGGGCGAAGGCGGCGGCCGACTGGTGCGCCTGGGAGGACGCGGTCGTGTCGGCGGAGGGCCGGGGCACCCCGTACACCGACCGGGTCGACGACACCCGCCTCGGCTTCGTCCGGATCTGCTCGCACTACTTCGCGCACGGTGCCTGGCTGGAGGAGGGCGCCCTGCTCCAGGACGCGCACCGGCTCGCCGGCATCCCGGGCGTCCTGGTCCACGGCCGGACGGACATGGCGGGCCCGCCGGACACCGCGTGGGAGCTCGCCCGGGCGTGGCCGGACGCCGAGCTGTCGATGGTCGAGGACGCGGGCCATCTGGGCGGCGGAGGCACCCGCGCCCGCGTCCTGGCCGCCCTGGAGCGCTTCGCGGACGGGTGACGGCGGCCCCGCAGCACGCGCGCGGGGCGGCCGGGCGCGGGATGATCGAGAGATGACCGAGATCCACCTCGCGCAGCAGACCGAGGCCGACGAGCTCCTCGGACGCAGTCCGCTGGCCGCACTGGTCGGCATGCTGCTCGACCAGCAGGTCCCCATGGAATGGGCGTTCTCCGGGCCGTACACGATCGCGCAGCGCCTCGGCACGGACGATCTCGACGCGCACGCGATCGCCGCGTACGATCCGGACGCCTTCGCCGCGCTGCTCTCCGACAAACCCGCGGTGCACCGCTACCCGGGCTCGATGGCCAAGCGGATCCAGCAGCTGTGCGCCTTCCTCGTGGAGGAGTACGACGGCCGGGCCGAGGCCGTCTGGGCGGACGCCGACGACGGGGCGGAGCTGCTCGGCCGGCTGCTCGCCCTGCCCGGCTTCGGCAAGCAGAAGGCGCAGATCTTCCTGGCCCTGCTCGGCAAGCAGTACGGCGTGCGGCCGCGCGGCTGGCGCGAGGCGGCCGGCGCCTACGGCGAGTCCGGCGCGTACCGGTCGGCCGCCGACATCACCGGGCCCGAGTCCCTGGCGAAGGTCCGCGCGTTCAAGCAGGAGGCCAAGCGTGCCGCAAAAGCCGCCAAATCTTCCGGGAATTGATCCTTCCGCATGTCAATCCTGCTAAATGTGACATGAATTGTGGCGGATCTGTTCACAGGAAGCCCCGGAGATCGCTAACTTCCCTTCAACCTCGTTCGCCCGGGAAGGACCTCTGTGAACGCATCCCATCGCAGAGCCGCGGCCATTCTGGCCGCAGCCGCACTCGCGACCCCGCTCCTGCTGGCCGCCGCTTCCCCTGCCACGGCCAAGGCGGACCCCGCCGCCGCCCCGGCCAAGGACGCCGCGCAGCTGGCCAAGAAGCTGGTCCGCGAGACGTCCGCCAAGGACGCCTACAAGCACCTCCAGAAGTTCCAGGCGATAGCCGACTCGGCCGGCGGCCACCGCGCGGCCGGATCGCTCGGACACGACGCCTCCGCCGCGTACGTGTACCAGCTGCTCAAGAAGGCCGGCTACAACGTCGAGTACCAGAAGTTCGACTTCATCTACACCGAGACGCAGGCCGAGAAGCTCTCCGTCGTCTCGCCCACGCCGCGCGCCGTCGAGATCAAGGCGATGACGTACACCAAGTCGACCCCGGTCGGCGGCATCAAGGCCGACCTCGCGGCCGTGCCGGTGGACGCGGACGGCACGACCGGCTGTGAGCCCGGCGACTTCGCCGCGGGCGCCTTCACCGGCAAGATCGCGCTGATCAAGCGCGGCGGCTGCACCTTCGCCGCCAAGCAGGAGAACGCCGCCGCGGCGGGCGCCGCGGGCGCGATCATCTACAACAACACCGACGGCGTGCTCTCCGGCACGCTCGGCGACCCCGCGGCCGGAAAGCTCCCGACCGGTGGTCTCACCCAGGCCGAGGGCGAGAAGCTCGCCGCCGACCTGGCCAAGGGCCCGGTGAACGTCTCCTTCGAGATCCGCCAGCTCCAGGAGAAGCGTTCCACCAACAACGTCATCGCCGAGACCAAGGGCGGCAACGCGGCCAACACCGTGATGCTCGGCTCGCACCTCGACTCCGTGACGGCCGGCCCCGGCATCAACGACAACGGCTCGGGCTCGGCCGGTCTGCTCCAGACCGCGCTGGAGCTCGCCGAGTCCAAGGCGAAGGTCCGCAACAAGGTCCGCTTCGCCTGGTGGTCGGCCGAGGAGAACGGCCTGCTCGGTTCCGAGCACTACGTGGCGAACATGAGCGAGCTCGACAAGAAGGAAGTCAAGCTCTACCTCAACTTCGACATGATCGCCTCGCCGAACTACGGCCTGTTCGTCTACGACGGCGACGACTCGGACGCGACCGGCGCCGGCGCGGGCCCGGCGGGCTCCGCCCAACTCGAGCGCGACATCACCGACTTCATGGACAAGCAGGGCCGTCCGCACGAGGGGACCGACTTCACGGGCCGCTCGGACTACGGCCCGTTCATCGAGGTCGGCATCCCGTCGGGAGGCACCTTCACCGGCGCCGAGGGCATCAAGACCCCCGCCCAGGCCGCGAAGTTCGGCGGCACGGCGGGCATCGCCTACGACGTGAACTACCACGCCGCCGGCGACAACCTGTCGAACATCAACATGACGGCCTTCGACGTCAACATCGACGTCATCGCCAACGCCGTGGGCACCTACGCCCACGACATCAGCTCCCTGCGCAAGCCGGTCGTCTCCACCCCGACCGACGGCGACGCGGGCAGCGGCGGCGGCCTGCACGACGACCACCACGAGGTCACCGAGTAGGCGGCGGGCCACCCGACGCACCGCGGGCCCCGGGGGACACCCCGGGGCCCGCACCTCTGCCGGGCCGCGGATCCGCCGGGACCCGGCGAGATCGGCGGGATCGGCGGGATCGGCGGGATCGGCGGGATCGGCGAGGCGGGTCCTACCGCCGCCTGCGCGCCGTACCGAAGATCGACCGGCTGATCTCCCGGCCCACCTGGGTGCCGATCGACCGCGCCAGCGACGAGAACAACCCGCTGCCCGCCACCTGCTCGGCAAGCGACTCGTCCCGCTTCGGCGGAGCCGACTTCGCCGCCTTCGCCGCCCTGGCCGCCTCCTCGGCCGCGTGCGCCTCCTCGGCCGCCTTCATTGCCGCGGCCTCGGCCGCCGCCTGCTCTGCCGTCAGCCGCTCGTACGCCGACTCCCGGTCCACCGCCTCCGCGTACCGCCCGTACAACGGCGATCCCTTCACCGCCGCGTCCAACGCGGCCGCGTCGACGGGACCCATCAGGGACTCCGGGGCCCGCAGCCGGGTCGCCGCGACCGGCGTCGGCGCGCCCGTCTCGCTCAGCACCGTGATCACCGCCTCGCCCGTCCCCAGCCCCGTCAGGACCTCCTCCAGGTCGTACGCCGAGTTCGGGAACGTCCGCACCGTCGCCTTCAGCGCCTTCGCGTCGTCCGGCGTGAACGCGCGCAGCGCGTGCTGCACCCGGTTGCCCAACTGCCCCAGCACGTCCGCCGGCACGTCCTTGGGCGTCTGGGTCACGAAGAACACCCCGACGCCCTTGGAGCGGATCAGCCGCACCGTCTGGGTGATCGACTCCAGGAACGCCTTCGACGCCCCGTTGAAGAGCAGGTGCGCCTCGTCGAAGAAGAAGACCAGCTTCGGCTTCTCCAGGTCGCCGACCTCCGGCAGCTCCTCGAAGAGGTCCGCCAGCATCCACATCAGGAAGGTCGAGAAGAGCTGCGGCTTGTCCTGGACGGCCGCCAGCTCCAGGATCGACACCGTCCCGCGCCCGTCCGCGGCCGTCCGGAGGAACTCCGACGTGTCGAACTCCGGCTCGCCGAAGAAGCCGCCCGCGCCCTGCTGCTCGAAGGCCGTGATCGCCCGCAGGATCACCCCGGCGGTCGCCGTGGACAGCCCGCCGATCCCCTTCAGCTCCGCCTTTCCGGTGTCCGACACCAGGAAGGCCACCACCGCCCGGAGGTCCTTCAGGTCGACGAGCTCCAGGCCCTTGGAGTCGGCGTAGTGGAAGATCAGCCCGAGCGACTGCTCCTGCGTCTGGTTGAGCCGGAGCACCTTCGACAGCAGGAGGGGCCCGAAGCTGGTGACCGTCGCCCGCACGGGGATGCCGGGGCCCTCGCCGCCGAGCCCGTAGAACTCGCACGGGAAACCCCTGGCGGCCCACTCCTGCCCCACCTGCCCCGCCCGTTCGCGGACCTTCCCGCCGTCGGCCCCCGGCGCCGAGACACCCGAGACGTCGCCCTTGATGTCGGCGAGGAAGACCGGCACACCGTGCGCCGACAGCTGCTCGGCGACGAGCTGCAGCGTCTTCGTCTTCCCGGTGCCGGTGGCCCCGGCGACCAGACCGTGGCGGTTGAGCATCCCCAGCGGGATGCGGATCTGCGCCTGCGGGTGACACGTCCCGTCCCACAGCAGCGCCCCCAGATCGAGTGCCGCACCGGTGAACGCGTACCCGGCGGCGATCTCGGCGGCGGGCCCCTCCAGGGGGCCGCCCACGGTGGCCGGCGGCTGGTCGCTCACGCTCATGACGGGACCCCGATTTCGGTTTTGGGATGATTTGCCCCAGCATCCCACTGCGCCCGCCTGGCTGCGCCGGGAGCCGCTTGACCGGTAGGCTCTCCGTGTGATCTTCAAGCGCATCGGAAACGGCCGGCCGTATCCCGACCACGGCCGGGAAAGCACCCGGCAGTGGGCGGACGTCGCGCCGCGCCCGGTCCGCCTCGATCAGCTGGTGACCACCAAGGGCCAGCTGGACCTGGAGACGCTGCTCGCCGAGGACTCGACCTTCTACGGCGACCTCTTCGCGCACGTCGTGAAGTGGCGCGGCGACCTCTACCTCGAGGACGGACTGCACCGCGCCGTGCGCGCGGCCCTCCAGCAGCGGCAGGTCCTGCACGCCCGCGTGCTGGAGATGGACTAGCCCCTTCCGGACGGTCCTCCCGAGCCCGCGAAGACGGCCGCGACACCTCGCGCCGACCTGCCGTTCTGACCCTTTCGGGGGCTCTCCCGGGCCATCCGGACGCGATCACATGATCGTCAAGTATCCAACGTCGACCAGCGGCATTACCCTGCGTTCATGAGCATGCTCACTCCCCCCGGCATGGGCGGAAAGTACCGCATCACGGGTGACAAGTACCCGCGCATGCGCCGCCCCCGGCGTCGGCGCAGGATCGTCCTCG
This sequence comes from Streptomyces sp. MS191, assembly GCF_008042125.1. Taxonomy (GTDB): domain Bacteria; phylum Actinomycetota; class Actinomycetes; order Streptomycetales; family Streptomycetaceae; genus Streptomyces. Next base: position 2,448,686 of record NZ_RDBI01000040.1, read on the forward strand.
CAGCGGCGGCTGCCGCGGTCGCGCTCGGCGCGGCCGGCTGGGGGACGCTGCAGCTCGTCGACGTCTTCTCAGGCGGCGACGGCAAGAAGACGACGGCGGGCAAGGGCCCCGACTGCAAGCCCGTCGTCAGGGCCTCCACCGCCCCCGCGCCCGCCGCCCTGCCCAAGCCCGCGCAGATCACGGTGAACGTCTACAACGCGACGCCGCGCGGCGGCCTCGCGAAGTCGACGGCCGACGAGCTCAAGAAACGCGGCTTCGTCATCGGCAAGGTCGGCAACGCCCCCGCCGCCTACGACAAGAAGGTCCCCGGCGCCGGCATCCTGCTGGCCGCCCCCGGGGCCACCAAGGGCGCGTTCTCGGTCCTGGGCACCCAGCTGAAGGCCGCCACGACCAAGACCGACACCCGGGCCACGGCGGACGTCGACCTGATCCTGGGCACCGCCTTCAAGACGCTGGACCCGAAGACGACGGCGGACGCGGCCCTGGTCGCCCTGAGCAACCCGAAGCCCGCGCCCGCGCCGTCCTGCTGACGACCACCCGCAGCGGGAGCGCCGTACGCGCTCCCGCGCACGGAACAGGCCGCCCGGTCGACGACCGGGCGGCCTGTTCCATCTGTCCGTCCGTCCGGCTGACGCCTGACGGGGTGGTATCTAGTCGACGGTCCCGTACATCCGGTCGCCCGCGTCGCCCAGGCCCGGGACGATGTAGCCGTGCTCGTTGAGACGCTCGTCGACCGAGGCGGTCACGACGGTCACCGGGGTGCCCGCCAGCTCGCGCTCCATGAGCTCGACGCCCTCCGGGGCGGCGAGCAGCACGACCGCGGTGACGTCGTCCGCGCCACGCTTGATCAGCTCCTGGATGGCCGCGACGAGCGTGCCGCCGGTCGCCAGCATCGGGTCCAGGACGTACACCTGGCGGCCCGAGAGGTCCTCCGGCATCCGCGTCGCGTAGGTCGACGCCTCCAGCGTCTCCTCGTTGCGGATCATGCCCAGGAAGCCGACCTCCGCGGTCGGGAGCAGCCGCACCATGCCGTCGAGCATGCCCAGGCCGGCGCGCAGGATCGGGACCACCAGCGGACGCGGGTACGACAGCTTCACACCGGTCGTGGGCGTCACGGGGGTCTCGATGTCGACCTGCTCGGTCCGCACGTCCCTGGTGGCCTCGTAGGCGAGCAGGGTGACCAGTTCGTCGGCGAGCCGGCGGAAGGTCGGGGAGTCGGTGCGCTTGTCGCGCAGAGTGGTGAGCTTGTGGGCGACCAGCGGGTGATCGACGACGTGGAGACGCATGACCCCACAGTAGCCCGCACTGGCATCAACCCACGTCCTGGAGGGAAGGTGGGGGCTACAGGGACCCATGGTGTGGGGTGGTGTCGATGCCCAAGGCGAAGGAGCCCGCCGAGACCGCCGCGGACGGCGGCCGCGAGCAGCCGGAGACGGACGCGGAGCGCCGGCGGCGACGCGCCCAGTTCCTCCGCGAGCTGCACGAGGCGAAGGCCCTGCGCGATCGCGTCCAGCCGCGCCGCGCGCGGGCGGCCCGGATGCGCCAGGCCATGCGGATGAGAACCTTCCGCTGGTGACGGCGGCATGCGGGCCGATCCACCGGCGCCCGCGCCCGTACGGTCCGCCCACCGTTTGCGCCCCCTTCACGCCCCGGCCGTGCGCCGGTCGGACGGGTGGGCCAGCGCACGGTCCGGCCCGCGTCCCGATCAGACTGATGCACGACGCAACAGCCGAAGACCTCTCCTCTGGCCGCTGTTTCTGCCACGATGCCGATTGGGCGGGGCACCAGGAGCGCACCGCCGGATCGTCACACCTCTGATCAGTGGGAGAGTCACGGTGTACTTCGCCGCACTGCTCGCGCGCACCGAAGACGGGTGGGAAGCGAGCGACACAGAGCTCGACGACGTGGAGACCCTGTCGGATCTGACCGACCTCGCCCGCGAGGCCGGGGCCGACGACGACACGGTGATCGTCTTCATCGAACAGGAGGACGCCTGGTTCGGCATCCTCCGGATCGAGGGCGAGGAGGACCCTCGCATCTACGTGTCGGACGGGGCGGCCGCCGCCCGCTCCTCGTACGGGGAGATCCTCACCCGGGAACTGCTCGGCGACGACCGGGACGAGGACGCCGACGTACTCGACGCGCTGGACCTCGACGGCACCGAGGACGGGGAGCCCGCGCACCACGAGGACGACGACGAGGAGGAGACGGGCGCGGCCGCCGACGCCGTGCCGGCCGCCCCGGTCGGCGACCGGCTGATCCTGTCCGACCTCGGCCTGTCCGAGGCGGACCTGCTGGCGCTCGACTCCGACGTGCTGGCCGAGATCGCGGACGCGCTGGGCGCCGCGGAGGTGCTGGAGACCGTTCGCTAGTGACAGAGGCAGAACAGACGGCACCCGACCCCGCACGGGGTCCGGGTGCCGATCGCCGTGCGGCGCGGGATCCGGGCGGGACGGCCGGCGCGGACGCCGGTACGCCCCCGGGCACGGCGCCCGACCCCGTGCGCGACCCCTGGCGGGACACCATGCGGCAGGCGCTCGCCGAGGCGGACCTGGCCGCGCTGGCCGGGGACGTACCCGTCGGCGCCGTTGTGCTGGCCCCGGACGGCACCGTCCTCGCCACCGGTCACAACGAGCGCGAGGCGACCGGCGATCCGACCGCCCACGCCGAGGTCCTGGCGCTGCGCCGGGCCGCCGCGGAGACCGGGGAGTGGCGGCTGACCGGCTGCACGCTCGTCGTGACCCTGGAGCCCTGCGTGATGTGCGCGGGGGCACTCGTACAGTCCCGGGTCGAACGGGTGGTCTTCGGCGCGCCGGACGAGAAGGCGGGCGCCGCCGGTTCCCTCTGGGACCTCGTACGCGACCGCCGGCTCAACCACCGCCCCGAGGTGATCCAGGGCGTGCTCGAAGAGGCCTGCTCGGCCCAGCTCACGGCCTTCTTCCGGGACCGCTGAACCCCGCCGCGACCTGCGCGGCGATACGGATTTCATCGCAGGGGCACCTTTGGGCTAAGCTCTCTCTCGGTAGCGTGTCCGAGCGGCCGAAGGAGCTCGCCTCGAAAGCGAGTGTGGCGCAAGTCACCGAGGGTTCAAATCCCTCCGCTACCGCTTCGATCGAAGGGCCCGGTGCGATGCACCGGGCCCTTCGGCGTGCCCAGGGGGCACTCGGCGCGCAGGGGCGGGCGGCGGGGCGCGGGACGGGACCCGGGGCGCACGAACAGCCGAAAGGGCCCCGGCCGCGCACGTGTCGCGCGGCCGGGGCCCTTCCCGTCGGACGGGGGAGCGGCATCGGGGGGACAAGCCGCTCCCCCGATGAGAACCGGTCCTGCAAGTCCTCGCCGTGTTCAGGGGGAAGCTCACGGCGCGGACCCCGCAGTGAGGGCCGGTTCCTCGCCCCGCGGACTCCTGCCAGATCCGCCGGGCTCGACATCCATCCTGCTGCGCCGGCACCCGCCCGAGGGGCGGCAAAGGGCCTCAGCCGCCGGGCCCTTGGTCCATAAAGACCCGGTGAGGAGCCTCGGCTAGACTCACGCGCGCTCAGGGGAGACGGACAGGGGAGGGCGCGACACATGGCGCAGGCGAAGAAGATCGCGCTCTATGCGGTCGTGGTCTTTGTGCTGTACACGATCATCAATTCCCCCAGCCGGGCGGCCGATCTCGTCCAGGTAGGGTTCGAGGGCATATCGAGCGCCGCGCAGGGTGTCGGCGAGTTCATGACCGAGCTCATCAACTAGGAGTCCCCCGTGATCCGCCATCTGGTCCTCTTCAAGCTGAACGAGGGCGTCGAGCGCGACGAGCCGCGCGTGGTCGCCGGGGTCGAGGCCTTCCGGGCGCTCGGCGGGACCATCCCGGAGCTGACGTTCTGGGAGTGCGACTGGAACATCACGGACCGGCCGATCGCGTACGACTTCGCCATCAACTCGGCGGTCGAGGACACCGACGCGCTGCAGCGCTACCTGGACCACCCCGCGCACCAGGCGGGCGTCGCCCAGTGGCGCGAGTTCGCCACGTGGGTGATCGCGGACTACGAGTTCTGACCCGTCCGAGCCTCTTCTTCCGGGCCCCTCGCCGTTCTCGGCGGGGGGCCTGCGGGTTTCTGACCTCCCGTTTAGTACCCCTTATGCCCCCAACACGTGCTTATGCGGTGCTTGCACACAGTGGACATGTCTTGTGATGCTATGACCGCTTTTGACGGATGAGTTGACCGTAGTTGACCAGCTACACCAGCCAGAGGGGTGGGCGTGAACGTGCCGGCCAGTGCAGCGCCTCAAGTCCCGCCCCAGAACGAGGCCGGCGGCCCGGACACCCCGCGCCCCCGACCACAGAGCAGCCGCGGCGCGGACACCCGCGCGCTGACCCAGGTGCTCTTCGGACAGCTCAAGAACCTCGAGCCGGGCACCCCGGAGCACGACCGGGTGCGCGGGGCCCTGATCGAGGCCAACCTGCCGCTCGTGCGGTACGCGGCGGCCCGCTTCCGCTCGCGCAACGAGCCCATGGAGGACGTCGTCCAGGTCGGCACCATCGGCCTCATCAACGCCATCGACCGCTTCGACCCGGACCGCGGCGTCCAGTTCCCGACCTTCGCGATGCCCACGGTCGTCGGCGAGATCAAGCGCTACTTCCGCGACAACGTACGGACCGTGCACGTGCCGCGCCGGCTCCACGAGCTCTGGGTCCAGGTCAACGGCGCCACAGAGGACCTGACGACCGCTCACGGCCGTTCCCCCACCACCGCCGAGATCGCCGAACGGCTGCGCATCGGCGAGGACGAGGTCCTGGCCTGCATCGAGGCCGGCCGGTCGTACCACGCGACCTCCCTGGAGGCGGCCCAGGAGGGCGACGGCCTGCCCGGACTGCTCGACCGGCTCGGCTACGAGGACCCCGCCCTCGCCGGCGTCGAACACCGCGACCTCGTACGGCATCTGCTCGTCCAGCTGCCCGAGCGCGAGCAACGGATCCTGATGCTCCGGTACTACAGCAACCTGACCCAGTCACAGATCAGTCAGGAACTCGGGGTCTCGCAGATGCACGTGTCAAGGCTCCTCGCCCGGAGCTTCGCGCGTTTGAGATCCGCAAACAGGATCGAAGCGTAGCCGGAACGGGTAGACCGGTTCGGAGCAGTTCTGCGGCGCCCCAAATGCCGTACACCCCTTGTTTCCTGCGGATTTCCCCCCTCGCCTTGTCGACAAGTCACTACAGCGTGTTGCCGACATGTGACATTCTGCTGGAACCGCGTTTGCCGCAGCCCCGCCTCCGGTATTCAGGTGGAGGCTGCGTTCCTCCGATGGTCGTGGCCGCCGCGACCGTCCGCGACCTCAAGGGGGTGGCATGTCCGCAGAACAGGGCAGCTCGAAGGTGCTCACGCTCACGCCCGTGCTCGCGCACACGCCGGTACAGGCCCACGTGCCGGCGCAGCAGCAGGTGCCGGCCCCCGCGCCCGCACCGGACACCGAGCCCGCCGCGCCGCTTGTCGTCTCGCCGGAAGCCATCGACACCCGCACCCTCTCCCGCTCCCTGTTCCTCCGGCTCCGCGCCCTGGACACCCAGGGCGCCGCCGCGGACAGCCCCGAGCGGACCTACGTACGCGACACCCTGATCCAGCTCAACCTGCCGCTCGTGCGGTACGCGGCGGCCCGCTTCCGCTCCCGCAACGAGCCGATGGAGGACATCGTCCAGGTCGGCACCATCGGCCTGATCAAGGCGATCGACCGCTTCGACTGCGAACGCGGCGTGGAGTTCCCGACGTTCGCGATGCCCACGGTCGTCGGCGAGATCAAGCGCTTCTTCCGCGACACCTCGTGGTCGGTGCGGGTGCCGCGCCGGCTCCAGGAGCTCCGGCTCGCGCTCACCAAGGCGAGCGACGAGCTCGCGCAGAAGCTGGACCGGTCGCCGACCGTTCCCGAACTCGCCGCCGTCCTGGGGGTGTCGGAGGAGGACGTCGTCGACGGCCTCGCCGTCGGCAACGCCTACACCGCCTCCTCGCTGGACTCGCCCTCGCCCGAGGACGACGGCGGCGAGGGGTCGCTCGCGGACCGGCTCGGATACGAGGACACGGCGCTGGAGGGCGTCGAGTACCGCGAGTCGCTGAAGCCGCTGCTCGCCAAACTCCCGCCCAGGGAACGGCAGATCATCATGCTGCGGTTCTTCGCCAACATGACCCAGTCCCAGATCGGCGAGGAGGTCGGCATCTCCCAGATGCACGTCTCCCGCCTGCTGACGCGGACGCTGGCACAGCTCCGGCAGGGCCTGATCGCGGACTGAACCTCCGCACACGGGTTCCTTGCTGACGGATCGTCAGCCAGACTGGCGCCATGCGGCGACAGAGGTCACTCCTGACGGTGGTCGCGCTCTGCCTCGGCGGGGCGCTGACCGCGTGCGGCGGAGGGGACGGCGAGGGGTACGCTGCCGTGGGCGCGGGCTCCTCGCCGAACGGCCCGGTGGCACCGTCCGGCACGGTCACACTGATCCCGCTGGACGGCCCGTCGGGCCAGGGGACGGCGTCCCCACGCCCGGGCTCCCCCGGCACATCTCCGCCGGGCACGACCCCGGCGGCGGGCGGGGGCCCCGGATCCCGGCCCGGCGGGTCCACGTCCCCGGGCGGCGGGAGTACGGGCACGAGCCCGGGCACCGGAACCTCGGCGCCCACCCCGGGGCGACCGGGCACCACCGCGCCCGCCACGACCATCCCTCCGGCCCCCGGCACGACGTCCCCGGCACCCGCGCCGGCCCCGGCCGCCCTGGTCCTCTCCACGCCCACGCTGGCGGACGGGGACCAGCGCCGCCCCTCCAGCCCCTTCCGGCACGCCTCCGGCACCGCTCCCCCGCGCTTCACCCACCTTTGCCGATTCTTTAGCGCCGTTTGACCGATTTAGTTTGCCTGAAGCAACCATCCATCTCTATGGTTGCCCTAAGCAACAACATGCATGGGGTGCCCGTTGGAGACGCAGAGCCGCTACGAGAACCTCGCCCGCCAGGTGAGCGCCATCGGCGCCGTGAAACGCGGAATGGCGCGCGTCCTCCCCGTCGAGTGCCAGGGCGGGTCGGCCGCCGTACTGGCCCTCCTGCAGCACCACGGGGACATGCGCATGAGTCGGCTCGCCGAACTCATGGCCGTCGACATGTCGGTGTGCAGCCGTCACGTCGCCAACACCGTGGACCACGGCTGGGTCGAGCGGCTGCCCGACCCGGGCGACCGGCGCTCCCGGATCCTGCGGCTGACGGCCGCGGGCCGGGACATGCTCGGCGAACTGAACCACCGGGTGACCCAGGCATTCGCCCGCACCCTCGCGGAGTGGTCCGACGACGACGTCGAACTGCTCACCACACTGCTGGGCCGCCTCCGGGACTCCTTCGGGGACTGCCGGGCCCTCCAGGCTTGAGACTTCGGAAACAAAGGAACTTCATGGCTACGACCACGCCCGACGTCGGCGTGCGGGACGGCGTCACCGGTCACGGGGACAGCGCTCCCATGACGCACCGGCAGATCATGGAGGCGCTGTCCGGGCTGCTGCTCGGCATGTTCGTCGCCATCCTGTCCTCGACGATCGTCTCCAACGCCCTCCCGCAGATCATCACCGACCTCGGCGGCGGCCAGTCCGCCTACACCTGGGTCGTCACCGCGGCGCTGCTCTCGATGACCGCGACCACGCCGCTGTGGGGCAAGCTCGCCGACCTCTTCTCCAAGAAGCTGCTCGTCCAGATAGCGCTGCTCATCTACGTCGGGGGCTCGGTCGTCGCCGGTCTCTCGCAGAACACCGGCATGCTCATCGCCTGCCGCGTCGTCCAGGGCATCGGCGTCGGCGGTCTGACCGCGCTGTCGCAGATCATCCTGGCCGCCATGATCGCCCCGCGTGAGCGCGGCCGGTACAGCGGCTACCTCGGTGCCACCTTCGCCGTGGCCACCGTCGGCGGCCCGCTGCTCGGCGGTGTCATCACCGACACCGACTGGCTCGGCTGGCGCTGGTGCTTCTACGTCGGCGTGCCGTTCGCGCTGATCGCGCTGCTGGTGCTCCAGAAGACCCTGAAGCTCCCCGTCGTGAAGCGCCGGGTGAAGGTCGACTGGGCCGGTGCCGCCGTCATCAGCGCCGCGGTGTCGCTGCTGCTGATCTGGGTGACCTTCGCGGGCGACAAGTACGACTGGATGTCCTGGCAGACGGCCGTCATGGTCGGCGGTGCGGTCCTGCTCGGCGCGCTCTTCGTCCTCGTCGAGTCGAAGGCCGACGAGCCGATCATCCCGCTGCGTCTCTTCCGCAACCGCACCATCACCCTGGCCTCGCTCGCCTCGCTCTTCGTGGGTGTCGCGATGTTCGCCGGCACGGTCTTCTTCAGCCAGTACTTCCAGCTGGCCCGCAACGAGTCCCCGACGATGTCCGGTGTCCTGACGATCCCGATGATCGCCGGCCTGTTCGTCTCCTCCACCGTCTCCGGCCAGGTCATCACCAAGACCGGCAAGTGGAAGGCGTGGCTGGTCAGCGGCGGCGTCCTGGTGACCGGCGGCCTCGGCCTGCTCGGCACGATCCGCTACGACACGGAGTACTGGCACATCGCCGTCTTCATGGCCGTGATGGGTCTGGGCCTCGGCATGATGATGCAGAACCTGGTGCTCTGCACGCAGAACCAGGTCGCCCCGTCCGACCTCGGCTCCGCCTCGTCCGTCGTCACCTTCTTCCGCTCGCTGGGCGGTGCGATCGGTGTCTCGGCGCTCGGCGCGGTCATGGCCCACCGGGTCACGCACTACGTCCAGGACGGCCTGACGGCGCTCGGCCCCAAGGCCGCGGCGGCCCTGGGCCAGGGCGGTTCCGGTGGCGGCATCCCGGACATGGACAAGCTGCCGGCCCCGATCCGTACGGTCATGGAGAGCGCGTACGGACACGGTGTCGCGGACGTCTTCCTCTACTCGGCGCCCTTCGCGCTGCTCGCCTTCCTGGTGACGCTGTTCATCAAGGAGGTCGCCCTGAAGAGCAGCGGCACGGTGACCGCGGCGCAGGAGGACTGAGAAGACTCCCGGCCGCGCTCCGAGCGGAGGCGCGGCCGGGTCGGGTACGGAGCGGCGGGCAGGGGACGGCCCGCCGCTCCGTCATGTCATGCCCGGGTCTCGCCGGTGTGCCGGGCGACCATGACCTCGATGCCGGCGACCAGGATGTCCAGGGCGCAGGCGAAGTCCCGTTCCCAGATGTCGCTGACGTCGCCGTGGGTGGCGCGCTCGTCGAGGATCTCCGTCATGCCCTCGAGCTGGGCCGAGAATTCGGGGTCGCCGCGGAAGGCCGCGACGGACTGGGCGTAGAACTCGTCCTGGGACATGCCGGCTTCGGCCGCGCGGCGTCCGAACTGGGACTCGATCGTCCCGTAGCCGTAGACGAACTGGAAGACGGCCGACGTCGCGCCCGGCTGGCCGCTCAGGGGCAGTCCGGTGTCGCGGACCGCGTCCTGGATCCTGCGGGCGACGGCGAGGGCGTGCGGGCCGATGTTCATGTAGGCGCCGGCGCTGGGGGACACCCAGGGGTGGCGGACGAGCATCCGGCGGTAGGCGAGGGCGAGGGCCCGGATCCGCTCCCGCCAGCCACCGGCGGTGTCGATCGCGTCGAGGTCGATCTCCCCGTAGACGGCGTCGAGGGCGAACTCGATGATGTCGTCCTTGGTGTCCACGTACCAGTAGAGCGACATCGCGGTGACGCCCAGGTCGGTGGCGAGCTTGCGCATCGACAGCTTCGCGAGGCCCTCCTCGTCCAGCATCCTGATCGAGGCGGCGACGATCCGGTCGCGGTCGAGTCCGGCGGGGCCGCCCCCGGCGCGGGCGGCCCTCTTCTCCAGCCAGACGCTGGAACGCGCCGGGTTCGCGGCCCGGTCTGCTGCCTTGACCATCGCGTTCCTCCGTCTGTCAGCGATCCCCTCCCATGCTATGCAGCGGCCGTGTCCGGTCCGGCCGCCGCGGTGGACCGCTTCGCCGACCGTTGCGCGCGCCGGAGCAGTGCCGCCGCGAGCAGGCCGCCCGCGAAGACGGCGATCGCGCCGACGAGTTGGCTGGTCTGGAGTCCGGAGGCGAAGGCGTCGGAGATCTCGGCCCGTTCGGCGTCGGTGCCGGCCGCGGCGAGTGCCGCGGGGAGCGAGGTGGCGGTGACGGCGACCAGGGTCGCGAAGCGGGCGTTGAGTACGGCTCCGAGCACGGCGACGCCGAGGCCGTTGCCGAACTCGGCGAGCGTGCCGTTGACGCCGGCGCCGACTCCCGCCTTCTCGGGCGGGATCGCACTCATGATGGCGTTGGCCATGGCGGGGGACGAGACGGCGATGCCGCCGCCCATCAGGAGCAGGCCGAGGAGCATGCCCCCGTAGCTGCCGTCGGTGCCGCCGCCGAGCAGCGCGATGGAGGTGAGACCGCCGGAGACCAGGGTCATGCCGAGGACGACGGTGGGCGGGGTGCCAAGCCTGGTGACGATCTTCGGCCCGATCCCGGTCAGGTTGAGGGCGACGATCGTCAGGGCGAGCGGGGCCATCCGCAGGCCGGCCTCCAGCGGCTCGTACCCGAGGACGAACTGCAGGTGCTGGGTGAGCAGGAAGAGCGAGCCGCCCATGCCGAAGACGACGAGGATCGAGCCGGCGACGGCGCCCACGAACGTCTGGTTGCGGAAGAAGTGCATGTCGAGCATGGGGTGCGGGGTGCGCAGTTCCCACCGGGCGAAGGCGCCGAGGACGAGGACCCCGAGGGCGGCCGGGAGCAGTACCTCGGCGGAGGTCCAGCCGTGTTCGGGGCCGGTGATGATCGCGTAGACCGCGGCGGTCATGCCGATGGTGGAGAGCAGGGCGCCGAGCAGGTCGGGGCGTTCGCCCTGGGGGTTCTTCGACTCGGGGACCAGTCTCAGCACGGCGACGAGTGCGACGGCCGCGACCGGGAGGTTGACGAGGAAGATCATTCCCCACCAGAAGTGGTCGAGGATCACGCCGCCGATGAGCGGTCCGCCGGCGAAGCCGAGGGAGGCGACGGTGGACCAGAGCGCGATGGCCTTGACCCGCTCGGAGTCGTCGAAGATCTGCATGACGACGGCGAGCGTGGTGGTCATGAGGAGTGCGCCGCCGACGCCCATGCCCGCGCGGGCGGCGATGAGCTGGGCGGTGGAGCCGGCGAGGCCGGCGGCGAGCGAGCCGAGGCCGAAGAGCGCGAGGCCGGCGGCGAGCAGCTTCTTGCGGCCGTAGCGGTCGGCGGCGTTTCCGGCGGTGAGCAGCAGACCGGACTGGACGAGCGAGTACGCGTTGATCATCCACTGGATGTCGGTGGTGGACGCGTGGAGTTCGGAGGTCAGCGACGGGATGGCGACGCTGAGGACGGTGTTGTCGAGCAGCACGGTGAGCTGGGCGAGGCAGATGACGCCCAGGATCAGCCAGCGCTGCGGGTGGCCGCCGGCGGTCTGTCCGGCGGTGGGTGCGGTACCGGCGGTCGTCGCCGTCATGAGGCCCCCTTGTACGGTGTACGTGAGTCGAGCTCGTACACCGTACAAGGGGGCTCTTACGCTGTATAGCGATTTACTCCCGGGCCGCTTCCTCAGGGAAGCCCGCGGCCCGGTACGCCTCCGCCGGGGCTACTTCTTCCGGGTCAGGTCGTAGAAGGTCGAGCCGTCGAGCGTGACCTGCTCGAAGGTGGCGYCGACCCACGTGGAGATCTCCGAGCTCGTGCCGCCGCCGGGGCCCATGCCCCCTCCGCCGCCCCCGCCGACGAAGTAGTGGATCCTCCCCTGGGCCACGTACTGCTTGAACCGCGCGAGGGTCGGGGACGGGTCGCTGCCGTTGAAGCCGCCGATCGCCATGACCGGCTTCTCCGTGGCGAGCTGATAGCCGGCGGCGTTCTGGGCGCCGATCGCGGCGGCGACCCAGGTGTAGTCGTCCGCGCCGTCGAGCAGCGCGGCCTTGGACTGGGAACCGACGCTCGCGCCGTTCAGCAGACCGCCCGCACCGCCGCCGCCCGGGCCGAAGCGTTCGAGACCCCCGTCGCGCCGCCCCTGGCCGTCCGGTGTGCCCTGCGGCGGGGTACCGCCGGGCACGCCCTGGCCCTGGCCGCCGGGCATCATGCCCGTGCCGCCGCCGGGGCCCTGACCGGCCTGGCCGCCCTGGCCGCCCTGGCCGCCCTGGCCGCCCGGCATGGCGCCACCGGGGAACCGGCCGTTCCCGCCGCCCTGCCCGTCCGCGGCCGCCGCCCGGCCGCCGCCGCCCGGACCCCGGCCACCCAGGGCGCCACCCGCCGGACCGGCCGTCACGATCGAGCCCTGGTGCCCCGCGTCGACCGTCGCCAGCGTGTACGCGAACGGTCCCGCGAGCCCCGCCGCCAGACCGAGACCGGCGACCCCGAGCCCGATCCGGCGGTCGACCCGGCCGGCGAGCAGCAGCCCGAGGGCCGCGACCACGCCGGCGACCAGCACCGCCCAGCGCAGCCAGGGAAGCCAGTCCGGCGTCCGGCCCAGCAGCACCCAGCCCCACACCGCCGTGGCCGCGACCGACACCGCCAGCGCCGCCGAGGCGGCGAAGCGGGTCCGCTCCTCCCACAGCACGCCCGCGCCCATGCCGACCAGCGCCGCGATGTACGGGGCCAGGGCCACCGTGTAGTACTCGTGGAAGATGCCGGCCATGAAGCTGAAGACGGCCAGCGTCATCAGCAGCGAACCGCCCCAGACCAGGAACGCCGCGCGGGCCGTGTCCGTACGCGCCGCGCGGCGCGTGACCAGCAGACCCGCGACCAGCAGGAGCAGCGCGGCAGGCAGCAGCCAGGAGACCTGGCCGCCGACGGCGTCGTTGAACATCCGCCCGATGCCGGTCTCGCCCCAGCCACCGCCACCGCCGCCACCGGGCATGCCCGGCCCGGCCGGCAGCTCGCCGCCCGCGAACTCGGCGCCGCCGGGGGCGCCCCCGCCGCGGGCCCCGCCGCCCACGCTGCCGGTCTCGTCGCCGTTGAGCCGGCCGAGCCCGTTGTAGCCGAAGGTGAGCTCCAGGAAGCTGTTGTTCTGCGAGCCTCCGACGTACGGCCGGGAGGACGCCGGCCACAGCTCGACCAGGGCCACCCACCAGCCGGCCGACACCACCATCGCCAGACCGGCGAGCGCGAGCCGGCCGATCCTCCGGCCGAGACCGCCCGGCGCGCACACCGCGTACACCAGGGCCAGCGGCGGCAGGATGAGGAACGCCTGCAGCGTCTTGGCGAGGAACGCGAATCCGAAGGCCACCCCGGCCCCCACCAGCCACTTCGTCCCGCCCTGCTCCAGCGCCCGCAGGACGCAGTAGACGGCGACCGTCATGAGCAACGCCAGCAGCGCGTCCGGGTTGTTGAAGCGGAACATCAGGGCGGCGACCGGCGTGAGCGCGAGAACGGCGCCCGCGATCAGCCCGGCGCCCGCGCCGAACCGGCGCCGGACCGCCGCGTACAGGACCGCCACGGTGGCCACGCCCATCAGCACCTCGGGCACCAGGATCTGCCAGGAGCCGAGCCCGAAGAGGCGTACGGACAGGGCCATCGGCCACAGCGCGGCAGGCGGCTTGTCGACGGTGATGGCGTTGGCCGCGTCGAGCGAGCCGAAGAAGAAGGCCTTCCAGCTCTCGCCGCCGGCCTGCACGGCCGCGGAGTAGAAGGAGTTGGCGTAGCCGGAGGCGCTCAGGTTCCAGAGGTAGAGCGCGGCGGTGGCCAGCAGGAGGCCCAGGAAGGCCGGCCGGACCCAGGGGGCGTCGTCGGGCCGCCCGCGCCGGAGCCGTACGTGCCACGGTCGGTCGGGCCGGGCGTGAGTCGTCGAGGTCATCGGGAGGTCCTTGCGGTGGAGTCGGAGTCCGGGAAGACCCAGAGCCGGAAGAGGAGGAAACGCAGCACCGTCGCGGCGAGGTTGGCGGTGATCAGCACCGCCAGCTCGGTGGAGTGGGCCGGGTCGCCGCCGACCGCGCCGAGCGCGGCCAGCGAACCGCTGGTCAGGGCGAGGCCGATCCCGAAGACCACGAGGCCCTGCGCCTGGTGGCGGACGGCGCGGTCGCGTCCCCGCACCCCGAAGGTCAGGCGCCGGTTGGCCGCGGTGTTGGCGACGGCCGAGACGAGGAGGGCGGCGGCGTTGGCGAGCTGGGGGCCGGCGCCCGTGCGGAAGAGCGAGTAGAGCGCCAGGTAGAAGAGGGTGGACAGCGCGCCGACCACGCAGAAGCCGACCAGCTGACGGGCCAGTCCGCGCGGCACCCCGGCGAGCCGGCGGTCCCGCGGGTCGTCGCCGAAGGGGCGGGCCAGCCGGTCCAGCGGCAGCGAACCCGTCGCGAGCGCCCGCCCGACCCGCCAGACGCCCTTCAGGTCCTCGCTCGCCGTCCGCACGATGTGGACGCTGGAGTCCGGGTCGTCGACCCAGTCGACGGGAACCTCGTGGATCCGCAGCCCCGCCCGTTCGGCGAGCACCAGCATCTCCGTGTCGAAGAACCAGCCGGTGTCCTCGACCATCGGCAGCAGCCGCTCGGCCACCTCCCGCCGGATCGCCTTGAACCCGCACTGGGCGTCGGAGAACCGGGCGGCGAGCGAGCCGCGCAGGATCAGGTTGTAGGCCCGGGAGATGAACTCCCGCTTCGGCCCTCGCACCACCCGCGAGGAGCGCGCCAGGCGTGAGCCGATCGCCAGGTCCGAGTGACCGGAGATGAGGGGCGCGACGAGCGGCAGCAGCGCGTTGAGGTCGGTGGACAGGTCCACGTCCATGTAGGCGAGGACGGGCGCGTCCGAGTGCGACCACACCGTCCGCAGCGCACGGCCCCGCCCCTTCTGCTCCAGGCGCACGGAGCGCACCTCGGGCAGTTCGTCGGCCAGGCCCGCGGCGACGACCGGGGTGCTGTCGGTGGAGGCGTTGTCGGCGACCGTGATCCGGAAGCCGTAGGGGAAGGTGCGGGAGAGGTGCTCGTGGAGCCGCAGGATGCAGGGCTCCAGGTCCTTCTCCTCGTTGTGGACGGGAATCACCACGTCGAGGACGGGCCGCCCGGCCGCGCCCACGGGCAGGTGCTCCCGGGCGGGAAGGGTGCCGGGCGTGGGTCCCGTTGTCGATTGGGTTCGCATGCCGACGACCCTCGCCGGGGCCGCTGTCACGGCTGTGTGATGAGCCTGTGCCCTGCCTGTGAGTCCGCGGCGGCCGCCGGGACGGTGTCCTCCGCGGGGCGGCCGAGGGGCAGCGACACGGCGAACACGGTCGCGCCGGGACGGCTGCGCACGGTCACGTCGCCGCCGTGCGCCACGGCGACCGCGCGGACGATCGCCAGGCCCAGGCCCGTACTCCCGCCGCCCGCACGGCGTGCGCGGGAGGCGTCGCCGCGCGCGAAGCGCTCGAAGACGGACGGGAGGAGGTCCGCGGGGATGCCGGGGCCGTCGTCCTCGACCTCCAGCACCGCCCGGTCGCCGTCCCCCCGCACCCGGGCGGTGACCGTCGTGCCGGGCGGGGTGTGCGTACGGGCGTTGCCCAGGAGGTTGACGAGGACCTGGTGGAGACGGGCGTCGTCGGCCTCCACCGCCACGTTGTGCCCCGGGAGTTCGAGGCGCCAGTGGTGGTCCGGGCCGGCCGCGCGGGCGTCGGAGAGGGCGTCCACGACCAGCGGCGCGAGCTCGGTGCTCCCGCGCGAGAGCGGGCGGCCGGCGTCCAGCCGGGCGAGCAGCAGCAGGTCCTCCACCAGGCCGGTCATCCGGGTGGCCTCGGACTCGATCCGCCCGAGCGCGTGCCGGGTGTCGGGACCGCACTCCTCCCGGCCGCGCCGGGTCAGCTCGGCGTAGCCGCGGATCGAGGCCAGGGGTGTGCGCAGCTCGTGGCTGGCGTCCGCGACGAACTGCCGGACCCGGGTCTCGCTCTGCTGGCGGGCGTGGAGCGCGGAGTGGACGTGGTCGAGCATCCGGTTGATGGCCGCGCCGACCTGCCCGACCTCGGTCCGCGGATCGGCTTCGGGCACCCGCTGGTCGAGCGCCACCTCGCCGCTGTGCAGGGGGAGTTCGGAGACTTGGGTGGCGGTCGCGGCGACCCGGCGCAGCGGCCGGAGCGCGATCCCCACCAGGGCGCCGCCGGCGAGGGACGCGGCGACGAGCCCGGCGCCGGTGACGCTCAACTCGACCAGGACCAGGGTGGAGAGCGAGTCCTGGACCTCGGCCAGCGGTATGCCGGTGAGGTAGTCCCCGCGGGCGCCGGAGGCGTACTCGACCCGGTAGTCGCCGAGTCCGCCGGGGAGTTCGACCGTGTGCGGCTCGCCGTCGCGCGGGACGGCGGCGAGGGCGGTCCGCTGGGCCGCGTCGAGGGACGTGGACCGGGGGCCGTCGTAGGGCTCCCCGTTGCCGTCGAAGACCTTGGCCTCCTTCAGCTCGCCGTCCACGACCTCCGCGCCGACCGTGCCCAGCGGTGTGCCGGGCCCGAGGACGAAGCCGAGGGGGCTCCGCGGGCTCTCCGGGACGTCGGGGGCGCCGGGCGGGCCGGCGGCCCGGTTCGAGACGCCGCGCAGCTGCCGGTCGGCCTGGTCGTACAGGTAGGAGCGGAAGGCGAGCGTCGTCACCGTCCCGATGACGGCGGCCACGACCGCGATCAGGGTGACGGCGGAGACCACGAGCCGGGTCCGCAGCGACCAGGGCCGGGTCCGCGGGGACCGCCGCCGCGCGGCGCGCGGGGCGGCCGGGCGGGACGGGACCGGCGCGGACAGGTGCCGGTGCTGTTCCTGACGGCGAAGGACGCCGTCGAGGACCGGATCGCCGGGCTCACGGCGGGCGGCGACGACTACGTCACCAAGCCGTTCAGCCTGGAGGAGGTGGTGGCGCGGCTGCGCGGGCTGATCCGGCGTTCCGGCGCCGCGCAGGCGCGCAGCGAGTCGCTTCTCGCCGTCGGTGACCTCACCCTCGACGAGGACAGCCACGAGGTGACCCGCGGGGTCGGGGCGGACATGCGGCGGCTACTCCCCCGGCTTGATGAGGTACCCGGCGCCGCGCCGGGTGTGGATCATGGGGGAGCGGCCCGCGTCGATCTTCCGCCGCAGGTAGGAGATGTACAGCTCGACGACGTTGGCCTGGCCGCCGAAGTCGTACGACCACACCCGGTCGAGGATCTGCGCCTTGCTGAGCACCCGGCGGGGGTTGCGCATGAGGTACCGCAGCAGCTCGAACTCGGTGGCCGTGAGGTGGATCGACTCGCCCCCGCGGGTCACCTCGTGGCTGTCCTCGTCGAGGGTGAGGTCACCGACGGCGAGAAGCGACTCGCTGCGCGCCTGCGCGGCGCCGGAACGCCGGATCAGCCCGCGCAGCCGCGCCACCACCTCCTCCAGGCTGAACGGCTTGGTGACGTAGTCGTCGCCGCCCGCCGTGAGCCCGGCGATCCGGTCCTCGACGGCGTCCTTCGCCGTCAGGAACAGCACCGGCACCTCGGGCAGCTCGCGCCGCAGCCCGGCGAGCACGGACAGGCCGTCCATGTCGGGCAGCATCATGTCGAGGATCACCGCGTCGGGCCGGAACTCCCGCGCCACGCGAAGGGCCCCGGCCCCGTCGCCGGCACTGTGGACCTGCCAGCCCTCGTAGCGCAGGGCCATGGAGAGGAGCTCTGCCAGCGACGCCTCGTCGTCCACGACGAGGACACGGACGGCGGAGCCGTCGGGCCGGAGCATGTCGGTGCGCCGATGCGGCGTGATGGCGGTCATGCTGCCACGCTGTCCGCCGGCGCTGAGATCCTCCTTGCGCTTACCTGTGAATTCCCTGAGAACCGTCCGGACCCCCGGACCGGCCGCCGCGCGCCCCGTCCGGGCGCCGCCCCCGGGGCAGCGAGAACAGCTCGGCGGCGTTGTCGTGGAGGACCGCGCGGAGCCAGTCGTCGCCCAGCCCGAGCCCTTCGAGCGCGTCCAGCTGGTGGGCGTACGGGTACGGGATGTTCGGGAAGTCCGAGCCGAGGAGGATCCGGTCGCCGAGGGCCAGCAGGCGCGGGCGCTCGTCCACGGGGAAGGGCGCGAGACGCTCGCTGAAGTCGGTGAAGGCCATCGTGGTGTCCAGGTGGACGCCCTCGTACCGCTCGGCCAGGTCGAGGAAGTCGGAGTACTCGGGCATCCCCATGTGCGCGACGATCAGCCGCAGCCCGGGGTGGCGGGCCAGCAGCCGCCCGACGGGACCGGGCCCGGTGAACTTCCCGGCCACGGGCCCCGAACCGCAGTGCACGACCACCGGCACGCCGGCCTCGGCGATCGCGCCCCAGCAGACGTCCAGCAGCTCGTCGTTGGGATCGAAGCCGCCGACCTGGAGGTGCACCTTGAAGACGCGCGCCCCGCCGTCCAGGGCCTGCCGGACGTATCCGGCGGCCTCCGGCTCCGGATAGAGGGTCGCCGTGTGCAGGCAGTCCGGGGTGCGGGCCGCGAAGTCGGCCGCCCAGCCGTTGAGCCACCGGGCCATGCCGGCCTTGTGCGGGTAGAGCATCGAGGTGAACGCGAGGACCCCGAACTCCCTGAGGAGGGCGACCCGGCGCTCCTCCTCCTCGCGGTACGTGATGGGCCACTCCAGGCCGGTCAGGGGCCCGACGGCGTCGAAGTACGCCCACACCTTGTCGAGGACGTTCTTGGGCATGAAGTGGGTGTGGACGTCGACGAGCCCGGGGAGCCCGAGCCGCTCGGCGAGGGCCCGGGGGTCAGTTCCGGTCAAAGCCGTAGCTCCGCTCGACCCTGCCGATGTGGACGCTGTAGCTCTCGTACCAGTGCTCCCGCCCGTGGCGCTTGGCCGCCTGGTGCTCGGGTTGGTGCTGCCAGGCGGTGAGGGCGTCGAGGTCGCGGAAGTACGCGACGGTGATGCCGAGGCCGCCGGGGGTGCGGGCGGACTCGTAGCCGAGGAAGCCGGGGATCTCCTGGACGAGTTCCTGGAGCCGGGCGGAGGTCTCCGCGTATCCCTCGGGCTGGTCGGGCCGGACCGAGGTGAAGACAGCGGTGTAGTAGGGCGGTTCGAGGCCCGCCACCGGTTTCGGGGTCATGTGGATCACCTTGGGCCGGGGGAGGCGGAGACGAGTCCCCAGCCGCTCATCAGCCGGGTGTCGAGGGCGAGCGCCCGCCCCGCCGGGTCCAGGAGGTGCAGGTCGGGGCCGGCGGCGGCGAGCAGCCGGCCGGTGACCGCGCCGCCGTCGACGAGCTCGGCGACGGCGCCGTCGAGCGGCGGCAGCGCGTCGAGCCGGAACGCCTCGCCGTGGTCGTGCACCCGCGGGGGAAGCGGCTCCAGCGTCTCCGCCCAGCCGGCGAGCCCGACGGCCCGCCGGTGCAGCTCCTCGATCTCGCGGGCGCGCTCGGCGACGGGCGGCAGGTCGTGGCGTACGGCGCGCTTCTGCGCGTACGGGATCCGGTCGGGCACCTTCAGCGCGTGCCGCAGCAGCTCCTCGGTCCGCCGCGCGGCCATGAGCGGGCCCCGCCCGAGCCAGCCGAAGGCGACGGCCCCCTGCTCGAGGAGCCGGGCGTCGCCCCGGGCCTCCGCCGTGATCCCGACCTTGACCATCCCGGGCCCGAACCAGGCGAGGTACACGCGGTACGGCCGCGGGTCGTCGGCGGTCGTGTCCGCCGCCACCGAGTGCAGCCGGTCGAGGCGCGCGCACTCGGGGCACTGGCCGCCCGTGCTGCGGGCGGGCACCGTCGCGTCGAGCGGACAGGGATTGCCGCGGGCTCCGGGGCACCTGCGCGGCCCCACGGCCCGGAAACCGAGCTGCTGCCCGTAGCCGAGCYCGCCCGCGAGATCGAGGAGCTGCACCGGCGGGCCGTCGGGCTCGCCGGCTGGGCGGAGACGCTGGAGC
>NZ_RDBI01000040.1:2468531-2481169 GCF_008042125.1 Streptomyces sp. MS191
CCGTTCCACCGCAACCCGGCACACCGCCACACCACGTGCTCACTCCCGTCCCACGCCTCCGGAGTGACCAGTCTGCGCCACGGGACGGCGGCCGCGCGGCCCTCGCGCCAGGGCGCCCGGGCCGGCCCCGTACGGGCCCGTGAGCCGGGTGTCTCACGGAGGGGCTGCCGCCTCCTGGGCGGGGCACAGCATGCGGTGGTCCGGAACCACCGGATCACCGAGCGCCGGCTCGATCCCCCGGACGCGCACGGCCACCGCCCCGTCCTGCCCGTGCACCAGCCGCCAACGGAACCGCGGGGGGACGTCCTTGGCGGGCAGCTCGACGGTGGCCAGCACGATCCAGCGGTCGTAGTTCGTCGGGAGCACCCGCACCTCGGCGCCGCACGCCCGGCAGGGCGCCGGCTCGATCCACGCGGTGTCCTCGGGATCCGGATCGGGCCGGGGCGCGGCCGTGGCGCCCTCGTCCGCGGCGAGGTCGTTGGCGGCGCGGTTCCAGCAGGCGTCGCAGAGCACCGCCATGAGACTGATCCGGCCCCGCGCCCGCACGCCGGGGCCCTCCGTCGCACACGCCTGGCAGACCGACCCCGGAAAGTCCCCTGTCGCCCCCATACGCCCGAGTGTGAGCGCCGACACACGGTCCTGACAGGTCGCGATCCGGCCGCGTTGGCGCGGTCAGGACTGTGCGGTGGCCGCCTTGAGCCCGAAACCGACGAGGACGACCCCGGTGACGCGGTCCCTCGCTCGGCGCACGGCGGCCGATCGCGTACGCGGTCCTCCTGAGTCGCAACACCCGGGCGAAGCTGAGTAGGTGCGCTCTGCCTGGGCTCGGGCGGAGCGGGCACGCTGGGGCCATGCGACAAGGACCTCGGAACTTCACCCCTCAGCTGTCGGCGACCCTCGCGACGGCCCTGGCGGCGCTCGCGCTGTGGGCCGCCTGGCTGGGCTGGGACCAGCACCGCGACGTGCACCCCGACGGGTCGACGACCGGCCCGTACGAGGCGTGGCAGGTGATCGGGCTGGTGCTGACGCTGCTGGTGCCGGTGTACTGGGCGGCGTCCAGGGGCTACGTCACGGACGCGGTCCTGGGCACCTCGGCCGGGCTGACCGTGGCCGCCTTCTACGACTGGTCGGACGACTCCAGCGGCCTCTTCGTGATCGGCGTCGGGATGGTCATGATCGGGAGTGTCGCCGTGACCGCCGCCGTGACCGCCGTGGTCGCGGCCGTCCACCGGGACCGCCCGCGGACACCCCCGAACCGCTAGGGGGTGCCGGGGCGGGGACCGACGCCCACGCACCCCTCAGCCGCGCCGGATTGCCGTCCCGTCACCACCGTGGGACACCCCGACAACGCGAGAGGCCCCGGACTTTCGTCCGGGGCCTCTCAGGCTGTGCACTCGGCAGGATTCGAACCTGCAACCTTCTGATCCGTAGTCAGATGCTCTATCCGTTAAGCTACGAGTGCTTGTGCTTCCCGGCTTTTTTCTTGCCGGTCGGCGTTGCGTGGACAACATTACATGACCTGCGCCGTGACGCGAAATCCATTAGCCAGACCCCCTCTGACCTGCGGAAACACCCTCAGAGGGCGGTGGTGTGTCCGCCGGACGGGTGAGGGGGGCACGCGCTCCCCGGGGCCGGAACGGGCCGGGACGGGCCCGAACGAGGTCCGGGACCGGACCGGGTGGCGCCCGGGAAGGCAAGACCCGTGCACTCCCGGAAACGGCCGAAGCCCCGGCCGTGGGGGCCGGGGCTTCGGTAGGGGCGGAGGCGGAGGGATTTGAACCCTCGATGGGCTTTAAGGCCCAAACCGCATTAGCAGTGCGGCGCCATAGACCGGACTAGGCGACGCCTCCATGCACCCCGCGCGGGCGCGGATGGTGCGTGCAGATGATGACACAGGCGAGCCGTGTGTCACCAATCGCTTCTCACCGTACTAGGCCTCCCGGGCCCAGGGCAAAGCCCCGCGGCGCACTCCGGTTGCGCAACGAACGGCAGTACGGAGCGTTAGAGGGAGTGGGGCATCACCGCCTGCCACCCGCGTCCCTGGAGTTCGTATGCTGCGCCGCTCTGTCCTCGCGACCTTCGCGACCTTCGCGACCCTCGCCACCGCCTCGGCCGCCCCCGCCGCCGGCACCGTCGAGGCCCCGGTGCTGGGGCCGATTCCGCCGCTGTCGCTGCTGGCGGAGGCGGACAGCCTCACCGTGACCGTCTCCAAGAGCGGGCACCCCAAGGCCGACGGCACCTTCCGGCTCGAGTGCGAGGGGCAGGCCGGCGGGACCCATCCGGCGGCCAGGGACGCCTGCAGGCGGCTCGAGCAGATCGCGCGGCAGGGCACGGACCCCTTCGAGCCGGTCGGCAAGGACCGGCTCTGCACCCAGCAGTACGGCGGCCCGGCCCTCGCCCACATCACCGGAAAGTGGCAGGGCCGCAGCGTGGACGCCCGTTTCTCCCGGGCCGACGGCTGCGAGATCGACCGCTGGGAGAACCTGGAGCCGGTGCTGCCGATCGTGCGGGGGTGACGTGAGGATGACGTCGGGATCTTGCCGGAGGCATGCGACCGTGCCCCACGCCCGTCGAGCCTGCCCTTAGACTCCCTCTCAGTGACAGGCTGCGGCCCGCGGGGCAAGATGGGCGGCCAGCCGCCAGGCAAGGTGCAGTGGGTCAGGGAGGAAGCGTCGTCGTGAGCAGCAGGCCATCCCGAGGCGCTGCTCGCCTCGCAGCGATACTCGACGCCCTCCCCGACGGCCTCGTGCTCGTCAACTGCAACGGCACGGTCGTCAACGCCAACACCATCGCCCTCGGCATGTTCGAGACCCCCGGCACCGCTCTGGTCGGCCGGGGGCTGCTCGACCTGCTGCCCGCGTTCGACTCCCGGCTGATCCCCGGGTCGATGCGGCTGCCCGAGGGCACCGACGAGCGGGGCCGGACCAAGCCGACCCGGATGATCGCGCGCCGCACCGACGGCAGCGAGTTCGCCGTCGAGGTCACCAGCGCCAATCTGGAGGACGGGCGCGAGGCCTACGACTCGTACACCGGCTACACCGGCGACGAGCTGCTCATGCTCGTCGTCCGGGACCTCACGGGCACGCTCGACACCGAGGCCGAACTCGCCCGCTCGCAGCGCCAGACCGAGATGATCCTGCGCGCCGCGGCCGAGGGCGTCGTCGGCACGGACACCGACGGGCGGGTCGTGCTCGTCAACCCGGCCGCCGCGCAGATCCTCGGCTTCCGCGCCAGCGACCTCGGCGGCAAGGAGCTGCACCCGCTCATCCTGCACTCCCGTCCGGACGGCGAACCGTTCCCGTACGAGGATTCGCCGCTCGCCGACACGCTCAAGTCCGGGCGCAAGCACCGGGTCCGCGGCCAGGTGCTGTGGGCGAAGAACGGCGACCGGGTGCCGGTCGACCTGACGACCGCGCCGGTTCGGGACGGCGACCAGCTCGTCGGCGCGGTGATGACCTTCACCGACCGGCGCCCCTACGAGAAGCTCTCCGAGAAGCACGCCACGGAGCTCGCCGACCTCACGGAGCGGCACGCGGCGGAGCAGGAGCGGCAGAGCGAGCGGTTCGAGGCGCTGACCGCCCGGCACGAGCAGCTGACGGCCGTCCTCGGCGAGTCGCTGCGCGGGCCGCTGGAGGAGCTGCGCACGGAGCTGTCCACGCTCGCCGCGGACGACGCCGGCCAGCTGTGGCCGGAGGCGAACCAGCTGCTGCACCACCTGGCCGCCGGATACGCGCGGATGACCACGCTGGTCGACAACGTCCTCGGGTACCAGCGGCTGGACGCCGGTGCCGAGGAGCTCACCAAGAGCGTGGGACTGCTCGACGGGATCGTGACCGCCGGCGTCGACGGGGCCGTGGAACTCATCGGGCCCGGCCGGGCGCAGTTCGCCGTGCACGCGCCGCCCATCGAGGCCGAGGTCGACGCGGGACGGCTGGCGACGGCGCTGGCGCACCTGGTCGCGGACGTGGCCGGGGTCGACTCGACCGGCAAGGCCAAGGTCGTGGCGGGTACGGGTTACGTCGACTCCACGATCGTGGTGGCGGCGGCGCAGCGCGGAGACGTCGTACGGATCGAGGTGCGCGGGCCGTATGCCGGCGGCGACCCGGTGCACCAGCCCATCGTGCGCGGGATCGTGGCGGCGCACGGCGGTGTGGTGCAGACGCACGAGGTGCCCGGGATGAGCGGCAGCGCGTACGTCCTGGAGGTGCCGCTCGGTGCCGGCCGGGGCACGGTGGCGCCGCCGCCCGTCCCCGAACCCGAGCCGCAGCCCGTGCCGCAGGACGGCTCGGGGGGCGGCGGGCAGCTCGCGCTGCCCGCGCAGGCTTCGGAGACCCAGGGCGGCGGACGGCGGCGCGCCCGGAGGGCGTCCACCGACGCGTTCCTGGAGAGCCCCGTGGCGGTCGAGGCCGGTGTGGAGCCCACCGGGCGCCGTCGTGGGCGTACGGAGGCGGCTCCGGGCCCGGCGGAACTGATCCCGGCCCAGAACGCGGGCACGGCCACGCCCGCTGCCGGTCCGGAGGCCCTGCCCGGCGACGGCGCGGCCGCCGTGCCGGTCGCGGTCGAGCCCACCGGACGGCGTCGCGGCCGTCCGGCCGAGGGCGCCGTGGTGACCGCGGCCGAGGGCGCCCAGGGGCGCGCCGCGCTCGGGAACACCGTGCCGCCGCAGGGCGTGCCCGCCGAGGCACCCGCCATGGCCCGCGCGCTGCCCGCCGTCGCGGGTACCGGGGAGCCCACCGAGGACGGCCGGCCCACCGGTCGCAGGCGGCGGGCGCTCGCCGCCGCGCAGGAGCGGGCGGCGGCGGCCGAGGCCGGGCCGCGCACGCCCTTCGCGCTGCCGCCGGCGGACGCCGACCGCGGTGACGCGGACCGGAGCGACGCCGCGGGCCTGTCCCCCGCGACGGCGGCGGGGTCCCCGCAGCCGTTCGCGCCCGCCGCGGGACCGGCGCCGATGCCGATGCCCGCGCCGATGGTCGTGAGCGACGAGGGGCAGCACGGCGCCGCCCGGTCCGGCCCGGACACCGATCACACGCCTCCGCAGCCGCACCCGCTGCCCGGACCGACCGGCCGGCGCCGGGCCGCCGTCCGGGACGAGGCCGCGCAGGAGGCGCCCGCCGACGCGCCGGCCACCGCCCAGGAGGCCGGGACCCCGGCCGGTGGCACCGGCTCCGTACCGCTGCCGCCCGCGCTGCCGACTCCCGCCCGGGCGACGTCCGCGCACCCGACCCCCGCGCAGCCCCTGCCCGCCGAGGCGCCGGCCGACGTGACGACCACGCAGAGCGGCCGGGCGTTCAGCGTGCGCACGCTCGGGCAGGGCGTCCCCTTCGCCCAGCAGATCGCCGCGCAGCAGAACGGCCAGGCCACCCAGAACGGGCGGGGCACCCAGGGCGGTCAGAACGGTGCCTCGAACGGCTCCGGGCGGCGGCGCAGGCTCGCCACCCCGCCCGAGGGCGACCGCACCGCCCAGCCGGCCGGGGCGACGGCGGCCGGGACGGCGACGGAGACCGCGACGAAGCCCCATCCGCAGCCGGGCACCGCGCCCAAGCGGGCGCCCTCGGTCCCCGAGGGCCGTTCGTACGCCATAGGAGCGCCCGCCGAGGGCTCCGCCGAGGGGCCCGAGCCGCTGGACGGTCCGGGCGGGGCGGTCGAGGTCGCCAACAGGCCGCTGCCGCAGCCGGTCGACGACGAGCTGCCGCCGGAGCCGCTGGACAACCCGCGCCGGCTGCTGGTCTGGCCCGCACCGGACGTCCAGACGCAGCAGGCGCTCAGCGACCGCGGCTACCGCCCGGTGATCGTGAACTCCCGCGAGGAGGTCGACGCGCAGATCGCCGCGTTCCCCGCCGCGCTCTTCGTCGACCCGCTGACCGGCCCCATCACCCGTACCGCCCTGCAGTCGCTGCGCCAGGCGGCCGTCGCCGCCGAGGTGCCGGTGCTGCTCGCGGCCGGGCTCGGGCAGGCGACCCGGGAGGCGGCGTACGGCGCCGATCCCGCCGTCCTGCTCAAGGCGCTCGCCCCGCGGGACAGCGAGCAGCACCCGTCCCGCGTGCTGCTGATCGAGGAGCACGACGAGATCGCGGACGCGCTGGGGGCGACCCTGGAGCGGCGCGGCATGCAGGTGGCGCGCGCCGCGGCGGACTCGGAGGCGGTCACGCTGGCGACGCAGATGCGGCCGAACCTGGTGGTGATGGACCTGATGCAGGTGCGTCGCCGGCGGGCCGGGATCATCGACTGGCTGCGGGCGAACGGGCAGTTGAACCACACGCCGCTCGTCGTCTACACCTCGACCGGTCTCGACGAGGCGGAGCTGCCGAAGCTCGCGGCGGGCGAGACGGTCCTCTTCCTCGCGGAGCGCTCCACCACCACCGAGGTCCAGGCCCGGATCGTGGACCTGCTCGCGAAGATCGGCACCAACTAGGGCCGAGCAGGCCCGATGAGGCGCCGGGGAGACGTCCGCGCACGTCGAAGGGGAGGGGCGTCACCGCCCCTCCCCTTCGTGGTTCCGCCGCTGTCACGGCCCTCGGTGGACTACAGCTGCGTCACGTCCAACTCGCCCTCCGCGTACTGGCGGCGGATCACCTTCTTGTCGAACTTGCCCACGCTCGTCTTCGGCACCGCCTCCACGATCGACCAGCGCTCCGGCAGCTGCCACTTGGCGACCGACTGCCCGAGGAACTCCTTCAGCGCCGCGTAGTCCACCGTGGCGCCCTCCTTGAGGACGACGGTGGCCAGCGGGCGCTCGCCCCACTTCTCGTCCGGGACGGCGACGACCGCGGCCTCGGCGACCTCCGGGTGCGCCATGATCGCGTTCTCGAGGTCGACGCTCGAGATCCACTCGCCGCCGGACTTGATGACGTCCTTGGCGCGGTCGGTGAGGGTGAGGTAGCCGTCCGGGCTGATGACGCCGACGTCGCCGGTCTTCAGCCAGCCGTCCTCGCTGAACTTGTCGGCGGGGCGGATCGCCTCGCCGTCCACGCCGCCGAAGTACGAGCCGGCGATCCAGGTGCCGCGGACCTCCAGCTCGCCCGCCGACTCGCCGTCCCACGGGAGGTGTTCGCCGCCGGGGCCGACCAGCCGCGCCTCGACACCGGCCGGGAAACGGCCCTGGGTGACGCGGTAGGGCCACGCCTCCTCGTCGGTGAGTCCGGCGGGCGGGTGGGCCATGGTGCCGAGCGGGGACGTCTCCGTCATGCCCCAGGCGTGACAGAGCCGGACGCCGAGCTTGTCGTACGCCTCCATGAGCGAGGGGGGACAGGCCGCGCCGCCGATGGTGACCTGGCTCATGGACGACAGGTCGCGGGGGTGGGCGGTGACCTCGGCGAGGAGGCCCTGCCAGATGGTGGGGACGGCGGCGGCGTGGCTCGGCTTCTCGCGCTCGATCATCTCGGCGAGCGGGGCGGGCTGGAGGAACCGGTCCGGCATGAGCATGTTGATGCCGGTCATGAAGGTGGCGTGCGGCAGGCCCCAGGCGTTGACGTGGAACTGCGGGACGACGACGAGGGTCGTGTCCTTCTCGGTCAGGCCCATCGACTCGGCCATGTTGACCTGCATGGAGTGCAGGTAGATCGAGCGGTGGGAGTAGACGACGCCCTTGGGGTCGCCGGTGGTGCCGGAGGTGTAGCACATGGCCGCGGCCGAACGCTCGTCCAGCTCGGGCCAGTCGAAGGTGGTGGGACGGCCCGCGATCAGCTCCTCGTAGTCGTGCACGCGCGGCGCGACGCCCTCGAGGACGGACCGGTCGCCGGGGCCGGCGACCACGATGTGCTCGAGGGTCGGCAGGTGCGGCAGCAGCGGCGCGAGGAGCGGGAGGAGGGAGCCGTTGACGAGGACGACCCGGTCGGCGGCGTGGTTGACGATCCACACCAGCTGCTCGGGGGGAAGCCGCAGGTTGAGGGTGTGCAGGACCGCGCCCATGGACGGGATCGCGAAGTACGCCTCGACGTGCTCGGCGTTGTTCCACATGAGCGTGGCGACCCGCTGGTCGCCGGTGACTCCGAGTTCGTCGCGCAGGGCGTTGGCCAGCTGGGTGGCGCGTGCGCCCGTCTCCGCGAAGGTGCGGCGCTGCGGCTCGGGCTCGCCCGTCCAGGTGGTGATCAGTGACTTCCCGTGGATCGTCATCCCGTGCTTCAGGATGCGGGTCACGGTCAGCTGTACGTCCTGCATGGTGCTCAGCACGGCGTCCTCCCGGTGGGCGCTACGTGGCAGTAAGGGTGTGCAGATTCTGCGCACATACCACGCGGTATGTCACTACCCGGGAGTACTGAAATTGCCAGTGATTACTGGCGGAGGCGGTGCGCGGGGCCCGTCCGGGCCTTCCGTCCGGCACGGGATCCGCCCTGCGGCGACGGGATCACGGGGCCTGACGCGCGGCACGCCGGCGCCGGACCCACGGCGCCGCCCTACCGCACCGGAGCCAGTTCGGGATCCTCCCGGAGCTTGCCGAGCGCCCGCGACACCGCGCTCTTGACGGTGCCGATCGACACGCCGAGCACCTCCGCGGTCTGCGCCTCGCTGAGGTCCTCGTAATACCTGAGGACGACCATCGCCCGCTGGCGGTCCGGGAGCTTCATCACGGCCCGCCACATGGCGTCGTGCAGCCCCTGCTGCTCGGCGGGGTCCGCCTGGGGCAGTCCGGCCGGCTCGGGCAGCTCGTCGCAGGCGAACTCGTCGACCTTGCGCTTGCGCCACTGGGACGTCCGGGTGTTCAGCAGCGCGCGGCGGACGTACCCGTCCAGGGCACGGTGGTCCTCGATCCGTTCCCAGGCCACGAAGGTCTTGGTCAGCGCGGTCTGGAGCAGGTCCTCGGCGTCGAACGGGTTCGCGGTCAGCGAGCGCGCGGTACGCAGCAGCACGGGCCCGCGGGCCCGGACGTAGGTGGCGAACGACGGGTAGCCGGCGGCCAGGGCGGCGCGGCCGGCGGGCGCGGCGGCGACACCGGTGGCGGCCTTGGACGCGCCCGTGCAGACGGGGCCAGAGGGTGGCGGAGTCATGCTTCCACGCTAGGAGCGGGCGGGTGCCGGGGGATCGGCCCCAGGTCCCGACCCGCACTCCGCCTCAGGTTGTAGGGGTGGGGACAGCTGGACCTCCTCAAGGTGGAGAGCCACTCAGGGTCGTGACGGGGTGCGAGCGGGCGCCCGGCCCCGCGCCGCGGGCCGGTCGGGGCGTCTCGGAGACGTCCCCCCGGGTGGCGGCTGCTCCCGGTCTTCGTCGGCTCGCAGGCGCCCTGCGTCTTCGCCGAGAACAAGAAGCACGTCCCGATCGGCGACGACCCCTGGACCCAGGGCACCGAGGAGGCGGCCGAGGCCGTCCGGGCGGCCGGCGCGATCGGGATCGCGCCGGGCAGCGCGCTCTACCTCGACATGGAGGCCTATCCGCTCACCGACTCCGTCTGCGCCGAGACCACGCTGCTCTTCGTCCGGGCGACGGGGAGGAGCGGTTCGCCGGGGGCGACGGAGGCGACCGGCCCGTCGACGGCGTTCCGGTCGATGGTCAGGGTGCGGCCCCCGTACGACTCGCGGACGTTGCCCGCGTACTGGTGGATCCGGCCGTGCTCCAGCCAGGCCGGCATGGGCAGGGCGCTCTCCGAGTAGAGGGCCGGCTCGCCCAGCCAGCGCGCGAACCAGATCACCGCGGGGAGGTCCTCGTAGCCGGCCTTCCGCGCCTCCTCCATGTGCTGCACCCCGCTGTCGGCGCTGCTGTAGAAGCCCGGCAGATAGCCCTGCCCGCGGACCTCCCGGTTCCAGGCCCGGACGAAGAGCAGCGTGGTCTCGGCGCAGACGGAGTCGGTGAGCGGATAGGCCTCCATGTCGAGGTAGAGCGCGCTGCCCGGCGCGATCCCGATCGCGCCGGCCGCCCGGACGGCCTCGGCCGCCTCCTCGGTGCCCTGGGTCCAGGGGTCGTCGCCGATCGGGACGTGCTTCTTGTTCTCGGCGAAGACGCAGGGCGCCTGCGAGCCGACGAAGACCGGGAGCAGCCGCCAGCCCTGGGCGTGCACGGAGGCGACCCAGTGCGCGTTCAGGTGGGGCTGCGCGGGGCAGCCCCGGCCGCGCCCGCCGAAGTAGACGCCGACGGCCCGGTACGGCGACGCGAGCCAGGCCTCCATCACCGCGAGGGACGGGGCCTCGCAGGTGTCGAAGCCCTTCCCGGTGAAGTACCGGTAGGTGACGGAGTCGCCGCCCGGGGCGCCGCGGGCCTCGGACCCGGCCGTCCGGGCGGGACCGGCTCCGCCCGCGGAGCCGGACGGAGAGGTGGGGGCGGCCGTCGCGGGGGCGACGAGCAGCGCGACGGCGAGCGCGGCCTGCAGGAGCCGCGCCCGTACGGACCGGCGGCGGTACAGCGCCGCGGCCAGGGAGCTGTTCATGGGGCGAGTGAAGAACGGCCCGCCCCGCCCGGCCACCGCTCGGGCCGTCTCCTCAGCCGTCCGTGCCCAGGATCAACCCGGACGTGGGAACCCCGGTGCCCGCCGTGACCAGCGCCCGGGACGCGCCCGGCACCTGGTTCACGGACGTGCCCCGCATCTGGCGCACGGCCTCCGCGATGCCGTTCATCCCGTGGAGGTACGCCTCCCCGAGCTGGCCGCCGTGGGTGTTCAGCGGCAGCCGGTCCGCCGCCACGAAGCCGGCCGCCTCGCCGGGCGCGCAGAACCCGAACTCCTCCAGCTGCATGAGGACGAACGGCGTGAAGTGGTCGTAGAGGATGCCGACGTCGATGTCGCCGGGGGCCAGTCCGGACGTCCGCCACAGCTGCCGGGCCACCACGCCCATCTCGGGCAGGCCGGTCAGGTCGTCCCGGTAGAAGCTGGTCATCGCCTCCTGGTTGCGTCCGGCGCCCTGCGCGGCGGCCACGACCAGCGCGGGCGGGTGGCGCAGGTCGCGGGCCCGCTCGGGCGTGGTGACGACGAGCGCCTGGCCGCCGTCGGTCTCCTGGCAGCAGTCGAGGAGGCGCAGCGGCTCGGCGATCCAGCGCGAGGCGGCGTGGTCGGCGAGGGTGATCGGCTTCCCGTGGAAGTAGGCGGCGGGGTTGCGGGCGGCGTGGCGGCGGTCGGTGACGGCGACGTGGCCGAACGCCTCGGGTGTCAGGCCGTACGTGTGCAGATAGCGCTGGGCGATCATGGCCACCCAGGAGGCGGGGGTCAGGAGCCCGAAGGGGAGCTGCCAGCCGAGCGCGGCGCCCTCGGCGGAGGGTTCGCGCTGCTGGACGCCGGAGCCGAAGCGGCGGCCCGAGCGCTCGTTGAACGCCCGGTAGCAGACGACGACCTCGGCGACGCCGGTGGCGACGGCGAGGGCGGCCTGCTGGACCGTGGCGCAGGCCGCCCCGCCGCCGAAGTGGACGCGGGAGAAGAACGAGAGCTCCCCGATGCCGACGGCCTGGGCGACCGTGATCTCGGGGCTCGTGTCCATCGTGAAGGTGACCATGCCGTCGACGTCGGCGACGTCGAGCCCGGCGTCGTCGAGCGCCGCGTGCACCGCCTCGACGGCGAGCTTCAGCTCGCTGCGGCCGGAGTCCTTGGAGAACTCGGTCGCGCCGATGCCGGCGATGGCGGCCCGGCCGCCGAGGCTGTCGGCCCTGCGGACGCTCATGCCGGGTCCTCCCGTGCGTTCCGGGGTGCCGCGGCGGGCTCGGCGGCCGAGGCGTCTCTGAGGGCGGCAGCGGGTGCGGCCGCGGTGTCGGCGGTACGGGCCGGGGGCAGGGTCACCGTCACCGTGCCGGTGACGTGGTGGCCGATCCCGTTGGCCCCGACCACGCGGACCCGGACCGTGTCCCCGTCGACCTCGGCGACCGTCCCGGTCAGCGTCATCGTGTCCCCGGGGTAGTTGGGCGCGCCGAGCCGGATCACCACCTTCCGGAGCACGGCCCCGGGACCGAGGTGGTCGGTGATGTAGCGGCCGACCAGCCCGTTGGTGGTGAGGATGTTCATGAAGATGTCCGGCGAGCCCTTCTCCCGGGCGAGTTCGGCGTCGTGGTGCACGTCCTGGTAGTCCCGCGAGGCGACCGCCCCGGCGACGATCAGGGTGCGGGTGATCGGGATCTCCAGGGACGGCAGGACGTCTCCGGGGTTCATGACGGCTCTCCCTTCGCGAGCACGTCGCCGAGTTCGGCGAGGAGTTCGGTACCGCAGCCGAGGTACGCGTCGAGCTGTCTGCCCCACAGGAAGTGCCGGTGGACGGGGTGGTCGAGGTCCGCCCCCGTGCCGCCGTGCAGGTGCTGTCCGGCGTGGACGACCCGCTTGCCCGCCTCCGACGCCCACCAGGCGGCGGTCAGCGCGTGCTCTCGGGCGGGCAGGGCCCGGTCGTGCCGCCAGGCCGCCTCGTAGGCGGTGACGCGGATGGCCTCGGTGTCCATGTACGCGTCGGCGGCGCGGAGTTGCACCGCCTGGCGGGTGGCGAGAGGGCGCCCGAACTGCTCGCGCACCGCGGTGTGGGCGACGGCGCGGGCCAGCGAGCCGGAGCAGACCCCGGCCTGGAGCCCGGCGAAGGCGATCCTGGCCGCGGCCCAGGGGCTGGCGGCGCGGATCTTCGGCGATCTCGCCACGCCCGATCGGCTCGCGGCCGCGGGCGGGGACAGCGACCCCGAGCTGTGGAAGGCCCTGTGCGCGGCCGGACTGCTGGAGGCGGTCGAGGAGACTGGGCTGCTCGGCCTCGTCC
>NZ_RDBI01000040.1:2481269-2532723 GCF_008042125.1 Streptomyces sp. MS191
CCCCGCGACCCGTCACCCCTTCCGACGCCCCCTCGGGCCGTCACTCCCCCCGCGACCCGTCAGAGCCACCATGGGGCGAAGTTCACCACCGCGTTCGACTGGCCGATGTTCGTGAGGCCGGAGCCGTTCACGCTCGCGGTGTTGTTCTGATTGGAGGCGCCGGCGCCTGTCGCCACCTGTTGCGCGGTGGTCGAGTTCCCGTGGTTGTCACCCCCCACGCCGCTGCCGACGATCGAGGCGACGCCGGTGTTCGATCCGTTGTCCGCGAACCCGCCGTTGTCGGCCTGCGCCACTCCGGTGAAGAGTGCGGCGGCCAGAGGCAGCGCGGCGACAGCGGCGAGGACGCGGGCGGGACGGATGCTTGCCATGTGTTCTTCCTCCAGGAAGGGAAACCGCGCCGGAAGCGCGTAAGTACGGCTCTCACCAGGGCGGTTGGCCGACCGCCTCGGTCGTTCGTGCTCGACGTCGCGACTCCAGAGTTGCCCACCGAATCCCCGGCGAACCACCCCGCAGTTGCCGATTCCCCCTCAAGCGTGAGGACAAGTCGATAAACCCCCACGAGCCCGTGAACGTCGCAGGTCAGCCCGGTGACGGCCGTGCGACGGACCGGCGACCCGGGCGCCGCACAAGGGGAAGCGTTCCGTCAGATTCCGGCCGAATTACTCCCTCTTCCCTTCTTCGAACGTCTGTACGAAAATAGCTCCATGGCCATCACCGACCGGCGGACCTCACTCCCGCGCCCTGCCCGCGCGCCCTCCTCAGCCTGATCGCGCCGCCACCCCGCACGCACCGCGCCACGACCCGCCCGCACCACCAGGGCCAGGGCCTGATCCACTTCGTCCTGTCGGCCCGGGAGGGCCAGCGCAACACCCGCCTGTTCTGGGCGGCCTGCCGCGCGTACGAGAACGGCCTCGGCGACACCCTCACCGAGGCCCTCGCCTCGGCCGCGATCCGCACGGGCCTCCCGGAACACGAGGCCCGCGCCACGATCCAGTCGGCGGCCCGCCTGACGGCGGGCTGACCGACGGGGTCGGGGCGGCAGACGCAGTGGGACGATCCGGTCATGAACGAGGCGCCCTGATGCCCCACTCATGATCAGACGACCAGGGCGAAACTCATCGACCTCGTCGAGGTCGTCGTCCAGCGGGCCTACCGCTGCAAGGACCGCGAGTACGTTCGCGTCGCACGAGCAGTCGACGGTGAGGATCTTCGCCGCAGGCTCGGTACGCCGCCGCCTCGGACAACCCATGGGCACGACTCCACGCCGGCTACGTCCTCCGGCTTCTCGACCGCCCCGAGGTCCCGAACACGCATCACGTCTGGCGAACGTGGGTGGCGGAAGGGTCCGGAAGGCGGCGTGGCTCCTCGGGCACCAGATGACGAAGGGGTGCCCCTGACCGGGACACCCCTTCTGGTCAGCACGTGCTCTGACCTGCTGCGGTGGGTGTGGGATTTGAACCCACGGTGACTCGCGCCACGACGGTTTTCAAGACCGTTCCCTTAGGCCGCTCGGGCAACCCACCCCGCGCCGGATCCCGTCCGGGGCGGCGCGGGGGACAGCCTAGCCGGTCAGTTGTCGCCCGTGCGTTCCCCGAGAGTGACCGTGGCCGTCGCCGTCTTGCCGTCGCGCTCGTAGGTGAGCTGGACCGCGTCGCCCGGCTTGTGGGTCCAGATCTCGCTGATCAGGCTCGGACCGCTGTCGATCGGGTGGTCGCCGAAGGCGGTGATCACGTCGCCCGCCTTCAGACCGGCCTTCGCCGCCGGGCCGTTCGGGGTGACGGACGGGGTGCCGCCGGCGCCCTCCTCCGCGATCGTCGCGCCCTCGCCCTTGTCGGCCATGGTCACCGTCGCGCCGATCACCGGGTAGACCGGCTTGCCCGTCCTGATCAGCTGCTCGGCGACGTTCTTCGCCTGGTTGACGGGGATCGCGAAACCGAGGCCGATCGAGCCGGCCTGCGTCTGCCCCATGCCGCTCCCGGCCGACTGGATCGCCGAGTTGATGCCGATGACCGCGCCGCTCGCGTCGAGCAGCGGGCCGCCGGAGTTGCCCGGGTTGATCGAGGCGTCGGTCTGCAGCGCGCTCATGTAGGAGTTCTTGCCGCCGGAACCGTCGCCGGACGCGACCGGGCGGTTCTTGGCGCTGATGATGCCGGTGGTGACCGTGTTCGACAGGCCGAAGGGCGCGCCGATCGCGATCGTCGAGTCGCCGACCGCCACCCGGTCGGAGTTGCCGAGCGCCAGCGGGGTCAGTCCGTCGGGGGCCTTCTTCAGCTTCAGGACGGCCACGTCGTAGCCCTCGGCCCGGCCCACGACCTCGGCGTCGTACGTCTTGCCATTGGAGAAGGTCGCCGAGAGCGTGCCACCGTCCGCGGCGGAGGCCACCACGTGGTTGTTGGTGAGGATGTGGCCTTCCTTGTCGTACACGAAGCCGGTGCCCGTGCCGCCCTCGCCCTCGCTGCCGCCGGACTTCGCCTGGATGGTGACGACGCTCGGCAGCGCGTTGTGCGCCACGGCCGCGACCGTGCCGGGGTCGCGCTTGAACGCGGCCGGGGCCTCGCCCGAGGAGACGGTGGTCGAGCTGTTGCCGTCGTCGCCGCGCTCGGCGGCCCAGTAGCCGATGCCGCCACCGACGCCGCCGGCCACCAGGGCGGCGGCCAGGACCGCGGCCACGACGCCGCCGGCCCGCTTGCGCGGGGCAGGCGCCGCGGGCGGGACGGGCACGCCCCAGGCCGGGACGGACGGCGGAGGCGGCGGCCAGCCGCCCGCGTCACCACCGGGCGCCGCCGCGCCGACCGTGGCCTCCGCCGGCGGTGTCACGGGCAGCGGTGCCGTCGCCTGCTCGGACCGGGGGGAGTGTCCGGGCTCCGGCTGCGGCACCGCTGCCGGCTCGGGTGCGCCCGCCGAGTATGCGGGCGGTACGGGAGGGGCAGGAGGGACGGACGGGGCACTCTGGTCCGCCGGAACCGCCGTGCCCTCGTTCTCGGTACTCACAGCTCTCTCCTCGTTCACTGCGCGGGGTGGATGCAGCTTCTGCGTGCGAACAGCTTTTCCCACCGGACGTCAGGCCACTGTAAGCCGGAGCTGTGCGTCCGCACCCCATTCCTTATTTCCGGACAGAACGGACCCCATCCGTTACGGCCGCTCCGCCAATGGCACCATGTCGCGGTGACCCACGCACGGCAGCACACCCATCGCGTACCCGTCCAGGTGATCGCCCACCGGGGAGCCTCCGAGGACGCCCCGGAGCACACCCTCGCCGCCTATGTGAAGGCCATCGAGGACGGCGCCGACGCCCTCGAGTGCGATGTCCGGCTCACCGCGGACGGCCACCTCGTCTGCGTCCACGACCGGCGCGTCAACCGCACCTCGAACGGCCGCGGCGCCGTCTCCGCCCTGGAGCTCGCCGATCTCGCCGCCCTCGACTTCGGCATTTGGAAGGGCCGCGAGGAGGCGGGGGAGAGCCCGGACTGGAAGGACCCCGGCCTCACGTCCGTCCTGACCCTGGAGCGCCTCCTGGAGCTGGTGTCCGACGCCGGGCGGCGCGTCGAGCTGGCCATCGAGACCAAGCACCCCACCCGCTGGGCGGGCCAGGTCGAGGACCGGCTGCTCCAGCTGCTCCGGCGCTTCGGTCTCGCCGAGCCGTCCTCCCCGGAGGAGTCCGCGGTCCGCGTCATGAGCTTCTCGGCCAGGTCCCTGCACCGGATCGCCGCCGCGGCGCCGACGCTGCCCACCGTGTCGCTGGCGCAGTTCGTCACGCCGCGGCTGCGCGACGGACGCCTGCCGGCGGGCGCGCGGATCGCCGGACCGTCGATCCGGATCGTCCGCCACCACCCCACCGTGATCATGCGGCTCCAGAAGGCCGGTCACCAGGTGCACGTCTGGACGGTGGACGACCCCGAGGACGTCGAGCTCTGCGAGCGGCTCGGCGTGGACGCGATCATCACCAACCGCCCCAAGCAGGTCCTGTCCCAATTGGGACGCCTTTAAAGGATTCGCCTCTCTTCACCCACCTTCACCACCCTTCTCAGGCCTTCGTGTCCCTTACGGGGAGTGCTCCGGCGCGTTCGTTCCGTACTCGATCGTTACGAGTGCGTCAGCGGACGCGGATTGGCCGGTTTCCGGTCCAGGCCATTGGGGCATTCACACCGTGGCGTGGGGCAAAGGAGGTCTCGGGGGTGGCGTTGGTGGTGGCACAGGAGGTGCCCACGTCGTCGAGCATGGCCGTACCCCATGGCCCGGCGGGCGTGGGTGAGGCGCGACACCGGATGCGGGAGCAGTTGCACCGCAGCGGGGTGTCCGCATCGGTCGTCGACGACGCGGTGCTGATCCTTTCCGAACTCCTCAGCAACGCCTGCCGGCACGGCAGGCCGCTGGGCCGGGCGGACGTGGGCGACGGGGACGTGCGGGCGGCGTGGCGGGTGGACGGAGCGGGCGGCCTGACCGTCGAGGTGACGGACGGCGGTGGTCCCACTCGACCTGTTCCGTCGACGCCCTCGGTCACCGCACGCGGCGGTCGTGGGCTGAACATCATCAGCGCGCTGGCACAGGACTGGGGTGTACGGGACAGCGCGTCCGGCGAGGTCACCGTCTGGGTGGTCGTCACCGAGGGCCATCGGCGCGAGGACTTCGCGGCCAGGGTCGGCGGCGGGTCGGGCCTCGAGTACCTGGACGCGTACGACGAGCTGGACTGACGGCCGGAGCGCGGACCCGGACGTCCTCCGCACGGGTCCCCC
Source organism: Streptomyces sp. MS191 (assembly GCF_008042125.1). GTDB lineage: Bacteria > Actinomycetota > Actinomycetes > Streptomycetales > Streptomycetaceae > Streptomyces. The sequence goes on from NZ_RDBI01000040.1 coordinate 2,486,003, forward strand.
GGCACGGACCCGTGGCGAACGCCGCGGCCTGAGCCCCCCGGCGGCTCCGTACGGCTAGGCTCGCCCGACACAGAGCCGTGCACCGAGCACTGCGCAACAGCACCGCCGCTACCGGGAGAAAGCCACACCATGGCCAAGAAGCGCCCCCAGTCGAAGGCCGCCAAGGCACAGGTCACGAACGGGGAGATCCCGGTCGTCGGTGCGCGCGAGCCGTGCCCCTGTGGTTCGGGCCGCCGCTACAAGGCGTGTCACGGCCGGGCCGCCGCGCACGCCGTGACCGAGCTGGTCCAGCGCCCCTTCGAGGGTCTGCCCGGCGAGTGCGACTGGGTCGCGCTGCGCGAGCTGGTGCCCGCCGCCACCGTCCCGCTCACCCTGAAGGACGGGCTGCCCGAGGGCGTGCCCTCGGTGACGCTCGCGACCGTGCTCCCCATGGCGTGGCCGGCGCTGCGCCGCGACGACGGCTCCGTCCTGCTCGCCCTGCAGAACGACACCTCTTCCGGCGATCTGGCCCGCGACCTCGCGGACACCCTCCAGCGCGCCCTGGAGGCGGAGCCCGGCACCCCGGTCGCCCCGCGCCGCGTCCCGGCCGAGGGTCCGCGACTGCAGGATCTGCTCGACCCCGAGGGCGTTTTCGCGCCGGTCGTGCACGAGGGCTTCGAATTCTGGATTCCGGAGTCGGCGGAGAACTCCAACCCCGAGGTCGCCGCCTCGCTGGAGCGCGCCAACGCCGCCGCGATCCCCACCGTGAAGCTGACCGGTGTGGACGCCGCCTACTGGTGCGAGACCCCGGACAAGAACCACCTGCGCTGGGTCATGCCGCACGCCGAGGAGAAGCTCCTCGACGCGCTCGCCCGGCTGCACGCGGCCGGCACCTCGTCCCTGGGCGACGACACCCGTCTCGTCGGCTCCTTCCGGGCCCACGGCCTGGTCGTCCCCGTCTGGGACCTGCCGACCTCGATGAACGCCGACGACTGCGAGAAGCCGGCCGCCGAGTTCGCCGAGCGGCTGGCCGCGGCGCTGGCCTCCGACGCTCCGCTGACGCCGGAGGAGCGTCGGGCGCGCGGCGGTCTCACCAACCGTCAGGTCACTCTCAGCTGACGTCCAGGGGTGGCGGCGGTCACTGACAGACCGACCAGTCGGTGACTTCCGCCACAACTCCTCGTACGCCCGGGTAAATCACTGTCCGAATAACCGAGATCGAATTTGCGAACAGCAGATCTCTTGTTACCGTTCTAGAAGCCCGGTCGCTGGTGCATCCCCCGTCGCCAGCGATCGGGCCTTTTCATGCCCGCGCCCACGGTCGCCCCGGGGCGGTCCGGGCCCCGGCTCAACCGCCGTTCCCGCCCGCCGTGTTGCTGCCGGCGCGCAGCAGCAGGGGTGTATCGCCGCCCGCTCCCGCGAATTCCGCGATCGCCGAATAGGCCGCATCCGTGGCCCTGGTGCGTTCGCGCGGTGTCTCGCACACCCCCGGCTCGTCCTGCGCGCTGACGGAGCAGTGCACCTGCACGGTCCGCCCTGCGGGGCCCATCAGGGTGACGACGGCGTCCAGCCGGTGGCCGGTGACGTTGCGGTAGTACGTGCGCGCCCAGGTGTCGGGTCCCTCGTCCAGGACGCAGGTCTGGGCCTCGACGCCGTCGGGGGAGGTGAGCTCGGGACCGCAGTGCGCCGCCCGCGCCGGGGCCCCGGCCGGCCGTGCGGCCGCCTCCGGGGGTGCGGGCGGGGTGGCGGGCACGGCGGCGGGCGTCCCGTCCGCCAGGCCGAGCCCCGGCAGCAGACCGCGTCCACCCCTCGACTTCGCGTCGTCCCGCGAGTCCGGGCCGGTGCCGTGCCCCGGTACCGGTCCGCCGGCGGGTCCCGCCGAGGCGACGAGCGGCAGCAGCGTTGCGCCCACCACGACGGCCGTGAGCCCGATCGTGCGGAGATTCATGGCACCACCTGCCCGGCCGGCTGCGACTCGTGAACGGTGCGCCGAAGATATCCGCGGCCCGGTGGCGCACGACGCCGCGCGCGCCCGTTTCCGGGACAAGTCGGGCCGTCTCGCACCCGTACGAGTGACAGCGGCGGCCCAGATGCCCGGGGCCCGGCACCCCGCCTGGCGGCGCGCGCGGGCCCGCCCCGGCTCCGTCCGGGGCGCCGTCGCCCGGCGGCCGTCGCTCAGTAGGCGAGCCTGCTGCCGCCGCCGGGGGTGCTCGTGCTCGCCTCGACCAGCGCGTCCACCACGGCCTCGACGTCCGGCAGCCACGGCCGCGCCGAGCCCTTGAGCGGTGCCCGCTCCCAGCGCGCCCGCGCCGTGTCGGCGGCCGTGGAGGGCAGCAGCAGATAGCCGCCCTCGCCGTGGAAGCGCAGCGAACCGGGCACGCTGTCCTTGGTGTAGAGGAGCTCGCCGAGCCGTTCGAGGCCGTACGGGGCGACGAGCAGGGACCACCGGGTGGGGGTCGCCACCACGGGGCCGAGCCGCATGTCCATCGCGTCGAGGGCGGCCAGGGCGCGTGCGCCCGCGAGCGCGGGCAGGCTCACCGCGCACGGCGCGCGGCCGCCGGTGGCCAGCACGACCGGGGCGTCCGGCCGCCGGGCCCACCACCAGCGGATCATGCGTTCGTCGGTGGTCGCCGCCAGCAGTCCCGGGTCGAAGGGATGCGCTCCCGGCACCACGCATTCGGGGTCGGGGCAGGCACAGCCGGCCCCTGAGGACGTGCGGGTCGTCGCTTTCAGCCCCACTCCGGGCAGTACGGGCCAGTCCCACTCGACGGCGCAGGTGAGCGCGGCATCGAGCTGGACGGTCCTCTCCTTGCGCCGGAAGCGGAGCCTGCGTCGCCTTCCGAGGATCTCGCGCATGAGCGCTCGTTCCTTTCCGTTGAACGCCGAATCCACATCACACCACGTGCAGATCTCTTGACTGTGCGTATCAGCGCGTACAAGGTCGGCGGTTCACCGCCCCGTGCGGTGGGGCGGGAGGGGCCGGACTGAGGCTCGTCGTCCACTCGAAGGGCGCGGCCTGCGGCGGTGAGGACGCCCAGGCACCCTGCCAGGTTCCGGGGCTGCTTCAACTGCCCCTGGCCATCACCGTTTACGTACCCATCAGGTTCAAATCAACGCGCTTTCAAACGACGCCAGTCGACCGCAAAAGGTGCACCGCAGGGGCAATTTTCGGCCAACTTGGCCCGCAGATCAACCCTCCTGCAGAACCCCGCGGACACCACAAGTCCCGCGCGGACAATGCTGGACATCACTCCTCTTGTGCGTGTACATGTGGATGCATTGACGGCGGCGCAGATTGACATGGGGGTTTGCGATGCTATTGCGCGAAACGCACCCGTCGGAAAGCCGACTGCAATGAGCGCCCCACACCTGCCGAAAGTGGCCGGAATCGACTCCACGGTTCCTTCTCCCGCGCACACTGCGGCTCCCCTTCCGGGCGTACCCGCGGCCGCGCCCCCACCCGGCGCCCTGATCCAGGACCGGCTGGCCGGCTGGGTCTCCGACCTGACCACCCTGCACGAACTCACCGAACGCCTGATCAGGACCGGTTCCCTCGACGACGCCCTGCAGGAACTGCTGCGCGCCGGAGCCACCCTGGTCGGGGCCCGCCGGGGCATGGTCGTCCTCGAACCCGCCGACGGACTCGGCCCCACCAGCACCGTCGGCCTCGGACTCGCCCACGCCGAACTGGGCACCATCGAGACCGTGCCCCGCAGCGCCACCTCCTACGGCCGCATCCTCGACGGGCTGCCCGATCCGGTGGCGATCCCCGACCCGGTCGCCGCCCCGGACCTGCTCGGCGAGGAGGACCTCGACCCGCGGCACCGCGAGGTCGCCGCCCGCCTCGGCTACGCCGCCAGCTACGCCCTGCCCCTGGCCACCGAGGCCGCCGGCAAGCTCGGCGCCGTCGTCTGGCTGTACGACGAGCCCGCCGAACCGGTCGAACGCCAGCGCCATCTGGTCGGCCTCTACGGCCGGTACGCCACCGAGCACCTCGCCCGCCTCGTCGAGCTGGAGCGCGCCCGGGTCCGTGTCGCGACCGTCGCCGAGGAACTGCTCCCCAGCCGCCTCCCCCGGATCCCCGGCGTCCGGCTGGCCGCCCGCCACCGCACCGGCCCGCGGGGCGGCGGCGACTGGTACGACGCGCTGCCGCTGCCCGAAGGCGCCCTCGGACTCGCCGTCGGCTCCGTCTCCGGCAGCGGCCCCAGCGCCCTCGCCGCGATGGGACGGCTGCGGGCCTCCCTGCGCGCCTACGCGGTGATGGAGGGCGAGGACCCCGTCGCCGTCCTGTCCGACCTGGAGCTCCTGCTGCGACTGACCGAGCCCGCGCGTTCGGCGACGGCCCTCTTCGCGTACGCCGAGCCGCAGGAACGCCGGCTCGTCCTGGCCGGCGCCGGGCACACCCCGCCGCTGATCATCGGCGACCACCGCACCGAGTTCGTCGAGACCTCGCTGTCGGCGCCGCTCGGCATGCTCGCCTGCTGGGAGGCACCGAGCGTCGAGCTCTCGCCCGCACCCGGAGAAACGGTGCTGCTCTACACGGAGGGCCTGCTACGCCGCACCGGCGACCCCATGGACCGCGCCTTCGCGCGACTCCACGCGGCCGCCGCGGGCGTCCCGAAGGCCGCCCGCAGGAGTCCGGGAGCCGTCGCCGACCACGTCCTGCGCGCCCTGCTGCCCGAGGGCCCGGAGGCCGGCGACGCGGCGGACGCCGAGGACGTCGTGCTGCTGGCGGCCCACTTCGAGTGATCCCCGCGGGTCCCTCCGCCCCCACCGGACACCCCACTTTGCGTGTATGGGCCACACACTGCCCGTACAGACGATCAAGGATCCCGTCGCACCTCGCGCAGGTGACTCGCCGGTAAGAGGTCTTACGCCCCTGGGCCCCCTTCCGTACGACCGTACGATGGGAGGGGTTCAGTGTCGTACCAAGAGGAGAGACCCGTGGCGGAAGAGCTCAACCCGGAGACCCCGGAAGAGACCGAAGAGCCGATCAAGCAGCGCAAGAACGGGCTGTACGGGAGCGTGTCCGACGAGCTCGCCGAGAACATGAAGAGCGGCTGGGCGGACACCGCGCTCCACGGTCTGGAGCCGATCGCGCAGGCCGGCCACACCGCCGAGCGCCGCGCCGCGCTCTCCGCCCGCTTCCCCGGCGAGCGCCTGGTGATCCCCGCGGGCAATCTGAAGACCCGCTCGAACGACACCGAGTACAGCTTCCGCGCGTCCACCGAGTACGCGTACCTCACCGGCGACCAGACCCACGACGGCGTCCTCGTCCTGGAGCCGACCGGGGCGAGCGGCCACGAGGCCACCCTCTACCTGCTGCCGCGGTCCGACCGCGAGAACGGCGAGTTCTGGCTCGACGGCCAGGGCGAGCTGTGGGTCGGCCGCCGCCACTCCCTGACCGAGGCCGAGCAGCTGCTGGGCATCCCGGCCAAGGACGTCCGCGAGCTGCCCGCCGCCCTCACCGAGGCCACCGGCCCCGTCCGCGCCGTCCGCGGCCACGACGCCGGCATCGAGGCCGCCCTCACCGACAAGGTCACCGCCGAGCGCGACGAGGAACTGCGTGTCTTCCTCTCCGAGGCGCGCCTCGTCAAGGACGCCTTCGAGGTCGCCGAGCTGCAGAAGGCGTGCGACTCCACCGCGCGCGGCTTCGAGGACGTCGTCCGCGTCCTCGACAAGGCCGAGGCCACCAGCGAGCGCTACATCGAGGGCACCTTCTTCCTGCGCGCCCGCGTCGAGGGCAACGACATCGGCTACGGCTCGATCTGCGCCGCCGGCCCGCACGCCACCACCCTGCACTGGGTGCGCAACGACGGCGCGGTCCGCTCCGGCGAACTGCTGCTGCTCGACGCCGGCGTCGAGACCACCGAGCTCTACACCGCCGACGTGACCCGGACCCTCCCGATCAACGGCCGGTACAACGAGCTGCAGCGCAAGATCTACGACGCCGTGTACGAGGCGCAGGAGGCGGGCATCGCCGCCGTGAAGCCCGGCGCCGCCTACCGCGACTTCCACGACGCCGCCCAGCGCGTGCTCGCCGAGAAGCTCGTCGAGTGGGGCCTCCTCGAGGGCTCGGTCGAGCGCGTCCTGGAGCTGGGCCTCCAGCGCCGCTGGACCCTGCACGGCACCGGTCACATGCTCGGCATGGACGTCCACGACTGCGCCGCCGCGCGCACCGAGGCGTACGTGGACACCACGCTCGAGCCGGGCATGTGCCTGACCGTCGAGCCCGGCCTGTACTTCCAGGCCGACGACCTCACCGTGCCCGAGGAGTACCGCGGCATCGGCGTCCGGATCGAGGACGACATCCTCGTCACCGAGGACGGCAACCGGAACCTCTCGGACTCGCTGCCCCGCCAGGCCGACGAGGTCGAGGCGTGGATGGCCGGCCTGAAGGGCTGACCCACCCGGGACACCACAGGGCTCCCGTCGACACCGTCGGCGGGGGCCCTGCCCGTACGGCGGCCCTCAGGCCGGGCCCGGGCAGGAACCACGCCCGCGGCGGCTTCCGTCCGGAACGTCAGGTCAGCGCGAGGGGCGCGTCCGACCGCCACTTGACGATCTTGTCGAAGCTGACGACGGCTCCGCCGCGGCTCGACCGGTTGCCGAAGTGCACGTGATCGGCGAGCTCCTCGATCAGCCTCAGCCCGCGGCCGTTCTCGGCGTCCGACGGCGCCGCCGCCCGCCGGATCGCGGCCGGACGGCCCGCCGGGAAACCGGGACCGGAGTCGGCCACCTCGATCCGGCAGGTCTCCCCGTCCAGGAACGCGGTGACGCGGTACGCCTCCGAAGCCTCCCCGGTACCGAGGTCGCCGCCGTGCTCGACGGCGTTGGCACACGCCTCCGTCAGGGCCACCGACAGCTCGAAGGAGACGTCGGGATCCACCCCCGCGGTCTCCATCGTGCCGAGAAGCAGTCGCCTGGCGAGCGGAACGCTCGCAGCCTCGCGCCGCAAGTGGAGTGACCACCAGATGCTCATGCTCCAGCCTCCTGGCTGCGGCTCGACATACCGATACGTATTGCCGCCGGAGACCCTCCGTAAGCACCCCGAAAGGTCAAGAGCCCTCGTTCGGCGGATGCACTCGCGCGACGAGCGGTGTATGTCCCACCCGAACGCACCCATTGGTGATCTTCCGGACCTGCCGTACGGGCGCGTCGGCCCTGGTGCGATGATGGGCCCGCCATGTCTGCCCCCGCGCTCGCTCCACGGCTGCTGAGGGCCGCGGTGTTCACCGCGGTCTGCGTCGTGCTGTCCGCGCTGGGACACGCCCTCGCCGCCTGCGCGGGCATCGCGCTGTGGACGTTCGTGGCCGGTTTCCTGGGCGTCTTCGCCCTCACCTTCCTCTTCGCGGGACGGCAGCGCTCGCTGCCCGCCATCGCCGGGGCCCTGACGGGCGGGCAGCTCCTGCTGCACGCCCTCTTCGGACTCGGCCAGACCACCCTCGCGACGGCCGGAGGGCGCGGCGGCCTGGGCCCCGAGGCGAACGACGCGCTGATCCGGATGGCCGCCAAGCTCGTCTGCGGCGCCGGTGCCACCTCGCTCAGCCCCGCCGACGCGACCCGCATCCTCACCGACGCCGGCCTCGACCCGGCCCACGCCGCCGGCCGGAGCCATGCGCACGGCGCCCACGGCAGCCACCTGGCGGCCACCGCCGGGCCCGGCACCGAACTGCTGCCGAGCCTGCCCATGTTCCTCGGCCACCTGCTGGCGGCGCTCGCCACCGGCTGGCTGCTGCGCCGCGGCGACCTCGCGCTGAGCCGGCTCGTCCGGCTCTCGGCGGACGGCGCCACCGGTCTCGCCGAAGGCGCCCTCGTCCGGTCCCTGCGCGCCGCGCTCGCCTTCGTACGGGCCCTGCTCGCCGGCCTCCCGGCGACACCGGCCGCCGGACCCCACCGGCCCGGCCACCCGTTCCCCGACACCCCGCCGCCCACCGCGGCGCGGGCACTCCAGCACTCGGTGATCCGGCGCGGCCCCCCGGCCGCCTGCGTCCTCGCAGCCTGACGCGGACCGCTCGCAGCGAGCGCGTCCGCGGACGTCCGCACCCACCGACCCCTACGGAAATCCCGCGACGCCCACCCACGGCCACAAAACGGCCGCGGGCACGGCGCCACGGGCCTCCACGGCCCCACCGGGGCCCGCACCCGACGCCGCACCGCGGCCGCCCGCACCGGGCCGCGCGCCGCGGCCGTGCGCTGTCGGTCGGCGTGCCGGACCCTCCCATCCCTCTCCAGAGCCGGAGTGTCTTCTGCCATGAACGTTTCCCGTATCGCCGTCGCCGGTGGCCTCTCCCTCTCCTCCGTCGTGCTGCTCTCCGGCACCGCCTTCGCGCACGTCAGCGTGCAGCCGCAGGGCGAGGCCGCGAAGGGCGGCTACGCCACCGTCAACGTGAAGGTCCCCAACGAGCGCGACAACGCCTCCACCGTGAAGGTCGAGGTCAACTTCCCGGCCGACCACCCGCTCGCCTCCGTCATGCCGCAGCCCGTCCCCGGCTGGAAGCCCGTGGTCACCAAGTCGACGCTCGCCAAGCCGCTGGAGCTGCACGGCAAGAAGATCACCCAGGCCGTCACCAAGGTCACCTGGACCTCCGACGGCGCGAAGATCGGCCCCGGCCAGTTCCAGCAGTTCCCGCTCTCCCTCGGCCAGCTGCCCGAGGACACCGACCAGCTCGTCCTCAAGGCCGTCCAGACCTACGACAACAACGAGGTCGTCCGCTGGATCGAGGAGTCCAAGGAGGGCGCGGCCGAGCCGCAGAACCCCGCCCCCGTCCTGAAGCTGTCCGCCGCGACGGGTGACCACCACGGCGGCGGCGCCGCCGCGGACGACAAGGCCGACGACAAGGCCGACGACAAGGCCGGACACCACGACAAGGGCTCCGCCGCCCACGCCGAGGCCGCCGACTCCACCGACACCCCAGCCCGCGTGCTGGGCGTCGTCGGCATCCTCGTCGGCGTCGCCGGCGTCGCGTTCGGCGTGCTGGCCGGACGCCGCCGCAGCGCCTGACGGCCGGAACCACACCCGAAAGAGAACACATGTCCGTCCAGAAGAACGACGAGCAGACCCGGCCGAGCAGGCGTGCCCCCCTGATCGCCGCCGCGGTCGCGATCGTCGCGGCCCTCACCGTGACGATCGCGGTCGGCACGAACGCGAACGACGACAAGGCGGCCGGCTCGCGCGGCGACGCGCCCGTCACCGAGATCTCCGGCGGCAGCGACTCCACCAAGGCCGCCACCGTCCTCGACCGCCCGTTCACCAAGCCCGACCTCGTCCTCACCGACACCAAGGGCCGGAAGTACGACCTGCGCGAGCAGACCAAGGGCAAGCCGACCCTGATCTACTTCGGCTACACCCACTGCCCCGACGTCTGCCCCCTCACGATGAGCAACATCGCCATCGCCAGGAAGCAGCTCCCCAAGGCCGACCAGGACAAGCTGCAGGTCGTCTTCGTCACCACGGACCCCGAGCGCGACACCTCGGCCGAACTGGCCAAGTGGCTGCCGGCCGCCGGCGACCCCTCCTTCACCGGGCTCACCGGCGACTTCGCTGCCATCCAGGCCGGCGCGCGCCAGATCGGCATCGGCATCGACCCGCCGAAGAAGGAGAACGGCTCCGTCGTCTCCATGCACGGCGCCCAGGTGATCGCCTTCTCGCCCACCACCGACCAGGGCTACGTCCTGTACGGCGAGGACACCACCGTCGACGACTACGCCAAGGACCTGCCCAAGCTCATCAAGGGGGAGAACCCGTGATCCGCCGCACCACCCGCACCACCGTCCTGTCCTCCGCCGTGGCACTCACCGCGGCCCTGGCACTGACGGCGTGCTCGAACGGCGGATCCGACGACTCCGGCGGCCCGGGCACGCCCGAACTCGAGGTCAGCGGGGCGTTCATGCCCCAGCCCGTGATGGACATGGCCGGCGGCTTCCTGACGATCACCAACGACGGCGGGACCGCCGACAAGCTCACGTCCGTCACCAGCCCGATCTCGGACGACGTGACGATCCACGAGACCAGGAACCAGAAGATGCAGGAGGTGAAGTCCTTCGACATCCCCGCCAAGGGCGAGCTGAACCTCGAACGCGGCGGCAACCACATCATGTTCATGAAGCTCAAGCAGCAGCCGAAGCAGGGCGAGAAGGTGAGCATCGAGCTCCACTTCGAGAAGTCGGCCCCGATCAAGGTCGACCTGCCCGTCGAGGCACCGAACCACAACCCGAAGCAGCACTGAGCTCCTTGAGGGACTGACACACAGATGACAGCCACCGCCCCGCGCCTGGGAACCGCCCTGGTCCGCCTGCTGCTCGTGACAGCGGCGCTCCTGGGCACCCTGCTCGCCGGCGCCGCCCCCGCGTCCGCGCACGCGGCACTCACCGGCAGCAACCCGCAGGACGGGGCGGTGGTCGCCACCGCCCCCAAGGACGTCACCCTCACCTTCTCCGAGCAGGTCGCCATGAGCGCCGACTCGATCCGGGTCCTCGATCCCTCGAGCAAGCGGATAGACACCGGCGAGATCCGCGACCTGTGCAGCGGATCCATCGTCAAGTACGGCGTCGGCCTCCGCTCCGGGCTCCCCGAGGGCACCTACACCGTCGCCTGGCACACCGTCTCCGCCGACAGCCACCCCATCGCCGGCGCCTTCACCTTCTCCATCGGGGCCCCCTCCACCACCACCGTCGCCCTGCCCGACCAGACCGCGGGCGGCGGACCCGTCGGCGTCCTCTACGGCATCGCGCGCTACCTCTCCTACGCCGGCTTCACCCTCCTCGTCGGCGGCGGCGCCTTCGTCATCGCCTGCTGGCCGCGCGGCGCGGCCGTCCGGCCCGTGCAGCGACTCGTCGTCCGCGGCTGGCTGACCCTCACCGCGGCCACCCTCGCCATGCTGCTCCTGCGCAGCCCCTACACCGGCTCCGGCGAGCTCGCCGACGTCTTCGACCTGGGCGGCCTCAAGGCCGTCCTGGAGACCAAGACCGGCGCCGCGCTGATCTCACGGCTGATGCTGCTCGGCGCCGCGGCGCTCTTCGTGGCCGTGCTGTTCGGCGCCTACACCAAGCGGACGGACGAGAAGGAGAAGAAGGACCTCACCTTCGGACTCGCCATCGGCGGCTCCGTCGTCGCGGCCGGCATCGCGGGCACGTGGGCACTCGCCGAGCACGCCTCGACCGGCCTCCAGCCCGCCGTCGCGATGCCCGTCGACATCCTCCACCTGCTGGCCGTCGCCACCTGGCTCGGCGGCCTCACGACCCTGCTCGTCGCCCTGTACCGGGCCCCCCGCATCGAGCGCGCCGCGGTCGAGCGCTTCTCCAGGCTCGCCTTCGGGTCCGTGATCGTCCTGACGGCCACCGGGATCTACCAGTCCTGGCGCCAGGTCGGCTCGTGGTCGGCCCTGACCGGCACCGCCTACGGGCAGTTGCTGCTGGTCAAGATCGGCCTGGTCGCCGTGCTCGTGGGCATCGCCTGGATCTCGCGCCGCTGGACCCAGCGCCTCGGCGACCCGACGCCACACGACCCGGCGGACGCCACCGCGGACGCCACCGCCGACGCCACCGCCGAGCCGGACTCGGACGAGACGGGTGACGGGGCGGGCGACGAGGACGAGGCGGGCGAGCGGGGCGCACCCGCGCCGGCTACGGCGAAGCCCGCGCTCGGCACCGGGACTGGCACCGGCGACGCTGACGGCAATGGCGACACAGACGGGGCGGACGGCACTGACGGGGCTGACGGCGCTGACGGCGCTGACGGCGCTGACGGCGACACCGGAGCCGGAGCCGGAGACACCGAAGCCGCGCCAAGCGCCGAACCGACGGAGGCCTCGGACGAACCCTCGACGACCGTCGGCCCCGAGCGGGCCGCCCAGCTCGCCCGTCAGCGCACCGCCGTCGCCACGGCGACCCGCAAGCGCGACCGGGACGCCGACCCCGAACGCGCCGGACTCCGCCGCTCGGTACTCACCGAGGCCGCCATCGCCGTCGTGCTCCTCGCCGTGACGACCGTGCTGACCTCCACCGAACCCGGCCGCACCGAGGAGGAGGCCGGGCGGGCGCAGTCCACCTCCGGCTCCGCCGCCGTACCCGACCGCCCGGTCGACATCCGCCTGCCCTTCGACACCGGCGGCGTCGACGGCAACGGAACCGTGCGCCTGAGCCTCGACCCGGGCCGCACCGGAGCCAACGACCTCCACATCTTCGTGGAACGGCCCAACGGCCGGCTCCTGGACGTTCCCGAGATCAAGGTCGCCTTCACCTTGAAGGAGAAGAACCTCGGCCCGCTGCCCGTCCTGCCCGACCGGATCCAGACCGGACACTGGAGTGCCACCGGCGTCCAGATCCCCATGGCCGGCGAATGGCTGATCCAGGTGACGGTCCGCACCTCCGACATCGACCAGACCACCATCGACAAGACCGTGAAGATCGGCTGACGCTCGTGACTGACCAGACTGACCACCGCGCCGAGGACCAGGTCGAGCTGTCCCGGCGCCGACTCCTCGGCACCGTGGGAGCGGCAGGCGCGGCCGGTCTCGCACTCGGCGCGGCCGGCGGCGCCGGCGTCTACGGGGCCGTCGCCGACTCCGGCGCCGGCTCCTCCGACGCCAAGGCGCTGACGACGGTCGGTGCCACCCAGATGATGTTTCACGGGAAACATCAAGCGGGGATCACCACTCCGCTCCAGTCCCGAGGCCACCTCGTCGCCTTCGACCTCGCCCCCGGAGCCGGCCGCAAGGAAGCCGCCGCACTGCTGCGCCGCTGGTCCGCCACAGCGCAGGCGCTGATGGCAGGCAAGCCCTCGACCGACGACACCGGCATCGCCCTGGACGCCGGACCCTCCTCCCTCACGGTCACCTTCGGCTTCGGCCGCACCTTCTTCGACCGCACCGGACTGGCCGCCCGGCGCCCCGCACAACTCGATCCGCTGCCCGCCTTCTCCGCCGACGCCCTGGACCCCAAGCGCTCGGAAGGCGACCTCTGGGTGCAGATCGGAGCCGACGACGCCCTCGTCGCCTTCCACGCGCTGCGCGCCCTGCAGAAGGACGCCGGAGCCGCCGCCACCGTGCGCTGGCAGATGAACGGCTTCAACCGCTCGGCCGGTGCGACGGCCCAGCCGATGACGGCCCGCAATCTGATGGGGCAGGTGGACGGCACCGGCAACCCCAAGCCCACCGACGCCGACTTCGACCGGCGGATCTTCGTCCCCGCCGGTGCCCCGGGCGGGCAGGACTGGATGACCGGCGGCTCCTACGCGGTCGTCCGCCGCATCCGGATGCTGCTCGACGACTGGGAGAAGCTGCCGCTCGACAAGCAGGAGAAGGTCATCGGCCGCCGGAAGTCGGACGGCGCGCCGCTGACGGGCGGCACCGAGACCAGCGAACTCGATCTCGACAGGACCGGCCCGGACGGGAGGCCGGTCATCCCCGACAACGCCCACTCCCGGATCTCCGCCCCCGAACAGAACGGCGGGGCGGCCATGCTGCGGCGTCCGTTCTCCTTCCACGACGGCATCGGGCCGGACGGGACTCCCGACGCGGGACTGCTCTTCGTCTGCTGGCAGGCGGACCCCCTCCGGGGCTTCGTCCCGGTGCAGCGGAAGCTCGACCGGGGCGACGCCCTGTCCGTCTTCATCCGGCACGAGGCCAGTGGCCTCTTCGCCGTCCCGGGCGGACCGGCCGAGGGCGAGTACGTGGGCCAGCGCCTGCTGGAGGCGTGACCCGGCGGCCGGACCCGTACGGAGCCGGGCGGACGGTACCGCCCGGCGCCGCCCGGCTCGGGGCGGCCGGTGGGCGTCTCGCCCACCCGACGGGGCGGCTCCCGGCGGCCGGGGCCCATTAGGGTGACCGGTATGTCAGCCACCCGGTATACGTATCTCGGTCCCGAAGGCACATTCACGGAGGCCGCGTTGCGTACGCTGCCCGAGGCCGCGACCCGAGAGCTCGTCCCGATGGTCTCCGTCCCGGCCGCGCTGGACGCCGTGCGCAACGGTGAGGCCGCCGCCGCGCTCGTGCCGATCGAGAACTCCGTCGAGGGCGGCGTCACCGCGACCCTGGACGAGCTGGCCTCCGGCGAGCCCCTGATGATCTACCGCGAAGTGGTCCTCCCGATCGCGTTCGCCCTGCTCGTACGGCCCGGCACCGCGCTGTCCGAGATCAAGACCGTGACCGGTCACCCGGTGGCACAGCCCCAGGTGCGGAACTGGCTGCGCGCCCATCTGCCCGACGCCGTCTGGGAGTCGGCCGCGTCCAACGCGGACGGCGCCCGTCTGGTGCAGGAGGGCCGCTTCGACGCCGCCTTCGCCGGTGAGTTCGCCGCCGCGACCTACGGCCTGGAGGCCCTGGTCACCGAGATCCACGACGCGGAGAACGCCGAGACCCGCTTCGTCCTCGTCGGCCGGCCCGCCCGCCCGGCCGCACCCACCGGGGCGGACAAGACCTCCGTCGTGCTCTGGCTGGGCGAGGACCAGCCCGGCGCGCTCCTCGAACTGCTGCAGGAGTTCGCCGTCCGCGGCGTCAACCTCATGCTCATCCAGTCCCGCCCGACCGGCGCGGGCATCGGCAACTACTGCTTCGCCGTCGACGCCGAAGGTCATATCTCCGACCGCCGGGTCGGCGAGGCCCTCATGGGCCTGAAGCGGATCTGCCCGAAGGTGCGCTTCCTCGGCTCGTACCCCCGGGCGGGGGTCGCGGTGGAGGACGTGCGGCCGCTGCGGAACGGGACGTCGGACACGGAATTCATGGCTGCCTCCGATTGGCTGGCGCGAGCCCAGGACGGGCGGGCCTGACCTCAGAGTGCCCCGGCCGCCCCCGGCATGGGGGCGGTCGTCCACAGGTACGGATCACTAGTCCTACCTGCATACTTTTCGGTTACCCACAGAAGTTATCCACAGGCACGCTTCTCGACCTGGGGACAAGTCGACACGACCCGGCGACATGGTCGACAAATCGCCCTAGCCACTCCACATCCATCCACAGACCACCAGCTCGGCCCGTGTCACCCCAATTCCGTTGATCAACTCTTTAGGGCGAGGAATTCCCACCCGAATGAGTGTGCAGGGCGGGGTTGACCAAGGAATTCTTGCCCGCACTTGCCCGATTCGGAACGATCACCTCCACAATCCACAGAAGTTCCGCACAGCCTGTGGATAACAGTCCCGGACCCCGTACCCCTGTGGAGAAGTCGCTTGATCCGCAGGCGGGTTCGGTCAAGCGGCGCACGGCGATCCGCCCCTTTTCGGGGGGCCATGGACCGTTTATTGACGAATAGGGAGAGCGTTTCCCAATCCCGGCAATTCGGTCAAAGCGACACGCAAGGCTATATCGAGTGGGGTGCCACGAGCCCGCACCGGTAGCCTGGTGGGGTGATTGACCTTCGCCTGCTCCGTGAGGACCCCGACCGTGTTCGCGCCTCCCAGCGTGCCCGTGGAGAGGACGTCGCGCTCGTCGACGCCCTGCTCTCAGCCGACGAGCGGCGCAGGTCGTCCGGCGTCCGCTTCGACGAGCTCCGTTCCGAGCAGAAGGCGCTCGGCAAGCTGATCCCCAAGGCCACCCCGGAGGAGCGCGCCGAGCTCCTGCAGAAGGCCGAGCAGCTCAAGACCGACGTCAAGGCCGCCGAGGCCGAGCAGAACGAGGCCGACGAGACGGCCCGTAACCTCCTGCTCCAGCTCGGGAACATCGTCCACACGGACGTCCCGGTCGGCGGCGAGGAGGACTTCGTCGTCCTGGAGACGCACGGCACCGTCCGCGACTTCGCGGCCGAGGGATTCGAGCCCAAGGACCACCTGGAGCTCGGCGAGGCGCTCGGCGCCATCGACGTCGAGCGGGGCGCCAAGGTCTCCGGCTCGCGCTTCTACTACCTCACCGGCGTGGGCGCCCTGCTGGAGCTGGCCCTCGTCAACGCGGCGATCGCGCAGGCCACCGAGGCCGGATTCATCCCGATGCTGACGCCGGCGCTGGTCCGCCCGCGCGCCATGGAGGGCACCGGCTTCCTCGGCCAGGCCGCGGAGAACGTGTACCACCTGGAGAAGGACGACTACTACCTCGTCGGTACGTCCGAGGTGCCCCTCGCGGCCTACCACATGGACGAGATCATCGACGCGGACAAGCTGCCGCTGCGCTACGCGGGCTTCTCGCCGTGCTTCCGCCGCGAGGCGGGCACGTACGGCAAGGACACCCGGGGCATCTTCCGGGTGCACCAGTTCGACAAGGTCGAGATGTTCTCGTACGTCGCGCCGGACGACGCCGAGAACGAGCACAAGCGGCTCCTGGAGTGGGAGAAGCAGTGGCTGACCAGCCTTGAACTGCCCTTCCAGGTCATCGACGTGGCCACCGGCGACCTGGGCTCCTCCGCCTCGCGCAAGTTCGACTGCGAGGCGTGGATCCCGACCCAGGGCAAGTACCGCGAGCTGACCTCGGCGTCCAACTGCGACGGCTTCCAGGCCCGCCGGCTCTCCGTCCGCATGCGCGACGACCGCGACGGCAAGAAGGTCGTGCAGCCGCTCGCCACGCTGAACGGGACGCTCTGCGCGGTGCCCCGCACGATCGTGGCGATCCTGGA
Organism: Streptomyces sp. MS191; assembly: GCF_008042125.1. GTDB lineage: Bacteria > Actinomycetota > Actinomycetes > Streptomycetales > Streptomycetaceae > Streptomyces. The sequence goes on from NZ_RDBI01000040.1 coordinate 2,502,521, forward strand.
GAACCACCAGCTGGCCGACGGGTCGGTGCGGGTGCCGGAGGTACTCCGCCCGTACCTCGGCGGCCGCGAGGTCCTGGAGCCGATCTCCAAGTGAGCGCCTTCCCCTACCGGCTCGTCGCGACGGACCTCGACGGCACGCTGCTGCGTTCCGACGAGTCCGTCTCGGACCGCACGCGTGCCGCCCTCGCCGCCGTGACGGCGGCGGGGGCCGCGCACATCGTCGTGACCGGCCGGGCGGTGCCCTGGACGCGGCACATCCTCGACGACCTCGGCTACGAGGGCCTCGCGGTGTGCGGCCAGGGCGCGCAGGTCTACCACGCCGGCGAGCGCCGGCTGCTGACGTCGGTGACGCTCGACCGGCAGCTGGCCGGCCTCGCGCTGTCGAAGGTCGAGGCCGAGGTGGGCCCGCTCGCGCTGGCCGCGAGCCGCGACGGGCTGGACGGGGAGGTCCTGGTGGGGCCCGGATACCGGGTCCAGGAGGGTCCGCTGCCGGTCCGCGCGTTCGAGGACCCGGCCGACCTGTGGTCCGCGCCTCTGAACAAGGTCTACATCCAGCACCCGACCCTGTCGGACGACGAGCTGACCCGGGTCGCCCGCGCGACGGTCGGCAGCCTGGTGGACATCGTCGTGGCCGGTCCCGGGATCGTCGAGATCCTGCCGCTCGGACTGAGCAAGGCGACGGGCCTGTCCCTGGCGGCCCGCCGGCTGGGTGCGAAGGCGGCGGACACGATCGCCTTCGGCGACATGCCCAACGACATCGCCATGTTCGGCTGGGCCGCGCACGGTGTGGCGATGGCCAACGCCCACGAGGAGCTGAAGGCGGTCGCGGACGAGGTCACGGCCTCGAACGAGGAGGACGGCATCGCCGTCGTCCTGGAGCGTCTGCTGGGCCTCTGAGCCCGGTCAGGGGACTGCGGGCTCCGAGGAAGCCCCGTCGCCGTGCCGGGATGCCCCTGGCGGGGTGTCCTGTTCCCGACGAGGGCATCCCGTCCGGGGCGGTGCGGGCGGTGCGGAGGATGCGCGGATCGAACGCGCGCGGGGAGACCCCGACCACGGCTTAGCAAGCCGGTGCCTTGCCACTCGGCCAATCCTCCGGGAGGGGCGGTCCGCGCGGTGGAACCGCGCGCTCGAAGCGACCGCCCCCGCGGCGCTCAGAGAGCGCCGCGTTGCAGGGAGCTCGACGGACTCGAACTCCGACTCGACATCGTGCCGGTCAACGTCGCGCTCCTCCCCGGTCTCACGTGGCAGGAAGGCGTTTCCCGCGTCCCTAGTCTGACGGGACGCCATGCGGTGCGGCCACCGAATTACCGCGCGTGAGGGGCCAGCAGGCGAGCCCGATGACCAGCGAGATGGCGTGCCCGAGGTCGGTGTAGGTGTGGTTCGTGCAGAGCGGTACCGCGAAGAACGCCACGACGCCGGCCAGATAGACGCCGCGCCAGGGCCAGGGCAGCCGGTAGGTCAGGATCCCCATGGACGCCGCGATCCCGTAGCTCACCCCGATGTCCACGACATGGGCCATGCTGCGCGGCACGTCGTGGTCCTGGATGGCCTCCAGCACCACCTGCTGGCTGATCAGCGTGGCCGCGATGTGCGCGCCGGCGACGGTCAGCAGCCAGCGGAGCGTGCCGATCCAGCGCTCGACCTGGGCGTGGAAGACCTCGAAGAGCAGCGCGTACAGGACGAGGTCGGAGGGGTCCTCGATCCAGAACGCGCTGCCGAGCAGGGCGCGGACCGGGTGGTGGGCGAGCTGGTGCAGGTTGCTGCTGTTGCGGTGGAGCAGGGCGCTCTCGAAGCCGTCCGAGGACAGCGCGACGATGACGCTGGTCAGGGCGATGATCAGCAGCCAGATGTGCGTACCGGGTGACGAACGCACCCACGACCTGATCGGTCGGGACGGTTCGCCACCCGGGAAGGCTTCGCTCGGCACCCTTCAGTGCCTATCACTCCGCACGCGGCGGAACCTCAGAAATTGATCATGTGTCCGGCAAGACCGTGGACGGCTTCCTTCACGGCCTCGCCCAGCGTCGGGTGGGCGTGGACGTTGCGGGCGACCTCGTGCACGGTGAGGTCCCACTGCTGGGCCAGCGTCAGCTCGGGCAGCAGCTCGGTGACGTCGGGGCCGATCAGGTGGGCGCCGATGATCTCGCCGTACTGCGCGTCGGCGATGATCTTCACGAAACCGGTGGAGTCGCCGAGGCCGTGCGCCTTGCCGTTCGCGGTGAAGGGGAACTTGGCGACCTTGACGTCGAAGCCCTTCTCCCGCGCCTGCGCCTCGGTCCAGCCGAAGCTGGCGATCTGCGGCTGGCAGTAGGTGGCGCGCGGGATCATCGGGTAGTCGAGTTCCATGGTCTCGGCGTCCGCGATGGTCTCGGAGGCGATGACACCCATGGACTCGGCGGTGTGGGCCAGCATCAGCTTGGCGGTCACGTCGCCGATGGCGTAGATGTGCGGCACGTTGGTGCGGCAGCGGCCGTCGACGTCGATCGCGCCGCGCTCGGTGAGGGCGACGCCGGTCGCCTCCAGGCCGTAGCCGGTGACGTTGGGCGCGAAGCCGATGGCCTGCAGGACCTTGTCGGCCTCCAGGACCTTCTGCGCGCCGTCCTTGCCGGTGACGGTGACGCGGACCTGCGGGCCGGTCTCGTCGATGGACTCGACGCGGGTGGAGGTCAGCACGTCGATGCCGAGCTTGCGGTACTGCTTCGCCAGCTCCTTGGAGACGTCCACGTCCTCCAGCGGGGCGATCCGGTCGAGGAACTCGACGATCGTGACCTTCACGCCGTAGTTGTTCAGGACGTAGGCGAACTCGATGCCGATCGCGCCGGCGCCGGCGATGACGATCGACTGCGGGATGTCCTCGGCGAGGATCTGCTCCTCGTAGGTCACGACGCGCTCGCTGCGGGCCGTGCCGGGCAGCAGGCGGGGCGTGGCGCCGGTGGCGATGATGCAGTTGTCGAAGGTGATCGTCTGCGAGGTGCCGTCGGACAGGGCGACCTGGAGGGTGTTCGCGTCGAGGAAGGTGCCGCGTCCGTCGAACTCGGTGATCCCGTTCTTCTTCATGAGGAAGTGGACGCCCTTGACGCGGCCGTCCGCGACCGTGCGGCTGCGGCGGAACGCCTCGCCGTAGTCGAAGGAGACGGTGCCGTCGACCTTGATGCCGAAGGTCTTGGCCTCGTGGTTGAAGATGTGGGCGAGCTCGGCGTTGCGCAGCAGTGCCTTCGTGGGGATGCAGCCGACGTTCAGGCAGACACCGCCCCAGTACTTCTCTTCGACGACCGCGACCCGCTTGCCCAGCTGGGCGGCGCGGATGGCGGCGACGTAGCCGCCGGGGCCAGCTCCGAGTACGACGACGTCGAAGCGGTCTGACATGACTGACTCCCGAGGGTGGTGAGGGTGTTCGTGTCCGCGTACGAGCCCACAGTAATCCCGTGGCGTGGAGTCGAGCAGTTGTAGGATGACTGGGCAACCGGGCGAATAGAGGGATGGTCGGGATGGCGCTGAAAGCCGCGGGGCGGACCTCGCTGGTGGACTCCGTGGTCGAGCAGCTGCGGGGCCAGCTGGCGGAGGGCGAGTGGTCCGTCGGCGACCGCATCCCGACCGAGCACGAACTCGCCGAGCAGCTGGGCGTCGGCCGCAACACGGTCCGTGAGGCCGTCCGGGTCCTGGTCCACGCCGGGCTGCTGGAGTCGCGCCAGGGCAACGGCACCTTCGTCAGGTCGACCGCCGACCCGGCCGCCGTGCTGCGCGGGATGCGTCACGCGGGCGCACTCGACGTCCTCGAACTGCGGGTGGCGCTGGAGGCCGAGGCCGCCMGGCTGGCGGCCGTCCGGCGCGACACCCACGACCTGCTGCGGCTGCGGGCGGCGCTGACGACCCTGCGCGAGGAGGGCGACCGCGACGCGGACGCCGACATGGCGTTCCACCTGGCGGTCGTCGAGGCCACGCACAACGCCGCCTTCACCGAGGTGTACCGCTTCTTCTCCACCCAGGTGCACGAGGTGCTGGTGGAGGCGCTCGGCGACCGGGAGATGCCGCCGGTCGACATCGACGCGCACGAGGCGCTGGCCGCCGCGATCGAGGCGGGGGACCCGGCCGCCGCGGAGGCGGGCGCGCGCGAACTGCTGCGGGTGCCGATCGAGACGGTCGCCGCGCTGACCGCCGACTGACCCCCGGACGTCGTGGCGTCCGGGCGCCCGGGCACCACGGCGTCCGCCGCGCGGACCGCCGCCCGTCCGCGGGCTCCCGTACCCACCGGAACAACCGCAGCGTTCCAGCACCCCGGCAATGAGGAAAGGCCGTTCGTCGTGTCCCGCCCTGAAGCACCCCTGTCCCTCCCCCTCGTCGACGCGGAGACCGAGGTCCGGCCCTCGCCCCGCGGGGCCGCCGGGCGGCGGGCGCTGCTCGCGCATCCGGCCTGGCTGATGGCCGGGATCGTGCTGGCGTCGCTCAACATGCGGGCGGCGCTGGCGAGCGTCTCGCCGCTGGTGGGCGATATCGCGGCCGCGTTCGGGCTGTCCTCGACGGCCAGTTCGCTGGTCACGTCCGTGCCCGTGCTCTTCCTCGGGGCCGGCGCCCTCGTGGCGCCGTCGCTGGGGCGGCGCTTCGGCGCCGAACCGGTGCTGCTCGCGGCGCTGCTGCTGCTCGGGGCGGGCATCCTGGTACGCGTCCTGCCGTCGGTGTACGCGCTGTACGGCGGCGGCGTGCTGGTCGGCACGGCGATCGCCCTGCTCAACGTGCTGATGCCGGGCCTGATCAAGCGGGACTTCCCGGACCGGGCCGCGTCGATGACCTCGGTCTACACCGGCGCGATGATCGCGGGCGCCACGGTGGTGGCGGCGGCGTCCGTCCCGCTGGAGCAGGCCTTCGGCGACAGCTGGGAGGCGTCGCTCGCCTTCTGGTCGCTGCTCGCGGCCGTGGCGGCGGTCGCCTGGCTGCCGCAGGTGCTGATCGCCCGGGGCCGTACGGGGCAGGCGGTGCGGGCGACCCCGGCGACGCCCGCCCGCGGCGTCTGGCGCTCGGCGCTGGCCTGGCAGGTGACGCTCTTCATGGGCCTGCAGTCGTTGTGGTCGTACGTCCTCATCGCCTGGATGCCGACGATCTTCACGGACCACGGCATGAGCCGGTCCACGGCGGGCGTGGTCTTCGCCTTCAACAACCTGATCCAGGTGGCGGGCGCCTTCGTCGTGCCGCTGCTGGCGGGACGGATGCGCAGCCAGCGGCCGCTGGTCGTGCTGGTCACGACCCTGGTGGCGGCCGGCTACGCGGGGCTGATGGTCGCCCCGGTCGAGGGCGCCTGGCTGTGGTCGGCGGTGCTGGGCGTCGGGCAGGGCGGTGCGGTCGGTCTCGCCCTGACCCTGATCGTGCTGCGCAGCGGCGACGCGGTCACCGCCTCCCGGCTCTCCGGGATGGCCCAGACCGTCGGCTACCTGCTGGCCGCGGCGGGGCCGTTGGCGGCCGGCGCGGTCCACCAGGCGACGGGGTCGTGGAGCGTGCCGATCGCCCTGGTGCTGGTCGTCTGCGCGACGGCGCTGGGTGTGGGGCTGCTGGCGGCGCGCGACCGGAAGGTCTGAGTCCGGGCGCTCCGCCAGGACGCGTACGGGCCGACGCGGCGAGGGCCGGAGTCCCCGTTCCGGGGGGCTCCGGCCCTCGCGCTCGCGCTCGCGTCGTCCCGCTACTCCTCGCCCGCGAGCTTCAGCGTCCGCAGCTTCTGGCCCGCGTACCAGGTCGCCAGGACCGTCACGCCGACCAGCAGGGCCACCGCCGCCGGCAGACCGACGTCCGAGGTGACCAGGCCCTCGCCGCTCACCTTCTGGGCGACCGCGAGAGCCCACTGCTGCACGCTGAGCGTCTTCGCCCCGGCGATCAGGGAGCCGAACAGCGCCTCCCAGACCAGTGCGTAGACGAGGCCGATCACCACCGCGTGCCGGCTGACCGTGCCGAGCAGGAGGAACAGCGCGCTGTAGGCGATGGACGCGACCAGCGCCGCGACGGTGTACGCCACCGCCACCTGCTGGCCGTTCCCGTTGAGGATCATGCCCGCGACGAAGGTGGGGACCGCCGAGAACGCCATCGTCACGGCGATCGCCACGATCAGCTTGGTGAAGATGATCGTGGGCCGCTTCACCGGCTTGGACAGCAGGTAGACGATCGAACCGTCGTCGATCTCCGGGCCGATCGCGCCGGTACCGGCGATCACGCCGATCAGCGGCACCATCGTGGCGAGCGCGAAGCCGCCGAGGACGTCGGCGGCGATCTGGTCGTCGGCGCCGTTGAAGGCCCGTACGGCCGCCGAGATGACCAGCAGCAGTGCGGGCAGCGCGAAGAGGATCAGTGCCCGCCGGCGGCCGAGGAGGGCCCGGTAGGTGAGCCGTGCGACTGTGGGGTTGTACATCGGTCAGGCTCCTTTCAGGCCGCGACGAGGTACGAGAAGACCGATTCGAGGGACTCGTCCGAGGGCGAGACCGTCAGCAGGCGGATGCCCTGTGCCCGGGCCACCCGGGGCAGCAGCTCCGTGAAGCGACCGAAGTCCACCGCCTGGACGCGCAGCGCGCCCTCCGCCAGGTCGACCTCGATGCCGGCCGTGGACGGGTCGGCGATGAGCGCGGCGGCCAGTGCCCGGTCGTCGCTGGACCGTACGAGATAGCGGTGCGGCCGGTCCGTCATCAGCCGGCGGATCTTGCGGAAGTCGCCGGAGGCGGCGTGGCGTCCGGCCACGATCACCTCGATGTGCGAGGCGAGCTGCTCGACCTCCTCCAGGATGTGCGAGGAGAACAGCACCGTGCGGCCGGCCGAGCCCATCCGGCGCAGCAGGTCCATCAACTGCATGCGCTGGCGCGGGTCCATGCCGTTGAACGGCTCGTCGAGCAGCAGCACCGACGGCTCGTGCACGAGGGCCGAGGCCATCTTCACGCGCTGCCGCATGCCCTTGCTGTAGGTGGCGATCTTCCGGTCCTGGGCGTACTCCATCTCGACCGTGGCGAGCGCCCGCTGGGCCTCGGTGGCGCCCAGACCGTGCAGCTCGGCGTTGGCGAGGACGAACTCGCGCCCGGTGAGGAAGTCGTACATCGCCTCCCGCTCGGGCACGACGCCGATCTGCCGGTAGACCGACTCGTTGCGCCAGATCGCCTCCCCGTCGAGGGTGACGGTGCCGGTGGAGGGGGCGAGGAAGCCGCCCATCATGTTGATGAGCGTGGACTTGCCGGCACCGTTGGGGCCGAGGAGTCCGGTGACGCCCGGACCGACCGTCATCGTGACGTCGTTGACGGCCACGACGTTGCCGAACCACCGCGAGGCGTGGTCGATGGAAAGAGTGCTCATGGGCGCGGCCCCTTCCTGGAAGGCGTGGTGGTGGTCGACGGGAGGGCGGTCACAGCCCGACCTTTCGGTAGCGGCGCATCAGGACGGCGTACGAGCCGAGGATGAGCGCGATGACGACGAGCAGGTAGACCGCGCCGACACCGGCGCCCGGTCCCGCCTCGGCCCCGCCCGGGAAGGACGTCGTGGCGCCGAGGAAGGCGGTCTGCACCCCGTCGATCAGCGTGACCGGGGAGAAGAGCCCCAGCCACTGGATGGCGTCGGGGTTGTCGGTGCCGTAGGCGATGCCCTGGAGCGTGGAGACGGCGCCGTACGAGATCACCAGCGTGGCGATGACGGCGGCGACGCCGAAGCCCCGGCGGGGGGTGAGCGCGGCCATGACCAGGCCGATGCCGCCGAACAGCAGCGACAGCAGCGCCACCGACACCAGGCCCTGGCCGAAGCCCTTGCTCTGGTCGGCGAAGTCCATCTTGGCCAGCAGCGAACCGATGTAGAGGATCACCAGCGGGGACGCCGTGAGGAGGAAGAGCGCGGAGGCCATCGCGCCGTACTTGGCGAGCACGTAGTCGAGGCGCTCGATCGGGCGCGAGAAGTAGAGGGGGACCGTCTTGAACCGCAGGTCGCGCGAGACCGACTGGGGCGCCTGGGCGGCGAGGTAGAGCCCGATGACGGCCTGCGTGAAGATCGCGTACCGCGTGTAGTCCAGCGGCAGGTCCTTCATCTTCGTGGCGACGGCCACGGCCACGATGATCAGCGCGGGGACGCACATCACCGCGAACAGGATCATCGGCAGGACCTTCGACTTGGCACTGCGGCCGAGTCCGTAGGCGCCGCGCAGCGACTGCGAGAACAGGGCCCGGCGCGCGTACGCACGGCCGAGGCGCGGTCCGTCGTAGTTGCGGTAGCCGATGTTGTGGATCCGAGTGGTCTCGGGGGTCTGGGCCTGGGTGCTCATCGCGCCGGCACCTCCTGCTGCTTCTGCTGGGAGCCCTCGGGCCGGAACACCTCGGCGATGTGGTGCCGGCGCTGCTCCATGCGGACGAGACCGAGGCCGAGGTCGGCGACGGTGTCGCGGACCACGTCGTACGTCTCCTCGCCGGCGGCCTCCACCAGGAGGATGTGGCCGGCCCCCGGCAGCCCGTCCTCGACGCCCTCGTGGAGGGTGACGCCCGCGGCGGCCAGCGCCGTGCGCAGTGCCTCGGCGCCGTCGGGGTGGGTGTCGGAGTCGGTGACCTCGACCGCGAGGGTCGTGGTGGTCTGCGTGAAGTCGCTGGTGGAGCTGGAACGCAGCAGCCGGCCGCCGTCGATGACGACGACGTGGTCGCAGGTCCGCTCCAGCTCGCCGAGGAGGTGCGAGGTGACGAGGACGGAGATGCCGAAGTCGGTCCAGATCCGGCGGATCAGGCCGAGCATCTCGTCCCGTCCGACCGGGTCCAGGCCGTTCGTGGGCTCGTCGAGCAGCACCAGCTGCGGGTCGTGGACCAGGGCCTGGGCCAGCTTCACCCGCTGCTTCATGCCCGTCGAGTAGCCGCCGATGGGGCGGTAGCGCTCCTCGTACAGGCCGACGTGGCGCAGGGTGTCGGCGGTCCGCTCGCGGGCGGCGGTGGCCGGCAGGCCCGACATCCGCGCCATGTGGACGACGAACTCGGTGGCCGAGACGTCCGGCGGGAGGCAGTCGTGCTCGGGCATGTAGCCGACGCGCTCGCGGATCAGGCCGCCCGAGGTGGCGACGTCCATGCCGAGTACGGCCGCGGTGCCCTCCGTGGCGGGGGACAACCCGAGCAGGATTTTGATCATCGTGGACTTGCCGGCTCCGTTGGCACCCACCAGTCCGGTCACACCGGGCCCGATGTCCAGGGAGAGCCGGTCGAGAGCGGTCACCCGGGGGAACCGCTTGCTGAGGCTTTCGGTGGCGATCACAGTCACGCTTCGACGGTAGTGGCGCAGCGCACATCCGTCGTCAGCCCAACGGGTCGGTCCGTGTCCGACTCCAGACGTACGAACCCGTAGGGGAGGGGGGACCAAAGTCGCTTCCCCGCCACCGCGCACGCGAGTTCTCCACAGGCTGCTGCACGCCTCTTGACGCAGCCGCCGCTCATTGTCACATTCATCAGTGTCAAGTTACGGGCACGTAGCGCACACGGCTGCATACAGGACGGGCGGGTGGCATGGCCTCAGCAGGGACGAGCGAACTGACCGCGGAGCTGCGCGGGTTCAGGGACGTGCAGCGGCTGGCGTACGAGTGCGCGGAGGCCGTCGCGGCCCAGCTGAAGCCCGGAGTGACCGAGCGCGAGGCCGCGAGGATGCAGCGGGACTGGCTGCACGAGCGGGGGGTGCGGGACTGGTTCCACCGGCCCTTCGCCTGGTTCGGCGACCGCACCGCCTTCGTCGGCTTCAAGGTCCCGCTCCAGTTCTTCCCGACGAACCGGCGGCTCGAAGCGGGCATGCCGTTCATCCTCGACATGGCGCCCGTCCACCGCGGCTTCACCGCGGACATCGGGTACTCCGGCTGCCTGGGGCTCGACCCCCTGCACGACAAGCTGCTGAACGACCTGCGGGCGCACCGCGAGCTGATCCTCGCCGAGGTGCGCGAGCGGCGCTCCCTGCGGGAGATCTACGAGGACGTGGACCGGCTCATGGTCCGCCAGGGCTACGCCAACCGGCATCGCGCGTACCCCTTCGGCGTCATCGCCCACAAGATCGACCGGGTCCGGCAGCGCCGGTGGTCCCCGACGCTGTTCGGCTTCGGCACGCAGTCCCTGAAGGGCCTGGCGAGCGACGCGCTGCACGGCCACCGGGACGGCTGGTCGCCGCTCTGGTCGCCGTACACCTTCTCCGACCATCCGCCCCGGCCGGGCCTGTGGGCGGTCGAGCCGCACCTCGGATTCCGGGGCACGGGGGCGAAGTTCGAGGAGATCCTGGTCGTCACCGACTCCCGGGACCCCGAGCAGAGCGCCTTCTGGCTGGACGACGACCTGCCGCACGTGCGGCGCTGGAACGACGAAAGGGTGGCCGCGTGATGGCGGGGCTGAAGGGGGCGCGGGAGCGCTGGGTCCGTACGGGCGGGATCGAGCTGTGCGTCGCCGAACTGGGCGACGCGAGCCGGCCGACCGTGCTGCTCGTGCACGGATACCCGGACTCCAAGGAGGTGTGGTCCGAGGTCGCCGGACGGCTCGCCGAGCGGTTCCACGTGGTGCTGTACGACGTCCGCGGCCACGGCCGGTCCACGGCGCCGGCGCCGCTGCGGGGCGGTTTCACCTTGGAGAAGCTGACGGACGACTTCCTGGCGGTCGCCGACGCGGTGAGCCCCGACCGGCCCGTCCACCTGGTCGGGCACGACTGGGGTTCCGTGCAGTCCTGGGAGTTCGTGACCGTCCCGCGCACCGAGGGCCGGATCGCCTCCTTCACCTCGATGTCCGGCCCCTCGCTGGACCACTTCGGGCACTGGATCAAGCAGCGCATCGCCCGGCCCACCCCGCGCCGGATCGGACAGCTCCTCGGCCAGGGCGCCAAGTCCTGGTACGTGTACATGCTGCACACGCCGGTGCTGCCCGAACTCGCCTGGCGCGGACCGCTCGGCAGGCAGTGGCCCAGGATCCTCCAGCGGATCGAGAAGGTCCCCGCGGGGGACTATCCGACGCCCTCGCTGCCCAGCGACGCGGCGCACGGAGCCTGGCTCTACCGGGACAACGTCCGTGCCCGGCTGAACCGTCCGCGCGCCGACGCCTACGCGCACGCGCCGGTGCAGCTGATCACCCCGACCGGCGACGCCTTCCTGTCCGAGCGGCTCTACGACGACCTCGCCGGCTGGGCACCCGACTTGACCCGGCGCTCCCTGCCGGCCAAGCACTGGGTGCCGCGCACCCGCCCCGACCAACTGGCCTCCTGGATAACCGAGTTCGTGCATCGCAACGAGGATCCGGCCACCAGGGCGCCGGTGACGGCGCCCAGGAGCACGGTGGATCCGGCGTACGCCGAGCGGTTCGGCGGCCAGCTGGTCCTGGTGACCGGCGCGGCCAGTGGCATCGGACGCGCCACCGCCTTCGCGTTCGCCGAGGCCGGGGCGCGGGTCGTCGCCGTCGACCGGGACGCCGAGGGTGCCGCCCGCACGGCGGAGATGGCGCGGCTGATCGGCGCCCCCGAGGCCTGGGCCGAGACCGTCGACGTCAGCGACGAGCAGGCGATGGAGAAGCTCGCCGCGAAGGTGCTCAGCGAGTACGGGGTGGTCGACGTGCTCGTCAACAACGCGGGCATCGGCCTGACGGGCTCGTTCTTCCGCACGACCAGCGAGGAGTGGAAGCGGGTCCTCGACGTCAATCTGTGGGGCGTCATCCACGGCTGCCGGATCTTCGGCGGTCAGATGGCCGAGCGCGGCCAGGGCGGCCACATCGTCAACACGGCGTCCGCCGCGGCCTTCCAGCCCTCCCGGGCCCTGCCCGCGTACAGCACGTCCAAGGCGGCCGTGCTGATGCTGAGCGAGTGCCTGCGCGCCGAACTGGCGGACAGCGGCATCGGCGTCTCGGCGATCTGCCCCGGCATCGTCAACACCAACATCACCGCCACGGCGCGGTTCGCCGGCGCCGGCGAGGAGGAGCAGAAGCGGCGGCAGAAGCAGGCGTCCCGCCTCTACGGGCTGCGCAACTACCCGCCGGAGAAGGTCGCGGACGCGATCCTGCGCGCGGTGGTGCGGAACCAGGCGGTCGTGCCGGTCACCCCCGAGGCGCGTGGTTCCCGTCTGCTGTCCCGCTTCAGTCCGCGGATCCTCCGGGCGATAGCCCGGCTGGAGCCGCCCGCGTGATCGCCGCGGCGCGGGCGGCGACGGCCCGGGCGACAGCCTCGTTGTCGCCGGTGAGGTCGGCCGTGCGGGTGGCCGCGGCGCCGCGGCCACCGGGACGAAGCGGGCACGGTACGGACGTACCCGCCTTCGCCCGTCGGCCGTACCATCCCTCGCAGGAAAGGTCCCCGCGCCAGGCCGTGGAACAACTCGCCTCGTCCGCCGCGCCCGGGACCGCGGAGGGCCCGGCGGGCCGCGCCACGACGGGGTAGGCGGAGCACGCGGGTGGGAGCGGTCGTGTCGGAACAGTCAGCACAGTCGGTGGGGGCCGGGCAGCCGGCCCCCGCGGAGTACCGGATCGAGGACCTGGCGCACCACAGCGGTGCCACGGTCCGGACGATCCGCGCCTACCAGGACCGCGGCCTGCTGCCCCGGCCGGAGCGGCGGGGCAGGTCCAACGTCTACCGGGACACGCACCTGGCCCGGCTGCGCCAGATCGCGGACCTGCTGGACCGCGGCTACACCCTGGCCTCCATCAAGGAGCTCCTGGAGGCCTGGGACGCGGGCCGCGGACTCGGCGGGGTCCTGGGCCTGGTCGCGGAGGTCGACGGCCCGTGGACGGACGAGGAGGCCGACCGGATCTCCCGCGAGGATCTGGACGCCACGTTCGGGGGACGGCCCGACGAGGACGCCGTCCGCGAGGCGATAGAGCTCGGCGTGCTGGAGCGGATTCCGGGCCGCGAGGACGAGTTCCTGGTGCCGAGCCCGCAAGAGCTGGCGGTGGCGGCCGAGTTGTACGAGGCGGGCGTGCCGCTGTCGGCGATCGCCGGGCATCTGAGGGAACTTCGCGTCCAGGTGGAGCACATAGCGTCCCGTTTCCTGGAGTTCACGACCGAGCACGTCTTCGCCCGCTATCTGGAGCACCGTCCGCCGACCGACGCGGACGCGGCGGCCGCGGCGACGATGGTGCGGCGGCTGCGCCCGCTCGCGCAGCAGACGGTCGACGCCGAACTGGCCCGTGCGATGCGGATGTTCGCCACCCGGCACCTCCAGCACCACCTCTCGCCCCATCCGCCGCCGGTGAGGGAGGAGGAGCCCCGTCAGGTGGCTCTGCCGTCCGGCACGATTCGGGCCGTGCAGAACCTGGTTGGCCCGGAGAGCGTGGCCGCGTTCATCGCGGCGGCGGCCGAACGGGAGGTGCAGTCAAGAACATTGGATGCACTTGCCTCAAATGCCACTAAAGACACGACACTTGGACAAGTCATTTGAAATCATTGATGAGTTGTCCACAGAATCGCCAATTACCCTGTGGATAAGTTGAGTTCGCTGTGGATCAAACATCCATCGAGGAATTGAATGGTCCGGCGATCCGGCCTGCGGCATCCTGACGCCATGAACCCATCGATGGACGAGAGACGCACCGTGAAGGTGTCCAAGTACCTCTCGAAGCATCTCCGGCACCAGCCCGAACGGATCGGTCTGGTCCTCGACGCCAACGGCTGGACCGAGGTCGACGCCCTGCTGCGGGCGACGGCCGCGCACGGCTTCCCGATCACCCGCGCCGAGCTGGACCACGTCGTCGCCACGAACGACAAGCGGCGCTTCGCGATCGAAGGGACGCGGATCCGGGCCAGCCAGGGCCACACCGTCGAGGTCGACCTGGACCTGCCGCCGGCCGAACCGCCCGCGTACCTCTACCACGGTACGGTCGGGTCCGGCCTGGCCGCCATCCGAGCCGAGGGGCTGCGCCCGATGGCCCGCCACCACGTGCACCTGTCCCCCGACCGGGAGACCGCGACCCGGGTCGGCGCCCGACGGGGACGACCGGTGGTGCTGAGCGTGGACGCCGGCGCGATGCACCGGGCCGGCCACATCTTCCACGTGAGCGCGAACGGGGTCTGGCTCACGGACGCCGTACCGCCGGAGTTCATCCGTTTCCCTTCCTGAGCCCTCCCGAAGCGACCGTGCGGCATGATCGTCGCCATGGACCGTCCGCATCTGCCCACCACCGAATCGGCCGTCGCCGCGATCCGTGAGGTCGCCCGGGAGTTCTCCCTGGAGATGGTCGTCACCGACGACATCGGCGCGGACCAGACCTCCCGCCGCATCTCCACCGGTGCCTTCGCCGTCCTCGACCCGGACGGCTCGCTCCCGCACGAGGCCTTCGTCGAGCTGGGCGGCACCCCGGCCGTCACCGTCCAGGTCTTTCCCGAGGACGACGCGAAGATCACCGTCGACGGCGTGGACTTCGAGGACGTGCCGCGCGACTCCGTCCCCGCCTTCCTGCGCGCGGTCCACGGCGGGCTCGCCTACGTGAAGGGCCGCTTCCTCCCGCCCGGATGGTGGCTGATCGTGCCGCTGCCCGGCGACGAGACGTACCGGGAACTCGTCCTGCGCGGCACGCTCAGCCCCTGGATGAGCGGGAAGGTGCGCTGACCCGTCCGCGCGCTCAGCGCAGCTGGGCGAGGCCTTCCGTGGCGATCTTCTCGAAGACCGCCTCGTCCGCCGCGAACACCGAGTCGGCGATCGGCATGTGGATCACGATCTCGGTGAAACCGAGGCCGAAGTGCGTGCCGGCGAAGTCGACGAACGCGTCGAAGGAGTCCAGCGGGCGGTCCGGCGTGAAGCCGGTGAGCAGGATCTTCTCCATCGGCTCGACGTCCCGGCCGATCTCCGCGCACGCGGCGCCGAGCTTCGTGATCTGCCCGCGGATCGCCTCGACGGACTGCGCGGGCGTGCCCGCCTCGAACAGCTTCGGGTCACCGGTGGTCACCCACGCCTGCCCGTGCTTCGCCGCCAGCTTCAGGCCGCGCGGTCCGGTCGCCGCGACCGCGAACGGCAGCCTCGGACGCTGCACGCATCCCGGGATGTCGCGCGCCTCGTCCGCCGAGTAGAACGTGCCCCGCGCGGTGACGGTGTCCTCGGTGAGCAGCCGGTCGAGCAGCGGGACGAACTCGGCGAAGCGGTCCGCGCGCTCGCGCGGCGTCCACGGCTCCTGCCCGAGGGCCGTCGCGTCGAAGCCGTTGCCTCCCGCACCGATGCCCAGGGTGACCCGGCCGCCGGAGATGTCGTCGAGCGAGATCAGCTCCTTGGCGAGCGTGACCGGGTGCCGGAAGTTCGGCGAGGTGACGAGCGTGCCGATGCGCAGGCGCTCGGTGGCGGCCGCGGCGGCCGTCAGCGTCGGTATGGCACCGAACCACGGGCCGTCCCGGAAGGTCCGCCAGGACAGGTGGTCGTAGGTGTAAGCGGTGTGGAAGCCGAGCTGCTCGGCGCGCAGCCACTGATCGCGGCCGCCCTCGTGCCAACGACGGGAGGGAAGGATGACGGTGCTCAGACGCATACGCACGACCCTACGCCGCCGTGCGGACCCTCGGCATGGCAGGACCGGCCACCATGGCCGGAAATGTCCCTCTCAGATGTGCGCCCCCGCGCACGCCCGTGCACGGGGTGCGGAAGAATGGATCGGTGACCACACCCCGAACTCAGCGCCCCGCCGCCCGGACCCCCCGGCTGATCGCCACCGACCTCGACGGCACTCTGCTGCGCGACGACAAGTCCGTCTCGGAGCGCACGGTCGCGGCGCTCGCCGCCGCCGAGGAGGCCGGCGTCGAGGTCTTCTTCGTCACCGGACGTCCGGCGCGCTGGATGGACGTGGTGGCCGATCACGTGCACGGCCACGGGCTCGCCATCTGCGCCAACGGGGCCGCGGTCGTCGACCTGCACTCCGGCGGAACGTTTCTTGAGGTGCGCCCGCTGGAGCGGGAGGTCGCCCTCGCCGTCGTGCGGACCCTGCGCGCCGCCGCGCCCGGCACCTCCTTCGCGGTCGAGCTCACCACCGGCATCCACTACGAGCCGGACTACCCCCCGTTCTTCCTCGACCCCGGCGCGACGGTCGCCACCGCGGAGAAGCTGCTGTACGAGGAGGCGCCCGGCGCCGCGGCCCCCGTGCTCAAGCTGCTCGCCCAGCACCCGGAGCTCGACCCCGACGCCTTCCTGACCGTGGCCCGCACGGCCGCGGGCGACCTCGCCTCCTTCACCCGGTCCAGCCCGACCGCCCTCCTGGAGGTCAGCGGCCTCGGCGTCTCGAAGGCGTCCACGCTGGCCCTCTGCTGCGCCGAGCGCGGCATCTCCGCGGAGGAGGTCGTCGCGTTCGGCGACATGCCCAACGACATCGAGATGCTCCGCTGGGCGGGACGCTCGTACGCGATGGGCAACGCCCACCCGGACGTCCTCGCCGCCGCCTCCGGCCGTACGGCCGGCAACAACGAGGACGGCGTGGCCGTCGTCCTCGAGCAGATCCTCGAAGAGGTCCGCGCGGCCTCGCAGGCCGGGGCGTAGGGAGGGTCCTGCCGATCAAGCCCGGCAAGATCGGCAAGACGCTCCCTAGAGCGGGGCCTGCCAGAACACCGTCGTACCGCCTCCGTCGTCACCGATGCCAGGGCCGCACCAGCTCGATCCGCCCAGCGACTCGGCGCGCCGCGTGAGGTTGCGCAGTCCGCTGCGCCGGCCGCCCCGGGGGATGCCGACGCCGTCGTCGGCGACCGAGAGCCGGACCGCGGAGGATCCGTCCGGGAGCTCCGCGCCGGCGTCGACGACGACCTCGATCCGGGTGGCCGAGGCGTGCCGGAAGGCGTTGGAGAGGGCCTCGCGGAGCGCCGCCACCAGGTTCTTCCCCGTGAGCTCGCCGACCGTCGCGTCGACCGGGCCGAGGAAGCGGT
Organism: Streptomyces sp. MS191; assembly: GCF_008042125.1. Lineage (GTDB taxonomy): Bacteria > Actinomycetota > Actinomycetes > Streptomycetales > Streptomycetaceae > Streptomyces. The sequence continues at coordinate 2,519,324 of NZ_RDBI01000040.1, forward strand.
GTGCGGGCTTGAAGCCGAGGGGCACGGCCGCCATGTTGATCTCGCGCAGGACCCGGGTCCGCAGCCCGGAGGGGGCCTCGGCCGGTCCCTGCTGAAGGGCGAAGATCGCGGTACGGATCTCCTGGATGGTCACGTCCAGTTCGTCCACGGCCTTGCCGACCCCGTCCCGCACGGCGGGCACGATCGACTTGCGCTGGGCGCTCTCCAGCATCATCCCGGTGGCGAACAGCCGCTGGATGACCAGGTCGTGCAGGTCGCGGGCGATCCGGTCGCGGTCCTCGTAGACGGCGAGCCGCTCCCGGTCGCGCTGGGCGTCGGCCATCATCAGGGCGAGAGCCGCCTGGGAGGCGAACTGCGTGGCGAGGGTGCGCTCGGCCTCGGTGAACGGGCGGGCGCCCCGCGCCCGGGGGGTCGCGAGCGCGCCGAGGACCTTGCCGCCGCTGTGCAGGGGGAGCAGCATGCTGGGCCCGTACTGGTCCGCCAGCCGGCTGAGCATGCGGGGGTCGGTGGAGGCGTCGTCCACGAACACCGCCTCGCCCGCGAGCAGCCGCTCCACCACCGGACTCTCCGGCGGGATCACGACGCCGAGCGACTTGGCGGGCCTGTCGGAGGAGACGGCGACGATCTCCAGACCGCCCTCCTCTCCGGCGGGCAGGAGCACGATGCCGGCGGCCGAGTCGGCGAGCCGGCGGGCCTGCTCGGCGACCACCGCCAGGGCGTCGTCGGCGTCGCCGCCGGAGAGCAGGGCCGTGGTGACGGCGACCGAGCCGTCGATCCACCGCTCGCGCTGGCGCGCGGCCTCGTAGAGGCGGGCGTTGCCGATGGCGATCCCCGCCTCGGTGGCGAGGACCCGGACCATGTGGAGGTCGTAGTCGTTGAACTCCCCGCCGTCGTGCTTCTCGGAGAGGTACAGATTGCCGAAGATCTCGCCCTGCACCCGGATCGGCACCCCGAGGAAGGTCCGCATCGGGGGGTGCCCGGGCGGGAATCCGGCAGCCCGCGGATCGCTCGACAGATCGGCCAGCCTGATGGTCTGCGGGTCGCGGATGAGTGCGCCGAGGAGCCCCGCGTGGCCGTCGGGGCGCCGCCCGATCAGGCGGGCGACGTCCTCGTCGACGCCGTGGGTGACGAAGTCGGAGAGTCCGTCGCCCTCTTCGTCGACGACGCCGATGGCGGCGTAGCGGGCGTCGGCGAGTTCGGCCGCGGTCTCGCAGATCCGGTCGAGGGTGGAGTGGAGTTCGAGCCCGGTGCCCACCGAGCGCATGGCCTCCAGGAGCTGCGGCACCCGTGCGGTGAGCTCCGTGGACAGACCCTGCAGGCTGCGGGTGGCCTGGGTCGCGGCTTCGAGGGGGTCCGGAAGGTCGGGCACGGCGGCGGTCATGGCCTTGAGCCTAGTAAGTCCCATTTGGCGAGAAAAGTCGGCCGCTCGATCTCGTCACTCGAGGACCGTCCGCCGACGCGCCCCCGCCCCGGACCGTCGGGGCGCCTCTACCGCGGCGCGGTGAGCAGCCGGTCGCTCTCCCTCTCCCGTTCCAGCATCCGGCGCAGCGGCCCTTCGGCCCCGGCCAGCTCCGCGTACGTCCCGCGCTGCACGGTGCGCCCCTCGTCGAGGACGACCACCTCGTCGACGGCGTCGAGTCCGCGCAGGCGGTGGGTGATCAGCACGGTGGTGCGTCCCTCGGTGGCCCGCAGCAGATCGTCGGTGAGCGCGTCGGCGGTGGCCAGGTCCAGGTGCTCGGCCGGCTCGTCGAGCACCAGGACGGGGAAGTCCGCGAGGAGCGCCCGGGCGAGGGCGAGGCGCTGCCGCTGCCCGCCGGACAGCCGCGAGCCGTGCTCTCCGACCAGGGTGTCGAGCCCGTGCGGCAGTTCGTCCACCCAGTCGAGGAGCCGGGCCCGGCGCAGGGCGGTCCGCAGCTCGTCGTCGTGAGCGCCGGGACGCGCGAGGCGCAGGTTCTCCCGGAGCGAGCTGTCGAAGGTGTGCGCGTCCTGGGCGCAGAGTCCGACGAGGCGCCGGACGTCGTCGGAGTCGAGTGCGGACGTCTCGGTCCCGCCGAGGCGGTAGGTGCCCGATCCGGCGTCCAGGAAGCGCAGCAGTACCTGGGCGAGGGTCGTCTTGCCGGATCCGGACGGGCCGACGACGGCGACCCGGCGACCGGCCTCCAGGGTGAGCGTGAAGTCGCTGAGCGCGTCCCGCGCCTGGCCCGCGTGGCGGGCGGAGAGACCGGCGACCTGCACCGGGAAGGGGCTCTTCGGAGGCGCGGCGGGGTGCTCCGGCTCGTGCACGGGCACGGGCGCGTCGAGCACCTCGTGGACCCGCTCGGCGCTGCGCCGCACGCGCTGGCGGTACTGCACGGCGAGCGGGAGACCGGTGACGGCCTCGAAGGCGGCGAGCGGCGTCAGGACGACGACGGCCAGGGTGACTCCGGCCAGCCGGCCGTCGTGGACGGCCTGAACGCCCACGACCGCCGCGGCGGCGACCGTCAGGCCGCAGGCGAGCGCGGAGAGCCCGGCGCCGAGTGCGGTGGCGGCGGCCTGCCGGGAGGCGATGGCGGTGAGGGTGCGGTCGGCGGCCCGGGCCCGGCCGATCCGGTCGTTCAGGGCGCCGGCGACCGTCAGTTCGGCGCAGCCGCGGAGCAGGTCGACAACGGTGGTGGCCAGCGTGCCGCGGGCCGGCGCGAGCCGGCCCTCGGCCCGGCGGGCCAGCACTCCGCTGACGGCCGGGACGGCCACACCCGCGGTCAGCAGGCCCGCGGCGAGCACGGCTCCCGCCTCGGGCAGCAGCCAGGCGGTGAAGCCGACGGAGCCGGCCCCGACGACGAGGGCGGCGCCGGCCGGAAGCAGCCAGCGCAGCCAGTAGTCCTGGAGGGCGTCGACGTCCTGGACGAGGCGGGACAGCAGATCGCCCCGCCGGGTCCGGCGCAACCCCGCCGGGGCGATGCGCTCCAGACGCCGGTAGACGGCGACGCGCAGCTCCGCGAGCATCCGCAGCACGGCGTCGTGGGACACGAGCCGCTCGGCGTAACGGAACACGGCCCGCCCGATGCCGAAGGCCCGTGTGGCGGTGACGGCCACCATCAGATAGAGGACGGGCGGCTGTTCGGAGGCCCGCGAGATGAGCCAACCGGACACCGCCATGAGACCCACGGCGGAGCCGAGCGCCAGACTGCCGAGCAGCAGGGCGAGGCCCATCCGCCCCTTCAGCCCGCCGGCCATGGCTCGGACCCGCGCGAGGGCGCCGCGGTCCGCGGGGCCCACCGGATCCGTCGCCGCTTCGAGGGCCGCGCCCGGTCCGGCCGAACCGGCCCGTGCGGAGATCGCGTCGGCCGGTTCGGAGACCGGCTGCGGCGTGCCGGGGGCGGTACCCGGCCCGGCCTCCGCCGCCGCGGCCTGGGCGGAGCCGATGGGTACCACGCGATCCGCGATCGCGAGCAGCGCCGGACGGTGGACGACCAGCAGGACCGTACGTCCCCGCGCGAGCCGGCGGACGGCGTCGACCACGGCCGCTTCCGTCTCCCCGTCCAGCGCCGCCGTGGGCTCGTCCAGCAGCAGCAACGGCCGGTCGGCCAGGAAGGCCCGGGCGAGAGCGAGGCGTTGGCGCTGGCCCGCCGACAGTCCGGCACCGTCCTCACCCAGCGGGGTTCCGGCCCCCTCCGGGAGCTCGGCCACGAAGTCGTCCGCGCCGGCGTCCGCCAGCGCCCGCCGCACCGCCTCGTCGGAGGCGTCCGGCCGGGCGAGGCGCACGTTCTCCGCGATGGTTCCCGCGAAGAGGTACGGGCGCTGAGGCACCCAGGCGATCGTCGAGCGCCATTCCTCCGGGCTCAGCGTGCCGAGGTCCACACCCCCGACCCTGACCGTGCCGCCCGCTTCCGGGGTGGCGAAGCCCAGGACGACATCGAGCAGGGTGGACTTGCCCGCCCCGCTCGGCCCCACCAGGGCCACGGTCTCGCCCGGGGCCACCGTCAGCGAGGCCGCATCCAGCGCGGGCTCCGCCCGCCCCGGGTGTCGTACGGTCACGTTCTCGAGTTCCAGGCCGGCGGAGGCGGGGACGGCGGCCGTGCCGCCCCGCGGCGCCGGACTCTCCAGGACCTCGAAGATCTCCTCCGCCGCGGCCAGACCTTCCGCCGCCGCGTGGTACTGCGCTCCGACCTGCCGGATCGGGAGATAGGCCTCGGGCGCCAGGATCAGGATGACCAGGCCGGTGTACAGGTCGAGGTCGCCGTGGACCAGCCGCATGCCGATGCCGACCGCGACCAGCGCCACGGACAGCGTCGAGAGGAGTTCCAGGGCGAACGACGACAGGAACGCGATCCGCAGCGTCCTCATCGTCGCCTGCCGGTACTCGGACGTGATGGCGCGGATCGACTCGGCCTGCGCCTTCGCCCGGCCGAAGACCTTGAGCGTCGGCAGTCCCGCCACCACGTCCAGGAAGTGCCCGGAGAGCCGCGACAGCAACGTCCACTGCCGGTCCATCCGCGCCTGGGTGTACCACCCGATCAGGACCATGAAGAGAGGGATCAGCGGGAGGGTGACGACGATGACCGCGGCCGAGACCCAGTCCTCGGTGACGATCCGCGCCAGCACCGCGACCGGAACCACGACGGCGAGACCCAGCTGCGGCAGATAGCGGGAGAAGTAGTCGTCGAGCGCGTCCACGCCCCGGGTCGCGAGCGCGACCAGCGACCCTGCCTTCTGCCCGCTGAGCCACCCCGGCCCCAGGGCGGCCGACCGCGCGAGCAGCCGTCCCCGCAGATCCGACTTGACCGCCGCGCTGGCCCGGTGGGCGGCCAGCTCGGTCAGCCAGGAGACGAGCCCGCGCCCCGCCGCGACTCCCGCCAGCAGCAGGAGCGGCGTGGCCAGGCCGGACACCGCGAGGTCCTTCTGGAAGGCACCCACCACCACCTCGGCGATGAGCATCGCCTGGGCGACGACCAGCGCCGCCCCGGCCAGACCGAGGACCACCACCGCCGCCAGGAAGAAACGGGTGGCCCGGGCGTACCGGAGCAGACGCGGGTCGATCGGTTTCACGTGAAACATCCCTCGGGAGAGGCAGGTGTCGCGGACATCAGTGTGCGGCGTCGGCGAGGTGCTGCGTGCCGATCCGCTTCCGGAAGACCCAGTAGGTCCAGCTCTGGTAGAGCAGCACCAGCGGAGTCGCGATCGCCGCACACCACGTCATGATCTTCAGGGTGTACGGACTCGACGAGGCGTTGGTGACCGTGAGGCTCCACGCCGGGTCGAGCGAGGACGGCATGACGTTCGGGAAGAGCGTCAGGAAGAGCATCGCCACCGCGGCGGCGATCGTGATGCCCGAGAGGGCGAACGACCAGCCCTCGCGTCCCACCTTGATCGCTCCGATCGCTCCGACGAGGGCGACCACGGCGACCAGCATGGCGACGAGGCTCCAGCCGTCGCCCTTGTCCGCCTGGGTCCAGATCAGGAAGCCGAGGGCGAGCGCGGCCGTGACCAGTCCCAGCCTCAGGGCCAGCGAGCGTGCCCGGACCCGGATGTCCCCCACCGTCTTGAGGGCGGCGAAGACCGCCCCGTGGAAGGTGAAGAGGGTGAGGGTGACCAGGCCGCCGAGGATCGCGTACGGGTTGAGCAGGTCCCAGAAGGTCCCGACGTACTCCTTCTGCGCGTCGATCTTCACGCCGCGCACGATGTTGCCGAAGGCGACACCCCACAGCAGGGCGGGGATCAGCGAGGTCCAGAAGATGGCCTGCTCCCAGTTGCGCTGCCAGCTCTCCTCGGCACGCTTCACCCGGTACTCGAAGGCGACACCGCGCACGATCAGGCACACGAGGATGATCAGCAGGGGCAGGTAGAAGCCGGAGAAGAGTGTCGCGTACCACTCGGGGAACGCGGCGAAGGTCGCGCCGCCGGCGGTCAGCAGCCACACCTCGTTGCCGTCCCAGACAGGGCCGATCGTGTTGATCAGGACCCGCTTCTCAGCACGGTCGCGGGCGAGCACCTTGGTCAGGACGCCGACCCCGAAGTCGAAGCCCTCGAGGAAGAAGTAGCCGATCCAGAGGACGGCGATCAGTACGAACCAGACGTTGTGGAGTTCCATGCCTCGATCTCCTGAGCCTCAGTACGAGAAGGCCATGGGCCGGTCGGGGTCACGGTCGTCCCCGCCGATCTTGGTGGGCGGGTTGAGGTCGGACTCGGTGAGCTCGGGCGGTCCGGCCTTGACGTACTTCACCAGGAGGCGGACCTCGATCACGGCGAGTACGGCGTAGAGGAGGGTGAAGACGATCATCGAGGTGAGGACCTCGCCCTGGGAGACACCGGGGGAGACGGCGTCCCTGGTGCGCAGCACGCCGTACACGACCCAGGGCTGACGGCCCATCTCGGTGAAGATCCAGCCCCAGGAGTTGGCGATCAGGGGGAACAGCATGGTCCAGAGGGCGATGATCCAGTACCACTTGGTCAGGCGCGGGCTGAGTGCCTTCCGCTTGAACAGGACCAGGTTCGGCACTTCGTCCTCACCGGTCCGCATCCCCGGCGGCAGCAGGAACTTCTTCCGGGTGAGCCACAGACCGAGCATGCCGATGCCCAGCGAGGCCATCCCGAAGCCGATCATCCAGCGGAAGCCCCAGTAGGCGACGGGAATGTTGGGCCGGTAGTCGCCGGGGCCGTACTTCTCCTGCTCGGCCTTGTTGACGTCGTTGATGCCCGGGACGTACGAGCTGAAGTCGTCGTTCGCGAGGAAGGACAGCAGTCCCGGGATCTCTATGGCGACCGTGTTGTGGCCCTTCTCCACGTCTCCGTAGGCGAAGACGGAGAAGGGTGCGGGCGCCTCGCCGTCCCAGAGTGCCTCGGCGGCGGCCATCTTCATCGGCTGTTGCTTGAACATCACCTTGCCGAGCAGGTCACCGCTGATCGCGGTGCCGAGGCCGGCGATGATCAGGGTGATCAGGCCGAGGCGCAGGGAGGTCCGCATCACCGGAATGTGCCGCTTGCGCGCCAGGTGGAAGGCGGAGATGCCGACCATGAACGCGCCGCCCACCAGGAAGGCGGCCGTCATGGTGTGGAAGAACTGCGTGAGGGCGGTGTTCTGGGTGAGCACCTGCCAGAAGTCGGTGAGCTCGGCCCGGCCCCGCTCCTCGTTGATGCGGTAGCCGACCGGGTGCTGCATCCAGGAGTTGGCCGCCAGGATGAAGTACGCGGAGAGGATGGTGCCGATCGACACCATCCACATGCAGGCGAGGTGGATCCGCTTGGGCAGCTTGTCCCAGCCGAAGATCCACAGACCGATGAACGTGGACTCGAAGAAGAACGCGATCAGCGCCTCGAAGGCGAGGGGCGCCCCGAAGATGTCACCGACGAAGCGGGAGTAGTCGGACCAGTTCATGCCGAACTGGAACTCCTGCACGATGCCGGTGACCACCCCCATCGCGATGTTGATCAGGAAGAGCTTGCCCCAGAACTTCGTCGCCTTGAGGTACTTCTCGTTCTCCGTACGCACCCAGGCGGTCTGCAGTCCGGCGGTGAGCGCGGCGAGCGAGATCGTCAGGGGAACGAAGAGGAAGTGGTAGACGGTGGTGATGCCGAACTGCCAGCGCGCCAAAGTCTCTGGCGCCAGAGCTAGGTCCACGTCAACTTCTCCTTACACGCCGTGGTCATGAGGGGCAGTGTGCCCCTTGAATCCCACCCATCCCGGTATGAACCGGGACACGCTTGTGAACGCGTTCACATTCACAAGCATTATGTCTCATACGAAATCCGTACCGGCAAGGGGGGTCCCCCTACCGAAGGCCACCTCTTCCCAAGACCTTCAACATATTGTTGAATCCGGGCTATGAGCCTTCGGATACGTATCTCCTGGCCGGCCGGACAGATCACGGCCACCCTGGAGGAAACCCCCACGAGCAAGGCGCTCGCGGGGGCTCTTCCGATCTCCTCCACCGCCCGGACCTGGGGCGAGGAGGTCTACTTCGACACACCGGTCTCCGCCGTCGTCGAAGCCGGTGCCCGACAGGTGGTGGCGCCGGGCACCGTGGCCTTCTGGACCGAGGGGGACGCGCTCGCCCTCCCCTACGGACCGACGCCCATCTCCCAGGGCTGGGGATCTCCCCCGGCGGAGTTCGCGGGAGAGTGCCGGCTCGCGAGTCCCTGCAACCTGCTGGGCGCGCTGGACGGCGACCCGCGTGTCCTCGCCACCGTCAGGGACGGCGACCCCGTCCGGGTCGAGGCCGTCCACGGGTAGCGGCGCCCTTCCGCCCGGACGGAACCCGGGCGGCGCCTCGTCGTCGCGGACCCGGCCGAGGGCGGGCCGACGCCGTGCGCCGACCCACGCCGCGGGACGGGACAGCCGTCAGGCGTCCCGGCGGAAGCCCTCCGCCGTCTTCAGGAACAGGTCGTTCGCCTCGCACTCACCGATCGTGACGCGCACGCCCTCCCCCGCGAACGGCCGCACCACCACACCGTGCCGCTCGCACTCCGCGGCGAAGTCCATCGTCCGCTCGCCGAGCCGCAGCCAGACGAAGTTCGCCTGGGTGTCCGGCACGGTCCAGCCCTGGGCCGCGAGCCCGGCGTGGACCCGCTCGCGCTCGGCCACCAGCGAGCCGACCCGCCCGAGGAGCTCGTCCTCGGCCTGAAGCGAGGCCACGGCCGCGTCCTGCGCCAGCTGGCTCACCCCGAACGGCACCGCCGTCTTGCGCAGCGCCGCGGCCACCGGCTCGTGGGCGATCGCGAAGCCGACGCGCAGCCCGGCCAGGCCGTACGCCTTGGAGAAGGTGCGCAGCACGGCGACGTTCGGCCGGTCACGGTAGAGCTCGATCCCGTCGGGGATGTCCGAGTCACGGACGAACTCGCGGTACGCCTCGTCGATGACCACCAGGATGTCGGACGGCACCCGGTCCAGGAAGCGCTCCAGCTCGGCACGGCGCACCGCCGTGCCCGTGGGGTTGTTCGGGTTGCAGACGAAGATCAGCCGCGTCCGCTCGGTGATCGCCGCTGCCATCGCGTCGAGGTCGTGCACCTCGCCGTCGGTCAGCGGCACCTGCACGGAGGTCGCCCCGCTGATCTGCGTGATGATCGGGTAGGCCTCGAACGACCGCCAGGCGTACATGACCTCGTCGCCCGGGCCGGCCGTCGCCTGGATCAGCGACTGGGCGACGCCGACCGAGCCGGTGCCGGTGGCCAGGTGCGAGAGGGGCACGCCGAAGCGCTCGGCGAGCTCCTCCATGAGGCCGGAGCAGGCCATGTCGGGGTACCGGTTGAACTGCGCGGCGGCGGCCAGCGCGCTCTCCATGACACCCGGCAGCGGGGGGTACGGGTTCTCGTTGGAGGACAGCTTGAAGGCGACCGGCCCGCCCGCGGCGGCCGGCTTGCCCGGCTTGTAGGTGGGGATGCCGTCCAGCACGGCGCGCAGCCTCGGGCCGCCCGCGCTCGTCCCGCCGGTCTCGCTCACTGCACTCACTGTGGTCCTCCTCGACCGTCCGTACCACCAATACTCCTCACCTTATGAGGATTCGCCTCCGCTGCGAATGGGCTGTGGACAACGGACGGGACACGCTGTGGAGAACCGGGGGAGCGCGGGCCCCGGTGGCGCGCGCCGGTGGCGGGCGCCGTGGCGCGCATCCCCCGTAGAGGTGAGTTGAGACCTCTTCGAGACCTGCCCCCCTTGGCAGGCTCATACGCGTCGACAAGCCCAGGTCCCACGCCTGAACCCCCAACACCATTGATTTCCACGGCGATTGAGGCTTGTTGATCATGCAGAAACGTGCCTGTCAACGCGTGCATATGCGACCGTCCCAACCACCCGCCCTCGCCCTACTATCGGCTCGCCATGACAGCAGCAGGGAAGCACCAGGTGAGCCGGGCACAGACCCGGGGGAGCCGGCAGGGACGAGCGGGCATCCGGGACGTGGCCGCCGCCGCCGGAGTGTCCATCACGACCGTCTCCGACGCGCTCAACGGCAAGGGCCGGCTCCCGGACGCCACCCGCCGCCACGTCCGCGAGGTCGCAGACCGGCTGGGCTACCGCCCATCCGCGGCGGCCCGCACGCTCCGTACCGGCAAGTCGGGCCTCATCGGCCTGACCGTGACGACCTACGGGGATGAACCTTTCACCTTCACCGAATTCGCGTACTTCGCGGAGATGGCCAGAGCCGCCACCTCGGCCGCGCTCGCGCGCGGCTACGCCCTGGTCATCCTGCCCGCCACCTCCCGCCATGACGTCTGGTCGAACGTCGCCCTCGACGGCACCGTCGTCATCGACCCCTCCGACCACGATCCGGTCGTCACCGAACTGGTCCGCCAGGGCCTGCCCGTCGTCTCCGACGGGCGCCCCGCCGGCACCCTCCCGGTGACCGCCTGGGTCGACAACGACCACGAAGCCGCCGTCCTCGACCTCCTCGACCACCTCGCCGCCGCAGGCGCCCGCCGGATMGGCCTCCTCACCGGCACCACCACCGACACGTACACCCGCCTGTCCACCACCGCGTACCTCGACTGGTGCGAGCGGGTCGGACAGGACCCCGTCTACGAGGCCTATCCGGCGCACGATCCGTGCGCGGGCGCCGTCGCGGCCGACCGGCTGCTCGCCCGCCCGGACCGACCCGACGCCGTCTACGGGCTCTTCGACCCGAACGGGACGGATCTGCTCGCCGCCGCCCGCCGCTACGGGCTGCGGGTACCGGAAGATCTGCTGCTGGTCTGCTGCAGCGAATCGACCGTCTACGCCAACACCGAACCGCCCATCACGACCCTCTCGCTCAAGCCGCGCCGGATCGGCACGGCCGTCGTCCAGCTCCTCATCGACGCCATCGAGGGGATCGACACCGACGGACCGATCGAGCGGGTCATACCGACGGAGCTCATCGTGCGGACGTCCTCGCAGAGGCGTTCGCCGCGCACCACCGTCAGCCCGCCCCGGTCGCCCTCGAAGGACTAGGGCGTGTCGCGAAATTAGCGCTGTGCGTCCGGATCCCCCGTCGGGATCCGGACGCACAGCGTCACCGGATCACGCACCACGATCCGGTGACGTTGCTCCGGAAACGGACGGACACACCGGCGCGCGGGGCTCCGGGGCGCGCGGGACCGGCACGTTTCCCATGGAAGGCGCCCTCCCGTGCCGCCACGATCCGACCCGAAACACGGGCCCGGCCAGGAACCTTCCCTGGCCTGGACCTTCCCAATTCGGGCGAAACAACCGATGAACCCGGAGTGGACCCGGATTCATCACCCCTGGTGCGTCACACAGGAGGACCCTCATTCCTATGATGGGCGCACGACATCGTGGACCACCCCGACCAGGTCGGTCCGTGATGTGCAGGGCATCGCGACGGTGGTGGAGGGGTCGATGACTCAGGGGGCCGGGCAGGAACCCGTGGTGCGCACGGCGACATTGCGTGACTTCCGCGTACCGCCGTACGCCCGGGTACCCGTGCAGGGCCAGGCCGCCGAGCCGCCCGCGGGCGGCTCCGTGGTCGTGCCGGCCGAGGGTGCGGGCGCCGACGGCACCGTTCCCGAGGCCGACCGGCCCGTGCACAGCCCTTCGGCGCCGACCCTGCACCTCGGCCACGTCGCCGGGACCGGTTCGTCCATCGTCGCCGTCGCCACGGGCCACCCCGGCAACGCCTTCCCCGAGGGCGAGATGCCCGAGGGGTACACCCCCACGGAACGCGACCTCCCGGTGATCAACCGCGGGGACACCGTCCAGGTCCAGGTCGAGCCCGAGACGGCCCCCGCACCGGCCCCGGCGGCCGGTGACGGCCCCGGACCGCTCTACGTGGTCGGCGACGTGCACGGCTATCTCGACGAACTCCTCGCCGCGCTGCGCGAGCAGGGCCTCATCGACGCGGACGGCCGCTGGGCCGCGGGCAACGCCCGCCTGTGGTTCCTCGGCGACTTCACCGACCGCGGCCCCGACGGCATCGGCGTCATCGACCTCGTCATGCGCCTGTCCGCCGAGGCGGCCGCCGCCGGCGGCTACTGCAAGGCCCTGATGGGCAATCACGAGCTCCTGCTGATCGGGGCCAAGCGTTTCGCCGACACCCCCGTCAACTCCGGCGCGGGCACCGCCACCTTCCAGGCGGCCTGGCTGCTGAACGGCGGCCAGAAGTACGACATGGACCGCCTCCAGGACGTCCACCTGCAGTGGATGTCCCGGCTCGACGCCGTGGTCGAGGAGGACGGGCACCTCCTGATGCACTCCGACACCACCGCGTACCTCGACTACGGCAGCACCATCGAGGACGTCAACGAGACCGTCCACGAGATCCTGACCCGGAACGACGCGGACGAGGTCTGGGACCTGTTCCGGAAGTTCACCAAGCGCTTCGCCTTCCGCGACGACGCCGGACCCCAGGCCGTGCAGGAGCTGCTCGGCACCTACGGCGGCCGGCGCGTGGTACACGGCCACAGCCCCATCCCGTACCTGCTCGGCCAGGTGGGCACCGAGGACGGCGAGAGCGGCTCGGACCCGGTCGTCGACGGTCCGCACGTCTACGCCGACGGTCTGGCGATCGCCATGGACGGCGGAGTGACCATGGCCGGAAAGCTGCTGGTCGTCCAACTCCCGCTGCAGGACTGAGGCATAACCCTGCGCATCCGGGGAAGGCGATTTCCGGAAACCCCCTGTCACCCTGTGGCGTAACGGCAATACCATCGGATCACCAGTAGCAGGCTCTCCTCCGTTTCCGCCCAACTGCCCGTTTTCCGCGGTCAATCCGGCCTTACGGAGCATCGGGGGATGCACATGAACGTGGCTCCGCACCTGCTGACCGAGGACCGCGCCGAGTACGAGCGCATCCTCGACGACGCACTGCGCAACGCGCACGACCGTCCGGATCTGGCCGAGATCGGGAAACGGCTCACGATCGCGCAGCTGCGCGCGATGGCCCTGAGCGCGACAGCGCTGATCACGACCGCCGCGGCGGTCGAGTACGACCACTTCGTGAAGGTCCGCGAAGAGGGCCGCTCCCCGGCCGGCGCCCGGGTCATGGGCGCCGTCCTCGCGGGGGACGGCGACCCGGGGACCAGTGGCCCGGGCGCGGGGATCGTCGCGATCGTCACGGTCCTCGCCCCCGTGCTCGCGGGCGCGGCGGCGTTGATCTTCCTGCTGGTCGGGGCCGTACTGAAGGTCCTCGACCCGGCACTCGCCTTCGCCGACACCCTCCTGACGGCGGGCTGGTTCTTCGGCGCCGTCGCGGCGGCCGGACTGCTCTGCGCGGCCGTCGGGATCCTCGTCACGGCGCTGCGCAACGGCGCCACGGACACCGCGGCGGACGATCCGGGCGGCGGGGAACCGGCCGACGAACTGTCGCTGGCCAGGGCGGCGTGGCGCAGAGCGCTGCTCGAACGCGGCATCCTGCCCTTTCTGCGGGACGCGCTGGCCGACCCCGACGCCGCCCACCCCACCTTCTCCCCGCCGCAGCAGCGCACCCCGCGCATAC
>NZ_RDBI01000040.1:2532823-2598120 GCF_008042125.1 Streptomyces sp. MS191
CCGAAGGTCGGCTACAGCGGGCCGGACTTCTCCAGTCCGAGCGAGGGCGCCTCGGGCACCCGGCCGACGTACAGCAGCCCGGACTTCAGCAGTCCCGACTTCGGCCCGCCGGAGCACCGGCCGGAGTGAGCGGGGCGGAGGGCCGAGCCCCCGAAGTGCCCCGGGCTCGGCACGGACGACCTGCCGGAGCGACCGGCTCCGAGCCGCCGGCGCGCCGCCACGCACCGGACCCGCGACTCCCCCGGTGGGTCGCGGGTCCGGTGCGTCGTCGGTCCCGGCGTCAGTCCGCCAGCGGCAGGTAGACCCGGTTGCCCGAGGCCGCGAACTCCGCGGACTTCTCCGCCATCCCCGCCTCGATCTCGTCGGACCGGAGATCGCCGCCGTGCTCGCGCCGGATGTCCTGGGAGATCTTCATGGAGCAGAACTTGGGTCCGCACATGGAGCAGAAGTGCGCGGTCTTCGCAGGCTCCGCCGGCAGCGTCTCGTCGTGGAACTCACGTGCCGTGTCGGGGTCGAGGGCCAGGTTGAACTGGTCCTCCCACCGGAACTCGAAGCGCGCGTCCGACAGCGCGTCGTCCCACTCCTGCGCGCCCGGGTGCCCCTTGGCCAGGTCGGCCGCGTGCGCCGCGATCTTGTACGTGATGACACCGGTCTTCACGTCGTCGCGGTTGGGCAGTCCCAGGTGCTCCTTGGGCGTGACGTAGCAGAGCATCGCCGTGCCCCACCAGGCGATCATCGCGGCGCCGATGCCCGAGGTGATGTGGTCGTAGGCCGGGGCCACGTCCGTGGTCAGCGGGCCGAGCGTGTAGAACGGCGCCTCCTCGCAGATCTCCTGCTGGAGGTCGATGTTCTCCTTGATCTTGTGCATCGGGACGTGTCCCGGGCCCTCGATCATCGTCTGGACGTTGTGGCGCTTGGCGATGGTGTTCAGCTCGCCGAGGGTGCGCAGCTCCGCGAACTGGGCCTCGTCGTTGGCGTCCGCGATCGAGCCCGGGCGCAGGCCGTCGCCCAGCGAGTAGGTGACGTCGTACGCCGCCAGGATCTCGCAGAGCTCCTCGAAGTTCGTGTAGAGGAAGTTCTCCTTGTGGTGCGCCAGGCACCACGCGGCCATGATCGAGCCGCCGCGGGAGACGATGCCGGTCTTGCGGCGGGCGGTGAGCGGGACGTACGGCAGCAGCACGCCGGCGTGCACCGTCATGTAGTCGACGCCCTGCTCCGCCTGCTCGATGACGGTGTCCTTGTAGATCTCCCAGGTCAGGTCCTCGGCCCGGCCGTCGACCTTCTCCAGCGCCTGGTAGAGCGGCACGGTGCCGATCGGGACGGGGGAGTTGCGCAGCACCCACTCGCGGGTGGTGTGGATGTTGCGGCCGGTGGACAGGTCCATGACCGTGTCCGCGCCCCACTTGGTGGCCCAGGTCATCTTCTCCACCTCCTCCTCGATGGAGGAGGTGACGGCGGAGTTGCCGATGTTGGCGTTGACCTTCACCAGGAACCGCTTGCCGATGATCATCGGCTCGATCTCCGGGTGGTTGACGTTGGCCGGGAGCACCGCGCGACCCGCGGCGATCTCCTCCCGGACGACCTCGGGGGAGACGTTCTCGCGGATCGCGACGTACTCCATCTCCGGGGTGATCTCGCCCCGGCGGGCGTAGGCGAGCTGCGTGACGGCCTGGCCGTCGCGACCGCGGCGGGGCTGGCGCGGGCGGCCGGGGAAGACGGCGTCGAGGTTCTTCAGCCCGCCGCGCGGCGAGGTGTGCTTGATGCCGTCGTCCTCGGGACGGACGGGACGGCCGGCGTACTCCTCCGTGTCGCCGCGGCCGATGATCCAGTTCTCGCGCAGCGGCGGCAGGCCGCGCCGCACGTCGGTGTCGACGGTGGGGTCGGTGTACGGGCCGGACGTGTCGTAGAGCGTCACGTCCTTGCCGTTGGTGAGGTGCACCTGACGGACCGGCACCCGGAGGTCGGGACGCGAGCCCTCGACGTACCCCTTGTGCCAGCCCGGCGTGCGGCCGGCCTGGTCCTGGTCGCCCTGATCGACGGCAGGCGTGCGTGCATCCTGAATGGTCATGAGACCTACTCCCTACGCCGGCATTACCCGGTAACAGGTTCGGCGGTCGGCGCAGCCTCCTCCCGTACGTACGTCAGTACGCGCGTACGGTGATCAGCGCCCTCTCAGCCCGGTGCTCCGAGCTCCCGCGTGTGCAAAGGTGCCACCACGCTAGCGTCATCCCTGGCGTGCTGAACAGTGGGCCCCCGCCGTTCTTGCGATGATCTGTCGGTGACTTCCTCGCAGCAGACCCCCGAACCCGAAGGCCACGGCGACGGTCCGGGCGGTGGCCATGGCGGGCACGCGCACGGTCACTCCCACTCCCACGGTCCGGCCGCTCCGGTCTCGCGTCACCTGCGGAAGGTGATCGCCGCGGTGGTGATCCCGTTCGCCACGGCGGTCGTCGTCGGGCTCGTGGTCCTGTGGCCGGGCGGGACGCCCGCCCACGAGCGCACCGGCGTCGGCTTCGACCGGCAGACCGAGCAGGGGCGGGTCGTCTCCGTCGAGAAGGTCGACTGCAAGGACGTGAACGCCGCCCAGGTCCCGCCGACCGGCGACACCTCCACGCCCGAAGGGCGCGAGGCGGTCGACTCCCAGCGCGGGGAGTGCGGCAAGGCGACGATCGAGGTCACCACCGGCGTGAACGCGGGCCGCCGGTTCGTCGAGATCGTGCAGCCGGACGCGCCGCGGCAGTTGGACGAGGGGCAGGGCGTGGTCGTGGCGTACGCCCCCGACGCCCCGCGCGATCTGCAGTACTCGGTGATCGACGTCAACCGCAAGGTGCCGCTGACGGTACTCGCCGCGATCTTCGCGATCGCGGTCGTGCTGGTCGGCAGGATGCGCGGTGTCATGGCGCTCATCGCGCTCGCCGCGAGCTTCGTGGTCCTGACCTTCTTCATCCTGCCGGCGATTCTGGAGGGCTCGAATCCGCTGCTCGTGGCGGTGGTGGGGGCCAGCGCGATCATGCTGATCGCCCTCTATCTCTGCCACGGTCTGTCGGCCCGCACCTCGGTCGCGGTGCTGGGGACGCTGATCTCCCTGTTGCTGATCGGGCTGTTGGGTTCGCTGTTCATCGACTGGGCGTCGCTCACCGGCAACACCGACGACAACACCGGTCTGATCCACGGTCTGTACCCGGAGATCGACCTGTCGGGTCTGCTGCTGGCCGGCATCATCATCGGTTCGCTGGGCGTGCTCGACGACGTGACCGTGACCCAGACGTCGGCCGTGTGGGAACTGCACCAGGCCGATCCGCGGATGGGTCCGCGGGCGCTGTACCGGGCGGCGATCCGGATCGGACGGGACCACATCGCGTCGGTGGTGAACACGCTGGTGCTCGCGTACGCCGGTGCGGCCCTGCCGTTGCTGCTGCTCTTCTCCATCGCGCAGAGCAGCGTGGGGATGGTGGCCAACAGTGAGCTGGTCGCGGAGGAGATCGTCCGGACGCTGGTGGGATCGATCGGTCTGGTCGCCTCGGTGCCCGTCACCACGGTCCTCGCGGCACTGGTGGTCTCCGCCGACCGGCAGGGGGCGTCCGAGGCGCGGCCGGCCGGTCGGGGCGGACGCCGCCGGCGGGCGAAGTGAGTCCGGGTTTCTCGGGGAACCACGGGGTCTGCGGACCGTGGTTCCCGGTCCCACCCGTCCGTACGCCGCCGACGGGCCTGCGGGAGCGTTTCCGGGACCGCTCCCGGCCCGGGGTCCGGGCGGATCAGCCCGCGTTCTCCTCCGCCAGGATCCGGCCGAGCGCCGCTTCCAGGTTGTCCTCGAAGTCGCCCAGTGTCCGTTCCTGACCGAGCGGGACGAGCTTGTCGGTGCGGTCGAGGAAGGCGACCAGCGGCGGAGCGCTGGCGCGGAACAGCGCCCGGTCGCTGCCGACCTGGAGCCGGATGGTGACGTCCGACAGTCCCTCGGGGTCGGTCGGGGCGATGTGGACGTCGCCGTCGCCACTCGCTCCGTTGATCCCGTCGAGCAGCAGCTCCCGGCCGAACGCCCAGGTCACCGGGGCGTCTCCGGGAAGGTGGAAGGTCATCCGCACCGCGTAGGGATCCCGGGTCTCGTATCGCAGTTCCACCGGGATTCTGAAGGAGAGCTCCTCGGAGACGAGGAAGCTCATCAGGACCTCGGCCTGAACCGACTCTCGCATCATGTACCCCGCAGTAGATGGAGCAGTTGTGTAAACACGGCTGCTGAAAGCTGTGATCAAAACGGCCAGGAATGATCCCTCATGGCCCTCTTGACGCAATCGTGCTGTACGCGCTAGCAGATCACAAGGAGTGATTTTTCAGATACTGATAGAGAACGCGAACGAGCTGAAGAGCTTTCCGATCTCGTTGCGTAGTCGGTCGACTGCGGGCAGCAACCGTTCTTCCTGGTGAAGGGGCAGGGAAATGGCCATCGCGGCGGCCGTGGACCCCGCGGTGATGGGGATGGCGGCGCAGACCGTGCCGAGCGCATATTCCTGACGCTCCACCAGGGGTTCCATGCGCCCCATACCGCCCAAACGCTCCAAAAGGGCCGGGCGGTTACGCACCGTATACGGAGTGATGGTTTCGACGGGGTGGCGATCGAGGTGGTCTTGACGACTTCTCAGATCGAGTTGACTCAGCAGGCACTGACCGATCGCATGAGCGTGACCGGTCTCGCGGAAATCCGCCCATTCGGCGACCGCGGGGGCGGCGGGAGTGTCGGCGACGGCGACGAGTTCGATCTCACCCTCGCGGTAGATGGCGAAGTAGACCGGGACGCCGATCTCGTCACGCCAGTGCGCGAGAGAGTCCTCGATCTTGGTGCGACGATTCTGCAGAACTCCCCCACCGGCCAGCCGACCGGCCGCGTCGCCGAAGACGAACACACCCTTCTCGCGGCGCAGATAGCCCTCGTGCGTCAGGGTGCGGAGCAGGTGGTACGCGGTGGGAAGCGGGAGACCCGCCTCGCGCGCGAGCTGTTTGGCCGGAGCTCCGTCCTCGTGGGAGCCGACGGCCTCCAGAAGTCTCAGCGCGCGCTGCACCGAGCCGATCAGGGTTGGAGCTGCGGAATGCGAAGCCGTGGCCAAAGGTCACCCCCAGGCGAGTCGACGGGCGCCCTGCACCCGCCCGCGGGGGCCGCCCCCGCGCGCCCGCCGCGGCCTGGAAAACCGGTGGGGTCCCGTCAACGGACCTGCCCGGAACGGGTGGAAATCGCTGGTCGGCGTGGAGGTCTACACCTGATTTCCCCGGGGCGGCAGAGGAATTCCACTCTAATGGCAGCCCCAGGACCTCCACCCGGTTTCGACCTGCGCGTTCCCTCGGCCGGGCTAATGCCCGACGGCAGGTCCGAACCGGTGGATGGCTGCTGCTACCAGTCCTCGCGCGACGTCGAGGACGAGGTGAACTTCCGTACGACGTAGATCAGTCCGCCGACCAGGGCGACGAAGACCAGCACCTTGAACAGCAGGCCGATCACGAACATGGCGATGCTGGTGATCAGTCCGCCGAAGACGAGCAGGGCGATCAGGGGTATGGCGACCCACTTCACCCACCAGGGCATCCCCGCGAGCAGCTCCTTGACGGCCATTGTCCCAACCTCATCTCCGAAGAGTCCGTCCCGCGCGCTCTGCACCGAACACCTCCGATGCTAGGGGCGGCACCACGGTGCGCGGGGGCCCCGCAGCCCTTGAACTCCCCTGATCCGCCCCCTAGGGGGTGTCTGGGGAAGGGAGCCCCGGGGTACGTGAGGGCCACCGCCCGCCGCCGGCGGTCTCGCGGTCAGCCCTCCGGCGGCGAGAACACCACCATGACCCGGAGGTCCTCCGTGATGTGGTGGAACTTGTGGGCCACCCCCGCCGGCACGTAGACCACACTGCCCCGCGCCACCTGCGTGGTCTCGGTCCCGACCGTGATCGCGGCCCGGCCGCTGACCACGAAGTACACCTCGTCCTGAGCGTGCGGCTGCTGCGGGTCGAGCGTGCCGGCGTCCAGCGCGTACAGACCGACCGACATGTTCCGTTCGCGCAGGAACTGGAGGTAGGCGCCGTCGTTGGCGGCGCGCTCCGCCTCCAGTTCGTCCAGCCGGAATGCCTTCATGCCCGTTCGCCCCTGCCTTGGCTCGATCATGTCTGCCACGATCAGACACATGATGAATTTCGTAGTCAAGACGCTCGCCAACGCGGGCGCCCTGGCGGTCGCCATCTGGCTTCTCCAGGACATCACCCTGACCGGTGACAGCACCGCCAAGAAGGCGTGGACGCTGATCCTCGTCGCCCTGGTCTTCGGCCTCGTCAACATCGTGGTCAAGCCGGTCGTGAAGCTGTTCACGCTCCCCTTGTTCATAGTGACGCTGGGCCTGATCACCCTGGTGGTCAACGCCCTGATGCTGCTGCTCACGTCCTGGCTGGCCGAGCAGTTCGACCTCAGCTTCCATGTCGAGGGCTTCTGGACCGCCGTCCTCGGCGGCCTGATCATCTCCCTCGTGTCCTGGGCCCTCAACGTCGTTCTGCCCGACGGGGACTGAGCGACATGACCTACCGCGTCTGCTTCGTCTGCACCGGCAACATCTGCCGCTCGCCCATGGCCGAGTCCGTCTTCCGCGCCCGCGTGGAGGAGGCCGGCCTGGCCGACGCGGTGGAGATCGACAGTGCGGGCACCGGCGGCTGGCACGAGGGGGCCGGCGCGGATCCGCGCACCGTCGCCGTCCTCGAGGAACACGGCTATCCCACCGCGCACACCGCCCGCAGGTTCCGCTCCGCCTGGTTCCCGGCGCTCGATCTCGTCATCGCCCTGGACGAGGAGCACCTGCGGGACCTGCGGCGGCTCGCCCCGACGCCGCGGGACGCGGCCAAGGTGAGGCTGCTGCGCTCCTACGACCCGGTGGCCGACGGCCTCGACGTCCCCGACCCCTACTACGGCGGCACGGCAGACTTCGAGGAATGCCTGGAGATGGTGGAGGCGGCGAGCGAGGGACTCCTCGCCGCGGTACGCGAGAGCATGGAGGAACGCGCGGTATGAACACGGACGCGACGGACGGCGGGCGCACGCTCGGCGACGGGACCCGGGCGGTACGGGCGGGCCTGCCCGAGCCGGTGAAGTACGAGCCGACCCTCCCGGGGCCGGTCTTCGCCGCCCACTTCCACCTGCCGGGCGACCCCACCGGCCCCTACACCTACGGGCGGGACGAGAACCCGACCTGGACCCACCTGGAACGCGCCATCGGGGAACTGGAGGCGCCGGGGGAGCCGGAGGTCGAGACACTCGTCTTCGCCTCGGGGATGGCCGCGATCTCCGCCGTCCTCTTCTCCCAGCTCAAGGCCGGCGACACGGTCGTCGTCCCCTCCGACGGCTACCAGGCACTGCCACTGGTCCACGAGCAGCTGCGGGCGTACGGGATCGAGGTCCGCACCGCGCCGACCGCGGGCGACGCGCAGCTGTCCGAGCTCCAGGGGGCGCGGCTGCTGTGGATCGAGACGCCCTCGAACCCCGGCCTGGACGTCTGCGACATCCGCCGCCTCGTCGACGCGGCGCACGAGGCGGGAGCGCTCGTCGCGGTCGACAACACCCTGGCCACACCGCTCGGCCAGCGCCCCCTCCTGCTGGGCGCGGACTTCTCCGTCGCCAGCGACACCAAGGGGATGACCGGCCACGGCGACGTCCTCCTCGGGCACGTCAGCTGCCGCGACCCGCAGCGCGCGGCCGAGGTGCGCCGCTGGCGCAAGATCGTCGGCGCCATCCCCGGCCCGATGGAAGCCTGGCTCGCCCACCGCTCCCTGGCCACGCTCCAGCTCCGGATCGACCGGCAGTGCACCACCGCCCTGGCGCTCGCGGAGGCCCTCTCCAAGCGCGAGGACGTGACCGGACTGCGCTACCCCGGGCTCCCCGGCGACCCCTCGCACACGGTGGCGGCGTCCCAGATGCGGCGCTTCGGGCCCGTGGTGTCCTTCGTGCTGCCGGACAAGGCCGCGGCGGAGCGCCTCCTCGGGGGACTGCGTCTCGTGGACGACGCCACCAGCTTCGGCGGTGTGCGGTCCACGGCCGAGCGACGCGGGCGCTGGGGCGGTGACTCCGTCCCGGAGGGCTTCGTCCGCTTCTCGGTCGGCGCGGAGGACGCGGAGGACCTGATCGCGGACGTGATGCGGGCTCTCGACGAGGCCGCCGGCTGATCCGGTCCTGCGCGGACAGAGTCCGCGCAGGACGGAACGGGACGCTCCGAGCCTCCCCCCTCATGGCTCGGAACGCCCCGGTTCCACGCGCGGAGAACCGCCTGCACAAGGCTAGTTGACTCTGCGTCAGTGTCCAATCACGGTAGCGACAGCGGCCTATCGACTTATTTATAGTTGGACGGTCCTGAGGCGCCGTCAGTCGACCGCCTGAGTCGAACGGCCGCACGGCCGGGAGGGGGCGGACATGGATCTCGCCCTGCTGCGCACGTTCGTCGCGGTGCACCGGGCCGGCTCCTTCACCCGCGCCGCGGCACTGCTCGGCCTCTCCCAGCCCGCCGTGACCAGCCAGATCCGCACGCTGGAGCGGCAGCTCGGGCGCCCGCTCTTCCTCAGGCAGGCCCGCGGGGTCACGCCCACCACCATCGGCGACGAGCTCGCCCACCGGGCCGCCCCGCATCTGGACGCGCTGGTCGAGATCGCCGGGACCGGTCAGGAGGAGGCGAGCGGGACGCGGACCCTCCATCTGGCCGGGCCACCTGAGTTCACCTCGCTCCGCSCCCTSCCGGCCCTCACCGCGCTGGTCTCCCAAGGGCTCTCCGTGCGGGTCTCCTTCCTCGGGAACGCCGACGAGGTCCTCGACGGGCTCGCCGCCGGGCATCACGATCTGGCCATCGCGACGGCCCGTCCTCGCGGCGGACTGCTCACGTCGACTCCGCTCTGCGACGAGGAGCACGTCCTGGTCGCCGCTCCGCGCTGGGCCGCCCGGCTCGCGCCGGAGGTACTCCTGCGGAAGGGAGCGGTGGTCCTGGAGCAGCTTCCGGTGGTGGAGGTGCACGAGTCGCTGCCGTTCGTCTCCCGCTACTGGGCGGAAGTCTTCGAGACGAAGCCGGCCACCGCGGCCACCGTCATCGCCCCCGACCTGCGGGCGGTCCTGGAGTCGGCCGCCGCCGGCGCCGGGCTCGCCGTGCTGCCGCGGTATCTGTGCGAGGAGTCGCTGGAGCGGGGCCGCCTGGTGGCGCTGCTCGATCCGCCGGTTCCGCCGTTGCGGACGTACTTCCTGGCCGTCCGTACCGGAACCCTCGCTCTGGCGCCGCTGGCGCGGGCGCACGAGTGTCTCCTGCGGGCCGCCGGGGGCTGGTGAGTTTCAGGACGCCGGATGCGGGCCATTTTCTTCCCATGACCGAACGTCCTGTGGTCAAGCGCACCGCACGCGCCATCCTGCTCGATGGAAACGACCTCATCCTCATCAAGCGGACCAAGCCGGGGGTGGATCCCTACTGGGTGACGCCCGGTGGCGGGGTCGAGTCCTCGGACACCACGGTCGTCGAGGCCCTGCACCGCGAGGTGCACGAGGAGCTCGGCGCCAAGATCACCGATGTGGTCCCCTGCTTCGTGGACACCGTCGAGCACATCGTCGACGGCGGTGTGTCGGGCGTGAAGGTCCAGCACTTCTTCGTCTGCCGGCTCGACTCGTTGGATCCCTCTCTGCGGCACGGCCCCGAGATCGACGAACCGTGTGGTGAGTACGAGATCGTCCGGGTGCCGTTCAGCCGGGTCGGTATCGCGGCCGTCCATCTCGTACCGCTCTCCCTGCGGCACTACCTCGACGGCAACATCGAGGGCGTCCGCGCGATGCACGCCCCCGACCTGGGCTGACCGCCGGCCGACGCCCGGAAGACCAGGGTCCGTCGTCGCGGGCCCGAGAAGACCGCCCGGACAGGACGCCCCCTTGGGGGTGCCTTGTCGATCAGGCGGGAGCCGGCAAGATCGGCAGGACGCCCCCTAGGCGCCGCCGACGGCCACCAGGTCCTCCAGGGAGTCGTGACGAATCCGGTCGGGGGGCATGCCGATGCGCCTCAGCGCGTCGATCCCGCTGCGGATCATGCCGGGCGGCCCCGAGAGATAGGCGTCGTACTCGTTCCACGGGCCGTACCGGCACACGGCCTCCGGCAGGCGCCCCTGGTCCTCGGTGACCGGGCGCACCGAGAGCCATGGAAAGGTCCTCTGGAGCCGCATCATCGTGTCGATGTCGTAGAGGTCGTGGCCGCTGCGTGCCCCGTAGAAGACCTCGACGGGTCGCCGGTCCCCGTGCTCGGCGACGTCCTCGACGAGCGCCTTGATGGGGGCGATGCCCGTGCCCCCGCCGAGGCAGAGCAGGCCGTTGTCGGTGGAGTGGTCGACCGTCATGGAGCCCGCGGGCGGGCCGAGCCGCAGCACGTCCCCGGGGCGGGCGTGGTGCACCAGCGCGTTGGAGACCCAGCCGGCGGGGACCGCCTTGACGTGAAGGGAGAGCAGCCCGTCGGGCCGCGGGGCGGTGGCGAAGGAGTAGTGCCGCCACACACGCGGCCACCACGGGGTCTCCAGCGTCGTGTACTGGCCGGCGACGAAGTGATACGGCTGCTCGGGGCGCAGGGTGATCACCGCGATGTCGGGCGTCCGCAGATCGTGCGAGACGACCTCGGCATGCCACCAGGGTGGTGCCTTCCGCTCGTCGTCGGCCGCTGCGTCGATCATGATCTGCGAGATCGTGGTGTACGTCCGGATCCACGCCGCCTGGGCCTCGTCGTTCCAGGTCGTCGTGGCGTACCTGATCAGGGCCCCGATCAGGGCCTCCCCGACGGCCGGATAGTGCGTCGGCAGGGTGCCGTACTTGCGGTGCCCGCGCCCCAGGTGCTGGAGGTACTCGGTGAGGACCGGGGCGTTGTCCAGGTGCTCGGCCGCGGTCAGCAGAGCCTTGAGCAGGCGATCGCGCTGGGCGTCCATCGCGGCGGGGAACATCGAGCGCAGCTCGGGATGCCGGACGAAGAGCAGCGCGTAGAAGTACGACGTCACCCGGTCGGCGACGGGTCCGATCTCGGCCAGGGTGCGGCGGATCTGGATCGCGTCGGGAGAAGGACCCGAAGGTATCCGGGGAAGTGCGTCGGCGTCGTCGTCCGTGTTGTCGTCCGCGTCGTGGTCCTCAGCGGCTGACGTGGTGGTCGGAGCATCCATCGTGTGCCTCGCCTCGCGCAACGGGCTGTTGTCGACGCAGCATGACAGTTCCCGACGCCGCTTCGGACAGAAAGTGGAATTCCCGGGCATTCGCCCCCTGACTGCGGCTACTGTCTTTACTTTGCTTTCGACCTCATGGGGACGAGAGGTCTCCCTCGGCGTTTTCCCGCACCAGCGCGTACGCCTCGCGGAGATCGGATCCCGCATAGCTGTGGCGGGAGAGCCCGGCGAGATGGTGATCGGCATTCACCGCCACCGTCAACGGCACCGCCGCGAAAAGCTCCGCGTCGGACATCGAGTCCCCGTAGGCGACGCAGGACTCGAAGGTCACTCCGTATTCGACGCAGAGCCGGCGCGCGATCGTCACCTTGGCCGCGGCATTGAGAATGCCGGGACGGTGAATGGGCTGGGTGAAGGGCACAGCGGGCCACCGGGATCCGTGGGCGGAATCGGCTCCCCAGTCCAGCAGCCGTTCCACGAAGAAGTCCGGCGAGAGGGAGATCACCGCACAGCGGCCTCCCTGCGACCGGATGTCCGCCCAGACCTCCCGAATACCGCTCAGCCAGGGAGCGCCCTCGAAGGCGGCCGTGACCTGCTCGGGTGTGAGCGCGGACCAGAGCGCGTGGGCCTGCACGGCGAACTCGTCCGGCGACAGACCGCGCAGCAGGAAGTCCCTCTCCAACGCGGCGATCTCCTCGCTCACCCCGAGCTGGCGGGAGATCTCCACGGCGGCGGCCGATCCCCGGATCAGAGTGCCGTCGAGATCGAAAAGGTGGAGTCTGCCCCTGCCGGTGAGAGTCTTCATATACGCCGAGGCTAGTACGTGCGGTTACTCCCCCGGTCAGACGCGGAGAGCGCGAACGGACGGGCACGGTGTTTCACGTGAAACATCTCCGACGTCCCGCTCGGCGGGCACTCCTGGTCGTCCATGTCTCCGTCTCCGTGGCATGGCTCGGGCTCAGCGTGGGACTGCTGGCGCTCGGCGTCGCGGCTTTCACGACAAGCGACGCCTCACTGACGGAAGCCGCCTACCGAGCGATGAAGGTGTTCGCGGACTGGCTGCTGGCGCCGATCGCGGTGGTGACGCTCGTGAGCGGCCTCGTGCTCTCGCTGGGCACCCCCTGGGGGCTGGCCCGGCATCGGTGGGTCTGGATCAAGTTCTGGATCACCATGGCCACGGCAGCCGCGACCGTGTTCGCGCTGCGCCCGGAGATCGGGCACGCGGCAGCGGCCGGGGTGCCGGACGCCAGTCTCGTGGCCGCCCCGGCGGTGTCCACCACGGCCTATCTCTTCATGACGGCGATCTCGGTCCTCAAGCCCTGGGGGCTGACCCGACGCGGCCGTCGTCTGCGACAAGCGGGGGATTCACGAAAAACACTGGACGGTCGACCCGCACGTCAGACAGCCTGACCGTCATGCCGACCTCGCTCACCGCGCTCGACCAGCTCCCCATCCGGCTTCTCGACACCGGCGACCTGCTCGCCTGCGCCGACCTCTCCGAGGACCGGGGGTGGCCACGCGAGGAGCACAAGTGGGGCCTCCTGCTCAGCGCGGGGACGGGCTACGGCATCGACGACCCCACCGGCAAGGGCCTGATCGCCGCCTGCGTGGTCACCTCGTACGGCCCCGACCTGGCCGCCATCGGCATGGTCCTGGTCGCCGAACGCTGCGCCCGTCAGGGCGTCGGGCGCCGACTGATGCGCCATGTGCTGGAGCTGTCCGGAGACATGCCGCTCACCCTGCACGCCACGCCGAACGGGCAGCCGCTCTACGAAGAGCTGGGCTTCGCCCAGACCGGCCGGGCCGAGATGATCCGCGGCCACTTCACCCCGACGGAGCCCGTGCCCGACGTGCCGACCCGGCCGGCCACCGCCGAGGACCTCCCGGCGATCCTGCGCCTGGACCGCGAGGTGTTCGGCCTCGACCGCACCCACATGATCACTCGCCTCCCCGCCTTCGCCGATCAGCTGCGGGTCGCCGAGGAGAACGGCGAGATCACCGGCTTCGCGGCGGCATGGCCGAACATGGACACCCACGTCATCGGCCCGCTGATCGCCCGCGAGCCGGCCACCGCGCAGGCCCTGGTCGCCTCGCTGGCCGCGGCCACGGACCGACCGCTGCGCACGGACATCGACGTGCGCCACACCTCCCTGCTGGACTGGCTGAAGGCGAACGGCCTCGCCCCGATCGCCTTCAACGCGGTGATGACGCGCTCCATCCCGGGCCTTCCGGGCGACTGGACCCGCCGGTTCGCACCCCTGACGGTGGCAGCGGGCTAACGGCCATTTGATTGCAGACGCGGACTATTGCGGTCATCGTCTACTCTGGGAGGAGCAGCTCCGGACAGAGGAGAGACCATGACCGCGACCGACCCTGCACTCACCGCCCTCTCCCAGGGCTGGTGCGCCCTCTCGCTGCTGCACGGCCGGATCGAATCCCACATCGAACGCGCCCTGGAATCGCGCCACGGGCTCAGCATGCGCGAGTACTCGCTTCTCGACGTCCTCAGCCGCCAGCACAGCGGCCCCGGTGGACACCTGCAGATGAAGCAGGTCGCCGACGCCGTCGTGCTCAGCCAGAGCGCCACCACCCGGCTCGTGACCCGCCTGGAGGACCGCGGCCTGCTCACCCGGTACCTCTGCGCCACCGACCGCCGCGGCATCTACACCGACGTCACGGAAGCCGGCCTCAAGCTGCTCGAAGAGGCCCGGCCCACGAACGACGGCGCCCTGCGCGAAGCCCTGGACCAGGCGTCGGAGAACCCGGAGCTCGCTCCCCTGGTCCGCGTCGTCGAAGGCCTGAGCATCCCGGCCTAAGGGCTGTCCAGGCGATCTTCTCGGGCCCCGCACGACCGAGGCGTAGCCTGCGCTCCATGAACGATCTTCAGATACGCTCCGCCACCGCGGGCGACCTCGCGGCGATCGTCGCCATGCTGGCGGATGACCCCCTCGGTGCTCAGCGGGAGTCCCCCGATGACCTCACCCCGTACACGGTGGCCTTCGAACGGCTCGCCCGGGACCCGAACCAGCACCTGGTCGTGGCCGTGCGCGGAGAAAAGGTCGTGGGGACGCTTCAGCTCACGATCATCCCGGGGCTCTCCCGTCGCGGCTCGACCCGGTCGATCATCGAAGGCGTCCGTATCCACTCCGAGGAGCGCGGCAGCGGGCTCGGCAGCCGGCTGATGGAGTGGGCCGTCGAGGAATCCCGCCGCCAGGACTGCCGACTGGTACAGCTGACCTCCGATGCCACCCGCACCGACGCGCACCGTTTCTACGAGCGGCTCGGCTTCGAGGCGTCCCATCTCGGGTTCAAGCTCAGCCTCTGAGCCGGCCCACCCCGACAGCGGGCCCCAGGGATGTCCCGGGGCCCGTTTCACGTGAAACAGCCCGGTCAGAGGCCGCGCCAGCCCGCTGCGTCCACCCCTCCGGGAACCGCCTCGCCCTGCTCGTACGGCTCGCGGGTGAAGACGAAGGAAGCGAGATCGAGGTGGCTCACCGAGCCGTCCGGCCGTCGCACGACGCGCAGCGTCTCGCCCGCGTAGTACCCGTCCAGGCCGATCCAGCCGCCCTCGGGCAGCGCGCGGAACCGGGCACTGCGCCCGGCGCCGGTGAGCGGCTCCAGGCTGACGCTCCGCCCCGCCTCCAGCCGCAGGCCGTACGCGTAGGTGCCCCAGTACCAGGGACCGGTCAGAGCGAGCAGATCCTGGTCGACCTCCGCCTGCGGCAAGGGCCGCCACGGCTCCGGGAACCGGGGCTCGGCATCGGCCACGATCCGTACGAGATCGGCGGCCACCGTGCCGGTCAGCGGACCCGAGGTGGCGTTCGCCAGTGCCACGGCCGCCACCCCTTCCTCCACATCCACCCAGAGGCAGGCGACGAAGCCCGGCAACGAGCCGGTGTGCCCGATCAGCGTCCGGCCGTTCCGCCGCACCAACTGCAGGCCGAGACCGTAGCCACCCGTCCAGTCACCGACGCCGGGGGCCGCGGCGGGTTCCCGCATCTCCTCCACGGAGGCGGCGCTCAGGACACGGTCGTCGCCCTGTGCGAGGAATCCGGCGAACCGGCACAGGTCCTCGGCGGTCGACCAGAGCTGACCGGCCGGTGCCATCAGCCCCAGGTCCTCGGACGGTTCGGGCAGCATCACATCGGCCCAGGGGTGCACGGCCCAGCCGCCGGCGTGCGGGGCGACCGGCTGCACGGTCGTCCGCCGCATGCCGAGGGGCTCCAGGATCTCCGCGTGCAGCGCCGCCTCCCAGGACACCCCGCGGATCGCCTCGACCAGCGAACCCAGCAGCGTGTAGCCGGGGTTGGAGTAGTGGTGCCGGCGCCCCGCCGGATACCGGAAGGGTTCCTTGCCGAGGACGTCGGCCAGCTCCGGCCGCACCGTCCCGGGCGTACGCTCCCACCACGGGGCGGGCGTCTCCGCTCCGAGCCCCGCGCTGTGACCGAGGAGCTGTGCGATGGTCACCTCGCCCACTCCCGGGCCGAGTTCGGACTCCACGAGGTGCTTCGCCAGCGCGTCGTTCAGATCGAGGAGTCCCTCGTCCCGCAGCCGCATCACCAGAACCGCGGTGAACACCTTGGTGAGTGAGCCGATCCGGTACTGCGTGTCGGCGTCCGGCGCATGGCCCTCGACACAGGTGCGCGCCCCGCTCCACACCAGCTTCCCGTCACGGGCGATCGCGCCGACGAAGGACGGCGACCGCCCTTCGGACTGGGCGACGGCGACACGGTGGAGCAGCGCCCGTTCCGTGCTCGGGAGCAGGGCTTCGAGGAATGAGGTCATGGTCCGATCCAACGCTCCGCCCACGTCGGCGTCGACCACATTTCGCTCGCGGCGCAGTGCGTCCCTGGCGGGCGCATCGGCCGGTCAGGTCTGGGCCATGTCCACGAAGCGGGAGTAGTGGCCCTGGAAGGCCACGGTGATCGTCGCGGTCGGACCGTTACGGTGCTTGCCGACGATGATGTCCGCCTCGCCCGCGCGCGGTGACTCCTTCTCGTAGGCGTCCTCGCGGTGCAGCAGGATCACCATGTCCGCATCCTGCTCGATGGAGCCGGACTCACGGAGGTCGGAGACCATCGGCTTCTTGTCCGTGCGCTGCTCGGGTCCACGGTTCAGCTGCGAGAGCGCGATCACCGGCAGCTCCAGCTCCTTGGCCAGGAGCTTGAGGTTTCGCGACATGTCCGAGACTTCCTGCTGACGGCTCTCCTGCCGCTTGGAGCCGCCCGACTGCATCAGCTGGAGGTAGTCGATGACCACGAGCTTGAGGCCGTTGCGCTGCTTGAGGCGACGGCACTTGGCGCGGATCTCCATCATCGACAGGTTCGGCGAGTCGTCGATGTACAGCGGGGCCTGGGAGACGTCGGGCATCCGGCGGGCCAGCCGGGTCCAGTCCTCGTCGGTCATCGTGCCCGAGCGCATGTGGTGCAGCGCGACGCGGGCCTCCGCCGAGAGCAGGCGCATGGCGATCTCGTTGCGGCCCATTTCGAGGGAGAAGATGACGCTGGGCAGGTTGTGCTTGATGGAGCAGGCCCGGGCGAAGTCCAGCGCGAGCGTGGACTTACCCATGGCGGGCCGGGCCGCGATGATGATCATCTGGCCGGGGTGCAGACCATTGGTGAGCTGGTCGAGGTCGGTGAATCCGGTGGGCACGCCGGTCATCTCACCGCTGCGGGACCCGATCGCCTCGATCTCGTCGAGTGCGCCCTCCATGATGTCGCCGAGCGGCAGATAGTCCTCGGTGGTCCGCTGCTCGGTGACCGCGTAGATCTCCGCCTGGGCGGAGTTCACGATCTCGTCGACGTCGCCGTCGGCGGCGTAGCCCATCTGCGTGATCTTGGTGCCGGCCTCCACGAGGCGGCGCAGCACGGCCCGCTCGTGGACGATCTCCGCGTAGTAGGAGGCGTTGGCGGCGGTCGGCACCGACTGGACGAGGGTGTGCAGGTACGACGCACCGCCGACGCGGGTGATCTCGCCACGCTTGGTGAGCTCGGCGCCGACCGTGATCGGGTCGGCCGGCTCGCCCTTGGCGTACAGGTCGAGGATCGCCGCGTAGACCGTCTCGTGGGCCGGCTTGTAGAAGTCGTGGCCCTTGATGATCTCCACGACGTCCGCGATGGCGTCCTTGGACAGCAGCATGCCGCCGAGGACGGACTGCTCGGCGTCCAGGTCCTGCGGGGGCACCCGCTCGAAGCCGGAGAGCCCACCGTCCCAGGGGCCGGAGTCGCTGCCCCGGTCGTGCTGGTCCTCACGGCCTCGACCGCGTCCACGGGCCTCGCCACGGGGGCGGGTCACGGGCAGCCGGTCGCTCGGTCCGCTGTCCGCCCAGGGGTCGTCCAAAGGCTCGGGAATGCTCACGAGCCACCTCCTCCCGTCCGCTCCGCGGACGTTGCCGTGCCACTCTTTCTTACGCCACGGCTCGGACAAACAAGAGGCTTTGACTCCGCTTCTGGCGCGTCGGGCGCCGGACCACGGTAGGCCCGCGGGCACCGTCAGCCAATCTGGTTATCCACAGGGCCTGTGGGTGAAGGACCAGATGCTGTGGAGAACTCCGCAGAACCTGTGCACGGACCGGGGGACAGCCATGTGGACAAACTCATAAGCACCCCTGTCACACCGGGCTGACCTGCGGGTTTTCCATCCACGGGCTGTGGGGGAGAAAAACTTTCCCCCACGGACCAAGATCAGAACAAACGGCCCACACCCGAAGCTCCACACCGACCCTGGGTAAGGACCTGCGACTCATTGCATCTCTTACCTGTGGAAGATTAGATTGAGGCTCATGACCCAGGCACCCGCGCCCCCCAAGGCCGTTCGTCGACGGCACGACCGCGAGATCGTCTCGCTCGCCGTGCCGGCCTTCGGTGCGCTCGTCGCCGAGCCCCTTTTCCTCATGGTCGACAGCGCCATCGTCGGCCACCTCGGCACCCCGCAACTGGCGGGGCTCGCCATCGCGGCGGCGCTGCTGTCCACCGCGGTGAGCGTCTTCGTCTTCCTGGCCTACGCCACCACGGCCGCCGTCGCGCGTCGCGTCGGAGCGGGCGACCTCCAGGCCGCCATCCGTCAGGGCATGGACGGCATCTGGCTCGCGCTCCTTCTCGGTGTCGCCGTCGTCGTCCTCACGATTCCCACCGCTCCCTGGCTGGTCGACATCTTCGGCGCCTCCGGCACCGCCGGCCCGTACGCCGTCACCTACCTCCGCGTCTCCAGCCTCGGCATCCCCGCCATGCTCGTCGTCCTGGCCGCCACCGGCATCCTGCGCGGCCTCCAGGACACCCGGACGCCCCTCTACGTGGCCATCGGCGGCTTCGCCACCAACGCCGTGCTCAACGTGGGACTCGTCTACGGCGCCGGACTCGGCATCGCCGGCTCGGCCTGGGGCACCGCGATCGCCCAGTGCGGCATGGCCGCCGCCTACCTCGTCGTGGTCGTCCGCGGCGCCCGGCGTCACGGAGCCTCGCTGCGCCCGGACGCGGCCGGCATACGCGCCAGCGCACAGGCCGGCGCTCCCCTTCTCGTCCGCACGCTCTCACTCCGCGCCGTCCTGCTGATCGCCACGGCGGTCGCGGCCCGCCTGGGCGACGCCCAGGTCGCCGCCCACCAGATCATCCTCTCCCTGTGGAGCCTGATGGCCTTCGCGCTGGACGCGATCGCGATCGCCGGGCAGGCCATCATCGGTCGCTATCTCGGCGCGGACGACGCCGAGGGGGCGCGTCAGGTCTGCCGCCGCATGGTCCAGTGGGGCGTGGTGTCCGGCGTGGTCCTCGGCGCGCTGGTCATCGTGGCGCGGCCGTTGTTCATCCCGCTG
Source organism: Streptomyces sp. MS191 (assembly GCF_008042125.1). Taxonomy (GTDB): domain Bacteria; phylum Actinomycetota; class Actinomycetes; order Streptomycetales; family Streptomycetaceae; genus Streptomyces. Next base: position 2,551,799 of record NZ_RDBI01000040.1, read on the forward strand.
TTCACCAGCGATACCGCGGTCCAGGACACCCTGCTCCCTGCCCTGCTCGTCGTCGCGCTCTCCCAGCCCATCGCCGGCGTCGTCTTCGTCCTCGACGGCGTTCTGATGGGCGCGGGGGACGGCCCGTACCTGGCCCGGGCCATGCTCCTGACGCTCGCCGTCTTCGCCCCGGTCGCCCTCCTGGTTCCGGTGCTCGGCGGGGGTCTGACGGCCCTGTGGTGGGCGATGACGCTGATGATGACCGTGCGGATGCTGACGCTCTGGCTCCGCTCGCGTTCCGGCCGCTGGATCGTCACGGGCGCCGCGCGCTGACGGTTTCACGTGAAACGGCCGCGAGGACGCCTCTGCGCCATGCAACGCGGAAGGGCCGCACCCCCGAGGGGTGCGGCCCTTCCTTACTGCTGAGAGCAGCGTTACGCGGCGACGACCTCGACGCCGAGCTTCGCGGCAACCTCGGGGTGCAGACGCACGGACACCTGGTGCGAGCCCAGGGTCTTGATCGGCGAGCCGAGCTCGACGCGACGCTTGTCGACGTCGGGGCCACCCGCGGACTTGATCGCCGTGGCGATGTCGGCCGGGGTCACGGAGCCGAAGAGGCGGCCGGCGTCGCCGGAGCGAACGGCCAGGCGCACCTTCACGCCCTCGAGCTTGGCCTTGATCTCGTTGGCCTGCTCGATGGTCGCGATCTCGTGGATCTTGCGGGCGCGGCGGATCTGCGCCACGTCCTTCTCGCCACCCTTGGTCCAGCGGATCGCGAAACCACGCGGGACCAGGTAGTTGCGAGCGTAGCCGTCCTTGACGTCGACGACGTCGCCAGCGGCACCGAGGCCAGAGACCTCGTGGGTGAGGATGATCTTCATTTTCCGGTCACCCTTCCCTTATCGCGCGGTGGACGTGTAGGGCAGCAGCGCCATCTCACGGCTGTTCTTGACGGCCGTGGCGACGTCACGCTGGTGCTGCGTGCAGTTGCCGGTCACGCGGCGGGCACGGATCTTGCCGCGGTCGGAAATGAACTTCCGCAGCATGTTCGTGTCCTTGTAGTCCACGTACGCGGTCTTGTCCTTGCAGAAAGCGCAGACCTTCTTCTTAGGCTTGCGCACAGGCGGCTTCGCCATGGTGTTTCTCCTGTGTGATCAAGAAGTGGGGGTACGAGCTTCCTTCGGGGGCTGTGCCCTAGAAGGGGGGCTCGTCCGAGTAGCCGCCGCCGCTGGAGTTCCCACCCCAGCCGCTTCCGCCGCCCTGCTGCTGGCCGCCGCCGGCCGGTGCGCTGGTCGCCCACGGGTCGTCGGCGGGAGCACCGCCGCCACCCTGCTGGGCGCCGCCGCCGGAGTTTCCACCCCAGCCGCCGCCACCCTGCTGGCCGCCGCCACCGCCGCCGTAGCCACCCTGGCCGCCCTGACCACCGCGACCGGTGGTCTTGGTGACCTTGGCCGTGGCGTTCTTGAGGCTGGGGCCGACTTCGTCGACGTCCAGCTCGTAGACCGTGCGCTTGACGCCCTCGCGGTCCTCGTAGGACCGCTGCTTCAGCCGGCCCTGCACGACGACGCGCATGCCTCGCTGGAGCGACTCGGCGACGTTCTCCGCCGCCTGACGCCAGACCGAGCAGGTGAGGAAGAGGCTCTCGCCGTCCTTCCACTCGTTGGTCTGACGGTCGAAGGTGCGGGGAGTGGACGCGATACGGAACTTCGCGACCGCCGCACCGGACGGGGTGAAGCGCAGCTCGGGGTCTTCGACAAGATTGCCGACGACCGTGATGACGGTCTCGCCTGCCATGGTGAACCTCTCGGCGGGATTGCTGCTGGCTGCTTGCTGCTACTCGAACCCGATGACCTCTGAGCGGTGAAAGCTCAGTGGGTCTCGGGACGGAGGACCTTGGTCCGGAGGACCGACTCGTTCAGGTTCATCTGTCGGTCGAGCTCCTTGACGACCGCAGGCTCGGCCTGCAGGTCGATGACCGAGTAGATGCCCTCGGGCTTCTTCTTGATCTCGTAGGCGAGACGACGACGGCCCCAGGTGTCGACCTTCTCGACCTTTCCGTTGCCCTCACGGACGACGGAGAGGAAGTTCTCGATCAGCGGGGAGACAGCGCGCTCCTCGAGATCGGGGTCGAGGATGACCATCACCTCGTAGTGACGCATGTGGAACCCACCTCCTTTGGACTCAGCGGCCACGGTCGTTCCGTGGCAGGAGGGTCGTGATGCGTAAGCAACGGTATCGGCCACCACTGACAATCCCCTCGGGACGAGGGAATCGCCGGCAAGGGTCCAGGACGGACCTGGGCAGACACCGGTGCAGACCGTACAGAGTACCCGCACACCGCCCTGCGGTTGAAATCCGGTGGTCGGGGGACGCAATCTGTACACATCGGATGTCGGCGGCGCGAAGACGCGCCGCCGTCCGGCAGGCACGCCAGGAGGTGCCCCATGGCACAGGCAATGCGACCCGACCCCGGACATTCCCTCCTCGCCAGCGACGGGAGGCCCCACCCGCTCCAGGACACCCTGGTCGGGGTGACGCTCTTCCTCGGAGTCCTCTCCTTCATCACCGCGCAGTTCCACGGCCTGCACGTGCTGGCTTCCTGGACCGGGCTGGTCGGCATCCTGACCGGCGCGTACGGACAGTTCATCTCCGTGACCACCAGGGAACGCTTCGCGTTGATCGTCGGGCTCGGCGCCTCCGCGGTGGGCTTCTACCTCGGCATGTTCTACGGGGGCCTCGCCTGAGGGGGCCGTCAGGGGGCCTCGTGGATCGGTCCGGGATCAGGGAGTGCCGGACGCCGCGAGCCCGGCGGGATCCGTGAGCCACCCCCGGGCCCCACACGGCCCATCGGGGCGCTCCCCGGTCACAGTAGGCTTCGGCGCGAGAGCCGGAGCCCCTGTACCGATGGGGACACACCTGCCGAGGAGCGCCCCCATGAGCCTGACCCTGAGGACCATCAGTCGTGAGCAGCATCTGGCATTCATCCAGAGCCAGCCCTCGGCGAGCCACTGCCAGGTCCCGGCGTGGGCTGATGTGAAGACCGAATGGCGTTCGGAGAACCTGGGTTGGTTCGACAAGTCCGGCGAACTCGTCGGCGCCGGTCTGGTTCTCTACCGTCAGCTGCCGAAGATCAAGCGGTACTTGGCCTACCTGCCCGAGGGCCCGGTCATCAACTGGTACGCCCCGAACCTCGACGAGTGGCTCCAGCCGATGCTGGCGCACCTCAAGCAGCAGGGCGCCTTCTCGGTGAAGATGGGCCCGCCGGTGGTCATCCGCCGCTGGGACTCCGCCGCGATCAAGTCCGGCATCCAGGACCCGGACGTCAAGCGCCTGAAGGACGTCGAGGCCACCCACATCGAGCCGCGCGCCTTCGAAGTGGCCGACCGGCTGCGGAAGATGGGCTGGCAGCAGGGCGAGGACGGCGGCGCCGGCTTCGGCGACGTCCAGCCCCGCTACGTCTTCCAGGTCCCGCTCGCCAACCGCTCGCTGGACGACGTCCTCAAGGGCTTCAACCAGCTGTGGCGCCGCAACATCAAGAAGGCCGACAAGGCCGGTGTCGAGGTCGTCCAGGGCGGCTACGAGGACCTCGCCGAGTGGCAGCGCCTGTACGAGATCACCGCCGTCCGGGACCGCTTCCGGCCGCGCCCGCTGTCGTACTTCCAGCGCATGTGGACCGTCCTCAACAGCGAGGACCCCAACCGCATGCGCCTCTACTTCGCGCGGCACGAGGGAGTGAACCTGTCCGCCGCCACGATGCTCGTCGTCGGCGGTCACGTCTGGTACTCCTACGGCGCCTCCGACAACATCGGCCGCGAGGTCCGGCCCTCGAACGCGATGCAGTGGCGGATGCTGCGCGACGCGTACGCGATGGGCGCAACCGTCTACGACCTGCGCGGCATCTCGGACTCCCTGGACGAGACCGACCACCTCTTCGGCCTCATCCAGTTCAAGGTGGGCACGGGCGGCGAGGCAGTGGAGTACGTCGGCGAGTGGGACTTCCCGCTCAACAAGCTCCTGCACAAGGCGCTGGACATCTACATGTCGCGCCGCTGACGGTTGCGTAGTCTCGTACGTAATCTGTAGGTCTCGTACATACCTCTGAATACACCGCAGCCACCAGAAAGGTCCCGGGCCGGCCATGGCGCTCTCCCTCTACGTCGACACCGCTCGCTGGCGGGCGCACCAGAAGACCGTGATCGACCAGTTCCCCGGTCTGATCCCGGTCTGCAAGGGCAACGGCTACGGCTTCGGCCACGAGCGGCTGGCGGACGAGGCGGCGCGGTTCGGCTCGGACATGCTGGCCGTCGGCACCACCTACGAAGCCGCCAAGATCAAGGACTGGTTCGGCGGTGACCTGCTGGTCCTCACCCCCTTCCGACGGGGTGAGGAACCGGTTCCGCTGCCGGACCGGGTGATCCGCTCGGTGTCCTCCGTGGACGGGGTGCACGCCCTGGTGGGCGCGCGGGTCGTCATCGAGTGCATGAGCTCGATGAAGCGCCACGGTGTCCTCGAGGAGGACCTGGGCCGGCTGCACGCCGCCATCGAGGACGTACGGCTGGAGGGCTTCGCCCTGCACCTGCCGCTGGACCGCACGGACGGCACCGACGCGGTCGAGGAGGTCATCGGCTGGATGGACCGCCTGCGGGCCGCCCGCCTGCCGCTGCACACCATGTTCGTGAGCCACCTGCGGGCCGAGGAGCAGGCCAGGCTGCGCCAGCAGTTCCCGCAGACCCGGTTCCGCGCCCGGATCGGCACCCGGCTGTGGCTCGGCGACCACGAGGCCACCGAGTACCGCGGCTCCGTCCTGGACGTCACCCGCGTGGCCAAGGGCGACCGCTTCGGCTACCGGCAGCAGAAGGCCGCCTCCGACGGCTGGCTGGTGGTCGTCGCCGGCGGCACCTCGCACGGCGTGGGACTGGAGGCGCCCAAGGCGATGCACGGCGTGATGCCCCGCGCGAAGGGCGTGGCCCGGGCCGGTCTGGCGACCGTCAACCGGAACCTGTCGCCCTTCGTCTGGGCCGGCAAGCAGCGCTGGTTCGCCGAGCCGCCGCACATGCAGGTCTCGATCCTGTTCGTGCCGTCCGACGCCCAGGAGCCGAAGGTCGGCGACGAGCTGGTGGCCCACCTGCGCCACACGACGACCCAGTTCGACCGGCTCGTCGAGCGCTGAGCCGGACCGCTCCGGCACACCCCGCACCACGAGCCCGTCAGGGCACACGAGAACCGCGTCCGGGCCCGGGTGATCCCGGTGCCCGGACGCGGTTCCGTCGTCATTCGCCGACCGCGCCCCACTGCACGCGCGGCCCTTCCACGGCCTGCGCCGCGTGCCGGGCCGGATGGGCGGCCCTGCCCCGCACGAAGACGTCCTCGGCGCCGTCCAGGACGCCCCCGGAGGGGTCGTCCGAGCCGTCCTGCCGGACCACGTCCCGTTCGGGCGCCAGAACGTCGCGTACGACCACGGCGCACAGGTACAGCGTGCCGAGCACGTGCAGGACGAGGACGAAGTGGTAGCCGTCCGTCGGCAGGCCCTGCTTGCTGCCGCTGGTGGTGAAGGCGAGGTACAGCCAGATGCCCAGGAAGTACAGGACCTCGCACGCCTGCCAGATCAGGAAGTCGCGCCAGCGCGGCCGTGCCAGCGCGGCCAGCGGGATCAGCCACAGGACGTACTGCGGGGAGTACACCTTGTTGGTCAGGACGAACGCGGCCACGATGAGGAAGGCGAGCTGGACGAACCGGGGCCGGCGGGGTGCGGTCAGGGCGAGCACGCCCAGGCCCGCGCAGGCGAGCAGCATCAGCAGGATCGCGAGGATGTTCGCGGTGCCCGGCGCGATCTGCTCGCCCGTACGCTGGCTGATCAGGAGCCACACCGACCCGAAGTCGACGTTCCGTTCGGTGCTGAAGGTGTAGAACTGCTTCCACCCCTCGGGCGCCAGCAGCATCACCGGCAGGTTGACCACCAGCCACGCTCCGCCCGCCCCGAGCAGGGCCGTGCCGAACTCCCGCCACCTGCCCGCCCGCCAGCAGAGCAGGAGCAGCGGGCCGAGCAGCAGGACCGGATAGAACTTGGCCGCGGTGGCGAGTCCGATGAGGACACCGAAGGCGAGGGTCCGGCCTCGTGACCACATGAGAACGGCGGCGGCGGTCAGGGCGACCGCCAGCAGGTCCCAGTTGATGGTGGCCGTCAGCGCGAACGCGGGCGCGAGGGCCACGAGCAGGGCGTCCCAGGGCCGGCGGCGGTGCGTCCGGGCGACGCTGACGACCAGGACCGCGGCACACACCATCAGCATGGCCGCGTTGACCATCCAGTAGGTCTGCTCGCGCTGCGTCATGTCGGCGCCGCCGGGCGTCAGCCAGGCCGCGACCTCCATGAACAGGCCCGTCAGGACGGGGTACTCCAGGAACTCTATGTCGCCGTTCAGCCGGTCGAAGTAGGGCACGAGCCCCTCGGCGAAGCCGCGCCCCACGAAGAGGTGCGGGATGTCCGAGTAGCAGGCGTGGGTGTACTGCGAGGTCGTGCCCCGGAACCACGCCCAGTCGTAGCAGGGGATCTTCTGCACCATGCCCAGCGCGAACATCCCGATGGCGACCAGGGCGATCACGCGTACGGGGGTGAAGGCGCCGGTGCCGAGCAGGGCACGGCGGCCCATCGGTCCGCCGATGAGTTCACTGCCCGCGGCGGCGACCTCGTCCCGGTGGGTGGGGCACACCACCGCCCGGTCCTGCGGCCGGTCCTGTGGCGGACTCGTCTTCTGGAGGCTCGGCATGGGGGACATCCTGCCGTACGCCCCCGGGAACGCGGCGAGGGCCGCCGCACCCGACGCGTACACGAGGTACGGATCGGGTGCGGCGGCCCTCAGGGCGCTGCCGGGGGCGGTCAGCCGCCGCCCAGGAAGCCGGTGCCGCCATTGGGTCTGCCGCCACCGCTGGTGTCGGTCGGTGTCGGCGTCGGGGTCCCCGTGGAGCCGCTCGTCGTCCCGCTGTTCGTCCCGCCGTTGTCGTTGCCGGAGGTGTTCCCGCCGTCCTGACCACTGGTGGTGTTGCACTGCCAGTCCCAGACGTCACAGGTCTTGCCCGGCTTGCCCGGGGTCTGGCTGGGCGTCGTCGGGGGAGTCGTCGACGGGGTGTCGGACGGGGTCGCCGACGGCGTGTCGGTCGGCGTCGGGGTCGGGCTGACGGCGCCGCCGCCGTACACGGGCTCGGTGTCGAGGTCCTCCGGCTCGGGGAAGGACATGACCTTGTCGTTCTTGAGCGCCGTGCTCATGTAGTCGTGCCAGATCTGCGACGGGAACGACGAACCGTGGATCTTGGGCTGGGCGCCGGTGCCGTACATGGACTCGAACTTGCGCTTCGTGTTCTTGGCGTTGTCGTCGAAGCGGTACATGTCGATCGCCGTGGACAGCTGCGGGGTGTAGCCCACGAACCAGGCGGAGTTGTTGCCGTCGGTCGTACCCGTCTTGCCGGCCGCGTCACGGTCGTCGAGCCTGGCCTTCTTGCCGGTGCCCTTCTCGACGACGTCCTTGAGCACGTCGGTGATGTTGCTGGCGACCGCGGTGGAGAAGACCCGCTTGCCCACGGTCTTGTGCTCGTAGACGACCTGGCCCTTCTCCATGACCTTCTTCACGGAGAACGGGTCGTTGCGCTCGCCGTTGTTGGCGAAGGTCGCGTAGGAGCCGGCCATCCGGATCGCGCTGGGGTCGGAGATGCCGAGGGAGAACGACGGCACGTTGGCCTTCACCAGCGAGCTCTCGAGCAGCCCGGCGTCGACGGCGGCCTGGCGGACCTTGTCGATGCCGACGTCCATGCCGAGCTGGACGTACGGGGAGTTGGCGGAGCGGATCATGGCCTCACGCAGGGTCATGTCCTTGTAGCTCGCGTTGTCGTCGTTGACCTGGAGCCACTCCTGGCCGTTCTCGTCGTGCCAGACCGAGCCGTCGTAGCGCTTGATGCGGAGCTTGTTCTGGCCGTTGTAGCGGGCCGTGTCCGGGTCGACCAGTTTCCGGGTGGAGGCGTCCTGCACATCGCCCCCGTCCTTGTCCCTGACGCCGTCCTTCATCGCCGCGGCCAGCACGAAGGGCTTGAAGGTCGATCCGACCTGGGCACCGGTCTGGTCGGCGTTGTTGGTGAAGTGCGTGGTGGCGTCGGCCCCGCCGTAGATGGCGACGATCGCACCGGTCCGCGGATCCACCGAAGCACCGCCGAACTGGACGTGGGTGTCCTCCTTCGGGCGCTTCTTCGGGTCGATGTGGTCGGCGTAGATCTTCTTGACGGACTTCTCCAGGGCGGTGACCTTCTGCTTGTCGAAGGTCGTGTAGATCTCGAACCCGCCGCGGGCGAGGTCGGTCTCCGTCTTGCCCTGTTCGTTGTTGTTGATGAAGTACGCCTTGGCGAGGCTCACCAGGTAGCCGGTCTGGCCGCTCAGCGCCGCGCTCTTCTTCGGCGGCAGCGGGTCGGGGAACTTGTCCTCGCCGATGAACGGCTGGGCCTCCGCCGCCGAGAGGTGACCGTCCTTGACCATCTCGGAGAGGATCCAGCCCCAGCGCTCCTTGGCGCGCTCGGTGTTGGCGGCGGCGTTGGCCTTCGGGTCGATCTCGGGGTAGCCGGCCGGGTCGTAGTACGTGGCTCCCTTGAGCAGCGCGGCCAGGAAGGCGCACTCGCTGGGGTTCAGATCCTTGGCGTCCTTGCCGTAGTACGTGCGGGCCGCCGCCTGGATGCCGTAGGCGCCACGGCCGTAGTAGGCGGTGTTGAGGTACCCCGCCATGATTTCTTTCTTGTCCAGGTCCGTGCCGACCTTGATGGAGATGAAGAGCTCCTTCACCTTCCGGCTCAGGGTCTGCGACTGGTCGGCGAGCCTGTTGTTCTTCACGTACTGCTGGGTGATGGTCGAGCCACCCTGGGTGTCGCCACCCTTGGCCATGTTCCACACGGCCCGGCCGATGCCCATCGGGTCGATGCCGGAGTCCTCGCGGAACGTCTTGTTCTCGGCCGAGATCACCGCGTTCTGCATGTACAGCGGAATGTTCTCGATGCCGATGATCTGCCGGTTGACCTCACCACCGGTCGCGGCCATCTGGCTGCCGTCGGACCAGTAGTAGACGTTGTTCTGCGCCTTGGCGGCCAGGTCCTCGTTGGGCACGCCCACCAGGGCGTACGCGACCGTCGCCGCGCCCATCAGGCTGCCGAAGAAGGCGAGGAAGAGGCCGGTCGTCAGCTTCCAGGACGGCATCCAGCGACGCCAGCCGTACTTGCCGTACCGCGGGTAGTCGATCAGCCGCTTGCGGCCCGGCGGAGGGCCGCCACGGCCACCCCGGCCGGGGCCTCCCTGTCCACCGCCGCCACCGCCACCGCGGCGGCCGCCACCGGTACCCCCGGGACCGGCGCTGTCGGGGCCGCGGCGCCGGCCACCGCCGCGCTGCGCGGCGCGGCGTGCCTCGGCCCGGCCACCGTACGGCCGCTCCTCCTCGTACCCGGACGAAGGAGATCCGGTACTGACGTCCCGCGCCTGAGCCGACCTGCGGCCCGTGGGCTGCTGGGCGGCGCGCCGGGCCGCCGCACGTCCGCCACCGGGCGGCTGTTGCTGCGGCATTCTGCGACGGTGCTCGCTCATCGAACGACTACTCCTCGGGCAGGCGCGTACGCCTGGAAGCGGCAGTTGAGTTCCGGTCCCCCCGAAATGCGCACGAACGCACCTCATGGGAGGCGGTTCCGTGCTGCAGCCGGTCCCCTGGATCACTGACGTCTCGCGGCGTCCCCTGGTTCCCGGTGGTCTGCATGCCGCACAGACTACGCACGGTCAAAACCTGCCTAGGGGCGAAGTTCACCCCAAATCAGGCAAGTCGATTGCTGTGAATTGATGATGTGACGCCGGTCACGGCCACCTCACTTGTCGCAGCAGAATCGCCGTTCTATCGTCAGGATGTATCGAGTCGATACATCAGTACGGCATAAGAGTCCCGATGGCGGAGGAGGCGACGGATGAGCAGACGCTCCGGAATCCTTGAGTTCGCCGTCCTCGGCCTGCTCAGGGAAGCCCCCATGCACGGGTACGAGCTGCGGAAGCGGCTCAACACCTCGCTGGGAATCTTCCGGGCCTTCAGCTACGGGACCCTCTACCCCTGCCTCAAGACGCTGGTCGGCAACGGATGGTTGATCGAGGAGCCCGGCAGCGCCCCGGAGGACGCGCTCGCGGCATCACTCGCAGGGCGCCGCGCCAAGATCGTCTACCGGTTGACGGCCGAAGGTAAGGAGCACTTCGAAGAGCTCCTCTCCCACGCCGGTCCGGACGCCTGGGAGGACGAACACTTCGCCGCCCGCTTCGCCTTCTTCGGTCAGACCGAGCGCGAGGTGCGGATGCGCGTACTGGAAGGCCGCCGCAGCCGGCTGGAGGAGCGCCTGGAGAAGATGCGCGCCTCTCTGGCCCGGACCCGCGAGCGCCTCGACGACTACACGCTTGAGCTGCAGCGCCACGGAATGGAGTCCGTGGAGCGCGAGGTGCGCTGGCTGAACGAGCTCATCGAGAGCGAGCGGGCGGGGCGGGATCAGCGATCCGGCCCCGACGCCCCCGAGGGCGCCGCTCAGCAGGACAACGATTCTGGAGAAACGGGCGGCCTGCCCCGGCACGGGGGCAGTACCCGGCCGGATCCGTCCGACGACACCGCCAAGTGAAACCCTGCGACCTGCAGGGCTTCCACGATCACACAGGGAGCAACCGGAAATGGGTTCGGTTCGCGTAGCCATCGTCGGCGTGGGCAACTGCGCCGCCTCGCTGGTGCAGGGCGTCGAGTACTACAAGGACGCCGACCCGGCGACCAAGGTGCCCGGCCTGATGCACGTCCAGTTCGGCGAGTACCACGTCGGTGACGTCGACTTCGTCGCCGCCTTCGACGTCGACGCCAAGAAGGTCGGCCTCGACCTCTCCGACGCCATCGGCGCCAGCGAGAACAACACCATCAAGATCTGCGACGTCCCGAACAAGGGCGTCACGGTGCAGCGCGGCCACACCCTCGACGGTCTCGGCAAGTACTACCGCATGACCATCGAGGAGTCCGCCGAGGAGCCGGTGGACGTCGTCCAGATCCTCAAGGACCGCCAGGTCGACGTGCTGGTCTGCTACCTGCCCGTGGGCTCCGAGGACGCGGCGAAGTTCTACGCGCAGTGCGCCATCGACGCCAAGGTCGCCTTCGTCAACGCCCTCCCGGTCTTCATCGCCGGCACCAAGGAGTGGGCCGACAAGTTCACCGAGGCCGGTGTCCCGATCGTCGGTGACGACATCAAGTCCCAGGTCGGCGCCACCATCACGCACCGCGTGATGGCCAAGCTGTTCGAGGACCGCGGTGTCCGTCTTGAGCGCACCATGCAGCTCAACGTCGGCGGCAACATGGACTTCAAGAACATGCTCGAGCGCGACCGCCTCGAGTCGAAGAAGATCTCGAAGACCCAGGCCGTCACCTCGCAGATCCCCGACCGCGAGCTGGGCGAGAAGAACGTCCACATCGGTCCGTCGGACTACGTGGCCTGGCTGGACGACCGCAAGTGGGCGTACGTCCGCCTCGAGGGTCGCGCCTTCGGCGACGTCCCGCTGAACCTGGAGTACAAGCTCGAGGTCTGGGACTCCCCGAACTCGGCCGGTGTCATCATCGACGCGCTGCGCGCCGCGAAGATCGCCAAGGACCGGGGCATCGGTGGCCCGATCCTCTCCGCGTCCTCGTACTTCATGAAGTCCCCGCCGGTGCAGTACTTCGACGACGAGGCCCTGGTCAACGTCGAGAAGTTCATCAAGGGCGAGGTCGAGCGCTAAGCGCCACACCCACGCGTCGCACGAGTGCCCCCGGCCTGTCGTCCGGGGGCACTCCGCGTATGTGAGTCTTGCTGCCATGTCCGTCGTACGTGATCTGCGCGTACTCCTGCGCCTGACCGACTTCCGCCGCCTGCTCGCCGTCCGCCTGCTCTCGCAGTCCGCCGACGGCGTCTACCAGGTGGCGCTGGCCACGTACGTCGTCTTCTCCCCGGAGAAACAGACCTCGCCGGCCGCCATCGCCTCGGCCATGGCCGTCCTCCTGCTCCCCTACTCGTTCATCGGCCCCTTCGCCGGCGTCCTGCTCGACCGATGGCAGCGCCGCCAGGTCTTCCTCTACGGCAATCTGCTCCGCACCGTCCTGGCCTGCGGCACGGCAGCCCTGATGCTCGCCTCCGCGCCGGACTGGCTCTTCTACGCCTCCGCCCTGTCCGTCACCGCCGTCAACCGCTTCGTCCTGGCCGGCCTCTCGGCCTCGCTGCCGCGCGTCGTCGACGAGGAGCGACTGGTCGTGGCCAACTCCCTCTCCCCGACCGCCGGCACTCTCGCCGCGACGCTGGGCGGCGGGCTCGCGTTCGGCGTGCGCCTGGTCTCCTCGGACTCCGATGCCGCGGTGGTCGCGCTGGGCGCCGTCCTCTATCTCTGTGCCGCTCTCGCGTCGCTGCGCATGTCCCGCGAACTCCTCGGCCCGGATCCGGAGCAGGTGCAGACCTCGCTCACCGCCGCCCTGGGATCGACGGCACGGGGGCTGAGGGCCGGACTGCGCCACCTCGCGGAACGACGCCCCGCGGTCCAGGCGCTGGCCGCGATGACCCTGGTGCGCTTCTGCTACGGCGCGGTGACCGTGACCGTGTTCATGTTGTGCCGGTACGCCTGGAGCAGCACCGAGTCCAAGGGGCTGGCTCTGCTGGGCCTCGCCCTCGCTCTTTCGGGTGCCGGGTTCTTCGCCGCCGCGGTGGCCTCGCCCTGGGCGGTGGGCCGCTTCGGCCCGTTCGGCTGGATGGCCCTCTGCGCGGGGACCGCGGCGGTCCTCGTACCGGCCCTGGGGCTGACCTTCGCTCCGGCGCCGTTCCTGGTTTCCGCCTTCGTCCTCGGGCTGACCACCCAGGGCACCAAGATCGCGACCGACACCGTGGTGCAGACAACGGTGGATGACGCCTACCGGGGACGGATCTTCTCCCTCTACGACGTGCTCTTCAATGTCGCCTTCGTCAGCGCGGCGGCGGTCGCGGCCCTGATGCTGCCGCCCGACGGTCGCTCCGCGCTCCTGATCGCCATGGTCGCGTCCCTGTACGCGGCGATCACTCTCCTCCTGCTGCGCCAACGCGGTGAGGGGTGATGTTTCACGTGAAACATCACCCCTCACCGCGTCCACTCCGTCGATGTTTCACGTGAAACATCGACGGGACCGACTCAGCCCTGAGTCGTCCACCACTCCTTGAGTGCCGCGACGGCGGCCTCGTGCTCCATCGGCCCGTTCTCCAGCCGCAGCTCCAGCAGGAACTTGTACGCCTGACCGACGGCCGGGCCCGGGCGGATCCCCAGAACCTCCTGGATCTGGTTGCCGTCCAGGTCGGGCCGGATCGAGTCCAGCTCCTCCTGCTCCTGCAGCTGGGCGATCCGCTCCTCCAGGCCGTCGTAGGCGCGGGAGAGTGCACCTGCCTTCCGCTTGTTGCGCGTCGTGCAGTCCGAGCGGGTCAGCTTGTGGAGCCGCGAGAGCAGCGGACCCGCGTCCCGCACATAGCGGCGCACCGCGGAGTCGGTCCACTCGCCGGTTCCGTAGCCGTGGAAACGCAGGTGCAGCTCCACCAGGCGCGAGACGTCCTTGATCATCTCGTTCGAGTATTTGAGCGCCGTCATGCGCTTCTTGGTCATCTTCGCCCCCACCACCTCGTGGTGGTGGAAGGAGACCCGGCCGTCCTTCTCGAAGCGGCGGGTGCGCGGCTTGCCGATGTCGTGGAGCAGGGCCGCCAGCCGCAGCACCAGGTCCGGCCCGTCCTCCTCCAGGTCGATCGCCTGGTCCAGAACGGTCAGGGAGTGCTCGTAGACGTCCTTGTGCCGGTGGTGCTCGTCACTCTCCAGCCGCAGCGCCGGCAGTTCCGGCAGCACCCGCTCGGCGAGGCCGGTGGTGACCAGCAGGCCGAGGCCCTTGCGGGGGTGAGTGGAGACCAGAAGCTTGTTGAACTCGTCCCGGACCCGCTCCGCGGAGACGATCTCGATCCGGTCGGCCATCTCCGTCATGGCCGTGACGACCTCGGGAGCCACCTCGAAGTCCAGCTGGGCGGCGAACCGTGCGGCACGCATCATGCGCAGCGGGTCGTCGGAGAAGGACTCCTCGGGGGTGCCGGGGGTACGCAGCACCCGCGCGGAGAGATCCTCGAGGCCGCCGTGCGGGTCGATGAACTCCTTCTCAGGGAGGGCGACGGCCATGGCGTTGACCGTGAAGTCCCGGCGGACGAGGTCCTCCTCGATGGAGTCGCCGTAGGAGACCTCCGGCTTGCGCGACGTCCGGTCGTAGGCCTCGGAGCGGTACGTGGTCACCTCGATCTGGTAGCCGCTCTTCTGGCAGCCGACCGTGCCGAAGGCGATCCCGACCTCCCAGACCGCGTCGGCCCAGGGGCGGACGATCTTGAGGACGTCCTCCGGATGCGCGTCCGTGGTGAAGTCCAGGTCGTTGCCGAGCCTGCCGAGCAAGGCATCCCGGACCGAGCCGCCGACCAGCGCGAGGCGGAATCCCGCCTCCTGGAAACGGACGGCGAGGTCGTCGGCGACAGGGGAGACGCGCAGCAGTTCACTGACCGCGCGGCGCTGCACCTGGCTCAGTTCAGTCGGGGTGTCTTCGTTGGCGTTCGGCACAACAGAAAAGGGTACGTGCCCCGGCCCCTGGTGACGTCCTCGATTTCCCGCGGGACCGGCCGCCCGGCACCGTGTCGACCCATCGGCTGGAGCAGTCCCCGGCACTTGGCCACAGCGTGCCTCGTTACCATGCCTGGACACAGCAACCGGAAACCACCGACACCACTGATACGACGAGGATGGGCGAACGCGTGGCCGAGGCGGCAGACATCCAGGGGACCTCACCCTCTCCTGCCCGTCGATGGCTGCGGCGGGCGGCGGCGTTCGCCGCGGCCGCGCCGTTGCTGGCCGGACTCCTCCAGCTGCCGGCCGCTCCCTCGGCGGTCGCCGCCGGGACGGTCGCACCGCAGGCCGCCCCCACCGGATCCCGCACCGTCGCTGTGTCTCTCGACACGCTCACACCGAGCGCTCCGGTCGAGAGCGACACCCTGACGATCTCCGGCACGCTGACGAACCAGGGCAAGCAGACGATCACGGATGCCACGGTGGACGTCCGGGTCGGTCCCCGGATGACCAGCCGAAGCGAGATCGAGCAGGTGGCCGGCCGGACCGGATTCCGCCCGGACAGCGACCCCGCGGCGCTGGGTGGCGCCTACACCCTCAAGATTCCGCGGCTGGCCGCCGGGCTGGCCCAGGAGTTCACGCTCTCGGTCCCCGTGTCCAAGCTCGGGCTCGACGACGAGGGGGTGTACCAGCTGGGCGTCTCCCTCACCGGCCACACCGCAGCGCAGCCCGGTGACCGGGTCCTCGGCATCAAGCGGACGTTCCTCCCGTACCAGCCCGAGCCCGCCGAGAAGAAGACCCGGCTCACCTACCTCTGGCCGCTGATCTCCACGTCCCATGTGGCCGCGCAGACCGGATCGGACGACCAGCAGACGCCCGTCTTCGAGAGCGACGAGCTGGCCGGCGAGCTGGCCCCCGGCGGGCGGCTGGAGCAGATGGTCGCGCTGGGCAAGGACCTCCCCATCACCTGGGTGATCGATCCGGACCTGCTGGCCACCGTCGACGCCATGACGAAGAACTACCGCGTCAAGAGCGGTGCGGGGAACGTTCCCGGCCGGAACCAGGCCGTGGCCAAGCAGTGGCTGGACTCCCTGGAGAAGGCCGTCGCGGGCGACAAGATCGTCGCCCTGCCGTTCGCCGACCCCGACATCGCCTCCCTGGCCCACTCGGGGAAGAGCGTCCCCGGCTCCCTCGGCAACCTCCAGACGGCGACGGAGCTGGCCGGGGCGACCGTCGAGACCGTCCTCCACGTCAAGCCGTCCACGGACTTCTCCTGGCCGGTGGACGGCGCCGTCGACCCCTCGATCATGGCCGTGGCCACCTCGGCCGGCGCTCGCAAGGTGATCGCGCGCAGCGACAGCTTCCGGGACGACCTCCCGTACACGCCCACGGCCGCGCGTCCCATCGGCGGGGGCACCACTGCCGTCGTGAGCGACGCCTCCCTCTCCACCGCCTTCGAAGGCGACATGCTCCGCACCGGGAACTCGACCCTCGCGGTCCAGGAGTTCCTGGCCCAGTCGCTCGCCGTGACCCTGGAGCAGCCGGACCGCCAGCGCAGCGTCGTCGTCGCTCCTCAGCGCATCCCGACGACCTCGCAGGTGCAGACCATGGCGAGTGCGCTGCGCGGGCTGTCCGCCAAGCGGTGGACCGAGCCGCTGGACCTCCTGGCCGCTGCGGAGACGACCTCTCCGGAAGCCTCGACCAGGGTGCCCGGCGCCTCCCGGTATCCGCAGGAGCTGCGGAAGCAGGAGCTGGGCCTCGACGCGTTCCGCCGGATGCGGCAGACGCGGGAGGGCCTGGACGACTTCAAGGTCATCCTGACCCAGCCGGACCGAGTGGTGACTCCCTTCGGCACGGCGATCAGCCGGGAGATGTCGACCTCGTGGCGCGGGCGTGCCGAGGCCGCCGGCGCGTACCGGACCCAGGTGTCCGGCTACCTCGAGGGCATCACCGACGAGGTCAGGCTGATCGAGAAGTCCGACCTCACCTTGTCGGGCCGCAGCGCGACCATCCCGGTCACGGTGCAGAACAAGCTGCTGCAGGGCGTCGACCATCTGGTGCTGCGACTGACCTCCAGCAACAAGACCCGACTGCAGCTCAACGGCGACGACCCCTTCGCGGAACTGCCGGTCAAGATCAGCGCCGGACACAGCCAGTCCGTGAAGTTCCCCGCTTCGGCCAACGCCAACGGCCCGGTCCCGATGACGGCCCAGCTCTACACGGAGGAGGGCGAGCCGTACGGTGACCCGATCACCTTCACCGTGCGGGTCTCCGAGATCACCTCGACCGTGATGCTCGTCATCGCCGGTGGCGTGCTGCTGCTTGTCCTCGCCGGGGTACGGATGTACACCCAGCGGAAGCGCGCGGCAGCCCGAAACTCCGAGGCAGAGACCACGGAGAGCGACGAACCGGAGCAGCCGAGTGACCCTGTGCCGGACACCGGTCCCGAAAGCGGCGACCCGTCCGGCGCGGGTGAGAAAGTGGACCGTTGAGCGATGTCGTGGCCGGTCGGCCGGGGACGATGAGGTGGGGTAACCATGAACGCGCCGTACGACGGTGACCGCGGCCAGGGCGCGGGCGGCACCGAGCCGTCCGGCGGCACGCCTGCGGGCCCCCAGGGACCCGGCCGAGCGCCGACCCCACCGCAGCAGCTTGTTCTGCACCGTGACCGGGATGGTCGCGCTGCGGCCCGACAAGGTGAGGTCGGACTTCTCGTCCCTATCGGGCCCAGGACCTGTCCTCGCAGGACCCGGTGGGTGAGGCGCTCTACGACCGCGCCGCGCACCCGCCGCCCCCGCCGGGCACCTACCAGGAACCCCAGCCGCTCTACCAGCAGCCGGCCGCGCCTCCGCACGCCCCGGACCCGCGGGTGTGGGCCCAGACCCCGGCACCCGAGCCGGACGGCCCCTCACGCCACCTGCCCTACGGCGACGACGCCCGTACGGTCCAGTTCACCGGAGTCGACGACCTGGTCACCCGGGCCGGGGACGAGGAACCCGAGCCGGATGCCTTCGCGCACCTCTACCGGGACCAGCAGACCCCGGGGCAGGTGCCCCCGCCCGCCCCGGAGCCGAACCCGATGCCCGCGCCCGCACCGAAGAAGTCCGGCCGCGCCTCCGGCCTGCTGAAGTCGAGCGCGGTCATGGCGGCCGGCACGCTCGTCTCCCGGCTCACCGGCTTCGTCCGCAGCCTCGTGATCACGGGCGCGCTGGGCGCCGCCCTGCTCGGTGACACCTTCACCGTCGCGTACACGCTGCCCACGATGATCTACATCCTCACCATCGGCGGCGGCCTCAACTCGGTCTTCGTCCCGCAGCTGGTCCGCTCGATGAAGAACGACGAGGACGGCGGCGAGGCGTACGCCAACCGGCTCCTCACGCTCGTCATGGTGGCGCTCGGCGCGATCGTGGTCCTCGCCGTCTTCGCGGCCCCGCTGCTGATCCGGCTGATGTCGAACACCATCGCCGACGACGCCGCGGCCAACAGCGTCGCGGTCACCTTCGCCCGCTACTGCCTGCCCACCATCTTCTTCATGGGCGTGCATGTGGTGATGGGTCAGATCCTCAACGCACGAGGCAAGTTCGGCGCGATGATGTGGACCCCGGTCCTCAACAACATCGTCATGATCGTCACCTTCGGCCTCTTCATCTGGGTCTACGGCACCTCCGCCGAATCCCACATGGGCGTGCAGACGATCCCCGACGAGGGCGTCCGGCTGCTCGGCATCGGCACCCTGCTCGGCCTGGTCGTCCAGGCCCTCGCGATGATCCCCTACCTCCGCGAGACCGGCTTCCGCTTCCGTCCTCGCTTCGACTGGAAGGGCCACGGCCTCGGCAAGACGGTCAAGCTGGCCAAGTGGACCGTGCTGTTCGTTCTGGCCAACCAGGCCGGCGTCCTGGTCGTGACCCAGCTCGCCACCGCGGCCGGTGAGGAGTCCGGCAGGAACGGCGCCGGCTTCCTCGCCTACTCCAACGCCCAGTTGATCTGGGGCATGCCGCAGGCCATCATCACGGTCTCCGTCATGGCCGCCCTGCTGCCGCGCATCTCGCGCGCCGCACACGACGACGACCCGGGCGCCGTCCGCGACGACATCTCGCAGGGCCTGCGGAACTCGGCCGTCGCGATCGTGCCGGTGTCCTTCGCCTTCCTCGCCCTCGGCGTCCCGATGTGCACCCTGCTCTACGCGTCCAGCGGCGTCGAGGCGGCCCAGGGCATGGGCTTCATCCTGATGGCCTTCGGCCTCGGTCTGATCCCCTACTCCGTCCAGTACGTCGTCCTGCGCGGCTTCTACGCCTACGAGGACACCCGGACGCCCTTCTACAACACCGTCATCGTCGCCGCGGTCAACGCGGCGGCATCGGCGGCCTGTTACTTCGTCCTGCCCGCCCAGTGGGCCGTCGTCGGCATGGCCGCCTCCTACGGTCTCGCGTACATGGTCGGCGTGGGCGTCGCCTGGCGCCGGCTGCGCAACCGCCTGGGCGGCGATCTGGACGGTGCCCACGTCATGCGAACCTATGCACGTCTCTGCCTTGCCTCGGTGCCTGCGGCGGTCGTGGCCGGTGCGGTGGGCTTCGGACTTCTGAAGCTCCTCGGGGAGGGTGCTCTGGGCTCGCTCGTCGCCCTTCTGGTGGGCGGAGTGGTCCTGCTGGGTGTCTTCTTCGTGGCGGCGAAGCGCATGCGGATCGAGGAGCTGAACTCCATGGTCGGTATGGTCCGCGGACGCCTGGGACGCTAGGAAGGCAGTCCCGCACAACCATCGTCGGCCGCTGCGTGTCGTGCATAGCGGCCGACTGTGGGCACAATTGGCATGGCTGTTGGATGTGGCGCAACGGATGGGGAGGCAGGAACGACGGTGGCGGAACGTAGCACGGCTGCCGTCGACGTGGCCGACAACAGCGGTGACGACCCGCTGACCGCGAAGGCGGAGAAGGCCGCGACCGACGGGGTGGCGGAAGAGCAGGAAACGGCGGACACGACCGCCGACGACGCAGAGAACAAGGCCGGCGACCGGCAGAACGGCGAACAGCCCTCCATCGAGACTCCCGAGCTGCACAGCGGCCACAAGCTGGCCAGACGCTACCGGCTCGAGGAATGCGTCACTCGTCTGGACGGATTCAGCAGTTGGCGTGCCGTGGACGAGAAGCTGCGGCGTGCGGTCGGGGTCCATCTCCTGCCTGCCGACCATCCGCGAGCGCGTTCGGTGCTCGCCGCGGCCCGCTCCGCGGCGCTGCTCGGCGACCCCCGCTTCGTCCAGGTCCTCGACGCCGTCGAGGAGAACGACCTCGTGTACGTCGTACACGAATGGCTGCCCGACTCCACCGAACTGACGACCTTGCTCGCCGCCGGCCCACTGGAGCCGCACGACGCGTACCAGCTCGTCAGCCAGGTGTCCCAGGCCATGGCGGCGGCCCACCGTGAAGGGCTCGCCCACCTCCGGCTCACCCCGAGCGCGGTGCTGCGCAGTTCCTCCGGCCAGTACCGCATCCGCGGTCTCGCCGTGAACGCCGCCCTGCGGGGCATCAGCGCCGAACGGCCCCAGCGCACGGACACCGAGGCGATCGGCGCACTGCTGTACGCGGCGCTGACCCAGCGCTGGCCGTACGACAGCGACGCCCACGGCCTCTCCGGGCTTCCCAAGGGCGTGGGACTGCTTCCCCCCGACCAGGTGCGGGCAGGTGTCCATCGCGGCCTGGCCGAGATCGCCATGCGCGCCCTGGCCAACGACGGTGCCACCGCCTCGCGCCAGGAACCGCCGTGCACCACGCCGGACGAGCTCGCCAAGGCCGTTGCGGCGATGCCCCGCATCCGCCCGCCGGAGCCCGAGTTCCCGACCCCGCCGGAGTACCAGCGCACCACCTACCAGCAGGGCAGCTACGGGCGTCCGCAGCAGCAGGCCGGTCCCGTGGTGACCCAGGCGATGGCGCCTCCGCCACCGCCGCTGCAGAGCCGCACGGGCAAGGCCCTGAAGTGGGCCGTCTCGGCGCTGCTCATCGCCGCCCTGGGACTGGCCAGCTGGCAGGTGGCGGACCGGCTCCTCGACCGGAACAACAAGTCGGAGACGCCGCAGAACAACCAGCCGCAGGACACCGAGGACGAGAAGGAGGTCGAGATCGGGAAGCCCGTCGCCATCGTCGGGGCCCACGACTTCGACCCGCTCGGCGACGGTTCGGAGAAGCCCCAGGGGATAAAGAACGCCTACGACGGCGACCCGAGCAGCTTCTGGAACACCGACGGCTACTACAGCGCCGACTTCGGCCGGCTCAAGGAGGGCGTGGGTCTCGTCCTCGACCTGGGCAAGGCACAGCAGATCGGATCGGTGGACGTCTCCTTCCTGGGAGACACCTCCGTGGAGCTGCGCACCGCCCCGGCCGACGCCACGACCGAACCGAGCTCACCCGATGCCTTCGCCACCCAGGCCAAGGGATCCGGCGGCAAGGTGACGCTGAAGCCCGCCAAGCCCGTAACGACGCGCTACGTTCTGGTCTGGATGACCAAGCTGCCCGCCAACGGCGGCACCTTCCGCGGCAAGATCACGGATATCAAGATCACCAGCTGACGGCAGGAGGGGAGGGGCTCACCGTTGGACGACGCGATATACGCGGACATCAGCGACCAGGAACTTCTGGAGCGCCATGTCGCGGGCGATCCCGACGCCTTCGGTGAGCTGGTGCGGAGGCACCGCGACCGCCTGTGGGCGGTCGCCCTGCGCACCCTGGGGGACCGCGAAGAGGCCGCTGACGCCGTTCAGGACGCCCTCGTCTCGGCCTTCCGGGCCGCCCACACCTTCCGCGGTCAGTCGGCCGTCACCACCTGGCTGCACCGCATCACGGTGAACGCCTGTCTCGACCGGGCCCGCAAGGCCGTCTCCCGCAAGACGTCCCCCATGGACGACACGGCCCGCTTCGAGCAGCTCCTGGAGCCCGTGGAGTCCGCCGAGGCCCCCGCCGAACGCCAGGACCTCCATCGCGAGCTCCTGGCCGCTCTGGCCAAGCTCCCCGCGGATCAGCGGGCGGCTCTCGTACTGGTCGACATGCAGGGATACCCCGTGGCCGAGGCCGCGCGCATCCTGGACGTGCCCACCGGAACCGTGAAGAGCCGCTGTGCGCGGGGCCGGGCGAAACTGCTTCCCATGCTCACTCATCTGCGCGCGGACACGGTGGGTAACGAGGGCTCCGACCGGGGAAGGAACCGGACGCCGGGGACATCCGTCCCACCGGTGTCGGAGACAAGGGATAGCGGATCGAATGGTCC
The DNA here is from genome assembly GCF_008042125.1 of Streptomyces sp. MS191. Taxonomy (GTDB): domain Bacteria; phylum Actinomycetota; class Actinomycetes; order Streptomycetales; family Streptomycetaceae; genus Streptomyces. Next base: position 2,573,679 of record NZ_RDBI01000040.1, read on the forward strand.
GACTGCTGTGAAGGGCGGAGGTGGGCGCGCGTGACATCCACGACCGGCAAGGCCGACACGACACAGCACCCGGACGTCTCGGAGATCTCCGACCTCACCGAGGGGCTCCTCGCGCCGGCACGCGCCGCGGCGGTCCGCCGCCATCTGGACGACTGCTCGCTCTGCGCCGACGTACGCACGTCCCTGGAAGAGATCCGTGGGCTACTGGGGACCCTGCCCGGTCCTCCCCGGATGCCTGCCGAGATCGCCGGTCGCATCGACGCCGCGCTGGCCGCCGAAGCACTTCTCGATGCCACCGCCCCTGTCCCCGACACCGATGTTTCACGTGAAACAAGCACGCGGCCCGCGCCTCGCCCGGCGACGGCACCCTCCGGGGGCGCGGAACGTCCCGCCGGCCGCTCCGGTGGCGGCACCGGTCCGGGACGCCCCCGCAAGCCCCGCCGGAGGCGCGTCGCCACCCTGGGGGCCGCCTTCGGGGCCGCGGCCCTGGGTATCAGCCTGTTCCTCACGCAGGGAGGCCTCCAGAGCCTCAGCGGGGAATCCGGCGACACCAAGAGCGACACCGCTGCCAGCAGCGCCGTCGGCTCGCGTTTCGACGGCCAGGACATCGAAGCCCGCGTGCAGGCACTCCTCCAGCAGGACCACACCTTCAAGGTTCCCCAGGACAGCAGCCCCGAGTCGATGTCCGCGACGGGCGGTGACACCCTCCAGCGCGGCCTGGCCGAGCCACTGCCGAGCTGCGTCAAGGCCGGCACCGGCCGCCCCGACACGGTGCTCGCCTTCCAGAAGGGCGACTACGAGGGGAAGTCCGCCTATCTCGTCGTCCTCCCTCATGCGACGAACGGCTCTCAGGTGCAGGCGTACGTGCTGGACGCGTCCTGCACCGCGAGTGGGGGGAAGACCCCGGCCGAGGTCCTCACGACGCACACGTACCCCCGTTCCTGACGTCCACGCCGTGCGGATACCCCCGCCCGTCGCGTTCAGGCCGTGCCGCGCGTCGGTCTGGGGAATGCCCGCCCCGTAGGATCCGTTGGGTGGGGTGAGAGTCACCGAAACGACCGCCCCGTAGGCAGTAGGCAGTCTGCAGAGACGAGGAAGAAACCCGTGAGCGACGTCCGTAACGTGATCATCATCGGCTCCGGGCCCGCGGGTTACACCGCCGCGCTCTACACGGCGCGTGCGTCGCTGAAGCCGCTGGTCTTCGAGGGTGCTGTCACCGCTGGTGGCGCCCTGATGAACACGACCGACGTGGAGAACTTCCCCGGCTTCCGCGACGGCATCATGGGCCCGGACCTGATGGACAACATGCGTGCCCAGGCCGAGCGCTTCGGCGCCGAGCTTGTTCCGGACGACGTCGTCGCCGTGGACCTGACGGGTGAGATCAAGACCGTCACGGACACCGCCGGCACCGTGCACCGCGCCAAGGCCGTCATCGTCACGACGGGCTCCCAGCACCGCAAGCTCGGCCTGCCGAACGAGGACGCCCTCTCCGGCCGTGGCGTCTCCTGGTGCGCCACCTGCGACGGGTTCTTCTTCAAGGACCAGGACATCGCCGTCATCGGCGGCGGGGACACCGCGATGGAGGAGGCCACCTTCCTCTCGCGCTTCGCCAAGTCGGTCACGATCGTCCACCGCCGTGACAGCCTGCGCGCCTCCAAGGCGATGCAGGAGCGCGCCTTCGCCGACCCGAAGATCAAGTTCGCCTGGGACAGCGAGGTCGCCGAGATCCACGGCGAGCAGAAGCTCTCCGGCCTGACCCTGCGCAACACCAAGACGGGCGAGACCAGCGAGCTGCCCGTCACCGGTCTCTTCATCGCCGTCGGCCACGACCCGCGCACCGAGCTCTTCAAGGGCCAGCTGGAGCTGGACGAGGAGGGCTACCTCAAGGTCGACGCGCCGTCGACGCGGACGAACCTGCCCGGCGTCTTCGGTGCCGGTGACGTCGTCGACCACACCTACCGCCAGGCGATCACCGCCGCCGGCACCGGCTGCTCCTCCGCACTCGACGCCGAGCGCTTCCTGGCCGCCCTCGCCGACAACGAGAAGCTCGCCGAGACCCCCGCGGTCTGATCCCCCTCAGGCTTTCCCACCCCACACCCCGCGAAGTTAAGGAGGTCGCCGTGGCCGGCGCCCTGAAGAACGTGACCGACGCTTCCTTCGAGGACGACGTCCTCAAGAGCGACAAGCCCGTCCTGGTGGACTTCTGGGCCGCCTGGTGCGGACCGTGCCGCCAGATCGCCCCGTCGCTGGAGGCCATCGCCGCGGAGCACGGTGAGATCGAGATCGTGAAGCTCAACATCGACGAGAACCCGGCCACGGCCGCCAAGTACGGCGTCATGTCGATCCCGACCCTGAACGTCTACCAGAACGGCGAGGTCGTGAAGACGATCGTCGGTGCCAAGCCGAAGGCCGCGATCCTCCGCGACCTGGAGGGCTTCGTCTCCGACGAGGCCACGAAGGCCTGACGCAGCGCCTGTTTCACGTGAAACACGAACGGCCCGCCCCGATCCGGGGCGGGCCGTTCGTGTGAGACCTCGGGGCGGCGGCGGGCGGCGCAGCGCCCCGGGCCCTACAGCGGCCGCAGCGCGGGCTCCTTCTGCACCGCGCCGAGAAGACGGTCCAGCGCCATCTCGACGTCCTCCTTCCAGGAGAGCGTCGTACGGAGCTCCAGCCTCAGGCGCGGGTACGCCGGATGAGGCCGCACCGTCTTGAAGCCCACGGCCAGCAGATGGTCGGCCGGCAGGACACAGGCCGGCTCCTTCCATCGACCGTCACCGAAGGCCTCGATCGCCTTGAAGCCGCGCCGGAGAAGGTCCTTGGCCACGGTCTGCACCATCGTGCGGCCGATTCCCTGACCTTGGTACCCCGGCATGATCCACGCCGTCATCAACTGGACCGCGTCCGCGGAGACCGGACTGGTGGGGAAAGCCATCGACCGCGGCACATAGGCCGGAGGCGCGTAGAGAACGAAGCCGACCGGAACGTCGTCGACGTAGACCACCCGACCGCACGATCCCCATTCCAGCAGGACGGCTGAGATCCAGGCTTCCTTCTCCAGCTCGGGCCGTCCCGCCTTCACAGCGGCCTCCCCGCTCACCGGGTCGAGCTCCCAGAAGACACAGGAGCGACACCGCTTCGGGAGATCCGGAAGGTTGTCCAGCGTGAGTGGTACGAGCCGACGCCCCACGGCTGTTCCTCTCTTCCCGCTGCCGGCGCAGCACGGATTTCGCCTCCCAGAATCGTATCGATGGGGCGTTCGGGGCGATACCGCGCGCAGGCAAAGGGACGGGCCGTGTCCCGGTCTTCACCGGCACACGGCCCGCTGTGGGTCGCGGAGGGCTCAGCCCTCGGCGTCCTCTTCGTCCGTCTCGGCGTTCCCGTGGTCCATGACGCGTCCTTCGCCCGGGGCCAGCGTCGACAGGATCCGCTCCAGATCGTCCAGCGAGGCGAACTCGACGACGATCTTGCCCTTCTTCTGGCCCAGATCGACCTTCACCCTCGTCTCGAAGCGATCCGAGAGACGGGAAGCCAGTTCGGTGAGAGCCGGCGAGACGCGTGCGCCCGCTCGGGGGCCCTTGGGCTTGACCGTCGACGTGGGCTCGGAGCCCATGAGCGTGACGATCTCCTCCACCGCACGCACGGAGAGGCCCTCGGCGACGATCCGGTACGCGAGCTTGTCCTGCGTTTCCGGGTCGTCCACGGACAGCAGGGCACGGGCGTGGCCCGCCGACAGCACACCGGCGGCCACCCGGCGCTGAACCGGCGGGGAGAGGCGCAGCAGACGCAGCGTGTTGGAGACCTGGGGACGCGAGCGCCCGATCCGGTCGGCCAGCTGGTCGTGCGTGCAGTTGAAGTCCTTCAGCAGCTGGTCGTAGGCGGCGGCCTCTTCCAGCGGATTCAGCTGGGCCCGGTGCAGGTTCTCCAGGAGGGCGTCCAGAAGAAGCTTCTCGTCTTCCGTGGCCCGGACGATCGCAGGGATGCGCTCCAGACCGGCCTCACGGCAGGCCCTCCAGCGCCGCTCACCCATGATCAGCTCGTAGCGCTCGGTGCCCAGCTGCCGTACGACGACGGGCTGGAGCAGACCGACCTCCTTGATGGAGGTGATCAGTTCCGCGAGCGCGTCCTCGTCGAAGACCTCACGCGGCTGCTTCGGGTTGGGCGTGATGAAGTCGAGCGGCAGTTCGGCGAAGTGAGCCCCGGCGGGCGCTTCCGGCTCCTCCACCACGGCGGGCTCGACCACGGGCACCACGGAGTCCGGGGACTGCGGGCTCTGCGGGAGGGTCGCCACCTTCGCGGCCGCCACCCCTCGCTCGGAAGGCAGCACCGGGGTGGAGACGGACGAGGACGGTCCCGCCACTCCGACAGCCGGCACCTGCCGCTCCTGGGGAGCAGCAGGGATCAGCGCACCGAGCCCACGCCCCAATCCCCTACGTCGCTCGCTCACTGGATCCCCTCCGACATGTTGCTCTGGTTGTTCTGCTGCCCGACGTGGGCGTGCTGGGCGTCGTAGCGGATGCCGACTCCGCGCAGCGCGATCTCACGGGCCGCCTCGAGATACGACAGTGAGCCGCTGGAGCCCGGATCGTACGTGAGAACGGTCTGGCCGTAGCTCGGGGCCTCCGAGATACGTACGGATCGCGGGATGCTGGTCCTCAGCACCTCCTCGCCGAAGTGGCTGCGCACCTCGTCGGCGACCTGGGAGGCGAGCCTCGTCCGGCCGTCGTACATGGTGAGGAGGATCGTCGACACGTGCAGCGTGGGGTTCAGGTGTCCCCGCACCAGGTCGACGTTCCGCAGCAGCTGGCCCAGTCCCTCCAGGGCGTAGTACTCGCACTGGATGGGGATCAGCACCTCGGCACCCGCCACGAGGGCGTTGACCGTCAGCAGTCCCAGGGACGGCGGGCAGTCGATGAGGATGTAGTCCAGAGGCTGCTCGTAGGCCTGGATGGCTCGCTGCAGGCGGCTCTCCCGCGCCACCAGCGAGACCAGCTCGATCTCCGCACCAGCGAGATCGATGGTGGCGGGGGCGCAGAAGAGACCTTCGACGTCCTGGACGGGCTGGACCACGTCGGAGAGCGGCTTACTCTCCACCAGGACGTCATAGATCGAGGGCACATCGGCATGGTGATCGATACCCAGAGCCGTCGAGGCGTTGCCCTGCGGGTCGAGGTCGATGACCAGGACCCGGGCTCCGTGCAGGGCCAGCGAGGCGGCAAGGTTGACCGTCGTGGTCGTCTTGCCGACGCCGCCCTTCTGGTTGGCGACCACCATCACGCGTGTCTGGGCAGGCCGGGGGAGCCCCTCACCAGCGCGCCCCAACGCCTCTACGGCAAGTTGGGCTGCACGACCAATGGGGGTGTCGTCCATCGGGGGCGGTGTTTCACGTGAAACATCCTCCCCCACCGATTCGGTTCGGGGACCGGGGACCGGGTCGGTCATCGGTCCCGCGATGTTGGCGTCGGACCGCAAGGATTCACTCTCCTCGGCTTCAGGCTCGCGATGGACAGAGCCTGCCATGCTTTCGGGGTCGTGAACCAGCGAGGCCCGTGGTTCTGTGGGTGAATCCACCTCTGTGGACAATCCCGTAACCCTCACGGGGGGTTTCGAGAGGGGTTTCCGGTCCCGGGGCGTGGCAGCCGCGCGACCGCGGCCGATGATCCCCTGCAGCAGTGAGCGACGTTTCACGTGAAACACGATGCACTCGCTGCTGACCCCGGGCCGTTCGACACTCCGAAATGCTCACGTATGGCAGCTTGTAAGGATCAACAAGACAGCGCGACGGCTCAGCGACGGCGACGAGTCCTGCTGGGTCGAGCGGCCTTCGCCCGCTTGGCGGCGAACCTCACACCGCCGGGGCTCTCGCCGACCTCCACCCGGACGACCGTCGTCATGGGGTCGACGATGCCCTCGCCGACCTGGAGGACCGAGGTCCCCACCACACCCAGCTTGGCGAGAGCGGCGCGTGCGCCGCTGATCTCCTCCTCGGCCGTGTCCCCCTTGAGGGCGAGCATCTCGCCGTACGGGCGCAGCAGGGGAACACCCCAGCCGGCGAGCCGGTCGAGCGGCGCCACGGCGCGGGCGGTCACCACGTGCACCGGCGGGACCTTGCCCAGCATCTCCTCGGCACGGCCGCGGACCACGGTCACATGGCTCAGCCCCAGCAGCTCCACGACCTCCTGGAGGAAGTTCGTCCGGCGCAGCAGCGGCTCCAGGAGCGTGATCTTCAGGTCGGGCCTTACGAGCGCCAGCGGGATGCCGGGAAGTCCGGCGCCCGAGCCGACGTCGCACACGGAGACGCCTTCGGGGACCACTTCGGAGAGCACCGCACAGTTCAGCAGGTGTCGCTCCCACAGGCGGGGGACCTCGCGCGGGCCGATCAGCCCGCGCTTGACTCCCGCGTCCGCGAGGAGCTCCGCGTAGCGAACGGCCTCCGGGAAGTGCTCACCGAATACCGTCCGCGCCTGCTCAGGCGCAGGGGGAAGCTCCGCTGCCTCCGTCACGGGAACCGTCCTTCCGTAGCGCACATCCTGCGCGCGCACTGTGGTGGCTGAACTATCAGGCTGACAAAGATCGGCCCCGCCTGCGAGCAGACGGGGCCGACACTGCGAAGGGGGTCAGGCAGGGAGCACGACGACGAAGCGCTGCGGCTCCTCGCCCTCGGACTCGCTGCGCAGACCGGCGGCGGCGACCGCGTCGTGCACGACCTTGCGCTCGAACGGCGTCATCGGGTCCAGCTTCACCGGGGCACCGGTGGACTTCACCTCGGACGCGGCCTTGGCACCGATCTCTGCGAGCTCGGCCCGCTTCTTCGCGCGGAACCCGCCGATGTCGAGCATGAGGCGGCTGCGGTCGCCGGTCTCCCGGAGCACGGCCAGCCGGGTCAGCTCCTGGAGCGCCTCCAGCACCTCGCCGTCGCGGCCCACAAGCTTCTGCAGGTCGCGGCTCGAGTCGCTGACGATGGAGACCGCGGCCCGGTCCGCCTCGACGTCCATGTCGATGTCGCCGTCGAGATCGGCGATGTCGAGCAGACCCTCGAGGTAGTCGGCCGCGATCTCACCCTCCTGCTCCAGGCGGGTGAGGGTGTCGCCACCCTCTGCGGCGGCGGTGGTGGTGCCTTCCGTCACGGATGGACTCCTTCTACTTCTTGGAAGACGGGTGCTTGGGCCGCTGCTGGCCCTTGCGCTGACCGGACTTGGCCTGGCGGGAAGCCCCGGAGTTGGCGCGGCTGGGACGCACGGACTGATCGCCCGAGGCGTTCTTCGCCGTGTCCTTGGTGTCCGTGGCTTCGTCGCGGGGCTTCTTCTCCAGCGAGGTGGTCGGCTCCGCGGCTGCGGACTCGTCCTTCTCCTCGCCGCCCTTCGCCGGGGCCGGGTGGGCACCGCCGGCCTGGCGCTTCGCCTTGGTCTGGCGCTTGGGCTGCTGACGCTTGGCGGCGCCGGCACCCTCGGCCTCGGCCGCGATCGTGTCGCTCTTGATCACGGTGCCGTCGGCCTGGGCGGCGAAGCCGGCCTTGGCCAGGCCCGCGAAGAAGCGGCGCTCGTTGTCGTTGCGGTCGGCCCCCTTGGCGACGACGACCTTGACGATGTTCTTACGGCGACGACCGCGGACCTCGCCGTGCGTGGTGACGCTCTTCAGGAGGCGCTGCAGGTAGGCGTCCTGCGCCTTGCTGCCCGGGGTCGGGTTCTGGTTGATCACGTACATCTGCTGGCCCATGGTCCACACGTTCGTGGTCAGCCAGTAGACGAGAACACCGACGGGGAAGTTGATGCCCATGACGGCGAAGATCAGCGGGAAGATGTACATGAGCATCTTCTGCTGCTGCATGTACGGCGTCTTCACCGAGAGGTCGACGTTCTTCATCATCAGCTGGCGCTGCGTGAAGAACTGCGAGGCCGACATCATGACGATCATGACCGCGGTGACGATGCGGACCGACGTCAGCGAGGCGTCGAGAGCGGCGACCTCGGCAGCGCTGTCCGTGAACTTGGCGGCCAGCGGAGCACCGAAGATGTGCGCCTGACGGGCACTCTCGAGCAGCGACTGGTTGATGACGCCGATCGTCTTGCCCTCGGCGATGTGGGAGAGCACGGCGTACAGGGCGAAGAAGAACGGGGACTGCGCCAGGATGGGCAGGCACGAGGAGAGCGGGTTGGTGCCCGTCTCCTTGTACAGCTTCATCATCTCTTCGGACTGACGCTGCTTGTCGCTCTTGTAGCGCTCCTGGATCGCCTTCATCTTCGGCTGGAGCGCCTGCATGTTCCGGGTCGACTTGATCTGCTTGACGAACAGCGGGATCAGACAGATCCGGATCAGCACCACGAGGGACACGATCGACAGGCCCCAGGCCCAGCCCGTGTCAGGGCCGAAGATCGCCCCGTACAGCTTGTGGAACTGGACGATCACCCATGAGACAGGTGTGGTGATGAAGCTGAAAAAATTGGCAATCGTGTCCACTAATCAGGCTCCTTGAGCATTGGGCGAGGTCTCTGCGGCCGGGCTCGTCTCGGCGGTGGACCCGCCCGTGTCGCCGCGCAGTGCGTTCCGCAGCATTTCGTGCCAGCGAGGACGCTTGCGTGCGGGGACATGGTCCACGCCGCCGGGCGACCACGGGTTGCACCGCAGGATGCGCCAGGCGGTCAGGGCAGTGCCCTTGATCGCGCCATGCCGGTCGATGGCCGTGAATCCGTAGTGGGAACACGACGGGTAGTACCGGCAGACGGGCCCGAGGAGCGGGCTGATCGTCCACTGGTACAGCTTGATGAGAGCCAGCAGCGGGTACTTCATCGCGTGCCCCCTCCCAGGAGCCGCTCGAGAGCGGCGTCCAGGTCTCGGGCCAGCTGTGCGTGATCGGCGTCGCCGGCTCCGGGCAACGCCCGTACGACCACCAGGCTACCGGGGGGCAGCTCGGAGAGCCGGTCGCGGACGAGATGGCGCAGACGTCGCTTCACCTGGTTGCGTACGACGGCGCCGCCCACGGCCTTGCTCACGACGAAACCCGCACGCGTCGGGGAAGCGCTCTCCCCAGGCGCGTGCGGGTCCGTTGCACCGCTGCGTAGGTGGACGACGAGGAGTGGGCGACCGGCCCGGCGTCCTCGACGTACCGCGGTTGCGAAGTCCTCGCGCCGCCTCAGCCGATTCTCGGTAGGCAGCACGTCATGACCTGTTTAAGAAGATCAGGCGGACAGGCTCGCGCGACCCTTGGCGCGACGGTTCGCCAGGATGGCGCGACCGGCACGCGTACGCATCCGCAGGCGGAAGCCGTGGGTCTTGGCGCGACGACGGTTGTTCGGCTGGAAGGTGCGCTTGCTCACTCGGGGGCTCCAGAAATGATTCGTGTGGTGGCGGGACATCGCCTGGCTGTCACCGTGCGCCCACGAGAAGCTCGCAATACGCCCGAGTGCACCGCTTCACGATCACAGACCGTGATCTTTGCCCATCGGAGGCAGGCGGCAGCAGCCATCGACAACTCGACCTGGTTACGGTACGCGCGGCTACGCCATCCGGTCAAACCGACCGGTCACCGGGGTCCATTGTGCACAGGCTGTGGACAACAACTTGAACCACGTCAGCCGCCGCGACTACCGTGGCTGGACTCCTGAATCTTTTTCCGTTCTGTCCTTTCCTGTCCTAACGGACTTCGACCTGCCGTCCCGAGAACCACACATTCGTGGGACCTGCGAGGAAGCGTGCCCCGTGGCTGACGTACCTGCCGATCTTGCCGCAGTGTGGCCACGCGTGCTCGAGCACCTCCTCGGCGAAGGCCAACAAGGCATCGAGACCAAGGACAAGCAGTGGATCGAGCGCTGCCAGCCTCTCGCACTGGTGGCCGACACAGCGCTCCTCGCCGTACCGAACGAGTGGGGCAAGCGCGTCCTCGAAGGCCGGCTGGCCCCGCTGATCAGCGAGACCCTGAGCCGGGAGTGCGGCCGGCCCATCCGGATCGCGATCACCGTCGACGACTCGGTCGGCGAGCCGACCCCGCCCGCGCCGCCGGTCCAGCAGCAGCCCCGCTACGACGAGCGGCCGCCCACCGACACGTACGAGAAGTACGAGGGCTACGGTCACCGCCCGATGCAGGACGACGGGCTGCCGACCGCCCGCCCGGCCTACCCGGACTACCAGCAGCCGCGTCCCGACCCGGGCTCCTGGCCGCGCACCCAGGAGGACCTCTCCTGGCAGCAGCCGCGGCTCGGCGGTTTCCAGGAGCGCGACCCGTACACCGGCCCGCGCCCGCAGCAGCCCCAGCCGCCGCGCTACGACGAGCGTCCGTCGGCCTACCAGCAGCCGCAGCGGCCGGAGCGCTCCGAGCCGCAGGGCCCGGGTGCCGGTCAGGGGATCGGTCCGGGCTCGCGCCCGGGCGGTCCGGCGTCGGGTCCCGTCGGCGGCCCCGGGCACTCCTCGGGGCAGGGCTCCGCACCGGGTGCCCCCGGTGAGCAGCACGCCCGTCTGAACCCCAAGTACCTCTTCGACACCTTCGTCATCGGCTCGTCGAACCGCTTCGCGCACGCGGCCGCCGTCGCGGTGGCCGAGGCGCCGGCGAAGGCGTACAACCCCCTCTTCATCTACGGGGAGTCGGGCCTCGGCAAGACGCACCTGCTGCACGCGATCGGCCACTACGCGCGGAGCCTCTACCCGGGCACCCGCGTGCGGTACGTGAGCTCCGAGGAGTTCACCAACGAGTTCATCAACTCGATCCGCGACGGCAAGGGCGACACCTTCCGCAAGCGCTACCGCGACGTGGACATCCTGCTCGTCGACGACATCCAGTTCCTCGCGAGCAAGGAGTCGACGCAGGAGGAGTTCTTCCACACCTTCAACACGCTGCACAACGCGAACAAGCAGATCGTGCTCTCCTCGGACCGGCCGCCCAAGCAGCTGGTGACGCTGGAGGACCGGCTCCGCAACCGCTTCGAGTGGGGCCTGACCACCGATGTGCAGCCGCCGGAGCTGGAGACCCGGATCGCGATCCTCCGCAAGAAGGCGGTGCAGGAGCAGCTCAACGCCCCGCCGGAGGTGCTGGAGTTCATCGCCTCCCGGATCTCGCGGAACATCCGTGAGCTGGAGGGCGCGCTGATCCGGGTGACGGCGTTCGCGAGCCTCAACCGGCAGCCGGTGGACCTGGGGCTGACCGAGATCGTCCTCAAGGACCTGATCCCGGGCGGCGAGGACTCGGCCCCGGAGATCACGGCCGGCGCGATCATGGCGGCGACCGCGGACTACTTCGGCCTGACGGTGGAGGACCTCTGCGGGTCCTCGCGCAGCCGGGTGCTGGTGACGGCACGCCAGATCGCGATGTACCTGTGCCGTGAGCTCACCGACCTGTCGCTGCCGAAGATCGGCGCGCAGTTCGGCGGCCGCGACCACACCACGGTGATGCACGCGGACCGCAAGATCCGCGCGCTGATGGCCGAGCGGCGCTCCATCTACAACCAGGTCACCGAGCTCACCAACCGCATCAAGAACGGCTGAGCCGCCGGCGGACAGAGCCCGAAGGGCGCCCGGGACATGTTCCCGGGCGCCCTTCACGCGTTCCAGGAGCCGCAGCGCGTGCCTCGGCGGAGCCTTCCCCTCGGTACGTCGGGTGCCCTCGGGCACCTCTGCCCCGTGCCCTGGCGGAGCTCTCCCGGACTTCTCCCGGAGCCTTCTCGGGCCCTCGCGACGCCTCCGCAACGCCTCCGGGTGCCCTCGCCGGACGTCCGCGACGACTGTGCACAGCTCTGTGAACGGGCCGGGCTGTTCGAATCCACGGGAGGGGTGGCGTGTTCTCCACAGATTGGGGGATGATCTTCCGTCCACAGGGTGGGGACTGCCGAGTTATCCGGATCATGTCCACAGGCTGGGCAGGGGGCACCCCATCAGCCCAGGTCAGGAGGGTGTGGATTTGTTGGCAACCTTGATCCACACCCTGTGGATGAATCTTTCGTCCACAGGAGCGGCTTTCGGTTGTCCACTGGCAACCCACAGGCGGCTCTCGGTTGCCCACAGCTTCTCCACACCGCTGTCCACTGTTCGGCAACGAAACGGCTGCTCTCACTGCGTCGAGTGAAAGCGGTCACACCAAGGGGGACGGTTGGGCTGTGGGGAACGGGGGTAAAGCTGGGGACAGCGTTGGGGAGAAGTCAGGCCGCCCTGTGTACCGGGTGTGCAGAACTTTCGGGTGTCCACAGAACCGCCCTGTTGTCCACGGGCTCCACCCACAGGCGCGGTGGACAAAAAATGGGTGCTGACCTGCGAAAACGGGGTTATCCACGGTTTCCACAGCCCCTACTACTACTCCCACTTAGAGTTAGCTAGGAATCCGCTTCGAAGTGGGACCTGTGCACAACTCGACGCCGGGGCTTCGGCGACCTCTTGTCGCGACTTGACCCCGAGCCGCACCGAGTGTCGGCGGCGTACGTCAGACTGGTTCCCGCAGTCGACGAAGAGCCAGCAACAGCAGGAGGCGGTTCCGGTGAAGATCCGGGTGGAGCGCGATGTACTCGCGGAGGCGGTGGCCTGGGTGGCCCGCAGCCTTCCGGCCCGTCCGCCGGCGCCCGTTCTCGCGGGCCTTCTGCTGAAGGCCGAGGACGGCGCCCTGAGCTTCTCGAGCTTCGACTACGAGGTCTCGGCCCGCGTCTCCGTCGAGGCGGAGGTCGAGGAGGACGGCACCGTCCTCGTCTCCGGCCGCCTGCTCGCCGACATCTGCCGCGCCCTCCCCAACCGTCCGGTGGAGATCTCCACAGACGGTGTACGGGCGACCGTGGTCTGCGGCTCCTCCCGCTTCACCCTCCACACCCTGCCTGTGGAGGAGTACCCGGCGCTGCCCGAGATGCCCACCGCGACCGGCACGGTCCCCGGTGAGGTCTTCGCCTCCGCCGCCGCGCAGGTCGCCATCGCGGCCGGCCGCGACGACACGCTGCCCGTCCTGACCGGTGTGCGCATCGAGATCGAGGGCGACACGGTCACCCTGGCCTCCACCGACCGCTACCGCTTCGCGGTCCGTGAGTTCCTGTGGAAGCCGGAGTCCCCGGACGCCTCCGCGGTCGCCCTGGTGCCCGCGAAGACCCTGCTGGACACCGCCAAGGCGCTCACCAGCGGCGACACCGTCACCCTGGCGCTCTCCGGCTCCGGCAAGGGCGAGGGCCTGATCGGCTTCGAGGGCGCGGGCCGCCGCACCACCACCCGCCTGCTCGAGGGCGACCTGCCGAAGTACCGCACGCTCTTCCCCACCGAGTTCAACTCGGTCGCGGTGATCGAGACCGCCCCCTTCGTCGAGGCCGTCAAGCGTGTGGCCCTGGTGGCCGAGCGCAACACCCCGGTCCGCCTGAGCTTCGAGCAGGGCGTGCTGATCCTGGAGGCCGGCTCCAGCGACGACGCACAGGCTGTGGAGCGCGTGGACGCGGCGCTGGAGGGCGACGACATCTCGATCGCCTTCAACCCGACCTTCCTGCTGGACGGTCTCAGCGCGATCGACTCCCCGGTCGCCCAGCTGTCCTTCACGACGTCCACGAAGCCCGCGCTGCTGAGCGGCAAGCCGGCCCTGGACGCCGAGGCGGACGAGGCCTACAAGTACCTGATCATGCCGGTGCGTCTGTCGGGCTGACACCTGTCGACTGAGCGGCCGACCCCACAGGTGTGCACCCGTGTCCGGGCGTAGGCTCGGGCACGGGTACGAACCGCACACGACGCTTAAGGAATCTCTGATGGAGCTCGGTCTCGTCGGTCTCGGCAAGATGGGCGGCAACATGCGTGAGCGCATCCGCCGCGCAGGCCACACCGTCATCGGATACGACCGCAATCCGGACCTCGCGGATGTCCACAGCCTGGAAGAGCTTGTGGGCAAGCTCAAGGGTCCGCGCGTCGTGTGGGTGATGGTCCCGGCCGGTGCCGCGACCCAGTCCACGGTCGACGAGCTGTCCGAGCTGCTCTCCCCCGGCGACATCGTGGTGGACGGCGGGAACTCCCGCTGGACCGACGACGAGAAGCACGCCGAGGAACTGGCCGCCAAGGGCATCGGCTTCGTCGACTGCGGTGTCTCCGGCGGTGTGTGGGGCCTGGAGAACGGCTACGCGCTGATGTACGGCGGCGACGCGGAGAACGTGGCGAAGGTCCAGCCGATCTTCGACGCGCTCAAGCCCGAGGGCGAGTTCGGTGCCGTCCACGCGGGCAAGGTCGGCGCCGGCCACTTCGCCAAGATGGTCCACAACGGCATCGAGTACGCCATGATGCAGGCGTACGCCGAGGGCTGGGAGCTGCTGGAGAAGGTCGACTCCGTCACCGACGTGCGCGAGGTCTTCCGCTCCTGGCAGGAGGGCACCGTCATCCGCTCGTGGCTGCTCGACCTGGCGGTCAACGCCCTGGACGAGGACGAGCACCTGGACCAGCTCCGCGGTTTCGCGCAGGACTCCGGCGAGGGCCGGTGGACCGTCGAGGCCGCCATCGACAACGCCGTGCCGCTGCCCGCGATCACCGCTTCGCTGTTCGCGCGCTTCGCGTCCCGGCAGGACGACTCCCCGCAGATGAAGATGATCGCCGCGCTGCGCAACCAGTTCGGCGGCCACGCGGTCGAGTCCAAGAAGTAGTCCACAGGCTGTGCACCCTCCGGTGCACGGCAGTCGGGGGAAGGCCGGCGCACACCATGCACGTCACGCATCTGTCGCTGGCCGACTTCCGCTCCTACGCCCGGGTCGAGGTCCCGCTCGATCCGGGCGTCACCGCTTTCGTGGGGGCCAACGGGCAGGGCAAGACCAATCTGGTCGAGGCCGTGGGCTACCTGGCCACCCTCGGCAGCCACCGGGTCGCCTCGGACGCCCCGCTGGTCCGCATGGGGGCGGACCGGGCGATCATCCGCGCCGCGGTCACCCAGGGCGAGCGCTCCCAGCTGGTCGAGCTCGAGCTCAACCCGGGGCGGGCCAACCGCGCCCGGATCAACCGGTCCTCCCAGGTCAGGCCCCGTGACGTGCTGGGCATCGTGCGGACCGTGCTGTTCGCGCCTGAGGACCTCGCGCTGGTCAAGGGCGATCCGGGCGAGCGCCGGCGCTTCCTGGACGAGCTGATCACGGCACGCTCGCCGCGCATGGCCGGGGTGCGCGCCGACTACGAGCGGGTGCTCAAGCAGCGCAACACGCTGCTGAAGTCCGCCGCGATGGCCCGCCGGCACGGCGGCCGCGGAATGGACCTGTCCACCCTCGACGTCTGGGACCAGCACCTGGCCCGGGCGGGAGCCGAGCTGCTCGCCCAGCGGCTGGACCTGATCGCGGTGCTGCAGCCGCTCGCCGACAAGGCGTACGAACAGCTCGCCCCGGGCGGCGGACCGATTCTGCTGGAGTACCGGCCGTCCGCGCCGGGTGCCGGGCACACCCGCGAGGAGCTCTACGAGCAGGTGCTCGCCGCGCTCGCCGAGGTGCGCAAGCAGGAGATCGAGCGGGGCGTGACGCTGGTCGGTCCGCACCGCGACGAACTGCTGCTCAAGCTCGGCGACCTGCCGGCCAAGGGGTACGCGAGCCACGGGGAGTCCTGGTCGTACGCGCTGGCGCTGCGGCTGGCCTCGTACGACCTGCTGCGGGCGGAGGGCAACGAGCCGGTGCTCGTCCTCGACGACGTCTTCGCGGAGCTGGACGCCCGGCGGCGCGAGCGGCTCGCGGAGCTGGTGGCTCCGGGCGAGCAGGTGCTGGTGACGGCGGCGGTGGACGACGACGTTCCGGGAGTTCTCGCGGGGATCCGGTACGGGGTCGCGGGGGGTTCGGTGGAGAGGCTGTGAGGTCGTGAGCGAGACCGAGGGCACGAGCGGAGCCCCGAAGACCCCCGAACCCACCGGGGTCGACCTCGCCCGGGTCGCGCTGCGTGCCGCCAAGGAGCAGGCGAAGGCGAGGGGCGCGGCCGCCCAGCAGAAGAAGCAGGCCCGGCGAGGCGGCGGGCTGCGTTCCGGCTCGGGTGCCGACGGGCGTGACCCGATGGCGCTGGGCTCGGCGATCAACCGGCTCATCACGGAGCGCGGCTGGGAGACCCCGGCGGCGGTCGGCGGTGTCATGGGGCGCTGGCCCCAGATCGTGGGCGACGACCTGGCGAAGCACTGCGTGCCGCTGAAGTACGACGAGGATCCGGACGCCCGGGTGCTCACGGTGCAGTGCGACTCGACGGCATGGGCGACGCAGCTGCGGTTGCTCGCTCCGAGGCTGGTGGCACGCCTGAACGAGGACCTCGGGCACGGCACGGTCCGGGTGATCAAGGTGCTGGGTCCGGGAGCTCCGCGGCGGGACTACGGGCCGCTGCGCGCGCCCGGTTCGGTCGGGCCCGGCGACACCTACGGGTAGCGGGGAGCTCCTCCGCGGTCGGGTCGTCCACCGGCGTCCCGTGCCCCCGCGCTTCGTCCACAGGCGGCGCCCGCCTGTGGAGGGTGCCTGTGCGCGGTGCCGCGCCGCCTCCTCCGGCTGTTCACACGCCTGTGCGAAGTGCCCGGGGGCCGTGGCCCGGAGGGTGCTTTCGTCCCCGGGGGCCGGTCGCCCACTGCGCGCTACGACCCGAAGCGCTGGGTGGCCGTCAGAGGCGTTTGGAGGCCCTTCCCGGATATGGGGAGTCGGGGCGCTCCCGCTCAGGGCGGCACATGCGGACTCAGGTACCGGCAAACCCCCATTCGTGTCAGCGCTACCGGTAGACTGGTCGATAATCCCGCCACCCTGCGGAACATGTCGAACGACGCAGCCGCTCCCGTATGCCCGGAGAACGGCCTGTGCTGTGCCAGAAAGGGCGCTTCGTGGCCGATTCCGGCAACCCCAACGAGAACAACCAGTACACCGCCAGCAACATCCAGGTACTCGAGGGTCTGGATGCGGTGCGCAAGCGCCCCGGCATGTACATCGGCTCGACCGGTGAGCGCGGTCTTCACCACATGGTGCAGGAGGTCGTCGACAACTCCGTCGATGAGGCCCTGGCCGGGCACGCGGACACCATCGACGTCACGATCCTGGCCGACGGCGGCGTGCGTGTCGTCGACAACGGCCGCGGCATCCCGGTGGGCATCGTCCCGTCGGAGGGCAAGCCGGCCGTCGAGGTCGTGCTGACCGTGCTGCACGCGGGCGGCAAGTTCGGCGGCGGCGGCTACGCGGTCTCCGGCGGCCTGCACGGCGTGGGTGTCTCCGTCGTGAACGCCCTGTCCACGAAGGTCGCCGTCGAGGTGAAGACCGACGGCCACCGCTGGACGCAGGACTACAAGATGGGCGCCCCGACCGCGTCCCTCGCGAAGCACGAGGCGACCGAGGAGACCGGCACCTCGGTCACGTTCTGGTCGGACCCGGACATCTTCGAGACGACCGAGTACTCCTTCGAGACGCTCTCGCGCCGCTTCCAGGAGATGGCCTTCCTCAACAAGGGCCTGACGATCACGCTCACCGACGAGCGGGAGTCCGCCAAGGCCACGGTCGGCGCCGACGACCCGGACGCGGAGGCGGCCGCCGAGCCCGCCGCGCGCACGGTGAAGTACCACTACGAGGGCGGCATCGTCGACTTCGTGAAGTACCTCAACTCGCGCAAGGGCGAGCTGATCAACCCCACCGTCATCGACATCGAGGCCGAGGACAAGGAGCGCCAGCTCTCGGTCGAGATCGCGATGCAGTGGAACTCCTCGTACACCGAGGGTGTGTACTCGTTCGCGAACACGATCCACACCCACGAGGGCGGTACGCACGAGGAGGGCTTCCGCGCCGCGCTGACGACGCTCGTCAACAAGTACGCGCGCGACAAGAAGCTGCTCCGCGAGAAGGACGACAACCTCACGGGCGACGACATCCGCGAGGGTCTCACCGCGATCATCTCGATCAAGCTCGGTGAGCCGCAGTTCGAGGGCCAGACGAAGACCAAGCTCGGCAACACCGAGGCGAAGACCTTCGTCCAGAAGGTGGTCCACGAGCACCTCACGGACTGGTTCGACCGCAACCCCAACGAGGCCGCGGACATCATCCGCAAGGGCATCACCGCCGCCACCGCGCGCGTGGCCGCCCGCAAGGCCCGCGACCTGACCCGGCGCAAGGGTCTCCTGGAGTCGGCGTCCCTGCCGGGCAAGCTGTCCGACTGCCAGTCGAACGACCCCGCCAAGTGCGAGATCTTCATCGTCGAGGGTGACTCCGCCGGCGGCTCGGCCAAGTCCGGCCGCAACCCGATGTACCAGGCCATCCTGCCGATCCGCGGCAAGATCCTGAACGTCGAGAAGGCCCGGATCGACAAGATCCTGCAGAACACCGAGGTCCAGGCGCTGATCTCCGCCTTCGGCACCGGTGTGCACGAGGACTTCGACATCGAGAAGCTCCGCTATCACAAGATCATCCTGATGGCGGACGCCGACGTCGACGGTCAGCACATCAACACCCTGCTCCTGACCTTCCTGTTCCGCTTCATGCGGCCGCTGGTCGAGGCCGGGCACGTCTACCTCTCCCGTCCGCCGCTGTACAAGATCAAGTGGGGCCGGGACGACTTCGAGTACGCGTACTCGGACCGCGAGCGCGACGCCCTGGTCGAGCTGGGCAAGCAGAACGGCAAGCGGATCAGGGAAGACTCGATCCAGCGCTTCAAGGGTCTGGGCGAGATGAACGCGGAGGAGCTGCGCGTCACCACGATGGACGTGGACCACCGTGTCCTCGGCCAGGTGACCCTGGACGACGCCGCGCAGGCGGACGACCTGTTCTCGGTGCTGATGGGTGAGGACGTCGAGGCCCGGCGCTCCTTCATCCAGCGCAACGCCAAGGACGTTCGCTTCCTCGACATCTGAGTCGGTCTCAGCTGACCGTACGAAAGGACTGACGACCAGCAATGGCCGACGAGAACACTCCGACCACCGAAGCCACCGAGGCGGAAGGCCAGCAGATGCGGATCGAGCCCGTCGGGCTCGAGACGGAGATGCAGCGCTCCTACCTCGACTACGCGATGTCCGTCATCGTGTCGCGCGCCCTGCCCGACGTACGGGACGGCCTGAAGCCGGTCCACCGCCGCGTGCTGTACGCGATGTACGACGGCGGCTACCGGCCCGAGAAGGGCTTCTACAAGTGCGCCCGCGTCGTCGGCGACGTCATGGGCACCTACCACCCGCACGGCGACTCCTCGATCTACGACGCGCTGGTCCGCCTGGCGCAGCCGTGGTCGATGCGGATGCCGCTGGTCGACTCCAACGGAAACTTCGGCTCCCCGGGCAACGACCCGGCCGCCGCCATGCGCTACACCGAGTGCAAGATGGCGCCGCTGTCCATGGAGATGCTCCGGGACATCGACGAGGAGACCGTCGACTTCACGGACAACTACGACGGCCGGAACCAGGAGCCGACGGTCCTGCCGGCGCGCATCCCGAACCTGCTGGTGAACGGTTCGGCCGGTATCGCGGTCGGCATGGCGACCAACATCCCGCCGCACAACCTCCGCGAGGTCGCGGCCGGTGCCCAGTGGGCGCTGGAGCACCCCGAGGCCACCCACGAGGAGCTCCTCGACGCGCTCATCGAGCGCATCAAGGGCCCCGACTTCCCGACCGGCGCGCTGGTCGTGGGCCGCAAGGGCATCGAGGAGGCCTACCGCACGGGCCGCGGCTCGATCACGATGCGCGCGGTGGTCGAGGTCGAGGAGATCCAGAACCGCCAGTGCCTGGTGGTCACGGAGCTTCCGTACCAGGTCAACCCGGACAACCTCGCGCAGAAGATCGCGGACCTGGTGAAGGACGGCAAGGTCGGCGGCATCGCGGACGTCCGCGACGAGACCTCGTCCCGCACCGGCCAGCGCCTGGTGATCGTGCTCAAGCGCGACGCCGTGGCCAAGGTCGTCCTGAACAACCTGTACAAGCACACCGACCTGCAGACGAACTTCGGCGCGAACATGCTGGCGCTCGTCGACGGCGTGCCGCGCACGCTCTCGCTGGACGCGTTCATCCGCCACTGGGTGACGCACCAGATCGAGGTCATCGTCCGGCGGACCCGCTTCCGGTTGCGCAAGGCCGAGGAGCGCGCCCACATCCTGCGGGGCCTGCTCAAGGCGCTGGACGCGATCGACGAGGTCATCGCCCTCATCCGGCGCAGCGACACCGTCGAGGTCGCGCGCGAGGGCCTGATGGGCCTGCTGGAGATCGACGAGATCCAGGCCAACGCCATCCTCGAGATGCAGCTGCGCCGACTGGCCGCCCTGGAGCGCCAGAAGATCGTCGCCGAGCACGACGAGCTCCAGGCGAAGATCAACGAGTACAACGCGATCCTCGCCTCGGAGGAGCGTCAGCGCACCATCGTCAGCGAGGAGCTGGCGCTGATCGTCGACAAGTTCGGCGACGACCGCCGCTCCAAGCTGGTGCCCTTCGACGGTGACATGTCCATCGAGGACCTGATCGCCGAGGAGGACATCGTCGTCACCATCACGCGTGGCGGCTACGTGAAGCGGACGAAGACCGAGGACTACCGCTCGCAGAAGCGCGGTGGCAAGGGCGTGCGGGGCACGAAGCTGAAGCAGGACGACATCGTCGACCACTTCTTCGTCTCCACGACCCACCACTGGCTGCTGTTCTTCACGAACAAGGGCCGGGTCTACCGGGCCAAGGCCTACGAGCTGCCGGACGCCGGCCGGGACGCCCGCGGCCAGCACGTGGCCAACCTGCTGGCCTTCCAGCCGGACGAGCAGATCGCCGAGATCCTGGCGATCCGCGACTACGAGGCCGCGCCCTACCTGGTGCTCGCCACCAAGGCCGGTCTGGTGAAGAAGACCGCGCTGAAGGACTACGACTCGCCTCGCTCGGGCGGTGTCATCGCGATCAACCTCCGTGAGACGGAGGAGGGCGCCGACGACGAGCTGATCGGCGCGGAGCTGGTCTCCGCCGAGGACGACCTGCTGCTCATCAGCAAGAAGGCGCAGTCCATCCGCTTCACCGCGACGGACGACGCGCTGCGCCCGATGGGACGCGCGACATCCGGGGTGAAGGGGATGAGTTTCCGCGAGGGCGACGAGCTGCTCTCGATGAATGTCGTCCGGCCGGGTACGTTCGTGTTCACCGCCACCGACGGCGGGTACGCGAAGCGCACCCCCGTCGACGAGTACCGCGTCCAGGGTCGCGGTGGCCTCGGTATCAAGGCCGCCAAGATCGTGGAGGACCGCGGTTCGCTCGTGGGCGCGCTGGTGGTCGAGGAGACGGACGAGATCCTCGCCATCACGCTGTCCGGTGGTGTGATCCGCACGCGAGTCAACGAAGTCAGGGAGACCGGCCGTGACACCATGGGCGTCCAGCTGATCAACCTGGGCAAGCGTGATGCCGTCGTCGGTATCGCGCGGAACGCCGAGGCGGGCAGCGAGGCCGACGAGGTCGACGGTGCCGACGACGCCGAGGGTGTCGAGGCAGCCGAGGGCACCCAGCCCTCGGCCGGGGAGCACGAGGAGTAGAGCGTGAGTGGAGCCACGGGCGCCGGATCGGCCGCTGCCGGAGCTTCTGCTGGAGCGAACGGTGCCCGTGGGTCTGCCACGGACTCCCAGGGGGTTGCGGTGACGGACACTCGAGGGTCCAATCCCTCGTACGAGACCTACAACGGGCCGCTGCCCGGCGACCGCGCGGGAGCGCAGCAGCCGCCGGCAGGGCCGTACCACCCGCCGCAGGCGTACGGCGCTCAGGCGCCGGGCGCGACCGGCGGGGGGCAGAACACCGGTGCGGTGCGCCGGCCGCGGACCGGGGCACGCACCACGCCCCGGACGCGCAAGGCGCGGCTGCGGGTGGCCAAGGCCGACCCGTGGTCGGTGATGAAGGTGAGCTTCCTGCTCTCCATCGCGCTGGGCGTCTGCACGGTCGTGGCCGCGTCGGTGCTGTGGATGGTCATGGACGCCATGGGCGTCTTCTCGACCGTCGGCGGCACCATCAGCGAGGCGACCGGTTCGAACGAGTCCAACGGCTTCGACCTGCAGTCGTTCCTGTCGCTGCCGCGGGTGCTGATGTTCACCTCGGTGATCGCCGTGATCGACGTGGTCCTGATGACCGCGCTGGCGACGCTGGGCGCGTTCATCTACAACCTGTCGGCCGGCTTCGTGGGCGGCGTGGAGCTCACGCTGGCGGAGGACGAGTAGCGACGCGGCGGGGGGCCGGAGGAACCGATTTTGGGACTGGCCCCCACGTGCGCTAATCTTCAGAAGTCAGCGCGCGGGACACACACCGCAAAGCGCGGCGGGGCTATAGCTCAGTTGGTTAGAGCGCATCCCTGATAAGGATGAGGCCACAGGTTCAAATCCTGTTAGCCCCACAGCGAAGATCGGCCCGGACGGATTATCCGTCCGGGCCGATCTCTTGTGCGTGGCCGGGAGAGGGAACGACGTCCGGGCAGGTCACCGATCGGTATCGGTCGGTGTGTAGAGTGGGCGTCAGAAGTCCCCTACGTCAATGAAGGACGAGGTCGCGCGGTGAAGAAGCTTCTCCTGGTCGCACTGGCCGCCATCGGCGGGCTCCTCGTGTACCGCCAGATCCAGGCGGATCGCGCCGAGCAGGATCTGTGGACGGAGGCGACCGACTCCGTGCCCGCAGGTTCGGGTGTGTGAGTCGCAGACTGTTTGTGGGTGAGGCCCCGGCCGCGTGAAGCGGCCGGGGCCTCACGCTTTTCCCGGCGGTGACCGGCCCCTTCCGGATTCACGTGCGGGAATGACCTGCTTGCAGCGGCAAAGGCCCCTGGGCGGGCGCCGCCCAGGGGGCCGGAGAGTCCGGCGGGCGGGGTGAAACGTCACCGCGCGCAGACAGCGCGGGGACGGCCGGGGCAGGATGGACCGTCGCCCGGGCCGCCGGGGCGGGCGACCCGGCGGTCGCGAGGGCCGCACGGGGCCCGGAGGCGGGCGGAACGGATACGGACACGAGGAGAGGCGCGTGAAGACGCAACGGGGGCGGATGCGGACGGCCGGGGCCCTGATCGCGGCCGTGATCACGACGGGCGCGGCGGCGCTGCCCGGAACGGCGTGGGCGGCCGGCGACGACCCGTACGCCTTCGACGGCGGCGCGCAGCGGGTCCGGGGCGCCCTCACGAGCCTGGACGCCCAGCCGCTGAAGGCGGGGTCGACCTACCGCGACACCATCAAGAAGGACGGCAAGCTCTACTACCGCGTCGACCTCGGCGCGAAGGAGAACGCCTACGTCTCCGTGGTGGCCGTGCCCAAGCCGGGCCGGAAGGCGGAGTACGGCGACGGCATCAAGGTCAGCCTCCAGGACGGCTCGAACTCCCAGTGCGGCTACCAGGACGTGTCGTTCGGCTCCGCCGGGTTCACGCGTCCCCTCACCGCGTACGCGCACCGCACGATCGAGGCCGGCGGCTCCACCTGCCGGCAGGCCGGCGCTTACTACGTGCTGGTCGAGCGGACCTCCAAGTCCGTGTCCTCGGCGGAGGACTGGGACCTGGAGATCCGCCACCTGTCCGAGCCGGGGGTGAAGCAGACCGGGCCCACGGCGCTGCCGGAGACCTGGCCCTCCTCGACTCCGCCGCCGCCCGCGGGCGGCCCGCGGAAGCGGCAGGGCGGCGCCGGGTTCCAGGACGCCACCTCGCTGCGGCAGGGGGAGTGGCGCGCCGAGATCGAGCCCGGCCAGACGCTGTTCTACCGGGTGCCGGTCGACTGGGGGCAGCAGATCTTCGCCACCGCCGAGCTGGGCAGCAGTGTGAGCGGCGACGACTACATCGGCAACGCGCTCGTTCTCTCGCTCGACAACCCGGCCCGCGGCCACGTCGACCAGGGCACCGTCAGCTACGACGGCGATCCCGCGACGCTGGCGCTGGACCCGCAGCGGCCGGTGGCCTTCGAGAACCGCTACTCCTCCGACGACGGGACGAGCGCCCTGCGGTTCGCCGGCTGGTACTACCTGTCGGCGACGCTCAGCCCCGAGGTCGCCAAGGCGTACGGCGACAAGCCGGTGCAGCTGTCCCTGCGGGTGAGCGTGACCGGGACGGCGAAGGCCGGACCCGGCTACGACGGGGACGCCGGACCCTTCCGGGTCACCGACGACGACCGGGACGCGGCCGCCAGCGGCCAGAGCGGCCCGCAGGCGGCCAGGAGCGACTCGATGCGGCTGGTCGCGGTGGCCGGGATCGGGGCCGGCACCGTGCTCGTGCTCGCGCTCGGGGTGTGGACGGTCGTGGCCCGGCGGCGGGCGGCCTGACGACCGCCGCCCGGCCCCGCCCCCGATCCCGCGCGGGAGCGGCGGCGGCCGACCGTCAGGACTGGGTGAGCGCCCAGATGCCGACGGCGAAGCAGACCAGTGCGAGGAACAGCACCGGGACCGCCACCTTCGGGGGCGGTCCCGGTCGCCGTGCCGGCGGCGCGGCCGGCGCCGGGACCTGGGGCGCGTACGCGCCGGGGACCTGGGCGGCCTGGGCCGTGTACTGACGGGTGGCGGCCTGCGGGTACGCGACCGCGGCGGTCGGGGCCTGGGCGAAGTCCGGCGCGACGGCGGGATGGGGGGAGGCCGTGTGCGCGGGGACCGGGTGCGGCGCCGGAC
>NZ_RDBI01000040.1:2598220-2603611 GCF_008042125.1 Streptomyces sp. MS191
TCGCGCCCGAGCAGATGCTGGGCGCCGAGCCGGACTTCCCGGCCGACCTGTTCGCGGTCGGCCTGGTCGCGCTCTACCTGCTCCAGGGACAGAAGCCCGACTCGCGGGCCCTGATCGAGTACTTCATGGCGCACGGCACCCCGGGCGCCCCGGAGGGCATCCCGGAGCCGCTGTGGCAGGTGCTCGCCGGTCTGCTGCAGCCCGACCCGCATGCTCGCTTCCGGACGGCCACCGGCGCGCGCAAGGCGCTCGGCTCCGCCGTCGAGCTGCTGGCCGATCCGGGCGCCGACGACGAGCCCGTCGAGGTCTTCGACCAGATCGGCCCGCTGCCGCCCGGCTTCGGGCCGAACGGCCCCGAGGCGCCGGCCGCCCGCGCGGCAGGGCGGACGGAGCAGGACACCCCCGCCGAGCCGCGGACGCCGTCCGCTCCGCCACAGGCCGAGGAGCCGTCCCCGCAGCCGCTGCCCGGCCCCTCGGAGACGGGCAGCTTCCATCTGCCGCCGCCGCCCCGCCAGGCCGTCCGGAAGCGAGCATGCGGGTCGGGCTGCAGCAGACCGGCGAGCACCTGCCACAGCGGCTCCGGGATGCCCTCCGGGGCGCCCGGGGTGCCGTGCGCCATGAAGTACTCGATCAGGGCCCGCGAGTCGGGCTTCTGTCCCTGGAGCAGGTAGAGCGCGACCAGGCCGACCGCGAACAGGTCGGCCGGGAAGTCCGGCTCGGCGCCCAGCATCTGCTCGGGCGCGAAGTAACCGGGCGTCCCCACCACGTAGTTGGTCTCGGTCAGGCGGGGCTCGCCCTTGCGCATCGAGATCCCGAAATCGGACAGCCGCAGATGCGGCCGTCCGGTCCCGGTGACGTCGAGCAGGATGTTCGCCGGCTTGATGTCACGGTGCACGACCCCCTCGGCGTGCACCGCCGCCAGACCCGCCAGCAGCTGGTCCAGCAGGGTGCAGACGAAGCGGGGCGGCAGCGGGCCGTAGTCCCCGATGACGTGCGCCAGGGAACCGCCGGCCACCAGATCCATGGTGAACAGCACCTTGTCGTCGTCCGCGGCCCAGCTGGCCGGGGCGAGGACGTGCGGGTGGTCGATCCTGAGCGCCTGCTCGCGCACGAAGCGCAGCAGGGTGTGGGCGTCGCTCTGCTGGAGGACCTTCGCCGCCACGTACCGCCGGCGTCGCTGGTCCCAGGCACGCCAGACGGCGCCGACACCACCTCGTCCGATCGGGTCGATCAGTTCGTACCGACCAGCGAAAACCTCACCCATCGCGCTGCGCCCGCTCCCCGTCGTGCCGTGCCGGCGAGGCCGAGTGGGCCCTGCCGGCGGCTCTGCGTCAGTTCTGGTGCGACTCGTAGTGGGCGACCGCGTCGGCGGTGCGCCCGGCGCCGTACACCCGGAGGAACTCTGCCAGCTCCGGGTGGGCCGGGGCGAGGGAGTCCGCCGCATCGATGATGTCGCCCGCGGCGGACACCGACCGCAGCAGCGACTGGATCTCGCGCACCACCCGGCGCACGGTCGGCGCGCCCGAGCTGGTCGTCGTCTGGCTCGTACCGGTCAGGACGGACCCTCCCTGGGACTTCTTGATCTCGTCCATCCGGTCGGTGGCCTCGGCGGCGCTCACGCTGCCGTCGGCGACCTGACTCGCGAGCTCCTGCAGGGCCTGGACGCGCTGCACGACGGCCGGGTTGCCGATCTTGGCCCGCTGGCCGCTCATCAGCTGGGAGAGCATGGGTGCGGACAGTCCGAGCACGGCCGCCAGCCTGGCCTGGTTCAGCCCGAGATCGTCGATCAGCCGACGGAAGAGCGCCCCCAGCGGCTCTCCGTACCAACTGCGCTGAAGCTCCCGGGCTCTTGCCGTGGCTTCCTGCTGCGCTGCATCCATTACTTCTCCCCATCCCTGCGGTTCGCCACTGCGAACCTCGATCAGCATCTTACGGAGCGTGGTCGCCCACCGGGAGTCCCAATGTTTTTGCGGGATACGGGGGGTGACCCGGTACTCTGTTCTCGTTCCGGGGCCTTAGCTCAGTTGGTAGAGCGCTGTCTTTGCATGGCAGATGTCAGGGGTTCGACTCCCCTAGGCTCCACCGGAAAAGAGGCCCTCCGACCTGCGTTCTCGCAGATCGGAGGGCCTTTTGGGTGGAGATGGGCCCCTCGTCCGGTACCGTCCCYAAGCCCTACGGGGTCCGGGGCCGCCCCGGATGCGGCAAGTGGCCCGCTTTCCGGGCCCCCCAATGGGGCCCTCGCGACCGCCGGGCCACCCGCCCCTGGCGTCGTGTCCATGGCGAACCCCCTTCCTGCCTCCGGGGCTCCCCGCGCCCTCCTCCTCGCCCAGCTGAGCAACGCGATCGGCGACGGCGCCTTCCACGTCTCCTCGGCGCTCTCCTTCACCCGGATCGTCGGCCTCTCCACCGCCCGGATCGGCATCGGCCTCACCCTGGCCCGGGCCGTCGGCTCGCTCGTCGGCGTACCGCTCGGACACCTCGCCGACCGGCACGGACCGCGCACGACCGGCCTGCCGGAGGCCGTCCGGGCGGTGCGCGGCTCGGGTGTCGTCATGCTCGCCTCGTGCGCGGTCTTCGCCCTGACCGCGGCCGGCCCCGGCACGTGGACGACGGTCGCCGTCCTCGTCCTCGGCGCCGCCCTCCAGGTCGCCGCCGAGATGCGGCACTCCGCCGGGGCCCGGCAGATCGGCCTCGCGCTCGCCCCGGCCGACCGGATCGGCCAGTACCAGGGCTTCTACGGCACCGGGGTCCCGCTCGCCCGCACGCTCGGCCCCCTGCTGGTGACCACGTTCCTGGTGACCTGGGGCGTCCCGGGATGGTTCGTGTTCGGCGGGATCTTCCTGCTGGCCGCGGCGGCGACGGCGCCCGCCGTGCGCCGGGCGGAGCGCTCCCGTCCGCCGGCCGGGCGGCCTGCCGAGCGCGCGACCGCGCCGCCCGCGTCGGCGTCCGGCGGCGAGCTCGCCGGCAGTCGCTGAGCCGGACGGGTGGTGTTCATCGGAAGAACTGCGCGGCAGCGGCGTCGCTCCGGGCATTCCGGGGCCGCGTACACATCATGAGAAAGGTATGTAAAGCGCGCAACCCGAAATGAACCATCCGAGAACGTCCCGCAAGAGAAAGCGAGGGGCCATGGCCACCGCCAAGGTCAAGCAGTTCTGGACCGCCTTCATCTCCGTACTCTTCGCCCTGCTCGCCTCGGTCGGCCTGGCGAGCACCGCCACCGCCGCGCAGGCACCCGCCGTCCAGCAGCCGGAGGAGCCGGCCACCGGCACCACCGTCCACACCGCCGAGACGCGCGCACTGGCCGCCGTGCCGGAACAGCGAGCGCACCAGTGGAACCCGGTCCGCGACCGCTCCCTGCCGCCGACGATCAAGCAGCGCATCGGCGCCGAGGCGCACGGATCCTCGCCCTCCGTACGCCACCTGCGCGCCGACTCCTCGACCGACACCGACGCCGCCGAGCAGTCCGAGCTGTCGGGCGTGGCCCTTGCCTCCGCGGCGTGACGCCGTCGCCGCTTCCGTCGGCCTCGCGCACGTCGTCACCGGCGTCCGCCCGTCCGGCCCGATCGACCGGCCGTCCACCGGGACGCAGGAAGTCGCCGTCCCGATCCCCGCAGTCCCCGCAGTCCCCGAAGTACAGGCAGCCCGGGCAGCCGTTGCGGCCCAGGCGGACGGTGCGGCTCGGACAGGCCGCGCGGTCCAGGCAGCCGGACGGTCCGTGCGGGTCACGCGGGCCCGTGCACGTCCCGTCGAACCGACCGAACCGACCGAACCCGCGGCAGGCGTGGTCCAGCCGGAACCCACAGCCCGTCCCGGAACCGCGGCCCATTCAGCCCGCCCGAACCCCTCAGCCCGCCGGAGTCGGCCGGCCCGTCCCGCACACGCAGAGATTCCCCGACACGCGAACCACCCGGAACGCGCACGCCGTACGGCTCACGCATTCCAGGCGGCCCACGCAGTGAGATCCCGCGGTCAGCGGCGCTCGTCGCCCTTCGGCTCCTCCCCGGAGGCATCGGCCTCGGCCTGCTTGGCCTCCACCTCGGCTTCGAGAGACCCACTGCCGTCGACGGACGACAGGGTCGTCTTCTCGTCCACCTCGGTGGGAGCGGGCGGCTCGACCAGCCAGTCGGGGTTGGCCTGCTTGTCCCACCACTTCCATGCGGCGAACGCGCAGCCGGCCAGCAGGCCGACGACGACGAGCCGCTTGGCGACGCGTCCGGCGGTGGCCCGACGCTCGTGCTTCCTCACGATCTTCTGAATCTCCTTCGGCGTCACCTGACCGCGGAGCGCGGCCCAGGCGGCGAGGGAGCGTGACCCTGCCTCGTCGAGAACGGGACCGGTCGCGGCGACCGCGTTCTCCACGCGCGGAACGGTGTAGTCGGCTGCCTGACGGGCGGCCTTGCGGGTCTCGAGCGCTGCGCGTTGCGCCGCGTCCTCGACCTGCGGCGGTACATGCGGTGCGACGTAGGCGTCGTACTGCACACGTGCCTGGGCGCGGGCCTGTTGAGCGGCCTTCGAGACCTTCGGCGCGAGTCGGACGCGTGCCTCGTGCGCATAGAGCGCGGCGTGGTCTTTTGCCGTGCCTGCGTACTGCACGGCGTGCTCCCTGGCCGTGACGGCGTAGGGCGCCACCACATCCGCCGCGTGCAGCACGCTTTCCCTGGCCGAATCGGTCGCGGCGCGCACGCTGTCCATCCGGGTCACGAGAACCTCCTCCTCGATGGCGGTGTCTGTTTTTCGCCTGTCCACCCTTTTCGAAATCATGCCTGCCCTTTCGCGGTCCGGCATGCGGGGCGGGCATCCGGGGCATGCGAGGATCGGATCCGCCAGCACACCTGAGGGAAGGCGGATCGTGGCCGAGCAGCTCTACGCCACTCTGAAGACCAGCCACGGCGACATCGAGATCCGGCTGATGCCGTTCCACGCGCCGAAGACGGTCAAGAACTTCGTCGAACTCGCCAAGGGCGAGCGCGAGTGGACCGACCCCACCACCGGCAAGGTCTCCACGGACCCCCTCTACGACGGCACGGTCTTCCACCGGGTCATCAAGGACTTCATGATCCAGGGCGGCGATCCGCTCGGCAACGGCACCGGCGGCCCCGGCTACGAGTTCGCCGACGAGTTCCACCCCGAGCTGTACTTCGACCGTCCCTACCTGCTGGCCATGGCCAACGCGGGGCCGGGCACCAACGGGTCGCAGTTCTTCATCACGGTGAGCGCCACGATGTGGCTGAACCGCAAGCACACCATCTTCGGCGAGGTGGTCGGGGCGCAGAGCAAGAAGGTCGTCGACGCGATCGCCACCACCGAGACCACGCCGCGCACGGAGCGGCCGGTCCGGGACGTGGTCATCGAGACCGTGGTCATCGAGAGCCGCTGACCTCACGCACCTGC
>NZ_RDBI01000040.1:2603711-2613243 GCF_008042125.1 Streptomyces sp. MS191
CGCTCGCCCCCACCCGCCCCGGGCGCTCGCCCCCACCCGCCCCGGGCCGCGCCGGACGGGCGGGGAACCTTTTCGCCCCGCTCGTCCGTATGGAGGGCGGGGCGGTGTCATGCGCACCCCCAGCTGCCCATCTCCCCGGGAGGACGTCCATGGAGCCGGAGTCCGGCCTGCCGCGCTGTTACCGCCACCCGGACGTCGACACCGGCATCCGCTGCACGCGGTGCGAGAAGCCGATCTGCCCGCAGTGCATGGTCTCCGCCTCGGTCGGCTTCCAGTGTCCCGACTGCGTACGGAACGGCTCCGGCACCGGCCACGCGGCCACGGCCAACCAGCCGCGCACCCTCGCCGGCGGACGCGTGGCGAGCGACGGCCGCCTCGTCACCAAGATCCTCATCGCGGTCAACCTCGCCCTCTTCATCGCCGTCCAGGTGGTCGGCGACCGGCTCGTGGACGAGCTGGCGCTGATCGGCTACGCCTACGACCCGGGGCTCGGCGAGGTCGTCGGCGTCGCGGACGGCGAGTGGTACCGGCTGCTGACGGCGACCTTCCTGCATCAGGAGATCCCGCACTTCGTCTTCAACATGCTGGGCCTGTGGATCATCGGCGGGATCGTGGAACCCGAGCTCGGGCGGCTGCGCTACGCCGTGCTCTGCGTGCTGTCCGGTCTCTCCGGCACCGCGCTGGCCTATCTGCTGTCCGCGGCGAACCAGCCCTCGCTGGGCGCCTCGGGCATC
The DNA here is from genome assembly GCF_008042125.1 of Streptomyces sp. MS191. GTDB lineage: Bacteria > Actinomycetota > Actinomycetes > Streptomycetales > Streptomycetaceae > Streptomyces. Next base: position 2,604,446 of record NZ_RDBI01000040.1, read on the forward strand.
GTCTTCGGCCTGATCGGCGCGTGGGCGGTGCTCGCCCGCCGCCGTCGCTACGACATGCGGCCGGTGGCCCTCTTCGTGGGTCTGTCGCTGCTGCTGACGTTCACCCGCCCCGGCATCTCCTGGGAGGCGCACATCGGCGGCCTCGTCGGAGGGGCCCTGGTGGCCTACGGGCTGCTGCACGCGCCGCGGGCCAAGCGGGACCTCGTCCAGTACGCGGCCTGTGGACTGGTGCTGCTGATCGATCTGGGGATGATCCTCGCCCGCTCGGCCGCGCTCACCTGAGCGAGAGGCTCTGTGGACGAGCTCCTGGCCAAGCTTTCCCCAGAGTTATCCACAGCGCGTGGCGGATCTTGTGCGTCCCGTGGGTAACGACTGCGCCCCTCGCCCCTGAGCTGGAGTTTTCCAGCGGGGGCGAGGGGCGCGGCACTCCCTGGACGGGGTTGCGGCAGTCACACCGGCGTCAACCTCGTGTGAGTTATCCACAGATCTTCGTAAGTTATCCAGTGCTGTGCACAACGCTGTGGATAACCTCAGGGCAAGGCTTGACCGGCAGGGCGGGAAGGGCTACTTCCACTGCGTCGAGACGCCGAACCCCGCCGCGATGAAGCCGAAGCCCACCACGATGTTCCAGTTGTTGATCGACTTCACCGGCAGCGTGCCGTCGGTGACGTAGAAGACCACGATCCACACCAGCCCGATGAGGAACAGTGCCAGCATCACCGGAGCCACCCAGCTGCGGTTGGTCAGCTTGATGTTGGTGGCCTGCTTGGCGGGCGGAGGCGTGAAGTCGGCCTTCTTGCGGATCCGTGACTTCGGCACGAGGGACTCTCCTGTCGATGCGCTGCGTGACCGCGCAGATAACTGTGGCTGGCGCCGGGATGTGACGCAGGAGGACCACTGCGTCCCCCGGGCGTCCGTTAGCGTAGTGCTTCCGCGGCACCGAAGGGGATCAGGGTACGTTGAGCAATTCCGCCGACTCTCCCTCCGGACCGGGCCGACCAGGACGATGGCGGCCGGTCCGGCTGCTCACCGCTGCCGTTTTCGCCCTCGCCGGACTGATCTTCGTCACCAGTTTCATCACCGCCAAGGGCACCAATCTCCGCACCGACGCCTCGCTCCTGCGGCTCTCGGACCTGATCGAGGAGCGCAGCCACAAGAACGCCGGCCTGGACGAGTCCACCGCGGCGGTACGCGACCAGGTCGACTCCCTGGCGGCCCGCGACGACGGCTCCACCAGGGCCGAGGACGCCCGGCTGCACGCCCTGGAGGAGGCGGCGGGGACGACCGAGACCTCCGGCCCCGGGCTGACCGTCACCCTCGACGACGCCCCGGCCGACGCCCAGGCGGCCCCCGGCTACCCCGAACCCCAGGCCAACGACCTCGTCATCCACCAGCAGGACCTCCAGGCCGTGGTGAACGCCCTGTGGAAGGGCGGCGCCAAGGGGATCAAGGTCATGGACCAGCGGCTCATCTCGACCAGCGCCGTGCGCTGCGTGGGCAACACCCTGATCCTCCAGGGCCGGGTCTACTCCCCGCCGTACAAGATCACCGCGGTGGGTGACCGGGACCGGCTGAACAAGGCGCTCACGGACTCCCCGGCGATCCAGAACTACCAGCTCTACGTGAAGGCCTACGGGCTCGGCTGGAAAGTCGACGAGCACAGGGCGGTGACTCTGCCCGGCTACTCGGGCACAGTGGATCTCCACTACGCGAAGCCTGTGGGCTGAGGACTCTCCGGAGAGCGGCGCCGCCGGGCGGGACGCTCCGGACCGTCCCGGGTCCGGACAGGCCCCAGCCGCGGGGAGGTCCGGCCGGTGTCGGTGCGACTGATCGTGAGGACGTTCAGCGAGCTGTGCCTCACCGCCGGATCCCTGATCGTCCTCTTCGTCGTCTACGTGCTCCTGTGGACCGGGGTGAAGGCCGACGGCGCCGCGGCCGGGCAGATCGACACGCTGCACCGGGAATGGCGGGACCGGCCCGCCGCGGGCGCACCGGACACGCCCTCCGCGCCCGACCCGGCACCCGCCCGGCGCCTCGAGGCCGGCCGGGGCATCGCCGTCATGTACGTCCCGCGCCTCGGCCGCGACTGGGAGTGGCCCGTCCTGGAGGGCACCGGGCCCGGCGTCCTGAAGAAGGGCCTCGGCCACTACGCCACCGGCGCCCGGCTCGGCGGGACCGGCAACTTCGCGGTGGCCGGCCACCGCCGCACCTACGGAGATCCGTTCAAGGACTTCCCCCGGCTGCGCGCCGGTGACGCCGTCGTCCTGACCGACGGGACGACCTGGTACACCTATCGCGTCGCCCGGGCCCCGTACCGGACGCTGCCCACCGACACCGGCGTCATCGCGCCGGTGCCCGCGCCGCTGCGGAAGGGCGCCGCCCCCTACGACGGGCCGGGCCGCTACCTGACCCTCACCACCTGCGACCCGGAGTGGGGCAGCAGCCACCGGCTGGTCGTCTGGGCCCATCTGGACGCCACCCGGCCTGTGACACAGGGCAAGCCGCCGTCTTTGGGCAGCTGACACCTCGCGGGGACATCGACCCGTACTCTGGGTGCCGTAACGAACGGAAGGGGCAGCGGACGTCATGTACGGCTGGATCTGGCGGCATCTGCCGGGCAACGCGTGGGTGCGGGGACTCCTGTCGCTCGTACTCGTCCTCGCGGTCGTCTACGCGCTCTTCCAGTACGTGTTCCCCTGGGCGGAGCCGCTGCTTCCGTTCAACGATGTGACGGTGGACGGCCAGTGAGCGCGCGGATTCTCGTCGTCGACAACTACGACAGCTTCGTCTTCAACCTCGTCCAGTACCTCTACCAGCTCGGCGCCGAGTGCGAGGTGCTCCGCAACGACGAGGTCGAACTGGGCCACGCCCAGGACGGTTTCGACGGCGTCCTGCTGTCGCCCGGCCCCGGAGCGCCCGAACAGGCCGGTGTCTGCATCGACATGGTGCGCCACTGCGCCGCAACCGGCGTGCCCGTCTTCGGCGTCTGCCTCGGCATGCAATCCATGGCCGTCGCCTACGGCGGAGTCGTCGACCGCGCCCCCGAGCTGCTCCACGGGAAGACCTCGCTCGTCACGCACGGCGGCCAGGGCGTCTTCGCCGGGCTGCCCTCGCCGTTCACCGCGACCCGCTACCACTCGCTGGCCGCCGAGCCCGCCGCGCTGCCGGACGAGTTGGAGGTCACCGCCCGGACCGCCGACGGCATCATCATGGGGCTGCGCCACCGCGACCTGGCCGTCGAGGGCGTGCAGTTCCACCCCGAGTCGGTGCTGACCGAGCACGGCCACCTGATGCTCGCCAACTGGCTGGAGCAGTGCGGCGACAAGGGGGCGGTCGGACGGTCGGCGGGCCTCGCGCCGGTGGTGGGCAAGGCCGTCGCGTGACCGCGGGGTCGCCTTGGTTCCGGGCGACGGACCCGCCGGACGGGGAGCCGGAACCGGGCGGCGCGGCCGCGTCCGTGCCCGAGCCGGCGTACGAGGCGTCCCCGGAGACGGCCTACGGGGCCGGATACGCGGGCGGTCACACGGCCGGCGGGTACGAGACGCCGTCGCCGTCCTACGACGCCGCGGCGTACACCGACACGACCTACCAGGGCACGTACCCGCCCGCCTCCGCGGAGCCGTTGCCGCGACAGCCCGAGTACGGGACGGGGGCGGCCGCGCCCGGGTACACCGCCGGGTACGAGCCGGCGGCCACCGCTGCCGGGTACGCGCCGCGGACCCCTGAGCGGGCGTACGAGCCGCCGGCCCCCGAGGCCGCGTACGGCACGACGGCTCCCGAGGCCGTGTACGAGCCGATACCGGCCGTTCAGGAGCCCTACGAGCCCCACGACGAGACGATGGCTCTGCGGTCCGTGGAGCGGCCTCCAGCGCCCGAGCCGGGCCCGGGGCGGGCCGAGCGCCGGCGGGCCGCCAAGGGCCGCGGCAGGCGCGCCGCGCCGGCGGCGGCCGCGACCGCCCCGGCGGCGCCCGCGGCCCCGCTCTCGCGGGTCGAGGCCCGGCGGGCGGCCCGGGCCCGCAAGGAGAGCGTCGGCGTCGTCGCCAGCCGCGTCGTGGGCGAGCTGTTCATCACCTTCGGCGTCGTCATGCTGCTGTTCGTCACGTACCAGTTGTGGTGGACGAACGTCCGCGCCGGGCAGCAGACCGACCGGGCCAAGCAGCAGATCGAGAACGACTGGTCGCAGGAGAAGAAGGGCGACGTCCCGGCCGCCTTCGAGCCGGGCCAGGGCTTCGCGATCATGTACATCCCCAAGCTGGACGTGGTCGTCCCCATCGCCGAGGGCATCAGCAAGCCCAAGGTCCTGGACCGGGGCATGGTCGGCCACTACGCGGAGGGCACCCTCAAGACGGCGATGCCCGCCGACAAGGAGGGCAACTTCGCGGTGGCCGGCCACCGCAACACCCACGGCGAACCGTTCCGCTACATCAACCAGTTGCAGCCGGGCGACCCGATCGTCGTCGAGACCCGGGACGCGTACTACACGTACGAGATGGCGAGCATCCTCCCGCAGACCTCCCCGGCGAACGTCTCGGTGATCCGTCCGGTGCCCGAGGGCTCCGGCTTCAAGGGGCCCGGCCGCTACATCACGCTGACGACCTGCACCCCCGAGTTCACGAGCACGTACCGCATGATCGTCTGGGGGAAGATGGTCGAGGAGCGCCCGCGCAGCAAGGGAAGACCCGATGCCCTCGTAGGCTGAGGCGCTGAGATCACCACCCCTCCAGACGGGACGACGTAGTGGCACGTGCGCGCAACCGGATCGCAGGCTTCATCAGCGTCCTCGGCGAGCTCCTCATCACGGCCGGGCTCGTCCTCGGTCTGTTCGTCGTCTACTCGCTGTGGTGGACCAACGTCCTGGCCGACCGCGCGGCCGACGAGGAGGGCGACCAGGTCCGCGACCACTGGGCGGCCGGCGCGGGCGGCCCGGGGGCCCTGGACACCAAGGACGGCATCGGCTTCCTGCACGTCCCGGCGATGGACGACGACGAGATACTCGTCAAGAAGGGCACCGACACCGCCGTCCTCAACAACGGTGTCGCCGGCTACTACACCGACCCGGTCAAGTCGGCCCTCCCGCAGGACAAGCAGGGGAACTTCACGCTCGCGGCGCACCGCGACGGACACGGCGCCAAGTTCCACAACATCCACAAGCTGAAGAACGGCGACGCGATCGTCTTCGAGACCCGGGACACCTGGTACGTCTACAAGGTCTACCGGACGTTGCCCTCGACGACGAAGTACAACGTGGACGTCCTGCAGCCGGTCCCCAAGGAGTCGGGCCGCACCAAGCCGGGCCGCTACGTCACGCTGACGACGTGCACGCCGATGTACACCTCGGACTTCCGCTACATCGTGTGGGGCGAACTGGAGCGCACGGAGAAGGTCGACCACGACCGCACCCCTCCGGCGGAGCTGCGCTGACGGCGCGCGGCCCCTGCGGGCGTACGTGGGAAGAGCCCCGGCATCCAGGATGCCGGGGCTCTTCCCGTGGTGCGGTCGGGCGGCGTCAGTCGAAGATGCCGCCGTTGTTGTTCCCGCCGAACGTCTTCACGTTGATCGCCTGGTTCGGCTGGCCCGTGGTGCCGGCCGGGACGTCCTGCTCCCGGATGCGGGCGTTGCCGTCGTTCGACCCGTCGACGTTGCCGAGCTGGTAGCCGGCGGCGGCGAGGGTCTGGCGTGCCTGGTCCAGGGTCTGGCCGAACAGGTTGGGCACCGGCTGTCCGGTCGGCTGCTGCGGGCCCCTGGAGACCTTCAGCGTGATCTGGACGTCCTTGGCCTGGTTGGTGTTCCCGTTCGGGGTCTGTCCGACGACCGTGTTGGCGGGCTGGTCGTTGTCGACCTCCTGGCGGGCGACGTTCGTGAAGCCGAGCAGCTTCAGGTCCTGGACCGCCTGGTCGAAGGGGCGTCCGGTGACGTCCGGCAGCTGCGACTTCTCCTGCTTGGCCACCGTGATGACGACCGTGGAGTTCTTCTCGGCCTGGGAGCCGCCCTCGGGCTTCTGCTTCAGGACGGTGCCCGGATCCTCGTCGGACTCCTCCTGCTTGACCTCGACCGTGAAGCCCTTGTCCTTGAGCTGCTGCTCGGCGGACTCGCGGGACTTCTCGGTGACGTCCGGGACCTCGATGAGCGGGGCGCCCTCGGAGAGGGTGACCGTGATCGTCTCGTTGACGTTCATCTTGCTCGTGCCGTCCGCGGCGGGCGTCTGCTTGCAGATGGTGCCCTTGGGCTGGTCGCAGCGCTCGGTGCCGCTGGAGGCCACCTTGACCTGGCTGTTGACCGCCAGACCCTCGGCTTCCTTGAGCGTCTTGCCGACGAACTGCGGCACGATCACCTGGTCCGCGCCGTCCTTGCCGCTGACGAGCGACCGGCCGATCAGGATCGCGCCGACCAGCACCAGGATGCCCGCCAGCACCAGCAGGATCGTCGAGGTGTTCGACTTCTTCTGGCGGCGGCGGTCGGGGCGGTCGTCGTAGCCGTAGCCGCCGTCGTCCGGGTTCATGGGCGGCAGCATCGAGGTCTGGCCGGCCGGGTCGGCCTGGCGCAGCGCCGTCGTCGGCTGGTCGTCCGGCGCGTAGCCGCCGTAGCCGCCGCCGTACGCCACGGCTCCCATGCCCGCGGCGGCCGCGACCGGCTGACCGTCGAGGCAGGCCTCGATGTCGGCGCGCATCTCGTCCGCGGACTGGTAACGGTAGTCGGGGTCCTTGACCAGTGCCTTCAGGACGATGGCGTCCATCGGGGGCGTGATCTCGGGGTCGAAGTTGCTCGGGGGCTGCGGTTCCTCGCGGACGTGCTGGTACGCGACGGCGACCGGCGAGTCGCCCACGAACGGCGGCCGGACGGTGAGCAGCTCGTAGAGCAGGCAGCCGGTGGAGTACAGGTCGGAGCGGGCGTCGACCTGCTCGCCCTTGGCCTGCTCCGGGGAGAGGTACTGCGCCGTGCCGATGACCGCCGAGGTCTGCGTCATGGTCATGCCGGAGTCGCCCATGGCGCGCGCGATGCCGAAGTCCATGACCTTGACCWSGCCGGTGCGCGTCASCATGACGTTSSCCGGCTTGATGTCGCGGTGCACGATGCCGGCGCGGTGCGAGTACTCCAGGGCCTGGAGGATGCCGACCGTCATCTCGAGCGTGCGCTCGGGCAGCAGCTTGCGCCCGGAGTGCAGCAGCTCGCGCAGGGTCGAGCCGTCGACGTACTCCATCACGATGTACGGGATGGACACGCCGTCGACGTAGTCCTCGCCCGTGTCGTAGACGGCGACGATCGCCGGGTGGTTGAGCGAGGCGGCCGACTGGGCCTCACGGCGGAACCGGGCCTGGAAGGACGGGTCGCGGGCGAGGTCGGCCCGCAGCGTCTTCACGGCGACGGTGCGGCCGAGCCGGGTGTCGTGGGCGAGGTAGACCTCCGCCATGCCACCACGGCCGAGCACCGAGCCCAGCTCGTACCGGCCGCCGAGGCGACGCGGCTCTTCCATAACTGATCCAGCCCTCTCCGTCTGTCCCGACCGCACCCGTGTGTGGTCCGGCGGTGTGCTGTTCGCGCATACGCTACCGGCCACGGGAAGGGGTTCCGCCCGTGACCGGCACCTGATACCTGACCGGTACCTGGCCGGTGCCCGGCCGTGGGGTCAGCTCCTGCTCTTCAGGACCGCCTTCATCACGGCCTTGGCGATCGGGGCGGCGAGGCCGCCACCGCTGATGTCCTCGCGGTCGGTGCCCTCGGAGTCCTCGACGATGACGGCGACGGCGACCGGGGAGCCCTGCGAGGTCTTGGCGTAGGAGATGAACCAGGCGTAGGGACGCTTGGCGTTCTTCGCGCCGTGCTGGGCGGTTCCGGTCTTGCCGCCGACCTTCACGCCGTCCATCCCGACGTCGGCGTTGCCGCCGGTGCCGTTGGTGACGACGTTCTCCATCATGGTCTGGATGAGCTGGGCGTTCTGCTGCGAGACCGGGCGGCTCATCTCCTCGGGCTCGGTCTTCTTGAGCACGTCGAGGTTGGGGGCGCGGAGCTCCTGGATCATGTACGGCTTCATGAGCTTGCCGTCGTTCGCGATCGCGGAGGCGACCATCGCCATCTGCAGCGGGGTCGTCGCGGTGTTGAACTGGCCGATGGAGGAGAGCGCGTTGCCGCCGCGGTCGGCCTGCTTGTCGTAGACGGAGGCGGCGGACCGGACCGGGGTGAACTGCTCGGCGTTGAAGCCGAACTTCTCGGCCGTCTCGACCATCTTGTCGCGGCCCACGTCGTCGCCGAGCTTGGCGAAGACGGAGTTGCAGGAGATCTCCAGGGCCCGGTTGAGGCTGGCGTTGGCGCAGCCCTGGGCGTGGTTGACCATCGGCTTGGTGGAGAGCGGGATCTTCCAGCCCTCGGGGGTGTCGGTCGCCGCGTTGATGTCGGTGACCTTGCCGTTCTCCAGCGCCGCCGCGGCCGTGACGACCTTGAAGACGGAGCCGGGCGGGTAGATCTCGCGGATCGCCCGGTTCAGCTTCGGCTTGTTCTTGTCCTTCTCGAGGGCCACCCAGGCCTTCTCGTCGTCGCCGGAGTAGCCGGCGAAGGAGGAGGGGTCGTACGAGGGGGTGGACGCCATCGCGAGGATCTTGCCGGTGGACGGCTCCAGGGCGACGACGGCGCCCGTCTTGTCGCCGAGGCCCTTGAACGCGGCCTTCTGGGCGGCGCCGCTCAGGGTGGTGACGACGTCGCCGCCCTTCTTCTTCTCGCCCGTGAACATCGCCATGGTGCGGTCGAAGAAGAGCCGGTCGTCGTTGCCGGTGAGGATGCCGTCCTCGATCTTCTCGATCTGGTTG
>NZ_RDBI01000040.1:2613343-2621359 GCF_008042125.1 Streptomyces sp. MS191
CCTGGAGCCGTCCACCGGCAAGATCCTCGCGATGGCGTCCACCCCCTCGTACGACCCCTCCTCCTTCGCCGGCTACTCCGGCGACGACGAAGACCTGGAGCGCGAAGGCGCCGGACAGGCCCATGGCGAGCAGCTTGCCGAACGGGTCCCGGGCGGCGAGGGCGGTGCGGACGCCGCGCTCGATGATCAGGCCGTAGAGCAGCAGGAAGGCCATGACGCCGGCCAGTCCGAGCTCCTCGCCGACGGTGGCGAAGATGAAGTCGGAGTTGGCGGCGAAGCCGATGAGGTCGGAGTTGCCCTGGCCGAGGCCGGTGCCGAGGATGCCACCGGAGCCGAACGACATCAGGACCTGGCTCATCTGCTGGCAGGCGGCGGAGCCTTCGACCGCGCAGGCGAAGGGGTCCTTCCAGGCGTCGACTCGGGCCTGGACGTGGCCGGCGAAGGAGGCGACGCCGACGGCGCCGGCGACCGACATCAGCAGACCCATGACGATCCAGCTGGTCCGCTCGGTGGCGACGTACAGCATGATCACGAACATGCCGAAGAACAGCAGCGAGGTGCCGAGGTCGTTCTCGAAGACCAGGATGAGGAGGCTGACGGCCCAGATCGTGAGGATCGGGCCGAGGTCGCGGCCGCGCGGCAGGTAGAGCCCCATGAAGCGGCGGCTGGCCAGGGCGAGCGCGTCGCGCTTCACCATCAGGTAGCCGGAGAAGAACACCGCGAGGACGATCTTGGCGAACTCGCCGGGCTGGATGGAGAAGCCGCCGACGTTGATCCAGATCTTGGCGCCGAAGACGTCCGAGCCGAGGCCGGGGACGAGCGGCAGCAGCAGCAGGACGAGGGCGGCCACCATCGAGATGTACGTGTAGCGCTGCAGGACGCGGTGGTCCTTCAGGAGCAGCAGCACGCCGACGAACATGGCGATGCCGATCGCCGAGTACAGCATCTGCTTGGGGGCGTCCGGGCTGAAGCTCTTGTACAGCCGCATCGACTGGGCGATCAGCCGCGGCGACTGGTCCAGTCGCCAGATCAGCACCAGGCCGAGGCCGTTGAGCAGGGTGCCGAGGGGGAGCAGCAGCGGGTCCGCGTAGGGCGCGAACTTGCGCACCACGAGATGGGCGACGCCCGCGAGCAGGCCGAGGCCCAGCCCGTAACCGGCCATGCCCGGGGGCACCGTGCCGTCCAGCGCCAGGCCGACGTTGAGGTACGCGAACACCGGGATGACGACGGCGAACGCGAGCAGCGCAAGCTCGGTGTTGCGGCGGCTCGGCGCCTCGATGGCGCCGATGGTGGTCGTGTTGGTGACAACGCTCATGGTGGTGAAAGGCCCCCTACGGGTGCTTACTGCTTGCCGCAGTTCGAGGCCAGCTTCTGCTCGTCCTCCGAGAGGGTGGGGCCCGGGGAGGGAGCGGCTGCYGTGGGCTTGGTGGACGGTGCGGTCGAGGGCGCCGCGGTGCCGGTGGTGGGCGGCGGCGTGCTCGCCTTGTCCGCGGCGTCGGCGGCGGCCTTGCGGCGCTGCTCGGACTTCTTGCAGGCGGAGGCCTGCTGCGACAGTTCCTGGATCTTGGTCTGCGCCTTGGGGAGGTTGCCGCCCGCGATCGTGTCCTCGACCTGCTTCCGCTGGTAGGCCGGGAGGTACTTGAGTTCGATCTCGGGGTGGTCCTTCTCCACCTCCGACAGCGAGACCCAGGCCAGGTCCTGGCTGATGCCCCGGTACAGCGCGACGTGCTGGTCCTTGGAGCCGACGTAGTACTGCGTCTGCGTCCAGCGGTAACCGCCGTACAGGCCGCCGCCGATCACGGCGACGGCGAGCAGCAGGAAGAAGCTCCGCTTCAGCCACCTGCGGCCGGTGCGCGGCTTGTCGAAGTCCTCGTCGGTGTAGGCGCCGAAGGAGCCCTGCGGCGGCATCCCGCCGTAGCCGTGGTCACCGCCGCCGCCGCTGCCGGGCGGGCCGAACCCGCCCGCCGGGGGCTGCTGGTGGGGCGCGGTGCGGCCGAGGCCGGAGGCGCGGCCGGCGGGGGTCTGCATGGCCCCGCCGTCGTTCAGCTGGGCCGCCTGGTTCTCGGCGACCGCGCCGACGATGACCGGGGTGTCGCTGAGGTGTCCGGCGAGGGTGTCGCCGCCGTCGACGTCGAGGACGTCGGCGACGATCACCGTGATGTTGTCGGGGCCACCGCCGCGCAGCGCGAGCTGGATCAGCTCCTGCACGGTCTCCTGCGGGCCGTGGTAGCTGGCGAGGGTGTCCTCCATCGTCTGGTGAGAGACGACTCCGGACAGCCCGTCGGAGCAGATCAGGTAGCGGTCGCCGGCCCGGACCTCACGGATCGACAGGTCGGGTTCGACGTGGTCGCCGCTGCCCAGCGCGCGCATCAGCAGCGAGCGCTGCGGGTGCGTGGTGGCCTCTTCCTCGGTGATCCGGCCCTCGTCGACGAGCCGCTGGACCCACGTGTGGTCCTGGGTGATCTGCGTCAGCACCCCGTCCCGCAGCAGGTACGCGCGGGAGTCGCCGACGTGGACGAGGCCCAGGCGCTGGCCGGTCCACAGCAGGGCGGTGAGCGTGGTGCCCATGCCCTCCAGCTGCGGGTCCTCCTCGACCATCATCCGCAGCTGCTCGTTGGCGCGCTGAACGGCGGCACCGAGCGAGGTGAGGATGTCGGAACTGGGGACGTCGTCGTCGAGCGTGACGAGGGTGGAGATCACCTCGGAGGAGGCGACCTCACCGGCGGCCTGGCCGCCCATGCCGTCGGCGATCGCGAGGAGACGGGGCCCGGCGTAGCCGGAGTCCTCGTTCCCCTCGCGGATCATGCCCTTGTGCGACCCGGCGGCGAAGCGCAGTGACAGACTCATGCGCACCTGCCCTGTCGACGCTGCGTCGGGGTACAGCCGGTCTCGAGCCACACTGCCCACCCTCCGGTCGGGAGCCCGTGCCGGTCCGCGGTCCGGACCTGCCGGTCCGCCGCGCGGCCCTTCGTGGGGACCACCTCGGCCCGCTCGCTCCGCTCGCTCATTGTCGTACTACTTCCGCAGCTCGATGACGGTCTTGCCGATGCGGATCGGCGCGCCCAGCGGAATCGGCGTCGGGGTGGTGAGACGGGTCCGGTCGAGATACGTGCCGTTGGTGGACCCGAGATCCTCGACGATCCACTGGCCGTCCCGGTCCGGGTAGATCCTGGCATGCCGGCTGGAGGCGTAGTCGTCGTCCAGCACGATCGTCGAATCGTGGGCCCGTCCCAGCGTGATGGTCTGCCCCTGCAGGGCGACCGTCGTGCCGGTGAGGGTGCCCTCGGAGACGACCAGCTTGGTCGGGGCGCCACGGCGCTGCCGTCCTCCGCCGGCGTTCTGCTGGCCACGCTGCTGCGGCGGTGCCGCGGCGGCCTGGCGTGCGTTCTGCTGCGGCCGGGTGTCCTGGCGGCGCGAACCGCGCTGCGTGACACGTGTGCCGAACAGGTCGCTTCGAATGACCTGGACGGCCACGATCACGAACAGCCACAGAACGGCCAGGAAACCCAGCCGCATGACCGTCAGGGTCAGCTCTGACATTGCCCCCGCTTCACCCTTCGGCTTGCCGGTAAACGATGGTGGTGCTGCCCACGACGATCCGCGAGCCGTCGCGGAGCGTAGCGCGGGTGGTGTGCTGCCCGTCCACCACGATGCCGTTGGTGGACCCGAGATCCTGGATCGTCGAGGGCGTTCCGGTACGGATCTCGCAGTGCCGGCGGGAGACGCCGGGATCGTCGATCCTCACGTCCGCGTCGGTGCTGCGGCCAAGGACCAGAGTCGGGCGGGAGATCTGATGGCGGGTGCCGTTGATCTCGATCCAGCGCCGCACCTGGGCGCCGGACGTGGTCTGGGGACCGGGGCCGCCGGCCGCGGGACGGCCGGAGTGGGGCCCCTGGCCGGGGCGCTGCGCGCCGCCGGGGACGCCCGGCGGCGGGGCCGCGGGCATCGGCGGGGCGCCGGCCGGAGGGTAGCCGTAACCGCCGGCGGGGCGGCCCTGCTGGGCACCGCCGGCCGGGGCCTGCGGCTGTGACGTACTCGACGCGAGCGTGCGGCTGCGGACCCGGTACAGACCGGTGTCCAGGTCGTCGGCCTTCTCCAGGTGGACCTTGATCGGGCCCATGAAGGTGTAGCGCTGCTGCTTGGCGTAGTCCCGGACGAGGCCCGAGAGCTCGTCGCCGAGCTGGCCGGAGTACGGGCTGAGGCGCTCGAAGTCGGGCGTGCTCAGCTCCACGATGAAGTCGTTGGGGACGACGGTCCGCTCGCGGTTCCAGATCGTCGCGTTGTTGTCGCACTCGCGCTGGAGCGCGCCGGCGATCTCGACGGGCTGGACCTCGGACTTGAAGACCTTGGCGAAGGTGCCGTTGACCAGACCTTCGAGACGCTGCTCGAAACGCTTCAGGACTCCCATGGGGCACCTCCTCCGTCGTTGCCGTCCTGGTACTGCTTACTGATCGTATCCACGCGTCGGGAAATCGGCTGGTTCCCCTTCTCTGCCCTGTGGACGAGTGTCACCTCTCACAGACCTTCCCCATGGATCGTAGGGGCGGCCCCTGGACAGTGTCCCGCACCCGGGGAGCCGACAGGGGGAGCGGGGGCGAAACGCTTCAGGACTCCCATGGGGCACCTCCTCCGTCGTTGCCGTCCTGGTACTGCTTACTGATCGTATCCACGCGTCGGGAAATCGGCTGGTTCCCCTTCTCTGCCCTGTGGACGAGTGTCACCTCTCACAGACCTTCCCCATGGATCGTAGGGGCGGCCCCTGGACAGTGTCCCGCACCCGGGGAGCCGACAGGGGGAGCGGGGGGGGAAGCGGCGGGGGGTCCGGGGGCGGTCCGTCCACTTCCTCCCGATACCGGTCTGCTTCTGTCCGTCTCTCTTCTTTCTTGTGGTTCCTGTGGTTCCTGCCGCGCCGTTCCGGCCGAGGCGGACTCCGGCGGCGCCGTCGGGTCGCCGGCCGCGGCCGGGACCGTGACGGCCTGCCGGTGGTGCGGATGTGACGCGGGACACCCTGAAGAGGGTGCGGGGCAGGCCGCGGTGGCCGCCGCGACGCGGCGGGGATCCGCGCCCCGGCGCCCGCGTGCCGCCGCTTCCGTGCCGGCGTCCGCCCGCCCCGGTCTTCCGTCCCGTCTCCGTGTGCCGCTTCACGTCTCTCCATCTGTTCGCCGGAAGAGGGCCCGAAACAAACGGATGTGATTCCACGGTCTGCGACGTGCTAATCTTCAGATGTCGCCAGGCGGTCGCACCGAAGAGGTGAGGAGCCGGGAGACACACCCAATGCGCGGGTGGCGGAATAGGCAGACGCGCTGGATTCAGGTTCCAGTGCCCGAAAGGGCGTGGGGGTTCAACTCCCCCCTCGCGCACCAGACGGAAGCCCCGTAGGTCATCGACCTACGGGGCTTCCGCGTTGTCGGCGTCACATGCGACCTTCGTCGCACCGGGGCGAGACGAAAGAGAGCGGCGTCCTTCGCGGGCGCCTGCCTAGGGTGCGGGCGTGGACGCGTCTTCGAGGATCAGGGCCCAGGTGGCCGCCGGCCGGCGATGGTTCGTGGTGCCCGGGATGTGGTCGCGCCGCAGGACCGCCGGCGAGGCGGTGCTCGCGGTGGTCATGGCGCTGCTGGCCGCGGGCACCGAGGAACTGCTGGGCGGCGAGGGCGGGCAGCTCGTCCTGGTCGCCGTGGCGGCCGCCCTGCTGTCGTTGCTGCGGCGCCGGTTTCCGGCGACGGCCCTGATCGTGACGGCGGGACTCGCACCGCTGGTACCGGGCTTCGGCGTGCTGCTGATCCTCGTCGGCTGGTCCGCGGGGCGCTATGTCCCGGGCGCGGGGCGGGCGCTGGCGGTGTTCACGGTCGCGTACGCGGTGAACCTCGGGGCGACCGTGGTCGAGTCCTGGGACCTGCACCGCGTGCTGAGCGTCACCCTCCTGTCGACCCTGTACTTCCTGGCGACGACGCTGGCGCCCGGCCTGGCCAACCGGTACTGGACCCAGCGCCGCACCCTGCTGCACGCCCTTCAGGAGCGCAACGCCCAGCTGCTGCGGGAGCGGGTGATGGTGGCGGGTCAGGCGCGGCTGCGGGAGCGTCAGCGGATCGCCCAGGACATGCACGACAGCCTCGGCCACCAGTTGGCGCTGATCTCGGTGCACACCGGGGCCCTGGAGGTGGACCGGGAGCTGACCGACCGGCAGCGTCAGGCGGTCGGCGTGCTGCGCAACGCCTCGGTGACGGCCATGCACMAGCTGCGCGAGGTCGTGGGCATCCTGCGGGACGGTGTCGAGGCGCCCGCCGAGCCGGACCTGGTGCCGGTGCGGGCGGGCGACGAGTCGGGGCGGGCGGCGCGGGGGACCGCCGGCATCGAGGGGCTGGTGGAGGCGGCCCGGGCCGCCGGGAACCGGGTGGAGCTGCGGCGCCTCGGCGAGTACCAGCCGCTGCCGCCGGCCGTGGACCACGCCGCGTACCGCGTCGTCCAGGAGTCCCTGACCAACGCCTACAAGCACGCTCCGGGGGCGCAGATCGGGGTCGAACTGCGCTACGAGCCGGACGCCTTCGTCGTCGAGATCGTCAACGAGCCCGCCGCGGAGGCGCCCAGGGACGTCGTCAGCGGGGGCCAGGGGCTCACCGGGCTGCACGAGCGGGCGCGGCTGGTGGGCGGCATGGTCCACGTCGGCCCGGTGGACGGCGGCGGCTTCCGGGTCGCCGGGGTGCTGCCGTACGGGGTCGTGGAGGCCGCGCCTTTGGTCGACGCGGCCGACGACTTCCGGCAGCAGTCGACGGCCCCCGTGGCACGCGACGGTGGACGGGTTCCGGTCGGACCGACCGACTGGACCCTGACGGAGCGGGAGTTGGCCATGGCGATGCGCGGGGGCAGGAGCAGGAGCGGCGGGGTCGCGCTGGGGTGCGGGATCGCGTTCGCGGCGGTGGTGCTGCTGCTGGTCGCGGCCGGGTTCGGCCTGTACTTCATGGTGGGCTCCATGAAGGAGGGCATGATCGAGCCCGCCCAGTACGAGGCGGTGCGGGTCGGCACGTCCGAACAGGAGGTCCGTGACCGGCTTCCCTCCGGGGACACGATCGTCACGACGGGTCTGCACGGCAAGGGGCCGCAGGAGCCGGCCGGGTCGTCGTGCCTGGTGCTGATGTCCTCCGAGGTGGGCGAGGACCTCGACACGGAGCCGGTTTTCCGGTTCTGCTTCAAGGACGGCAAGCTGATCGAGAAGAAGTCGTACGAGGTCAAGCGCTAGCGCTTGCCGCACCCGTGGTCGGCAGCCGGTGGGGAGTAGCTGTGGCAGGGCAGCGCATCAGGGTCGTGATCGCCGATGACGAGCCGCTGATCAGGGCGGGGATCCGGATGATCCTCACCTCGGACCCGGAGATCGAGGTGGTCGCGGAGGCCGCGAACGGCCGCGAGGTGATCGAGCAGGCGAGGGCGCACGCCGCCGAGGTGGTCCTGCTCGACATCCAGATGCCGGTCCTCGACGGGCTGTCCGCGCTGCCGGAACTGCGCAGGGCGGCGCCCTCGACCCGGGTGATCGTGCTGACCACCTTCGGGGAGCGGGAGAACGTCCTGCGGGCGCTGGAGCACGGCGGCGCCGGGTTCCTGCTGAAGGACACGGCGCCGGCCGAACTGATCCGGGCGGTGCGGGCCGCGGCGGCGGGTGACGCCTACCTCGGCGCCTTCCACGCCCCCGAACCCCACGACCTGCGCGTCGACGTCGTCGGCTCCGGCCCCAGCGCCCAGGTCCTCGCCCAGACCCTCCACGACAAGGGAGCCGGCGCCCTCGACGTCCGCACCGTCGCCGACCGCGAGACCGCCGTCGCCGCCCTGCGCGGCCTGTCCTCCTCCGGCGCCCGCAGGACGTTCTCCCGCTCCCCGAAGGTGGTCAGCACGATCACCCGGGTCGAGGGCGCCGCCCTGCGCAGTTCCGGCAGCGCGGACAGCCCGTCGAGGACCGGCATCTGGATGTCGAGCAGGACCACCTCGGCGGCGTGCGCCCTCGCCTGCTCGATCACCTCGCGGCCGTTC
>NZ_RDBI01000040.1:2621459-2639943 GCF_008042125.1 Streptomyces sp. MS191
CGCCGACGTCCTGGCCTCCACCCAGGCCAGCCGTCTCGCCGCCTACGAGGAACGCCTCCAGGACTGGTCGGCCGACGACCTCGCCCGGTTCGCCGCGTACCTGCTGCGCTACAACTCCGCCGGCACGTCGGGCCTCCCCCAGACCCCGCGCGCCTCCGCCGGCGCGCCGGGCGTCCCCGAGCACGTCTCCGGGACCTCCCGCTGACCGTCCCCGCGCGACG
The DNA here is from genome assembly GCF_008042125.1 of Streptomyces sp. MS191. GTDB lineage: Bacteria > Actinomycetota > Actinomycetes > Streptomycetales > Streptomycetaceae > Streptomyces. The sequence goes on from NZ_RDBI01000040.1 coordinate 2,621,681, forward strand.
GCGGAGGCGCGCGGGGTCTGGGGGAGGCCCGACGTGCCGGCGGAGTTGTAGCGCAGCAGGTACGCGGCGAACCGGGCGAGGTCGTCGGCCGACCAGTCCTGGAGGCGTTCCTCGTAGGCGGCGAGACGGCTGGCCTGGGTGGAGGCCAGGACGTCGGCGCCCGCCGCGGTCGGGTGCAGGACCTGGACGCGGTGGTCGTCCGGGTCCGGCCGGCGTTCCACCAGGCCGAGCTTCTCCAGACCGGCCACCTGCCTGCTGACCGTCGACTTGTCGAGCAGGTAGTGGGTGGCGAGATCGGTCGCCCGGCAGCCCTGCTGGTCGACGATGTGCGCGAGCAGCGTGTACGAGACCAGGGGCAGCTCGGGGTGGAGCCGGGCCGCCGCGGCGCGTGCCCGACGGGCGAAGGCCGTCAGCTCCCGCTGGATCGTGTCGATGGAGGCCTCGCGGGCGCCGCCGGTCATGGTGCGCTCCTCGTCGTCGGTGGCGGGGGTCCGCACAGTGGGGTGCGGGGATGCGTGGAGCGTCCCGCCTCAGTTGTATAGTACAACGGTCGTTTAGTTGTAAAAGCCAACCATGGAGGTTCGCCCGATGTCCGCAGGACCCCACCCGGCAGGACCGAGCACCACGGGCGCGGTGCGGCACGTGCTCGGGCACCTGCTCACCCCCCTGCTGATGTGCATCGGCATGGGACTCGCCTACCTCGGCGCCTTCCACGCCCCCGAACCCCACGACCTGCGCGTCGACGTCGTCGGCTCCGGCCCCAGCGCCCAGGTCCTCGCCCAGACCCTCCACGACAAGGGAGCCGGCGCCCTCGACGTCCGCACCGTCGCCGACCGCGAGACCGCCGTCGCCGCCCTGCGCGGCCTGTCCTCCTCCGGCGCCTACGTCCCCGGCGCCCACCCCGAGCTCCTGATCGCCTCCGCCGCCTCCGACACCAGCGCCCTCGCCGTCGAGAAGGTCTTCACCAAGGTCGCGGCCGGACAGGACGCACCCCTCGAGGTCACCGACGTCGCCCCCGTGTCGGACGGCGACCCCACCGGCCAGGGCGTCTTCTTCCTGCTCGTCGCCCTCAGCATCGGCTCATACGCCTCCGTCGCCGTCATCGGCGGCGCAGGGGCCGTCCTGCCCCTGCGGATCCGCGCGCTGCTCGCCGCCGGGACGTCCCTCGCCGTCAGCCTGATCGGCGCCGTCTTCGCGGGACCGCTGTTCCACCTCGTCGACCACGGGCTCGCCGGCGTCTGGGCCCTGTCCTGGCTCTACACCGCCGGCATCCTGCTGATCGGCGTCGGACTCCACACCTTCCTGCGCCGCTGGACCACCCTCGGCGTGATGGTGCTGTTCGTGATGCTCAACTTCACCAGCTCCGGCGGCATCTACCGCCCCGAACTCCAGCCCGGCTTCTTCGCCGCCCTGCACGCCTTCTGGAACGGCGCCGGCTTCGTCGAGGGCGTCCGCGCCCACGTGTACTTCGACGGCCGGGCTCTCGGCGGACACGTCCTGGTCCTGGCCCTGTGGTTCCTCGCCGGCGTCGCCCTGACCGCTCTGGCGGGGATCACCGAGGCCCGCCGGCGTCCCGCGCCGACGCCGGCCCCGGAACCCGCCCACGGCGCCGCCACCGCGGACGGGGCCGCGAACGGGGCCGCGGACCGGACCCCGCCCGCGAACGCGACCGGGGACCGGACGGAGAAGGACGCGGAGATCGAGGAGGAGCTGGAAGAGGCCGTCGGCGTCTGAGAGGCGTTCCGCCGCCCCCGTTCTGCCGTTCCTGCCGTTCTGCCGTTCCTGCCGTTCCTGCCGTTCCTGCCGTTCCTGCCGGGCGCCCGGCGCTCGGGCGCTCGGCGCTCGGGCTCCCGGGGCGCGGGCCCCGGGCGGGCGGCGCCGGCTGCTCCCGACCCGTTCGAAACCCCTCCCCCGCGGCGCGTCCGGGTGGCCCCGTTCTCCCCAAGTCGTCACTCGGCCACAGGGGAAGACGGCCCCGGCACCCCGGCTGTACCTTCATGGCCAGTTGATGTTGGACAGAACGCGCGAGTCGTTCGAGGTCGGGGGAGGGCGTCCCATGGGCGACTACCAAGCAGCGGTGCCGGGACAGCGGGGTACGGAAAGCGCACGGGTGCCGCACGTACCCGGGTTCGCGCCGCGGGCCGCCGCGGGGACGACCGACTCCCCCAAGGAACACGGCAAGGCCCTGCGCGCGCGCCTGCCGCGCTCCGCGCACAGTGCGCTGACACTCTCCCCCGACCGCCCTGACGCGGTCCGCGCGGTGGAGGAGTCCAGCCGCGACCGCGTGCCGGAACTGACACCGATACGCGTCGGCCGCATGGCCGCCAGCCCCTTCGCGTTCCTCCGGGGATCCGCCGGCCTCATGGCCCACGACCTCGCCGGATCACCCGTCACCGGCGTCGCCGCCCAGATATGCGGCGACGCCCACGCGGCGAACTTCGGCCTCTACGGCGACGCCCGGGGCCGCCTCGTCATCGACCTCAACGACTTCGACGAGACCGTCGTCGGCCCCTGGGAATGGGACCTCAAGCGGCTCGCCACCTCGCTTGTCCTCGCCGGACGCGAGGTCGGTGCCGACGAGGACACCTGCCGGGCCGCCGCCTTCGACACCGTCGGCGCCTACCGGCGCACCATGCGCCTGCTCGCCAAGCTCCCCGTCCTCGACTCCTGGAACGCCATCGCGGACGAGGAACTCGTCTCCCACACCGACGCCCGCGACCTGCTCGGCACCCTCGAACGGGTCTCCGAGAAGGCCCGCAACAACACCAGTGCCCGCTTCGCCGCCAAGTCGACCGAGGCCGTCGCCGACGAGGACGGCGGAGGCCGCCGGTTCGTCGACGCGCCGCCGGTGCTGCGCCGGGTCCCGGACGCGGAGGCCGCCGCGGTCACCGCCTCCCTCGGCGCCTACCTGCGGACCCTGTCCGAGGACCGGCTGCCGCTGCTGGCCCGGTACGCGGTCCACGACGTGGCGTTCCGGGTGGTCGGCACCGGCAGCGTCGGCACCCGCTCGTACGTGGTGCTGCTGCTCGACCACCGGGGCGAGCCGCTGGTGCTCCAGGTCAAGGAGGCACGGCCGTCCGCGCTGCTGCCGCACCTCGCGTCCGCCGGGTTCGCCGCGCCGGAACCGGGCCACGAGGGACAGCGCGTCGTCCTCGGCCAGAAGCGCATGCAGGTCGTCAGCGACATCCTGCTCGGCTGGACCACGGTGCAGGGGCGGCCGTTCCAGGTGCGGCAGTTCCGCAACCGGAAGGGCAGCGTCGACCCCGCGGCGCTCACCCCGGACGAGGTCGACGACTACGGACGCATGACCGGCGCCCTGCTGGCACGGGCCCACGCGCACAGCGCGGACCCGCGCCTCATAGCCGGCTACTGCGGAAAGAACGAGGAACTGGACGAGGCGATCGCCACGTTCGCCGTGGCCTACGCGGACCGCACCACCGCGGACCACGCGGACCTGGTGACGGCCGTGAACAACGGCCGGATGGCGGCCGAACTCGGCGTCTGACGCGCGGCGACCGGTGACTGGTGGCCGGCGTTCGGTGACCGCGTCAGGTGTCTGGTGTAGGTGGCCGGACACCTCGGAGGCGTCGCGTGGCGTCGCGAGGTGGCGTGGCGTTGCCGCAGCCGGGGCGGCCCAGAGGTCGTCGGCGGACGTGGCCGAAGTTCGCCGCGTGGGCGTCGCCGCATATCTGGGCGGCGACGCCGGTGACGGGTGATCCGGCGAGGTCGTGGGCCATGAGGCCGGCGGATCCCCGGAGGAACGCGAAGGGGCTGGGAGGGGGGAGGCCCCCCGAGGTGACCGTAGGCTGGAGGCGTGACGGACCGGAGCGAGGACGTGGACGTGGAACAGGGCGCGGGCGCGGGTGGTGAGCCCGGTACGGAGCGGCCCGAGGCGCGGCTGGAGAAGGCCGTGGGCGTGGCGGAGCAGGCGCTGATCGAGTTCGAGATCGCGGTCGAGACGTTCCGGGTCGAGGTGGAGAACTTCTCCCGGCTGCATCACCAGAGACTCGGGCCGATGTACGCGCGGCTGGACGAGCTGGACGCGCAGATCGCCGAGGCCAAGGCGGCCAGGACCGGGGATCCGGAGGATCTGCGGCGGGCGCAGGAGGCGCGCGCCAACGTCATGCCGATGCCCGGGGTGGAGGAGCTCTTCCACGACTGGATCGACTCCGACGGGCTGTCCCCCGAAGCCGCCGCGATGCTGACCGAGCAGCCGGTGCAGCCGCCGAAGCGGGTCCGGCCGAGCGAGGAGGCACGCAAGCTGTACCGCGAGCTGGCCCGCCAGGCCCACCCCGACCTGGCGCGGGACGAGGACGAGCGCAAGCGCCGCGAGGAGTTCATCACCCGGGTGAACGCCGCGTACGCGCGCGGTGACGTCCGCCTCCTCGGCGAGCTGTCCGCCGAGTGGGCGGCCGGACCGGCTCCTGAGCCGGAGCGGCTGAGCGAGAGCGAGGAGCTGTACGCGCGGCTGGAGTGGCTGTCGCAGCGCAAGGAGCTGCTGACGGTCGTCGCGCGGGAGCTGGAGGAGAGCGCGATCGGCGCGATGCTGCGGATGGCTCCGGACGATCCGGACCGGCTGCTGGAGGAGATCGCGGAGCAGCTGCTCGCGCAGGTCTCCGAGCGGGAGGCGGAGCTCGCCTCCCTGGTGCAGTAGTTTCGAGAGAGCTCGCGTTCGGTCGGGCGGTTCAGACGAGAGAAGGCCAGTCCCATGAATTTCGCCCCGCTGCCCTCGGTGGACGTGGCCTCCGTGCCCGCAGACGCCCTGGTGCTGGACGTCCGCGAGGACGACGAGTGGGCGGCCGGTCATGTCGAGGACGCGCTGCACGTGCCGATGAGCGACTTCGTGGCGCGTTTCGGTGAGGTGACCGAGGCGGTCGCCGATGGTCGGCGTGCGTATGTGATGTGCCGTGTCGGCGGTCGGTCGGCGCAGGTCACGCAGTACCTGGTGCAGCAGGGGATCGACGCCGTGAACGTCGACGGCGGGATGCTGGCCTGGGACGGCGCGGGGCGTCCGATGGTGGCGGACGGCGGCAGCCAGGCCTTCGTTCTCTGATCGTGGTGGCGGCGCCCGGCGGTCCGGTTCTCCCGGAGCGCCGGGGGGCGCGCGGTCCGAGCGGGCGTCGTGTCAGCCGAGGGGGTGTGCGGCCAGGAGGTCGCCCAGGGCCTCTTCGTGGGCGGTGGCCGGGCCGAGGGCGAGTTCGAGCTGTTTGGCCCAGGCGTGGTAGCGGTGCAGCGGGTAGTCGGTGTCGGCGCCGAAGCCGCCGTGCAGGTGTTGCGCGGTCTGCACCACGCGGCGTACGCCCTCGGAGGCCCAGATCTTGGCGACGGCGATGTCCGCCGCGGGCGGGAGTGGGCCGCCGGCTCCGGTGCTGATGCGCCAGGCGGCCTGCCAGAGGGTGACCTCCATGGCCCGCAGGTCGATGTAGCGGTCGGCGGTCTGGACCGCGACGGCCTGGAAGGTGGCCACGGGGTGGCCGAACTGTTCGCGTTTCCCGGTGTACTGGCTCGTCATGGCGAGGACGCTCTCGCCGAGCCCGAGGGCGAGGGCGCAGGTTCCGGTGGCGAGGACGCCGCGCAGCCAGTCCCAGGCGCCGTCGGTGTCGATGACGTCGGTGCCGGCGAGGCGCACGGAGTCGAGGGTGAGTGCGGCGAGGAGTTCGCCGCTGGTGGAGTACTGCTCGGCCAGGGTGAGGCCGGTGTGGGTGCGGGGGATCAGGGCGAGGACGGTCCGGCCGTCGGCGGTGTGGGCGGGGACGGCGATGCGGTCCGCGGTGTGGGCCCAGGGGACGGCGTTCTGCGTGCCGTCGAGGATCCAGTCGGTGTCGTCGAGGCGGGCGGTGACGGCCAGTTCGGCGGCGTCGTGGCCGCTGCGGCCGTTGGGGGCGGCGGTGAGGACGAGTTCGCCGCGGGCGACGCGGGGCAGGAGGTCGGCCGCTGTGGTGTCGGGGGCGTAGCGCTCGACGGTCATCGCGACGGCGCAGGTCTCCAGCAGGGGGACGCGGGCGAGGACTCGTGCCGATTCGCGCAGGACGAGGCAGAGGGCGGTGGTGTCGAGGCCGGCGCCGTCGTGTTCGGGGGTGAGGACGAGGCCGAGGAGTCCGGCGTCGGCGAGGCGCTTCCAGAGGGGTCGGTCGAGGTCGTCGGCGACCGCTCCGGGGGTGAGGGCGGGGCTGGGTACGGCGTCGGGTGCGGTGCCCGAGAAGACGGCCTTGGCCGCTTCGACGGCTGCCTGCTGTTCCTCGGTGAAGGTGAAGTCCACGGCCTTGCCCTCCCGTTCCTGTCCTGACGGTCCGCCGTCTGACGGACCGTCAAGATAGAACAGGTTCTACCGGAAGGGAATGGGCGGGGGGCGACGGCCGCGGACGTCAGCGGTCGAAGTCCAACTCCACGTCCGCGGTGGCCGGGTGGGACTGGCACGCCAGCACGTAACCGGCTTCGGTCTCCTCCGGTTCGAGGGCGAAGTTGCGGTCCATCCGCACCTCTCCGCCGACGAGGAAGGCGCGGCAGGTGCCGCAGACGCCGCCCTTGCAGGCGTACGGGGCGTCCGCGCGGGCGCGCAGCACGGTGTCGAGGAGCGTCTCGCCCTCCTGGACCGGCCAGTTGCCGGAGCGGCCGTGCAGGGTGGCGGTCAGTGTGGCGTGGACCGGGGCGCCGGCCGTGGCCGCCGGGGCGGGTGCGGAGCCGTCGTCGACGTGGAAGATCTCCTGGTGGATCCGGCCGCGGGTGACTCCGAGTCCGCGCAGGGCCCGCTCGGCGCCCTGGACGAGGCCGAAGGGGCCGCAGAGGAACCAGCCGTCGATCTCCTCGACGGGCAGCAGCGCGGGCAGGAGCGCGGTGAGCCGGTCCTGGTCGAGGCGTCCGGACGGCAGTCCGGACTGCTGCTCCTCGCGGGAGAGGACGGTGACGAGCTGGAAGCGGTCGGGGTAGCGGTCCTTGAGGTCGGCCACCTCGTCGAGGAACATCGTCGAGGACGCGGTGCGGTCGCTGCGGACCAGGCAGAACCGGGCCTCGGGCTCGCGGGCGAGCAGGGTGGCCGCCATCGACAGGACCGGGGTGATGCCGCTGCCGCCGACGACGGCCGCGAAGTGCCCGGGCCGCGGGTCGAGGACGAAGCGGCCCATCGGCTCCATGACCTCGACGACGTCTCCGGCGGTCAGCTCCTTGAGCGCGTACGTGGAGAACTCGCCGCCGTCGACCAGCCGGATGCCCACCCGCAGGACGGGGTCCTCGCCGGCCGGGGTGGCCGGGGCGCAGATGGAGTAGGTGCGGCGGATCTCCTCGCCGTCCCGCGTGGTGCGGCGCAGGGCGAGGTGCTGGCCGGGGGTGTGGCGGTAGGTCTCGCGCAGCTCGGGCGGGACCGTGAAGGTGACGGCCACCGAGTCGTCCGTGAGCTGCTCGACCTCGCTCACCCGGAGCGGATGGAACATCTACAACTCCTTGAAGTGGTCGAACGGTTCGCGGCAGGCCGTGCAGCGGCGCAGTGCCTTGCACGCGGTGGAGGAGAACCGGCTGAGCAGTTCGGTGTCGGTGGATCCGCAGTGGGGGCAGCGGATCGCGAGGGTCAGCGGTACCGGTCCGCCGGCCGGGCCCTGGGGGCGCGGCGGGGCGATGCCGAACTCGGCGAGCTTGCGCCGGCCTTCCTCGGTGATGTCGTCCGTCGACCAGGCGGGGGAGAGGACCGTCACGACGGTGACCTCGGGCACGCCGTGGGCGTGGAGGGCCTGCTCGATGTCGGCCGACATGGCCTCGATCGCCGGGCATCCGGTGTAGGTCGGGGTCAGTTCGACCTCGACCCGGCCGGGGCCGAGGACCTTGGCGCCGCGCAGGACGCCGAGGTCCTCCAGGGTGAGGACGGGCAGCTCGGGGTCGGGAACGGCGCCGGCGACCCGGCTCAGTTCCTGTTCCAGGGCCGTCATGGTCACCATGTCGCCCCCGGGTGGCTGCGGTGCAGGTGCTGCATCTCGGCGATCATCCGGCCGAAGGACTCGGTGTGCAGGCCCTGGCGTCCGGCGCCCGCGGCCCAGGCGCCGGTGCGGGGGCCCTCCGGCACGGTGAGGGTGGCCCGGGTGAGGACGTCCGTGACGGAGGCCAGCCAGGTGCTCTCCATGGCGGTCAGGTCGACGTCGAGGCCCTCGACGGGCTGGAACAGTTCGCCTGTGAAGCGCCACAGGGCGTCGCAGGCCCGCTGCATGCGGGCGTGGCTCTCGTCCGTGCCGTCGCCGAGGCGCAGGGTCCAGTGCTCGGCGTGGTCCTGGTGGTAGGCGACTTCCTTGACGGCCTTGGCGGCGAGTCCGGCCAGCGGCCCGTCGCCGGTGGCCAGCTCCCCGTACAGCAGTCGCTGGTAGGTGGAGAAGTAGAGCTGGCGGGCGATGGTGTGGGCGAAGTCGCCGTTCGGCTGCTCGACGAGCTGGCTGTTGCGGAAGGCCCGCTCCTCGCGGAGGTAGGCCAGCTCGTCCTCGTCGCCGACGAGGGAGAGCAGGATGCGTGCCTGGCCGAGCAGGTCGAGCGCGATGTTGGCGAGGGCGACCTCCTCCTCCAGGACGGGGGCGCTGCCGGCCCACTCCCCCAGCCGGTGGGAGAGCACGAGGGCGTCGTCGCCGAGGGCGAGGGCGGCTGTGGTGATCACGGCGGTGTCGCTCACAGGTGCTTCACCCCGTCCGGGATCTCGTAGAAGGTCGGGTGGCGGTAGGGCTTGTCGGCCGACGGTTCGAAGAAGGGGTCCTTCTCGTCGGGCGAGGAGGCGGTGATCTCGGCGGAGGGGACCACCCAGATCGAGACGCCTTCGTTGCGGCGGGTGTAGAGGTCGCGGGCGTTGCGCAGGGCCATCTCGGCGTCCGGCGCGTGCAGGCTGCCGGCGTGGGTGTGGGACAGTCCGCGGCGCGAGCGCACGAACACCTCCCACAGCGGCCATCCGTTGGTGGTCATGCCCGTGCCTCCCCGTCGTGCTGGTCCGCGTGCTGGTCGTCCTGTCGGCCGGCCGTGCGCCGGTCGGTGTGCTTGCCGGCGTACGCCGCGGCGGCGTCCCGGACCCAGGCGCCGTCCTCGTGGGCCTTGCGGCGCTTGTCGAGTCGCTGTTCGTTGCAGGGGCCGTTGCCCTTGAGGACGTCCCAGAACTCGGTCCAGTCGATGGCGCCGAAGTCGTGGTGTCCGCGCTCCTCGTTCCACCGGAGGTCGGGGTCGGGGAGGGTGAGGCCGAGGGCCTCGGCCTGCGGGACGGCGATGTCGACGAAGCGCTGGCGCAGCTCGTCGTTGGAGTGGCGCTTGATCTTCCAGGCCATCGACTGCGCGGAGTGCGCCGACTCGTCGTCGGGCGGGCCGAACATCATCAGCGAGGGCCACCACCAGCGGTCGACCGCGTCCTGCGCCATGGCGTGCTGGGCCTCGGTGCCGTTCGACAGGGCGAGCAGGGCTTCGTATCCCTGGCGCTGGTGGAACGACTCCTCCTTGCAGACCCGGACCATCGCGCGGGCGTACGGGCCGTAGGAGCAGCGGCAGAGCGGGACCTGGTTCGTGATGGCGGCGCCGTCCACGAGCCAGCCGATGGCGCCGACGTCGGCCCAGGTCAGCGTGGGGTAGTTGAAGATCGAGGAGTACTTCTGGCGGCCGGAGTGGAGCTTGTCGAGCAGCTCGTCGCGGCTGGTGCCGAGCGTCTCGGCGGCGCTGTAGAGGTAGAGCCCGTGGCCGGCCTCGTCCTGGACCTTGGCCATGAGGATCGCCTTGCGGCGCAGCGAGGGCGCGCGGGTGATCCAGTTGGCCTCCGGCTGCATGCCGATGATCTCGGAGTGGGCGTGCTGTGCGATCTGGCGCACGAGGGAGGCCCGGTAGGCGTCGGGCATCCAGTCGCGCGGCTCGATGCGCTCGTCGGCGGCGACGGCGGCGTCGAACACGGCCTCGTAGGCCGCGTGGGTCGCCGCGGTGGCCGCGTCGTCACCGGCCTGCGCGCCCTGTCCGGCCTGCGCCTCCGCGGTCACTGCTGTCGCTGCTGTCCCTGCGGTCATCGGACTCCCTACCGACCGATCGTTCGGTTGAATGACTTCAATGGTGGGTCGGGGGCCCGTATGGTGTCAACCCTGTGGATAACCGGGGTGGACCGAGCGGGATCGGGGCGGGGATGAACTCGTACGGCGACGAGAGCGCGCCTGAGGGCCGGGATGCCCCCGGCACGGCGGCTCCGGACACGGCGACGGGCGCCTCCGCCCCGGCCACCGACCCGCCGCCCGATCACCCTTCGATACCCGGCCCCGCCCCGATATCGGGCCCGATATCCGGCTCGATGTCCGGATCCGGACCGGCCGAGGAGCCGGACCCCGTGCAGGCCTCCGGCTCCGGACTCGACGGCGGCCGGCCCGGCGCGGGGATGGCCGCGCTGTCCCTCCCGTACCAGGTCGTCGCGGCCGTCGCGCTGGCCGTCATCGGAGTCCTGGCCTGCGTCCACCTCTCGATGGTGTTCCTGCACGTCGCGCCCTCGAACACGCTGACCAAACAGCACGGTGAGGCCGTCGACGGCTGGGTCTACCCCGAGTTCGAGCAGAACTGGAAGCTCTTCGCTCCCAACCCGCTCCAGCAGAACATCGCCGTCCAGGTCCGCGCCGAGCTCGCGGCCGACGACGGCACCCGGCGCACCACCGGGTGGATCGACCTGTCGGCCCAGGACGCCGAGGCGATCCGCGGCAGTCTGCTGCCCAGCCACGTCGACCAGAACGAGCTGCGCCGGGCCTTCGACTTCTACCTCAACTCCCACACCGACGACTTCCGCCCCAACGGCCTGCGCGGCCGGCTCTCGGAGAACTACCTGCGCCGGATCGTCATGCTCCGCCTCGACGGGGAGCGTCTCGGCGGTGAGGTCGAGAAGATCCAGCTCCGCTCGGAGACCCGCGCCGTGCAGTCCCCGTCCTGGAGCGGGGAGAGGACCAGCACCGCCCCCCACCACCGGGACCTGCCCTGGTGGTCGGTGACCGCCGCCGATCTGCCGGCCCATCTCCCAGGACCACGGGCCGTCGGGGCCGTACAGCTCGCGGCGGTGCGGCAGCTCGCGCAGCAGGAAGAGCAGCCAGGTGAGGGAGAAGCCGATCCGGACGATCGCGGTCTGGTACGGACCGAGAGCCGAGCCGGTGACGCGCTGGACGGCGCGGGCGAGCCGGCGGTCGAAGGGGGCTCGACCCGGCCACCCCGCGGCCCGCACCGTCCTCGCCGCCCCAGGGGCGGACGGCGGCGGCCCGCGAACCCTTCGACCGCCGGCTCGCCCGCGCCGTCCAGCGCGTCACCGGCTCGGCTCTCGGTCCGTACCAGACCGCGATCGTCCGGATCGGCTTCTCCCTCACCTGGCTGCTCTTCCTGCTGCGCGAGCTGCCGCACCGCCGCGAGCTGTACGGCCCCGACGGCCCGTGGTCCTGGGAGATGGGCCGGCAGCTGATCGCCGACAACCACTCCTTCACGGCGCTGATGTGGACGGACAGCGGTCTGTGGTTCGAGATCGTCTACGGACTCGCCGTCCTCTCCGCCGTCCTGCTGCTCCTGGGCTGGCGCACCCGCGCCGTGTCCGTGGTCTTCATGGCCGGGGTGCTGTCACTGCAGAACCGCTCCATCTTCATGGGCGACGGCGGCGACAACGTCGTGCACCTCGCCGCGCTCTACCTCGTCCTGACCCGCTGCTCCCAGGTCTGGTCGCTCGACGCCCGCCGCCTCGCCCGCGAGGAGCGTGCGGCCGGTCTCGGGGCGGCACCCCGCCGGGACGTCGTCGGACCCGTGCTGTGGACCGTGCTCGGCGTCCTGCTGCTCGTCGCCACGTACCACTCCGGGGTCACCGGCGAGTGGTGGCTCGTCGTGCTGCTCTGGGCGCTCTGGGCGGGGCAGGCGCTGTGGTGGCTGGCCTGCCGGCACGCACCGGGCGAGCCGCGCACCCTGCTCGACGTGATCGCCAACCTCACCCACAACGCGGCGCTGCTCGTGATCATGGCCGAGGTCTGCCTGATCTACGCGACGGCCGGCTGGTACAAGATCCAGGGATCGCGGTGGCAGGACGGCACGGCCCTGTACTACCCGCTGAAGCTGGACTACTTCTCCCCCTGGCCCGCCCTCTCCGACCTGCTCGGCTCCAGCGCGCTGGTCGTGCTGCTGCTGACCTACGGGACCGTGGCCGTGCAGGTCGCCTTCCCCTTCACCCTGTTCAACCGCAAGGTCAAGAACGTCCTGCTGGTCGCGATGATGCTGGAGCACGCCGGGATCGCGCTGCTCCTCGGGCTGCCCTTCTTCTCGCTCGCGATGATCTCCGCCGACGCGGTGTTCCTGCCGACGGCGTTCCTGGTCTGGCTGGGCACGCGGGTCGGGCGCGGCAGGGACCGGCTGTTCCCGCGGCGCCGGGACGAGGCGGTCCCCGAGCAGCGTCGTGCGGACGAGGAGCCGTCKCCCCGTACCCTCGTCGGGTGAGCACCACCGAACAGCCGAGCGTGTCGTACGAGCCGTCGGGCCCGACCCGGCCCACCCCGCACGAGCCGGTCCTCCCGCGGACGGCCGGATCGGAGACTGCCGGACCGGGGACGGCAGGGCCGGGGACGGCCGGGGACGAGCCGGCCCAGTACGACGAGGGGTTCGCCCCCGAGGTCGGTGTCGGGCCGCATCCGCTGCCCTGGCCGCAGGGCGAGCGCTACGACCCCGAGCTGCTGGCCGCCGGCGACCGGCGGAACGTCGTCGACCCCTACCGGTACTGGACGCGGGAGGCGATCGTCGCCGACCTGGACACCCGGCGCCACGACTTCCACGTGGCGGTGGAGAACTGGGGCCACGACTTCAACATCGGGTCGGTGGTGCGGACCGCGAACGCCTTCCTGGCGAAGGAGATCCACATCGTGGGCCGCCGGCGCTGGAACCGGCGCGGGGCGATGGTCACCGACCGCTACCAGCATGTGCGGCATCACCCCGACACGGAGTCGCTGACCGCGTGGGCGGCGGCCGAGGACCTGCCGATCATCGGGATCGACAACCTGCCGGGCGCCGTGCCGCTGGAGCGGACCGTGCTGCCGCGGCGCTGTGTGCTGCTGTTCGGGCAGGAGGGGCCGGGCCTCACCGAGGAGGCCCGCCGGCACGCGGCCATGGTCTGCTCGATCGCCCAGTTCGGTTCGACCCGCTCCATCAACGCCGGCGCCGCGGCGGCGATCGCCATGCACGCCTGGGTCCAGCGCTACGCGGAGATCGCGGAGACCCCCTGAGGGGTCCCCGCGATCGCGTGGGTCAGGCCTGGCGGCGGACCTCCACCACCCGGAACCGGTTGGAGACGAAAGCGCCGTCACACAGCGCCGCGTTGGCCGCCGGGTTCCCGCCGGAGCCGTGGAAGTCGGAGAACGCCGCGGTCTGGTTGACGTAGACCCCGCCGGTCAGGTTCAGCGAGAGCTGCGCCGACTCCTCCAGGCAGACCTCCTCGATCGCGCGCTCGGTGTCGGCCGAGGTCGTGTAGGCGCCGACCGTCATCGCGCCCTTCTCGCGCACCGTGCGCCGCAGCAGCTCCAGGGCGTCGGCGGTCGAGTCGACCGAGACGGCGAAGGAGACGGGGCCGAAGCACTCGGAGAAGTACGCGGCCTCCGCGTCCGGCTTGGAGCCGTCCAGCTTCACGATGACGGGCGTCCGCACGACGGCGTCCGGGAAGTCCGGGTTCGCCACCTCGCGGGAGGCCAGCGCCACCTCGCCCAGACCGGCGGCGGCCTCCAGGCGCGCCTTCACGTCGGGGTTCACCAGCGCGCCGAGCAGGGCGTTGGCCCGGGCGTCGTCGCCCAGCAGACCGCCGACGGCCGCGGCGAGATCGGCGACGACCTCGTCGTAGGACCGGGGGCCCGCGTCCGTGCTGATGCCCTCGCGGGGGATCAGCAGGTTCTGCGGGGTGGTGCACATCTGGCCGCTGTACAGCGAGAGCGAGAAGGCCAGGTTGGAGAGCATGCCCTTGTAGTCGTCGGTGGAGTCGACGACGACCGTGTTGACGCCCGCCTTCTCGGTGTAGACCTGCGCCTGGCGCGCGTTCGACTCCAGCCAGTCGCCGAAGGCGGTGGAACCGGTGTAGTCGATGATCCGGATCTCGGGGCGGACGGCGAGGGTCTTGGCGATGCCCTCACCGGGCCGCTCGACGGCCAGCGCGACGAGGTTCGGGTCGAAGCCGGCCTCGGCGAGGACCTCGCGGGCCACGCGGACCGTGAGTGCCAGCGGAAGCACGGCGCGCGGGTGCGGCTTGACGAGCACCGGGTTGCCGGTGGCGAGCGACGCGAACAGGCCCGGGTAGCCGTTCCACGTGGGGAAGGTGTTGCAGCCGATCATCAGCGCGATGCCGCGGGCGACCGGGGTGAACTGCTTGGACAGCTGCAGCGGGTCACGCTTGCCCTGCGGCTTGGACCAGTCGGCGCTGCCGGGGGTGCGGGTCTGCTCCGCGTAGGCGTAGGCCACGGCCTCCAGGCCGCGGTCCTGGGCGTGCGGGCCGCCGGCCTGGAGCGCCATCATGAACGCCTGGCCGCTGGTGTGCATGACCGCGTGCGCGAACTCGTGGGTGCGGGCCGAGATCCGGGCGAGGATCTCCAGGCACACCAGGGCGCGGGTCTCCGCTCCGGCGTCGCGCCAGGCGCCCATGCCGGCGCGCATCGCGGGCAGCAGGACGTCGATGTCGGCGTGCGGGTACTCCACGCCCAGCGCGGGGCCGTAGGGCGAGACCTCGCCGCCGGTCCAGCCGTCGGTGCCGGGCTGGTCGAGCTCGAACCGGCCGTTCAGCAGCGCTTCGTACGCGGCGAGTCCGGCGGCGGCGTCCAGCGAGCCGTTCTCGCCGTAGGCCTTGGGGTGCTCCGGGTGCGGCGACCAGTAGGCACGGGTGCGGATGGTGTCGAGAGCCTGGTCGAGTGTGGACCGGTGCTTCTCGGCCAGGGCGTCGGTGGTCAGCTGAGCGGCGGCCATTGCGGGACCAACTCCTCGTCGAGCTGGGCAGGGACAGGCGGACAGAGTTAGAGTAACCGAACGATCGGTCGGGACAAGGGGGTCTGTCGAAGCTGTGGACAACCCATCGGGGAGGATCAGTCGTATGACCGCCAATGTGAGCGACGCCGCGCCGGACGCCTGGGCCGACGCCATCGACCGGAGCCGCACCGTCGCCGTCGTCGGCACGGGCACCATGGGCCAGGGGATCGCCCAGGTCGCCCTGGTCGCCGGCCACCCCGTCCGCCTCTACGACAGCGTCCCGGGCCGTGCCGAGGAGGCCGTGACCGCTCTCGCCGCCCGCCTGGACCGGCTGGTCGAGAAGGGCCGGATGGACCGCGCCGCGCGCGAGGACGCCGTGGCGCGGCTGTACGCCGCCGCCGACCTCACGGAGCTCGCGGACGCGGCCCTCGTGGTCGAGGCGATCGTCGAGCGACTCGACGTCAAGCGGCAGCTGTTCGCCGAACTGGAGAAGATCGTCGGCGACGACACCGTCCTCGCCACCAACACCTCCTCGCTGTCCGTCACCGCCATCGCCGGCGGGCTGCGCCTCCCCGGCCGGTTCGTCGGACTGCACTTCTTCAACCCGGCACCGCTGCTCCCGCTCGTGGAGGTCGTCAGCGGCTTCGCGACCGACGCCTCCGCCGCCACGCGCGCGTACGAGACGGCGAAGGGCTGGGGGAAGACGCCGGTGCGCTGCGCCGACACCCCCGGCTTCGTCGTCAACCGGATCGCCCGCCCCTTCTACGCCGAGGCGCTGCGGGTGTACGAGGAGGGCGTCGCCGACCCCGCGACCATCGACGCGGCCCTGCGCGAGTGCGGCGGCTTCCGGATGGGTCCGTTCGAGCTGACCGACCTGATCGGCCAGGACGTGAACGAGGCCGTCACCCGCTCCGTCTGGGACTCCTTCCACCAGGACCCCAGGTTCACGCCGTCCCTCGCCCAGCGCCGGCTGGTGGAGTCGGCGCGGCTGGGTCGCAAGTCCGGCCACGGCTGGTTCCCGTACGGGCCGGACGCGGCGGCGCCCGCGCCGCACACCGCGCCGCCCGCGGCCCCGCCGGCCTCCGTGGTCGTCCAGGGCGAGCTGTACCAGGCCGCGCCCCTGGCCGGGCTGTTCCAGGAGGCGGGCGTCGTCGTCGACTTCGAGGAGGACGCGGTCCCGGGATACCCGGGCTGGATCGAGCTGCCGAGCGGGACCCGGCTCTTCCTGGCCGACGGCACCGCCGCGGACGACGCCGAGATGCCCGTCGTCCACTTCGACCTCGCGCTGGACTACCGCACCTGTGAGCGGATCGTGCTCGCGCCCGCCGTGACCGTGGACGACCGGTCGCTGCAGGAGGCGATCGGGCTCTTCCAGGCCGCCGGCAAGAAGGTCAGCGTGATCCGGGACGTGCCCGGCATGATCGTCGCGCGGACCGTCGCCATGCTCGCCGACTTCGCCCTCGACGCCGCCGCGCGCGGGGTGGCGGACGCCGACGACATCGACACCGCGATGCGGCTCGGCGTCAACTACCCGCGCGGGCCGCTGGCCTGGGCCGCGGAACTGGGCGTCGACTGGGTCCTGGAGACCCTGTCGAACCTCCACGAGGAGTACCCGACGGGCCGCTACGCGCCCTCCCAGGCGCTGCGGCGCCGGGTCGCCGCCGAGCAGGCGGCGCGGGACGGGGCCGAGCGGCAGGCGGCCGGCGAGGGGGTCGCGTCGTGACGACGGCGAAGCGCGACACCTACACCCCCGAGACGCTGCTCTCGGTCGCCGTGCGGGTCTTCAACGAACGCGGCTACGACGGAACCTCCATGGAGCACCTGTCCAAGGCGGCGGGGATCTCCAAGTCCTCGATCTACCACCACGTGGCGGGCAAGGAGGAGCTGCTGCGGCGGGCCGTCAGCCGGGCCCTGGACGGTCTCTTCGCGATCCTGGACGAGCCGGGCGCCGGGCGTGGCCGGGCCATCGACCAGGTCGAGTACGTCACCCGCCGCACCGTCGAGGTGCTGATGGCGGAGCTGCCGTACGTCACGCTGCTGCTGCGGGTCCGGGGCAACACGTCGACCGAGCGGTGGGCGCTGGAGCGCCGCCGGGAGTTCGACCAGAAGGTGGCCGATCTGCTCAAGGCGGCCGCCGCCGACGGCGACCTCCGCGCGGACGTGGACATACGGCTCGCCACCCGGCTCCTGTTCGGCATGATCAACTCGCTGGTGGAGTGGTACCGGCCGCACCCGGGTGCCGAGACGGAGCGCGAGCAGCTCGCGGACACCGTCGTGCACCTGGCCTTCGACGGGCTGCGCACGGCCCGCTAGGACCTGTCCGGGCGGTGCCTTCGCCGATTCCGATTTTGCCGCGAGCGGCGCGGGACGGGCGGCGCGGGAAGTGCCCGGGACCCCGGCGGGGCACGCCGCCGGGCCGCGGACGGACCGGGGGACGGCTCCCCCGACCGCCTCGGGGCTCGGCGTCCGGGCTCCGAGGCGGGGTCTCGCCCGTCGCGGCCGGGGATTCCCCCGCACGGCCCTGTGCCGGCGGAGGGCGCCGGAGGAGCCCGTACGGCGGCCGGCGGGATCAGCCCAGGTGGTCGGGGTCCAGGTCGGTCTCCTCGAAGACCAGCAGGGTGCGGGTCGACAGCACCTCGGGGATCGACTGGAGCTTGGTGAGCACCAGCTCCCGCAACGTGCGATTGTCGGGGGTGTGTACCAGCAGCAGGACGTCGAAGTCCCCGCTGACCAGGGCGATGTGCGCGGCTCCGGGCAGGGCCTGGAGCTGCTCGCGCACGGTCCGCCAGGAGTTCTGGACGATCTTGAGCGTGATGTAGGCCGACGCCCCCTGGCCCGCGCGCTCGTGGTTCACCCGGGCGCTGAAGCCACGGATCACCCCGTCGTCGATGAGCCGGTTGATCCGCGCGTACGCGTTGGCCCTGGACACATGGACCCGTTCCGCGACGGAGCGTATCGACGCGCGGCCGTCCGTCTGCAGGATCCGCAGGATGTCGCGGTCCACGGCGTCGAGCGGGCGCGCGGCAGGGCCCTGGGGCGGTCCGCCCCCGGCCGAGGCCTGTGCCGGGCCCGGGCTCTGGTTCAGGGCTCGCTCCCAGCCGTCGGCCATTTGTTCATCCGCCATGTCCCCCCGCCTCTCTCCCATGGACGACATGTCTCTATCCCAGGCTGTGGAGAACCGTTTGTCCACAGGCTGAGGGTGCCTGTAGCCAAAATGCCTCCACGACCGAACAATCGGTAGGTGAGGCGCGCCACACCCGCGCCACCCGCCTTCGGGTCTTATGCCCGCTCCCACGAGGAGGTGGACTCGTTGCAACAGCGCAGTTCGACAGTCCAAGAGC
>NZ_RDBI01000040.1:2640043-2654805 GCF_008042125.1 Streptomyces sp. MS191
GCGTTGGTGTGGGCGTCGATGCGGTACGTCACGGCCTCGACCAGCGTCGGTCCGCCACCGCGCCGTGCGCGGGCRCCCCGCCCCCGGCGTGGAAGCCGCGCACCGACCCCGGCCCGCTCCTGCCCGATGCCGAGCCGTTCCGCGTCCTCGGCACGGACGCGGTGGACTCGGTCGACCCCGAGCTGCTGCGACGTCTCTACGCCGAGCTGGTGCGGGGCCGCCGGTACAACGCCCAGGCCACCGCCCTCACCAAGCAGGGCCGCCTCGCCGTGTACCCGTCGACCACCGGCCAGGAGGCCTGTGAGGTCGCCGCCGCGATGGCCCTGGAGGAGCGTGACTGGCTCTTCCCCTCGTACCGCGACACCCTCGCCGCCGTGGCCCGTGGCCTCGACCCGGTCCAGGCGCTGACGCTGCTGCGCGGTGACTGGCACACCGGCTACGACCCGCGCGAGTACCGGATCGCCCCGCTGTCCACGCCGCTCGCCACCCAACTCCCGCACGCGGTCGGGCTGGCCCACGCCGCCCGGCTCAAGGGCGACGACGTGGTCGCGCTCGCCATGGTCGGCGACGGCGGCACGAGCGAGGGCGACTTCCACGAGGCGCTGAACTTCGCGGCCGTCTGGCAGGCCCCCGTGGTCTTCTTCGTGCAGAACAACGGCTTCGCGATCTCCGTGCCGCTCGCCAAGCAGACGGCGGCCCCGTCGCTGGCGCACAAGGCCGTCGGCTACGGCATGCCGGGCCGGCTGGTCGACGGCAACGACGCGGTCGCCGTCCACCAGGTGCTGACCGAGGCCGTCGCCCGCGCACGGCGCGGCGGCGGACCGACGCTGGTCGAGGCCGTGACGTACCGCATCGACGCCCACACCAACGCCGACGACGCCACCCGCTACCGCGGCGACGGCGAGGTCGAGACCTGGCGGGCGCACGACCCGATCCTGATCCTGGAGCGGGAGCTGACGGAGCGCGGCATGCTCGACGACGACGGCAAGCGGCAGGCGGCCGAGGCCGCCGAGACGATGGCGGCGACCCTGCGCGAGCGGATGAACGCCGACCCGGTGCTCGACCCGATGGACCTGTTCGCGCACGTGTACGCCGAACAGACGGCACAGCTGCGCGAGCAGGCGGCGCAGCTGCGTGCCGAGCTCGACGCCGAGAGCGAGGCGTGATGACGACCAGTACGGCGGCCAAGCCGGCCAAGCCCGCCAAGCCGGCGACGATGGCGCAGGCCCTGCAGCGGGCCATGCGCGACGCGATGGCCGAGGACCCGACCGTCCACGTGATGGGAGAGGACGTCGGCACGCTCGGCGGCGTCTTCCGGGTCACGGACGGCCTGGCCAAGGAGTTCGGCGAGGACCGCTGTACGGACACGCCGCTCGCCGAGGCGGGCATCCTCGGCACGGCCGTCGGCATGGCGATGTACGGGCTGCGGCCGGTCGTCGAGATGCAGTTCGACGCCTTCGCCTACCCCGCGTTCGAGCAGCTGATCAGCCACGTCTCGCGGATGCGGAACCGCACGCGCGGCGCGCTGCCGATGCCGCTGGTGGTCCGGGTGCCCTACGGCGGCGGGATCGGCGGCGTCGAGCACCACAGCGACTCCTCCGAGGCGTACTACATGGCGACGCCGGGCCTCCACGTCGTCACCCCGGCCACCGTCGAGGACGCCTACGGGCTCCTGCGGGCGGCGATCGCCTCCGACGACCCGGTCGTCTTCCTGGAGCCCAAGCGGCTGTACTGGTCGAAGTCCGACTGGTCGCCCGAGGCGCCGACGGCCGTGGAGCCGATCGGCAAGGCCGTGGTGCGCCGCAGCGGCCGCAGCGCCACCCTGATCACGTACGGGCCGTCCCTGCCGGTCTGCCTGGAGGCGGCCGAGGCCGCTCAGGCGGAGGGCTGGGACCTGGAGGTCGTCGACCTGCGCTCGCTCGTGCCGTTCGACGACGAGACGGTCTGCGCCTCCGTGCGGAGGACCGGGCGGGCGGTCGTCGTGCACGAGTCGACCGGGTTCGGCGGACCGGGCGGGGAGATCGCCGCACGGGTCACCGAGCGCTGCTTCCACCACCTGGAGGCACCGGTGCTCCGGGTCGCCGGCTTCGACATCCCCTACCCGCCGCCGATGCTGGAGCGGCACCACCTGCCCGGCGTGGACCGGGTGCTCGACGCGGTCGCGCGCCTGCAGTGGGAGGCGCAGAGCTGATGGCCCAGGTGCTCGAATTCAAGCTGCCGGACCTCGGCGAGGGGCTGACCGAGGCCGAGATCGTGCGCTGGCTGGTGAACGTCGGCGACGTCGTCGCCATCGACCAGCCGGTCGTCGAGGTCGAGACCGCCAAGGCGATGGTCGAGGTCCCCTGCCCCTACGGGGGTGTGGTGACGGCCCGCTTCGGCGAGGAGGGGACCGAGCTCCCCGTCGGGGCGCCGCTGCTGACCGTCGCGGTGGGGGCACCGGCTCCCGGCGCGGCGGACGCGGCCGCGCCCGCGACGCAGGGCGCCGCCACGGCGGAGTCCGCCGTCTCCTCGGAGTACTCCGGCAACGTGCTGGTGGGCTACGGGACGGCCGGTCCGGCGGCGCGCCGCCGCCGGGTGCGCAGGGACGGTGTTCCCGCGGCCTCCCCCGCGCCGGTGGCGGCGGCCCCGGTGGTCGCAGCCCCCGCCACCCGCGAGCCGGTCGTCGACGGTCCGGTTCCGGTGATCTCGCCGCTGGTGCGGAAGCTGGCGCGGGAGAAGGGGCTGGACCTGCGCGAGGTCCGCGGGTCGGGTCCGGACGGGCTGATCCTGCGGGCGGACGTCGAACGGGCCTCCGTCGCCGTGACCGAGGCCGTGCGCCCCGCTCCGGCCGCCGCGCCCGCGCCCTCGTCCGCTGCCGTCGGTGAGCGGATTCCGCTGCGCGGCGTCCGCGGCGCGGTCGCCGACAAGCTCTCGCGCAGCCGTACGGAGATCCCGGACGCGACCTGCTGGGTCGACGCCGACGCGACCGAGCTCATGGCGGCGCGCACGGCGATGAACGCCGCCGGCGGGCCGAAGATCTCGCTCCTCGCCCTGCTGGCCCGGATCTGCGCCCACGCGCTCGCCCGCTTCCCGGAGCTCAACTCGACCGTGGACATGGCGGCCCGGGAGATCGTCCGGCTGCCGTCCGTGCACCTCGGGTTCGCGGCCCAGACGGAGCGCGGCCTGGTGGTGCCCGTGGTCCGGGACGCGGGAACGCGTACCGCGGAGTCGCTGACGGCGGAGTTCGCGCGGCTGACGGAGTCCGCCCGGCAGGGGACGCTGACGCCGGCGGACCTGACCGGCGGGACGTTCACCCTGAACAACTACGGGGTGTTCGGGGTCGACGGGTCCACGCCGATCGTCAACCACCCGGAGGCGGCGATGCTCGGGGTCGGCCGGATCATCCCGAAGCCGTGGGTGCACCAGGGCGAACTGGCCGTCCGCCAGGTCGTCCAGCTGTCGCTCACGTTCGACCACCGGGTCTGCGACGGCGGCACGGCGGGCGGGTTCCTCCGCTACGTCGCGGACTGCGTCGAGCACCCCTCGGTCCTGCTGCGCACGCTCTGACGGAAGCGGGTCCGGCCGGCTCCCGGCGGTCCGGGTCCGGCCGGCCCCCGTCCGGCGGGCCGGGCGCCGCACCGCCGGTCGCGGCGGTGCGGGAGCGGCCGGTGCCCCGCCGTACGGTCCGGGCGCCCGGGCGTCCCCCGGTGCGCCTTCCGTACGGCCACGGCTCCCCGGCTGCCGGGGCGGCCGTGGCCGTCTCCGTGGGTGAGACGGTCGGCGATCTCAGGGGCTTTCCCGGCGGGGCGCGGACCATACTGCTGGGATGACGACCGAGTACGACGCCGTCGTCCTGGCGGGAGGCGCCGCCAGGCGACTCGGCGGTGCGGACAAGCCCGGCGTACGGGTCGGCGGCCGGGCGCTGCTCGACCGGGTCCTGACCGGTTGCCGGGGCGCCGCCTCGACCGTGGTGGTCGGCGGGCTGCGGGCGACCGTCCGGCCCGTGGAGTGGGCCAGGGAGGATCCGCCCGGCGGGGGACCGCTGGCCGCGCTCGACGCCGGTGTCCGCCGGACCACTGCCGCGACCGTGCTCGTCCTCTCCGCCGACCTGCCGTTCCTCGACGAACGGACCGGCCGCCGCCTGCTGGACGCCCTCGACGGGGCCCCCACGGCCGACACCGCGCTCCTGGTCGACTCCGACGGCCGCGACCAGCCCCTCGTCGCGGCCTACCGCTCCGAGCCGCTCCGCCGGGCGTTGGAGCGCCTCGCCGCCGCGCACGGCACCCTCGCCGGTCTCCCGCTGCGCCTGCTCCTCGGCGAACTGCGCCCGATCCGCGTCGACGGCGCCCCCCTGGCCTCCTTCGACTGCGACACCTGGGAGGACATTGCCGCAGCCCGGGCCCGCATCAGGGAGCATGGGAACGTGCTGGACGAATGGATCACCGCAGTCAAGGACGAACTGGGCATCGAGTTGGACGTCGACACCGGCGTGCTTCTCGATCTGGCCCGTGACGCCGCCCACGGAGTCGCCCGCCCCGCGGCGCCGCTGACCACCTTCCTGGTGGGCTACGCGGCGGCGAAGGCGGGCGCCGGCGGCCCCGAGGCCGTGGCCGAGGCGGCCCGCAAGGCCGCCGCCCTCGCCGTCCGCTGGGCCGACGAGGCCGACCAGGGCGCCGCCCCGGCCGGAGCGGGCCACGAGCAGGCCGGCTCGGACACCGCGGGCTCCGACACGACGGGCCGGGCCGAGGCCGGATGATGACCCCGCAGGAGCGCACGGCGGCCGAACCCGAGAACGACGGAGTGGACGACGCGCTGGCCCTCGTCGCCCCGCCACGCCCGGCGGAGCCGCACCGCGCCACCCCCTGGCCGGACGCTCGGCAGACCGCCGCACGCGCCGGGGCCGCGGCGCGCGCCGCCGGCGCGACCGCCGGCGAACCCCGCCGCGTCCCGCTCGGGCAGGCGCTCGGCCGCGTGCTCGCCGAGCCGCTGCGCGCGCTCACCGATCTGCCGTCGTTCGACACCTCCGCCATGGACGGCTGGGCGGTCGCCGGCCCCGGCCCCTGGAAGATCCACGAGGAGGGCGCCGTCCTCGCCGGGCACACCCCCGCCGCCGCGCTCGACGACGGCACGGCAGTGCGGATCGCCACCGGCGCCCGGATTCCCCCCGAGACCACGGCGGTCATCCGCAACGAGCACTCCCGTACCGACTCCGCCGGCAGGCTGCACGCCCTGCGCGAGGTCCAGCACGGCCAGGACATCCGGCCCCGCGGACAGGAGTGCCGGTCCGGTGACCTCCTGCTGCCCGCGGGGACACCGGTCACCCCGGCGGTCCTCGGCCTCGCCGCCGCGGCCGGGTACGACGAGCTTCCCGCGCTGTCCCGCCCCCGTGTGGAGATCCTGGTCCTCGGCGACGAACTGCTCACCGAAGGACTCCCCCACGAGGGCCTCATCCGCGACGCCCTCGGCCCGATGCTCGGCCCCTGGCTGAACGCGCTCGGCGCCGAGGTCCTCGCCACCCGGCGGGTCCGCGACGACGCCGACGCCCTGCGCACGGCCGTCACCGGCTCCGAGGCGGATCTGGTCGTCACGACCGGCGGGACCGCCGCCGGTCCCCTGGACCACGTGCACCCCGTCCTCGCCGCGACGGGCGCCACCCTCCTCGTGGACGGCGTACGGGTCCGCCCCGGCCACCCGATGCTGCTCGCCCGTCTCGAAGACGGCCGGCCGGGCCGCCACCTCGTCGGGTTGCCCGGCAACCCGCTGGCCGCCGTGTCCGCACTCCTCACACTGGCCGAGCCGCTGCTCCGGGCTCTCGCCGGCGCCCCGGTGCCGCCGCCGTACCGCGCGCCGGTCCGCGACGAGGTGCAGGGTCACCCGCACGACACCCGGCTCGTCCCGGTCGTCCACCACGCCGACCGGGTCGTCCCCCTGCACTACAACGGACCGGCGATGCTGCGAGGCATCGCGGCGGCGGACGGGATGGCCGTCGTACCGTCCGGAGGCGCGCGACCCGGCGACGCCCTGGAAATCCTCGACCTCCCCTGGCCGATGGCCCCGCTTCAGGGCCCGGCGTCAGCCCGGTCCCAGGCTCACGGCGCGCCCGAAGGAGCATGTTTCACGTGAAACTTCCCAGCCGTGACGTCATGGCCCGCCAGGCCGACGAGAAGACGGCGCCCACCCGGGTGAGGATGCCCCGGAGGGTGGTCGAGCGCCCCCTTCAGCAGGTGGGCAAAAGGCTGTTGATGGCCCTGGGCGTCCTGGTCCTCACCACGCTCATCGTCTACGCGGACCGCTCCGGCTACCACGACAACTCCGACGAGACGCTCGACTTCCTCGACTGCGCCTACTACGCGACCGTGACCCTCTCCACCACGGGATACGGCGACATCGTCCCGTACAGCGACTCGGCGAGGCTCGTCAACATCCTGCTGGTCACGCCGTTGCGCGTGTTGTTCCTGATCATCCTGGTCGGCACCACTCTCGAGGTCCTCACCGAACGGACCCGTGAGGAGTGGCGACTGAACCGCTGGAGGTCCACCTTGCGCGACCACACCGTCATCGTCGGATTCGGCACCAAGGGCCGGTCCGCGATCCAGACGCTCTGCGCGACGGGACTGCGCAAAGAACAGATCGTCATCGTGGACCCCTCCAACAAGGTCATCGAGACGGCGAACGCCGACGGCTTCGTGGGCGTGATCGGTGACGCGACCCGCAGCGACGTGCTGATCCGGGCCGAGGTGCAGAAGGCCCGTCAGATCGTCATCGCCACCCAGCGCGACGACACCGCCGTGCTGGTCACCCTGACGGCCCGCCAGCTCAACCGGGGCGCGAAGATCGTGGCCGCCGTCCGCGAGGAGGAGAACGCGCCGCTCCTGCGTCAGTCGGGCGCGGACGCCGTGATCACCAGCGCCAGTGCGGCCGGCCGGCTTCTGGGCCTGTCGGTGCTCAGCCCCAGTGCGGGCACGGTGATGGAGGACCTGATCCAGCAGGGTTCGGGCCTCGATCTGGTCGAGCGGCCGGTCATAAAGTCCGAGGTCGGCAAGAACGTGCGGGAGACCGAGGACCTGGTGGTGAGCGTGCTGCGCGGACACCGGCTGCTCGGCTACGACGATCCCGCCGCCAGCCCGCTGCAGTTGACGGACCGTGTGATCACGATCGTGCGGGCCGCACCCGTCACCCCCTTGAGCACCCCGCGCGAGGACTGACGACCCGCCCCCCGGGTGGAACGACCGTGCCCCACGGCGCCCTCGCCCACCGCGGACCAGGTCGTCCGCCGTGTCCCCGGCCGGTCACGGCGTATCCCGGTCGGTCACGGCGCCGGAGTAGCCTCGCCGCCATGCATGCGATCACGATTCCGGAACCCGGCGGCCCCGAAGCCCTCGTCTGGGCCGAGGTGCCCGATCCCGTGCCCGGCGAGGGCGAGGTCCTCGTCGAGGTGGTGGCGAGCGCGGTCAACCGCGCCGATCTGCTCCAGCGGCAGGGCTTCTACGACCCGCCGCCGGGCACCTTGCCGTACCCCGGCCTCGAATGCTCGGGCCGGATCGCCGCACTCGGCCCCGGAGCGTCCGGCTGGTCGGTCGGTGACGAGGTGTGTGCGCTGCTGGTCGGCGGAGGGTACGCGCAGAAGGTCCTCGTCCCCGTCGGTCAGCTGCTCCCGGTGCCGGACGGGGTGGATCTCGTCACGGCGGCGGCGCTGCCCGAGGTGACCAGCACGGTCTGGTCGAACGTCTTCATGATCGCCCACCTGCGGCCCGGCGAGACGCTGCTGGTCCACGGCGGCGCGAGCGGCATCGGCACGATGGCGATCCAGCTGGCCAAGGCGGTCGGCGCGCGGGTCGCGGTCACCGCCGGCGGACCGGAGAAGCTGGCGCGCTGCGCCGAACTGGGCGCGGACATCCTGATCGACTACCGCGAGCAGGACTTCGTCGAGGAGCTGCTGAAGGCGACGGACGGGAACGGCGCGGACGTCATCCTCGACATCGTCGGCGCGAAGTACCTGGACCGCAACGTGAAGGCCCTCGCGATCAACGGGCGGCTCGCCGTCATCGGCCTCCAGGGCGGTGTGAAGGGTGAGTTGAACCTGGGGGCGCTGCTTCGCAAGCGTGCCGCGATCACGGCGACGACGCTGCGGGCCCGGCCGCTGCACGAGAAGACGGCCATCGTCGCCGCCGTCCGCGAGCACGTCTGGCCGCTGATCGCGGCCGGCACGGTCCGTCCGGTCGTCGACCGCACGGTGCCGATGCCGGAAGCCGCGGAGGCCCACCGGGCCCTGGATTCCGGGAGCCACGTCGGCAAGGTCCTGCTGCTGGCCCCGCAGGGCTGAGCAGCCGGGTCCGGGCACGGCCGGGGCCTCGGTTCGGTGTCGGGGCGCCCGGGGCATCCGGACCGGCCCCGGACCGGCCCCGCAGACGGCGGCGGAACAAGCACGAGGGCCCGGCACACCAGGTGTGCCGGGCCCTCGCCCGTTCGACGGCCGCTCTTCCCGGCCCATCCGGCCGGGTCGAGACGGGACGGCCCGGCCCGGCGGATCCCGGCCCGGTCGCGCCCGTTCCTACAGGTAGGGACCCGAGCGGATCGCGTGCCCGTGGCCCTGGTCGTCGTCATCGTCGTGGGGGCCGCCCGGAGGCAGCGCCCTGCGCATCTGCTCCAGTTGGGCGCGGGCCGCCATCTGCTGGGCGAACAGGGCCGTCTGGATGCCGTGGAAGAGTCCTTCGAGCCATCCCACCAACTGGGCCTGCGCGATCCGCAGTTCCGCTTCGGAGGGGATCGCCTCGTCGGTGAACGGCAGGGAGAGCCGCTCCAGTTCCTCCACCAGCTCGGGCGCGAGCCCGTCCTCCAGCTCCTTCACGGAGCTGGCATGGATATCCTTCAGCCGGACCCGGCTCGCCTCGTCGAGAGGTGCCGCCCTGACTTCTTCCAGAAGCTGCTTGATCATGCTGCCGATGCGCATGACCTTCGCAGGCTGCTCGACCATCTCTGTCACCGGGACCTCGCGGGACTCGTCGTCACCATGGCTGCCGCCGAGCGCCATCCCATCCTGTCCCACGATGAGGACCTGGGGACTCTCCTGCGACCGTTCACTCCTCGGCATATCCATGCCGCCATTCTCTCGCACACGTGCCTCACCACACGGTGTGCCCCTGGACGAGGGTGATCCACCCTCGTCCAGGGGCACAGGAACGCAACGAAGCGGAAGGACCGGTCAGGTCGCCGCGCGGCGGGCCAGGGCGCCCCGGGACCGCGTCACCAGCGCGGCCAGCATCGCCGCTCCCAGCGGAACGGCCACCAGCAGGGCCGCCAGCGTCTCCCACGGGACGACGATCGGCACGTGGGGCGGTTGCTGCATGACTCCCCAGCCCTCGTCGAGCGCCTCCTGGTAGTAGCGCACCTGCTCCCGTTCCTCGGTGAGCCGCAGCCCCACGGCCGGCAGCACACCGGCCGCCGATCCGAGGATCACGCCCATCGCGGCGACCACCCCGCACTGGAAGCCGCTGAGGGTCCGGCGGACCCGAGGCGGGGCGCCGACCGCGGCGAGCGTCTTGAGGTCGGCCTCCGCGTCGGCCTGGGCGAGACCGGTGGCGATACCGGCCGCACCGATGGTGAC
The DNA here is from genome assembly GCF_008042125.1 of Streptomyces sp. MS191. Taxonomy (GTDB): domain Bacteria; phylum Actinomycetota; class Actinomycetes; order Streptomycetales; family Streptomycetaceae; genus Streptomyces. The sequence continues at coordinate 2,649,627 of NZ_RDBI01000040.1, forward strand.
CAGGCCCGCGAAGACGGTCAGGGAGAGGAGCACGATGCTGCTCTTGCTGACGAAGCCCTCCTCCAGGTGGAGATCGACGTCGCTGCCGAGCTTGGCGATCTCGGCGTCGAGCTTCTGCCGCTGCTCGGAGCTCGGCATGCCGTCGGTGGAGAAGTACGAACCGACGGGCACCGTGGTCAGTCCGGCGGCCTTGGCGGCGGCCGGGGTGATCAGTCCCTGCATGCCGTACGACCGCTCGTTCGCGGGCATCAGGTAGGCGGGGAGCGACTTGATCTCGCCCGGGGTCGGCTTGCCCTCGCGGTCGGCCGCGTCCGCCTTCTCGAGGTCGGTGATCAGCTTGACGTCGACCTGGCCGGCCTTGTTGACCTGCTGCTTGGCGAAGGTGACCACCTTGCCCTCGGCGAGGGCCCGCTCGGCGCCGGCGTCCTTGACGCCGAGGATCGCCAGCAGCCGGGCGTCGCCGACCAGCAGGCCGCCCTCGACGTAGACGCTGCCGCTGTCGCCCTCCTTGCAGCGCCAGTCCTCGGCCAGCTTGCGCCGCTGCTCCTTGGTGAACCGCTCCGAGGGGTCGCTGCCGTCGGTGGTGGAGGCCCACAGCGGGCACTCGTTGGCCTTGGGGATCACGACCTCGTACCGGCCGCAGCCGGTCCCCTGGCCGTAGGGCGAGCAACCCGGCTTGCCGACCACGATGCGGTCGACGTCGGCGCGGGCGTCGATCGGCAGCAGGCGCTGCACGGCCTCGCGGACCGCCGGGACGTCCCGGCCGCCGTCCTCGACGACCAGCGCGGAGACCGCTCCGTAGGGCAGGCGGGCCTGGTACTCGGCGCGCTCCTGGGCCTCGCTGCTCGCCGTGTACGTGGCGACGGCGACGGTTCCCGCGACCGCGGCGAGCACGGCGGCGACGGCCGGCGCCGTGCGGCCCCGGTTGCGGACGGCGTCGCGGAGCGCGAGACGCGGCGACAGGGGCATCCAGCGTCCGGTCCGGCCGAAGAGGCCGACCAGCGCGGGGGTCATGGCGACGACGCCGAGCTCGGCGATGGCGCTGCCGCCCGCGACGATCACGACCTGGTCGGAGACGACCGAGCCGTAGAGCGCGATCGCGGCCCCGAGCAGCAGGGCGCCCAGGCCCACCAGCGGGAGGACGCGGCTGCTGCGGCGTACACCGCGCCGGCCGGTGAGCGAGGCCAGGACGGTCTGCCGGGAGGAGGTGATCGCCGGGACGATCGCCGCCAGCAGGCCGGTCAGCACGGCGAGGAGCGCGATGCCGAGCAGTTCCAGCGGACGGACGTCGAAGGAGCCGAACCGCTGGCCCAGGTAGTCCTCGAGCAGGGGCTGCAGGGCGAAGGTGAGGATCAGAGCGAGGACGGTGCCGGTCACGGCCGCGGCGACACCGATGACGAGACCGCCGCTGAGCACGATGGCCCGGATGTGGCTGCGGTCGCCGCCGTTGGCTCCGACGAGGCCGAGCTGGCGGCGCGAGCGGCGGGCGCCGACGGCGAACGCGGGACCGGCGAGGAGGCAGATCTCCAGCATCGCGAGACCGACGACGGTGCCGAGTGCGGCGAGCTCCGCCGCCTGGGCCGCGGCGCTGGTCTCGTAGTTGCCCCAGCCGTCCTTCTGGTAGAGCGGGACCTCGGAGTCGGCGGGCGGGTCCAGCAGCACGGCGCGCGAGACGACGGCGACACCCTTGGTGTTGATCTGCTGGACCATGTTCCACGTGAAACCGCCGGACAGCTTCACCAGGTGGGTGGTGGAGGTGTCGGGCTTCATCAGGCCGGCCTTCTCGGCGGCCTTTCCGTACGGGGCCAGGAAGGCACCGGGCAGGACGTTGACCTGGTTGGCCTTGAGGTCGTTCGGCAGCTCGTAGGCGCCGACGATCCGGTAGGGGCGGTCGAAGCCGCGCGCGGTCACGGTGGAGCCGACCGTGAGACCGCTGGTCTCCAGGAAGTGCGTGGTCGCGGCGATCTCGTCCGCCCGCTGCGGGAAGCGGCCCTCCTGGAGGGGCATGATGCCCGTCGCGATGGGATCGGCCGCCTTGAGCTCGCGGACCTCGGTCTGGAGCAGTCCGTGCACGGTCGTGAGCTTCGCGTTGCCGATGGTGTCCGTCAGGGTCTTGGCACCGGCCGGGAAGGCCGCGGTGACATCGGTCGAGCCGCTCGGCCAGCCGCGGTCGCCGTAGTCCTTGGCCGGTGCGTTCATCTCACCGTCCGGCGACTGCAGGATCGGGACGCCGCCGACCTGCGCGTCGGAGAAGCGGGCGTCGGCCGCGCCGATGGTGCGGTCCAGTTTCTCCTCGGCGGAGAGTTCGGAGCTGCGCAGGGTGAGGTCGGCGGCGCTGACCCCGAGGATGGGCAGGGCGATCATGGCGAGGACCAGGAAGCTGCGGCCCTTGTAGCGCCAGGCGTCGCGGCGGGCTATGCGGATCGCGGCGCGCCAGGAGTGGAGCCACTTGTTCACCGCTCGGCCGCCTGACCGGAGAGGAGCGAGTCGGCGTCGGTGCGCACGGTCTGGTCGACGACGGCGCCGTCCCGGAGGAAGACGACGCGGTCGGCCCAGGCGGCGAACCGCGGCTCGTGGGTGACCAGGACGCCCGCGGCACCGGCGTCGCAGCGGGTGCGCAGCAGGGCGAGGACGGACTCGCCGGTCTCGGAGTCGAGGGCGCCGGTGGGCTCGTCGGCGAGGACGAGGCGGCGGTCTCCGACGAGGGCGCGGGCGATGGCGACGCGCTGCTGCTGGCCGCCGGACATCTCGTCGGGGAAGCGGTCGGCGAGGTGGCCGAGCTCCATCTCCTCCAGCGCGGCGAGGGCCTCGACGCGGGCCTTTCTCGCGGAGACACCGTCCAGTTCACGGGGCAGGGCGACGTTCTCGGCGGCCGTGAGGGCCGGGATGAGGTTGTAGTCCTGGAAGACGTAGCCGATGCTGCGGCGGCGCAGTGCGGCGAGCGCCTTGCGGTCGGCGGTGGTGATGTCGGTGCCCTCGACGATCACCCGGCCGGAGGTGGGGAAGTCGAGGCCGCCGGCGATGGTCAGCAGGGTGGACTTGCCGGAGCCGGAGGGGCCCATGACGGCGACGAGTTCGCCGGCGTGGACGTCGAGGTCGATGCCCCGGAGGGCGTGCACCTCGGTGGCGCCCGAGCCGTGGACTCGGGTCAGGGTCTGGAGCTGCAGCACGGGCTGCTGTGCGGACATGGAGGGGTCCCCCTTGGTCGTACGACGAGGGAGGGCGCGCTGGGCCGGATCGGGCAGCGGCCGCTCGGGTACGGAGCGGTTGGAGAGGTGGAACGGAACGGGCGGCCACGGGGTGCCGTGAACGCGGATGCGCAGGTCCGGGCCTGCGTCGACGTGGTGCGATGCGGGTGGTCGGGGTGCCGCGGTACGGCTGCCTCGGCACGGGAGACGTGCGGGGCGGTGGTTACCGCGTGGCGGTGGCCCGACGTGCTGTGCGGGTACGTGGGTGTCGCCGTGCGGTGGTGCGGGCCCGGGTGCGGGGTGCCGGGCCCGGTGGTGCGGGTCCTCGGTGCCGTGGTGTCAGGGCCGTGCACGGACTGCTCCAGACCGAGGTCCGCGAGCTCAAGGCGGAGCCCCTGTCCTGCGAACCCGTCACCCAGGGCCTGCTCAACCGCGGCTACCGCCTCGCCACCACCCGCGGCGCCTACTTCCTCAAGCAGCACCTCGACGCCCCGACCGCGGACCGGGACACCATCAGCCGCCAGCACACGAGCACCGGACCGAGGGCCCGCGTCCGCGCCCTGCGGAGTCCTGGAGTCACGGCGTGACCCCCTCCCGTCCGAGCAGCCGAGCTGGTCAACCGAGCCAGTCGACTCAGCGTCACATGTCGGGACACTTCCGGCATCCGGGCGGGTACGCACGGAGGATCGGGCCCGCTCGCGCCGGCGCCGGCCGAGCGGGAAGCGCGCTGCGCACGGTGCGGAAGCCGAGGGGGAGACGCCGGGAGGAGAAGGGGAGGCGCCGGGAGGAGAGAGGAGGACGACGGGCTCCCGACCGCACCGCGGCCGGGAGCCCGTCGAAGAAGGCGGTGCCCGCCGGGCGGCCTACTGCGGCGGGTTGCCCGTCGAGATCTCCAGGGTGAACTCGGCGCTGTCGTCCGACGCGGCCGACCCGTTCGGCGGGTACTGGCTGAGGACCGTGCCCTCGCCGTAGATGTTCTCGTCGACCGGGGTCTGCTTGGTGATCTTCCAGCCCGCGGCCTGGATGCAGGCCTTCACCGACTGGATGTTCTTGTAGGTGAAGTCCGGGATCTCGAACTTCGCCGGGTCCTCGGTGGACTCCCGCGGGTCCGTGCACTTCTTCGGGTCGATGGTCTTGCCGAGGTCGGGGCCCTTGTGGCCGGCCGACTGCGACTGGCTCGGGTCGCCGCCCGCGGTCGTGTTCGGGTCCTCGTCCTTGTTCATCGACAGCGCCGTGACGACACCGCCGATGACCAGCAGGGCCACCACGATCGCACCGACAAGGACCGGTGTGTTCCGCTTGGCTCCGGACGGGGCGGCCGGAGCGGGCTGCCCCTGCGGCGACATCGTGTACGGCCCGGGCGTGGGCGTCTGGTACATCGGGGCCGGCGGCGGCGTCTGCGCGTGCTGCGGGTAGCCGTAGCCCGGCGTGGGGGCCGGCGTCGGCACGCCGTACGGACCGGGCTGCGCGGTCGGCGGCTGGTAGTGCTGCTGGACGCCGTGCGTCGACGGCGGCGGCGTCTGGCCGACCGGCGGGAAGACCGCCGAGCCCACTCCCGCACCACTGCTCACGGGACCGCCGGCGACGATCACCGGTGCGCTCGTCTGACCCGCCGACAGCACGCGCAGGCACTCGTCCTGCATCGCCGCGGCGCTCGGGAACCGCTCGTTCGGGTTCTTCTTCAGCGCGCGGGCGACGAGCGCGTCCATCGCCGGTGTCACGGACCGGTTCACCGAGGACGGGGCGACCGGCTCCTCCTGCACATGCGCGTACGCGATGGCCAGCGGCGAGTCCGCGTCGAAGGGGAGGCGTCCCGTCAGCAGCTGGAAGAGCATGATGCCGACCGAATAGAGATCGGAACGGGCGTCCACCGCGCGGCCCAGGGCCTGCTCCGGGGAGAGGTACTGSGGCGTGCCSARGACCATGCCGGTCTGCGTCATCGAGGTCACACCGGACTGCATGGCGCGCGCGATGCCGAAGTCCATGACCTT
>NZ_RDBI01000040.1:2654905-2695449 GCF_008042125.1 Streptomyces sp. MS191
GTCCTCGCCGGTGTCGAAGACGGAGACGATGTTGGTGTGCGACAGCTTCGCGACGGCCTGCGCCTCGCGGCGGAAGCGTTCGCGGAACGACTGTTCCCGGCCCAGCTCGGTGTGCAGCGTCTTGATGGCCACCTGGCGGTCGAGGGCGCTGTCGTACGCGAGGTACACGGACGCCATGCCGCCTTCGCCGAGCAGGTCGCGAAGCTGGTACCGGCCGTTCGCGACCGAACCGCCCGCATAGCGGCCCTGTGCGCCGTCCTGGCTCATTCGTGCTTCCCCCATACGCGCGCGAGGCGGCGCTGATCCGGATTTTCTCGGCCAAGTCTGCCCGAGGGCAGTGACACGTCAAGCCGGGTGCCCGTTCCGTGACCCTCCGCACAACAAGCGTCTCGGAAGCGTTACACGAACTGCGCTCAATGTGCACAGGCGTATCCGGAAGGGAGGGGGTGGCCGGTGGATCCCGGACCGTGATGTCGGGCGGAGCCTGTAGCGTGACCGCAAGGAAAGACGTATCGGTGTGCCGGTACGGCGAGACACCGAAGACAGATGCAGTCGGTCGCCGGGCTCAACCACCACGCCATCGTGGCGGTGTACGACTCCGGCGAGGACGTCGTGGCCGGCCAGTCGGTGCCGTACATCGTGATGGAGCTGGTCGAGGGCCGCACCATCCGCGACCTGCTGATCAGCGCCGAGGCGCCGGGTCCGGAGCAGGCCCTGATCATCGTGTCGGGCGTGCTCGAGGCGCTCGCCTACTCGCACCAGCACGGCATCGTGCACCGTGACATCAAGCCGGCCAACGTCATCATCACGCACACCGGCGCCGTGAAGGTCATGGACTTCGGCATCGCTCGCGCCCTGCACGGCGCGCAGTCGACGATGACCCAGACCGGCATGGTCYTSGGCACGCCSCAGTACCTCTCGCCCGAGCAGGCGCTCGGCAAGGCCGTCGACCACCGTTCCGACCTGTACGCGACGGGCTGCCTGCTCTACGAACTGCTCGCGCTGCGGCCCCCGTTCACCGGCGAGACGCCGCTGTCGGTGGTCTACCAGCACGTCCAGGACGCCCCCGTCCCGCCGTCGGACGTCGCCCAGGCCGCGCCGCCGGAGCTGGACGGGCTGGTCATGCGCTCGCTCGCCAAGGAGCCGGACGACCGGTTCCAGAGCGCCGAGGAGATGCGCGGCCTGATCCAGTACGGCCTGCAGATGCTGCAGCAGCAGGGCGGTCACACCGGGACGTGGAACACGGGCCCGGTGGAGATGCACGAGGGCGGGCACACGCCGCCCGGCGGGCTCGCCGCGACGGCCGCGCTCGGCCACCCGATGCACCACGAGACGGCGCAGCGTCCCCTCCTCCCGCCGCGGAACCCGGAGGACGGCGGGGTCGGCGGGTACGACGGCGGCTACGGGCAGGACGGCGGCTACGGCTCCCAGGGCGGCCGGAGGGGCGGGCGCGGGAAGGTAGTGCTCTTCGTGGCGCTCGCGATGGTCGCGATCGTGGCCGGCGTCGTCTACGCGCTGGACAAGGCCGCGGACCGGAGCGGCGGCACGACGGACAAGCCGACCGTCACCAACCAGCCGTCCAGCCCGACGGATTCGCCGACGCCGTCGGAGGAGCCCTCGGAGGAGTCGCAGGAGCCGGACACCTCCACCGGCGGCAACGACTACCCCTGGACGCCCACGAACAGGCCCACGAACCGGCCGACGACCCCGAGCACGCCGACGGGCGAGCCGTCGACCGACCCGGCGGACGGTGGGACCACCGACGGCGGTACCACCGACGGCGGCACCAACACGGGGACGACCGAGGGCACGACGGACGGCGGCACCAGCACGGGGACGACGACCGGGACCTCGAACGGCACGTCCACCGGCACCACCACGGGCACGTCGACCGGCACGTCCACCGGCACCACCACCGGTACGACGACGGGCGCCAACGGCGAGCCCACGGGGGGCACCACCCCCTGACGGCCCGGCCGTCCCCGCCGACCGGGACCAGGCGCGTCAGCCCGTGAACGCGTCGCGCACCGCGTCGTATTCGCGGGTCCACCACACCACCAGGGCCGACGCCGCAGGGAACTGCGGGTCGGCCCTCCGGTCGTCCAGCTGGTAGCGCCAGCGCAGTATCCAGAAGTCGTTGAGCCGTTCCCACCACACCCGGTGCACCGCGGCCGCCAGTTCGTCCGCGTCCACGCCCGCGGCGCGCCGGTAGTCCCGCGCGTACGCCCGCACCTTCGTCAACGCCAGTTCGCCCGCGGGCCGTACGAAGAAGATGGCGGCGGCCCGCACCGCCTCCTCGGCCCGCGGCTGGACGCCGAGCCGGTCCCAGTCGACGATCGCGGCCGGCTCCGCACCCCGGTAGAGCAGGTTCAGCGGGTGGAAGTCGCCGTGCACCCAGCCCGCGGCCGAGGCCGGCGGCGGGCGCCGGTGGGCGTGCTCGGCCAGCAGGCGGCGGCGCTGGAGCAGTCGGTGCACGGCCAGTTCGTCGAAGCCGTCCCGGGGGCGGCGGGCGCGGGCGAGGCGCAGCAGTTCGTCGATGACCCGGAGCGTCTCCTCGGGGCGGGCGCTCTCGTGTTCCTCGCCCGGCGGCGGTGGTTCCATCACCTGTTCGAGGCAGGTGTGGACCCGGCCGAGGAGCAGTCCGAGCCGCCGTGAGCCGCCTGCGGACAGCTGGGCACCGTCGCGGTGGCGGCCGTCGACCCAGGGGTGCAGGGCGTAGCACCGGCCCCCGATCACCGCGACGGTACGGCCGGCGGAGTCGGCGAGGGGTGGGGCGACGGGCAGGCCCAGCGCGTGCAGGCGCTGGGTGGCGCGGTGCTGGCGGCTGATGGTGTCCCGGTCCGCGGTCGGGGCGTCGAGGTGCTGCTTGAGGAAGTAGGCGCCGCGGGTGGTGGCGAGGCGGTAGCCGCGGTTGAGCAGGCCCTGGGTGACGGGTTCGCAGGACAGGGGCTCGCCGGCCTCCCGGTAGCGGCGCAGGAGGGCACCGAGCGGCGGGACGAGCGTTTCAGATGAGCGCGGCACTCGCCAGATGTTAGATCACGCTGCGTGGTGGAGGTGTCGCCCAGCGGCGCGATCGTCCGCGCGTGCGCCGGCGCCCCCGGTGGCCTGTGCGCCGTCGGGTGCTTCGATGCGCTCGCCGGCGTGCTCCCCGAGACTCCCCGCGGCGTAGTCGAGCGCGTGGACGGTCACGAACCGGGGCTCGATGCGCATGTAGACCGGGTCGAAGGGCTCGCCGTCCACGGTCCGGGGGGCGGGCCCGAAGGCGGCCAGCTGCTCCTCGGTCGGCTCGACGACCTCGGCGGTACCCGTGAACTGCACGGACCAGAGATTCTCGGAGCCGGAGTTGAGGTTGTCGGCGCCGTAGGCGACGACGCTGCCGGCGCACGCCCGGTGGTAGCCGAGTCCCCGGTGCAGCCGCAGCAGCACGCGGCCCTCGTCCACGATGTGCCGGGCCGGTGCGACGAACGGCATCGCCCGCATGCTCGTCGCCACCCGGCCGTACGACACCCCGGTCAGCAGCTCGATGGCTCGGATCTCCTCGGTGGACATGGTCTCCACTCTCCGTCACGGCCATGCCGCCCGACAGGGGCGCCTGCCCCCGGCCGGAGGGGACGTAAGTCCCGAATCCGGGCCGTCCGGGCCCGCTCCGCCCGTCGGTCCGTGCTGTTCCGCCCGGTCCTCAGCGCCGCTCGGCCTGGAGGCGCGCCACGTAGGCCGCGGCCTGCGAGCGGCGTTCCATGCCCAGCTTCGACAGCAGGCTGGAGACGTAGTTCTTGATGGTCTTCTCCGCGAGGTGGAGCCGCTCGCCGATGACCCGGTTGGTCAGGCCCTCGCCGATCAGGTCCAGGATCCTGCGCTCCTGGTCCGTCAGGCTCGCGAGCTTGTCGTCCCCCTTCGGGTTGTTGCCGTCGCGCAGCCGCTCCAGGACCCGGGCGGTCGCCACGGGGTCGAGCAGCGACTTGCCGGCGGCGACGTCCCGGACCGCCGACAGCAGCTCGTTCCCTCGAATGGCCTTGAGCACGTAACCCGAGGCCCCGGCCATGATCGCGTCGAAGAGCGCCTCGTCGTCGGCGTACGAGGTGAGCATCAGGCACTTGATGTCCTCGTTCTGCGAACGCACCTCGCGGCAGACCTCGACACCGCTGCCGTCGGGCAGCCGGACGTCGAGGACGGCGACGTCGGGACGCGTCGCAGGGATCCTGACCAGCGCGTCTGCCGCTGTGCCGGCCTCTCCGACCACTTCGATGTCGTCCTCCACGGTGAGCAGCTCGTGGACGCCGCGCCGGACGACTTCGTGGTCGTCGAGCAGAAATACCCGGATTTTTCCATCTTCGCGCACGGGGCCAGTCTCACATATTGGCTCTTCCCGTGCCCGGGGGTGCCGGGATACCGTGCCCGTGTTCCGGCGGCCTCCTGGCCGTTGCACAGCGCTGACCAGCTACGTTTCCCCTTTTCTCGATTTACTTGGAAATCCAAGCAAAATCGCAGGTCAAATGGGGTTTCGCAGGAATGCGGCGCACTGGGTAACGTGCCTATGACAGGGCGCTCGCCGGGGCACCTGTCACGCCCGACCCCGGCCGAGCCGCACCCACCCCGTGCGCGGGCCGGAAGGGCGAGCCTCCCCTTACCTGCGGTAGGGGGAACCCCAGGCCTTGCCCGGCGAACCCGGGGGCCGGACCGACGGAGGAGCACGCACGTGACCGTGGAGAGCACTGCCGCGCGCAAGACGACGCGACGCAGCAGCGGCACCAAGCGCACCGCCAGCGCGAGCGCGACCGCGAAGAAGGCACAGGGTCCCGAGAACCCGGAGCCCGAGCTCGTTCAGCTGCTGACGCCCGAAGGGGAGCGCGTTCAGCACCCCGAGTACGACATCGACCTGAGCGCCGACGAGCTGCGCGGTCTCTACCGCGACATGGTCCTGACCCGTCGCTTCGACTCCGAGGCGACCTCCCTGCAGCGCCAGGGCGAGCTGGGTCTGTGGGCCTCGCTGCTCGGCCAGGAAGCCGCCCAGATCGGCTCCGGCCGCGCCCTGCGGGACGACGACTACGTCTTCCCGACCTACCGGGAGCACGGCGTCGCCTGGTGCCGCGGGGTGGACCCGACCAACCTGCTCGGCATGTTCCGGGGTGTGAACCACGGCGGCTGGGACCCCAGCACCAACAACTTCCACCTGTACACGATCGTCCTCGGCTCGCAGACCCTGCACGCCACCGGCTACGCCATGGGCGTCGCCAAGGACGGTGCGGACTCCGCCGTGCTCGCCTACTTCGGCGACGGCGCCTCCAGCCAGGGCGACGTCAACGAGTCGTTCGTGTTCTCCGCGGTCTACAACGCCCCGGTCGTGTTCTTCTGCCAGAACAACCAGTGGGCCATCTCCGAGCCGATCGAGAAGCAGACCCGCGTCCCGCTCTACCAGCGCGCCCGCGGCTTCGGCTTCCCCGGCGTCCGCGTCGACGGCAACGACGTCCTCGCGTGCCTGGCCGTGACCCGGTCGGCGCTCGAGCGCGCCCGCCGCGGCGAGGGTCCGACGCTCATCGAGGCGTTCACCTACCGCATGGCCGCCCACACCACCTCCGACGACCCGACCCGCTACCGCCGCGACACGGAGCGCGAGGCGTGGGAGGCGAAGGACCCGATCATGCGCCTCAAGGCGTACATGGAGAACGAGGGCCACGCCGACGCGGCCTTCTTCGAGGAGCTCGAGGCGGAGAGCGAGGCTCTCGGCAAGCACGTCCGCGAGGTCGTCCGCGCCATGCCCGTTCCGGAGCACATGGCGATCTTCGACCACACGTACGCGGACGGGCACGCGCTCGTCGACGAGGAGCGCGCGCAGTTCGCCGCCTACCAGGCGTCCTTCGCGGGCGGAGAGGCCGAGTAATCATGGCTGTTCAGAAGCTTCCCCTCGCCAAGGCGCTCAACGAGTCGCTGCGCAAGGCCCTGGAGACCGACCCCAAGGTCCTCATCATGGGACTCGACGTCGGCAAGCTCGGCGGTGTCTTCCGGATCACCGACGGCCTGCAGAAGGACTTCGGCGAGGACCGGGTCATCGACACCCCGCTCGCCGAGTCCGGCATCGTCGGCACCGCGATCGGCCTCGCGCTGCGCGGCTACCGGCCGGTCGTGGAGATCCAGTTCGACGGTTTCGTCTTCCCGGCCTACGACCAGATCGTCACCCAGCTGGCGAAGATGCGGGCCCGTTCGCTCGGCACGGTGAAGATGCCGGTCGTCATCCGCATCCCGTACGGCGGCGGCATCGGCGCGGTCGAGCACCACTCCGAGTCCCCCGAGTCGCTCTTCGCGCACGTCGCGGGCCTCAAGGTCGTCACCCCGGCGAACTCCTCCGACGCCTACTGGATGCTCCAGCAGGCGATCCAGAGCGACGACCCGGTCATCTTCTTCGAGCCCAAGCGCCGCTACTGGGACAAGGGCGAGGTCGACACCGAGGCCATCCCCGGTGAGCTGCACAAGGCCCGCGTCGCCCGTGAGGGCACGGACCTCACGCTCGTCGCCTACGGCCCGATGGTGAAGACCTGTCTGGAGGCCGCCGCGGCCGCCGCCGAGGAGGGCAAGTCGGTCGAGGTCGTCGACCTGCGGTCCGTCTCCCCGCTGGACTTCGACACCATCCAGGCCTCGGTCGAGAAGACCCGCCGCCTGGTCGTGGTCCACGAGGCCCCGGTGTTCTTCGGCTCCGGCGCGGAGATTGCCGCACGCATCACCGAGCGCTGCTTCTACCACCTGGAAGCCCCCGTCCTGCGGGTCGGCGGCTACCACGCGCCGTATCCGCCGGCGCGCCTGGAGGAGGAGTACCTGCCGGGCCTGGACCGCGTGCTCGACGCCGTCGACCGCTCGCTGGCGTACTGAGGAGAACCACGTGACCATCCGCGAATTCAAGATGCCCGACGTGGGCGAGGGCCTCACCGAGGCCGAGATCCTCAAGTGGTACGTCCAGCCCGGTGACACGGTCGCCGACGGGCAGGTCGTCTGCGAGGTCGAGACGGCCAAGGCCGCCGTCGAACTTCCCAGTCCCTTCGACGGCGTGGTGCACGAGCTGCGCTTCCCCGAGGGCGCGACGGTGGACGTCGGCGAGGTGATCATCTCGGTGAACGTCGGCGGGGACGCGCCCGCGGAGGCCCCGGCCGCCCCGGTCGCCGAAGCCCCGGAGCCCGTCGTGGCACCCGTGGCGCCCGCCGCCGAGGAAGCCGAGCCGCAGGGCCGCCAGCCGGTCCTGGTGGGCTACGGCGTCGCCGCGACCTCGACCAAGCGCCGGCCGCGCAAGGGCGCCACGGTGCCCGGTCAGGCCGCCGCAGCCGCGATCCAGGGCGAGCTCAACGGGCACGGCAGCGCGACCGCCACCCGCCCGCTGGCCAAGCCGCCGGTGCGCAAGCTCGCCAAGGACCTCGGGGTCGACCTGGCGACGGTCGTCCCGACCGGCCCGGACGGGATCATCACCCGCGAGGACGTCCACGCGGCCGCCGCCCCGGCGCCGTCCGCCCTGACGGAGGCCCCGGCGCCCGTCGCGGCTCCGGCACCCGCGGCCGTTCCCGCACCCGCTGCCGCTCCGGCCGCCGTGGTGTCGACGGACGCGCGGGAGACCCGCGTCCCGATCAAGGGTGTGCGCAAGGCGACCGCGGCGGCGATGGTCGGCTCGGCCTTCACCGCGCCGCACGTCACCGAGTTCGTGACCTTCGACATCACGCGCACCATGAAGCTGGTCGAGGAGCTCAAGTCCGACAAGGACATGGCGGGCCTCCGGGTCAACCCGCTCCTGCTCATCGCCAAGGCCGTCCTGGTCGCCGCCAAGCGCAACCCGGACATCAACGCGTCCTGGGACGAGGCGAACCAGGAGATCGTGCTCAAGCACTACGTCAACCTGGGCATCGCCGCGGCCACCCCGCGGGGCCTGATCGTGCCGAACATCAAGGACGCGCACGCCCAGACCCTGCCGGAGCTGTCGCGGTCCCTGAGCGAGCTGGTCTCGACCGCCCGTGAGGGCAAGACGACTCCGGCGGCGATGCAGGGCGGCACCTTCACCATCACCAACGTCGGCGTCTTCGGCGTCGACACCGGTACGCCCATCCTGAACCCGGGCGAGTCCGCGATCCTCGCGGTCGGGGCCATCAAGCTCCAGCCGTGGGTCCACAAGGGCAAGGTGAAGCCGCGCCAGGTCACGACGCTGGCCCTGTCGTTCGACCACCGCCTGGTGGACGGCGAGCTCGGCTCCAAGTTCCTGGCGGACATCGCCGCGATCCTGGAGCAGCCGAAGCGCCTCATCACCTGGGCCTGACACGCCCTTCGGGTGGAACGCCCGTTTCACGTGAAACGCCCGGCCGGGACATCCCCGGCCGGGCGTCGTCACGCTCCGGCGCGTCCGTATCGCGGACGCGCCTGTTTGATGCACCCCTCTTGTATCTATGCTGTGTTCATGGCATCCGCACCCCCAGCCGCCGACCGCGTCTACATGCACGTCAAGCAGGCTGTGCTCGACCGCCGTTACGAGGGCGGCACCCTCCTCACGGAGGGGGAGCTCGCCGAGGCCGTGGGGGTCTCCCGCACGCCGGTGCGCGAGGCCCTGCTCAAGCTGGAGATGGAAGGGCTGCTCAAGCTCTACCCGAAGAAGGGCGCCCTGGTGCTCGCCGTCTCCGCCCAGGAGATCGCCGACGTCGTCGAGACCCGGCTGCTGGTCGAGGAGTTCGCCGTACGCCGGGTCGTACCCGCCTCCCCCGCACTGATCGCGCGGCTCGAGGAACTCCTGGAGGAGCAGAAGCGCCGGGCCGAGGCCGGCGACCTCGCCGAGGTCGCCGTCACCGACCGCTGCTTCCACGCCGAGATCGTCCAGCACGCCGGCAACCAGATCCTCGCCAGGCTCTACGACCAGCTGCGCGACCGGCAGCTGCGGATGGGCGTCGCGGTGATGCAGTCGCAGCCCGACCGGATCGCCAAGAACATCACCGAGCACGCCGAGATCCTGGAGCGGATCAAGGAGGGCGACGTCGAGGGCGCCGCCGCCTGCGTCCGGCAGCACCTCAGCTGGGTCAAGATCCTGGTCCGGGGTGAGGCACGGTGAGCGGACGCGGATTCGGGTCCGCCGTCACCCTGCCCGGCGACCCGCCCGGCGGCCGTCGCGCCGCCCTGGTCTGGGGCGTCGGTGTCGCCGTCTACTTCGTCGCCGTCATCTTCCGCACGTCGCTGGGCGTCGCCGGCCTCGACGCCGCCGACCGCTTCGACGTCAACGCCTCCGCCCTCTCCACCTTCTCCATCCTGCAGCTGCTGGTCTACGCGGGCATGCAGATACCCGTCGGGCTGATGGTCGACCGGCTCGGCACGAAGAAGGTGCTGACCCTCGGCGTCGTGCTCTTCACCGTCGGCCAGCTCGGCTTCGCCCTCTCCCCCTCGTACGGCATGGCCCTGGCCTCCCGGGCCCTCCTCGGCTGCGGCGACGCGATGACCTTCATCAGCGTGCTGCGTCTGGGCGCCCGCTGGTTCCCGGCCCGCCGCGGTCCCCTCATCGGCCAGGTCGCCGCCCTCTTCGGCATGGCCGGCAACCTCGTCTCGACCCTCTTCATCGCCCGGGCGCTCAACGGCTGGGGCTGGACCGCTACCTTCGTCGGCAGCTCGGTCGCCGGCCTCGCCGTCCTCGTACTGCTGCTCCTCTTCCTCAGGGACCACCCCGAGGGATACGAACCGGCACCCGCCACGCACGCCGGCGCCGCCTTCGTCCGGCGCCAGATCGCCCAGTCCTGGCGCGAACCCGGCACCAGGCTCGGCATGTGGGTGCACTTCACCACCCAGTTCCCGGCGATGGTCTTCCTGCTGCTGTGGGGCATGCCCTTCCTGGTCGAGGACCAGGGACTGACCCGGGGCGTCGCCGGTGAACTGCTCACGCTCGTGGTCCTGTCCAACATGGCCGTGGGGCTCGCGTACGGCCAGATCATCGCCCGGCACCACGCCGCGAGGGCCCCGCTGGCCCTCGGCACCGTCGCGGGAACCGCCCTGCTGTGGGCCGCCACCCTGCTGCACCCGGGGGACCGGGCCCCGATGTGGCTCCTGGTCACCCTCTGCGTCGTGCTCGGCGCCTGCGGCCCCGCCTCGATGATCGGCTTCGACTTCGCCCGCCCGGCCAACCCGCCGGAGCGTCAGGGCACCGCCTCGGGAATCGTCAACATGGGCGGTTTCGTCGCCTCGATGACGACGCTGCTCGCGGTCGGCGTCCTCCTCGACGCGACCGGCGACAACTACCGGATCGCCTTCTCCTCCGTCTTCGTCCTGGAGGCCCTGGGCGTCGTGCAGATCCTGCGCCTCAAGGCCCGCACCGCGCAGCGCGAGCGGGAACGGCTCGTGGCGAGCCGGGTGGAGGCCGTGCACGTACCGGTGTGACCACCCGGCCGGGGGCGGCACCGGGAGAGCGGCCCTCGCCCGGCCGCCGGCCGGAAGCGGCCCCCCGGGCGCGGGCCGGCGCGACGCCCGCGCTAGCGGGGCGTCACCGTGAAGTTGTCCAGGATCGCCTGCGCCAGGTCCAGGTCGCCCTCCGCCTTGACCCGGTCGGCGACCTCGGCCGCCCGCACCCGCCCGCAGGCCAGCCGGACGTACGTCTCCCAGTCCGTGGCCAGCGTCGCCACCGGACCCAGCGACGGCGAGCCGTCGACCGAGCCTCGGCCCTCCGCGTCCACCCGCACCGTCCGCAGGAACTCGACCGGGCCGTGCACGTCGACCACGATCGCCGAGTTGACCGGCGCGCCCGCGTCCTTGGCCACCACCTTCGGCAGCGCCTCCAGCAGCACGTCCCGCGCGATCAGAGCGGCGGGGGAGTCCAGGTTGCCCGGCCGGCCCAGCGTCGTCCGCAGGTCCTGCTCGTGGACCCACACGTCGAAGGCGCGCATGCGGTAGGCGACTTCGAGGGTCTGCTCCGCGCCGAGCGGCGCCCGGATCAGGTGCTCCGGACCACGGTTCTCGTTGCGCAGCTGACGCGCCCTGCGGATCAGGATGTACTCCAGCTCCGCGGTCATCTCCGGACCGGTGTGGTGCCGGCGCACGTCGACCTGCATCTCCATGTAGCGGGCGAACTCACTGCGCACGTGGTAGAGATCGCGGGGCAGGGAGTGGATGGGGCGAGGGTCGCCGAGCATCTCGCACTCCATGCCGATCACATGGGAGACGATGTCCCGAACCGACCACCCCGGGCACGGCGTCGGACGGTTCCACTCGCCCTCCACGAGCGGCTGGACCAGTTCGGATATCGCTTCGATGGAGTGGGTCCAGGCGTCGGCATAGGTCTGGAGGCTGGGATGGACGGTCACGGGACCCCTCGGCGGTTCTGCGGTGCGCGGGCTGAAAACAAGACTGCTTGGGAGGCTCGGACGCTAAGTTACGCTGCCCGAAGGCACCCCGGCAGTGCTTTCGTGTGACGATCGTAGGCCCGTGTTGACGGCTCGAATGCCAGGACGGTGGTAGTGTGCGCGCCTCGCTGATCCAGATTGCAGTAGACCCGGACGAATCGATCGAATCCCGCCGGGCGCGGGTGGCCGGTCTGGTACGGGCGGAGCGCGGCGGCGCCGACCTCGTCGTGCTCCCCGAGCTGTGGCCCATGGGGGCGTTCGCCTACGAGGACTTCGCCGCGGAGTCCGAACCGCTGCACGGCCCCACCCACGAGGGCATGGCGGCGGCGGCACGTGACGCGGAGGTCTGGCTGCACGCCGGCTCGTTCGTCGAGGCGGCCGGGGGCGCGCTGTACAACACCTCGCTCGTCTTCTCCCCCGCCGGCGAACTCGTCGCGAGCTACCGGAAGATCCACCGCTTCGGCTTCGACAAGGGCGAGGCGGTGATGATGGCGGCCGGCGAGGAACTGGTGACCGCCGCGCTGCCGGGGCTGACCCTGGGCGTCGCCACTTGCTACGACCTGCGCTTCCCGGAACTCTTCCGGGGCCTGGTGGACGCCGGTGCGCAGGCGTTCGTCGTCCCCGCGGGATGGCCCGCCCGGCGCCGCGCGCACTGGACGCTGCTCGCGCGGGCGCGGGCCGTCGAGAACCAGGCGTACGTACTGGCCTGCGACACGGCCGGCACGCACGCGGGCGTGGAACAGGCGGGGCACTCGATCGTGGTGGACCCCTGGGGCGAGGTCCTCGCCGAGGCGGGCCCGGACGAGGAGATCCTGCGGGTGGTCCTCGACCCGGCGAAGGTAGAGACGACGCGGGAGCAGTTCCCGGCCCTGAAGGACCGGGTCCTGGGCCTGGCACGCCCATAGGCCACGCCCGTAGGCCGGGGGCGCCCGGACCCGCCCGGGCGCCGCGGCCCCGGCGGTCAGTCCTCCCGCTCCCGCTCGGACATCCGGATCACGCACACCGCCACGGCGATCAGCAGCGCCGCGTCGGCGTCCTCGCGGACGACGTTCACGGCGTACGTGTCCCGCAGGCGGAACCACTGCCGGGAGACGTGCGCGAGCAGTTCGCCGTCGTACTCGACGGTGAACTCCCGGTCCAGGATCCGCCCGCTCACATCCAGTTCGGTGCCGTCCACGAGGCCGACCCGGTAGTGGTTGCGCAGCAGCGACAGCCGCTTCCTGCGGATCGTCGCGAGCGGCCGCTCGTCGCGCTCGATCGTCATGGTGTCGCGCAGGCTGAACAGCTTCTGCCGCAGCGTGACGAGGATCTGCCCGAGCGGGTCCTTCAGCTCCAGGGTGTCCCGCAGCCGCAGGGCCTTGCCGTCGACGAGGAAGGCGTGGCGGCCGTCCTCGTCCTCGATCCAGTAGTCGTCGCCGAGGGCGAGGATCTTGTCCCGTACGAGGTATTTCATACGGCGACAGCTTCCCCGGCGGCCGCCGCGCCACGCGGGCGCGAAGGAGTGGTCACGGCGGGGGCCCGGCGCTTCGGAGCGGCTCCGGCACGGTCCGCCCGGACGCCCTGCCCCGGTCTCCCGGGTCGTGCCGTACGCGCGTGATCCGGTGTTCATCCTCGGATGGCAAGCTTGAAGGATGAACGATGCTGCCTCGGCGCCCACCCCTGCGCCCGCACCCCGCAAGCGTGCCCGTGTCCGTGCCCCCGAGCTGATCGGCAAGGGCGGATGGATCAACACCGGCGGGAAGGACCTGAAGCTCGCCGACTTCCGAGGTCGCACATTGATCTTGGATTTTTGGACCTTCTGCTGCATCAACTGCCTCCACGTCCTCGACGAGCTCCGTGAGCTGGAGGAGAAGCACCGCGACACCCTGGTGATCGTCGGGGTCCACTCGCCGAAGTTCGTCCACGAGGCCGAGCACCAGGCCGTCGTCGACGCCGTGGAGCGCTACGAGGTGCACCACCCCGTGCTCGACGACCCGGAGCTCGCGACCTGGAAGCAGTACGCCGTGCGGGCCTGGCCGACGCTCGTCGTGATCGACCCCGAGGGGTACATCGTCGCCCAGCACGCCGGTGAGGGGCACGCCAACGCCCTCGCGACCCTCGTCGAGGAGCTGGAGGCCGAGCACGAGGCGAAGGGCACCCTGCGGCGCGGGGACGGGCCGTACGTGCCGCCGGAGCCCGTCGCGACCGACCTGCGCTTCCCCGGGAAGGCCGTCCTGCTGCCCTCCGGGAACATCCTGGTCTCCGACACCACCCGTCACCAGCTCGTCGAGCTGGCGCCGGACGGTGAGAGCGTGGTGCGCCGGATCGGCGACGGCGAGTTCCGCGAGCCCCAGGGCCTCGCGCTGCTTCCCGACGGGAAGGTCGTCGTGGCCGACACCGTGAACCACGCGCTGCGCACCTTCGACCCGGCGACCGGCGCGATCGAGCGGATCGCGGGCACCGGCAAGCAGTGGTGGCAGGGCTCCCCCACGTCGGGCCCGGCGCTCGACGTCGCGCTCTCGTCGCCGTGGGACGTCGCCTGGTGGCAGGGCAAGGTGTGGATCGCGATGGCGGGCGTCCACCAGCTGTGGACGTACGACCCCGAAGCCGGGACGGTGCAGGTCGCGGCCGGCACCACGAACGAGGGCCTGGTCGACGGGCCGGCGGCCGAGGCCTGGTTCGCCCAGCCGTCGGGGCTCGCCGCCGCCGGGGACCGGCTGTGGATCGCGGACTCCGAGACCAGCTCCGTGCGCTGGATCGACACCGAAGGCGTCGTCCACACCGCCGTCGGCACCGGCCTCTTCGACTTCGGCCACCGTGACGGCGAGGCCGGCCAGGCGCTGCTCCAGCACCCGCTGGGCGTGACCGCGCTGCCGGACGGCTCGGTGGCGATCGCGGACACGTACAACCACGCGCTGCGCCGCTTCGACCCCGCCGCCGGCGAGGTGACCACGCTCGCCACGGACCTGCGTGAGCCGAGCGACGCGGTGCTGGTCGGGGACGACATCGTCGTGGTCGAGTCCGCCCGGCACCGGCTGACCCGGCTGCGGCTGCCCGAGGAGGCCGTCCAGGTCGAGTCGGTGGCCCACCGGACGCAGCGCGAGGCGACCGAGGTGGCGCCGGGCCGGCTGCGGCTCGACGTCGTCTTCCAGGCGCCGACGGGGCAGAAGCTGGACGAGCGCTACGGTCCCTCGACCCGGCTGCTGGTCTCCTCGACGCCGCCGGAGCTGCTGCTGGGCGGCGAGGGCACGGGCACGGACCTGTTCCGGGAGCTCGACCTGAACCCGGAGCTCGCCGAGGGCGTGCTGCACGTCTCGGCGATGGCGGCGTCCTGCGACGACGATCCGGCCAACGAGTACCCGGCCTGCCACGTCCACCAGCAGGACTGGGGTGTGCCGGTGCGGCTGGCGGAGGGCGGCGTGGCGCGCCTCCCGCTGATCCTCGCGGGGATGGACGCCCAGGCGTAGGTCCCGCTCCTCGGGATGTCCCGCCGTCCCCGGTGGGCGTACGAAGCCGGTGGCGCGGCCGTTCTCAGCGGACGGTTCCCTGGTTCCTGGACGGGCGGCCCGCCGCTCCGTCCAGGCAGCCGGCCACCCAGGCGGCCGGGTCGTGGGCGGCGCGGTCGCCGCCCATGCCCAGGCGTTGCATCTCGGCGCACTCGCCGGTCAGCAGGGACCGGGTGCGCTCGCCGGTCACGTCGTAGCCCCGGATGCGGGCCGCCTGGACGTAGCCGCCCTCGTAGGCGATGTCCGTGGCCCAGGGCGGCCGCCCGTCGTAGCGGGCGATGCCGTACCAGGCCACCGCCGTGCCGATCAGGGCGGCGGTGGCCAGGACGGCGATGAACTTCCCTCGGGGCGGGCCCTCGTGACGCTGCATGAGTTCACGGTGACGACGGGGGCCTTTCGCCGATGTTTCGCCGGTCGCTCAGTAGTCGCGGCGCCCTTCGTCCACCACGGTGGGGGCGGACGGCGGGACGACGACCCGCCGGCGCCGGGCGATGCTCGCGAACGTCGCCGTGCCGATGAGACCGACCGCCATCATGATCAGTCCCACCAGGTCGAGGTTGACGCCGTCGAGCTGCCAGTCCGTGGCGAACGTGAGGATCGCGCCGACGGCGATGAGGATGATGCAGCCTCCCAGACCCATGAATCCCGCCTCCTAGTGGGGTAGTCGGGATCGGGTACCCGGGTCCGGGCGGGCTATCCCTCCGCCCGCGTGATCGCTCCGCCCGGATCGTCGCGCTCCGGGTGCCTCATCCCTCCAGGAAGGCGACGAGGGCGTTGGCCAGGAGGTACGGGTCGTCCGCGCCGCACAGTTCGCGGGCGCTGTGCATCGAGAGGCAGGCGACGCCGATGTCGACGGTGCTGATGCCGTGGCGGGCGGCCGTGATCGGGCCGATCGTCGTGCCGCAGGGCATGTCGTTGTTGGACACGAAGGACTGCCACGGCACGCCGGCCTTCTCGCAGGCCGCGGCGAAGACGGCCCGGCCGCTGCCGTCGGTGGCGTAGCGCTGGTTGACGTTGACCTTGAGGATCGGGCCGCCGTTGGGGCGCGGGTGGTGCGTCGGGTCGTGGCGCTCGGCGTAGTTGGGGTGGACGGCGTGGCCGACGTCGGAGGAGAGGCAGATCGAGCCGGCGAAGGCGCGGGCGCGGTCCTCGTAGGCGCCGCCGCGGGCGTAGACCGAGCGTTCGAGGACGTTGCCGAGGAGCGGGCCCTGGGCGCCGGTGTCGGCCTCGGAGCCGTTCTCCTCGTGGTCGAAGGCGGCGAGGACCGGGATGTAGGGGAGGTCGGGCCGCGCGGCGACGGCGGCGAGCGCGGCGACGCCCGCGTGCACGGAGATGAGGTTGTCCATCCGGGGGCCGGCGAGGAGTTCGAGGTCGCGGCCGAGGTAGGCGGGGGCCTCGACGGCGTGCACCATCAGGTCCCAGCCGGTGACGTCCTCGGCGTCGACGCCGGCCTCGGCGGCGACGAAGGAGATGAGGTCGCCCTCGTGGACCTCGCCGAGGCCCCAGATCGGCTGCATGTGCCGCTGGCGTTCGAGCTTGAGGCCGTCGTTGGCCTGGCGGTCGAGGTGGATGGCGAGCTGGGGGACGCGGAGGACGGGCCGGTCGACGTTGACGAGGACGTGGCTGCCGTCGCGCAGGGTGAGCCGGCCGGCGAGGCCGAGGTCGCGGTCGAGCCAGGTGTTGAGCAGGGTTCCGCCGTAGATCTCGACGGCGACCTGGCGCCAGCCCTGGTTGCCCAGGTCGGGCTGCGGCTTGACGCGCAGGTTGGGGGAGTCGGTGTGAGCGCCGACGACGCGGTAGGGGGTGTGGGGGTCGGCGCCCTCCGGCACGTACCAGGCGATGATCGCGCCGCCGCGGATCACGTACTTCCCGCCGCTCGTCCCGTCCCAGGCGTCGGTCTCCTCGACCTTGCGGAAGCCGGCCTTCTCCAGGCGGTCGGCCGCGTTCGCCACGGCGTGGTACGGCGACGGGGAGGCCGCGAGGAAGGTCATGAGGTCATCGGTGTGGCCGCGGTCGAAGCGGGAGGGTGCGCTACTCATGCGTTCACCATACGCAGCACGCCGGAGGCGGTGCGGGGGCCCTGGAGAACGGTTCCTTCCCGGGCTCGGCGGGGAAGACGAAACGGCCCGCTCCCCTCCCCGGGAGCGAGCCGTTCGTGGCGGACGGAGGCGCGTACTAGAACGCGGCCTCGTCCAGGTCCATCAGCGAGCCGTCGATGGCCTCGGCGAGCGCGCGCTCGGCGCCGACGCCCGGCAGGACGTTGGCGGCGAAGAACTTCGCGGCGGCGATCTTGCCGGTGTAGAAGGCCTTGTCCTTGGCGGAGGCGCTCTCGAGCTTCTCCGCGGCGACGGCCGCGCCCTTCAGCAGCAGGTAGCCGACGACGACGTCACCGGAGGCCATGAGCAGGCGGGTGGTGTTGAGGCCGACCTTGTAGATGTTCTTGACGTCCTCGCCGGTGGCGGTGAGGTCGGTGAGCATCTTGCCGACGATGCCCTCCAGGTCCACGGCGGCCTTGGCGAGCGCGTCGCGGGCGCCGGCCAGCTCCTCGCCGCCGGTGCCGACCGCGAGGAACTTCTTGATCTCCTCGGCCAGCGCGTTCAGGGACGCGCCCTGGTCGCGGACGATCTTGCGGAAGAAGAAGTCCTGGCCCTGGATGGCCGTGGTGCCCTCGTAGAGGGTGTCGATCTTGGCGTCCCGGATGTACTGCTCGATCGGGTACTCCTGCAGGAAGCCGGAGCCGCCGAAGGTCTGGAGCGACTGCGCGAGCTGCTCGTAGCCCTTCTCGGAGCCGTAGCCCTTGACGATCGGGAGCAGCAGGTCGTTCAGGCCGTGCAGGGCCTTCGCGTCCTCGCCGTTCGCCTCCTTGAGCTGGATCTCGTCCTGCACGGTGGCCGTGTAGAGGACGAGGGAGCGCATGCCCTCGGCGTACGCCTTCTGCGTCATCAGCGAGCGGCGGACGTCGGGGTGGTGCGTGATGGTGACCTTGGGGGCGGCCTTGTCCATGAAGTTCGCCAGGTCGGTGCCCTGGACGCGCTCCTTGGCGTACTCGAGGGCGTTGAGGTAGCCCGTCGAGAGGGTGGAGATCGCCTTCGTGCCGACCATCATGCGGGCGAACTCGATGATGAGGAACATCTGGCGGATGCCGTCGTGCTTGTCGCCGATCAGCCAGCCCTTGGCGGGGTGCTGGTCGCCGAAGGTCATCTCGCACGTGTTGGAGGCCTTGAGGCCCATCTTGTGCTCGACGTTGGTGGCGTAGACGCCGTTGCGCTCGCCCAGCTCGCCGGTCTCCCAGTCGAAGTGGTACTTCGGCACGAGGAAGAGGGACAGGCCCTTGGTGCCGGGGCCGGCACCCTCGGGGCGGGCGAGGACGTAGTGGAGGATGTTCTCCTCCATGTCGTGCTCACCGGAGGTGATGAAGCGCTTCACGCCCTCGATGTGCCAGGAGCCGTCCTCCTGCTGGACCGCCTTGGTGCGGCCGGCGCCGACGTCCGAGCCGGCGTCCGGCTCGGTGAGGACCATCGTGGAGCCCCACTGGCGCTCGACGGCGATCTGCGCGACCTTCTTCTGCGCCTCGTTGCCCTCGTTGAAGAGGATGCCGGCGAAGGCGGGGCCGGAGGAGTACATCCAGACGGCCGGGTTCGCGCCGAGGATCAGCTCCGCGTACGCCCAGATGAGGGAGCGCGGGGAGGTCGTGCCGCCGATCTCCTCGGGGAGGCCGAGGCGCCAGTACTCGGAGTCCATGAAGGCCTTGTAGGACTTCTTGAAGCTCGCCGGGACCGGGGCGGTGTTGGTCTCGGGGTCGAAGACCGGCGGGTTGCGGTCGGCGTCGGCGAAGGACTCGGCCAGCTCGTTCTCCGAGAGGCGGGTGAGCTCTTCGAGCACGCTCTTGGCGGTCTCGACGTCCATCTCCTCGAACGGACCGGTGCCGTAGACCTTGTCGCGTCCGAGGACCTCGAAGAGGTTGAACTCGATGTCGCGGAGATTCGACTTGTAGTGCCCCATGGCGACGGCTCCGTAAGGATCGGGGAGGGAGATGTCCTCGTACGCGTACTCGTACTACCGGTGAGTAGCCCACGCTCTCTACGATGATGCTACCCACCGGTAATAAGATGCAACCCCTGGCCTGATATCTGTGACGCGAGCCGCACGCCCCGGGTCTTGTGTGACGCTCAGTCGCCGACCGTGTACTCCGGGTCGGTGTAGCAGGGCGAGGTCAGCGAGACCGAGAGGCTGTCGCGGGTCGCCTTCTCCCACTTCGACGCGTCCTTGTACGTCGAGGGGAGCAGCAGCTCGATCGTGGCCGTGTGGTGGTCCTTCTCGTGCTCCACGTCGAGCTGGAGCTGCTTGGCCTGCGACTTCGCCGGCTCGAAGCGGAGCACCTTCCATCCCTTGGCGGGCAGCTCCTGGTGGAGCCGTTCCATCGCCTGCTTCAGGGCGTCGGCGTCGGGGCCGTACATCGACCAGAAGTGGCGGACCCGGAAGCCGTCGTCCACCCCGTCGCAGGGGGAGGCGTCGGGCGCGCCGTTGTTCGCCTCGCGCAGGCCCGCCGTGTCGAAGATCGTGCTGGACCGTGAGCGGACCAGGTCCTTGGCCGCCGTGACCTTCATCGGCTGCGGCTCGTAGGGCAGGCCGGCGTCGTTGCTCATGGTGGTGCATCCCGTCGCGAGGAGAAGGGCGGCGGCGGTCAGGGCCCCGCCGGTGCGTGCGGTGGTGCGGCGGCTCATTGCGAGGTCACTTCCTGGTACCGGCCCGTGACGACGCGGGCCTGGTTGTTGAGGCTCTCGGTGCCGTTGTCCCAGTAGCCGCTGTGGCCGCGGGACCCGTCCGTGGCCACGATGTGCGCGCCGAAGTCGGGGTTGGTCGGTGTCAGCGGCTTCACGACGCTGGCGCCGTCGCCGTCGATGAACGACGGCAGGATGTCGATGTCCAGCTTCTTCGGCGCGTGGCCCCAGCCGCCGAGGTCCGGTACCGGGTCGCTGGTGACGAAGGGGATGTTGAAGCCGCCGTACTTGCCGTCGGTGACCCCGCCGGGCAGGTGCAGGCCCTTCAGGTAGGGGTCGCTGTCGGCCTCGGCGGCGTAGACGTGGCCCTTGGGCACGTCCAGGTCGGTGGCGCTGCCCACCTGCATGCCCGGGCTGCCGGCCACGAAGATGTCGTCGGCCGCCAGGTGGCCCTGGCGGGCGGCGGAGCCGATGACCGTGCTGCCGTAGCTGTGGCCGGTCACGGTCATGTGGGTCGCGTCGCCCTGGTGGGTGGCGCGCAGCCCGTCGACGAAACCGTTCAGCTTGGGGGCGCCGTCGTCGGCGTAGTGGCTGAACGGCGCGTCCTTGACGATGCTCTGCGGGGCGTCGTAGCCGAGCCAGGTGATCGTGGACACGCTCTGGCCGTTCGCCAGGTTGTCGCTGGCGCGCCAGAGGGTCTCCATGCGCTTGATGTCGCCGCCTATGCCCTCCAGGTTGGAGGTGGTGCCGGGCACGTACATCGCGGTGTGCGTCGCGGTGTCCGGATTGCCGTTGGCGACGATGGCGTGGCCGTTGCCCTGGGTGTCGAAACCGAGGAGGTACGCCTCGGGCAGCGGGCGCTCGCCGGGACGCTCGGACTGGCCCGTGCGGTCGAAGCGGGCCTGGATCGCGTCCATGCCCTTCTTCTGGGCGGTGAGCTCCTCGAAGCGGTCCCCGTACTTCTTGTCCCACTGGAGGTACTCGGGGTTCTTGATGACCGCCGGGTACTGGCCGCTGGGGTTCTGGATGTACTCCTGGGGCTGCTTCGGAATGGCGTTCAGGTCGAGCTGGGCCTGGGCACGGGTCTCGGCGAGGACCATCCGGTTGGCGTCGTCGCGGACCGCGGAGGGGATGCCGTCGAGCGCGCCGACGGACGCCGGGTAGAGCGTGGCGTACTCGTCACGCTGCTCCTGGGTCAGCCCGTTCCACCACTCGGCGTTCTCCTTCGGCGACTTGCCGTGCGGGATCTTGCCGTCGTCGGCGTACTTCCCGGCGGCTTCCTGGAGGGCCTTGGTGTCCTTGGCGGCGTCGGCGAGGGTCTCGTCGCTGACGGTGAGGCCGGGCTCGGCCCTCAGCTTGCGCAGGACGCCCGCGTACCGGCCGTCGATCTCGGCGGCCTCGCGCACCGCGTCGCCGATGCGCTGGGCGATGTCCTCGGCCTTGCCCTTGTTGGGGTCGGAGCTGCCGATGCCCTCGGCCTTGCCGGGCAGGAAGGGGACGGGCGCGCCGTCCTGGGCGGTGGCGGCGCCCGGCTTGAGGACGTAGGACTGGGTGGGGTACTCGACGGACCCGTCGGGCTTGACCGTGAACTTGAGGTTCTCGGCGTCCTCCAGCGCCTGCTTCAGCTTCCGCTGCGGTGCGGCGAGCTCGGAGGCCAGCCCGTTGAGCGCGGTGCGGATCAGCCCGCACTCGGCGTGCAGGTACTGGAAGTTGCGGCTCAGCTGCTGGACGTCGCCGGTGGCGGTCTTGGCGGCCTCGCCCTTCTGGGTGTCGTTGATCCGCGCGAACATGCCGTTGTCGACGCGGTCCTTGTCGACGTTGGCGCGGGAGCTGATCTTGCCCCAGCCGTCCGCCGCGTCCGTGTACTCGTTCAGCTTCACGTCGCGCAGCTGCTGCCAGGTGGGCATCCGGATCAGCCCTCCTTCTTCTGGGAGGGGGCGGGCGCCTCGGCGGCGATCTTGCGCTGGGTGTCGAGCTCGCGCTCGCCGAAGTCTCGGCCGGCGCTCTTGAGGGCGCTCTCCAGCCGTCCGCACTCGTCGCGGACGGCGGTGAGGCGGGTCTTCCAGGTGCCGAGGATCTCGCTCAGGGCGGCGGAGGAGTCGAAGCCGGCGGTCCCGCCGGTGACGCCCTCGTTCGCGGTGTCGAGGTCGGTGAGCGAGGTGGTGGTCGAGGTGCGCAGCTCGCCGGAGGTCTTGCCGGCACCGTGCCAGGGACCCTCGTCGGCCTTCAGGTTCGCGTCGCCGCCCCCGCCTCCACCGCTGTCCTCGGCGGGCAGACCCGCGAGGGTCATCGACGCCGGTTGTCCGGACGGCGCGGAGCCCCCGAACAGCTCGTCCCATTTGGCGTTCAGTGCCATGTTCCACCCCCGTGGCGGCCGGAAATTGCTCCCGCGAACCTAGCAAGAGAAGACGAACGGTGCGAAGACATGTGCGAAGGGCAGGTTCTTCGTCCGGGGCGGGGGCTGCCGGGCGCGGTCGCCGGGGGCCCTCAAGAGCGCCGGCCGAGACTTCGGCGAGCGCGAGCTCGACACCCAGCGCAAGATCGCCGCCGAGGCGCCCGCCCCCTCCCAGAAGAAGGAGGGCTGATCCGGATGCCCACCTGGCAGCAGCTGCGCGACGTGAAGCTGAACGAGTACACGGACGCGGCGACCGGGGGGCCGGCGCGTCGGCTCCGGCCGGTCCCGCCGGGGGCGGGGGCGGTGGCCCGGCCCGTTCCGCCGGGGTGTGCGCTCCGTCTCGGCCGACCCGAACCGCTCTGGGCCCGGCGCCCGCTCGATAGGCTGGGGGCATGTACGGATACGGCCAGCACGGCGACGGCAGCGCCGCCCAGCAGCAGTACGCCCATCCCCCGCAGCAGCCGATGCAGGGGGGCATGCAGGGCGGTGGCTACGGGCAGCAGCCTCCCCTCTACCCGGAGCCGTCGCCGCCGTCCCTGGCCGACGCCGTACGCGCCTTCACGACGGGCTCGCTGGCCGCCGAGGACTTCCAGCAGGTCTTCGCGACCTCCAAGGTCTACTGCCCCCGTGGGGACAACCCCGGTTTCCTGGCGCTGCACAACACCCAGCAGCCGGTGATCCCGATGTTCACCTCGCTCAAGGAGCTGCGGCGGTACGCGGGCAAGGAGTCGAAGTACTTCGTGATCACCGGCGCCGAGGTGATCGACCTGCTGCCGACCGGCTACGGCTTCGTCCTCGACATGGAGGGCGACCACCGCATGGTCTTCGACGCGAAGGCCGTGGAGCAGATGGTGGACTTCGCGATGCGCCGGATGTACGGCTGACGCGGGCTGTGCGTGTGTGGGAGCGCCCGGGAGGAATTCCTCCCGGGCGTTCCGCGTTCCGAGTGGCAGGAAGTTCATTGTTCAACTAAAGTGGTCGCACAAGGAGGTCCCGCCATGCCCGCTGTGACTGTCGAGAACCCGCTCACCCTGCCGCGCGTCGCCGCCCCGGCCGACGCCGCCCCCCGCCCCGTGCTCGCCGTGACCACGGCACCTTCCGGATTCGAGGGCGAGGGATTCCCGGTGCGCCGCGCGTTCGCCGGGATCAACTACCGCTACCTCGACCCGTTCATCATGATGGACCAGATGGGGGAGGTGGAGTACGCCCCCGGCGAGCCCAAGGGCACGCCCTGGCACCCCCACCGCGGCTTCGAGACCGTCACGTACATCATCGACGGCGTCTTCGACCACCAGGACTCCAACGGTGGTGGCGGCACCATCACCAACGGCGACACCCAGTGGATGACCGCCGGATCCGGGCTGCTGCACATCGAGGCCCCGCCGGAGTCGCTCGTCGTGAGCGGCGGACTCTTCCACGGGCTCCAGCTGTGGGTGAACCTGCCGGCCGAGGACAAGATGATGGCCCCGCGCTACCAGGACATCCGCGGCGGCCAGGTGCAGCTGCTGACCTCGCCGGACGGCGGCGCGCTCTACCGCGTCATCGCGGGCGACCTCGACGGCCACGCCGGCCCGGGCATCACGCACACCCCGATCACGATGATCCACGCGACCGTCCGGCCGGGCGCCGAGGTGACCCTGCCGTGGCGCGAGGACTTCAACGGTCTCGCCTACGTGCTGGCCGGCCGTGGCTCGGTCGGCGCCGACCGGCGTCCGGTCCACATGGGCCAGACCGCGGTCTTCGGCAAGGGCGGCTCGCTGACGGTCCGCGCGGACGAGAAGCAGGACGGGCACACCCCGGACCTGGAGGTCGTCCTGCTGGGCGGCCGGCCGATCCGCGAACCGATGGCGCACTACGGGCCGTTCGTCATGAACAGCCAGGCGGAGCTGCGGCAGGCCTTCGAGGACTTCCAGGCGGGCCGGCTCGGCACCATCCCGGCGGTGCACGGGATGGGCGAGTAGGCGACCCGTCGGAGACCCGCGCCGCGCACCGGAACCGTCCGGCGCGCGGCGCGCGGTTCTGCCGGGACCCGGTCACCACGCTCCGAAGGGACGGCCACCAGGCTCCGAGGCTTCGTGGCTCCGAGGGGAAGCGGTCACCGGTCTCCGAGGGGCGCGGCACGCGCCCTGACGGGACGTCACCCGTCCGGGTCCGTACCGCAGGACGACACGCCGCGGGGCGTGGTCCGGTGAACGGGTGCAGACGCAGCCGGAGCCGCCGAGACCCCTCCTTCCCGCGCCCGCGCGCCGTGCCGCCGCCTGGTGCGTCGTCGCGCTGCTGTTCATCGCGGTCGCCGCCGTCGGCATCTGGCTCTGCGTCGAACTCCAGACGGCCGTCACCCCCGTGCTGCTCGCCCTGCTCGGCACCGCCCTGCTCGGCCCCCTCTACCGGCGCCTGCTGCGCATGAAGGTGCAGAAGTCGCTGGCCGCCGCGCTCACGGTCCTGGCGGTCCTCGCCGTCGTCGGCGGCGCCGCCTACATCGTCGTCGTCGCCCTCATCGAGACCGGCGACCAGATCCTCGACTCGCTGCGGCAGGCCGCGACCGACATCGCCAAGCACCTCGGCGCGGCCGGCACCTCCCTCGACGACGTCGCGCGGAACGCGCAGTCGCTGCTCCAGAGATTCGGCGGGACCGCCGCCTCCGGGGTGATCTCCGGCCTCAGCGTCGTCGCCGAGCTGATCGCCACCGGAGTCCTCGCGCTGCTGCTGATCTTCTTCTTCCTCCGCGACTCCGACAAGGCGSCGGGCGCCCTGCGCTCCCTGGCCCCCTCGTCCACCGGCGACGCGGTCGAGGCGATGGCCCGCCGCGCCTTCGAGGCCGTGGAGGGCTTCATGCGCGGCACCACCTTCGTCGCGCTCGTCGACGCCGTCCTGATCGGCGTCGGTCTGCTGCTCCTGCGGGTGCCCGGCGCCGTCGGGCTCGCCGCGCTGGTCTTCGTCACGGCCTACATCCCGTACCTCGGCGCCTTCCTCTCCGGCGCGATCGCCGTCCTCGTCGCGCTCGCCGACCGCGGCGTGGTCATCGCCCTGTGGGTCCTCGGCGTCGTCCTCGCCGTCCAGGTCCTGGAGGGCTACGTGCTCCAGCCGATGGTCCAGAGCCGGACCGTCCAGATGCACCCCGCCGTGGTCATGCTCGCGATCACCGCCGGCGCGTCCGTGGCCGGGATCCTGGGGATGCTGCTGGCCGTCCCGCTGACGGCGGCGGCGTTCGGGGTGATCGGCGAGCTGCGCGGGCGGTACACCGCGGCGGAGGGACGGGCGCCGGAGGGACCAGGCTGACGGACGGCCCGGCCTCCGGCGTCGAGGACGTACCGGACCGACGCGTGCGCCGCCGCGGCCCGTACGCCCGCGCCGGGCCTCAGGCGGGCAGGCCGCCCGGCTCGAAGGACGCCAGGAGCTGTTCCAGCGCCACCTGGTCGGGCCCGACGAACGGGTCCTGGTCCGGCGCCATCGTGATCGTGTCGAGCATCGCGTCGGTCATGCGCACG
This sequence comes from Streptomyces sp. MS191, assembly GCF_008042125.1. Classification (GTDB taxonomy): domain Bacteria; phylum Actinomycetota; class Actinomycetes; order Streptomycetales; family Streptomycetaceae; genus Streptomyces. Next base: position 2,680,328 of record NZ_RDBI01000040.1, read on the forward strand.
GCCGGCGGCAGATGCGTGCTGAGCACGATCTCCGGGTTCATGTCCCGCAGCGGGGCGAGCGTCGCCCGGTACTTCCCGGGGTCCACGATGTGCACCCACGGGCTGTCCACCGTGGCCCACAGCAGCTGCGCGGCACGCAGCTCCTCCGGCTTGAGGTCGCTCGCATGCCCGCTCTCCGCGAGTTCGGCGGACGGCATCGGGCCGCCGAAGCAGTCGGAGCTGAAGCAGATCCGCGTCTTCTCGTCGTAGAAGCCGACGGTCGCCGGGTTGTCGAAGAGCGGCGGCCGGAAGCCCGTCAGGCTGCGGTCCCCGACGTCCAGGGACTGGCCCGGGTTGAGGAAGTACACCCGGTCCATCGGGAGCGGGCGCTCGGTGGACATGATCCCCGCGCCGAGGAAGGTGGTCACCACACGGGCCTTCGGGGCCGCCTCCAGCAGGTCGAAGAGGCCACCGGTGTGGTCGCGGTCGGGGTGGGTGAGCCAGATCCAGCGCACGTCGGCGGGGTCCATGACCGAACCGAGCGCGGCGACGAAGTCGCGGTCGGCGAGGGAGAGCCCGGTGTCGACGACGACCGGCTCCCGGGCGGTGAGGACGAAGGCGTTGGCCGGGATGTGGCCGATCCCCGGTACGTCGAGACTGTCGGCCAGGACGGTGGTGTCGCTTCCGACCCTGTGGATATCCATGGCGGGCTCCGTGGTCCCCCCGGCGGCCGTACCAGACCCAGTCTCCTCCGGTCCTCAGGTCGCCGCGCGGCGGCGACCCCGGACACCTGCCGGGGCACCGATCCCGGACACCTGCCGGGGCACCGACCTCGGACACCTGCCGGGGCACCGATCCCGGACACCTGCCGAGGGCGTCCACCCGGGAACGCCCGCCGTGGACCCGGGCCGAGGGCGCCCGGACCGTCCTACGCGGCGCCGTTCCCGTTCGGCGACACCGGGGGCTCGTTCAGCTCGAACCAGATCGACTTGCCCTCGCCCCGTGGATCCACGCCCCAGGCGTGCGCCAGCATCTCCATCAGCATCAGACCGCGCCCCGACGAGGCCAGTTCCCCCGGATGCCGCCGGTGGGGCAGCTCGTCGCTGGCGTCGGAGACCTCGACGCGCAGCCGGCGGGCCCCGCCGGCGCAGGTCACCTCGGCGACCACCAGCGCGTCCCCGTCCGTGTGGATGAGGACGTTGGTGACCATCTCGGACACCATCAGGACCGCCGAGTCGACCTGGTCCTCGTCGTTCCAGTCGTGCAGCAGCTGCCGCAGGTGCTGGCGGGCGGCGGCGATGCGCTGCTGCTCCGCCTGGGCGACGGTCATCATCGTGCGGCGCGGGGCCTGCGGGACGGCCGGGCCCTGCCGCGACAGGAGCAGGACCGCGATGTCGTCCTCGCGACGGTCCGCGAGCGGGCCGGTGGTGTGGTGCGAGCCCGGACCGTGGACGGCCTCCACCAGCCGGTCGGCCAGTTCCTCGAGGGACTTCCCGTCGTGCTCCTCGAGCAGCGCGCGCAGGCGCTCCCAGCCGGTGTCGAGGTCGTGTCCGCCGGTCTCCAGCAGTCCGTCGGTGCACATCATGAGCGTCTCGCCCGGCTCCAGCGTGAGCCGGGTCGTCGGGTAGTCGGTGTCCGGGTCGATGCCCAGCGGCAGGCCGCCGGCCGTCGGGCGCAGCAGAACCGTTCCGTCGGTCATCCGGACCGCCGGGTCGGGATGACCGGCCCGGGCGATGTCCAGCGTGCCGGTGACCGGGTCGATCTCCATGTAGAGGCAGGTCGCGAAGCGCGGGCCGCCGTTCCCCGCTCCCGCGCCCGCCTGCCCGTCCCCGTCCGGGCCGTATCCCGGGCCGTACCCCGGACCGTCAGCCTCGCCGTCGGTGATCCCGTAGAGGAAGCGCGAGGCGCGGGAGAGCACGGCGTCCGGGCGGTGGCCCTCGGAGGCGTACGCGCGCAGGGCGATGCGGAGCTGGCCCATCAGGCCGGCGGCGCGCACGTCGTGCCCCTGGACGTCGCCGATGACCAGGGCCATGCGCCCGCCGGGCAGCTGGATCATGTCGTACCAGTCGCCGCCGACCTGCAGCCCGCCGCCGGTGGGGACGTACCGGGCGGCGACCTGCAGGCCCGGGAGGCCGGGGCCGAGGACCGGCATCATCGTGCGCTGCAGTCCGAGCGACAGCTCCCGCTCGGACTCGGCGACACCCGCCCGGGCCAGCGCCTGGGCGAGCATCCTGGCGACGGTGGTGAGGACCGAGCGCTCGTCGGGGGTGAAGGCCACCGGGTGCTTGAAGGCGGCCATCCAGGCGCCCATGGTGCGCCCGGCGACGATCAGCGGGAGGTAGGCCCAGGACTGGCGGCCGAAGCGCCGGGCGAGCGGCCAGGTGACCGGGAAGCGCCGCAGGTACTCCTGCGGCGACGGCAGGTAGATGGCCCGGCCGGTCCGGGTGACCTCGGCGGCCGGATAGTCGGTGTCCAGCGACATCGAGCTGAAGGGGCCCTCGTCGCCCGCGCTGTGCCCGTGGTGGCCGATGATCGTCAGCCGGTCGCCCGCCATCCCGAAGACGGCGAGCCCGTCGGGCGAGAACCCCGGCATCGACAGCGAGGCGGCGACCCGCAGCACCTCGGCGGTCGACCGGGCCTCGGCCAGCGCCCGGCCCGCGTCCAGCAGGAACGCCTCGCGCGAACGGCGCCAGTCGCCGGTGACGGGGGTGCGGGCGGCGGTGCCGGGCTGCGGCTCGGCGACCTCCTGGATCGTGCCGACGAGCTGGTAGTCGGTGCCGTCCAGCAGCGGCTTGGACCGGCTCCGTACGGTACGGATCACCCGCCCCCGGTCGTCCATGATCCGCAGCCGGGCCTCGGCGAGCGTGCCCTCCACGACGGCCAGATGGACGACGCCGTCGATCTCGTTCCAGTCGACCGGATGAAAACGGGAGCGTACGGCCGCCTCGGTCAGCCGCGCGGGCTCGGCGGGCAGCCCGAGCAGCCGGGCCGCCTCGGCGTCGAGCGTGACGATCCCGGACGCGTTGTCCCAGCGCCACAGGCCGGTCGCGATCGCGGCCAGGACGTCCTCGGTGCGCATTGCCCCACTTTATGGAGAGCGGACCGCCGGTCGCCACTGAGAGTATCCGGAGGCCGATCCCGGGTGGCCCGGTACCCTTGACGGGCCTGGATCCTTCCGGGCTCCCACAGATTCCGAAGACTGGATGAACGACGATGCATCGGTACAGGTCCCACACCTGCGGCGAGCTCCGCGCCTCTGACGTCGGCACCGACGTCCGGCTGAGCGGCTGGCTGCACAATCGGCGCGACCTGGGCGGCATCCTCTTCATCGATCTGCGCGACCACTACGGCATCACGCAGCTCGTCGCCCGGCCGGGCACCGCGGCCGCCGAGGCCCTGGACAAGCTGACCAAGGAGACCGTCGTCCGCGTCGACGGCAAGGTCGTCTCGCGCGGCGCCGACAACGTCAACCCGGAGCTGGCGACCGGCGAGATCGAGATCGAGGCCGCCGAGATCGAGGTCCTCGGCGCGTCGAAGCAGATCCCCTTCACCATCAACGCCGACGACGGCGTCAACGAGGAGCGGCGCCTGGAGTACCGCTTCCTCGACCTGCGCCGCGAGCGCATGCACCGCAACATCATGCTGCGCTCCGCCGTCATCGCCTCCATCCGCTCCAAGATGGTGGCCCTCGGCTTCAACGAGATGGCGACGCCGATCCTGGCCGCGACCTCCCCCGAGGGCGCCCGCGACTTCGTGGTCCCGTCCCGTCTGAACCCGGGCAAGTTCTACGCGCTGCCGCAGGCGCCGCAGCAGTTCAAGCAGCTGCTGATGATCTCCGGCTTCGACCGCTACTTCCAGATCGCGCCGTGCTTCCGCGACGAGGACGCCCGCGCCGACCGCTCGCCGGGCGAGTTCTACCAGCTCGACGTCGAGATGAGCTTCGTCGAGCAGGAGGACGTCTTCCAGCCGATCGAGAAGCTCATGACCGAGATCTTCGAGGAGTTCGGCGGCGGGCGTCACGTCACCTCGCCGTTCCCGCGGATCCCGTTCCGCGAGTCGATGCTGAAGTACGGCAACGACAAGCCCGACCTGCGTACCGACCTGGAGCTCGTCGACATCTCGGACGTCTTCGAGAACTCCGAGTTCAAGGCGTTCGCGGGCAAGCACGTCCGTGCCCTGGCCGTCCCGGACACCGGCGACCAGCCGCGCAAGTTCTTCGACTCCCTGGGCGACTTCGCCGTCTCCCTCGGCGCCAAGGGCCTGGCCTGGGTCCGCGTCGGCGAGGGCAACGCCCTGACCGGCCCGATCGCCAAGTTCCTCACCGAGGAGAACGTCAAGGTCCTCGCCGAGCGTCTCGGCCTGGAGCCCGGCCACGCGATCTTCTTCGGCGCGGGCGAGTTCGACGAGGTCTCCAAGATCATGGGCCCGGTCCGGGTCGAGGCCGCCAAGCGCGCCGGCCGGTTCGAGGAGAACGTCTTCCGCTTCGCCTGGATCGTCGACTTCCCGATGTACGAGCGGGACGAGGAGACCGGCAAGATCGACTTCTCGCACAACCCGTTCTCGATGCCGCAGGGCGGCCTGGAGGCCCTGGAGACCCAGGACCCGCTGGACGTCCTCGGCTGGCAGTACGACATCGTCTGCAACGGCATCGAGCTGTCCTCCGGCGCGATCCGGAACCACGAGCCCGAGATCATGTTCAAGGCGTTCGAGATCGCGGGCTACTCCCGCGAGACGGTCGAGCAGGAGTTCGCGGGCATGCTCCGCGCCTTCGAGTACGGCGCCCCGCCGCACGGCGGCATCGCCCCGGGCGTCGACCGCATCGTGATGCTGCTGGCCGACGAGCCCAACATCCGCGAGACCATCGCCTTCCCGCTCAACGGCAACGCCCAGGACCTCCTGATGGGCGCCCCGACGGAGCTGGACGAGGCGCGCCTGCGCGAGCTGAACATCCAGCTGCGCAAGCCGGTCGCGAAGGAGAAGCCGGCCGACGACCGCCCGATCACGGACGCGGTCCACCCGGACGCCGCCCGCTAGGGCGGAAGCATCCCCGAAGGGGCCCGGACCGCGCAGGCGGTCCGGGCCCTTTCGTGCTTTTCCGGGTGGGATGGTGCCGATGTCTGGGCACGCGGAATTTGCCGGTGGTACAACCGACGCACGGTGTTCGCTCGATCTGTCGGGGGAAGTGTGGGCAACGAGACGCGCATGGGGACCGAGACTCAGCAGCAGGCGGCCGAGGAGGCGTTACGCCTCTGGTTACCGCACGCCGAGTGGGAGCTGATCCCCCTGCCGCAGGGGCGGTCCGGGGCGGCGGTGGCCGGGGTCGACATCAGCGGTGACACCAGTGAGCTGGCGCCGGGCATCTACGTCCTGAGGGTCGGGCCGGACGACGACCGGCAGACCCAGCCGAACGTCCGGGCCGCGCACGACCTGCTGAGGGCGCCCTCGCAGGACTTCGCCCGGGACCACATCCCGCGCCTCGTCCATCTCCATCCCACGGGGGAGGGCGAGCAGCGCCTGGTGGTCACCCTCCACGAGGCGGCCGGCGGCGGCCTGCGCCGCTACGTCTCCCCACGCACCCGCTCGACCGGACTGCTGCGGACCGCGCGGCGGCTGTCCGTGGAGCTGCTGACCGCCTGGTCCGCGCCGCACGACATGCGGCGGAAGACCCCGCACGAGCTGCTGGTCGACCTGGTGGGGCCGGATCGGGCGACCGCCTGCCTCGACGCCGCCGAGGCGTTCTTCCCCGGCGGCCGGACGACCGTCAGCGGCGACCTCGCCTTCCTGGACCCCCGGCAGATCCTGGGTCCCGAACAGGCCGGGCCGCAGCGCGTCATGTACGGCACCTGCCACGGCGACCTCAACACCGGCAACCTCCTCGTGCCGGTGGACGAGCGGGCCGACACCGACACCGGGTACTCGATCGTCGACCTCGCCCGGGCGCACTCCGGAGCCGTCGGGTTCGACCTCGCGTATCTGGAGGTCAGCGTTCTGGTCAATCTGATGCCGGACCTCTCGCCCGCGGTCCTCGCCCGTTGTCTGAAGAGCGCCGAGGACGCCGTCCGCCGGTCCGTGCCGGACGACACCGACTGGCTCATGGGCTTCCTGGAGGAGTCCCGTCGGGGTGCGCACGAGTGGATCTCCGGTCAGCAGGGTCGGCTGGACCAGCTCAACCACCAGTTCCTGCTGGTCCGGATGATCGCCGGGCTCCTGTGGGCGCAGCGATTCCCCTCGGACGGCTCGCGGGCACGGCTCTGTCTCGCCTACGCCGGGTACTACGCCCTGCGCTACAACGGGGTGCTCGGTGAGGACGAGGCAGCGTCGTCACCGGACACCGACACCGACACCGACACCGACTCGGACTCCGACCGCCGACGCCGGGAGGAGGCCGAGGAGGACCTCTGGCAGTCGTTGTGGGAGACGACCTCGGGCTTCGCCCCGCACGCCGCCCGCTACGTCCTGATAGCCGAGCGCATGCCGCAGGCCGCCACGGTCGCCTCGCTCGGACGGATTCCGTGGTCGCTGGTCGTGGACCTCGATCCTCGCTCGGACGGTGACGGGTTGCGCCACCGGGCAGGTCCGGTGCTGGAGGCCCAGCGCGCGGTCCACCTCTACACCCGTGAACAGCCGATGGTCGACTACGCCCGCGGCACCGCCTGGATGCTGGCCGTCGGCTCCGTCCTGCGCAACGAGCCCCCCGACGACCTGCGCAACTGGGGATACCGGCGCCTCGGCTCGGTACGCCAGTCGGCCTCCTCGTTCCGGCAGGCAGTCGGAGACACCCCGGTCTTCGTCGTGGTCCTGGAAGGGGACGGCCGGAACGCGCCGGGCACGGAACGGGACCGGCTGCTGCGTGTGATCGAGGCCGTGGACGAGGGCCTTCAGGGCCACGGCACCTTTCTGCACGTGGGACCGTCGGCCCTGGGCACGGGGGTGGAGAGCACATCGCTGCCGCTGCCGCTCCCGGCCCTGCTCGACCGGCTCACGGAGACGCTCGGGATGGCGCCGGAGCAGGTCGACTTCACCGTGCCGGCCCTCGACAAGGGCACGGCGGCGATCTCGCCCGAGACGATGCAGAAGCTCCGGGAGCATCTCGTCGTGCTCCACGACGGCATCGAGCTGACGGTCACGCCGTCGGGGAACCGCCACAACGACGAGTTCTGGCGCGGCGGACTGATCAGCTGGGCCGATCTCGACGTCGGCCGTGACGTGCCCCGCACGGTCACCGAGAGCCTGGTGGCGACCCTGCGCGACACGCTGGAACAGCACCGCACCCGAACCGTCCTGCTGCACCACAAGCCGGGTACCGGTGGGACCACGGTGGCGCTGCGCGCCGCATGGGACCTGCACCACGAGTACCCGGTGGCCGTGCTGCCGCACGGCGTCACCGTCGACCGCGCCCGTGTCCCGCTCATCGCCGACCGGCTGAACCTGCTCTACAGCAGGACGCAGACGCCGGTGCTCCTGGTCGCCGAGTCGGGGGACCTCAGCGAGTCGGACCGTGAGGCGCTCTACCAGGAGCTCGCCAAGCGCGGTGCCCGGGTGACGGTGCTCTACGTCCGCCGGGGAGTCGGCGACGCGGGCCAGGGGACCCTGGAGGTGGGAGAGTCCCTGAACGCCACGGAGACACGGGACTTCGAGCGGCGGTACAGCGAACTCGTCCTCGAACCCGCCCGGATCGGCCAGCTCAAGCAGCTCTCCCGGAAACAGTACGAGCGCTACCGGACGCCCTTCTTCTACGGACTGATCACCTTCGAGCGGAAGTTCACCAAGCTCTCCGACTACGTCAAGACCCATCTGGAGCAGGTCAGGGGTCGGGCGGGCGACGTGATGCTGTACCTGGCGCTGGTGACGGTCTTCTCGAACACCGGCCTGCAGCGCGAACTCGTCCACAAGCTGATGCGCCACTCCTCGACCACCTCGTACCTGGAGCTCGCCGACGTGCTGGGGCCGGAGGCCGCGCGGCTCGTGGCCGTGCGTTCCGGCCGGGTCCGGCTGCAGCACCAGCTGATCGCCGAACAGGTGCTGGCCGGACTGCTCAACGACGACCGCTGGGAGTACTACCTCAAGGACAAGTCGATCGACTTCATCGAGGCCCTCGCCCACACCACCGACGTGTCGTCGGACCCGGTCCGGGTGTTGCTGCGACAGATGTTCGTGGAGCGGCAGGGCGGCACCGTGGAGGGTGTGGAGGACCGCGGCTACTTCGCCCCGCTCATCGAGCGCCTCGACACCAACTCGGCCCACGAGGTGCTCAGGTCGCTGACCCACCACATTCCCGACGAGCCGCACTTCTGGAACCACCTCGGACGCCACCAGATGTACGGGCTGGACCGCGAGTACGACAAGGCGGAGGAGTACGTGTCGCGCGCCGTCGCGCTCGCCGAGAACGACTTCATCCACCACCACACCCTGGGACTCACCCGCCGGGGCATCCTCAAGCAGGAGCTGAAGCGGGCCCAGCCGCGCGGGGTGACGGCCGTGCGCAGGGCCGTCGAGGAGCACTACGAGCGCACCGTGGAGTGCTTCGAGACCTCCCGCCGGCTCAACCGCGAGAACCTGCACGGCTACATCACGCACGTCCAGACGATCATCACCGTCGCCCAGACGTTCAAGGCCGCCGCCCGGATCCGCTCGATCGCGGAGCTGGACACCGCTGCCGGGGACTGGGTGGCCGAGAAGGTCGGCGAGGCCAACGCACTGCTCCACGAGGCGACGCAGGCCTACGGCACGCTCGACGACCAGGACAGCTACGTCGTGCGCTGCCGGGCCGACATCAGGCAGCTGTACGGCGACCTGGACGCGGTCGTGGAGATGTGGGAGGTGGCCGTGACCGGGCGGCGGTCGACTCCCATGGTGCAACGGGCCCTCGCCCAGGCCTACTACCTCCGCGGGGAGGGCCGTTGGCGCAACCTGGGCCATGCGGAGCTGAGGCGCGTCGCGGAGCTGGCCCGGCAGAACCTCGCCCGGTACGACTGCCGCGAGGAGGACTACCGACTCTGGTTCGAGGCGTACAAGCAGCTGCCGGAGTTCGACGTCAACGAAGCGTTGTCCCAGCTCCAGTTGTGGTCGGACCGCTTCCCGTCCTGGCGCGCCCACTACTACCGCTACTGCCTCCTGTTCCACCTGTGGTTCACCACGCGGAGCAACCACGTCGAACCCTTCCGCCACGAACAGCAGCAGAGTCGCGAGCTGGTCTTCGGCCGCTCCAAGTGGTCGTACCTGTGGCTGGCGAAGGGGCCCCAGTGGTACCCCGTGATCGCCGACAGCGACCTCGGCGAGTGGGACCGCAAGAAGACGTTCTGGAAGCACACCGACCAGCTCCAGCGGGTCAACGGCCTCATCGACGTCATGCGCAACCCCTGGAGCGGGGACATCAAGCTGGACGGCTCGGTGACCGCCTTCTTCGTGCCCAACCGCGGCGAGTTCCTCCCCGACGGCGACGAGAACACAGAGGTCAACTTCTTCCTCGGCATGAGTCCGGACGGTCTCCAGGCGTGGGAGGTGCGGAGGGGACACCTGCCGCACGCGGTCTCGGCGCGCGACGCGATCGGACCGGCCGCCCTGCCCGCCGCGGTGCCGGCTCCGGCCGCTCCCGAGCAGGCGCGGGTGTCCACCGACGCGCTGTCCGCCCGGGCCGCGCAGATCCGCGACGACCAGAAGCTGGCCTACATCCTGTCCCTGCTCAAGGCCTGGCAGGAGGTGGACCAGACGCCGCGGCTGTCGGCGCTGACCGAACGGGTCAGTGCCCGGTACCGGTACGACGCGGCCGACGTCGAGGCCCTCCTGGAGCGTTCGAACCAGGTCCACTACATCGGCGGCGGCGACGATCCGGAGATACGGCTCGGCGAGGCCGTGCCGCGCCGGCAACCGGTCGCCCGCACGGGACAGGCGGCGCCCAAGCGCCTGGTCGTCCGGCCCGGACAGAAGGTCCTGGGACGCGTCCTGCAGGTCTACGAGGCGAAGAGAACCGTGACCGTGGTGTACGCCGACGAGCAGTGGGCGACCCTGCACTTCGAGGACATCGTCAGCCCGCCGGGCGAGGTCCCCCTGCGGGGGCAGCTCCTGTGGATGGAGCGCGAGCTGGACCAGCGGGGCGGCTGCCTGGCCCGCGAGGTGGAACTGCTGCCGCTCAACTCCACCAAGGTCGACGACGAGCTGATCGCCGAGGACGCGCTGCTGGAGCGGATCGAGAGCGACCTGCGCGACGAGCTGGAGGCCCGGCTCGGGGGCGGCGCCCACCGTGTGTCCGAGGCGGAGATGGCCGAGTGGCTGGAGGACCGGTTCACCGGATGCCTGCCGCTCGCCGAACGGCTCGGCCTCGGCGACCTGTCCGGGCTGTGGAGCGGTCTCGACTGGCTCCGGCGCGACGGCAGCGGCCGTACGGCCACGCTCTCGCCGGCCACCACGGCCGTGTTCGGCCGGGTGAGCCTGCCCGCCGTGGGCGGTCGGGTGCCCGCGGCACGCTCCGGCAAGCCGCTGCCCCGGTTCGGCGAGGCGCTGGGCGCGGCGGTCGACGGCCTGCGGCAGCGCGACGGTACCGCCGCCCCGACCTTCGGCGCGGTGATGGGGGCGCTCAAGTCCGCCCTCGGCCAGGACTTCACGCGGGTCGTCGGTCCCCACGGCGGGAGGTCGCTGCGCAACAGGATCCTGAAGGAACCGGGCTGGGAGCTGGTGGGCAAGCCGCCCCTCCCGGACGTGGTGCGGCGGCAGGCCGACTCGCTCCTCAGGGACGCGGTGGACTCGATCGAGGCCCGGGGGCAGGAGGCCACCCTGGCGTCGGTGGGGGTCGCCCTGCGGGAACGGCTCGCCGACGACTACGACAGCACCGTGGGCCGCTCCCTGAAGCGCTGGCTGGAGCGGCAGCCGGGCTGGGAGGTACGGGAGGAACGCCCCGGTCACGAGGTGGCCCGGTTCGTGGGCGACGCCGTGCCGGCGCCGGTGGGCGCGCCGGAGGACGGGGGGCCCGCGGAGGCATCCACGGCTCCTCCGGTGGAGCCGGACGTCGCGAAGGACCTGGAGGAGGTCGTCGCCGCGCTGGCCGCCGAGGGCGGGATGGCCCCGCTCACCGGGGTCGGCAGCCGGTTGCGGGCCCTGTGGGGCTCCGAGACCTACAAGAGGGTGATCTCCGGACGGCGCCTCCCGGGGCTCGCGGCGGCCCACGGCTGGGAAGTCTTCGAGATCCGGCCCGACGTGCACGGTCTGCGACGGCCCGAGTCCTCGTCGGGCGAGGAGGGGGAGACCCGGTGACGGACGTCTCGCGGACGAGTACGGCCGCCCTGCTGGACTGCGTCGCGGCCCAGGAGGGGACCGCCCCGGTCACGGTGGAGGAGCTGGGGCGTAGGGCGGGACTGGCACCCACGGAGGCGGCGACCGCGGTGCCCACCGTGCTGGCGCTCGTGGGAGCGTTCGGCGTGCTGCGGGAGGAGACGACACCGTCCGGTGCTCCGGCCGTGGCGGTGATCAGCCCGGCCGCGGCGTACTTCCTGCGGGGTCTGGCCGCCTACATCCGCTCCGGGCACGCGGTCCTCGACAACTGGGAACGCGCGGGCACGGAAGCGGGCCCCTACACCGACGGCCAGGTGCTGGCCGGACCGCAGTTCCTCTACCTGACGGAGAGCAGGCGCCTCGCCCTGGACGCCGACGCCGTGCCGCTGCGCGAGGTGGAGGTCGTCCAGGTCGTCGTCAAGGCCCGGCACCGGGGCGGCGGCGGCCGGGCCCGGTACCTCTTCCAGTACGACGAACGGGCTCGCCAGTACCAGCTGCCGGGTGGCCACGTCCGTGCCTCGGACGCCGATCACCGGGCCGCGGCGATCCGGGAACTCGAGGAGGAGCTGGCGGGCTACCGCCATCGGGCCGACCGGGACGTCCTCACCGAGCTGGGGACCGTCGAGGCCGTCCAGCCGTCCCGCACCTTCGGTGCCGTCAGTGGATACCGCGTCACGTTCTTCCAGCTGAGAACCGATGCGGAGCGACTGCTGCTGGGGCCGGGCGCTCACTGGGCCGCCGAGGAGGAGGTCCTCGACCCCGGATTCCGTATCGGCCGCGCGAGCCTCAACGTCACCGCGCTGGCCCGGCTGGACGCCGGCCTCCCGGGCGGCCTCACCGGCCTTCCGCTCAGCGTTCCCGATCCGCTGCGCCGCACGTTGCGCCAGGTCGTCCGGGACCGCCCCTGGGAAGCCGCCGGTCTCGCGGTGGGCGTCATCGGCCTGGTCGTGTCACTGATCCCGCTGCTCCTGTGACCGAGCCCTCCCCGGCGGTCGGGCGCGGAGCGCGGGGCGGGGCGGAACACGGAAGACGGAAGGAGGGGACCCCGCCCGGGGGTCCCCTCCTTCCGGTGACTCACTGGTCCTTCTTCGGCTCCTCCAGGCGCGGGAAGAGCACCGCGCCCTTCGTGACCGTCGCGCCCGCGGGGAGCGTGCCCCACGTGCCGGCGTCCTGGACCGGCTGGTCGGCCAGGGGGCCCAGGGCGGGCTCGGCGCCGAGGGACTCCCAGAGCTTCTGGGAGGTCTCCGGCATGACCGGGTTGAGCAGGACCGCGACCGCGCGGAGCGACTCGGCGGCCGTGTACAGGATCGTCGCCAGGCGGGCGCGGCCCGCCTCGCTGTCGTCCTTCGCGACCTTCCAGGGCTCCTGCTCCGTGATGTAGCCGTTGACCTGCTTCACGAAGTCGAAGATCGCCAGGATGCCGGCCTGGAAGTCCAGCTCCTCGCCGATCTTCCGGTCGGCCGTGGCGACGGCCGCGGCCAGGCCCTCGTGGATCGCCTTCTCCGCGTCGCCGTCGGCCGTCGCGGCCGGCAGGGCGCCCTCGAAGTACTTGCCGACCATGGCCGCCACGCGCGAGGCGAGGTTGCCGTAGTCGTTGGCGAGCTCGGAGGTGTAGCGGGCGGCGAAGTCCTCCCAGGAGAACGAGCCGTCCTGGCCGAACGCGATCGCGCGCAGGAAGTACCAGCGGTAGGCGTCCACGCCGAAGTGCGAGGTCAGGTCCTGCGGCTTGATGCCGGTCAGGTTCGACTTCGACATCTTCTCGCCGCCGACCATCAGCCAGCCGTTGGCCGCGATCCGGCCCGGGACGGGCAGGCCCTGAGCCATCAGCATCGCCGGCCAGATCACCGCGTGGAAGCGCAGGATGTCCTTGCCGATGAGGTGGACGTTCGCCGGGAAGGTCTCGTCGAACTTCTGCTGGTTCGTGCCGTAGCCCACGGCCGTCGCGTAGTTCAGCAGCGCGTCGATCCACACGTAGATCACGTGCTTCTCGTCCCACGGCACGGGGACGCCCCAGTCGAAGGTGGAGCGCGAGATCGAGAGGTCCTGCAGGCCCTGCTTCACGAAGTTCAGGACCTCGTTGCGGGCCGACTCCGGCTGGATGAAGTCCGGGTTCGCCTCGTAGAACTCGACCAGCCGCGGGCCGTACTCGCTCAGCTTGAAGAAGTAGTTCTCCTCCTTGAGGATCTCCACCGGCTTCTTGTGGACCGGACACAGCTTCGTGCCGTCCTCGGCCTCGATGAGATCACCGGGGAGCTTGTACTCCTCGCAGCCCACGCAGTACGGGCCCTCGTATCCGCCCTTGTAGATCTCGCCCTTGTCGTACAGGTCCTGCACGAACTCCTGCACGCGGTCGGTGTGACGCTTCTCCGTCGTCCGGATGAAGTCGTCGTTCGCGATGTTCAGGTGCTCCCAGAGAGGCTTCCACGCCTCCTGGACGAGCTTGTCGCACCACTCCTGCGGGGTGACCCCGTTCGCCTCCGCGGTGCGCATGATCTTCTGACCGTGCTCGTCCGTGCCGGTGAGGTACCACACCTTCTCGCCGCGCTGACGGTGCCAGCGCGTGAGCACGTCGCCTGCGACGGTCGTGTAGGCGTGGCCCAGGTGAGGAGCGTCGTTGACGTAGTAGATGGGGGTCGACACGTAGTACGACTTCACGTCGTTCGCCCCCTGCTTCTCGGATCCAGTGGCCGCCATGGTCGAAATCCTAACGGCCTGGCGAAGATCCACTCACATCGTTAAGCGGCGGCGGGAGCACGGAGACGTCCGCGAAACGTTCCCCGGCGTAGAAAGCCTCATGCGGAGCAACGAGGAAACGGACACGCGAGACATGCGAGTACTGGTCGCCGAGGACGAGGTGGTCCTCGCGGAGCTGGTCGCCACCGGACTGCGGCGGGCCGGTTTCGCCGTCGACACCGTCTACAGCGGCGACGCCGCCCTCGCCTACCTGGGGCTGCACGACTACGACGTCGTCGTCCTCGACCGTGACCTGCCGCGCGTCCACGGCGACGACGTGGCCCGCCGGCTGGTCGCCGGGGCGTCCCGGACCAGGATCCTGATGCTGACCGCGGCCGCCGGACTGGAGGACCGGGTCGAGGGTCTCGACCTGGGCGCCGACGACTACCTGGGCAAGCCCTTCGAGTTCCCGGAGCTGGTGTCGCGGGTGCGGGCCCTGCGGCGCCGGGCGGCCCGGCCGCCGGTCCCGCCCCTCCTGGAGAAGGGCGGGCTGCTGATGGACACCGTCCGCCGGACGGCCGCGCGGGACGGGCGGGACCTCGACCTGTCCCCCAAGGAGTTCTCCGTGCTCCAGATCCTGCTGGAGGCGGACGGCGCCCCCGTCTCGGCCGAGGAGCTCCTCGAACGGGCCTGGGACCTGCACGCCGACCCCTTCACCGCCGCGGTGCGGGTCTGCATGAGCAAGCTGCGCGCCAAGCTGGGCGAGCCGGGCCTCATCCGCACGGTGCAGGGCGTGGGGTACGTGCTGTGAGCGGCGGACCGATCGGTTCGGGGTCGACCATCCGCACCCGGATCGCGCTCGTCTACGGCGCCGTCTTCGTGGTTCTCGGCGGCTGTCTGCTCGGCGTGGTCAACCTGCTCTCCCGGGCCGGTACGGAGGGGGAGGCGGAGGCCATCGCGGCGCGCGTCCGGGTGGTGCGGGCGGTGCCGCTCTCCGAGGCGCCCGTGCAGAGCGTCTCCGCGTACCAGCTCAGCGACGACGTCAGCCGGGCCGCCGGCGAGCAGATGCTGATGTGGTCGTGCCTGTCCCTCGTAGTCATGGCGATGTGCGCCGTCGTCGTCGGGTGGTGGACGGCCGGGCGGGTGCTGCGTCCGGTGCACGAGATGACCGCGCGGGCGCGTCGGCTGGCCGAGCGGGACCTGCG
>NZ_RDBI01000040.1:2695549-2735283 GCF_008042125.1 Streptomyces sp. MS191
GCCTCCGTGCGGGTTGGTGCCGATCAGCGGCAGCAGTTTGCGCACTTCGTCCTCCTCCGGCGCACACCGCGCCGACATGGTGTCGGGAATCCGTTTCGGCGGTGACGTTATGTGCGCACATCTGCACTGCGGCGGCGCGGGAGTGTCGTGCGGGGCAGCCGGGTGCTGATCGGGCAGCTCGTACGCAACCTCGTCGCGAACGCGGTCGTGCACAACGTGCCCGGCGGCTCGGTCGCGGTGCGGGTCGCCGACGGCACGGTCCGCGTCACCAACACGGGGCCGGTGGTCGCCCGGGACGACCTGGCGGGGCTCTTCGAGCCGTTCCGGAGGGGAGAGGGGCGCGACCGGATGGGGCCGGGAGCGGGCCTCGGCCTGTCGATCGTCCGGTCGATCGCCGCGGCGCACGGCGGGACGGTGGCGGCGGTGGCCCGTACGGCGGAGGAAGGGGGCGGCCTGGAGGTGACGGTGACCTTGCCGGTCACCGTCACCGTCGGTACGTCGGCGTCCTAGCCGGCGTTCTCGGCCTGCCAGCCGGTGAGCAGGCCGCGGTAGAAGGCGGGGTGCGCCGTCTCGACCGGGGCCGGCCCGGCCAGGAAGTGGCCGGTGTGCGGGGCGTCGAGCTTCCGGAGGAAGTCGAAGGCCTTGCCGTCCTCCTCGCCCCAGGCGACGAACTGCCAGTGGATCGGGCGCTCGGCGGCGGCGGCCAGCGCCTGGGCGGCGGCGGTCTTCGACTCCGGGGCGCCGTCGGTCTGGAAGACGACGAACGCGGGCCGCGTCGGGTCGCCCTTCTCGTGGTGGGCGAGGACCTCCTCGACCGCGCGGTGGTAGTTGGTGCGGCCCAGCCGGCCGAGACCCGCGTTGATCGTGTCGATGCGGTTCCCGTCGAGGGTCGCCGGGGTGAGCTCCGCGGTGCCGTCGATGTCGGTGGAGAAGAACACCGCGGTGACGGCCGCGTCCGCGTCGAGGTGCGCCGCGAGGGCGACGGTCTGCTCGGCGAGGCGCTGGACGGAGCCGTCCTTGAAGTACCCGCGCATCGAACCGGACCGGTCGACGACGAGGTACACGGCGGCCCGCGCTCCGGTGAGCCCCTGCTTCTTGAGCTCGGCCCCGGCGGCCTTGTAGGCGTCGACGAGATGCGGCGCCGCGGCCTTGACCTTGGCGAGCGAGAGCGCGGGGGTGCCGGCGGCGACGACGGCAGCCTCCTCGGCCGCGACGACGGGCTCGGGTTCGGGCGTCACCTCGGCGACGACGGGCTCGAGCTCGGGCTGCGCCTCGGCGGCGACGGGCTCGAGCTCCGGCGTCACCTCGGCGACGACGGGCTCGGGCTCGACGACGGCCTCAGGCTCGACCACGGCCTCGGGCTCGACGGCCTCAGGCTCGGTGGCGACCTGCTCGACCTCGGCCTGCGGCGCTTCCGCCTCGGGCTCGACGACAGCCTCCGCCTCGACGACCTCGGCCTCGACGACCTCGGCCTCGACGGCCTCCGCCTCGACGACAGCCTCCGCCTCCGGCTCCGCCTCGACGACCGCGGGCTCGACCTCAGCCTCGGGCTCGACGGCTTCCGGCTTCGCCTCGACAGCCTCAGCCTCGGGCTCGACGGCCTCCCGCTTCGCCTCGACAGCCTCCGCCTCGACGGCTTCCGGCTTCGCCTCGACAGCCTCAGCCTCCGCCTCGACGGCTTCCGGCTTCGCCTCGACAGCCTCCGCCTCGACGACCTCCGCCTCCGCCTCCGCCTCCGCCGAACGTGCCTGCGGGATCTGCGGGTTGTCGAAGGCCGCCGCCACCAGGTCCGCGGCGGCGCGCTCGGACGCGCTCTCCCGGTGGGCCGGGGACGGGAGTGTGACCTCCGGGTCCTGCGTGGCCGCCGGCTCCGGCGCCTCGTCCTTCGTCTCGTCGGCCGCCTCGACGTCCGCCTCGGCGGTCTCCGCAACCTCCGCCGCAGGCGGTGTCACACGTTCCGTCTGGGGCGGGACGGAGGTTGCCGGGGTTTCGTTCTGTTCGGCACTGTCGCGTCCGAACACCTTGCGCAGCAAGCTCCGAATGCCCATGGGCGAACCCTTTCGCATGAGTTGGGTGCGGTGTATGTCCGTACTGGGTGCTTCGGGACGTTCATCCCTGGCCAGGGCGGACACGTAAGGTTAGCGGTCTGCCTGGCGCCGCCCACGGCACCCCGCCCCTCGCCGTCGCCCACGGTCGCTCCGGATTCATCCGCCGTTCATTCCCGCGCCGCCGCAGTGCAGATGTGCGCACATAACGTCACCGCCGAAACGGATTCCCGACACCATGTCGGCGCGGTGTGCGCCGGAGGAGGACGAAGTGCGCAAACTGCTGCCGCTGATCGGCACCAACCCGCACGGAGGCGGTCGTTCCGCCCTCACCTGCCGGTTCCGCTGTGGCGACGCCTGCTTCCACGCGGTGCCCAACGCCAGCGACAACGAGTACGTCGGTGACGTCATAGCCGGCGTCCTCTCCCGCCGCTCGATGGTGCGCGCCGCCGCCGTCGTCACCGTGGCCACCGCGGCCGGGACCGGTCTCGCGGTCGGCAACGCGCCGGTGGCCGAGGCCCACCCGCACCGGCCCGGACGTCCCGACGGTGCCCGCGGCCTGCGGTTCGAGGCCGTCGCGCCCAACAAGGCCGACCAGGTCACCGTCCCCTCCGGCTACGCGCAGAACGTCGTCATCCGCTGGGGTGAGCCGATCCTCCGCGGTGCTCCGGCCTTCGACGCCGACAAGCAGACGGCCAAGGCGCAGGCGGGCCAGTTCGGCTACAACAACGACTTCCTCTCGCTGCTCCCCCTCCGGGGCGAGCACGGCCGCCAGGTCCTCGTCGCCAACCACGAGTACACCGACGAGATCCTGATGTTCCGCGGCTACGACGCCGAGAACCCGACCCGCGAGCAGGTCGAGATCGCCTGGGCCGCCCACGGTCTGTCCGTCGTCGTGGTCCAGGAGGAGCACCGCTCCGGCCGGCTCACGCCGGTCACCCGTCACCCGCTCAACCGCCGCCTCACGGCCACCAGCGAGTTCCGGCTGACCGGTCCCGCGGCCGGTTCGCCGCTGCTCCGGACCTCCGCCGACCCCGCCGGGCGCAAGGTGCTCGGCACGCTCAACAACTGCGCGGGCGGCACCACCCCGTGGGGCACCACCCTCCACGGCGAGGAGAACTTCAACCAGTACTTCGCCAACGGGTCGAGCACCACCGACAAGCGGTACGGCATCGGCACCGGCGCCACCGAGCGCAAGTGGGAGCGGTTCGACAAGCGGTTCGACCTCAAGCAGGAGCCGAACGAGGTCCACCGGTTCGGCTGGGTCGTCGAGCTCGACCCGTACGACCCCGACGCCACCCCGCGCAAGCGCACCGCGCTCGGCCGCTTCAAGCACGAGGCCGCCCAGCCGCGTCTGACCGAGGACGGCCGTCCGGTCGTCTACATGGGCGACGACGAGCGCTTCGACTACTTCTACAAGTTCGTCTCCTCGAAGCGGATGAAGAAGGGCGGCTCGCGGGCGGCCCGCGAGCACAACCTCACCCTGCTCGACGAGGGCACCCTCTACGTCGCGAAGCTCACCGGCGACTCGCCCGGCGAGGTCGACGGCACCGGCCGACTGCCCGATGACGGCGAGTTCGACGGCTCCGGTGTGTGGATCCCGCTGGCCACCGGCGACGTCTCGCACGTGCCGGGCATGACCGCCGAGGAGGTGTACGTCTTCACCCGCCTCGCCGGTGACAAGGTCGGCGCCACCAAGATGGACCGCCCCGAGGACGTCGAGCCGTCCCCGCGCACCGGCCGCGTGTACGTCGCGCTCACCAACAACAGCGACCGCGGCAAGGCGGGCAAGGCCGCCGCCGACGAGGCCAACCCGCGCAACCTGAACAAGCACGGGCAGATCCTCGAACTGGCCGAGCACTGGGACGACCCCGCCGGCGACGGCTTCGCCTGGCGCCTTTTCCTGGTCGCCGGCGACCCGAACGACCCGGCCACCTACTTCGCCGGCTTCCCCAAGGAGAAGGTCTCCCCCATCTCCTGCCCGGACAACGTCGCGTTCGACCCGCACGGCAACCTGTGGATCTCGACCGACGGCAACCAGCTCGGCTCGCACGACGGCCTGTTCGGGGTCGCCACCCGGGGCGAGCGGCGCGGTGAGCTCAAGCAGTTCCTGACCGTCCCGTCCGGTGCCGAGACCTGCGGTCCGATCATCCAGGACCGCCGGGTCGTGGTCGCGGTCCAGCACCCGGGCGAGATCGACGGCGCGTCCGTCGAGAAGCCGGCGTCCGTCTGGCCCGACGGGCCGGGCCGGATCGTCCGCCCCGCCGTCGTCGCGGTGTGGCGCAAGGACGGCGGCGACATCGGCGTCTGATCCGGTGCGGGGGTGGTGGGAGAGGCGCGGGGGGCGCCGCTCACACCACCCCCAGGCCCTCCCGGAACCGGACGAACTGCTCCTCGGGTTCACCGGTGTACGCCCAGGGCACCCAGGAGGCCCGGGCGCCGAGCATGCCGAGGAGCTCTCGTGCCACCTCGATCTGGCCCGCGTAGCAGGCAGCGTGCGCGAGACAGTTGAGATCCGCGATCTCCTCGGGGGAGACCGGTCGGCCCGGTTCCCGGCCGCCGATCCAGCGCTCGTGGGTCCGGCGCAGTTCGGTGACCGCGAGTTCGTGCTTCCAGTGCTGGTCGAAGCCGCGCACCGGGCCCCGGCCGAGCGCTCCGTCGGCGATGTAGCGGTACTCCTCCACCCGGGCGACCTGCACCAGGATCGGCAGGGGCGAGCCGGGCGGGGCCACGCCCGCGGCGTCGCGCGCGAAGTCGTACATCGCGCCGTGGGTGCCGTGCCAGCGGGCGGACCAGTAGCGCAGGAGCTGGGTGTGGCCCTCGGTGTTGTACGGGTCCCGGCGGCGCAGCTCGTCGAACCAGCCGCGCAGTTCGCGGCGCGGCACCCCGCCCTCGTATAGCCGGGCCGCGGAGAGCAGCGACACCCAGGGCATCGGGTCGGCGGGGGCGGCGTCCGCCGCCACGAGGCAGGCCTCGACGGTCGCGTCGAGCTGGGCCCGGTTCACCGGGGAGCCGCGGCCCGCGGCGATGGCCGTGTCGAAGACGCGGACGACCTCGGTCGCCGCCCGGAGCACGGCCGCGTCCGGGTTGCTCGGCTCGGCGGCCCACCAGGCCTCGGCGGTGGAGCTGCCGGCCGCGGCGTGCGAGAGCAGCCGCAGCCGGTGGGTGCGTCGTACCCAGTCGTCTCCGGTGGCCCGCAGCAGGTCCCGTACCCCCTGCCAGCGGCCGATGACGATGTCGTGCCGGGCATCGGTGAGGGCGCGGTCACCGAAGTCGGGGTCGAAGTCGGGTGTGAAGCGGGACGGGCGGGACGGTCGGCGGCGTACGGCCATCGGTCTTCCTCCCTCGGGAGCTTCGGACGGGCGGGCGAGCTTCGGGGTACGGCGGCGGTGCGCACCATCGAGCGGCGGGAGAGGACGCCGGCTATGACGTCACCGACGTACTCGTTGTCGCTGGCGTTGGGCACCGCGTGGAAGCAGGCGTGCCGGAGGGGATCGGTTCCCCGTCCTCCGTCGCTGACTGCCCGGGCTGGTCAGCCCGAGATCTGCTTGCGGTCGGACTCGGCGCCGATGACGATCTTGCGAGGCTTGGCGCGCTCGGCGATCGGGATCCGCAGGGTCAGGACACCCGCGTCGTAGTCGGCTTCGATCCGCTCGGTGTCGAGGGTGTCGGCCAGCATGATCTGGCGGGAGAAGACGCCGAGGGGCCGCTCGGAGAGCTCCATCTGCACACCGTCGGACCTGTCCGTGGGCCGGCGCTCGGCCTTGACGGTCAGCATGTTCCGCTCGACGTCGATGTCGATCGCCTCGGTGCTCACACCCGGGAGGTCGAAGGCGATCACGTACACGTCGCCCTGGCGGTAGGCGTCCATCGGCATCACCGACGGCTTCGACCACGTGCCCGACGCACCCGACAGCTGCTGGACGATCCGGTCCATCTCGCGGAACGGGTCAGTGCGCATCAACATCGCGAAACACCTCCAGTTGGTTCAGGCAGGAACTGCCAATGCGCTTCAACGTGCTCCCGTTGTAACATGTCATCGGAACGATGACAAGCACGGAGTCATCGGAAGGATGACAAATGACGGAGGGCGTCATGAACGAGGCTGCCGAGCCGACCCCGACAGTCCCCCTTCTGGCCGCCGCCGCGGCGCTGGAGGCCATCAGCCAGGCCGTCAGGGACGCGCAGCACCCCTCCGCGGGGATGCCGGGGGCCGAACTGACGCCCGAGGCGGATTCCGGCCCGCACCCGGCGCTGGCCGCACTCCTGATGCTGCGCGAGGTCCGTGACCAACTCGCCGGCTGGGAGAGCGGCCTGATCGAGACCGCCCGCAGCCAGGGCGCGAGCTGGGCCGACCTCGCGGGCCCCCTCGGTGTCGCCAGCCGCCAGGCCGCCGAACGCCGTTACCTGAGACTGCGCCCCGGGACCACGGGAAGCACCGGTGAGGAGCGCGTCCAGGCCACCCGCGACTCCCGCGCCGCCGACCGCACCGTGACCGCCTGGGCCCGCGACAACGCGGCCGACCTGCGCCGGCTCGCCGGCCAGATCACCGCCCTCACCGGCCTCCCCGCCGGTGCCGAAGGTGCCATCGGAGATCTGAACCTGGCCCTCGCCGACAACGACGCCGCCCGCCTCGTGCGCCCCCTCACCGACACCCGGGCCCATCTGCGGCCCGAGGACGCCGAACTCGCCGAACGCGTCGACGCCTTGACCCGGCACACCGACCGGCTCCGCCAGGACACCCACGACCAGCGCAGCACGTGACCGCCGGCCTCGGCTCGGGGGTACGGGCAGGGACGCGCCGGGCGGTGCCGTCGCGGACATGCCGGTGGCCCGGACTCGTCGAGTCCGGGCCACGACCGCGTGGGCACTCAGGCGGGACGACCGCCGAAGGGGGCGCCGGTGCCGTAGTAGGTGCCCAGTTCCTCGTGGTAGCCGGCGTTGCCGAGGTGCTGGTCCCGGTGGAACTCGGGAGCGTCCTTGATCTGTTCCTTGGTGCGGTCGACGTAGATCTTCCGCTCGTCCGGGTCGACGCGGACGACCGTGCTCGCGGGGAGAAGGACTTCCTTCCCGAAGATCCACACCCCGGTGTCGACCACCAGGTACGCGTCACCGACCTCGTCGGAGTGCTTGTCCACCTTGCCGATGCCGCCGTCGGTCGCCTCGACCTTGTAGCCGGTGAGGTCGGTACCCGCCAGATGGCCGGACGTCGACTTGAAACTCCACACCTGTTCAGTCACTCGAAACAACTCCTTCGAAAGGCAATGGGGCGGCGTACGGGTGTCGCCGCTTTCCTTTCCGTGCGTCACGGGCGGCGACTCGTCGAGGCGCCTGACTTTCCGCGTGCTCGGATTTCGGGAATTCACACTCGATGGCCGGAACGTTCGCCGGCCCGGTAACGGAATCCGCTACCAGCGGTACCAGCGGGCGCTGCCGCCCTTGGGGCGGGCCACGAAGCCGATCAGCCACACGACCAGCACGATGACTGCGAGCCACCACAGGGCTTTCAAGGCGAACCCCGCGCCGAAGAGGAGCAGGGCCAGCAGAAGAACGAGAAGCAGGGGAACCATATGATCAACCTCCGAGGCACCGGGTTCCCGTGCCCCTCTGCTTCAAACACCTGAACGTGCGGACCGCCCTCGGGCGTTCAGGCGATGCGGGGAATTCACTCGATACCGCGCGAGGCGAATGTGCGGCGGTGTTCCCCGGGAACTCTCAGGTCGGCCAGGCGAGTTCGTGTGCGCCATTTCCGGGCACACGCTCCGGAAGGACATCGAGACCCGTGGCGGCAGCCCGTCAGCCGGCCCGCGTGGCCGAGGGACGCACGCCGAACCACTGCTCGGCGCCGTACTCCTCGAACCGCTCGACCTCGGTGAAGCCCAGCCTCTCCGCGAGGCGCATCGCGCGGTCGTTGGCGCTCTGCGTGGAGAGCACCACGGGTTCGCCGGGACGCGCGCCGGCGAACCAGTCGAGCGCCGCCGCGCACGCCTCGAAGGCGTACCCGCGTCCCCACGCCGCCGGCAGGAACAGGTAGCCGAGCTCGGCCTCCCCGCCCTCGGGGCGGACGTGCCCCCGGCGCTCGGCACCGCGCGGGTCGAGCGTGATCATGCCGATCATCGTTCCGTGGAGCTCGACCACGAAACAGCCGGGGCGCCGGCCGGGCACCTCGGGTACCGCGCGTTCGAGTTCGTCGCGCGGTCGAGCGCCACCGGTGTGGGCGCCCACCTCCGGCGAGGCGAACAGCTCGACGAACGCCGCGCGGTCCCGGGCCTCGGACTCGCGGAGCACGACCCGTTCGGTCGCTATCGGGGCGGGCGGCCAGACGAAAGATCCGGATGCGGTCATGGCGATGAACCTATCGCGGGTCCCGTGAGAGCGACGGGAGGGAAGCCGGCCCCGGGCGCCCGCCGTGGGCCCGGCCGCCTCGGGGGCGGCGAAAAGCCTGGCGTCCGGAGCCGACGGAACCCGGTAACGTCTTCGTCATGTTCTTCCAGCCGCCGATTCACAGGTGAGTGCGTGACGGGCCCCCGCTGACGTCCTGCGTCGCCGCGCCCGTCCCCCACCGATGAATCCGTAGATCACTTCACATCATCACCGGGAGAACCCGTGACCGACAGCAAGAACATCAACAACCCCGTGGGCCAGGGTGGCGGCCAGCGCAAGAGGCTGTCCCGTGCCGAACGACAGAACAACGGCCCGCACCGCAACCTCGACCGTCAGAGTGCCGCCGACCGGAAGGCGGAGCTGGTGCGCAAGATGCGCGAGAAGACACACGCGGCCGAGGGCGACGGGCAGCCGGACGACGACACCGCACAGAGCTGACGCACCGCCGCCGCGATGCGGAACCGCTCGGGGCGGGGGCCCGGGCGAAGTTCGGCATCCCGAAGAGACAACGAAGAAGGCCCAGGTCAWTGACCTGGGCCTTCTCTCACGAGCGGATGACGGGAATCGAACCCGCGCCATAAGCTTGGGAATCACCGCTGCCCAGCTCGACCATCCCACCTCTGACCTGCGGGAACATGCTCTGGCGGCACTCATTCATCCCACGGCTCGTGGGCACTGTGGACCACCACTTGTCCGTCCTGAGGGGCACGGCTGGGGCACGAGGCGCCGACGACCGCCCTCACCCTCCGACTGCCCACCGGGTGGCCGCGGCCGCGCCCAGCAGCAGCGGCGGAGCGAGCCACCAAGGGCCCATGGCGCGACGGATCGACGGAAGAAGAGCGATCAGCAGGGCGAGCCCGCTCGTGGCGATGGCGAGAACACAGGACAGCTCGATCCCTGCCTGTGCCTCGTCGTCCCAGCTACCCGCGGGCCGGATGGTGAGGGCCATGTACACGAACCATGCGGCGATCGTGTGGAGGAGTACCAGCGGGACCGCCATGACCCACCGCAGACAGCCGTCGTCACCGGTCGTCCCGGCGACGTCGGACCGATCGGA
Source organism: Streptomyces sp. MS191 (assembly GCF_008042125.1). GTDB lineage: Bacteria > Actinomycetota > Actinomycetes > Streptomycetales > Streptomycetaceae > Streptomyces. The sequence goes on from NZ_RDBI01000040.1 coordinate 2,705,036, forward strand.
CGTCACTGGAGAGCTCCCTTCGCGTCTTCGAGGTTCCTGGTGAAGGCCCGTCCGTAAGCCTGGGCGTCATCGCCCTGCCAGTACGGTCCACCGTTGTACCGCGCCGCCAGTTCCTGGCGCTGCTCGGGCGTCATCCGCTCGGGGGGAACGCTGGCGAACTCGCTCTCGGCCTTGAGCTGGGCCAGGTACTCCGCCGCGATGAAGATGTTCTGCCCCGGGTCCTGGAGGGACTCCTCCACCACCGCTCGCTGCTGTTCGGTCATGTTCTGGGGGTCGTAGCCGAGTACTTCGGCTCCGCGGCGCACTTGGATGGCGATGGGACCGAAGGACGTCTCGTCCGGGGTTCCGCCGAGGCGCCAGGGGAGGTTCTCCGGGGAGACCGGGCTCAGACCCCAGGGCGCGTCGGCCTGCTCGCGGATCGTGTCAGTGAGGTCGTCGAGGATGCCGGGCTGTCCACCGATCTCCTGCCAGGCGATTCCGGCGACCATGTCCGCCGGCAATCCCGAGTTCTTCGCGGCGGCCTGAATGGTCTCCTTGTTCGCGGCGATCCAGTCCTTCCGGTCCTGGCTCGACGACGGCGGACTCCAGTAGCTGTCCTGGGCCCCCGGTAGGGCGGACAGCCGCGTGCGGATGTCGTGAAGCGTCGGTGAGACCGGGTTGGTGCCGACTCCTCCGGCGTAGTCCTGCTTTGGCGGGCTGCCGGGCAGGCGAGTGAGGGGATTGCCGCTGGCCTCCGCGGCCTCGCTCCTCAGGGACGCGATGGCCGCCACGATGTCCACTCGCTGGACGGAGCCCATGCGGAATTCGGGCAGGAGCTTGTATGCCTGCTTCAGCCCGTGCACACACAGGTCACGGGCTTCCTTCTCGGTCGTCCCGGCCAGGTGGAAAGCACCTCCCGCCGCGCTGTGGAGTCTGTTCGCCTCTTCCCGGATGTCGTCGACATCCATGGTGAGTTCGGCGAAGAAGTCGAGGACGCCCGTGGTGGCTCGCATGTCCTCCCACTGGCGCATGGGTTCGGCGTCCTGAGCCTCACGGGTGATCGCGGTGCCCTTGGTGCCGATGAGGGAGGCAAGGCTGCGCTCGTTGGCCTTGCCGTTCGAGTAGTGACTCTTCGCAGTCTCCAGCGCCCACGCATAGCTTCGCAGGACACTGGCAGCGTGCCCGTAGCCCTCGGCGATGTGTTGCATGAGCTTGCGCGCTTCGGAGAGCCGGGACACGTAGTGCTGGCTCCCTTCGCTGTGCCAGTGGGTCCGCTTCTCCGCGCGCTCGGCCGGTGCGTCGACCTCGACCAACATGTCGTGGAGGCGCTTGAACTCGTCGGCGTTCCGCTCGACGAGGGCGGGGTTGCAGCCTTCGAGGAACGCGACGTCCTTGCGGTAGCTCAGGCCGGTCACTTCGCCTCCGGCGCCACGTACTGGCCATGGCTCAGGACGTTGTCGAGGAAGCGGCGGGTATTGGCGTCGTCCACGGCGACGAAGTCGGTCCCGGTGGTCTTGAGACGGGTGGCAAGCGCCGCGAGGAGCGCGACTGTGTCCAGGAACTGATCGTTGGCGAACCGTCCGAAGCCTTCGACCGCGGCGGCGACTTCGGTATGAGAGCGCGGTACGCGCGCCATGGTTCCGAGATCACTGTCGGGCCTGCCTTCGTGGAGCAGTCCCGCGATCTCGATCAGCAGGTTCGCGTTCCCGTTGATGGAGTCCGTGTTGTAGTCGAGCGTTCCCTCCGTGGTGGCACCGTCCCGATCCACGGGGAGTTGGTTGAGCCGCATGGCGGTCGAGCTGTCTAAGGACACATCGTCCTTCGCCTGAGCCCATTCGTCGTCGAATGACACGCATCCCCCTGCGGTTGTCGGTCTGCTGTACGAGTGACCGACAAGGCTATCGAGGGTGGCGACCGGAGCGTGGTGCGGAGGTGGTGCAAGACGCACAGAGAGGTCTAGACAAAAAAAGAAGGTCCAGGTCAATGACCTGGGCCTTCTCTCACGAGCGGATGACGGGAATCGAACCCGCGCTATAAGCTTGGGAAGCTCATGTTCTACCATTAAACTACATCCGCGCAGCGGCCCGAAGATCGGTACCGCAGACTCCGACACTGTACCCCATCCCGGAGTCGAGACGTGGCTGTCCGTGGCGGAGCGCCGCCTGGAGTGGTGTCCCGTTGATCCCCTAATGTGGCTGTCTCGTCCACCACTTGTCGGGGAAGGGACTTGATGGGTTCGATGGAGCACACCGTCGTCCGTTGTGCCGAAGGGCACGTGTTCAGTACCGCTTCGTTCCCGTTGCAGCAGCTCGGGCCGGGGCGGATCGGGCCCGGGCGGTTGGTCCGGTGCCCACGGTGTGCGCGATTGCGGCACGCGGTACCCGTGGAGCTTGAGCAGCGCCGATGATGTCCGGGCGCGGAGTCTTCCCGATTGGGGGAGGTCCGCGCCCTCTGCGTATCGTGGGGTCGTGCTTCTCTCAGACAAGGACATCCGGGCCGAGATCGACGCCGGACGGGTGCGCATCGACCCGTACGACGAATCCATGGTGCAGCCCTCGAGCATCGACGTGAGGCTTGACCGCTTCTTCCGGGTGTTCGAGAACCACCGCTACCCCCACATCGACCCCGCCGTCGAGCAGCTGGACCTGACGCGTGAGGTCGAGCCGGAGGGCGACGAGGCGTTCATCCTGCATCCCGGCGAGTTCGTGCTCGCCTCGACCTACGAGGTCATCACGCTGCCGGACGACATCGCGTCGCGCCTGGAGGGCAAGAGTTCCCTGGGCCGGCTGGGCCTCGTGACGCACTCCACCGCCGGGTTCATCGACCCCGGGTTCTCCGGGCACGTGACCCTCGAGCTGTCGAACCTCGCCACCCTGCCCATCAAGCTGTGGCCGGGGATGAAGATCGGGCAGCTGTGCATGTTCCGGCTGAGCTCGCCCGCCGAGTTCCCCTACGGCAGCGAGCGCTACGGCTCGCGGTACCAGGGGCAGCGTGGGCCGACGGCCTCCCGCTCCTTCATGAACTTCCATCGGACCCAGGTGTGAGGCGGCGACCGGTATGAGTGAGGTACGCGAGAACCTGACCTACGAGGGCTTCGGGCGCGCCGTGCGCGAGCTGGCGCAGACCATCGCCGACGACGGCTACGAGCCCGACGTCGTGCTCTCCATCGCGCGCGGCGGCGTGTTCGTCGCCGGCGGTCTGGCCTACGCGCTCGACTGCAAGAACATCCACCTCGTGAACGTGGAGTTCTACACCGGCGTCGGCACGACGCTGGAGATGCCCGTGATGCTGGCGCCGGTGCCCAACGCGATCGACTTCTCCGACAAGAAGGTCCTGATCGCCGACGACGTCGCCGACACCGGGAAGACCCTCAAGCTGGTCCACGACTTCTGCGTCGACCACGTCGCCGAGGTGCGGTCCGCGGTCGTCTACGAGAAGTCGCACTCGCTCGTGAAGTGCGAGTACGTGTGGAAGAAGACCGACGAGTGGATCAACTTCCCCTGGTCCGTCGAGCCGCCCGTCGTGAAGCGCGAGGGCCAGGTCCTCGACGCGTGAGCGGATGAACCACTGACGCGGGAAGGCCCCCACCGGTGTCCGGTGGGGGCCTTCCCCTGTCTGTGCGGGCGGGTTACAGCGTGCCGAGCTTGATCAGCGAGAGCAGGCCCACCAGCTGGATGGACGCGGCGCCCAGGGCCTTCGGCCAGGGCAGGTCGTGCGAGCGGCTCACCATCAGGGTGAACAGCGCGCCGGCCGCCAGCCAGGTCGCCCAGCCGAGGACCTGCACCAGGCCGTTCTCGCCGCCCAGGAAGAGGGCGAAGAGCAGCCGGGGCGCGTCCGTGATCGACATGATCAGCATCGACAGGCCCACGGTGGGCTGCCACGAGCCGTCACCGCCGAGCTGGCGGGCCAGGGTGTGGGTGACGGCGCCGAGGACCAGGCCGCCGACGACGAAGCCGACGCCCGTCATCAGGACGTACGGGATCGCCGTCGTCAGGGTGGCGTTGATCGCCTCCTCGCGCGCCTGGTCGAAGCCGAAGATCGCCAGCATGCCGTAGAGGAAGGTGACGACCAGCGCCGGGCCCCACACCGCGTGGTCCCGCATCTGCAGGAACGTCGGGGCGGGGCGCAGCACGATGCCGCTCAGCAGCGCCTTCCACGGCAGGCGGGGGCCCGTGGGGACGGGGGCCGCGCCGGAGTGGTACGTGGCGGCGTCGCCGTACGGGTCGTCGTGGACGCTGAACATCTGCGTGTGGCCCGGGTTGTTCGCCGCGGCGTGCTGTTGCTGCTGCTGCGCGTACGGGTCGCCGAAGTACTCGGGCTCCCCGTGCCCCTGGGGCGCCTGCCGGTGCCCGTACGGGGCGCCCTGGCCGCCTCCCTGGCCCTGTTGGGGCCACTGCTGCTGCGGGGAGGGCGGCGGGGCCGCGTTGTACCCGTACGGCGCCTGCTGCGGTTGTCGTTGCGGGGGGCGGTTGTCCCTGCCGCGTCCGTTCCTGAATCCAGCCACGTCATTGAACGTACCTGCTCCCGCCGCCAGGGCGCTCCTTTGCCACTGAGCTGTGACATCCCTTAGGGGACGTCCCGGGCGTGCGGGGGTGCGGCCCGGCCGGTGCGGGCCGGGCATGCGGAAGGGGCCGGCCCGCGTGATCGCGGGTCGGCCCCTTCCGGTGCTCGCGGAGTGCTACTGCGCGGGCTCGGGCTCCGGCTCGGGCTCGGCCGGGAGCTCCTCCACCGGCTTCTTCACCGAGTCGAGCAGCAGCTGGGCCACGTCCACGACCTGGACGGACTCCTTGGCCTTGCCGTCGTTCTTCTTGCCGTTGACCGAGTCGGTCAGCATGACGAGGCAGAACGGGCAGGCGGTGGAGACGATGTCCGGGTTGAGGGACAGGGCCTCGTCGACACGCTCGTTGTTGATGCGCTTGCCGATCCGCTCCTCCATCCACATCCGGGCACCGCCGGCGCCGCAGCAGAAGCCGCGCTCCTTGTGACGGTGCATCTCCTGCTGACGCAGGCCGGGGACGGCGCTCATGATCTCGCGCGGCGGCGTGTAGACCTTGTTGTGGCGGCCCAGGTAGCAGGGGTCGTGATACGTGATCAGGCCCTCGACCGGGGTCACCGGGATCAGCTTGCCCTCGTCGATGAGGTGCTGGAGCAGCTGCGTGTGGTGGATGACCTCGAACTCGCCGCCCAGCTGCGGGTACTCGTTCGCGATCGTGTTGAAGCAGTGCGGGCAGGTGGCGACGATCTTCTTGGCCGACTTCGGCTTCTTCGTCGACTCGTCCTCGTCGTCCTCGCCGAACGCCATGTTCAGCATCGCGACGTTCTCCTGGCCCAGCTGCTGGAACAGCGGCTCGTTGCCCAGGCGGCGCGGGGAGTCACCCGTGCACTTCTCCTCGCCGCCCATGATCGCGAACTTGACGCCCGCGATGTGCAGCAGCTCGGCGAAGGCCTTGGTGGTCTTCTTGGCCCGGTCCTCCAGGGCGCCGGCGCAGCCGACCCAGTAGAGGTAGTCGACCTCGGTGAGGTCCTCGACGTCCTTGCCGACGATCGGGACCTCGAAGTCGACTTCCTTGGTCCACTCGACCCGCTGCTTCTTGGCCAGACCCCAGGGGTTGCCCTTCTTCTCCAGGTTCTTGAGCATCGTGCCGGCCTCCGACGGGAAGGCGGACTCGATCATCACCTGGTAGCGGCGCATGTCGACGATGTGGTCGATGTGCTCGATGTCGACCGGGCACTGCTCGACACAGGCGCCGCAGGTGGTGCAGGACCACAGGACGTCCGGGTCGATGACGCCGTTCTCCTCGACGGTGCCGATCAGCGGGCGCTCGGCCTCGGCCAGGGCCGCGGCCGGCACGTCCTTGAGCTGCTCCTCGGAGGCCAGCTCGTTGCCCTCCATGTCCTTGCCGCCGCCGGCCAGCAGGTACGGGGCCTTGGCGTGCGCGTGGTCGCGCAGCGACATGATCAGGAGCTTGGGGGAGAGCGGCTTGCCGGTGTTCCACGCGGGGCACTGCGACTGGCAGCGGCCGCACTCGGTGCAGGTGGAGAAGTCGAGGATGCCCTTCCAGGAGAACTGCTCGACCTGGGAGACACCGAAGACGGCGTCCTCGGCCGGGTCCTCCCAGTCGATCTCCTTGCCGGCCGTCGTCATCGGCTGCAGCGGGCCCAGGGCGGTGGAGCCGTCGGAGTTCCGCTTGAACCAGATGTTCGGGAAGCCGAGGAAGCGGTGCCACGCGACACCCATGTTGGTGTTCAGCGAGACCGTGATCATCCAGGTGAAGGACGTGACGATCTTGAGCGCCGCGAAGAAGTAGGTGAGGTGCTGGATCGTGCTCAGGTCCAGCCCGTCGAGCAGCGCGATCAGCGGGTACGAGGCGAAGAAGCCCGGCTCCCAGCTGGTCACGTGGTGCTGGACGCCCTCCAGGGCGCGCAGCGTCATGATGCAGGCGCCGACGATCAGGATGACGGCCTCGACGAAGTACGCCTGGCCGGTCTTGGATCCCGCGAAGCGGGACTTGCGGCCCGCCCCGCCCGGCCGGTTCAGCTGCCGGATCACGATCAGGGTGACGATGCCGAGGACGGTCATCAGACCGAGGAACTCGGTGAAGATCTCGTACGGCAGCCAGTCGCCGATGATCGGGATCAGCCAGTCGGCCTGGAAGAGCTGGCCGAAGGCGTTGACGATGGTGAGCAGCAGCGAGAAGAAGCCGACGGCCACGAACCAGTGCGCCACGCCGACGATGCCCCAGCGGTTCATGCGGGTGTGGCCGAGGAATTCCTTGACCAGCGTGACGGTGCGCTGCGTGGGGTCGCCGGTGCGCGTGCCCGCGGGTACCGGCTGACCGAGCCGCACGAAGCGGTAGATCTGCGCGATGGCGCGGCCGAACAACGCGACGGCTACCACCGTGATGACGATCGACACGACGATCGCGGCGAGTTGCATGAGGGGCTCCTCGGGCGGGCCTGCGAGGCGGAGCGCCGGCACGTTCGAGTGTGGCGCTACTAAGCGGTAACTTATTCAGTCCGTGCTGAGATTACCCCGTCACGGCTCCGCGCTGTAGCGGCGCCCGCGGTGATCTGTGTCGCTCAGGCAAGCCTTGCCCTCCCGCCGGATCCCGCGCGCTCAGGCGGTCCGTGCCGCGCGGCGTCTGCGCACTGCTGGAAGCGTACGCGCCAGGACGGCCAGATCCATCCCGAGCCAGTGGTGGTCCACGTAGTGGAGGTCGAGCAGCTCCCGCTCCTCCCACGGCAGCTCGGAACGCCCGCTGACCTGCCACGGACCGGTCAGGCCGGGCCGTACGGACAGCCGGCGGCGGGCCTCGCCCGTGCACTCCCGGTGTTCCGGGACCAGGGGGCAGGGGCCCACCAGTGACATCTCCCCGCGCACGACGTGGAGGAGCAGGGGCAGGGCGGCGAGCGGGCCGGGCGTCCGGAAGGTCAGTATCACGAAAGGGTCACCGCCCCGGCCGGCCATCGTCCGGCGGTGCAGGACGCGGCCCGGGCCGCCGGCCGTCAGGGCCGCGGCGAGCGCGACGGCGGCGATCGGGAGGGCGAGGAGCGTCAGCAGGAGGAGTCCGCCCGTGAGGTCGAGTACACGCTTGGCCGTCATGCCCCACACCCTTTCGTGGGATATTCGTGGGATACACCTGCTTTGCCCGGCTGTGGCATTCCGGACTCTCTCACGCCCAGGGGCGTCCGCCTCGGAACCGACGCGCTCATTCCGCTGTCTTTGAGTGGGATGCAGGCCGAAGAGTTGAGTCCCCTCCACTCAGGTCTGTTGACTCTGTGGGAGCTGTCGTGCATCCTTGAGCCAGTTCCACTCAAGTCAGCTGGAGGAATTGAAATGGCACGTGCGGTCGGCATCGACCTGGGCACGACTAACTCCGTCGTCAGCGTTCTCGAAGGCGGCGAGCCCACCGTCATCACCAACGCCGAAGGCGCCAGGACCACGCCGTCCGTCGTCGCCTTCGCGAAGAACGGCGAGGTGCTCGTCGGCGAGGTCGCCAAGCGTCAGGCGGTCACCAACGTCGACAGGACCATCCGGTCGGTCAAGCGCCACATGGGCACCGACTGGAAGATCGACATCGACGGCAAGAGCTTCAACCCGCAGCAGATGAGCGCCTTCATCCTGCAGAAGCTCAAGCGCGACGCCGAGGCGTACCTGGGCGAGAAGGTCGTCGACGCGGTCATCACCGTCCCGGCGTACTTCAACGACTCCGAGCGTCAGGCCACCAAGGAGGCCGGTGAGATCGCGGGCCTCAACGTCCTGCGCATCGTCAACGAGCCGACCGCGGCCGCCCTGGCCTACGGCCTCGACAAGGACGACCAGACGATCCTCGTCTTCGACCTCGGTGGCGGCACCTTCGACGTGTCCCTCCTGGAGATCGGCGACGGCGTCGTCGAGGTGAAGGCCACGAACGGCGACAACCACCTCGGTGGTGACGACTGGGACCAGCGCGTCGTCGACTACCTGGTGAAGCAGTTCGCCAACGGTCACGGCGTCGACCTGGCCAAGGACAAGATGGCGCTCCAGCGTCTCCGCGAGGCCGCGGAGAAGGCGAAGATCGAGCTGTCGTCCTCCACGGAGACGTCGATCAACCTGCCGTACATCACGGCCTCCGCCGAGGGTCCGCTGCACCTGGAGGAGAAGCTCACCCGGGCTCAGTTCCAGCAGCTCACGGCCGACCTGCTCGAGCGCTGCAAGACGCCGTTCCACAACGTCATCAAGGACGCGGGCATCAACCTGTCCGAGATCGACCACGTCGTCCTCGTCGGTGGCTCCACCCGTATGCCGGCCGTCGCCGAGCTCGTCAAGGAGCTGACGGGTGGCCAGGAGGCCAACAAGGGCGTCAACCCGGACGAGGTCGTCGCCATCGGCGCCGCCCTGCAGGCCGGTGTGCTCAAGGGTGAGGTCAAGGACGTCCTGCTCCTCGACGTGACCCCGCTGTCCCTCGGTATCGAGACCAAGGGCGGCATCATGACCAAGCTCATCGAGCGCAACACCACGATCCCGACCAAGCGGTCCGAGATCTTCACGACGGCCGAGGACAACCAGCCGTCCGTGCAGATCCAGGTCTACCAGGGCGAGCGCGAGATCGCGGCGTACAACAAGAAGCTCGGCATGTTCGAGCTGACCGGTCTGCCGCCGGCCCCGCGCGGAGTCCCGCAGATCGAGGTCGCGTTCGACATCGACGCCAACGGCATCATGCACGTGACCGCGAAGGACCTGGGCACGGGCAAGGAGCAGAAGATGACCGTCACCGGCGGCTCCTCGCTGCCGAAGGACGAGGTCGACCGGATGCGCCAGGAGGCCGAGCAGTACGCGGACGAGGACCACCGCCGCCGCGAGGCCGCCGAGACCCGCAACCAGGGCGAGCAGCTCGTCTACCAGACGGAGAAGTTCCTCAAGGACAACGAGGACAAGGTCCCCGGTGAGGTCAAGACCGAGGTCGAGACCGCCGTCGCCGAGCTGAAGGAGAAGCTCAAGGGCGAGGACACCGCGGACATCCGCACCGCCACCGAGAAGGTCGCGGCCGTCTCGCAGAAGCTCGGCCAGGCGATGTACGCCGACGCGCAGGCCGCTCAGGCCGCGGGCGGCGACGCCCCGCACGCCGAGGCGAAGGCCGACGACGACGTCGTCGACGCCGAGATCGTCGACGAGGACAAGCCGAAGGGCGGCGCGGCCTGATGTCGGAGGAGACCCCGGGCTTCGAGGAGAAGCCCGACGTCCCCTCCGGCGCCACCCCTGACGACGCCGCCGACGCCGCCGAGCCCACCTCCGTCGAGGAGGGCCCGGCGGCCCCGGCCGGGGACGCAAGCAGCAAGACGGCCGAGACCGCCGGTCTCACCGCCCAGCTGGACCAGATCCGCAGCGCTCTCTCCGAGCGCACCGGGGACCTCCAGCGGCTCCAGGCCGAGTACCAGAACTACCGCCGCCGCGTGGAGCGGGACCGGGTCACGGTCAAGGAGATCGCCGTCGCGAGCCTCCTGACCGAGCTCCTGCCCGTGCTCGACGACGTCGGCCGGGCCCGGGACCACGGCGAGCTCGTGGGCGGGTTCAAGTCGGTGGCCGAATCGCTGGAGACCGTCGTCGCCAAGATGGGTCTGCAGCAGTTCGGCAAGGAGGGCGAGCCCTTCGACCCGACGATCCACGAGGCCCTGATGCACTCGTACGCGCCGGACGTCACCGAGACGACCTGCGTGGCGATCCTGCAGCCGGGGTACCGCATCGGCGAGCGGACCATCCGGCCCGCGCGCGTGGCGGTGGCCGAGCCCCAGCCCGGGGCGACGCCGGCCGCGAAGGAAGAGAAGTCGGCAGACGAGGAGAGCGGTGGCCCCGAGGAGGGCTAGCGCAACGATCGTCCGAGAGGAGGGACGTCGATGAGCACGAAGGACTTCGTCGAGAAGGACTACTACAAGGTTCTCGGCGTCCCCAAGGACGCCACCGACGCCGAGATCAAGAAGGCGTACCGGAAACTCGCCCGCGAGAACCACCCGGACGCCAACACCGGTGACACCAAGGCGGAGGAGCGCTTCAAGGCGATCTCCGAGGCGAACGACGTCCTCGGCGACCCCAAGAAGCGCAAGGAGTACGACGAGGCGCGCGCGCTCTTCGGCAACGGCGGATTCCGCGCCGGACCCGGCGGGGCGGGCGGCACGTTCAACTTCGACCTGGGCGACCTCTTCGGAGGCGCCCAGGCCCCCGGCGGCCCCGGTGGCGCCGGCGGCTTCGGCGGCGGTCTCGGAGACGTCTTCGGCGGACTGTTCAACCGGGGCGCGGGCGGCGGCGCCGGCCCGCGCACCCAGCCCCGCCGCGGCCAGGACATCGAGTCCGAGGTGACGCTCAGCTTCGTCGAGGCCGTCGACGGCGCGACCGTGCCGCTGCGGATGTCCAGCCAGCAGCCCTGCAAGGCCTGTTCGGGCACCGGCGACAAGAACGGCACCCCCCGGGTGTGCCCGACCTGCGTCGGCACCGGCCAGGTCTCGCGCGGCGGCAGCGGGTCCTTCTCGCTGACCGACCCGTGCGTGGACTGCAAGGGCCGCGGCCTCATCGCCGAGAACCCCTGCGAGGTCTGCAAGGGCAGCGGCCGGGCCAAGTCCTCCCGCACCATGCAGGTCCGCATCCCCGCCGGTGTCTCCGACGGACAGCGGATCCGGCTGCGGGGCAAGGGCGCGCCGGGCGAGCGCGGCGGCCAGGCCGGCGACCTCTACGTCGTCGTCCACGTCGACAGCCACCCGGTCTTCGGCCGCAAGGACGACAACCTGACCGTCACCGTGCCCGTGTCGTTCCACGAGGCGGCGCTCGGCGGCGACATCAAGGTGCCCACGCTCGGCGGCCCGGCGGTGACGCTGAAGCTGCCGGCGGGCACGCCCAACGGCCGGACCATGCGCGCCCGGGGCAAGGGCGCGGTCCGCAAGGACGGCACGCGCGGCGATCTGCTGGTGACGGTGGAGGTCGCGGTGCCCGCGGAGCTGGACGACAAGGCGCGCGAGGCCCTTGAGACGTACCGCGAGGCGACCGCGGGCGAGGACCCGCGGGCAGAGCTGTTCGAGGCCGCGAAGGGAGCTTGACGCGATGGACATCAGACCAGGGCGCAGCCGCAACCCCTATGAACTGACCGACGAGACGCCGGTGTACGTCATCTCGGTGGCGGCCCAGCTCTCCGGCCTGCACCCGCAGACCCTGCGCCAGTACGACCGGCTCGGCCTGGTCTCCCCGGACCGCACGGCGGGCCGCGGCCGGCGCTACTCGGCCCGCGACATCGAACTGCTGCGCACCGTGCAGCAGTTGTCGCAGGACGAGGGCATCAACCTCGCGGGCATCAAGCGCATCATCGAACTGGAGAACCAGGTCGCGGCGCTGCAGGCACGCGTGTCCGAGCTGTCGGCGGCGGTGGAGGGCGCGGCGGCGACGCTGCGCCAGCGCGAGGCCCAGGTGCACGCCTCGTACCGCCGGGACCTGGTGCCGTACACCGACGTGCAGCAGGCCAGCGCGCTGGTGGTGTGGCGTCCCAAGCGCGGCGAGTAGCCCGCACGGCGTACGAAGGAGCCCCCTCCCGTCCGGGAGGGGGCTCCTTCGCGTCCGGGGCCGGGAGACGGCCGTGGGGCGCCTCAGGGGATGAGTTCGCCGATCACGTCCGCGGCGGTCTCCCACCAGGGCGCGGCGCCCGTGCCGAAGGCGGCGGCGAGGGCGGTGCCGACGGCGACGTCCCGCGGCTCGACGCGGGCGCCCTCGGCCCAGTCGGCGTCCGCTCGTCCGTCACCGGCCGACTCCAGCACGCCGACCCTGCTCCCGTCGCGCAGCAGCCGGCTCTCCCGGTGGGAGCAGGGGACGAGCCGGTAGGCCACCCCGTCGACGGTGGCGTCCACCCGGTAGGACCGCCGCGACAGCCGGCCCCGGGCGGGCCTGATGCGCGCGCCCGCGCCGTCGACGGTGAGGGTGAGGAGGTCGGGCCGCCGGGTCCCGATGGGCGTGTGCCGGTCGGGTCCGGTGCCGGGCTCGCGGACGAGCTCCACCGTGGGCATGCCGTGTCCGGACACCCGCAGGGTCCCGGCGCGGCCGTCGAGATCGATCTGCGCGTACATGGTCAGTCGTCCTGCTCCAGGATCCCGGACCGGGCGATGAGGTAGCCGAGTTGGGCGCGGCTGCCGCTGCCGAGGGCCGAGGCGAGTTTGGCGATGTGGGCGCGGCAGGTCCGGACGTTCATGCCGAGCCGGCGGGCGATGGCCTCGTCGACGTGGCCCTCGACGAGGAGCTTGGCGATGGAGCGCTGGACGCCGCTGATGCCGTCGAGGGCGGTGGTGTAGGACACCACTCCCTCCTCCCACGGGACGCCGTGCAGCCAGAACTGGTCGAAGACGCCGACGAGGTACTGCACCAGGCCCTCGTGGCGCAGTTCCAGGGCGACCTGCCGGTCGCTGCGCGCGGGCACGAAGGCGACCTTGCGGTCGACGATGATCAGCCGGTCGATGATCTCCTCGAGCGTCCGCAGCTCCAGGCCGTAGGGGGCGACCCGTTCCACGTAGGCCAGCGTCGCGGGGTGGTGGCGCGCGGTGTGCTGGTACAGGGTGCGCATCCGGACACCGCGGTCGAGCAGCGGCTCCATCCGCTTCAGAGCCTTCTCCAGGGTGTCGGGACGGCGCCCGCTGCCGGGCTGGATGGTGAGCAGCTCTTCGGTGCACTCGGCGGTGACCCGGTCGAGCGTCGCGTTGATCATGCTGAGGCCTTCGAGCACGGTGATGGCGTGCGAGGCCGCCGGGTCCAGCCGGTTGATGGTCATGAAAGGCTCGAACGTGTCGGCCAGCGAGATCGCCTCTTGCCGGCGCGCCTGGATCTCCTGCTCGAGCGGGTGTATGAGCTGGTTGAGCGCGATCGACGGCGGCACGGGCAGCAGCCACTGACCGTCGTCGGGGTCCGGGTGGAGCAGTGCGAGGCGGACGAGGCAGGGCGCGGCGTCAGTCTCGGAACGGGTGATCCGGCCCATGCGCAACGCGTTCGCGTACAAGGTCTTACCCACGTCGCATAGTTCACCGTGCCTGTGGATATGTCCTGTATCGCCTCTTTCTGTCCGCATGTGCACCCCCCTCAGGGTTTTGAATTACAGGAACATGATGCCTGGGTTCGCTGGTGGAAGGGTCGAGAGTGAGCCATCGTCTTATTCGCGGGGGAGGAGGTAATGATCAAAAGAGGTGGAGATCGGCCATGACCAGGATGGTTCGTGCACTCAGCGCCATAGCCGTTGCGGCGGCTGCTCTCGGCGTACTCGTCGGTACGGGCGAGCCCTCGTGGGAGAGCACCCAGAAGTACGCGGTGACGGCGGACCCGGGCGAGCCCTCGTGGGAGAGCGAGCCGGCGCGCTCGGTACTCGCGGCGCCCAGCGAGCCCTCGTGGGAGTTCGCGCCGACGCAGGAGCACCCCGACCGGGTCTCCGTAGAGGCGGGCGCGGGCGCATGACCTTCCCGCCGGACGACCGGGTCTTCCGTCGCGAGATGGCGACGGCGTACCGATCCGGGTGGCATTTCATCGACCTCGTCACGGCAGTGCCGCACGGTGGCGAGTCGTTGATGGTCACCCTCTTCGGTGAGCCGATCATCATCGCGCGGGGTGAGGACGAGGAGATCCGCGCCTACCGATGCCTGCGGCGCCCCCGTGGCGCCCCGCAACCCGTCCGCTGTGCCATCAGGTACGGCATGATCTTCGTCAATCTCGACCAGCGTGACCACCAGCTGCTCGAGCCCGAGACCACCACCGCCACCCCCCGCAGTGCCTGAGCGGTTCCCCCGTCGTTCAAGATCGCTCAGGTACTTCCCCCACACAGCGGCGCCATCGCGGACCTGAAACGCGATGGCGCCGTTGTGCTGCCCGAAACCGGAACCAGCAGGTCCGGAGTCGTGCGGCCTCCCGCCCGGCTCTGCCCGCCCCGCTCTACGCGCGGCCCATCGCCCGGGTCAGCGCGATCTCGATGACGACCCGGTCCGGATTCGGGGCCGGCGTCCGGCCGTAGCGCGCCGCGTAGCGGTCCACCGCGTCCGCGACGACGTCCTCCTCCGTGCGGACGCGTGCCACGCCCTCCAGCGTCGCCCAGCGGCCCTTGTCCACCTGGCAGACCGCCACCCGCGCGCCCTCCGGGCCCGCCGCCAGGACGTTGGCGACCTTCCGGCTGTGCTTGTTGGTGATCACCCGGGCGATGCCGTTCGAGCCGCCCTCGGGGTCGTAGGTCACGCCCACCGCGACCACGTGCGGGGTGCCGTCCGCGCGCGGGGTGGTCAGGGTGCTCATGTGGTACTCGCGCCAGAAGGCGAGGTACGAGTCTTCGGGGTTCCGCGGGTCAGTCGCCATGTCCCGGAACCTACCCGCGGAAGACGCCCCCTCGACACCTTGAGCGGAATAGACTCAACTTTGTGTACCTTGGAGGAGTCATAGTCGTCCGACCCGCAAGGAGGAGACCCCGCACGTGGACGCCGAACTGACCAACAAGAGCCGGGACGCGATCAACGCCGCCAGTGGCCGCGCCGTGTCCGAGGGGCATCCCGACCTGACCCCCGCGCATCTGCTCCTCGCGCTCCTCGCGGGTCAGGACAACGAGAACATCGTCGACCTGCTCGCCGCCGTCGAGGCCGACCAGGCGGCGGTACGGTCGGCCACGGAGCGGCAGCTGGCCGCCCTGCCCAGCGTGACCGGCTCCACGGTCGCGCCGCCGCAGCCCAACCGTGAGCTGCTCGCCGTCATCGCCGATGCCGCCGAGCGGGCCAAGGACCTCGGGGACGAGTACCTGTCCACCGAGCACCTGCTCATGGGGATCGCCGCGAAGGGCGGGCAGACCGGCGAGGTGCTCGCCCGGCAGGGGGCGACGCCCGCGAAGCTGCTGGAAGCGTTCGAGAAGGCAAGGGGAGGGCGCCGGGTGACCACACCCGACCCGGAGGGTCAGTACAAGGCACTGGAGAAGTTCGGCACGGACTTCACCGCCGCCGCACGCGAGGGGAAGCTGGACCCCGTCATCGGGCGGGACCACGAGATCCGGCGCGTCGTCCAGGTGCTGTCCCGCCGCACCAAGAACAACCCCGTCCTCATCGGCGAGCCCGGCGTCGGCAAGACCGCCGTCGTCGAGGGACTGGCCCAGCGGATCGTGAAGGGCGACGTCCCCGAGTCGCTGAAGAACAAGCGCCTGGTCTCCCTCGACCTCGGCGCGATGGTCGCCGGCGCCAAGTACCGCGGCGAGTTCGAGGAACGGCTGAAGACCGTCCTCTCCGAGATCAAGGAGAGCGACGGCCAGATCATCACCTTCATCGACGAGCTGCACACCGTCGTCGGGGCGGGCGCCGGCGGCGACTCCGCCATGGACGCCGGGAACATGCTGAAGCCGATGCTGGCCCGCGGCGAGCTCCGCATGGTCGGCGCGACGACCCTCGACGAGTACCGCGAGCGGATCGAGAAGGACCCCGCCCTGGAGCGCCGCTTCCAGCAGGTGCTGGTGGCCGAGCCGAGCGTCGAGGACACCATCGCGATCCTGCGCGGACTCAAGGGCCGCTACGAGGCCCACCACAAGGTCCAGATCGCCGACGCCGCGCTGGTCGCCGCCGCGACCCTCTCGGACCGCTACATCACCTCCCGCTTCCTGCCCGACAAGGCCATCGACCTCGTCGACGAGGCGGCCTCCCGGCTCCGGATGGAGATCGACTCCTCGCCCGTCGAGATCGACGAGCTCCAGCGGTCCGTGGACCGCCTCCGCATGGAGGAGCTGGCGCTGAAGAACGAGACCGACGCGGCCAGCCGGCAGCGGCTGGAGAAGCTGCGGCGCGACCTCGCCGACCGCGAGGAGGAGCTGCGCGGCCTCACCGCCCGCTGGGAGAAGGAGAAGCAGTCCCTCAACCGCGTCGGCGAGCTGAAGGAGCAGCTCGACGGGCTGCGCGGCCGGGCCGAGCGGGCCCAGCGCGACGGCGACTTCGACACCGCCTCCCAGCTGCTCTACGGCGAGATCCCGTCGCTGGAGCGGGAGCTGGAGGAGGCGACCGAGGCCGAGCAGGAGGTGTCCAAGGACACCATGGTCAAGGAGGAGGTCGGCTCCGACGACATCGCGGACGTGGTCGGCTCCTGGACCGGCATCCCGGCCGGGCGCCTGCTGGAGGGCGAGACGCA
Organism: Streptomyces sp. MS191; assembly: GCF_008042125.1. Classification (GTDB taxonomy): domain Bacteria; phylum Actinomycetota; class Actinomycetes; order Streptomycetales; family Streptomycetaceae; genus Streptomyces. The sequence continues at coordinate 2,721,645 of NZ_RDBI01000040.1, forward strand.
GAAGCTGCTGCGCATGGAGGACGAGCTCGGCAAGCGGCTGATCGGCCAGACCGAGGCCGTGCGCGCCGTCTCGGACGCGGTCCGCAGGACCAGGGCCGGCATCGCCGACCCCGACCGCCCGACCGGCTCCTTCCTCTTCCTCGGCCCCACCGGTGTCGGCAAGACCGAGCTGGCGAAGGCGCTCGCGGACTTCCTCTTCGACGACGAGCGGGCCATGGTCCGCATCGACATGTCGGAGTACGGCGAGAAGCACTCGGTCGCCCGGCTCGTCGGCGCGCCTCCCGGCTACGTCGGCTACGAGGAGGGCGGCCAGCTCACCGAGGCGGTGCGCCGCCGCCCGTACAGCGTCGTGCTGCTGGACGAGGTGGAGAAGGCCCACCCGGAGGTCTTCGACATCCTGCTCCAGGTCCTCGACGACGGCCGGCTGACCGACGGCCAGGGCCGGACGGTGGACTTCCGCAACACCATCCTGATCCTCACGTCCAACCTGGGCAGCCAGTTCCTCAGCGGGCCGGGCCCGCTCGACGCGCCGCTGTCCGACGAGGAGAGGAAGCGGCAGGTCCTGGACGTCGTCCGGGCCTCCTTCAAGCCCGAGTTCCTCAACCGGCTGGACGACATGGTCGTCTTCTCGGCCCTCGACCGGACCGAGCTGGGGCGGATCGCCCAGCTCCAGATCGACCGGCTCGGCAGGCGGCTGGCCGAGCGCCGGCTCACGCTGGAGGTCACCCCGGCGGCCCTGGAGTGGCTCGCCGAGGAGGGCAACGACCCGGCCTACGGCGCCCGGCCGCTGCGCCGTCTGATCCAGACCGCGATCGGGGACCGGCTGGCCAGGGAGATCCTGGCCGGCGAGGTCACCGACGGCGACACGGTCCGGGTGGACCGGTTCGAGGACGGCCTGATCGTCGGCGCGGTGCAGTAGCGGACGGAGCCGCGGGCCGCTCACGGCGGCCCGCGGCCCCTGTCACGTGTCGAACGCGGAGAGGCGGACGCGGGCGGTGTCCGCGTCCTCGTACGTGACCCGCACGTCCACGTACAGCGCCTCGTCGTACGACGCCCTCAGGCACAGGTCGTCGGCGCAGGAGTAGGGTGGTTTTCCGGCCGGATACGTCGCGGCCAGCCAGTCCGCGACCTCGCCCCGCGGCATCAGGAAGTCCGCCGTGACGCGCGTGTCCTGCCAGTGGGCCTCGGTGCACCGGGCGTGCTCGGCGCTCGCCGGCAGCGATCCGCGGGCGAAGTCCATCGCCTCGGCGCACGAGACGCTCGTCGCGTCTCCGGCCGAACTCCAGGCCAGCGCTCCCCACACCAGCAGGGCCAGCGGGCCGCCGCAGCACAGCGTCACCAGCGCCGACACCCAGATCCACGTCGACCGACGCGGCCTCACCGGCTTCGCCGGCCTCACGTTCTCTTCCGTCTGATCCCCCATGGGCATCAGATCTTGTCAGCCCGCAGCGGATCGCGGGTGGCGGGGCTTGCCACGGACCGGCCGGTATGGGAGAGGATGGCGGCAACCGTACGAAGGGATATTCACGGTGAGCATCGACCCGTCCTCGATTCCGAATTTCGGGGGCCAGCCCCAGCCTCAGGCCGCAGGACCGGCGGGCCCCGTCGTTCCCGACCAGGAACTGGTCAAGCAGCTCCTCGACCAGATGGAGCTGAAGTACGTCGTCGACGACGAGGGTGACCTCGCGGCGCCGTGGGAGGAATTCCGTACGTACTTCATGTTCCGCGGCGAGGAGGACCAGCGGGTCTTCTCGGTGCGGACGTTCTACGACCGGCCGCACTCCGCCGACGACCGCGCCAAGGTCCTCGACGCGATCGACGACTGGAACCGCCGCACCCTGTGGCCCAAGGTGTACACCCACCTGCACGAGGAGGAGGACGGCTCCGCCACCCTCCGCCTCATCGGCGAGGCCCAGATGCTGATCGGCACCGGCGTCGCGCTGGAGCACTTCGTGTCCTCCACCGTCAGCTGGGTCCGCGCCTCCATCGAGTTCGACAAGTGGCTCGTGGAGCAGTTCGGCCTGGAGTCCCCCGAGGACAAGGCCGACGGCGACGAGGGCGACGCGGTCTGAGCGACCGGCCCCCGCCCGCTCACAGGGCCATGCGCGCGATCGTGAGCGCGTACACCCCGTAGCAGAACGACAGCCCGGCCAGGGCGGCGATCACCAGGATCGCGGCCCGCGGCCGGGCTTTCGTCATGGCCCGCGCCAGTGGGAGCAGCAACGGGAACGCGGGCAGCAGGAAGCGCGGCTTGGACTCGAAGAAGCCGGAGCCGCCGACGGCGATGAGCACCAGCACGCCCGTGTAGACCAGCACCGGCAGCGGAGGCCGCTCGACCAGCGCGAGCAGCGCGAAGAGGAGCACCCCGGCCGCCGTCAGGACCAGGGCCGCCACGAAACCGAACTGGGTCGGCCCGCGCAGCAGGTCGCGGACGAACCGCAGCGATCCGGCGCCCAGGTCGAACCGGGAGGTCCAGCCGGACTGGACGGCGAAGTACCCGCCGAGCAGGTCGCCGCGGCGGCTGCCGACCCAGAGCAGGTACGAGATCCAGCCGGCCGGAGCGAGGGCCGCCGCGGCCCACACCCGCCACTCCGCCCGGCCGCGCCGCCGCCAGAGCTCGTGGGCGACGGCGGCGAGGACGGCCGCCGCGACCGCGATCCCGCTGGGGCGGGAGAGCCCCGCCAGTGTCGCGAGGGCGCCGGCCGTCAGCCAGCGGCGGGCCAGGAGCAGGTGCAGCGACCAGGCGGCGAAGGCGGTCATCACCGGCTCGGTGTACGCCATGGACAGCACGATCGAGTGGGGCAGCAGGCCCCAGAGCAGGACCAGGAACACGGCGGTGCGCCGCCCGTGGAGCCGCTCGCCGACCAGGTAGACGCCCCAGGCCGCGGCGCCGGCGGCCAGCCACGAGAGCAGCAGGCCGGCGGTACCGCCGGTGACCGGCAGGACGGTGGTCACGGCCCGGACCAGCGCCGGATAGAGCGGGAAGAAGGCCAGGTCGGACTGGGCGCCGCCGTCCGGCCAGTACAGCGTGCGGCCGTAGCCGTTCGCGGCGATCCGGATGTACCAGTCGGAGTCCCACGAGGTCGCGAGCAGCGCGCGCGGTGAGCGCCCGATGTGCCAGGACCACAGGGCGAGGACGAGCATCCCGGTCAGCCGCGCGGCGGCGAAGAGCCCGAGCGCGGGTGCTGCCCGGTACAGCGAGGTCCACCCGCGGGCCGCCCGCCGGGCGGAGGCGGACGACACCGCTCGGTCGAGGGTCTCGGCGGACAGGGTGCACCTCCGTGCGCACGGGATTCGAGTCGGCCCGGTAAATCGGTCTACCCGACAATCCGTGCGGCGCCGTGGGGGCGCGCGAGGGGCACGGCCACCCGGGTGAAAACTCCCGCCCGGCCCGGCCCGGCCTGTGCCGTGTCCGGCCCGGCCCGCCCTCAGGCCGCCAGTGTCCCGAGCCGTGCCACGGCGTCCTCCAGGACGTCCGTCCGCTTGCAGAAGGCGAAGCGGACGAAGGGGGCGCCCGCGTCGCGGTGGTCGTAGAAGACCGCGTTCGGGATGGCGACGACGCCGGCGCGTTCCGGGAGGCCGCGGCAGAAGGCGAAGCCGTCGGACTCGCCCAGGGGGCGGATGTCGGTGGTGACGAAGTAGGTGCCGGCCGGGCGGTAGACCTCGAAGCCCGCGGCGGCCAGGCCGTCGCTCAGCAGGTCCCGCTTGGCGCGCAGGTCGGCACGCAGGTCCTCGAAGTAGGTGTCGGGCAGCCGCAGCGCCTCGGCGATCGCGTACTGGAACGGTCCCGAGGCCACGTACGTGAGGAACTGCTTCGCGGACCGGACGGCGGCGGTGAGTTCGGGGCTCGCCGTGACCCAGCCGACCTTCCAGCCGGTGAAGGAGAAGGTCTTGCCGGCCGAGCCGATGGTGACCGTGCGGTCCCGCATACCGGGCAGGGTCGCGATCGGGACGTGCTCGGCGTCGTCGAAGACCAGGTGCTCGTACACCTCGTCGGTGACCACCAGCAGGTCCCGTTCGGAGGCCAGCTCGGCGACCGCGGTGAGCTCGTCGCGGGTGAGCACCGTGCCGGTCGGGTTGTGCGGCGTGTTGAGCAGGATCAGCCGCGTCCGGTCGGTGACGGCGGCCCGCAGCTCGTCGAGGTCCAGGACGTAGCGGCCCTCGGACGGCCGGAGCGTGACCGGCACGCGCGTGCCGCCGGCCATGGCGATGCAGGCGGCGTAGGAGTCGTAGTACGGCTCCAGGGCGATCACCTCGTCGCCCGGCTCGACCAGGGCGAGCAGCGAGGCGGCGATCGCCTCGGTCGCGCCGGCGGTGACCAGCACCTCCGCGTCGGGGTCGTAGGCGAGGCCGTAGCGCTTCAGCTGGTGCTCGGCGACGGCCGTGCGCAGCTCGGGGACGCCGGGACCGGGCGGGTACTGGTTGCCGTGCCCCTCGCGGAGGGCCCGGACCGCGGCCTCCCGGATCTCGTCGGGGCCGTCGGTGTCGGGGAAACCCTGGCCGAGGTTGATCGCCCCGGTCCGGGCAGCCAGCGCGGACATCTCGGCGAAGATCGTCGTCCCGAACTCGGCGAGCCGGCGATTGAGCAGCGGTCGATTCATGGGCGCCATCCTGCGGCGAAGCTCTGGAGTTCCTCAAGTGGGCTTTGGCAGGGACGCGGCGAGGGGATCGCCCGGTCATGGGACTTCTCCTCTTCCTCGCGGGCCTCGCGCTCGTCATCGGATGTGTGGTGTGGATCGCCCGGCGGGGCCTGCGGAGCGAGCGCCGGAAGGGCCGGGACAGCTGGTGGGCGGGCACGGGGACGGCGTCCGCCGGTACCGCCTCGTCGTCGTGCTCGTCCTCGTCCTCGTCCTCGTCGCTCTCCTGCTCGTCGTCCTCGTGCTCGAGCCCCTCGTGTTCGAGCTCCTCGTGTTCGTCGAGCTCCTGCTCCAGCTCGTCCTGCGGCAGCTGAAAGCTCTGCACTTCCTCAACTGTGGTTGAGGCCGGATCCGTGAGGGGCATCCCCCTCACACAGACCAACGGGGGTGACACGGATGGAAGTACTGCTCTTCGGATTTCTGATCCTGTTCGTGGTGATCGGCCTGGCGTTCTCGAAGGCGGGCCGTGCGGGCCGTGCGGGCCGGCGGCGCAAGCGCAGCTGGTGGGGGCGGGGGCAGCTGACACGGGACGGCCGTGCGCGCGATCCCGTGACGTCCGGCCGGGCCCGGGTCCGGCCGGACACCGGCTGTCTGTCGGAGGCCCGCGGTGGATTCCGATTGAACAATTGAACGTTGGGGTCCCCGGGGGGATGGAAACCACGTCAAGTTGGGTAAAAACGCTGTGAGTCGCTCGAAGTCCGTGATTCCCTCGCTGTTGAGAACATCCAGCCCTCGGACCGTGTGTGGACCCGAGCCGGCGATCCCCCACTCCCGTTGAACCCTTCTCCGGGGCGCCCCCGGCCCACCCGTCAAACCGTGTTTGCGGAGCCGACCCATGCTCACGACCCTGAAGACCTCCTACACCGACACGCGTGCAGCCGATCTGGCCTGGGCCCTGGGGCGCGAGCCGTTGCCCGCGCTCGCCGCGCTCGACCTCGAACTCGGCTCCGCCAAGCTCCAGTTGCGTCTGCTTGGCGCCTCCCACCAGGTGCTTCTGGAGGAGGAGGGCCGCAGCTGCTCCGAGACCGTCGCCTGCATGCCGGGCAGCAGCACGCCGCTGCCGCTGGGCGTCTCCAAGCGCGTCGGCGGCTGGGAGTACGAATTCGCCGCCCGCGTCGAGACGCTGTCGGACGGCTCGTTCGCCGGACGGGCCCAGGAGCTGCTGGCGCTCGTCGCCGACCATCCCAACGGTCTCGCGGGGACGTTCCCCGGCTCCCCGTACGCCTTCACCGCGATGCTGGCGCAGCGCCACGAGGGGCAGGTGCGCTGGCGCACCTGGCACGCGTACCCGCAGGAGGGGCAGTTGGTGGTCACCCGAACGCGGATCGGCGTTCGTATGCCCGCCTCGCTCTGATGCGCCGCCCGAGCGACCCAGGTGCACTCGTGTGGGTGACAGGCGGCGAAAGTTGTGTGACGTAGCGTTACGAACATGATCGATTCGCCCGTGACCGCGCCACCCAAGCGGGTGACGCGGCTGCCCGTGAGGCCGAGCGCGGTGCGGTATCCGGTCCTCGCCGTGGTCTTCGTCTGCGCCGCCTGCGGTCTGGTGTACGAACTGGAGCTGGTCGCCCTCGCCTCGTATCTGATCGGCGACTCGGTCACCCAGGCGTCCGTGGTGCTGTCCGTGATGGTCTTCGCCATGGGTGTCGGCTCGTTGCTGGCCAAGCGGCTGCGCTGCCACGCGGCGGTCGGCTTCGGCCTGGTGGAGGCCGGACTCGCCCTGATCGGCGGCTGTTCCGCGCTGGTGCTGTACGCGGCGTTCGCCTGGCTCGGCGAGTCGCGGTACGTCCTGGTGGGGTTCTCCCTCGCCATCGGTGTCCTCATCGGAGCCGAGATCCCGCTGCTGATGTCCCTCATCCAGCGCGCGGAGTCGGCGCGTTCGCCCGGCGCCCGGGAGAAGGACGACGCGGCCGGGACGGTCGCCGACCTCTTCGCCGCGGACTACGTCGGCGCGCTGGTCGGTGGCCTCGCCTTCCCGTTCCTGCTGCTGCCCTGGCTCGGCCAGCTCACCGGCGCGCTCGTCACGGGCGCGGTGAACGCGGTGGCGGGCGCCGGGCTGGTGCTGTGGCTGTTCCGGCGTGATCTGACCGCCCGCGCCCGGACGTTGCTGATCGCGGTGAACGTGACCGTGCTCGCCGTCCTCGCCACCGCGACCGTCCTCGTCGACGACTTCGAGTCCGCGGCGCGGCGCGCGGTGTACGGCGACAGCGTGCGGGTCGCCGTGCACACCCGGCAGCAGGAGGTCGTGGTGACGGGGGAGCCGGGCACGCCGCCCGACCTCTTCCTCGACGGCCGGCTGCGGGTCGCCGGGCAGGACGAGTACCGCTACCACGAGGCGCTGGTGCACCCCGCGATGAACGGCGCCCACGCGCGTGTGCTGATCGTCGGCGGCGGGGACGGCCTCGCCGCGCGGGAGGTGCTGCGCTATCCGGGCGTCGAGGCGGTCACCGTCGTCGAACTCGACCCCGGAGTCGTCGACCTCGCCCGGACCGACCCCGAGCTCGCCGCGCTCAACCGGCAGGCGTTCCGGGACCCGCGCGTCCAGGTGGCGTACGCCGACGCCTTCCGCTGGCTGCGCGGGGCGGGCGCGAGCCACCGGTACGACGTGGTGATCTCGGACCTGCCCGATCCGGGCATCACCTCCAGCACCAAGCTCTACTCGGAGGAGTTCTACGGTCTGGTCGCCCGGGCCCTCGCGGACGGCGGACGGGTGGTCGTGCACGCCGGCTCCGCCTCGGCCCGCCCACGGACGTACTGGACGGTGGAGGCCACCCTGAGGTCGGCGGGCTTCGCGGCCCGGCCCTACGGAGCGAACGGCCGGGCCACCGGGTTCGCCGCGGGGCCCGACCGGGCCGAGCGGGCGAGCGGTGGCGAGCGGGGCCCGCGGGACTGGGGATTCCTCCTGGCGGCCCCGGGACGGAACCCGCCCCCGCTGGGACTGGCGGCGGACGCGCCGGTGCTGCGGTCCCTCACGACAGGGCGCCTGGTGACCGGCGCCCGGAGCACCGAGCGGACCCGGGACCGGGACGGTGCCGCGCTGCCGCCCTCGACGCTCGTGCACCCCCGCTACGGCGGCTGACGGGCACCCGGGCGGGGCCGGGGCGTACCCGGGGCGGACACCGGAGGGGCGGCCGGGGCGCACAAACAGGCGACGGCGGCGCCGGGGCTGAGTAGGCTCGGCTTCCATGGAGCATGAGGTGTTCGTTCCGGTTCCGGCCGAGGTCCTGCGCGCGACGCTGACGGACCCCGCACGGGTGGCGCGCTGCGTCCCCGGCCTCCAGCAGGACGCGGACGCGGAGGCGGGCCCGCTCTCGGGTCGGCTGAAGGTCCGGGTCGGCGGCAACACCATCACCTACCGCGGCGCCCTGCGGCTGAGGGAGCGCGACGGCGCCTTCGTGGCCGAGGGAGAGGGAGCGGAGGCCCGCGGCAAGGGCTCGGCGAAGCTGGTGCTGACGCTCGTGCTCACCCCGGTGGCCGAGGGCACGCAGCTCGCCTTCACCGGCACGCTCGCCGCCGAGGGGCGCCTCGCGGACCAGTCGGCGGAGGTCACGGCCTCGGCCGGCCGCCGTCTGATGGACCGTTTCGCGGAGTCCCTGGCCTCGGCCGCCGCCCGGACGGCCGAAGCGGGCGCCCTCGCCTCCCCGGACGCGGACGACGCCTCCGTGCTGGACGACACCGCCGACGACACCACTGACGAGACCGCCGACCAGTCGCCGGGCGGGACCGCCGAGAGCCCGCCCGTGGACGGCGCCGCCGCGGTGGCGCCGGAGGGCGAGACGGACAGTGACAGCGACGGCGTCGACGACGGCGTCGAGGAACCCGGTCGTCCGTCCGTCTTCGACACTCCGGTCCCGCCGCCGTCGCTCGACCCCCGGCTCGACGAGGAGTTCGGCGAGACCCCGGTGGAGCTGCCCGCCGAAACCCCGGCCGTCGAGGCCGCGCACGCCCGTCGGACGATGATCGGACGGAGCGCGGAGGAGGTCGACCACGCGCCGCCCCGCGGCCGGTACGCCCCCGTGCCCGCGCCGGACTCCGGCGGCTCGGGCGCCACCCTGCGCTGGATCGCGCCCGCCGCCGCCCTCGCCCTCGCCTCCGCGGTCGTCGTCGGCCGTGCCCTTCGTCGCCGACGCTGACACCCCGTTAGGGTCGGGGGCGTGAGCGAGCAGACGCGACTGACGGCGGGCGACGCCGAGTTGACCATCAGCCCCGACAACGGCTGCCGGATCGAGAGCCTGCGCATCGGCGGCCACGAGCTGCTGCGCCAGGGCGAGCGGTACGGCTGCTTCCCCATGGTGCCCTGGTGCGGGCGTACGGCCGACGGACGCTTCCGGAACGGCGCGACCCTCCACCAGCTGCCCCTCAACGCCGACCAGCACGCCATCCACGGCACCGGCCGCGACACCGTGTGGAAGACCGCCCGGGCCGGTGAGCGCGAGGCGGCCTTCACGTACGACCTCACCGAGCCCTGGCCGTACGCGGGACGCGTCACCCAGCTCTTCGAGCTGACCGAGGACGCGCTCACCCTCACCCTCGGCGTCGAGGCCGCCGACGACTCCTTCCCGGCCCAGGCCGGCTGGCACCCCTGGTTCCGGCGGAACCTCGGCGACGGCGGCCAGGACGTGCGGGTCGACTTCACCGCCGACTGGCAGGATGAGCGCGGCCCGGACCACCTCCCGACCGGTCGCCGGATCGGCCCGACGCCCGGCCCCTGGGACGACTGCTTCGGCATGCCCGGCGGTGTCGACGTCACGCTGACCTGGCCGGAGCAGCTGGAGCTGAAGGTCACCAGCCGGGCCGCGTGGGTCGTCCTCTACGACGAGCAGCCGGAGGCGGTGTGCGTGGAACCGCAGTCCGGACCGCCCAACGGCCTCAACACCCTTCCGCGCCTGGTCACGCCTATCGATCCGCTGGAGATCGCGGCCACCTGGACCTGGCGGCGGCTCTGACGGGACGGCGCCGGCTTTAAGCTGCTGACCATGACTGACGTACGCGCTGAGCTGCTCCAGCAGATCAAGGACAAGGCCGTGGTGCACGGCAAGGTGACCCTCTCCTCGGGTCTGGAGGCCGACTACTACATCGACCTGCGCCGGATCACGCTGGACGGCGAGGCCGCGCCGCTCGTCGGCCAGGTGATGCTGGACCTGACCGCCGACCTGGACTTCGACTGCGTGGGCGGCCTCACCCTGGGCGCCGACCCGGTCGCGACCTCGATGCTGCACGCCTCCGCCGCGCGTGGGCAGCGGCTGGACGCCTTCGTCGTCCGCAAGGCGCAGAAGGCGCACGGCATGCAGCGCCGTATCGAGGGCACGGACGTCAAGGGCAGGCGCTGCCTCGTCGTCGAGGACACCTCGACGACCGGCGGCTCGCCGCTGACGGCCGTCGAGGCGGTGCGCGAGGCGGGCGGCGAGGTCGTGGCCGTCGCGACGATCGTGGACCGCGGTGCGGCCGACGCGATCGCCGGCGCGGGGCTGGCCTACCTCACCGGCTACCAGCTGGCCGACCTGGATCTGGCCTGACCGACGCGAAGTCGTGACTTAGGGCCACGGCGCCCGGCCGAGCGGGTCTGACCTGCGGCTTTCAGGAGGGGCGGAGTGTTTCACGTGAAACGCTCCGCCCCTTCGTCATGGTGTCCGTACAAGAGTCTGGAAAGATGGGCCCCGACGATGACGTCGCCCCAGGTCAGGGTCAAGCAACGCACATACCGCACATCACAAGGAGCGGACGAATGCCCATCGCAACCCCCGAGGTCTACAACGAGATGCTCGACCGGGCGAAGGCAGGCAAGTTCGCCTACCCGGCCATCAACGTGACTTCGTCCCAGACCCTGCACGCCGCGCTGCGCGGCTTCGCGGAGGCCGAGAGCGACGGCATCATCCAGATCTCGACCGGTGGAGCCGAGTTCCTGGGCGGCCAGCACAACAAGGACATGGTCACGGGCGCCGTTGCCCTGGCCGAGTTCGCGCACATCGTCGCCGCGAAGTACGACATCACGGTGGCCCTGCACACCGACCACTGCCCGAAGGACAAGCTGGACGGCTACGTCCGTCCGCTGCTCGACATCTCCGCCGAGCGCGTCAAGGCCGGCCGCAACCCGCTGTTCCAGTCGCACATGTGGGACGGCTCCGCCGAGACCCTCGCGGACAACCTGGCCATCGGCCAGGAGCTGCTCGCCAAGGCCGTCGCCGCGAAGATCATCCTCGAGGTCGAGATCACCCCGACCGGTGGCGAGGAGGACGGCGTCACCCACGAGATCAACGACGAGCTGTACACCACGGTCGACGACGCGATCCGCACCGCCGAGGCCCTGGGCCTGGGCGAGAAGGGCCGCTACCTGCTCGCCGCCTCCTTCGGCAACGTGCACGGCGTCTACAAGCCGGGCAACGTCGTGCTCCGTCCCGAGCTGCTCAAGGACCTGCAGGCGGGCGTCGCCGAGAAGTACGGCAAGGCCTCCCCGTTCGACTTCGTCTTCCACGGCGGCTCCGGCTCCACCGCCGAGGAGATCGCCACCGCGCTGGAGAACGGCGTCGTGAAGATGAACCTGGACACCGACACCCAGTACGCCTTCACGCGTCCGGTCGCGGACCACATGTTCAAGAACTACGACGGCGTGCTGAAGGTCGACGGCGAGGTCGGCAAGAAGTCGACCTACGACCCGCGTACCTGGGGCAAGCTGGCCGAGGCGGGCATGGCCCAGCGCGTGACCGAGGCGTGCGCGGCGCTGCGCTCGACCGGCACGAAGATCAAGTAGTTCGAGGCTTCCTCTCCAAGGCCGTGTCCCGGGGGCCCGGCACGACCGCTTCGGCGGCCGTGTCGGGCCCTCGGCATGTGAAGGGCTGCGCGTGACGACGTACGCATACGACTTCGACCGGGTGATCGACCGCCGTGGCAGCTGGTCGGTCCAGTGGGACGGCACAGCGAACCGCTTCGGTGTCGGCGACCTGCTCCCGTTCACGATCTCCGACATGGACTTCGCGTCCCCGCCCGAGGTACTGGCGGCGCTGCGCGAGCGCGTGGAGCACGGCGTGTTCGGCTACACCGACTGGCGGCTCGGGGAGTTCCGGGAGGCGGTCCGCCACTGGTACGCGAGCCGGTACGCGACCGAGCTCGACGTCGAGACGCTGGTCTACGCGCCCTCCGTGCTGAACCAGCTCTCCCAGCTGCTCCAGATGTGGACCGAGCCGGGGGACGGGGTCGTCGTGCACACCCCGACGTACGACGGGTTCCGCAAGGCCGTCACCGGGCTCGGGCGGGAGCTGCGGGGCGTGCCGATCGGGGACACCGAGGCCCTGGAGCGCGAGCTGGCGCGCCCGGACGCGCGGATGTTGCTGCTCTGCTCGCCCCACAACCCGACCGGGCACGTGTGGCGGGAGCACGAGCTGGCGCACTTCGCGCGGCTCGCCGAGCGGCACGGCGTGGCCGTCGTGAGCGACGAGATCCACGCGGACATGGTGGCGGACGGCCATCGGCACCTGCCCTGGACCCGGTTCGCCGCCGCCGGGCGCGGCCGGCGGTGGGCGGTGATCACCTCGGGTACGAAGTCGTTCAACTTCCCGGCGTTGAGCGGCTCGTACGGCATCATCGGCGACCCCGACGAGCGCCTGGCGTTCATCCGGCGCATGGAGACCGGGGAGGGGCTCGCTTCTCCCGCGGTGCTCTCGCTGACCGCCCACATCGCCGCGTACCGGCAGGGCGGAGCGTGGCTCGACGAGCTGCGGTCCTATGTGGCGGGCACGATGCGCATGCTCGCGGAGCGTCTGCGGGAGGGGCTTCCGGAGGTGGAGTGGACGCCCCCGGAGGCGGGCTATCTGGCCTGGATCGACCTGCGCCCGCTCGGTGTCGACGACAGCGCGCTCCAGCGGGAGCTGGTGGAGACCGAGAAGGTCGCGATCATGCCGGGCGGGGTGTACGGGACGCCGGGGTTCGTCCGGCTGAACGTGGGCTGCCCGCGCGAGAAGGCGGAGCGGGGCGTGGACGCGCTGGTGCGGGCGGCGACGAGACTGCGGACCGGCTGAGCGGAGCGCCGGGCCGGCCCGGCGGGACGAAGGGCGGTCGCACCGGAGGACGCCGGCCGGACCCGCGCCCGGCGTCCGGTGGCCGGTCCCCGCGGCCCGTACCCCGGTCGGCAGGCGCGGGCAGCGCGATCGCGGGACGATGCAAGGCATGGAGATCAGGCTCGCCACGGGAACGGGACGGTGGATCGTCTTCACGACCGTGCTGGGGTCCGGAATGGCCCTGCTCGACTCCACCGTCGTCAACGTCGCCCTGCCCCACATCGGCGACGACCTGGGAGCCGACCTGGCGGACCTGCAGTGGACCGTCAACGCCTACATGCTCACCCTGGCCGGGCTGATCCTGCTCGGCGGGGCGCTGGGGGACCGCTACGGGCGGCGGAGGGTGTTCGTCGTCGGCGTGGTGTGGTTCGCGCTCGCCTCGCTGCTGTGCGGGCTCGCCCCGAACGCGGGCGTGCTGATCGCGGCCCGGGCCCTCCAGGGCGTCGGCGGAGCGCTGCTGACGCCGGGGTCGCTCGCGCTGATCCAGGCCAGTTTCCATCCCGACGACCGGGCCCGGGCGGTCGGCCTCTGGTCCGGCTTCGGCGGCGTGGGCGCGGCGGTCGGCCCCTTCGTCGGCGGCTGGCTGGTCGACGGGCCCGGCTGGCGCTGGGTGTTCCTCCTGAACGTGCCCCTGGCCGCGCTGTGCGTACCGGTCGCGCTGCGGCACGTCCCCGAATCGCGGGACGAGACCGCCCACGGCCGCTTCGACGTCCGCCGGTGCCACGCCGTTCGCGAGCAGCTCGCGCGGCTCGGGATCGTCGGGCAGGTGGGTGGGGGGCGGTCCCCCCAGCAGGTTCTCGTGGATGGCCATGGCCCCAGTCTGCCGCAGCGCCGCGCCGGCACGTCCGCCGGACGGCACGCGGGGCCCCGCCGGACCGGGCGGGGGTCACGTCTGCGGCGGGTGTCACGCCTCCCCGCGCGCCTCCGGAGCGGGTGGCGGAGCGGTCTCCC
>NZ_RDBI01000040.1:2735383-2761249 GCF_008042125.1 Streptomyces sp. MS191
CCAGGTTGACCGCCGTGGGGGTGGCGGTGGGCGCCCTCTTCGTCCTCGTGGAGCGCCGGCGCGGCGAGGAGGCGATGGCGCCGCCGTCGATCTTCGCGTCCCGGCAGTTCACGGCGGTCAACCTGGTGACGCTCTGCGTGTACGCGGCGTTCGGCGGCTTCTTCTTCCTGGCCGCGCTCCAGCTCCAGGTCGTGTCCGGCTACTCGGCGCTCGGGGCGGGGACGGCGCTGCTGCCCACGACGGTGCTGATGCTGCTGCTCTCGGCGCGGTCGGGCGAGCTGGGGGAGCGGATCGGGCCCCGGATCCCGCTGACTGTCGGACCGTTGCTGTGCGCGGCCGGGATGCTGCTGATGCTGCGGGTGGGCGAGGACGCCTCGTACGTCCTGGACGTGCTGCCGGCGCTGCTGGTCCTGGGCCTCGGGATGACCACGCTGGTGGCGCCGCTGACCGCGACCGTGCTGGCGTCGGTGGCCGTGGCCCGGGCGGGTCTGGCGAGCGGCATCAACAACGCGGCGGCGCGGGCGGCGGGTCTCCTCGCGGTGGCGGCGCTGCCGCTGCTGGCGGGGATGGGCCCCGAGGCGTACAAGTCGGCGGCCGAGTTCGGGGAGACCTTCCGGCGGGCGATGCCGATGTGCGCGGCGGTGCTGGTGGCGGGAGCGGTGCTGGCCTGGACGCTGGTCCGCTCGCCGGAGCCCGCGGAGGAGGCGCGCTGCCACCCCGAGTGCAAGGTCCACTGCGGGGTGACCTCCCCGCCGCTGGATCCGGGCGCGCGGGGGGAGACCGCTCCGCCACCCGCTCCGGAGGCGCGCGGGGAGGCGTGACACCCGCCGCAGACGTGACCCCCGCCCGGTCCGGCGGGGCCCCGCGTGCCGTCCGGCGGACGTGCCGGCGCGGCGCTGCGGCAGACTGGGGCCATGGCCATCCACGAGAACCTGCTGGGGGGACCGCCCCCCACCCACCTGCCCGACGATCCCGAGCCGCGCGAGCTGCTCGCGAACGGCGTGGCACCGGCGGACGTCGCCGCGAAGTACCCGACCTCCTCGCTGGCCTGGGCCCAGCTCGCCGACGAGGCGTACGAGGGCGGCCGAGTCGTCGAGTCGTACGCCTACGCCCGCACCGGCTACCACCGGGGCCTGGACGCGCTGCGCCGCAGCGGCTGGAAGGGCCACGGCCCGGTGCCGTGGGAGCACGAGCCGAACCGGGGCTTCCTGCGGGCGCTGCACGCGCTGGCGCGCGCGGCCGGCGACATCGGCGAGAAGGACGAGTACGAGCGCTGCTCGACCTTCCTGCGCGACTCCTCCCAGACGGCGGCCGACACCCTCGGCTGACGTCCGGTTCCACCCCGGGGTCGCCCTCCGTCCCCGGGGTGACACGCCCTGTTCACCTGCGTCGGAGGAAATCGGGCCGGAGTCCGGGAGTCGTTCGAAGCCGTTCGAAGAGGCGGTTACGATCCTCCGGACCGCAGTACCGAGCGCCGGCCCGGAGGCCCCACCCTCTCCCCGCACCGGCCCACGCAGGGGGAGTCCGACATTGGGCAAGCGTGCCGCCGTACCCGCGGGCCGGCGACGAGCACCGAAGCGCGGCCGCAGACGCTCCCGGCGGGGTGCCGTGGCCCGGCTCGCGCTGCCGGCCCTCGCGCTGACCGCGGTCTCGCTCGGCGGCGGCGCGGCCCTGGCGCACTTCCACGGCGACACCGGCCAGGACCCGGTCACGGCGGCGGAGGCACCGCCCCCCGTGCCCGACCCGACGACGGCGGCCCCCAGCCCGCGGGCCACGACGCGCGCCGCGACGCCGAAGGCGACCGTGAAGCCGACGCCGAAGGCCACACCGAAGAAGAAGACGGGGGTGCCCGCCTCGGGCGCCGGCACCTTCAGCACCGCCCGGTCCTCCGGCGACGCCGTCGGCACCGGTGGTTCCCTGCGCCGCTACCGCGTCCAGGTCGAGGACGGCATCGACCTCTCCGCCCGCGACGCGGCCGCCGAGATCCAGCGGATCCTGGCCCATCCGCGCGGCTGGGCGGCCCACGGCCGGGGCCGTTTCCAGCTGGTCGACGAGAACGAGGACTTCGTCATACGGATCGCCACGCCCGCCACCGCCGACCGGCTCTGCCTCGCCGGCGGGCTGAACACCCACGGCGAGCTGAACTGCGAGACGACCTCGGGCGTCGTGGTGAACCTCCGGCGCTGGATGCTGGGCTCGCCGACCTTCGCCGGGACGCCCGCGGAGTACCGCCACCTGATCATCAACCACGAGGTCGGCCACGAGATCGGCATCCGGCAGCACATGGGCTGCTCCGGTCCCGGGAAGCTCGCTCCGGTGATGATGCAGCAGATCAAGGGCCTGAACGGCTGCCGATCGAACGCGTATCCGTATGACGAAGACGGGAGCTACATCACCGGCCCGATCGTGTCATGATGCGCGTGGGACCGCGTGCGACGAGGCACACGGCCCCGAGGGGACCGGGGCTCCACTTGCCAAACGGAAGGAGCGGACCGCTACCCGGTAGTTCGTATCGAGGAGACAGCGATGTCCACCTTCCCCGATGCCTCCGGAGCCGGTTCGGTCGATGACCCGAACCTCGACTTCGCGGGCACCACGCCGTACGAGGACTACGTCCAGGCGGACGTTCTCACCCACCTCCAGCACCTGCGCTCCGACGACCCGGGCGAGATGGTCTTCCTGGTCACCACCCAGGTCATGGAGCTGTGGTTCACCGTCATCGTCCACGAGTGGGAGACCGCGAGCCGCGCGCTGCGCGAGGACCGCATCCCGGTGGCGATGGACGCGCTGAAGCGCTCCGTCCGCGAGCTGGAGGCCCTGAACCAGTCCTGGCGCCCGCTCGCCCAGCTGACCCCGGCGCAGTTCAACGCCTACCGCGCCGCCCTCGGCGAGGGCTCCGGCTTCCAGTCGGCGATGTACCGGCGGATGGAGTTCCTGCTCGGCGAGAAGTCCGCGTCGATGCTGGTCCCGCACCGCGGCGCGCCCCGGGTCCACGCGGAGCTGGAGAAGGCGCTGCACGAGCCCAGCCTGTACGACGAGGTGCTCCGGCTGCTCCACCGGCGCGGCCTGCCGGTGCCCGAGGCCGTCCTCGGCCGTGACCTGGCGAAGAAGTACGAGCCGTCGTCCGAGGTCGAGCTCGTCTGGGCCGGGATCTACGCCGATTCCGACCAGAACGGCGAACTCGTCCGGCTGGGCGAGGCGTTGAGCGACGTCGCCGAGCTCGTCTGGCGCTGGCGCAACGACCACCTCGTCGCCACCCGGCGGGCCATGGGCTCCAAGACGGGCACCGGCGGCTCGGCCGGCGTGGCCTGGCTGGAGAAGCGGGCGCAGAAGAACGTCTTCCCCGAGCTGTGGACGGCGCGCAGCCATGTCTGAGACCTTGCGCGAGGACGCGCTCCTGCGTGACGCCGACGACCCGCTGGGCAAGCTGCGCGAGCGGTTCACCCTGGACGACGCGGTCTACCTCGACGGGAACTCGCTGGGCGCCCTGCCCGCGCACGTGCCCGCCCGGATGGCCGACGTCATCACCCGCGAGTGGGGGCAGCTGCGGATCCGCTCCTGGGACGAGAGCGGCTGGTGGACCGCGCCCGAGCGGATCGGCGACCGGATCGCCCCGCTCGTCGGCGCCGCCCCGGGCCGGATCGTGGTCGGCGACTCGACCAGCGTGAACGTCTTCAAGGCCGTGGTGGCCGCCGCCCGGCTCGCGGGCGACGCGCGCGACGAGATACTCGTCGACGCGACGACGTTCCCCACCGACGGCTACATCGCGGCGTCCGCGGCGCGGATGACGGGCCGCCGGATCGTGCCCGTCACGCCGGCCGAGGTCCCGGACGCCGTCGGGCCGCGCACGGCCGCCGCGCTGGTCAACCACGTCGACTACCGCACCGGCCGGCTGCACGACCTGCCCGGCATCACCGCGGCGGTCCGCGCGGCGGGCGCGCTCGCGATCTGGGACCTGTGCCACAGCGCCGGCGCCCTGCCGGTCGGGCTGGACGAGCACGGGGTCGACCTGGCCGTCGGCTGCACGTACAAGTACCTCAACGGCGGCCCCGGTTCGCCCGCGTACCTGTACGTCGCCGAGCGCCACCAGGCCGCCTTCGACTCCCCGCTGCCCGGCTGGAACTCGCACGCCGACCCCTTCGGCATGACCGCCGGCTACGAGGCCGCCGACGGCGCGCCGCGCGGCCGGGTGGGGACCCCCGACATCCTCTCCATGCTGGCGCTCGAATCGGCGCTCGAGGTGTGGGACGGCGTCGCGGTCGAGGACGTCCGGGCCAAGTCCCTGGCCCTGACGGACTTCTTCCTGGAGTGCGTCCGGGCGTACGCGCCGGCCGGCCGGGTGGAGTCGCTGACCCCCGAGGCGCACGCCGAGCGCGGCAGTCAGGTGGCGCTGCGCTGCGCCGAGGCGCCCGCCGTCATGGCGGAGCTGATCCGGCGCGGGGTGGTGGGCGACCTCCGCCGTCCGGACGTGCTCCGGTTCGGCTTCACCCCGCTCTACGTGGGCTTCGCCGACGCCGAGCGGGCAGCCCGGACCCTGGCCGAGGTGCTCGCGGAGATCCCCGCGGGGTCCACTTCCGCCTGAGGCCGTACGGTCCGGTGATCACCTGGCCTGCGGGGCCCCCACTCCTGGTACGGTCCCCGCAGGTCAGGCCGATTCGGCCCCGTACCCGAGAGGTGGGAACAGCATGCCCGACCCCGCCGCGCGCGACGCCGCCGAAGAGGAATCGGCCTTCTCGCACCCGGCCGTCGCCCCGGACGCCTCCGCCGCCTACGGCGAACACCCCGACCAGGTGGTCGACTTCTACGCCCCGCGCGACGGCGGACAGCAGGCCCCGCTGGTCGTCGCCCTGCACGGCGGCGCCTGGCGGGCGCCCTACGACCGGCAGCACCTGACTCCCTTCGTGGACTTCCTCGCGCGCCGCGGCTTCGCCGTCGCGAGCGTCGAGTACCGGCGGGGCGGCTCCATCCCGCGGCAGGGCGGTACCGGCCCGGTCGCCGGGCGGTGGCCCGAGACCTTCGACGACGTGGCCGCCGCACTGGACGCCGTGCCGCGTCTCGCCGTGGAGCACCTGCCGCAGGCCGACGCCCGCCGCATCGTGCTCACCGGCCACTCGGCCGGCGGCCACCTCGCGCTGTGGGCCGCCGCCCGGCACGTCCTTCCCCCGGACTCGCCGTGGCGGCTCGCCTCCCCGCCGCCGCTGCGCGGGGTGGTCGCGCTGGCCCCGATCGCGCACTTCGACCGGGCCGTGGAGCTCGGGGTGTGCGGCGGCGCCGTCACCGAGTTCCTCGGCGGCGAGGGCGAGTTCGACGTCCGCGCACGGCACGCCGACCCGGCGCTGCTGCTGCCCACCGGGATCGCCACCGCCGTCGTCCAGGGGCGCGAGGACGTCGTCGTCCCGCCGGCGGTCGCGCAGGCCTACGCCGAGGCGGCGGCCAAGGCGGGCGAGGCCGTCGGCTTCACCCTCCTGGAGGACGTGGGCCACTTCCCGCTCATCGACCCGTCCGCGGACGCGTGCGCGGTGGTGGCGGAGGAGATCGCCCAGCTGGCCTGGTGAACGGAGCCCGCGGGTGCCGCGCCTCCGGTGAGCCTCCCGGTGGGGACGTCCGGCGGCACCCCGGCGACCGGCCGCGCCGTCGCGTGCCCGCCGGTCCGGCCCGTCCCCGGCGGGCCGCCGACCGGACCCCGGCGGCCCGGGCCTGATCAGCGACGTAGTACCTGGGACGGACGCGGAAGGATCCCCATTCATGGGGACGACCCCGTCCGTGCCCTCCCCGTACCTTGGCGTACGTGACCCAGACCTCCGAGCAGAGCCGCAGCCCCGAGTTCCGCCTGGCCCAGGGCGCGCTCTCCGGGCTGCGCCAGGACCTCTTCCACGACGCCTTCGCCTATCGCCCGATGCCGCCGATGGCGGTCGACGGGCCGATCACGCGGCGCCTGCCCCGGCGGATACGCGCCCACCTGGCGTGGACACCGCACGTGGTGGTCGCCGGCTGCGCCTTCCTCGTCTTCCTGATCGGCGCGTCCGTCGTGCGGGGCTCGGCCCCGCCGGTGCTGGCGCTGTACTCCTTCGGGCCCGCGGTGATCGTGCTGCTCACCCTCGTGCGCCCGGTGCTCGCCTTCTGGGCCTCGCTGCTCTCCACCCCCTTCCTCGGCTTCCTCGGCAGCTACGGGGACGGCTGGCCCTGGAGCCCGAACTCCTTCGGCGCGCACCTCGTCGTCCTCACGGTCGTCGCCGCCCGCACCCGGCCGCGCACCGCGGGCTGGATGTGGCTGCTGACCGCCGGGTACGCGGTCTTCGCCGAGGTCTTCCTCGGCGTCGGCCACACCACCGACGGCCCCCCGCTGCTGTTCTGCGCCGCGCTCTCGCTGCTCGTGGTGACCGTCCTCCAGGTCCGCCGGCAGGCCGCCCGCGAGGTCACCGCCCAGCAGTCCGTGACCGCCGTCGAACGCTCCCGCCGCACGCTGCTCGAAGAGCGCACCACGATCGCCCGCGAGCTGCACGACGTCGTCGCCCACCACATGTCGGTGGTCGCCATCCAGGCGGAGGCCGCCCCCTACCGGGTCGAGAACCCGCCGCCGGAGCTGGAGCAGGCGTTCGCCACCATCCGCGAGAACGCGGTCGCGGCCCTGACCGAACTCCGCCGCGTCCTCGGCGTCGTACGGGCGGAGGACTACGAGGCACCCGACGCCCCGCAGCCCACCCTCGCCGAGCTCGAGGGGCTGGTCGCCAACGTCCGGGAGGCCGGTCTCTCCGTCGAGAAGACGGTGACCGGCGCGGTGCGGGAGCTGCCGCAGGGCGTCGAGCTCTCCGCGTACCGGATCATCCAGGAGGCCCTGAGCAACGTGCTGCGGCACGCGCCCGGCGCGGAGGCGAAGGTCGAGGTCAGCTACGTGCTCGGCGGCCTGGGCCTGCGGATCGTGAACGGTCCGGCGCGCGGGCTCGTCAAGCCGTCGCCGGGCGCCGGGCACGGCATCACGGGCATGCGGGAGCGGGTGGGCATGCTGAGCGGGGAGATGACGGCCGAGGCTACGGCCGACGGCGGCTACGAAGTGACGGCGTTCATCCCGGTGGCGCGCGAGGAGGCGGCGGAATGACGATCAAGGTGCTGATCGTCGACGACCAGATGATGGTCCGCGAGGGGTTCTCGGTCCTGCTCGGCGCGATGCCGGACATCGAGGTCGTCGGCGAGGCGGTGAACGGGCGCGAGGCCGTCGCGCAGGTGGCGGCGCTGCGTCCGGACGTGGTCCTGATGGACATCCGGATGCCCGAGCTGAACGGCATCGAGGCCACGCGCGAGATCGTCGCGGCGGACGCCGACGCCAAGGTGCTGGTCCTGACCACCTTCGACCTCGACGAGTACGTGTACCAGGCGCTGCGCGCCGGTGCCTCGGGCTTCCTGCTGAAGGACGCCTCCGCGCGGCAGCTGGCGGACGGGGTCCGGGTGGTGGCCGCCGGGGAGGCCCTGCTGGCACCGACGGTGACGAAGCGGCTGATCACGGAGTTCGCGAAGGCGGCGGAGTCACCGCGGGCGCCGGCGCTCGCCCAGGTCGGGGATCTGACCGAGCGGGAGACGGAGGTGCTGGTGCTGATCGCCCAGGGCCTGTCGAACGCGGAGATCGCCGACCACCTGGTGGTCGCCGAGTCGACGATCAAGACGCATGTGAGCCGGATCCTGGTGAAGCTGGGGCTGCGGGACCGGACGCAGGCGGCGGTCTTCGCGTACGAGGCG
Source organism: Streptomyces sp. MS191 (assembly GCF_008042125.1). Lineage (GTDB taxonomy): Bacteria > Actinomycetota > Actinomycetes > Streptomycetales > Streptomycetaceae > Streptomyces. The sequence goes on from NZ_RDBI01000040.1 coordinate 2,743,115, forward strand.
AGGCTGGTGCAGGTCGGCGGGTAGCGTCCGGTCATGGACGCTGCACCCGAGGACCTCTTCGCCCCCGAATCGCCCGCCTTCGTCGCCGACCCCTATCCCGCGTACGCCGCGCTGCGGGCCGGGGGTCGCGCGCACTGGAACGCGCCGACCCGGCAATGGCTGATCCCGCACCACGAGGACGTGTCGGCGCTGCTGCGGGACCGCCGGCTCGGCCGGACGTACCTGCACCGCTTCACGCACGAGGAGTTCGGCCGCCAGGCGCCCCCGGCGGCGCACGAGCCGTTCCACACCCTCAACGACCACGGTCTGCTCGACCTGGAGGCACCGGACCACACCCGGATCCGGCGGCTGGTCTCGAAGGCGTTCACCCCGCGGACGGTGGAGCGGCTGGAGCCGACCGTGCGCGCGCTCGCCGCCGGTCTGGTCGACGGCCTGGTGGCGCGCGGTGGCGGCGACCTCCTCGCGGACGTGGCGGAACCGCTGCCGGTCGCCGTGATCGCGGAGATGCTGGGGATCCCGGAGGAGGACGAGGAGCGGGCGCGGCTGCGGCCGTGGTCGGCCGACATCTGCGGGATGTTCGAGCTGAACCCCTCGGAGGACACGGCCCGCCGGGCGGTGGCCGCGTCGGTGGAGTTCTCCGACTACCTGCGGGAGCTGATCGCGCGGCGGCGCAAGTCGCCGGGCGAGGACCTGATCTCCGCCCTGGTGGGAGTGGAGGAGCTCACCGAACAGGAGATGGTCTCGACCTGCGTGCTGCTGCTCAACGCGGGCCACGAGGCGACGGTCAACACCACGGTCAACGGCTGGTGGACGCTGCTGCGCCATCCCGAGCAGCTGGCCGCGCTGCGGGCGGACCCGGACCGGCTGTTGTCCACAGCTGTGGAGGAGATCCTGCGGTACGACACCCCGCTGCAGATGTTCGAGCGCTGGGTCCTCGACGACATCGAGGTCGGCGGCCGGATCATCCCGCGCGGCTCCGAGGTCGCCCTGCTCTTCGGATCGGCCAACCGCGACCCGGCCCGCTTCGGGCCGACGGCCGACACCCTGGACCTGGCCCGGGCCGACAACCCGCACGTCACCTTCGGCGCCGGCATCCACTACTGCCTCGGCGCCCCGCTGGCCCGCCTGGAGCTCACGGCGGTCTTCGAGGAGCTGCTGCGCAAGGCGCTGGACCTTCCCCCGTGGGCCCTGGACCTGTCGCCCTTCGGTCACCTGCCGAAGCTCCCCGGCCCGGAGATGACGTGGTCACCCGTCCTGACCCTGACCGTCCTCGCCGCGGCGCTGACGACGGCGGGCCTGGCGGCGCTCCGCCGCCGCGACCTCGCCGGCTGAGCGGCCGGGGGCGGAAGGCCGGGGCGTCCGGGCGGTCCCGCGGCGCCCCTTCCACGCGACCGCGCACACCCTGACGGTCTCCGGACCGGACTTCCGCTACCGCGCGGACACGGTGGTGTCCGGCGCCGCACCGGCCCGGACACCACCGTGTCCGCGCGGTAGCGGAAGTCCGGTCCGGAGACCGTCAGGGTGTGCGCGGTCGCGTGGAAGGCCGGCGCGGCCGGCGGGTGGACCGTGATCTCGGCCGTCCCGGCCAGGGAGCGGACGGTCACCCCCTCCACCGGCGCGTTCACGTCGCTGAGCAGGACCCCGTCCGCCTCCACCCGCAGGCGGTGGGTGCGGATCGCGACCTGCCCCGGGGCGGGGCGGACGAGGGTGCGCACCAGCGAGCGGCAGGTGCCCCAGACCGACGGCGGGGCGGGCGCCGCCGCGGGTCCCCGGGCGGCCGGAATGCTCAGGTCGCCGAGCACGACCCCGTCGCTGTCGTCGACGAGCAGGTCGAGCCGGCGGACGGTGCCGTCGAGCACCGCCCGGGCCGCGGCCACGGCGTTCTGCGGCACGCCGAGCGCGTGCGCCACTTCCAGCGAGCCCGGGGCGCCGATCGGCACGAACGAGAGCGGGCCGTCCGCGAGCTCACGCTCCCGGTGCAGCAGGGTCACCGTGCGTAGCAGTGCGCGGTCGTCCCCGATCACCACCGGGCGGCGCGCACCCCGCCTGGCCAGGGCCCGGGAGAATTCCTCCGGGCTGTCCGGGAGGCAGATCTTCGCCTCTGCTCCCGCACACAACACATCCTTCGCGATCCGTACGGACTCGCCGTCATTCCGGCGGGCGACCGGGTCGATGACCACCAGCAGCTGGTCGTGAGCCGACACCTCGGTCCTTCCTCGGGTAGCATCTTTGTGCAAGAGCCCCTTGCGCTATTGCGCCAGGGGCTTCGTCTATTCCGGGGCACACCGGTGAGGCGGCGTCGGCCCCCTGACCTTGGACATGCCCCGCCCGGAAGGGGTGTACGCCTGTGCCCGCACTTGTGCTGCTCGGTGCTCAGTGGGGTGACGAGGGCAAGGGAAAGGCCACCGACCTCCTCGGTGGATCCGTTGATTATGTGGTGCGCTACCAGGGCGGCAACAATGCCGGCCACACGGTCGTCGTCGGCGACCAGAAGTACGCACTGCACCTTCTCCCTTCCGGAATCCTCTCGCCGGGGTGTACCCCGGTGATCGGAAACGGTGTCGTCGTCGACCCGGCGGTCCTGCTCTCCGAGCTGAGCGGGCTGAACGAGCGCGGCGTGGACACGTCCAAGCTGCTCATCAGTGGCAACGCGCATTTGATCACGCCGTACAACGTCACCGTCGACAAGGTGACGGAACGGTTCCTCGGCAAGCGCAAGATCGGCACCACGGGCCGGGGCATCGGCCCGACCTACGCCGACAAGATCAACCGCGTCGGTATCCGGGTCCAGGACCTGTACGACGAGTCGATCCTCACCCAGAAGGTCGAGGCGGCGCTCGAGGGCAAGAACCAGCTCCTCGCCAAGCTCTACAACCGCCGGGCCATCGACGCCGCGCAGATCGTCGAGGAGATGCTCCAGTACGCGGAGCAGATCAAGCCCTTCGTCGCCGACACCACCCTGATCCTCAACCAGGCGCTGGACGACGACAAGGTCGTGCTCTTCGAGGGCGGCCAGGGCACCCTGCTCGACGTCGACCACGGCACGTACCCCTTCGTCACCTCGTCGAACCCGACCGCGGGCGGCGCCTGCACCGGTGCCGGCGTGGGTCCGACGAAGATCAGCCGGGTCATCGGCATCCTCAAGGCGTACACGACCCGCGTCGGCGCCGGCCCGTTCCCGACGGAGCTGTTCGACGAGGACGGCGAGGCGCTGCGCCGCATCGGCGGCGAGCGCGGTGTCACCACCGGCCGTGACCGCCGCTGCGGCTGGTTCGACGCGGTCATCGCCCGGTACGCGACCCGCGTCAACGGCCTGACCGACTTCTTCCTCACCAAGCTCGACGTGCTGACGGGCTGGGAGCAGATCCCGGTCTGCGTCGCGTACGAGATCGACGGCAAGCGCGTCGAGGAGCTGCCCTACTCGCAGACGGACTTCCACCATGCGAAGCCGGTCTACGAGATGCTGCCGGGCTGGTCCGAGGACATCACCAAGGCCAAGACCTTCTCCGACCTGCCGAAGAACGCGCAGGCCTACGTGAAGGCCCTGGAGGAGATGTCGGGTGCCCCGATCTCCGCGATCGGCGTCGGCCCCGGCCGCACCGAGACCATCGAGATCAACTCCTTCCTGTAGCCGGTCCGCGTCCGCGGACGGTTCACGCGCGAAGGCCCGCCCCCACAGCCGCGGGGGCGGGCCTTCGCGCGTGTCCGCCGGGTGCGCCGCACGGGGCACCGCCTACTGGCGGAAGAACTCGCCCGGCTCGCTGTCGGTCATCGGGTAGAGCAGGAGCCTGTCCTCGCCCTTGTAGCGGACGAGGGAGAGGTAGCTCGCGATCGAGTCGGCGCAGTCGGGCGCCGAGCCCGCCTCGCGCTGGTGCGGGCCGATGACCAGCGGGGTGCCCGAGCCGGCGAGGAGCGCCGTGTAGGAGCACCTGACGGTGTCCGAGGTGAGGTCGCCGTCCTCGTCGGTGCGGGGATAGCCCTGGTCGTAGCGGAAGACGGCGGAGCCGACGGGGCCCTGGGTCAGGGTGATCACGTCGGTGAAGCGGTCGGCGTTCGGCCCGTACATCTGCGGGGCGTTGCGCATCTTCCAGGTGCCGAGGAGCTTCGCGGGGACGATCTCGGAGCCGGTCCGCGCCTTGTGGAAGGTGGCCTTGGCGGCGCCGGAGCTCCACTCCAGGACCTCGGGGGACCGCAGTGCGAGGGTCTGGTGGGCGGCGGGGGTGCAGCGCTGCGGGGGCACGCTGGTGGTGACGTCGGACTCGCCGAGGACGACCTTGTCCTCGTCCGCCGACACGAGCCGGCTGCGGCCCATGCACAGCCGCTCCTCGGTCACGTGGACGTAGACGGCGGTCTTGGTGCCGGCCGCGCCCTGGGTGAGTTCGAGCCGGATGGTCTCGCGGGGATGTTCGGCGGAGCCCTCCAGGGTGCCCTCCCAGGCGCCGAGGAAGGCGGCGGGGACGATCCCGGCGGGCCGCGCGGAGACCGGGCCGGTGGTGTCCCGCGCCTTGTTCTTCTGCTCGTCGCGGCCCGTGAGGAGGTCGGGCCAGAAGGTGTACGCGAGCCCCGCCGCGGCCGCCACGACGAGGGCGGTGGCGGCGGCGACCAGGCCCGTGCGCCGGCGGCGGGGGCGGCCGGGTTCGCGGCCCTGCGGCAGCGGTGTCGCGGGGGTGGGGTCGCCGGCCGCGGCGGCCGCCTCGCCCTCGGCCTCCAGGAGCCGGGCGGCATGGCGGCCGAGCCGGGCCAGGACGTCGGCGGGCAGCCACGGGTCGGTGACGTCGAGGGCGTCGACGAGCTCGGTGGCCGCCGGCCGGGCCGCCGGGTCCTTCGCGAGGCAGGCCCGGATCAGACCGGACACCTCCGGAGGTACGTCGGTCAGGTCGGGCTCGTCGTGCGCGATGCGGAACATCGTGGCGTGGACGCCGCTGTCGGACCCGCCGAACGGGGAGCGTCCGGTCGCCGCGTACGCCAGGACGGAGCCCAGGCAGAACACGTCGGCGGCGGGCGTCAGCCGGTCGCCCCGCACCTGCTCGGGCGACATGAACCCGGGGGAGCCGACGACCGCGCCGGTGGTCGTCAGGCCGCCGTCGGTGACGGTGTCGAGGGCGCGGGCGATGCCGAAGTCGATGATCTGCGGGCCGTCGACGGTGAGCAGCACGTTGGACGGCTTCAGGTCGCGGTGGACCAGTCCGGCGGCGTGGATGTGCGTGAGGGCGCGGGCCAGCCCGGCGGCGAGCGTGCGGACGCTCGGGGGCGGCAGCGGCCCGTACTCCTCGCCGACGACCGCGCGCAGCGAGGGGCCGGGCACGTATCCGACGGCCACCCAGGGGAGTTCGGCCTCGGTGTCGGCGCCCAGCACCGGCGCCGTGCCCGTGCCGCCGACCCGCTCCAGAGCGGCGACCTCGCGGGCGAAGCGGCGCCGGAACTCGTCCTGCCCGGCCAGTTCCGCGTGCACGACCTTCACGGCGACGGCACGTCCGCCCGCCGAACGTGCCAGGAACACCCTGCCCATCCCGCCGACGCCCAGCCGCCCGAGCAGGCGGAACGGGCCGATGCTGACCGGGTCTTCCGCGTTCAATGGGTCCACGGGAACAGAGGATGCCAGACCGTTCCGCAGGGGCTCACCCCGCGCGTACGCCTCTCCTCACCCTTCACCGCAGATCTTCAGGCCCTGGGGCGTCTGGCAGGGCAGGTGGCCGTGGGCGCGGATCACGTCCTGGCCGCTCCCCCGGACGAGATAGGTGAGGAAACTGGAGGTCAGGGAGTCGGCGGGCGGCCGGCCCCAGGTGTAGGCGTACTCGATCTCCCGGTACGGGTAGGGGGAGTCGCCGGTCTCGTCGAGTCTGTCGAGTTCGTCGGCGTGCGGCATCCGTCCGTCGATGGCGACGCGGTGCAGGCCCTTCAGGCCGGTGCCGGAGCGGAGTTCGGTGTAGCCGAGGGCCCCGGGCAGCCGCGCCACCGTGGACAGCACCTGCTCCGTGCTGTCGAGCTCGCAGCGCAGCACCGGGGCCCCGGGATCGTCGAGGTGCTCGCAGTCGCGGGAGGAGTTCGCCGGCTCGTTGCGGCCGAGGACGCGGCGCTGGAACACCTCGCGGGTACCGGAGTTGGCGTCCCGGCTGACCAGCCGGACCGGGAGGTCGGGACCGCCCAGCTCCTTCCAGTTGGCGACGTCGCCCCGGTAGAGCCGCCGGACGGCGTCCCGCGAGAGGTTCTCCAGCGGGACCCCGTCGTTGAGGACCAGCGTGAAGAGGGAGACGGCGACCATGCTCTCCCGCAGCCTCGGATAGCCGGCCGGCTTGCGTCCGTCGGACAGCGCGACGACCGCCGGCGACCCCTTCCCGGCCTTCGCGCCGTCCTCGGCCAGCTCCCGTATCCCCGCGGTCGACCCGTGCGCGTCCACCAGGATCGTCGCCCCCTCGCAGTCCTCCTGGTACTCCTTCGCCAGGTCCCGCACCGCGGGGGCGAAGGCGGTCGAGCCGGTCACGGTGAGCGTGCCGCGGGCGCAGCCGATGGGTGGCGGGGTGTCGTGCCGGACGATGAGCGTGGCGAGGACGAGCACGCACGCGGCCAGGACGAGGGTGATGTTGCGGGCCGCGGGGCTGAAGGTCGGGGTCCGGTCGTCGACGCTGCGGCTGTGGTTGCGGTGGACGTCGGTCTCCCGGAGCGTGCCGGTGAGCTCGACCTCGTCGGCGGAGACGGCCCCGGAGAGCAGGACGAGCAGCTTGAAGTACTGCTTGCGCGCCAGGAACACCTTGGGCATCAGGACGGCGCCGCCCTCCCTGCGCAGCCCCGGGTCCGCCTCCAGGTTGCGCTTCACCCGTTCGAAGCCGCGCGGGATGGTGGCGACGACGGCCTGCACCGTCCTGTCGTCGAAGGTGACCCGCAGGCCCTCGAAGCCGTCGGAGCGCTCGTAGTCGCCGTGGCTGATGTCGCGCAGACCGTCGTTCTCGATCCGGAGCAGGACCAGGGTGGAGCCGTCGGCGCTGCCGATCTCGCCGGCCCGCACGGTCAGGTCTCCGGCGTTCTCGTCGCGGTCCCGCAACGGGGTGTTGAGCTGCACGCGGTAGCCGAGGCGGCGGCCGCGCTGCACGAAGCGTTCGTAGAGCACGACACCGGCCGAGACGAGCACGCCGAGCAGTGCGCTGACCACGGCGATGACGTTCTCTGCGGTTATCCACTCCATGGCCGGAACGCTACGGACGTCCGTGCGAGCGGAGGGCCGGTGTCGTGGGGCCGCCACCTGGATTTCCCCGTTCGTTCAGGTGGCCGGACAGAGGTTGCCGGGGCAGTTTGACCATGGGTGTAATGGCGACGAGGGGGCCTGTCGGAAGGATCTTCATGCGTGTCGTCGAAGTGACCGCCTACGGCGGCCCTGAGGTCCTCAGAGTGACCCGCAGGCCCGAACCCGAGGCAGGGGACGAGCCGGGCAAGGTCCGCGTCCGGCTGAAGGCCGCCGGTGTGACCATGGCGGATCTCCGGATCCGGGCCGGCCTCTACGTCGACCAGATGGGCGGACTGCAGCCCCCCTTCGTCCTCGGCACGGACTTCGCGGGCCGGCTGCTGGATCCGGCGCCGGGCCCGGAGGGTCTCCTGCCGGTCGGGACCAGGGTCGCGGGCTTCGTGCCCTGGTACGAGGAGCTGACGGGGCACGGCACGTACGCGGAGGTCATCTGGGCCGAGCCGGACTGGCTGGCCCCGATCCCGGACGAGGTGGACTTCACGGCCGCCGCCTCCCTGCCCCTGGCCGTGATCACCGCCTCGCAGGGCCTCGAACAGCTCGGGCTCCCGCCGGGGGCGACACTGCTGATCACGGGCGCCAGCGGCGTGGTGGGCCGGCTCCTGCTCCAGCTCGCGGCGGCGGCCGGACTGCAGGTCATCGCCGTCTCCTACGAGGGGGACGAGAACGAGCTGAAGGTCCTGGGCGCCAAGCACTGCGTCACGCGCGGCGAGCCGGCGGAGGTGCTGCGGAAGGTGCGGGAGCATGCCCCGGACGGGGTGGACGGCGTCTTCGACGGGGCGCTGGTCGGTGCTCCGATGCTGGCCGCGCTGAAGGACGAAGGCTGCTTCGTCGCCATCGCCCCGGACCGTGTCCCGGCGTCCGAGAGGGGCATCCGCGTCGAGTTCGACCGCGCCCGGCCGCACGCCCTCCGCATCAAGGAGGCCCTGGACAAGGTGGCGGCCCGCGAGCTGGTCACCCGGGTGGCCGACGTCCTGCCCCTGGAGGTGGTCGCCGAGGCCCACCGCCGGGCGGAGGCGGGCCGCCGGCCCGGCCGGATCGTCCTGATGATCTGAGGCGACCGTCAGGACGACCCGCCCGGACCGGGCGAGGGCCGGCTACTCGGCGTAGAAGCCCTGGACGTCGGCGATCAGGTCGACGCTCCCGGCGTGGTTGTAGAAGGTGACCTTGCCGTCCCGGACCGGTACGACCACGAGGTTCGACACGGTCCGTCCGGCCGGCACGTTCAGGTTCGACGCGCTCGTCCGGGTGGTGCCGTACGGGTACGCGGTCACGAACGTGGCCGCGGTCGCGTTCGTGGCGGTCACGTTGAGCACGACGGCCGTGGCGCCGGTGGCGGGGACGCCGCCCTTGCCCGCGACGTCCAGCGTCACGACGCCCTTCGCGCCCACCTCGGCCCTGGCGACCCCGGTGCCGTCACGCGTGTCCATCAGCCGGGACGGGGCCGAGGGCTCGTACAGCGAGCCCAGGTCCGACCCGGTGAAGTAGCCGGCCACGTCCGCGACGAGGTCGACGGCGCCGCTGTGGTTGTACAGGTCGATCCCGCCGTTCACGACCGGTACGACCACGAGGTTCGACACGGTCTCGCCCTGTCCCGGATTCAGGTGCGAACCCACGACGGGGGCGCCGGTCGCCAGGGCGGCGACGAAGGTCGGCCTGGTCACGCCGGTCGCCGTCACGTTGAGCACGACGGCCGTCACGTCGGGGGAGCCCACGGCGGTGCCGGCGAAGCCCAGACGCACGCGGGATCCGCCCTGGACCGGCTTCTGCGGCGCGCCGAGTCCGCTGCGGGTGTCCAGCGCCCGCCACGGGGTCATGGGCCGGTACAGCGCGCCCTTGACGTCGTCGAGCGTGTAGTAGCCGGCCATGTCGGCGATCAGGTCCACGTTTCCGGCGTGGTTGTAGAAGGTGACCTTGCCGTTCCGGACGGGGACGATCACCTGGTTGGCCACCGTTTTCCCGGCGGGCACGTTGAGGTTCGACGCGCTCGACCGGGTGGTGCCGTACGGGTAGGCCGAGACGTAGGTCGCCGAGGTGGCGTTCGTCGCCGTCACGTTCAGCACGACCGCGGTGGTGGTGTGGTACGGCGCGCCCGCCACGTCGCCGACGGTCAGGGTGACCGTCCCCTTCGGGCCGAGCACGGCCTTCGGGACGCCGGTGCCGGCGCGGGTGTCCATCACGCGGGTGGTCGGGACGCTCGTGAACGGGTCGGAGGCGGGGGACTTCCCGCCGCGCAGGACGGTGCTTCCGGTGAGCCGCACCTCGGCCCCGGTGCCGTCGGCGGGCCGCGCGGTCAGCGTCCACGTGTACGTGCCGTTCGGCAGGAGGTCCCCGGCCTTGTCCCGCCCGGTCCACAGCGGGCGCAGCGCTCCGCGCGCCTCCGTGCCGGAGGCCAGCTCGCTGACCCGGCCCGTGGCGGTGTGACGGCCGGTCAGGGTCCAGGCACCGGCGGGCTTGGACAGCGTCGCCGAGGTGACCGGGGCCTTCTCGTCCTTGCCGCGGACGACGGGAGTGTCCGTGCGGCCCAGGACGGTCAGCGGCTGGGTGCCGATGCCCGTCGGGACGACGTGGACCTGCTCGTCGGCGTCGAGGTACGCGAGGTGGCCGCCGAAGCGGTCGACCGTCCAGCGGACGTGACGCTGGGAGACACCGGTGCCGGGCAGCGTGCCGACGGTCCGGGTGACGGGCGCGGCGCCGTCGGCGCCGGTGAGGACGAGCTTCCCGGCGGACGTGTCGTGGGTGACGACGTAGCCGTCGCCGAGCAGGGCCTCACCGGCGGGGACGCTTCGCGAGGTCTTCGCCGTGCGGTCGTAGACCCCGGCCGGGCCGTCGGCGCCGCAGCTCCAGTACAGCCAGCGGCCCACGGCCTGGAGTTCCTCCGGCACGCAGGTGGCCCCGGTGTCCGCGGTCTCGACGGRCCGGCCGGTGGCCAGGTCCTTCGCGGTGACGGAGCCGGGCTCGGCGCCGGCGGTCCACAGCAGGGAGCCCCACAGGGCGGAGGCGACCGGTGTGCGCTCCTCCAACACCTTCTCGCCGTCGAGCGCGACGACCAGTTGCTTCTCCCGCGTGCCGGGCACGTCGACGACCAGCCAGTCGCCGTTGACGTCCCTGACGCGGGCCCCGGTGCCGTAGTAGGGGGACTGGAAGTCGCCCTGGGCCGGGCCGTTGATCACGAAGTAGCCGCCCAGGCGGCGCAGGAAGCGGCCGTCGCCGAGCGCCCGGTACTCGGGGCAGAGGGCGTCCTTCTCCGGGCAGGTCTCCAGCGGGGTGCCCGTCAGCTCGGAGCGGTCCCCGTAGCTGAGGGCCCCGCCGGTGACGCCGAGGTCCCGGACGTACTCCTTGGCGAGGCCGGCGCCGTCGTACTCGCTGTCGTCCACGACGGCGAGGCGGCCGTGGGCGAGCGCGACGCCCTGCGCGTGGCCCGGGAAGCCGGGCAGTCGCTTCACCGTCGTCACGACCGGCTTGCCGTCGGCGTCCGCCGTGATGCGCCGGATGGCCCAGTCGGCGGGACCGGTGCCGCCCACGGCGACGGCGGTGCCGTCGGGCCCGGACGCGATGCCGTAGCTGCGGGCGACCAGCACGACGGGCGCGGAGCCGCCCGCGACGGGCACGGCCACGACGTCGTTGGCGGCGTTGAGGACCAGCCAGTCGCCGACCACGGCGAGGTGGTCCAGCGGGAGGTCGTACGAGGTCAGGGTGGCCTTGACCGGCTGCGCCGCGAGGTCGGCGCGCGAGGCCACGAGGACGGTGCCGTTCGTGCTCTCGGTGCTGTAGAACGCGAGGTACTTCGGCGAGATCTTCACCCGGGTGTACGACGCGGGCAACGGCGCGGTGAGGCCCTGGAGCCGGCCCGTCTCCGCGTCGACGACCGCGTGGCGGCGCTTCCCGTCGGTGACGGGACCGGGGAGCACGATCGAGCGCGTGTCGCCGCCGGCGGCCGTCGTGTACTCGAAGGCCTCCGGCTTCTCGATCTCGACGTCACCCGTCGTCCCGTCCGCCCGGGCCGACAGCACGTGCGCGGTCTTCGCCGTGGTGTCGAAGGCGACGGCCGCGGAGCCGTAGACCTTGGGGCCGGTCAGCTGCTCCGGCACGGTGATCGTGCGCACGGCGCCGTCCGCGAACCGCAGTTCGATCCGGCCGGGACGGACGTACGCCAGGGCGTCGGTGCCGGTGCCCCGGGGCAGGACCCAGTCCTGCGGCTCGCTGATCGGGACGCTCCTGCCGTCCGAGAAGCGGGTCCACAGGGTCTCCTTGACGTCCTGTTCCCGGTGGAACACGCCCTCGGAGCCGACCGAGTCGGCGTCCCCCTGCGCCGCCTGTTCCTTCTGGTGGACGAAGGCGTTCCGCGGGGTCGACTTGTACCCCGGAGGGACCACGACCTCCTGCGGTGACGGCGTGTCCGCGGCGGCCGACACCGCGAGCGGCACCATCCCGCCCGCCGTGAGTGCGATGCCCAGTGCGGTGGCGAAAGCCCCCCGCACGAGGGTATGGCGAACCAACTGAGTTCCCTCCCCGTTTCCTTCTTCACTCCTGCCACGTCCCCCGCCGCAGGTCGAGGGGAGCGTAACAGCGCTTCACGCCCCCTCCGTACAGGATTTCGAACTGGTTCAACCCTCCTGGCCGGGGGGGTTCGCACACATCGTTCGGGCTCCTAACGCAACGGGTACTCTGCGCGGCATGAGCAGAGCGGGCGGAGAGGCGGGCGAGGCGGGCGCGGGCGGAGAGGCGGCCGAGGCGGGCGAAGGGGCCGGGCTGCGGATTCCCGGGCGGCTGCGCGACCTGCCCAGTCGCCTGCTCGGGTTGGCCGCCGCCCGGGCGGACCGCCTGGTCGGCGCCGGTCTCGCCGGGGAGGGTGCCCGCAAGTGGCACTACGCGGTGCTCGTCTCCCTCGACGAGTACGGGCCGACCAGTCAGGCCGGCCTGAGCCGCCGCACGGGCATCTACCGCAGCGATCTCGTCGCCGTCATCAACGAACTCGCCGAGCGCGGCCACGTCGAGCGCGAGCCCGATCCCGAGGACCGACGGCGCAACGTCGTCACCCTGACCACCGGCGGGCGGGCGCACCTCCAGCGCCTCGACGCCGTGCTCGCCGCCGCGCAGGACGAGCTGACCGGGTCGTTGTCACCGAGTGAACGGGCCTTGCTGGCAAGCCTGTTGGAACGCCTTCTGGAGCGGTGACGGGGAAGTCCGTGTGTCACGGTTTCTGGTCTAGACCTTGACAGGTCCAGACCAAAGACGCTTCGCTGGACTTCCCCCACGGAAGGAAGCGCGCATGCTGCGACGCCTGCTCATCCTGCTGTCCGCACTCTGTACGGCCGTCGGACTGGCGGTCATCGTCCCCGCGTCCGCCGGTGCCGCCCCCGCGTGCGTGGCCGCCTGGAACTCCTCCAGCGTCTACACGGGCGGCATGACCGCCTCGTACAACGGCCGCAACTGGTACGCGAAGTGGTGGACCCAGAACGAACGCCCCGGCGCCGCCGACGTGTGGCGCGACGAGGGTGCCTGCGGTGGCGGCGGCGGGACCGACCCGAACCCGGACCCCTCCGGATTCGTCGTCAGCGAGGCCCAGTTCAACCAGATGTTCCCGGGCCGGAACTCCTTCTACACGTACAGCGGTCTGACCGCCGCGCTCGGCGCCTACCCCGGCTTCGCCAAGACCGGCAGCGACACGGTGAAGAAGCAGGAGGCCGCCGCCTTCCTCGCCAACGTCAGTCACGAGACCGGCGGTCTGGTGTACGTCGTCGAGCAGAACACGGCCAACTACCCGCACTACTGCGACACGAGCCAGCCCTACGGCTGCCCCGCCGGCCAGGCCGCCTACTACGGCCGGGGTCCGATCCAGCTCTCCTGGAACTTCAACTACAAGGCCGCGGGTGACGCCCTCGGCATCGACCTCCTCAACAACCCCTACCGCGTCGAGCGCGAGCCGGCCGTCGCCTGGAAGACCGGCCTCTGGTACTGGAACACCCAGAACGGGCCCGGCACGATGACCGGCCACAACGCCATGGTCAACGGCGCCGGCTTCGGCCAGACGATCCGCTCCATCAACGGCTCGCTGGAGTGCGACGGCCGCAACCCGGCGCAGGTGCAGAGCCGGGTGACCAAGTACCAGCAGTTCACCCAGATCCTGGGAGTGCCGACCGGCGCGAACCTGTACTGCTGATCCGCGCGGACGCGTGCGCGGCGCGGGCCCGGACCGTCATGGTCCGGGCCCCTCGACCGTCGCCGGGGTGCCCCCGGGCGAGGGCGCGTGCCGGGGGCGCCGCGCCGGCCGTCGGCGTCTCAGGGGCCGGGGGGCTCCTGAGGCGGGACCTCGCCGCTCGCGTCGATCGCCTCCAGGGCCCGGGCGAGCCGTTCCAGGACGCGGACGGTCTCGTCGAAGGCCTCCTGGCCGCCGAGTTCGCGCGTCAGCCGGGCCGCCAGCTCGGCGTGGCCGGGACCGATGCGGTCGATCGCACTACGTCCCGCGGGGGTGGGGGTCAGGAGCTTGGCGCCATGACGGTCCGGGCCCGCGCCGCGCACGCGTCCGCGGGGGTGGGGGTCAGGAGCTTGGCGCGCCGGTGGGCGGGGTTCGGCGCGTACGCGGCGAGACCCTGGGCCACCAGGAGGTCCGCGATCCGCTGGACGCTCTGGCGGGTGATGCCCATGGCGCGGGCGATTCCGGCGACGGGCAGCGGCTCGGGGAGCACGGCTCCCAGGACCTGCCACCAGGCGGCGGTCAGACCCGCCGGCTCGGCCAGCTTCTCCGACAGGGCGAGGAGCCGGCCGTTGACGCGGAAGACGCCGAGAGCCGTCCGGGACAGGGCGTCCTGCTGGTCGCGGCTCACGATCCGGCCGGGGCGGTGCCCGCCGGCTGCCGCTCGTCTCCGTCCGGCGCCTCTTCCCCGTCCGCCTGGAGCGTCTCGTACGCCGCCGCGTCCGAGTCGTGGAAGAGGCGGTACCAGGCGTCGAGCCGCTCGCCCTCGAAGGCGCCCGTCCGGCCCAGCACCTCGCGGGCGAAGGCGACGGGTTCGGTCGGCCCCGCGGTGATCAGGTCGCCGGCGCCGTCGGCCCCCCGGTCGGTGACCGCGTCCGTCTCGACGTAGTGCGCGGCGCCCTTGTAGCCGGTGGCGGCGAGGTAGAAGGAGACGGCGCTCGTGTGGGAGCGGTCGTCGAGCAGCCCCTCCCTGGCCAGGCCGGCGGTGGCGCCGCAGATGGCGGCGACCGGTGTGCCGGCGTCGAGGAAGCGGCGGGCCGCCACCGCGAAGGGGGCGAGGTCCTCGCTCGTGTCCCAGAGGTCGGCGCCCGGGAGGATCAGCAGTGCGCTGTCGGCCGGATCCAGCTCGTCGAGCGCGAGGTCGGGCGTGACGCGCAGGCCGCCGATGCTGGTGACGGGGTCGGTGGCCGGGCCGACGGTGCGGATCTCGTGGCCGGTGCGGGCGAGCCAGGCGGTGGCGTGCCCGGTCTCCCAGTCGGCGAAGGTGTCGTAGACGGCGAGGTGAACGGTGCGGGGCATTGCGGGCCTCCTGCGGGACGTCGGTGCCGTGCCTGATGACAGCAGTCTGTCATTGTGGCAGCGTGCTGTCAATGAAGGTCCGCCGGTCCGGGAGAGGCAAGGTGTCGGGTCGGCCCGGGTCTCGGTGGACAGGATGGTCATGGCCCGCCCCACCTGCGGTTACCTACCCTCGAGACATGACCCCTCATGTCGTTCCCGATCCCCAGGCCGGCGCGGCCGTGAAGGCCGCCGACCGCGCGCACGTGTTCCACTCCTGGTCCGCCCAGGGCCTGATCGATCCGCTCGCCGTCGCCGGCGCCGAGGGTTCGTACTTCTGGGACTACGACGGAAACCGCTACCTCGACTTCACCAGCGGCCTCGTCTACACCAACATCGGCTACCAGCACCCCCGTGTGGTCGCCGCCATCCAGGAGCAGGCCGCCAAGCTCACCACCTTCGCGCCCGCCTTCGCCATCGACGTACGCTCCGAGGCCGCACGCCTCATCGCCGAGCGCACCCCCGGCGACCTGGACAAGATCTTCTTCACCAACGGCGGTGCCGAGGCCGTCGAGAACGCCGTACGGATGGCCCGTCTGCACACGGGCCGCCACAAGGTGCTCTCCGCCTTCCGCTCGTACCACGGCGCCACCTCGACCGCGATCAACCTCACCGGCGACCCGCGCCGCTGGGCCTCCGACACCGGCTCGGCCGGCGTCGTGCGCTTCTGGGCACCCTTCCTCTACCGCTCCCCGTTCTACGCGACGACCGAGGAGCAGGAGTGCGAGCGCGCGCTCGCGCACCTGGAGGACACGATCGCCTTCGAGGGTCCCGCGACCATCGCCGCGATCATCCTGGAGACCGTCCCGGGCACCGCCGGCATCATGACCCCGCCGCCCGGCTACCTCGCCGGCGTGCGCGCGATCTGCGACAAGTACGGGATCGTCTTCGTCCTCGACGAGGTCATGGCCGGCTTCGGCCGGACCGGCAAGTGGTTCGCCGCCGAGCACTTCGACGTCGTGCCCGACCTGATCACCTTCGCCAAGGGCGTCAACTCCGGATACGTGCCGCTCGGCGGTGTCGCCATCAGCGCCGAGATCGCCGCGACGTTCGACAAGCGCCCCTACCCCGGCGGCCTGACCTACTCCGGGCACCCGCTGGCCTGCGCCGCCGCCGTCGCCACCATCCAGGTGATGGAGGACGAGAAGGTCGTCGAGCACGCCGCCCGCATCGGCGAGACCGTCCTCGGCCCCGGCCTGCGCGAGCTGGCCGAGCGCCACCCGTCGGTCGGCGAGGTGCGCGGCATGGGCGCCTTCTGGGCGCTGGACCTCGTCCGGAACAAGGAGACCCGCGAGCCGCTCGTCCCGTACAACGCGACCGGCGAGGCCAACGCCCCCATGGCGGCCTTCGGCGCGGCGGCCAGGAAGCACGGCCTCTGGCCGTTCATCAACATGAACCGCACCCACGCCGTGCCCGCCTGCAACGTCTCCGAGGCGGAGGCGAAGGAGGGCCTCGCCGCCCTCGACGCCGCGCTGAGCGTCGCCGACGAGCACACCGCGTAACCGGCGGGGAGAGAGCGCTCCACGGGGACGTGGCCGTCCCCTCCGTCTGGACTATGGTGTCCGACAGCCGGACGGAGGGGCCGATCACGATGCCCGCGAGCGGAGCTGTCACCCGCAGTACCCTTCGACAGCAGATCGCGGACGCGCTCCGTGACGAGGTGCTCGCAGGGCGTCTGCAACCGGGCGAGGAGTTCACCGTCAAGCAGATCGCCGAGCAGTACGGGGTGTCGGCGACCCCCGTGCGCGAGGCACTCGTCGACCTCTCCGCCCAGGGGCTCCTCGACTCCGACCAGCACCGCGGCTTCCGGGTGCACCAGTTCTCGGTCGACGACTACCGGGACATGGTCGAGGCCCGCATGCTCGTCGTCGACGGCATCTTCCGCCGTCACGGCCGCGCGTCCGCCCGCGCCGCGGAGCCCGACGTGAGCCGGGGGGTCGCGCTCGTCTCCATCCGGCGCCGCGGCGAGGCGGCGGTGCGCGCCGCCCGGGCCGGGGACCTGGACGTCCTCATCGGCTACGACATCCGCTACTGGCGCGAGCTGGGGCGCCTGGTGTCCGCCAACGCCTGCATCGCCGACTTCCTGCACCGGCTGCGGGTGCAGGCCTGGGTGTTCTCGGTGCCGTACCTGCGCTCCGACCGAGACGTGCTCGGCTGGCTCTGGAGCGGGCACGTGGAGCTGGTGGACGCGATCACGCTCGGGGACGCGGAGGCGGCGGTCGCCGTGGTCCGGGCCTACAACGCGCAGTCGCTGGAGTGGGCGGACCGCCTGGAGCGGCCCGCGCGGTGAGGCCCCACCGCCCGGGCGGTGCCGCGTGGTGGGCCTGAGGCCCCTGTGGTGCCGGTGACGTGCACCGGGGCCGTCGCGGTGGCCTTCCGGCCCGGGTTGACCGGGTGCGCGGAGGGGCAGGCACCCACCGGGTGTGCGACACGCGCACCGCGCACTACCCTGGCCGTCCCTGCAACTGACGGAGAGCGAGCCTCCCTTGGCCTGTGACCTGTGGCTGGTCCCCCTTGTCGACGTGCTGTGCCACAGCCCCGACAATCCCTTCGCCGAAGAGATCGCCGCCTACGACAAGGCCCTGACCGCGTCCGGTCTGCCCACCGTCCCCGTCTTCGCGTACATGCCGGGGCTGTCCGGCGACGTGGCGCCCGTCGCCGGGTTCGACTACGACGCCCTGCACTTCCTGCGCCGCGCCTATCTGCTGCAGATGTGCGGGCTGCCCGTCGAGCCCGTCGACGAGCTGGGCGGGGACTACGAACAGCTCCTGGAGATGTTCGAGGCGACCGCGCAGCAGTCCCACCTCGTCTGGCACTACGACCACGCCGGCGCCTACGTGCCCGTGGACTTCCCGGCCCCGCTGTCCACCGACGAGCTGCTGGAGGGCGGCGGCCCGCTGGGTTCCTCGCACGGGCTGCTGCGGGAGCTGGAGTTCGTCGCGCCGGCGATCGGGATAGACCCGCACAACCCGCCCGCCCCGCCGCTGCCTCCGGAGCGGCCGACCTCGCTGGAGGAGCCGGCGGGCTCGATCCCGTACGACGACAGCCCGTTCGCGCGGGAGCGCCACGTGTGGCTGGGTCTGCACGCGGCGGCCACGCGGAGCCTCGGACAGGGCTCGATGATCATCCTCAGCTGACCGGGAACCGCGCCGGCCCGACCCCACCACGTCCCCTCGGGGGTGCTTCGTGCCGTGGTGGGGGCGCGGGCAACCCACCACGGCCGGTCGGCACGGGGTCCCGGGGCCCGTCGGTCAGCTGAGGATGATCATCGAGCCCTGTCCGAGGCTCCGCGTGGCCGCCGCGTGCAGACCCAGCCACACGTGGCGCTCCCGCGCGAACGGGCTGTCGTCGTACGGGATCGAGCCCGCCG
>NZ_RDBI01000040.1:2761349-2790007 GCF_008042125.1 Streptomyces sp. MS191
GGATCGAGCCCGCCGGCTCCTCCAGCGAGKTCGGCCGCTCCGGAGGCAGCGGCGGGGCGGGCCGTGGTGACGCCGGCCGACTGCAGGGCCAGCGGCGTCGGGCCCGAGCGGAACTCGACCATCCAGTCCGCGGTCTCCGCCCGTACCAGCTCCGTCACGTCCTCCGAGAAGCGCCGCAGCACCCCGAGGCACCGCTCCGCGGCCTCGCTCGCCGTGCCCTCCGTGGGGCCGAGCACCTCGCGCACGCTCTCCGCCGCCCAGTCGAACTGGAGGGCCTGGAGCCGGCGCTGCACCGCCTGCGCGGTCGCCACGTTCCTTATCCACCCGGACGTCAGCCCGAAGTACCGGTCGCACGCCAGGCAGGCGGCGCCCAGCAGCAGGGAGAGGTACCCCCATCCGACCGCCCCGTCGGCGACCCCGGTCAGGTCGAGCAGCGGCAGCGCCGCCCCGACGATGACGCCCAGCGCCGTACCGACCCGCAGGGCACGGGCGCAGCGGCGCTTCCAGACGCGGTCGGACAGGTACCACTCGGCCGTCCGCAGGGCGTGGGTCTCGGCCCAGCGATACAGCTCGTCCAGCCGCTCCGCGGGCTCGCCCCAGTCGCCGAGCGGGAAGGGCGTCCCGGTGAGATCGCGGTGGACCGGCCCCTCGGGCTGCCCCGGCGGCGGCTGCATCTCCGGCTGCTGGCTCACCGGGGCACTCCTCTGTTCAGCTCAGCGCTCATGTCCTGCTGTGACGTGCGGTGCACGTGGTGCCTGCCCTTCCTACCGCCGAATGGTGGGCGGTGGGCCCGGAATCCCGGGATTTCCGCCCTCAAGGGGGTGTTGATCAGGTAGAGAGGCCCGCAGTTTCTCACTCGAAAGAGTTGTGCGGCAGCCGGGTCACGGACCACGTAGGCTCGGCTTACCGAACAGTCGTCAGTGAATGCCAGGAGTGAGTGATCGTGATTCCCGGTGGTGGCCAGCCCAACATGCAGCAGCTCCTCCAGCAGGCCCAGAAGATGCAGCAGGACCTCGCCCGCGCGCAGGAGGAGCTCGCCGCGACCGAGGTCGAGGGCCAGGCGGGCGGCGGCCTGGTGACGGCGACGGTCACCGGCTCCGGCGAGCTGCGCGGTCTGGTGATCGACCCCGAGGCCGTGGACCCGGAGGACACCGAGACGCTCGCCGACCTCGTCGTGGCCGCGGTCAAGGCCGCCAACGACAACGCGCAGCAGCTCCAGCAGGCCAAGCTGGGCCCGCTGACGCAGGGCCTCGGCGGCATGCCGGGCCTCGGTTTCTGAGCCCTCGCTTCCGGGCGCCGGGCTTCTAAGCCGGGGCTTCAGCTACTACCGTAAGAATCAAGCAGACCCGAGAAGGGCGTTCCGTTGTACGAAGGCGTGGTTCAGGACCTCATCGACGAACTGGGCAGGCTGCCCGGCGTCGGTCCCAAGAGCGCCCAGCGGATCGCCTTCCACATCCTCCAGGCCGAGCCGACCGACGTGCGCCGGCTGGCGCACGCGCTCCTGGAGGTCAAGGAGAAGGTCAGGTTCTGCGCGGTCTGCGGCAACGTGGCGCAGCAGGAGCAGTGCAACATCTGCCGTGACCCGCGCCGCGACCTGTCGGTCATCTGTGTGGTCGAGGAGCCGAAGGACGTCGTGGCGATCGAGCGGACGCGTGAGTTCCGCGGGCGCTACCACGTGCTCGGCGGTGCGATCAGCCCGATCGAGGGCGTCGGCCCGGACGATCTGCGCATCCGCGAGCTGCTGGCGCGGCTCGCGGACGGCGCCGTCACCGAGCTGATCCTGGCGACCGACCCGAACCTGGAGGGCGAGGCCACCGCGACGTACCTGGCGCGGATGATCAAGCCCATGGGACTGAAGGTCACCCGGCTCGCCAGCGGACTGCCGGTCGGCGGTGATCTGGAGTACGCCGACGAGGTGACGCTGGGCCGTGCCTTCGAGGGGCGGCGCCTGCTAGATGTATGACGACAGGGCCGACACGGCTCGTGCGCTCACTCGTGAGCCCAAGGGAGGCACCCTCGATGTCCGACGCCACGCTGCACGCTCTCACGCAGAATCCTGACGACTTCGCGGTCCAGATCGCCGACTCGATCGAGTCGTTCATCGTGGCCACCACGGAAGTGGCCAAGGGCGACGAGCCGGACAGCGCGGTGCCCTTCCTCCTCCTGGAGATCTCCCAGCTGCTGCTCGCGGGCGGCCGGCTGGGCGCGCACGAGGACATCGTCCCGGACGAGCGCTACGAGCCGGACACGGGTCCCGACCTGGACGTCGACGACCTGCGGGAGCGGTTCGCGACCCTCCTCGAACCGGTGGACGTCTTCTCGGAGGTCTTCGACCCGTACGAGCCCCGCAAGGCTCCGGTCCCCTGCCGGATCTCCGACAACCTCGCCGACATCGTCATGGACCTGCGCCACGGACTGGCCCACTACCGCGCGGGCCGCACCTCCGAGGCGCTGTGGTGGTGGCAGTTCTCGTACTTCTCCAACTGGGGCCCGACGGCCTCCGGCACCCTGCGCGCCCTGCAGTCGCTCGTCTCCCACGTCCGCCTCGACCAGCCGCTGGCCGCGCTGGACGGCCTGGACACGGACGAGGACCTGACCGAGGACGATCTGGCGGAGGAGGCCGGACGGGTCATGGCGGCGGAGATCGCCGGTCCGCTGGGCCTGGGGTCGCTCAAGAAGTAGGTCGCCCGGACACCCCCTGGCCGCTCACGAAGGAGCCGTGGCGGCGGTCGGACGCGCGTGGCCCGGGACCGGGATGATCACTCTCTGAGCAGCTCGTCTCAGGATGCGATATACGGTCGGCGAATCCGGGCCTCTCGTTAAACTGAGCCGACCGCAGCGATTACTGCGGCAGACACCGAGCGAGGAGCGTACGTGGGCCTTGTCGTGCAGAAGTACGGAGGCTCCTCCGTTGCCGATGCCGAAGGCATCAAGCGCGTCGCCAAGCGGATCGTGGACGCCAAGAAGAACGGCCACCAGGTGGTCGTCGTGGTTTCCGCGATGGGCGACACGACGGACGAGTTGATCGATCTCGCCGAGCAGGTATCCCCGATCCCTGCCGGACGCGAATTCGACATGCTGCTGACCGCCGGAGAGCGGATCTCCATGGCCCTGCTGGCGATGGCGATCAAGAACCTGGGCCACGAGGCCCAGTCGTTCACGGGCAGTCAGGCCGGTGTCATCACGGACTCGGTCCACAACAAAGCGCGCATCATCGATGTCACGCCGGGCCGGATCCGTACCGCCCTCGACGAGGGCAACATCGCCATCGTCGCCGGCTTCCAGGGCGTGTCCCAGGACAAGAAGGACATCACCACCCTGGGCCGCGGCGGCTCGGACACGACCGCCGTCGCGCTGGCCGCGGCGCTGGACGCCGAGGTCTGCGAGATCTACACCGACGTCGACGGCGTCTTCACCGCCGACCCGCGCGTGGTGAAGAAGGCGAAGAAGATCGACTGGATCTCCTTCGAGGACATGCTGGAGCTCGCCGCCTCCGGCTCCAAGGTGCTCCTGCACCGGTGCGTCGAGTACGCACGCCGCTACAACATCCCGATCCACGTCCGCTCGTCCTTCTCGGGACTGCAGGGGACCTGGGTCAGCAACGAACCGCATGCCGAGCAAGGAGCCCGCAAGGTGGAGCAGGCCATCATCTCGGGTGTCGCCCACGACACCTCCGAGGCGAAGATCACCGTCGTCGGAGTGCCGGACAAGCCGGGTGAGGCCGCGGCCATCTTCCGTGCCGTCGCGGACGCCGAGATCAACATCGACATGATCGTGCAGAACGTGTCCGCCGCCTCCACCGGCCTGACGGACATCTCCTTCACCCTTCCCAAGGCCGAGGGCCGCAAGGCCATCGACGCCCTGGAGAAGGCGAAGGCCGCGATCGGCTTCGAATCGCTGCGCTACGACGACCAGATCGGCAAGATCTCCCTGGTCGGCGCCGGCATGAAGACCAACCCGGGCGTCACCGCGTCCTTCTTCCAGGCGCTGTCCGACGCGGGCGTGAACATCGAGCTCATCTCCACCTCGGAGATCCGCATCTCGGTCGTCACCCGCGCCGACGACGTCAACGAGGCCGTGACGGCCGTCCACACCGCCTTCGGGCTCGACAGCGACTCCGACGAGGCCGTCGTCTATGGCGGCACCGGCCGGTGACGTCCCCGAGCCGCAAGCCGACGCTCGCGGTCGTGGGAGCGACCGGGGCCGTCGGTGCGGTGATGCTCCAGATGGTGTCGCAGCACGCCGACGTCTGGGGCGACGTACGACTCCTCGCCTCCCCGCGCTCGGCCGGCCGCAAGCTGGCCGTGCGCGGGGAGGAGAGCGAGGTCCTCGCGCTCGGTGAGGACGCGCTGGAGGGCGTGGACCTCGCCCTCTTCCTGGTGCCCGAGGACGTCGCGGCCCGATGGGCGCCCATCGCCGTGTCCAAGGGCGCGGTGGTCGTGGACACCTCGGCGGCGTTCCGGTCGGACCCGGACGTGCCGCTGGTCGTGCCCGAGATCAACCCCCACGCGGTCCGGATGCGGCCCCGCGGGATCGTCGCGAGCCCCGGCTGCTCCACCCTGGCGCTGATCGTCGCCGTGGGGGCCCTGCACGCCGAGTTCGGGATCAGCGAGCTGATCGTGACCGCCCAGCAGGCCGCGAGCGGCGGCGGGCAGGCGGGTGTCGCCGCCCTGCGCGAGCAGCTCTCGGCGGTGGCCGGGACCGATCTCGGCAACCGCCCCGGCGACGTGCGGCGGACCGTCGGCGACGACACGGGCCCCTTCCCCGGCCCCCTCGCCCTCAACGTGCTGCCCTGGTCGGGGGCCCTGATGGCGGACGGCTGGTCCTCCGAGGAACTGCGCGTCCGCGAGGAGACCCGCAAGATCCTCGACCTGCCCGCCCTGCCGATCGCCGCCACCTGCGTACGCGTGCCCGTCGTCACCGGGCACTCCGTCTCCGTGCACGCGCGGTTCGAGCGCCCCGTCACGGTCGCCCGCGCGCACGAGATCCTGGCGACCTCGCCCGGCGTGGTGCTCTACGACGACCCCGCCTCGGGTGACTTCCCCACGCCCGCCGACATCGTGGGCACCGACCCCACCTGGGTCGGGCGGGTGCGGCGCTCCCTGGACGACGAGCGCTCCTTGGAGTTCTTCGTCTGCGGGGACAACCTCCGCAAGGGCGCGGCACTGAACGCCGTCCAGATCGCGGAGGCGATCATCGGCCCCGATCGTCACGAGCGTCCGGAAATCGGCGTCGGCTGACCGTTCAGCTTTGTAGGATCTGTGAACGCCTTGTGAGCAATTCGGCGGCAGACGCCCCTTGAACTGGGACGATGCCATGTTCGACGATGCTCTTCCGTCTTGCTGCAACCGGTGGTCGGGTGGGATGCGTCTCTGCGTGCGCCTCTGTGGGTGCCACAAATCGTGCTGTGAAAACGGGGTATTGGGGAAGAACGGGTGCGCATGAGGGCAATTTGCACACCGTCAAAAACGGTGGCGTACGCGTACAACCCTGACGGGGGGAAGCGTGTCCAACAGGCGTGGCAGAGGTACTCGACATCGCAGCGGTCGTCCCGCTCCGCGGGGCGCAGATCGTCCCCGTCCGGGGCGCGGTCGTGGTCCCCGTCCGCGGCGCCGTGGTGCGCCCGCTCCGGCGGCCGCGTCCGGCCGGCGGCATGCCGGTGATCGCACCCATGCCCGCCAGAGCCCGCACGACCGCGGTGAACGGCATCCCCGCGCCGCGCGAGAGCGCTGAAGACGGCATGGCGGCCGGAACCACCGTCGACCATCTGACCGAGACCTACCGCGCCCACTACCGCTCGCTGCTCGGCCTCGCGGCGCTGCTCCTCGACGACACGGCCTCCTGCGAGGACGTGGTCCAGGAGGCGTTCATCCGCGTCCACTCCGCGCGCAACCGGGTGCGCGACCCGGAGAAGACGCTGGCCTACCTGCGCCAGACCGTCGTCAACCTCTCGCGCTCCGCGCTGCGCCGCCGCATCCTCGGACTCAAGCTGCTGTCCAAGCCGATGCCGGACATGGCGAGCGCGGAGGAGGGCGCGTACGACCAACTGGAGCGCGACGCGCTCATCAAGGCGATGCGGGGGCTCCAGCGGCGCCAGCGCGAGGTCCTGGTGCTGCGCTACTTCGCGGACATGACGGAGGCACAGGTCGCCGAGGCCCTGGGCATTTCGCTCGGCTCGGTGAAGGCGTACGGCTCGCGGGGCATCGCGGCGCTGCGCGTCGCGATGGAGGCGACGGCATGAGTTCCGGCGATTTCACCGGTGACCCGCTGGGCGGGGACTCCGGCGGTACGAATGGGCTGCCCGAGGGCGGTCGCGACGACATGGGACACGGTGTGGACGACGGGCCCGGCAAGGCGCAGGCCGACGGCGGCCTCGGGCGCGAGAACCTCTACGGAGGCGGCCTCGACGGTGCCTTCGGATCCGACGAGGCGGCGCTGCGGCGGCTCCTTCAGGGTGCGGTGGCCGACATCGCGCCCGCGGACGGGGCTCTGGACCATCTGCGCCGGGCGGTGCCCGCGCGGCGCGCGCGCAAGCGGCAGGCCGTCGTCGGCATCGCCGCGGCGGTGGTGCTGATCGGCACGGCCGTCCCGGCGTTCGTGCACGTCGCCAACTCGGGCGGGACCGTCGACGACCGGTCCGTCAACGCCGGCCACGGCGAGCAGGCGCAGGGCGGCACGGGCACGGAGACCGGCGTCGAGGGCGGCGAGCAGGGCACGGACGCCCCGGGCGGCTCCGGCACCCCCAGCCAGGGTGAGGCGCAGGGCGCGGGTACCTCCCCGGAGCCCGGCACCGGCGAGACGGAGGGCGCCGGCACCGGCTCGAAGCCGGCGGCCGACGCCCTGCCGGACTCGGCGCCGGTGTGCGCGGCCGGTCAGCTGGGCGTCAGCTCGGTGCAGGCGGGCACCCCGGACTCGGCGGGGAAGGTGTACGGCACGTTCCGCATCGCCAACGTCTCCGACCGCGACTGCGTGGTCGGC
Organism: Streptomyces sp. MS191; assembly: GCF_008042125.1. Lineage (GTDB taxonomy): Bacteria > Actinomycetota > Actinomycetes > Streptomycetales > Streptomycetaceae > Streptomyces. The sequence goes on from NZ_RDBI01000040.1 coordinate 2,768,328, forward strand.
GGCGCCGGCCGGGTCTCCTTCGAGGCCCGGGGCGCGGCGGATCCCGCGAAGATCACGGTGGTGGCCCACGCGGCCGGGGACGCGGCGAGCGGACTGCCCGATCCCTCGCAGGAGTCGCCCACGCTGGTCCTCCAGCCGCGCAACGCCTACGAGGTGAAGTTCGCCTGGGTGCCGACGGAGACCTGCCCGACGACGGGGACCACGCCGACGCCGACCACGCCCGTGGACAGCGGCGGCACCTCGGCCGGTGCCACGGGGTCGACCGGTGCGGGCCAGTCGGCCAACAACACCGAGCCCCAGCTCGTCGCGGAGGACGGCACGCCCGCGGACGGCAGCGTCGCCGTCAGCCACACGGCGGAGGGGGGCGGCCCGGCCGCGGCGGCGACGATCCCCAACGCGTGCGCGGGAACGATCTACCGGACGGGCGTCCTGGACGCCTCCTGACACCGGGGCCGCCGCCCGGCCAGGGCGGGCGGCTCCGGGAGGCAAACGCCCCCGTCTCCGCCCCGGCCCGGCGCGCCGGCGCCCCGGTGGGCCTGGTCCTGTGGCCGGGACAGGACCGAGGGCGCGTGCCAGGCGTCGCGGGGCAGGCGGGACTTTCGCAACACGCCCTAGAGGCCCAGCTCCGCGTCCTTCGAGGCCTCCACCTCGCGGCGCAGGAAGCGGAACCACATGAAGACCACGAAGCCCGCGAAGACGAACCACTCGGCGGTGTAGCCGAGGTTCTGGAAGGCCTTGAGGTCCAGGGACGTGCCCGCGGCGGCGGCCGCCGGGACCGGTGTCAGACCCGCCGGCGCGTCGAAGACGGTGACCCAGGCGTCGTAGACCTCGTCCGGGACCAGGTTGACCAGCGCTCCCGCGCTGATCATGCCGAGCTGGCCGTCGGGCAGTCCGCCCGCCGCGTTGACGCCCCTGGTGCCGGCGTTCTCCGAGGCCTGCAGGGCGCCCTCCACGGTGACCGTGCCGGACGGCGGGGCCGGGGCCTTCGCGCCGGCCGGCAGCCAGCCGCGGACCACCGGGAGCGACTTGCCGCCGTCCGTCTTCAGCATCGTCAGCACGTAGCTGCCGGTCCGGCCGTCCAGATCACGGTCCGGCACGAGGAACTGCTCCGCGTACCGCCCGCTCGCCCGCGCGTGCCGGCCCGAGGTCTCCTGGTCGACCGGCAGGAGCGACTCCAGCGGCTCCGGCTTCAGGGTGCCCGGATCCGGGGCCCGTTCCGCCTTCTGGTGGGAGTCGACGCGTTCCTCGAACTTCCCCAGCTGCCAGCTCCCCATGAACACGCAGAAGGGGATCGCCAGCAGCACGAAGACGTGGAGCCCCCACCAGCGGGGCGTTCTCAGGAACCGGTACACCCCTCCACGGTACGCAGCCGCCTCACCCCCCGACCGGCCGGGTCCCCAGGTGGCGCGCCGCGAAGTCCAGCTCCAGCCGGACCTGCTTGATCCGCTCCTCCACCACCAGGGAGCCGTGCCCCGCGTCGTACCGGTACACCTCGTGGACCGCGCCCCGGGCCGCGAGCCGCTCGACGTAGTTGTCGATCTGCCGGATCGGGCAGCGCGGGTCGTTGACGCCCGCCGAGATGTAGACCGGGGCCGTCACCTTGTCCGCGTACGTCAGCGGCGACGAGACCTCGAACCGCTCCGGCACCTCCTCCGGGGACCCGCCGAACAGCGTCCGGTCCAGCGCCTTGAGAGCCTCCATCTCGTCCTCGTAGGCCGTCACGTAGTCCGCGACGGGGACGGCGGCCAGGCCCACCGCCCAGGCGTCCGGCTGGGTGCCGAGCCCCAGCAGTGTCAGATAGCCGCCCCAGGACCCGCCCGAGAGGACCAGCTTCGCCGGGTCCGCGAGCCCCGAGGCCACCGCCCACTCACGGACGGCCGCCACGTCCTCCAGCTCGATCAGACCGACCCGGTGCTTGAGCGCGTCCGTCCACTCGCGGCCGTACCCGGTGGAGCCCCGGTAGTTCACCCGGACCACCGCGTAGCCGTGGTCCAGCCAGGCCGCCGGACCGGAGGCGAACGCGTCGCTGTCGTGCCAGGCCGGACCGCCGTGCACCTCGAAGACGGTCGGGAAGGGCCCCTCGCCCTCCGTGGGCCGCTGCACCAGCGCGTGGATCCGGCCGCCGGGCCCCTCCACCCAGACGTCCTCCACGGCCACCGAACCCGGAGCCGTCGCGCCCGGCGGGTCGAGCACGACCCCGCCCGCCGTCGAGCGCACCACCGGCGGCTCGGCGGCCGAGGACCACAGGTACTCCACGGAGCCGTCCGGACGGGCCGTCGCCTCCGACACCGAGCCGGCCGGCGTCTCCACACGGACCAGGGCCCCCGTCGCGATGTCGTACCGCCACAGCTCGCTGCGCGCCTCGAAGCTGTGCACGACCAGCAGTCCGGAGCCGTCCGGATACCACTCGGCCGACACGTCCCCCGGGAGGTCGAGCCGCAGGTCGGTCTCCTCGCCGGTCGCCACGTCCCACAGCAGCGGCTCCCAGCGCCCCCGCCGCTGGTGGCCGACGAGCAGCCGGGTGTCCCCGTCCACCGGGGCGAAGCCCAGCACCGCCAGACCCAGCTCCTCGGTGCCGCCCCGGGTGTCGTCGAGCTCGGCCACCACGGAGGCGTCCTCGGCCCGCAGCACCCGCAGCGCCGAGTGCATGGCGTCGCCGTGCTCGGTGTGCTCCACGGCGATCAGCGACGCGTCGTGCGACAGGTCGCCGACCCCGGCGGACTCCCGGTGGCGGTAGATCTCCACCGGCTCGGCGCCCTTCCGCACGAGATGGACCGTCGACCCCTCCTCGTCGGTCGAACGCCCCACGACCAGCGTGCCGTCCCGGCCGATCGCGAGCCCCGCCGGATAGGAGGCCGCCAGTCCGGGCACGGCGGGCTCGTCGGCACCGCCCTCGAAGGGCTGGCGCATCCACACCCCGAACTCGTCCCCGTCCTTGTCCGAGAACCACCAGATCCAGCGGCCGTCCGGCGACAGCGTGCCGTCCGTCGTGCCGTTCGGCCGGTCCGTGACCTGCCGCTGCGCGCCGTCGGCCCGGTCCCAGGCGTACAGCTCGTACGTGCCCGTCGCGTTGGACACGAACAGCGAGCGGTCGGGCGCCTCCTCGGCCCACTCGGGCAGGGACACGCGCGGCGCCCGGAACCGCTGCTCCCAGCGGGGGATGTCGGTGATCTCGTTCTTCTCGGTCATGGCCCCATGATGCTCCGATCCGCCGACAATCCGTTCGCATCGTCCGCAACCTGTGGATAACCTCCGGCCCATGTACTCTCCGACCCCCGCCGACTGGCGCGAGGCGAACCGCGCCCGCTGGGACGAACGCGTGCCCATCCACGCCGCCAGCGCGTTCTACGACCTCGACGCCTTCCGTGCCGGCAAGGAGGCGCTGCGCGACTTCGAGCTCGCGGAGGTCGGCGACGTCACCGGCCGCTCCCTGCTCCACCTCCAGTGCCACATCGGCCTGGACACCCTCTCCTGGGCCCGTCACGGCGCCGCGCAGGTCGTCGGCCTCGACTTCTCCGAGCCCGCCGTGGAGACCGCCCGCGCCCTCGCCGCCGACCTGGGGTACACCCCGGACCGGGCCGCGTTCGTCGCCGCCGACGCCTACGACGCCGCCGAGGCCGTCCCGGACTCGTCGTACGACATCGTCTACACCGGTACCGGAGCCCTGAACTGGCTGCCCGATCTCGACCGCTGGGCCGAGACCGCCGCCTCCCTCGTCGCCCCCGGCGGGTTCCTCTACGTCGCGGAGTTCCATCCGCTGACCGACTCCCTCGACGACGAGACGGGCAGCCGGATCGTCAACGACTACTTCGTGCGCGAGCCCTGGGTCGACACCAGCCCGGGGACGTACGCGGACCTCGGGGCCGCCACCGTCCACAACCGCAGCGTCGAGTGGGTGCACCCCGTCGGCGAGGTCGTCACGGCGATCGCCCGGGCCGGACTGCGGATCGAGTTCCTGCACGAGCACGACGTCTCGCTGTTCTCCCGGTACGAGACGCTCCGGCGGCACGAGGACGGCTACTACCGCTTCCCGGCCGACCGCCCCCGCATCCCGCTGATGTACTCCCTCAAGGCGTCACGGCCCCGCTGAGCCCGCAGGGCCCCGCGGTTCCGCCGGGTCCACGGGCTCGTGGCCCCGCGGAGCGTCACGGCGTACGGCTCACGGCTTCGCGGTCCCGCCGAGCCGGATGACCGCGCGGCCGCCCGCCAGGTCCACCGTCGAGCGGTGCGGCGGCGCGCCGTCCTCCTCGTCGTCACGCAGGACGAGGGCGCTCTGCCGCTCCTTGAGCTCGTTCTGCTTGCCCTGCGAGAAGGTGGCGTGCAGCTGCTCGAAGCCGGTCGAGGAGACCTGGCCGGAGCGCCGGCCGCGGCCGGTCGCGCGCAGGACCTGGTCGGCGAAGGCGATCCCCGTCAGCAGGATGACCAGCCCCGGCAGCGTCACGAACACGGCGAACTCCATGCCGCCATCGTCCCCCACTCCGCCCCGCGCGGGAAGGGCCGGCCGCCCCGCCGGTGCTACCGGTGCGGGGCGCGGGGCGCCGCCGGGCCCGCCCGATTCCGCCGCTCCGGCCCAACTCGCCGCGATCGGAAAGGGATCCGCGCCCGACGGCCGGCCGGAGGGCGTCCCCGGATCCGCGGGACGGTGCCGAAAGGGCCGCCCTACGATGACGCCATGCTCGCTTTCGCCGTGGCCGCCGTCTTCCTGCTGCTCTTCGGGGTCGGCGTGCTGCGCGACCGCCGGCGCTTCTCCAACGCCGTCCACCTCGGCCTCGCCGTCACCTTCCTCGGCCTCGGCCTGCTCGCCGGACTCGACGGCGCGCCGCCGGGCGTCGCCACGACGGTGATGGTCCTCCTCCTGCTCGTGCTCGGTCTCGGGCCGGTCGTCCTGGCCGGGCTGCTGTGCGCGAACGGCGTCAAGATGGTCCGCAAGGAGGGCCGCCGCCCCGCCAACCTGCTGTCGCTGCTGGCCGGTCTGCTGATCTTCGGCCTGCTCGCCCTGATGGCGACCGCCCTGGTCACCCGCTCGAAGACCCTCGGCATCGCCGCCGGGACGGGCGTCGCCGTCCTCGCGTACGTCTCCTTCCTCTTCCTCTGCTTCATCGGCTACGCCTACCTGTACGGCCGGATGGGAGTGCGGCGCGACGCGGCGTTCGTCGTCGTCCTCGGCTCCGGACTGGTCGGCGGCCGGCGTGTGCCGCCGCTCCTCGCGAGCAGGCTGGAGCGCGGACGGCGGATGTACGAGATCCTCGCCGCGCGGGGCGGCCCGGCGCCCCTGCTGATCACCTCCGGCGGCCGGGGCCCCGACGAGGAGGTCCCGGAGTCGCACGCGATGGCGGACTACCTCGTCGAGCGCGGCTTCCCGGCGGACCGCATCGTGCGGGAGGACCGCTCGCGGACCACCGAGGAGAACCTGCTCTTCAGCAAGGAGCTGATGGAGGAGCGCTCCCCGGSCGCCGGGTGCGTGATCGTCACCAACAACTTCCACGCGTTCCGGGCGGCCCTGATGGCCCGTCGGGCCGGGGTGGACGGCCAGGTCGTCGGCTCCCCGACCGCCGCCTACTTCTGGCCGAGCGCGACCATGCGCGAGTTCGCGGCGGTCTTCCTGCACTACCGGAAGGTCAACCTCGGGATCTGCCTGATCCTGGTCCTGCTGGGGGTGGCGGCGGCGCTGGCCGGCTGAGGGCGGCCCCGGGCGCCCGGTTCCGGACGACGGTGACGGCGACGGCCGCGGCCAGGGCGGCGGTGCCCAGCCCGAGGGCGAGGGCGGAGGGCCCGGAGTCGTTCACGAGCTCGGAGTGGGGGCCGGGATGGCCGCTGTTCCCCGGGCGCGCCTCGGGGTGGTCCCCGGCGGGCGCGGGGCGGGGGTTCTCGCCCACGGCCGCCGTGCCGCCGGCGAGGGCGAGCACAGCGGCGGCGGGCAGGACGGCGGCCCGGGCTATCTGCTGTGTGCGCATGTCTCCAGGGGACGGGACCGGCGCCGGCAGGGCCACCCGGGGGACCCCGTTCGGGTCATCGCGGCGCGAACGGGCGAGCGTCAGGGCGTGACGATCGGGAAGAGGGGGTCGGCCTTCGTCACGTACGAGAAGAGCCGGGTGAGCAGTGCGGGGTCGCCCTCCGTGCCGATCCCCAGGGACTCCGTCCCCTCGCCGGCCAGGAGCCCGAGGAGCTGCCTCTTGGAGAGGGTGAGGGTGAGTCCGGCGGGGGTGCGGGGCGCGGCGACCTCGCGATGGGTCAGGGCCCCGTTGTGCAGGGTGAGGCGCCGTCGGGTGCCGTCGTCGGTGAGGACGAGGTCGACGGTCAGGTCGTCGCCCCAGGCGCGCGGCCCGTCGATCCGGACGGCGACCGAGTCGATGAGCATGGGCACGCTGAGCGCTCCCACCATCTCCGGGTTGGTCGAGTCGACCATCTCCCCGCTGACGCCGTGCCGGAGCTCCTGGGCGGCGGTCAGATAGAAGTTGCGCCACGGGCCGTTCTCCGCGCCGTGCCCGAGCCGGTCGTAGACCCCGGCCAGGGCCTCCTTCGCGGCGGTGTTCTCCGGCTGGGCGAAGACCAGGTGGTCGAGGAGGGTCGCGGCGAAGCGCAGGTCCCCCTCCTCGCCGTACGCGCGGGCCTTGGCGAGGATCTCGTCGGGGCCGCCGGCCACGTCCACGTAGCGCCGGGCGAGTTCGACGGGCGGGTGCTCCCACAGGTGGGCCGCGTTGCCGTCGAACCAGCCGAGGTAACGCTGGTAGACCGCCTTGCTGTTGTGGTGGAGCGAGCCGTAGTAGCCGCGCGCGTGCCAGGACTTCGCCAGGGCGGGCGGGAGCTCGATCCGTTCGGCGATCTCCGGCCCGGTCAGTCCGTCGTTGAGCAGCCGCAGCGTCTGGTCGTGCAGGTAGGCGTAGAGGTCGCGTTGCCCGGTGAGGAACTCCACGACGTTGTCGTGCCCCCAGGTCGGCCAGTGGTGGGAGGCGAAGGCGACGTCGTAGCGGCCGTGGAAGTAGTCCACGGCCTCGTCGAGGTACCGCGCCCAGATCCGGGCGTCGCGGACCACGGCCCCGCGCAGGGTCAGGATGTTGTGCATGTTGTGGGTGGCGTTCTCGGCCAGGCACAGGGCGCGGTGGTCGGGGAAGAGGAAGTTCATCTCGGCCGGCGCCTCGGTGCCGGGCGTGAGCTGGAAGACGATCCGCACGCCGTCGACCGTCTCCTCCTGCCCGGTCGCGGTGATGTCCACGGTCGGCGGGATCAGGCTGATGGTGCCGGTGGAGGTGGTGGACCCGAGCCCGGCGCCGATCTGGGCGTCCGGTGCCTTCGGCAGGTTCGCGCCGTACATGTAGGCGGCCCGGCGGGTCATGGCGTTGCCCGCGTAGACGTTCTCGCTGACCGCGTGCTCCAGGAAGCCGGCCGGGGCGAGGACGGGGACGCCTTCCTCGGCGCCCGCGGGCAGCACGCCGCGCGCGCCGCCGAAGTGGTCGCCGTGCGAGTGGGTGTAGATCAGTCCGGTGACGGGTCGGTCGCCGCGGTGCGCGCGGTACAGCGCGAGGGCGGCGGCCGCGGTCTCGGTGGAGATCAGCGGGTCGATGACGACGATGCCGCGGTCGCCCTCGACGAGGGTCATGTTCGACAGGTCGAGGCCCCGGACCTGGTAGATGCCCTCGGTCACCTCGTACAGGCCCTGGCGGGAGCACAGCTGGGCCTGGCGCCACAGGCTCGGGTGGGCGGTCTCGGGGCAGTCGGCGGCCAGGAAGGCGTAGGCGTCGTTGTCGTAGACCACGCGGCCGTCGGCGGCCTTGACCACGGCCGGCACGAGCGCGCCGACGAAGCCCCGGTCGGCGTTCTCGAAGTCGGTGGTGTCCTCGAAGGAGGGCAGGGTGTCGCTCATGGCGTGTGCTCCGCTCGCGTGGCCGTGACCGGGTGTACCGGCCCATCTGACCATCGGGGAGGATTCCGCGCATATCGGCCGTCCGGCCCAGTCGCGGCTCCGTACCCGCCGGCCCGCCTACGGCGGGGCTGCCTAGGGCGCCGTCGCGGTCGGGCCGGGGCCCGGCGTGCCGGCCGAGCTGTCCTCCGGGGCGAGCCACGACATGCCGATGAGCAGGAAGACCACGAACGCGATCCCGCCGGCCACCGCGGCCGTCTTGCGCGGACGGCGCCGGGAGAGCTCGGCGAGCCCGTGGTCGGGGCGCCGGGGCTGCCGTCGCGACGAGGTCTGGGTCCGGCCCGCGCCCCGGGGCCCGGACGTGGGCGCGGTGCGGGACTGGGGGAGGGGCCGGCCGGCGGTGCGCGCCGACGTCGTCCGGTGGGACGCGGGCCGGGGCGCGGGCGCCGGGTGGGACACGGGCAGTGGCTGCGGGTGCTCGCGCCAGGCGCCCGATCCGAACCACTCGGCTATCGCCTGGGCGGCGGGCCGCTGTTCCGGCTGCTTCGCCAGCAGCGTGAGCAGGTACGCCTCGAACGCGGCCGGCAGGCCGACGCCGAGCTGCCGGGGCGGCGCCGGCGGGGTGTCGATGTGCTGGTACAGCAGGGCGGTCGCGGTGTCCCCTTGGAACGGGGGTCTCCCGGTGAGGAGTTGGTACAGCACGCAGCCGAGCGAGTACACGTCGGAGGCGGACGACGCGGGTTGGCCGAGTGCCCGCTCGGGAGCGAGGTAGAGGCCGGTGCCGACGATCTGGCCGGTGGTGGTGAGCGCGGCCGACGGGTCGTCGACGAAGCGGGCGATGCCGAAGTCGGCCAGTTTCACGGTGCCGTCGGTGTCGAGCAGCAGGTTGCCCGGCTTGATGTCGCGGTGCACGACGCCCTGGCGGTGCGCGGCGGCGAGTCCGGCGGCGGCGTGCGCGGCGACGACGGCGACCCGCTCGGGGGGCAGCACGGGGGCCGTCCCCGCGTCTCCCGCGAGGCTGGATCCCTCGACCAACTCCATGACGAGGTACAGCTTTCCGTCCCAGGTGCCGAAGTCGAAGACGCCGACCACGTGCGGATGGCTGAGCCGCGCCGCCGTCTGCGCCTCCAGCCGGAACCGGTCGGCGGCCGACGGATCGGTCTCGTGACCGAGCATCAACTTCACGGCCACGGAACGTCCGAGGACCTCGTCGGTGGCTTGCCACACCTCGCCCATGCCGCCTCGCCCGATACACATGTGGAGCCGATATCGGTCCGCGACCAGCACCTGAGACCCAGCCTTTCGACGGTCAGCCAACCTGACAGGAAGCACCAGAGTAGAGCGCGATGATCACTCGCGGACGGCCGCCCGGTCGGATACCCCACCGGGGCTGCCGGACCCCTGGGGCGTCCCCGCCCACGACCGCCGGCGGGAGTCAGCCCGCGAGCAGCTTCTTGACGGCGGCGGCGACGCGCCCCGCGAGCAGCTTCTTGGCCACCTTCGGGTTCACGATCTTCATGACGGCGCCCATCGCACGCGGTCCCTCGGCACCGGCGCCGGTGGCCTCCGCGACGGCCCGCGTGCCCGCGCTCCCGGCGGCGGCCTTCGGCGTCGCACGCCCCCGACGTGCGGGGGGCGTACGGCTCAGGCGCGCGCGGTCAGCGTCAGCAGGGTCGCCTCGGGCGGGCAGGCGAAACGGACCGGGGTGAAGCGGTTGGTGCCGCAGCCCGCCGAGACGTGCAGGTACGAGGTCCGGTCCGCCACCGTGTGGGTGGACAGTCCCTTCACCCGGTCGGTGTCGAGGTCGCAGTTGGTCACCAGCGCCCCGTAGAAGGGGATGCACAGCTGTCCGCCGTGCGTGTGGCCCGCCAGGATCAGCTCGTAGCCGTCCGCCGTGAAGGCGTCGAGCGAGCGCAGGTACGGCGCGTGGACCACGCCCACGGTGAAGTCGGCCGAGGTGTCGGGGCCGCCCGCCACCCGCTCGTAGCGGTCCCGCTTGATGTGCGGGTCGTCCAGGCCGGTGAAGGCGAGCTCCAGGCCGGGGAGCTTGAGCCGGCCGCGGGTGTTCGTCAGGTTCAGCCAGCCCGCGTCGTCGAAGGCGTCCCGCAGGTCCTCCCACGGGTTGTGCACCGCGCCCTGCACCGGCTTGTTGCCGTTCAGGCCGTGCCGGCCCTGGGCCTTCTCCAGCAGGTAGAGGGCGGGGTTGCGCAGCCGGGGGCCGTAGTAGTCGTTGGACCCGAAGACGTAGACGCCCGGGAACTCCATCAGCGGCCCGAGCGCGTCCAGTACCTCCGGGACGGCCTCGGTGTCGGAGAGGTTGTCACCGGTGTTGACCACGAAGTCGGGGCGCAGCCCCGCGAGCGACTGGAGCCAGGCCCGCTTCTTGCGCTGGCCGCACACCATGTGGATGTCGGAGACCTGAAGGACGCGCAGATCGCGCATCCCGCGCGGCAGTACGGGGATCGTGACCCGGCGCAGGCGGAACGAACGGGCTTCGAAGCCCGCGGCGTAGACCAGGCCCGCGGCGGCCGTCGCCGTGAGACCTGCCGTGATCTTCAGGGGGATTCCGTACCGTGCGCGCATCCCCCCATCGTCGCAGACCGCGCGGGGCACTTCGGGACGGGATCGCAGCACGGCGTTAATGCGCGGGCGGTCAACGTGCCTCACCTGACACACTTGTCCCCATGACCACGCTCAAGGCCAAGCTGCAGGACGACCTCAACGCCGCCATCAAGGAGCGCGACGAGCTCCGCTCCTCGACGCTGCGGCTCACCCTCTCCGCGATCACCAAGGAGGAGGTCGCGGGCAAGACCAAGCGCGAGCTCTCCGACGACGAGGTGCAGAAGGTGATCGCCAAGGAGGCGAAGAAGCGCCGCGAGGCCGCGGACGCGTTCGCCCAGGGCGGCCGCGCCGAGTCCGCCGAGCGCGAGAAGGCGGAGGGCGTCATCCTCGACGCGTACCTGCCCCAGCAGCTCGGCGACGACGAGCTGGAGCAGATCGTGGCCGCGGCCGTCGCGGAGGCCACCGGCGCCGGTGCCGAGGGACCGCGTGCGATGGGCGCCGTCATGAAGATCGTGAACCCGAAGGTGGCCGGCCGGGCCGAGGGCGGGCGCGTCGCCGCCGCCGTCAAGAAGCTGCTCGCGGGCTGACTCCCGCCGGCGCGGGGGCACGACCCCTCGCCCGGGCCGGACCGGTTCCGCCGGAAACGCCGAAGGGCGCCCCCTGGACTTCAGGGGGCGCCCTTCGGCGTCACGCGGGTCCGGCGGGCGGCCTACCGGTTGCCGCCACCGCCGCCGCCCTGGCCGCGGTTGTTGCCGCCGCCGATCAGGTCCGGCGGGATGGTGATCCCGGGGAAGGGGGTGTCGTCGCCCGGCTTGTTGCCGTCGCCGGGCTTGTTCTTGCCCTTGTCCTTGTCCTTCTCCTTGTCCTCCGGCTTCTCGCCGCGCGGCACGGAGACGGGCACGAACCCCGGCGTCTCGGAGGCGTTGAGCGCCCCGGTCATCGCGATCTTCCAGATCGGACCCGGGAGGCAGCCACCGCAGACCTTGTCGTAGTAGACGCCGCCGATGGTGATGTTGAACATCGAGGTCTTCTCGCCGACGTCGTCACCGACCCAGACGGCGGTGGACAGGTTCGGGGTGTAGCCGACGAACCAGGCGTCCTTGCGGTCGTTGGTCGTTCCGGTCTTGCCGGCGTTGTCGCGGTCGCTCAGGCCGGCCTTCTGGCCGGTGCCGTCCTCGACCACGCCCTTCAGCATCTGGTTGACGGTGTCCGCGGTCCGCTCGTTCATCGCCCGCGAGCACTGCGTCTGCGGCACCTTCAGCTTCTCGCCGTTGGCCGTGGTGATCGACTCGATGGCGACCGGGGTGCAGTACGTGCCGCGGTTGGCGAAGGTGGCGTACACCGAGGCCATGTCGAGCGGGGTGCTCTCCTGACCGCCGAGGGTGATGGACGGGAGCTCCTTGAGGTTCTTGCCCAGGCTGCCCTCGTAGCCCATCTTCTTCGCCATCTGCACCGTCTCGCACAGACCCGTCATCTGCTCCAGGTGCGCGAAGTAGGTGTTGATGGACTTGCCGAGCGCGCTCGTCATGTCCCAGCTGCCGGCCTCGGACTCCACCTCGTTCTGGAGGTCCCAGTTGCCGCCGCCGGCGGGGCCGCCCGCGCAGGTGGTGAACGAGTTCATCGGCACCGAGATCTTCCACGGCGTGGCGAAGGACTGGGCCGGGCTCAGTCCCTTCTCCAGGGCCGCGGCGGCCGTGATGGGCTTGAAGGTCGAGCCGACCTGGAAGCCGTACGTCGTGCCGCCCATCTTGCTGCCGACGGCCAGGTTCAGCGTGGTCTGGTGCTGCTTCTGGTCCAGGCCGTACGGACGGGACTGACCCATCGACAGGATCTTGCCGGTGCCGGGCTTGACCTGGACCACCGAGGCGGCGACCTTGTCGTCCTCGTTGATCTTCGCCACGGCGGCCTCGTTGGCCGCCTCCTGCGCACGCGGGTCGAGCGTGGTCCGGATGGTCAGGCCACCGAGGTTCCACAGCTTCTGCCGCTCCTCGGCCGTCTTGCCGAAGACCGGGTCGCTGAGGATGGTCTTGCGCACGTAGTCGCAGAAGAAGCCGGCCCCGTCGACGGCGGTGATGCAGCCGTTCCTCGGGGTCTTCACCTTCAGCGCGACCGGCGCGGCCTTGGCCCGGTCGGCCTCGGCCTGGCTGATGTCCTTGACGTCGGCCATCCGCTGGAGGACCACGTTGCGGCGCTTGGTGGCTTCCTGGATGTCGTTGACCGGGTCGTAGCGGCTCGGCGACTGGACGAGCCCGGCCATCATGGCCGCCTCCTCCAGCTTCAGGTCTGCGGCCGGCTTGGAGAAGTAGCGCTGGGACGCCGCCTCGATGCCGTAGGCCTGCTGCCCGAAGAAGGTGATGTTGAGGTAGTTCTCGAGGATCTTCTTCTTCCCGAGCTCCTCCTCGACCTGGATCGCGAACTTCAGCTCGCGCACCTTGCGGCCGATCGTCTGCTGGGTGGCCTCGGCGACCTTCTCGGGGTCGTCACCGGCCTCCTCGACGAAGACGTTCTTCACGTACTGCTGGGTCAGCGTCGAGGCGCCCTGGGCCACACCGCCGGACTGGGCGTTGCGGTTGATCGCGCGCAGCACGCCCTTGAGGTCGACCGCGCCGTGCTCGTAGAAGCGCGAGTCCTCGATCGCGACGATCGCCTTCTGCATGTACGGGGAGATCTTCGCCAGCGGCACGACCTTCCGGTCGCGCGAGTAGACGGTGGCGAGGTGGCCGCCCGAGGAGTCGAGGATGGTGGTGCGCTGACTCAGCGGTGGCGTCTTCAGGTTGGAGGGGATCTCGTCGAACCCCTCGACCGTGCCCTTCGCCGCCAGCCCCAGGGCTCCGGCCGCGGGCAGGGCGATGCCCGCCAGCACGGCTCCGGAGAGCACACTGACACCGAGGAACTTGGCGGCCTGCTGGGTCCCGGTCAGACCACCGCCCGAGCGCTTTTTTGCCATGGGGGCAGCCTAATCCGTAGTGGTGAGCCTTCCGTAGGAGCAGGGGCCTCTCGGAGCGTTCGAGTACCAGACCGTGACATCCGGAGGCGCTGGGGTCGTACGGCCGACCCGCGGTCCGACCGGCCGGGACGGCAACGCGGGGCGCCGACGTTCCCATTCGCCGGACACGCGTATATGCCTTGGCCTAAGCTGCTCTCAACTGTCACAGCAGTGTGGTCCTGCATCAAGACCCGGGCGTGACTTCGGCGTGAATTCCCAGGAACCCGAATCGTGGGAAGTCATGCCCGAATACGCCCCATGCGTCACTCGACGCCCTGTGTGGCTCCGTCAGAGACGGGCGAACTGTCCAAGTTCGTCGGTTTGGTGACGTATGTCCTGCGATCACTCCCCTGGGTGATCTGCCGCCTACGCATAGTCCGTTCGGGCCATTCAAGATTGGGCCCGAAGGGGGTGTTGCGCTGTGCCCACCTTCCGTAACGTCCTCAACTGGCAGCGGTGAATATGCCGCTGCCGCCGTGGGGGAGCCTCGATTCGGGAGAGGACGGCGCCGGTATGGGCTGGGTAGCTGACTGGAGTGCGCAGGCGGCCTGCCGCACTACCGATCCGGATGAACTGTTCGTTCAGGGAGCGGCGCAGAACCGGGCGAAGGCGGTGTGCACCGGATGCCCGGTGCGGACCGAGTGCCTGGCCGACGCACTGGACAACCGGGTGGAATTCGGCGTGTGGGGTGGCATGACGGAGCGCGAGCGTCGCGCACTGCTGCGTCGGCGGCCGACCGTCACGTCGTGGCGGCGACTGCTGGAGACCGCGCGTACGGAGTACGAGCGGGGAGCGGGCCTGCTGCCCGTGGCGATGGAGGACGACGCGACGTACGAGGCGTACGCGGCGGTGGGATAAGGCGAGCCCAGGGCCCGCTGTGGGGGATCGTGCCGGGCCGACGCGCCCCGGCGTCGCACCACGCGACGGACGAGGCGGTGGGCCGGAGGCCCTCCGCCCGCAGTCGTCCGGGACCACGCGTGACGCCGGCGACAACTCGCGCTTCCGTGCGCGGTCGTCGGGGCAGGGACCCGTGCCGACGGGCATACGTGCCCGGGAGCGCCCGGGACGGAGACGGCCGCCCGGACACCCCCTGGGGGTGCGCGCGGGGCAGCGCTCAGGACTGCGGGATGCGCCCCGTCGTGAGGCGATCACCGATGGCCCGGAGCCCGGCGAGATCGTGCACGTCGCCGGGCAGGGCGGCCACCTCGGTGACCGGTACCTCGGGGTGGAGCGCGGTGAAGCGATCGCGCGTGCGCTGTTCGCGTGCGAGCACCTGCATGCGTTCGGCGTGCAGACGGAGCAGACCTGCGGTCAGTCGCCGGACATCCGGCGCGTCTGCCGCGTCAGTGGTGTCCGGTACATCGGTGTCACGGTCGTGCGCGGGCTCGGCTGTGGGGGCAGCCTGGGGGTCCTGCGGGGAACGTGCGGCGGCGGTGGCGATGTCTGACGGCTCGGGGATGGTGGCTCGGGAGCCACGAATCTCAGTCTTCCCGGCCCCCGGATCCGTCATGCCGCCCTCGTCAAGATTTTCCGCGGCGGCCCGCGCCCGCTCGGCCGACAGCCGGGCCGCGCCGCTGCCGTGGACGCGGTTGAGGACGAGTCCGGCCAGCGGCATCTCCTCGGCCGCCAGCCGCTCGACGAAGTAGGCGGCCTCGCGCAGCGCGTCCCGCTCCGGCGTGGCCACCACGAGGAACGCCGTGCCCGGCGCCTGGAGCAGCTTGTACGTCGCGTCCGCGCGGGTCCGGAAGCCGCCGAACATCGTGTCCATGGCGGCCACGAACGTCTGCACGTCCTTCAGGAACTGACCCCCCAGCAGCTTGCCCAGGGTCCCGGTCATCATCGACATGCCGACGTTGAGGAACTTCATCCCCGCCCGGCCGCCCATCTTCGCCGGTGCCATCAGCAGCTTGATGAACTTCCCGTCCAGGAAGGAGCCCAGCCGCTTCGGCGCGTCCAGGAAGTCCAGCGCGGAGCGGGACGGCGGGGTGTCGACGACGATCAGGTCCCACTCGTCGCGGGCCCGCAGCTGACCGAGCTTCTCCATGGCCATGTACTCCTGCGTACCGGCGAAGCCGGCCGACAGGGACTGGTAGAAGGGGTTCTCCAGGATGGCCCGCGCCCGGTCGGCGTCCGCGTGCGCCTCGACGATCTCGTCGAAGGTCCGCTTCATGTCGAGCATCATGGCGTGCAGTTCCCCGCCGTCGGATCCCTTGATGCCGTCGACCTTGCGGGGGATGTTGTCGAGCGAGTCGATGCCCATCGACTGGGCGAGCCGCCGGGCCGGGTCGATCGTCAGGACGACGACCTTCCGGCCGCGCTCGGCCGCCCGGACGCCGAGCGCCGCCGCCGTGGTCGTCTTGCCGACCCCGCCGGCGCCGCAGCAGACGATGATCCGGGTCCCGCGGTCGTCGAGGAGCGGATCGAGGTCCAGCGTCGGCACGGAGTCGAGGCCGTTGCCCGGGAGGGCGCCGTCCGGGCCCCCGGAGGCCGGCACGGCGCCGTCGGAGCGGGCCGCCGGGCCGGTGCCCGCGGCGGGCCGGGTGAGGTCCCCGCCGTCCGGTGCCGGGTTCGCCGCCGCCGTCGCCGGGGCTTCCACTCGGTCCGTCACGCGCCCACCCCTTGTTTCCGCAGTTCCTTCGCCAGTCGGTACAGGCCCGCGATGTCCGCCCCGTCCCCCAGGAAGGGCAGCTCCGACGTCGAGACGCCGAGGTCGCCGAGGCCGGCCAGGACCGCCCGCTGCGTACGCTCCAGCTCGACCCGCTGCGCGTGCTCGGCCGCCTGCTCCACCAGCGGCTCGACCAGCTTCGTGCCGCCGGAGATCCCCGCCGCCGCCAGACTGGCCGCGATGGCGTCCCGGTGGTCGCCCGCCGCCGCCCGTACCGCCGCCTCGTCGAGGACGTGCGGGCGGACCATGTTCACGATGACCCGGCCCACGGGAAGTTCGGCCTCCCGCAGCTCCGCGATCCCGTCGGCGGTCTCCTGGACCGGCATCTCCTCCAGGAGCGTCACCAGGTGCACGGCCGTCTCGGGGGACTTCAGGACCCGCATCACGGCCTGCGCCTGATGGTGTATCGGGCCGATCCTGGCCAGGCCCGCGACCTCGTCGTTGACGTTCAGGAAGCGGGTGATCCGGCCGGTCGGGGGCGCGTCCATGACGACGTGGTCGTAGGTGTAGCCGCCGTGCTTCTCACGCCGCCGGACCGCCTCGCACGCCTTGCCGGTCAGCAGGACGTCCCGGACCCCGGGCGCGATCGTCGTCGCGAAGTCGATCGCGCCGAGCTTCTTCAGGGCGCGGCCCGCGCTGCCCAGTTTGTAGAACATCTGGAGGTAGTCGAGGAGCGCGCGCTCGGCGTCGATGGCCAGCGCGAAGACCTCGCCGCCGCCCGGGGCGACGGCGATCTTGCGCTCCTCGTACGGAAGGGCCTCCGTCTCGAAGACCTGTGCGATGCCCTGCCTGCCTTCGACCTCCACGAGGAGTGTCCGCTTGCCCTCGGTCGCGAGGGCGAGCGCGAGGGCGGCGGCGACCGTCGTCTTACCGGTACCGCCCTTGCCGCTGACGACCTGGAGCCTGCTCACGTCTTCGAGCCTAACCACTGGCGCACCCGCCTAAGCAGGAGGCTGCCTGTGGCAGCGGATACAGTCGGCCCCATGACCAAGTGGGAGTACGCGACTGTGCCGCTTCTGGTGCACGCGACGAAGCAGATTCTGGACACCTGGGGCGAGGACGGCTGGGAGCTCGTCCAGGTCGTGCCCGGGCCGAACAACCCCGAGCAGCTCGTGGCCTACCTGAAGCGGGAGAAGTCGTGAGCGGGGCCGTCGAGGCCAAGCTGGCCGAGCTGGGCCTGACGCTGCCGGAGGTGGTGCCGCCGCTGGCCGCTTACCAGCCGGCCGTGCAGTCCGGTGTGTACGTCTACACCTCGGGCCAGCTCCCGATGGTGGAGGGCAAGCTGCAGCTGACCGGCAAGGTCGGCGGCGAGGTCACCGCCGAGGAGGCCAAGCAGCTCGCGGCCACCTGTGCGCTGAACGCCCTCGCGGCCGTGAAGTCGGTCGCCGGTGACCTGGACCGGATCAAGCGGGTCGTGAAGGTCGTGGGCTTCGTCGCCTCGGCCCCCGACTTCACCGGGCAGCCCGGCGTCGTCAACGGCGCGAGCGAGCTGCTCGGTGCCGTCCTCGGCGACAAGGGCGTGCACGCGCGCAGCGCGGTCGGCGTCGCGGTGCTGCCGCTGGACGCCCCGGTCGAGGTCGAGGTCCAGGTGGAGCTCGACCAGGCCTGATCCCGGTCCCGTCAGCCGTGCCGAGAGCCGGTTCCGCCCCGTCCGGGGGAGGAACCGGCTCTCGAACATCCGGACCTCCCGGCATACGATCCGCCCATGGCGAATGGTCAGTGGTACCCACCGGAATGGCCCGACCGCATCCGCGCCCTCGCCGCGGGCGAGCTCACGCCCGCGACGCCCAAGCGGGCCGCCACGGTCCTGCTGCTGCGGGACGGCGAGGGCGGGCCGAGCGTGCACATGCTGCGGCGGCGTGCCTCCATGGCGTTCGCGGGCGGGGCCTACGCGTATCCCGGCGGCGGCGTCGACCCGCGGGACGAGCACCCCGTGCGCTGGGCCGGGCCGTCCCTGGAGACCTGGGCCGAGCGCCTCGGGGTCCCCGACCCGGCGCAGGCGCAGGCCGTGGTGTGCGCGGCCGTGCGCGAGACCTACGAGGAGGCGGGCGTGCTGCTCGCCGGCGAGACGGCCCTGTCCGTCGTCGGCGACACGACCGGTGACGACTGGGAGAAGGACCGCGAGGCGCTGGTCGCCCGCGAGCTGTCCTTCGCCGACTTCCTGGACCGGCGCGGGCTCGTGCTGCGCTCCGACCTGCTCGGCGCGTGGGCCCGCTGGATCACGCCCGAGTTCGAGCCCCGGCGCTACGACACCTGGTTCTTCGTGGCCGTCCTCCCGGAGGGCCAGCGCACCCGCAACGCCTCCACCGAGGCGGACCGCACGGTGTGGATCCGCCCGGCGGACGCCGCCGCCGGCTACGACCGCGGCGAGCTGACCATGATGCCCCCGACCATCTCGACCCTGCGGGGCCTGCTGTCCTTCGGGGCCGCGGCCGACGCGCTGGACGCGGCGCGGGAGCAGGACATGACCCCCGTCCTCGCCCAGGCGCGCCTGGACGGCGACGAGCTGATCCTGAGCTGGCCGGGTCACGACGAGTTCACCAAGCACATTCCCACGGGGGGTACGGGATGACCGACGCCGCCGCACTTCCCGGACAGCCCCGGGGCGGGGTCCTGTCCGGGCCCGCGACGGACCGCGCCGTGAACGTCCTCGCCCCGAACCCGTCCGCGATGACCCTCGACGGCACCAACACCTGGATCCTGTCCGAGCCGGACTCCGCCCTGGCGGTGGTCGTCGACCCCGGTCCGCTCGACGAGGGCCACCTGCGGCACGTCGTGGCCACGGCCGAGAAGCTCGGCAAGCGGATCGCGCTCACCCTTCTCACCCACGGCCACCCGGACCACGCGGAGGGCGCGGGGCGCTTCGCCGAGCTGACGGGGACCCGGGTGCGGGCCCTCGATCCCGCGTTGCGGCTGGGGGACGAGGGCCTCGCCGCCGGACAGGTCGTCGCGGTGGGCGGCCTGGAGCTGCGGGTGGTGCCGACGCCCGGCCACACCTCGGACTCGCTCTGCTTCCACGTGCCCGCCGACGGGGCCGTCCTGACGGGCGACACGATCCTGGGGCGCGGCACGACGATGGTGGCCCATCCCGACGGCCGGCTCGGCGACTACCTCGACTCGCTGCGCCGCCTGCGCTCGCTCACGGTGGACGACGGCGTGCACACGGTGCTGCCGGGCCACGGGCCGGTCCTGCAGGACGCGCAGGGGGCCGTGGAGTTCTACCTCGCCCACCGGGCGTCGCGCCTGGCCCAGGTCGAGACGGCGGTCGAGAACGGCCACCGGACCTCGTCCGAGGTGGTGTCCCACGTCTACGCGGACGTGGACCGCTCCCTGTGGCCGGCCGCCGAGCTGTCGGTCCGGGCGCAGCTGGAGTACCTGAAGGAGCATGGCCTGATCTGACCGTGGCGGTACCCCCGGAAAGCGGAACTTTTGGCTCGTGCTTTACGCTCCGCTTACTTCTGGCCGTATTCCTCGGGGGAACGCACATGTTCGTCATATCGATCCTGCTGCTCATCGCGGCGGTGGTCCTCTACTTCGTGGCCCGCGCCAACGACACGCG
Source organism: Streptomyces sp. MS191 (assembly GCF_008042125.1). Taxonomy (GTDB): domain Bacteria; phylum Actinomycetota; class Actinomycetes; order Streptomycetales; family Streptomycetaceae; genus Streptomyces. Next base: position 2,787,958 of record NZ_RDBI01000040.1, read on the forward strand.
CGGGCTGAAGCTCGGCGCCCTCGGTGCGCTGATCGCCGGCGTCTTCTCGCTGCTGGGCTCGACCCTGTACGTCGTCAGCGCGTACGAGGTCGGCGTCCCGGTCGCCTTCGGCAAGGTGGGCACGCCGATGACCTCGGGCATGCACCTCAAGTCGCCGTTCACCGACGTCACGACCTTCTCCACCCGCCCGGTCGACCTCAACCTCTCCGACAAGGACGTCGTCGAGGTCCGCTCCTCCCAGGGCGGTGTCATGTACGCCGAGGTGACCGTGAAGTGGGCGGTGACCCCGGCCAAGGCCGTCGAGCTCTACCGGCTCGCGGGCAGCGAGGACGCGATCCAGCAGCGGCTGGTCTACCCCGACAGCCGGGAGATCGTCCGCAACGTCTTCGCGCGCTACACGAGCGAGCAGGGCTACGCCACCGACCGCGAGAAGATCAACGCCGAGATCGGCGACCTGATCAAGGAGCGGCTCGCCCCGCGCGGTATCGCGGTCACCACGGTCAACCTGCGCAACGTGAAGCCCTCGGACGCCCTGCAGGGCCAGATCGACCGCAAGATCCAGCAGCAGCAGGCGACCGAGCGCGCGACCGAGGCGGCCCGCACGGCCAAGGCCGAGGCCGACCGGCGCCGTATCGAGGCCGAGGGCATCGCCCGCGCCAACAAGATCCTCAACGACTCGCTGACGGACAAGGTCCTGATGAACCAGTGCATCGAGGCGTACAAGGAGGCTTCGGCGAAGAACCCGGTCTACGCGGTCCCCTGCGGCGGCGGCACCGGCAACCCGCTGATCGTGGACGGTTCGAAGCGCTAGGTCCGGACAGGGTCCGGTCCCGGCGGTCGCCGGGACCGACCCGGACACGCGAAGGGCCGCCCCGGTTCGACCGGGGCGGCCCTTCGCGTGCGTACGGGTGTGCCTACCGCGAGCGCTTCGCGAGCCGCTCCACGTCCAGCAGGATCACGGCGCGGGCCTCCAGGCGGAGCCAGCCGCGCTGGGCGAAGTCCGCCAGGGCCTTGTTGACCGTCTCGCGGGAGGCGCCGACCAGCTGGGCGAGCTCTTCCTGCGTCAGGTCGTGCACGACGTGGATGCCCTCCTCCGACTGCACGCCGAAGCGGCGCGACAGGTCGAGGAGCGCGCGGGCCACCCGGCCCGGCACGTCGGAGAAGACCAGGTCGGACATCTGGTCGTTGGTCTTGCGCAGCCGGCGGGCGACGGCGCGCAGCAGCGCGGTGGCCACCTCGGGCCGGGCGTTCAGCCAGGGCTGGAGGTCGCCGTGGCCCAGGCCCAGCAGCTTGACCTCGGTCAGCGCGGTCGCGGTGGCGGTGCGCGGGCCCGGGTCGAAGAGGGACAGCTCGCCGATGAGCTCGCCGGGGCCGAGGACGGCCAGCATGTTCTCGCGGCCGTCGGGGGAGGTGCGGTGGAGCTTCACCTTGCCCTCGGTGACCACGTACAGGCGGTCGCCGGGGTCGCCCTCGTGGAAGAGCGCGTCGCCACGGGCGAGCGTCGCTTCACTCATCGAGGCGCGCAGCTCCGCGGCCTGCTCGTCATCGAGCGCCGCGAAGAGCGGGGCGCGCCGCAGAACGTCGTCCACGAATTCTCTCCTTGTCGACCTGCTCAGGGGACGGTGCATCCCCATGATGCCGCACCGGAAAACAGTGCGATCGATCACAAGGGTCCGACACAAGTCTGACGTACCGGCGCCTCCGGTCGTGCGTCAGGGGGTCGTTTCGCCCAACTCGCCGGTGGGAGCCCGGGCCCGAGGGGCTGCCCAGAGCGCCCACAGGGCGCGATTCCGCTGTGGGCGAACATCTCCTCGACAGCGGTGCGAGGGCCGTTCGCCCGCCCTGTCCGCCTTCCTTCCGGCGTCCTCCGGGGTCCTCGTCCCCGCACTCCTCCCCCGTCCTGCTCGGTCCACTTCCAGCGGCGGACGAGGCGCATGAAGTGGGTGTCGACGGTGATGCCCGGCACGCCGAAGGCGTTGCCGAGGACGACGAAGGCGGTCTTGCGGCCCACGCCGCCGAGGACGACGAAGGCGGTCTTGCGGCCCACGCC
>NZ_RDBI01000040.1:2790107-2872563 GCF_008042125.1 Streptomyces sp. MS191
CTCCCTCCACCGGGGGGCGGGCGCCCCCGGCCCCCCGCCGTTCGGCGGCACGTCGCTGCGCTGTCCGGCGTAGCCTTCGGGCATGGCAGAGAGCAACGTCCGCACGGCGAAGCCGAAGAAGCCCGCCGCCAGGCCCGAGTCGCGGCTCGCGATGGTCCGCCGCGCCCGGAAGATCAACCGGGAACTCGCCGAGGTCTACCCCTACGCCCACCCCGAGCTGGACTTCCGCAACCCCTTCGAGCTCCTCGTCGCCACGGTGCTCTCCGCCCAGACCACCGACCTGCGGGTCAACCAGACCACGCCCGCGCTCTTCGCGAAGTACCCGACCCCCGAGGACCTGGCCGCGGCCGTCCCCGAGGAGGTGGAGGAGCTGATCCGGCCGACCGGCTTCTTCCGCGCCAAGACCAAGTCGATCATGGGGCTGGCCGCGGCCCTCAGGGACGACTTCGGCGGTGAGGTCCCCGGCCGCCTCGACGACCTGGTGAAACTGCCCGGCGTGGGCCGCAAGACCGCCTTCGTCGTCCTCGGCAACGCCTTCGGCGTGCCGGGCATCACCGTCGACACCCACTTCATGCGCCTCGTCCGCCGCTGGAAGTGGACCGAGCAGGAGGACCCGGTCAAGATCGAGGCCGAGATCGCCACGATCTTCCCCAGGAGCGAGTGGACGATGCTCTCGCACCGGGTGATCTTCCACGGCCGCCGGATCTGCCACGCCCGCAAGCCCGCCTGCGGCGCCTGCCCGATCGCCCCGCTCTGCCCGGCGTACGGCGAGGGCGAGACCGACCCCGAGAAGGCGCGCAAGCTCCTGAAGTACGAGAAGGGCGGCTATCCGGGCCAGCGGCTGAACCCGCCCCCGGACTATCCGGGCATTCCCGCCTCCCCTCTGGGAGCGGGCGCATGAGGGAACGAACCCGCACGTCGATCGCGTTGTGAACCACGGGGGTGCCTATGACGCGCACGGAAGAAGACAGGGAATCGGCCCACGGCCGGACGCACGGACCCGCGACCGCGGGCATGCTCCGGGCCGACGGGCTTCCCGACTGGCTCGCCCCGATCGACCGGATGGCCCGCACCGTCCGGCCCGAGCAGCTCAGCCGCTTCCTGCCGCCCGAGACCGGCGGCCGTCAGTCGGCCGTCCTGATCCTGTTCGGCGAGGGCGAGCAGGGCCCCGAGCTGCTCCTCATGGAGCGCTCCGGCACCCTGCGCTCGCACCCCGGCCAGCCCTCCTTCCCCGGCGGCGCCCTCGACCCCGAGGACGGCGACCCGGAGGACGGCGGCCCGCTGCGGGCCGCGCTGCGCGAGGCCGAGGAGGAGACCGGCCTCGACCCCTCCGGGGTCCAGCTCTTCGGCGTGCTGCCGCGGGTCTACATCCCGGTCAGCCGCTTCGTGGTCACCCCCGTCCTCGGCTGGTGGCACACCCCCACCCCGGTCGGGGTGGTCGACCCCGCCGAGACCGCCCGGGTCTTCACCGTCCCCGTGGCGGATCTCACGAACCCCGCCAACCGCGCCACGACGGTCCATCCGAGCGGCCACCAGGGCCCCGGATTCCTGGTCGCATCCGCTCTGGTCTGGGGTTTCACCGCCGGAGTGATCGACCGGCTGCTGCACTTCGCGGGCTGGGAGCGTCCATGGGACCGGTCCAAGCAGGTCCCGCTGGACTGGCGCTCATGACAGGCTGACCCAGGGCGACCCCGGACGAATCTGCGAGGCTATAGACGGTGAACGTGCTGGACATCCTGCTGCTGCTCGCCGCCGTGTGGTTCGCGATCATCGGCTACCGCCAGGGTTTCGTGGTCGGCATCCTGTCCGTCGTCGGCTTCCTCGGCGGCGGTCTCGTGGCCGTCTTCCTGCTCCCGGTCATCTGGGACCAGCTGACGGACAACTCGCAGGTCTCGACGACGGCGACCGTCCTCTTCGTGATCGTGGTCATCGTCTGCGCCTCGGTCGGGCAGGCGTTCACCACCCATCTCGGGAACAAGCTGCGCCGCCACATCACCTGGTCGCCGGCGCGCGCCCTGGACGCCACCGGCGGCGCGCTCGTCAACGTCGTGGCGATGCTGCTGGTCGCCTGGCTCCTCGGCTCCGCCCTGGCCGGCACCTCGATGCCCACGCTCGGCAAGGAGGTGCGCAGCTCCAAGGTGCTCCTGGGAGTGGAACAGGTGATGCCGGATCAGGCGTCCACCTGGTTCGCGAACTTCACCTCGACCCTCGCCCAGAACGGCTTCCCGCAGGTCTTCAGCCCCTTCGCCAACGAGCCCATCACCGCGGTCCGGCCGCCGGACCCGGCGCTCGCCGGCAGCCCGGTCGCCGCCCGCGCGCAGCGCTCCATCGTGAAGGTCGTCGGCACCGCGCCGACGTGCGGCAAGGTCCTGGAGGGCACCGGCTTCGTCTTCTCGGACCGCCGGGTCATGACCAACGCCCACGTCGTCGGCGGCGTCGACGAGCCGACCGTCCAGATAGGCGGAGAGGGCAAGCTCTACGACGCGAAGGTCGTCCTCTACGACTGGAAGCGCGACATCGCCGTCCTGGACGTGCCGGACCTGGACGCCACGCCTCTCCGGTTCACCGACGAGGACGCCCGCAGCGGCGACGACGCGATCGTGGCGGGCTTCCCCGAGAACGGCGCGTACGACGTCCGCTCGGCGCGGGTGCGCGGCCGCATCAACGCCAACGGCCCGGACATCTACCACCGCGGCGAGGTGCGCAGGGACGTCTACTCCCTGTTCGCGACGGTCCGCCAGGGGAACTCCGGCGGCCCGCTCCTCACCGCGGACGGCAGGGTCTACGGCGTGATCTTCGCCCGCTCGCTCGACGACCAGAACACCGGGTACGCCCTGACGGCCGACGAGATCCGGGACGACATCATCCAGGGTCGCGCGGCCGACCAGCAGGTCGACACCCAGGCCTGCGCGCTGTAGCGGAGGGGCGGACGCCGGTCAGTCGCGGGTGTGCCTGAGCCGGGCCGACACCCAGCGTGCCCGGCGGCGCAGGATGCGCGAAATGCCCATGCCCTGTACGGGATGTGAGCGGCCCTCGTCCTGCGGGCCACTCCTCTCGTGAGCGCCCGGCCCAGCGGCCGAGCGGCGGTTGCGTACCGTGTCACCGTAGTCGTGCGTCCAGCCCATACCCCGACGTCTGCCCCTGCCCCAAGGTCGGTAACCGCCCGGGGGGCCGCCAATTGGAGTATGCGCCGGGCACATGGCCGTTCGGGGAACAGGGGTTCGCGTGGGCTCAGCGGTCCGGTTCGGGGTCCTTGAGCCAGTTGACGAGCTCCGTGGAGAAGGCCACCGGATCCTCCTCATGAGGGAAGTGCCCGAGGCCGTCGAACAGCCGCCAGCGGTACGGCGCCTCCACGTACGCGCCGGACCCCGCCGCGCTGCGCGTGCGCATCACCGGGTCCGTCGAACCGTGCAGATGCAGGGTCGGTACCCGCACCGGGCGCTTCATACGCCGGTTGAACTGGATCCCGTCGGGGCGGGCGAGCGAGCGCACCATCCACCGGTACGGCTCGATCGAGCAGTGTGCCGTCGACGGGATGCACATCGCCCGCCGGTACACCTCGATCGCCTCCTCGTCCGGCAGCCCGGGGCCCGACCAGTCCCGGATCAGCTGACCGACGAGCGCCCCCTCGTCCGCGACGAGTTGACGCTCCGGCAGCCACGGCCGCTGGAAGCCCCAGATGTGCGAACCGGCCCGCGACTGCGAGAAGTCGGCGAGCATCGCCGAGCGCCAGCGCCGGGGGTGCGGCATCGAGGAGACCGCGAGCCGGCGCACCAGCTTCGGCCGCATGACGGCCGCCGTCCAGGCGAGGTACCCGCCCAGGTCGTGGCCGACCAGGGCGGCGTCCGGCTCCCCGAGGGAGCGGATCACGCCGGTGATGTCGAGCGCCAGGTTGGCGGGGTCGTAACCCCGGGGCGTACGGTCGCTTCCGCCCACGCCGCGCAGGTCCATCGCCACGGCCCGGAAGCCGGCCTCGGCGAGTGCGGGCAGCTGGTGGCGCCAGGTCCACCAGAACTGCGGGAAGCCGTGCAGGAGCAGCACGAGCGGCCCGTCGCCCATCTCGGCGATGTGGAAGCGCGCGCCGTTGGCGGCCACGTCGCGATGGGTCCAGGGCCCGTCGATGCGGACGGGACTGCCACTGCCGGTGCTGCTCTCGGGGACGGTCATGCAGACGAGCGTCCCACAGTGAGGGACTTGTCCTGGACCGACGCCGTCAGCGCCGGGCGCTCGGGCCGCGGGTGCGGCTTGGCGTTCTGCAGGACCGCGGCGGTCTGCTTGGCGGAGGCGATGGACTTCTCCGGCGGCTTGACCTTCTTGAACTTGGCGTAGGCGATCAGCCCGAGCAGGCCCGCGAGCAGCACGTTCGCCGCGAACGAGAGCAGGAAGCAGACCGAGATGTGCCAGTGGCTCCAGGCCTGGATGCCGTAGGCGAGCGCGAAGCTCAGCATCGGGAGAGAGAAGAGCAGCACGGTGGCCGCGGCCCCGCCGGCCGCGCTGCCCATGACGCCGCGCTTGACGTCCTGCCTGATCTCGGCCTTCGCCAGGGCGATCTCGTCGTGCACCAGTGCGGACATCTCGGCGGTCGCCGAGGCGACCAGCTGACCGAGGCTGCGCTCGGCTCCGTTGACCGGGTCGCTCATCGCTGCTCCCTTTTCTCTTCTACGGTCCGAATTCTCTTGTGCGTCCGACCTCAGATCATGCCGGACGGTCGGCGTCGTCGCGCGACGCCCCCGCGAGTCGGGCGCGCTCGCGGTGCTCGGCGGCCTTCCGCTCGTGGATCGCGGCCATCCGGAGGTGGTACGCCGGATCGTCCTGTTCGTACATGTCGGGGATGCCGTCCTGGTCCTCGTCGCGCTCCTCGTCCTCCAGCAGCGCCCGGTACCTGCGCACCCGCAGCTTGAGCAGGACGGTCGCGAGGAGGGCCGCGATCAGCGAGCCGATCAGGACGGCGGCCTTGACCTCGGCGGTCAGGGCGGCGTCGCCCTCGAAGGCTAGCTCGCCGATGAGCAGGGAGACGGTGAAGCCGATCCCGGCGAGGGTGGCGACGGCGAGGACGTCGGCCCAGGCCAGGTCCTGGTTGAGCTCCGCCCGGGTGAAGCGCGCGGCGAGCCACGTTCCGCCGAAGATGCCGACGGCCTTTCCGACGACCAGGCCGAGCACGACACCGAGGGTCACGGGCTGGGTGAAGACCTCGGCGACGGACTTCCCCGAGAGGCTGACCCCGGCGGAGAACAGGGCGAACAGCGGCACCGCCAGGCCCGCGGACAGGGGGCGCACCAGGTGCTCGATGTGCTCGCCGGGGGAGTGGTCCTCGCCCTCGCGCCGGGTGCAGCGCAGCATCAGGCCCATGGCGACGCCGGCGATGGTGGCGTGGACGCCGCTGTTGTACATCAGTGCCCAGATGACCAGGGCGAGGGGGATGTAGACGTACCAGCCGCGGACGTTCAGGCGCAGCAGCAGCCAGAAGACGGCCAGTCCGGCGAAGGCGCCGCCGAGGGCCGCGAAGTCGATGTCGCTGGTGAAGAAGACCGCGATGATCAGGATCGCGAAGAGGTCGTCGACGACGGCGAGGGTCAGCAGGAACGCGCGCAGCGCGGAGGGCAGCGAGGTGCCGATGACCGCGAGGACGGCGAGCGCGAAGGCGATGTCGGTGGCGGTCGGCACGGCCCAGCCGTCCATCGACCCGCCGCCGACGAGGTTCGTCAGGGCGTACACCCCGGCCGGCACGGCCATGCCGCAGAGCGCGGCGACGACCGGGAGGGCGGCGGCCTTGGGGTCGCGTAGTTCGCCCGCCACGAGCTCGCGCTTGAGCTCGATGCCGGCGACGAAGAAGAAGACCGCGAGGAATCCGTCGGCGGCCCAGTGCTCCAGGGAGAGGTCCAGGCCGAGGGCGGCGGGGCCGATGTGGACGTCCTGCGCGGAGGCGTAGCTCGCGGGGGAGGTGTTGGCCCAGACGAGCGCGGCGACGGCGGCGATGAGCAGGAGGACCCCGCCGACGGTCTCGGCCCGCAGCGCGTCGGCGAGGTACCGCCGCTCGGGCAGCGGCAGCCGGCCGAGGAACTTGCGGCCGGTGGGGGGTGCGGGCGCGGGCACGGTGTCGACCTCCGGTCGGTGGGCAGGGCGGAGCACATGCCGACCAGACTTCCCGGCGCACCTAGGTCTTCGTGTCGCGTCACTGACGCGTTCTTTACCCTACCTAACGACGCGGGGAGAGTGTCCGGTGAACGTCACCTTAGGGACAAACGGCCGCCGGGGCCCGTCGGCGGCGTCCGTTCAGACGGCGGCGCCCGCCCCGGCGATGCCGGGGCGGGCGCACGGGGAGACCGTCGGGTCGCTCAGTCCTCGCTGGAGGCGCTCGGCAGCTTCGTCTGGATCAGGTCCATGACGGACGAGTCCGTCAGCGTCGTGACGTCCCCGAGCTCGCGGTTCTCGGCCACGTCGCGCAGCAGTCGTCGCATGATCTTGCCGGAGCGGGTCTTCGGCAGCTCCGCCACCGGCAGGATCCGCTTCGGCTTGGCGATCGGCCCGAGCGTCGTGCCCACGTGGTTGCGCAGGTCCGCGACGAGGGCCTCGTCCTCGCTCGCCGTGCCCCGCAGGATGACGAAGGCGACGATGGCCTGTCCGGTGGTCTCGTCGGCGGCGCCGACCACGGCCGCCTCGGCGACGGCGGGGTGGGAGACGAGGGCCGACTCGACCTCCGTGGTGGAGATGTTGTGCCCGGAGACGAGCATGACGTCGTCGACCCGGCCCAGCAGCCAGATGTCGCCGTCCTCGTCCTTCTTCGCGCCGTCGCCGGCGAAGTACCTGCCCTCGAAGCGGGACCAGTAGGTGTCGATGAACCGCTGGTCGTCGCCCCAGATGGTGCGCAGCATCGACGGCCACGGCTCGGTCAGGACCAGGTAGCCGCCGCCGCCGTCCGGGACCTCGTTCGCCTCGTCGTCCACGACGGTCGCCGCGATGCCGGGCAGGGCGCGCTGGGCGGAGCCGGGCTTGGTCTCGGTGACGCCGGGCAGCGGCGAGATCATCATCGCGCCGGTCTCGGTCTGCCACCAGGTGTCCACGATGGGGGTCTGGCCGGCGCCGATGTGCTCGCGGTACCAGATCCAGGCCTCGGGGTTGATCGGCTCGCCGACCGAGCCCAGCAGCCGCAGGCTGGACAGGTCGAACTTCGCGGGGATGTCGTCGCCCCACTTCATGAACGTGCGGATCGCGGTGGGCGCCGTGTAGAGGATCGTGACGCCGTACTTCTGGACGATCTCCCAGAACCGGCCCTGGTGCGGCGTGTCCGGGGTGCCCTCGTACATGACCTGCGTCGCGCCGTTGGCCAGCGGGCCGTACGTGATGTACGAGTGCCCGGTCACCCAGCCGATGTCCGCGGTGCACCAGTAGACGTCGGTCTCCGGCTTGAGGTCGAAGACGGCGTGGTGGGTGTACGCGGCCTGTGTGAGGTAGCCGCCGGAGGTGTGCAGGATGCCCTTCGGCTTACCCGTCGTGCCGGAGGTGTACAGGATGAAGAGCGGGTGCTCCGCCTCGAACGCCTCGGGGGTGTGCTCGGCCGGCTGACGGGCGACGATGTCGTCCCACCAGACGTCCCGGCCCTCGGTCCAGGCCACGTCCTGGCCGGTGCGGCGTACGACGAGCACGTTGCGCACCCGCTCGACCCGCTCCAGGGCCTCGTCGACGGCCGGCTTGAGCGCGGACGGCTTGCCGCGGCGGTAGCCGCCGTCGGCGGTGATGACGAGCTTGGCGTCGGCGTCCTCGATGCGGGTCGCGATGGCGTCGGCGGAGAACCCGCCGAAGACCACGGAGTGCGCGGCGCCGATACGGGCGCAGGCCAGCATCGAGATGACGGCCTCGGGGATCATCGGGAGGTAGACCGCGACCCGGTCGCCCTTGGTGACGCCCAGCTCGGTCAGCGCGTTGGCGGCCCTGGAGACCTCGTCCTTGAGCTCCGCGTAGGTGAGGGCGCGGCTGTCGCCCGGCTCGCCCTCGAAGTGGATGGCGACACGGTCGCCGTTCCCGGCCTCCACGTGGCGGTCGACGCAGTTGTACGCGACGTTCAGCGTGCCGTCGGCGAACCACTTGGCGAACGGCGGGTTCGACCAGTCGAGCGTCTCCGTCGGCTCGGTGGCCCAGGTGAGCCGCTTCGCCTGCTCGGCCCAGAAGCCAAGCCTGTCCGCCGCGGCCTGCTCGTACGCCTCCGCCGTCACGTTGGCGTGCGCGGCCAGCTCGGTCGGCGGCGCGAACCGCCGCTCTTCCTTGAGCAGGTTGGCCAGGCTTTCGTTGCTCACGACATCTCCCTTTCCCAGGGCGTCCTATGTGCCTATGTGTCCCGCGTCATAGCTCATCAGCCCGAGGCCCGGGTGACAAGGGGCTCCGGGCAATTGGTTTAGACCTGTGTGGGCGCGGGTGTGCGGTGGCCCCCTCCTCCCGGGCGGCGGGAAGAGGGGGCCACACAGTCTCACGGACGCCCCGGCGGGTTGGTTCAGGGCGCGCTGGCGTCCGCCCGTTCCCGCGCGGCCACGGCCGAGTGCGGGGCGACCCGGTCGAAGACGTCCTCGTATCCGTGCGTGCCGGCCGGATCGGCCAGCAGGTACGCCTGGGCCTCGCCCACGTGGAAGTACATGCCGTGCAGGGTCAGCGTGCCGTCGGCGAGCCGCCGGGCCACCGCCTCGTGGGCCCGCAGGTGCTCCAGCTGCTGCACCACGTTCGTCAGGCAGAGCTGCTCGATCGCGTCGGCGGGCAGGCGTCCGGAGATGCGGGCCCAGGCGTGGCGGCGACTGGCCATCCGGTCCAGGCTGGGCAGGCCGTGCCGCAGCCAGCGGTGCAGCGGCGTCCGCGGCGCGTCCGGCCGGCTGTTGAGCAGGGCCTGCATCGCCCCGCAGCCGGAGTGCCCGCAGACGGTGATCGAGTCGACCCGCAGCACCTCCACGGCGTACTCGATCGCCGCCGCCACCGAGTCGTCGCCGCTCTCCTCGCCCGGCGGCGGCACCAGGTTGCCGACGTTCCGCACGGTGAACAGGTCGCCCGGGCCGCTCGACGTGATCATGCTCGTGACGAGCCGGGAGTCCGCGCAGGTGAGGAAGAGCTGGGAGGGCCGCTGGCCCTCCCGGGCGAGCCGCGCCAGCTCCTCGCGGACCAGCGGGGCGGTGTCGCGCTGGAACTGCCCGATGCCGCTCGCCAGCCGGTGGCCGGTCGTCGTCGGGGTCGGGGTGGCCGGCTCCTCCCCGCAGCGGTGGTTGCGCCACGGGGTCCAGGGGCGGCAGCAGGCGTGCGCCTCGGCGGCCGGTTCGGCGATCCTGGCACCGGAGGGCCCGGTCATCGCGACCGTGCCGCCGTGCCGCAGGTGGCTCGCCTGCCAGTCGTGCAGCGCCTCGTACGCGGCGTGGTCCATGAAGGAGCCGTCCAGCTCGACCACGACCCGGGAGCCCGGCGGGAGTTGGTGCAGGGCACGGCTCAGCCGGGGCACGGCGAGGAAGGTCAGCTGGCCGCGTACGTGCACCCGGTGGCCGTCCTCCCGCTCCTCGTGGGTGATGCGCGTCTTGGCCAGGCGCCGCATGGCGACGGCGACGGCGACGAGGATGCCGAGGGCGACGCCCTCCAGGATCCCGACGAGGACGACGCCGCTCAACGTGACCGCGTAGACGACGACTTCGCGGTGCCGGGTGACGCTGCGGATATGGGTGATGCTCACCATCTGGACGCCGACGACCATGACGAGCGCGGCGAGCGCGGGCAGCGGGATCAGGTCGAGCACGGGGACCAGCAGGAGGGCGGCGAGCACGACCCACAGACCGTGCAGCATCGTGGAGTTGCGGCTCACGGCGCCCGCGGAGACGTTCGCGACGCTGCGGACGGCGACGCCGGCCACCGGCAGCCCGCCGAGTGCGCCGGAGACGACGTTCGCCGCGCCCTGGCCCGCGAGTTCGCGGTCGAGCCGGGAGCGCGGGACGCCGTGGCCCCGGTCGGGCCGGGCGGCCACCAGCTTGTCGACGGCGACGGCGGAGAGCAGCGACTGCACGCTCGTGACCAGCGTGATCGTCAGGACGCCCGCCGCGATGCCGAGGACCGGCCCCTCGGGCAGGCCGGGCAGGGCGTGGCTGCTCCAGGAGGGCAGGTCGACGCGGGGGACGCCGAGACCGGTGAGCTCCACGAGCAGCGCGGCCGCCGTCACGGCGGCGAGCGCGGCCGGGATCCTCCGCACGGCACGGCCGGCGCGGCCGGGCAGGCGCGGCCACAGCAGCAGGACGGCGACGGTGAGCAGGCTCGTCACGAGCGCGGCCAGGTGCGGACTGGCCACCTGGGCGGGCAGTCCGATCGCGTTGTCCACCGCGGAGCTCTGGGGTGTTCCGCCGAGCACGATGTGAAGCTGCGCGAGGGCGATGGTGACGCCGATCCCGGCGATCATGCCGTGCACGATCGCGGGGGAGACGGCGAGGGCCGAGCGGGCCACCCTCAGCGCGGCCAGCCCCAGTTGGGCCAGTCCCGCCAGCACGGTGATGGCGCAGGTGGTGCGCCAGCCGTAGGTCTTGATCAGCTCGGCGGTGACCACGGTGAGGCCCGCGGCGGGGCCGCTGACCTGGAGCGGCGCCCCGCCGAGCCGGCCGGCGACGAGGCCGCCGACGGCTGCCGCCACCAGTCCGGCCTGGAGCGGGGCCCCGGTCGCCAGGGCGATGCCGAGGGAGAGGGGCAGGGCGATCAGGAAGACGGCGACGGAAGCGGAGACGTCGGCGCCCGCGATGCGGAAGCGGCGCCCGCCGGGCGGGCCGTGCGGCCGCTGGAGGCGGGTGCGGGCGGCGTCCGTGGTCGTGCCGTCCTCGGCGGTGGCCTGCGGGGTGGTGTTTCGGGGCGTGCAGAGAGTCATGTCTTCCCGTCTCCTCCGGGGCGGCGCGGTCGCGGCTCGTGCGGGACGAACGTGGGGGGTCGCGGCCGTGGGTCACGGCGTGCAGCGGCGGGACGTCGGCCGGGTGCCGGAGCGCCCGCCCTTCGAAGGGAGTATCAACGCTCGGTAAATGGATCGTCATGCAGAGTAAAGTCTGCGGCATTATTTTCGGGGCAAACAGGGCAATAGTTCACCTATTCCGGTGATAAGTCCGTTCAATGCCGCTTGTCGTTTCATCTTTCCGGCGGTCCTGGTGCGACGTTGACGCCGCTCGCAGAGGACGCCCGCCCGCAGAGGGCACGCGTTCGCACCGAACCGGAGGAGAGGTGGGCGGATGAACGCCGCCGGGAGAAGGACCACAGTCCACAGCAGGGCGCTCGCCGTCGGCGCCCTTGCCGTCGCCCTGGCCACCGGCCTCGCCGGCTGCTCGGGCTCGGGCGGGACGACGAAGAGCCCCGAGAAGGGCGCGCCGGCGGCCAAGAAGCCGCCCGCCGCGGCCCCGCAGAGCGCGGTGCGCCTGATCGGCGACGGTTCCACCGCCTTCACCGGCATGCAGCCCCGCCAGCCCACCTGGCAGCGGCTGAAGGCGGGCGAGAAGCCGCCGCAGTTCGTGGTCTTCTCCTGGGACGGCGCCGGCGAGGACAGCCAGAAGCTGTTCTCCCACTTCCGCAAGGTGGGCCAGAAGTACGACGCGACGATGACGTACTTCCTGAGCGGCGTGTACCTCCTGCCCGAGGACAAGCGCTCCCTGTACGACCCGCCCCAGCACGCCGTCGGCAGCTCCGACATCGGCTTCAACGACGTCGAGGGCATCCGCAGCACCGTGCGGGAGCTGCGAGGGGCGTGGCAGGAGGGCAACGAGATCGGCACGCACTTCAACGGGCACTTCTGCGGCAAGGAGGCGGGCGTCGGCAACTGGAGCGTCGAGGACTGGAAGAGCGAGATCAGCCAGGCCAAGTCGTTCGTGAAGAACTGGAAGACGAACTCGGGCCTGACCTCCGAGCAGCCGCTCCCGTTCGACTACGACAAGGAGCTGGTCGGCGCCCGCACCCCGTGCCTGGAGGGCCAGAAGAACTTCGTCGAGGCGGCGACCCAGATGGGCTTCCGCTACGACACCAGCGGCGTCAACGACCAGATCTGGCCCAAGAAGAACCAGGGGCTGTGGGATCTGTCGATGCAGCTCGTCCCGGTCCCGGGGCGCGCGTTCCAGACCCTCTCCATGGACTACAACTTCCTGGTCAACCAGTCCGGTACGACCACCCAGGGCGACCCGTCCCAGCACGTGTACTGGGGCAACCAGATGCGCGACGGCCTGCTGCAGGCGTTCAACCGGTCCTACGACGGCAACCGGGCGCCGCTGATCATCGGCAACCACTTCGAGTCCTGGAACGGCGGCACGTACATGCGGGCCATCGAGGAGACCATCGCCACGGTCTGCGTGAAGAAGGACGTGAAGTGCGTGTCCTTCCGCCAGCTCGCGGACTGGCTGGACGCCCAGGACCCGGCGGTCCTGGCCAAGATGCGCACCCTCAAGGTCGGCGAGGCGCCGCAGGGCGGCTGGACGACCTTCCTGGCCCCGCGGCCCGCGGCCCCGGCGGCCGCCCCGGCGACCGGCGGGTCGGGGGCCGGCCTGCCGGCGGCCAAGCGCGACGAGGAGGGCTGAGCGCCGGGAACCGAACCGGCGGCGCCCGGTCGGGGCGGGCGGCCGCTCAGACGGGCTGGGCCGCGCCCAGCCCCTCACTCAGCACGAATCCGGGGTCGACCTGCGCCGCCAGGTCGGCCCCGGTCTTCGCGTTGCCCCAGCTCTCCGCGTTCCTCAGATGGAAGTGGACCATCTGGCGCGTGTAGCGGTCCCAGTCGCGGTGCGCGTAGGAGTCGTCCGCCGCGTTCTGGAGGGCCTGCAGGGCCATCCGGTTGTCCGCCTCCAGGAGTTCGAAGCGGGGCGGACGGCCCTTCTCCATCGCGCGGACCCAGTTCGAGTGCCCGACCGTCACCAGCAGGTCGTCCCCGACCTCCGCGCGCAGGAAGTCGAGGTCGTCCCGGCCCTGCACCTTGTTGCCGACGACCTTGAGCGCGACGCCGAAGTCCCGCGCGTACTCCTTGTACTGGCGGTAGACGGACACGCCCTTGCGGGTCGGTTCGGCGATCAGGAACGTCATGTCGAAGCGGGTGAACATGCCGGAGGCGAACGAGTCCGAACCGGCCGTCATGTCGACGACGACGTACTCGTCCTCCCCGTCGACCAGGTGGTTCAGGCACAGCTCGACCGCGCCGACCTTCGAGTGGTAGCAGGCCACACCCAGGTCGGACTCGGTGAACGGCCCGGTCGCCATCAGCCTGATGTCACCGTCGTCCAGCGTCACGGTGCGGGCGCACGCGTCGTACACCGGGTTGTCCTCGCGGACCCGCAGCAGCCGCGACCCCTCCCCGGGCGGAGTCGTCTTGATCATCGTGTCCGCCGAGGCGATCCGCGGGTTCGAGCCCCGCAGGTACTCCTTGATCAGCGGCAGGTGCGCGCCCATCGCGGGCATCGCCGCGCACTCCGGCTCGTCGAGGCCGAGCGCGGCCCCGAGGTGCTGGTTGATGTCGGCGTCCACCGCGACCACATGGGCTTCGTTGGCGGCGAGGTGACGGATGAAGAGCGAGGACAGCGTCGTCTTCCCGCTGCCGCCCTTCCCTACGAAAGCGATCTTCATGTTCACCTAGCGTAGTGGAATCGTCGCGTCCCGTGGTCGAGGTGCGTGAAGAAGGCCACTCCGGGGTGGGGACGCGGTCCCGGACGCGTAGCCTCCGTACTTATGAGTACGCACGCCTCTGACCCCCTGGCCGCCCTCGGTTCCCTGCCGGGCGTCGCCGACTCGGTGGACTCCGTACGCAAGGCCGTCGACCGGGTCTACGGGCACCGTGTGATGCGGCGCCGCAGCCACGAGATCACCTCGGAGGCCGCCCTGCGCGGGGCGCGCGGTTCCGCCGCGCTGTCCGGTGCGGACTGGGCGCTCGAAGAGGTCCGCCGGCGCACCGACTTCGGCGGGGACGCCGAGTCGCGGACGGTCGGAGCGGCGCTGCGGCTGGGTGCCGAGGCCGGTCAGCTGCTCTCCATCTGGCGCCAGTCGCCGCTGCGGGTGCTCGCCCGGCTGCACCTGGTCGCGGTCGGCGAGGCGGGCCGTGAGCAGGGGGCGGCGGATTCGGTGGGCCGGCCCCGCCAGGCCGGCGAGAAGGTCGACGAGCCGCTGATCGAGGCGCCGCTGCCCGACCCTGCCGAGGTCGCGGGACGGCTCGACGGGCTCGCGGAGCTGATCATCGCGGGCGGTACGGCCCCGGCGCTGGTGAGCGCCGCCGTGGTGCACGGCGAGCTGCTGGCGCTGCGGCCCTTCACCTCGTACAACGGGCTGATCGCGCGGGCCGCCGAGCGGATCGTGCTGATCGGCAGCGGACTCGACCCCAAGTCGATCTGCCCGGCCGAGGTCGGCCACGCGGAGCAGGGGCGGGCGGCGTACGTCGCGGCGTTCGAGGGGTACCTCTCCGGGACCCCGGACGGCATGGCCGCCTGGATCGCCCACTGCGGCCGGGCGGTCGAGCTCGGGGTCCGCGAGTCGACGGCGGTCTGCGAGGCGCTCCAGCGGGGCGCGGCCTAGATCCTGTCCGGGTGTACCGACCCGGAGGTGGTGGGCAACAGCTCACGGCTCACGGGTGTCGGGTGACGGGTGTCCGGGCGGTTGCTCCGGCTCTCGGCCCACGCTTCAGGGGGCGCTGGCTCACGTCCTGATGGGCGGGGCGATCGGGTCCTGAAACGGGTTGCGGCGGTACCGAATCCGGTACCGCCGCTGGCACGTCCGCCCAGTTACCATGCGTCCTCGATATGTGCCCATCAGGCGGGGAACTTTGCCCATCGCCTGGTGCGGCTGGCCCGTAATCGACGGGTCGACGTCGCGTGGGTGCTCAGCTTCTGTGCGAGGTCCGTGGGGCCTTCTTGCTCAACAGGTGATCCTCTCGGATGTCCCAGGTCTCGCGGGCCTGATTCCTTTCTACTCCTGTCGGAGGGGAAGCGAAAGTCCTGGTTCCACTTCTTTGCCCGTGACTCAGATCCGGGCCAAGCGATCGGCGAGGGCGGCGTTCTGGCGGCGGCGGGCCGCGTACCAGACGAGTCCGGCGGTCGCGGCCGCCGCTCCCACCGCCGCCGCCGCGACGAGCGCGGGGCGCGGCGGCATCCGGAACCCGGGAAGCCGCTGCTTGAGCCGGACCGGCTTCTCGAAGGAGAGGATGGGCCAGTCCCGGGTGGTGGCCTCGCGGCGCAGGGCCCGGTCGGGATTCACCGCGTACGGGTGGCCCACGGCCTCCAGCATCGGTACGTCGGTCGCCGAGTCGCTGTAGGCGTAACAGCGTGAGAGGTCGTACCCCTCCGACTCCGCGAGCTCCCGGATCGCCTCCGCCTTGGTGGGCCCGTAGGCGTAGTACTCCACCTCGCCGGTGAAGCATCCGTCGTCGCCGACGACCATGCGGGTCGCCACGACCCGGTCGGCTCCGAGCATCTCGCCGATGGGCTCGACCACCTCGGCGCCGGAGGTCGAGACGATCACGACGTCCCGGCCGGCGGTGTGGTGCTCCTCGATGAGGGAGGCGGCCTCGTCGTAGATGAGCGGATCGATCAGGTCGTGCAGGGTCTGGGCGACGAGCTCCTTGACCTGCGAGACGTTCCAGCCTTTGCAGAGCGCGGAGAGGTATTCGCGCATCCGCTCCATCTGGTCGTGGTCGGCGCCGCCCACGAGGAAGACGAACTGGATGTAGGCCGTCCGCAGGACGGCGCGGCGGTTGATCAGTCCCCCTTGGTAGAAGGACTTGCTGAAGGTCAGCGTCGAGGACTTCGCAATGACCGTCTTGTCCAGGTCAAAGAAGGCGGCTGTGCGCGGCAAGGAGTGGTTTTCCACAAGCCAGAGCATAGGTGCCCGCCATTCGGCGTACGCTGGGGCGCGTGGGTTTGCCTGAGAAGGCTCTCGGGTACACCATGGAAGTCACGGATCGTTCGCGACCGTGCTAACCCGGTCCGGCTCCTCCCCCCCCGAGTCGGCCGGAAAGACGACCCCCGCTCTCCCCCCCGGCGGGGGTCGTCGCATGTCCGGACGTGTTTTCGCCCGCCGGATCCCCATGTGTCCCCCTCTCGACGGCCGTCGGGCCGCGGCAGCGTGATCCCTTCATTTCGTCACCGAGCGTAACCGTCGCGCTGCTCTCCGGGAAGCCCCGGTAAGGGGCATGGAGTTATTCACAACCGGTGAGTTGTCCACAGTTTTCGAGCAAGATCCACACGATTTCCCGGATGGTCCCACCGTGATTCCTGCCGCGAAGTTCGCGGACGGCAGGAATCACCGATCCCGGCCCGCGTGACCGATGCGGGCGGGATCACACGGACAGGGAGCGTGTGCTGTGGCGGGAACCATGACTTCCGGCGCTTCGCGGACTTTCGGCGGGGGCCGGCGGGACGGCGGACCCACCCGGGCCGCAGGGGCGGCCAGGGCCCGAGGAGCCGGTGCGGCCGGCGAGGGCGCGGAGCGGGCCGGACCGCTGATCGTGACCGAGGACCTCGCGCTGCTCGACGATCTGCTCCGGCTGTGCGCCGCCGCGGGTGCCGAGCCACAGGTGCACCACACCGTGCCCGACCGCCGCGTCTGGGCCGAGGCCCCGCTCGTCCTGATCGGTGACGACGTGGCCGCCCGCTGCCGCGGGGTGGCGCGACGGCAGGACGTGCTGCTGGTGGGGCGCGAGCCCGACGACCCGGACGTGTGGCGGACGGCCGTCGAGATCGGGGCGGACGGCGTCCTGCGGCTGCCGGACGCCGAAGGGCGGCTCGTCGGCCGGATCGCCGACGCGACCGAGGGCGTGGGGCGTCAGGCGCTGACCGTCGGCGTCATCGGCGGACGCGGCGGGGCCGGCGCCTCGACACTGGCCTGCGCCCTCGCCCTGGCCGCCGCCAGGACCGGCCGGCGCACCCTGCTCGTGGACGGCGACCCCCTCGGCGGCGGACTCGACGTCCTGCTCGGGGGTGAGCGGGCCGAGGGCAGACGCTGGCCCGACTTCGCCGAGTCGAAGGGGCGCGTGGCCGGCGGAGCGCTGGAGGAGTCCCTGCCCTCGGTGCGCGGCCTGCGGGTGCTCAGCTGGGACCGGGGCGACGCGGTCGCCGTGCCGCCCGAGGCCATGCGGGCGGTGCTCGCCGCGGCGCGGCGCCGGGGCGGGGTCGTCGTGGTGGACCTGCCCCGCCGACTCGACGAGGCGGTGACCGAGGCGCTGGCACAGCTCGACCTCGGCCTCCTCGTCGTCCCCGGCGAACTGCGGGCCGTCGCCGCGGCCCACCGGGTCGCCTCGCTGGCCGGACTGGTGCTCACGGACCTGCGCGTGGTGGTGCGCGGCCCGTACGCGGCGGGTCTGGACGAACAGTGGGTCGCCGACGCCCTGCGGCTGCCGCTCGCCGGCGAACTTCCGCACGATCCGGACCTCCTGGCCGCCCAGGACGCGGGGCAGCCGCCCGGCGCCGAGTCCCGCGCACCGCTCGGCCGCTTCTGCTCGGCGTTCTGGGAGCGGGTCCTCACGCCCGGCGGTGCGCGGTGAGCGCCGTGCGGGGCGCCGGAGGGGGCGCCGGGACGGGCCTCCTGGAGGCCGTGCGTCAGCGGCTCGCGGAGAGCGGGGCCGAGCCGACGCCGGCGCGGGTGGCGGCGGCCCTGCGCGCGCAGGGGCGGCTGCTCGGCGACACGGAGGTGCTGGGCGCCGCCGAGGCGTTGCGGTGCGAACTGGTCGGCACCGGACCGCTGGAGCCCCTGCTCGCCGACCCCGAGGTCACCGACGTGCTCGTCTCGGCGCCGGACCGGGTGTGGGTGGACCGGGGCGCCGGCCTGGAACTGACCGACGTCGCCTTCGCCGACGCGGCCGCCGTGCGCCGGCTGGCGCAGCGACTCGCGGCGGTGGCCGGGCGGCGCCTCGACGACGCCCGGCCCTGGGTGGACGCCCGCCTTCCGGACGGGACCCGGATGCATGCCGTGCTGCCGCCGGTGGCCGTCGGCTCGACGTGCCTGTCGCTGCGGGTGGTGCGCCCGCGGGCCTTCTCCGTCGCGGAGTTGACCGCCGCGGGCACGGTTCCGCCAGGCGGGGAGGGCGTGCTGCGGGCACTGATCGACGCCCGTGTGTCGTATCTGATCAGCGGCGGCACCGGCTGCGGGAACCCCAACCACCGCCTAAGACACCCCTAATCGAAGATCACTTTCGAGGAGCCTCGAAAGCGATTCGACAGGGCCCTGACCTGCACCTTTCCCGCCAGTGGGGGCCGATATCGGAGGTGCCTTGGAATCGAAGGCAGACGCAGAAGAGCCCCGGCCGGCGCGGACGGCGCTGGCCGGGGCAGTCGTTCGGGCGGCTAGACCGCCGGGGCTCCGGAGCCCGGGCAGGTCTCAGTTCCAGTGCCGTTGCGCTGATGCATCGTGGTCGGCGAGCCGGGCGGGGAGCCCACGCCGGCACCGCAGACGGGGCAGTTCCCTTCAACGCGGGCAGGGTCGAACCGCATATCAGTCCTCCAGTGAGTGGGTGGTACCTGATAGGGGTGGTGCTACCCGCCCCGCGCCGGGGGCGGGAGTCTCAGACGGCGTCCTGCAGGTCGAACGCGCGGCCGCCGACGCTCTGCCCAGGCCGGGCAGTGTGGTGGAACAGGCAGAAGGCCTGCGCCCCACTGTGGAAGATCACACCGAATCCCGGGTACTGCGCCTCGCTGCTGTACCGATCTGCCGAGGCGATCTCCTTCGACCCGCTGTTCGCGATCGCCGCAGCGAAGTAGGCCTGAGCCCGTTCCGGCGTGGCCTTCCCGCCCTCGAACAGTTCCGGGTAGGGAATCTCGGCCGGCGGCTCGCCCTCGACAGGGATCTCCGGACCTTCCCACTTGTCGCCCGAGGCGGCGGCAGCAGTGACGCCGATCCAAAACTGGGCGCCGGTGGTCAGCGTCACATGGATGCCGCGCAGGTGCTCGGCTCCTCGATCCCACGGCTGAGCGGACTGGACATCGGGTGCTGCAGCCAGTGCTGAGAGAGCGAACTGGTGGAACGTGTCGAGTCGCATTTGTGTACTTTCGGTCGGTGGCAGCCGAGCCAGTCTAGGCCCGTCCGTGCGGGGCCCGGGTTGGCTTCACAGAGGAGCTCCGCGCGGCAACACGGTGTGACAGGGGGATGCTCATGTGGTGATGCCGAGTGCCAGCGTGGCGAGCATGCCGACGACGATCACGAGGTAGATCGCCTGGCGCTGCCAGTCCCTCACCGGGCACCGGGGGGCAGTGGCGGGAGGCCGGGGCGTCCGGTGAATGCAGCCTTGCGGCGGTGGTCATGGATCTCTTCCAGCATGTCGCGGGCGGCGAGCGCTAGGTGGCGGGTGTAGGACCACGGGCCCAGGGGGCCATCTGCAGGGCCGTCGTCCTTGAGTTGCGTCCAGGTCTCCAGGACCACGGCGCCGCGCGGGGAGCGAGCGCCCACGGGGATTTGCCCGACCCCAACGGCGAGCGTCGCGCAGTGCGTCAGCATCTGGTCCGTCATCCGGGCCAGCTCCACGATGTCGGGGTGGTGCCGCAGCTTCAGGGCGCGTGCGATGTCGAGGCTTGCGGCCAGCTCGACATGCTCCTCGATGGCATCTGCGGCCAGCTCCAGGAGCGGGCCGAGATGCACCTCCGTGGTGGGGCTGGGGCCACCCGAATCCTGAGGAGTCAGTTCGATAGCGTCCACGACGGCGCCCTTCCTACTACGCTGAGTTGCCCGATCGGCACTGCGAGTACGAAGGTAGAAGCCGGGCGTTGCCGCCAGTAGTGACCGCCGGTACCGGTACGCGGGGCCAGCCATCGCGCAGAGGGGGACACCATGGACAGCCACCCGCGCACCACCCGGACCACCGGTCAGGGTTCCCTACCTCGACCGCGCGGTGGGGTGGTCTCCGGGTACGTGTTCCGTCTGATCCGGGAGCAACTCGGTCGCACGCAAGAGGAGTTAGCCGAGGAGTTCCGGGTCTCGTCCGACACCATCGCCGGATGGGAGTCGGGCCGCCGCCCCTTAACGTCCACGCCTGTCGGGCAGATGCTCGTGCACCGACACCGGCTTCTCCAGCTCGGCGCCGTTCCAGCGCTGCTACTCGCCCTGGAACGCGCCATGGAGGCAGACGTGCTGCTGGCCAGCGCGCTGGACGAGGAGGCGCCTGCATCGGCCAATCCCATGGGGGCTTGGGTGATGCAACGGGACCTGGTGGAGGTCCTCGCGTGGCCGTTGAGCGGCGTCGCCCCCACGCCGCTGCGGGACCTTCCGCCGCCACCTCGCCCTCGACGAGGCCCCGTCCCCACAGCGCCGGAGCTGCCGGCCGGAGAACGCGCGCGGTTCTTCACTCGCATGAGACGCACAGCTGAGCAGGCCCGCAGCGATGACGACTTCCTCCTGCGGCGCCAGGCCCTGTACCTGGCGGGATACGACGACGCGCCGGACACCACGCGGTGGCTCGCCGCCCAGCAGCGCACGGCGCGGCCGGAAGACTGGCTCACCCGGTGGCTCAACGAGCGATCGGTCGCCGCCGTCGCTGCCCGCCAGGGGGACCAGGACCGCATGGGCCACTTCATCGCCACGACCCTGGCGGACAACGATGCGAGCGAAGCCGCGAACCTCAACTACTGGGCGTACTGGATCGGCGAGGCGCCACACATCCAGCTGTCCGACGACTTCATCGCCTCCCCCAAGCCAGGTCCATGGCAGGGCGACAAGCTGATGGAGCACCTGGTCCGAGGGCTCACCCCTCGTCACGGCTTCTTCGACCTGAACGTCCACACCCTGTGGGCGCTTCTGGCCGCCCGGCCGGGGTTGCTCCGCCCGACCTCCGCCGCCGGCCGTACTCTGCGCGCCCGGCTCCCTGTGATGTTGGATAGCCGGGAGCTGTCGACGCGATCGCGCCGTGAGCTCGAAGGCATCCGGTACGCGATCCGCCTCGCCGAGGCGTGAGAGGAGACGGACGGTGGCAGACGACCTGTCCGCGGTGGCCCACTTCCTGTACGAGGCGGGCACACTCAAGCACGCCCGCCGCACGGGATGGTGGATGGCCGGCGTCCGGGACCCTGAGAGCGTCGCCGAGCACTCGTGGCGCACCTCGTTGATCGCCTCCATCATCGCCAAGCTCGAGGGCGCCGACCCTGCCCGTGCCGCCTTCCTTGCCGTCTGGCATGACACCCAGGAGACTCGCACTGGGGATGTGAACTACCTCGGCAAGAAGTACGCCAGCAGCGCCGATCCTCG
The DNA here is from genome assembly GCF_008042125.1 of Streptomyces sp. MS191. Taxonomy (GTDB): domain Bacteria; phylum Actinomycetota; class Actinomycetes; order Streptomycetales; family Streptomycetaceae; genus Streptomyces. Next base: position 2,811,273 of record NZ_RDBI01000040.1, read on the forward strand.
CGAGGTAACTGCAGACCAGACACGCGGCATGCCCGAGGTGCTGGCCGCGACCGTGCGGGAACTGGTCGCTGAGTATGAAGCCAAGGAATCCGCCGAGGCCCTCTGCGCCCGTGACGCAGACAAACTGGAGTGCATGCTGCAGGGCATCGAGTACAAGGCACAGGGGCACGAGAACGCCCAGCGCTGGATCGACAACAGCCGCGCGCGGCTGACGACCGAGACGGGCCAGCGCCTTGCGGACGAGCTTCTCGCGCACGGCTCTCTGGACTGGCTTCGCTCCATCCTCGGCGAGACGCCGTCCTGATCGAGCATGACGAAGACGCCCCCTCCACCCGAAGGCAGAGGGGGCGTGGGGTCAGCGGCCGGGGCCGCGGGGGATGGCCTGCGCGCGGATGACGAGCCGGGTGCGCTGCACCATGAGCACGGCGATCGAGAGCAGCAGCGCGGTGCGGACGCCGCGGAGGACGGTCGCGGGGCAGCCGGTCGGCCACAGTGTGATGAGCACGGTGTAGAGACAGAGGCCGCCGACGGCGCCGGCGAACAGCATCAGGTTGCGGCCGACGGCCGAGCGCCACCAGGGCGCGCGGACGTGGTAGACGACAGCGAACGTCGCGCACATCAGGAACGCGGCGCAGGACGCTGCCGTGTTGATCCACTGGTCTACAGCCAGGTCAGGCATGGGGCACTCCCCGGTACGCCGCGGCGATCCTCTCCGCGAAATGGTTCTCGTAGCGGGCCAGTCGGAGCACCTCCGCCGCGGCCTCGACCTCGGGCCGCCGGGCCTCGGCTGCGATTCGGTCCCGCTGTGCGCGAGCGAGCGCGCCGCCGGCCGCGCGCTGGCCGGCCGTTGGGTGGCGCCTACCGATCAGACGCATCAGCCAGATCCGCATCCGCATCCGCTCCCACCTCCCCCGATTTCGGCAGGGAGGTGAGGACGTGGCCAGCCGTGCGCGACAGTTCGAGCAGCTCGGTGACCTGCTCGCGTTCCGCCTGCCGCGCCGCTTCGGACTCGATGTGCGCGGCGCGCCACGTGTCCCGCTCCTCCCGCATGTCGAGCAGGGTGGAGCGGGGCACGAGTCGGCCCGTCAAGATCAGTAAAACCACTAGCCCCATGAGCCCAGTCAGGCCCAGGTCGGTCGGGGTGAAGCCGAGAATGTCGGTCACGACGGTCTCGCCCCCTTGAGTCGGGTCGGGCACGGGCAAGGTCAGGCGCCCGCCTGCGAGCGAGGGGCAGCCGGGCTGACCTGCCCGCGGGTGATGAGCCCGAGGACGGCGAGGACCACGGCATTCAGCGCGCCGACGGTCTCGGCCGATACGTTGAGCCCGTAGGCGGCGAGCAGCGCGACGCCGGCGGCGACGAGGCCGGTGAAGGCGCTGGGCGCGATCGGCCGGGTCACGGCCGCCGTGGCTGCGGCGAACACCGCGGACACGACGGCGACGAGTGCGCCAGCCTGCTCGGCGGACAGGCCGAAGTTGAAGCTGACGATCAGCGACAGGGCTGCGCTGACGGCGGCGATGATGAGCGCCGGCTCACGTCCGAACGTCCTCACGACTGGGCCTCCTTGAGGGAAGCGACCTCGGCCTTGACCTCGTCCACAGCGGCCAGGATGTCTGCGGTGTTCTGGTCGGCCCACCGGATGAAGGTCGACAGACGGCGGGTCGGGTCCGTGCCGGGCGCTGCGGTCGGGCTCTCCAGCCTGGTGTTGAGCAGCCGCTCGGTGACCTTGGTGGCGATGCGGTCCATCTCGTACTCGGTGAGCGTCACGGGCGTCTCCTTCGGGGGTGTGGTGGTCGTGGTCGGGGGGGTAGTGGTGGACGTCTTCTTGGGGACGGATGCTGCCTTGGTGCCGCCGAGAGCGGGGTCGGCGCTGATGGTGCCCTCGTCGAACTGGGGGATGCCGTAGCCGTAGGGGCTTCCGGCGCCGCGGCGGGGGCGCTTGCGCTCGTACACGCCATCCCCTTGGTACGAGCCGCCCGAGTTGGTGTTGCCTTCGACCGTCCAGATCCAGTCGGCGTCGTAGGCGGTGACGACGCCGACGTGGTCTTGGCCTGCGCTGCCGAGGTAGAAGGGCCCACCGAGGACGGGGTACTCGGTCCAGCGGCCGGCCTTCTTCCACCACTGGACGGCGGTGTAGCAGGACGCGGTGATGGGCCACAGCGAGCGGGCGCCGAGCTTGTTGGCGCCCCAGGCGGTGAAGGTCGCGCACCACGCCTGCCAGTCGCTCCACTCCAGGCCGGGCGTCTCGTCACTGAACTTCTGGTCGTTGTTCCAGTTGCCGGACGGATCGCGGCCCTCGTGGTACCCGGTCTGGGATCTGAGGAGGTTCACGAACGCGGTACGAGAGAAGCCCATGCAGGCCTCCAGACATGAGGAAGGCCCCGGCCGGCGGCGCGGGGCGGACGAGGTGGGGCGGCGTCAGGCGGCGGCCTCGTAGGTGAGCGTGCATCTGAGGATGTTGGTGTTCGCCCAGGTGAACGGCACCGTCGCAGTGCAGGCCGACAGGTTGGACACCGCGGTGGTGGCGGGGAACCAGATACCGAACGTGGTCGCGTTGTTGTTCACGGTCGTGTGGCCGGCGGCCCGGATTGAACCGGACGCCTGTGCGGTGCCGATCCGGATACCGGGCGAGGTCGTCGAGGCGGCGGGCAGGCTCATCGACCACTGCCCGGAGCCGTAGGTCGTGGTGCTGCCCGCGGTCATCTCCGCGTGGACCTGCACGGTCCGGCCCAGCTTCATGTACAGGCCGGCGATGCTGCCGTTGTTCAGCACCGGGTTGGTGGTAGCCGCGGTCCACGCCGGCGTGTACGACGTCCAGGCCGCCAACATGCTGGAGATCTGGTCGCGGATCTCCTGGTTGAGTAGGGCGGCGGTCACGACCTCGCCGACCACCCAGGTCCGGGGAGCGAACGTCATCGGGTCATCTCCTGCCGGGCTCGGGGCACACTGCGCTTCACCACGGGTGTGGGCAGCGTCGGGCTGGCCTCGGGGGCGTCGGCGTTGTCCCAGTTCCGCAGGTGCGGCAGCTCCTCGAGGACCGCGGTCTCCGCCGCGGCGACGTCCTCGGGGAACTCGACGACGATCCAGCCGTAGCCGCATTCTGTGCAGGCCATCCGGGGGTCGTCGGGGGTGACGACCTGCGCGGAGCCGCACGGGCAGTCCGCGACCCAGCGGCCGTGGTTGATGCGGGCCCAGACCTGCTGTCCCAGGATGTAGCCGTCGGGCGGGATGAGGTGCCGCTGCTGGCGCTGCTCGACCCAGCGCCAGACCCGCTCGGCCGGCGGTACCAGGTCCCAGTCGGTGGGCGGCTGGTCGGGCGGCGGGGTGTAGAACGTCTCGGCCCGCGTGATCGGGATCGGCACGAGGTCGTCTCCTCTCAGTAGGCGAGCCGGGTGGTGGACCCGAGGACGGAGTAGGTGGCGTCGTCCAGGACCCACACGGCGTCCGTGTACGTCCTCGACGTGTGGAAGTTGAGCAGGTGGCGGGACTGGCCGATGGCCTCGGTGTAGCCCTCGACGGTGACGGTCGCCGTGCTGCTCGGCGCGGTCGCCGGCATGCTGGCCACGGCCAGGACGGTGGAGATGTCAGCGTTCATCAGGGCCTGGTAGGTGGCGTCCGGCATCGAGTAGGCGTCGATCGGGACCTGCCGGATCTCCGATCGGCTCTCGCCGTAGCGGGAGACCAGCCAGTACGCCGCGTCGAGAACCTGCAGATCGCTCGTCTTCAGCAGCTCCAGTTCCTGGCGGCGCGGCCCGAAAGCCTCGCGGCTCTCGGCGCTGGCCACCCGCTGCGTCGCACCGCCGGGCCTGGACGCGGTGACGGTGTTGATGAGCTTCTGGGTGTCGGTGGCCGAGGAGACGCCGCCGGTCTCCAGGTCGGCGTAGGTGAGGGTGATCGCGGGGGTGGGGTTGTAGCGGACGGTCCGGGACTGGAAGACCAGACTCGCGCTGCCGCGGTGGGTGGCGAGCTTGCCGCCCTCGGTGGTCTCGACCTGCCGCATCATCTCCAGCGCGGTCCGGCCGCCCTCGCCCTGCGAGGCGACCGGGCTGAACGTGCCGGAGGTGACCAGGCCGCCGATGCCGGTGTAGCCGGCCAGCCGCAGCACCCTGTCGTCCGCGTCCTCCCCAGAGAACCCAGTGGCACCGGCCGCGTAGTGCGCCATGAACAGGGGCGCGGACAGCACGCCCGCGGGGGCGTGCAGGGCGACGTGCGAGATGCTGCCCGACCACAGCCGGTCGCTCGCGTGGCCGCCGATGCTCAGGTGCCGGAGCTCCACCATGCCGTCGACCAGGACCGCGTAGCCGGTGCCGCCGTCCACGTAGATGTAGCCGCCCTGCTCGTCGTAGACGATGTGATGCGGCACGCCGTCGGCCAGGTTCGGGCTGGTGGTGACGACGTCGATGTACCCGGACAGCGGCCCGCCGACGATGGTCGTCTGGATGCGGAGTTTCCCGGTGCCGTCGAGGCTGATGATGATCTGGTAGAGCCCGCTGTCGGACCGCAGCGAGAACAGCACCCTCCCGGCGGTCGAGGTGGTGAACCACGCCTCCAAGAACAGGTAGGCCAGGCTCGATGCGTCAGCGAAGCCAGTCCCCAGGTCCGCGGTCAGGATCTTCCCTGCGGTGGCGGACGCCGGGGTGAACACCGGGGCGGTCAGGCCGTCGGCCGGCGGGCCTGCGTCCTCCCCGAATGTGAGCGTGCCGCCGCTGCCGACCTGGGTGATGGCCAGCGCCCCGGTCCCGGAACCGGCGATGTCGCCCGCGGTGGTGGAGTCGGCCGGCTCGGACAGCGGGTAGTAGGCCAGCGGCCCGAGCTGCAGGATCTCCTCGACGAGCATGGGCTGCAGCGCGTCGTCGCCCTGGAGCAGGTTGAACAGGTCGGCCGCGGTGACGGTGACCGTGTCCTCCAGTCCGTTCCACCCCTGGATCCAGTCCGTGACCGCGCCGTAGAACCGCCGGTAGGTGACACCGGCGACGATGACGCTGACGCGGATGGGGCAGCTCGGCCGAATGAACGGGTAGTACGGGCTGGAGGCGTTGCCCTCGGTGAACCGTCCGTCCCGGTTGTCCAGCATCAGGCTGCAGGTTCCGGGCTGGATCTGAGACAGCTCATCCGAGGCGCCGCGCGTGATCCGGATCTGCGACCGGGCCACGTCGGCCCACTGCGTGATGTCCGTCCAGGTGATGGCGGAGCCGGCCGGGGCGTACCCGAACCCGGCCTCCACCAGGATTGTCGACGTCACTGCATGATCACCCCCGTCGGGTAGCCGTACCGTCGGTTCAGGCTCACGAGCAGAGTGCGCACCTGCTCGGCCGTGGCGATGGGGTCGATCGCTCCCTGGATCGTGACGTTCACGGTCATCCCTCCCCGCCCGCCGGACACGCCGCCTGCGGCCGCCAGTGCCCGCGGCGCAGCGGGCTGCAGTGCCGACATGCGGGCGCCGACCGCGTCCACTGCCCGGCCCACCATCGGCAGCGAGGCGAGCGTGCCGCCCGCGATGCTGCCGCCGAAGTTGTGGCCTACGCCGTGGCCGACCCGGCTCGGGCTCCGGATGCCCAGGGCCTTCTTGATCGCCCGCTCCATGCCCCGGGCGATCGCCACCATCTGCTGTTCGATGGCCTTCTGCTGGGAGGCGAGGCCGGTCAGGAACCCGCGCCCCGCGTTCTTCCCGGCGTCGTACATGACGTCGGCGCCGGCAGCGCCAAGTGCGTCCGTCGCCTTGTCGAGGTCGGTCTGCGTGCGGTTGATCGACGACAGGCCGGACATCGACATGCCCGCCAGAGCGGAGGCGTAGGCGTACCCGGACTCCGGGCCCATGGCCAGGATCTGCCGCAGCAGGCTCTTGGACAGGCCGCGCTTGCCGAGGACCTGGATGTAGCTGGCGAACTGCTTGACCCTGGCCAGCTTCTGGGAGAGGCCGGACTGGATGCTGCTGCCGCTGACCTGCTCGGCATCCAGACCGAGACTGCTCAGGCCGGACTGCTCACGCGCTGCCGAGGTGAGCTCGCCACGATACTTGTTCGCCTCGGCGATCCGGGCAGCGAGCGCGTCCCGCTGGGAGGCGAGGGACTGCAGGCGCTTGGTGTCCCGGTCCACCATCCGCACCAGGGTGGTGTCCTTGGTTGACCGGGTGCCTTCCCACGCCTTCCAGATGTCCTTGGCCAGGTCCTTCGCCGTGGCGGCGATGGCCGCCTTCGACCCGGTCAGGCCCTTGACGACGCCGGCCCTCAGGTCCTGCATGAGGGCGATCGCCTTCTTGGACGGGGAGGCGATCTGCAGCTCGGTCCGGATGCCCTGCGGGATCCCGGCCGCCATGTGCTGTGCAGCCTGGTCGACCGCGCCACGGGACTTCAGCATGCCCGCGACCAGGCCGCGGGCCGCGTCCTGCCCGAGGCCGGTCGTCTGGCCGCCCATGGCCGGCAGGGACGGAGCCCCGGCCATCGCGGTCGGCGCTCCCGAGGATCCGGGAGTGGCGCCCACGCGGCCGGCGTTCAGCGCGTCCATGAACGCCAGGCCGTACTTCGACACGGAGGATGCCTTGACGACGTACTCGCCGTCGGACGCCCACAGCGGGATGCTGTCCGACGTCGAGGTGCCGGGCCCGAAGACCGGGCCACCGCGTGCCCGCTCCCGGCCGCCGGATCCCTTCGGGTGGCCGACGGTTCCGTGCGCCGTGCGGAACACGGTCTGGACGTAGGTGGTGGACGTCTTGCCGTTCAGCTGGTCCAGCTCGCGTCGGGCCTGCAGGATCTTCTCGTGCAGGTCGGCGATGTTCGCCCGGAGCTTGGCCTGCCGCTCCGGAGGCAGGCCCGCCATCTTGGACTTGGCGGTGGCGATCTGGCTCGTCCAGTTGTCGATGTTCAGCTTCAGCTTGCCGGCCTGCAGCTTCGGCGCCGCCGACTGGGCGAACTCTCGGGTCTTCTGCTCGGCTGTCAGCAGGCCCTGGACGTAGGAGTCCTTGAACTGGCCGAACTCCCGCTCCGCCGTGCGCAGCTTGTCGCCGATCCCCGGGATCCAGCCGAACGACTTGGAGGCGCCCCACAGGATGACGCCCAGGGCGTTGAGCACGCCGGTGGACATGATCCGGAACAGGGCGATCACTCGCGGCAGGTTCTCCAGGGCGATGCCCGTCATGTCGATGACGACGCCGCCGAAGATCCGGCTGGCCTCCTGGATGCCCTGCTTGTTCCGCTCGATGGCCTCGGACAGGCGCTGGAACGGGCCGCGCATCTTGTCGACCTCACCGGCCGAGGGCAGCAGCGCGCCGAAGATCGCCGACGCGACGCCCTCGATGGTGGGCTTGATGATGGCCAGGACCTGGTTCACGGACTTCACCGCGAACATGACGTCCTTGAACACGGGGCTGAGGAAGGTCAGGGCCTTGCCCAGCGCGTCGAGGACGTTCGACGTGAGCGAGCCCATGAGCTTCATCGACTCGCCGAAGACGGGCCCGAAGGTCTTGGCGACCGCGCCGGAGAACCGGCCGATCGCGGGCAGCAGGGTGTTGAGCGAGGTGAAGAACCCGTTGAGGAATGCGGCGCTGCCGCCGATCCCGGACTTGAGTCCTTCGAACATGCCGGGCAGGCCCTTGCCGAGCAGGCCGCTGATGCCGGTGGAGAACGCCTTGAGCGTCGGCCCGGAGGCGGCGCCGAAGCTGAACAGGCTGCGAACGAAGGGACCCATGCTGCGGGTCATGTCCTGGACGAACGTATTGCCGAGCTTGAGGGTGGAGTTGAAGTCCTTCTGGAAGCCGGAGTCCTTCATCAGCCGGCCGACGCCGCGGGCAGCGTTGCCGAACCTGCGGCCCATCTCGGTCATGGCCTTGCCGAGGATGTCGACGACCGGCTTGGAGTCCTTCAGCGCCTGGGTGAAGCCGGGCAGCATCGCCTTCTGGATCTGCGGGGCGAACGCCGTGAACTGGCCCTTCAACCCGACCAGGGCCTTGGTGAACTCCCGCGCCTCCGGGCTGAGCTTCTTCAGCGCGGCGGCGTACTTCTTCTTGTCCTCGCCCGCCAGGGCGGCCGCCTCGCCGACGCCCTTGAACCCGAGCGCCAGGGTTCCGGCCGCGACGCCGAGGCCGGCCATCATGGGCACGAGAGCCCCGATCGCCGGCAGCAGTGTCAGGACGACGATGGCGGCGATGGCGCCCAGCACTCCGGACAGGCCGCCGCCCGCGCTGCCGAGCTCGGCGCTCGCGCTTCCGGCCGAGGAACCGACCCGGCGCAGCATGGGCGACAGCCCGTTCGCGTCGTCCCCGAGCAGGCGGGCGGCCTCGCCTGCCGAGAGGAACCGGCCGCGCAGGTCGCGCAGCCGGCCGTTGGCATCCTGGGTGAACTGCCGCACGCTGGCGTTGCTGCCGGTCATCGAGTCGTCGATGCGGCGGTGCAGCCGGGCGGCAGAGTCGCCCGCGTTGTTCAGCACGCGGGTGAGGTTGTCCCGGCCGTCCAGGGTGAAGGTCATCCGCTCAGCCATCGCCTTGCACCGCCTTACTCGCTTGGGCCTGGTGCTCGTCGATCCAGGCGGTGAGGACCTCGAACTGCTCGACGGTCAGGTTCTCGACGACCTCAGGGGTGTAGCCGAGGAGATGGCCGAACAGCCCGAGGTAGGTCAGGACCCGGACTTCGAGGTCTTGCTCTTGGAGGAGGCCGGCTCTTTTGGGCCGCCCTCCCGGAACTTGGCGATGTACTCCGCGGCGGCCTCCGGGTCCGCGGCATGGCGCGCGGCCTCGTCGTAGGCGGCGTCGATCTCCTCCTCGGTGCCGGGGGCCTTGGAGATCTGCTCGCAGAAGTCGGCGACCTCGCGCGCGTCGAACCGGGAGACGAGCTCCTCAACCTCCGGGTCGAAGTCCCCGTACCGCAGGGTCGGCTCGGTGCGCTTCTTGATGACCCAGGCGATGGCCCGCATGGCCTCAGGGTCCCCGTCGAGCAGCCCGGCCTTGACCTGTGCCCAGCTCATGTCTGTGGTGCGGGAGACGATCTGCGCCTCCGAGGTCTTGATCTTGCGGGCGTCGAAGCGCTCTTCGTCGCCCTCGGCGGGGCGGTGGATCACGATCAAGGCGGGGTCCTCTCAGTCCAGCCAGCGCCGGACGTCGTTCAGGGTGCGCTCCACTTCGGCGCGCATCCGGGGGGTGTGCTGTTGGACTGTCTTGTCCCACCACAGCGGGGTGGTCCAGTTGTTGGCCCAGCGCTTGCGGTTGCCGAACACCTGGTGCCTGATCCGGCCGTTCGCGTTGTTCATGACCCACGGCATCGTCTTGAGGTCGGACGGCAGCGCGGACCGGTCTACCCAGACACGGGCGCCGGGGTTGCCCGAGGTGCGGACCGAGAGGCGCACGGCCTCGGCGATCGTCGCTCGCAGCGGCCGGGTGGTCGGTGACGAGCCGCCCCGGCTCCCGGCCTTGCGGGGCTCTGCCCTGATCGGCAGGTCCCGGATGGTGCGCTGCAGGTCGGTGTACAGCGGCTCGGCCGCGCGGCGGATCCGACGCTGCATGTTCTGCCGGAGCCGGGACCCGCCTGCCGCATTCAGTCGGCGGGCCAGGTCCAGGAGTTGGCCGGTGCCGTGAATCTGTACGGAGCCGACAGCCATGGGAGCACCTCCGTCACAGCGTGACGTCCGTGGACATGAACTCGATGGCCGTCAGGTTGGTTCCGTCGTACAGACCGGTGAAGGAGAACGTGGGTTTCACGACTCCCGGCCCGTCTACCTGCGGCGGTGCGTCATCGAACTTGATCGCAGGCACCTTGATCCGGAACGTCTCGGCGTAAGTACTTGCGATGATCGGCCCGATGAACTCCCACACCAGGCTGGTTGCACCGTCGCTGGTGTGGAGGTCGTCGATCGTGGTCGCGACGTAGTCCATCTCGATGGAGCCGGTGATCTTGACGAGGTCGTTGGAGATCGGCTCAGCCTTCAGCGCAGTGCTGTTGGCGTAGAAGCGGTCAGTCGCCTGCGGCCGCTCGATCTTCACGGACACCTTGCGGACGCCGTCGAGCGCAGTCTCCGCCCCGAAGCTGCCGGTCTTCAGGCCCATCTGCCCGAAGTGGAACGGCGACATGTTGGAGTACGAGGCGGCAGCCAGCGTCTGGGTCTCGTCCGAGTTCTTCCCGTCGAACTCGAACGAGACGGTCAGCATGCCGCCGACCTCGCACGAGAACTCAGCCGAGATGATCTTGCAGCCGACGAGCGACTTGTCGGTGACGGTGCCGGTCGTCATCGGGATCCCAACCTGGATCGAGAGAGACTTGCCCCAGGTATCGGCCAGCGTGTGGGTCTGCAGGTAGGCAGTCGTGACCGCCTGCTGGACGGGCGTGACCGTGGTCCCCATCAGCGCCTGGAGGAACAGCCCCATGGCCTTGTTGGTGACCTCCATCTCGATGGAGCCGGTCACCTCCTTCTGGGTCACCACACGCCGCGAAGACAGAGCCACCAGGCGCCCGGCGGCCATGCCGGCGCTCTGTGCTGTGGTCTTCTTCAGGGCGAGGCTTTCCTTGGTGAACTCGACGAACTTCGTCGGAGCCACGAACGTCCCGTAGGTCGACTCGGCCGCGATGCCGATCTGTGCGCCGAGTCCGGATCCGATCGCCATGATCAGGCCTCCTTCGTTGCGGACTTGGCCGCGGTCTTCTTCGCGGCACCCGGTTCCTCGACCGGCTCCCACGTCGTGGTCTGGCAGACGTAGCCGTCGAACCGGGCATCCGGTACCTCGACGAGCTCGTCGGGCTGGATCTCTCGGCCGCCGAGCTCCGGCACGGTGACCGGCTCCGGGCCGATGTAGCGCACACGCGCCATCGCTAACTCCTCAGGGGTTGGGTGGGTCAGATACGGGCGTGGTACGCCACGGTGAACACGAGGCCGGCCAGGGCCTCGGTGTCCGAGGACTCCTGGATGAGGGACCCGGTAGTCAGCTGCGCCCACAGGACCGTGCCGTTCAGGGTCGGCGCCTCCGGGGCTGCGTCCGTGGCGCGCAGTGCGTCCTCGACGGCGGCCACGATCCCGAAGGCGCGGCCCCGCCGCAGGGACATGTCCTTGTCGCCGGCGCGGGTCTCGGCGTAGCAGGAGATCAGCCCCTCCTCGTCCCGGCGCCTGGCGCCCGCGGAAGCGAAGGACTGCTGGATGTCCACCGCCTGCTCGCCGTTCGGCGACCAGCCGACGTACACCCGGTGCCTCTCGGTCATGTTGTTCGAGGGCGGGCCGTCGATGACCCGGACGCCGCCCAGGCCGGGCGCGGCGCGCAGGATCGCGAGCAGGGCATCGACGGCGGCCGGTGCCGCGGAGGTGGCCATCACGCCACCGCCGGGGCGATCTTGTACGGCTCCAGCAGCTGCAGGACCCGGTTCGGGATGGCGTATCCCCAGCCGGGGGCGGGCTCGTTCACGTCGAAGTCGTCGGCCCTGCCGGCACCGCGCGCCGCGCCGTACTGGGTTCGCCACAGGTGCTGCAGCAGGATGAGCGCCGCGGTCTTGATGGTCGCGGGAATCTCTCCCCGGCCGGCCGTGTACGTCACCGTCCACAGCCCGCCGCGGAACGTGCCGCCGTCCAGCCGCCGAACGATGCCCGTGGCGCCGTCGAGGTGCACGCTGCTGACGTCGACCGCCTGCCCGCTCGTCAGCACGGGCAGGATCGAGGTCAGCGCCACGGCGGGCACGCTCGTCAGGCACAGGGTCGGTGACCGGCCCTCCAGTACCTCGGCCACGGACCGATTGAGCACGGGTCCGACGTGGCGCTCGATGCTGGCGGTCAGGGCGTTGACGTAGCCAGTCAGCTCGGTGTCGTGGTCAGTGGATTCGATGTCGAGCTGGGCCTTGGCCTCGGCCAGCGTCAGCAGCGCCATGGCGACCCCCTTGCTACTTCTGGGTGGCCGGCTTGGCTGCGGGCTTGGCCCGGCCGGCAGCCTTCTCCGGCTCGCCCGGCGCGACCGCGTTCTCCTCGCCGGGGGCCTCGCCGTCGTCCTCCTCGGCCAGACCGCCGGCGAGCAGCTGCTTCGCCTCGTCTTCCGGGAGCTCGAGTGTGCCGCCGCGCTCTGGCCAGGCCTGGCCGTCGCGGGTGCCGGAGATGGTGACCTTCATGCGAACTCGCATTGCTGCGTCCTCCTACAGGGGTACGGCCGGGCGGCCGCCGAGGGCAGCCGCCCGTCTCGGTGATGGCTCAGGTCGCGGCGCCGGCGAACACCTTCAGCGCGCCGGTCTGGTCGACGGTCAGGCCGTCCGCGCGGATGATCGCCCGGAACGTCGTGAGGTCGGAGTTGAACGCGTAGTCGTCGGAGCGCTCGAACCGGACGCCGCCCGCCATGCGGACGAAGTACGCGGAGAAGTCACCGAAGATCACGGACTTCGCCGTCGTCGCGACAGCGGCCACGTTCGGGTCGGTGTACACCGGCTTACCGAGCAGGGTGTCCGGGGCGCCGACCTGGATGGAGGGCTGCCACAGGTACTGGTTCTGGCTGTCCTTCAGCTTCCGCACCGCGCCGAGGGTGGCGTCCCGCATCATCCAGCCGCACGACTGGCTGTTGCGGTACGGGGCGATGACGCTGAAGTACAGGTCGATCAGGTTGTCCGCGGTGAACGCGCCCGCGACACCGGTGCCGCCGGTCACGCCGGTCGACGCCGAGGTGACGATGCCGGTCGGCTTGGACGAGCCGTCACCGGTGATGGCGTGGACGCCGAACGCGTTGCCCAGCGCGCGGCCGGCCTGCATGGCCAGGTAGCCCTCGAGGTCGACGCCCGTGTCGGACAGCAGCTCGGACGACGCCTGCAGCAGGACGCCGTACTTGTAGGCGCCCAGGGACCGCTTGGCGAACGCGGGGTCGGACTCGGTGATGGTCGCGGCCTCGGCGGTCAGCGCCGCGGAGGAGTGCGCCGTGGTGACCGGGACCTCGATGGTCTCGCCCGAGCTGGTGTTGAGGACGGTCGGGCCGGCCATCATCACGCCCGACACCTCGATGAGGTGGGCCATCAGCTGGCCGTAGAACGTGGTGGGGACGGTGTTGCCGCCGGCGGTCGCCGTGCCCTTGGTCAGGTCACGGAAGCTGGCGCCGGTGGGGACGGCGATGTCGATGCTGCGCATCTCGCCGCGGGCCCAGCGCCGCAGGTCGCTGTCCTTCTTCTCGCCGACCGGGCCGGACTGGGGCTTGGCCAGCAGCCCGGAGAACGCCGCCTCGGCGTCCTTGGCGCGCTGCTCGGCGTCGACCATGTCCTTCACGCGCAGGTCGATCTGGTCGATCTCGCTGTTGATGCGCTGGTAGGTCTGCTCCTCCTCGGCGGTCAGGTCGCGCTTGTCGGCCTCGGCCGCGTCGAGCAGCGCCTTGGCCTGCTCCCAGGCAGCGTTGCGCCGCTCCTGGATCTGCTGAATGAACCTGCTCACGGGTGCCCTCCTGGGCAAGACGACGACACCCGCGGCCTGGTGCCGGGGTGCCTGATGGGATGGGGTGTCGAGGTGGGTGTCGCCCTGCCTCAGGGGGTGCGGCGCTGAAGGAGCTCGGCGCGTCGCTGCCGTACCGCGAGGACCGGGTGGGGGTCGCCCTGCCCGTCTTGCGGAGTCTGTGTGGTGGCCTGGCGGACGGCCTGTGCCAGCGCCGCCGGGTCCGCCTTGATGTCGATGACGACCTGGTGCTTCGGCGTCGCGAGGAACTGCTGCAGGTCGCCGGCCTCGGCGGCGGCCCGGATCTCCTCCAGCTCGGCGCCTGCCTTGTCGGCGAGGGACCGCAGCCCGGTGGAGGTGTCGAGGTAGGCCGGGGTGTTGACCGGGGCCACGTCGACCAGCTGCCCGGACAGCAGCGTCCGGACCGGGAAGCCCTGCTCGGTCATGCCCCAGTCGTCGGCGAACGTGTAGAACGCGAAGCTGGACCGGCGGACGTCGCCGCGCTGGACGAGCTCGTACACGTCCTCACGGGACGCGGGCACGTCCACGCTGTAGTCCAGACCGGTGCCGTCCGTGACCAGCCGCAGCGTCTTCGCGTCGGTTGTGCCCAGCAGGCGGTTGTCGTCGTGGTTGTAGCGGGCCAGCGCCTCGGGCCAGCCGTCGCCCTCCGACTTGGCGAAGAAGGCCGGGTCGATCCGTTCGACGAACCCACCCAGGTTCCGCGACAACGTGTTGAACTTCGCGGCGTACCCGCCGATCGTCCTCGCACCGCCGGCCGCCCGGACCTCCACGAGGCCGCGGGTGAACCGGCGTTCCTGCTGCTCGGTCATGGTTCCTCCGGGGCCACGGGGGCCTGGTAGTGGCCGGTGAGCTTCGCCCCGGCCTGGTTGAGGATCGCCCGCGCCTCGTCGGCGGTGAGCATGACGCCCACACCCGAACCGACCTTCTGGATCATCTCGACGATGTTGCGGGCGTTGGCCTGCTCCGGGTCGAGGCTGACCGACATCGCCGACGACAGCGGCAGGTACGTCTGGCCCAGGCCGCCGGGCAGCGGCGCCTCGTTCTCGATGGCGCGGACCTCGTCCCGGTTGCGCCAGCCCTGGTCCAGGGCCATGCCGTGCGCCTCGTAGCGCGACTTGAGGTCGGTGCGGATCATCGCGTCGGCGTTGAACGTGACCTCCTCGACCGGCGGCCGCAGCAGGGAGAACGCCTGCTCCAGGCGAGCCAGCCATGGGCGGAAGGTCCAGGTGGCCAGGTCGATGCTGTTCTGCTCGACCGTGTTGTACGTCAGGGACCCGCCGGTCTCGCCGCCGACCTTCTCCGGTGGCACCCCGTACCAGGCGGCGATCTGGTTGGCCGTGGCCTTGATCGTCTCCAGGAACTGGGACTCGTCGGCCGGCACGCTGATCGGCCGGTACTTCACCCCGCCGCCCAGGGCCACCACGTCGCGCGCGGCGGCGGCCTCCTTGAACCTCGCCTTCAAGATTCCGGCCGCTTCCTTCGACACCTCCTGGTCGGTCTCCAGGACCGCGGCCGGGGTCGAGCCGTTGGCGAACCAGTCACGGCCGAACTGCTGGGCCAGCAGCCCCGTCTCCGTCGTCACCATCAGGTAGCCGATGGGGGACAGGCCGAGGATCTGACCAGGCAGCGTGTACGCCGGGATGTGGAACATCTGCTCGGCCTCGAGACGCCGGCCCTTGTAGTACCAGACCGGGACGGCGGAGAAGTTGTCCTCGATGCTGACGTCGTCGGGGTGCAGCCACTCGATCTGTGAGGGCCAGCCGGCAGCGTCCGTGGCGACGATCAGGCCGTAGGCGTTGCCCCGCAGCGTCAGCGACGTGACCGCGCGATGCAGCCAGTCGTAGCGCGTGCCGACCGCGGACGGCCGCCGGAACAACGGGGGCAGCGGGGTGGGTCTGCGCTCCTCTCCGACGGCCACGAACGTCTTCATGGGCAGGGATGCCACCGAGTCCGCCAGCAGCCGTGTAGCGGCGTACACGGGCGCCAGTCGCAGGGCCCGCTCCTGCGAGCCGCCCCGCAGCACTGCGGGGTCGCCGCCCGATCCCCAGACGTCTTGGTACGTGATCGCACGCTGCTGCTGCCTGCGGCGGAAGGGCCACCACCAGCTCATGCCGATTCCCCTCTCACCACACGTTGCTCAGGATGTCCTTGGGCTTCTCTTCGACCTCGGCGGTCATGCCCCACTTCGCGAGGGTGGCCGCCACCAGGGGGCTGATGTCCATGCCGACGTTGCGGCGGGCCCAGGCCCAGGCGTCGCCCAGCGGCCGCGTCTGGGCGCCCGCCAAGGCCACCGCGAGGGACGGCTCGTCAAGGTGGGACAGGGACTGGTCGGCGACCGCGTCGTAGAACTGGCCGCAGGCTTGGGCGATCTGCCGGGCCTTGGGCTGCACCACCGTGATGCCCAGCCGATCCTCCAGGGCAGGGATCAGGGAGCCGGCCGGGCCACCGCCGTCGATGACCCAGCACCGCGGCGACCACTTCGCGTGCAGCTCGGCTGCCCGGTCCACCACCCAGCCCAGGCCGGGGCGGTGCTCCGGCACCTCGATGTGTGTGCCGCCCCGCCAGGGGGTGGCCGTGGCGATGGCGGCGTGCGAGCGCTCCGGGGTGGCGTCGATGGCGAAGACCACCGTGTCGCCCGGCTTGGCGGGGGGCTTGGCGTCCGCCAGGGCCCGCCAGGCGTCCTCGCCGATGACCTGCCAGGTGTCGGCCTCGTCGCTCGGGTACGTGCCCACACCGAGCCGCTCACGCTCGAAGATGCCGGACGTCCCCAGAGAGGCCCGCTCGTTGCGGACGAACTCATGGGAGATCAGGTAGCCCAGCGAGGGGTTCGCCTTCGCCCACGACGCCGGGTCGTCGGAGTCGTCGTGCGCCGTGCAGTCGGCCCGGCACTCGTCCACGTGCGGGTCCACCGACCACTCGAAGTACGCCAGCGACGGGTCCGGGACGCCGGCCTCGAGGGCCGCCAGCGCGCGACGCCTGAGACGGCCAAGCTGCACCGAGGGGGCGCCGATGCCAGCGCTGCCGTAGTACCAGAGCTGGGGGTTCTCGATCGCGGACATGGTGGGCATCAGGGCGCCCATGGCGTCGTCGCCCAACGCCATGGCCTCGTCGAGGATGTTGCAGTCGCCCGTCCACCCTCGACCGGACCCGCCGGAGCGGGCGATGAACTGCAGGGACTGCCCGGTCGTCAGCGTGATGGACGTCTCGGTGGTGTTGTTCAGCATCCGCTTGACGCGTTTCCGCAGGTCAGGGGTGCCGAGGATGAGGGACTGGACCCGCTGGAACGCCACCCGGCTCGTCTTGAACTCGTGAGCGGAGTGGATGATCAGCCGCTCGCCCAGCAGGTACAGGCCGGCCAGCTCGCGGGCCTCGATCAAACCGCCCTTGCCGTTCTGCCTCGGGACGTTCACGCAGCACTCGAAGGCGGCCCACTTGCCGTCCTTCCGCTCCCGCATGCCGACGTCCAGGACGTGCTGCTGCCAGGGGAAGAGATCCAGGCCGGCCAGCGCAGCCAGCTCCACGGCCTCCTGTGCCGCCGAGGA
The DNA here is from genome assembly GCF_008042125.1 of Streptomyces sp. MS191. Lineage (GTDB taxonomy): Bacteria > Actinomycetota > Actinomycetes > Streptomycetales > Streptomycetaceae > Streptomyces. Next base: position 2,828,190 of record NZ_RDBI01000040.1, read on the forward strand.
CGTGAAGGCGGGCGGCGCGGTGTACAGCCGGGGCGTCTGGGCGCCCCGCGGCTCAGGCGCGGCGGGCACGGACAAGGCCGTCCCCCCGTCTCTTCGCGGCCAGCTCGTCACTCAGGGCGGTCACGGCGTCCTTCTCCTGGGCCAGCGGCGCCAGCTTCCGGAGGGCTTCGAGCACGGTGCGTAGCTCACGGGCGGCGTTCGACTGCGCGGTCACGTTGCCCGGGTTGTCAACCGCAGCGGCAAGCGAGAGTGCAAGTTGCGCAAGGCCAGGAGCTGACTCGCCGATACGGAGGTGATCGATCTCGGCCTGGGTCGCCTCGACGTTGCTCGCCATGATCACCCCCGCTTCGTGACTCAAAGTGACGGTTACGGAGAGTCGCTATTTACCCGAAATGACAGATCGGGTGATTAGCGAGCGATGGGCCCCGTGTAAAAAACCGGGCGACAAGAGCTTTTGGGTCGCCCGCCCCCCTGCTTAAAGAACGGATCACCCCCCGAGGGGCTCTTGATCATCACGGCTCGGGTGTGCAGGCTGGCCGGCCCCGATGGCGGTGGTCGGCCAGGCCGGCGAACCGGTCAACGGAGGGTCACCATCGGCCGGTCGACTGGGGCATCGCGCTGCGTGAGGCGCCCTTGAGGGTGTGCTGCTGCCGGTACCAGAGGCTGGCCACGCGCTTCATCTCGGGGGAGCGCATCGCTTCGATCCGTGCCATGACGACGTCTTGGCCGGGGTCGACAGCGACGATCCTGGCCTTCAGTCGCTTGTACTTGGCCAGGGCCTTGGCCTTGGGCAGTGTGTGGATCAGGTAGACGTCGACCTTGTCGAGGTGCTGCTCGGCCTCGGCGATGGCCGCGTACCGGGCCTTCTGCGCTACGCGCTGGGCGATCGGGTCGTGGTTCCACCCGGGTGCGCCGGGCCCGGTGAGGGCGCGGGTGATGAGGTCCAGGTCGATGACGATGTCCCGCGCGGTGGCGTGCGCCTGGATCCAGGAGCTCTTGCCGGCGGCCGGCGGGCCGGTGACGACGTACAGCACGTCACCACCTCCGTGAGGCGCGCTGTTGGGGTCGTGGGGCGGTGCGGTTGCCCTTGCTGCTGTTGCAGGCGCGGTGCGCTGGGCGGGCGTTGGCCCGGTCGAGGAGCAGGTCGGGCCGCTTCGACACGGGCAGGACGTGGTCGAGGGTGAACGACAGGCGGTGCCGGGTGTCCAGCCGCGGGTTGATGGGGTGGCCGCAGATCCAGCAGGGCAGGCCCTTGGCCTTCAGCTCGGCCACCATGCGGCGGTAGGGGCGCCCGTTGCGGGGGTTGCCGGCCACGGGCGCCTCCGATGGTCAGGGGGTGGCCGTCGGCTGCAGCTGGGTGCTGTCGATGACCTCGGCTGTGACTTCGCCGGCGAGGCGTTCCAGGGTCTTGGTGTCGACGCCGTCGCAGGCTGCGGGGCGCGAGCCTTCCGGGGCGTTCGCTCCTGCGGCCATGGTGTCCCGGAGCTGCTTGCCCATAGCGGCCTTGCAGGCGGCGACGTCGGGCTCGGAGCCGCAGCCGGTGAGGGAGAGGAGGAGAGCGGCGGCCGCGGCCGCGGTGGTGTATCTGCGCATCGCGCCAGGGTGGCGGACGGCGAGGGGCCGCCGAGGGGTTGTTGCCGTCTCGTGACTACGCGGGCTCAGCGCCCCAGTTGGCGAGATCCATGATCCACGGATACCCGACGAAGGCGTACACCCTGCCCGAGCTGGTGCCCTGGTTGACGAGAGCCACTGTGACCATGCCGCCGCTGATGTGCCCTGCGCTGACGGTGAACCGAGCGGGGCCCGCAACGCGAGGGAACGAGGTGTTGTAGTAGATCCACGGCGAGCCTTCGGCAGACGGGCTGGCGGTGCCGGAGCTGCTGTAGATGGCGATGGCGCCGCCGCTGGTGAGCAGGGCGAGGTCGTAGAACCGGGTGCCGCTCATGAGCATGGAGACGTCGGCGGTGATCCGGTCGCCGGCTGCAGCGGCGATGGAGCACTGGAGTGGGGTGCCGACTGAGGTTGTGGCGATCGTCCAGGCGGGGGCCGAGGGGAGGTCCTGTACGGCTCCGTTGCTGATGCGGGCTTGTGCCCAGCGGATGTTGGCGCCGGAGGATCCGGCGGGTCCGGTCGCGCCTGTGGCTCCTGTCGCGCCTGTGGCGCCTGCTGGCCCGGTCGGTCCGGCGGGGCCGGTGGCTCCAGTCGGGCCGGCCGGTCCTGTTGCTCCGGTCGGCCCTGCCGGGCCTGTCGGTCCTGTCGGTCCTGCCGGACCCTGGGCGCCTGTGCCGGTGCCGCCGCCGGGGGAGGGGATGGGTGTCAGGTCGGAGACGTCGACGGTGCCGCTGCCGGTGATCGCGGCGGAGAACTGAACGTGGGAGCCGCCGGTGGGCTCGATGCTGAGGTCCCAGACCCAGCCGGTGGGTGTGACGCCCGGGGTGTCGGTGGGGAGGATGACCGCGGTCCAGGCGCCGTTGATGATGTCGACTGCGCCGCCGCCGGCGTAGAGGCGGTTCCCGGTGGTGTCGACGAGGTAGCCGGAGGACGGCGTGAGGGAGACGCGGCCGCCGTAGCCGGTGCCTGCGACGGCGGAGGACACGGTGCCGGTGAGGGTGATGGTGGTGGTGCCGTCGGGGAAGGGCACGTGGGCACCTCCGGGCATGACGAAGGCCCCGTCGCGGTGGCGATCGGGGCCTGTGTCGAGTCGTTGGTCAGCCTGCGTGTGGGCATGGCTGTACTCGCAAATCGTGGCGCACGAGTTGTCGCACGTCAAGCGGCCTTGACGGCGCGCTGTCCGGGCCGGTTGGGCTTGGCGGCGGTGCGGGCGGCCTGGACGTCGGTGATGCGGTAGACGGGGCGCTTGGGGGTGCCGCCGCTGCGGGTGAGGATGCCGCGCCGGACCCAGTCGCGGATGGTGGCGGGCTGGACCCCGGCGGCGAGTGCGGCCATGGATGTGGTGAGGGTGCCGGCCGGGGGCGTCAGGTACTCCATGAGGCCAGTGTGCCAAGGGTCTCCACTCCGGAGACCCTTGGTCTCGTCAGTGTCCGCAGCCGGGCTTGGTCCACCAGCCGCAGGCAGCGCAGTACTCGCCGGAGCGGGCTCGGAGGGCTCGGATCAGGTGCTTCATGGCGGTCTCCAGGTGGTCTACGGGCTGTTCTACGCGGGGTCTACAGCCGCTTCTGTGGCGGGCTGACCTGCGTCTACAGGCTCGGAAGGGGCGTCTACGGGCGCGGGGGAGAGGAGGGTGGCGATGTCGGCGGCCTTGATGCCGCTGCGTCCGGTCTGGGAGCCGATGCGGAGGCTCTTGTGGATGGGGATGCCGCAGTGGACGAGGACGGCGCGGAGGCGCGCGTCGTCCAGGTGCGCGGCGGCCGGCCGGGCCTGGAACTCGGTGTAGAGGTCGCGGAGATGGATGCCGGGCCGGTCGCCGATGAGCTCCTGGACGCCGAGGAGGACCCGGCGGCGAAGCTCGTCTTCGGTGGGTGGGATGGGGCGGCCGGCGCGCCAGGCGGCGATGGCGTAGGCGCCGGCCGCGATGGCGAGGAGCCGGGGCTGCTCGTTCGCGGTGCGCCAGGTCATGAGTGCGCCGAGCGCGAGGCCGGAGGCGCGGGCGGCGATGGCCTTGCCGCGGGTGGGGTGTTGCTCGGCGCGGGCCCAGCCGCGGAGCCTGCCGTAGAGCTTGAGGTGGCCGACGCTGATGCGGCGGGGGTGGATGCGCTGGGCGGCCCACCGGGGCCTCCCGTGCCCGAAGGCGGGTACGGGAGGCAGTTCGAGGGTGGGCGCCTCGGGGTCGGTCGGCACGGGCGGGCGGGTCAGGCGCTGCCGACGAACGTGGCGAGCATGTTGCCGACGCTCCCGAAGAGCTGGCCGATCATCGCGCCGAGCTGGGTGCCGGAGAGCGACAGGCCGAGGCCGAGGCAGACGAACCCGGGGAGCAGGTGGAGCTTCTTGGTGTCCTTGCCGTGCTTGTGCATCTGCCAGGCCCAGATGCTGAGGACGATGATCAGGAGGACGGAGATGGGGACGGAGCCGCCGGGGGCGCCGGCCGCGGGCGGGGCGGCCATGGTGCGGGCGGTCGCGGTGTCGATGGCGGCGAGCAGGCTGGGCTTCACGGGGCGGTCCTTCAGTACGAGAGCAGCACGATGGCTGCGATGAGGGAGAGGGCGGCGAGGGCGGTGCCGGCGGCCATGCGCCGGGCCCGCGAGCCGGGCGGCAGCAGGCGCGCCAGGACGAGCGCCACGGGGACGCCGAACAGGCCGTAGTAGCCGAGCGCGTGGTAGGTCAGCACGGGGCGACCGCCTCGGTGGCGCAGGGCTCGGCCTCGGGCGCGCCATTGGTGGCGCACGGCGTGAGGGCGGGGTGGTCGGCGAACTGGTCGGCGAGCGCCACCAGCTGCTCGGCGGCGGCGCGCAGCTGCTCGTGCCAGCGCCGGGCGGTCTCGGCGTCGGTCGGGACGTAGGCCGGCCGCATGTCGGCGGCGCTCTGAGCTGCGGCGCATGCCTGGCGCACGGCCTCGTCGGTGTGCGCCACGCGCTGCGCCACCCGCTCGGCGAGCGGAAGGTCGAGCCACTCGCGGTCGCGGCGGACGGTGTCCTTGCTGATGCCGAGCTCCTCGCCGATGGCGCGGTTGCTGAGGCCCTGCGCCACGAGGCGGCGCACGTTTCCGCGGCGCTGCGCCACGGCCACGGGAGAGGTCATCGCCCGGCCTCCTCGATGGCGGCCAGCTGCTCGGCGAGGGTCCGCAGGTGCATGGCGTGGACGGTGAGCGCGGCGGCGAGATGGCGCAGCCGGGTGGGGTCGAGGGTCGCGGCATAGCCGGTCTGTTCGACGTACACGCCGGTGTCGCGACTCGCGTGCTCGGCGCAGGGGTACTGCGAGAGCATCGCGATCATGAGGACGCTGTCGCCGAAGGCGAAGCGGTGCTCGGGGCCGGTGTGGTTGATGCCGGTCCGGTCGCCGACGCGGTGAACGGCATGACCGGTGCACCATCTGGGCTCGGGCACCGTGACGTCGCCGTGGTCGGTGGTGGGGAGGGTGACGGTGCGCATCACGCCTCCTCGGTGCCGGCGAGGCGGCCGAGGGCGGCGGTGTACGAGCCGAGGCGGGTGAGCGCGGCGCTTGCGGCACCGACCTCGCGCCGGGCGGCCGCGGTGAGACGCTGCAGCTCGTCCTGACCGGGCGCCATGCGGCGCTCTGCCGGGTCTAGGGGCTGAGCGGGGTCCTCGACCTCGACGGTGACGCGCMCGGTCAGGGGGCCGACGGGGAGCGCCCGGGAGGAGCGCATGGGGGCGTCCACGGCGATCATGCCGCGCTCGACGCGGGCGGCCAGGTTGTACGCAAGAGCGAGGATGGTGCCTGCGGCGTCGTCCTCGGCGATGCGCATCTCTTGGCGCAGGACGCGGGGGCTGCCGGCCATGTAGTCGGGCAGGCGGTTGGCGCTCACGCTGTCACCCCCTGGGCGAGGAGCCTGAGGAGGGCGGCGTACTCGCCGCGGGTCTGCTCGTCTCGGACGGCGGGGAGCGCGGCGAGGAGGGTCTGCTCGGCTTCGTAGGCGGCCTCGGTGATGCCGTGCAGCTGCTCGGCGAGGACGAGAGCCTGGCCGAGGCGGATGCCCTCGGCCATGGCGGCGGTCGGGCGGAGCGCGTCCAGCTTGTCGGCGAGCCGGAGCAGTAACAGGCGGGTGTCGTCGCTGAGGACGGGCGTGGGGTTCGTCATCGCTGGCCGCCCTTCTGGGCGGTGGCGCGGACGCGGCGGAGCGCCTCGTTCATGTCGGGGTCGCTGTCGCCGGTGTACGGCGGGGCTACGCGCGCCTGGGCGCACGTGAAATGATCGGCCATAGCCGAGCCTCCTGGTTGAGTCAGGATGTGGCTTGGTCAGGGGGTCGGGCGACGCGGCCGCTCCTGGGTGTTCCACCACCCGGGGAGCTGTCGTCCGGCCCCTGCCTTATGCGTTTGTCGCGCGGCCTGTTCCACCAGGCCGACGCTTCTGGTCCTGCTTCTTGATCGCCTTGTCGATGGCGTTCCAGCTCTTCCCCAGCGCGCGGGCGACTTCCGCCACGGTGCCGAGTTCGTCTACGCCTTCGCGCAAGGCTTCTGCTCGCCGTTCGGCGGACTGGGATACCTGGAGTTGGAGCTGTTCCACCAGCTCGTCTTCCTCGCGCACCCGGTCCCGCCAGGGTTTCGCTTCCATCCCCCCAAGCGTATCCAACCCAGGGTTGGATGACAATGTCTCGGGCGTCAACTCGCCAACTCCATCGGCGGGTTGTCCTCGTCGCGGTCGATCCACTCGCGGAGGCCGGCCCACTCGTGCGGCTCGAACGAGCAGCCGCACCACTTGCAGGTGACGGCGCGCTGGCCGGGGAAGTGGCGCAGGATCGCGCCGCAGATCGCGCCGGACGAGTCGACCGCCGGGCACTTGCCGAGCCGGGTGCCGCGCTCCTCGGCGAGCCGGGGGTGGACGACACTGGCGGCCGCGTTGTGGGCGTCTCGGATCTCGCGGGCCATGTCTCCGGCCGCCGGCCAGTAGCGGGCGATCCAGTCGACCGAGGACTGCAGTCCGGCCGCGGCTGCCGCTACGCGGTCGCGCAGCTCGTATCGGGCGACCGGCGCCGGCCAGCGACGCGCGTCATGGAGTGCCTCGCGCCAGGACTCCAGTGTGGTGACCATGCCGCCGGGGCCGCGGAGGTCGAGCACGTGCTCATCGACGGGCAGCGGCGCGTCCACAGGGTGTGTACGGCCGCCGTGGTTGCCACGCTGGGCGGGCTGCAGGAACGCGCCGAGCGCGCGGTACAGCTGCGGGATGCGCTGGAGCCGCTCGGCCAGGGCCTGGGTGTCGCCGGGGCAGAGGTAGCCGTGCTCGAGCTGGCCTTCGCACATGCCGCAGGTGTCCATCGGTCACTCCTTCCCGGGACGCTTGAGGGCGGCGCGGATGTCGCCGGCCCGCACCATCCAGTTGTCGTCGTCGCAGTCGGACAGCTCCTGATGCACGCGGTCGATGGCGTCGGTCAGTTCACCGACCCAGCCCATCGCATTCAGGTACCACTGGCCGAGGCCGTCACGTTCGCGTCGGAGCTGGGCGACCTCGGCCTCCAGCGCCTGCAGCTTCGCGTCGCTCTCACTCACCGCTCGGCCCGTCAGAAGGGAGGCTCGTCGGATGAGGCGCCGGCCGGTGCCGCGGCTGCCGCGGGCTGCTGCCCGCCGCCCCACCCGTCGCCGGCGGGGGGCTGCTGCCGGGCCGGACGTGCATTACGCACGTCCGGCTCCCAGGGGCCTGCGTTCGGCGCACCCCCTTGCTGGTGTCCGCCGCCAGCCGGGTTCTTGGTGACGGTGGCCGAGGCACGGAGGAGCGAGGGGCCGACTTCGTCGACGTCGATCTCGTACACGGTGCGCTTCACCTGCTCGCGGTCCTCGTAACTGCGCTGCTTGAGGCGGCCGGTGACGATGACCCGCGTGCCCTTGGCGAGGGATTCGGCGACGTTCTCGGCGGCCTGGCGCCAGACCGAGCAGGTGAGGAACAGGCCTTCGCCGTCCTTCCACTCGTTGGTCTGGCGGTCGAAGACTCGGGGGGTGGAGGCGATGCGGAACTTGGCGACGGCGACGCCGGCGGGGGTGAAGCGGAGCTCGGGGTCGTCGACGAGGTTGCCAACGATCGTGATCGTGGTCTCTCCGGCCATCAGTGGCCTCCTTCGGGGTTGATCACTTTGTCGGTGCCGACAAAGTGAATGCGGTTCTCACTAGGCGGGTGTCCGCAAAGTGATCAGGACGGTGTGCTGTGCTGTACGGGTGGCCGGGCCCGATGTCCGCGGGCCCGGCCGACGTGCGCGCGGGTCAGGCGTCCTCGCCGGTGCCGTTGGCTCCGTCGAGGTCCTCGACGACGTCCAGGTCGAGGGTGGCGGCGATGCTGCCGAGGGCCGCGTAGGTGTCCTCGTCGAGCTTGTCGATGAGGAACTCGGCGACCTGGTTGATGGCTGCGGCGGCGTAGGCGCGACCGCAATTGTTGAGCACCACGTTGAGGGCGTACCGGTGAGCTTCCTCGCCTTCGAGATCCAGGTAGACCTCGGCTGCGTGCTGCCCCTGCATGTACTCCTCGACGGCCCTAGCGTGGACGCGCTTGTACGCGAGTTCGCTGTAGGGACCCGTGTGCTCGTTGAGGACGTACCGAGTGATGTCCGCACCGCACTCGAGGTGGTCGGCGATGTGGTCGCCGGCCTTGAGGCCGCAGGCGCAGCACTGGAGGAAGTTGCCGCCCTTCTTCGTCTCCAGGTTCCAGTAGCTGCCGAAGTGGACGAACTCTGTGGTCCCGCAGTCCTGGCAGTTGGTGGGGCCGGTGTGTCCATGGGCGCGGGCGATGTCGTCGGTGGTGGTCACGGTGTCTCCTTCTCGGGATTGGCGAAGCCGGGGGCAACTCGGGTGGGCAGCCAGCCTTCGAGCGGGCGCCTCGCGGTGTGGGGTCAGGCGGGGTCCGCGTACATCGCGCCGCTGAGGATGTCCTCCGCCATGGACTGGATGACGTTCCGGCGCGAAAGCGATCCGTCGGCGGCGGGGGCGGGGTAGTCGGCGGGGAGGTCGCGCTCGACGGCGTCGACGATGTCCTCAACCTTGAAGGTGATGCCGGTGTGTGCCGAGAGGCCGGCGACCTGCTCCACTGCCCGCTCGGTACGGGCGATCAGATCCATGGCGAGGGCCTGGTAGCTCATGACTTTCCTCCATTAATTCCATGCGTCGTGGACGTGCAGGTTGTGGCCGTGGGACGCGTGCGGTGACTCTGGGATATCTGTGGTTACAGAGAGTTAGAGTTAGTTGAAAATGGGCTTACGGGGGATCCTGGAAGTAATGCTGTGCACTCTCAGGCGGCACCCCGAGGCATGGAATTAATGGAGATAACCCGCCTCTCCACGCCCTGAACGTCCGGATGTGAGACGAAGCGAGGCTTCTGCGGGCGCCCGCGCTGCCCCTCCGGTCGCTCGGGCGGATCGATCTGCCGGACCCATCCGGATCGCAGGAGCACGTCGAGCGCGTCGTCGACGTCGGCCATCTCCGTGCACCACGCTTGGCCGCGCACGCCCTTCTCGACCTCGCCGGCAGAGAACCGGCCCTCGACTCCTTTGCGCCGCAGCCAGTCGAGTACGGCACGGGCGGGGCCGAGCTTCGACTGCCGCTCCGCCGACATGAGATCGGACACCAGGCGGGCATGGGCGATCAGGTAGGGCACCAGAGAGACGGCATCGTCCATCACGTCGACGGGCACGACCTCTGCGGAGGGGTTGTCGAGCAGTGTCAGGACGGCGGCGATGCGCAGGACCTGACCGGGGAGCTTCTTGGCCCAGCCTTCGATCGAGGCCAGGTCACCGTGAGCCTTGTGCCTAGGCTCGAGCGCCTCCCAGAACGCGCGGAATGACGCCTTCGCTTGGGCATCGAGCTGCAGCTCGCGGCATTCATCGTCGTCCCAGATGGCGGCCATCATCGCTTTGACCTGATCGCCCCAGGCCTGACTGGTGGATGCTGGGATCGGGTCCGTGTCGTAGACCCTCTCGCCTACTCGGCTGGCCGGCATCGAGAAGATGAACCGAGCCATCAGACCGCGGGCTTCGAAGACGTCGCCTGTCTCGCCCATGCCTGTGAGGAACCCCGGCTGTACGGCGAGACCGAGCGACAGGTTCGGTCGCTCGAGGAGGAGCGGCCGGCCGCTCTTCCGGTTCACGGCGTGCGGCTCGTGACTCCAAGCCTTGAGCACGATCTCCGGGTTGGCGTTCTTGCTGTACCGGCCGCCAACGTTGCCGAGGAACGAGCTCTCGGTGGAGAGCACGGCCAGTCGCTCACCCTGCTCGGCGATCACATCGGTCGCCGCCTCGGGAGTGGTGTCGTCGGCGATCAACTGCGTGAAGACCTTCGGCTCGCCGAGCATCTCCAGGTCGTCGCGCGCCGCGTCGAGCAGTGCGCGCATCGACTTTCGCTTGTCCGGGTCGCTGGCCTTGATGACCTTTGACTCGGCGTCGGACACGCAGGCTTCGGCAATCCGCCGATCCTGCTGGTCACGGGCGACGGCCAGCTTGTCTTCCTCGCGCCGCCGCTTCTGCTCTTCGAAGATCGGCTTGGCCATGAGGGAGAGGGCGGGAGACTTCATCTCGCCGGGCGCGGCGACGGGCATCGTGTAGAGGGTCACGGGCTCGGACCAGTCAGGCTTCGGGCTGACGCTGCGGCGCCCTCCGATGGCCGTGGATGCGACAGCCATGCCGAGCCAGGCCGGGAGGTCGACGGGGACCTGGAGGCTGTCGGCTACGGCCTGGGCCATGCGCCCCACACCTCGAAGCCGGGTGGCATCGAGCGGCGGTGCGGGCGGGGGGTCCAGGGGCATGGGTTCGTCCCAGCCCTTGGCATCCTCCGGGTGCACTCCGGTCTCCCACGAAGGTGCTTCGATGTTCGGCTTCCACTGGGGTGCGCTCGTCACTGCGCCACCACCGCGGCGTCGCCGGGGTGAGGAACGGGCGCCCACACCTGGTCGAAGTCGGCGTCCCGGTGGCCGGCACCGAAGTGGTCGGCCGCGTCCTTCCCCGTGCGGGCCTGCACCACGTAGACGGAGCGGGCCACCCCGCGCAGGGAGTCGACGACCTGGACTGCGTGCTTCTGTCCGGGCTCGTCGCGGTCGGCGACGACAGTGACGTCGGCGCCCTCGAGGAACTGGGCATGCTCCGCAGTCCAGCGGCCGGCCCCGGCGGCATTGCACGTGGCGACCAGGCCGTGGTCGACGAGGGCGTGCACATCCTTCTCGCCTTCGGCGATCCAGATGACCCGGTCGGCGAGCTTTGCTGCGAGCAGCTCCGGCAGCCGGTACGGAACGGTCCGGACGAGTCGGTTCCCCTGCTTGTCGTTGAGGGACCAGCGGCGCCCGGACTTGGCGTCACTGTCAGGGCGCCACTGCGCGAAGCACTTGTGGTTGCAGCGGGTCACGCCGTGGATGGTCAGGCGGTTCTCGTCCTGGTAGAGGTACTGGGCCACGCGCCGGTGGCCCCGCTCCTGGCACGGGATCCAGATGTCGTTCTCGGGGTGATCGCGCGGCCGCTCTGCGAGCGGTTCGTCGAACAGGTCCGCTGCGGTCCAGCCGATGGCGGCGAGGAAGTCGGCGTTGCCCTGGCACTTGTGGCAGTACACGCCGACGCCGTTGGCGATGCGCTTGATAGCGACGGTGTCCGGCGAGTCGCCTCCGTGGCACAGACCGCGGGTGCGGAGCACGCCGCCGGTGTAGCGGGTGCGCTCGCCCATGCTGCCGAGGAGATCGGCGAGCCGGTTGAAGGCAATGGTGTCGGTCACGAACGGAGCTCTCTTCTTCGAGCAGGTACTGGTGTCCGTGTCGGGCGGGCACCGCGTGGGGATGCGGTGCCCGCCGTGTGACTAGCCGGCCTTCTTCAGGGCCGCCGCGACCTCGTCGGCCATGGCGGTGATGGCGTCCTTCCAACGGCGGGCCGCGCCGAGGACGGCCATCGGGGACGGCTGCTCCTCGAGGTCTGCGCGGACAGAACCGAGGACGACATGGAAGCGGGCCTGCGCCGCGACGAGCGCGAGGTGGGCGGCGCCCTGCGGGTCATCTGCCTCGAGGTCTGCCGGCTCGGGGACGGGCCACTGGCCCGGGACGCGAGTCACTCGGCACCGTCCAGGTCGGTCTCGATCCAGCGGACCATGTCGCTGAACGTCGCGGGGGCAGTGCCGGTGGCGAGCTCGTACAGGGTGCGCATGCTGATCTCGAACTCGACGGCGTTCCGGGACGCCGCGTCCGGGGAAGCACCCCGTCCGGACAGGTAGCGCTCCGCGGCGAAGGGCTCGGCTTGGGCCCACGGCGCTGGGTTCTGCGCGACCACCTCGACGGCGAGTCGGAACGCGGCATCTCGAACCGTGTCGCCGTGGCCGATGTCATGGACAGCGGCGAAGAACTTGGCACGTTCGGTGTGCGTCAGCGGGTTCACGCCGCCTCCTTGGTGACGTTGGGCTGGTGGAAGATCACGCGGATCTTGGCTCGCTGGCTGTCGGTGAGGGGCGGGGCCTGCCGGACGATCCGGTCGATGCGGTCCCAGTAGCCGGGGGGCCGAGGCGGGCGGCTTGCGCTACCGGAGGTCACTTGGCCTTCTCCTGGTCCAGCTGGCGGCGCATGGCGCGCAGACCGTCGAGGAATGTGTCGAGGTCACTGATCACCGTGTCGAGCTCGGCCGCTTCGAGGCAGATGCCGTTTCCGCCGGAGTTGAACGTGACCGTCGGCGTTCCGGAAAACTCTTCGAGGGCGACGAGCTCGGCGGAGAGAAGCTGGTCGTTCCGGCAGCTCATCTCCGCAGGGACGGTCATGTCGATCTTCGGCCCGACGTGCGAGACGTAGGGCTCACCGTCCTCGAAGTGGCGGGTGGCGCAGTCGCCAGTCCGGCACCAAGGGAAATGGCCGGGTTCCGCGTAAACCTGTGCGGCCTGCTGCTTCTCGATCAGGTCCACGAGGGGCTTGATCGGCTTCTGCTCGGTGATTCGCTTGATGACCTCGGCGTTGATCGCGGCCACGGGCTTGAGGTCCTCGAGGCCCAGCTCGTTGACCGCCCGCGCCCAGACGTCGTAGACGTATCCGGTGGCGAGGACCTGCCGAGCATGCTGAAGGGTGGCGCCGTCGATGCCGGACAGGGCGAGGACCGTCAGCACGGTGTCATACAGGTCACCGCGGGACTGGCCGACGTTCGCCTTGGTCGTGGGCTGCGAGTCTGAAACAATGCTCATGGCCGTTGCCTTTCGTGTCTTCACGGGTTCGAGGGGGTGCGGTCGCTCGAAGCCGCTGCGGTTGCCTCCGCGGCGGCTTCGCTGTTTTCCGGGGTGATGTGGAGTACCCGGAGAAGATCGGCGGTGATCGCCCTGTAGGAATTGCCCGCCCTGATGACGTGGCAGGGGAAGGCGCCGCTGCGTGCCAGCGCGTATGCCGTAGTGCGCCCCACTCCGAATGCTCGGCCGGCGGTGACGATGTCGACGCTCGCCGGCAAAGACAGCAGCTCTTCACGTGTCATCGCGTGTCGCTGTCTGTCGTTCTGTGTCATGGATGACCGCCAGTGCTCAGAGTTGCGCTGCTGAAGCACAGCGTGCTCCAGTGTCTTGCCGCGTGTCAAGCGGTGTCGTACTGTGCTGTCATGACACAACAGGATTGGGCTTCGCGTCTGGCTCAGATCACGGCCAGTCAGGTGCGCCGATACCGCGAGCTGCGGGAGATGAGTGCGCAGCAATTGGCGGAAGCCTGCGCGGATCTTGGGCACCCCATCCAGCGCTCGGTGATCGCAAACCTGGAGAACGGCAGGCGTGGCCAAGTTTCGGTTGCCGAGGTCATCGTTCTTGCAGTGGCGCTGAAGGTGCCGCCCATCTACCTCATCTACCCGTGCGGCCTCGTAGAGGACATGGAGGGGGCGCCGGGGTTGGTGTCTGACCCGTATGAGTGGGCGCTCTGGTTTTCTGGAGAGTTCAGGGATGCGGTTCAGGGGCAGGTGCAAGCGTCAAACGAAGAGATGCCGCTCGACTACATGCGCGACCTGATCCCTGTGCTGCAGACTCTTCGGGAACTGCGAGGTGAGATCAAGAAATTTGAGGATCAGAATGAGTACGAGCTAACCGCTTACGACGAAGCTGAGAGGCTTTCTCGAGCTGCAGCTGAGCGGTACGAGATCAGCGTGCGGCAGCAGCATGACCTGCTGGATAGCCTCCAGTTGATCCCGTTCGGTTCCGACGAGTACCAGCAGGTCCGGGAGGAGATGGAGAAGGCGAAGGAGGAATTGGATCGCGCTCGGTCGGCTTCGGATGTGGCGCGAGCGAGGCTTTCTAAGCTTGTGACTGCACGCGCCATGTACGACAGGATGCAGCAAGAACGAATTGCGGAGGAGATGAGGGTGCACTACCTCGTGGATAGCATGAGGAAGCAGCGCTGGAGCATCCCAGACTTCGGAGAGGAATTCGCCGAAGTCATGAAGGAGGGTGCCGAGATCGTCCCGCCGAAGCGAACAGTTCGAAGGCCACGCAAGCGAGGTGGTGGATCGGTAGAGATTGGCGGTTGACCCTCCATCTATCGGCGCTTCCACCGGACGTCGATCGTTTCGTAGTCGAAGTACCCGCCGTCGGGCATGCGTCCCGGACGGGCCGGCCGCACTGTGACCTCGAGCAGCTCGCGCAGCACTGCGCGTCGTTGCTGCAGCTGCATGTCCTCCCACGCCTTACGGACGTCCGGCGCCCCGACGAGGGGCACGAGGGGATCGATCCTTGCGGCGGCGGCCAGCCGGTTGTTCACGCTCTCCAGCTGGGCCCGCGCCACATCCGACCCCGCGGTGAACTGCGGCAGCATGATCTGCCCAGCGCCGAACGCGGCGGCCAGGTCCGTGAGTCGCCGCCGGATCTGTTCGCTCTCCACCTGCAGCGCGGCCACGTCCGCATCGTTCGGCCCCGGCAGTAGGAGGTCGGCCGCGTCCGGCCGAGATAGACGCTCGACGATCAGGTCCTGGATGTACTCGTCCAGCTTGTCGCCCCGCCGGCCGCCGCCGTGCCGGGTACTGCACCGGTAGCTCGGCAGCCGAGATCCTCCCGACTGGCTGCAGATCATTCCCTCGCCGCAGCCGGGCAGACCGCACTTGTAGATCAGCGAGCCGAACCACTTCGGCTCGGGGCCGGGAGTGGTGCGCCGGGTCGGGTCGCCCAGGATCGACACGACGGCCCTGTGCTTTGCCTCGGAGACGAGCGGCTCCCAGTTGCCCGTGCCGATCTCCTCGCCCTTGTAGATGGCCAGGCCGGCGTTTCTCGGGCGGAGTAGCAGGTCGCGGGCCGCGGTCTCGCCGATCGGGTTGCCCTGCGTGGATGTGAATCCCTTATCGGCCAGCCACCGGACCCAGCCGCGGAGCGATCCGCCGGCGAGCAGCTGGTCATGCCCGGCCTCGATGGCGGCGGCCTCTTCGGGAACGGCCTGGTTCATGTCGAGCACGGGTACCTCGACGTCGCCGGCCCCTCGGTCAACCTTGATCCTCGTCTCGCCCGTCGGCACACCCCACCCGAACGGGCGAAGTCCGCCGCCCCATTCGCCCGCCTGCGCCTTCTGTAGCCGGGCCCGGGCGACACGCTCAGCCTTGTGTTCCGACTCGTGGCGCGCGACAGCGCCGTGGATCCGGGCGGTCATCCGGCCGGACGGAGTCGAGAGATCCAGGTGACCGGCCTGCACGGTGTGAGTGGAGACGCCGTGCCGCTCGGAGACGTCGATGTACTCCTCGAGCTCGGTCGGCGACCGGTGAAGCCGGTCGTTGTGCCAGGCGACGACGACGGTGGCGACGCCGTCCTGCAGGTCGGTGAGCATGCGGCGGTATCCGGGGCGAGGCTTGCCGCTGTAGGCGCTCAAGTCGTTGTCGATGTAGACCTCGACGACGTCCCAGCCGTTGCGGTTGGCGAGGGCCTCGCAGTCCTCGCGCTGCCGGTCGACACCGAGGTGGGCGCCGGTCCGGTCCTGGCTGATGCGGACGTAGACGACCGCCCGAGTGCGCTGGCCGGCGGGCGTCTTCGTGGTCTTCATGGCCCAAGTGTGCAGCAGCAGCGGTGTTTTATTCCAGGGTTCGGGAAGACCACGCTGCTGTCGACCCTGCTGGGACTGGTGGGCGGGCAGGAGCGGATCGTCCTCGCCGAGGACTCGGCCGAACTGCGGCCCGACCACCCGCATGTCGTGCGGCTGGAGGCGCGACCGGCCAACCAGGAGGGAGCGGGGCTGGTGACCCTGCGGGACCTGGTCCGCCAGGCCCTGCGGATGCGCCCCGACCGCCTCGTGGTCGGCGAGGTCCGGGGCGGCGAGGCGGTGGACCTGCTCGCCGCCCTGAACACGGGCCACGAAGGAGGCTGCGGGACGGTCCATGCCAACACCGCGACGGACGTACCAGCGCGACTCGAGGCCCTCGGGACGGCCGCCGGGCTCGACCGGGCGGCCCTGCACAGCCAGTTGGGCGCCGGACTCTCGGCGGTGATCCATCTGGCACGGGACCGGGCCGGACGGCGGCGGATCGCCGAGATCCACGTGCTCGAACGGAATCGGGAGGGGCTGGTGGTGACGGTTCCCGCGCTGCGCTGGGGCGCGGCCGGGTTCGAACGGGAGCGGGGCTGGGAGCGGCTCCGCGTCCTGCTCGGGGGTGAACCGGCATGACGGAGCCGTGGGCACTGGCGCAGGGGGCGGCGGCCCTGTGTGCCGCAGTCGCCGGGTGGCGGGTGCGGGAGCGGGTGCGGGGCCTTCGCCGGGCCCGGACGGTGCTGGCGGGGGACCGGTGGGGGCCTTCGCGCGGACAGGGCCGCCGCCCCCTGCGCCAGTGCCCACGGCTCCGTCATGCCGGTTCACCCCCGCCCGAGCAGGACGCGGAGCCGCTCCCAGCCCCGCTCCCGTTCGAACCCGGCCGCGCCCCAGCGCAGCGCGGGAACCGTCACCACCAGCCCCTCCCGATTCCGTTCGAGCACGTGGATCTCGGCGATCCGCCGCCGTCCGGCCCGGTCCCGTGCCAGATGGATCACCGCCGAGAGTCCGGCGCCCAACTGGCTGTGCAGGGCCGCCCGGTCGAGCCCGCCCAACTGGCTGTGCAGGGCCGCCCGGTCGAGCCCGGCGGCCGTCCCGAGGGCCTCGAGTCGCGCTGGTACGTCCGTCGCGGTGTTGGCATGGACCGTCCCGCAGCCTCCTTCGTGGCCCGTGTTCAGGGCGGCGAGCAGGTCCACCGCCTCGCCGCCCCGGACCTCGCCGACCACGAGGCGGTCGGGGCGCATCCGCAGGGCCTGGCGGACCAGGTCCCGCAGGGTCACCAGCCCCGCTCCCTCCTGGTTGGCCGCTCGCGGCCGCCCTCGGCCTCGTGGGCCAGTCACCGCTGCCGTTGGCCGCCGGAGCCGTCGCCGTGCCGCTGCTCGGACGGCACCTGCGGGCGGCCGGTCTGCGCAGGGAGCGTGAGGCGCGGGTCGACGCGGTGGTGGCCCTGTGCGGTTCGGTGGCAGGGGAGTTGAGAGCGGGCCGGCAGCCGGCGCAGGCACTGCTCTTCGCGGCCGGGTCGACGGGCGCGCTGGGCCCGCGGGGGGAGGCGGCGGTGCTGGCGGCGGCCCGCTTCGGCGGGGACGTGCCGCAGGCGCTGCGCCGCGCCGCCCGGGCGGACGGTGCGGACGGCCTGGCGGGGATGGCGGCCTGCTGGCAGGTGGCCGTGGACGGCGGTGCGGGCCTGGCCGCCGGGCTGGACCGGCTGGAGGCCGCGCTGAGGGAGCATCGCGACCAGCGCGAGCGGCTGCGGGCTCAACTGGCGGGCGCCTGGGCGACCGTGGCCGTACTCGCCGTGCTTCCGCCGGTGGGGCTCGCCCTCGGCGCGGCGGTCGGGGCCGATCCGCTGCGGGTGCTGCTGCACACGCCGGCGGGACTGCTCTGTCTGGCCGTGGGCGGGGTTCTGGAGGCGGCCGGCCTGTGGTGGGCCGCGCGGATCGTACGGAGCGGGGAGCAGGTGTGATGGGCGGGACGGGGATGCTCGGCGAGTTCGGCGACCTCGGCGAGCTGGTCGGGCGGGCGGCGGCGCCGGCCGCGGCGGTGGCCGTGGCCGCCTGGGCGGCCGGGGTGGTGACGGACCGGCGCCGGAAGCGCCGGACACGGAAGCGGATGGCCGGCCTGCTGGAGCCCGGGTGGGCGCGGGTCCGACGGCGAAGAAGCACGGCCCCGGCGTGGCTGCGGAGCTGGTCCGTGCCGTTCGTCGTGGCGGTCGCGGGATGGGCGCTGGTCGGCGGGGTGGCCGGCTGTCTGGTCGGTGCCGCCGCCGCCTGGGCGCTGCGGACGTGGCGGGCACGCCGTCCCGCCCGGGCGCCGGAAGAGACGGACGCCGTCCGGCAGTTGCCGCTCGCCGCGGACCTGCTGGCGGCCTGCGCCTCGGCCGGGGCCGGACCGGGAGAGGCCGCGGAGGCGGTCGGCAGATCGCTGGGCGGACCGGTGGGCGAGCGGCTCGTGCGCACGGCGGCCGAGCTTCGCCTGGGCGGCGAACCGGCCGATGTCTGGCGGAGGTTCGGTGCCCTGGCCGGTGCCGAGGGTCTGGCCCGCTGCCTGGAGCGGTCGGGCTCCTCCGGGGCGCCCGCCGCGGAGGCCGTCTCCCGGCACGCGGCCGGTCTGCGAGCGGAGCGGGCCCGCAGGGCCGCGGCCCGGGCGCAGCGGGCGCAGGTGCTGATCACCGCGCCGGTGGGGCTGTGTTTCCTGCCCGCCTTCCTGGCGGTGGGAGTGGCTCCCGTGGTGATCGGGCTCGCCGGCGGCCTGCTGCACGGATGACCCGGCGGGGGCGGGTGCGGTGGACGCCGGCGTGCGGCGCCGCGGCGTCCGCGACCGGGAGATCGATTGAAGTGACCGACGAATTCGACGAACGGACAGAACACAGACGGGGGTTGGCATGAAGAGTGGCATGACGTGCGGCATGAAGTTCGGCATGAGGAAGGCGACTGCCTGGTGCAGGGCCAGGGCCAGGCGGGCGGCCGGGAGCGACGCGGGGATGACCACGTCCGAGTACGCGATGGGAACGATCGCCGCCGCCGGCTTCGCGGCGGTGCTGTACAAGATCGTGACCAGCGATTCCGTGTCGGGCGCGCTGGAGTCGGTGATCGGGAAGGCCCTCAATGCGCCGTTCTGAGGACCGGGGCGCCGTGACCGTGGAGGCGGCGATGGCCCTGCCGGCGCTGGTGGTGTTCACCCTGGCGCTGCTGTGGTCGCTCACCGCCGCCGCGGCGCAGATCCAGTGCGTGGATGCCGCCCGGGCCGGGGCGCGGGCGGCGGCCCGCTCCGAGCCGGTGGCCGCGGCCGAGTCCGTCGCCCGGACGGCCGCACCCGACGGGGCGAATGTCTCGGTCACCCGTTCGGGCGAGCTGTGGCAGGTGACGGTGGAGGCGGAGGCCCCCGGCCCCGGCGGGATGGGCATCACCCTGCGCGCCGGGGCGGCCGCCCTCGCCGAGGACGCGGTGGGGGAGGTGGCCCCATGAGGGAGCCGTCAGCGGCTGGAGGCCCCGGGGACGGGGGCGGCGCCGTGACGCTGCGGATCCGCGCCCCGGGCGGCCGAGACGGTGACCGGGGCGGTGACCGGGGCGGCGGCTCGGGTGACCGGGGCGGTGACCGGGGCGACCGGGGGATGGCGACGGTGTGGACCGCGTTCGCGGCCTGCGTCCTGTGCGTGGTCTTCGGGGCGGTGCTGGCCCTGGGGCAGGCGGTGGCCGCCCGGCACCGGGCGGGAGGCGCCGCCGACCTGGCGGCGCTCGCCGCCGCCGGCCGGGCCGCCCTCTGGGGCGAGCAGGACGCCTGCGACGCGGCGGCCCGGGTGGCCGGAGCCCAGGGCGCCGCCGTGGTCCGGTGCTCGGTGCGCGGCGACGTCGCGGACGTGACCGCGACCGTGCGGGTGGGGCCGTACGCGCCCGTGGTCAGGGCGCGGGCGGGACCGGCGGAGGCTCTGCCGGGGCTTCCCGCAGCAGTTCCGTGAGGAGGCGCACGGCGCCGCGCTTGTGGAGCGGGTCGTTGCCGTTGCCGCACTTGGGGGACTGGATGCAGGACGGGCAGCCCGCCTCGCACTCGCAGGAGGCGATCGCCTCCCGGGTGGCCGTCAGCCAGGCGCGTGCGGTGTGGAAGGCCCGTTCCGCGAAGCCCGCGCCGCCGGGATGGCCGTCGTACACGAAGACGGTCGGCAGCAGGGTGTCCGGGTGGAGGGGGACGGAGACCCCGCCGATGTCCCAGCGGTCGCAGGTCGCGAAGAGCGGCAGCATGCCGATGGAGGCGTGCTCGGCGGCGTGCAGGGCCCCGCCGAGGATCTCCGGGGTGATCCGGGCGGCGTCGAGCTGGTCCTCGGTGACCGTCCACCACACGGCCCGGGTGCGCAGGGTGCGGGGCGGCAGGTCGAGCTTGGTCTCGCCGAGGACCTCGCCGGTGATCAGACGGCGGCGCAGGTAGGAGACGACCTGGTTGGTGACCTCGACGGAGCCGAAGCAGAGCCGGCCGGCCCCCCACGGGATCTCGGTGTCGGTCTCCAGGACGGCGATGGAGGTGGTGTCGCGGGCGGTGGTGGAGTACGGCGGGGCGGCCTCCTCGACCAGGGCCACCGAGTCCTTCAGGTCCAGGTGCTTCACCAGGTAGGTGCGGCCCTGGTGCAGGTGGACGGCCCCGTCGTGGACGGCGGTGTGGGAGGCGGCCTCGTCGACCGTGCCGAGCAGCCGGCCGGTGGCCGCCTCGACGATCTGGACGGGGCTGCCGCCCCCGCCCCGGATGTCGGTGAGGTCGGCGGCCCGCTCCCGGCGGGTCCAGTACCAGCCGCTGGAGCGGCGGCGCAGCAGTCCGGCGGCCTCCAGCTGGGGCAGCAGCTCGGGGACGGTCGGGCCGAAGAGAGCCAGGTCGGCGTCCGTCAGCGGCAGCTCCGCGGCGGCGGCGCACAGATGGGGGGCGAGGACGTAGGGGTTGTCGGGGTCCAGGACGGTCGACTCGACCGGCTGCCGGAAGAGCGCCTCGGGATGGTGGACCAGGAAGGTGTCCAGCGGGTCGTCGCGGGCGACCAGGATGGCCAGCGCGCCTTCGCCCGAGCGTCCGGCCCGGCCCGCCTGCTGCCACAGGGACGCCCGGGTGCCGGGATAGCCGGCGATCACCACGGCGTCCAGGCCGGAGACGTCCACGCCGAGCTCCAGGGCGGTGGTGGCGGCCAGGCCGAGGAGTTCGCCGGAGTGCAGGGCGCGTTCCAGGGCCCGGCGCTCCTCGGGCAGGTAGCCGCCGCGGTAGGCCGCCACCCGGCGGGCCAGGGAGCGGTCCACCTCGGCCAGGCGTTCCTGGGCGATCACGGCGATCAGTTCCGCGCCGCGCCGGGAGCGGACGAAGGCGACCGAGCGGACGCCCTGCACCGCCAGGTCCGTCAGCAGGTCGGCGGTCTCGGCGGTGGCCGTGCGGCGGACCGGGGCGCCCTGCTCGCCGTGCAGCTCGGTCAGCGGCGGCTCCCACAGCGCGAAGACCAGCTCGCCGCGCGGGGAGGCGTCGTCGGCGACCTCGGCCACCGGCAGACCGGTCAGGCGGCCGGCGGCGACGGCGGGCTCGGCGGCGGTGGCGGAGGCCAGCAGGAAGACGGGGTCGGCCCCGTAACGGGCGCAGACGCGGCGCAGCCGGCGCAGCACCTGGGCGACGTGGGAGCCGAAGACGCCCCGGTAGGTGTGGCACTCGTCGATGACGACGTAGCGCAGGGAGCGCAGGAAGGAGGACCACCGGGCGTGGCCGGGGAGTATCCCTCGGTGCAGCATGTCGGGATTGGTGAGCACGTAGTTCGCGTACTGGCGGACCCACTCGCGCTCCTCGACCGGCGTGTCGCCGTCGTAGACGGCGGGCCGGATCCGGTTGCCGAGCGGCGCCGCCAGCTCGCGCACGGCCCGGCGCTGGTCGGCGGCGAGGGCCTTGGTGGGGGCCAGGTACAGGGCGGTGGCGCCCCGGCCGTTCGGTGCCTCGGCGCCGTCCAGGAGCGTCGACAGCACCGGCGTCAGATAGGCCAGCGACTTGCCCGAGGCGGTGCCGGTGGCGATCACCACGGATTCGCCGTCCAGCGCGTGCTCGGCGGCTTGTGCCTGGTGGGCCCAGGGGTGCTCGATCCCGGCCGCCTGGATCGCGCCGATCACTTCCGGACGGATGCGATGCGGCCAGACTGCATGCCGACCCTCCCGGGCGGGCAAGTGCTCCGTATGAGTGATGCGCGCGGCCCGGCTCTCGCCCGATGCGAGCCGGTCGAGGACCATGCCGGGGGACGGGCGGCTGCCCGTACTTCCGGCCGGTCCACTGGGGCGGTGATTCTTGGCCATCGGCACCGAGTGTGTCACTGGCATGACGGACAATGCTCCCAAGGCGTCGTGCATGGCTGCTGGTAAGTGATTGAATGCCATCGCGGCTGGCGATCCGTCCCCCGACTTCCGTCCGGGAGACCCGAGGGGCGAACGCCCGATAGCAAGGTGCTGGAGGATCCGTGGACCTGTCCCTGTCGACTCGCAATGTGTCCGGCCCGAGCGGCGACCGTACGGTCGTCGAGGTCGGTGGCGAGATTGATGTGTATACCGCGCCCAAGCTGCGCGAGCAGTTGGTCGAGTTGGTGAACGACGGCAGCTACCACCTCGTCGTCGACATGGAGGGTGTGGACTTCCTCGACTCGACCGGCCTCGGCGTGCTGGTGGGCGGTCTCAAGCGCGTGCGCGCGCACGAGGGATCGCTGCGACTGGTGTGCAACCAGGAGCGCATCCTGAAGATTTTCCGGATCACCGGTCTGACCAAGGTGTTCCCCATCCACACCACGGTCGAAGAGGCCGTCAACGCCACCGACTGACGCAGGCAGACGGACGGGAGAGCCGGGCGACACGCCCGGTCCTCCGAGTTGTCCGCCCACACGCTCCCAGGGGGACCGCATGGCCACCGTCGAACTCCGCTTCAGTGCCTCGCCCGAGCATGTCCGCACGGCCCGCCTGGTGGCGGCCGCGGTGGCGCGCCGGGCCGGGGTCGACGACGCGGTGCTCGACGAGGTCAGGCTCGCCGTCGGCGAGGCGTGCTCCCGTGCGGTGGGGCTGCACCGCAGCAACGGCGTCACCACCCCGGTCCGGGTCGTGCTCACCGAGGAGGAGAAGTCCTTCTCCATCGAGGTGGGCGACGAGGTCCCCGGTGCGGGGGTGGCGGCGGCCGACGCCGCCGGTGTCCCCGGAAGCCGGGACGCCGCGCCCGCCGAGGAGTTCGACGACGCGGACGGCGAGGACGAGATGGGTCTCGCGGTGATCCGCGGGCTCGTCGACGACTTCGAGGTGAGCGCCGGCGAGGACGGCGGAGTGATCCGGATGAGCTGGCCGACGAACCCGGTCGACGAGCTGCCCTGATCGGCGTCCGCCGCCCGCGACAACGGCGAGAACCGAAAGAGGCCCTGCTGAGCAGGGCCTCTTTTGCATTTCCCTAGATCGCCGATCATGCGCAAATGCTTTTGCCGCATTACCGTTCTCGTTGGTACGTGTGAGGAATGAGCGAATTCTGATTGCGGCACTCTGTTTTGATCGGGATCCGCTCCCTACAATCCGTCCACATCTTGACCCCGCAACGTCAAGGAGGACGAATGGCGGGTCTTGCAGCCGCGGTGCTCACCCAAGAGAACCGCGTGATCGTGATCGTCATCGCAGCCGTCGCCGTGGCGGCGCTGCTCGTCGCCCAGCTGCTGGTGCGCCAGGTCCTCGCCGCCGGTGAGGGCACCGATTCGATGAAGGAGATCGCCGCCGCCGTCCAGGAAGGCGCGAATGCCTATCTCGCACGGCAGTTGCGCACTCTCGGGATCTTCGCGGTCGTCGTGTTCTTCCTTCTGCTGCTGCTTCCGGCCGACAACTGGTCGCAGCGCGCCGGGCGTTCGATCTTCTTCCTGGTGGGCGCGCTATTCTCCGCGGCCACCGGATACATCGGCATGCGGCTCGCCGTGCGGGCGAATGTGCGCGTGGCCGCGGCCGCGCGCGAGGCCACTCCGGCGCCGGGTGAACCGGAAAAGGATCTGACCCTCGTCTCGCACAAGGCGATGAAGATCGCCTTCCGGACCGGCGGCGTGGTCGGCATGTTCACCGTCGGCCTCGGTCTGCTCGGCGCCTCCTGCGTCGTCCTCGTCTACGCCGCCGACGCGCCCAAGGTCCTGGAGGGCTTCGGTCTGGGCGCGGCCCTCATCGCCATGTTCATGCGTGTGGGCGGCGGCATCTTCACCAAGGCCGCCGACGTCGGCGCCGACCTCGTCGGCAAGGTGGAGCAGGGCATCCCCGAGGACGACCCGCGCAACGCCGCCACCATCGCCGACAACGTGGGCGACAACGTCGGCGACTGCGCCGGCATGGCCGCCGACCTCTTCGAGTCGTACGCCGTGACCCTCGTCGCCGCGCTGATCCTCGGCAAGGCCGCCTTCGGCGACCTCGGGCTCGCGTTCCCCCTCATCGTGCCGGCGATCGGCGTCGTCACCGCGATGATCGGCATCTTCGCGGTCGCCCCGCGACGCACCGATCGCAGCGGCATGGCGGCCATCAACCGCGGGTTCTTCATCTCCGCGGTGATCTCGCTCGCCCTGGTCGCCGTCGCCGTCTTCGCCTACCTGCCGTCCTCCTACGCCGACCTCGAGGGCGTCACCGACCCCGGCGTCCTGGGCCACGGCGGAGACCCGCGGATCCTCGCCCTGGTCGCCGTCGCCATCGGCATCGTCCTCGCCGCCCTGATCCAGCAACTCACCGGCTACTTCACGGAGACCAGCCGGCGCCCCGTCAGGGACATCGGCAAGTCCTCGCTGACCGGGCCCGCCACCGTCGTCCTCACGGGCGTCTCCATCGGCCTGGAGTCCGCCGTCTACACGGCCATGCTCATCGGGCTCGCCGTCTACGGCGCGTTCCTGCTCGGCGGCGCCTCCATCATGCTGGCGCTGTTCGCGGTCGCCCTGGCCGGCACGGGCCTGCTGACGACCGTCGGCGTGATCGTCGCCATGGACACCTTCGGTCCGGTCTCGGACAACGCCCAGGGCATCGCCGAGATGTCCGGGGACGTCCAGGGTGCCGGCGCGCAGGTCCTCACGGACCTGGACGCCGTCGGCAACACCACCAAGGCGATCACGAAGGGCATCGCCATCGCCACCGCGGTCCTCGCCGCCGCGGCGCTGTTCGGCTCGTACCGCGACGCGATCGCCACGTCGGTGGCGGACGTGGGGGCCAAGGCCGGTGAGGCGAACCTCTCGATGGACATCTCCCAGCCCAACAACCTCTTCGGGCTCATCCTCGGGGCCGCGGTCGTCTTCCTCTTCTCCGGGCTCGCCATCAACGCGGTGTCGCGGTCGGCCGGAGCGGTGGTCTACGAGGTACGGCGCCAGTTCCGCGAGCACCCCGGGATCATGACGTACGAGGAGAAGCCCGAGTACGGACGGGTCGTCGACATCTGCACCAAGGACGCGTTGCGCGAACTCGCCACGCCAGGGCTCCTCGCGGTGATGGCGCCGATCGCGGTCGGGTTCTCGCTCGGGGTGGGCGCGCTCGGCGCCTATCTCGCCGGGGCCATCGGCACGGGAGCGCTGATGGCGGTCTTCCTGGCGAACTCCGGCGGCGCCTGGGACAACGCCAAGAAGCTGGTCGAGGACGGACATCACGGCGGCAAGGGAAGCGAGGCGCATGCCGCCACCGTGATCGGGGACACCGTCGGTGACCCGTTCAAGGACACGGCGGGACCGGCGATCAACCCGCTGCTGAAGGTGATGAACCTGGTGGCCCTGCTGATCGCGCCCGCGGTGGTGCAGTTCAGCTTCGGCGACGACGCGAGCGCCGGACTGCGGACGTTGATCGCCGTCCTCTCGATCGCCGTCATCGTCGGGGCGGTCTACGTCTCCAAGCGGCGCTCGGTGGCCATGGGTGACGAAGACAACACCGACGATCGGACGACCGCCGCCCCGGACGCGCCGGTCGTTTCGTAACACCAGATCAAGGAGCGGGCGGGCGGCGCTTTCTGAGGCGCCGTCCGCTCGTGGCGTATCCGGGGTGAGGCGTGTCTCCCTTGGTGCAAAAGACTGCAATGCCGGATGAATCAGTCGTACGAAAGGTGGATGTCGCCCGCTTGGCGTGTATGTTCCGGGGCCGAGAGCCTTGGAAGGGACCGATCCGGTGAACAAGAAGCTTGCGGCCGTACTGTCCGGCGGCGCGGTACTGGTGCTCACGCTGTCCGGTTGCAGCGACGACGGCGAGAAGGTGGACGCCTGGGCCAAGACGTTCTGCGACCAGGCGCAACCGCAGTTCCAGAAGCAGGCCAACGCCAACGAGCTCATCAAGGCGACGGCGGCGGACAGCAAGCCCGCCGAGATCCAGGCCGCGGACTCGAAGGCGTTCGCCGACATCGCGGCGGCCGACCGGGCGCTCGCCAAGGCCGTCGAGTCGGCCGGCGCCCCGCCCGTCGACAACGGCGAGACGATCCAGCAGGACGCGATCAAGGAGCTCAACGCCGCCGCGGTGGCGTACGAGGGCCTGAAGAAGCAGGTCGACGCGCTCGACACGGCGAACCAGCAGAAGTTCGCTGACGGGTTGAAGAGCGTCGCCGACAACCTCGCGAAGATCCAGAACATGGACCAGAACGCGCTGAACAAGGTGCGCGAGGGCGAGTTGGGCCAGGCGCTGGCCAAGCAGCCGGGCTGCAAGTCGCCGAAGCCGTCGGTCCCGCCGGCCGCCGGGTCCTCCCAGGACGCCGGTTCCGCACCGTCGAAGGCCCCGTCGGCGCCCTCGGCCACGACGTCGAAGAAGCCGTCGGGCGGACCGAGCAAGAGCGCGGAGTAGCGCGGGCGAACCCCACGCATCGGAGGCCCCGGCGGACGACGGACGCCGGGGCCTCCGCCCTGCCCGGCGGCGGCCGGCCGCGCTCGCGCCCGCACCCGCGCACGAGGGCCGGAGGGCAGCGGCCCGTCCCCCCTGCCGGGCGGGGCGGGGCCCGGCGAGGCGGTCGCGGCCGTCACAATGAGGGGGTGAGTACGACCAGCCAGACCCCCAGCCTTCCGGTGCCCGCGCACGCCGCCCGACTCCGCGACGCGCTGCTCGCCGCCGACTTCACCGCGGACGGCCTGCTCGAACTGCTCGGCGCCCCCGCCTACACGGCGCTCGCCCGCAGCGAGACCGTCCCCGCGCTGCGCGCCACCCGCGGGGACTCCCCGCTTCAGACCCTCGTGCGCCTCTTCCTGCTCCAGGGGGCCGTCCCCGCCGAGCGGGCCGCCGCCGCGCTGCCGCTGAAGGAGGCGCTGGCCGACGGCTGGATCGAGGAGGAGGACGGCGAGGTCCGGGCGACCGTCGACGTGCGGCCGTACGGCGGCCCCGACGGCCAGGACTGGTTCATCGTCTCCGACCTCGGCTGCGCCGTCGGCGGGGCCGGTGGCATCGGAAGCAAGGGGGGCCACGCCGGAGCGGGCGTCGTCCTCGGCGTCGGCGGCGCGTCCACCACGCTGGCCGGCATCACGATCCGTACGCCCGTCTCCGCCGCGCTCGACCTCGGCACCGGCTCCGGCATCCAGGCGCTGCACGCCGCCCAGCACGCCACCCTGGTCACCGCGACCGATCTCAACCCGCGCGCACTGGACTTCACCCGGCTCACCCTCGCCCTGTCCGGGGCCCGTGAGGCCGAACTGCTCACCGGTTCGCTCTTCGAGCCCGTCGACGGCGACACGTACGACCTGATCGTCTCCAACCCGCCGTTCGTCATCTCCCCAGGCGCCCGCCTCACCTACCGCGACGGCGGCATGGGCGGCGACGACCTCTGCCGCACGCTCGTGCAGGAGTCCGGGGAGCGCCTCAACGACGGAGGCTACGCCCAGTTCCTCGCCAACTGGCAGCACGTCGAGGGCGAGGAGTGGCAGGACCGCCTCCGCTCCTGGGTGCCCCGCGGCTGCGACGCCTGGATCGTCCAGCGCGAGGTCCAGGACATCACCCAGTACGCCGAGCTGTGGCTGCGCGACAGCGGCGACCACCGGGAGGACCCCGAGCGCTACGCGGAGCGGTACGGGGCCTGGCTCGACGAGTTCGAGGCCCGGGGGACCCGGGCCGTCGGCTTCGGCTGGATCACGCTGCGCAAGAACCCGGCCGTGGCCTCGGGCGCCGTCGAGCCGTCGATCCTCGTCGAGGAGTGGCCGCACCCCGTCGAGCAGCCGCTCGGCGCCGCCATCCAGAACCACTTCGAGCGTCAGGACTACCTGCGGACGCACGACGACGCCGCCCTCCTCGCCGACCACTTCGTGCTCGCGCCCGAGGTGATGCAGGAGCAGGTCGGACTGCCCGGAGCCGAGGACCCCGAGCACGTCGTGCTGCGCCAGAACCGCGGCATGCGCCGGGCCACCAAGGTCGACCACATCGGCGCCGGGTTCGCCGGCGTGTGCGACGGATCCCTCAGTGCCGGCCGGATCCTCGACGCGATCGGACGGCTGACCGGGGAGGACCCGGTGATGCTGCGCGACCGCACCCCGCAGGCCATCCGGCTGCTGGTGGAGGAGGGCTTCCTGCTGCCCGTCCGGGAGGAGAGCGGCGCTTGATACGGATCGCGCTGGACGAGGCCACGCTCGGGGCGACCCGGATCGCGATCAGTCCGCCGCGGGACGCGTTCTCCGCCATGCGCCTGGCGCGGCCCTCCCGGAACCCGTCCTGGCCGTACCGGCCGTGGGTGGGCCGCGCGCGTGAGGTGTGACGCGAGGACGACCGGCTCAAGCCGCTGCGGGACCTCTTCGCGGAGGGGCGCTACGAGGTCTCCGACTTGCCGCTGCCCCGTCCGGTCGGCACGGTCCACGTGCACGAGGAGCTCGACCAGCTACGCGGCACCGACCCGGAGTTCGTGCGCGCCCACGCGGCCGTCTGCTCCCCCGGGATGGCCGACGCACCTTTCCTCCAGCCGTATCTCAAGGACCCGGAAGCGGCCTGCGCGGCGCTCGCCGATGCCTACGCCGCCTGCTGGGAGGGCGCGATCGAGCCGTACTGGCCGACCATGCGCCGGCTGGTCGAGGACGAAGTCCTGCTGCGGGCCCGGACGTTCGCCACCGAGGGCGTGGACGCCCTGTTCGCCGGGCTGGAGGCACGGCCACGCTGGGAGCGGCCCGTGCTCGAACTGACCAAGCACGACGAGGCGGAGTACGCGGCCGGTGAGCGGCGCCTCGTCCTCGTGCCGCTCGTCTTCGCCGAGGGCTGCCGGCTCTGCTCGACCGACGATCCCGAGGTGCTCGCGGTCTCGTTCCAGGCGCGGGGAGCCGCCGCCCTGCGCGAGCCGGCCGGGCCCGTGGCCGAGGACCGCCTTGGGCTGATGCCGGGCCGCGGCCGGGCCGCCGTGCTCCGGGAGCCGGCCGGCCCGCTCACCACGGCCGGCCTCGCGGACCGGCTCGGGTTCGCGCCCAGCACCGTCTCGGAGCACCTGTCGGTGCTCGCGGAGGCGGGTGTGGTGACCCGGCACCGGGTCGGACGCTCCGTCTACTACCGGCTCACGGACACCGGCCGTTCACTGCCGGCCCTGCTCACCGGACAGGACGTGCTCGGTGCGTCGCCTGACCGCGGGGCCGGTGGCGGGAGCGCGTGACCTCGGGGCCGTCCCGGGCGCGCCGCGGTCACCCTCGCCCTCGCCTGAAAGGCCACCGACGGATGTTCCGCTTCCGCCTCCGCTCCCTCGCGCCTTCCGCTTCCGCTCCTGGGTCCGGCTCGCGGTGGTCGGCGGAGTCCTCTCCCACCGGGCCCTGTTCAACTGGACGACGCCACCGATGTTGATCGGAACACTGCTGGTCGGACCGGTGCTCCGGGTCTTCTTCCTCGTCTTCCTCAGCCGCGAGCCGGGCGTCGCGGACGACCGCTTCCCGCTGATCGGCGACGCCGTGCCGGCGGCTTCCGCCTCCGGTGTCCACGGCGGCACCATGGCCGTCGCGAACGAGCGCCGCCACGGCACCCTCGGCGCGTGCTGCTCTCCCCGCGTTCCCGGATCCCGCTGCGGGCCGGGCGCGCCCTTCCGTACGCGCCGAACGGCACGCCGGCCGGCGCGTTCGTGCTCGCCGTCGCGGCGCCGGCGCTGGGTATGCCCGTGCCGGCGGGCGCGCTGCCCGGCCTCGCCCCGGTGCTGCCCGTCGGGGCCGCCGCCTGCGCCTCGTTCGGTCTCGCGCCGGGCGCGCTCGGGCCGCGCCTGCGCGATGTGTTCCTCGTCTCGAACGTGGCCGGTTCGGTGCTGCTCCCGCTGACCGGCGCCGCCGTGCCCCGCGGCACCCTGCCGGGGTGGATGCGGGCCGCCTGCGAGCTGCTGCCGCTGACCCACGCGGCCGACGCGGCGCGCCGGCTCGCCGACGGCGCCGGCCTCGACCGGATGCTGCTCGGCGCCGAGTTCGCGGTGGGAGCCGGGTACGCGGTCCTGGCCCTGGCGCTGCTCGCCGTCCTCGAGCGGGGCAGCCGGCGCCGGGCCACGCTCGACGTGATGTGACGAAACCCCCTGGGAGGAGGCTCCGGGCGTCCACCGGGGCCTCCAGGACCGTGCCGCCGAAGCCGTGGGCAGGTCCACTACCGGCCATATTCGTGAACCCCCGCGGGGAGCGCCCGTGTCGTTCACCCGGAGTTCGCCCGCATGACGCCGGGAGGTGTCAGCCTCGGGCTCCGGGGCCGCGGGGGCCCGTCGAGGGGAACGGGGTACAGGCATGGAGAGCGGGCCTGCGATCTTCGCCGGGACGGCGTTCGCGCTGTTCGGGGGAGCGCTGCTGCTGTGGACCGCGGCACGCGTACGACACGGCCGGCCCGTGGCCCACGGCGTCGACACCCGCGCGGCGGCGACCCTGACGACGATCTTCGGCGCCGCCTTCCTTCTTCTCGGCGTGTGGTGCTTCGGACGGCTCTGACGCCCGCCTCCGGCACCCGCCGCGCGCGACCGCGCCCCGCCGGACCAGCGGTCCGGGCGGCAGGAATGCCAGCACTCGGGTTACCGTTCGAGTGGCCGTTGCGGGCTTTCGCCGTTTGACACGGGGGCGGGTTGTACCGTCACACTCCGCAGCGTCGGCAGCGTCACCGTCCGTGCCGCTGCTGTGCGTGCCAGCGCCGTACGTGCCACCGAGCGTCGACCGGAGAGAAGAGCGAAGTTGTCCCCGACCAGCGAGACCGCAGAGGGCGGCCGCCGACTCGTGATCGTCGAGTCGCCTGCCAAGGCGAAGACGATCAAGGGCTACCTCGGCCCCGGATACGTCGTCGAGGCGAGCGTCGGGCACATCCGCGACCTGCCCAGCGGTGCCGCCGAGGTGCCGGAGAAGTACACGGGTGAGGTGCGCCGTCTCGGAGTCGACGTCGAACACGACTTCCAGCCCATCTACGTCGTCAACGCCGACAAGAAGGCGCAGGTCAGGAAGCTCAAGGAGCTGCTGGCCGAGTCCGACGAACTCTTCCTCGCCACCGATGAGGACCGCGAGGGCGAGGCCATCGCGTGGCACCTCCAGGAAGTCCTGAAGCCCAAGGTCCCGGTCCACCGGATGGTCTTCCACGAGATCACCAAGGACGCGATCCGCGAGGCCGTCGCCAACCCGCGCGAGCTGAACCAGCGCATGGTCGACGCCCAGGAGACCCGCCGCATCCTCGACCGGCTGTACGGCTACGAGGTCTCGCCGGTCCTGTGGAAGAAGGTCATGCCGCGGCTGTCCGCCGGCCGCGTGCAGTCCGTCGCCACCCGGCTCGTCGTCGAGCGGGAGCGCGAGCGCATCGCCTTCCGCTCCGCCGAGTACTGGGATCTGACCGGCACCTTCTCCACGGGCCGGGCCGGGGACCCGTCCGACCCGTCGTCGCTGGTCGCGCGGCTGGCCACGGTCGACGGCCGGCGTGTCGCCCAGGGCCGTGACTTCGGTGCGGACGGCCGGCTGAAGTCCGACCAGGTGCTGCACCTGGACGAGGCGAACGCCCGCGCCCTGGCCGCCGCCCTGGCCGAGACCTCCTTCGCCGTCCGCTCGGTCGAGTCGAAGCCGTACCGCCGCTCCCCGTACGCCCCGTTCCGGACGACGACCCTCCAGCAGGAGGCGAGCCGCAAGCTGGGCTTCGGCGCGAAGTCGACCATGCAGGTGGCCCAGAAGCTGTACGAGAACGGCTTCATCACCTACATGCGTACGGACTCGACCACCCTGTCCGACACCGCCGTCGCGGCGGCCCGGGCGCAGGTCACGCAGCTGTACGGCGCCGACTACCTGCCGGAGAAGCCGCGCGTCTACGCCGGCAAGGTCAAGAACGCGCAGGAGGCGCACGAGGCGATCCGCCCCTCGGGTGATCGTTTCCGCACTCCGGCGGAGACCGGTCTGACCGGCGATCAGTTCCGGCTGTACGAGCTGATCTGGAAGCGCACCGTCGCCTCCCAGATGAAGGACGCCACCGGTAACTCGGTCACCGTGAAGATCGGCGGTGTCTCGGCCGACGGCCGCGACGCCGAGTTCACGGCCTCCGGCAAGACGATCACCTTCCACGGCTTCATGAAGGCGTACGTGGAGGGTGCCGACGACCCGAACGCCGAGCTGGACGACCGCGAGCGCAGGCTCCCGCAGGTCACCCAGGGCGACGCGCTGTCGGCGCAGGAGATCACCGCGGACGGCCACGCGACGAAGCCGCCGGCCCGCTACACCGAGGCCACGCTCGTCAAGGAGCTGGAAGAGCGCGAGATCGGCCGCCCGTCGACGTACGCGTCGATCATCGGCACGATCCTGGACCGCGGCTACGTCTTCAAGAAGGGGACGGCCCTCGTGCCCTCCTTCCTGAGCTTCGCCGTGGTCAACCTCCTGGAGAAGCACTTCGGCCGGCTCGTCGACTACGACTTCACCGCCAGGATGGAGGACGACCTCGACCGCATCGCGCGGGGCGAGGCCCAGTCCGTCCCGTGGCTGAAGCGCTTCTACTTCGGTGAGGGCGAGGCGAGCGGCGGCGCCGGTGCGGCCGACGCGGGCAACGGCGACGGCGACCACCTCGGCGGCCTGAAGGAGCTGGTCACGGACCTCGGCGCGATCGACGCGCGCGAGATCTCCTCCTTCCCCGTCGGCAACGGCATCGTGCTGCGGGTCGGGCGCTACGGCCCGTACGTCGAGCGCGGGGAGAAGGACGCCGAGGGGCACCAGCGCGCGGACGTCCCCGACGACCTCGCCCCGGACGAGCTGACCGTCGAGCACGCGGAGGAGCTGCTGGCCAAGCCCAGCGGTGACTTCGAGCTGGGCACCGACCCGGTCAGCGGGAACCAGATCGTGGCCAAGGACGGCCGTTACGGCCCCTACGTCACCGAGATCCTGCCCGAGGGCACGCCGAAGACGGGCAAGAACGCGGTGAAGCCGCGGACGGCCTCGCTCTTCAAGTCCATGGCGCTCGACACGGTGACGCTGGACGAGGCGCTCAGGCTCATGTCGCTGCCGCGTGTGGTGGGCGCGGACGCCGAGGGCGTCGAGATCACCGCGCAGAACGGCCGCTACGGCCCGTACCTGAAGAAGGGCACGGACTCGCGGTCGCTGACGGACGAGGAGCAGCTCTTCACGATCACGCTGGAGGAGGCGCTCGCGATCTACGCGCAGCCCAAGCAGCGTGGCCGGGCGGCCGCCAAGCCGCCGCTGAAGGAGCTGGGCGTCGACCCGGTCAGCGAGAAGCCGGTCGTGGTCAAGGACGGCCGCTTCGGCCCGTACGTGACCGACGGCGAGACGAACGCGACCCTGCGGACCGCCGACAGCGTGGAGACGATCACGCCGGAGCGCGGCTTCGAGCTGCTGGCGGAGAAGCGGGCCAAGGGGCCGGTCAAGAAGACGGCGAAGAAGGCACCGGCCAAGAAGACGGCCGCGAAGAAGACCGTCGCCAAGAAGACCACGGCCAAGAAGACGGCCGCGAAGAAGACGACGGCGAAGGCCACGGCGACCAAGACGGCGGCGAAGAAGACCGCCGCCGCGAAGTCGACGGCGGCCGAGCCGGAGTAGGCGCGGGACGGTACGGACGAGGGGCGGGAGCGCGAGCTCCCGCCCCTTTCGCATGGGGCGCGGCCCCCCGCGGCCGGCGAGGCCGGTTGCGCGGGTCCTGCGTCCCTCGTGTGGACGGGCGGTGCCCGGCCCCCGGCGGGGCGACGTTTGTTCGGGTGGAGGCCACGGGGAGTAAAAGGGTCCGGATAGGGTGGACGGATGACGCGAGCAGAGCAGACGGACTCCGGCGCCGCACTTGTCGCAGATTCCAGGGAGCGTGCCGTGCGAGCGCTCCTGCGCCATCAGCCGCTCCGGCGATTGTGGAGTGCGCAGTTCGTCGGGGGGACGGGCGACGCCCTCGCCCTGCTGGTCCTGGTTCTGCTCGGCCTTCAGGCCGCGGTCACCGAGGGCTCCTTCGGGGGCGGCTACCAGGGCGCGGCGCTCGCCGTCGCCGCCGTCGTCGGCGCGCGGCTGCTGGCCGCCGTGCTCTTCGGGGCCGTACTCCTCGGCCCGCTCACCGCGCTGACCGGCCCCGGCGGCGTGCTCGACCGGCGCTGGACCATGATCGGGGCGGACGTCCTGCGGGTCGCGCTGCTCGTCGTGGCACCGCTGTGGATCGACTGGACCCCCGACAAGGCGCTGTGGTTCCTGCTCGGCACCGTCTTCGTCACCGGCGCGGCCGAGCGGCTGTGGACCGTGGCACGCGAGGGCGCGGCGCCCGCGCTGCTGCCCGCCCCGCCGCTGGAGGGCGCCGCCGTCCGGCCCCTGCCGGACCACCTGGACGCGCTCCGCCGGCTGTCCCAGCGCACGAGCTTCCTCGCCGTCCCGGCCGCGGCGGCCGTGCTGCTCGTCGCCACCCTGCTCGGCGACCTGCTCGGCACCGGCATCGAGTGGTTCTCGCTGCACCAGGCCGCCCTCGGCTCGTACGTCGCCGCCGGCCTGTTCGCCGCGTCCGTCTCCGTCCTCTACTTCATCGAGCTGCCCGGCGGTCAGACGCCGAGGCCGCGCTCGCCCCTGGAGGGCCTGCGCCGCCCCCGCACGGACAAGGGCAGGGAGAACGGCCGGACCGGCACCGTCCCGCTGCTCGTCCTCGCCTGCGCCGTCGTCGCCGGAGCCGTCACCGCCGCGGCCGCCGTATCCGTCCTGCACGCCTACGACCTCGGCGGCGGCCCCGTCACGTACGCGCTGCTGATCCTCGCGCTGAGCGGGTCCACCGCCGTGGGCATCCGCACGGCCGGCTCCGTCCTCACCGCCCTGTCCCGCCGCCGCCTCCTCGCCCTGGCGATCGCCCTCGCGGGTGTCGCCCTGCTGGCGATGGGCCTGGTGCCGGACACGGCGACCGTGCTGTTCCTCGCCGTCGTCGCCGGATACGCGAGCGGGGTGGCAGCCCACACCGGCCACACCCTCATCGACCAGGAGACCGAGGAGGCCCGGCGGCCCCGGGTCACCGAGCACCTCCAGGCCGTCGTCCGGGTCGGCATGGCCCTCGGCGCCCTCGGCGCTCCGCTGCTCGCCGCGGTGATCGGCCGCCACCGCCTCGGCTCCGGCAGCTTCGTCTTCGCCCACGGCGGCGCCGCCTTCACCCTGATGCTGGTCGGCGCGCTGCTCCTGCCGGTCGCCGTGATCGTCCTGGCCAAGACCGACGACCGTTCCGGCGTCCCGCTGCGCCGAGACCTGCGGGACGCGCTCCGCGGCGCCGACCCGGTCCAGGCCCAGGCGCCGACCGGCTTCTTCATCGCCCTGGAGGGCGGCGACGGCGCCGGCAAGTCCACCCAGGCCCAGGCCCTCGCCGACTGGATCCGGGCCAAGGGCCACGAGGTCGTCATCACCCGTGAGCCGGGCGCCACCCCGATCGGCAAGCGGCTGCGCTCGATCCTGCTCGACGTCTCCAGCGCCGGCCTGTCCAACCGCGCCGAGGCGCTGCTGTACGCCGCCGACCGCGCCGAGCACGTCGACTCGCTGGTCAAGCCCGCCCTGGAGCGCGGCGCGATCGTCATCTCCGACCGCTACATCGACTCGTCCGTGGCCTACCAGGGCGCCGGGCGGGACCTGTCGCCTACCGAGATCGCCCGCATCAACCGCTGGGCGACGGGCGGGCTCGTCCCGCACCTGACCGTGCTCCTCGACGTCTCCCCGGAGACCGCGCGGGAACGGTTCACCGAGGCGCCCGACCGGCTGGAGTCCGAGCCGCCGGAGTTCCACGCCCGCGTGCGGGCCGGCTTCCTCGCCCTCGCCGCCGGGGACCCCGGCCGCTACCTGGTCGTCGACGCAGGCCAGGAGCCGGAGGCCGTGACCACCGTCGTGCGCCACCGGCTCGACCGGATGCTGCCGCTGTCCGAGGCCGAGGTGAAGGCCCAGGAGGAGGCCCGCCGCAAGGCGGAGGAGGACGCCCGCCGCCGCGCCGAGGAGGAGGCCGCCCGCAAGGCGGAGGAGGAGCGGCTGGAGCGCGAGCGCCAGGCGCAGCTCGCCAAGCTCCGCGCGGAGGAGGAGGAGCGCAAGCGCCGCGAGGAGGAGGAGGCGCGGCAGCGCGAGGCCGAGCGGCAGGCCGAGGAGGCCCGCCGGCGCGCCGAGGAGGCCCGGGTGGCCGCCGAGGAGGAGCGCAAGCGGCGCGAGGCCGAGGAGAAGGCCCGCCGCGAGGAGGAGGAACGCCGGCGCAAGCAGGCCGAGGACGAGGCCCGGCTGCGCGCGGAGGCCGAGGAGCGTCGCCGCGAGAAGCAGCGCAAGGCCGAGGAGGCCCTGCTCCGTGCCGAGGAGGCACGGCGCCTGGCCGAGGCCGCGGCGGCGAAGGCCGCCGAGGAGGCGGCGCGCAAGGCCGCGGCGGAAGCGGCGGAGAAGGCGGCCGCCGAGGCGGCGGCTGCGGATGCGGCGGCCGCCGCGAAGGCCGCGGAGGACGCCAGGGCGGCGGAAGCCGCCCGTGCCGCCGAGAAGGTACGGGCCGCCGAAGCCGAGAAGGCCGCGGCGAAGGCCCGTGCCGCCGAGGCCGAGAAGGCCGCGAAGGCGGCGGAGGCCGCCCGCGCGCGGAAGGCCGAGGAGGACGCCCGCGCCACCGCCGAGGTGTCCGCGAACGAGGTCACCGTCCCGACGCCGGTCGTGAAGCCCGACGACGTGACGCAGACCGTGCCGACCGTCTCGGCGAACGAGGTCACCGTCCCCACCCCGGTCGTGCAGCCCCAGCCACGGCCCGAGGAGGAGACCACGGTGCTGCCCCAGGTCCGGGACGCGGCCGAGACGGCGGTGCTCCCGCCCGTCCGGGACACCGACCCCGCCCACCGGGTGCCGCCGGGCTTCTTCCGCGACGAGCCGGCCGAGTCCGACGGGGCCAACGACCGCACGCGCGAGCTGCCCCAGCTCGACGAGCAGGGCCGGCCGCGGCGCCGCTCCGACTGGGCGGAGGAGACCCCGCTCGACGACCTGCCGACCCTGGCGGACGAGCTGCTCGGCCCGCACGACGACGAGGACGACGGCCGCCGCCGGCGTCGCTGACCGTCCGCCGGTGACGGGGCGCGGGCCCCGTCACCGGCGTTCCGCGGCTTGCGGGGGTGCCCGCGGTTCTGCTCCGGTCGGCGCCTCCGCCTCCTCCTCGGCCCCGCACCCTCTCCTTCCCTCCGATCCGGGACCCGCTGTCGGCGGGGTGCCCCACAATGGAGGGCGTACCTGAGGAGGGGCAGCACATGGCCGTATGGGACGACCTGGTCGGACAGACGAAGGTCGAGGAGCAGCTCGCCGCCGCCGCCCGCGACGCCGACACGCTCGTGACCGCCCAGGCCGCCGGCGACCCCGGCCCCGACGCGTCCAAGATGACCCATGCCTGGCTGTTCACCGGCCCCCCGGGATCGGGCCGGGCGACGGCGGCGCGCGCCTTCGCCGCCGCCCTGCAGTGCGTGAGCCCCGACCGGGCCCTCGGCGGGGTCCCGGGCTGCGGCTTCTGCGACGGCTGCCACACCGCCCTCATCGGCACGCACGCCGACGTCGAGGTCGTGCGCACGGACCTGCTCTCCATCGGCGTGAAGGAGACCCGGGACCTGGTCCGCCGGGCCCAGCTCTCGCCGGCGAACGGCCGCTGGCAGGTGATCGTCCTGGAGGACGCCGACCGGCTCACCGAAGGCGCCGGCAACGTCCTCCTGAAGGCGGTCGAGGAGCCCGCGCCGCGGACGGTGTGGCTGCTCTGCGCACCCTCCCTGGAGGACGTGCTGCCCACCATCCGCTCCCGCTGCCGCCACCTGACGCTGCGTACGCCCCCGGTGGACGCGGTCGCCGACGTGCTCGTACGTCGCGACGGCATCGAGCCGGCCGTGGCCCAGGCCGCGGCCCGCGCCACCCAGGGGCACATCGACCGGGCCCGCCGGCTGGCCACCGACGAGCGGGCCCGTGCCCGCCGGGCCACCGTCCTCAAGCTGCCGCTGCGGGTCGCGGACATCGGCGGCTGCCTCAAGGCCGCCCAGGAACTGGTGGACGCGGCCGGCGAGGACGCCAAACAGGTGGCCGAGGAGGTCGACGTCAAGGAGACCGAGGAGCTGAAGGCGGCCCTCGGCGGCGGCCAGGGCGGGCGGATGCCGCGCGGCACGGCGGGGGCCATGAAGGAGCTGGAGGAGCGGCAGAAGCGGCGCAAGACCCGTACCCAGCGCGACAGCCTGGACCTCGCGCTCACCGACCTGACCGGCTTCTACCGTGACGTACTGGCCCTCCAGCTGCGGGCCCGGACGCCGCTGGCCAACGAGGACGTGCGGGACGCGGTCGAGCGGATCGCCCGGGACACCGGCCCGGAGCGGACCCTGCGCCGGATCGAGGCGGTGCTGGCCTGCCGCGAGGCCCTCGACCGGAACGTCGCCCCGCTGCTGGCGGTGGAGGCGATGACCATGGCCCTGCGAGGCTGAGGTGGCGCGCGAGCCGCTCCGCCGGGTCCGGCGCGGCCCCGGACCGGCGATTGGACACGCTCCGCACTCGTACGGATACGCTCCGGGAATGGACTCCAGGCGCTTGCTCCGCACGTCCGCCACGGCCCTCGCGGCGGCCGGGCTGATCCTCTCCGGCTGCACGGGCGGGAGCGACGACGCCGCCGCCGGGCCGTCGGCCGCGAAGACCTCCGCCTCGGCGACCGCCTCCCCGGCGTCCGCGGCGGCCCTGCAGGGCTTCTACGAACAGAAGCTCGCCTGGCGCGACTGCGGCGTCCCCGGCTTCCAGTGCGCCACCCTCCGCGCGCCGCTCGACTACGCCGCGCCGGAGGCCGGGGAGATCAAGCTGGCGGTGTCCCGGATCAAGGCCACCGGGCCCGGCAAGCGACTCGGCTCGCTCCTGGTCAACCCGGGCGGGCCCGGCGGCTCGGCCGTCGGCTACCTCCAGGGCTACGCGGGCATCGGCTACCCGGCTCCCGTCCGCGCCCGCTACGACATGGTCGCCGTCGACCCGCGCGGCGTGGCCCGCAGCGAGCCCGTCGAGTGCCTGACCGGACCGCAGATGGACGCGTACACCCAGGTCGACCAGACGCCCGACGACAACGCCGAGACGGCCGCGCTCGCCGCCTCCTTCAAGGGGTTCGCCGCCGGCTGCGCGAAGCGGTCGGCGAAGATCCTCCCCCATGTCTCCACCGTGGACACGGCCCGGGACATGGACCTGCTGCGGGAGGTGCTGGGCGACCGGAAGCTGACCTACGTCGGCGCCTCCTACGGCACCTTCCTCGGTGCCACGTACGCCGAGCTGTTCCCCGACCGGGTCGGCCGGCTGGTGCTCGACGGGGCGATGGACCCGTCCCTGCCCGCGGTCGACCTCAACCGCGACCAGACGGCCGGCTTCGAGACCGCCTTCCGGTCCTTCGCCGCGGACTGCGTGAAGAAGACGGACTGCCCGCTGGGCACCGGCTCCGTCGACGAGGCCACCACGAACCTGCGGGACTTCTTCCGCCAGGTCGACGCGAACCCGCTGCCGACCGGCGAGAGCCGCGAGCTGACCGAGTCGCTGGCCACCACCGGGGTGATCGCCGCGATGTACGACGAGGCGGCCTGGCCGCAGCTGCGCGAGGCGCTGAACCAGGCGATGGGCGGCGAGGGGTCCGGACTGCTCGCCCTGGCGGACAGCTACTACGAGCGCGAGGCCAACGGCACGTACGCGAACCTGATGGCCGCCAACGCGGCCGTGAACTGCCTGGACCTCCCGCCGGCCTTCGCCGGGCCCGCCGACGCGGAGAAGGCGGTGCCGTCCTTCGAGAAGGCGTCCCCGGTCTTCGGCGAGGGCCTGGCCTGGGCCGCCCTGAACTGCACGTACTGGCCGACCCCCGCGACCGGCCGCCCGCACCGCATCACCGCCGAGGGCGCGGCCCCGATCGTCGTGGTCGGCACCACCCGCGACCCGGCGACCCCGTACAAGTGGGCCGAGTCGCTCGCCTCCCAGCTCTCCTCGGGCGCCCTGCTCACCTACGAGGGCGACGGCCACACCGCGTACGGCCGGGGCAGCGACTGCATCGACACCGCGATCAACACCTACCTCCTGGAGGGCACGGTCCCGCAGAAGGGAAAGCGCTGCTCGTGAGGGTGGCGAGGGCCACGCGAGGGGTGGTCGGAGCACCCTCGGAAACTGTGTAGACTTGGCGACGCTGCTGCGCCCAGTATGGACCGCACAGCATGCCGCCTTAGCTCAGTTGGCCAGAGCAACGCACTCGTAATGCGTAGGTCTCGGGTTCGAATCCCGAAGGCGGCTCGGAATTACCCCAGGACTCACTCGCCGTGACCTGGGGTTTTTTCATGCCCGGGGCATGCCGAGCCGCACGACGGGGATGCCGTGGAAGTGCTTGCGTGAGCGATGCGTGAGCGGAGCGGCTGTCAGCCCTTGCGTGCGGTCTTCTTGGCCTTGCCCTTCTTCTTCCCCTTGGCCTTCGCCTTCTCGGCCTTCTTCGCCTCTTTGGCGGCCTTCCGGACCTGCTCCTCCTGCTCGGCCTTGCGCTGAAGCGGTACGAGCTTCGCGGTGGCCTCGGCGGCGCTCTTGCCGACGTGGGGGAGCACGCTCTGGTAGATGTCGCGCGTGATCCGGGTGTCACTGTGCCCGAGCGTGTCCGACACGATCTTGATGTCGATGTCGGCGGCCAGCATGAGCGTGGCGGCGCCGTGGCGCAGGTCGTGCAGCCGGATCGGCGGGAGGCCGGAGGCGGCGACGAGGCGCTCGAAGAGGTCGGTGACCTTGCCCGGGTGGAGCCAGGAGCCGTCCTCCTGGGTGAAGACGAGCCCAGTGTTCACCCAGGCCGAGGCCCACTCGGCGCGGTCGGCGTCCTGCTGCTCGCGGTGCCGCTTCAGGACGTCGACTGTGTCGTCGTCCAAGGCCACGACGCGGAAGCCGCTGTCCGTCTTCGGTTCGGACGCCTCGACCTCCCAGCCGTCCTGGACGAGCTGTCCGGTCACGGTGAGGGAGTGCCGGTCGAGGTTGGTCTCCGACCACGGCTGCCCGCACGCCTCGCCTCGCCGCAGGCCGCGGAAGGCGATCAGGTGCCA
The DNA here is from genome assembly GCF_008042125.1 of Streptomyces sp. MS191. GTDB lineage: Bacteria > Actinomycetota > Actinomycetes > Streptomycetales > Streptomycetaceae > Streptomyces. The sequence continues at coordinate 2,869,086 of NZ_RDBI01000040.1, forward strand.
CATCGCGTACAGCCGGTCCTCGGCGACGAAGTCGAGGAAGGCGCCGGTCTGTTCCGGCGTCCAGACCATCACGGGGGACGGCTTCTCACCGGTCTGCTCCCACTTGGAGACCCGCTCGTCCGTCCACACGAGCGCCTTCGGCTTGCGTACCGGGTCGATCTCGACGTGGGCCGCCGGGTTGAAGGTGATGATCTGCTGCCCGATCGCGTCGTTCAGGGCCGCGCGGAGCGTGGCCTTGATGTGCTGGCGCGTGGCGGGTCCGGTGACGCGGCGGAAGGGCGGCATCACGTCGATCGCGGTCTTCATCGCCTTGCGGCGGGCGCGGTTGGCCACGCCCTTCCACGGGACGGTCGCCAACTCCTCGACTGCCGACCGTCGCTGGGCGTTCTGCTCCAGGATCTCGGCGTTGGCGTCGGTGATCGCGGTGAACATGTCGCTCAGGTGGCTGACGCGCAGCCGGTCGAGACGCCGGTGGCCAATGTGTGGCTTGAGGTGCACGCGGACGTCGGTCTCGTACCGGCTGATGCCCGACTTCCGGATGCGCTTGCCGGCGAGCCACCGGTCCAGCCACTCGGCCACGGTCAGGCTGCCGATGAGATCCTGGCCGGCCCTGAGCCGGCGCCGGGTCTCCTCCACGTCCGGCAAGGGCAGCTTCTCGCCGCTGACCTCTGCCAGCATCGCGGCGATCAGCTCTATGCCCTCGGGGTCGTCAGACTCGGTGAGCCCCAGGAGGGCACGGACATGGTCGAGGTCGGCCTGGGCGGCCTTGAGGCTGCCGTACCCGCCACGTGCGAAGGATCGTCGGCTGCCGTCCTCACGGGGCGGCAGCTCCTGGCGTATGGAGTACGTGCAGTGATTCCTGCTGTTGCGCTTGGGGCAGGAAGTGCCGAGCTCCTTGCCGGTCTTGGGGTCACGGCAGGAACAGCGGCGGTAGGTGGAGCCTTTCAAGCGTCTTCCTCCTGGTCGAGGTCAGGCTGTGGCTCGATGTCTTCGAGCCATGGGGACAGTTCGGGTGGGGTGGCGCCCTCTTCGCGGATGTCGTCACGGAGGTTGAGGAGCCGGCGCTTCGCTTCTTCGGCCAGCTGGGTGTACTCGCCGGCCTTCCGCTCTGCTTCCTCGCGTTGGGCGGGGTTGGTCGCGGTCTCCACGGCGAAGGCGGCGGTCTTGGCCTCGCGCCGTGCGGCGATGATGGTGCGGGTCAGGCTGGCGTGACGGTTGAACTCGGGGATGAGGCCGTCATCGATCCCGAACTCGTCGGCTTCGCCGGTGAACTTTCGCATGGCGTCCCAGGTCGGGATAAGCGAGTGGAAGGGAAGTTCCTGGGTCCGCTCGACGTAGCCGAGGGGGAAGATCAGGCAGATCGGATACGTCTCCAGGGCCGCGGCCAGCACCATGACGTCCACCAGGGGCAGGTTCGCCCTTCGGCCGGATTCCAGGTTGGCGATCACGTTGCGGGGGATGGGGTGCCCTAGTTCTTCGCAGCGATCGGCCAGCCGTTGGGCGCTCCACCTCCTCTCCTTCCTGCGGCGCCGGACTTCGCCGGCGACGTTGTTCCTGATGCGGTCGACCCACTCCGGGAAGTCGTCGTCCTCTTCATCATCGAAACCGTGTTGTGTCATGGCGACACATTAACTTCTTCATCATGGTTCTCGTTGGCCTGGAGCCGGACGCGACGACCGTGTTCGCCGAGGGCTGTGACGAGAGGGGCGCCACGTGCGCGACGGCACCATGGGAACCGGTCCGAAGGGCATGAGCCGGGATGAGCTGATGGCCCTGCCGGCAGCCATTGACCTGGACACGGGCAACCGTGCGCTGGGTCTCGGGCGGAGTAAGGGCTACGAGCTGGCCAAGCAGGGCGAGTACCCGTGCAAGGTCTTGCGCCTGGGCAAGGCATACCGCGTGGTGACGGCGGACCTGCTCAACCTGCTGGGGCTAGCCGCATGAGGGCGAAAGAAGATAGCAGGCGATTCTGCGCTGAGCTGACACAGAATCGCTGGACTGTCGCGGGGCGTGGACGTACGGTCCGTGTTCCCTCGCCCCGCTCGGGAAGCGAGAGAGCCTCCGGCGAGGCAACGCCGGAGGCTCAACGACCCCCCGCCCGTAATCCCACGAACGACCCCGCGCGCCGGGCCCGTATGCCTGGCGACGCGAGAAGAGGAGCTGCCCAGTGCAACCCGCGATGCCCGAGCCCTATTCCGACCAGGGCACGACCGCGTGGCCGCCGGTCGCCGTGCCCGGCCAGCCGGGCCGGACCACAGCCGAGACCAGTCGGGCCGCCGACGATCCGGTGCAGACCCCGCCGGCCGACGAGCGGTGTCCCGAAAATGAACGGCCCGACCTCGGCCCCAAGCGGTGTCCCGAGTCGGAACAGACGGATCCGGAGCCGACGCACGGATCGGAGCTCCTCGACGAACTCCGTCGGCAGATATCGAAGTTCGTGATCCTGCCCTCCGAGCAGGCGCTCGACGCGGTCACCTTGTGGGTGGCGGCGACGCATCTGCAGCCCGCTTGGCAGCACGCCCCGCGCCTCGCGGTGGTCGGTCCGGCGAAGCGGTGCGGCAAGTCACGGCTGCTGGACGTGCTGACCGAGACGGTCCACGAGCCGATGCTCACGATCAACACCACGCCGGCGGCGGTTTTCCGCTCGATCACCGAGGAGCCGCCCACGCTCCTCGTGGATGAGGCGGACACGATCTTCGGCACGCCGAAGCAGGCGGAGAAGAACGAGGAGATGCGCGGGCTGCTGAACGCCGGCCACCAGCGCAACCGGTACGTGACCCGGGTGGTCGGCAACGACCACACGCCCCACCGGTTCGCCACCTTCGCCATGGCGGCCATCGCAGGGATCGGTGACCTGCCTGACACGATCATGGACCGGTCGGTCGTCATCCGCATGCGCCGGCGGGCGGAAGGCGAGACAGTCCGCCCCTTCCGGTCGCGGCGGGATATCCCCGCCCTGCACGGCCTGCGCGACCGGATCGCCGCCTGGACGGGCCCCCTGGTGGACGAGGCCGCCGACCTGGAACCGGTGATGCCGGTTGAGGACCGGGCCGCTGACACCTGGGAACCACTCGTCATCGTCGCCGACCTCGCGGCCGGCACCTGGCCGCGCCGCGCCCGTACCGCGTGCCAACAGATGGTCGCCGCCGAGGCGGCTGCCGAGGAGGACCACCCCAGCGGGGCCCGCATCCTGGCCGACATCCGGCGCGTCTTCGTCGCCCAGCGCGAGGTGGACAGCCTCTCCACGGAGGAGCTGATCCACCATCTGCGCCAGGACCCGGAGAGCCCGTGGGCCGAGTGGGGGCGCAGCGGGCTGAGCCCACGTGACCTCGGCTCGATGCTCCGGCAGTTCGGCATCAAGCCAGGAAACGTCCGCATGGCCGACGGAACCCAGCGCAAGGGCTACATGCGCAACAAGTTCCTCGACCCCTGGCGCCGCTACTGCCCGACCGTCTACCCGGTCGACGCCGCACCCACC
>NZ_RDBI01000040.1:2872663-2899538 GCF_008042125.1 Streptomyces sp. MS191
GCCGCACCCGACGGCGTGCGGGCGCCGGACACCCCGCCCGGCCCGCACGCCGTCGGGTGCGGCGTGCCCGGCGGTCAGTCGCCGTGGCCCGTGCCTCCGCTGCCGAAGCCTCCGCTGGAGATCCCGCCCCACTTCCGCTTCTCCTCGGGCGGTGGTTCGGGCGAGGTCTCGCTGCCCGATTGATTGAGCTGGTACGGCATGAGCCGGTGTTCGCCGTCGGTCTGCGGCATCTCCGCCGGCCGGCGGTACTCGGACATCTCACCGGGGAGCGCGTCGCCCTCGGGGCGGTGGGGGTGCTCCTCCGGCTTGGGTGTCGGGGATTCCTTGTCCCGGACACGCATGCCCAGGAAGAACCCGCCGATCAGTACGGCGACGATGATCAGACCGCCGAGGACCTGGGCCAGGCCTGACTGCCAGACGCCGGCCAGTGTCGTCGCGCCCCCTGCGGAATCCGCGAGAAAAGCGTTCATAATCCATGATTACCCCGTTTTGGGTCGTTATGGATGCTCGGGCTTCCGAACTTGTCGGAAACGGCCGCCCCGGCCCCGGCCGTGGCAGGGAGGTGGGCGCCGGTGACCTGGTGCGACCGTGGCCGAGGCGGTCGGCGGCGCCCCTACTTCGCGTCGGAGTAGCGCTCCACGGTCGCCGTCGTGAACGGGAAACGGACCGGTGTGGTGCCGAAGGCGATCCGCGCGGCCTCGTCACCGGCCGCGCCGATCGCCTCCGTGACCGCCTCCGCCTCCTCCCGCGGGCAGTGCACGATCACCTCGTCGTGCTGGAAGAAGACCAGCTCGGCCCGCATTCCGGTGAGGGAGCGGCGGAGCGCGGCCAGCATCAGCAGGGCCCAGTCCGCGGCGCTCCCCTGCACCACGAAGTTCCGGGTGAACCGGCCACGGGCGCGGGCGTCGGTGGAGGCGTACCCGGGCGTGAACTCGCCCTCCGTGTCGCCCCGTCCGGCTCCCGTGCCGGTGTCCTCCTGCGGGATGCCCGCCTCCTCCGCCTCGCCCGCGCCGGCCGCGCGCGGACTGGTCCGGCCGAGCCAGGTCCGGACGAGCCGGCCGTCCTCGCCCGCCTTGGCCGCGTCGTCGACGTAGGCGACGGCCCGGGGGAAGCGGCGGCGCAGCGCGGCCAGGTTCTTCAGGCCGTCGCCGCTGGTCTGACCGTAGATCGCGCCGAGCAGGGCGAGTTTGGCGTGCTCGCGGTCGCCGGAGAACGCCCGGTCGGAGAGCCGGGTGTACAGGTCGTCCGGGTGCCCGGCGACCTCCATCAGGCCGGGGTCGCGGGAGATCGCGGCCAGCACCCGGGGTTCCATCTGGTCGGCGTCGGCGACGACGAGCCGCCAGCCCTCGTCCGCCACGACGGCCTGCCGTATCACCTTGGGGATCTGCAGGGCGCCGCCGCCGTTGGTGGTCCAGCGTCCGCTGACCGTGCCCCCGGGCAGGTACTCGGGGCGGAAGCGGCCGTCGTGCACCCAGTCCTGGAGCCAGGACCAGCCGTGGGCCGTCCAGATCCGGTACAGCTTCTTGTAGGCGATCAGCGGCGCGACGGCGGGATGGTCGATCTCCTCCAGCTCCCAGCGGCGGGTGGACCGTACGCGGATACCGGCCCGCGCGAAGGCCTTGACGACGTCGGCGGGCAGGTCGGGGCGGACCCGGTGGCCGAAGGCGGCGGACACCTCGTCGGCGAGCTCGGCCAGTCTGCGGGGCTCCCCGCCGCCCGCGTAGCGCTCGCCCAGCAGCCCGCGCAGCACCTCGCGGTGCACGTCGGCCCGCCAGGGCAGACCCGCCCGGTTCATCTCGGCGGCCACCAGCATGCCCGCGGACTCGGCCGCGGTGAGCAGCCGCATCCTGCCCGGGTGTTCGGTGCCGTCGTGGCGGCGCTGCTGCTCGGCGTAGACCTCCAGGAGGCCCTCGAAGGGGATCCCGGCGGCGGGCGCGGGTTCGAAGAGCGAGTCCTGCGATCCGGGGGCGGCGGCCCGCTGGGGCGGATCGGGCGGTACCGGAGCGTTGCGCAGGCGCGCGAGGGCGGCGGCGGCCGACCGCGGCTCCCCGAGGCGCCCCTCGTGCCCCAGGAGGAGCTGCTCGGCGTCCTCGATGTCGTAGCACCGCTCGACGCGCACCCCGGCGGCGAGCAGCCGGGGATAGACCTCGGCGGTCGAGCGCCATACCCAGCGGGCGACGTCGGGCCGGGAGCGGACGGCCGTCACGAGGTCGGGCGCGCGCAGGACCGGTCCGGCGGGCAGCCCGTCGGGGCCGAGCGGGACGAGCAGCGCTCCGTCCCCCTCCGCCTCGGTGGCCAGCGCCCACCTCTCGCTCATGGGTGCGAGTCTGGCACCCGCCACTGACAGCGTCCCGCCGCGCCACGACGGACGGGGGCGGCGGGCCGGGCGGGCTTTCGGCGCGCGGCCGGCGGCGGGGCTGCCGGGCGGGCTGCGGGAGCCGGGCGGCCGTGGGTGTCCCGGTGCGCGGCAGCGTGCCGCCGCGCACCCGCCCGCTACGCCGCCGCGTGGAAGAGGGCCGCCGCCTCGCCGCGGGAGCCGACGCCCAGCTTCGTCAGGATGTTGGCGACGTGGAACTTCACCGTGGACTCGCTGATGTGCAGCTCCTGGGCGATCTGCCGGTTGCGGTGGCCGAGGGCCAGATGGGTCAGCACCTCCAGCTCCCGCTCGCCGAGCCCGGTCAGCGGATGGTCCGCGGGTGTGACCGGGGTGTCCGGAGTGGCCAGGGGGATCGCCGCCGTGATCGTCGTGCCCCAGCCGGCGACCGCGTCCGTCTCCAGGTGCCCGCCGAGGACCTCCAGGCGGTCGGTGATGCTGCCCGCCCCCAGCGGGCAGGCGTCGAGCATGCCCGCGCCGTCGTCCCGCACCGTGGCCCGCAGCTCGTGCTCGGTCAGCTGCCAGCCGACGTGGACCCGCGTCACCGTGTCCTGCTCCAGGACGATCAGCAGCAGCGCCCGCAGGATCGCCCGCGCGCCGTGTGCCACGTCCGCCGCCAGGGAACGGGTGGTGTCCGGCGGACCGAGCTCCAGCCGGACCGCGCTGTGCCGCAGCATCGGCCGCAGTCCGTCCGCGAGGCGTTCGAAGGCCTCGCGGGCCGGCTCCTCGGCCACCGAACGGTCCCGTGTCGACTCCGCCCGCATCTCGACCAGCGCGGAGACGGCCAGTTCGGTGGCGGTCGCCCGGGCCGTCGCGTCGTCCAGGGCCCGGCTCCGCAGGACGCCCAACACCCCGGACAGCGAGGCGGCGTGAGAGGTCGTCAATTCGGCGGTCACCCGTGCCCGGGTGTCCGCGGCGGCCCGCGAGCGGGCCAGCGCCCCCGGCACGGCCTCCACGGCGAAGCGGTCGAAGTGGCTGGTCACGAGGTCCCACAGGGCCTGCGCGACCGCCAACTCCGGTTCGCCCGCGGGGGCGGCGCCCTCGTCGCGCACGAGGACCAGGACCGAGCCCCGCGGGGTGGCGTCGCTGGTCACGGTGACGACCGGGAGCTCGGTGCCGCCGGCCGTGACCGTGCCCTGCCAGGGACGCCCGGGCGTCCCGGAGGCGAGCAGCGGGGTCAGGTCGGCGGCGGTGACGAGCGTGCTCGCGCCGGCCGACTTGAAGGGCGAGTGGGCGCAGTGCGTGGAGAGTTCGGCGGCGGAACGGTGCGGGATCAGCGGCGCGAGGACGGCCGAGACCCGGGGCAGGACCTGCCCCAGCGGCCGCCGCAGGACGTCGTACGCGGCGGTCAGCGCCTGGGCCGTGGCACCGGTGGCGGTCAGTTCCATGCCGTCGAGCCTACTGAGCGGGCGCCTGTCCGCGGCTGTCCTTTCGGTCAGGGAGGACTGGCCGTTCGGCGGGCCGGACGGCCGGGCCGGCGAGGCCACGCTGGGGACATGCCGACGGACCCGCGGTGAGCGGGACGGAGGCGGACCGAGGGCCGCACGGGAGCGGCCCACGTGGATCCGGGCGCCGAGAGGACGAAGCGCCGGACGAAGGGGGTCGAGATGGAAGCGATCGTGTACGAGGAGTTCGGCGGCGCGGACGTGCTGCGCCACGAGACCGGCGTCGCCGTGCCCGAGCCGGGCCCCGGCGAGGTGCGGGTCGCGGTCGCCGCGGTCGGGGTCAACCCGGTGGACCACAAGCGCCGTCACGGCTGGGTCGAGGAGTTCTACCCGACCACCTTCCCGGCCGTTCCCGGGCTGGAGTTCGCCGGCACGGTGGACGCGCTCGGTGAGGGGGTGACGGGGGTCGCCGTCGGCGACGAGGTGCTCGGCTGGACGAAGACCGGCGCCTACGCGCAGTACGCCCTGGCCGATCTCTTCGTGCCCAAGCCCGCCGAACTGTCCTGGGAGCAGGCCGCGAGCCTGCCGGTGGCCGGTGAGACCGCGCAGCGGGTGCTGGACCTGCTGGGCGTGCGGGCGGGCGAGACCCTGCTCCTGCACGGGGCCGCGGGCGCCGTGGGATCGGTGGCGGTCCAGCTCGCGGTGGCGTCGGGGGTGACCGTGATCGGCACCGCGTCCGAGCGGAACCACGCCTGGCTCAGGTCGCTGGGCGCGGTCCCGGTGGCGTACGGGGAGGGTCTGGCGGACCGGGTCCGGGCGGCGGCCCCGCAGGGGGTCGACGCGGTCTTCGACGCCGCGGGCCACGACACGCTGCCGGTCTCGATCGAGCTGATGGGCGGGGCGAAGGAGCGGATCGTCACGATCGCCGCGGTGGACGCGGCGGAGCACGGCATCGTCTTCTCGGGTCTGTCCGCGGCCCCGGACGTGGTCCGCGCGGGCCTGACGGCCCAGGCCGGGCTGGTCGTGGCGGGCCGGCTGCAGGTCACCGTGGCCGAGTCCTTCCCGCTGAAGGAGGCGGCCCGGGCCCAGGAGCTGAGCGAGTCGGGCCACGTGCGCGGCAAGCTCGTCCTGCGCCCCTGAGGGGCCCGGTGCCCGGCGGCCGAGGGCCCCACGGGGGTGGGCCTCCGGCCGCCGTTCCGGCCGGCGGGCCCACGGCGGCGTCGGCCGGCGGACGCGCGAGGGCCCGGCACGGACCGCACCACGGCTCGGTTCGCCGCGGCGGGCGCGGGGGCGGTACGACGGGGCGGGGCGGTGACCCGGCTCCGACCCCGGTCACCGCCCCGTCCACCCACGATCGCGGCTCAGCGCGTCAGCCGCCACGCGGGGAGCAGCGCGGCCGCCGTCGCGACCGCCCCGCACGCCCCGGCCGCCGCGCCGATCGCCGCCCAGGGGACGGACAGCGCCACGGGCGCGGAGAGCGCGGCCAGCCCCGCGCCCAGGGCGCCCAGGTTCACCGCGGTGACCGCCAGGCCCAGGGCCGTCCCGATCCCCACGGCGAGCCCGGCCTCGCCCGCCACCACCCGCAGGACCCGGGCCCGGGTGGCGCCGGCCAGTCGCAGGGAGGCCAGCTCCCCGCCCCGTACCGAGGTGGCCATGAGCAGCGTGTTCGCCAGGGCGATCAGGGCGTAGACCAGGGCGATGCCCAGGACCAGCACCATTCCCAGCCGGATCCGCGGGTTCGTCACCGGGTGGGTCGCCGCCGCCCACGCGTCGGCGGTCCGGACGGTACCGCCGCTCGCCGCGAGGGCCCGCGGTGTCACGCCCCGGGCGTCGATCCGGTCGACCACCGCGCCCGGCGCGTTCGCCCGGGTCACGTACGGCCCGTTGTCGCCGGTGCCGAGCGCGAGGACCGCCACCACCCGCAGCCGTACCGGGCCGCTCCCGTCGGCCCGCCAGACCGCGACCTCCGTGCCGACCGTCCGCCGCTCCCACTCCTCGTTGACGACGATCGAGCGGTCGTCGAGGTCCGCGAGGTCGCCGGCCACCACCGGCAGCCGCGCCAGGTCCGCGAAGGCCGCCGGGTCGGACACCGCCCGCGCCCCGTACTTCACCAGCGCCTCCTCCCCGTCCCTGACGAAGACGGAGGTGCTCGCGCTCGCCGAGACCGCGGCCCCGGGGGCGGCGGCGACCGGCTTCAGGTCGGTGCCGGTCACCACGTACGGCGCGGACGTCTGCTCGCGTGCCTCCGCCGCCCTGGCCCGCGTCACGCTCGTCGCCGAGCCGAGCAGCGACCCGGCGAGCGCGACCGTGACGAGCACGGGTGCGGCGATCGCGGCGGTGCGGCGCACGGCCGCCGCGCTGTTCTCCCGTACGAGCATCGCCGTCGCCCCCGGCAGCCGCAGCAGGCGGGCCGCCGGCCGGACGAGCAGCGGGGACAGCAGGGCGGCGCCGCCGATCAGCAGCATCGACCGGGTCATGTACGTCTTGCGCTTGAGCAGTTCGGACGGTTCGCCGACGCAGGTCCATACGAGGAGGCCGAGTCCCGCCAGGAGCAGGCCCGTGCCGAGCACCGCCCGGCCGAGCGGCAGGACGTCGGTGTCGACGTCCGCCTCGCGCAACGCGGCCGTGGGCCCGACGCGTCCGGCCCGCCGGGAGGCGGCGAAGGCGCCCGCGAGCGCGACGCCCACTCCTGTCGCGAAGGCGGTGTACAGGGGCCAGTGGACGGTGGCGCGGATCGTGAACCAGTCGGGGGCCAGGTCCCCGTCGACGAGGGTCCGCGCCAGCCAGGGGGCGGCCAGGACGCCGAGCGCGCAGCCGGCGGCCGAGGCGAGGACGCCGACGGCCGCGGCCTCGGCGAGCAGCATGCGCCGCACCTGACCGGGCGTGGCGCCGGCCGTGCGCAGCAGCCCGAACTCGCGCCGTCGCAGGGCCACGGCGAAGGCGAAGGTGGAGGCGACGACGAAGACGGAGACGAAGGCGGTGACTCCGCCCGCGGTGCCGAGCAGGGAGTTGAGGGCGACGAGGGCCTCGGCGTCTTGTTCGGGCTCGGGGTCGGCGCGGCGTCGGTCGCCGCCGGTGAGGACCTGTGCCCGGTCGCCGACGAGCGCGCGCACCCGGTCCGCGGGGCCGTCGACGCCGACGGCGTCGGGACCCCCCGCGGCGGTCACGGTCCAGCGGGCCCGGAGTTCACGCAGCAGTTCGATATCCACAGGCTGTGGACGGTCGAGCTTCCGGGCGGCGGGGGCCGTCGTCGGGCCGCGCCGCACCTCGACGGTGAGGGTGTCGTGGCCCTTCACGACGACCGGCGCGGACGCGAAGCGCAGCGGTGCCCGCTCGGGGGCGTGGAAGGTGGCGGACAGGCCGAGGCCCATCACGGCGAGGAGCCCGGCGCCGAGGGCGAGGGCGACGAAGCTGCCGAGGAAGGCGGCCCAGCGGGCGCGAAGTCCGGTGAGGAGGACGGTCAGCACGCGCCGGCCCCCGTCGGCGTCGTCCCCCGCGCCGCCCGGGTCCGCGCCGACCCGACGGTGCCGGCCGTCTCCAGGCCCGCCATCCTGGCCGCGACGCCCGCGACGGTGGGTTCGGGCAGCTCGCCCGCCACCCGTCCGTCGACCAGGAGGACCACCCGGTCCGCCCGCGCCCCGGCGACCGGGTCGTGGGTGACCATGACGATCGTCTGCCCCTCCCGGTCGACCAGTTCCCGCAGCATGCCGAGGACCTCCCGGCTCGTCGTCGAGTCCAGGGCGCCGGTCGGTTCGTCGGCGAAGAGGACGGCCGGCCGGGTGATCAACGCCCGTGCGATCGCGACCCGTTGCTGCTGGCCGCCGGACAGCTCGCCGGGCCGGTGCCCCTCCCGCCCGGTGAGCCCGACCCGGCCGAGCGCCTCGCGCACCTCGGTACGGGACGGGCGGCGCCCCGCGAGCCGCACCGGGAGGGCCACGTTCTGGGCGGCCGTCAGGGAGGGCAGCAGGTTGAACGACTGGAAGACGAAGCCGATCCGGTCCCGGCGCAGCAGGGTCAGGCGCCGCTCACTCAGGCCCGCCAGGCTGGTCCCGGCCACCTCGACCGTCCCGCTGGTGGGCCGGTCGAGCCCGGCGGCGCACTGCAGCAGGGTGGACTTGCCCGAGCCGGAGGGCCCCATCACGGCGGTGAAGGAGCCCGCCCGCAGGTCGAGGTCGACGCCGTCGAGGGCGCGGACGTCGCGGTGGTGGCGGTGGACGGCGGTGAGCCGTACGGCGCTTGAGGTCATGGCTCAAGCGAACCGTTTCCGCCCCTGGCCGGTCACGACGTCTGGGGGGCGTGCGGGGGGTGGGGCCAGGCATACCCCGCGGGTGGCGGCGCACCTTCCGCCGCACCGGCCGCACGCCCGGCCCCGCCGCCCTTCCGCATCGCCTCCGCGCGTCGAGCGGGTCGCGCGCTTCCGGCTCGGTCCGGCGGAGGCCCCGGTCGCGAGCGGAGTCTCGCGCTGTTTTCGCCGGTGGGGGTGATGCCTGCCAGCATGGTGGGGAGCCAGGGATCTCGGAAGGGGGCACGTTCGTGTCAGTGGGGCACACGGAGCCGGCCGACGCGCCGGTTGTCTCGTGCGCGGAGGGCCGCGCGGCGCGGGACGTGCGGGAACGGTTCGGCGAGAGGCGGACCGTGCGTTCCACGATCCCGTCCCGGGTGGAGGTCACCCGGACGGAGACCGGGCGCGGCACGACGCACCTGATCCAGCAGCTGATCGACCGGTCGCCCGACCACCGCGCGGTGATCGGGCGGGCCCGAGCGGAATGGGACGCCCAGCAGTCGTGAGCACGGTCGAGAACGCCTTCCGGACGGCGCTGTACACGGACGAGGTCGCCGCGCTGGACTCGGCCGCGTCCCTGCTCGCCGCGGACCCGGCCGCGGACGCGGAACTGTCGCGGCGCGGTGCGGAGTTCGTCCGCCGGGCCTGGGAGCGGGGCTGGCAGCCCGCCGACGTGGTCCGGCTGGCCCGGCGCGACCTGGCGGAGGAGCACGTCCGGCTGCTCGGGGCGCTGATCGCGGCGGAGACCGCCAGGTACGAGCGGCTGCCGGCGCGGTGGGCGGCGCAGATCGAGGAGCTGGACACACGCGCGTGGCGGGCGGACCGCTTCTCGTACGCGACGGCCGTGCTGGAGCTGTACCGCCTGCTGATCAGGCTGCCGTCCCTGGATCCGGTGGGCCCCGTGCCCGGCGACGCGCTGCTGCCGCCGCCGGCGGCGGGCGAGCCCCGGATGCTGACCCGCATCCGGGCCCTGCTCGCGAAGGCGGAGGCGACGGGCTACCCGGAGGAGGCCGAGGCCCTCACGGCCAAGGCGCAGGAGCTGATGGCCCGCCACAGCCTGGACGAGGCGGCGCTGGCGGCGGGGGCCCAGGGTCCGGCGGGGGAGACGCCCGGGGCGGTGCGGATCGGCGTGGAGCCGCCGTACGAGCAGGCGAAGGCGATCCTGCTGGACGCGGTGGCGACGGCGAACCACTGCCGGGCGGTGTGGAACGAGACCTACGGCTTCTCGACCGTGGTCGGCTTCGAGGTTGACCTGGGGCCGGTCGAGCTGCTGTACACGTCGCTGCTGGTGCAGGGGATGTCGGCGATGGCCAAGGCGGAGGCGGAGCAGCGGGCCGGGGGCCGCAAGCGTACGAAGTCCTTCCGGCAGTCGTTCCTCCTCGCGTACGCGAACCGGCTCGGCGCGCGGCTGGCGAGCACCTCGCGGCGGGTCGCGGCCGAGGCGCCGACGCTGCTGCCCGCCCTCGCCTCGCGCGAGGTCGCGGTCACGGCCCGGACGGACGAGATGTTCCCGCAGACCCGGACGACCCGGGTCCGCGCGGCCTGGGACGAGGCGGGCTGGGACCACGGCACGACGGCGATCATGGCGGCGTGCCCCGCCGCCTGGGCGACGGAGGTGGGGAGCGTGACCGTGACCAGCATGATCGCGACGTTGGAGGAGGCGATGATGCCGACCGTCGGGCCGGCCGCCCAGGCCAGCCCCGCCACGAAGGTCCACAGGACCAGCAGGCCCAGGAAGAGCCCCGGGTGCGCGCCGGCGCCGGTGAGGTAGCCGAGGAAGGTGGAGACGGCGAGGCTGGCGCCGGAGGCGAGGGCCAGGGTCGGACGGGGACGCCAGGAGCGCTGGAAGGTGGCGATGGCGCCAGGAGCGCTGGAAGGTGGCGATGGCCGCCTGGAACAGCGCTCCTGGCGTCCCCGTCCGACCCTGGCCCTCGCCTCCGGCGCCAGCCTCGCCGTCTCCACCTTCCTCGGCTACCTCACCGGCGCCGGCGCGCACCCGGGGCTCTTCCTGGGCCTGCTGGTCCTGTGGACCTTCGTGGCGGGGCTGGCCTGGGCGGCCGGCCCGACGGTCGGCATCATCGCCTCCTCCAACGTCGCGATCATGCTGGTCACGGTCACGCTCCCCACCTCCGTCGCCCAGGCGGCGGGGCACGCCGCCATGATCGCCGTCGGTGGTCTCGTCCAGGCCGCGCTCGTCGTCCTCCTGCCGGTCCGCCGCTGGGGCGCCCACCGCGACGCGCTCGCCGACGCGCTCGCCGACGAGGCGGACTACGCCCGGCGGTTGCGGCAGGACCCGACCGCGCCCTTCGACCCCGTCCCGCTCATGACCGCCCGCAGCGCCGCGGCCGTCACCCCGCGCCAGGCCCGCCGCCGCCCCGCGGAGCTGCACGGGGCGCGGGGTCTGGCCGAACGCATCCGCCCGGTGCTCGCCTCCCTCGCCGACCCGGCCGTCGGGGTCCCCGCCGAGGGCCCGGAACGCGACCGGGTCCGCGAGCTGCTCGGCGCGGCGGGCGCGATCCTGGACGCCGCGGCGCACGCGATCCGCCACGGTGAGCCGGTCGAGCTGCCGCCACCCGCCGTCGCCGCCCTCCGCACCCCCGACACCCACGGGATCCTGCACGGCCCGCCGCGCCGGGCCGCCGCGCGGCTCGCCGCCCTGCTCGAGGACGTCGTGGAGACCTCGGAGCCCAGCACCGAGACGGCCGCCGCGGCCCGCGCCCGCCCCGGCCTCCTGGCGCTGGCCCCGAGCGTCCTGGCCGCGATGCGCGCCGAGCTGCGCCGGGACTCCCCGATCCTGCGCCACGCGATCCGCGTCTCGGTCGTCACCGCCGTCGGCTACGTCCTGGGCTCCGCCCTGCCGCTCGGCCACGGCTACTGGGCGCCGATGGCCTCCGTGATGGTCATGCGCCCCGACTTCACGCAGACGTACGCGCGTTCCGTCGCCCGGTTCGGCGGAACCCTGGTCGGCGTCGCCCTGGCCACGGCCGTCGTCCAGGGCGCGCATCCCGGCATGTGGTTCTCCGCCGCGCTCGCCGTCGGCTGCGCCTTCGGGATGTACCTGCTGCTGCGCACCGGGTACGTCGTCTCGCAGATCTGCGTCTCCGCGTACGTCGTCTTCCTGCTCGGCATGGGCGGCTCGGAGTGGGCGCAGACCGTCCGCGAGCGGGTGACCCTGACGCTCCTCGGGGGTGTCCTCGCGATGCTCGGCTACGCCCTCTATCCGGCCTGGGAGACGCCCCGGCTGCGGGGCCGGCTCGCCGACTGGCTGGTGACGGAAGGCAGGTACGCCGCCACCGTCGTCGCCCACTACGCCGACCCGGCGGGCAGCGTCTGCCCCGACGTCCGCGAGGCGCTGCTGGCCACCCGGACCGCCCGGATCGCCTGGCAGGAGGCGCTGGTGCGGGCGGCGCACGAGCCGGTGCGCCACCGCGGCCTGTCGCACGCGGCGACGGAGGACGCCGACCACGCCCTGGCCCAGTTCGGCCGGATCGCGATGCTGATGGAGGCGCACCTGCCGGAGCGCGGTGCCCCGCCCGTACCCGGAGCCGCGACGCTGTCCGAGGCGCTGCGCCGGGCGACGGAGCGGGGCGGGAAGGCGGTCCGGGAGCGCGGCGAGCCCGACTGGGAGGACCTGCGGGAGACGGTCGCGACCTGGGACGCCCCGCCGGACCCGCTGCTACGGACGGGGGCGCGGATGCTCCTGGAGGCACTGGACGAGCTGTCGGAGGCCCTGGAGCCACAGAACCCGCAGTCGGCGTGAGATCCGGGCCCCGCACCGGCGCCGCGCGTCGGCCGGACGTGCCGGAGGCCGCGCGGCAGCCCCGGCGGGACCCCGCGGCGACGGCGCCGGATGCCGGGGTCGAACCGTCGGGGGTGTCCCGCGGTGGCTGTGCGGGACACGGCGGCCGGAACCGGGCCGCGCCCCGGTCGGCGGGCAGGGGGCGGACAAGGGTGACCCACCTCTCTCCGAAGTAGTTGGCAATGGGAATCATTTTCATTTACTCTACAGGGCATGGCCAGCAACGAACTCCGCCCGATCGTGAGACTCCGGTCCACCGCCGGCACCGGCTACACCTACGTGACCCGCAAGAGCCGCCGGAACGACCCCGACCGCCTGTCCCTGCGCAAGTACGACCCGGTCGCCGGGCGTCACGTCGACTTCCGAGAGGAGCGCTGACCCGTGCAGCACGCCATCCACCCCGCCTACGGCCCCGTCGTCTTCCGCGACAAGGCCGCCGGCTCCGCCTTCCTCACTCGCTCGACGCTCGGCAGCGACAGGACCGTCGAGTGGGACGACCGCACCCTTCCCGTCGTCGACGTCGAGATCTCGTCGGCGAGCCACCCCTTCCACACCGGCACCGCGCGCGTGCTCGACGCCGCCGGCCGGGTCGAGCGCTTCGAGCGGCGATACGGGCGGCGCGAGGCCGCCTGAGGCCCTCCGCCGCCCTCGTCGGAGGCTCCACTCCGACGCCCGCCGCGACCGGGACGCCTGGGCCGGCGTCCCGGGGGCGGCGGCCGCGCGAATCCGCCGAGCCGCGAACCAACCCGCCGGGCCGGAACGGCGTCCTCTTCATCGGCTGCGGAGACTCGTCGACCGCGGAAACGCGGACCCGTCGCGGCGGGTCCTCCCCGGCCGGGACAAGATCGGGAGTCGTAGGGTGACCGGAGGGGGTGTGCCACGGCAGCGGCGTATCGCCCGGGCGGTGAAGATCGCCAGAGAGGGAGCGCTCGCGCCGTACCCGCCGGTAGTGCGGTGGCACGCTGAGTCGCGTAGTCAACACACCACCCCGCGTGCACGTGCATCTGCTCATGCATTGGCATATGAACACAGCTATGATCCGAGGAAGTTGACACCTGCATCAAGCAACTCGGGGAGCTTCCAATGCACCAGGCGCATCGTGCGTACAACGGCATGGCGGCCACCGAGCTGGAGGGTGTCGTCTGGCAGAAGAGCAGGCACAGCAACTCCCAGGGGTCCTGCGTGGAGTTCGCCAAACTTCCCGGCGGGAACGTGGCCATGCGCAATTCGCGCCACCCCGACGGGCCGGCCCTCGTCTACACGCCCGCCGAGATAGAGGCGCTGCTGCTCGGGGTCAAGGACGGGGAGTTCGACCACCTGGTCTGAGGTGTGCGGCGACTTCCCGCACGCGAAGCTGCACGGGCACCCGCGCCGTGCGCGCCCATGAGGGCTCGGTGGCCGGACGGCACGCGAAGGGCCCCGGCGGTCGCCGGGGCCCCGTCGATCTCGGTGTCCCACGATCGTGGCGCGGTCGCCACTACTCCGACCCCAGCCGGAACAGCGCCCACACCACCTTGCCGTGCAGGGTCCCGGCCAGCGGGTGCCATCCCCAGCTGTCGCTGAAGGAGTCGACCAGGAACAGCCCGCGCCCGGACTCCGCCGCGCAGTCGCCCTCGGCCGCGCGGGCCTCCGGGCTCTTGTGGCTCGGGTCGCGCACCGCGCACACCAGCCGTCCGGTCCACCGCATCAGGTGCAGCCGGACGGGCGGGTTCTGGCCCTCCTCCTGAGGCGCGTCGGCGGGCGTCGCATGGCGCAGCGCGTTGGTGACGAGCTCGGAGACGACCAGCGCGACATCGTCGAAGCGGTCGGTGAGATCCCAGTTCGTCAGCGTCGACTGCGTGAACTTCCGTGCGCCGCGTACCGCTTCGTAGCGGGGAGGCAGGGCGCAGGAGGCGGAGTTGGAGACGGCGGTGGGATCGATCGGCGGAAGCCCCTGCCGTAACGGCTCGAGCATGGTCGATCCATTCGTCCCCATGCGAGGCACTCCCGGGAATCGCGGCTGTGGTGCGACGGCGTGGTGCTAGAGGTGCTGCCAAGGGTGCTGCACCGCTGCATCACGATCGAGTCCGCAGCCGCGCGGGGTCCATGGTTCCGAATGCGCCCACTGGATGCAAGGGCAGATGCACGTGCACGCGCCGGACCTGTCCGGGCACGCGCCGATTCTGTGCATATCTTCTGTCACCTCCTTTCGCCTCGTCCGTGAAGTCGCCCTGAACTTGCCCTCTTTCCGTAATCGAATGTGTACGGGCTGAAGCGTTTAGTGGCAGAATCCGGGACCCGAGACCGTGAACGAGAGGCTCAAGTCGTGACCGCAGTCGAATCGAGCGGAACGAGCGGGAGTGTCGTGCGGCGCATCCTGCTGGGCTCGCAGCTGAGGCGGTTGCGCGAATCGCGTGGCATCACCCGTGAGGCGGCCGGCTACTCGATCCGTGCTTCCGAATCCAAGATCAGCCGTATGGAGTTGGGAAGGGTGAGCTTCAAGGCCAGGGACGTCGAGGACCTGCTCACGCTCTACGGGGTCAGCGACGAGGCCGAGCGCGACTCGCTCCTCGGGCTCGCCCGCGAGGCCAACGTGGCCGGGTGGTGGCACAGTTTCGGCGACGTACTGCCCGGCTGGTTCCAGACCTACATCGGTCTGGAAGGCGCCGCCTCGCTCATCCGCGTCTACGAAGTCCAGTTCGTCCACGGCCTGTTGCAGACGGAGGCGTACGCCCAGGCGGTCGTCACCCGCGGCATGCCGGACGCCTCCCGCGCCGAGATCGACCGCCGCGTCGCCCTGCGCCTCGAACGCCAGAAGATCCTCGTCTCCGAGCGTGCCCCGCGCGTCCACGCCGTCCTCGACGAGGCCGCCCTGCGCCGGCCCTACGGCGACCGCTCGGTCATGCGCGGCCAGTTGAAGCACCTCATCGAGGTCTCGGAGCACCCCTCGGTCACCCTGCAGGTCATGCCCTTCAGCTTCGGCGGCCACGCCGGCGAGAGCGGCGCCTTCACCATGCTCAGCTTCCCGGAGTCCGACCTGTCCGACGTCGTCTACCTGGAGCAGCTCACCAGCGCCCTCTACCTCGACAAGCGCGAGGAGGTCGGCCAGTACGCCCGGGTGATGGAGCGCCTCCAGGAGGACAGCCCCGATCCGGCGGAAAGCCGTGATCTTCTCCGAGGACTCCTTCAACTCTCCTGATACGTAAGTACGATGACGTGACATCAGTTCACGTCCGTGCCGACGTCCGCCACCGCGGGTTAAGGGGTCTCGTCCTATGTCCTACTTCACCGACCTGGCCCACCAGTACATCGACGGCGAGTGGAAGCCCGGCAGCGGATCGTGGGACATCATCGACTTCAACCCGTACACCGGGGAGAAGCTCGCCTCGATCACCGTCGCCACCGCCGAAGAGGTCGACCGCGCCTACCGGGCGGCCGAGCGGGCCCAGACGGCATGGGCCGAGACGAACCCGTACTCCCGCCGCCTCGTCTTCGAGCGCGCGCTGCGCCTCGTCGAGGAGCGCGAGGAGGAGATCGCCGAGACGATCGTCGCCGAACTCGGCGGCACGCGCCTCAAGGCGGCCTTCGAACTGCACCTCGCCAAGGAGTTCCTGCGCGAGGCGATCCAGCTGGCGCTGCGCCCCGAGGGCCGGATCCTGCCCTCGCCGGTCGACGGCAAGGAGAACCGCGTCTACCGCCTTCCGGTCGGCGTCGTGGGTGTCATCTCCCCCTTCAACTTCCCCTTCCTGCTGTCGCTGAAGTCGGTCGCCCCCGCGCTGGCCCTCGGCAACGCCGTCGTCCTCAAGCCGCACCAGAACACCCCGATCTGCGGCGGCACGCTCGTCGCGAAGGTCCTGGAGGACGCCGGTCTGCCGGCCGGCCTGCTGAACGTGGTCGTGACCGACATCGCCGAGATCGGCGACGCGCTGCTGACCCACCCGGTGCCGAAGGTCATCTCCTTCACCGGCTCCGACAAGGTCGGCCGGCACGTCGCCACGGTCTGCGCGCAGCACTTCAAGCACGCCGTCCTCGAACTCGGCGGCAACAGCGCCCTCATCGTGCTGGACGACGCCGACGTCGACTACGCGGTCGACGCGGCGGTCTTCAGCCGCTTCGTCCACCAGGGCCAGGTGTGCATGGCCGCCAACCGCATCCTGGTGGACCGCACCCTGGAGCAGGAGTTCACGGAGAAGTTCACGGCGAAGGTCGCGACCCTGCGCGTCGGCGACCCGGCCGACCCGGCCACGCACATCGGTCCGCTCATCAACTCCCAGCAGGCCGAGTCCGTCTCGGCCCTCGTCGACCAGACCGTCGAGGACGGCGCGACGGCCCTCCTGCACGGCTCGGTGGACGGCAATCTCGTCTCCCCCTCCGTCCTCACCGGCATCGCGCCCGACGCGCCCGTACTGAGCCAGGAGATCTTCGGCCCGGTGGCGCTGATCGTCCCCTTCGACGGCGAGGACGAGGCGGTGCGCATCGCCAACGACACGCCCTACGGGCTGAGCGGCGCCGTCCACACCGGTGACGTCGAGCGGGGTGTGCGGATCGCCAAGCGCATCCACACCGGCATGATCCACATCAACGACGGCACGGTGCACGACGAGCCGATCGTCCCCTTCGGCGGGGAGAAGCACTCGGGCATCGGGCGGCTGAACGGCGACTCGATGATCGACGCCTTCACGACCCAGAAGTGGATCTCGGTCCAGCACGGCCGCAGCCGCTTCCCGTTCTGAGCCCCGGCCCCGGTCGGCGTGCCCGGCCGGGGCGGCCGCGGGCCCCGTGGTCCCGGGCGTCCGGGGTCCGTGCCGCACGCCCGCCGTCGTCCCTCCCTGCGACGAGTTGCGGACCGTAGTTGTCCGCAAGCCTCCGTAGCGTGTGGGTTGTCGGGAAGGCGCAGGGCCCCCCGGCCGTGCACCCGGCACACCACTGAGAGGCGGACCCCCATGGTCACCCACGTTCCCGCGGCGGCTCCCGGCGACGAGCGCGGCACGCTCCTGAACTTCGTCGAGGCCCAGCGCGCGGCGGTCCGCCGCTCGGTCCTCGGGCTCACCGAGGAGCAGGCCGCCGGGCGCCCCAGCGCCAGCGAGCTGAGCCTGTCCGGGCTGGTCAAGCACCTGGCGGAGATGGAGCTCAACTGGCTGCGGATGGCCCAGCAGCGCCCCAACGAGCGCCAGCGCACCCAGGAGACCTGGGGGGACAGCTTCCGGCTCGTCGAGGGGGAGTCGATCCCGGACATGCTCGCCTTCTGGGACGACGTGGCCAAGGAGACCGAGGCGTTCATCCTCGCCGTGCCCGCCCTCGACGACACCTTCCCGCTGCCGCCGGCCCCCTGGTTCCCCAAGGACGGCGCCGTCTCGATGCGCTGGCTGATGCTGCACCTGGTCGAGGAGATCGCCCGGCACGCCGGGCACGCGGACATCATCCGGGAGTCCCTGGACGGCAGGACCTCCTTCGAACTGGTGGCGCTGGAGCAGGGGCGCTGAATCCCCCGTACCCTAGTCAAAATTGACTAGGAGGTGTGCGGGATGTCGGCGATCCGGCTTCTTGTCCTGGGCGCGGTGCGTCAGCACGGCCGCGCCCACGGCTACCAGGTCCGCAACGACCTGGAGTTCTGGGGCGCGCACGAGTGGTCCAACGCCAAGCCCGGCTCGATCTACCACGCGCTCAAGCAGATGGAGAAGCAAGGTCTGCTCCGCGCCCACGAGATCGCGCCGAGCACCGCCGGCGGCCCGCCCAGGACCGAGTACGAGGTGACCGAGCGCGGCACGGAGGAGTACTTCGCGCTGCTGCGCGAGGCGCTGGCCACGCACGACCAGAAGACGGACGTCCTGTCGGCGGGGATCGGCTTCATCGTCGACCTCCCGCGGGCGGAGGTCGTGGAACTGCTGCGGCGGCGGGTCGAGGGGCTCGAGCGGTGGCGCGCCACCGTCACGGAGTACTACACCCCCGAGGGCGGCCCGGGGCAGCTGGGTCACATCGGCGAGATCATGCACCTGTGGGTCCATTCGGCCGACGCCGGCAAGGAGTGGACGCTCGGCCTGATCGAACGGATCGAGTCGGGCGCGTACTCCTTCGCCGGAGAGGGCGGGGAGCCCTTCGTCGGCGTGCTCGCGGAGGGGCAGGAGAACCCGTACGCGACGGGTGGCGACGACGGTGGGGGCGACGCGGACTCCTGACCCGGAGGGGCGCCCCGATAGCTATTCAAGTTTGACTAATGGGGTCCGACGGGTTAGCTTGATGGAGTAGTCAAATTTGATTACCGAGTGGGACGGGCTGGAGGACCACGGATGACTGAAGCGATCGTCGTCGAGGGCGCGCGCAAACGGTACGGGGACAAGCAGGCTCTCGACGGCCTGGACCTGGTCGTCGAGAGCGGCACGGTGCACGGCGTTCTCGGACCCAACGGGGCCGGCAAGACCACGGCGGTGCGGATCCTCGCCACGCTGCTCCGCCACGACGAGGGGACGGTCCGGGTCGCCGGGCTCGACGTCCGCACCCGGGCGGGCGAGGTCCGGCGGCGGATCGGGCTGCTCGGCCAGCACGCGGCCGTGGACGAGGAGCTCGGCGGCCGGCAGAACCTGGAGATGTTCGGCCGGCTCCACCACCTGGGCGCCCGGCGCGCGGGCGCCCGGGCCGACGAGCTGCTGGAGCGCTTCGGGCTGACGGAGACCGGACGCAGGCCGGTCGGCCGCTACAGCGGGGGCATGCGCCGCCGGCTCGACCTCGCGGCCTCGCTGATCACCGAGCCGGACGTGCTGTTCCTCGACGAACCCACCACCGGACTCGACCCCCGCGGCCGCAACGAGGTGTGGGAGTCGGTGCGTTCCCTGGTCGGCGGCGGCACGACCGTCCTGCTGACCACGCAGTACCTGGAGGAGGCCGACCAGCTCGCCGACCGGATCTCGCTGGTGGACCGCGGGCGGGTCGTCGCCGACGGCACCGCCGACGAGCTGAAGGCCCGCGTCGGCGGCGACCGGATCGACGTCGTCCTGCGCGACGCCCGGCGGCTGGACGAGGCGGCGGCGCTGCTCCCCTCGGCGGAACCGGCCGTCGACCGCGACCGGCGGCGGATCAGCGCCCCGGTGCGGGACCGGATGGCCGCACTGGCCGAGACCGTACGGGCCCTGGAGACGGCCGGGATCGAGGCGGAGGACATCGCCGTCCGGCGGCCCACCCTGGACGAGGTCTTCCTCCACCTGACCGACGCGAAGGAGGTGGCCGTATGAGCGCGGCCTACGTGGTGAGCGACTGCTGGACCATGACCCGGCGCGAACTCGCCCACTGGGCGCGGCAGCCGGTGCAGGTCCTGGTCGGGCTGGCCTTCCCGGTCATGATGCTGCTGATGTTCGGCTACCTCGTCGGCGGCGGCCGCGGGGTCGAGGGGGAGTACGTCGACTTCCTCGTGCCCGGCATGCTCACGCTGACCATGGTCTTCGGGCTCGAAGGCACGATGACGGCGGTCACCCAGGACCTGAACAAGGGCGTGATCGACCGCTTCCGCTCGATGCCGATGGCCGACGGCGCGGTCCTCGTCGGCCGTTCGGCCGCGGACATGCTCCAGTCGACGGCCGGCCTGCTGCTGATGACCGGGGTCGGCTACGCCATCGGCTGGCGCGCGCACGGCGGATTCGGCGCCTTCGTGGGCGCCTTGGGGCTGCTGCTTCTGCTGCGGTTCGCGATGCTGTGGATGGGGATCTTCCTCGCGATGGTCGCGGGCCGGGCGGAGATGGTCCAGGCCGTGCAGATCCTGGTCTGGCCGATCGGGTTCCTCTCCAACGCCTTCGCCTCCCCCGCGTCCATGCCGGGCTGGCTGGCCACCGTCGTGGAGTGGAACCCGATGTCGGCGACGGCGACGGCGGTCCGGGACCTCTTCGGCAACCCGGGTGGGGAGCCGGGGCACGTGATGGCGGCGGTGGTGTGGCCGGTGGTGCTGTTCTCGGTCTTCTTCCCGCTGGCGGTCCGCAGGTTCCGGCGCCTGAGCGGCTGAGCCCGTCCGGGCGGCCGACGGACGGGTGCGCCGGCCGGCGCGCCCGTCCCCGCGGCCTCAGTGGTGGAACGAGGTCTCCGCCGACCTGTCGCGGTTCATCGGGTGCTGCTGGGCGCGCAGTTCGGGGAGCAGCCGGTTCAGATCGTCGACGAAGAGGGCCGCGAGGTCGGCCGAGAAGCCGTTGCGGCAGACCACGCGCAGGACGGAGAGGTCCTCCCGGTCGGCCGGGAAGGTGTAGGCGGGGACGAGCCAGCCGTGTTCGCGCAGCCGCCGTGAGACGTCGAAGACGTCGAAGTTCGTGATCTCGGGGGCGGTGGTGAAGGCGAAGACGGGCAGCTGGTCGCCTCGGGTCAGCAGCCGGAAGGCGCCCGTCGCGTCGATCCGTTCGGCGAGCCCGCGGGCGATGTCCCGGCTGGTCTGCTGGACGGCCCGGTAGCCCTCCCGGCCGAGCCTCAGGAACGTGTAGTACTGCGCGACGACCTGGGCGCCCGGCCGGGAGAAGTTGAGGGCGAAGGTGGGCATGTCGCCGCCCAGGTAGTTGACCCGGAAGACCAGTTCCTCGGGCAGCTCGGCGGGCGAGCGCCACAGCGCCCAGCCGACGCCCGGGTAGACCAGGCCGTACTTGTGGCCGGAGGTGTTGATGGAGGAGACCCGCGGCAGCCGGAAGTCCCAGACCAGGTCCTCGTCGAGGAAGGGGGCGATCATCGCTCCGGAGGCGCCGTCCACGTGGACGGGGACGTCGAGCCCGGTCCGTTCCTGGAGGGCGTCGAGGGCGGCGCAGATCTCGGCGACGGGTTCGTAGGAGCCGTCGAAGGTGGAACCGAGCACGGCGACGACACCGATGGTGTTCTCGTCGCAGAGGTCCGCCGCGGACTGGGCGTCCAGGTGGAAGCGGTCGCCCTGCATGGGCACGAGGCGGGCCTCGACCTCCCAGAAGTTGCAGAACTTCTCCCAGCAGACCTGGACGTTGACGCCCATCACCAGGTTGGGCCGGGCGCGGGCGGGATAGCGGTCGCCGTTGCGCTGGGCCCAGCGGCGCTTGAGGGCCATGCCGGCGAGCATGCACGCCTCGCTGGAGCCGGTGGTGGAACAGCCGACGGCGGTGTTCGGGTCGGGGGCGTTCCAGAGGTCGGCCAGCATCGCCACGCACCGGCGCTCCAGCTCGGCGGTGCGCGGGTACTCGTCCTTGTCGATCATGTTCTTGTCGCGGCACTCCGCCATCAGCACCCCGGCCTGCGGCTCCATCCAGGTGGTGACGAAGGTGGCGAGGTTGAGCCGCGAGTTGCCGTCCAGCATCAGCTCGTCGTGGACCAGCTGGTACGCGCTCATGGGCGGCAGGGGCCCGTCGGGCAGACGGTGGTGCGGGGGCGCGTCGGTCATGCCGCCGACGGGGTTGGCCAGTCCGTAGAAGGGGTTGACGGCGAGACGACCGTCCGGCCTGGGGTCGCCGGGGCCTTGGTGCAGGGGCATGGGGGACTCCTTCGGAGGGGGTCAGTGCAGGGATGCGCCGGACTGGTCCAGTTCGAGCTGGGGTCTGCCGGTGACGACCAGCCAGGCGGGCAGCGAGGCCAGGCAGAGCAGGGCGAGCACCGGGGGAGAGGCGACGAGGACGGCGGCGGTGAAGAGGCTCACCCAGCCCTGCCGGGTGGTGGCGAGGAGCACGCCGAGCACGCCGGAGGAGACGGCGACGGCCGGTTCGATCGCCGGGACGAGGGCCTGGGCGAGCAGTCCGAAGGCGACGCCGATGAACACGGCGGGGAAGATCCGGCCGCCGACGAATCCGCAGGACGCGGCGACCAGCAGGGCGACGAGCTTGACCACCGCCATCCGGCTCAGCTCACCCGGCGTCCAGTCCCCGATGTGCGCGGCGAGCTCCTTGACCTCCTGCAGGCCCTTGAAGAGCGTCAGGTGCCCGCCGAGCGCCGCCAGCAGGCCGAGGACGAAGCCGCCGACCGGAAGCATCAGCATCGGGTGCCGCAGCCGGTGGAAGGCGCGGTGGACGTAGGGGAAGGCGTAGCAGGCGAGGAGGCCGAAGACGGCCGCGGCGGTGGCGATGACCATCGCGGCGAGCAGGTCGTCCCAGCCCGGGTCGCTCAGCGGGGGCAGTGACAGGTCGAAGCTGGCGTGCGCCAGGAGGGTGGTGGTCATCGCCCCGGCCCCGGCGGCGACCAGCGGGGCGAAGAGCCGGTCCCAGAGCGACCCGGGGCCGGGCGCGTGGGTGAGGGCCTCGGAGATGACCAGGGCGGCCGCCACGGGGGTGCCGAAGAGGGCGCCGATGGTGGCGGCGGAGGCGAGCGAGACCCACAGGGCGCTCGGCAGGGAGGGCCGGGCCCTGGTGCCGAGCCAGTAGGCGAGGGCGATGTTGGCCGCGATGATCGGGTTCTCCGGGCCCAGGCTCACCCCGCCCGCCAGCGCGAGCGCCGTGGCGAGCAGCAGGCCGGGGATCACCCGCGGGGGCATGGGGGCGCCGCCGAGTCCGGTGGAGGCGGGGTCGGGMCCGGCGTGCCCGGAGATCCTCCAGACGACCAGCCCGACCGCGATGCCGGTGGCGGTGAGCATGACGATCATCCAGAGGGAGGAGTAGCCGCCGATCCCGAGCGCGTCCGGAAGCGTCTTCCAGAGCACGCCCTGGAACTCCTCGGCCGCCACGCTGATGCCCAGGAACAGCAGACTCGCGGCCACGCCCACCACGAGGGCGGGCAGGATCTGCGGCAGCAGCACCCGTAGGGGGGCCGCGGGCACGGGAGCCGGTGCGGACGACGGGGTATCGGTGACCACCGGCTCACCATATGTGAGCAAAAGCCGCATAACATCCCGAGATTCGGGCTCACCACTCACGTCGCGTCAGCGACTCGATCCTCGAAGGCCGCCCGGACAGACCGAAGACCTCCGCACCGCGGGCCGCGCGAACGCGGCACGGCGGCCGGAGGCCCTGTCGGGCACACCCCGCCGGACGGCGGCGGGGGCGGAGCCCGGAGCACGGCCGCCGGCTCCGCCCGCACCGCGGCGCCGGTCCCGCGACCGCGCCCCGGGCCGCGGCTCAGGCGCGGGGGGCGATCACGGCCGCGGTGCCGTAGGCGCAGACCTCCGTGCCGACGTCCGCCGCCTCGGTCACGTCGAAGCGGAACATCAGCACCGCGTTCGCGCCGCGCGCCCGCGCCTGCTCCACCAGCCGTTCCATCGCCTGGTTGCGGGTCTCGACCAGGGTCTTCGTCAGGCCCTTCAGCTCACCGCCGATCATCGACTTCAGCCCCGCGCCGATCTGGCTGCCCAGATGCCGGGACCGCACGGTGAGCCCGAAGACCTCGCCGATCACCTGTTGGACCTGGTAGCCGGGAACGTCGTTGGTCGTGACGACCAGCACATCGGACTGCGGACCCTGCCCGCCGCCGTAATCCTCGATGCCCATGCGCATCCACCTCCTGGCCCCCAGCCTCGGGCGCTCCGGGTCCTGCCGCATCCTGGAGGGGGCCGGTGGAACCCGGACCCGAAAGAATGCGTTGATACCTTGAGGCGGCCGTACCCCCCGCCCCCATCGACCGAGCAGGAGCCCGGAACCCGTGAACACGCTTGCCCTCGGACCGAGCTGGCTGGACCCGGACTACCTGATCCAGACCTTCGGTCTGATCGGTGTCCTGGTCATCGTCTTCGCCGAGTCCGGCCTGCTCATCGGGTTCTTCCTGCCCGGTGACTCGCTGCTCTTCACCACCGGTCTGCTGGTCACCACCGGCAAGCTGGACACGCCGCTGTGGCTGGTCTGCACCCTCGTCGCGCTCGCCGCGATCCTCGGTGACCAGGTCGGCTACCTCTTCGGCCGCAAGGTGGGCCCGTCCCTCTTCAAGCGCCCCGACTCCAGGCTCTTCAAGCAGGAGAACGTCGAGAAGGCGCACGAGTTCTTCGAGAAGCACGGCCCGAAGTCCCTGATCCTGGCCCGCTTCGTGCCCATCGTGCGCACGTTCACGCCGATCATCGCCGGTGTGAGCCGGATGAACTACCGCTCGTTCATCATCTTCAACATCGTCGGCGGTCTGCTCTGGGGCGTGGGGGTCACCCTCCTGGGCGCCTCCCTCGGCAAGATCGACTTCGTGCACGAGCACATCGAGGCGATCCTCATCCTGATCGTCCTCATCTCGGTCGTCCCGATCGCGATCGAGTTCCTCCGCGCCCGCTCGCAGAACAAGAAGGCCGCCCGCGCCCAGGGCGACCAGGGCGACTCCCCGGCCTCCACGGAGCGCGGCCGGCACGCCAAGCGCTGACAACCCTCCCGCCGGACCCCGGTCGAACCCCCGGGCCGGCCCCCGCGTCCCGCTCGCCCGCAGGCACCCTGCGAGCAAGCGGGACGCCTGCGTTCAGGGCCTGTCCGGGACGCCTGCGTGGCCAGGGCCCGTACGGGACGTCCGCGCGGGCGGCCCCGGACGCGAAGGCCCCCCGGGCCCCGCTCGAAGTGCCTCGACAGGGCCTAGACAGGCTCTAGAAGCCCCTCGTCCGCTTCGCCGCCCGGCGAGCCGCCGCCGCGCGCGGGGCCTGCATGAACAGCCGGGCCAGCTCGCTTCCGAGGTTCACCCCGATGGCGATCGCCAGCGCCAGGGCCGCCGCCTTGGCCAGCGAGGCGAAGCCCTGGTCCAGGTTGTTCTGCGCGATCGCCAGCACCCCGAAGTAGGTCGCCGAACCCGGCAGCAGCGGCCCGATCGCCGCCGTCACGTACGGCAGCGACGACGTGTGGTGGTAGCGGGCGATCAGCTGCCCGAACAGACCCACCAGACCCGCCGCCACCGCCGTCGCCATCACCGCCGAACCGTCCGCGGTCACCGCGATCGACGCGTACACGACCCAGGCCACCCCGCCGTTCAGCGTCGCGAACACCACCGTCTCGCGCGACTGCTGCAACAGGATCGCGAAGGTCGCGCACAGCACCATCGCCGCCACGATCTGAATCGCCGGCCGCTCGACCGCGCTCAGCGCGCCCTCCGGATTGAGCTGCGCGTCGAACTGCACCGCCAGGTACAGCACCGACAGCACGCCCACCACGATCGCCACGAAGAAGTACCCGACCTCCAGCAACCGGGCCGAGGCCGTGATGTAGAAGCCGGTCAGACCGTCCTGCACCGCCGCCACCAGGGCCCGCCCCGGAATCAGCGCGAACAGGCCACCCGTGATGACCGCCGACGGCCTCAGATCCGTGTGCAGCAGCGTCAGCAGCACCCCCATCGCGGCCGGCGGCATCGCCGCCACCAGGAACTGGTAGAACTCCGGCAGCCCGCGCCCCGCGCACAGCCACGCCAGCCGGTCGCCCAGCACCGCGCCCAGCGCCGCCACGAAGAACACCGTCGTGTCACCGCCCAGCAGCACCGAGGCCGCACCCGCCAGCACGCCCGCCGCCGCCGTCTGCACCCAGCCCGGATACGGGTGCCGGTTGCGCCGGATGTCCGCCAGCCGCCGGTACGCCTCCTCCGGCGTGACCTCGTGCGCCTCCGCGTTGATGTCGGCGAGCAGCTGGTAGACCGCCGCCAGCCGCGTGTAGTCCGTGCCCCGCCGCCGCACCGTCCGGTTCGCCGTGATCGGATCGTCCACCAGCGACGGCTGGTGCGTGATCGACAGCAGCGTGAACGTCACCGTCGGCTCGCACCGGTCGAGCCCGTACGAGCGGCAGATCGCGAACATCGCCGCCTCGACGTCCTCCGCGGCCTCGCCGCCCGCCAGCAGCAGCTCCCCGATACGCAGGGTCAGGTCCAGGACACGCCCCACGGCCGGCCCGGACTCGTCCTCCTTGCGCGCCTCCGGCACCGGACGCTCGCTCACCGGCAGCCGCAGCATCGTCCGCATCCGGTCCTGCCACGGCGCGTCCACCGGCAGCTTCGCCAGCGGGATGCCGTGCGCCGGCGTGAACGCCGCCGGCGCCTGCTTCACGGAATACGTCGACGGCGTGGCGAACGCCGACCCCTCGGGCTCCGCCGCCGGCTCCGGATGGAAGCCCTTGGGCACGGCGAACTCGGAGGTCGGATGCTCCTCCTCCGGCGGCACAGGCTGCTCGACCCCGGCGGGCGGGGTGAAAGCGCTGCGCGCCTCGTCCGACTGCGGCTTGCGGTCCTCGGGGCCCTCCGGCTCCGCCACTGTTCTCGCCCTCACTCCGCGGCACACACGGCCGGAACCAGTATGAACGCGCGACGGGCGGCACACCCCGAGAGGTGTGCCGCCCGTCGCGTCACAGCTGTACGCCTACCGGAACGTCCCGATCAGTGGGAGCCGCCCTGCGCCTGCAGGCGCTTGTAGGAAGCCTCGATCTCGGCCTCGGCCTCGGCGCGACCGACCCAGTCCGCACCCTCGACCGACTTGCCCGGCTCCAGGTCCTTGTAGACCTCGAAGAAGTGCTGGATCTCCAGGCGGTCGAACTCGGAGACGTGGTGGATGTCACGCAGGTGCTCCACACGCGGGTCCGACGCGGGGACGCACAGCAGCTTGTCGTCGCCGCCGGCCTCGTCCGTCATCCGGAACATGCCGATCGCGCGGCACTTGATCAGGCAACCCGGGAACGTCGGCTCGTCGAGGATGACCAGCGCGTCCAGCGGGTCGCCGTCCTCGCCCAGGGTGTTCTCGACGAAGCCGTAGTCGGCCGGGTAGCTGGTCGAGGTGAACAGACGGCGGTCCAGACGGATGCGACCCGTCTCGTGGTCGACCTCGTACTTGTTCCGCGACCCCTTCGGGATCTCGATGGTGACGTCGAACTCCACGGGTGGCTCCTCCTGAATCAACACATGTGAATGCCTGCGGCAACGCGCAGTGATTAAGTGTCCCTCACGCCTGTGTGTGATCGCGAAAGGGGCTGGTCAGCAATGCCGGAGCCGAGGCTGTGGCAGCTCACGGCGTGCTCTGCCGTACTCGGTCTGGCACTGGCCGCCGGAGCGGTGACCGCCGCCGGCCCATGGGACACGGGTCAGCGTAAGGCCGAGCGGGCCCGCGCAGCCGCCACCGAGGGGACAGGTGGCGCACATCACGCGCGAACGCCGGCGCCGGTCACCGCTCCGGCGGCCAGTGCCAGACCGAGTACGGCAGAGCACGCCGTGAGCTGCCA
>NZ_RDBI01000040.1:2899638-2909022 GCF_008042125.1 Streptomyces sp. MS191
GTTCGACGCCGGTGACCTTGCCTCCGACGACGCCGAGCATGGCTCCGCCGGGGGTGCTGGAGCGGCGTTCCTGCATCTTGTCGAGATGGTCGACTGGAACCTCGCGGTCGCGACCGCGACCCGACTCCTGCGCCCGGGCCCCGAGGTGACCCGCGACGAGGCCCGCGAGGTCGTCGCGGAACTCCGCCGGCACGCCAAGGCGTCCGAGGAACACGTCCGCGCCTTCACCCGGATGGTCCCCGAAGGCCACGAACCACGGGACACACCCGTCCTCGTCGTCGACCGCGCCGGCTGGGTCCGCGCCAACGTCGCCGGCTTCCGCGAACTGCTCTCACCCCTCCTCGACAAGATGCAGGAACGCCGCTCCAGCACCCCCGGCGGAGCCATGCTCGGCGTCGTCGGAGGCAAGGTCACCGGCGTCGAACTCGGCATGCTCCTGTCGTTCCTCGCCTCCCGCATCCTCGGCCAGTACGAGACCTTCGCCCCCGCCACCCGCGAACTCCCCGCCGGCGACAACGGCGGCGGACGACTCCTCCTCGTCGCCCCCAACATCGTCCACGTCGAACGCGAACTCGCCGTCGCCCCCCACGACTTCCGGCTCTGGGTCTGCCTCCACGAAGAGACCCACCGCACCCAGTTCACCGCCGTCCCCTGGCTCCGCGACCACCTCCAGGGCGAGATCCAGTCATTCCTCGGCGCCACCGAGGTCGACCCCTCCACCGTCGTCGAGCGCCTGCGCGAAGCCGCCCAGGCCCTCGCCGGAGGCCGCCCCGAAGGCGAGGAGGGCGAACCCTCCCCCTCCCTCGTCGAACTCGTCCAGACCCCCGAACAGCGCGAGATCCTCGGCCGCCTCACCGCCGTCATGTCCCTCCTCGAAGGACACGCCGACTACGTCATGGACGGCGTAGGACCCCAGGTCGTCCCCTCCGTCGCCGAGATCCGCGAGAAGTTCCAGCAACGCCGCGCCCGCGGCGCCTCCCGTCTCGACCTGGCCCTGCGCCGCCTCCTCGGCCTCGACGCCAAACTGCGCCAGTACCGCGACGGCGAACGCTTCGTCCGCGCCGTCGTCGACCAGGTCGGCATGGACGGCTTCAACCGCGTCTGGACCTCCCCGAACACCCTTCCGACCAAGACCGAGATCGCCGCACCCGCCGACTGGATCGCGAGGGTGCACCGTAAGGCAGACTCCTGAGACGGATGCGGCGGACGGCAGAAGAAAGCGCCACCAATCACCCATCCGAGGGACCATAAGCGAAGAGCAGGCGTGCAATGCTCGGTAAACGGCCGGGTTCTGTCACCATCGACGCACTCTGAGTGACCGAACCCCCTCTTCCGACCGTTAAGTCTCCGACCGAGGCACCCCACTCCTTCACGAAGGGCACCGGACATGGGTCCCCATCCTGCGGTCGCGGCGATACGCCTGGCGGTCCGCCGCGTACTCCACGACATCCTCACCGAACACCACACCGACACCGGCGAGCCGACCACCGAGCCCCTGGTGCTCGTCGCCTGCTCCGGCGGCGCCGACTCCATGGCACTCGCCTCCGCACTCGCCTTCGAATCCCGCAAACTCCCCCTCCGCGCCGGCGGCATCACCGTCGACCACGGACTCCAGGACGGCTCCGCCCAACGAGCCGCCGAAGTCGCCGACCGCATGACCGCACTCGGCCTCGACCCCGTCGACGCCGTCACCGTCACCGTCGGCCGCGAAGGCGGACCCGAAGCCGCGGCCCGCGACGCCCGCTACGCAGCCCTCGACGCCGCCGCCGAACACCACGGCGCCACCGCCGTCCTCCTCGGCCACACCCGCGACGACCAGGCCGAAACCGTCCTCCTCGGCCTCGCCCGCGGCTCCGGCATCCGCTCCCTCTCCGGCATGGCCGCCGTCTCCGGCACCACCCGCCGCTACCGACGCCCCTTCCTGGAACTCGACCGGCAGACCGTCCGCAAAGCCTGCGTCGCCCAGGAACTCGCCGTATGGGACGACCCCCACAACGCCGACCCCGCCTACACCCGCTCCCGGCTCCGCCACGAAGGCCTCCCCGCCCTCGAGAAAGCCCTCGGCAAAGGCGTCGTCGAAGCCCTCGCCCGCACCGCCCAGCTCTCCCGCGACGACGCCGACGCCCTCGACTCCTGGGCCGCCGACGCCGAAGCCTCCGTACGCGACGACACCGGCCGCCTCGAATGCGCCAAACTCTTCGGACTGCCCCCCGCCGTCCGCCGCCGCGTCCTCCGCCGCGCCGTCATCGCCGAGGGCGCCCCCGCCGGCTCCCTCTTCGCCCGCCACATCGAAGAGGTCGACCGACTCATCACCGGCTGGCGCGGCCAAGGAGCCATCAATCTGCCCGGCCGCGTCGAGGCACGCCGGCAGGGTGGCAGACTGGTCATTCGGCAAGGCTGACGCAAGCTGCAACGAAAGTGACCCGGGTGAACGAGAAGGACATGGGCACCGACCTCAAGTCGGTGCTCATCACCAAGGAAGAGATCGACGCGAAGCTGGCCGAGCTGGCCGCGAAGATCGACGCAGAGTACGCGGGCAAGGACCTGCTCATCGTCGGAGTCCTCAAGGGCGCCGTGATGGTGATGGCGGACCTGGCACGCGCCCTGTCCACCCCCGTCACCATGGACTGGATGGCCGTCTCCTCCTACGGCGCCGGCACCCAGTCCTCCGGAGTCGTCCGCATCCTCAAGGACCTCGACACCGACATCAAGGGCAAGCACGTCCTCATCGTCGAGGACATCATCGACTCCGGCCTGACCCTGTCCTGGCTCCTGTCGAACCTCGGCTCGCGCGAGCCCGCCTCCCTCGAGGTCTGCACCCTGCTCCGCAAGCCCGACGCCGCCAAGGTCGCCATCGACGTCAAATGGATCGGCTTCGACATCCCCAACGAGTTCGTCGTCGGATACGGCCTCGACTACGCCGAGAAGTACCGCAATCTCCCCTTCGTCGGCACCCTGGCCCCCCACGTCTACGGCGGCTGACACACCCGGACCCCAGACCGGAACCCAGGGAACCAGCACCGCCTTCCCGCCGTTGGAGCAAGGGAAGGCGGTCTCCGGTCACAATGCTGGGGTACCGTCCGAAGAACAGCTTTTTCTCACAGCAGCATTTACCTACGGGCAGGAGGGACGGAGCGTACCCGCTCCGTATGGATGGACGTGAAGCGATACTTCCGTGGGCCGGTCATGTGGATCGTGCTGGCCGTCCTCGCCGTGGTCGTGCTGATGCAGGTCGTCGGCTCGTCCGAGGGCTACAAGACGGTGGACACCAGCAAGGTAGTCCAGGCGATCAATGACAAGCAGGCCAACCAGGTCAAGCTGACGACCGGCGACGAGCAGGTCATCAAGGTCGAGCTCAAGAAGGACGCCGACAAGGACAAGTACGGCGGCAGCACCAAGATCCAGGCCAGCTACATCGGTGACCAGGGCGCCAACCTGACCACCACCCTCCAGGAACAGTCCGCCTCCGGCGCACTGGACAAGGGCTACACCGTCTCCCCCGAGCGGCAGAGCCCCTTCCTCTCGATCCTGTTCTCGCTGCTCCCCTTCGTCCTCATCGTGGTCGTCTTCCTCTTCCTGATGAACCAGATGCAGGGCGGCGGCTCCCGAGTCATGAACTTCGGGAAGTCCAAGGCCAAGCTCATCACCAAGGACACCCCGAAGACCACCTTCGCCGACGTGGCGGGCTCCGACGAGGCCGTCGAGGAACTCCACGAGATCAAGGAATTCCTCCAGGAGCCGGCCAAGTTCCAGGCCGTCGGCGCCAAGATCCCCAAGGGCGTGCTGCTCTACGGCCCGCCCGGCACCGGCAAGACCCTCCTCGCGCGCGCCGTCGCGGGCGAAGCCGGCGTGCCGTTCTACTCGATCTCCGGCTCCGACTTCGTCGAGATGTTCGTCGGCGTCGGCGCCTCCCGAGTACGCGACCTCTTCGAACAGGCCAAGGCGAACGCACCCGCGATCGTCTTCGTCGACGAGATCGACGCCGTCGGACGCCACCGCGGCGCCGGCCTCGGCGGCGGCCACGACGAACGCGAGCAGACCCTCAACCAGCTCCTCGTCGAGATGGACGGCTTCGACGTCAAGGGCGGCGTCATCCTGATCGCCGCCACCAACCGGCCCGACATCCTCGACCCGGCACTCCTGCGCCCCGGACGCTTCGACCGGCAGATCGCCGTCGACCGCCCGGACATGCAGGGCCGCCTGGAGATCCTCAAGGTCCACCAGAAGGGCAAGCCGGTCGCCCCGGACGTCGACCTCGGCGCCGTCGCCCGCCGCACCCCCGGCTTCACCGGTGCCGATCTCTCCAACGTCCTGAACGAGGCGGCGCTCCTCACCGCCCGCTCCGACAAGAAGCTGATCGACAACCACTCCCTGGACGAGGCGATCGACCGCGTGGTCGCGGGCCCGCAGAAGCGGACCCGGATCATGTCGGACAAGGAGAAGAAGATCACCGCCTACCACGAGGGCGGACACGCCCTGGTCGCGGCGGCATCCCCGAACTCCGACCCGGTCCACAAGATCACCATCCTGTCCCGCGGCCGCGCCCTGGGCTACACGATGGTGCTCCCGGACGAGGACAAGTACTCGACTACGCGCAACGAGATGCTCGACCAGCTGGCCTACATGCTGGGCGGACGCGCCGCCGAGGAACTCGTCTTCCACGACCCGACCACGGGCGCCGCGAACGACATCGAGAAGGCCACCACCACGGCCCGCGCGATGGTCACCCAGTACGGCATGACCGAGCGACTCGGCGCCATCAAGTTCGGCGGCGACAACACCGAGCCGTTCCTCGGCCGTGAGATGGCCCACCAGCGCGACTACTCGGAAGAGGTCGCCGCGCTGGTCGACGAAGAGGTCAAGAAGCTCATCGAGACCGCGCACAACGAAGCGTGGGAGATCCTCGTCGAGAACCGCGACGTCCTCGACAACCTCGTCCTGCAGCTCCTCGAGAGGGAGACGCTGGGCAAGGAGGAGATCGCCGAGATCTTCGCCCCCATCGTCAAGCGCCCGGCCCGCCCCGCCTGGACCGGATCGGCCCGCCGGACGCCCTCCACGCGTCCGCCGGTGCTCTCCCCCAAGGAGCTGGCCCTGACGAACAGCGCGAACGGCGCGACCCCGGTCGACACCACCAAGTCGATCGAGATCGCCCCGGAGGACACCCCGGAGTCCTGACCCGGAATGGATGCCGCGCCCCCCAGGTTTTAGCCTGTGGGGGCGCGGCATTTCGCGTACTCAGGGCAGACGGAACGAGGCACAGATGACCGACCCGGTGACGCTGGACGGCGAGAGCACGATCGGCGAGTTCGACGAGAAGCGCGCCGAGAACGCCGTGCGCGAGCTCCTCATCGCGGTCGGCGAGAACCCTGACCGCGAGGGGCTGAAGGAGACACCGGCGCGGGTTGCACGTGCGTACAGGGAACTGTTCGCCGGCCTCTGGCAGGAGCCGGAGGACGTGCTGACCACGACGTTCGACCTGGGCCACGACGAACTGGTCCTCGTGAAGGACATCGAACTCACCAGTAACTGTGAACATCATTTGCTCCCGTTCCACGGTGTG
Source organism: Streptomyces sp. MS191 (assembly GCF_008042125.1). Taxonomy (GTDB): domain Bacteria; phylum Actinomycetota; class Actinomycetes; order Streptomycetales; family Streptomycetaceae; genus Streptomyces. Next base: position 2,905,199 of record NZ_RDBI01000040.1, read on the forward strand.
GCCCACATCGGCTACATTCCGGCGGAATCGGGGAAGATCACGGGCCTGTCGAAGCTGGCGCGTCTCGTCGACGTCTACGCGCGCCGTCCGCAGGTGCAGGAGCGGCTCACCACGCAGATCGCGGATTCGCTGATGCGAATCCTGGAGGCGCGAGGGGCGATCGTCGTGATCGAGGCCGAGCACATGTGCATGTCCGTCCGCGGCATCCGCAAGCCGGGCGCGAAGACGACGACGTCCGCGGTGCGTGGCCAAATGCGCGACGCTACTACGCGAGCCGAGGCCATGTCCCTGATATTGGCACGTTAGCCGCGGATCTCCCGTTCGGGTTCATAACCTCCCCGGTCAGTGAGTCGATCACCGACCGGGGAGGTTTTTTCATGGGGTACGGGCTTGTCAGCAAGATGCTGGTGAACCTGGTCGAGGGGTGCGCCCAGGCCAGGACGGTCGTTCCGGGCCAGGTCATGTGGACGTTGGACGGCGACCGGACGGTGCACACCGTCGTCTCGGAGGTCACCGCGACCAAGGCCCGCGAGGCCGTCGAGGTGGTCACCGACCACATGGCCTTCGTCGCCGGCCCGGAGCTGCTGCTGAGGACGCCCGAGGGCTGGACCCCCGCACGGGACGCCGTCGGGGCGGCGGTCGCGTGGACCCCGGCGCGGAAACTGTGCAGGGAGCGTCTCCGGATCCGGCCGGGATACGACTTCGGTTACTTCGTCGGCGCGACCTGCGCGGACGGCACCGTCGGCCGGAACTACGTGTCTCTGATCGTCAACGAAGAGGGGTTCGCGTCCCGCTACGCGACCGCCCTCACCGCCTGCACGGGCCTGCCCGCACGCCTGGAGACCGTGACGCGGCCCTCCGGCTACCTCGGGCGCGATCTTCCGGGCTTCCGGGTGCGCGTGGTCTCGTCGTACCTGGCCGACCTGGTGAGGCAGTACGTGGGCGGCGACGCGCACCACATGCGCCAGGGCTTTCCCAGGGTCGTCCTGCGTGACCCGGTGACGTTCACCGGATTCATCGACGGATACGTGGACGGAGACGGGTTTCGCAGCAAGGGCCGCTTCAAGGGCAGGATGGTGGTGAGCGCCAACGTGCCCTTCCTGCGCGAGTGGGCGGAGATCATCGGCGCTCGCTTCACGCCGAGTTCCGTCCCCGGACGGGCCTCACGACTCTGCGTCGCCGACAGCTGGCCCGCCCGGGGCACCTACCGCCCCGAGGCGCATCCCCTCCAGCTCCGGGAGTCCTCCTGGGTCACGGTCCGCGACGTGCGTCCCCGGCCCGCCGCCGGGACCAAGCCGTTCACCTTCTACAGCTACCGGCTCGCGCCCCATCCCACGTTCCTGGTGAACGGGCATCTCGTGCGCGAGCCCCGGTAGGCCGGCCGCTCGGGCCCGGTCAGGTGACGGGGGCCGAGCCGTTCTTGCCGTTGTTCTCGTCCTCCGGGAGCTTGCAGACGCGCTCCAGGAAGAGGGCCGCCGCGATGACCGCGGCGCCGGCCAGGACGGCGAAGCCGGCGTAGATGGCCTGGTCCCGGCGGGCGGGGACGTCCAGGGAGCCGAGGAGGAAGACGCCGACGCCGCCGTACATGCCGGCGACGAGGGCGGCGACGAGGGCGCTGGCCTGGCCGAAGACCACGGCGCGGGCCGCCATCAGCGGTTCCACGCCCTTGGCGTCCGGCCGGCGCTCGCGCTGGGCCTTGAGGCGGGCGCGGATGGAGAGGGCGGTCGCGGTCAGGACGGCGGCGATGGCGGCGAGCACGATGGGCGCGGCCAGGGGGACGCTCGGCAGGGTGCCGACGGCGTCCCACAGGCGGGCGCCGCCCCAGGAGAGGACTCCGGCCACGATGAACAGTCCGGCGAGCACCTTGAGCCGCAGTTGTTTCACCGGGTGTCCTTCGGGGGTCGGAGTCGTCAGGGCTGTAGTCGATCTCTGACGAGACTAACGACTACTCGGGCAGACGGAGTTCCAGGTCGGTGCGTGGCATGACGCCGTCGTGGCCGAGGGAGGCGAGGAGGTCGCCGACGGTGCCGTGTCCGGGGATGCGCCTCGGGGCGGTAGGTGCCCCGGGCGGGCCAGCTGTCGGCGACGCAGAGTCGTGAGGCCCGTCCGGGGACGGAACTCGGCGTGAAGCGAGCGCCGATGATCTCCGCCCACTCGCGCAGGAAGGGCACGTTGGCGCTCACCACCATCCTGCCCTTGAAGCGGCCCTTGCTGCGAAACCCGTCTCCGTCCACGTATCCGTCGATGAATCCAGGGTGAGGACGGGGTCGTCGGAGACGACGTCGGCGTAGGCGACGATGTCGACGTCGATGGTGCGGGCGCCCCAGCGTTCTTCGCGGACGCGGTGGAAGGCTTCCTCGACGGCGTGGGCGCGCTCCAGGAGGGAGGAGGGCGGCAGGGTCGTCTTCACGAGGGCGACGGCGTTGAGGTAGGAGGGCTGGCTGCCGGGGTCGACGCCCCAGGGCTCGGTCTCGTAGACGGGGGAGACGGCCTTGACGCGGACGCCGGGGGTGTCCTCGAGGGCGTCGATGGCGCCCTGGAGGGTTTCGAGGCGGTTGCCGAGGTTGGAGCCGAGGGCGATGACGGCCCACTTGGGGTTGGAGAGGGTGGTGTCGGCGGCGTCGACGGCTGCGACGACGGACGCCGGTACGGGCTGCACGGTGGGATCGCTGTGCGTGGCTTTCATACTCGGCTCCGGGTGATGGTGACGGTCACGTCGTCGAAGGGGACCGTGATGGGGGCGTCGGGCTTGTGGACGACGACTTCGACCTCCTGGACGCCGGGGTGCTTGAGGCATTGCTGGGCGATGCGTTCGGCGAGGGTCTCGATGAGGTCCACCGGTTCGCCCTGGACCACGTCGACGACCTCTTCGGCGACGACGCCGTAGTGGACGGTCTTGGTCAGGTCGTCGTCGGCGGCCGCGGGGCGGGTGTCGAGGCCGAGGGTCAGGTCCACGATGAAGGTCTGGCCTTCCTCGCGCTCCTTGGGGAAGACGCCGTGGTGTCCTCGGGCCTTGAGGCCGCGCAGCGCGACACGATCCACGGGGGTTCCTCCTGCTGTCGTAGTTCCGGGGGCCACGCAGCCGGGTGCGGACGGCCGGGTGTCCTCCTTCGAATCTACCTGCGGGCTCCGACAGCTCTTGCCCGTGGGGGCGGGAGGTGAGGGGCACACTGGCTGGGTGCGGCCCCTACCCAGGGGGTTGGATTCCAATCCCCTGGGCCACTCGAAAGGCGCAGGATTGCGTCAGGTGCCTGGTTCTTCGTCGTCTTCGTCGCCTGATTCGGCGAGGACGGGGGAGCCGTGGTGGGACCAGATCTTCCAGCCGTCGGGTGTGCGGCGGAACACGTTGGTGGCGACGACGAGCTGGCCGACGAGGGGGCCGAGTTCGGCGCCGTCCTCGGCGGGGCCGCCGCTGAGGATGTTCTCGGTGCAGGTGACGATGGCCACGTCGGTGGTGAGGGACGTCTTGACGTCGGTGAGGAAGAACTGGATGTACTCGGTGTTCGCCATGATCAGGGCGTAGGAGCGGAGTACTTCGCCGCGGCCGGTGAGGACGGGCCAGCCGGGGTGGACGCAGCTGATGGGGGTGGCTCCGTCGTCGAGCCAGAGGGTGGAGATCTCTTCGAAGTCGCCGCGTTCCATGGCCTCGTAGAAGGCGGTGTTGGCGGCTTGGACGGCTTCGGTGTCGGCCGTGTGGGTCACGCGGCTCCTTCGACGGCTCTGGCGACTCGGACGGCGTCGGCGGTGGCTCTGACTTCGTGGACGCGGACGGCCCAGGCGCCTTCGTGGGCGGCGATGGCGGAGACGGCGGCGGTGGCGTGGCG
>NZ_RDBI01000040.1:2909122-2909915 GCF_008042125.1 Streptomyces sp. MS191
GCCTCGCCGCCGAAGGCATCACCGTCTCCGTCGACACCATGCGCGCCTCCGTCGCCCACGCCGCCGTCACCGCCGGCGCCACCCTCGTCAACGACGTCAGCGGCGGCCTCGCCGACCCCGACATGATCCCCGCCGTCGACGACGGCTTCCATGCGGGTGCGGAGTTCGGTGACGACTTCGGTGACGACGTCGTCGTAGACGGCGAGGCTGTTCATGTCCTGGCTGAAGCCGCGCCAGTGCATGACGACGAAGGGGACCTCGGCGGCGGCGACGGCGGGGATCATGTCGGGGTCGGCGAGGCCGCCGCTGACGTCGTTGACGAGGGTGGCGCCGGCGGTGACGGCGGCGTGGGCGACGGAGGCGCGCATGGTGTCGACGGAGACGGTGATGCCTTCGGCGGCGAGGCCGCGGACGACGGGGACGACGCGGCGGAGTTCCTCTTCCTCGTCGACGCGGGTGGCGCCGGGGCGGGTGGATTCGCCGCCGACGTCGACGAGGTCGGCGCCTTCGGCGGCGAGGTGGAGGCCGTGTTTGACGGCGGCGGTGGTGTCGAACCAGCGTCCGCCGTCGGAGAACGAGTCCGGCGTCACGTTGACGACGCCCATGACCGCGCAGCGGTCCCACTCCGGCAGGCCTCGGGGTGTGCCCCGTCCGCTCAACGTACTCATGCGTCCAGCCTAGGGGGTGTTCTGCCGGTCCTGCCGGGCTCCCGGTGTGCTGCGGTGCCGGTGGGGCCCTGTCGCTCAGGCGGCGCGGGCTTCGTGGCCGGTGGTGGAGCCGACGATGTGGGGGC
>NZ_RDBI01000040.1:2910015-2944277 GCF_008042125.1 Streptomyces sp. MS191
GGGCTCGGTGGTCGGCTCGCCGGTGTCGGTGTGGTGTTCGGTGAGGATGTCGTGGAGTACGCGGCGGACCGCCAGGCGTATCGCCGCGACCGCAGGATGGGGACCCATGTCCGGTGCCCTTCGTGAAGGAGTGGGGGATGCGGAGGTTCACGAAGCCTTCGGCCTGCATGGCGGCGAGGCCGATGCGGGGGAGGTCGCCGCTCTTGCGGTAGACGACGAAGCGGGGTTCCCAGCGGGGGCGGAACTTGGCGTTGAACTTGTAGAGGGACTCGATCTGGAACCAGCGGGAGAGGAAGACGAGGAGCCCGCGCCAGACGCGGAGGACGGGGCCGGCGCCGATCTTCTCGCCGCGGGCGAGGGCGGAGCGGAACATGGCGAAGTTGAGGGAGACGCGGGTGATGCCGAGGCGGGGGGATTCCTGGAGGGCGGCGACGATGAGGAGCTCGTTCATGCCGGGGTCGGCGCTGCGGTCGCGGCGCATGAGTTCGAGGGACATGCCGTCGGTGCCCCAGGGGACGAAGTGGATGACGGCTTTGAGGTCGCCGTAGGGGGAGTGGGGGTCGGCGGGGTCGGTCTTGTGGGCGGTGGCTATGACGGCGTCTCCGTCGCCGGGGTCGCCGATGCGGCCGAGGGCCATGGAGAAGCCGCGTTCGGTGTCGGTGCCGCGCCAGTCGGCGGCGGCTTGCCGGATGTGTGCGAGTTCGCTGTCGGTGAGGTCGCGGACGCGGCGGACTTTGGTGGTGTAGCCGTTGCGTTCGATGCGCTTGACCATCTGGCGGACGTTGCGCATGGCGCGGCCGGTGAGGGAGAAGTCGGGGACGTCGACGATGGCTTCGTCGCCGAGTTCGAGGGCGTCGAGGCCGGTCTCGCGGGTCCAGACCTCGCCGCCGGTTTCTGAGCAGCCCATGACGGCGGGGGTCCAGGAGTGGGCTTTCGCCTCGTCCATGAAGCGTTCGATGGCGCCGGGCCAGGCTTCGACGTCGCCGATGGGGTCGCCGCTGGCGAGCATGACGCCGGAGACGACGCGGTAGCAGACGGCGGCCTTGCCGCTGGGGGAGAAGACGACGCCCTTGTCGCGGCGGAGGGCGAAGTGGCCGAGGGAGTCGCGGGCGCCGTGTTTGTCGAGGAGGGCGCGGAGGCGGGTCTCGTCGTGTTCGGTGAGGCGGGCGGCGGGGTGCTCGGGGCGGAAGGTCAGGTAGATGGTGGTGAGGGCGGTGAGCATGCCGAGGGCGCCGAGGGAGTAGCCGACGGTCCAGTCGACGTCGCCGGTGTAGCCGATGGGGCCTTCGATGCCGAGGAGTCCGTAGAGGACGTGTTCGAGGCGGTCGGTGAGGCTGGGGTTGCCGATGATGCGGCGGGGGTGGGCGCTGACGATGACGAGGCCGAGGGCGAGGGAGCCGGCTCCCATGAGGACGAAGTTGGCGAGGGCGCGCCAGCGGCTTCGGGGGTCGGGGAGGGCGGCGAATTCACTCCGGTGGCGCAGCAGGAGTGCGAGGAGTGTGAGGGAGAGCAGGGCGCCGAGGACGGAGTGGCGCCAGACGAACTGGGCGGCGGCGCCGAGGGGGAGGAGGACGACGGCGGCTCGCCAGGCGCGGCGTTTGTGTCGCTTGAGGCCGTGGGCGAGGAGGAGGAGCAGGACTCCGGCGCTGAGGGAGAGTGCGGCGGAGAGGGGGCCGAGGGTGCCGGGGAGGACTTCGGCGACGGCGTGCATGCGGCTGGCGCGGAAGCGTGGGAAGACGCCTGCGGCGATGTCGATGAGGCCGATGAGTGTGCAGGCCGTTCCGACGAGGGTGGGGACCTTCTCGGGGCGTGGTCCCTGGAGAATCCGGCGTACGCGAACCGGAACCGATCCTGATTTGTCCCCATCTACCGTGACAGACATCGCTTCCCGTGCTTCCCGTGGCTTCGCGAGGATTCTTGGATCCGGCGGGCCGAGCGGATCGTGCGGCGGGCCTGCCGGAGGGCATTGCGCCTTCTAGGACGGCACCGTGGGGCGGTGGGTTCACTCACGCACAGGAAATTCTCACGGAAGAAGCTCGAAGGACTCATGGGTCTCACCAGCAACGTTGTCCTGGCGCTTGCGGTCGTGCTGGCCGTCGCGCTGTTCGCCGCCACGGTGTGGCTGTGGCCGCGGCTGGCCGGTGGCGGTGGGCGGGCGGTGCTGGGGAGGGTCGGTCTGCTGGTCGCGACGCAGGTGGCGCTGTTCGCCTCGGTCGGTCTGGCGGCGAACAATTCGTTCCTGTTCTACGGCTCCTGGGCGGACCTGTTCGGGCAGGAGCAGGATCTGGGTGTGGTCGTGGATCACTCGGCCGGCTCCAGGGACGTCAAGGTTCTGGGGACGCAGCCGGTGGACGTTCCGGGTGGGGACCGTCCGTCGGTGGGCGGGCAGATACAGAAGGTGGTGATAGCGGGTGAGAAGTCGGGGATCGATTCTCCCGCGTACGTGTATCTGCCGCCGGAGTACTTCCAGCCGCGGTACGCGCGGAGCACGTTCCCGGCCGCGGTGGTGCTGACGGGGTATCCGGGTACGGCGGAGAACCTGTTGAAGGGGTTGCGGTATCCGCGGACGGCCTTCCAGCAGGCGAAGGAGGGGCGGATGCAGCCGATGGTGCTGGTGATGCTGCGTCCGACGGTGGCGCCGCCGCGGGACACGGAGTGTGTGGACGTGCCGGGTGGGCCGCGGACGGAGACGTTCTTCGCGGAGGACCTGCCGAAGGCGGTGTCGGAGACGTACCGGGTGGGGACGAAGCCGCGGAACTGGGGGTTCATGGGGAACTCGACCGGTGGGTACTGCGCGTTGAAGATCGCGTTGCATCATCCGGACCGGTTCTCGGCGGGTGCGGGTTTCTCGGCGTACTACCGGGCGGCGGAGGACGTGACGACGGGGGATCTGTTCCACGGGGACGCGGCGGCGCGCCGGCGGGCCGATCTGCTGTGGAGTCTGGATCACGTGAAGCAGGGGCGGTCGTCGTTCCTGGTGACGACGTCGAAGCAGGGTGAGGGGAACCTGAAGGGGACGCGGGAGTTCATCGCGAAGGTGCGGAGTCCGGCGCGGGTCTCCTCGATCACGCTGGACAGCGGGGGGCACAACTTCAACACGTGGAACCGGGAGATTCCGCCGGGTCTGGTGTGGATGAGCGGGCGGCTCAGCGCGAACTGAGGGTGTCTCCGGTGGTGTCCGTTCCGGTGGGGGTGCCGGCGGGGGTGGTCCGCTCGCCGGTGGTGCCGGCGGGGTTGGTCCGCTCGCCGGTGGGGCGGGCGGCGAGGCCGCGGAGGACGTCGAGGCGGCGATGTTCGCGATCTGCCGCTCGTACGGGCTCGACCGGTGCGAGCCGACGGTGACGTTCACGCTGCTGATGACGGGGCTGCGGTCGGCGGCGGTGCAGGTGGTCGCCACGGCGACGATCGCGGCGATGGTCGGCCAGGGCGGCCTGGGCCGGATCATCACCGCCGGGTTCAACACGTACGACACCCCTCAGGTGGTCGCGGGCGCGCTGCTCGTGGCCGTGCTCGCCCTCCTGGTGGAGGCGGTGCTGGTGGGGGCGGACCGACTGCTCGGCCGCAGGACGCTGTGACGACGGACCGATGGACGACACGAATGGAATGGGTGATCTCGTGAGCAGGACCTCGCGCATCGCGGGTGCGGTACTGGGCGTGGCGGCGCTGACCGTCTCGCTCGCCGCGTGCGGCGGCGACAGCCTGGAGGAGGGCAGGGCGGGCGGTTCCGGCGGGAGCACGGGCGGCTCGGGGAAGAAGGGGTCGCTGGTCGTCGGGGCGGCGGCGTTCACCGAGTCGAAGGTGCTGGCGGAGCTGTACGCGCAGGTGCTGGGCGACGCCGGGTACGCGGCGAGCATCACGACGGTGAAGAACCGTGAGCTGTACGAGCCGTCGCTGGAGAAGGGCGAGATCGACGTCGTCCCGGAATACGCGGCGACGATCGCGGAATTCCTCAATGCCCGGGTGAACGGTCCGAAGGCGCCCGAGGAGAAGCCGGTCGCCTCGGGTGACGCGGCTGCCACGGTGGCGGAGCTGAAGAAGCTCGCCGAGCCGCGTGGACTGAAGGTGCTGGCGGTCGGGGAGGCGGTCGACCAGAACGCCTTCGCGGTGTCGAAGGAATTCGCCGGGAAGAACAAGTTGACGACGCTTTCGGATCTCGGCCGGGCGAAGCTGAAGGTCAGGATCGCGGCGGGTGACGAATGCGAGATCCGGCCTTTCTGCGCACCGGGTCTGAAGAAGGTCTACGGGATCGACGTCGCCGGGATCGACCCCAAGGGCGTGGGGACGCCGCAGTCGAAGCAGGCGGTCAAGGACGGGGTGGACCAGCTGGTGCTGACCACCACGACGGACGCGACGATCGAGAGCTTCGGGCTGGTGTTCCTGGCCGACGACAAGAAGCTCCAGAATGCCGACAACGTGCTGCCGGTCGTGAATGCGAAGGATGCCGGATCTCCGGAGATAGCCGCCGCGCTGGACAAGATCACCAAGGTGCTGACGACGGCTGATCTGGCCGAACTCAACCGCAAGGTGGACGCGGAGCGGGCGAAGCCGGCGGACGTCGCGAAGGCCTATCTGGAGTCGAAGGGGCTGATCGGGAAGTAGCGTTCCGGTGGGGGGAGTCGGTCCGGCCCCGAGCGGGTTCGGGGCCGGGGGCGAGAAGTGGCCAAGAGATTGCCGGACCGACCCCCCACACGGCGCCTACGCACGGTAAATTTCAGGCCATGCCACGTGGACGCCACCGCCATTCACCTCCTCTGCACAAGCTTCTGCCGCCCTCCGCGGTAGCCGGGGCTGCGGCCGTGTGTGCCGCGGGCGCCTGGCTGCTCGCGGATCCGGTGGCGRTGCGGGTGCTCGTCGCGGCCGCGGCGGCCGCCGCGGTCACCGGCGCCGTCATGATGCGCAGTTGGGACCGAAGCGCCGGCCGGCAGGTCGCCGAGCTGATCCGGGCGCGGACCGCGGACGAGTGGAAGACCGAGGAGCGGATAGCCGAGCTCGAGTCCGACATCGAGGAGTCGCGCGAACTGCGCGCCCGGCTCGACAAGAAGCTGCGCGCCAAGCGGGTCGAGCTGGCCGGGCTGCGCGGCGAGCACGCCGAGCTGCTGCGCCGGTACGCCACCGCGGAGACGGAGCGGGCCAGCGCCCTGGAGGGACGCCGCCAGCTCGCCCTGGAGGCGTCCTCCCCCGCGAAGGAGCTGCCGGCAGCCGGGTCCACGCCGACGCCGGACGCCTACCGCCAGGCCGCCGAGGCCCTGCGCAGCCTCTCCCGCAACGCCGCCGCCCAGCAGGCCCGCCGCACCGCGGAGGCGGCCCGCAGCCGCGATCTGGCGGAGCGCGCCCGGGAGACGGAGGAGCCGCAGGGGAAGCACGCGGCGGTCGCCGGGACCGAGCGGCACGCTCGTCCGTCGATCGCCGCCGTACCTCCCGTACGGGCGATCCCGGCCGCCGCGGCCATCGTCCCCTACGCCGCTCGCCGGCCCGCCCCGCGCCCCGAGGGCGGCTTCGACTTCTTCGGCATGCAGAAGGCGACGGCCGCGATCGAGGCGGTCCAGGACACCGACCTCGCGGACGTGGTGGGTGAGGAGGTCCTCGCCGACGCCGCCCCCCGCCCGCCCGAGAAGCGGGCCATCGGCCATGTCATCGACCTGACCGCGCACGACGAGACCGAGCAGATCGACGTGGTGGAGCTGCGAGGAGCGGTCAACTCGTGAGCCTGCGGACCGCCGCCCTGGGCGCCGACGAGGCGCACGGGCTGCGGGACGAGCTGATCGCCCTGTGCGCCCAGGCCTTCTGCGGCGCTCCCTGGCACGAGCCCCCGCGCGGCGCCCTGCGGACCGTGGAACGGCTCCTCGGCCGGACCGGAGCCCAGGGCTTCCGCTGGGTCGCGGCGTTCGACGGCGGCACCCTTCCGGCGGACGGCGGCATCCTTCCGGCGCGGGCGGGTGCGCCCGGCGGGACGACGCCCGCCGCCGCTCCCGGCCCGGAAGGCGTCGGGGGCGCGCTCGCCGGCTTCGCGGCCGGCTGGTCCGACCACGCCCTGTCCGGCGCCGACGACACCTTCGAACTCGCCGAACTCGTCGTCGCACCCGCCTACCAGGGCCGCGGTCTGGGCCGCGCCCTGCACGACGCCCTGCTGGACCGGGCGCCCGCGCCGCGCCTGCTGATGACCCTCGACGTGCCGGAGCTGCGCGACCGCTACGTCCGCTGGGGCTGGCGCGTGGTCGAGCGGAGGCTGCCGGAGAAGGACCCGCGGCCCTTCGTCGTCATGCGGCACGGCTGACGCCCCCGCACCGCGCCCCGGACGGCGGCGCCCCTACTTGTCGATGTCCCCGACCACGAAGAACAGCGAGCCGAGGATCGCGACCATGTCGGCGACCAGCGTGCCGGGCAGCAGCTCGGTCAGCGCCTGGATGTTGTTGAACGACGCCGAGCGCAGCTTGAGCCGGTACGGCGTCTTCTCGCCCTTGGACACCAGGTAGTAGCCGTTGACGCCGAGCGGGTTCTCCGTCCAGGCGTACGTGTGGCCCTCCGGCGCCTTGAGGACCTTCGGCAGCCGCTGGTTGATCGGCCCCGGCGCGAGCTCGGCCATCCGGTCGAGACAGGCGTCTGCGAGGTCCAGGGAGTTGTGGGTCTGCTCCAGCAGGCACTCGAAGCGGGCGAGGCAGTCGCCCTCCTCGCGGGTGACGACCCGCAGGGTGTCCTGGAGCTCCGCGTAGGCCAGGTAGGGCTCGTCGCGGCGCAGGTCGAAGTCGACGCCGGAGGCGCGGGCGATGGGCCCGGTGACGCCGTAGGCGTGGGCGGCGTCCCGCCCGAGCACGCCGACGTCGCGGGTGCGGCCGCGGAAGATCTCGTTGCCGAGGACGAGCTTGTCGTACACGTCCATCCGCGAACGGACGTCGGCGACGGCCTGCCCGGCCCGGCCGAGCCAGCCGGCCGGCAGGTCCTCCTTGAGGCCGCCGACCCGGTTGAACATGTAGTGCATCCGGCCGCCGGAGACCTCCTCCATCACGGCCTGGAGCTCCTCGCGCTCCCGGAAGGCGTGGAAGACCGGCGTGATGCCGCCCAGTTCCAGGGGGTACGAGCCGAGGAACATCAGGTGGTTCAGCACCCGGTTCAGCTCGGCGAGCAGCGTGCGGGTCCACACGGCACGCTCGGGGACCTCCATGCCGAGCATCCGCTCGACGGCCATGACGACACCGAGCTCGTTGGAGAAGGCCGACAGCCAGTCGTGGCGGTTGGCGAGCATGATGATCTGGCGGTAGTCGCGCGCCTCGAAGAGCTTCTCGGCGCCGCGGTGCATGTAGCCGATCACGGGCTCGGCCTGCCGGATGACCTCGCCGTCCAGGACGAGCCGGAGGCGGAGCACCCCATGGGTCGAGGGATGCTGCGGTCCGATGTTCAGCACCATGTCGGTGCTCTCAGCCGCCCCGCCGATTCCGACCGTCGTCTCCGTCATGGGGACAGTATCCCTGCACCGCGCGCCCGCCGTCGGGGGTGTCCACCGTCCGCCGCCCGGGCCGTGGACTGGCCGGCGGCCCCGGTCTCCTCAGGCGGCCCGGTCCGGCCCGGCCGGGACGCTCCGGGTCAGCCACAGGAAGTCCCCGAGGCCGCCCCGGGAGGTGAGTTCGGCCGCCTCGCCCGCCGCGGCGAGCGCCCGCACGTAGGCGGCGGGGTCGCTCGACGCCAGGGACAGCGGCGGCCGGCCGCCGGCCACCCCCAGCCGTCCCAGCGCCTCCCGCTGGGTGCGAAGCTCCCCGCCGGCCGCGGCGCACGCGTCCATCGCCACGTGCGCCGTCACGTCGCACGAACCGTCCGGCACCGGCGCCACCTCGCGCCCGGCCCGGAAGCCCGTCAGCGTCCCGAAGGGCGGCCGGGCCGCCCGCAGGTGCCCGTAGTCCACCGCCACCGCCGTCCCCGCCGCCAGGGCGTCCACCGCGTCCGCCCACGCCTCGTCCCGGGGCCGTCCGATCTCCGCGCGCTCGCCCGGCTCCCGCAGCGGCCACCACCGCTCCAGCCACCGCGCGTCCGGGCCCGTCACCGGGTCGCCCGGCCGTTCCGTGCCGTCGTCCCGCACCTCCACGTAGCGGACGGCTCCGGACGCGTCGACCTGCGCGACGTCCACCGGCACGTTGTCGAGCCACTCGTTGGCGAAGAGCAGCCCGCGCAGCCCCCGGGGCACCCGGTCCGTCCACACCACGCGCGGGTCGAGGCCCTCGGGACGGGCGGCGCGCTCCACGCCGTACGGCCGCACCGTGAGCCCGGACGGCACCGAGGCCAGCACCCCCGTCAGCAGCTCCCCGCGCCCGGCCCCCACATCGACCAGCGCGACCTCGTCCGTCCCCAGCTCCGCGGCCACCTCCGTCAGCAGCCGGGCGACGGCCCGGGCGAAGAGCGGGGAGGCGTGCACGGAGGTGCGGAAGTGCCCGGCCGGGCCCTCGGGCCGCAGATAGAAGCCATCGGGTCCGTACAGCGCCCGCTCGGTGGCCTCGCGCCACCGCAGCCACCCCTCGCGCTCCCGGCGCTGACACGTCTCATCCGTCACAGGCCCCAGTCTCCACCTTGCGGAGTACGGTCCTCACGCCAAGGATCGACCCCACGGTTGACCCCTGCACCTATCCGCCTTCCCTACGCTGGGTCACGTGCAGCGCCTCTACGACTTCATCCGCAGACACCCGACGGGCGTCGACACCTTCTGGGCCGTCGTCCTGTTCGGGTTCTCCCTGCTGTGGGTGGGTTCGACCTACCCGGCGGTGGACCATCCCGCCGCGTACGGGGTCGTCGCCGCGCTGCTGTGCCTGGTCGTCGCCCTGCGGCGGCGGGCGCCCGAGAAGATGCTGGTGCTCACGGTCGTCCTGGGCGTCGCCCAGCTCGCCTTCGGGCTGAAGCCGTTCTTCGCCGACTTCGCGATGCTCGTGATCATCTACACCGTCGCCGCGCACGACGGGCCGCGATGGGCGTCCCGGCTGGCGCTGGCGGGCGGTCTGAGCGCCGCGACGCTCTCCCAGGTGCGCTGGCCGGAGCAGGAGGACCTCGACTCCACCGCGGCCCGCGTCTTCTTCACGGTCATCATGACCGTGCCGTTCGTCCTCGCCTGGGTGCTCGGGGACTCCCTGCGCACCCGCCGCGCCTACTTCGCGCAGCTGGAGGAGCGGGCCTCGCGCCTGGAGCAGGAACGCGAGGCACAGGCCAAGGTGGCCGTCGCGGCCGAGCGTGCCCGGATCGCCCGCGAACTGCACGACGTCGTCGCCCACAACGTCTCGGTGATGGTGGTGCAGGCCGACGGCGCCGCCTACGTCCTGGACGCCTCGCCCGACCAGGCCAAGCAGGCCCTGGAGACCATCTCCTCCACCGGCCGCCAGGCGCTGGCCGAGATGCGCAGGCTGCTCGGCATCCTGCGCACCGGCGAGCACCAGGAGGCGGGGGAGTACGTGCCCCAGCCCGACGTCGAGCAGATCGAGGACCTCGTCGAGACGGTCCGCGGCGCGGGCCTCACGGTCGACTTCCGGGTCGAGGGGACCCCGCGCCCGCTGCCCAGCGGCGTGGAGCTCACCGCGTACCGGATCGTCCAGGAGGCGCTGACCAACACCCGCAAGCACGGCGGCCCGGACGCCGGCGCGAGTGTCCGCCTGGTGTACTTCGACGACGGTCTCGGGCTGCTCGTCGAGGACGACGGGCGGGGCGCGACCCACGAGATGTACGAGGACGGGGGCGCCGACGGCCGGGGCCACGGCCTGATCGGCATGCGCGAGCGGGTCGGCATGGTCGGCGGCACCCTGGACGCGGGGCCGCGTCCCGGGGGCGGCTTCCGCATCAGCGCCCTGCTCCCCCTCAAGCCCGCCCACTAGGGGGTGTCCTGCCGACCGACAGGACACCCCGGACCGCCGCCCCTAAGGAACCCACATGTCCATCCGCGTGATGCTCGTCGACGACCAGGTGCTGCTGCGCACCGGCTTCCGCATGGTGCTCGCCGCCCAGCCGGACATGGAGGTCGTGGCCGAGGCGGGCGACGGCGTGGAGGCGCTGGCCGCGCTGCGCTCCACGGCCGTGGACGTGGTGCTGATGGACGTCCGGATGCCGAAGCTCGACGGGGTCGAGACGACGCGGCGGATCTGTGCGCAGCCCGACGCCCCCAAGGTGCTGATCCTGACCACCTTCGACCTGGACGAGTACGCCTTCTCCGGGCTGAAGGCGGGGGCGAGCGGCTTCATGCTGAAGGACGTGCCGCCGGCCGAGCTGCTCGGCGCGATCCGGTCCGTGCACAGCGGGGACGCGGTCGTGGCCCCCTCGACCACCCGCCGGCTGCTCGACCGTTTCTCGCCGATGCTGCCGACGACGGGCAAGGACCCCGAGCACAAGGAGATCGACCGGCTCACCGACCGGGAGCGCGAGGTGATGCTGCTGGTCGCGCAGGGGCTGTCGAACGGGGAGATCGCGGCCCGGCTGGTGCTGTCGGAGGCCACCGTGAAGACCCACGTCGGCCGGATCCTCACCAAGCTGGACCTGCGCGACCGGGTGCAGGTCGTGGTCCTGGCGTACGAGACCGGCCTGGTGCGGGCGGGCGGCACCGGCCGGTCCTAGCGCCGGTCAGGAGTCCCGGCCGGCACCCGCCGGGCCCGAGGTGCGCACCGGCCGGTCGAGGTGGGAGAGGAAGGCCGCGACCGCCTCGCGGACGTCGTCACCGGTCCAGTCGAGGCCCGGTCCGGCCACCGTCACCTCGGTCGCCGCCACTCCCGGCGGCCCGCCCGCGCCGGGGGAGAACCAGCGGCGGAACAGGACGGTGCCGGAGGTCTCGGCCAGCGCGACCGACGCCGCCGTCAGGGTCTCGGGGTCGTGGGGGAGCCAGACCTGGAACTGGTGGGTGTGCGGGGTCCCGGGGTGGATCCGGAACCACGGCACCCCCGCCTCCTCGAAGCCCGCCCGCAGCCCGTCCGCGACCGTCCGGGCGTGCGCCACGTACGAGGGGAGCCTCGGCAGCTCGACGGCCAGGCCGTGCAGTGCGGCCAGGGCCGTCGGGAACTGCTGGAAGACCAGGCCGCCGTAGCGGTGGAGCCACACCCGGGCCTCCTCGACCAGGTCCTCGGGGCCGGCGAGGGCGGCTCCCGAGATCCCGTCCAGGGACTTGTAGAAGGACACGTACACGCTGTCCGCGAGCCCCGCGATCTCGGGCAGCGTCCGCCCGAAGTGAGGGGCGCACTCCCACAGGCGTGCGCCGTCGACGTGCACCACTGCGTCACGTTCGCGGGCCGCGTCCACGACGTCGACCAGTTCGTCCCAGGTCGGCAGCACGAAGCCGGCGTCCCGCAGGGGCAGCTCCAGCATCAGCGTGCCGAACGGCTCCGGGTGGTCGCGGACCTCCTGCGCCGTGGGCAGCCGCGGCTCGCGCGTGGGGTGGACGGTGCGCAGTCCCGTGAGCGCGCCGAGCGCCCCGTCCTCGTGGACCTCCGGATGGGCCAGCGGATGCAGGGCGACGACGTCGCTGCCCGTGCGGCCGGCCCAGCAGCGCAGTGCGACCTGCTGGGCCATGGTGCCGGTCGGGAAGAAGACGGCCGAGGGGAAGCCCAGCAGCTCGGCCACCCGCCGCTCCAGCTCGGCGACCGGTCCGCCGCCGTAGGTGTCGACCAGTTCGTGCGGATCGGTGAAGGCGTGCCCCCGGCGGGCGAGTTCCGCCAGCTCGTCCAGGCGTTCGCCGACCGTCCGCTCCACCGGTGTGTCCCAGAGCCTGCGGCTCGCGCCGGACCACGCGGCGGCCCTGCGCCGACGCTCGTCCTGCTCCGGCTCGTTCGTCTCGTCCGTCTCGTCCACCTCATCCATGAACCGATCATCACACCGTCACCCACACCCTGTGGACAGGCCACGAGCACGCGCGAAACGCTGGCGTAGCATGACCAGAAATCGTCCGGTACCCACCGCGGACTGGAACGGAAGGCCGTAGCCGCGTGAACCAACCAGCAGAACCCCGAGCCGAGGACCGACCCGCACGACTCGCCGTCGGCGTCGTGGGAGCGGGCCGGGTGGGGCCGGCACTGGCCGCCTCCCTCAAGCTGGCCGGGCACCGTCCCGTCGCCGTGTCCGCGGTCTCCGACGCCTCCCTGCGCAGGGCCGCGTCGCTGCTGCCGGACGTGCCGGTCGTCCCGCCCGCCCAGGTGCTCGCCCGCGCCGACCTCGTCCTGCTGACCGTTCCCGACGACGCCCTGCCGGGCCTCGTCGAGGGCCTCGCCGAGACCGGGGCCGTACGGCCCGGACAGCTCCTGGTGCACACCTCCGGGCGGTACGGGGTGCAGGTCCTGGACCCGGCGCGCCGCGCCGGCGCGCTGCCGCTGGCCCTGCATCCGGCGATGACCTTCACCGGGACCTCCGTCGACATCCAGCGGCTGGCCGGCTGCTCGTTCGGCGTCACCGCGCCCGTGGAGCTGCGGCTGGCCGCCGAGGCGCTGGTCATCGAGATGGGCGGCGAGCCCGAATGGATCGAGGAGGAGGCCCGCCCGCTCTACCACGCGGCCCTCGCCCTGGGCGCGAACCACCTGGTCACGCTGGTCGCCCAGGCCATGGACCTGCTGCGCACGGCCGGGGTCTCCGCCCCCGACCGGATGCTCGGCCCGCTCCTCGGCGCCGCCCTGGACAACGCCCTGCGGTCCGGCGACGCGGCACTCACCGGCCCGGTCGCCCGCGGTGACGCCGGCACGGTCGCCGCGCACGTTGCCGAACTGCGCAAGCACGCCCCCGGGACCGTCTCCGGCTATCTCGCGATGGCCCGCAGCACCGCCGACCGGGCGCTCGCACACGGCCTGCTCAAGCCCGAACTGGCCGAGGACCTGCTGGACGTGCTCGCCGAGGGGGAAGCCCGATGAAGACCACCCCGTCCACGGCGCCGGGCGCCGCCGCGCCGGCCCCCGCGGCCCCGGCGGCGTTGGCTCCCGTCCGCACCGCCGACGCCCTGCACGCGCTGCCGGGCCCCGGCCGGCGCGCCGTCGTCATGACCATGGGCGCCCTCCACGAGGGGCACGCCACGCTCGTCCGGACGGCCCGTGAGCACGTCGGGCCCGACGGGTTCGTCGTCGTCACCGTCTTCGTCAACCCGCTCCAGTTCGGGGCCGGCGAGGACCTCGACCGGTATCCGCGGACCCTCGACGCCGACCTGGAGGTCGCCCGCGCGGCCGGGGCCGACGCCGTCTTCGCCCCCTCCGTCGACGAGGTCTACCCCGGCGGCGAGCCGCAGGTGCGGATCACCGCGGGCCCCATGGGCGAGCGCCTCGAAGGAGCCTCCCGGCCCGGTCACTTCGACGGGATGCTCACCGTCGTCGCCAAGCTGCTCCACCTCACGCGCCCCGACGTGGCCTTCTTCGGCCAGAAGGACGCCCAGCAGCTGGCCCTGATCCGCCGGATGGCCCGCGACCTGAACTTCCCGGTCGACATCGTCGGCGTCCCGACCGTCCGCGAGGCCGACGGCCTGGCCCTGTCCAGCCGCAACCGCTACCTCTCGGCCGCCGAGCGCCGTACGGCCCTGGCCCTGTCCCGGGCCCTGTTCGCCGCCGGCGACCGGCTCGCCGCCCAGCAGGCGCTGCGCGCCCGTGCCGCCTCGCTGCCCGCCTCGGAGACCCGTGCCGAGGCGCTGTCCAAGCTCGGTGAGGCCCGGGCCGCGGCCGACGCGCACGCCGTCGCCCAGGCGACCGAGGGCGGCGGCGCCGACGCCGTACGGGCCGCGGCCCGCGCCGTCCTCGACGACGCGGCCAAGACGGAGCCCCCGCTGACCCTCGACTACCTGGCCCTCGTCGACCCGGCCGACTTCACCGACGTCGGCGACGACCACGACGGCGAGGCGATCCTGGCCGTCGCCGCGCGCGTGGGCGCCACGCGGCTGATCGACAACATCCCGCTGACCTTCGGAGCCCCCAAGTGACCGGAATACGGCTGCACGCGCCCGCCCCGGGCTGGTCCATCGACGCCGACGTCGTCGTGGTCGGCTCCGGAGTGGCGGGCCTGACCGCCGCCCTGCGCTGCACCGCCGCCGGACTGCGCACGGTCGTCGTCACCAAGGCCCGCCTGGACGACGGTTCCACCCGCTGGGCCCAGGGCGGCATCGCCGCGGCGCTCGGCGAGGGCGACACCCCCGAGCAGCACCTGGACGACACCCTGGTCGCCGGAGCGGGTCTGTGCGACGAGGACGCGGTCAGGCTCCTGGTCACCGAAGGCCCCGACGCCGTCCGCCGGCTGATCGCCACCGGCGCCGACTTCGACAAGACCGCCGACGGCACGATCGCGCTGACCCGCGAGGGCGGGCACCACCGGCGCCGGATCGCGCACGCGGGCGGCGACGCCACCGGCGCCGAGATCTCCCGGGCCCTCGTCGAGGCGGTGCGCGCCGACGCCGTGCGCACCATCGAGAACGCCCTCGTCCTGGACCTCCTGACGGACGCCGAGGGCCGCACGGCCGGCGTCACCCTGCACGTCATGGGCGAGGGCCAGCATGACGGCGTCGGTGCCGTCCACGCCCCGGCCGTGGTCCTCGCCACCGGCGGCATGGGCCAGGTCTTCTCGGCGACCACCAACCCGGCCGTCTCCACCGGTGACGGCGTCGCGCTCGCGCTGCGCGCCGGCGCCGAGGTCTCCGACCTGGAGTTCGTCCAGTTCCACCCCACCGTGCTCTTCCTGGGCGCCGACTCCGAGGGCCAGCAGCCGCTGGTCTCCGAGGCGGTACGCGGCGAGGGCGCGCACCTCGTCGACGCGGACGGCGTCCGCTTCATGCTCGGACAGCACGAGCTGGCCGAGCTGGCCCCCCGCGACATCGTCGCCAAGGCGATCATGCGCCGGATGCAGGAGCAGGGCGCCGAGCACATGTACCTCGACGCCCGCCACTTCGGCGCAGAGATGTGGGAGAACCGCTTCCCCACGATCCTGGCCGCCTGCCGCGCCCACGGCATCGACCCCGTATCCGAGCCGATCCCGGTCGCCCCGGCGGCCCACTACGCCTCCGGCGGCGTGCGCACGGACCTGCGGGGCCGCACCACCGTCCCGGGCCTGTACGCGTGCGGCGAGGTGGCCTGCACGGGCGTCCACGGCGCCAACCGGCTGGCCTCGAACTCGCTCCTGGAGGGGCTGGTCTTCGCCGAGCGCATCGCCGACGAGGTCACGGCCCTGGCGTCCCGGACCGCGGGCGTCCCGGCCCCGCACGCCTCGCCGGTGACCCTCCCGCTGCCCGACCCGGGCGCCCGCACCAGGATCCAGCGGATCATGACGCACGGGGCCGGGGTGCTGCGATCGGCTCGGAGCCTGGCGACCGCGGCCGCGGGCCTGGACGCGCTGCACGCCGAGGCGGTCGCCGCGGCCACCGGGGAGCACGACGAGCACAAGGCGTCCGAGCCGGGCGTCGAGTCCTGGGAGACGACCAACCTGCTGTGCGTCGCCCGGGTACTGGTCGCCGCGGCCCGTCGACGCGAGGAGACCCGGGGCTGCCACTGGCGCGAGGACCACCCGGAGCGCGACGACGCGGCCTGGCGCCGGCACCTGGTCGTGCGCCTCGAACCGGACCGGACGCTGGACCTCCGCACCACCGAGACCCATGACTTTCCCCCCACCGCCGACGACGCCCCCAGGGAGCTGTAAACCGTGAGCACGCCCAGCACGCCCGAAGAAGCCCGCCCGCAGCCCGTGGACGTGCCCCTCATCCAGATCGGCGCCCCGGGCACGGCCTCGGCGGACGCCGGCGGCTGCGGTGACGGCTGCGGCTGCGCCGACGACGAGGTGTACGAGTGCGGCCTCGACCCGGCCCTCGCCCAGCTGCTCGCCGACGCCGGTCTCGACCCCGTGCAGGTCGAGGACATCGCCCACCTGGCGATCGAGGAGGACCTCGACGGCGGGGTGGACGTGACCACCGTCGCGACCGTGCCCGAGGACGCCGTGGCCACCGCCGACTTCACCGCGCGCGAGGCGGGCGTCGTGGCCGGCCTGCGGGTCGCCGAGGCGATCCTGTCCATCGTCTGCACGGAGACCTTCGAGGTCGAGCGGCACGTGGAGGACGGCGAGCGGGTCGAGGCGGGCCAGAAGCTGCTCTCGGTCACCACCCGCACCCGCGACCTGCTCACCGGCGAGCGCAGCGCGCTGAACCTCCTGTGCCGCCTGTCCGGCATCGCCACCGCCACCCGCGCCTGGGCGGACGTCCTGGAGGGCACCAAGGCCCGGGTCCGCGACACCCGCAAGACCACCCCGGGCCTGCGCGCCCTGGAGAAGTACGCGGTGCGCTGCGGCGGCGGCGTCAACCACCGCATGTCGCTCTCCGACGCCGCCCTGGTCAAGGACAACCACGTGGTGGCCGCCGGCGGCGTCGCCGAGGCGTTCAAGGCCGTGCGCGAGCTGTTCCCCGAGCTGCCGATCGAGGTCGAGGTCGACACCCTGCACCAGGTCCGCGAGGTCCTGGACGCCGGCGCCGACCTGATCCTGCTGGACAACTTCACCCCGCTGGAGACCGAGGAGGCCGTCGCGCTGGTCGCGGGCCGTGCCGCCCTGGAGTCCTCCGGCCGCCTCACGCTGGAGAACGCCGCGGCCTACGCGGCGACCGGCGTGGACTACCTCGCGGTGGGCGGGCTCACCCACTCGTCCCCGATCCTCGACATCGGCCTCGACCTGCGGGACGCCTCCGAGGCGGCTGTCTGATGCTCCTCACCATCGACGTCGGCAACACGCACACCGTCCTCGGCCTGTTCGACGGCGAGGAGATCGTCGAGCACTGGCGGATCTCGACGGATCCGAGCCGCACGGCCGACGAGATGGCGGTCCTGCTGCAGGGCCTGATGGGCATGCACCCGCTGCTCGGGATGGAGCTCGGCGACGGCATCGAGGGGATCTCGATCTGCGCGACGGTCCCGTCGGTCCTGCACGAGCTGCGTGAGGTGACGCGCCGCTACTACGGCGACGTGCCCGCCGTCCTGGTGGAGCCGGGCGTGAAGACCGGCGTCCCGATCCTCACGGACAACCCCAAGGAGGTCGGCGCGGACCGGATCATCAACGCCGTCGGAGCCGTCGAGCTCTACGGCGGCCCGGCGATCGTGGTCGACTTCGGCACGGCGACGACCTACGACGCGATCACCGCGCGCGGCGAGTACGCGGGCGGCGCCATCGCGCCGGGCATCGAGATCTCGGTCGAGGCGCTCGGCGTCCGCGGCGCGATGCTCCGCAAGATCG
Source organism: Streptomyces sp. MS191 (assembly GCF_008042125.1). Taxonomy (GTDB): domain Bacteria; phylum Actinomycetota; class Actinomycetes; order Streptomycetales; family Streptomycetaceae; genus Streptomyces. The sequence goes on from NZ_RDBI01000040.1 coordinate 2,927,185, forward strand.
AGCTGGCCCGGCCGCGCAGCGTGATCGGCAAGAACACCGTCGAGGCGATGCAGTCGGGCATCGTCTACGGCTACGCGGGACAGGTCGACGGTGTGGTGTCCCGGATGAAGCGCGAGCTCGTGGGGCGCGACGGCGACCCCTCGGACGTCACGGTGATCGCGACGGGCGGTCTGGCCCCGATGGTCCTGGCCGACGCCAAGGAGATCGACGAGCACGAGCCGTGGCTGACCCTGATCGGCCTACGCCTGGTCTACGAGCGGAACGTCTCCCGCATGTAGGTCCTGCCGGACACCCCCGCCCCGGGCGCGGGCCGGGTCGTCCCGCCCGGCTCTCCGGGCGGACGGTGCTCCGGTCCGGGGAGCACCCTGCCGAGGACACGAGCGGGGCGACGGCCACCGGCCGCCGCCCCGCTCCCGTCTTCCCGGCCACCGCCCGGACGGCGCCGCTCGCGGGCCCCGGTCGCTCCGCCGGCCGGGCCGGCTCCGCGCCGCGCCCGAAGTGATCAATAAGACAGAAATTGTCCGATTAGCGCGTATCGTCACCCCATGCCCACGCCATACGGATCCCGCGGCGGCATGGTGTTCAGTGCGGACGAGCTGCGTGTGCTCCGACGCGCCCTCGCCACCGCCCTCAACCCTGCCCCCCTCCAGGACGAGGACGTCCGGGACTGCCTGCGTCTCGCCGAATCCGTGGACGAGGCGGTCCGCGAGGCGGATCGGCTGCGCGCCTTCCTCCTCGCCGACCTGGCCCGCTACCGCGAGGCCCTGCCCGGCTCCCTCGCCGGCTACCTGGAGCTGCTCCAGGACGCCCTCGCGGCCGGCCACGAACCCGGCGTCGACGATCTCGCCGCCCTGCGCGCCCTGCGCGCCAACCCGCGCGCCGCCGCACTCCTGGCGCGCTGCCAGGTGATCGCGGAGCGCTCGGTGCGCGCCCGGCTGGCCCGCGTCTCCCAGGTGGGCGCGCGTACGGCCCCCGCGCCCCGCACCCGGCTGCTCGCGCTGCCCGGCGGGCGCGCCGCCGACCAGCCCAAGCCGAGCCCGAGCGGCCCCAAGCCGCCGCCGCCCGGCGAACGTCCGGTGCCCAAGCCCTCCGAGGTGTTCCCGCCGCGCAGACGGCCCGTACCCCCGCCCCCGCCCGAGGAGCGCGTCGCCGGATAGGGCCGACCCGTGACGGGCGGCGGACCGGCGCGCGGCGTCGGACGCCCGCCGGGGACGGCGGGACGGCCCTTGGCTACTCTGGACGCCATGGACTACGTATCCGCGCTCCTGCCCCCCGTCGTGATGGCCGCGTTCTTCATCGGCCTCGTCGTCACGATCGTCAAGAGCCAGGGCGGCCCCAACAAGGCCAAGGAGGACGCGGCCGTGGACGCCGCCCTCGCCCGTGCCGAGACCGCCCGCCAGGCGGACGGCGGCGCGACCGCCTCGTAGGACCCCTCTCGACCCCCGGACGTACGGCCGATTTCAGGCCGTACGTCCTTTTTGTTGCGTCTGTTGCGTTTCCGGCCGCAATAGGTGACCCATTCCCGGCGTCGCGCACTAGGGTGGCCCTGTGCCCCGCCAATTGGGAGAGCTGGAAGACGCCGTCATGACGCGCGTCTGGCAATGGAACCGTCCGGTGACCGTCCGGGAAGTCCTGGAGGATCTCCAGCAGGAACGGTCCATCGCCTACACCACCGTCATGACCGTTATGGACAATCTCCATCAGAAGGGCTGGGTGCGCAGGGAAGTCGACGGGCGCGCCTATCGATATACCGCGGTCTCCACCCGCGCCGCCTACTCGGCCGCGCTGATGAACGAAGCCTGGTCGCAGAGCGACAACCCCGCCGCCGCCCTGGTCGCCTTCTTCGGCATGATGTCGCCCGAACAGCGCGAGGCGCTCGGCGACGCGATCCGCGTCGTCGGCTACAACGCCCCCGAGGCCGCCGCGCCACCGGCGGAGGGCGCCGGTGGGACGGGGCCCGAAGGGCGATAGCGTCCCCCCATGCAGTCCTCCGTGCCCGCTTCCGCACCCGCCCCGAAAACCGTCACCGTACGCCGGGCCCGCACCGGCGACGTCGCCGCCGTCCGCCGGCTCGTCGACCCGTACGTGGGGCGCGGCATCCTGCTCGACAAAGCGACCGTGACGCTTTACGAGGACATCCAGGAGTTCTGGGTCGCCGAACGCGACGAGGACGGAGTGGTGGTCGGCTGCGGCGCACTCCACGTGATGTGGGAAGACCTTGCCGAAGTGCGTACTCTCGCGGTCGATCCCGAGTTCAAGGGCGCCGGAGTGGGGCATCTCGTGCTCGACAAGTTGCTGCACACCGCCCGATGGCTCGGGGTGCGCCGGGTATTCTGCCTGACCTTCGAAGTCGACTTCTTCGCGAAGCACGGCTTCGTCGAGATCGGGGAGACTCCGGTCGACGGAGATGTCTACAGCGAGCTCCTGCGTTCCTATGACGAGGGTGTCGCCGAGTTCCTGGGTCTCGAACGAGTGAAGCCGAACACCTTGGGTAACAGCCGGATGCTTCTGCACCTGTGACCGTAACGAACGTCCGGAACCCTATGTCCGAATCGCGCATGTTTCCCGCGTTGCCGGGCTTCTGAACCTCTGCCGGGGGTTTGTGTTTTTCCGGGAAAAGCGGTTTCCTTTCCGCGTACTGCATTTTCGATGAAAGGAAATCCGGTGGCACAGAAGGTTCAGGTCCTTCTTGTCGATGACCTCGACGGTGTCGAGGCGGACGAGACCGTGACGTTCGCGCTGGACGGCAAGACCTACGAGATCGACCTCACCACCGCCAACGCGGACAAGCTCCGTGGCCTGCTCGAGCCGTACACCAAGAGCGGTCGGCGCACCGGTGGCCGCAGTGCCGGTACGCGTGGAAAGGGTCGTGTCGCCGCCGGCGGCAGCCCGGACACCGCGAAGATCCGCGCGTGGGCCAAGGAGAACGGTTACAACGTGAACGACCGCGGTCGCGTGCCCGCCGAGATCAAGGCGGCCTACGAGGACGCGAACCGCTGAGGCGCCAGCTGCTGAGCGGCCGGTTCGCCGGTGGCCGCGCTCAGCAGCCGCACCCGATGGCACTCCGCGGCCGCGGCGGCCACGAGACGCACGAGGCAGGGGGCGCCCGCACCGCCCCGTGCGGCGGCCTGCAGGGCCGGCAGGGAGGACTCCACCTCACGCCCGGGCTCCGGGGCCCGCAGCCACACCGCGGCGCCCGGTGCGCCGGGACCGCCCCATCCCGGGGGAACGGGGGCGGTCATCCGGCCGCCCGCGCCCAGCGCGGCGAGGTCCAGCGCGATCCCGCCCCACTCCAGCCAGTCGAGCAGCCCCGGCAGCTCCTCCGCGCTCCCCGCGGCCACCAGGAGCCGCATCCGCCGCCCCATGAGGGCCACCGGCCCGACGCCCGCTCCCGCCCTGCGCAGGACGGCGCGGCCGGCCGTGGCGGGCAGCTCCAGGACGTCGAAGCGCAGCCCCGTCACGAGCTGCACGGGCTGACCCGACCCGTGTGAGACGGCCCAGCCGAGCTCGTGCTCGTACCACCGCGCCACACCGCATGCGCGGGGCGAGCGGGGAGGAGGCGGAACGGTGAGGGCCATACCCGGGGAACGGTCGGCGCGGCGTTCTGGTTACGCCCGAGGTGACCCAGCGTCCTTGATCCGGTGCGCAGAGTGTCCATGATGGGGGCGTACGGGTGCATTCGAGAGCGCAAGGATGTTCGCCCGTAGCGGAGGGAACCGGGGTGTGCCGCATGGAGTGTCAGTCCTGACGGGTAAGACATTCCTAGTGGGAAGGGGCAACCCGCGGGCTTGGGCGTCTCACGTTCGCCATCGGCGTACAGATGGCACGGGTAACTGCTTGGCCTGCGGGAACATCGTCTCGCACCATCGGGTTGGAGCATTTGTCGGTTGTTCGGCAGCAGGTCTCCCCGCTTGAGAGGGGGTGATCCGGACGGATGTCGGCAGTTGGAATGAGCGGTCCCCGCTTGCGGGACTAAGCTGCGGAAGGACAGGGAGGGGATCGACCCCTAACTGACTGACCGCTCTGAGGAGCGATTAACGATGTTCGAGAGGTTCACCGACCGCGCGCGGCGGGTTGTCGTCCTGGCTCAGGAAGAAGCCCGGATGCTCAACCACAACTACATCGGCACCGAGCACATCCTCCTGGGCCTTATCCACGAGGGTGAGGGTGTCGCCGCTAAGGCCCTGGAGAGCCTCGGGATTTCGCTCGAGGCGGTCCGACAGCAGGTGGAGGAGATCATCGGTCAGGGCCAGCAGGCCCCGTCCGGGCACATCCCCTTCACCCCTCGTGCCAAGAAGGTCCTGGAGCTGTCGCTCCGCGAGGCCCTCCAGCTCGGCCACAACTACATCGGCACCGAGCACATCCTGCTCGGCCTGATCCGCGAGGGCGAGGGCGTCGCCGCCCAGGTCCTCGTGAAGCTGGGCGCCGATCTCAACCGGGTGCGGCAGCAGGTCATCCAGCTGCTCTCCGGCTACCAGGGCAAGGAAGCCGCCACCGCCGGCGGTCCTGCGGAGGGCACCCCCTCGACGTCCCTGGTCCTCGACCAGTTCGGCCGGAACCTCACCCAGGCCGCTCGTGAGTCCAAGCTCGACCCGGTCATCGGGCGCGAGAAGGAGATCGAGCGGGTCATGCAGGTGCTGTCCCGCCGTACGAAGAACAACCCGGTCCTCATCGGCGAGCCCGGCGTCGGCAAGACCGCCGTCGTCGAGGGCCTGGCGCAGGCCATCGTCAAGGGCGAGGTGCCCGAGACCCTCAAGGACAAGCACCTCTACACCCTCGACCTCGGCGCGCTGGTCGCCGGCTCCCGCTACCGCGGTGACTTCGAGGAGCGCCTGAAGAAGGTCCTCAAGGAGATCCGCACCCGCGGCGACATCATCCTGTTCATCGACGAGCTCCACACCCTCGTGGGTGCGGGTGCCGCCGAGGGCGCGATCGACGCCGCCAGCATCCTCAAGCCGATGCTGGCCCGCGGTGAGCTCCAGACCATCGGTGCCACCACGCTCGACGAGTACCGCAAGTACCTGGAGAAGGACGCCGCCCTCGAGCGCCGCTTCCAGCCCATCCAGGTCGCGGAGCCGTCGCTGCCGCACACGATCGAGATCCTCAAGGGTCTGCGCGACCGCTACGAGGCCCACCACCGGGTCTCCATCACGGACGAGGCCCTCGTCCAGGCCGCGACCCTGGCCGACCGGTACATCTCGGACCGCTTCCTCCCGGACAAGGCGATCGACCTGATCGACGAGGCCGGCTCCCGGATGCGCATCCGCCGGATGACCGCGCCGCCGGACCTCCGCGAGTTCGACGAGAAGATCGCCGGCGTCCGCCGGGACAAGGAGTCCGCGATCGACTCCCAGGACTTCGAGAAGGCGGCGTCTCTCCGTGACAAGGAGAAGCAGCTGCTGGCGGCGAAGGCCAAGCGGGAGAAGGAGTGGAAGGCCGGCGACATGGACGTCGTCGCCGAGGTCGACGGCGAGCTGATCGCCGAGGTCCTCGCGACCGCCACCGGCATCCCGGTCTTCAAGCTGACCGAGGAGGAGTCCTCGCGTCTGCTCCGCATGGAGGACGAGCTCCACAAGCGCGTCATCGGCCAGAAGGACGCCGTCCGCGGTCTCTCGAAGGCGATCCGCCGTACGCGGGCCGGCCTGAAGGACCCGAAGCGCCCCGGTGGCTCGTTCATCTTCGCCGGCCCGTCCGGTGTCGGTAAGACCGAGCTGTCCAAGGCGCTCGCCGAATTCCTCTTCGGCGACGAGGACGCGATGATCTCCCTCGACATGTCGGAGTTCAGCGAGAAGCACACGGTCTCCCGTCTCTTCGGTTCGCCCCCCGGATACGTGGGCTACGAAGAGGGCGGCCAGCTCACCGAGAAGGTGCGCCGCAAGCCGTTCTCCGTCGTCCTCTTCGACGAGGTCGAGAAGGCCCACCCCGATATCTTCAATTCCCTTCTCCAGATCCTGGAGGACGGTCGTCTGACCGACTCCCAGGGCCGGGTCGTGGACTTCAAGAACACGGTCATCATCATGACGACCAACCTCGGGACCCGGGACATCTCGAAGGGCTTCAACCTGGGCTTCGCCGCCCAGGGCGACACGAAGTCCAACTACGAGCGGATGAAGGCCAAGGTCAGCGACGAGCTGAAGCAGCACTTCCGCCCGGAGTTCCTGAACCGTGTGGACGACATCATCGTCTTCCCGCAGCTCACCCAGGACGACATCCTGCAGATCGTCGACCTGATGATCGGCCGGGTCGACGAGCGCCTGAAGGACCGGGACATGGGCATCGAGCTCTCCCAGTCCGCGAAGGACCTGCTCGCCAAGAAGGGTTACGACCCCGTTCTGGGTGCCCGTCCGCTGCGTCGGACCATCCAGCGTGAGATCGAGGACTCGCTGTCGGAGAAGATCCTCTTCGGCGAGCTGCGTCCCGGTCACATCGTGGTCGTGGACACCGAGGGCGAGGGTGAGGAGAAGAAGTTCACCTTCCGCGGCGAGGAGAAGTCGGCGCTGCCCGACGTCCCCCCGATCGAGCAGGCGACCGGCGGAGCCGGCCCCAACCTCTCGAAGGACGCGTGACGCCGCACTGAGCGGCTGACGGGGCTGCCCCGGCCCGTACGGAGACGTACGGGCCGGGGCAGCCCCTTTTTCCGTGGCGCCCGGTGGACCCGGCGGAGGGCAGGGCCCGGGGGCGGATCAGGTGGCGATGCGGACCGTGGGAGGCAGGTGCCCGGTGCCGGTGACCTCGGCGCCGGGCAGCTCGACGAGCGCGAGGTCGGGCAGGCCGGCCAGCGGGCTCAGGTCGTACGTCCGTCCCTCGCAGCGACCGGAGAGGACCAGCGTGCCCAGTCCCGGGAAGATCTCGGCGATCCGCTCGAACGGCGGATCGGCGTCGTCGTCGCCCGTCACCACCAGGTGGTCGACCTGCGCCAGGACGAGCCCGTCGGGGCACCCGTCGAGATGGCGGGGGGCGAGTGCGAGCTCACGCAGGCCGGGCACGGCGGCGACGGCGCGCCAGTCCGCCGCCGTGGGGGACGCCGACCCGTACAGGTCGAGATGGCGGAGCCGCGGGACACGGCACGCTCCGGCAGGCGCGTCGCCGTCGCGCAGCAGGCTCGCCACGGCGGTCCCCGCCGCGACCAGCGCGACATGCAGGTACCGCGTCCGCTCCAGGAGCGGTTCGAGGGCGGCGACGCCGTGGCGGGAGAGGCCCTCACGGATGTCGAGGGAGCTGGGCCGGATCCCCCGGCGGACCAGTTCGTCGACCTGGTCGTCGGAGCGGAGGGTGAAGTAGAGGGAGCCGGGAGCGAGGTGGGCGAGGACCTCCCGCGCGTAGTCCCGGGTGTCGAAGCGCGACCACGCCCACATCAGCTGTGACCGGACCTCGATCGACTCGTGACGGGCGAACCGGGCCAGGTACGGCAGCGCGGCGTCGTCGGTGACGTGGGTCGCGGTCGTCACCGCCATGAGCGCCTCCCGGGCGCTCAGCCCGTCCGGACCCGGCAGCAGGTGCAGGACCGCCCGTCCCGCGGACGCGAGCTCGCGGGCCTCGTCCGGGTCGCGCGGGGGGATCACGTCCGCCGTCCGTCGCAGGATCCGCTCCCGGATGTCCGGCGCGACCTCGGTCGCCTCGTCCAGGGCCGTCGCCGCCGTCACCAGGACGCGCAGCCGGGTGCGGCGGTCCGTCGTGGCGTCCGCGGTCTTCAGGAGTTCGCCGAGGATCTCCGCGCACTCGCGCGGGCGTGCGTGGCCGACCGCCATGCGGACGACGTCCTGCCACTGGTCGTCGGCCYCGRGGCCGACGAGGACGCCGATGTGCCACTCGTCGACGAGGGCCTTGGCGGCCAGGTGGTCCTGGAAGGTGCGGTGGACGAAGTCGACCGTGTCCGGGGTGGGTTCGCGGAGCAGGCCGCTGCGGTGCAGCAGGTGGGTGAAGACCGCGCCGGGGTCGTCGTGCGCTGCCGCCTCCGGCACGGCCGGGACGGCGGCCCGCACCAGCGCCTCGGCGCGGGAACGGTCCATCTGGGTGCGGCCGTTGAGCGTGAGCCAGTGGGCGAGCCGCTGGATCAGCTGGATCTGCGGTGCCTCGCCGAGCGCGATCCCGTAGGGGGTTCCCATGTCCCGCTCGCGGTCCCGGCGGGTCAGGAGCATGGAGAGCGCCGCCTCGTAGAGCGCCTTCCGGCCGCGGGGCAGGAAGCCCCGGCGGTCGCGGTGCAGGGCGCAGATGAGGCCGCACATCAGGGGGTTGGTGGCGAGCTGGGCGACGTGCGCGGCGGTGCGCAGGGCGTCGAGGAGCGGTTCCTCGTACGGGGCGGCGTCGGGTCCGGCGGCGTCGTGCCAGCGCCGGACGAAGGCGGTGACCTCGGCCCGGGACATGGGGGAGAGGGTCAGCTCGGTGAAGCCGTCGGGGGTGAGCCAGTCCTCGCGTACGGCGGTGGGGCGGGAGGTGACGAGCCAGCGGTTGCCCTCGTAGGCGTCGAGGAGGTCGCGGAGCCAGCCGCGGGCGCGCCCGCGCTCGGCCTCGGGGACCTCGTCGATGCCGTCGACGAGGATCAGGCCGCGGCCGGCGGCGAGGACGCGCTCGGCCCAGCCGTCGGGAGGAGTCAGGGGGCAGCCTGCGGCGGCCAGGAAGCGGTCGGGTGAGGGGAGCCGCTCGCCGTGGCGGGTCAGGGCGCGCAGGGGGAGGACGAACGGGATGCGGCCGCGCAGGTACTCCATGCCCTCGTCCCGGCCTTCGTTCGCGGCGCTGACCGTCAGCCACTGGACCAGTGTCGTCTTGCCGGATCCGGCCAGGCCGCGCAGGAGGACCTTGTCGTGGCGGGCGAGGGCGAGTTCCGCGGGCAGGGAGTCATTAGCGGGGCGCAGGGGGGCCGCGGTGTGCTCGCCGGAGGCGTGCGGGGCGCGAGGGTCCGGGGCGGCGGCGTGCGGGTCCGGGGCCGCGTCGGCGTCCCGGGGCTCGTCGAGGGCCGTGAGCCAGCTGCCCGCCGGGCCCGTGGCCTCCAGCGGCAGGTACGCCCTGMCCAGCGGCCAGGTGTCCGGGGAGTGGTGGAGGTCGACTCCGTAGATCGTGAGGCGGCCGTGCTTCCTCGCCAGGTGTGCCCGGTAGCGCCGCTCGAACTCGGTGTCGCGGCCGRCCGGCCGGGGGGTGCGGGTGAGCAGTGCGTCGACCTTGGCGATGAGCTCGCTCTGGCCGCGGGTCTGCTCGACCAGCGTCCGTGCGACGAAGGTGGAGCGCTGGGTGAAGAACTCCAGGATGTGCAGGCAGGCCCATTCGGTCAGGGTCCCCAGGAAGAGGACGGAGTCCGTGGCGAGCCCGTCGGGGGCCGGGGCGGCCGCGCGCAGGCGGCGGGCCAGGGCGGTGTGGCCCAGGGCGACCGCCTGGACGTCGTCCATGTCCAGGTCGCCGAGGGCGAGCAGCGTGGTGGCCAGGGCGTCGGTGACGGCCTCGGTCTCGTCGGCCGGGAAGGGCGGTCCTCCGGGGCCGGTCACGGCGCGTTCGACGAGGGTGGCGGCCAGGGTGCGGACGTCCCGGTCGGTCAGCGTGCGCCGTTCGCCGCGGAAGGAGACGAGCCGGGAGAGCCGGACACGGCGGCCCTCGCCGGTGAGGCCGGCTCCGGGGCCGTCGGTGACCAGCAGTTTCCTGAGCAGCGGCCCGATCGCGCCGGAGACCAGGCGGGTGCCGATGAGCGCTGGATCCACGTACGTCCCCCGAAGCATCCGTGTCCTGTCCGGCCGTGCCGCCGACGTAGTCGGGGACGGCTCTCGGGGGCCTCCGGTTGCGTGACCCAGGTCGCAATGGTGGGGGGTGCGCCGTGACAAGGCGCACAGGCGTTTCGAGGGGTACTAGCCGGAATAGTGGTGGCGTTTGGGGTCGATTCGGGACGTTCCGGTCCCTTGTGGCGGGACCTTGGTCCCGGAGGGTCCCGAACCGGGCGAGAGGCGGCCTCTCGGGCCCATCAGGACAGGGGCGACATGCGGATAAACCGATTCGCTTGTACGGTTTTGTCCGATTTCAGGAACGGGGTCCGAGGGTCGTCAAGACCTGAACTTTCAAGGAGATCGCTACGACGCGATGTCGTAGATGGGGGGTTTGAGGCGAGATGGGGTGGCGGGTTACCAAGGGATGGCCAGCCCGGCGCAGCACCGTGTCGGGTCCCGTACTTCCCGGAGGTTTTCCCCCGTATGTCGAAGCGCGTCATGAACCCCACCCGTACCACCGTCGTCGCTCTCGCCGCCGCCGGCCTGGGAGCGTCGTTGGTGGCCGGAGCGGGCTCCGCCTTCGCCGCCGAGGGCAAGGCCATCGCGTCCGCCCCTGTCGGTGTGTCCGCCGCCGTCGCCGCCCAGGCCGACGCCCAGGCGAAGGTCGCCGCCCAGGTCAAGGCCGCTCAGGTCAAGGCCGCCGCCGCGAAGACCGCCGCCGTGAAGGCAGCGGCCAAGAAGGCCCCGGTCGCCGCCAAGAAGGCTCCGTCCTGGGTCAAGCCGGTCGCCGGCTACTCGCTGAGCGCCAGCTTCAACCAGGGCGGCGCCATGTGGGCCCACAAGCACTCCGGCCAGGACTTCGCCGTCCCGGTCGGCACCACCGTCAAGGCCGCCGGTGCGGGCACCGTCGTGAAGGCCGGCCCCTACGGCGGCGGCGACGGCCCGGCGTACGGCAACGCCGTCGTCATCAAGCACGCCAACGGCAAGTACTCGCAGTACGCGCACCTGTCGAAGATCAAGGTGCACATCGGCCAGAAGGTCGGCGCCGGCCAGAAGATCGCGCTGTCGGGCAACACCGGCAACTCCTCCGGCCCCCACCTGCACTTCGAGATCCGTACGACCCCGAACTACGGCTCCGCGCTCAACCCGGCCGCGTTCCTCCGCTCCGTCGGCGTCACCATCTGACCCGACGCGACCGGACCCGGCCCTGCCGGGTGTGGCCTCAGGCGTGGTGCGCCTGGGTGATCAGATCGAGGGCGACCTCGAGGACGGCTTCGTGCTTCTCCTCGGGGTCGCCCTCGATCGTCTGCATGAAGAACATGCCGGCGTGCATGGTGAACAGGGCGCTGATGCAGCGGACCCGGTCGGCCAGCGCGAAGTCCGGCTCCTGGATCAGCCCGCTCAGCGCGAGCATGCGCTCCTTGAAGGTCAGGCCGATGCTCAGCTCGCGCACGGTGGCCTGGTTCTCCTGCATGAAGCGGAACAGCGGGGCCGCGTCGGCCAGTGCCGCCTGGTAGCGGCGCAGCGTCTCCTGCTTGGTCTCCAGGGTGCGCGGCTGCTCCTGGGCCCAGGCGATCAGCTCGTCGATCGGCCGCGTCAGGTCCTCGAAGATCCCGATGAGGATGTCTTCCTTGGTCTTGAAGTGGTAGTAGAGGGCGGCCTTCGTGACGTCCAGTCGTTCGGCGATCTCGCGCAGTGAGGTCTTCTCGTAGCCCTGCTCGGCGAAGAGTTCCAGGGCCACGTCCTGGATGCGCTGGCGGGTGTTGCCTCTGGCCATGCTCTTCTCCCCACACCCTTTTACTTACTTGACGCCCGGCTAGTTTCCCTCTTACCTTCCTAGTCTAGTAACTAGCCGGGCGMCAAGTAAGCGTCCGAAGGTGTGGGGAGCAGGGGCATGGCGACGACCGAGTCAGTGAAGGCAGCCGAGGGGGGCGGGGCGGAGGTCCGGCAGCGCAGCGTGCGCGTCGTGCTGCTCGCCCTGATGATCGCGATGCTGCTCGCGATGCTGGACAACATGATCATCGGTACGGCCATGCCGACCATCGTCGGCGAGCTGGGCGGCCTGGAGCACCTCTCCTGGGTCGTCACCGCCTACACCCTGGCCACCGCCGCCTCCACCCCGATCTGGGGCAAGCTCGGCGACATGTACGGCCGCAAGGGCGTCTTCCTCACCTCGATCGTGGTCTTCCTGATCGGTTCGGTGCTCAGCGGCATGGCGCAGGACATGGGCCAGCTCATCGGCTTCCGCGCCGTCCAGGGCCTGGGCGCCGGCGGTCTGATGGTCGGCGTCATGGCGATCATCGGCGACCTGATCCCGCCCCGGGAGCGCGGCAAGTACCAGGGCATGATGGCCGGCGTGATGGCGCTCGCCATGATCGGCGGACCCCTCGTCGGCGGCTCCATCACCGACCACTGGGGCTGGCGCTGGTCCTTCTACATCAACCTGCCGCTCGGCGTCGTCGCGCTGGCGATGGTCACCGCCGTGCTGCACCTGCCCCGCAAGGAGCGGACCGCCGGCACCCGGATCGACTTCCTCGGCGCCGCGCTGCTGACCGTCGGCATCACCACCATCGTGCTGGTCACCACCTGGGGCGGCACCGAGTACGCCTGGGGTTCGGCGACCATCGTCGGCCTCGCGGTCACCGGCCTCGTCGCGCTCGCCGCGTTCCTCCTGGTCGAGACCCGCGCCGCCGACCCGATCATGCCGCTGCACATCTTCCGCAGCCGCAACTTCACCCTCATGTCGGTGATCGGCTTCCTCACCGGCTTCGTGATGTTCGGCGCGGTGCTCTTCCTGCCGCTCTTCCAGCAGTCCGTGCAGGGCGCCTCGGCCACCAACTCCGGCCTGCTGCTCCTGCCGATGCTGCTGTCGATGATGGTCGTCTCGCTGATCTCCGGCCGGGTGACCACGAACAGCGGCAAGTACAAGATCTTCCCCATCATCGGCACCGCGCTGATGGTCGCCGGCCTGTTCCTGCTGGCCCAGATGGACACCGGCACCTCCCGCCTCACCTCCGGGATCTACATGGCGGTGCTCGGCGCAGGCATGGGCTTCCTGATGCAGATCACGATGCTCGTGGCCCAGAACAGCGTCGAGCTCAAGGACATGGGCGTCGCCTCCTCGTCGACCACCCTCTTCCGGACCCTCGGTTCGTCCTTCGGCGTCGCGATCATGGGTGCGCTCTTCACCAGCCGCGTCCAGGACGAGATGGCGACCCGCGGCGGCTCCGGGCTGACGCAGCAGTCGGCCCAGCTCGACGCCGCCAGCCTGGCCAAGCTGCCCGCCGCGCTGCGCGAGGCGTACCAGTACGCCGTGGCGTCCGGCACCCACTCCGCCTTCCTGGTGGGCTCGGCGGTCGCGGTGATCGGCTTCGTCCTGGCGTTCTTCGTCAAGGAGGTGGCCCTGCGCGGGACCGGACCGGCCCCGAAGCCGGCCGACGGCGAGACCGCGAAGGTCGCCGAGACGGTCTGACCCCGCCCCCCGGCACCACACGGCCGAAGGCCCCCGGCGCGACAGCTCGCGCCGGGGGCCTTCGGCCGCTCGCGGCAGGGCCGCCCCGAAAGGGGCCCGCCGCGTCCCGGGGTCCTGCCCGGACACCAGGGCCGGGCGCCGCCCCTCGTACAGCCCTCAGTCCGGGAACCTGATCATCGGGAAGCTGCCCGTGTTCGTGGGCGCGTGGTCGGGGAGCCAGAGCACCGCGATCGCGCCGCCCTGCGCCCCGGCGGGCGCCCCCGAGGGGGCCGCGTTGCGGAAGGTCAGCCGGGCGCCCAGGACCCGGGCCTGCCCCGCCGCGATCGTGAGGCCGAGCCCGTGGCCCTGGCCGGCCCGGTCGCTCGCCCCGGTACGGAAGCGGCTCGGGCCCTCGCGCAGCAGCGCCTCGGGGAAGCCGGGGCCGTGGTCCCGCACGCGGACCACCCGCCCCTCGACCGTGACCTCCACCGGCTTGCTGCCGTGCTTGGCCGCGTTCGCCAGGAGGTTGCCCAGGATCCGCTCCAGCCGGCGCGGATCCGTGTTCACCCACGACTCGTGGACCACCCGGACGACCACGTCCGGGTCGAGCGTCCGCACCCGCCGCTCGACGAACTCGCCGAGCGCGACCTCCTGCAGCTCGGCCCGCTCCGAGGCGCTGTCCAGCCGGGCCACCTCCAGCACGTCCTCGACCAGCGTCCGCATCGCCTGCGCCCGGTCCCGTACGAGCTCGGTCGGCCGCCCGGGCGGCAGCAGCTCCGCCGCCGTCAGCAGGCCCGTCACCGGGGTGCGCAGCTCGTGCGCGATGTCCGCGGTGACCCGGCGCTCGGCCTCGATCCGTTCGTTGAGGGCGTCGGTCAGGCCGTCGACCGCGCGGGCCAGCTCGTCGGTCTCGTCACGGACGACCCCGCCGATCGCGTCCCTGACCCGGACGCCCGTGTTGCCCTGGGCCACCTTCCCGGCGGCCGCGGCGGCCTTCCGCAGCCGACGGGAGAGCTGGCCGCCGATGAGCACGCCGAGCGCGCAGCCGCCGAAGACCACCGAGACGGAGCCGATGACCAGCGCCCGGTCGAGGTCCTTCATGATGGCCGCGCTGCGGTCGGCGAAGGGGATGTGCAGCGACAGCACGTCGCCGTTGGCCAGCGGCACGGCCGCCCAGACGTCCGGCGGACCGCCGTGGCTGTGCTCCTGGACGTACGTGCCCCGCCGGTTGTCCCGCATCAGCCGGTCGAGCTGGCGCGGCAGCATCGGATCGTTGATCTTGGTGCCGAAGCGGGGCTCCTTCGGCTTGGAGCCCTCGTACATCCGCTGGGCGAAGAGCAGCCGTTCCATCTGGACCTCGCGCGCGTTGTCCAGCATCGAGACGCGCGCGGAGTTGTGGACGACCAGGCTGAGCGTGACCGCGATGAGCGCGCCGACCGCGGCGATCGCGACGGAGATCTTCCAGCGGACGCCCGTGCGCAGGGGGAGCCGCTTCATCCGTTCATCCCCCGCGTCATCCCTTGAGTTTGTAGCCGAAGCCGCGGACCGTCTCGATCCGGTCCTGGCCGATCTTGGTGCGCAGGCGCTGCACGTGGACGTCCACGACCCGGGTGTCGCCGCCCCAGCCGTAGTCCCACACCCGTTCCAGGAGCTTGTCGCGCGAGAGGACCGTGCCGGGTGCGGAGGAGAACTCCAGCAGCAGGCGCATCTCCGTCGGCGTCAGCGCCACCGGCGCCCCGCCCCTGCGGACCTCCATCCCGTCGGTGTCGACCTCCAGCTCGCCGAAGACCAGCACCCCGCCGTCGGGGCCCTCGTCCCGCCCCGCGTCCCCGCCGGCCGCGCCGCCCGCGTGCCCGAAGCGGCGCAGCACCGCGCGGATCCGGGCGACCAGCACGGATCCGTCGAAGGGCTTGGTGACGTAGTCGTCGGCCCCGGCCTCCAGGCCCAGCACGACGTCGATCGAGTCGGCGCGCGCCGACAGCATGATCACCGGCACGGTCGACTCGTCGCGGATCCGGCGGCACAGGCTGACGCCGTCCATGCCGGGCAGCATCACGTCGAGCAGCGCGATGTCCGGGCGGTCGGCCCGGAAGGCCTCCAGACCGGAGAGCCCGTCGGGCATCGCGGTCACCGCGAAGCCGTCCCGCTCCAGGGCGAGCTGGGTGGCTTCGCGGATCACGTCGTCGTCCTCGACGAACAGCACATGGGTCTCGGCCATCGGGCGCCCTTTCCGTTTCTCTCCCGCCGGCGTCGCACGCCGGCGTCGGTGTTCGCGCCGGCCCCCGTCCCCGGAGCCGGCGTCGCGTCGCGGTCAGCCGCCGCTCGGTGCCGGCGCGGAGCCGTCGATGCCGCCGTCGCCGACCGCGCGGCTGTAGTCGTTGTGCACCCAGTCGTGCTGGGTGAACTTGTTGCCCGCCCACCGGTACGTGATCACGTCCTCGCCCGAGGGGTACGCCACCGGGTCGCCCTTGGCGTACACCTGCCGGGTCACGATCAGATCGCCGCGGTCGATCGTCGCGTAGACGGCGGCGTCCTCGGTCATGAAGACGTTCTTGTACTCCTTGTTCTCCTCGCGGTACACGTACGTCCCGATGCCGACCGCGTCGCCGCAGGTCATCACGTTGACGACGACGTCCGGCGACGCCCCGCCGGTGAGGTTCCCGTAGGAGGTGTCCACCGGGTACGCGTCCGCGACGCAGGGCTTCAGATCGCCCTTCAGGCGCTCGCCGATCTTCGGGTCGGACTTCAGCAGCGCGATCGGGTCGACGCGCTTGGCCGACTGCATGCCCGCGGAGGAGGAACGGGGGCGGGACCGGTGCGCGGCCTAGGCTCCAGACACGACGGCGAGGACGACCGGCCCGGAGACGGCCCGGCGTGCGGCACCCACGCGGCGGCGAGCACCACGGCACTGGCCGGGCTCGTCGCCGTCGAGGAGGGGGAGGCGGCCGGGGCCGTCGGGGTCACGTCGTCGGCGCGGGCCGCGCCCTCGTCCCGGGAACCCGTCCCGCCGGTCGAGCAGCCGGCCAGGAGCAGGCCGACGGCGACGAGCCCGGCCAGTGCCGTGGTGCTCGCCGCCGCGTGGGTGCCGCACGCCGGGCCGTCTCCGGGCCGGTCGTCCTCGCCGTCGTGTCTGGAGCCTAGGCCGCGCACCGGTCCCGCCCCCGTTCCTCGCCTCGTTCGGTCGATCGCCCCAGAGCGCGGGTGTCGTGGTCGATGCCCCGGCTCTCCAGTTCCTGGCGCAGTCGGGCCAGAGCACGGTGGAGCGTGCTCTTCACCGTACCGGTCGACATGCCGAGCGCCGCCGCGGTCTCCTCGGTGCTCATCTGCTCCCAGTGGCGCAGGACGACGACGCTGCGCTGCTTGGGGGCGAGGACCTTGAGGATGTCCATGAGCAGGGCCCGGTCGGCGTGCTGCTCGGTGGCGTCGTCGACGCACGCGTCGGGCAGCTGCTCGGTGGGGACCTCGTCGAGCTTGCGGGCGCGCCACCACTCGGTGCGGGTGTTGATCATCACGCGGCGCAGGTAGGCGTCGGCCAGCGACTTGTCGGCGATGCCGTCCCAGCGGCCGTACGTGCGGGCCAGCGCGGTCTGCAGCAGGTCCTGCGCGTCGACCGGGTCGGGCACGAGACGTCGGGCACTGCGCAGCAGGGCGTCCTGCCGTGTACGGACGTACTCCTCGAAGTCGAGCACCTCGCCGTGCGCCATTCCCAACCGCCTCCGATCCCCGTGACCAGCACTGTTTCCGTGTACGTCGACGACGCTACGGAGCGGTTGTCACGAGGCTGTGCGCGGCAGCCGTCGGCGGACGCACGGCTGCCCATCGGTTGTGTAACGGCCGGGGCCGGGCCGGGCGTCCGGTCCCGTCGGACGGTCGGTAGGTTCGCGGTGTCCGTGCGCGGGCTGCGGCGGGCAGGACGGGGGGAACCATGGACGACGGCGTGGGGCGGAGCGGCGTGG
>NZ_RDBI01000040.1:2944377-2947955 GCF_008042125.1 Streptomyces sp. MS191
CCGTACGGGCCCGGTGAACCGGGCCCGGCCCACCGCCGCCATCGCGCCCCTGGCCACGGTGTGGGCCCCGAGCACGACGACCGGCTCGGGCGTGGGCACGACCGCCGCGTCGGGGACGACGCGGGGCTGGCGGCACGCTTCGAGGAGGAGCGCGGCCGGCTGCGGGCGGTGGCCTACCGGATGCTCGGCTCGGTCGCCGAGGCCGACGACGCGCTCCAGGAGGCCTGGCTGCGCGCGAGCGCCGCCGGCACCGAGGGGGTGGCGAACCTCGGCGGCTGGCTGACCACCGTGGTGTCCCGGGTCTGCCTGAACACGCTCCGCACGCGCCGGACGCGGCGCGAGGACCTCTTCGACGAGCCCCCCGGGTCGCTGGTGCCCGAGCGGGCGGCCGGCGGCGACGGGGCACGCGATCCGGAGGAGGAGGCGCTGCTGGCCGACTCGGTCGGCGTCGCCCTGCTGGTGGTGCTGGACCGGCTGTCGCCCGCGGAGCGGCTCGCCTTCGTCCTGCACGACATGTTCGCCGTGCCCTTCGACGACATCGGTCCGATGCTGGAGCGGACGCCCGCGTCCGCACGGCAGCTCGCGAGCCGGGCCCGCCGCCGGGTGAAGGGGGCCGAGACGCCGCCCGGACGGGACCCGGTCCGGCGCCGCCAGGTCGTCGACGCCTTCCTGTCCGCCACGCGCGGAGGGGACTTCGAGGCGCTGGTCGGGCTGCTGCACCCCGACGTGGTGCTGCGGGCCGACGCGGCGGTCGTGCCCACGCCCGAGCCGGTCGTCGTGCTCGGGGCCCACACCGTGGCCAGGGGCGCGATGGCGGCGGTGGGCCGGGCCCGGTTCACCGGGCCCGTACGGATCGACGGGGCGATCGGGCTGGCGATGGCCCGGCACGGGCGACTGGCGGTGGCGCTCGCCTTCACGATCGTCGAGGGCCTCATCACCGAGATCGACGTCGTCGCGGAGCCGGAGCGGCTCCGGGCGCTCGACCTCGCCGTGCCCGAGGGCCGCTGACCCGCGGCCCCGGATGGCCGGGGTGGTCCCGGCCGCCCCGCGTGACCGGGACCCGGCCGCCGCGAACCGGACGGCGGCCGCCCGACGGCACCGGCCCGGGCGCCGTCGGGGGCACCGTCCCCCGTGCGGGGAACAGCGGCCGTCAGGACTGGGGCAGGCGGTAGAGCCCGTCCTCCAGCGGTTCGACCAGGCCGTCGGCGACCAGGCCGTCCAGCGCCCGGTCGCGCTGGACCGGGTCGTGCCAGACGGCGTCCAGGGACGACTGCGGCACCGCGTCCGTGGCCTCCCGCAGGACGGCCAGCAGCTTGCCGCGGACCTGGCGGTCGGTGCCGGCGTACGTCTGGCCGCGCCGCGGCGGGCCGTCGTGGGCCGGCTTCCCCGACCGCCGCCACACGCACTCGGCGGAGATCGGGCACCGCCCGCAGTCCTCGTTCTTCGCGGTGCACACCAGCGCGCCCAGCTCCATGGAGGCCGCCGCCCACCGGGCCGCCGTGGCCTCGTCCTCCGGCAGCAGGTCGCGCGCCAGCCTGCGCTCGGCCGCGGTCGTGGCGTTCGGCGGGTACTGGACACCGGTGGCCGCCCGGGCGAAGACCCGGCGCACGTTGGTGTCGAGCACCGCGTGCCGCTGCCCGTACGCGAAGGAGGCCACCGCCGCCGCGGTGTACTCCCCGATGCCCGGCAGGGCGAGCAGCTGCCCGTGCTCGCTTGGGACGTCGCCGCCGTGCCGCTCCGTTATGGCCACGGCCGCGCCGTGCAGCCGCAGGGCGCGCCGTGGATAGCCGAGCCGGCCCCAGGCTCGGACCGCCTCGCCCGGCGCCTCGGCGGCCAGGTCGGCCGGGCGGGGCCAGCGCGCGAGCCACTGCTCGTACACCGGCAGGACCCGGACGACCGGGGTCTGCTGGAGCATGAACTCGCTCACCATCACGCCCCACGCGCCCGCCTCGGGGCGGCGCCAGGGCAGATCGCGGGCGTGCCGGTCGAACCAGGCGAGGACGGGTCCGTGCAGCCGGTCGGGTGCGGGCGCCGGGGCGGAGCCGGCCGCGGGGCCGTCGGAGGGGACGGGGGGCGTGGTGGAGGCATCGATGGAAGTCATGGCACCTCCGATCCTGGCACGTTCAGTACGCGCCGTGCCGCACGCCCTCACGGCGCGTGGAGGCGTGCTGGCGTGGGCCGCGGCCCACGCACCACACCACCGCGCCGTTGCCGCTGGTGCGTGCCGTGTCCACCAGGGTGCGGACGGGCCGCGTCGCCGCCTTGACGACGAGGAACGCGACCGCCCCGCCCAGCAGCAGGCCGACCGTCACGTCGTGCGGGTAGTGCACGCCGACGAACACCCGGGAGAACGCCATGAGGAGGGCCATCGGCACGGTCAGCCAGGCCATTCCGCGCCAGGACAGCGCGAGGGCGACGGCCGCGGCGCCCGCGATCGCCGAGTGGTTGCTCGGGAAGGACCAGTCTCCGTACGGCGGGCAGGGGACGAGCGAGGCGGCGGCCCCGGCCACCGCCCGGCACGGACGCTCCTCGTCCACCAGCGACTTGAGCGCCTCGCTCACCACGTATCCGAAGCCGGTCGCGAGCGGGGCGAGCAGCGCGAGCGCCATGGCACCGCTCGGCGCCGTCCTGGTCCGCCACCAACCGGCCAGGAACAGCACGCCGAACAGCAGCAGTCCGGCCTCGGTCCACACCTCGGCGAGTTGCTGGAACCAGTGCGGAGTGGAGTGGGCGAAGTCGGTGACGTCGCGGTAGAGGTCGCCCGAGAGATCGGAAAGGTTGTCCATGAGGGGAGACGCTAACCGGAGTCCGGCACCCGGCGCCCGGGCCGAAGGTCCGCACCCCGCTGGGCGAAAGTGGGGGCGGAACGGATGAGTCCGGCGCTCGGGATGTGATCATCGGCAAAACTTGGTGCCTGGGGCGGCGGGTGGGGCGGGAGTTGGCCCCGTTCTCTCGTAAGGTTCGTGGCGTGGGATCACTGCGCAATCCGGTCGGGCCGCTTCCCTCCTCCATCTACTGGCGACGGAGGGCGGTCGCGCTGTGCCTGATCGCGCTCCTCGCGCTGCTCACCCTCTGGGCCGTCACCTCCGGTGGCAGCGGCGGGAAGAAGCCGAACGACGGCGCCAACGGGACGTCCCCCGCGCCCTCGATCACTCCCGGACCGTCTGGTTCCGGTCCGGCGATCAGTGAACAGCCCGGCGGACGCGACGAGTCGGGCGACTCCGGAGAGACCACGGGCGGCGAGGACGGCACCGGCGACGGCTCCTCCGCCGGCGCCGAGGGCGGTGGCAAGAACGGCGACACGGACGGCGGGGGCGGCGACGGCGGCGCGGGCTCGACCGCCGGACAGCAGGTCCCGGCCGGCTCCCCTCTCCCGAACTGCGCCCCGGGATCGCTCCAGTTGACGCTGATGAGCGACAAGCTCTCCTACGCGCCGGGGGACAAGCCGCGGTTCCGGCTGGTGGCCCGGAACACCTCGGCCGCCGACTGCAAGGCCGACTTCGGCCCGAAGAGCGCGGTCCTGAAGATCAGCAACGTCAAGGGCGACCAGGTCTGGTCCTCGCAGGACTGCCCCCGCC
>NZ_RDBI01000040.1:2948055-2955569 GCF_008042125.1 Streptomyces sp. MS191
GGCAGTCCTGCGAGGACCAGACCTGGTCGCCCTTGACGTTGCTGATCTTCAGGACCGCGCTCTTCGGGCCGAAGTCGGCCTTGCAGTCGGCGGCCGAGGTGTTCCGGGCCACCAGCCGGAACCGCGGCTTGGGCAGTCCTGCGAGGACCAGACCTGGTCGCCCTTGACGTTGCTGATCTTCAGGACCGCGCTCTTCGGGCCGAAGTCGGCCTTGCAGTCGGCGGCCGAGGTGTTCCGGGCCACCAGCCGGAACCGCGGCTTGTCCCCCGGCGCGTAGGAGAGCTTGTCGCTCATCAGCGTCAACTGGAGCGATCCCGGGGCGCAGTTCGGGAGAGGGGAGCCGGCCGGGACCTGCTGTTGCGCGTCCCCGCCCGCGCGGTGATCACACACACCGTGGACTGGGACCGCGGGCAGAGCGCCCCGCAGTGCGCCACCGCCCCGGCGGGCCCGGTCGGCCCGGGCACGTACCTGGTGGAGGCGGCGCTGCCCGGCACGAAGGTCTCCCCGGCCTCGTTCACGTTGGCGAAGGACTGACCGCAGGCGGCACGGCACGCGGAAGGGGCGGTACGGGAGTCCCGTACCGCCCCTTCCGCGTGCCTGTCGTGGATCCGCGGCTACACGTACCGCTCGAGGATCGAGGACTCCGCGAGCCGGGAGAGGCCCTCGCGGACGCTGCGGGCCCGGGCCTCGCCGACCCCGTCCACGGTCTGGAGGTCGTCGACGCTCGCCGCGAGCAGCTTCTGCAGGCCGCCGAAGTGCTCGACGAGCCGCTCGATGATCGCCCCGGGCAGGCGCGGGACCTTCGCCAGGAGCCGGTACCCGCGGGGGGAGACCGCGGAGTCCAGCGTCTCGGGGGAGCCGCTGTAGCCGAGGGCGCGCGCCACGATGGGCAGTTCGAGCAGTTCGGCGTGGCTGAGCGCGTCGAGCTCGGTCAGCGCCTCGGCGACGGTGCGGGACCGCTTGGCCGTCGGCTCCGGCACGTAGTCGCGGATGACGAGCTCGCGCTCGGGCTCCACGCCCGCGATCAACTCGTCGAGCTGGAGCGAGAGGAGGCGGCCGTCGGTGCCGAGCTCGACGACGTACTCGGCGATCTCGGTGGCGATCCGGCGGACCATCTCCAGGCGCTGGGCGACGGCGGTGACGTCCCGGACCGTGACCAGGTCCTCGATCTCCAGCGCGGACAGCGTGCCGGCGACCTCGTCGAGACGCAGCTTGTACCGCTCCAGGGTGGCGAGGGCCTGGTTGGCGCGGGAGAGGATCGCGGCCGACTCCTCCAGGACCCGGCGCTCACCGTTCACGTACAGCGCGATCAGGCGCATGGACTGCGAGACGGAGACGACCGGGAAGTTGCACTGCTTGGAGACGCGGTCCGCGGTGCGGTGGCGGGTGCCGGTCTCCTCGGTGGGGATGGACGCGTCCGGGACCAGCTGCACGCCGGCCCGCAGGATCTTGGTGATGTCCTTGTCGAGGATCAGCGCGCCGTCGAGCTTGCACAGCTCGCGCAGCCGGGTCGCGGTGAACTCCACGTCCAGCACGAAGCCGCCGGTGCACATCGATTCGACCGTTTTGTCCATACCGAGGACGAGGAGCCCACCGGTGTTGCCCCGAAGGATCCGCTCCAGGCCGTCCCGCAGGGCGGTGCCGGGGGCGACGGCGCTGAGCGAGGCGCGCATGAGCGCCTCGTTGCCGGAGCCCGCGCCGGACTTTCCGGGAGCTGCTGCCCCGTCCTTGGCTGCCACTGCACTCCTCCGGCTCGTACGGTTGGGCGAGACCAGGGCAAAGTCTAGCGACACCGTTCCCCGCCGAGTTTGCATACCGGTGGTGGGCAACTCTTCCCGGCGACCGCCGCCCCCGCCCGGCGAGCCCTGGCGAAGGGTGCCGGGAGGCCGCGCGAGCCGCCGGCCGGAGTCCTCCCCGGCCTGCCGCAAGGGCTCCCGGGCCGGGCCGCGAGGCCGGTCCGGCCGCCCTCGCGCCTGCTGCCGCCGCCCCCGCGCCGTCCGGCCGCCGGGGATCACGGGACGGCCCTCAGCCCTCGGCGTCCTTGGGGGCCGGCGCCCGGCGGCTGCGCGGCAGGACCTGGAGCGCCTCCCCGATGTTCGCGACTTCCGTCACCTTCATGCCCGCGGGGATCCTGCCGGGATCGGTCGGGACCAGGGCGTGGGTGAAGCCGAGGCGGTGGGCCTCGGCGAGACGGCGCTGGACGCCCGTGACCCGGCGGACCTCGCCCGCGAGCCCGACCTCGCCGATCGCGACCAGGTTCTTGGGCAGAGGGGTGTCGCTGGCCGCGGAGGCCAGCGCGAGGGCGACCGCCAGGTCGGCGGCCGGCTCGGAGAGCTTCACACCGCCGACGGTCGCGCTGTAGATGTCGCGCTTCCCCAGCGCGCTGATCCGGCCGCGCTGCTCCAGCACGGCCAGCATCATCGACACCCGGGAGGTCTCCAGGCCCGAGGTCGTCCGCCGGGGCGAGGGGATCTGCGAGTCGACGGTCAGCGCCTGCACCTCGGCCACGAGCGGCCGGCGGCCCTCCAGGGTCACCGTCAGGCACGTGCCGGGCACCGCCACGTCGCGCCGGGTGAGGAACAGCCCCGACGGGTCGGCCAGGCCCGTGATGCCCTCGTCGTGCAGTTCGAAGCAGCCGACCTCGTCCGTCGCCCCGTAGCGGTTCTTCACACCGCGGACCAGGCGCAGCCGGGCGTGCCGGTCGCCCTCGAAGCTCAGCACGACGTCGACCAGGTGCTCCAGGAGGCGGGGGCCGGCGATGGCGCCGTCCTTGGTGACGTGGCCCACGAGGAGCGTGGACATCCCCCGCTCCTTCGAGGCGCGGATGAGGGCCCCGGCGACCTCGCGGACCTGGGCCATGCCGCCCGGGGCCCCGTCGATCTCGGGGGAGGCCACGGTCTGCACCGAGTCCATGATCAGCAGCGAGGGCTTGACGGCGTCGAGGTGGCCGAGCACCGCGGACAGGTCGGTCTCGGCGGCCAGGTAGAGGTGGTCGCTCAGCGCGTTGATCCGGTCGGCGCGCAGCCGGACCTGGCTCGCGGACTCCTCGCCGGTGACGTACAGCGTGCGGTGCTCGTCGCTGGCGGCCTTCGCGGCCACGTCGAGCAGCAGCGTCGACTTGCCGACACCCGGCTCGCCGGCGAGCAGGACCACCGCGCCGGGGACCAGCCCGCCGCCGAGGACCCGGTCGAGCTCGTCGACGCCCGTGGAGCGCGCGGTGGCCTGTCGGCCGTCGACCTGGCCGATGGGCAGCGCGGCGGTGGAGACCCGGCCCGCGGCGGTCGTGCGGACGGCGGGCGCGCCGTACTCCTCGACCGTCCCCCAGGCCTGGCACTCGGGGCAACGGCCGAGCCATTTGGCGGTCGTCCAGCCGCACTCGGTGCAGCGGTAGGACGGCCTGTCCTTGGCGGATTTCGTACGGGCAGCCATGCACCGAACCGTAGCGGGCCCCACCGACAACGCCGCCCGGCCCCGGGGCCGGGGGCCTCCCGCACGCATCGTCATGACATATTCCTGTCCCCTTTTGAGGGATACGTTCACCCGTAAGAATTAAAAGTGTTCAAGTGGTACGAAGAGACCTGCCCGGCCTGCCTACGGTCGGCCCGTGACGAGCAGCAGGCTGGATCCCCCCACCCACACCACCGGCGCACACCGGGCGCACCGCCGCGCGCCGTCCTCCACCGCCGCGGGCTCCGACACCCGCTCCGGGCCGCGCACCCTCGGCCACCACCCGCCCGCACGCTACGAGGCGTATCTGGACGGCCTGTTCACCTACTGCCTGTCCGTGCTCTGCGACCACGACGACGCGACCGCCGCCCTCGGCGACGTCCTCGCCATCGCCGAACGCCAGCAGGGCCGCTGCCCGGCCGACGACGCCGGTCGCCGCGCCTGGCTCTACGCCCTGGCCCGCTGGGCCTGTCTGCGCACCCTCGGCGAGCAGCGCCGCAGGCGTCCCGGCGCCCACACCGGCCGCCCCGCCGCCGTGCCCGCGCCGTCCCGGGTCTCCGAGGAGACCGCCGAGCGCCGCCGGGCCGAACTCGCGCGGCTCGCCTGGCCCGAGGCCGCCGGCACCACCCCCGAGCAGCGCGAGGCCCTGGAGCTCGCCGTGCGTCACGGCCTCGGCCCCCGCGAGGTGGCGGCCGTCCTGACCCTGGACCCCCTCGCCGCCCGCGAACTGCTCTCCTCCGCCGCCTGCGAGGTCGAGCGGACCCGCGCGGCCCTCGCGGTCGTCGAGACCGGCACCTGCCCCACGGTGGCCCGGCTCACCGGCGACCACCGGGTGCTGCTCTCCGCGACCCTGCGCGCCGAACTCGTCCGCCACGTCGACGACTGTCCGCTGTGCCGGCGGGCCGCCGAGCGGGCGGGCGCCGGCGGTCCCTGGCCGGGCGCACCGGTGGCCTCCCCGGCCCGGCTCCCGCTGGTCGAGGCGCCCCGGGCGGCCACGTACGTCGCGATGATGCACGTCCCCCGTGCCCGGTCCGGGGCCCCGCGGTTCGGCGCGACCGGATTCCCGATGGACCCCAAGGACCACGCGGCCCGCCGTGACCGGATGCGCGCCCGGGCGGTGACCACCACCGTCGTGGCCGCCGTCGTCGCGGCCCCGGTCCTCGCCCTGTGGGCCTCGTACCGCGGCGGGCCCGCGGAGGGCGAGGCGGCGGCGGGCGCCCCGGTCGCCGCGCGCGAGTCGGACGAGCGCACGGGCCCGGACGGCACCCCGAACGATCGCTACGAGAACGCCGGCAACGCCCGGACCACCCCCGACCCGCGCTTCACCCGGGGGAGCCGGTCACCGGACGTCTCGGTCGAGGTGATCAGCCCCGGCGGGCCGGGGGAGGAGGCCTCGCCCGGGCAGGCCGGGGCCGGCCGGATCACGGTCGCCGCGCAGGGCGACGGGACCACGACGCTGCTGACCCTGACCAACTCCGGCGGAGCGCCCGCGGGCTGGTCGCTGTGGACCGACGCGCCCTGGCTGTACGTGAGCCGTGCCTCCGGCACGCTGGCGCCGGGCGAGTCCGTGACGATCCGGATCGCCGTCGACCACGGGCGCGAGCCCGCCGGCGCCTGGTCCGCGCGGGTGGGGGTGAAGCCCTCCGGAGCCATGCTGCGGATCACCGGTCACGGGACGACCCCGCCTCCGACGACGGAGGAGCCGCCGCCGTCCACGGACCCGACGACCCCGCCTCCCACGACGGAGGAGCCGCCGCCCTCGACCGACCCGACGACCCCGCCGCCGTCCACGGACCCCACCACGCCGCCTCCGACGACGGAGGAGCCGCCGGGGTCCACGGACCCGACGACCCCGCCGTCGTCGACGGACCCGGGCACCCCGAGCGAGCCGGGGTCCCCTTCGTCCTCATAGCGTCGGCCGGGGCGGGCGGCCGGAGCGCGCGCCGGACCGGTGCCGCAGACCCGGATCCCGGCCCGGAACCCGGCCCGGGTCCCGCCGTGAGCACGCGGGTGCGGGGCGCCGGTGACCGGCGCCCCGCACGCCGGCCGTGCGTCAGGCCTTCTCGCGCGGAGGGTCCGCCGGGTGCGGGGCCACCAGCGGCAGCTGCGCCGCGAGCCGTGCCTCGCACAGCCCCGCGAGGACGTCGTAGGCCTCCTTGCCCATCATCTCGGTGAGCTCGGGCCGGTACGTGACGTACACCGGCTCCCCGGCCCCGTGCGCGGACGTCGCCGACGTGCACCACCAGTGCAGGTCGTGCCCGCCCGGGCCCCAGCCGCGGCGGTCGTACTCGCCGATCGACACCTGGAGGACCCGGGTGTCGTCCGGCCGGTCGATCCAGTCGTACGTCCGGCGCACCGGCAGCTGCCAGCACACGTCCGGCTTGGTCTCCAGCGGCTCCTTGCCCTCACGGAGGGCCAGGATGTGCAGCGAGCAGCCGGCGCCGCCCGCGAAACCGGGACGGTTCTGGAAGATGCAGGACCCCTCCCAGCGGCGGGTCTGGCGGTCGCCGTCCTCGTCGACCTCGGTCCATCCCGTCTGCGTACCGACGTCGTGGAACTGCCACAGCTCGGGCGTCAGCCGTTCCACGTGCGAGGCGACCCGCTTCTCGTCGTCCTCGTCGGAGAAGTGCGCGCCCAGCGTGCAGCAGCCGTCGTCCGCGCGGCCGGCCTGGATGCCCTGGCAGCCGCTGCCGAAGATGCAGGTCCAGCGCGAGGTGAGCCAGGTCAGGTCGCAGCGGTAGACCTGCTCGTCGTCGGCCGGGTCCGGGAACTCGACCCAGGCGCGCGGGAAATCGAGCCCCTTCTCGTCGGGCTCGGCCGCCCTGCCCTGCTTGCCGGAGGTCCTGGGAGCCTTGGGGGCCTTCGTGGCGCCGGGGCCGCCACTGTCTTTGCCCGGCTTCGCCTTTTTCGTCTTTGGCACACGACAAGCGTATGCGCGTGGGCGCAGTAGCGTTCCGTCCATGAGACTCGGAGTCCTGGACGTCGGTTCGAACACGGTGCACCTGCTGGTGGTGGACGCGCACCCCGGCGCCCGCCCGCTGCCCGCCCATTCCCACAAGGCGGAGCTGCGTCTGGCCGAGCTCCTGGACGAGCGGGGCGCCATCGCCCCCGCCGGGGTCGAGCGGCTCATCGCGACCGTCGGGGACGCGCTCCAGGCCGCCGAGGACAAGGGCTGCGAGGAGGTCCTGCCGTTCGCGACCTCGGCCGTGCGGGAGGCGACCAACGCGGACGCCGTCCTGGCCCGGATCAAGGAGCGCACCGGGATCGACCTCCAGGTCCTCACGGGCGGGGAGGAGGCCCGGCTCACCTTCCTCGCGGCCCGCCGCTGGTTCGGCTGGTCCGCCGGCAAGCTGTTCCTCCTCGACATCGGCGGCGGCTCGCTGGAGATCGCGTACGGCATCGACGAGGAGCCGGACGCGGCCGTCTCGCTGCCGCTGGGCGCGGGCCGGCTCACGGCCGGCTGGCTGCCGGGCGACCCGGCCGACGCGGCGGACGTGCGGGCGCTGCGCCGCCATGTGCGCGCCCAGATCGCCCGTACCGTCGGTGAGTTCAGCCGCTTCGGGAAGCCGGACCACGTCGTCGCCACCTCCAAGACCTTCAAGCAGCTCGCCCGGATCGCCGGGGCACCCGGCTCGGGCGACGGGCTCTACGTCCAGCGCAACCTCACCCGCAAGTCCCTGGAGGAGTGGGTCCCCAAGCTCGCGGTCATGACCGCCGACCAGCGCACCGGCCTCCCCGGGGTGTCGGAGGGGCGTGCCCCGCAGCTCCTGGCGGGCGCTCTCGTCGCCGAGGGTGCGATGGACCTGTTCGGGGTCGACGAGCTGGAGATCTGCCCCTGGGCGCTGCGCGAGGGCGTCATCCTGCGCCGCCTGGACCACCTGCCGGCGGAATGAGCCCGGGGGCCCGGCGCTCGGGCGCGGGCCCGACGGCTGTCCCGCCCGCACCAGCACGCGCCTCACGGCACCCCCACCGCGCCCGCGCCTTACGGCCCCCCGGGCCTCACGGCACCGGCGGCGCCCGCGGCTCCGCTCGCGCCTGGGGCGCACGCGGCGTGACGGGAACCACTC
>NZ_RDBI01000040.1:2955669-2956604 GCF_008042125.1 Streptomyces sp. MS191
CCCCGTACGCTGTCCTTCGTGGCAGAACCAGTGGTGCGCATCCCGGATGCGAAGGTCGCCCTGTCGACGGCCTCGGTCTATCCGGAGTCGACGACGACGGCCTTCGAGACCGCCGCGCGCCTCGGCTACGACGGCGTCGAGGTCATGGTGTGGACCGACCCCGTCAGCCAGGACATCGAGGCCCTGCGCCGGCTCTCGGACTACCACCAGGTGCCGATCCTCGCCGTCCACGCCCCCTGCCTGCTCATCACCCAGCGCGTCTGGTCCACCGATCCGTGGACGAAGCTGCGGCGGGCCCAGGCGGCGGCCGAGAAGCTCGGCGCCTCCACGGTCGTGGTGCACCCGCCGTTCCGCTGGCAGCGCCAGTACGCCCGGGACTTCGTCTCCGGCATCTGGCGGATGGCGCACGAGACCGACGTCCGGTTCGCCGTCGAGAACATGTACCCCTGGCGGTACAAGGACCGCGAGATGCTCGCCTACGCCCCCGAGTGGGACGTCACCAAGGACGACTACCGGCACTTCACCGTGGACCTCTCGCACACCGCGACCGCCCGTACCGACGCCCTCGCCATGATCGACCGCATGGGCGACCGCCTGGGTCACGTCCACCTCGCCGACGGCCGGGGTTCCGCGAAGGACGAGCACCTGGTCCCCGGCCGCGGCACGCAGCCGTGCGCCGAGGTGCTGGAGCGGCTCGCCCTCGGCGGCTTCGACGGCCACGTCGTCATCGAGGTCAACACCCGCCGGGCCATGTCGTCCGCCGAACGCGAGGCCGACCTCGCGGAGGCCCTGGCCTTCACCCGGCTCGCGGGGTTCTCCCAGACGCCGAGGAAGTAGCGCACGAGGCGCTCCCCGATGCCCTCGGTCCCCTCGCCCAGGACGGCCGGGACGACCGTCGCGGGCTCCATGGAGACCTCGATCGCGGCGGCGAAGAC
>NZ_RDBI01000040.1:2956704-2972876 GCF_008042125.1 Streptomyces sp. MS191
GGACAGCGTGTCCGTATGCCGGACCGGCTGTTCAGCTTTCGGTCAGGCGGCGGGGCCCCGTCGAGGGGCGCCGTCCGGCGCGCTCACGCCTCGGTCAGGTACCGCTGGAGCGTCGGGGCGACCAGCTCCACGATCTCCTCCGGGTCCGCCGAGGAGAGCGGCCCGGGTGCCCGGGAGCGGATCCTGGAGGCGGCCCGCGCGCAGTTCGCCGAACGCGGCTACGACAAGACCTCGGTCCGGGGCATCGCGAAGGCGGCCGGGGTGGACGCGGCGCTCGTGCACCACTACTTCGGCACGAAGGACGAGGTCTTCGCCGCCGCGATCGAGGTCTCCATGGAGCCCGCGACGGTCGTCCCGGCCGTCCTGGGCGAGGGGACCGAGGGCATCGGGGAGCGCCTCGTGCGCTACTTCCTCGGCGTCTGGGAGAACCCCGCGAGCCGGGCCCCGCTCCTGGCGATCATCCGTTCCGCGCTGACGCACGAGGCGGCGGCCAAGGTGCTGCGCGGCTTCGTCCTGCGCCGGGTCCTGGAACGGGTGGCCGCCGATCTCGACGTGCCGAACCCGAAGTTCCGGGCCGAGCTGGCCGCCTCGCACATGATCGGCATCGCGATGATGCGGTACGTGCTCCAGGTCGAGCCGCTCGCCTCGGCGGACCCGGAGGAGATCGTGGAGCTGGTCGCCCCGACGCTCCAGCGGTACCTGACCGAGGCGTGAGCGCGCCGGACGGCGCCCCTCGACGGGGCCCCGCCGCCTGACCGAAAGCTGAACAGCCGGTCCGGCATACGGACACGCTGTCCAGATCTTGGAGGGGCGGCGTACGCTCGAATGCAAGCACATCCATCACGAGGAGCGAGCGACGATGCCCGAGCTGAGGTCCCGCACTGTCACCCACGGCCGCAACATGGCGGGCGCACGCGCCCTTATGCGCGCCTCCGGTGTACCGGGTGCGGACATCGGGCGGAAGCCGATCATCGCCGTGGCCAACTCCTTCACGGAGTTCGTGCCCGGCCACACGCACCTCCAGCCGGTCGGCCGGATCGTCTCCGAGGCGATCGTCGCGGCGGGCGCCATCCCGCGCGAGTTCAACACGATCGCCGTCGACGACGGCATCGCCATGGGCCACGGCGGCATGCTCTACAGCCTGCCGTCCCGCGACCTGATCGCGGACAGCGTGGAGTACATGGTCGAGGCGCACTGCGCCGACGCCCTGATCTGCATCTCCAACTGCGACAAGATCACGCCGGGCATGCTGATGGCCGCCCTGCGCCTGAACATCCCGACGGTCTTCGTCTCCGGCGGCCCGATGGAGTCCGGCAAGGCCACCCTCGTCGACGGCACCGTCCGGACGCTCGACCTGGTCGACGCGATCTCGGACGCGGTGAACGACAAGGTCTCGGACGAGGACATCCTCCGCATCGAGGAGAACGCCTGCCCGACCTGCGGCTCCTGTTCCGGCATGTTCACCGCCAACTCGATGAACTGCCTGACCGAGGCCATCGGCCTCTCCCTGCCCGGCAACGGCTCGGTCCTGGCCACCCACACCGCCCGCAAGGCGCTGTACGAGAACGCGGCCCGCACGGTCGTCGACATCACCCGTCGCCACTACGACGAGGACGACGCCTCGGTCCTGCCGCGCAACATCGCCACCCGCGCGGCCTTCGAGAACGCCATGGCGCTCGACATCGCCATGGGCGGCTCGACCAACACGATCCTGCACCTGCTCGCCGCCGCCCAGGAGGCCGAGCTGGACTACGGCCTGTCCGACATGGACGAGGTCTCGCGGCGCGTGCCGTGCCTGGCCAAGGTCGCGCCGAACGTGGCGCCCGGCGGCACGTACTACATGGAGGACGTGCACCGCGCCGGCGGCATCCCCGCCATCCTCGGTGAGCTGTACCGCGCCGGCCTGCTGAACGAGGACGTCCACACCGTCCACTCCCGCTCCATCAAGGAGTGGCTGGAGGCGTGGGACGTGCGGGGCGGCTCCCCTTCGGAGGAGGCCGTCGAGCTGTGGCACGCGGCGCCCGGCTGCGTCCGCTCCGCCACCGCCTTCTCGCAGTCCGAGCGCTGGGACACCCTCGACACGGACGCGGCCGGCGGCTGCATCCGCGACGCGGCCCACGCGTACTCGAAGGACGGCGGCCTGGCGGTCCTGCGGGGCAACCTCGCCGTCGACGGCTGCGTGGTGAAGACCGCCGGCGTCGACGAGTCGATCTGGACCTTCGAGGGCCCCGCGGTCGTCTGCGAGTCGCAGGACGAGGCCGTCGAGAAGATCCTCAACAAGCAGGTCAAGGACGGCGACGTGGTCGTCATCCGCTACGAGGGCCCGCGCGGCGGCCCCGGCATGCAGGAGATGCTCTACCCGACCTCCTTCCTCAAGGGCCGGGGTCTGGGCAAGACCTGCGCGCTGGTCACGGACGGACGCTTCTCGGGCGGCACCTCGGGCCTGTCCATCGGCCACGCCTCGCCGGAGGCGGCCTCGGGCGGCACGATCGCGCTCGTCGAGGACGGCGACCGGATCCGCATCGACATCCCGAGCCGTTCGATCGAACTGCTGGTCACCGACGACGTCCTGGCCGCCCGCCGCGAGGCGCTCGGCGGGGTCTACGCGCCGAAGAACCGCGAGCGCAAGGTCTCGGCCGCGCTGCGGGCGTACGCCGCGATGGCGACCAGTGCCGACAAGGGCGCGGTCCGGGACGTGACCCGGCTCGGCTGAGAGACGGGAAGGGCCCCGGGCGCACCGGGGCCGTCCCGCACCCGTTCGTCGCGACCCCGCCGGACCGCCTTCGCGGTGGTCCGGCGGGGTCGCGGTCTCTCCGGCGCCCGTCCTCCGCGCCCGTCACCAGGCGGCCGGGTCCCGCCCGTCCACGGCGAACACCGAACCGTCGGGCGCGGTCCCGAACACCCGCGCGCCGGCCACGACCGGGGCCGGCACGCTCGACGCGTAGCCGAGCCGGCCGTCCCGCAGACGGGGACCGGTCTGCCCGAGCAACGCGCCGCGCGCGGTGTCGACGGCGAGGAGCCGCCCGTCCGAGGCGGACAGGTAGAGGCGGTCGTCCGGGCCCACGACGGGGGCGGAGACGTTCTTGGCCGAGGTCTCCAGCTCCCACACCGTCCGGTCCCCGCCGGCCCCGGGGGTCCCGGTGTCGAGGGCCAGCAGCCGCCCGGAGGCGTCCACGAGGTAGACCGTGTCGCCGCGGAGCGCGGCGCTCGGCGCGTCCATCGGGTACGGCAGCGGGACGCGCCGCACGGAGCGCCGGGCCGGGTCGTAGCGGACCACGGCGTCGGTGCGCGACTGGCGGTCGGCGGACCGCAGGTGGACCACGCCGTCCGGTCCCGTGCCCAGCGGCACGAGGTCCCCGTCGAGCCGCTGCTGCCAGACGATCTCGCCGCTCCGCGGGCGCACCATGCTGACCAGCGTCCGCTTGCCGCCGGCCGAGTTCTCGAAGACGGGCAGCAGGCCGGTCTCGGGGGAGTACGGGCCGAAGCGCGGCGTCGAGTGGCCGCGCAGCCGGTGGCTCCAGCGCTGCTTTCCGGTGGTGGAATCGACGGCCTTCACCGTGCCGCCGCCGAGCAGCAGGACCGTGTCGCCCGCCTGCCGCAGTCCGGCGCCGCCCGGGGCGGCGGCCGTCGTCCGGCCGGGGCCGCCGTCCGCCGTGTAGGTGCGCAGGTCGCGTCCGTCCGCGACGACGCCGAGGAGCCCGGCGGAGAGCGGCTCGGGTGCCGAGAGGTCCTCGTCGCCGGCGGCGGCGGGCCGCGACCACAGCACCCGGCCGGTGGTGGGATCCATCCGGGCGAGACCGATGCCCCGGCCGGAGCAGTAGAGCGCCCCGGCGGCGTATCCGCAGGCGGGCGCGGTGGTGTCGCCGTCCTTGTCCAGCGGGGTCTGCCAGCCGGCGAACGCCGTGGCCGCCTCGGCCGGGTGCGGTTCGCGGGCGGGTGAGTGCGTGCCGCCGGGGACGAGCGTGACCGCTGCCGCGACGGCGACACCGGCCAGGACGAGCAGTGCGGCGGACGTGAGCGCCCAGCGCGGGATCCGGCGCCGGCGGCGTCCGGTGGCCGTGACGCGGACGGGCGTGTCCGCGACCCAGGAGCCCTCGGCCGCGGGCCCGGGCTCCGGCAGGATCAGCGGCCGCCGCTGGGCCGGTATGAACGCCGCCGCCTCGTACGAGGGCGGGAGCAGCGCCGTCATGATCTCGGCGGGGCCGGGCCGGTCCGCGGGGTCCTTGGCGAGACACCGCGCGACGAGCGGTGCGAGGTCGGCCGGCACCCCGGTCAGATCGGGCTCGTCGTGCACGACCTGGTAGGCGACGATGTACGGGCTGTCCGAGTCGAAGGGGCCGTGGCCCGTCGCCGCGTGCACGAGCACGGACCCGAGCGCGAACACGTCCGCCGCCGGTCCCACCTCGCGGGGGCGCTGGAACTGCTCGGGCGCCATGAAGGGCGGCGACCCGATCAGCTTGCCCGTCTCGGTGCGCAGGTCGCTGTCCACGGGCCGGGAGATGCCGAAGTCGATCACCTTCGGTCCGGTGTCGGTGAGCAGCACGTTGCTCGGCTTCAGGTCCCGGTGGACCACGCCCGCCCGGTGGATGTCGCGCAGCGCCTCGGCGAGCCCCGCCGTCAGCCGGCGCAGTTCGGCGGGGGAGAGCGGGCCGTTGCGCCGCACCTGGTCGGCCAGGGTGGGGCCGGGGACGTACAGGGTCGCCATCCAGGGGCGCACGGCGTCGGGGTCGGCGTCCACGACGGGCGCGGTGAAGGCGCCGCTCACCTTGCGCGCGGCGGCGACCTCCTGCCGGAACCTCGCCCTGAACTCCGGGTCCTCGGCGTACTGACCGTGCACGACCTTGACCGCGAGCCGCAGGCCGGAGGCGGAGGTGGCCAGATGGACGATGCCCATGCCACCCGCGCCGAGACAGGCCTGGAGGCGGTACTCGCCCGCGTACTCAGGTCCTTCCGCGTCCCGGTCGGCGCCGGTACTGCGCAACGGCGGCATCGCCCACCCCCGTGTGGTTCCCCGTTGAGTTCGCGCGCGTGCGCGACGCACGGAGCCTAGTCGATGGTGGGGGCGATGACGGTGGGGCTTGCTAGCCTGCGCGTCGCAGAAAGTGAATTTCAGCGGAGCGCTCGCGCTCCCACGGGGGAGGAAACCATGACCGTCGAGGAGACGAACACCGCCGAGAGAGCCGGACTGGCGGCGGCGACCGAGGTGGCGCGCTACCCGATCGCCCCCGGCTACCGGGTCAACGTGCGTTCCGGCCCGGGGACGAAGTACTCGATCGTCCGGACGCTGGCGCTCGGCGTGAGCGTGCCGATCTACTGCCAGAAGGCGGGCGAGTGGGTCAGCGGTCCCTACGGCACCACGAACCTCTGGGACAACATCGCCCCCGGCGAGTTCGTCTCGGACGCGTACGTGAAGACCGGGAGCGACGGCTACGTCGCCCCGCGCTGCGGCTGACGGAACCGCAGGGACCCGGCCGGACCCGGTCGGGAAGGGGAACGGGGAGCGACCGGCGGGTCACGTGCCGCGGCGGCCGCCCCCGTTCCCCCGCCGCCCGGGGATAATCGATCCCGTGAGCGACGACGACCAGATCGAGAACCCCGGCACTCCCAAGGGCGGGACCGCGGCCGCGCCCGCCGGACCGCAGCCCGAGGAGATCCGTTTCTTCGGCACGACCTGGGTCGACCACGACGGCGGCTACGGGCTGCGCCGGGCCGGTGTCGCCATCGGCTCCCTCGTCGTCGCGGCGGCCGGCTGCTTCGTGCTGCGCTTCGCGTACGAGGGCCTGGAGATCGCCGACATCGGCGGCTTCGTCAACCTGCTGGTCATCGTCATGTTCGCGATCTGCAGCGCCATCGCCTTCCGCAAGACCTGGGAGGGCTTCGGCTCACGGCCCGCCGACCCGGCCCGCGAGGACGCCCTGCGCGGCCTGAAGGCCATCGGCTTCATCGGCTCGCTCCTCGCCTACTTCTTCCGCAGCCTGGTCGAGGCACCCGGCGAGCGGCTGCGCCGCGCCGAGTACGAGACGGCCCGCGCGCAGTACGAGAAGCGCCGCGACGCCCGCACGGGCAACCCGGCGGCGCGCCGGAAGCCCAAGCGCCGCTGACCCGCGGGGCGGCCCGCCCCCGAGGGCCGACGCCGCCCCGGTCCCGCTGTCCGGGCCGGGGTCCGCGCGCCCTGTCACGCACCCGCGTGGCCCGCCCCGTCCCGTAGGCACGGAGTCGACGTCCTCGCCCAGGAGCGGGCCGCTCGACCGTCGGGGCCCGGCTCCGTACGGCCTCCCGCCGCCCCCGGTTCCGGCCGGTGCCCGACTTCGACGACCGGGCCCGTAGCGGTCCGCCCCCGTGGCCCCACCGCTCGCCGCCGTCGGTGCGCCGCGGCCTCCGCTCTCCGCGTGCCGCCCGCTGTTCCGGGTCCCGTCCGGATGCTTGACGGCCGGCACCCCCGCGCGCATTATTCATCGCATGATGAATTACTCCGAGGGGGCTCCGCCGGACGCGATCGTCGCCCGCGGCCTCACCGTCGTACGAGGCGACCGCACGGTCCTGCGCGGCGTCGACTTCACCGTGCCCGCCGGCCAGATCACCGGCCTCCTGGGCCCCTCCGGCTGCGGCAAGTCCACCCTGATGCGCGCCGTCGTCGGCACCCAGGCCAAGGTCGTCGGCACCCTCGACGTCCTCGGCCGCCCGGCCGGGGACGCG
The DNA here is from genome assembly GCF_008042125.1 of Streptomyces sp. MS191. Taxonomy (GTDB): domain Bacteria; phylum Actinomycetota; class Actinomycetes; order Streptomycetales; family Streptomycetaceae; genus Streptomyces. The sequence continues at coordinate 2,963,401 of NZ_RDBI01000040.1, forward strand.
GCCCTGCGCTCCCGCATCGGCTACGTCACCCAGGCGCCGTCCGTCTACGACGACCTGACCGTGCGCCAGAACCTCGACTACTTCGCCGCCGTCCTCCTCCCGGGCCGCGCCCACCGCGAGGACCGGCGGGCCGCCGTCGACCGCGCCGTCCACGACGTCGACCTCGGCTCGCACGCGGGCTCCCTCGCCGGCCGGCTCTCCGGCGGCCAGCGCAGCCGCGTCTCTCTCGCCGTCGCCCTGCTCGGCGCACCGGACCTGCTCGTCCTCGACGAACCGACCGTGGGCCTCGACCCGGTCCTGCGCCGCGACCTCTGGAACCTCTTCCACCGCATCGCCGCCGACCGCGGCACCGCGATCCTCGTCTCCTCCCATGTGATGGACGAGGCCGAGCGCTGCCACCGGCTGCTGCTCATGCGCGAGGGCGAGATCCTCGCCGACGACACGCCCGAGGCGCTGCGCCGCCGCAACGACACCGCCACCGTCGAGGACGCCTTCCTCCGCCTGGTCGACGCGGCCGACGCCCGCGCCCGCGTCCCCCACGGGGACCGGCACCCCGACCGCACCGCCCAGCCCGCCGAGGAGATCCAGCGATGAACGGTGCCCGCACCCTCGCCACCGCCGCCCGCGTCCTGCGCCAGCTGCGCCACGACCCGCGCTCGATCGCCCTGATGCTCCTCGTGCCGTGCGTGATGCTCTTCCTGCTCCGCTACGTCTTCGACGGCAGCCCGCGGACCTTCGACGACATCGGGGCCTCGCTGCTCGGCATCTTCCCGCTGATCACCATGTTCCTCGTGACCTCGATCGCCACCCTGCGCGAACGCACCTCCGGCACCCTGGAGCGACTGCTCGCCATGCCGCTCGGCAAGGGCGACCTGATCGCCGGCTACGCGCTCGCCTTCGGTCTCCTCGCCGTCGTGCAGTCCGCCCTCGCCACCGGCCTCGCCGTGTGGTTCCTGGGCCTCGACGTCGTCGGCTCGCCCTGGCTCCTCCTCCTGGTGGCGCTGCTCGACGCCCTGCTCGGCACCGCCCTCGGCCTCTTCGTCTCGGCCTTCGCCGCCTCCGAGTTCCAGGCCGTCCAATTCATGCCGGCCGTGATCTTCCCCCAGCTGCTGCTGTGCGGACTCTTCATCCCGCGCGACCGGATGCAGCCCGTACTGGAGGGGATCTCGGACGCGCTGCCCATGTCCTACGCCGTCGACGGCATGAACGAGGTACTGCGGAACACCGACGTCACCGGGGACTTCGTCCGGGACGTCCTCGTCGTCGCCGGCTGCGCCGTCCTCGTCCTCGGTCTCGGCGCGGCCACCCTGCGCCGCCGGACCGCGTGACCGCCCCTCGGACACCCGGACCGCGGGAACCGGCACGGTGCGAGGATGGCGACACGTACCCCCTCCGGCGAGGTGAACAGAGCCATGACCCAGACCGTCGCAGTCCTCGGCACCGGCAAGATCGGTGAAGCGCTCCTCAGCGGCATGATCCGAGGCGGCTGGAGCCCGGCCAGCCTGCTGGTCACCGCCCGCCGCGCCGAGCGCGCCGAGGAGCTGCGCGCCCGCTACGGCGTCGAGACCGTCACCAACGCCGAGGCCGCCAAGCGCGCCGACACCCTCATCCTCGCCGTGAAGCCCCAGGACATGGGCCGCCTCCTCGACGAACTCGGCCCCCACGTCGCCACCGACCGGCTGGTCATCAGCGCCGCCGCCGGCATCCCCACCGCCTTCATCGAGGAACGCCTGGCCGCCGGCACCCCGGTCGTCCGCGTCATGCCCAACACCCCCGTCCTCGTCGACGAGGGCATGTCGGTGATCTCCGGCGGCAGCCACGCCACCCCCGACCACCTCCTGCACACCGAGGAGATCTTCGGCGGCGTCGGCAAGACCCTGCGGGTCCCGGAGTCCCAGCAGGACGCCGCCACCGCCCTCTCCGGCTCCGGCCCCGCCTACTTCTACTTCCTGGTCGAGGCGATGACCGACGCCGGCATCCTCCTCGGCCTGCCCCGCGCCCAGGCCCACGACCTGATCGTCCAGGCCGCCATCGGCGCCGCGGTGATGCTCCGCGACAGCGGCGAGCACCCGGTCAAGCTCCGCGAGGCCGTCACCTCCCCGGCCGGTACCACCATCAGCGCCATCCGCGAGCTGGAGAACCACGGCGTACGGGCCGCCCTGATCGCCGCGCTGGAGGCCGCCCGCGACCGCAGCCGCGAGCTCGCCTCCGGCAACGGCTGACCGGCACCGTCGTCCGCCGGGGTCACCGCGCCCCGGCGGCCGCCGCCTCCACAATGTCCCGCGTCGACACCACCCGGGCGAACCGCCCCCCGTGCAGCGAGACCGCCGTCGCCCGCGTCAGCTCCTCGGCGCCGGCCGTCCATCCGAACGGCCCCGCCAGGTCGAAGGTGTGCATGGCGTCGAGCGGGAACAGCACGTCGTACCCGAGGTTCCCGCCCATCCGGGCCGTCGTCTCGTTGCACATGTTGGTCTGGATCCCCACGATCACGATCTGGCCGATCCCCGCGCCCTTCAGCCAGGCGTCCAGGTCCGGTTCCCCGTAGAACGCCGAGTTCACCGTCTTCGTCACCAGCAGCTCCGGCCCCCGGCCCTTCCCCCGCCGCTCCTGCACGAAGTCCTTGAAGTCGTTGCCCACGTGCCCCCGCCGCAGCGGCGAGGGCGACCCGGCCGGCGAGTCGTGCCGTACGAACACGACCGGCCTCCCCGTCTCCTGCCACAGGTCGATCAGCGTCTCGATGTTCCCCTCGGCGTCGACGTTGTCGCGCTTCCCCCAGTACTCCTCCTCGAAGCCCTTCTGCACATCGACGACGACCAGCGCTGCGTTCTCCGAAATCTCCATGAACACGATGCTGCCGCCCGCCCGCGCCCCCTCCCAGAGGAGGAAAAGCCAGCGATCGATGGTTTACTGCCAACCATGCCGACGGACCCCACGGAACCCCAGCGCGTCGCCCTCGTCGCCTTCCCCGGCGTCCGGGCGTTCGACGTCTCCGTCATCACCGAGGTGTGGGGCGGCGACCGCCGCCTGCCGGCCGTCCCTCCCTTCGAGCTCCGCCGCGTCGCGGCCGATCCGGGCGCGCCCATCCCGCTGCGCGGCGGCCTCACCCTCACCCCCGATCGTTCGCTCGCCTGGCTCACCGGTGCCGGCCTCGTCCTCGTCCCGGGCATCGAGGACCCGGACGCGGACGTACCCGCCCCCGTGCTCGACGCCCTCCGCCGGGCCCACGCCGCCGGCACCCCGGTCGCCTCCCTGTGCGCCGGCGCCTTCGTCCTCGCCCGGGCCGGTCTCCTCGACGGCCGCCGCGCGGTCACCCACTGGCACCTGGCCCCGGCCCTCGCCGCCCGTCACCCGAAGATCGCCGTCGAACCCGACGCCCTCTTCGTCGAGGACTCCGGCATCTGGACCTCGGCCGGCACCGCCGCCGGCATCGACCTCTGCCTCCATCTGGTCCGCACCGCCCACGGGGCCGAGGCCGCGGCCGCGATCGCCCGCTCCATGGTCACGGCGCCCTTCCGCACGGGCACCCAGGCCCAGTTCATCGAGCACCCGACACCCCGCGCCGACCGCGACGCCGACGCCCTCGCCGGCATCCGCGCCTACGCCCTCGCCCACCTCGACGAGCCGCACACCGTGGCGAGCCTCGCCGCCCGGGCGGGCATGTCCCCGCGCAGTTTCGCCCGCCACTTCCAGGCGACCACCGGAACGACCCCGCTCCACTGGCTCATCGGCCGACGGGTGGCCGCCGCCCAGAAACTCCTCGAGCGCACCGACCACCCCCTCCCCGAAGTCGCCCGCCGCGCGGGCTTCGGCAGCGAGGTCACGATGCGCCAGCACTTCGCCTCGCACCTCGGCACCAGCCCGCGCGACTACCGCAACGCCTTCCGTCATCCGGCAGGCAGCAGCCCGACCGCCCGATAGGCCCGGTCCACCAGCGGCCGCGCCAGCTCCCGGGCCCGCGCGGCCCCCGCGCGGAGCACCCGCTCCACCTCGCCGGGGTCGGCCGCCAGCTCCGCGTGCCGCTCCCGCACCGGCCCGAGCAGCTCGATCACCGCCTCCGCCGTGTCCTTCTTCAGGGCTCCGTAGGACGCGTACGCGCCGGCCAGGGTCTTCGGGTCCCCACCCGTGGCCGCGGCCAGCAGGTCGAGCAGGTTGGCGACGCCCGGCCGGGCCTCCCGGTCGTAGGCGACCTCCTGGCCGCTGTCCGTCACCGCCCGCATGATCTTGCGCCGGACCGCGTCCGCCTCGTCGAGCAGATAGACGATGCCGGCCCCGTTCTCGTGGGACTTCCCCATCTTCGACCGCGGGTCCTGCAGATCCATGACCCGCGCGGCCACCTCGGGGTGCGTCGCCCTGGGCACGGTGAAGGTGTGCCCGTACCGCTGGTTGAACCGCACGGCCAGATCCCGCGTCAGCTCCACGTGCTGCGTCTGGTCGTCGCCCACGGGCACCTCGTCGGTGCCGTACGCCAGGATGTCCGCCGCCATCAGGACGGGATACGTGAGCAACGAGAGGCGCACGCTCTGCCCCGCCTCGCGCGCCCGGACGCTCTTCTCCTTGTACTGGATCATCCGCCGCAGCTCGCCGTCCGTGGCCGTGCACTCCAGCAGGTAGGACAGTCGCGTGTGCTCGTCCACGTGGCTCTGCACGAAGACGGTGCACCGCTCCGGGTCCAGCCCGGCGGCCAGCAGCAGCGTCGCCGCCTGCCGGCTGAGCCGCAGCACCCGCGCCGGGTCGTGCTCCACCGTCAGGGCGTGCAGGTCCACCACGCTGAACAGCGCGTCCGACCGGTGCTGGTCGATCTCGACCCACCGTCGAACGGCCCCGAGGTAGTTGCCCAGCGTCAGATGCCCGGTCGGCTTGACCCCGCTGAAGATCCGCTTCATCGCGTCCGTTCTCCCTGTCTCCTGTACGCCGGCCCGACGGCCGGCACCCGGAGGGGGATACGCGAACGGCCGCCGAGGCGGCGGCCGTGTGCGCATGCGCTACGAAGGGCCGCCGTCAGGCGGCCCACCACTGAAGGGTGCGCGCATGCGTAGTCATACGGAGAGAGTACGCCCGAGGCCAGGGGTTGACACGGGATTGCCCGATCCGTAATGTTCTCCGAGCTGTCCGACGTGAGTACCGACTCCGGTCGGCCCCGGGCAGTCATTCCGCAAGATCCACTCCAAGCAGACGACGCTTCGTCGCGTCGTTCTTCTTTCCGTGCGCTTTTGCGAAATGAGGAATCCGCGTTCGAAAGTCCGGACGCAAGCGCCGATTAGCGTCGGAGGCAGGGAATCCGCTAAAGTCTCACTCGTCGGAACGGCCCAACAGCCGCAAAGACAAAACCCGCTGACTGGGAATCAGGCCCGAAAGGATCTGATAGAGTCGGAACCGCCGGAAGGGCCCGGAGCGAAAGCGAATGGGACCGGAAAGCACCGAGGAAATCGGATCGGAAAGATCTGATAGAGTCGGAAACGCAAGACCGAAGGGAAAAGCCCGGAGGAAAGCCCGAGAGGGTGAGTACGAAGGAAGCGTCCGTTCCTTGAGAACTCAACAGCGTGCCAAAAATCAACGCCAGATTAGTTGATACCCCGTCCATCTTCGGATGGTCGAGGTTCCTTTGAAGTCCTACTGGCCCTTGTGGCAGGTAGGCAAAAAACACAGCGAGGACGCTGTGAACGACCGGTCCTATTCCGACTGGTCGTTCCGCTCTCGTGATGTGTGCACCCGATTACGGGTAAACATTCAAATGGGTGGAGCTGACCGGTACTAATAGGCCGAGGGCTTGTCCTCAGTTGCTCGCGTCCACTGTGTTAGTTCTGAAGTAACGAACTCGCCCTTTGTCGGCTGGAGTTTGTTTATTTCATAGAGTTTCGGTGGTCATAGCGTTAGGGAAACGCCCGGTTACATTCCGAACCCGGAAGCTAAGCCTTTCAGCGCCGATGGTACTGCAGGGGGGACCCTGTGGGAGAGTAGGACGCCGCCGAACAATTTTTAGCCTCAACCCCCGGACCATGTCCGGGGGTTGAGGCATTTTTGCGTTCAGGGCTCTTCTACGCTGAAGCCATGCGCTATGAACTGGTCCTCTTCGACAACGACGGCGTCCTCGTCGACAGCGAACCGATCTCCAACACCCTCCTGGCCGCCCACCTCACCGAGGCCGGACACCCCACCTCCTACGAGGAATCGCTGCGCGACTACATGGGGTCCGCCATGCACCGCATCCACGACATCGTCCGGGAACGGACCGGACGGTCGCTGCCCGAGGACTTCGACGAGACCTTCCACGCGCGGGTGTTCGCCGCCTTCGAGCGGGAGTTGGAGGCCGTCGCCGGCGCCGCTGACGTGGTCAAGGAGCTCGCCGCGGACGGGGTTCCCTACTGCGTCGCGTCCTCAGGAAGCCACGAGCGGATCCGGGTCGGGCACCGGAAGACCGGGCTCGACACGTGGTTCCGGGACGAGAACGTGTTCAGCGCCGAGGACGTGGGCCGCGGGAAGCCGGCCCCCGACCTGTTCCTGCACGCCGCCGCGCGGATGGGCGTGGCACCCGGACGCTGCGTCGTCGTCGAGGACAGCCCCCTCGGCGTCCAGGCCGCACGGGCCGCCGGGATGGACGTCTACGGCTTCTCGGCCATGACCCCGCGGGAGAAGCTCGCCGACGCCACCGGGTGCTTCGACGACATGACCGAACTCCTCGGACTCCTCCGCTGACTCCCCGACCGCCGGCATCCGGCGCTTTCGAGCGCTCCTGGCGAATTTGGGTAGGTGATCCATCTACCCATGGGTAAGCACGGGACCTACGCTGTGCCGCCATGACGGATGCGCGGTTGAGGCGTGGGCGGGGAGCTCTGGCGGTCAGCTTCTTCGTGCAAGGGGTGACCTTTGCGCTGTTGGTGACCCGGATCCCGGCGATCCAGGACCGGTACGGGATATCGGACGCACTGCTGCCGGCGTTCCTCGCCGCCGTGCCGATCCTGGCCGGAGTGGCCAGTGTGCTCACGGAGAGGGTCGTGGCCCGGGTCGGGCCCGGAGCGGTCCTGCGGTGGGCTCAGCCGGTCGTCCTCCTGGCCCTGCTGGCGGTCGGCGCCGGCTCCGAACTGTGGCAGGCGGCCGTCGCGCTGGGAGCGTTCGGACTGGCGGTCGGCGCGCTGGACGCGTCGATGAACATGCTGGGGGTGAGCCTCCAGCGGGCGTACGGGCGGAGCATCATGCTCGGCTTCCACGCCGCGTACAGCCTGGGCGGGATCGCGGGAGCCTCGCTCGCCTGGGTGGGGGCGCACTACGACCTGACGCTGTTCGTCTCGTACCTCCCGGTGGTGGCCGTCGTGCTGCCGGCCGCGCTGATCGGCAGCCGCTGGTACGTGGCGGGGCACGAGGGGAAGGCCGCGACGGAGCCCCCCGCCGAGGGCGCCGGGGCGGCCGGCGGTGTCGCCTTCAAGCTGCTGCTGCCGCTGTGCCTGGTCATGACCTTCGCCTACATCGGCGACTCGACCGTCTCCAACTGGAGCGCGAAGTACCTCCAGGACGTGCTGGGCGGCTCGGAGGAGCTCGCGACGGTGCCGTACAACGCCTACATGGTCACCACGCTCCTCGGGCGGGCCGTGGGGGACTTCGGCGTGCGGCGGCTCGGTGCGGTGACCGTGGTGCGCTGCGGGGCCGTCCTGGCGGCGCTGGGCTTCGCCGCCGTCGCGGCGGCGCCGGGGCCGTGGGCCGGGATGGCCGGGTTCACCGTCCTCGGGCTCGGGCTGAGCGTGATCGTGCCGCAGACGTTCGCGGCGGCCGGCCGGCTCTTCCCGGGCGCGAGCGACGCGGCCGTCGCCCGGCTCAACGTCTTCAACTACGTGGGCTTCCTGATCGGTTCCCCGTTGGTCGGTGCGCTCGGCGACGCGTGGAGCTACCGGGGCGCGATGATCGTGCCGATGGTCCTCGTGCTGGTCACGGTGGCGTACGCCACGTCGTTCGGTTCTCAACCGGCCCGATACGGTGGCGGGCATGAGCGGCCGCGCACTGTTGATGTGGGATGAAGCTGTCACGGGGTACGACTTCGGGTCCGAGCATCCGATGGATCCGGTCCGGCTCGCGCTGACCATGGGGTTGGTGCGGGCGTACGGGCTGGACCGCGCCGTGGACGTGGTGGCGGCCAAGCCGGCCGGCGCCTCGACGCTGCGGCTGGTGCACCGGGAGGACTACGTGGCCGCGGTGCGGGCCGCCTCGGCCGATCCGAGGACGGCCGACCTCGCGTACGGCCTGGGGACCGTGGACGACCCGGCCTTCGCCGGGATGCACGAGGTGTCGGCGCTGATCGCCGGTCAGTCGGTGGGGGCCGCGGAGGCCCTGTGGCGTGGCGACGCGGCCCACGCGGTGAACTTCGCGGGCGGGCTGCACCACGCGATGCCGGGAAGCGCCTCCGGGTTCTGCATCTACAACGACGCGTCGCTGGCGATCGCCCGGCTGCTGGAGCTGGGCGCCGAGCGGGTGGCGTACGTGGACGTGGACGTCCACCACGGGGACGGGGTCCAGGCGGCGTTCTGGGAGGACCCGCGGGTCCTGACCGTCTCCCTGCACGAGCACCCGCGGACGCTGTTCCCGCAGACGGGCTGGCCCGAGGAGACGGGCGCGTCGGGCGCCGGCGAGGGTTCCGCGGTGAACGTGGCGCTGCCGGCGGGCACGGGCGACGCGGGCTGGCTGCGGGCCTTCCACGCCGTGGTGCCGGAGCTGCTGGCGGACTTCCGGCCGCAGGTGCTGGTGACCCAGCACGGCGCCGACACGCACTTCGAGGATCCGCTGGCGCACCTGGCGGTGTCGCTGGACGCCCAGCGGGCGGTGCAGGAGGCCTGTCACGAGCTGGCGCACGCCCATGTGGACGGCGGGAGGTGGCTCGCGCTGGGCGGCGGCGGGTACGCCGTCGTGGACGTCGTCCCGCGGTCGTGGACGCATCTGGTGGGGATCGCGGCGCACGCCCCGGTCGATCCCGAGTCGGTGATCCCGTCGTCGTGGCGTGACGAGGCGTACGCGCGGACGCGGCAGCCGGGGCCGGCGCGGATGACCGACGGCCGGTGGCCGGTGGCCTGGCGTGGCTGGGACGAGGGTTACGACCCGGCGGACCGGCTGGACCAGGCGGTGCTCGCGACCCGGCGGGCGGCGTTCCCGCTGCGCGGCCTGCTGGCGTAGGGAGCTCACCGCGGCCGGCCGTCTGCCGTGCCGTGCGCGCGGGCCCGGAGCCGGTGCGCGCCGTCGGCGTGATTACGCCAACTGTGCGTTCCGGGAGCCCTTTTGGCCCGGCGCCGACCGGCTCGGCCACGGTGTCCGCATCATCGACGACATCGAGGTGGCGGACGACGGGTCGGTACAGCTGGGCCGGCTCGCCGCGTACGTCCGGGACAAGCGCATCCCGCTGGAGATGTGCCCGACCTCCAACCTCCAGACCGGTGCCGCCGCCTCCTATGCCGAGCACCCCATCGGCCTGCTGCGCAAGCTGCACTTCCGGGCCACCG
>NZ_RDBI01000040.1:2972976-2978105 GCF_008042125.1 Streptomyces sp. MS191
AGGTGGCGACGCCTCGGGAGACGAGCCTGCGGAGCTATCGGCTCTTCGCCGCGCGGGATCCGCGGGTGATGCTGGGGCTCGACCCCGACTGGGGTTGGGGCGAGGCGGAGTTGTTACGGCTGATGGCCGACAGATGCGGTGTGTCCGGGGACCCCGCGCACCGTTCGGGGCCCGATGTCATCGATCCGGAGCGGACGTTGAGCGCGTTGGACGCGTTCGCCGCGCGGTTGGGGGAGGTGGCGGGGCGGCGGGCTCCGGTGCTGCTCGGGACCGGTCATCCGCACCGGCTGCTCGGGTTCTACGCAGCGCTCGCAGACGCTTTGTCGGCGGCGGGATGTCCTGTCCTCACACCGGCGCAGGGGCGATGTGTCGACATAACGACCCGGTTCGGTCTACGCACGTACATCCTCGACTACGTACGGGGCGTCGCGTTGGTGCGAGAACCCCGACTGCCGGGCGCCGGGCGTGAACCGGGGGCGCACTCGCACTCGCCGCTGCCGGTTAGGGCCGCTCTGGAGGGGGCCGTGCGGGAGGGACGGCCGCTGCCGGCGCTGGTGATCGGGGACCACGGCTGGGTCTGCGGGGCAGGTCAGCTGGGTTTCGAGGCGATCGGCCTGGCCGACACGGACGATCCGGCGCTGTTCGTGGGGGAGGCGGAGGGGCAGGTGTCCGTCGCCGTTCCGCTTGATGACGCGGTCCGGGCCGACTACTACCGCCCACTGACTCGCTATGTACTCAATCGAGCGAGTCTGTCACGGTAAACGGCCGATGGCTGCTCCTCTTCCCCACTCGTACCACCCGCCCCTAGTCTGGAGCGTGAGCGCACAGCGACGCAGGGTCACCGGAGGGGAAGCCGGTGGGCGTCGTGTGCGGAAGGTACAGGTGGGTCATGGCTGCTGGCGATCGGCCTCTCAACGAGGTCAAGTTTCTGACCGTGGCGGAAGTCGCCGCGGTGATGCGAGTGTCGAAGATGACGGTGTACCGCCTGGTGCACAGTGGTCATCTGCCGGCGATCCGGGTGGGAAGGTCCTTCCGGGTCCCGGAACAGGCGGTTCACGAGTACCTGAGGGAGTCCTTCGTGGGGGTGGAGACCGCGTAGCGAGCGCGCGGCCGGGAGTCTCGTACCCCTCGGATTACAAGCTCGGCGCTCGGGCCGGTAGGCTAGGCCGACGTAGGTCGTGTGGGCCCAGACGCCCCGCACCAGTGAGAAGAAGTGAGCGAGGGTAGTCGTGGGCTCTGTTATCAAGAAGCGGCGCAAGCGGATGGCCAAGAAGAAGCACCGCAAGCTGCTCAAGCGCACCCGCGTTCAGCGTCGCAACAAGAAGTAAGCGACGGCGGAACGACGGCATTGTGCGTCGGGCGTGGCCCCTCACCGTTCTCGGTGGGGGGCCACGCCGCTTTTCAGGCCCGGCCATCCGGTCGCCTTTTCCGGTCGCGTTCCACCCGGTTGCCCACGGCGGTCATCACAGCGCAACAACAAGGCGCTACGGTGGCGCACAGGCCCCCCGGGAGCATCGGGGGAGAGACCGACGGAAGGCGCTGATCTTGGGCAAGGTCGTGCTCGTCACCGGTGCGGCCCGGCATCTCGGAGGCCGTTTCGTCCGGCGTGTGCAGCGGGACCCGGAGGTGGACCGGGTGGTCGCCGTGGACGCGGTCGCCCCGGCCCACGACCTCGCCGGCGCGGACTTCGTCCGGGCGGACATCCGGCAGCCCGCCATCGCCAGGGTGCTCGCCGAGCACGACGTGGACACGGTCGTCCACATGGACGTCACCGGTACGGCGCTGGGCACCGGGGGCCGTACGTCGGTCAAGGAGACCAACGTCATCGGCACGATGCAGCTGCTCGGGGCCTGCCAGAAGTCGCCGCGGATCAAGCGGCTGGTGATCAAGTCCAGTACGAGCGTCTACGGCTCCGCCCCGCGCGATCCGGCCGTCTTCACCGAGACCACCCCGGCCAAGTCGCTGCCGAGCGGCGGCTTCGCCAAGGACGCCGTCGAGGTCGAGGGGTACGTGCGCGGGTTCGCGCGGCGCCGTCCGGACGTGGCGGTGTGCGTGCTCAGGTTCGCGAACATCCTCGGGCCGCGGGTGGACTCCCCGCTGGGCGAGTACCTGTCGCTGCCCGTGATGCCGACCGTCCTCGGCTACGACCCCCGGCTGCAGTTCGTCCACGAGGACGACGTCATCGACGTGCTCCAGGTGGCCGCGAAGGAACCCCGGCGGGCGACGCTGAACAGCGGCACCTTCAACATCGCCGGCGACGGTGTGCTGCTGCTCTCGCAGTGCGCCCGGCGGCTGGGGAGGCCGACGGTGCCGGTGCTGCTGCCCGCGGTGACCTGGGTCGGCTCGGCGTTGCGGACGGTCGGCGTCACCGACTTCGCGCCCGAGCAGATCCGGCTCCTCACGCACGGCAGGGTCGTGTCCACCGTCCAGATGCGCGAGACGCTCGGGTTCGCACCCCGGTTCACCACCGCCGAGACCTTCGCGGACTTCGTGGCCGGGCGCGGGCCGGGGCTGCTGCCGCCGGAGCGGCTGGCGGGCGCGGTGGACCGGGTCGCGGCCCGGCTGGCGCCTTCCCCTGTCGAAAGTGTTGAGAGCGGCGACTAAGGAGCCCACGTAACCATGGCGGACGCCAAGGTCATTCCGTTCGACGACGACCGCTCGCGGGCGCGCCGGCGGCCCACCCGGGCCGGCCGGGAGGCGGCCGTGCGTGCCCTCCCTGGGCAGCAGGGGCCCGAGGAGGCGCCGCGGGTGCCCTCGGCGGTGCCCGAGGACGCCGCACCGCCCCAGGAGCCCGTGGAGGCCCCCTCGGGGCGTGCCGGGCGCGGTGACGGCTGGGAGCGGCGGCTCGCCGGCGGTCTGGCGTTCCTGCGACGGCGGGTGACGGGCGAGTACGAGGTCGACGAGTTCGGCTACGACGAGGAGCTCACCGACCAGGTCCTGATGTCGCTGGTGCGGCCGCTGTACGAGAAGTACTTCCGGGTGGAGGTGAAGGGCATCGAGAACATCCCGGCGGAGGGCGGGGCCCTGGTCGTCGCCAACCACTCCGGGGTGCTGCCGCTGGACGGGCTGATGATGCAGGTCGCCGTCCACGACAACCACCCGGCCGGGCGCCACCTGCGGCTGCTGGCGGCCGATCTCGTCTTCATGCTGCCGGTGGTCAACGAGCTCGCCCGCAAGGCCGGGCACACCCTGGCGTGCGCCGAGGACGCGGAGCGGCTGCTGCGGGCCGGCGAGATCGTGGGCGTGATGCCGGAGGGCTTCAAGGGCATCGGCAAGCCGTTCGGCGAGCGCTACAAGCTGCAGCGGTTCGGCCGGGGTGGGTTCGTCTCGACGGCGCTGCGCGCCGGGGTGCCGATCGTGCCCTGCTCGATCGTGGGTGCCGAGGAGATCTACCCGATGATCGGGAACGCCAAGACGCTGGCGCGGGTGCTCGGCTTCCCCTACTTCCCGATCACGCCGACCTTCCCGTGGCTGGGACCGCTCGGCGCGGTCCCGCTGCCGACGAAGTGGACGATCCAGTTCGGCGAGCCGATCGAGACGGACGGCTATCCGCCGGAGTCGGTGGAGGACCCCATGCTGATGTTCAACCTGACCGACCAGGTGCGGGAGCAGATCCAGCACACGCTCTACAAGCTGCTCGTGCAGCGGCGGTCGGTCTTCTTCTGACGGGCATGGCGCGGAGCGGGGGCGCCCCCGGATGGGAGGCGCCCCCGCCGAGTGTCCGCGTCAGCGGGCGTCGTCGCTGTCGATGCCCAGGCCCGGGAGCAGACCGGGCAGCAGCGGCGGGATCGTCACGTCCGGTACCTGCGGTGGCGACTGGTTGCCCGAGGGGCTCGTGGGCGTGCCCGTCCAGCTCGCGGACGTCGGCAAGGAGGTGAACGACGTCTTCGTCGCCATAGACGAGGATGTCGAGCCCCTCCACCGCCGCTGCACGAGCAGCTTGTAGAGCGTGTGCTGGATCYGCGAGCCGGGGGAGTCGTCGGCGGCGCCGGGGTCCTTGGTACCGGCGACGCCCTTGTCCAGGGTGCGCGGGAGCATCCCCTGGAGGGGCTCGACATCCTCGTCTATGGCGACGAAGACGTCGTTCACCTCCTTGCCGACGTCCGCGAGCTGGACGGGCAGGCGGGTGCGCAGGCCGTTCCAGGTGTCGCGGTGGGCCTGGGCGAACGAGTTCAGCCGGGCCATCGGGGCGATGGCACCGTCCTTCTGGTACGCCTGGTTGAGCAGCCGGCGGCCCTCGGAGGCGTCGTGCTTCATGCCGCCCAGGACGCGTCGGATCTCGGCGAGCGACTCGTGGTCGAGATCGCCCGCGCGTCCGCGTTCCATCAGTCTGCGGGCCTCGCTGAGCCGGGTCGATGCCTGGTCCAGGTAGATCCCGCCCCGGTCGGCGTCGTCGTCCGCCATCCCGAGCTTGATGTCCTCCATGCCGCGCTTCAGCCCGTAGAGCGAGTCACCGGGGAGGGCGTCGGAGCTGGCAGCGGCCACGCCGCTGAAAGCGCCCGCGGCCACACCGACCGTGAGCCCGCCCGCGGCGATGCCCTTCGACCAACGGGAGCGGGGGCGCAATTTCCGGAGCGGGGAGGCCCGGTGGGTCCCCCGTCCGCTCGACGTCCGCTGCTCCGGCACCGTAGGGCCCGCGGCCGCGGTGCCCTCCGCGAGCATCGCCTCCATGGCGGCGACGAGCTGGGCCCGTTGCACCACCTTGACCTCGGGGTCCATCTGGGGTCGCGGCAGTTCGCCGAGACCGTTCGCCAGGGCCAGCAGCCTCCCCTGATCGGCCGGTTCGGCCGAGGGTTCTGGCTGTTCGGCCGCCGCGTCCTCGGACGTCCGGTCTTCCCAGGCCTGGGCGAAGGCGTTCGCCCGCCGGTGCGCCGATACGTTCGCGATCACTGGCGGCACCTCCTCTCGTCATGACGGTCGACTCCCCGGGGTGTCCGGAAGGTTGCACACCTTGAACACATCCACACGAAAGAGTGAGTGGCTGCGGGCATGGCGTGACCACAGGGAGCCTGCATTCCGCACAACGAGCGGCGCGGCACTTGGGTTACGCGCGAAAGATGATCGGACCAGTGCGTCATCGAGGCGTCACCGACTGTGAGTTGGACGGGGGTCGTGGGGATGTGGGGGGA
>NZ_RDBI01000040.1:2978205-2997615 GCF_008042125.1 Streptomyces sp. MS191
GCGCGTGTGGGGGGCGCGAAGCGGTCAGCGGGCGTCGTCCGGGAGCAGGCGCGCGAGTGTGCGCACGGCCCGGTACTGGAGGGTCTTGATCGCACCCTCGTTCTTGCCCATGACCCGGGCCGTCTCGGCGACCGAGAGGCCCTGCAGGAAGCGCAGGGTCACGCACTCCTGCTGCTGCGGGTTGAGCCGGCGGACCGCTTCGAGGAGGGCGGCGTTGGAGAGGGACTCCAGGACGGAGTCCTCCGGGCTGCGTTCGACCTCGTTCGCGTCGAGCATCTCGCCCGTGGTCACCTCCAGCCGGAACCGGCTGGACTTGAAGTGGTCCGCGACCAGGTTGCGGGCGATGGTGACCAGCCAGGCGCCGAAGTCGCGGCCCTGCCAGGTGAAGGTGGAGATCCGGCGCAGGGCGCGCAGGAACGTCTCACTGGTGAGGTCCTCCGCCGTCGCCTTCCCGCCGACGCGGTAGTAGATGTAGCGGTAGACGGTGTCGCTGTACTGGTCGTACAGCCGGCCGAAGGCCTCGGCCTCGCCGGCCTGGGCGCGTTCGACCAGGTCCATCATGCGCGCGCTGTCGCTGTCGGCGCTGGGGCGGCGGGCGGCGGTCGAGGTTCCGCCGGAGCCGCGGCTGCCGCGTCTTCCGACGGCGGCACCGCCGTCGGCCAGGGCATAGCAGGGACCGACAGGTGCCGGTGCGGCGAAGGCAAAGGCGGGGACAGGGACGGCGTACGCGGTGGGGACGAAGCCGCGCAAGTGGTCGAGGACCGTTGCGCGCAGCGTAGCCAGGCCCGAGGCGTCAACCCCGACGTGTGGGTACACGGGACTCCCAGAGGCAGAGCTTCCATCACGTGCAGTGCGGGACCGTTCACTCGTCGTGGCGACGTGGGGGGTCCGTTGTGCGTCTGAGGAGAATAACGCTTCGTACAGGCAGCGCTACACCCAGTTGCTCAAATCATCGATTACGTCGCATCTGTTACCGCTTGAAGGCGAAACAAGTAGCACTTGGTGACCGGTTGTTGATCGTTTCGCTTCCGAGTGTGACTGCGTGCACGCTCTGTTGTGCTCATGTGGAGGGTGGGCGAGTGATCGGGCCCGCTGCGGGGTAGGGAGCCGCGAATGTCTCCCCGTCGCCCTGTGCGGAGCTGTTCGACCACGTACGGGTGAGCGGAGCGGATCCCGGATTGTCGGAGTCGATCTCAGCCGAAACGTATCGGCAGCCCGCGGCGCGTGAACGGCGGCAGGGGGCGGGGCCTACAGCGACTCGCACAACGACATCCCGATGCTCTCGCTGGTCGGGCACCCGTACGCCATCAACCCGGACACGAAGCTGCGCAAGCACGCGAGGGACCGGGAGTGGCGGCTGCGCGACTACCGGACGGGCCGCAAGGCGGCCAAGGTCGGCATCCCCGCCGCGGCGCGTGAACGGCGGCAGGGGGCGGGGCGGCGGACACCCCAGGGGTGCCGCACGGATCTCGCCGGGCTCGCGGATCTCGCCGGGCTCGCGGCGCCCGGCCCGATCCCGGGGCACCCCCGCGCGGTGACGGCTCAAGGGCCCGCGAGGTGACGGTGGAAAGAGGAGAGGGTCAGCGGCGGCGGCGGTGCAGGGCCACCGCGGCGGCCGTCCCCCCGGCCAGTGCGCCGACGCCCGCCGCGGCGGGGATGCCGACCTTGGCCGCCTTGCGGCCCGTCCGGTAGTCGCGCAGCCGCCACTCCCGGTCCCTCGCGTGCTTGCGCAGCTTCGTGTCCGGGTTGATGGCGTACGGGTGCCCGACCAGCGAGAGCATCGGGATGTCGTTGTGCGAGTCGCTGTAGGCCGCGCAGCGGGCGAGGTCGAGTCCTTCGGCGGCGGCCAGCGCGCGCACCGCCTCCGCCTTCGCCGGGCCGTGCAGCGGCTCGCCGACCAGCTTGCCCGTGTAGACGCCGTCGACCGACTCGGCGACGGTGCCGAGCGCGCCGGTCAGGCCGAGCCGGCGGGCGATGATCGTGGCGGTCTCGACGGGGGCCGCCGTGACCAGCCAGACCTTCTGGCCGGCGTCCAGGTGGGCCTGCGCGAGCGCACGGGTGCCGGGCCAGATCCGGTCGGCCATGTACTCGTCGTAGATCTCCTCGCCGATCGACATCAGTTCGGCGACCCGGTGGCCCTGGACGATGGACAGCGCGCTGTCGCGGGCGTCCTGCATGTGTTCGGGGTCCTCGACGCCGGCGAGCCGGAACCACGCCTGCTGCCAGGCGAAGCGGGCCAGTTCGCGGCGCTGGAAGAACTTCCGCTTGTACAGGCCGCGGCCGAAGTGGAAGATCGCGGCGCCCTGCATCACGGTGTTGTCGAGGTCGAAGAAGGCGGCGGCCAGCGAGTCTCCGACGACCGGGAACTCCGGCTCCGCGGGCTTCCCCCCTGCGGTGTCGGCGGCCTCGGTCGCGGCCCCTTCGCGCTCGCGTTCCAGTTGGAGCGAGGTCTTGCGCGCTGCCTCTGCAGCGGCCTCGCCTGCCAGAACGCTGCGCGCGGTGGCGGAGCGCCTACGGGGGGTGAGCCATCCCAGAGCGGCCATGTCGTGAGCATAGCCAGTCTGTTCGGGACTTCCCGACCGGTGGGGATGCCAAGGCGTGAACACTCCGCGACTCTCCTGTTAAACGGACGATGGGGGAGCAAGCTGGACGGTGCGGGCGCGCATTCGCCCGGGCGTGGCGCCGACGCGTGGGGCGCGACTGCGGATTCGCGGCGCAGAATGGACGGCATGTTTGGACGGACGAAGAAGAAGGACGCCTCCGCCGTTCCCGTCCCGGCCGCCGAGCGGACCGTGACGCTGATCGGGAAACCGGGTTGTCATCTCTGTGACGACGCCCGCGCCGTCGTCGAGGCGGTCTGCGCCGAGACCGGAGCGAGCTGGGAGGAGAAGGACATCACCCAGGACGAGGAGCTCCACCGGGCCTACTGGGAGCAGATCCCCGTGGTCCTGGTCGACGGCGAGCAGCACACCTTCTGGCGGGTGGATGCCGGGCGGCTTCGGCGTGAACTGGGTGGGTGACCGGAACAGGGCTGTCATCGTGGACGTTCTGTCGGCTTTCAGGGGCGTGGTCGTGAGGAGAGTGTGCGGTTTTGCCCGCTTCGGGTTCTCAACGGGATGACATGCTTCGTGGTTCCGTTCCGAAGCGATCCGGCCGCGTGACCCCGGTCACTTTGGCCGGACAAAACGGACACCATCTTTGTGCACGCGTTCACAAAGACATAGCCTGCATTCGACGGGGCGGTCCTGGGACGTATGGCCGCCTAAAGCCCCGCTCATCCCGCAGGAGCACCGTGGCAACTGGCCGAACTCACCGACCGGCGACCCGCAGCCGAGGAATTCCCGAGGCCACCGTCGCCCGGCTTCCGCTGTATCTGCGTGCGCTCACCGCACTGTCGGAGCGCTCCGTACCCACGGTCTCCTCCGAGGAGCTCGCAGCCGCCGCGGGGGTCAACTCCGCGAAGCTGCGGAAGGACTTCAGCTACCTCGGCTCGTACGGCACGCGCGGCGTCGGCTACGACGTCGAGTACCTCGTCTACCAGATCTCCCGCGAGCTCGGTCTGACGCAGGACTGGCCCGTCGTCATCGTCGGCATCGGCAACCTCGGCGCCGCGCTGGCCAACTACGGCGGGTTCGCCTCCCGTGGCTTCCGGGTCGCCGCGCTGATCGACGCCGACCCCGCCATGGCCGGCAAGCCGGTCGCCGGCATGCCCGTGCAGCACAGCGACGACCTCGAGAAGATCATCGAGGACAACGGCGTCTCCATCGGTGTCATCGCGACCCCGGCAGGCGCCGCCCAGCCGGTCTGCGACCGGCTCGTGGCCGCCGGTGTCACCTCCATCCTGAACTTCGCCCCGACCGTGCTCTCCGTGCCCGACGGCGTGGACGTGCGCAAGGTCGACCTCTCCATCGAGCTGCAGATCCTCGCCTTCCACGAGCAGCGCAAGGCCGGCGAGGAAG
Organism: Streptomyces sp. MS191; assembly: GCF_008042125.1. Lineage (GTDB taxonomy): Bacteria > Actinomycetota > Actinomycetes > Streptomycetales > Streptomycetaceae > Streptomyces. Next base: position 2,982,165 of record NZ_RDBI01000040.1, read on the forward strand.
GGGGCGGCACCGAGAGCGCCACGCCTCCCGCGGCGCGTGGCGGGGCCGCGTCGGCCGGCCGCAAGGGACCCGACGGGGACATCCCCGCCGTGATGCCGGCATGAGTCTCCTCGTCGTCGGTCTCAGCCACCGCAGCGCCCCGGTCAGCGTCCTGGAGCGGGCCTCGCTCCCCGCGGACACACAGGCCAAGCTGCTGCAGGACACCCTCGCCGCCGAACCGGCCGCCGAGGGCGCGGTCCTGGCCACCTGCAACCGCATCGAGCTCTACGCCGACGTGGACAAGTTCCACGCGGGCGTCGCCGAGCTGTCCACGCTCCTCGCGCAGCACAGCGGCGTCGGTCTCGAGGAGCTGACCCCGTACCTGTACGTGCACTACGAGGACCGGGCCGTCCACCACCTCTTCTCGGTGGCCTGCGGCCTGGACTCCATGGTCGTCGGCGAGGGCCAGGTCCTCGCCCAGATCAAGGACGCCCTCGCGCTCGGCCAGGAACTGCACACCGCCGGGCGGCTCCTGAACGACCTGTTCCAGCAGGCCCTGCGGGTCGGCAAGCGGGCTCACAGCGAGACCGGGATCGACCGTGCCGGGCAGTCGCTCGTCACCTTCGGCCTGGAGCAGCTCGCCGCGGGCGCGGACGTCGACACCTGGGCCAAGGGCAAGAAGGCGCTGGTCATCGGCGCCGGCTCGATGTCCTCGCTGGCCGCCGCGACGCTCGCGCGCGCCGGCGTCGCCGAGATCGTCGTCGCCAACCGCACCGGGTCCCGAGCCGAGCGCCTCGTGCAGATCCTCACCGAGCCCGGTGGCGCGGGCGTGGCCGCACGCGCGGCCGAGATGGTTGCCGTCGGCGACGAACTGACACGTGCCGACATCGTGATCTCCTGCACCGGGGCGACCGGGCTGGTCCTGACCGCCGAGGCCGTCGAGTCGGCGATGCGCGGGCGTACGGCCCCGCTGGCGCTGCTCGACCTCGCCATGCCCCGGGACATCGACGCGGCCGTCCACCGCATGCCGGGCATCCGGCTCGTCGACATCGAGTCGCTGGCCGAGGCCTCCGCCGACGCGCCGATGGCCGCCGACGTGGACCAGGTCCGCGCCATCGTCTCCGACGAGGTGGCCGCCTTCGGCGCCGCCCAGCGTGCCGCGCACATCACCCCGACCGTGGTCGCCCTGCGCACCATGGCCGCCGACGTCGTCGCGGGCGAGGTCGCCCGGCTGGAGGGCCGGCTGCCCGACCTCGACGACAAGCAGCGTGCCGAGATCACCCAGACCGTGCGCCGCGTGGTCGACAAGCTCCTGCACGCGCCGACCGTGCGGGTCAAGCAGCTGGCCAGCGAGCCCGGCGGTGCCGGGTACGCGGACGCGCTGCGGACACTCTTCGACCTCGACCCGGAGACGGTCGCCTCCGTCTCCCGGGCCGACCTGAATGACGCCGACGTCAAGAACCGAGGGCGAGTATGACCGAGAGGGCACTGAGGCTCGGGACCAGGCGCAGCAAGCTCGCCATGGCCCAGTCCGGGCAGGTGGCCGACGCCGTCCGGCAGCTGACCGGCCGGCCCGTCGAGCTCGTGGAGATCACGACGTACGGGGACACCTCCCGGGAGCACCTCGCGCAGATCGGCGGCACCGGTGTGTTCGTCGCCGCGCTGCGCGACGCGCTCCTGGCCGGCGAGGTGGACTTCGCCGTCCACTCCCTGAAGGACCTGCCGACCGCGCAGCACCCCGAGCTCGTCCTCGCCGCGATCCCGCGGCGCGAGGACCCGCGCGACGTGCTGATCGCCCGTGCGGGACTGACGCTCGACCGGCTGCCGGAGGGCGCCCGGATCGGCACCGGTTCGCCGCGGCGCACGGCCCAGCTGAACGCCTACGCGCGCAGCCACGGGCTGACCATCGAGACCGTGCCGATCCGCGGGAACATCGACACCCGCGTCGGATACGTGCACAAGGGCGAGCTGGACGCGGTGGTTCTCGCCGCGGCCGGACTCAACCGCATCGGCCGTACGGAGGAGCTCATCGGCTCCCTGTCGCTCGACTTCCTGTCGGTCGACTCCGTCCTGCCCGCCCCCGGCCAGGGGGCGCTGGCGATCGAGTGCCCGGCGGTCGACGCCGGTCTCGTCGCCCTGCTCGGCGAGCTCGACGACCCGCACACCCGGGCCGCCGTGACCGCGGAGCGATCCCTGCTCGCCGCCCTGGAGGCCGGCTGCTCCGCACCCGTGGGTGCGCTGGCCGACCTGCTGGCCGAAGTTTCCGGCCGCGGGCAGATTGTCACCGAAATGCGCCTGCGCGGCGTCGTCGGCACCACCGACGGCTCGACGCTGGTGCAGCTGTCCACCACCGGTCCCGTACCCGCGTCGCACGACGAGGCGATGGCACTCGGACGCGAACTCGCGGACGAGATGCTCGCCAAGGGTGCGGCCGGTCTTATGGGGGAGCGAGCACTTTGAGCCCCACCAGCCCCACCACCAGCCCCGTGTCCTCGGCCTTTCCCGGCCATGGGAGCGTCACCTTCCTCGGTGCCGGACCCGGCGACCCCGGACTCCTGACGCTCAGGGCCGTCGAGGCCCTGTCAGGCGCGGACGTCCTGATCGCCGAACCGGAGGTTCTCGAGGTCGTCCGCTGCCATGCGCGCACAGGCGTGAGCACGCCTGAGCTGACGGTTGTTGACGAGGCGTCAACAACCGCCGGGGTCCCCGTGTTGAGGGACGCAACCAATCTTGTCATGGAGGCTGCGCGGGGCGGCAAGCGGGTCGTCCGTGCGGTGACCGGCGACCCCGGCCTCGACGGAAACGCAGGTCAGGAGATGCTCGCCTGCGCTGCCGAGGGCATCCCCTTCGAGGTCGTGCCCGGCGTGGCCACGGCGGTGGGCGTGCCCGCGTACGCCGGTGTCCCGCTGCGCGACGCGCAGGGCACCGATGTGCGCTTCGTGGACGCCCGTACCGCCGACGACCGCTGCTGGAGCGAGGTCGGCGCCTCGGACGGCACCGTGGTCGTGTCCACCTCGCTGGACGCGGTGGCGGCGGCGGCCGGAGAGCTGGTGGCGGCAGGCCGTAAGCCGGACACCCCGCTCACCGTGACCATCGGCGGCACGACGACGCGGCAGCGGACCTGGACCGCGACGCTCGGCACGATCGCCCAGGTCTTCAAGCAGGGGAAGGTGCTGCCCTCTCCCGAGGGGCACCGGCCCGTCATAGCCGTGGTCGGCGAGCGCAGCGCCCCGGCGCAGCGCGACCAGCTGGCGTGGTTCGAGTCGAAGCCGCTCTTCGGGTGGCGGGTGCTCGTGCCGCGTACCAAGGAGCAGGCCGCGTCGCTCTCCGACCAGCTGCGCAGCTACGGCGCCGTGCCGCACGAGGTGCCGACGATCGCCGTCGAGCCGCCGCGGACGCCGCAGCAGATGGAGCGTGCGGTCAAGGGCCTGGTGACCGGTCGCTACGAGTGGATCGCCTTCACGTCCGTCAACGCGGTGAAGGCGGTGCGGGAGAAGTTCGAGGAGTACGGGCTCGACGCCCGGGCCTTCGCCGGGATCAAGGTCGCGGCGGTGGGTGAGCAGACGGCCGCGGCGCTGGTCGACTTCGGTGTGAAGCCGGACCTGGTGCCGAGCGGCGAGCAGTCGGCGGCGGGTCTCCTGGAGGACTGGCCGCCGTACGACCCGGTCTTCGACCCGATCGACCGCGTCTTCCTGCCGCGGGCGGACATCGCGACGGAGACGCTGGTCGCGGGCCTGATCGAGCTCGGGTGGGAGGTCGACGACGTGACCGCCTACCGCACGGTCCGGGCGTCGCCGCCGCCGGCGGACACGCGTGAGGCGATCAAGGGCGGCGGCTTCGACGCCGTGCTCTTCACGTCCTCGTCGACCGTGCGGAACCTGGTCGGTATCGCCGGCAAGCCGCACAACGTCACCGTCATCGCCTGTATCGGGCCGGCGACGGCCAAGACGGCGGAGGAGCACGGGCTGCGGGTCGACGTGCTGTCGCCGGAGCCGTCGGTGCACAAGCTCGCCGAGGCGCTGGCGGCCTTCGGGACGCGACGCCGCGAGGCGGCGCTGGAGGCCGGGGATCCGGTGACGCGGCCGAGCGAGCGCAGGCCGGGGGCGCGCAGGCGCCGGACGACCTGACGCGAGCGGTGTGCGTGGAGCGGGGTGCGGGACCTGTCGGGGTCCCGCACCCCGCTTCGTCGTGGGGCCCGCGGTGCGGGGCGGGCGGTGCGGGGCCGGGACGTGGTCCCGCGGAGGGCAACAACCTGTCGGTAAGAGCAGGGGGCGCACGGGCGTAGCCTCGGGGGCATGAACTCGTACGGATCCTTTCCCGGGGCGCGGCCGCGGCGGCTGCGGACGACTCCCGCCATGCGGCGGATGGTGGCCGAGACGCGCCTGAGCCCGGCCGATCTGATCCTTCCCGCGTTCGTGCGCGAGGGGATCACGGAGCCTGTGCCGATCGCCGCGATGCCGGGGGTCGTGCAGCACACCCGGGACACGCTGCGGAAGGCCGCCGTGGAGGCGCTGGAGACGGGTGTCTCCGGGATCATGCTCTTCGGTGTGCCGGAGGACGAGAAGAAGGACGCCGCGGGCACGGCCGGCACCGACCCGGACGGGATCCTGCAGGTCGCGATCCGGGACGTGAAGGCCGAGGTGGGCGACGACCTCGTGATCATGTCGGATCTGTGCCTGGACGAGTACACCGACCATGGGCACTGCGGCGTCCTGGACGGGAGCGGCCGGGTCGACAACGACGCCACGCTGGAGCGGTACGCCGAGATGGCCCAGGTCCAGGCCGACGCGGGCGTCCACGTCGTCGGCCCGMCCGGGATGATGGACGGTCAGGTCGGGGTGGTCCGCGACGCGCTGGACACCATCGGCAAGGAGGACGTGTCGATCCTCGCGTACACCGCGAAGTACTCCTCCGCCTTCTACGGTCCCTTCCGGGAGGCCGTCGGTTCCTCCCTCACGGGCGACCGCAAGACCTACCAGCAGGACCCGGCGAACCTGCGGGAGTCCCTGCGCGAGCTGGCGCTGGACCTCGAAGAGGGCGCCGACATGGTGATGGTGAAGCCGGCCGGGCCGTACCTGGACGTGCTCGCCAAGGTCGCCGAGACGGTGGACCCGGGATGATGGACGGTCAGGTCGGGGTGGTCCGCGACGCGCTGGACACCATCGGCAAGGAGGACGTGTCGATCCTCGCGTACACCGCGAAGTACTCCTCCGCCTTCTACGGTCCCTTCCGGGAGGCCGTCGGTTCCTCCCTCACGGGCGACCGCAAGACCTACCAGCAGGACCCGGCGAACCTGCGGGAGTCCCTGCGCGAGCTGGCGCTGGACCTCGAAGAGGGCGCCGACATGGTGATGGTGAAGCCGGCCGGGCCGTACCTGGACGTGCTCGCCAAGGTCGCCGAGACGGTGGACGTGCCGGTCGCGGCGTACCAGATCAGCGGTGAGTACGCGATGGTGGAGGCCGCCGCCGAGAAGGGCTGGATCGACCGCGACAGGGCGATCCTGGAGACGCTGACCGGGATCCGGCGGGCCGGTGCGCAGATGATCCTGACCTACTGGGCCACCGAGGTCGCCCGGAAGCTCAGCCGCGGGATCTGACCGCGGCGACCCGGCGCACGAGCCCTCGATGGGGACGGAACCGCAGGACGGTTCCGTCCCCGTCGTCGTCGTGGGCGGTCAGGACGTGCACGACCTTGCCGTCCTCGCTGCGGTGGTGGTGCCGGGCCAGCACGCTGCCGTCGTCGTCGGACGGGGCGGTGCCGAGGCTGCGGACGTGTCCCCGGCGCAGCGCGGTCACCCGGTCGTAGGCGTAGCGGCCGGGCGGACCCGCGGTGATGAGGGAGGCGATCGCCGCGCCGAGAGCGCGCTGGTTCGCCGGGTCGGCGGAGAACTCCCGGTGGCCCTCGGCGCTGGTCCACTGGGCGATGTTGAGGATGGTGCGGCCGTCCGAGCCCGCCAGGCAGTGCCGGGCGAGGAAGGACTCCGGAAGCGGGGCCGCGGTCCAGGCGTCGACGACGCCGTCCATGACCGTCCGCTGGTGCGCGGCGTCCTCGGTGGACCATTCGGAGATCAGGACGAGACCGGCGTCCGGGCGTCCGAACTCCGGGAAGTCGAGCGATTCCGTTAAAACGTTAGTCATGACTAACAGTTTTGCGTGCCGATGCCGAACGTGCAAACCGATTAACGCACGGTGATCGGCCTGGGTGGGGGCGGCGGTGCGTCCGGCCCTTCCCCCGGCCGGTTCGCCCCATGCGTGCCGACCGAACGGTCGGGTACCCACCGGTTGGTACGGAAGGAGCGGGCGGCGCACCCTGGTAGTACCCCTGGAGGTGGTCCTCATGGAGACACTCGTCGGATGGCACGTCGAAATGGAGTTCAAGGAGGAAGGCGACCGGACGAGGGCGGCCGCCATGGTGCGGCTCGGTGACGGCACCGAGTTCCGTGCCCACGGCAACGCGCAGCGGCACCCCTCCGACCCGGACCAGCTGCGGGTGGGCGAGGAGATCGCGGGGGCGCGCGCGCTGATGGACCTCGCCTCGCAGCTGCTGCAGAAGGCGCACACCGAGATCGACGAGGTGTCGGGCAGGACGTCCCACCCCTTGCGCTGACCGCGAGCGCAGCGCGGACCGGTACCGGGCGCCGAGCGGTACGGGGCCGGTACCGGGCGCCGGCCTCAGAAGGTCAGTGCCTCGTCCGCGTTCCGCTGCCAGTACGAGACGGCGGCGCCGTCGTCGGCGTAGGTGCCCGACGGGGCCGCCACCGTGCGGCCGCTGCCGACCGAGCCGCCGGAGCCGTCGCCCGGCGCGAAGTGGACCGAGATCCTGCGGACCGTACGCCCGTGGGAGTCCGCGCCACCCTCGCCGGTGAGCAGGACGGAGGCGTACGCCGACTCGCCGGGGGCGAGGGTGACGACGGCCTGGGGCTTGCTCTCGTCGAGGATCCGGATCGGGGACTGCGCGTCGTCGAAGCCGACGAAGGGGGCTCCGTAGGCGTTGCACGCCTGGGTGCCGGTGTTGGTGACGGTCAGCAGCAGGTGGTTGACGGGTCGGCTGACCTTGCTCGCGATCACCTTGGTGGTGGCGCCTGTGCAGGGCGTGCTGACGGGGTCACCGGACCGGGAGGGGGCCGGAGCGCCGGTGGCGGGACGGGTCGTCCCGGCCGGCCGGGCGGTGGTGGGCCGCGCCGTCACGGACGGGGCGGCCGGTCGTGCGCTCGGCGTGGCCGAGCCGGTGGACCGGGGCGCCGGGGCGGTGGAGGCGGAGGGCGTCGCGGCCTTGTCGTCGGCGCCCTGACCGCAGGCGGTCAGGGCGAGACCGGCGACGASCGCGGCGGCGGCCAGGGTGAGGCGAGAGGTGGCGCGCATGGTGGTTCCCCCGTGAGGTTCGGTCGGTCGGTTCAGGTCCGGGTGATCAGGGCGATCGCGATCGCGGCGCACATGATCAGCACCGCGGTGGCCACGAGATCCGTGAGGCGGCTGCTCGGCATGGGCCTCAGCCTGCGGGGCGGTCCCCACCCCGCGCAATCGACACGGGACAATGGGGGAAGCTGGAACGCCCGCACATCCTGCGAGCTGGGGAAACGACCCTTCCCTGGAATGCGTTCCTGGGACGGCGAGACGAGGGGGCACGGGGCGGGTGGCGACGGAGACGGACGGCTTCGCGGAGCTGGTGCGCGATCTGAAGGAACGATCCGGGCTCAGCTACGGGGCACTGGCGAAGAAGCTCCACGTGAGTACGTCGACGCTCCACCGGTACTGCAACGGCGATGCCGTACCGACCGAGTTCGCTCCGGTGGAGCGGCTGGGGCGGTTGTGCGGAGCCTCCCGGGAGGAGCTGATCGCCCTTCACCGCGGCTGGATCCTGGCGGACGAGGCGCGCAGGCGGGGGAAGGCGGCCGCGGCCACGCCGGAGCCGGCGGCCGGACCGGGGCAGGGCACGGTGTCCGAGGCGCCCGGCGCGTCCGGTACCGGGTCCGGACAGCCGGGCGAGCCCGGACCGGCGGAGCCCGCGGAGCCGGTGGAGTCCCGGCCGGAGACGACGCCGCCCGGCCCGGCCGCTGCTGACGGAGCGTCCGCGGCCGGGGCCGAGTCCTCACCGGCGGTGGGACCGCGGCCGGGGTCACGACCGGAGCGGGAGCCGGGCTCCGGGTCCGGAGCGGACGCGGACGTCCTCGTCACCGTGCGGCCCCCGGCGCCGACCGGGGCGGGCACCCGCAAGCGGCTGCGCACGGTCCTCGCGGCCGCCGCGGTCGTCGCCCTTGCCGTGCCAGTCGCCTATGCCGTCAGCCGCCCGGACGACGGTGACGCCGACGCGAAGGGCGACGGACGGCGCAAGGCGGCCGGGGCCGCGACGGCGGTCACCGGCGCCGCCGGTACGCCCACGCCGTCCGCGGCCTCCGGCACCCCCTCCGCCTCCTCCACGACGCCGGGTTCCGCGACGCCCTCGACCCCCGCGAAGTCCTCCGCGCCGGTCCCGCACGCGGTGGCCACACCCGTGAGCGTCGGCATCAGCTCGTACAACTGGGAGTCGTCCTGCGGCCAGTTCTACGTCCTCGGCCGGCAGCCCGGTGAGGTCCCGCCGCCGCCCGCGCCGCAGGACGCGCGCGGCTGGGCCCGTGCGCTGGGCGGGGTCGACGGCGGCCACATGCAGCTCCAGCTGACCGTCACCGGCAAGACCGCGGAGGCGGTGGTGCTCAACGCCCTCCACGTCCGCGTGGTGGAGCGCTCCGCTCCGCTCGACCGGGCCGTGTACGCGATGGGCGACGGTTGTGGCGGCGGGATCACCCCGCAGACCTTCGACATCGACCTCGACGCGTCCCGCCCGTTCGCGCAGCCGGTCGCCGGCCGGGACGGCGACGGGGTCGTGCCCGCCAAGGACTTCCCCTACAAGGTGTCCACCAGCGACCCCGAGGTCTTCAACCTGGACCTCCACACCGAGTCGCACGTCGTCTCCTGGTACCTGGAGGTCGACTGGAGCAGCGGCGACCGCCACGGCACGCTGTACGTCAAGGACGACGGCAAGCCCTTCCGGACGAGCGCCATCGAGGGGAAGAAGACCTACAACTACCTGCCCGACAAGGGCGAGTGGGTCACCTACTAAGGGCTTTCCGGCCCGCACGGCCGAAGGCCCCGGCACCGTACGGAGACGGTGCCGGGGCCTTCGGCCGTGCGGGAGTGCTCGGGCGTCAGAGACGCTCGGGGGTCCGGATGCCGAGCAGGGCCATGCCCTGGTGGAGCGTGCGGGCGGTCAGGTCGCAGAGCAGGAGCCGGTTCTCCGCGATGTCCTGCGGCGGCGCGGGCTTGATGACCGGGCACAGGTCGTAGAACGTCGTGTAGAGCGACGCGAGCTGGTAGAGGTAGGCCGCCAGCTTGTGCGGGGCGTACTCCGCGGCGGACTCCCGGACCACCTCGCCGAAGGTGTCCAGGTGCAGGCCGAGGGCCCGCTCGGCCGGCTCCAGGGCGAGCTCCGGGTGCGCGACGGGCGTGCGGTCGCCCGCCTTGCCGAAGATCGACCTGATCCGGGCGTAGGCGTACTGGAGGTAGACCGAGGTGTCGCCGTTCAGCGAGACCATCTGGTCCAGGTCGAACTTGTAGTCGCGCGCCGCGGACGTGGACAGGTCGGCGTACTTGACCGCGCCGATGCCCACGTACTGGCCGTTCTCGACGATCTCGGTCTCGGTCAGGCCCACCTTCTCGGCCTTCTCGCGCACGACCGACGTCGCCCGGTCCACGGCCTCGTCGAGCAGGTCGACCAGCCGGACGGTCTCGCCCTCACGGGTCTTGAACGGCTTGCCGTCCTTGCCGAGCACGGTGCCGAACGCCAGCTGGACGGCCTTGACCTCGTCGTTCAGCCAGCCGGCCCGGCGGGCGGTCTCGAAGACCATCTTGAAGTGCAGGGACTGGCGGGCGTCGACCACGTACAGCAGGGTCGTCGCCTTCAGGTTGCCCACCCGGTCGCGGATCGCGGACAGGTCGGTCGCCGCGTAGCCGAAGCCGCCGTCGGACTTCTGGACGATCAGCGGAGTCGGGTTGCCGTCCGGGCCCTTGACGTCGTCGAAGAAGACGCAGAGGGCGCCCTCGGAGCGCACCGCGACGCCCGACTCCTCCAGGATCCGGCAGGTCTCCGCGAGCATGTCGTTGTACCCGGACTCGCCGACGACGTCGGGGTCCCGGATGTCCATGTCGAGCTTGTCGAAGACCGAGTAGAAGTAGATCTTCGACTCGTCGACGAACCGCTGCCACAGGGCGAGGGTCTCCGGCTCGCCCGCCTGGAGGTCCACGACCCGCGCCCGCGCCCGGGTCTTGAACTCCTCGTCGGAGTCGAAGAGCGCGCGCGAGGCCTTGTAGAGCCGGTTCAGGCTGGACATGGCCTCCTCGCCGGAGACCTCCCCGTCCGACGCGTGGTCCAGCTCGTGCGGGTGCTCGATCAGGTACTGGATGAGCATGCCGAACTGGGTGCCCCAGTCGCCGATGTGGTGGCGCCGGACCACCGTCTCGCCGGTGAACTCGAGGATCTCGACCATCGCGGCGCCGATCACGGCGGAACGCAGGTGACCGACGTGCATCTCCTTGGCCACGTTCGGCTGGGCGTAGTCGATCACCGTGGTGCCGGCGTCGGGGGCGAACGGCACGCCGAGGCGGTCGTCGGCGGCCCGGGCGGCGAGGGTCCGCACGATCGCCTCGTCGGTGACCGTGATGTTCAGGAAGCCGGGGCCCGAGACCTCGATCTCCTTCAGCACGTCGTTCGCCGGGATGCCGTCGACGACCTGCGTCGCCAGCTCACGCGGGTTGCCCTTGAGCCGCTTGGCGAGGGCCAGGATGCCGTTGGCCTGGAAGTCGGCCCGGTCGCTTCGTCGCAGCAGCGGGTCGGCGGAGCCGGCCTCCGGCAGGGCTGCCGAGAGACCTTCCGCGAGGCGCTGCTGCACGGTCGAAGCGAGGGAAGGGACCGAGGCCATGAGCTTCCGTTCCTGTCGGTGGTGTACCGGTTCCTTGGGTGGTTCCGGGGGCTGAATTTCGCTTGTCAAGTGTCCCATGGCAGAGCAACGTGTTTTTCCCGGCCGTGGACAACCCCGGAGCGGGTCCCGTCGTCTGGGAGAATGGCCGGCGTAAGGCTGTAAGGCTCCGAGGGATTCCAGGAAGAAGGACGTACCGACCGTGGCTCAGAGCAGCACCGAGACCGACTGGGTCTCCCGTTTCGCGGACGAGGTCATCGCCGAGTCGGAGCGACGTGCGCCTGGCAAACCGGTCGTCGTCGCCTCCGGACTCTCACCCTCCGGTCCCATCCACCTGGGCAACCTGCGCGAGGTCATGACCCCGCACCTGGTCGCCGACGAGATCCGCCGGCGCGGCCACGAGGTCCGTCATCTGATCTCCTGGGACGACTACGACCGCTACCGCAAGGTGCCGAACGGCGTCGCGGGCGTCGACGAGTCCTGGGCCGAGCACATCGGCAAGCCGCTGACCTCCGTCCCGGCCCCGGCCGGCTCGGAGTACGCCAACTGGGCCGAGCACTTCAAGGCCGCCATGGTGGAGTCGCTGGCCGAGCTGGGCGTCGAGTACGACCCCATCAGCCAGACGGAGCAGTACACGGCGGGCACCTACCGCGAGCAGATCCTGCACGCGATGAAGCACCGCGGTGACATCGACGCGATCCTCGACCAGTACCGGACCAAGAAGGGACCGGCCAAGAAGTCGCAGAAGCCGGTCGACGAGGCCGAGCTGGAGGCCGAGGAGGGCTCCGGCGCGGCGAGCGAGGACGACGGCTCGGGCGGCGCGGGCGGGTACTTCCCGTACAAGCCGTACTGCGGGCGCTGCGAGAAGGACCTGACGGCCGTCACGTCGTACGACGACGAGACCACCGAGCTGGCCTACACCTGCACGTCCTGCGGCTTCGCCGAGACCGTGAAGCTGAGCGAGTTCAACCGCGGCAAGCTGGTCTGGAAGGTCGACTGGCCGATGCGCTGGGCGTTCGAGGGCGTCATCTTCGAGCCCTCCGGCGTCGACCACTCCTCGCCCGGCTCGTCCTTCGTCGTCGGCGGCCAGATCGTGCGTCAGATCTTCGACGGCGTGCAGCCGATCGGCCCCATGTACGCCTTCGTCGGCATCAGCGGCATGGCCAAGATGTCCTCGTCGCGCGGTGGCGTCCCGACGCCGGCCGACGCGCTGAAGATCATGGAGGCGCCGCTGCTGCGCTGGCTGTACGCGCGCCGCAAGCCCAACCAGTCCTTCAAGATCGCCTTCGACCAGGAGATCCAGCGGCTCTACGACGAGTGGGACAAGCTGGAGGCCAAGGTCGCGGACGGCAGCGTGCTCCCGGCCGACGCCGCGGCGCACGCCCGGGCCGCCCGCACCGCCGCCGGTGAGCTGCCGCGCACCCCGCGCCCGCTGCCGTACCGGACGCTGGCCTCGGTCATGGACATCACGGCCGGCCACGACGAGCAGACCCTGCGGATCCTGACCGAGCTGGACCCGGAGAGCCCGGTCACCGACCTGGACGAGGTCCGGCCCCGGCTGGACCGCGCCGAGAACTGGATCACCACCCAGGTCCCGGCCGACCAGCGCACGATCGTCCGCGATGAGCCGGACGCCGAACTCCTCGGCTCCCTCGACGACGAGGGCCGCGAGTCGCTGCGCCTGCTCCTGGCGGGGCTGGACACGCACTGGTCCCTCGACGGTCTGACCACCCTGGTCTACGGCGTCCCGAAGGTCATGGCCGGTCTCGACCCCGAGGCCAAGCCCACCCCGGAGCTGAAGGTCGCCCAGCGGTCCTTCTTCGCCCTGCTCTACAAGCTCCTGGTGAGCCGTGAGACGGGCCCCCGGCTGCCCACGCTGCTGCTGGCCGTCGGCGCGGAGCGGGTGCGCAGGCTGCTCGGCGCGTGACGTGTGCGAAGGCCCCCGCCCGGTTTCCGGGCGGGGGCCTTCGCGCGTTCCCAGCAGGTGGACCGGCGGGACCTACGGGATGTGGTTCTCCGCCATCTCCTGCTCGATGCGGTGGCGCAGCCGCGGCGTCAGCTCCCGCAGGATCGACGCGCTGCGCGGGTGCTGGACCCCGTACATGTCGCTCAGCCATATGTCGAGCTGCTCGGCGTTCGGGAAGTCCTGCCGCTCCTCGACGTAGTCCCACATCGCCTTGTAGGCGGCCTCGGAGAACTCGTCCACCTGCGGCTCCGGCTCGACGTACTCCGGGTACTCCTCGAACTGCTCCGGACCCTGCTCCTGGCGCGGGCCCGGGATCGGCAGGTCGTCCGGCCCCTGGGGCACCGCGACGGGCGTCGGCTCGAGACCTTCCACGTACTGCGGGTCGAAGGCGCCCTCGTAGGCCTCGGGCGGCAGCTGCTGCGCCTGGAACCAGGGGCTGTCGTGGTTCGGCGGCAGCTCCGGTCCCTGGCCGGGGAGGCCACCCTGCGGCAGGTCCCGGGGGGACGCCTGGAGGAGCTGCGGGGGCTGCTGCGCGTTCGCCGGCTGAGCCGGGAGTCCCTGCGGCAGGTCGGGCCGGCCCGTGAGGCCCGCCGGGACCTGCGCGGCCTGGGCCGGCTGCGGCGGCAGCAGCGCGGGCTCGACGCCTGCCGCGGCGAGCCCGGCGGCGGCGGTCTCCGCGAGCGGCACGCCGTACTTGGCCAGGCGCAGCGGCATCAGCGCCTCCACCGGGGCCTTGCGGCGCCAGGCCCGGCCGAAGCGGGCCTGCAGGCGTGCCTGGTAGATCAGCCGGTCCTGCTCCAGCTTGATCACCTGCTCGTAGGAGCGCAGCTCCCACAGCTTCATCCGTCGCCACAGGCGGAACGTCGGGATGGGCGAGAGCAGCCAGCGGGTCAGCCGGACGCCCTCCATGTGCTTGTCGGCCGTGATGTCGGCGATCCGGCCCACGGCGTGCCGCGCCGCCTCGACCGCGACGACGAACAGCACCGGGATGACCGCGTGCATGCCGACGCCCAGCGGGTCCGGCCAGGCGGCGGCGCCGTTGAAGGCGATCGTCGCCGCGGTCAGCACCCAGGCCGTCTGCCGCAGGAGCGGGAACGGGATCCGGATCCAGGTCAGCAGCAGGTCCAGTGCGAGCAGCACACAGATGCCGGCGTCGATGCCGATGGGGAAGAAGTAGGAGAAGTCGCCGAAGCCCTTCTCGAGGGCGAGCTCGCGCACGGCGGCGTACGAACCCGCGAAACCGATCCCGGCGATGATCACCGCACCGGCGACGACCACGCCGATCAGTATCTTGTGCGTCCGTGTCAGCTGCACCGCGGCCACCCGCGATCCCCTCCCGTCAGTGGACATCTCGCGGGCACAGCGTGGCACACACGCGCGGAGCCCGGCCCTCGGGGGAGGGACAGGCTCCGCGCGTATGTGCCCATATGACGGTGTTCGTGGCGGGACGGGCGTGCTAGTTCGCGGCGGCGACCGCGGCGACGGCCTCCTTGGCGGCCTTCACGGCGCCGTCCATGACCGCCTTGTCGCTGGGGGCGGCCGCGCCCGCGTAGCCGGCGCCGTTGTAGGTCAGCAGCACCAGGACGTTGCCCGTACGGGCCACGACCGAGGCGTACTTGAAGTCCTCGTCGGTCTTGCGGAGGTCGTAGGCGACGGCCCTGCCCTCCTCGCCGATGCCGGACGTCTCCGTGGTGCGCAGCTTCTTCGCGCCCTCGGTCGCCTCCAGCTTGGCGAGCTCCTTGGCGAGGTTCTGCTTGGCGCGCTCCTGGCCGCTGCCGAGCGCGACGTCCGAGTCGTAGCGGTAGAACGAGACGTCGAGCCAGCGGTACTGCGAGCCCTTCGTGCCCTTGTCCTCCAGGCCGTTCCACGAGCAGCCGCCACGGCTGGAGGTGTCGCTGGACGTGGCCGACGTGCCGTTCTTGGCCTTGGCCTTGGGCACCAGCGTCGCGGTCGTCTTGGCGGAGACCGCCTTGCAGGCGTCGGGCAGCTTCGCGAACTTCGCGGGCTCGACCGTCTTCTTCGACGGGGCGGTCTGCGGGGCGGAGGACGCCGAGCCCTTGCCCTTGTCCGGGGACGCTCCGGAACCGCCGTCGGAGTCCGAGGAGCAGCCGGCGACGACGAGCATCACCGGGACGGCTGCGCAGGCGAGTATGCGGGTGAGTCGCGGGGCTGATCGGTGCATGGTTCCTTCAGTCGCTTGTCGTACGGTCCGGCCGGCGGCCACGGTACGCCGACACGTTACGGGGTCGGGATGCGCTCACGGAGCGGGTCGGGACCGCTACTCCTCCAGGCGGTCGGCGAGCAGCCGGGCCAGATTCCGGGCCCTTTCCTGCAGCTCCGCGCTGTCGGGCACCTCGGTGGCGCCGGTCGTCTGGGCGACGTATCCGATGGTGACGATCACGTTGGATGTGCGGAACACCACGCTCACGGTGCGGTGCCGGCCGTTGGATCCGTCGGGGGTGAGGACGTCGTCGAGGAACGCCACCTCGCCCAGGCCCTCCAGGACGCGGGGCTCCAGGCCGGTGGTGGGGGTCGCGGTCACGCCGCCCGGCGGGGGC
>NZ_RDBI01000040.1:2997715-3012721 GCF_008042125.1 Streptomyces sp. MS191
GGGCCGGCCTTGGAGTCCATGGCCGTGACGTCCGCGCCGCCGCCGGAGGAGCATCCGGTCAGGCCCAGCGCGAGTGCCGCCGCGAGTGCTGTCAGACCGGGTACGTACGCCTGTCGCTGCACGCTCGCAGGCTCCCTTCTCCCGACTTCTGCCGAGGACTTCCCCGAAAAAACGATTGCCGCCGGACACCGGCCGCTGAACACAATGTGTATCGCACGCACTGCCGTCGATGCCGGTCCGTCGTCACCTGTACGGGCTTTGGCCCCGGTTTTTGCGTTTTTAGGCTTATCGGGGGAATCGAGGAAGTATGTCGTACGTAGAGGTACCGGGCGCGCAGGTGCCCATCCGGATGTGGGCGGATCCTTCGACGGTGGAGGGCGGCGCCATGCAGCAGCTCCACAACGTGGCGACGCTGCCGTGGATCAAGGGCCTGGCCGTGATGCCGGACGTGCATTACGGCAAGGGCGCCACGGTCGGCTCGGTGATCGCGATGCAGGGCGCGGTGTGCCCGGCCGCGGTCGGCGTCGACATCGGCTGCGGCATGTCGGCCGTGAAGACCTCGCTCACCGCGAACGACCTGCCGGGAGACCTGTCGCGGCTGCGGTCGAAGATCGAGCAGGCGATCCCGGTGGGTCGCGGGATGCACCGTGACGAGGTGGACCCCAAGCGGCTCTTCCAGTTCCCGACGTCGGGGTGGGACGACTTCTGGACCCGCTTCGACGGGGTCGCGGACGCGGTCAAGTTCCGCCGGGAGCGGGCCGCGCTCCAGATGGGGACGCTCGGCAGCGGCAACCACTTCGTCGAGTTCTGTCTCGACGAGTCGGGTGCGGTCTGGCTGATGCTGCACTCCGGCTCGCGGAACATCGGCAAGGAGCTCGCCGAGCACCACATCGGCGAGGCGCGGCAGCTGCCGCACAACCAGGGGCTCGTCGACCGGGACCTCGCCGTCTTCATCGCGGACACCCCGCAGATGGCGGCGTACCGCAACGACCTCTTCTGGGCGCAGGAGTACGCGAAGTACAACCGCGCGATCATGATGGCGCTCTTCCAGGAGGTCGTCCGCCGTGAGTTCCGCAAGGCGCGGGTGACCTTCGAGCCGGTGATCTCCTGCCACCACAACTACGTGGCGGAGGAGCGGTACGACGGCATGGACCTGCTCGTCACCCGCAAGGGCGCGATCCGGGCGGGCTCCGGCGATCTCGGGATCATCCCGGGCTCCATGGGCACCGGCTCGTACATCGTGAAGGGCCTCGGCAACGCGGCGTCGTTCAACTCGGCCTCCCACGGAGCCGGCCGGAAGATGAGCCGGAGCGCGGCGAAGCGGCGCTTCTCGACGCGGGACCTGGAGGAGCAGACGCGGGGCGTGGAGTGCCGCAAGGACTCCGGGGTCGTGGACGAGATCCCGGGCGCCTACAAGCCGATCGAGAAGGTCATCGACCAGCAGCGGGACCTGGTCGAGGTCGTCGCGAAGCTGAAGCAGGTCATCTGCGTGAAGGGCTGACCGCCCTTCCCGCGCGGCGGAAGGCCCCGGCACCCCTGGTGCCGGGGCCTTCCGCGTCGGCGTCACAGCTCGCGGTGCACCTTGGTGTTGGAGGCCTGGGCGCGCGGGCGGACGACCAGCAGGTCGATGTTGACGTGCGGCGGGCGGGTGACGGCCCAGGTGACCGTGTCGGCGACGTCGTCGGCGGTGAGGGGCTCGGCCACGCCCGCGTAGACCTTGGCGGCCTTGTCGGTGTCGCCGCGGAAGCGGGTGGTCGCGAACTCCTCGGTCTTCACCATGCCCGGGGCGACCTCGATGACGCGGACCGGGGTGCCGACGATCTCCAGGCGGAGGGTCTCGGCCAGGACGCGGGCACCGTTCTTGGCGGCGACGTAGCCGGCGCCGCCCTCGTAGGTGGAGTGCCCGGCGGTGGAGGAGAGGACGACGACCGTGCCGTCGCCGCTCGCGGTGAGGGCGGGGAGCAGGGCCTGGGTGACGTTGAGGGTGCCGATGACGTTGACCTCGTACATCCGGCGCCAGTCCTCGGGGTCGCCGGTCGCGACGGAGTCCGCGCCGAGCGCGCCGCCCGCGTTGTTGACGAGGACGGCGATGGTGCGGAAGGCCGTGGCGAAGGTCTGGACGGCCTCGCGGTCGGTGACGTCCAGGGCGTACGCGGTCGCCTGGTGGCCGGCCTCGTTGATCTCCGCGGCGAGGGTCTCGATGCGGTCCTTGCGGCGGGCGGTGAGGACCACGCGGTATCCGGCGGCGGCGAGCCGCCGGGCGGTGGCGGCGCCGATGCCGCTGCTCGCTCCGGTGACGACGGCGATGGGGGTACCGGCGGCAGTCATGACGTGCTCCTCGCGCGTGTGGTCGATTTCGTCGATCGCGTGGTCAGGATAGGCGGCGGGCTCAGCGGGTTCGCGGGGCGTACATGATCACGGCCATGCCGGCGAGGCAGATCAGCGCGCCGGTGACGTCCCAGCGATCGGGGCGGTATCCGTCGGCGACCATGCCCCAGGCGATCGATCCGGCGACGAACACGCCCCCGTAGGCGGCGAGGATCCGGCCGAACTCGGCGTCGGGCTGGAGGGTGGCGACGAAGCCGTAGACGCCGAGGGCGATGACGCCCGCGCCGATCCAGGCCCAGCCGCGGTCCTCGCGTACGCCCTGCCAGACGAGCCAGGCGCCGCCGATCTCGAAGAGCGCGGCGAGGGCGAAGAGGGCGACGGAACGCGCGATCAGCATGCGGTCAGGGTGTCACGGGACACGCAGGCTGACTGGTAATCAGAAGATATGCGGATCAATCGGTATCTTCGGGCCATGAGTGCGAGGAGCAAGGCCCTGCTCGGTGCTGTCCTGATGACGTCGGTGATGGCCGGTCCGTGCGGAAGCGCTCGCGCCGACGGTCCCGCGAGGGTCGGGCGCGAGGCGGATCTGGCCCATCACGGCTACGCCTCCCTCTGGCAGGGGCGGCTCGAGGTCCGGCTGGTGAGTCGGAACCACGGCTCGTCGGACGTGTCCGAGGCGACCGTGCGGCTCGCCTTCTCGGAGCCGCCGGCCGCGGGTCAGGAGCTGCCGCCGGCCTGCCTGTGGGTCGGCGAGCGGGTGGTCGCCTGCCGGACGGGTGCGCTGCGGGCCGCCGGGGCGGCGGCCGGTGAGCTGGCGATCGGGCTGCGCACGGCGGGCTCCCCGGACGAGGTCACCGTGGAGATCGGCACCGCGTGGAGCGATGGCTCGACCGATCCCAACCCCGACAACGACCGGCATCGCGTGCTCGTCCTGGCGACCGGCGACGCCTACGCCTTCTGACGGGTCCGCTTCTTCCGACGGGCCCGCCCGGAGGCGGGCCGCCCCGGTGGACCGCTCAGCCGTCCGCACGGCCGGTCCAGGCGGCGTATCCGTCGGGGCGGACCAGGAGCGCCGTGCGGCGACCGGGGTCCTTCCAGGTGGCGCGGACGAGACGGGTGGGTGACGCCGGGGACGCGGGCACGACGGGCGTCGCGCCCTCGGGGGCGATCAGGACGAACTCGCCCTCGCGCAGCAGCTCGTAGAGCCGCCCCTCCCGCAGTGCCAGGTCCGGGACCCGCCGGCCCACGGGACGGCGGGCGCCAGGGCCGGGGGCGTACGCGATGCCGAGGCCGCTGATCATGCCCATGGCCCGCGCGGCGGCGGGGCGCACCGTGCCGAGGAAGCGAGCGGCGAGGGCGCGCCCGGCGCGATGGAGAGGGGTGCGGGCCATGGCGAGCCGGACGATGGCGCCGCTGCTGCGGAGCACCATGGCGCCGACCGGGTGCCGCTCGGCCTGGTAGCTGTCGAGGAGCGCCTCGGGGTCGGGGGCGTCCCCGCGCAGGACCGCGGCGAGCTTCCAGGACAGGTTGGCGGCGTCCTGCAGGCCGGTGTTCATGCCCTGTCCGCCGGCGGGGGAGTGGACGTGGGCGGCGTCGCCGGCGAGGAAGACCCGCCCGGAGCGGTACGCGGGGGCCTGGCGCTCGTCGCTGTGGAAGCGGGAGATCCAGCGGGCGTCGTGCATGCCGTAGTCACTGCCGAGCGCGGTGCGGGCGATGCCGCGGACCTCGTCGAGGTCGACGGGCTCGCTGTCGGGGACCTGGCGGGTCCGGTCCCAGCCCATCACGCGGTACCAGCCGTCGCCGAAGGGGGCGACGAAGGCGWAGGCGTCGCCGGAGCCGTCGACCGTGAGCAGTCCTTCGGGCTCCTCGGCCAGGCGGACGTCGGCCAGGACGATGGAACGGATCACGGAGACGCCGGGGAAGGGCAGTCCGAGCGCGGTCCGCACCGCGCTGCGCACGCCGTCGGTGCCGACGAGGTAGCGGGCGCGCAGGGTCAGGGGCGCGCCGTCGGGGCCGGTGAACTCGGCCGAGACCCCGTCGGCGTCCTGGCGCAGCCCGCGCAGCTCCGTCTCGTGCCGGACGTCCACACCTGTGGACAGCACGCGCCGTTCGAGGAGGCGCTCGACCTCGTACTGCGGGGTGATGAGGAGGTGGTTGAAACGGGAGGGCAGCCGGGTCAGGTCGAGGGCGAGCCGGCTGAAGAGGCGCATCCGGGTGATGGGGGTGCCCAAAGCGACCAGCTCGTCCGCGAGCCCGCGGGCGTCCAGCTGCTCCAGGGTGCGGGCGTGCACGCCGAACGCTCGGGTCAGGTTGCCGATGCCGTGCGGGCGGCGCTCGACCAGCGTGACGCGCAGACCGGCGCCGGCGAGGTCGCCGGCGAGGAGCATGCCGGTCGGGCCGGCGCCTACGACGAGAACGTCCGTGTCCAGCTGGTTCATCGATGCCTCCGGGGGAGCCGTGCCGATGTCCGTTGGTCAACGCTTGTTGGTCAACGCTTGTTGGCAAATGTAGAGCCGCCCTTTCTGGCATGTCAACACCCGTTGGCCTACAGTTGTTGGCATGACGACTGCACGCCGTTCCGACGCGACCCGCGCCGCGATCCTCGAAGCCGCCCGCGAGCGGTTCGCCTCCGACGGGTACGAGCGCGCCACCATCCGGGCCATCGCCCGCGACGCCGGGATCGACCCGTCGATGGTGATGCGCTACTACGGCAGCAAGGAGGGGCTGTTCGCCGCCGCGTCGGAGATCGAGCTCAGCCTTCCGGAGATCGGCGGCCTGCCGCAGCGGCACATCGGCGCGGTGCTGGTGACGCACTTCCTCGACCGGTGGGAGCGCGACGACGTCCTGACCGGCCTGCTGCGGGTCGGCGTGACCAACGCCGCCGGCGCCGAGCGGATGCAGGCGGTCTTCGCCCAGCAGCTCGGACCCGTCGCCCTCGGCGTCTGCCCCGACCCGGCCGACGCGCCCCGCCGGGCGGCGCTCGTCGCCTCGCAGATCCTCGGCATGGCGCTGGCCCGCTACGTGCTCCGCCTGCCGCCGGCCGTCGAGATGTCCCGCGAGGACGTCGTCGCCTGGCTCGGCCCGACGGTCCAGCGCTATCTGACCGCCGAGAGCCCTTAGGGGGCGTCCTGCCGACCCTGCCGGCAGGTGACGCTCCCGGGCCCGCTTCGTAGAATTCCTGCATGACGCAGAAGAAGTCCGCCCGGCGGGAAGGTCTCATGACCGAGCTCTACGGCGAGTCCCGTCGGTACATGGCCTCCTACGCCCTGTTCAACCAGGCCGTGGCGGATCATCTGCGGCTCCACCCGACCGATGTGCAGTGCCTGAACCTGCTCTCCCTGGAGTCCGGCCCCGTCACCACCGGCCGGATAGCCGAGCTGACCGGACTCACCACGGGCTCCGCGACCCGGCTCGTGGACCGTCTGGAGCGCGCCGGATACGTGACGCGCGAGCGGGACGGCGAGGACCGGCGGCGCGTCCTCGTCGCCGTGGTACCCGAGCGGATGGCCGAACTCGGTGCCTTCTGGCGGCGGCTCAACGGGGCCTGGGGCACGATGTTCGACGCCTACAGCGACGCCGAGGTCGCCCTGCTCATCGCCCATATGCGCCGGACCGTGGAGCTCAGCGCCGTGCAGATCGAGCGGCTGCGCCAGGGCGAMCTCGGCTGACGCGGCCGCGGCGGCTCAGTGCGCCGCCGCCCCGCCGAACTCGCGGACCGCGTCGGTGACGATCGCCTCCAGCCGGGCGTGGTGGGCGCCCCGCCAGTACACCCGCTCGCACTCCGTGCAGCTCGCGAACACGTCGTACGTCTTCTCCGTGCCCTGTTCCAGTCGCTCGCGCACCGAGTCCTTGTCGGCCTCGGTCAGCCGGCCGTTGCAGGCGGTGCAGCGTGTCCACGGCTCCAGCGGGGGCGCGAACCGCTCCAGCACGTCGCGCAGCTGGTCCTCGGGCCGGTCGCTGTACACGTAGGCGCCCGCCCACAGCTCCCGGCGGCGCAGCAGACCGCGGTCCCGGGAGAGCATCACCCGCCGCTCCTTCGCCGAGAGCGCCGCCAGCGCCGGGTCGCCGAGGTCCTCGCTCTCGTACGCCGCGTCGATCCCCAGCAGCCGCATGCGGCGCGCCAGCGTGCCGAGATGGACGTCCAGGAGGAACCGGAGCGGAGCGCCGGGCACGGACTGCGGGCGGGTGACGCCCTCCACCTCGACCGTCTCGCCCGCCGCCGGGACGTGCGAGACGGCCACGGGCCGCCCGTCGACGAGCAGCCGCCCGGCCTCGGTGAGCGGCACGCCCAGTGACTCCACGACGTGCCCGAGCGTCGAGACGCCGTCGGTCGTCACCGCGGTGGGTCCCGTGCGGCGCTCCGCCGAGACGAAGAGCCGCAGGTCGGGGGCGAAACTGATCTGGATCTCCGGTCCGTTCACGGGGACAGGATGTCACCGGGGTCCGCCGGACGGCCAGGCATTTCGGGACCTCGCCCGGCCCGCGTTCTCACGGGCGGAAGGCGTCCGCGTGCTCGGCCGCCCACCGGGCGAAGGTGCGGGCCGGGTGCCCGGTCAGCTCCTCGACCGTGCGGGTCAGGGGCACCGGCCTGCCGTCGTGCGCGGCCCAGTAGGACAGCAGGGCGTCGGCGAAGGTCTCCGGTATGTGGGAGGAGACCGACTCCTTCCACTGCTCGGGCGTCACGGCGTGCACCGTGGCCCGGTGTCCCGTCACCTCGGCGAGGATCGCCAGCTGCTCGGTGAAGTCGAGCGATTCGGGGCCGGTCAGCAGGTACGAGGAGCCGCGGAGCCGGGACTCGGTGAGGACGGCGAAGGCGGCCTCGGCGACGTCCGTCTCGTGGATCGGATCGGCGTGCGAACCGGGATACGGAAGCTCCACGGGGCGCGAGGACCTGAACGCCCAGGACCACTGCAGTGCGTTGGTCGCGAAGGCCCCCGGCCGGAGGTGCGTCGCCTCGAAGGCGCCGTCGACCGCGGCGGACTCCAGGGCGCGCTCGACGGCCAGGTGGGAGGCCGCGATCGGGTTGTCCGCGGCGTCGGGGGCGAGCACGGAGCTGGAGGACAGCAGGACGACATGGCGCACGCCGGCGGCGCGGGCCTGCGCGGTGAAGGCGTCGATGTGCGAGGGCTCGGCGTACAGGAAGACGGAGTCGACGCCTTCCAGTGCGGCGCCGAAGGTCGTCGGATCGGCGAGATCGCAGCGGACGGTGTCCACGCCCTCGGGTGGGGAGAGGTCCGCGGGGTTCTTGGAGGCGGCTTTCGCCTTGACGCCCGCGTCGTGGAGCAGTCCGAGCAGGGTGGTGGCGACACGGCCGCGGTCCTGCACCTCGGCGAAGAGTTCGGGGGTGAGGTGGGGACGCAGCTCGCGCAGGACGGGGAGCAGGTCGGACTCCAGGCGGGGGTCGCCGTACTCGAGGTCGATGATCTTCATGGGCCGGACGGTAGCGCGCGGGGCCCGACGGACCTCGTGGGCCCGTCCCCTGCCCGTGGTGTCGGCGCTCAGGTCCACGTAGCGCCGATGCCGCCCGGCGAGCGCCTCCTCGGTCTCGGGACCGCCGAGATGCTCCGTCGACTCCGGCGCGTTCATGGCCGTCCCCTGCCCGTGGTGTCGGCGCTCAGGTCCACGTAGCGCCGATGCCGCCCGGCGAGCGCCTCCTCGGTCTCGGGACCGCCGAGATGCTCCGTCGACTCCGGCGCGTTCATGGCCCGGAGAAGCTCGAAGTCCTGCTCGGACCAGGGCTCCAGGCGCACGGGGGAATTGGTGGGAGAGTCCATGCCCGCAGCTTAGGGGGCGTCTCCGACACCCGGCCGGTGCAGGCCGGTGGTCCCGCGTCCGACGCGCGTCCGGGTCAGGCGTCCGACACCTGGCGGGCGTAGGCCGTGGGAGGCACCCCGACCGTCGCCGTGAAGTCCCTGACCAGATGGGCCTGGTCGCTGTAGCCGAGGTCGGCCGCGAGCCGGGCCCAGTCGAGGGTGTCCGGGCCCTCCCCCGACTCGGCGTGTTCCAGGGCCTCGTGGATGCGGTAGCGCAGGATGACCCACTTCGGGCCGACGCCGACGCGGGTGGCGAACAGCCGCTGCAGGGAGCGCGCGGACAGGCCCCCCGCGGCGGCCAGTTCGGACACCCGGCGCACCGTGCGGTCCCGGCGCACCAGGTCCACCAGTGCCATGGCCTGTTCGGCCTGGGCATCGGGCGCGGGACCGTGGGCCAGCAGGAAGGCGTCGAGCGCGGCCGCACGCGCGTCGTCGGTCGCCGGATCGAGCACGGCGGCGACCGTCCTGCCCGCGGCCCGGCCGGCGTCGGCGAACACCTCGTCGAGCGGCACCCGGCGCCCCGTCCAGCGGGACACCGGCCACGCCGGCGCGAACGGCCGGAAGCCGCCGGGCCGGAACTGCACCCCGCAGACACGGCCGCGACCCGTGAGCTTCTTCGTGAAGAGTTCGAGCCCGATCCCGGCGACCTCGCCGAACGACTCAGCGTCCCCGCCGCCGTCGGCGCTCTCGTAGCGCTGGAAGACGACGTTCACGGAGGGGTGCGGGACGACGTGGCTCGCGTACGGCTCGGCGAGGTCCCAGTCGATCAGCCAGTAGTGCTCCAGATACGGACGCAGCTCCGGGGCGGGCTCGCGGCGGCGGAAGCGGACGTGCGTCAGCAGCTCGGCGGCGTCGACGATGCCCCGGGTGTCACGACGTGGTCCGTCAGGGCTCATGTCCGTGATGCTAAGGGCTGTCCTGCCGATCCTGCCGGGCTCCCGACGCCCGGAGGCCCCGTCTCCCGCGTCGTCATCGGGCGTCCCGGCCGGTGCCGTGCCCGCCGGGGTCCGGGGCGCCCTCCGCGTGAGGGCTCCCGGCCTTGGCGCGTTTCTTCAAGACGGCCGGGAGCGGGAGCGGGCAGCGTGGACCCATGACGTACCGCATGAGCGAACTGCTGGACACCGCCGTCACCCAGGCCGTCCTCGTGGTGCGGGGCATCCCCGAGGACAGCCTCGACGCGCCCACCCCCTGCGCCGAGTACGACGTGCGCGCGCTGCTGAACCACCTGCTGCACGTCGTCGTGAACTTCCAGGCCCTCGCCGCCAAGCAGCCGTCCGACTTCTCCGCCACGCCGGACTACGTGGGCGAGGGCGACTGGCGCGCCGGCTTCGAGGCGGAGACCGGGAAGCTGGTGGCCGCCTGGTCCGCGCCGGGCGCCGAGGAGGGCACCACGGGCGCCATGGACATGCCCGCGAGGACGGTCGCGTCGATGGTGCTGCTCGACCTCACCGTCCACATCTGGGACCTGGCCCGTGCCACGGGCCGGCCGTTCCAGCCGGACCCCACCGTGGTGGAGGGGCTGACGGGCGAGGTGGAGCGGATGGCGCCCATGGCCCGGAAGATGAACGTCTTCAAGGAGGCCGTGGAGCTGCCCGCCGGCGCGGACCCGTTCGAGCGCCTGCTCGCCACGACCGGCCGCGACCCGCGCGCCTGGGCCTGATCCCCCGACGCCCGGGCGCCGGCGCACACCGTGGCCCGGGCCCGGCGCCCCCGCCCTCGTCATCGCAGTCGACCGGCCGAGCCCAGCGAGAGGCGGGAGACGACCTGGCCGAAGGCGTCCTCCTCGGCGGCGGTCAGGGACACCGACTCCTGGGGGTGCCAGACCCTCTCCAACGGCATGTCCGCCCGCGCGCGGCGGGCGCGGGCTCGCTGCCCCAGGGCCACCACCCACGTCGTCGCGGAGACGGCGAGCAGGCCGAGAAGCGTGATCACACGGGGGTCCGAGAACGGGCCGGGCAGGGACGGCATGGCTGACTCCGGGGCGCGAGGGCCGGTACGGAGGCGCGCTCTGGCAGACGGCGCGTACGCACGGCGCTGACCCTTCCGATTGTCCCTCTTCCGGCGGCGGCGGGGCAGCGCCGAGGCCCTCTTGTGCGGCTCGGAGAAGCGCTCCAAGGTGGCGGGAGAGGGAGAAATCCGGCCGGGAGGGAGCAGCCGCATGTCGGACGCAGGGGCGTGGGGGTTCACGGACGACAGGGGAGTGGCGCTGACGGCCGCGCGCAGGCCGGAGCGGGTCGTGGCCTACGTGCGGGCCGGGGCCGCGTTACGGGACCTGGGCGTGACGCCCGTCGCGGTGTACGGATCGGGGCACGACGGCGGCACGCTCGACCCGGTCAAGGCGGGGGGCCTGGCGGCGGCGGGTGTCCCGTACCTCGGGCCCGGCCGGACCCTGGGCGAGGACGTCCTGCGGGAGCTGCGGCCGGACCTGGTGGTGGACGTGAGCTACGACGGGAAGAGCGCGTACGCGCTGGACGAGGCGGTCGCCGACCGGATCGGGGTGCCCGCGGCCGTGGTCTCCGTCGGGAGCGACCAGTCCCTCGCGACGATCATCGACCGGTTCGGGGAGCTGGGAGCCGCGCTGCGGGACGGTGCCACCGCCGGTCCGCACGACGTCGACGCGGGTGCGGTGGATCCGGACGCGAGGGGCGCGGGGACCGTCGAGGCGTCCGAGGCGGCGCTCGCCGCCGTCGCTCGGACCGCGACCGCGACCGTGCTCGCGCTGTCCGCCGCCGGCCCGGACCAGGTCCATCTGGCCCGTCCGCAGGCATGGCCCGAGCTGGCCAGGCTCCAGGAGCTCGGCGTACGCCTCCTCGACCCCGGTCCCGGGCCCGGTGCCAACTGGCTCACCACCGACTGGGAGCACGCCGCCGGGCTCGCCCCGGACCTGGTGCTCTTCGACAACCGGTCCAACGCCGTACGGCCCGAGGCCCTCCCGCCGGTGGGGGAGGCGCGGGTGGCGCCGTGGAACCCGGAGACCCCGCCGAGCCCGGCGGCGTACGGCCGCTTCTTCCGGGACATCGCAGCGGCGCTCCGAGGCTGAGGGCCGTCCCGTCCTCCCGGGCCGTCGCACGGCGCCGGCCACGCCACCCCGCGACGTTGCCGGATCGCCCGGACGGAACCAGGAGAGCGTCGCCCCGGCGTCCGGGGCCGGCCGGCCCCGGGCGCCCCGGTGCCGTCGCGGCCGCGGCTCAGACGGTGGCGCTGTCCCCCAGGCGTTCCCGCAGCGAGGCGGCGAACTCCTCCACCCGTGCGAGCTGCTCACGCAGTTCGGCGACCCGTTCGGTGGCCGCCTGCTCGTAGCCCCGGACCCGGGCGACCAGGGCGGCGCGCTCGGCCGGCGGCAGTTCCGTGTCCGTGCCGGGCCGGTCCGCGCCGAGCCGGTCCACGGCCCGCAGCAGTTCGCGGGTCTCGTCGATGCTGAAGCCGAGCGGCTTCATGCGGCGGATCACCATCAGCCGGGCGACGTCGGCGTCGGTGTAGAGCGGGAAGCCGCCCTGTGAGCTGGCGGAAGGGACGACCAGGCCGGCGTCCTCGTAGTGGCGGATGGTGCGCAGCGACAGTTCGGTGCGCGCCGCCACCTCGCCGATCTGCATGGGCTCCCCGGGGATGTGCCGCCTGCGCACGCCGATCCCGAGGTTCGTTCCCGTCCCCCGGCCCAGGCCCCGGACGGCTCCGTCCATGCCCGTTCCCGCGCGTGCTCCTCTGTCCCTGCCCAGGTCTCTGCCCACGGCGTCCTTCCCTTCGTCAGGCTGCTGCGGGCGCGATACCCGCGCATTACATCCCATTCGTCATAACTTCAGCACTTATGTGAGTCAGAAAGGTGGCGCAACGCGGTCGAAGGGCCACCCGGTGCGCCCGTGCGCACCCGGAGCCGACGAAAGGGCGGGCCGGAAGAGGCAGGCCGCAAGCCGGCCCGAAGAGGTCCGGCCCGAAGAGGTCCGGCCCGAAGAAGGCCGGCGGGAGAATGCCCGGCCGGAGAAAGCCGGCCGAGGACGCCGCGCGCCGGGACGGGCGGGCGGCCGCACGCCGCCCTCGCCCCGGCCCGGGAGGGGCAGGGCGGAAAGCGCCGGAGAGATTTCCGCGCGCGGCGCGGAGAGTGTCAGGTCAGGGCCACACCAGGCAGTACGGCTGGTGCCCCGCCTCGTGGAGGCGCACCGAGAAGTCCTGCCACTCGTGGAGCAGCTGGTAGACGTTGAAGGCGTCCCTCGGGCCGCCGCGGTCCGGGACCGTGGACCAGATGAAGGCGGCGGCGCCGACCGACTCCTCGCCGATGCCGCGCAGCGGATCGACGACGGTCATCGGCAGCTTCACGACGGCGTAGTCGGGATGGAGCACCACCAGTTCCAGTGGGGGCACCTTGTGCAGGGGCATGCCCTGGATGCCGGTGAGAACCATGGCGGCTATGGTCTCCGGCTTGATCTTGGTGAACATGCCGCCCATGCCGAGCTCGTCGCCGCCCAGTTCCTCCGGGCGCATCGAGATCGGGACGCGGGCCGCCGTGGCGCCGTCGGGTGCGCCGAAGTACTTGTACGTCACCCCCAACCGGCCACTCCCGCTCCCTGTCATGGGTTCCGTCGCTCCCGAGGGGTCTTCCGTACGCCGTCGCCGGTGCTTCCCCCGCCGGGCAGGCTCGGGACCCAGGTCGTCCGTCCCCTCGCCCAGTCCGCCACCGCGATGCATATCTCCACCCGACTGCTTTTTAGGCAGCACGACCCCCGTCGCGCAACCCGATCACCGTGTTCAGTGACCTCCCCCACGCTCTCGCGGTGAAACACCTGTCCGCAAGAACGTCCGGCCCTCTGACACCATGGATTCCGTGAGCCATCCCTATGACGCCCCAGTTTCGCAGACGCGGAGCACCGACGCCCCGGCGTAACGCACAGGGTGCCCACGCACTCCTTCCGTACTCACAGCCGTACTCGCAGGTCAGGACCACAGTGCCGTATTCATACGAAGCCCCAGTCTCACAGACGCTTTTCGACCGCGCGTCCCTCGTGACGCCCGGCGGCGTGAACTCGCCGGTGCGCGCCTTCCGGGCCGTGGGCGGAACGCCCCGGTTCATGGTGTCCGGTACCGGCCCTTACCTCACCGATGCGGACGGTCGTGAGTACGTCGACCTCGTCTGCTCGTGGGGGCCGATGATCCTCGGCCATTCCCACCCCGAGGTGATCGCCGCGGTGCAGGCGGCCGTCGCCCGCGGCACCTCGTTCGGCACGCCGGGCGAGGGTGAGGTCGCGCTCGCCGAGGAGATCGTCGCCCGGATCGAGCCGGTCGAGCAGGTCCGTCTCGTCTCCTCCGGCACGGAGGCCACGATGTCGGCGATCCGGCTGGCCCGCGGTTTCACGGGCCGGGCGAAGGTCGTGAAGTTCGCCGGCTGCTACCACGGGCACGTGGACGCGCTGCTGGCCGCGGCCGGCTCCGGTGTGGCCACTTTCGGTCTTCCCGACACGCCCGGCGTGACCGGCGCTCAGGCCGGGGACACGATCGTCCTGCCGTACAACGACCTGGAGGCCGTCCGGGCCGCGTTCGCCGCGCACCCGGGCGAGATCGCCTGTGTCATCACCGAGGCGTCGCCGGGCAACATGGGTGTCGTCCCGCCGGTCGCGGGCTTCAACCAGGGCCTGGCGGACCTGTGCCGGGAGAACGGCGCGCTCTACATCTCCGACGAGGTCATGACGGGCTTCCGGACCTCGCGTGCCGGCTGGTACGGCGTCGACGGCGTCGCGCCCGACCTGATGACCTTCGGCAAGGTCATGGGCGGCGGCTTCCCCGCCGCCGCCTTCGGCGGCCGCGCCGACGTCATGGGGCACCTCGCCCCGGCCGGCCCGGTCTACCAGGCGGGCACCCTCTCCGGTAACCCGATCGCCACGGCCGCGGGCCTCGCCCAGCTGCGCCTGCTGGACCAGGCCGCGTACGACAAGGTCGACGCGGTCTCCCGGGAGATCCAGGGGCTGGTCACCGGCGCGCTCGCCAAGGAGGGCGTCGCCCACCGGCTGCAGACCGCGTCCAACATGTTCTCCGTGTTCTTCACGGCGGACGAGGTCCGCGACTACGACGACGCGAAGAAGCAGGAGGCCTTCCGCTTCAACGCCTTCTTCCACTCGATGCTGGCCGACGGCGTCTACCTGCCCCCGTCCGCCTTCGAGTCCTGGTTCGTCTCGACGGCCCACGACGACCGGGCGGTCGAGCGGATCGCCGCCGCGCTGCCCGCCGCCGCCCGCGCCGCAGCGGAGGCCACCGCATGAGCGTCGAGCACGTCGACAGCGGCCTGCCGGACAGCCGGCCCGGCCAGGACGACATCACGGTCGTCCACGTGATGCGCCACGGCGAGGTGCACAACCCCGACGGCGTCCTCTACGGCCGCCGTGCCGGGTACCACCTCTCCGAGCTCGGCCGGCAGATGGCCGACCGGGTCGCCGAGCACCTGGCCGACCGGGACATCACCCACGTCGTCGCCTCCCCGCTGGAGCGCGCCCAGGAGACGGCGCAGCCGGTCGCCAAGAGCCACGGTCTGGACCTGGCCACGGACGAGCGGCTGATCGAGGCGGCCAACGTCTTCGAGGGCAAGACCTTCGGAGTCGGCGACGGCGCCCTGCGCAAGCCGGGCAACTGGAAGCACCTGACCAATCCGTTCAGGCCGTCCTGGGGCGAGCCGTACCTGGAGCAGGTCGTCCGGATGATGGGCGCGCTGGACGCGGCGAAGGACGCGGCCCGCGGTCACGAGGCGGTCTGCGTCAGCCACCAGCTGCCGATCTGGATCGTGCGCAGCTTCGTGGAGAAGCGGAAGCTCTGGCACGACCCGCGGCGGCGGCAGTGCACGCTGGCCTCGCTGACCTCGTTCACGTACCGGGGGGACCGCATCGTG
>NZ_RDBI01000040.1:3012821-3034262 GCF_008042125.1 Streptomyces sp. MS191
CCCCGGTACTCCGGGGCGGGTTCGCGCCGGAGTACCGGGGTATCCCGCTCCGGCGTCGAACGTGTGGCGTAACGTCGCACGGGTACACCGTCAAGGCGATCGGATGACGTGAAGTCATCTGGTCGCCTTGAAATTTTTGTGCTAATTCCCGGAACCTCCGTGTTCCTCCCGGCATCTCACTCATTGTCGGTTTGGATGACTGTGAGGTCATACGCAAGCGCGAATGGGGACGTCATGCGCGGGATCACTCGAAGGGGCCTACTCGGGGCAGGTGTTGGGGCTGCGGCGGCGCTCGGGGTCGCCGGATGCAGCACCGGAAATCAGGACAAGGCAGGGCATTCCGGGCCGGGTAAGGGGGGCGACGTCTCGGGTACGCCGAGCGCGCCGCCCACCAAGAAGGAGGCCCGGCTCATCGGTGACGGTTCCACCTCCGACACCGGAAAGCAGCCGAACCAGCCCGACGCCCCCGTCCCGCTCGAACCGGGCCAGACGCCACCGCAGTTCGTGATCTTCTCCTGGGACGGCGCCGGCGAGGTCGGCAACGGGCTCTTCCCGCGCTTCCTCGAACTCGCCCGCAACCACGACGCGGCGATGACCTTCTTCCTGTCCGGGATCTATCTCCTCCCGGAGTCCAAGAAGGACCTCTACCGCCCGCCGAACAACCGCGTGGGCGCCTCGGACATCGGCTACCTCACCGACGACCACATCAAGGAGACGCTCAAGAACGTCCGGCAGGCCTGGCTCGACGGGCACGAGATCGGCACCCACTTCAACGGCCACTTCTGCGGCGGCTCCGGATCCGTCGGCAACTGGACGCCCGCCGAGTGGCAGAACGAGATCGACCAGGCGACGAAGTTCGTCACCGAGTGGAAGACGAACAGCGGCTGGACCGACCTCGACCCGCTGCCCTTCGACTACTCGAAGGAGCTCGTCGGCGGACGCACCCCGTGCCTGCTCGGCCAGGACAACCTGCTGCCCACGGCGAAACGTCTCGGCTGGCGCTACGACGCCAGCTCCCCCGGCGGCCGCCAGATGTGGCCGGTCAAGCGGCAGGGGATCTGGGACCTCCCGCTCCAGGGCGTGCCGTTCCCCGGCCACTCCTTCGAGGTCCTGTCGATGGACTACAACATCCTCGCCAACCAGTCGCGGAACACCACCCGGGGCATGCCCTCGCGCTATCCCGGCTGGCGGCAGCAGGCCACCGAGGCGTACCTCGCCGGGTTCCGGCGGGCCTACGAGTCCAATCGCGCGCCCTTCTACATCGGCAACCACTTCGAGCAGTGGAACGGCGGCATCTACATGGACGCCGTCGAAGAGGCGCTCAAGGGCATGGCGGGCAAGAAGGACGTGCGGCTGGTCTCCTTCCGGCAGTTCGTGGACTGGCTGGACGTGCAGGACCCGCAGATCCTCGAGAAGCTCCGCTCGCTGGAGGTCGGGCAGTCGCCGGCCGGTGGCTGGAGCGCCTTCCTGCGCCCCGCCGGCGCCCCGACCGGCGCATCGACCGGCACTCCCGCGGCCTGAGAGCGCCCCCGCCGATCTTGCCGGGACCGGCCCCGTAAGCCCCTGTACGTCCGCTTAAGCCCCCTTGACAAGGGGCTTTACGGGCACGTAGGGGGGTGCCCAAGATCCCTGGAACGCCCATGCGAAACTTTTCACATGAGCCTTAGCCGAGCCCCTCGACGCACGCTGCTCGCCGTCGGATCGCTGGCGGCCGCCCTCGCCCTGTCGGCCTGCACATCGGACACGAACGGCAAGTCCGGCGGCGGCGGTGACACCAACTTCGTCACCAACACGGGTGGTGTCTCCACGGTCGCCAAGGGCGAGCGGAAGGCGGTCAACGCGATCGCGGGCGAGACCCTCGAGGGCACGCGGCTCGACGTCGCCGACCTCAAGGGCAAGGTCGTCGTGATGAACGTGTGGGGCTCGTGGTGCGGCCCCTGCCGTGCCGAGGCCCCGCACTTCGCCAAGGTCGCCAAGGAGCTCAAGGCCAAGGGCGTGGAATTCGTCGGGCTCAACACCCGCGACGCCGACAAGGCCAAGGCCGTCTCCTTCGAGGAGGAGTTCGGCGTCAGCTACCCGAGCCTCTACGACCCGGACGGCAAGCTGATCCTCAACGGCTTCCCCAAGGGCTCCCTGATCCCGCAGGGCATCCCGTCCACGATCGTCCTCGACCGGGACGGCAAGATCGCCGCGCGCTCCCTGATGGCCCTGGACGAGGCCAGGCTCCGCTCCATGATCGACCCGATCGCGGCGGAGAAGTGACGTGAACGAGACGGTCTTCAGCGGGGCCCTGCTGCTGGCGCTGCCCATCGCCGTCCTCGGCGGTCTGGTCTCCTTCTTCTCGCCGTGCGTCCTGCCGCTCGTCCCCGGCTACCTCTCCTACGTGACCGGCGTCACCGGCACCGACCTGATGGAGGCCAAGCGCGGCCGGATGGCGGCCGGTGCCTCGCTCTTCGTCCTCGGCTTCTCCGCGGTCTTCGTCTCCGGCGGGGCCCTCTTCGGCTACTTCGGCTGGACGCTCCAGGAGCACCGCGAGACGCTCACGACGGTCCTGGGCATCCTCATGATCGCCATGGGCGTGTTCTTCCTCGGCCTCATGCCGTGGTTCACCCAGCGCGAGTTCCGCTTCCACCGCAGGCCGGTCACCGGTCTGGTCGGCGCGCCGCTGCTCGGCGCGCTCTTCGGCATCGGCTGGACGCCGTGCATCGGCCCGACCCTGGCGTCCGTCAACGCGCTCGCCGCGCAGGAGGCCAGCGCCGGCCGCGGCGCCCTGCTGACCGTCGCGTACTGCGTCGGGCTCGGCGTGCCGTTCATCCTGGCCGCCATCGCCTTCCGCAAGGCGCTCGGCGCGTTCGGCTGGGTGAAGAAGCACTACGCGTGGGTGATGAGGATCGGTGGCGGCATGATGATCCTGACCGGCCTGCTGCTCCTCACAGGTGCGTGGGACAGCATGGTGGCCGACATGCAGGGCTGGTCCAGCGGCTTCACGGTGGGGATCTGAGAGTTCCGATGAGCAAGACCGACACGGGCACGACGGGTGCCCAGGAGCAGGACAACCTCGGCGAGGCCGGGGCCCAGCTGTCCACCGCGCCCCAGGAGGAGACCGCCATCGGCGGCCCCACCCTCGGGGTCGTCGGCTGGATCCGCTGGCTCTGGCGGCAGCTGACCTCCATGCGGGTGGCGCTGCTCCTGCTCTTCCTCCTGTCCCTCGGCGCGATCCCCGGCTCGCTCATCCCGCAGACCAACGTGGACGAGCTCAAGGCGCAGGCGTTCAAGGACGCCCACGAGACGCTGACGCCGATCTACGAGAAGCTCCAGCTCTTCGACGTCTACAGCTCGGTGTGGTTCTCCGCGATCTACATCCTGCTGTTCGTCTCCCTCATCGGCTGCATCGTGCCCCGCACCTGGCAGTTCGTCGGCCAGCTCCGCGGCCGCCCGCCGGGCGCGCCCGGCCGCCTCACCCGGCTGCCCGCGTACACCACGTGGCGCACGGAGGCCGAGCCCGAGCAGGTCCGTGAGGCGGCGCTCGAGCTGCTGAAGGGCCGCCGGTTCCGCGCCCACGTCGCGGGGAACGCGGTCGCCGCGGAGAAGGGCTATCTGCGCGAGACCGGGAACCTGGTCTTCCACATCGCTCTGATCGTGATGCTGGTGGCGTTCGCGACCGGCCAGCTCTTCAAGTCCGAGGGCGGCAAGCTGATCGTCGAGGGCGGCGGCTTCGCCAACACGCTCACGCAGTACGACGACTTCAAGTCCGGTTCGCAGTTCAGCACCGAGAACCTGGAGCCGTTCAGCTTCAAGCTGGACAAGTTCACCGGGACGTACGAGAAGAACGGTCCGCAGCGCGGCACGCCCCGCACCTTCGAGGCGGCCGTGACGTACGCGGAGGGCACCGGTCCCGACAAGAAGGCGGTCATCCGGGTCAACGAGCCGCTGAAGGTCGGCGACTCCAAGGTCTACCTGATCGCCCACGGGTACGCGCCCGTCATCACCGTCCGGGACGGCCGCGGGAAGGTCGTCATGAGCGAGGCCGTCCCGCTGCTGCCGATCGACAACAACATCACCTCCACCGGCGCGGTGAAGGTGATGGACGGCTACCGCGACAAGAACGGCAAGAAGGAGCAGCTGGGTTTCCAGGCCTTCTTCGTGCCGACGTTCGCCGGTGTCGGCAAGGGCAGCATGTTCTCGCAGTTCCCGGCGCTCGACTTCCCGGTCATGGCGATCACCGGTTTCCACGGCGACCTGCGCGTGAACTCCGGTCTGCCGCAGAACGTGTACCAGCTCGACAAGTCCAAGATGACCCAGTTCAAGGACAAGGACGGCAACAAGCTCGCCCAGCGGCTGCTGCCCGGCGAGACGTTGACGCTGCCCGACGGCGCCGGCTCGGTCACCTTCGAGAAGGACGTCAGGGAATGGGCCAGCTTCCAGATCTCCCAGCAGCCCGGCAACGGCCTCGCCCTCGCGGGCGCGATCGCCGCGATCGCCGGCCTGTCCGGCTCGCTGTTCATCCAGCGACGCCGGGTCTGGGTCCGGGCGGTACGGGGGAAGGACGGCGTCACCGTCGTCGAGATGGCGGGTCTTGGCCGGAGCGAGTCCGCCAAGCTCCCCGAAGAGCTGGCCGATCTCGCGGTCACGCTCCACACACAGGCGGCGCCGACCGCGCCGGAACCCGCAGAAGAACCTGCCGAAGCTGGAGAGGCTGACAAGTGATCCTCGCCGCCGCGACCAACGAGAGCCTGGCGCAGATGAGCGACTACCTCATCTACTCCTCGATGGCCGTCTACACGCTGGCCTTCCTGGCCCACATCGCCGAGTGGGTGTTCGGCAGCCGCAGCAAGGTGGGCCGGACGGCCGCCGCGCTCACGCGGAACGCCGCCGACGCGTCCGCCCCGGCCGTCACCGTCCAGGTGAAGCAGGCCGGCGGTACCGCCGTCCTCGACAAGCCCCAGGTCGTGACGCGCTCCTCGGCCGGTGTCCGGGACGTCCCGGACGGTCCCGGCGCGGCCGGCGGCACGGAGCAGGGCGACCTGTACGGCCGGATCGCCGTGTCCCTGACGGCGCTGGCGTTCCTGATCGAGGCCGCCGGGGTGGTCACCCGCGCGTTCTCCGTGCAGCGTGCCCCGTGGGGCAACATGTACGAGTTCTCCACCACCTTCTCCACGGTGGCGGTCGGCGCGTACCTCGGCTTCCTCGTCGCGCGGAAGAACGTCCGCTGGATCGGTCTGCCGCTGGTGACGACGGTCCTGCTCGACCTGGGCATGGCCACCACCTGGCTGAAGACCCCGAGCGACCAGCTGGTGCCGGCGCTGGACTCGTACTGGCTGTGGATCCACGTCTCCACCGCGATCTTCTGCGGCGCCGTCTTCTACCTCGGCGCGGTCGCCACCCTGCTCTACCTCTTCCGCGACTCCTACGAGAACAAGCTGGCCACCGGGGGGAACCCCGGCTCCTTCGCCCGCTCGGTGCTCGAGCGGCTGCCGTCCGCGGCCTCGCTGGACAAGTTCTCGTATCGGGTCAACGCGGCCGTGTTCCCGCTGTGGACCTTCACGATCATCGCGGGCGCGATCTGGGCCGGCGACGCGTGGGGCCGCTACTGGGGCTGGGACGCCAAGGAGGTCTGGTCCTTCATCACCTGGGTCGGCTACGCGGCGTACCTGCACGCCCGCGCGACGGCCGGCTGGAAGGGGCGCAAGGCGGCCTACATCGCGCTGATCGCCTTCGGCTGCTTCCTCTTCAACTACTACGGCGTCAACATCTTCGTGAACAGCAAGCACTCCTACGCGGGCGTGTGAGCCGGGGGCCCGCGGGCCCCTGAGCGCGCGCGGCCACGCGGAACGGCGGCCCGGACCATCGGTCCGGGCCGCCGTTCTGCGCTAGCGGGCGGGCGGTGGCGGGGCGACGCTGGAGGTATGAGCGAGATACCCCGGGGCAGGTGCGAGACCCACGACGGCGACGCGCACCTCCTGCGGTTCACGGTGGACCTGCCGCACCCCGCGGCGCAGGTCTGGGAGGCCGTCGCCACGGCCGACGGCCTGCGGGAGTGGCTGTGCGAGGCGGACCCCATGGAACCGCGGCTCGGGGGGCTGCTGACGCTGCACCGGCTCAACGGGGACACCGTCGTCTCGGGACGCGTGACGGCCTGGGACCCGCAGAGCGTGGCCGAGTACACGGTCGATCCCCCGCACGGCCGGATCCGCTTCCATCTGGAGCCGGGCGGTGCGGGCGGCGGGTCGACCGTGCTGCGGTTCGGCAACGAGTTCCGCGGGCCGCGGGAGCAGAAGCTGGACACCCTGGCGGCCTGGCACGACCACTTCGAGCGGCTGGCCGCCGCGCTGGACGGGTCGCCCACGAACTGGGCCGACTGGTCGGCCGACCGCTGGCAGGAGCTGCGGGAGCTCTACGCGCGCGACGACGCGCCCTGGCCCAGGTGGGAGCCCTGAGGGCTCCCACGTCATCCCCGGCGCGCGTTCACCCGCGCCGTGGCGGGAGGCAGGACGCGGCGGGCGGCCGGCCCTCCGGCCAGGCGATCTGGACGAACCGCTGCGAGCCGTCCTGGGCCAGTTCCACGATGGGCACCGCCTTGTCGAAGGGGTTGCCGAAGTTGTCCAGGCAGATCCAGCCGCCGGCCCCCTCGACCCGGAGCGAGCCCTTCACCTGCGGCCACTGGGTGGCGACGTCCGCCGTCTCCGGGTAGTGCTTGCCGTCCGGGGTGGCCTGTCGGATGGCGTGCACCGCCGTCGCCATCGCGTCGTAGGCGATGATCGCCTGGCCGTCGGCGAGCGGGACCGGGGTCTTCGAGGCACGCGCGATGTCGGCGACGAAGGTCGTGTACGCGGCGGCGGAACCGCCGGTCCGCGGGACCGGGCGGCCCGGCGACGGCTGCCAGGCGTCGGGGTGCGCCAGTGAGGCGTAGCGGACGGTCAGCCGCGTCTTCAGCGCCTTCCGGTCGAGCTTGAGGTCCGCGCCCAGGTACGAGCCCTCGTCGCCGGTGAGGATCGTGAAGGCCCGTTCCGCGCAGCCCCGCGCCCCGAGGGCGTTGATGAACTGGCGCAGCTGCGTGTGCCGGCCGGCGAAGAAGACCGTCTCCGCCCGTGTGTCGCAGATCAGGTGGGTGATCTGGCGGAAGGTGTTCGCGGTGGTGCCCTCGTCGGTCGGGTCGGGCGGCGAGGTGAAGAGCTGCGGCTCGTAGGGCGCGCCCTTCAGGGAGGCGGCGAACGCGGTCTTGAGGGTGTCCGTGTAGTGGTCGCCGGTGCGGGTGTCCTGGACGAGGAGCGCCCTGGCGGCCACCACCTTGCCGAAGTGGGCCAGGGCCTTGGCCTCGTCGCTGTTGGTGGGGGAGACGCGGGCCAGGCCGGGGTAGCGGTTGTTGCCGGCGCCGGGGCCGTTGGCGATGTCGTCGGCGGTGATGGTGGTGCCGACGACGGCGATGCCCGCGCCGGTCAGGGACGCCACCGCCTGCCGCACCTCGGTGGAGCTGGTGGCGACACCGGAGACCGCGCGGAGGCGGTCGGGTGCGGCCGTCATGGTCTTGAGCCGTTCGACGGTGGGGCGCCAGTGGGCGTTGCCCTTGCCGGTGTTGGCGAGGACGAGCCGGATCCTGGGGGTCTCGCTGTTGGAGGCGTGGTTGGCCCGGTACTGGCGGGCGTAGGCGCCCTGCACCTCGTGCTGGACCTTGACCCGCATGCCGGGGTCCGTGGAGGTCAGCGGCAGCAGCAGGGCGACGGTGGCGTACTCGTCGCTCGTGAGCGTCGCGTTCTCCGTGGCGATGGCGCGGGCGACCTCCGTGAGGGAGGGGACGCCGAAGTCGTAGCCGTCGCCGTTGACGCCGACGCACTCGGCGCTGCCCGCGGGCCGTTCCACCCCCCGGGCGCAGGAACGGTCCTCCGGGGTGGTGGCCCGGTCCACGACGTAGCCGACGCCGGTGCCGAGCACGGCCAGGGCGAGGACGGTGGTGACGATCTTCTGGCGGGTGGTGAACCAGACGCGGTAGCGCAGCCGGTCGGCCAAGGTCCTCAGACTCCGATCCCCGTGCCCGGCGGCAGCGAGAGCCCCCGCCAGGCGCGGATGTCCTTCGGCCAGTGGGTGGCCGCGTCCCACAGCGGGCTGTTGCCCGTCCGGTGGCGGCCGGACAGCTGGCGCAGTTCGTGCGCCAGCTTGTCGGTCACCTCGCCGTCGGGCAGCGCGAGCGGATCCGTGAGCAGCCAGACGGCGTGCAGGAGCCGCCGGATGAGCAGCTGGAGCTCGGTGGCGTCGTCGTCGAGGCCGGCCGGGAGCCGGTCGGCGGGCTGCCGGCCGAGGGCGACGGCGCGGCGCGGGTCGGGCCCGGTTTCGTCCCGTCCCCGGGGGTAGGGCGCGGAGGCGATGAAGCGCAGCCGCCCCAGCCAGCCGACGACGTCCGGGTCGGGGAAGGTCAGGCGGAGGTGGGTGACCGCGTCCTCGGTGCGGCCGAGGGCGAGTTCGTGGTGCAGCCGGTGCTGCCCGGCCGGGTCCCCGGCGTAGTGGCGGTGCAGGGTCTCGTGGACGGCGCGCCAGGTGGCGTACTGGTCCCCGTCCTCGAAGCGCAGGCGGTGCAGGAGCAGGGCGCGCAGCAGCGGGTCGGCGACGAAGTGCTCGGGGCCCTCGGGCCAGTCCTCGCCGCGCAGCTGGTCCCGCACGCGCAGGACCATGTCGCCGTCCGGGGACTCCCCGCGCAGGCGGGTGCGGGCGAGCACGCGGGCCGACTCCTCGTCGTGGGCGGCGGCCAGGACGGCGAAGGGGCCTCCGCGAGGACGCCGGGGGTGAGCGTGGACCGCAGGGGGGCCGGGGCCTCGCCGGCGGTCCGGCCGAGCAGGATCACGCCGAGCGGCCGGCCGCCGGTCAGCCGGTGGACGCCCCGGGCGAGTTCGGCGGGTGTCCGGCCGGCCGGGTCGAAGCGGTCGAAGGCGTTCTGGGTCTGGGCGGGGGAGAGCGGGGTGAGTTCGACGGCGAGGATGCCGGAGGTGACGTCCGGGCCGCGGGGGCAGGGCGCGCGGTGGGCGGTCTCCGGCAGGCGTAAGCGGGTGGCGTGCCGGATGCCGTCGTGGTCGCGGACCCGGGAGGCGGCGATGACCACGACGTGGTCGCGGCGGCCGTCCGCGCGGGCGCGCAGAATCGGTTCGACCAGGCGCCGGCCGAGTGGTTCGTGGGCGTTGTCGAGGAGCAGGACGGGTCGGCCGCGGCGGGTGCCGAGCCGGGTGAGGCCGGTGTAGGCGCGGCCCAGGTCCTCGATCAGCGCGCCGACCAGGAAGTCCTCGGCCTCGCGCCGCCGGCGGCCGCCCTGCGCGAAGTCGACGGCGAGCTGCTGGAGTCCGGCCTTCCCGCGGCCTCCGGCGTTGCGGTAGGTGCCGTACCAGCTCTCGGAGGTGCGCTGGAAGCGGCCGAACACCTCCTCCAGGACCGTCTCGACGGTCGCCTCGGCGAGCAGCCCGGCCATCGGGGCGGTGGCCTCGGCGAAGGTGGCGGCGAGCTTGGCGAGCACCTTGCCGACCCAGTTGACGGCGGCCCCCTTGGCCGCGTCGACGGTGGCGAGCACCGGGCCGAGCCGCTGGAGGTCGCGCCGGGCCCGCTCGTCGTCCTCCTGCGACCAGCCGATCGAGGCGACCGCCACCAGGCCGAGCGAGAGCCGGGGGAACTGCACGGGCTTGGCCGCGTACACCCTCGGCGAGAGCTGGACCGCGAGCTCGGCGAGGGCCCCGGTGAGCGGGTTCCAGCCGGGGCCGTGGTCGGCGGGCGGTTCGATGTGGGCGCAGTCGAGCAGCGCCAGCGGAGTGGCCGACCGGTAGGCGTTGCGGAGCTGCTTGAGCAGGGCCGTCTTGCCCATGCCCCGCCCGCCGGTGAAGACGGTGACGGGCGGGTCGTCGCCGTGTTCGTAGGTGGTGCGGGCGAAGCCCTTCGGTGTCAGGCCAATGAGCCGCGCTGCGAGCCCGGACTCGTGGAAGACCGCCTCGCGGCCGTACAGCTCTCTGTCCACCCGTCACCCCCGTCACAAGTCAACTCAAGACTATCGAGGGGGTGTTGGATGCTCGTCAGGCTTTCCAGCACCGTTGCGCAGGTGTTGTCATCCTGTGGCGATCGCGTCGAGTCGGTCCCGCAGATAGGCGTGGGACTCGATGCCGTGGATGGTGGTGCCGGGGTCGCATTCGTAGAAGTAGACGAGCGACATCAGCTCCTCGGCGGGTGCGTCGGCCGGTGGCGGGAGGACCCGGTGGCGGCCGGAGCGCCACCGTCCGCCGGTCCAGCTCGCCATCAGGTCGCCGATGTTGATGGTCAGGGCGTCGGGGTCGTACGGGGCGTCCTGCCAGCCGCCGTCGTCGGTGAACACCTGGAGGCCGCCCCTGCCCGCCTGCCGGTCCAGGACGGTGACCGTGCCGAAGTCGGTGTGCGGGCCGATCCGGAACTGGCCGGGCTCCGGCTCGCCGGTCTGTTCCCGCCCCGGATACCAGTTGATGTTGAAGCCGAAGGTGGGGTGCCCGGTGTGCCGGGTGAAGAAGTCGGTGTCCTCGCCCAGGGCCGGGCCGAGCCGGTCCAGGATCCGGTCCGACAGGGCACGCATCTGCCGCAGGTACGTCTCCACCAGCGGTCTCAGCTCCGGCACCTCGGCGGGCCAGGTGTTCGGCAGGAACCACTCGGCGTCGACGGCCGGGTTCCCGGTCGGCTCCTCGGCCGCGAAGGAGAGCGACTCCTTCAGGTCGGGCGGGGTCGCGGTGCCCTCCGCGTACCCGTTGGCCTCGGCCCCCGGTCCGAGCCAGCCGCGCCCGCCGACCCGCACGGCGTACGGCTCCTTCGCGGCGGACGGCAGCCGGAAGAAGGCGCGGGCGGCCTCGCGGATGTCCGCGCGCAGGACGGGGTCGATCCCGTGCCCGGTGACCAGCAGGAAGCCGGCCTCGCGCAGCGCCCGGTCCACGGCGGCCCGCTGTTCCTCCGGGTCGCCGGTCAGGTCGACGGTGGGGACGACCGTCCCGCTCCCGCCGCCGGTCCCACGGATCTCACTCATCGCCGATGTCCTCGTTCCAGAGGGCAGGGTTCCGGGCGACGAACTCCCGCATCATCGCCGTGCACGCGGGGTCGTCGAGCAGCACGATCTCCACCCCGTGCTCCGCCAGCCAGCCGTGCCCGCCGTGGAACGTCTCCGCCTCCCCGACGACCACCCGGGAGATCCCGAACTGGCGGACGAGCCCGGAGCAGTACCAGCAGGGGGACAGCGTCGTCACCATCGTCGTGCCCCGGTAGGAGCGCTGCCGGCCCGCCGCCCGGAAGGCGGCGGTCTCGGCGTGCGTCGAGGGGTCGCCGTCCTGCACCCGCCGGTTGCGCCCGCGTCCGAGGAGCGTGCCGTCGGCGCCGTACAGGGCCGCCCCGATCGGGATCCCGCCCTCGGCGAGTCCGGCCCGCGCCTCGGCGACCGCGGTCGCGAGCCACTGCCGTGCCTGTTCCTGGTCCATGTCCGGGACCCTTCCCCGGCGGGAGGCGCCCCTCACGTCCGGGGCGTCACGCCTGCGGCGATTCCTCCTCGTAGGGGAAGAGGGCGAGCGGGGCCTCGCGCTGGAAGAAGGTCTTGGCACGGATCATCGCCTGCTCGTCCGCCCGGATCCGGCCCGGCCGGGAGGCGGTGCCGGTCAGCACGCCGCCGAAGCGCATCCGGAGGTAGGCCGCCGAGTGGTGCAGGTTGGTGACCAGGCCGTCCGCGACGACGTGCTCCTCGTGGGCCATGGCCGTCACGCCCCACAGCGTCCGGCCCGCCATCCGCTCCTTGAAGTCCGAGCCGGGCACGTTCAGCCAGCCCGACCAGTAGTCCAGATAGCGCTTGGTCTGCGCGGACAGGCTGTACCAGTACAGGGGCGAGGCGATGACGACGTCGGTGGCCCCCAGCGTGGCCTGCCGCAGCAGCTCCTCGTTCTCCCCGGCGGGCCAGCCGGCCGACTCGTGCCGGCCGTCCTGGAAGTCGGGCAGGACGAGTTCGTTCAGGTCGACCCAGCGTTGCGGTACGTCGGCGGGCAACTGCGCCGCGGCGGCCCGGGCGAGGATCTCGGTGTTGCCGTCGGGGCGCGAGCTGCCGAGGACGAAGAGGAAAGAGCGGTCCGTGCCGGGGGCGGCGTCGAAGGTCATGTCTGCTCCGGTCTCGTGGGTGCTCCGGTGCCAACTCCGTTGCCCAGAGCCGTATTCCGCCGCCCCATCGGCCGGGCCGATGGGGCCATCGGGAGGACGCCCCACTGGCCCGTGGCCCGGTCCCGCGGCCGTCCGTAGCGTCGTGGTCATGAGAAACGAGACCAGGGGAACCGCGGAACTGACCCTCGCCATGGTGCTCTCCGGCACCCTCGGCATCTTCGTCGTCGAGTCCGGGGCGTCCCCCTTCGAGGTGGTGTTCTTCCGGTGCCTCTTCGGGGCGCTCGCCCTCGGCGCCTACAGCCTCGCCCGCGGCTACTTCACGGGCCACGGCCTGACTCCGGGGAAGCTCGGACTCGCCGCCCTCGGCGGCGTGTTCATCGTCTTCAACTGGGTGTTCCTGTTCGAGGCGTACGAGGCCACGTCGATCTCCTTCGCCACCGTCGTCTACCACACCCAGCCGTTCTTCCTGGTGGTGTTCGGCGCGGTGCTCTTCCGGGAGCGGATCACGGCCGCCAGGTTCGGCTGGCTCGGCCTCGCCTTCGTCGGCCTCGTGCTCGTCTCCGGCATCAGGCCCGGGGACACCGCCTCCCTCAAGGGTCTCGGGTTCACGCTCGCCGCCGCCGTGCTCTACGCCCTCTCGACGATCGTCACCAAGCGGATCACCGGCGTCCGGCCGCACCTCGTCGCGCTCGTCCAGGTGCTCGTCGGACTGCCGCTGCTGCTGCCCTTCGCCGACTTCGGAGCGGCGGCCCGGCTCGGCACGGGCTGGGCGTGGCTCGCCGGCCTCGGACTGATCCACACCGGGCTGATGTACGTCCTGATGTACGCCGCCTACCAGAAGCTGCCCACGGCCAAGATCGCCGTGCTGGCCTTCACCTACCCGGCCGTCGCGATGGTCGCCGACTGGGCGGTGTACGGCCACCACATCGGTCTCGTCCAGGCGCTCGGCGTCCCGCTGATCGTGCTGGCCAGCCTGAAGGTCACGCTGTCCGCGAAGGGTCCGGAGCGTCCTCGCGGACGAGTCGCCGCGCCTGCTCCACGAACAGCCGCACATGCGCCGGAAGCCGTTTCCCCCGCCGCCACGCGATCTGCGTGAAGAGCGTGAACGGCGGCTCCCAGTCGAGCGCCACCAGCGCCCCGGAGGCCAGCTCCTCGCCGACGGCGATCCGGGGCAGCAGCGCGACGCCGAGCCCGCCGGTCACGCCCCGCTTGGTCGCCTCGATCGTGCCGAACTCCATGAAGGGCGGTGCCCAGTGCCTCAGCTCACGCTCGAAGAGATCGCGGTAGGGGCAGCCCGGCTCGGTGCCCACGAGCTGCGCCGCCGCCAGGTCCGCACTGGTCAGGCCCGTCCGTCCGGCCAGCGGATGCCGCGGCGAGGCCACCAGGACCAGCGGTTCGGCGGCGAGCACCTCGCTCTCGAGGCCGTCGTGCTCCGTCTCCGGTTCCATGAGGAAGCCGAGGTCGTAGGTGCCCTGGCGCAGCGCCTGCCGGGTCTCGTCGCCGAGGGTGGGGCGCAGGGTCAGCCGGACCCCGGGGTAGCGGTGGTGGAAGAGCTCCAGGAGCGGGGGGAGCCGGTAGGAGGTGAGCGACTCCATCGTGCCGACGGCGATCGTCCCGGCCGGCTCCTCGGCCTCGGTGACCGCGGCGCGTGCCTCCTCGGTCAGCTCGATGATCCGCCGGGCGTACGGCAGCAGGCGCTCGCCGGCCTCGGTGAGCCGGATACGGCTCCCGAGCCGCTCGAAGAGCTCCACTCCGAGGGAGGACTCCAGGGAGCGGATCTGGCTGGTCACGCTGGACTGCGCGTACTTCAGCTCGGCGGCGGCCCGGGTGAAGCTGAGGACCGCCGCGACCTTCTCGAAGGTGA
Source organism: Streptomyces sp. MS191 (assembly GCF_008042125.1). GTDB lineage: Bacteria > Actinomycetota > Actinomycetes > Streptomycetales > Streptomycetaceae > Streptomyces. The sequence continues at coordinate 3,026,803 of NZ_RDBI01000040.1, forward strand.
CGAGAAGCCGGAGTTCCACGGTCAGGACTTCCCGACGTCGTCGCCGTCCTGCTCGCGCCGGCGGAGTTCCTCCTCGCGGCGGCGCAGGTCGGCCTCCCAGTCCTTCAGGACGGCCTCGTCCTTCTTGTTCTCGTCGCGCAGGGAGTTCAGGAAGTCGGGGTTGTCGTCGGGCGCGACCCACTCCTGGCGGTGGTTGCGGTGCCACTCGGAGGGCGTGCGGCCGCCGGCCGGCGCGCGGCGCATCTTGCCCGCGGCGAACCAGACGATCGGCCCGACGATCCAGAAGAGCAGGATGATGATGACCCAGACGACCTTGGGCAGGTGCTTGGCCTCGTCCTCGGGGGTGTTGAGGCAGTCGATGAACGCGTAGATCGTCAGCGCCAGCGGCAGGATGTACATCAGCGCCCTGAGCATGTGGGACAGCCCCCTGGAAGCAATGGCGGGGCGCGTTTCGAAGGCCCCGGTGACAGGCCCAGCGTAGCCGGTGACCGATACTGGCCCCTATGGCTTACGACGATCTCCGCTCGCTGCTCAGGGCCCTGGAACGCGAAGGCGACCTGAAGCGCATCAAGGCCGAAGTCGACCCCTACCTGGAAGTCGGGGAGATCGTCGACCGGGTGAACAAGGCGGGAGGCCCGGCCCTTCTCTTCGAGAACGTCAAGGGCTCGGCCATGCCGCTCGCGATGAACGTCTTCGGGACGGACCGGCGGCTGCTGAAGGCCCTGGGCCTGAAGTCCTACGAGGAGATCAGCCAGAAGATCGGCGGGCTGCTCAAGCCGGAGCTGCCGCACGGCTTCGTCGGGGTCCGGGAGGCCTTCGGCAAGCTCGGCTCGATGGTCCACGTGCCGCCGAAGAAGGTGAAGTCCGGCGACGCCCCGGTCCAGGAGGTCGTCCTCACCGGCGACGACGTGGACCTGGACCGCCTGCCGGCGCTCTTCACCTGGCCCAAGGACGGCGGCTCCTTCTTCAACCTGGGTCTGACGCACACCAAGCACCCGGAGACGGGCGTGCGGAACCTGGGGCTGTACCGCCTCCAGCGCCACGACAGGCGCACGATCGGCATGCACTGGCAGATCCACAAGGACAGCCGCAACCACTACGCGGTGGCGGCGGCGCGCGGCGAGCGGCTGCCCGTGGCGATCGCCTTCGGCTGTCCGCCGGCCGTGACCTACGCGTCGACGGCGCCGCTGCCCGGTGACATCGACGAGTACCTGTTCGCGGGCTTCGTGCAGGGCAAGCGGATCGAGATGGTCGACTGCAAGACGGTGCCCCTCCAGGTGCCGGCGCAGGCGGAGGTCGTGATCGAGGGCTGGCTGGAGCCCGGCGAGATGCTCCCCGAGGGCCCCTTCGGCGACCACACCGGCTTCTACACGCCGCAGGAGCCGTTCCCGGCGCTGCGGATCGACTGCGTGACGATGCGCAAGCGTCCGCTGCTCCAGTCGATCGTGGTCGGCCGTCCGCCGACGGAGGACGGGCCGCTGGGGCGGGCGACGGAGCGCTTCTTCCTGCCCCTGCTCAAGATCATCGTGCCGGACATCGTGGACTACCACCTGCCGGAGTCGGGCGGCTTCCACAACTGCGCGATCGTCTCGATCGACAAGAAGTACCCCAAGCACGCGCAGAAGGTCATGCACGCGATCTGGGGCGCGCACATGATGTCGCTGACGAAGCTGATCATCGTGGTGGACAAGGACTGCGACGTCCACGACCTGCACGAGGTGTCCTGGCGGGCGCTCGGCAACACGGACTACGCCCGCGACCTCACGGTCGTCGAGGGCCCGGTCGACCACCTCGACCACGCGTCGTACCAGCAGTTCTGGGGCGGCAAGGCGGGTATCGACGCGACGAGGAAGCTCCCGGAGGAGGGCTACACCCGCGACGGCGGCTGGCCGGACATGGTGGAGTCGGACCCGGCGACGGCGGCGCTGGTGGACCGCCGCTGGAAGGAGTACGGCCTGTGACCACCGCGGCCGTACCCGGCGCCCAGCCGGGCCGTACCAAGGCCTTCCTGCGGCTCGTGATGATTGAGCACTCGGTCTTCGCGCTGCCCTTCGCCTACACCGCCGCGCTGACCGCGATGTTCCAGCTCGACCGGAACATTCACTGGGTCACCCTGCTGCTCGTCACCGTCTGCATGGTGGGGCTGCGGACCTTCGCGATGGCGTGCAACCGGATCATCGACCGGGAGATCGACGCGCGGAACCCGCGCACGGCCAACCGCGAGCTGGTCACCGGCGCGGTGTCGGTGCGTTCGGCGTGGACGGGCGCGGGGATCGCCGTCGTCGTCTTCCTGGGCGCGGCGGCGCTGCTGAACCCGCTGTGCCTGGCGCTCGCGCCGCTCGCCGTCATCCCGATGGTCGTCTATCCCTACGGGAAGCGGTTCACGAACTTCCCGCACGCGATCCTCGGTCTGGCGCAGGCCATAGGGCCGATCGGCGCCTGGCTCGCGGTGACCGGGGAGTGGTCCTGGGAAGCGGTGATCCTCGGCCTCGCGGTCGGTGTCTGGATCGGCGGCTTCGACCTGATCTTCGCCTGCCAGGACGTCCAGGCGGACCGCGTCCAAGGCGTGCTGTCGGTCCCGGCCCGCTTCGGTGTCCCGGCGGCCCTGTGGGGCGCGCGGGCCTCGGCCGTCGTGACGACCGGCCTGCTGGTCTGGTACGCGCTGGCGACCGACGCCGGGGTGTTCTTCTGGGCCGGTCTGGTGATCGTGGCGGCGGCGTTCTGCTACGAGCACTCGATCGTGAAGCCGCACGACCTGTCCCGGCTGAACCGCGCGTTCTTCACGGTCAACGGGTTCATCGGCATGGCGCTGTTCGGCTGCGCGCTGCTCGACCTCCTGGTGCGCGGTCTGACGGTGTGACGGGCGGGCGCCCGCTCCCGGGCGCGCGCCGGACCGGGCTCACGGTCGACCGGAACTCCTGGCGCGTCGCCCGCGAGCCCCGCCGGATAGGCTCGTCGGCGTGGAGCCGGTAGAGAAGAAGCAGCGTCGTCCCTGGGTGGTCGGGGTGTCCGGGGCGTCGGGGACCCCGTACGCCGCCGCCGTCCTGAGGGGGCTGCTCGATGCGGGGGAGAGCGTCGACCTGGTCGTCTCGCGGGCGTCGCGGCTGACGCTTCTCGACGAGACCGGAATCGCCTTCCGGGACGGGCACTGGCGCGAGGATCTGACGACCTGGCTGGCGCGGGGTGCCGACGGGAAGCCGGGCACCTTCGCGCCCGACGTGAGCGACGTGCGGTACTGGGCTGCGGGCGACCTGGCCGCCGGGCCGTCCTCGGGTTCGTACCCGGTGAAGGGGATGCTGATCGTGCCCGCGTCGACGGCCGCCGTGGCGGGCGTGGCGCTGGGACTTTCGAAGGACCTGCTGCAGCGGGCCGCGAGCGTGATGCTCAAGGAGCGGCGGAAGCTGGTCGTCGTGGTGCGGGAGACCCCGCTCAACGGGCAGACGCTGAGGCATCTGGTGGCGCTGGACGAGGCGGGCGCCGTGGTGCTGCCCGCCTCTCCGGCGTTCTACGCGGGGGCGACGCACATCCAGGATCTGGTGGACTTCGTCGCCGGGCGGGTCCTCGACGCGGCAGAGGTGCCGCACCGGCTGTACCGCCGTTGGGAGGGGGAGCTCGGTGGAGCGTCCTCCCGGGGGGATTAGCGCTTCTTGGCGGCGTGCTTCTTCTCGGCACGCCTGGAAGCGGACGGCTGGTGGGCACGCGAGCGGTTGGCCAGGTCCTGCAGCTCGCGCATACGGGCGTAGGCCATCTCGATCGTGTACACGGTGAACACCACTCCTGAAAGATCGTCTTTGATCGTCTGAAAGATTCACAGGGTGTCGCCCCTGTGTACCTTAGATTCTATACCTAAACTCGCGGTATCGCTGGACAATGGAAGGCTTCATACCTATGGACGCCGTGGACAGGCAGCTCATCCAGGCTCTGCGCGAGAACGGCAGAGCGTCGTACGCCGAACTCGGCCGGCTCGTCGGGCTCTCCGGCCCCTCCGTGACCGACCGCATCAACCGTCTGGAGGCCGCGGGGGTCATCACCGGCTACCGCGCCACCGTCGACGCCGCCTCGCTCGGCCTCGGCGCCACCGCCCTCATCGGCATCTCGCTGTCGGACGCGGCCGACCACGAGGACGTGGCGCGCCGGCTGAAGGACCTCGCCGAGATCGAGGACTGCTGGTTCATCGCGGGCGACGACTCGTTCATGCTCAAGGTGCGGGTGAACGACGTCGACGGGCTGGAGAAGACGATCCGCCGGCTCAGCGGGACGAAGGGCGTCTCCCGCACCCGGACCACCGTCGTGCTCTCCACCAAGTGGGAGAACCGCGTCGGTGAGCTGCCGGGAGAGCAGGAGGCGTAGCGGTCCGGGTGGTACGTCCCGCCAACAGGGCGGGGAGTACGGTTGGTGGAGCCTGTTTTACGGAATCTCATGGGAGGCGGCCGCATGGACGCGGGACTCAAGCGCGAGCTGGAGCAGAAGGTGCTCGCCGGTGAGCGGCTGAGCCGTGAGGACGGCATCGCGCTGTACGAGTCCGACGACCTGGCCTGGCTCGGCGGGATGGCCCACGAGGTCAGGACCCGCAAGAACGGCGACGTCGTCCACTTCAACGTCAACCGCCATCTCAACATGACGAACGTGTGCACCGCGTCCTGCGCGTACTGCTCGTTCCAGCGGAAGCCGGGCGAGAAGGACGCGTACACGATGCGCATCGAGGAGGCCGTCCGCCTCGCCAAGGCGATGGAGGGCGAGAACCTCACCGAGCTGCACATCGTCAACGGGCTCCACCCCAACCTGCCGTGGCGCTACTACCCGCGCTCGCTCTCCGAGCTGAAGAAGGCGCTGCCGGACGTCTCGCTGAAGGCGTTCACGGCCACCGAGATCCACCACTTCGAGACGATCTCCGGGATGTCGGCCTCCGACATCCTCGACGAGCTGATCGAGGCCGGCCTGGAGTCGCTGACCGGCGGCGGCGCCGAGATCTTCGACTGGGAGGTCCGCCAGCACATCGTGGACCACCGCACCCACTGGGAAGACTGGTCCCGGATCCACCGCCTGGCGCACGAGAAGGGTCTCAAGACCCCCTCGACCATGCTCTACGGGCACATCGAGGAGCCCCGTCACCGCGTGGACCACGTGCTGAGGCTGCGTGAGCTCCAGGACGAGACGGGCGGCTTCCAGGTCTTCATCCCGCTGCGCTACCAGCACGACTTCGTCGACATGCAGGACGGCAAGGTCCGCAACAAGCTCCAGGCGCGTACGACGATGGCGACCGGCGCGGAGGCCCTGAAGACCTTCGCGGTCTCGCGGCTGCTCTTCGACAACGTGCCGCACGTCAAGGTCTTCTGGGTCATGCACGGCGTCCAGACCGCCCAGCTGGCGCTGCAGCACGGCGCGGACGACATGGACGGCTCGGTCGTCGAGTACAAGATCACGCACGACGCCGACAACTACGGCACCCCGAACAAGCTCACCCGGGACGACCTCCTGGAGCTCATCCGGGACGCCGGCTTCCGTCCGGTCGAGCGGAACACGCGGTACGAGATCATCCGCGAGTACCCGGGTCCGGACGCCGGGCGCCGCGAGTCGCCGCAGCCCATGCGGGTCTGACCCCTCGTCGCTCTCCCGCGGTGCCTCGACGGCCGCGGCGCGCCTGGTGCGCGCCGCGGCCGTCCGCCGTTCGGACAGCGGTTGAGCGTCGCTCCTGTAATGGTTACTCTTGCGGCATGCCACTTACCTTTGAGCTCGACCCGCCCGTCACGCCCGCCCTGCGGGACGGCATCCTGCGCCTGTGGGTGGACGTCTCCGACGCCGGCGGCGCCGTCGGCTTCGTCCCGCCGGTCGACGTCGAGGAGGTGCGGCCCGAGCTGGTCAAGCACCTGGTCGCGATGACCGAGGGGCGGATGCGGCTGGTCGTCGGTTTCGACGAGGACGGCACGGTCGCCGCCACCGCCTTCGTCGCCGCCAACACGCACCGGCTGATGCTTCACTGGGTGTGGCTCTACACCGTCATGGTCCACCCCTCCCATCAGGGCAAGGGGTACGGGCGCGACCTGATGGCCGCCGTCGAGCGCGAGGTCCGCGGCTTCGCCGGGATCGAGGCGATCCGGCTCACCTGCCGCGGCGGCACGGGCGTCGAGCACTTCTACGCCTCCTGCGGCTACAAGGAGGTCGGACGGGTGCCCGGCGCGATCCGGGTGGCGGACGGCGACGACCGCGACGACATCGTGATGCTGCTCCCGCTGGACTGATCCAATTCGCCGCGTGCTTCACTTGTCGGGCAAACCAGTGAAGGAGAAAGGGGCCGTCGTGTCCGAGAACAGGACGGGTGCAGCCACCCTCCAGTACACCCTGATGCGCCTCGGCGTGTTCGCCGGCTGCTTCCTGGTGCTGTGGGGTCTCGTCTACTTCCGCGTGCTGCCGCGCGGCCTCGGCGACTCCAACCTGCTGTGGGTCCTCCTGCTGTCCATCGTCATCTCCGCGCCGCTCAGCTTCGTGCTGCTGCGCAAGCAGCGGGACGCGATGTCCGAGCAGATCGTGGCCAAGGTCGACCGGGCGAAGGACCGCCTGGAGTCGAACCGTTCCCAGGAGGACGCGCTGTAGGTGCGTCGCCGCATGCGTGGGGTCGGTGGACGCGGTGTAAAGGCCGCGTAAGGTTCCTCACACGCGCATCGCCCCGGTCGGAGCTTCGAAGGCTCCTGACCGGGGCTTTCTGCGTTTCGGAGGCCCTTGGTGTCCTGGGCTATCCCAAAGAATGGCTTTGAGGTTCTCAAAGTTCAAGTGTTAACGTGTTCGCCATGAAGACAGCTGTGCGCCTCTCCGATGCCGTGAGCACCCTGCTCGTGGCGCGCCTGCATGTCGATCTGTGCCGCTGTATGTCCGCGGTCTGTTGCCGCGAGCTCTGACCCCGGCATCATGCAGCGGCACCGCCTCAGCGCGTGTGTGCCGCACCTCCGTTCCCGTATTCCCCCGATACGCACCTGTGGAGTGTGTCTGTGTCCGCGTCCGCGTCCACGCAGGAGACCGAGCCCAAGGCTTCCTCCCGCATACCGAAGGTTCCCTTCTGGGCCCAGATCGTCGCCGGTCTGGTCCTCGGCGTCGTCCTCGGCTGGGTGACCCGCACCTACGACGTCCAGTGGCTGTACACCACCCTGGACAAGGTCGGCCACATCTTCGTCCAGCTGCTGAAGCTGGCCGTGGCCCCCCTGGTCTTCTTCGCGATCCTGGTCTCGATCACCAACCTGCGGAAGGTGAACAACGCCGCCCGGCTCGCCTCCCGCACGCTGCTCTGGTTCATGATCACCTCGCTGATCGCCGTCGCCATCGGCCTCGCGATCGGCCTGGTCACCAACCCGGGCGCCGGCACCGGCCTCACCCCGAAGGACGGCAAGGCCCCCGAGCACGCCGGTTCCTGGCTCGACTTCCTGACCGGCATCATCCCGACGGACGTCATCACGCCCTTCACCGAGCTG
>NZ_RDBI01000040.1:3034362-3037701 GCF_008042125.1 Streptomyces sp. MS191
TCGTCCAGCTGCTGAAGCTGGCCGTGGCCCCCCTGGTCTTCTTCGCGATCCTGGTCTCGATCACCAACCTGCGGAAGGTGAACAACGCCGCCCGGCTCGCCTCCCGCACGCTGCTCTGGTTCATGATCACCTCGCTGATCGCCGTCGCCATCGGCCTCGCGATCGGCCTGGTCACCAACCCGGGCGCCGGCACCGGCCTCACCCCGAAGGACGGCAAGGCCCCCGAGCACGCCGGTTCCTGGCTCGACTTCCTGACCGGCATCATCCCGACGGACGTCATCACGCCCTTCACCGAGCTGAACGTCCTCCAGATCGTCTTCATGGCCGCCGTCGCCGGCATCGCCGCCCTCAAGCTCGGCGAGAAGGCCCAGCCGATCCTCACGCTCTCCGAGTCCGTCCTGGAGCTGCTCCAGAAGGCCCTGTGGTGGGTCATCCGGCTCGCCCCGCTCGGCACCGTCGGCCTCATCGGATACGCCATCGCCGACTACGGCTGGGACCTGATCGGCAAGTACGCGACCTTCACCGCCGACGTCTACATCGGCTGCGCCCTGGTCCTCTTCGGCGTCTACCCGCTGCTGCTCGCCACGGTCGCCAAGGTCAACCCGATCCAGTTCTTCAAGGGCGCCTGGCCGGCCGCCGTCCCGTTCGGCGCCACCACCAAGATGGACGGCTGCGCCGCGATCTACCCGGCGCTCGCCGCGATCTTCATCGCGCAGATCTTCGACGTGCAGCTCGGCATCGGTGACTACCTGCTGATCGCCTTCGTGTCCGTCATCGGCTCGGCCGCCACGGCCGGACTGACCGGTGCGACGGTCATGCTGACGCTGACCCTGTCGACCCTGGGCCTCCCGCTGGAGGGCGTCGGCCTGCTGATGGCGATCGACCCCATCCTCGACATGGTCCGCACCGCCACCAACGTCGCCGGCCAGGCGCTCGTCCCGGTCCTCGTCTCGGCCCGGGAGAAGATCCTGAACCTGGACGAGTACGACAACGCCTCGTCCTCCCCGGTCGACGAGCGCGAGCCGCTGGTCGTCGCCGCGTAAGGCGCACGCCGCCCCACCCCGTCCGCAGTGATGCCCGGGACCCCGCGCGGGGTCCCGGGCATCACCGCGTCGCGGCCCCCCTGAGGATCGACGCCAGCCGGCGCGCGACGTCGGGCCGGCAGCGCCCGAGGTCCACGAGCGGCGACAGGTGGGGGCTCGCCAGGGACACCAGATCGAGCCCGAGCGACGGCAGCCGCACGTCCAACGCCGCCAGCGCGGCCTGTAACTCGTCCCGCGCCGCCCGGGCGTCCCTGATCTCGTCGACCGCCGTCTCGCGTCCCGCCGTTCCCATGGGCCGCACCCCTTCCTCGTCCGTCCACGACTTCCACCGACCAGCATGGATGCGTGTCGCTACGATCACCAGGGGTAACGGTTTTCGCAGTCGTGGAACGAAAACGGGGGACGCCAGTGCCCGCACCGAAGGAACTCGACCCGTCGGCGTCGCTGGCCGCGCTGTACGGCACGAAGCTGCGCAAGCTCCGGGGCCGCGCGGGTCTCACCCAACGCCAACTCGGCGACCGGGTCCCGATCGCCCACAGCCGGATCGCCCAGTTCGAACTCGGCAACGAGGTCCCACCGGAGGACGTGAACGGCAGGCTGGACCTGATCCTCGGCGCGGAGGGCGACCTGGTCGACCTGTGGGGGCACCTGCGACGGACGCCGTATCCGGACTGGGTCCGCAAGTTCATGGCGTACGAGGCGCGCGCCAGTGCCATGCACAAGTACATGGCACACAGCGTGCCCGGCCTGCTGCAGACGGAGGACTACGCGCGCGAGGTGCTGCGGCTCGGTCAGCCCTGGTGCACTCCCGCCGAGATCGAGGAGATGGTCGCGGCCCGGATGAAGCGGCAGTCGCTGCTCCGGGCCCAGCGGCCGCCGCTGCTCTGGATCGTGCTGGACGAGTCGGTGATCCGGCGCCCAGTGGGTGGTGCAGATGTCATGCGGGACCAGCTGGGTGTGGTCGTCCAGGCCGCGAACGCACCTTTCGTCGAGGTCCAAGTGCTGCCCTTCGCGGCAGGCGGACACGCTGCCATGGGTGGGTCGCTCACCGTGCTGTCCTTCGAGAACGCGCCGGATGTGGCGTACCTGGAGGCGGGGCACTCAGGCGAGTTGGTGGAGGACCGGGCCATGGTCGCCCGGCATTCCTATCGTTACGATCTTGTCCATGCCAGGGCGTTGGCTCCCGAGGCCTCAACGGCCCTGATCCAGCAGGCGATGGAGGAGTTCGGAACATGAGTCCCACTCGATTCGATCCGACCGCCGCGTCGTGGCGCAAGAGCTCCTACAGCGACGGGGGCGGCGGCGACTGCGTCGAAGTCGCTGACGGCGTTCCGCACACCGTCCCCGTGCGCGACAGCAAGAACCCCCAGGGCCCCGTCCTGTTCCTGGCCGACCACGTATGGGTGATCTTCGTGGCGCATCTCAAGGCTTCCTGAACCGGCCGACCGGGGCGCGTGTTCTCGCGCTCCGGTCGCTCGCCGTCCTAAAAGAAAAAGTACCTGGGAAAGTACCTACCCAACCCCCCCTGACCCCCCAACTGCCGCCGCCACACGATCGGGTGACGTGGTGTCGACAGGGCGGGCGGGTGCGGTACGTTCACCGCAACAACTGGCATATGCAACTCGGCCCCCGGCAGGACTGGCATCCTGACGAGGGCCTACCGCTCAGGAAGAGAACGCTTCCCGATGGCTGATCCGCAGTCTAACGCGGCCCTGTCCGCGCATCCCGCCGTACTCACCCTTCCCGAGGGCGCGCCTCGCTCCGGGGTGATCCACGTCCGGCACCGGCACGCCGAGAACTACACGGTCGTCGGCAACCACCTCGCCCAGCACGGCGGGTTGTCCGCCGCCGCGATCGGTCTCGCCGTCTACATCCAGTCCCTGCCCGACGGGGTCTCCGTCACCGGGAAGGCGCTCGCGTTGCGCTTCCGGGAGGGCGAGCGGGCCATCCGACGGGCCATGAACGAGCTGGAGGAGGCGGGGTACCTGGCCCGTCCCCGGGTCGACCTGGGGCGGGGCAAGTTCGCGACCCGCACGTTCGCCTTCGACCATCCGGGCGCCGCTCCGGAGGCGTACGGGTCCGAGGCCGAGCAGGACCACGAACCCGTCCCGGCCCCGCAGCCCGTCCCGGCCGCGCAGCCCGTCCCGGAAGCGCAACGCGAGCGCCTTCCCGGTGACGGAGACCCCGTCGGGCAGGGACTGGATGTAGACGGCGAGACCGATCGCGGCGGCGGACAACCCGCCGTGCTGGGCGAGGTGGTTGCCGACGACCGTGTAGTTCTCGGCGTGCCGGTGCC
>NZ_RDBI01000040.1:3037801-3049442 GCF_008042125.1 Streptomyces sp. MS191
GAGCCGTTCGCCAGCGAGGCCGCCCAGATGCGGGCCGAGATCGTGGCCTACGTGACGACGGTGATCGGCGCGGCGGCGAAGGAGACCCACCGGGTGACGCACCGCGATCCGGAACTGGCCGAACGGGACGTGGCCGGTCTCTCCCAGGCCCTGGTCGGGGCGGCGGAGTCGCTGGCCGGCTGGGCCAACGAGACGCCGGGCATGACGGCCTGGGAGGCGGCGGCGACGCTGATGAACTTCTCCTGGGCGGGTCTCGGCAACCTCATGAACAGCGAGCGCTGGTCTCCCCGCTGAAGCCCGTCAGATGCAGGCGTTCCCCGCGCCTGAGCTGGAAGCGGCCCTGCCCGTCCGCCGCGTAGGACACCGTGCCGGGCAGCAGGACAGGCGCCTTGAACGCGGCCTGCGCGTAGGGGTGTTCGCCGTCCGGGTCCCGTTCGGCCAGGCAGCGGGCGAAGGTCCACATGCCGTGCGCGATCGCCCGGGGGAAGCCGAAGGCGCGGGCGGTGAGCGGGTGGAGGTGGATGGGGTTGCGGTCGCCGGACACGGCGCCGTAGCGCCGGCCCAGGTCCGCCGCGAGGTCCCAGGAGGCGGTCTCGGGCAGCGGGACGTCCGGCGGCACCTGCCGCGGGGACGGGTCCTCGTCCGGGGCACCCTCGGGCCGTGCGTGGCGGGCCAGGTAGCCGCTGCGCGACTCCCAGACCAGCTGGCCGTCCAGCCGGGCCTCGGTCACCAGCGTGGCCTCGGTGCCCCGGCGGTGCGGGGACAGGGACGCGGTGTGGACGGTGATCCCGGGGCGGTCGTCCGCGGTGAGCGGGGCATGACGGGTGATCGTGATCCAGGTGTGGACCAGGCCCAGCAGCGGCAGCGGGAAGTCCCGTGCCGTCATCAGCCGCATCGCGGCCGGGAAGCCGAGGACGTGCGGATACGTCGGCGGCAGCGGAGCCTTGCGGCCGGGGCCGCCCGCCGCGCCGGCCTCGTCGGAGTGCCCGGTGGTCCGGAAGCCGCAGATCCGTGCGTAGGCGGCGAGGTGGTCCCGATCGATCGGCCGGGGGCCGAGGGTGACGCGGGTCCCCGGCGGCCGGGCCTCCGGGCGGACCTTACGGAAGGGGGAGCGGGCCACGGCCGCGGCGAGCGGGATGAGGTCGCCCATGGTGCTCACGCTCCCGGCAGGCTCTGGCCGCAGACGCGGACCCCCTGGCCGTCGACCGCGCCCGGGTGGGCCGTCGTCCCGGCGACGTCGACGGGGAGGCCGCCCTCGGACGGCGCGTTCATCGGGCGGCCAGTCGTGGCGGTGAGGTGCAGATAGCGGTCGGCCATTGTCCGGACTCCCTGCCTGGTCTTAGATTTACCGAGAAGTAAGGTTACTTGAGAGTCAGGAGGTGGGTCGAGATGTCGCCGAACCGGCGGCCCCCGGGGCCGTATCGTGACACCGCCCTGGAGCAACGCCCCTGAGTGGCACGCCACTTCACCCCCGGCCGCCGCGCCCGCCCGGGGGCCACGTACCGACGCACGACCTCAGTTCATCTCGACGACCGAGGAGCCGCACGTGCCCGTCGCCACCGCCGCAAGCATCCCGCCCGTCGAGCCGAGCAAGACGCTGGTCGACGGAAGGGTGCGGGAGGTCTCCGTACCGCCGCTCGTCCCCCGGGTGCAGCGCGGTTCGCTCGCCGACATCCCGTACCGGAACGCCCGCGAGGCCCCGGACGCCGTCGTCTTCGGCCGCAAGCGGCAGGACGGCACCTGGGAGGACGTCACCGCCTCCGCCTTCGCCGCCGAAGTCCACTCCGTCGCCAAGGGGTTGATCGCCCAGGGGCTACGGCCCGGCGACCGGATCGCCCTGATGGCGCGCACCACCTACGAGTGGACCCTGCTCGACTTCGCCGCCTGGGCCGCGGGGCTGATCACCGTCCCGGTCTACCCCACGTCATCCGCCTTCCAGGCCCGCTGGATCCTGCAGGACTCCGGGGCCGCCGCCTGCGTCGTGGAGGACATGGCCCAGGCCCGGATGGTCTCCACCGAACGGCGCCAGCTCCCCGGCCTCGCCCACCTGTGGGTCTTCGAGGCGGGCGCCGTCGACCACCTGCGCAAGGCCGGGGCCCGCATCCCCGACGAGGTGGTGACCGTACGCCGCGGACTGCTCACGCCCGAGACCCTCGCCACCCTGATCTACACCTCGGGCACCACCGGCCGGCCCAAGGGCTGCGCCCTCACCCACGCCAACTTCTTCGCCGAGGTGGACAACGCGACCGAGCTGCTGCACCCGGTCTTCAAGACGATCAGCAAGGAGCCGGCCTCCACCCTGCTGTTCCTGCCGCTGTCCCACGTCTTCGGCCGGATGGTGGCGATCGGCTGCGTCCGCGCGCGGGTGCGGATCGGGCACGCGCCCTCCATCGACGGCGACGACCTGCTGACCGACCTGGCGGCCTTCCGGCCCACGTTCCTGGTGGCCATCCCGTACGTCCTGGAGAAGGTCTACAACAACGCCCGTGCCACCGCCGAACGGCTCGGCCGGACCTCCTCCTTCGACCGTGCGGCCCGCGTCGCCCGCCGCTACGGCCACACCGACGACCCCTCCCTCGGCCTGCGGGCGGCCCGCGCGCTCTACGACCCGCTGGTCTACCGGCGGATCAGAGCGGCGCTCGGCGGCCGGGTCCGGTACGCGGTCTGCGGCGGCTCGCCGCTCGGGGCGCGGCTGGCGGAGTTCTTCGCGGGCGCCGGCGTCGAGGTCTACGAGGGGTACGGGCTCACCGAGACGACCGCCGCCTCCACGGTCACCCCGCCGCAGCGCCCGCGCACCGGCACGGTCGGCTGGCCCCTGCCCGGCACGGCGGTACGGATCGCCGCCGACGGAGAGGTCTGGCTCAAGGGCGGCCACGTCTTCGCCGGCTACTGGGACTCCCAGCGCGGGGTGGCGCTGCCCTACACGGACGAGGGCTGGTTCCCCACCGGCGACCTGGGCTCCCTCGACGAGGACGGCTACCTGCGGATCACCGGCCGCAAGAAGGACATCCTGATCACCTCGGCCGGCAAGAACGTCACCCCGGCCCCGCTGGAGGACTGGCTCCGCGCCCATCCGCTGGTCGGCCAGTGCATGGTCCTGGGCGACAACCGCCCGTACATCACCGCCCTGATCACCCTCGATCACGAGGGCCTGGTCCACTGGCGGCGGATGCGGAAGAAGGACCACATCGCGCTGTGGGAGCTGGCACGGGACGAGGAACTGCTCGCGGCTCTCCAGCGGGCGGTCGACGAGGCCAACCGGCTGGTGTCGCGGGCGGAGTCGATCCGGATGTTCCGGGTGCTGACCACGGAGTTCACCGAGAGCAGCGGCCATCTGACGCCCTCGCTCAAACTGAAGCGGGGCGCGGTGCTGCGGGACTTCGCACGGGAGGTGGAGTCGATGTACGAGGGGCACGAGCTGCGCGAGGGGTGACGGGCGCGGAGCCCGTCACGCGCCCTCGACGGGCCGGGCGCGAGGAGGCGGACCGGCGCGCGCGCCCCGGCCGGCCGGGAGCGGGGCGTCGGAGCCCGGCAGGAAACTCCCTGCGGGCGGCTCACACCGAGAGGGGCACCTCGTGGATCTCGTCGGCGGCGTGGCCGGTGCGGGCGTGGACGCGCTGGACCGCGGCGGCGGAGGGCCCGGTGGAGAGGCAGTACACCGTGCCGGACTCGGGGTCGGCCCACGCCTGTTTGAAGTGCACGCCCTCGTCCTTCTCGATGGCGAGGTCGGCCGCGTGGACCTCCCGGAGCTGCTCCTCGGTGATGCCCACCATGTCGTGGTGGACATCCATGAACGTACCCATGTCGCTCCACCTCCTCCTCTCATGGTGCGCTCGCGCCCCGGTCAGGGCCAGAGCAGCTCGCGCGTCCAGGGGGACGACGCGTCGTCGCGGCGGTAGCGCAGCCGGACGTGGCGGCGCCGCTCGTCGCCCTGGAAGAACTCGACCTCGGCCGGCTCCAGGACGTACAGCGTCCAGGTGTCCGAGGCGGCCTCCGGCTCCGCCCGGGCCCGTTCCCAGGCCGCGGCGCTCGCCTCGGCCAGCACCTCCGTCGACGGCAGCACCTCGCTCTGCCGCCCCACCAGCGCGGAGGCCAGCGCCCCGGTCGACCGGGCGTGCAGGTCCGCGTACGCCTCCTCGGCCGTCCCGGTCGTCACCCGCCCGCGCACCCGGACCTGGCGGCCCTCGCGCGGCCAGTAGAAGCCGAGCGCGGCCTCGGGCCGGGCGGCCAGCTGGCGGCCCTTGGCGCTGGTGGCGTGCGAGGCGAAGTGCCAGCCGCGCCCGTCCGCGCCGTGCAGCATCAGCATCCGCACGTCGGGGCGCCCCGCCTCGTCGACGGTGGCCAGCGACATCACGTGCGGCTCCACCTCCCCGGCCTCGGCCGCGGCCGTGAACCACGCGTGGAAGAGGCCGAGCGGATCGGCCGGGGCGTCGGCGGTGCGGAACTCCGGCAGCGCGGTGTCCCAGACACGCAAGGACCGCAGGGCCTCGTGAAAACGCGACTCGTTCATGGCGTTCATCATGAGGCCCCGCGGCCCGGTGGTGCGGTGGGGGTGTCAGCCGGTGAAGTACCCGGCGACGTCGGCGATCAGGTGGACGGTGCCCGTGTGGTTGTAGAAGGTGACCTTGCCGTCCTTGACGGGCACGACGACGAGGTTCGGGACGGTCTGGCCGGCGACGAAGTTGAGGTTCGAGGCCGTGCGCGTCGTGCCGTACGGGTAGACCGAGACGAAGCCGGCGGCGGTCGGCTCGGTCGCCGTCACGTTCATGACGACGGCCGTGTACTTCGTGCCGACGGTCAGCGTCACGGTCTTGCCCGTGCCGACCTTCCCGGCCGGTACGCCGGTGCCGGTGCGGGTGTCGAGCACGCGCTTGGGCTGCATGCCGGTGAAGACGGAACCGGTGCCGTCCTTGTAGTAGCCGGCGACGTCGGCGATCAGGTCGACGGTGCCCGCGTGGTTGTAGAAGGTGACCTTGCCGTCCTTGACCGGGACGATCACCAGGTTGGGGACGGTCTGGCCGGCGACGAAGTTGAGGTTCGACGCGCCGCGCGCGGTGCCGTACGGGTAGACCGACACGAAGCTCGTCGCCGTCGGGTTGGTCGCGGTGACGTTCAGCGCGACCGCGGTCACGCCGGGCTCGGTGACGGGCAGCGTGACGGTGCCGCCCGCGCCGACCTTGGCCTTCGGGACGCCGGTGCCCTCACGGGTGTCCATCAGGCGCTTCGGCGTGACCGGCTGGTACTCCGAACCGGCCGTGCCCTCGGCGTAGTAGCCGGAGACGTCCGCCAGCAGGTCGACCGAACCGCTCTTGTTGTAGAACTCGACGTAGCCGTTGACCACGGGCACCGTCACCAGGTTCGGGACGGTCCGCCCCGCCTTGAAGTTGAGGTTCGAGGCCGAGGTGCGCCGGGTGTCGTTCGGGTAGACGGAGACGAAGCTGTCCGCCGTCGCGTTGGTCGCGGTCACGTTGAGGACCACGGCCGTGACGCCTTCGGCGGGCACGCCGGCCTTCCCGGCCACCCGCAGGCTGACCGTGCCGCCCGGACCGACCTTGGCCTTCGGGACGCCCGTGCCGTCACGGGTGTCCATCAGGCGGGTGGGGGTCACCGGGGTGTACGTGCCGGGCACCGTCGTCAGCGAGCTGCCGTTGACGTCGAACGCGCCGAAGGAGGAGTGCACGGGGCCGGTGCCGTCCAGCGGACGGGCGATCAGCTCCCAGCGGTACTGGCCGGACTCCACGCCACGGCCCTGCGCGTCCTTGCCGTCCCACTTCACGCGGACGGCGCCGCCGGTGCCCTGCGTGCCGGTGAAGGTGCGGACGCCCTCACCGTTGCCCTTGGCGATGCGGAGCTCCCACGAGCCCACCGCCTTCGAGAAGCGCCACACGGGGGACCAGGTGGCGGCCTGCGGCTCCACCCCGGTGCCCTCGAAGGTGAGCGGCTCGACGGAGTGCGTGAGCGGGGCGAGCGGCTGGGCGGCCACGCCGACCTTCTTGACGTGGACGTTCTTCGCGGCGTCGACGTACGCGACACCGGAACCGAACTTGTCCACGGTCCAGCTCTGGCGCCGGCCCGAACCCATGGCGGCGGCCGGCAGATCGGCCAGCTGCGAGGTCTCGCCCGTGAGGAGGTTCGTGAGCTGGAGCTCGTCCTCCACGTGGCGTACGACGTAGCCGTCGCCGAGCAGGGCCTCGCCCGTGGGGACCGTGACGCTCTTCTTCTCCGTGTGGTCGTAGACGCCCGCCTTGGCGGCGCCGCAGGCCCAGTACAACCAGCGGCCGACGGCCTGGAGTTCGGTGGGCTTGCAGCCGGAGCCGAGGTCCAGCGGCGCGGAGGTGCTCCCCGTCTTGAGGTTGTACGAGTTGACCTGGCCCGTGGTGGCGGTGGGCTGCCAGACCTTCGCGTCCCACAGGGCCGCGGCCGAGTCGGTGATCGTGCGCTTCACGTCCGGGACGTTGCTGTCGTAGTTCTCCAGGTCGGCCACGTACTTCGTGGTGCCGCTCTCGGCCAGCACGTACCGGCCCGCCGCGTCCACCACATGGGCGTTGGAGACCGGGAGTTCGGCGGTGCGGGAGGTCGTGGCGTCGATCCGGGCGTAGAGGCGCTTTCCGTCGGCGTACACGGAGTCGCCGTCGCCCGTCGAGAACAGCCCCTGTCCCGTCGGGGCGATGATCCTGGCCCGCAGCTGCGGCGTACCCGCCGTCGGCGGCGTGGCCGACAGGTTGGTGTCGACGTCGTGGAGCCCCAGCGTGTCGATGCCGGAGACGTTCGTGCTCAGGTAGTTGACCCGGCCGCCGCCGAGGGCCAGCCCGGCGTAGTACGTGGGAACCTGCGGCACCTTCCGCACGGTGGCGACCTGGGGGGTGCCGTTCGCGGAGAGGCTGACGCGGCGCACGGCCCAGTCGGTCGCGCTGTCGCCGCCGACCACCAGCAGGCTGCCGTCGGGGGCCGCGGTGAGCTTCGTGGTGGCGTGCGGGAGGAGCTCCACCACCTCGCCGGTGCCGATGCGTACGGCCTGGAGCTTCTCGCCGACGACGAAGGATTCCCGGTGCTCGGGAACGGCCTGGGCGAGGACGATCCAGTCGCCGATGATCGCGACCGAGTCGAACGAGGTCGCGCCGTCCAGCGGCTTCGGGAGCTGTGTCTCGACGCTCGCCTTCGGCTGGGACCGCGGAGCGGTGGATATCCGGTTCTCGACGAAGTTGTAGATCCCGAGGTGGTCGGTGCCCAGCTGGATGCCGACGCCTTCGCTCCCCGACCACGGGGAGAGGGTCGCGGTGGCGTAGTCGAGGTAGTAGCCGCCCTCGACGAGGTGCCCCTCCTGCCAGGTGCTGAAGAGCGCGCCCCCGGCGTCCTGGCCGACGAGCCGCAGTTCCTCGAAGGTGGCCTCGAACCCCGTCACCGGGCGCTCGACGGTCTTGCCGTCCACGACCTGGAGCAGCTGGAATCCGGTGTAGCGGAAGTCGTCGGAGCGGGTCGTCGTGACCACGGTGTCGGTGGTGAAGGCCCCGCTGAAGTGCCGAGCGGCGGGCAGCGTCAGCGCGAGGCGCTCCTGCCCGGTGGCGACGTCCGTGACCGTGACGCGGTCGAGCGACACCGCGGGGTCCGCCGCGACCTTCGCGTACAGGCCCGAGTGGCCCTTGGCCTGTTCTTCGGTGATGGGCTTGGTGGCGCCGGTCTCCGCGTCCGTCCAGAGATAGCCGGCCGTGCCCTCCTGGCGGTGGGCGTAGCCGGTGCTCCCGGCCTGCGTCAGCTCCTCGCCCCGCGGCTGGAAGCGGCCCGGGTCCGGGATGACCACCTCGTCCGAGGCGGTCGCGTTGCCGGCGGCCGGTGCGGCCGCGGTCGCCGTGCCCGCCGTCGCGGCGCACATCCCGGCCGTGATGCCGAGGGCGGTGGCGAGAGCGAGCGCTTTCTTCCGGTGCGTGCGTACGTGTGCGTTCAAGGAAAATCCCCTCCGTGAATGCCTGTTCCAGGCGACGGGCGGGCGCCGATGCGGCGTGACACGCACACCGCCCCCTCCGGCACACCCCACCCGAGACGGTGATCGTAACAGCGGCACCATCCGGGGAGAAGAGAGTTTCGAACTCGTTCAAAGGGTTCCGGAAAAGCCCCGGGGCCGGGTCGTCGCGGTGGACGACCCGGCCCCGGGGGCGGATCACGGTGCGGGCGCTTCCGCGCCGAGGGCGTCAGCCGGTGAAGTAGCCGGCGACGTCGGCGATCAGGTCGACGGTGCCGGCGTGGTTGTAGAAGGTGACCTTGCCGTCCTTGACGGGCACGACGACGAGGTTGGGGACGGTCTGGCCGGCGGTGAAGTTGAGGTTGGAAGCGCCGCGCGTGGTGCCGTACGGGTAGACCGAGACGAAGCTGGTCGCCGTCGGGCCGGTCGCCGTCACGTTCATGACGACGGCCGTGTACTTCGTGCCGACCTCCAGCGTCACGGTCTTGCCCGCGCCCACCTTCCCCGCGGGGACGCCCGTGCCGTAGCGCGTGTCCATGAGCCGCTTGGGCTGCATGCCGGTCAAGCGGGAGCCGCCGGCGGCCTTGTAGTACCCGGCGACGTCGGCGATCAGGTCGACGGTGCCGGCGTGGTTGTAGAAGGTGACCTTGCCGTCCTTGACCGGGACGACGACGAGGTTGGGGACGGTGCGGCCGGCGGTGAAGTTGAGGTTGGACGCGCCGCGCGCGGTGCCGTACGGGTAGACCGAGACGAAGCTGGTCGCCGTCGGGGCGGTGGCGGTGACGTTGAGCACGACGGCCTGCACGCCCGGCTCGGTGACCGGCAGGGTGACCGTGCCGCCCGCGCCGACCTTCGCCTTCGGGACGCCGGTGCCGTCCCGGGTGTCCATCAGGCGCTTCGGCGTGACCGGCTGGTACAGGGCGCCGCCCCAACGGTCGGTGTAGTAGCCGGCGACGTCCGCCAGCAGGTCGACCTCGCCGTTCTTGTTGTAGAACTCGACGTAGCCGTTGACCACCGGGACCGTCACCAGGTTCGCGGCGGTCCGGCCGGCCGGGAAGTTCAGGTTCGAGGCCGCGGTGCGCGGCATGGTGTTCGGGTACACGGAGACGAAGCTGCTCGCCGTCGCGTTGGTCGCGGTGACGTTCAGGACGACGGCCGTGACGGTCGTCGCCGGGACGCCGGCCGTGCCCGTCACCTTCACCCGGGTCACGCCGTCGGCGTTGAGCTTGCCCTGCGGGGCGCCGAGGCCGCTGCGGGTGTCCATGATCCGGGTCGGCGTCAGGGGGACGTACGTGCCGGGAAGCGTCGTGGCCGAGCTGCCCGAGACCCGCACGGTGCCGGTCAGCGTCTTCTGGTCGGCGGGGGCGGTCCCGCCGAGCGGGAGGACCTCCAGCGACCAGGTGTAGTCGCCGTCGAGCACGGCGCGGCCCTGGGTGTCCTGACCGTTCCAGGTCGTCCGTACGGCGGCTGCCTGGCCGCGGTCGCCGCCCGTGGTGCGGACGACCACGCCGTTGTGGTCCTTGACCGTGAGGCGCCAGGGGCCGACCTTCCGGGAGAAGCGCCACACGGGCTCCCACTCGGTCTCCGGTTCGAGGCCGATCAGGCTGCCGAAGGACAGCTCCGCCGGCACGACGGAGCTCAGGGGGGTCATCGGCTGCGCGGCCACCGGGACCTGGCGGACCCGGATGTCCTTCGCGGCGTCGAGGTAGGCGACGCCGCCGCCGAACTTGTCGACGGTCCACGTCTCGCGGCGGCCGGAGCCGGATGCGGAGGCGGGGAGGTCGGCGAAGTCGGTGGTCTCGCCGGTGGCGGCGTCGGTGAGCCTGAGCTTGTCGCCCTCGTGGCGGACGACGTAGCCGTCGCCGAGCAGCGCCTCGCCGGTGGGCACGGCCACGCTCTTCTTCAGCTGGTGGTCCCAGACGCCGGCCTTGTCGGCGCCGCAGGCCCAGTAGAGCCAGCGGCCGACGGCCTGGAGTTCGGTGGGCTTGCAGCCGGACTTGATGTCGAGCGCGGCCGAGGTGACCTTCGTCTTCAGGTCGTAGGAGTTGACCTGGCCCGCGGTGGCGGCGGGCTTCCAGACCTTGGTGTCCCACAGCGCCGCGGCCGAGTCCGTGGTGAACGGCACGTCCGGCAGGTTGACGTTGGGGTTCTCCAGGTCGGCGACGTACTTCGTGGTGCCGTTCTGGGCGAGCGCGTACCGGCCGGCGCCGTCCACCACCCGGGCGGTCGTGGGGAGCTGGGCGCCGCGCAGCGAGTCGGTGGTGATCGGCGAGCGGAGCTGCTGGCCCTCCGAGTAGACCGACTGGCCGTCGCCGAGCGAGGCCACGCCCTGCTCCGCGTTGAACGTCTTCATCCGCAGCTTCGGGGCGGGCGGCGTGACGCCCTTGGTGTCCAGGTCGTAGAGACCGCTCATGCCGTGCGCCTCGGTGTCGGCGAGGTAGGTCACGCGTCCGCCGCCGAGGGCCAGGCCGCGCATCGTCGCCGGGAAAGCCGGAAGCTTGCGGACGAGGGTCGTCTTCGCCGCGCCGTCGTCGCCGACGGTGATCCGGTGCAGGGCCCAGTCGGTGGCGCGGGTGCCGCCGGCGGCCAGGACGCTGCCGTCGGCCGTGATCGCGAGACCGCTCTCGTCGGCCCGGTACAGGACCTCGGTGACCGTGCCGCCGCCGACCGGGATCGACCGCAGGGCGTTGCCCCGCTCGAAGCCGTTCTCCGGGTAGGTGAGGGAGCGCTGGAACAGCACGCGGTCTCCGACGACCGAGACGTAGTCGCCGGGGCCCTCCGAGCCCGTGGCCGCAGGCAGCTTGGTGGTGACCACGGGTGCCGAGAGGTCGGCGCGCGGTACGGAGAACACCTCGTCCGCATAGCTCGCGTGCGCCACGATGTGACGCTCTCCCATGACGTAGGAGAGTCCGACCCTGAAGTCGGCCGACAGCGGCTTCAGGGTGGCGGTGGCGTAGTCGAGCAGGTAGAGGCGGACCGTGGTGGTGCCGGCCACCTGGGCTTCGACGAGCGCGCCCCGGGCGTCCTGGGCCACGACCCACGGGTCGGAAATCGCGGGCAGGTCCGCGACGGGCCGCTCCACCGTCGTGCCCTCGGCGGTCACCTGCCACATGCTCACGGAGGTCAGGACGTCGTCCGCCCCCTTGGCGTACGTGACCGTCATGTCGGCGGTGTACGCCCGGCTCCAGATCTGCCCGTCCGGCACAGTGATCGCCTTCTGCGATCCGGTGGCCAGGTCGGACACGGTGATCGTGCCTTGCCGGCCGGACGCACCCGCGGCGAACTCGGCCCACAGGCCCAGGTGGCCGTCCTCGGCCTGGATCGCGTTGACGGGAGTGTTCGTCCCGGTCGCGAAGAAGATCCGCGAGGAGGTCCAGCGGGTGGCGCACGCGGTCCCGGTGAAGGACTACGACGCCCGACTGTCGGTTTGAACGAGTTCGAAACCCGCTTCCGGGACGGCTGGGGCCACTGTTACGATCAGCGTCTCGGGTGGCGTGCGCCGCAGGGGACAGGCCGGATCAGACGGTCTCGTCGGCCCCCACCCGCAGCCTGATCAGGCATTCCCGGAGGGGGAACCATCACCGTGCACCGTCACGCGCGCGCCAGACGCGCAGAGCAGTCGCCATCGCCCTGGCGACCGGCATCACCGCCGGCCTGTGCGCCGCCACCGCCGGCCCCGCCGCC
>NZ_RDBI01000041.1 GCF_008042125.1 Streptomyces sp. MS191
CCCGCACCCAGCCGGTCGACCGCAGCCGCCGGGTACGCGCCACCAGCACCTCGATCCGCTCCAGGTCGGCCGGCGAGGAGACGGACGAGAAGCCGTGCAGCGCGAGGGCGGCCTGCCCGGTGATCACGGCGTCCGGCCCCTGCCGCGGCACGGAGGTCGGCGCGTACTGCCGGCCGGGCGGGGGCTGGCAGCAGCTCCTGCCCGGGATCTTCCTGCTGCACCCGGGCCGCCCGACCGGCGAGGACCGGGTGGAGGCGGCGCTGCTGTACGCCCGCCGGGGCGGGGCCGTGCCGCGGCAGGGGCCGGACGCCGTGATCACCGGGCAGGCCGCCCTCGCGCTGCACGGCTTCTCGTCCGTCTCCTCGCCGGCCGACCTGGAGCGGATCGAGGTGCTGGTGGCGCGTACCCGGCGGCTGCGGTCGACCGGCTGGGTGCGGGTGGTGCGGGCCCAGGAGATGCCCGAGGCGCCGTACCTCTCCGGGGTGCCGGTCGTCCCGGTCGCGCGGGCGCTCGCGGACGCGGTCTCCGGCCTGACCGATCCGGGCCTGGTGCGCCGGCTGCTCACGGAGGCCGTGCGCGGTGGCCACTGCGAACCCGGTGCGGTGGTCCGGGAACTGAACCGGGCGCGGCTGCTGACCCGGCCGCACGTGGTGGACGCCGTGGACTCGCTGCTCGCCGAGGGGCGGGCGGTCGCCGAGGAGCGGCTGTACGCGATGGTGCGGGAGCACGGGCTGCCGGACCCGCTGTGGAACGTGGACCTCCGGCTGCCCGGCGGGCCGCATCTCGGCGGCCTCGACGCGTACTGGCCCGACCAGGCGGTGGCGGTGGAGCTGGACACCCGCGCACCGCGGCAGGACGACGACGCGCTGTGGTCCGAGTACACCCGCAAGCGCGAGCACCTGGAGCGGCTCGGCATCACGGTCGTCCACATCACCCCGCGCAAGCTGCGCGAGGCGCGGGAGCAGCAGGCCACCGTGGTCCGCACGGCGCTGATGGCCGCGACGGACCGGCAGCCGGCCGCCTACGTCGTCGTCCTGCCCCGCTGAGGGCCTACTTCCTCGGGGCCGTGCCGCAGAACTCCGCCTCGACGACGGTCTCGCTGTCGCCCGCCCAGTCGGCGTTGAAGTTCATCGCGAGGGAGTGCTCGCCGTCCCGGGTGACCTGGGCCTGGGACGAGGAGCCGTGGATGCCGCCGCCATGGCCCCAGACCTCCTTGCCGCAGCTCAGCTTGGTCTGCATCAGCCCGAGGCCGTAGCGCAGTCCGGGCAGGCTCGGGTCGGTGGCCACGGTGCGGGTGAGCTCGCGCTGCTCCGCCTTCGGCAGCAGCCGGCCCTTGAGCAGGGCGCGGTAGAACGTCTGCAGGTCGGCGGAGTTCGAGATCATCTCGCCCGCCGCGTACGCGAGGCTGGGGTTGAGTTCGGTGACGTCGTGGACCGGGGTCGCGTCGGGTTCGAAGGAGAGCTTCGAGTAGGCGCGCGAACTCGGCTTCGGCATACCCGCGTCGGTGCCCGGGACGCTGGTGCCGCGCAGCTTGAGCGGCTTCAGGATGCGGCGCTCGACCTCCTCGCCGTAGGGGCGGCCGGTGACCTTCTCGATCACGAGGCCCGCCAGGACGAAGTTGGTGTTGGAGTAGTTCCAGGACGTGCCGGGGGCGAAGTCGGGGGCGTGCGTCATCGCGACGGCGACGAGTTCGCGCGGGGTCCACGTGTCGTAGCGGTTCTCCAGGAACGCGGGTCCGAAGACCTTCTCCTGGAAGCCGGGGTCGGCGGTGACGTTGTAGATGCCGCTGGTGTGGTTGAGCAGCTGGCGGACGGTGATCTTCCGGCCGTCGTGGCCGTGGCCCCGGACCACGCCCGGCAGCCACTTCTCGACCGGGTCGTCGAGGTCGAGGCGGCCCTCGGCCTGGAGCTGGAGGAGGACGGTGGCGACGAAGGTCTTGGTGATGGATCCGACCCGGTAGTGGTCCCGACCCCCGCGCTCGCCGGCCGTGCCGGTCCAGGTCGTACCGCCGACGCGGGCCTGGGCGGTGGCGCCGGGGACGCCGGAGGCGACGGCCGCCCGGAGGGCGTCCCGGGTGGCGAGGTGGTCCTGCCCCTTCGCCGTGCCCGCCGCGGCGGCGGGTGCGGCCAGCGCGGTGGCGGTGAGGGCGGCCACGGCGGTGGCGGCAAGGACGGTACGGGCTGCCGTGCGTGCGGCGGTCATGTGCGGGCTCCCCTGATGTGCGTACGGCGGTCACGGGAGGGGACCCGGGGGCGGGCGGGCCGAGTTGATCGGGTTCACGAGGGTTGAGCGAGTTTCAGCCGTTCGCCGGGTCGGTCAGGCGGGAGCGGCCGATGGGGGGCCGCTCCCGCCACAACTGGAGCCCGATGTCGACGAGTTCGACCCGTTCGAGCGCGGGGACGGCGGCGAGCGGGTGCCAGGCGGCGAGGTCGGTGGAGCCGCCGGTCTCCGGGCGCAGGGCACCGCCGGTGATCCGGACCTCGTAGACGATCCGGAGGCCCTGGAAGTCGCCGGGACCCGCGAGACGGCGCAGCCAGCCGCGGCGGATGGAGTCGATGCCGAGCAGTGCGGTGGGTTCGGCGAGGTACCCGGTCTCCTCCTCGACCTCACGGACGACGGTCTCGACCGGTTCCTCGCCGTGGTCCATGCCCCCGCCGGGCAGGGTCCATCGCCGGGCGCCCTCGCGGTCCACCCAGCGGGCGAGCAGTATCTCGTCGTCCCGGACGCACACGGCGTAGGCCGCCACCCTCAACTCCTGCTTCATGGAGCGAGGTTAAGGGCTGATCCGCCGTCCCCGGCGGACCCACGACGGGACGGGCCCTCAGAACCAGTAGGCCGGATAGGGGCGGCCCGCCGCGCGGGCGCCGGCGAGGCCGAGGGCGACGAGGAGGACGGAGGCGAGCAGGAGCAGCCCGAGGAAGGCCGGAAACGGCGGGTCCTGGAGGGCGACGATGACGGCCGTCGCGGCGGCGGGCGAGTGCGGGGTGCGGGCGACCGCCATCACGCCGAGCGCCAGTCCGCCGGCGACGGCGGCGCCCCAGAGTCCGGGGCCGGCGACGGTGAGGACGGCGAAGCCCGTGAGCGCCGAGAGCAGCTGCCCGCCGACGACGGAGCGGGGTTGCGCCAGGGGCAGCTCGGGCGCTCCGGCGACCAGCGCCATGCTGGCGGCCAGGGGCGGGATGAGGAGCGGCTGGTCGAGGACGCCGCCGACGGCGACGAGGACGAGCAGCGCGGCGACGCTGACCGCGGTGGACAGTGCGACGACCCGCGGGCGGGGGCACAGCAGCGGCCGGCGGGGTGCCGCTCGGCGTGATGGCGGTCGCCCGCACCCCGCACTCGCCCGCCGCCGCGACGGCCGTCATCGTCGCCCTCCAGGACCCGCCGTTTCCGGCCTTCCTCGGGCTGCTCCTGCTCGCCTCCGTCCTCCTCGTCGCCCTCGGCCTCGCCGGCGCCCGCGCGGCGGGTTGGCCGGGGAGTACTCGGGGGCCGACCAGCGCAGCGGGCTGGCCGACGGGGTCTCGACGACCCGGTCGACACGGAAGCGGGTGGTGCGGCCCTCGGGGTCGTACGCGGTGGTCGCGACGCCGGTCAGCTGGAGCGTGGTGCCGTTCCGCCAGTCGGTGAAGAGCAGGCCGGCCCGGCCGTCGGACTCCAGGTTGCCGAGCGTCAGGAACATCGCGTTGCCGGGGTAGTCCTGCCAGCTCAGCTCGGTGGGCGAGTCGACGCTGACGAAGCCCGGGTTGCCGCCCCGGTGGCTCGCGTCGACGCCGTCGGGGGCCGTGGTGGCGACGAAGAAGGTGTCGGCGGCGCGGACCAGGCGTTCCTGGTCGGGGTCGAGCGCCCCGCCGTGCCGCGCGGCACCGGCCGGGGTGCCGGTGTCGGGCGCGTACAGCTCCCGCTTCTGCAGGTACTTCGGGCAGTTGGAGAAGACCTGCTCCGCCTCGACGACGAGACCGCGCGGACTGGGCCGGGCGATCCCGTTGAGCCGCATCCGGCGGCGGGTGCGCGGGTCGAGGGCGATCGTGCCGACCGGGGTGCCGGTGGGGGTCACGGCCCCGGCCAGCGGATCGCGGTCCGGCACGCCCCCGGCGACGGAGACGGTGTGCGGACCCGTCGCCCGGACGAATCCGGGGGTGCCGGTCAGCAGCGTGCTCCACACCCGCCCGTCGGCGTCCGCCGCCCCGAGCACCAGCATCGGCTGGGCCTCCAGGAAGGCGGCGGCGACGGGCCGGATGCCGGGGCCGATGGAGCGGCCGACGTGCGCGGCGAGGTCGCGGACGCCGAGGCGCCGCTGCACGGCGAGGGAGCCGGAGTGGAAGGCGTTCACGGAGTCCACGGGAGATCCTTTCCGGGGCCGGCCGGGGGGCCGGGAG
>NZ_RDBI01000042.1:0-5053 GCF_008042125.1 Streptomyces sp. MS191
CTCCTGGTCTTCCTGCTCACCGGCAGCGTGCTGATCCCGCTCCAGGCCGTCGTCCTCAACGCCCTCAGCCTCACGGCGATGTTCGGCGCGGTCGTCTGGGTCTTCCAGGAAGGGCACCTGTCCGGGCTGCTCGGCTTCACCGCGACGGGCGACATCGAGACCACGCTGCCGGTCCTGATGTTCTGTCCCGCGGGGTCTCGTCGACCCCCTCCTCCGTCGCCGCGACCGGCGCGGCCGCCGTGTCGCCGCCCTCGCTGATCCCGAACCGGTCGTGGAAGCGGCGCAGCGGGCCCGGTGCCCACCAGGTCAGGCGGCCCGTCAGCTTCATCACGGACGGCACGAGCAGGCTGCGCACCACCATGGCGTCCATCAGCACGGCGAGCGCGACGCCGAGGCCGAGCATCTTGGTGTTGGTCACCCGGGAGGTGCCGATGGCGACCATCACGACGGCCAGGATCACCGCGGCGGCGGTGATCAGCCCGCCGGTGCGCCGGAGGCCGAACCGCACGGAGTGCTCGTGGTCGCCCGTGGCGTCGTACTCCTCCTTGATCCGGGAGAGCAGGAAGACCCCGTAGTCCATGGAGAGTCCGAAGGCGACACAGAACATCAGGACCGGCAGCGTGGTCTCGATGTCGCCCGTCGCGGTGAAGCCGAGCAGCCCGGACAGGTGCCCTTCCTGGAAGACCCAGACGACCGCGCCGAACATCGCCGTGAGGCTGAGGGCGTTGAGGACGACGGCCTGGAGCGGGATCAGCACGCTGCCGGTGAGCAGGAAGACCAGGAGCAGGGTGATCACGACGATGATCGCCGCCGCCCAGGGGAGCCGGTCGGCTATGGCGTCCTTGGAGTCGGTCAGCACGGCCGCCGCCCCGGTCACGGAGGTGTCGAACGGGGCTTCCTGAGCCCGCAGTTCGCCCACCACACGCTGGGCGCCCTCGCCGACGGCCTCACCCTCGGGCACCACGGTGAAGTAGGCGTGGGCGCGGGCTCCGGATCCGGAGGTCACCGGGCCGTCCACCCGCTCCACCCCGGGCAGGTCCGCGATCCGCTCGCGGTAGTCGGCGTACTGCGCCGGTGTGGCGCCGCCCTCGGCGAGCACGGTCAGGCCCCCGCCCGGGCTGCCGGGGAAGCCGTCGCGCAGCTGGTCCTGCACCACCCGCGACTCCGAGGTCGAGGGCAGCTGCCGGTCGTCGGCCGTGCCGAACTTCACGCCCAGGAAGGGCAGTCCGAGCAGGACCAGGCCGGCGGTGGTCGCCACGACGAAGACCGGGGCCCGCCGCATCACGAGCGCCGCCGTCCGGGCCCAGCCCGCCCCGCCCTCGTCGCTCCGGCCGGACCCGGCCGGTCCGGCTCCGTCGCCGGSCCGCGCGGCCCGGCGGCGGACGAACAGCCGGCGCAGGTCGAGCGCGTTGACCCGGTCGCCGAGCAGCATCAGCGCCGCGGGCAGCAGGATCAGCGCCGCCGCGGCGGCCAGGAGCACGACGGCGATCCCGGCGTAGGCGAAGGAGCGGAGGAAGTACTGCGGGAAGACCAGCATCGCGGCGAGCGAGACGGCCACGGTCAGCGCGGAGAAGAGCACCGTCCGCCCCGCCGTGCGCAGGGTGGTCCCCACGGCGGTCCGGGTGTCGGCGCCGGCCGCCAGCTCCTCGCGGAAGCGGCGGACCACGAAGAGCGCGTAGTCGATGGCGAGTCCGAGGCCGAGCGCCGTGGTCAGGTTCTGCGCGAAGACCGAGACGTCGGTGAACTCGGTGAGCCCGCGCAGCACCGCGTTCGTGCCGAGGATGGCGACGATGCCGATGCCCAGGGGCAGCAGGGCCGCGACGGCGCTGCCGAAGACCATGACGAGCAGGACGAGCGTCACCGGCAGGGCGATCAGCTCGGCACGCAGCAGGTCCTCCTGGATGACCGTCTGCATCTCGTGCCGCACGGCGAGCGGGCCGCCGAGGGACACCTCGACCGGACCGTGCGTGCCGCGGTAGGCGGGCGCGATCCGCTGGAGGATCTCACCGGCCTCCTTCTCCTCCCCCTCGATCCGGGCGGCGATCACGGCCTGCCGCCCGTCCTTCGAGCGCAGGGCGGGCGAGCCGGTCGCCCAGTACGAGCCGACGCCGCTGACGCCCGGCTCGGCGTCGAGGCGCTCGGCGGTCCGCCGGGCCTCGGCGGCGACCGCGGGATCGTCGACCCCGGCCGCCCCCGCGTCCAGGAGCAGCAGCACATTCGGCTGGGAGGCGGGGAACTCCCGCTCCAGCACCTGCGTCGCGTACGTGGACTCGGCGTCCGGGTCCTCCCAGCCGCCGCTCCCCATCCGATCGCCGACCCCGCTGCCCGCCACGACGGCGAGCGCGGTGATCACCAGCGCCACCAGGAGCGACAGGCGCGGCCTGGCCGTGACGAACCGGGTCCACCCCCCGCCGCGGGCGGTCCCTGAATTCTTGACTTCGGCCATGACGCGGTGTCCCCTTCACCGTGACCCGTGCGCTCGCTTCCCGGCAGGCCGCATGGGTCGCCCATTGCCATAGACTGGCAAACACGAGTCCTCGCTCGCGTTTCCCAAGAATGCGAGCGACCTCTCGCGTTTGTCAAACGTGTCCGGAAAGCTGGGGACAGCCATGCCCGAGGAAACCGCCGAACCGAAGCCGCGCCGTCGCCAGGCGCGCGGTGAGCGGCGCATCGCGCAGCTGCTCCAGGCCGCCGCGAGCGTCTTCTGCACCAACGGCTACTCGGCGAGCAGCACCAACGCGATCGCCCGGGAGGCGAGCGTCTCGCCGGGGACGCTCTACCAGTACTTCCCGAACAAGGAGGCGATCGCCGTCGAGCTCGGCGGGCGCCTGATGCACGAGATGCGCGAGGCCCACGGCCAGGCGTTCACCCCGGAGAACTTCGAACTCCCCCTCCCCGAACTGATCGACGCGGTCGTCGACCCGCTCATCGAGTTCAACTGCGAGAACCCCGTCTTCCTCGCCCTGATGCACGGCTCCGACATCCCCGGCAAGATCGCGGAGGAGCACGACGAACTGCACGCCTCGCTGCTCGCCCGGGTCCGCGACCTGCTCGGCCACTACCTCCCCGACCTCCCCGTCGCGGAGCGCGCGGTGATCGCCGACATGACCTTCGCGGTGTTCAAGGGCGGTCTCGCCCTGGTCCTCGCCGCGCCCGAAGGTCCCGAGCGGGACGCCACGATCGTCGAGCTGAAGCGGGTCCTGCTGCGCTACCTCGACCCGGTCATCGGCGACGCCAACGTCACGGGCCCCCCGGCCGCCGCCGCACCGCTCGACCTCTGACCCAGGCGGGCAGCGAGGCGTGCAGTTCGTCGTGCTCCTCCGCGATCTTGCCGGGGATGTCGGAGCCGTGCATCAGGGCGAGGAAGACGGGGTTCTCGCAGTTGAACTCGATGAGCGGGTCGACGACCGCGTCGATCAGTTCGGGTCGTCGAGGGCTCCTCCGCGGTGGACGCCTCCATGCTCACCGGCGAGTCCGTACCGGTCGAGGTCTCCGTCGGCGACACCGTCACGGGCGCCACCCTGAACGCCGGCGGCCGCCTCGTCGTCGAGGCCACCCGCGTCGGCTCCGACACCCAACTGGCCCGGATGGCCAAGCTCGTCGAGGACGCCCAGAACGGCAAGGCCGCCGCCCAGCGCCTCGCCGACCGGATCTCGGCCGTCTTCGTCCCCGTTCCGCGGTGGACGCCTCCATGCTCACCGGCGAGTCCGTACCGGTCGAGGTCTCCGTCGGCGACACCGTCACGGGCGCCACCCTGAACGCCGGCGGCCGCCTCGTCGTCGAGGCCACCCGCGTCGGCTCCGACACCCAACTGGCCCGGATGGCCAAGCTCGTCGAGGACGCCCAGAACGGCAAGGCCGCCGCCCAGCGCCTCGCCGACCGGATCTCGGCCGTCTTCGTCCCCGTCGTCATCGCCCTGGCGCTCGGCACCCTCGGCTTCTGGCTCGGCACCGGCGCCGGACTGACCGCCGCGTTCACCGCCGCCGTCGCCGTCCTGATCATCGCCTGCCCCTGCGCCCTCGGACTCGCCACGCCCACCGCCCTCATGGTCGGCACCGGCCGCGGCGCCCAGCTCGGCATCCTCATCAAGGGCCCCGAGGTCCTGGAGACGACCCGCCGCGTCGACACGATCGTCCTGGACAAGACCGGCACCGTCACCACCGGCCGGATGACACTCCTCGCCGTCCACACCGCGGACGGCACCGCCGAGACCGACGTCCTGCGCCTCGCCGGCGCCCTGGAGCACTCCTCCGAACACCCCATCGCCCAGGCCGTCGCCACCGGCGCCGCCGCCCGCGTCGGCACCCTGCCCACCCCCGAGGACTTCGCCAACGTCCCCGGACTCGGCGTCCAGGGCGTCGTCGAGGGCCACGCCGTCCTCGTCGGCCGCGAGAAGCTGCTCGCCGAATGGGCGATGGAACTCACCCCCGCCCTCAGGTCCGCCAAGGACCAGGCCGAACGGGCAGGCCGGACCGCCATCGCGGTCGCCTGGGACGGCCGGGCCCGCGCGGTCCTGGAGGTCGCCGACGCCGTCAAGGAGACGAGCGCCGAGGCGATCCGCCGGCTGCGCGCGCTGGGCCTGAAGCCGATCCTCCTCACCGGCGACAACGAGGCCGTCGCCCGGGCCGTCGCCGCCGAGGTCGGCATCGACGAGGTGATCGCCGAGGTCATGCCCCAGGACAAGGTCGACGTCGTCAGGAGGCTCCAGTCCGAGGGCCGCAGCGTGGCCATGGTCGGCGACGGCGTCAACGACGCGGCCGCACTCGCCCAGGCCGACCTTGGCCTGGCGATGGGCACGGGCACGGACGCCGCCATCGAGGCCGGCGACCTGACGCTCGTACGGGGCGACCTGCGGGCCGCGGCCGACGCCATCCGCCTCTCCCGCCGGACCCTCGGCACGATCCGCTCGAACCTCTTCTGGGCCTTCGCCTACAACATCGCCGCACTGCCACTCGCCGCGGCCGGACTGCTCAACCCGATGATCGCGGGCGCCGGTGCCGAGCCAGAAGCCGAGGGTGCCGAGCGCCAGGGCGATGACGACGGGGACGAAGAC
>NZ_RDBI01000042.1:5153-8354 GCF_008042125.1 Streptomyces sp. MS191
CTTTGGGGTCTTGGGGTGGGCCGGTCTTGGATCGCTTCMGGTGGTTGGCCGCCCTCTCTCCGAGTGTGGCAGCCGGGGCCGGTCCCTCAAGGGCGCTCCTTCGTCGCGTCGCTGCGCGATGGCCTGGCGGCCACCCTTGACCGCCCGGCCCCGGCTGCCTTTTCACACTCGGAGGGCGGCCCGGGGATGGGGCATCCGCTCCGGGGACCGGAGCCTCCCGGGCGCCGTCGGCGGCTGTCGGGTCRYGGGGTGGTTCAGCGCAGCCATTGAATGGGGTAACCCGGCGGCGCTTAGCGGCAATCCCTCGTTTCTTGGCGGGGATTCATGCCCCGCTGGTCATTCCCGGTGGTGGGTGATCCCTGCGCGGCGCCCAGCCCCGATCGTTCGGGTTGGGCGGGCCTCATCCGTCCTGCTAGCACCATGGCCGAGCTGGGATCATTCGAGGAATGACGCTACGGCGTACATTAAGCCCGCCGAGAGTCCGATATGCCCGCCAAAGTCCCTTTCTCTGGCTGGGTTACCGCAAGTAATGTACGCCGTAGCGTCATTGGTGGATCGATCCCAGTTCGGCGATGGGGTGGATGGGATCGGTGGGACGGATGCAGTCCGCGCAAGCCCCGATCGGCGCGCCCGGTGGTGCCCATGACCTGAACTGTCGATGCTGGCTGCGGATCTGGCTTCACCCCCACCGGAGAGTGACCAGCGGGGCATGAATCCCAGCCAATAGGCGAGGGATTGCCGCTAAGCGCCGCCGGGTRACCCCATTCAATGGCTGCGCTGAACCACCCCCGGACCCGACGCGGGCCGACGGTGCTGCGCGCCCCGCCGGCCCCCTGCCCTGGCCCCCTCTCCTGCTTACGATCAGCCCATGCGCCCAAGCTGCCGGCAGGCCGACTCGCCCCTCTCCCTCTGGTCGAGGGACTCCGTGCTCTCCATCGGGTCCGTGGGCTCCACTCTCTCCATCGGGTCCGTCGGGTCGGTCCTGTCCATCGGGTCCGTCGGCAGCGCCCTGTCCGTCGGCTCGATCGGCTCCGCCCTCTCGTTCGCCTCAGCCGGTTCCTGGCTGAGCGTCGGTTCCGTCCTGTCCGCTCAGTCGCGCTGGTCCGTCCTGTCCTACCGGTCCCGGCAGGGCCTGATGGCCGCGGGCGCGATGGCCGCCCTCGCCGGTGCCGTCCTGCTCACCACCCGCGAACGCGGCTCTCGCTAAGGGTCTTTCGCCTACACCACCAGCGCGATCGCCAGTCCCGCGATCAGGGTGCTCGACAGCAGGGCCGTCGTCAGCCGACCCCGTGGCCCCGTCAGGCCCCGGCCCAGGAGCGCGCCGCCGCCGGCCAGGAAGAGCTGCCAGCTCGCCGAGGCGGTGACCGCGGCCAGCACGAAGGCCGTCTGGTCCACCGCGGTGGTCGGGGCTCCMGGGCCGGTGGCCAGGATCAGGGCCACGAAGTAGATCACCGTCATCGGGTTCAGGACCGTGATGCCGAGGAAGGTCAGATAGGCGCGCAGCGGGGTGAGCGGATCCTCGCCGTCGTCCCTCGTCGCGCCGTCACGGATCCGGTAGGCACGCAGCGCCGTCCACGCGGCACGGACCGCCAGGGTCACGAGCACCACGGCCGACACCCAGCGCAGTGGGGTCATGACGGGCGTGAGCAGCGGCACGAGCGCCGAGCCGCCGAGGACCGCGACGAGCGCGTACAGCCCGTCGGCCGTGGCGACGCCGAGCGCCGCCCCGGCGCCCGTACGCCAGCCGGTGCGGGCGGTGACGGCCACGAGGTAGGCGCCGACCGCGCCGACCGGGATCGCGATGCCGTAGCCGGCCACCAGGCCGGCCACGAGCGCGCCGGTCACGCGACGGAGCGGATCGCGCCTTCGGGGGAGCCGGTCTGCTGCTGTCGGCGGTAGGCCGCGCCGTCCTTCGTCCGGGCCAGCTGGCCGCCGATCACGAGGTAGCGGCGCAGGGCCGGGAAGTCGTCGTGGACGGTGAGCAGGGCCTCGTTGACCTCGCGCTCGGTGTAGGAGCGGGCCGGCTCGAAGAGCGACTCGGCGAGGTGGTCGAGGAGATGCCCGCGTCGGGCGGGCTTGCGGGGGATTGCCTTCAGGCGTCCGTCGGCGGCGAAGAGGTCGGCGACGAGGCGCGGTGCGGGTGGGGTGTCCATGCGGGGAAGACTGGCGCCCGGCGCCGGGTTCCGGCAACGGGTTTTCGGTCCGTCCGCCACGGCTCGCGCTCCCGGGACGACCTGCTCGGCGGCGGTGGGAACGGGTCCGGACGTCCGCCGGGCCGTCGGGCCCGGGCCGGGGAGGCCGTCCTGCCCGCACAGAGCCGTTCATACCCGCGCGGGGTATGACCTCGGCAGGCGCGGGGAAGGGCCTCGGAAGCCGCGCTTCCGCGCGCTGGAGCGGCAGAATGCTCCCCATGACCGCCGATGAAGAGCACGCATACGACCCCGAGCTGCTCCAGCGCTGGACCTCGACGCTGCGCGCCGCGCGGGCCGGCCGCGAGGGGCCGGACCCTCTCCCGTACGGCCGGAACCTGCTGGCCCGCTGGGCCGAGCCGCAGCGGAGGTACCACACGGTGGACCACCTGAGGGCGGTCCTGGACCGCATCGACGAGCTGGCCGATCTCGGCGGCGAGGGCGGGGAGTTGGAGCTCGTCCGGCTGGCTGCCTGGTTCCACGACGCGGTCTACCGCCCGGACCGTTCCGAGAACGAGGAACGCTCGGCGGTGCTGGCCGAGAAGGCCCTGACCGAGGCGGGCCTCACGGTGCACGAGGTGGCGGAGGTGGCCCGCCTGGTGCGGCTGACCGCCAGCCACGACCCGGCCGAGGGCGACATCAACGGCGAGGCCCTGTGCGACGCGGACCTGGCGATCCTGGCGAGCACCCCGGACACCTACGCGAGGTACACCGCCGCGGTCCGCGAGGAGTACGCCTTCGTCCCGGAGGACGCCTTCCGCGAGGGCCGCGCCGTCATCCTTCGCCACCTGCTGTCCCTCCCCCGCCTCGGTCAGGGCCTTCTCGGCCAGCACCGCCGAGCGTTCCTCGTTCTCGGAACGGTCCGGGCGGTAGACCGCGTCGTGGAACCAGGCAGCCAGCCGGACGAGCTCCAACTCCCCGCCCTCGCCGCCGAGATCGGCCAGCTCGTCGATGCGGTCCAGGACCGCCCTCAGGTGGTCCACCGTGTGGTACCTCCGCTGCGGCTCGGCCC
>NZ_RDBI01000043.1 GCF_008042125.1 Streptomyces sp. MS191
TGGCTACACCGACTGGAGTCCGGGGAGCCCGTCATCGCGCCCGACTTGCGCAACCTGGTCGGCCTCGCCGCCGGCCTCTCCGTGCCCCTAGAGGTCGTTCAGGCCGCAGCCGGGGAGCAGTTCTTCGGGATCGCGACCGTGAAAAGCGCCTCGGGGCAGGCGCGCGCCCTGCTGGCTCGGGCTGACCGGATGACGCCGGAGCAGGTGGATGCGCTTGCCCGCTTCCTGGACATGATCGCCCCCCAGGACTAGCACCCTGTCATATGCGATGGGTACAGATGTGCGGACAGTAGCCATTGCGTGCACGGTGTAGTCAAATTCTGTCCGAACTGGCAGCATGAGTGATCCGCCTGGGGGGCGTGCACATCAGGTAGCCTGCATGGGTCGTACGGTTCGAACTAACGAGCGGACGGTGCGGGCCACTCACATGGGGGTCACATGGCCGACGAAGGAACAGCCCAGCGCCGCAACGAAAGCGCTTCCGCACACGCCTCCGTGCGCGTTGAGTTCGTCCCCGCAGAGAAGATGCCGGACGGCTGCAACGTCGTCCTCCTCAACGTCGGCGGGGCCCACGTAGTGGCCGTTCGCGAGCGCCAGATGACCGAAGATCTACGCGCGGAGGTCAACGAACTGCTCGAAGGAGTCGTAGCCTGCGGCCTGTGGCCGCCGCACCCCGTGGACACCGAAACACCGCGCAGCCGCCCGCACTGAGTAGCCACCCCTCCGAGCCCGACGCCCCGTGAGACCCTCACGGGGCGCTCGTACGTCCAGGGGCGTCTAGAGGCGCATTCCGCCAGGCTTCGACCTCGCCGTCGCCGCCGCGGTCCTCGGCGCCGCCGAACGCATCGACCCCCGCGTCATCGCCGACCTCGTCCTCATCGGAGAACTCGGACTCGACGGCCGCGTCCGCCCCGTACGCGGAGTCCTGCCCGCCGTCCTCGCCGCCGCCGAAGCCGGCTACCAGCAGGTCGTCGTCCCCGAACAGACCGCCGGCGAAGCCGCACTCGTACCCGGCGTCTCCGTCCTCGGCGTCCGCAGCCTCCGCCAGCTCATCGCCGTCCTCACCGACGAACCCGTCCCCACGGAAGAACCCCCCGAAGACGGCCGCCCCGACGCCATGCTCGCCGGACTCCTCGTCCCCGGAGCCGGCATCGGCATCGGCACCGGCCTCGCCGCCGACCCCGCCGACGGACCCGACCTCGCCGACGTCGCCGGACAGCACACCGCCCGCCGCGCCCTCGAAGTCGCCGCCGCCGGCAGCCACCACCTGCTGCTCTCCGGCCCACCCGGCGCGGGCAAGACCATGCTCGCCGAACGCCTCCCCGGCATCCTGCCCCCACTCACCCGCCAGGAGTCCCTCGAAGTCCCGGAGGCGTTCACCGWCGCCGGCCGCGACCTCGCACGCGCCGCCGAACGCCTCTCCCGCCTCACCGAAGACGACCGGTTCCCCAAGAACCGGGACACCACCCACCACCAGCTCCCCGAGCTCCTCGGAGCCCTGGAGCACACCGTCCGCCTCGTCCAGGCCATGAACCTCCCGGACTCCCAGGCAAGCGAAGAGGCCCGCCGCTGGTGGGCGACGAGCCTCAACAACCTCAGCGACACCCTGCGCGGCGTCGCCCACTCCCTCAACCAGGAGCAGAAGTGAACATGTCCATCGTACCCGTCCAGACCGTCATCCCCGAGGTCGACATCGTCACCGTCACCCCGGCCCTCGCCAAGAAGTGGCTCGCCCGCAACAGCCACAACCGTCCCCTCCGTAAGCGCGCCATCGCCGACTACGCCCGCGACATGGCCGCCGGGAACTGGCTCCAGAACGGCGAGGCGATCAAGTTCGCCGAGGACGGCACCCTCCTCGACGGCCAGCACCGTCTCAGCGCCGTCGTCGCCGCAGGCGTGAACGTACAGATGCTCGTCGTCAGCGGCCTCCCCCGAGAGACCCAGGAGACCATGGACGCCGGCCGCAAGCGCACCGCAGCCGACGCGTTCAGCCTCCGCGGCGAGACCAACGCCGCCGTACTGGCCTCCGTCCTCAAGCGCGTGTGGCTCTGGGACCAGGGCGACTACAAGTTCGGACAGAACTACAACCCCACGACGTCCGAACTCGCGGTCCTGCTCAAGGAGCGCCCCGAGATCCACCGGTCCGTCGAGATCGCCGTACGAGTCCACCAGGCGTTTCGCTACATCCCCCAGTCGGTCACCGGCACCGCGCACCACATCCTGTCCCGCATCGACAAGGCCGAAGCCGTCTGGTTCTTCGCCCGCGTCGGCGACGGCGCCGAGCTGGCCGCCGGACACCCCGTCCTGACCCTGCGGAACCGCGTCATGACCGACCGCGCCGACAACCGCAAGATCCCGGACTACCAGCACCTCGCCTACCTCATCCGCGCATGGAACGCCGTCCGCCAGGACCGGCCCCTCGGCCGCATCGTGCAGCCCACCGACGCGCCCATGCCCCAGCCGAAGTAGACGTCCCGGCCCGGGGCCATCGCGCCCCGGGCCCGCCCCACCCGGACCATCCTCACGACGGAGAGCCCCAGTTGAGCACTGACGAGCAGGCCACCCGCGCCCCCGGCAGCGTGCCTAACGCCTACGGCAACGCGATCGCCTGGCGCTGGGCCCGAGAGATGCCCACGGCCCTGCGCCGCGGCTTCCTCACCCTGCTCTACGCCCTCCGTGCCATCGCCAACGCCAACGGAGAGCTCCGGTTCCCCGACAAGCCGATCCGTATCCAGGACATCGCCAAGGCCGCCGGCGCCGACGAGAAGGACACCCGCCGCTATCTGAACGCCGCCATCGCCGCCGGAGTCGTCGCGGTGAAGGGCGAGCAGAAGCGCGGCAAGGCCACCTTGTACACCCTCGTCCTTTGCCCCGTGCCGGACTGGGGCGCTGCCGAGGACGTCCTGAAGACCACCCGCCGGAAGCCGGGCAAGTCTCCGGCGCCGTGGCAGCAGCCCGCCGAAAGTTCGGGGGACCGCGACCTGAACCAGTTCGGGGGACCGCGCCCCGAACTTGAGCCGGATCCCGAAGAAGAAGTTCGGGGGACCGCGCCCCGTATGAGTTCGGGGGACCGCGCCCCGAACGGTTCGGGGGACCGCGCCCCGAACAACCCAGGTAGTACTCAGGGTTCTTCCCAAGACGCGGCCGAGGTGGTCTTCAAACCTCAGGTAGTTGGGGCCCCCGGTCCTCAAAAGATCGGCGACGAAGAACCACAAGACCACCCCGCCACCACACCGGTCGGCTTCCTCCGCTGCGGGACAGGATGTGGTGCGCGGTGCCGGTGACCGACTGGGGGATGTAGCGAAACGCCTGGTGGACTCGTACGGCGATCTCGACGGACCGGTGGATCTCGGGGCGCTCCTTGAGCAGGTCGTACGGCGATCTCGACGGACCGGTGGATCTCGGGGCGCTCCTTGAGCAGGTCCTCCTCGCCCTCGCCGCCAACCCCTGCCCCTGCGGCCGCCACAGCCTCCACGGCACCGGCTGCGAATGCCCCGCCTCCCTCATCCGCCGCTACCAGGCACGACTCTCCGGCCCCCTCCTCGACCGCATCGACCTGCGCGTCGAAGCCCGACCCGTCACCCGCTCCGACCTCCTCGCCCAAGGCGGCCGTGCCGAGTCCACCGCGACCGTCGCCGACCGCGTCCGAGAAGCCCGCGCCCGCGCCACCGCCCGCCTCGCCGGCACCCCCTGGACCGTCAACGGCGAAATCCCCGGACACGAACTGCGGACCCGCCACCTCGTCCACCCCGGCGCCCTCGCCACCGCCGAACGGGACATCGACCGCGGACTCCTCACCGCCCGCGGTCTCGACCGCGTCCTGCGCGTCGCCTGGACCGTCGCCGACCTCGCCGGGCACGACCGCCCCGACGCCCAGGACGTCGGCCTCGCCCTCGAACTGCGCACCGGCATCGCCCGAGGCGTCCCCGCCACGACCGGAGCCCGGCCATGAACACCCCCGAAGAACGCCTCGCCCGCGCAGCCCTGACCCGCATCGTCGAACCCGGCGACGAACACGCCGGCCGCTGGATCCGCCGCTACGGAGCCACCGGCTTCCTCCAGCGCATCCGCGCCCCACACACCACGAGCACCACCTCGGACACCCCGCCCCCACCCGGCGCACCACGGCCTCCAGGTCACCCAGCCCACGACAGGCCGCCACACAGCC
>NZ_RDBI01000044.1:0-4768 GCF_008042125.1 Streptomyces sp. MS191
CGTAGAGCGTCATGCAGCCGGAGAGGACGGAGATGACGGAGAAGCTGATGGCGAAGTTGCCGAAGCCGCCCATGCGGCGGGCGAGGACGGGCTGGTAGCCGAGCTCCCTGAGTCTGGCCTCCTCGTCCTGGGCCGCGGGGGGCCCGGGTGTCGTGTCGACGGAGACTGTGCGGGACATGCCAATTACCTCCGGGGGAAGGGGTCGGGCGGGGTGTACGGAGCCGGGGAGCGGCGCGACGCGGCCGGGTCAGCCGTCGAGGCAGCGGGCGCGGGCCCGCAGGAAGACCTCCTCGGCCAGCACCCGGTCGTCGGGGCGGGCCGTCCGGTAGGCCCACGGCAGCACCGTGTAGTACGGGCCGAGCGCCTCGAAGACGCGGGCCGCGTCGGCGAAGCGCAGGGCGCCGAAGAGGGCGTGGGCCAGGTGGTTGAGGTCGAGGAGCGAGGCCTCGTCGGTGGCACAGAAGAGGAACCAGGTGTCGAGTGCGCGCTGCGCGTCGCGCACGGCGTCCTCGGCCACCCAGTGCAGGTCGAGGGCGCGCTCGTGACCGCGCTCGCGCCGGTAGCGCTCGACCCGGACGTAGAGCGGGAGCGCGTGCAGGGCGGATCCCGGCGGGGCCGAAGCGGCCGCCCACTGGACGTAGTTCACGGCCTCGGCGAGCGGTCCGGAGCGCCGGCTGTAGAGGAACTGGAGCATCCGGTGGTACGCCTCGCGGTTGTGCGGGTCGCGCTTCTCGGCCTCGGCGAGGAGTCCCCAGGGGCCGGGCGGCAGCATCGGCGCGGGCGGGCGCAGCCGGTGCTCCTCCATCCGCTGCTGGTCGTCGAGGGCCGCCAGGGCGAGCAGGCAGACCCAGGGCACCGGATCGTCGGGGGCCGCCTCGGCGGCGTGGCGGCAGGCCGTCCACGCCTCCTGCCACAGCTCGCGGGTCCGGGCGTGACCGGCCCGGTGCGCCCGTACGGCCCGCTCCACCACGACCCGCGTGTGCATGACGGTGGCTGCCACGCTGTCCGGCTCCTCGGCGCGCCACGCCTGGACCACGTCGGTACCGGCGGCGACCGCGGCGAGCACCTGGGTGCGCTGGGTCCAGCCGGCCCAGCCGTCCGTCTCCTCGAGTAATCGGGCCATGGCCACCCAGCGGCCGGTCCGCAGGTCCTGGACGGCGTTGCGCAGGGCGTGGTCGTGGCCCGCCGGATGGTAGACGGGCCGGAAGCCGTGCCCGGCCATCAGGGCGCGGGGCGTGCGGTGGGCGACATGGGGTGTCCTCGGTGGGGTGGAGGGGGTGGTCAGTCCCCCCGGTGGGGCGTCCCGGCCGTTGATCGGCGATCACTATAGAGGGCTCTGGACGATCGAGGTCCAGTTTCATATCTGATCGTAACTATCCAGCCACAGACTGCTTTTGACTTTCAGTCAGCTGCGAAACCGAGCTGACATGAACGCCGTCGGCGGCTTGACGGACCGGGCCCGCTGCACCAGGATTCCCGCTTCGGTGATCACGGCAGGCGGCGTCCCCCGATCACGGCGGCCCGCCTCCGAGGACGGGAGTACGACGATGACGGGCCCGGTACTCGCCGTGGACCAGGGCACTTCGGGGACCAAGGCGCTCGTCGTCTGCCCCGAGCGGGGTGTCATCGGCAGCGGCTCGGCCCCGGTGCGCCCCCGGTACCTGCCGGGCGGCCTCGTCGAGGTCGATCCGCGCGAACTGCTCGACTCCGTGATCGCCGCCGGTCGCGCCGCGCTCGCCGAGGCGGGCACCCCGGTCGCGGCCGTGGGCCTGGCGAACCAGGGTGAGACCGTGCTGGCCTGGGATCCGGCGACCGGCGAACCGCTCACCGACGCCCTCGTCTGGCAGGACCGCCGCGCCGCCGAGCTGTGCGCGGAACTCGCGGCGCACGGGGACTCGCTGCGGCAGTGGACCGGGCTGCCGCTCGATCCGTACTTCGCCGCCCCGAAGATGGCCTGGATCCGCCGCCACCGCACCGGAGCGGGCGTGGTCACCACCAGCGACGCCTGGCTCGTCCACCGGCTCACGGGGGGTTTCGTCACGGACGCCGCGACCGCGGGCCGCACCGGACTGCTCGACCTGGACACCGTGTCGTGGTCCGCCGACGCCCTCGACGTCTACGGTCTCGGCGGCGAACGGCTGCCCACGGTCGTCGACGCGGACACCCGCGTGGGCACGACGACGGCGTTCGGCCCGCCCCTGCCTCTCACCGGGCTGCTCGTGGACCAGCAGGCCGCGCTGCTCGCGCAGAGCGTCACCGAACCGGGCGCGGCCAAGTGCACCTACGGCACCGGCGCGTTCCTGCTGGCCCAGACCGGCCGGAGCCCCCGTCGCGGTGACACCGGCCTGGTCAGCTGCGTCGCCTGGCGGCTCGCGGGCCGGACCAGCTACTGCCTCGACGGCCAGGTGTACACCGCGGCCTCCGCCGTACGCTGGCTCACCGACCTCGGGGTGATCTCCGGGGCCGAGGAGCTCGACGGCGTCGGCGGCTCGGTACCGGACACGGGCGGTGTCACCTTCGTGCCGGCGCTGGCGGGACTCGCCGCGCCGTGGTGGCGCGGCGACGTCCGCGGGTCGCTCACCGGCCTCGGCCTGGACACCACCGGAGCCCACCTGGTCCGCGCCCTGTGCGAGGGCATCGCCGCTCAGGTGGCCGAACTGGCCGACGCGGCGGCGTCCGACCTCGGCTCACCCCTCACCGCGCTCCGGGTGGACGGCGGTCTGACCAGGTCCGCGCTGCTGATGCAGACGCAGGCGGACCTCCTCCAACTGCCCGTCGAGGTCTCGGCCCTGCCCGACGCGACGGCGCTGGGCGCCGCCGCGGTCGCCCGCCTCGGCCTGGACCCCGGCCTCGCGGTCCRCGAGGCCGTCCCGGACTGGAAGCCGTCGGCCGTCTACGAGCCGCGGGTCACGGCGGCGGAGGCGGGCGAGCGCCGGGCGGCGTTCCGCGACTCCGTGGCGGCCCTCCTCGACGCGGGCCCGGCGGAGTGACGGCGGAGCGGTCCCGGGACACCGAGCGGAGTCCGGGCGGGGAGCGGTGCACGGGCAGGGACGGACGGACGGGCGCCGGGACACGGACGGACGGGCGCGGGCCGGCGTCGCCGGGCGCCCCGGGGGTGGGCGCGTGAGTCGCGCGGCAGCGGGGCGCGGGAGCAGGGACCACGCCACCGGGGACGGGCTCGTCACCCGCGGGGGTGCGCTGCCCGATTCCACCTCGCCCGGCGCGGAGTACGACGTCGTGGTCGTCGGCGCCGGCGTCGTCGGCTGCGCCGTGGCCCGGGAGCTCGCCGGTCACTCCCTGCGGGTCGCCCTCGTCGAGGCGTCCGGGGACGTCGGCGACGGAACGTCGAAGGCCAACACCGCGATCCTGCACACCGGTTTCGACGCGGTCCCCGGCTCACTGGAGTCCGGACTCGTCCGGGAGGGGCAGCGCCGGCTCGCCGCGTACGCGGCCGAGACCGGCATCCCGGTCGAGCCGGTCGGCGCGCTCCTCGTGGCCTGGGACCAGGAGCAGCTGGCCGCGCTCCCGCGCCTCGCGGACAAGGCCGCGGCCAACGCGTACCGCGCCACCCGGCTCGTGGGACCCGGCGAACTGCGGGCCCGGGAGCCGCACCTGGGGCCCGGAGCCCTGGGCGCGCTGGAGGTCCCCGGCGAGTCGATCGTCTGTCCGTGGACCACGACGCTCGCGTACGCCACCCAGGCGGTCCGCTCCGGTGTCGACCTCCACCTCAACTGCCCCGT
Organism: Streptomyces sp. MS191; assembly: GCF_008042125.1. GTDB lineage: Bacteria > Actinomycetota > Actinomycetes > Streptomycetales > Streptomycetaceae > Streptomyces. The sequence goes on from NZ_RDBI01000044.1 coordinate 3,741, forward strand.
ACGGGGGGCCCACCCGGGCCGCCCGCACCGGCTGCGCACTCCTCGCGGCACGCTGGGCGCCCGGTTCGTGGTGAACGCCTGCGGGCTGCACGCCGACACCTTCGACGCACTGTTCGGGCGGCACGACTTCCGGGTGACCCCGCGCCGCGGGCAGCTGATCGTCTTCGACAAGTTCGCGCGCGGACTGGTCCGTCACATCCTGCTGCCCGTCCCCGGCGCGCTCGGCAAGGGGGTGCTGGTCGCCCCGACGGTCTACGGGAACGTGATGCTCGGTCCGACCGCGGAGGACCTGGACGACAGGACGGCCACCGGATCGACCGCCGAAGGGCTCGCTGCGCTGCGCGCGCAGGGCCGTCGGATCCTGCCCGCGCTGCTGGACGAGGAGGTCACGGCCGTCTACGCCGGGCTGCGGGCCGCGACCGAACAGGACGACTACCGGGTCTCGGCCCGTCCCGGCCTGCGCTACGTCACGGTGGGCGGCATCCGGTCCACCGGGCTCACGGCCTCCCTCGCGATCGCGGCACACGTGGTGGAGCTGCTCCGGGACGCCGGGCTGAGAACCGGCGCGCCGCGCCCGCGCACACCGATCCGCATGCCGAACCTGGGCGAGGCGTTCCCCCGGCCGTACCGGGACGCCGAGCTGATCGCCGGGGACGGCGCGTACGGCAGCGTCGTGTGTCACTGCGAGCGGGTCACCCGCGGCGAGGTCCGGGACGCGTTCGCCTCGACGATCCCTCCCGCCTCCCTGGACGGCCTGCGCCGTCGCACCCGGGCGCGCGGCGGGCGGTGCCAGGGGTTCTACTGCGGTGCGAGGCTCCGCTCGATGCTGGAGGAGGCGGGGCGGGCGTGATCGGGGACCTGGACGATCCGGTGGCCGTCCTGTCGTCCAGGTCCTCCGCGGTCGGACCGAGCATCACGTTCCCGTAGACCGTCGGGGCGACCAGCACCCCCTTGCCGAGCGCGCCGGGGACGGGCAGCAGGATGTGACGGACCAGTCCGCGCGCGAACTTGTCGAAGACGATCAGCTG
>NZ_RDBI01000044.1:4868-27085 GCF_008042125.1 Streptomyces sp. MS191
CCTTCGCGAGTCGCACGGACACGTTCCGTGACGGGCCGGCCCGGGACCGAGGTGCGCGCCCGCACCGGATGACGGAAGGTCGAGGCATGAACCCCAGCGAGCGACTGAGGGTGGTCGTCACCGGCGCGACGGGCAACCTCGGCACGAGTCTGGTCCGGGCGCTGGCGCGGGACCCGCGGCCGCCCCCGTCCTGGGCGACGACTGGACCGGCCGGATCGTCAGCACGCACGTCCCCGACATCCTGCGCGACCTCGCCCTGCGGTTCCGCGGTGACGGCCCCGACCTGCTGCCCGAGGGGCGCGAGGCCGAGATCGAGGCGATCGGCGACCTCTGCGCCCGCCGCGTCAACCGGGCGGCCCAGCACGCCGGCGAACTGGGGCTCGACGAACAGGCCGCCCACCGTGACCCGCTCGCCGTGCTCTTCGCGGCGCTCGGCTCGCTGGAGCGCAGGCTCGCCCGCCACGACTACGTCCTCGGATCCGCGCCCACCGCCGCCGACGTCCAGGTGTGGGTGACGCTGGTCCAGCTCGACACGGTCCACCGCTGGCACCTCGACGCCGCCGCCATGGACCGGGTGGCGGACCATCCGGCGCTCTGGTCCTACGCCCAACGCCTCGCCGGGCAGGCCGAGTTCGGGCGTCACCTCGACATCGACGCCCTGGCCGCCGGGCATCGCGCCCACTGCCGCGGCCGGGAGGCGGCGGGCGGCGCGATCCGCATCGTCGACTGGCCCTCCCGCCGCGTGGGCTGAACCCCGGGAGCCGCGGGCGCGTCCGGCAGTCCCGGTCCGGCCCCGCCGAGCCGGGACTCAGCCGATGCGACGCCCCGCGAGCGGCCCGGTGGCGTCGCCGGCGCCCGTGCGGACGCCCCGCAGGAAGGCCTCGAGCGCCTCCAACGAGGTGGTGGACGGCTCCCATCCGAGCTCCCGGCGCGCCCGCTCGGTGGACACCAGGGGGAGGTGGAGCAGCGCGTCGAAGAGGCCGGGGGAGGCGGGGGCCATGCGCAGCCGCCAGGCCGCGGCGAGCGCCCCGCGCACGGCGCCGCGGGGCACCCGCACCGCCCGGGAGTCGAAGAGCCCGGCCAGCACCGGGCCGTCGATCACCGGATCGGCGGCCAGGTTGAAGGGTCCGCGGACGTCGCGGAGCAGGGCCCGCACATAGGCGTCGGCGGCGTCGTCGGTGTGCAGCACCTGGAAGCGCAGACCCGCGAACTCCGGCACCAGAGGCAGCAGTTCCGGTCGCAGCAGCGCCCCGGGGAAGTACCGGCCGGCGAAGATCCGGCGCTGCTCGCTCGCGGACTCCGCCTTGAAGAGGAACCCCGGTCGCATGCGTACCACGCGCGTCTGCGGATGGTCGCGTTCGAAGGTGTCCAGGACCCGTTCCAGATACGCCTTCTCACGGGTGTACGCGGCGCCCGGCCAGCCGTGGGTCGGCCAGGACTCCGACACGCCCGCCCCGGTCTTCGGCCCGGGGGAGTACGCCCCCACGGACGAGGCGTGCACGAGCACCGGCACCCGCGCGTGCGCGACCGCTTCGAACAGCCGCAGTGATCCGAGGACGTTGGTCCGCCAGGTCGCCACGGGGTCGTGGGTGGGCCCGAACGCCCAGGCCAGGTGGACGACCGCGTCGGCGTCCTCGACGTACTGGGTGAGCCGGGGCCCGTCGCGCTCCATCGACAGGTCCACCTCCGCCCACTCGGTCCTGGGCAGCTCGAGCCCCGGCCGGCGCCGGGCGAGACCCAGCACGGAGGCGATCCGCGGCTCCCGCGCCAGCGCCCGGACCAGACTCGTGCCGAGGTTGCCCGTCGCGCCGGTGACGACCACCCTCAGTCGCTCGCTGGGGTTCATGCCTCGACCTTCCGTCATCCGGTGCGGGCGCGCACCTCGGTCCCGGGCCGGCCCGTCACGGAACGTGTCCGTGCGACTCGCGAAGGTGCGCGAGTGCCCCGAACATGTAGCGAGAGAGGGGAGGGGGGGCGTGCCAGGAGGACATGATGTTGCTGCCCGACCGAAACGCGATCGACCGGCTGCTGCGGCACTACCGGAACCAGGAGAAGGTGGTGCTGGCCCGGCCGTGCGACCTGTCGATCCGCCGGCGCCTCGAGGACACCGCGTACACGCTGTGCGTCCTCATGGGCGAGCGCGACGCCCGGAAGGCGGTCCACGCGGCCGAGCGCTACGTCGGGCAGGGCGGCCCCGTGGCCCGGCCCGCGCTGGAGAGCCTGCCGGGCTCCTGACCCGCGAGCGCGCCGGCCCCGCGAGCGGGGACGCGCGGCGGGGCCCGCCCCGCCCGCCGGCGGGGGCCCGTTGTCAGTGGTCACCGGCAGGATGGACCCCATGACAACGACTTCGGTTCTTGCCGATGCCGCCGCGTACGCGCGGGCGGTCGAGGACGCCAAGCAGGCTGCCGCCGCGTACTACGCGGGCGGCACGTCCCCGCTGGACGACGACGCCTACGACCGTCTCGGGCGGGCGATCGCGGCGTGGGAGGCCGACCACCCCGACCAGGTGCGGGCCGACTCCCCGACCGGCAAGGTCGCCGGCGGCGCCGCCACGGGCGACGTGCCCCACACCCGGCCGATGCTCTCCCTGGACAACGTCTTCTCCGCCAAGCAGTTCACGAGCTGGACCGCCTCCCTGGAGCGGCGGATAGGCCGGGGCGTCGAGCGCTGGAGCGTGGAACCGAAGCTCGACGGACTGGCCGTCGCCGCCCGCTACGAGCAGGGCCGGCTCACCCGGCTCGTCACCCGCGGCGACGGCACCGCCGGTGAGGACGTGTCGCACGCCATCGGTACCGTCGTCGGCCTGCCCGAGCGGCTGGCCGAGGAGGTCACGCTGGAGGTCCGCGGCGAAGTCCTCATGACCACCGAGCAGTTCGAGGCGGCCAACCCGGTCCGGGTCGCGCACGGGGCCGAGCCCTTCGCCAACCCGCGCAACGCGGCGGCCGGCACGCTGCGGGCCAGGGACCGCGCGTACCGCGTCGAGATGACGTTCTTCGCCTACGACATGCTGCCGCTGGGCGGGACCGCGGACAGCGGCACCCCGGGTGGCGAGGAGACCGCGGGCGCGCCGGGCGTCGTCGGCGACCCGCCGACGGCGCTCGACGACCGGGCGCACAGCGAACTCCTCGCGTACGCGGCGGTCCTCGGACTGCACACCTCCGCCGCCACCGCCGTCCCCGGCCGCATGGTCACGTGCGCCGAGGACGTGCTGGCCCGGGTGGCGGAGATCGCCGCGCTCCGCGCGGAACTCCCCTTCGGCATCGACGGCATCGTGATCAAGGCGGACCTCGCCGCCGACCGGCGGGAGGCCGGCTCCGGCTCCCGCGCACCGCGCTGGGCCATCGCCTACAAACTGCCGGCCGTGGAGAAGGTCACCCGGCTGCTCGGCGTCGAGTGGAACGTCGGCCGCACCGGCATCATCGCGCCCCGCGCGGTCCTGGAGCCGGTCGAGATCGACGGCAGCACCGTCACGTACGCCACGCTCCACAACCCGTCGGACATCACCCGGCGCGACCTGAGGCTGGGCGACCACGTCATGGTCTACAAGGCCGGCGACATCATCCCGCGCGTCGAGGCGCCCGTCGCCCACCTGCGGACCGGCGAGGAGCAGCCGATCGGCTTCCCCGAGACGTGCCCGCAGTGCGGCTCCGAGATCGACCGCAGCGAGCAGCGCTGGCGGTGCGCGCGCGGCCGTGACTGCCACCTCGTCGCCTCCCTCTCGTACGCCGTCGGGCGCGACCAGCTCGACATCGAGGGGCTCGGCGCGAGCCGGATCGTCCAGCTCGTGGACGCCGGCCTCGTCGGCGACGTGGCCGACCTCTTCACGCTCACCCGGGAGCAGCTGCTCGGCCTCGACCGGATGGGCGAGACCAGCACCGACAACCTCCTGGCCGCGCTCACCGTCGCCCGGAGCCGGCCGCTCAGCCGGGTCCTGTGCGCCCTCGGCGTCCGCGGCACCGGCCGCTCGATGTCCCGCCGCATCGCCCGCCACTTCGCCACGATGGACCACGTCCGGGCGGCCGACGCGGAGGCGATGCAGCAGGTCGAGGGGATCGGCGCGGAGAAGGCGCCGGTCATCGTGGCCGAGCTCGCGGAACTGGCCCCGGTCGTGGACAAGCTGGTCGCCGCCGGAGTGAACATGACCGAACCGGGGGCGACCCCGCCGCCCCCGCCCGGCACCGAGGCCGAGACCCCGGCCGAGGACACGGCGGCGGGCCCGCTGGCCGGCCTCTCGGTCGTCGTCACCGGAGCCATGACCGGCCCCCTCGAAGCCCTGAGCCGCAACCAGATGAACGAGCTCATCGAGCGCGCCGGCGGCAAGTCCTCCTCCAGCGTCTCCAAGCGCACCGGCCTGGTCGTCGCGGGCGAGAAGGCCGGCTCGAAGCGGACCAAGGCCGAGGAGCTGGGCATACGCCTGGTGGATCCGGAGGAGTTCGCCGTACTCCTCGGCGACTTCCTGCCGGCCTGACGGGGGCCGGGGCGACCGGCTGCTCCCGATCGGCCGTCCCGGTGGTGCCGCCCCCTCTCGTGGGGACGGCGCCACCGGGACGTCGTCGCTCACCCTTCTGCGTCCACCTCGCGTCACACCTCGGCGCCGCCGTCCTCACGCCGGGTCGTCCGCCTGCGCCAGACCCAGAGCGTCAGCGCCGCGCCGAGTGCCGAACCCACCAGGGCGAGCGGCAGCCCCGACCACAGTCCTCCGGGAGCGGTCCCGGAACGCGCGGCCTCGTGCACCGCGCCCTGCCCCGGGCCGGACAGGGCTGCCGCCTGGGCCGCGGGCGCGGACGCCCGCCCCGACGGTGACGAGGCCCCGGCCGCAGCCGCGGGCGTCGCCTTGCGCGCGCCGCGCTCCGGACCGGCCTGCGGAGCCGTGCTCCCCTGCGCCTTGCCCTTCACCGCCTGCTCGGCCTGCGTCTTCGCCGGGGACTCGGACCGTGCCCGCGGGGGCTGGAGCGAGCCCACGGGCTGTACGTGGCCCGCCGCCTCGAAGCCCCAGTCGAGCAGCGTCCGGGCCTCCTCGTAGACGGCGCGACCGCCGCCCCACTGCGGATTCATGACCGAGACGACCAGGGTCCGGCCGTCGCGGCGGGCGGCGGCGATCAGGGTGTTCCCGGCACCGCTCGTGTAGCCGTTCTTGACCCCGATGAGCCCGGGGTACCGGTCCACGCCGTCCTCGCCGGTCAGCAGCCGGTTGGTGTTCCGGATCCCGTAGGACCACGATCCGGAGGGGAAGTCGGCGTACCGGGTCGAGCAGTACCGGACGAACGCGGGGTCCCGCAGCCCGGCCCGGCCGAACACCGCGAGGTCGAACGCGGACGAGACCTGACCCGGCGCGTCGTACCCGTCCGGGGACACCACACGGGTGTCGTACGCGCCCAGCGCCTGTGCCTTCTCCTGCATCTGGCGGGACATGGAGTCCCAGCCGCCGTTCATCGCGGCCAGCACGTGGACGGCGTCGTTGCCCGAGCTGAGGAAGACACCGTTCCACAGGTCGGAGACCTTGTACGTGTATCCGGACTGGACTCCGACGAGGCTGCTGCCCGCGCCGATGCCCTCCAGCTCCCAGTCCTCGACGGTGTGCCGCTGCTCGTGGTCGAAGTGGGGGAGCGCGGTGACGGCGAAGAGCGTCTTCAGGGTGCTCGCCGGCGGGAGCCGCCGATGCGCGTTGCGCGCCGCCAGCACCTCGCCCGAATCGGCGTCGGCCACCACCCAGGACAGGGCGGAGAGGCTCGGCACGTCGGGCGCCCCGGCCAGCGGTTGCGCCTGGGTGCCGGTGCGGTAGAGGCGGGCGGGATCGGCACGACGTTCCGCGGGAGGCGTGGGTTCGGTGACGGTCGAGGCCGAGGCCGCCGGTACGGGCAGGGCGAGCAGCAGCGCCACGGTGCCGACGACGGCGTGACGGACAGCAGACTTGACGATCATTCAGCCACCGTAGGAAGCGCTCGGGCAGCCCGCAGATCGAAGTGCGCCGACCGGCGTACAGACGTCGGCCCACAGGGGGGACGGTGCCTCCGGACGGCCGACGAGGCGCGGGGCACCGTCGCGTACGGACCTTCCCGACCGGGCTGCGGAGCTGTCGGCGCGGCAGTGCATGCTGGTGACGTGTCCTCACTCCCGTACCAGAGCAGGCCCGTTCAGCCTCCGCCCGGCGCGCGACCGGCCGTCGCGGCACCGCAGGGCGTGCCGTCCGGCGCGCCCGTGAACCGTCCCGAGCGGCCGTCGCACGCCGTCGCGGGTCACATGATCGTCTGCGGCGACGACGTCCTCGCGCACCGGTTGGCGCGTGAGCTCCAGGACGTGTACGGGGAGCGCGTCACCCTGGTCGTCCCGGCGCCGCGGGAGCCCGCGCCGCGGCCGTCCGTCCGCCCCGGACCGGGTGCGGGGCTCGCCCAGGCGCTGTTCGGCCGGGTCACCGCCGCCGTGGCACGCACCGCTGTCGCGGATCCGCCGGGTACGACCGAGGACCCCGCCCTCCGGGTCGTCGAGACGGCCGAGGTGGACGACACCGTGCTGCTGGACGCGGGGGTGGCGCGGGCCGCGGCGCTCGCTCTGGTCCACGAGGACGACGAGACCAACATCCGTGACGCGCTCGCCGCACGCCGGCTCAACCCCCGGCTGCGGCTGGTCATCCGCCTCTACAACCGCCGGCTCGGTCAGCATCTGGAGACCCTGCTCGACCAGGCGGCGGCCGTCGCGGAGCCCGGCCTCGACCCCGGGCTGCTCGACGCCTCGACCACCGTCCTGTCCGACGCCGACACCGCGGCTCCCGCCCTCGCGGCCACCGCGATCGCCGGTACCAGCAAGGTCGTCCAGGCCGGCGGCCTGCTCCTGCACGCCGTGGAGCGGACCCCGGCGGCCGCCGGGGAGCGTGCCGACCCCGGGCTCTGCACGCTCGCCCTGCTCTCGGCGACCGCCAACGATCCGGCCGGCTTCGAGGGCTCGGAGCTCAGCGGTGACCAGGGCCCGCAGCTGCTGCCCGACGACGGTGCGGTGGCCGCGGCACGCGGCCGCGGCACCGTCGCCCTGGAGGCGATCAGCTACGCCGGGCCGACGCTGCCGTCCAAGCGGTTCGGCACCTCGGCGCTGCCCGTCGCCTCCCTGTTCTCCCGCCGGCTGCGCTGGTCCCTCGCCGGGGTGGCCGCCGCGGTCGCCGCGATCGCCCTCGCCTCCTCGATCGCCACCGGCGATCATCCGCTGCACGCCGCCTATCTGACGCTCCTGGACATCTTCGCCATCGGTGATCCGGCCGTCGGCGAAGCGACGAGCCGCCAGGTGCTGCAGATCCTGGCCGGCTTCGTCGGTCTGCTCCTGCTGCCCGTCCTGATCGCGGCCCTCCTCGAAGGGCTCGGCACCTTCCGCTCGGCGACCTCGTTGCGCCGCCCCCCGCGCACCCTGTCCGGACATGTGGTGCTGCTGGGACTGGGAAAGGTCGGCACGCGCGTCCTGGCGCGACTGCGCCGGCTGAACATCCCCGTCGTCTGCGTGGAGTCGGACCCGGAAGCGCGCGGAGTGGCGCTCGCCCGCCGGCTGCGGGTGCCCACGGTCATCGGGGACGTCACGGAGGAAGGCGTCCTGGAGGCGGCCCGCATCCACCGTGCCCACGCCCTGCTCGCCCTGACCAGCATCGACATCACCAACCTGGAGSCGGCGCTGTCCGCCCGGTCGCTCAAGGCCGACCTGCGGGTCGCGCTGCGGCTCTACGACGACGACTTCGCCACGGCCGTCTACCGCACCCTCCGCGCGGCCCACCCCGGCGCCCTGACCCGCAGCCGCAGCGTCTCGCACCTGGCCGCGCCCGCCTTCGCCGGTGCCATGATGGGCCGGCGGATCCTGGGCGCCATCCCGGTGGAGCGCAGGGTGCTGCTCTTCGCGGCCGTCGAGGTCGCCGGCAATCCGCTCCTGGACGAGCGCAAGGTGTCCGAGGCGTTCCACCCGGGATCCTGGCGGGTCATCGCGCTCACGACGGGCTCCGTCCCGCCGGACCGCCCCCGCGCCGGCTTCGTCTGGCAGCTGGACCCGGACCGGGTGCTGCGACCGGGGGAGCACGTCGTGGTCGCCGCCACCCGCCGTGGCCTGGCCGAACTCCTGGAGCGCGAGCCGCGGGCCGGCGGCATCCCGCGGCACTGCGCGCACGGCGGCTTCGGCCCGTTCGACGGGCCGGCCTACGCGCGGCACGCGGTCCTTGCGGCACTGCGGGCGGGCGCCACGATCCGTACCGGTGTCACGGCCACCGGCTGGTCCGGGCCGCTGACGCTGGACGTCACCGCTCCCACCGGCCTGGAACGGATCACGGCGCGGGCGGTGGTCCTGGCGACCGGCGCGCGGGAACGGCCGCGCAGCGCACGGCTGATCCCGGGGTCGCGGCCGGCCGGGGTGCTGACGACCGGCGAACTCCAGCAGTCCGTCGCCCTGTTCGGGCTGCGCGGCGAACGGCTCGGCCGTCGTGCGGTCGTGGTCGGCGGTGAGCCGGTGGCCCGTCACGCGGTCGGTGCCCTGCGCCGGGCCGGGCTCGACGTGGTCGCGATGGTGACAGAACTGCCCCGGGGGCCAGGCCGGTTCGGCGCCGTCACACCACCGCCGCTGGTCACCGGTGCGACCGTGACCGAACTGCTGGGCCGCGGGCGGCTCACGGGTGTCGGGGTGCTGCGCCGAGACGGGCGGCGGGGCGTGATCCGCTGCGACACCGTCGTCCTCACCGCCGACTGGATCCCGGAGCACGAACTGGCCCGCTCCGGTGGGGTGCCGCTGGACCCGGGGACCCGGGGACCCGCCGTGGACGGTGCGTTCCGTACGGCGTCCGCGGGCGTGTTCGCCGCCGGCAACGTGCTGCGGGGCGTGGAACCCGCGTCCTCGGCCGCGGCCGAGGGGCGTGCGGCTGCCGACGCCGTGCTGGACCTGCTCGCCGGGCGGGCCGCCGGGGACTCCGGTCCGCCGGTGGTGGTCGAGGAGCCGCTGAGCTGGGCGTCGCCCAACCGGATCACGGGCGCGGGCCACGCCCGTCCGTTCCTCGTCCGGGCGGCACGGCCGCTCATCCGGCCCGTGGTGACGGTGACCCAGGACGGGCGCGTGCTGGACCGCCGACCCGTTCAGGGGACGGCGCGGCCGTCGCGATCGCTGCGGCTGGGGGCGGAGTGGTCACACGCGGTCGATCCGGCCGGCGGGCCGGTGCTGATCCGGGCCGACGACTGAGCCGTCCGGCGTGCCCGCCCCCTGCCCCTGCCCGTCCGGGAAGGATCGGGCCCGTCAGTGGCCTGGTCCTGTGGCATGTGTACGGACCCGTTGACCACCCCTCCTTCCGCACCTCATGCTCATGACAGAACCTCTCACATCCCTTCTTCCCCACGGAGGTGTCATGGTCCGGCGCACGGTCAGATCCCTGCTCGGCCTGGTCCTGCTGGTGGTCACCGCCCTCGCGGGCACGGTCGCCACGTCGGGTACCGCCCACGCGGACGAGTGCTACACCTGGGGCCGAACGCTCTCCTCCGGCATGTCCGGGGCGGACGTGACGCAGCTGCAGATCAGGGTGGCGGGCTACCCCGGCTACGGCGCCGTCCTGGGCGTCGACGGCGACTACGGCCCGGCCACCAAGGCCGCGGTGACCCGCTTCCAGCAGGCGTACGGCCTCGCCGCCGACGGTGTCGCGGGACCCGCGACCTTCGCCAAGCTGTACGCGCTGCAGGACGCCGACTGCACGCCCGTGCACTTCACCTACGCCGAGCTGAACAAGTGCAACGGCGACTTCTCCGGCGGCGCCGTCGGCGCGGCCACCGCGAAGTCCAACGCCCTGCGCGCGATGTGGAAGCTGGAGGCGCTGCGCCACGCGCTCGGGGACGTGCCGATCTCGGTGAGCAGCGGCTTCCGCTCGTACGCCTGCAACTCGGCGGTCGGCGGCGCCTCGGACAGCCGGCACCTGTACGGCGACGGCATCGACCTGACCGGCTCGCCCTCCCTGTGCACGCTGGCCAAGCAGGCCCGCAACCACGGATTCAACGGGATCCTGGGCCCCGGCTATCCGGCCCACGGCGACCACGCCCACGTCGACACCCGGTCCTCCCGCTTCTGGTCGGCGAGCAGCTGCGGGATCTGAACCGGTCGGCCAGACTGACCGCATGCAGGACAAGCGCAGCGCCGGGCTCCTTCTCTTCCGCGAGGCGGCGGGCGGTGGCATCGAGGTGCTCATCGGTCACATGGGCGGACCGTTCTGGGCGTCCAAGGACACCGCCGCCTGGTCCGTCCCGAAGGGCGAGTACGGCCCCGGGGAGACCCCCGAGGCCGCCGCCCGACGCGAGTTCGAGGAGGAGCTCGGCCTGCCGGCGCCGCCGGGCGAGCGGATCGCGCTCGGCGAGACGCGGCAGGCGAACGGAAAGACCGTCACGGTCTGGGCCGTCGAGGCCGATCTCGACCCGGCCCGGATCGTTCCGGGGACCTTCACCATGGAGTGGCCGCGCGGCTCCGGCGTCCGCCGGGAGTTCCCGGAGATCGACCGGGTCGGCTGGTTCACCCCGGAGCAGGCCGCTCCGCTCCTGGTGGCCGGTCAGCAGGTCTTCCTCGAACGCCTGGTCACGCACCTGACCGGGCGGGGCGAGCCTCCATTGTCAGACCCGTAGGAGAGGGTGGAAGGCGCCAATCTGTCGAGAGGGAGCCCGACATGACCACGATCACCGCCCGTGAGCGCGCCGCTGCCCAGGCGTACCTTCGTCTGCTGGAGTCCACGCAGGCGGTCCTGACCGATCCGCGCCTCGCCCCGTACGCCGGGGCGATGCTGACGAATCCCATGGCCGAGGCGGACGCGGCCCTGCGGGCCGCCGGCCTCGACGGCAACGAGGCCCATCTCCTGCACCTCGTCTCGGCCCTGCGCGCGTCCCCCGCGGAGGAGCGCGGCAGGGCGGGGTGAGGCTCGGGCCGCCGCCACCGGAGGGGCGGGCCCTGCTGCCCGGCGTCATCGGGAGGAGGGCAGCGGGCGTCGGTCCGGCCGAACCGGGAGGACGACAGCCGTCGTCAGCCCAACCGCACCGGAAGCGTGCGGACGCTGTTGCCCACGAAGCTCGCGTGGCGGGTCAGCTCCCCCTCGGGGACGGCGAGGTCGAGGTCCGGGAAGCGGGTGAAGAGCGCTTCCAGCGCGAGGGTGGCCTCCATGCGGGCGAGCGGCGCGCCCAGGCAGTAGTGCGGTCCGTGGCCGAGGGACAGGTGCTTCGCCGCGGGGACCCGGGTGATGTCGAAGCGGTCGGCGTCCGGGCCGTGCGCCTTCGTGTCCCGGCCGGCCGCCGAGTACCCGGCCAGGACGGGGGTGCCCCGGGGGATGAGGGTGCCGTCGACGGTGAGGTCACGGGTGGGGTAGCGGAACGGGAAGTAGCTGACCGGGCTGTCCCAGCGGAGCGTCTCCTCCACCACCGCCGCCCAGTCGGCGCGCCCCTCCGTGAGATGGGTGAGCTGCTCGCGGTGGGTGCACAGGGCGCGGACGGCGTTCGTGATGAGGTTGAGCGTCGTCTCGTGCCCGGCGATGATCATCAGGACGAGCGTGCCGATCAGCTCGGCCTGGCTGAGCCGGTCGCCGCCGTCGTCCCGGGCGGCGATGAGCGCGCTGGTCAGGTCGTCGCCGGGGTTCCGTGCCCGGTCGGCGGCGATGGCGGCGAGGACCTCGGCCAGTTCGCGGTTGGCGGCCATGGCCTGCTCGGGTCCGATGTCGGTGGCGACGACCTGGCTGCTCAGCTGGTGCAGGCGGTCCTGGTGGGCGGCGTCGACACCGAGGAGTTCGCAGATGACGCCGAGCGGCAGCGGCAGCGCGTAGTGCCGGCGCAGATCGGCCACGCCGCCTCCGTCCCGGGCGGCCTCGGCGAGGCCGTCGAGGAGGGACGCGGTGACCGACTCGATGCGCGGTCGGAGCTCCTCCACACGGCGGGCCGTGAAGGCCCGGCTGACCAGGGAGCGCAGGCGGCGGTGGTCGGCGTCGTCGGCGGTGGTCATGCCCTGCACGGTGGCGAAGGTCCGCAGGGGCCAGCCGTCCGGGATGCGCCCCTCGGAGAGCGCGGTGAAGTGGTGTGCCCCCTTGGCGACTTCGGGATGGGAGAGGAAGTCCCGCAGCGCGTCGTGTCCGAGGACGGCCATGCCCTCGACCTCGCCCGGCAGCACCACCGGAGTCACGGCTCCCTGCGCGAGCAGCCGGGCGTTGGCCGCGTGCGGGCAGCCGCCGGCGGGGTCGAGACGGTGGGGCGTGGCGTTCAACGGGCACTCCTGACTGCCGAGGCGGGCCGGACTGGGCGCGTGGGCGGTCAGATCCTACGGTCAACCGGCCTTCCGGCGAACCCCGTTGCGCACGCCGGCCCGTCGGGACGGCGGCCCGGCTGGTGCCGGGAGGCCCTGCCGGGCGCGTACGGAACCGGGGGCGCCCGGCGGATCGCGCCGGGCCGGCCTCGTCGGCCGCCGGAGCCCTGCGGAAGGGCCTCAGGCGCCGGCCAGTGCGGCGTTCGCGCGGTCCGTGACCAGCGTCAGCACGCGGCCCGCCGCCGCGAGATCCTCGGCCGGAATGCCGGCGTACAGCCGGGCGGAGATCTCGGCGCTCGCGGCGGCGGCACTCTCGTACCGCTCCCGCCCGGCGTCCGTGAGCCGCAGCCGGGAGGCGTCCGCGGGGTCCGCTTCCAGCAGCTCCGCGGCGGTCAGCTCCCCGATCACACCGAGGACGACCGACGCGTCGATCTTCAGTGAGCAGGTGACCTCGCCGACGAGCTCGTCACGGCCGACGGACCCGCCCGCGACCACGACGGCGCGGAGGGTGACGTTCTGATGGAAGGTGGCACCGTGCTGTGCCAGCACGTCCTCCAGGAGGGCACGCGCGGCGTGGTGCGCCAGGGCGACGACGCGGGCGTTGACGGCGGGTGCCGTGGTGGTCATGACTGCTCCTCTTCGTGCTCCGTGTACGGATCGAGTGGTGCGTCGAGCAGGGTCGCGAGCTCACGGGCGAACTGCCGTGCGCGCGGGCCGTCCTGTCCCCCGAGCGGCTCCAGCAACTGGTCCAGGAGACCCTGGACCACCGTGATCGCGCGGGCGGTGACCTCGCGTCCCGGCTCCGTGAGCGACAGCTGCATGGCGCGCGGGTCGTCCGGGTCCCGGGTGCGGGCGACGAGGCCGGCGGTCTCCAGGGCGCGGACGAGCTTGGAGACGTAGAGCGCTTCGAGCCCCGTGTGGTCGGCGAGCCGCCGCTGGCTCGGCCGCAGCCCGGACCGGGCCATACCGTACAGCGACGCCATCACCACGTACTGGGCATGGGTCAGGCCCAGAGGCCCGACCGCCCGGTCGACGGCCACACGCCACTTCATCGACAGGCGCCAGACGAGGAACCCCGCGGTGGCGCGCTCATGTGCGGAACTCATGAGAGATACAGTACATGGCTACTATGTACATGGCTACTATTCTTCCCGGGATGCGAGGCGTCAGCCGCCTCCTGGCGATCGGGCGTGTCCGCGCCGAGGGACGGGCCGTCGCCGTGGAGCTCACCGCCCGCGCCGGAACGGTGCCCGCCGTCCACCGGGTCGAGGGGGTGAGCCAAGCCGCCGCGACCGTGTTCGCCGACACCGTCGACGCGGAGAGGCACGAGGACACGAGCGGGCCGCTCGGCAGGTCGGGGGGCGGGAACGACGGCGGCGACCGGCTCAGCCAGGCCGAGCTGATCGGCACGCTCGTCCTGATGATCATCGCCGGGCACGAGACGACGCTCAACCTCATCACGAACGCCGTCCGCGCCCTGTGCACCCACCGCGAGCAGCTCACCCATCTCACGGAGGGGCGCGCCGACTGGGCGGCGGTGGTGGAGGAGACGCTCCGCTGGGACAGCCCGGTCAGCTACTTCCCGTTCGGTCATGGCGGCACTGTCCCGTGGATCAGGCGGGGCTGACGCCTCGGCATATGCCCAAGGTTCTTTCGCGCACGACCCTGTTGCATCCGTGGCCCCCGGTGGCAAGGTGTCCCTGCGCGTTCCCTCTCCGGGGGTGGACTGCGAGGACCGCGCAGGGACACCTTGCCACCGGGGGCCACGGATGCAACAGGGTCGTGCGCGAAAGAACCTTGGGCATATGCCGAGGCGTCAGCCCCGCCTGATCCACGGGACAGTGCCGCCATGACCGACCCGGTGCTGGAACTCCTGCGACGACATCCGGAACTGGCCGCCCTCGCGGCCTTCCCGTTCCAGTTCGATCTGGAGCGCGCAGATCACGTCGAGGACGTGCACCTGGCGGCCGGCGCCGGGCTCGCGCGGGCGACGGCGGCCCACGCGCGTCGTCTGCTGGACCTGATCGGCGAGGAGTCGGCGAAGGAGCCCGCTCCGCTGTCCACGCGGGCGACATGGGCGGTCGCGCGCCTGTGCGCCTGACCCCACGGCGAGGCACCCGGGGCCCGAGCGTCCCGCCGGATCCTCGGGGCCCGGCGGAGCCGTTTCCCCGGCTCCGGAAATTCCACTGGTCCAACCAGTTGACCAGTGCTCGTGGCGCGTCCACTCTGATCGCCATGACCCAGGAACGTCAGGATCCCATCCGGCGCGAGGCCGTCTCCGACCAGCTCTACGGGCTGCTCCGGGACCGGATCCTCGCCGGTGCCTACGCCGCCGGCGACGCGCTCACGGCGGAGCGGGACCTCGCCGCCGAGTTCGGCGTGAACCGCCACGCCGTCCGCGAGGCGGTCAAGCGCCTCCAGCAGGCCCGGCTCGTCGACGTCAGCCACGGCGGCCGGACGCTGGTCCTCGACTGGCGCCGCACCGCCGGCCTCGACCTCGCCGTCGGCATCGCGCGCGCCGACGACGATCACAGCCTCGACGGACTCGCCCGCGACGCACTGGAGATGCGGGCCTGCATCGGCGCGGACGCGGCCCGGCTGTGCGCGCTCCGTTGCTCCCGGGAGACCGCGGCCCGCATCGTCGACGCCGCCGGCCGCTACACCCAGGCGGGCCCCGACCTCGCCGCACTGGGCGCCGCCGACATCGCCTGGTGGCGGCTGATCGTCGAGGGCTCCGGGAACCTGGCCTACCTGCTGGCGTTCAACAGCCTCGTCAACGGCTCGCTGCCCATCGCGGACGTACCCATGGACCTGCGCACCGCCGAACTCCTCGACGTCGACGCCCACCTGCGGCTCGCCGCCCACATCGCCGCCCGAGAGCCCGAGCAGGCCGAGCGCCTGGCGGGCGAGCTGCTCGCCCGCAGTGTCCCCGTCACCGGAGAGGCGGTGCGCTGACGTGATACCCGCCGTGATGTACGCGATCCCCGCCTTCGTGCTGCTGGTGGCGGTGGAGGCGCTGTCCTACCGCTTCCTCCCGGACGACGACGAACGCGGATACGAGATCCGCGACACGGTCACGAGCATGTCCATGGGAGCCGGAAGCCAGGTCATCGGCCTGCCGTGGAAGGTGATCGCGGTCCTCGCCTACGCCGCGCTCTACTCCGTGTCCCCCTGGGAGCTCTCGCCCTCCTCGGTGTGGACCTGGGTCCTGCTGTTCTTCGCCGACGACCTCGCGTACTACGCCTTCCACCGCGCCCATCACCGGGTACGCGTGCTGTGGGCCAGCCACTCGGTGCACCACTCCAGCGTCCGCTACAACCTCTCCACCGCGCTGCGCCAGAGCTGGACGCCGATGACGAGCCTGCCGTTCTGGCTGCCGCTCGCGCTGCTCGGCATCCCGCCGTGGATGATCCTCCTCCAGCAGTCCGTGAGCCTCGTCTACCAGTTCTTCCTGCACACCGAGCGGGTCGGCACCCTGTGGCGCCCGGTGGAGGCGGTCTTCAACACGCCCTCCCACCACCGCGTCCACCACGGCTCGAACGACGTCTACCTGGACCGCAACTACGGCGGCATCCTCATCGTCTGGGACCGGCTCTTCGGCACGTTCGCGCCCGAGGGCGAGCGCGTCGTCTACGGACTGACCAAGAACATCGACACCTACAACCCGCTGAAGGTCGCCATCCACGAGTACCGGGCCGCCTGGCGCGACGTACGGACGGCACGGCGCTGGCGGGACCGGGCCGGGTACCTCTTCGGCCCGCCCGGCTGGACCCCCACGACGGAGGCCTGACATGGCGACACCCGACCGAGCCTCCGGGCCGGGCACCGCCGAGGGCGGCTCCCACCGGCCGCCCCCGCTCCTCGCGGCCTTCGGACTGCTGGCCGTCGTCGAGATCACCGCCGTCGCGCTGCGCTGGCCGGCCCTGCAGTGGGCCACCAAGCCGCTGCTCGCACCGGTGCTGGCCCTCCACCTGTGGCGCCGCACCGGTGGCCGGCACACGCGCGTGCTCGCCGGCCTCGGCTTCGCCACGCCCGGGGACGTGGCGCTGCTGGTCCCGGGCCCGGCCGCCTTCGGGATCGGCATCGCGTTCTTCCTGGGGGCACAGCTCTGCTGGATCTCCGCGTTCGTCGAACAGGGCGCCGTGCCCTACCTGCGCCTCCGCCGCAAGCTCTGCCTCGGGTACGCGGCCGTGTGGGCCGGCGCGGTCGCGGCGCTCGTCCCGTCGCTCGACGCGGTGCTGGGCGGTGCGATCGCCGTGTACAGCATGGCGCTGGTGGGCATGGCCCTGACGGCGCACGTCATGGGCCCGCGAGCCGCTCTCGGCGGCGGGGTGTTCGTGCTGTCGGACCTGCTGATCGGCCTCGGCGCCGCGGGCCTCGACTTCACGGGCCGTCCCGTCCTCGTCATGACGACGTACGCGGCGGCCCTCGCCCTGCTCACCACGGCCTTCGCCGACGACCGTGGTCCGGTCGCCGGCCGGACGGCTCCGGCCGACCTCCCGGGCCGGCGGGAAGAGGACGGTACCGAACGGGCCGCCGTGCCCGCGCACGGTGACCCGGGCGCGGGCGCCGACGGCACCGGGCCGGGCGGCGCGGGGATCAGCGGCACCGGGCGATGAAACCACGCCTCCCCGGGGGCGCGGGTGTGATGGGGTTCCCGTCATGACGGACGAATGGCGCACGGACCGCATCGGCAGCGCACTGCGCGGCGACAACCCCACCGTGCTGCGGAGGCTCGACTCCGGGTTCGCGGTGATCGGCGACGTGCAGTTCCTGCCGGGATACGCAGTGCTCCTCGTCGACGAGCCGCACGTGCAGCGGCTCTCCGACCTGCCGCGGGCCAGGCGGCTCTCGTTCCTGTCCGACATGGACCGGCTCGGTGAAGCGGTCGAACGGGCGTGCCGGCGACTGGACCCCGCCTTCCGGCGGGTGAACCTGGAGATCCTCGGGAACACCGACCCGTTCCTGCACGCGCACGTCTGGCCGCGCTACGCGTGGGAACCGGCCGGGCTCGTGGGGCGGCCCGTCTGGCTGTACCCCGACGACCGGTGGAGCGACGAGCGGTACCGGCTCGGTCCCGCGCACGAGGAGCTGCGGTCCGAGATCGGCCGGGAACTGGACGGGTCCGGGCCGTCGGACGGGGGATCCGGGCCGTCCGGCGGAACACCGACGGTTCCGACGGGGACCTGACGGCCCCGGCCCTCCCCGCCGACGGGTACGGGTCGGCGGAGGGGGCCGGGGACGGGTGCGCTCCGCGTGGGCCGTCAGGCGCCCACGTACGCCGCCAGATGCTCGCCCGTGAGCGTGGAGGCGTCGGCGACGAGGTCCGCCGGGGTGCCCTCGAAGACGACCCGGCCACCGTCGTGGCCGGCGCCCGGCCCGAGGTCGATGATCCAGTCGGCGTGCGCCATCACCGCCTGGTGATGCTCGACCACGATGACCGACTTCCCGGAGTCGACGAGCCGGTCCAGCATCCCGAGCAGCTGCTCGACGTCGGCGAGGTGCAACCCGGTCGTCGGCTCGTCGAGCACGTAGATCCCGCCCTTCTCGGCCATGTGCGTGGCCAGCTTGAGGCGCTGACGCTCGCCGCCGGACAGCGTGGTGAGCGGCTGGCCGAGGCTGATGTAGCCGAGGCCGACGTCGGCGAGCCGGGCCAGCACCCGCTGCGCGGCCGGCGTGGCCGCCTCGCCCTCGCCGAAGAACTCCACGGCCTCCGTCACCGACATCGCGAGCACCTCACTGATGTCCCGCCCGCCGAGGCGGTACTCGAGCACCGACGGCTGGTAGCGCTTGCCCTCGCAGTCCTCGCACGGCGAGGCGACGCCGGCCATCATCGCCAGGTCGGTGTAGATGACGCCCGCGCCGTTGCACGTCGGGCAGGCGCCCTCGGAGTTGGCACTGAACAGCGCCGGCTTCACCCCGTTGACCTTGGCGAACGCCTTCCGGATCGGTTCGAGCAGACCCGTGTACGTCGCCGGGTTGCTCCGCCGCGAGCCGCGGATCGGGGTCTGGTCGATCGACACCACGTTCTCGCCGGCGGGGATCGACCCGTGGACGAGGGAGCTCTTGCCCGACCCCGCGACCCCGGTGACGACGGCGAGCACCCCGAGCGGGACGTCGACGTCCACCTTGCGCAGGTTGTTCGTCGTCGCGCCGCGGATCTGCAGGGAGCCGGTGGGCGTCCGTACGGTCTCCTTGACGGCGGCCCGGTCGTCGAAGTGGCGGCCGGTCACGGTGTCGCCCGCCCGCAGCCCCTCCACGGTGCCCTCGAAGCAGACGCCGCCGCCGGCCGTACCGGCGCCGGGGCCGAGGTCGACGACGTGGTCGGCGATCACGATGGTCTCCGGCTTGTGCTCCACGACGAGCACCGTGTTCCCCTTGTCCCGCAGCCGCAGCAGCAGGTCGTTCATCCGCTGGATGTCATGGGGGTGCAGGCCGGCGGTGGGCTCGTCGAAGACGTAGGTGACGTCGGTGAGCGAGGAGCCGAGGTGCCGGATCATCTTGACGCGCTGCGCCTCGCCTCCGGACAGCGTGCCCGCCGGCCGGTCCAGCGCCAGGTAGCCGAGACCGATCTCGACGAAGGAGTCGAGCGTCCGCTGCAGCGCGGCCAGCAGCGGCGCCACCGACGGCTCCTTCAGCCCGCGGACCCACTCGGCCAGGTCGCTGATCTGCATCGCACAGGCGTCGGCGATGCTGATCCGCTTGATCTTCGACGACCGCGCCCCCTCGCTGAGCCGGGAGCCGTCGCACTCGGGGCAGGTGGTGAAGGTGACCGCCCGCTCCACGAACGCCCGGATGTGCGGCTGCATGGCCTCCTTGTCCTTGGACAGGAAGGACTTCTGGATCTTGGGGATCAGCCCCTCGTAGGTGAGGTTCACCCCCTCGACCTTCACCTTGGTGGGCTCCCGGTAGAGGAAGTCCTGCATCTCCCTCTTGGTGAACTTGCGGATCGGCTTGTTCGGGTCGAGGAGGCCCGACTCGGCGTAGACCCGCACCGTCCAGAAGCTGTCCGACTTCCAGCCGGGGATGGTGAACGCGCCTTCGGCGAGCGACTTGGAGTCGTCGTAGAGCTGGGTGAGGTCGATGTCGGAGACCGATCCGCGGCCCTCGCAGCGCGGACACATGCCGCCGGTGCGGTTGAAGGTCGCCTTGACCGTCTTCTTCGCGCCGCGCTCGACCGTGATCGCGCCGCTCGCCCGGACCGACGGCACGTTGAAGGCGTACGCGCTCGGCGGGCCGATGTGCGGCTTGCCGAGCCGGCTGAAGAGGATGCGCAGCATCGCGTTGGCGTCGGTGGCGGTGCCGACCGTGGAGCGCGGGTCGGCGCCCATCCGCTGCTGGTCCACGGTGATCACCGTGGTCAGCCCTTCGAGGACGTCCACCTCGGGTCGCGCGAGCGTGGGCATGAATCCCTGGACGAAGGCGCTGTAGGTCTCGTTGATCAGCCGCTGGGACTCGGCGGCGATCGTGTTGAAGACCAGCGAGCTCTTGCCCGAGCCGGACACCCCGGTGAACACCGTCAGACGGCGCTTCGGGATCTCGATGCTGACGTCCTTGAGGTTGTTCTCGCGTGCGCCGTGCACCCGGATCAGATCGTGGTTGTCGGCGACGTGCGACGCGGACGACTTCGTGGTCGACCTGGCGGCCCTGCTCATCGTGTCTCCATCTGTCGGGCGGGGAGCCTTCCCCGTCTCCCTGTCGTTCGGCGTCGCCCGGCTCGATCCGGCCCGTCGCGCACGGGGCTCCGCGTGCGTCGGGCGGGCCCGGCCCGGTCAGTGGGGCCGGGGGCCCGTTCCCCGGTGCGGCGCGAAGTCCATGACGGCCACGCTAGCCGCGGCCCGGAGACCGCGCTTCTCGATTCCTGATCGGTCGCGTGACCTGCTTCGACACGCACGAGGGCATCTCGGGCGACGGCGTCGCCGTCTCCCGCCGGTAGGCGCTCGGCGGCATCCCGACCAGCTCGGTGAAACGACTGCTGAAGGTGCCCAGCGAGGCGCAGCCGACCTCGAAGCAGACCTCGGTGACGCTGAGGTCGCCGCGGCGCAGCAGCGCCATCGCGCGCTCGATGCGGCGCGTCATGAGGTAGCTGTAGGGGGACTCGCAGTAGGCGGCCCGGAACGCGCGGCTCAGGTGCCCGGCGGACATGTGCACGCCACGAGCGAGGGCCTCCACGTCCAGGGGCTGCGCGTACTCCCGGTCGATGCGGTCCCGCACACGACGCAGCCGTGCGAGATCGCGCAGGCGTTCCTCCGTGGATGGTCTGCTGGTCACCCTTGGCATCGTGCCACAGCGCCGGGCACGGGACCGGGGAAGTCGTGATCTGCGGCCGGTCCGGTCCGGCCGGACGCCCGTCGGGCCGCGCCCCGGCCCGGGCGGCAGGAGGTGCGGCCCGACGGGGCGGCGGGTGCGGCCCGGGTGCGGTGCGAGGTCGGCCCGACGGGCGGGCGGGTCAGTCCAGCGCCTCGGTCACGTCGCCCAGGTCGACGAACTTGAAGCCGGTGGCCTCGCGGTCGCCGTCCCCGGGGGTCTCCCGCCCGTCCTGGACCACCAGCAGGCCGTGCGGGTACGCGCGGCCGAGCGGCGCGCCGAGCACGGCGGCGCCGTCGCAGACCTCGGAGCCGTCGAGGGCGGCCGACGCCGCCGTGACGCGGAAGCCGCCCTCGTACTCGTTGCCCTCGGCGAGCTCCCGGTCGTACGCGGCGAAGGTGTCGTCGCCCTGGCTGGAGGCGAGGAGGTAGCCGTCGCCGTCCGGCTCCGTCAGCAGGGTCAGGCCCTCCACGTCGGCCGTCAGGTGCGTGCCGCCGTAGCCCGGGTCGGCGCCGGGCGTGCACTCCTCGGTCTCCTCGTCGTAGGTGCCGGGAACGCCGTACTCGCGGACCTTGTCGACCATCCGCGGCGTGCCGGTGAGGTCGGCGCGGACCCGCCAGATGCCGACGTCCTCCTGGCCCGCGTACAGCACGCCGGCGGCCGGGTCGACCACCATGCCCTCGACCTGGGGCAGCTCGCCGGGTTCGGCGCACGGGGTCCAGGCCGTGCCGTCGGGCAGCTTGAAGGAGGACGGCAGGTCCAGGGTCCGCACCGTCCGGTAGGTGACGGTGCCGGCCGGGGTGGCGAGCAGCTCCAGCAGCGCGATCCGGGTGCGGTTGCGCCGGCTGACGAGCGCGTAGGCGCGTCCGGTCCGCGGATCGGTCCAGGTGGCGAGGCCGTAGGCGGTGGCCTGGTCGTTGGTCTCGGCCTGGTCGGCGGAGAAGACGGGCCGTGCGGCGGGGTCGGTCACGTCGCCGAGCGGGCCGCCCGGGCGGTCGCGGTCGATCCGGTAGATCCGCAGGCGGTCGTTGCCGCGATCGGTGACCACCGCCAGATCGGCCTTGCGGCCCCCCAGGCCGAGGCCGTGCACGAGGTCGACGTTGTTGAAGCGGCCCGGCGCGTCCTCCGGGCCGGGGCCGGCGGGAGCGGCGACCGACTGTATCTCCCGGGCGTCCAGGTCGTAGACGCGCAGTCCGCCCTGCTTGGCGGTGGCGATCACCAGGCTGCGCCCCGGAGCCGCCGCGTTGCGCCAGATGGCCGGGTCGTCGGCGTTGGCGTCGCCGCCCGCCGCGTCGTCGAACAGGGGTGCGGTCTCGGCCCGCGGCTGGACGGCGGCGAGATCGGCGGCGCCGGTGGCCTCGGCGGGCAGCGCCGCCCCGACCGTGACCACGGCGGTCAACGCGAGCGCTGCGGTCCGCGACAGCAGACGTGTCGTCATGGGTCCTCGTCTCCAGTGGGGTTGACGGTGCGGCGCACACGCTCTCGCGGGCGGGCGGCCGCCGGACGTCGCAGGACCGACCTGGACCCCGAGGCCGGCGAGCACGCCGAGTGGGACAGCGGGCAGACGGCTGCCGGTCGTGGCGGTGCGGCTGCCAACCGGCCCCGCGAGGGGTCCAGCTGCGTCGACCCACATCCCGAGCCGGCACGGC
>NZ_RDBI01000044.1:27185-47742 GCF_008042125.1 Streptomyces sp. MS191
CTGCTCGACCCGCGTCCCCGTCCCCGTACAGAGAGAGGTCCCCACTCATGAAGATCCTGATCGTCGGCGCCGGAGCCACCGGTGGGTACTTCGGTGCGCTGCTCGCCCGCGCCGGGCAGGACGTCACGTTCCTGGTCCGCCCGGGCCGGGCCGCGGCGCTGCGCGAGCGCGGACTGCGGGTGGTGGGGCGCGACGAGGAATGGTCCCTGGAGCCGCGTCTGGTCACGGCCGACGCCCTGACGACGCCGTACGACCTGGTCCTGCTGTCCGTGAAGTCCACCGCCCTGGAGCAGGCGGTCGAGGACGTCGCCCCGGCCGTCGGCCCGGACACCGCGATAGTCCCGCTGCTCAACGGCCTGGCGCACGTCGAGGCCCTCAACGCCCGGTTCGGCGCCTCCGCCGTGCTCGGCGGTGTCGCCAAGGTGGTGACCACCCTCGACGACACGGGCGACATCCGGCGTCTCGCGCCGCTCGCCCATCTGACGATCGGCGAGCAGGACGGCTCGCGCTCGCCCCGGGTGGAGAAGATCGCGGCGGTCCTCGGCGAGGCGGGCATCGACGTCCTGGTGCCCGCGGACGTGCTCACCGCGATGTGGCACAAGTGGGTCTTCATCACCACCTTCGGCGCGGTCACCGGCCTGATGCGCGGCACGGTCGGCGAGGTCAACGCCGCTCCGGGCGGGCCGGATCTCGGCCCGGCCGTGCTCGCCGAGGCCGCCGCGGTGTCGGCCGCCGCGGGACATCCCGTCCCGGAGGCCGAGCGGAAGGCGACGCTGGCCGTCGTCAACGCCCCGGGCTCGCCCATGGTGCCCTCGCTCTACCGCGACCTGACGGCCGGTCGCCCCACCGAGGTGGAGCATCTCTTCGGCGACCTGGTCGAGCGGGCCCGCGCGCTGTCGGTACCCACGCCGCTGCTCGACCTGGCGACCCTGCACCTGCGGGTCCACCAGGCACGGGCGCTCGCGGCCGGCAGCCGCTGACATCGGACCGTGCGGCCTCCGGCCGGAGCGGACAGCCGCATCCGGCCGGTCGCGTCGCCGGTGGTCCGAGCCTGCGCCGGGGTCCTTGCCTGCGCCGGAGCCACGTAGCCGGGCCTGTAGTCCTCGCTCGGCCACCAGGGACCACGTAGCCCTGCCCTGCACCTGGGCACTGCTGAGGCCGACGTTCCGCCTCGACCTCTGCTCACAGGGGCGAAGGCCGCTGCGTGAAGCATGCCGCCGGGATGCCCGGGATGCCGCTCACGGCGCCGAACGCCTCATCCGGTGATCCGGTAGGTCACGTGGGTCACCTTCGGCGAGCCGACCGTGCGCACGGGCTCCAGGCGCAGTTCGGGGGAGACACCGTCGAGGAGGCGGTTGCCCGCCCCGAGGATCACCGGGGCCACGTGGAGTTCCAGTTCGTCCAGGAGCCCGGCGGCGAGGAACTGCCGTACGGTGTCGGCGCCCCCGGAGACCTGGACGTCCTTCTCCCCGGCGGCCTGGCGGGCGAGGGCCAGGGCTGATTCGGGGCCCTCGGTGACGAAGTGGAAGGTGGTGCCGCCCTGCCGTACCCACGGCTCGCGCGGGGTGTGGGTGAGGACGAACACGGGCGCGCGGAACGGCGGCGGATCGGGCCAGCCGGCCTCCCCCTCGTCGAACATGCGGCGGCCCATGATGTAGGCCCCGGCGCGCTCGAAGGTCGCCCGCACGATGTCGTCGTCCTGGTTGCCGCCGGTGCCTCCGGTCATGCTCTGGCGTTCCCGCCACGCCTCGGCCGCCTCGGCCCACTCGTGGATGCGCAGGCCGCCGTCGCCCAGGGGGTTTTGGGGGTGGGAGTTCGGGCCCGCGACGAAGCCGTCGAGGGACATGCCCAGGCTCGCGAATATCGTGCTCATGCTGCGTGCTCCCCGGAGAAGAAGGCGGCCAGGGCCGGGACCAGCGCCTCGGGGGTGATGGTGTGCTCCTCGCCCGGGAAGACCCGCAGGGTGAAGTTGTCGCCCGCCGCGGCGAGTTCCCGCGCGCCGGTCAGCATGTGGGACGCGCCCGCGTCGCCACTGCCGACGAGGACGGGCACGGTCACCGACGCCCAGCGGTCGACCGGGAGGGGATGTCCGGACATGGTGTCGCCCATGATCCGGCCGTCGTAGGGGAGGGTGTGGGCGACGGCTTCCATGTCGGCCCAGAACGGGGCCTGCCGCATGCCCGCGACGACCTCGTCGGGCAGGCCGACCGCCGCCGTCATGAAGTAGGCGGCGGCGTCCCCGTACGCCTCGCGGTCCACGAGCTCCGTCAGGTGCTCCACGTAGTCGGCGGGCAGCGACGGCCGGCTGTCGTCGGTGATGAACGGCGGCTCGTACAGCGCGAGGCGCGACACGGCGCCGCCCAGTGCGGCGGTCGCCTCCAGAGCGAGGACAGCACCCGAGGACATGCCGAAGGCCATGGCCGACCCGCCGGCAGGTCCCTGGATCAGCGCGTCGAGGTCCTCGATCTCGCGCCGCACGTCGTACGCCGGCGCGTCCCCGCTGTCCCCGCGGCCCCGGCGGTCGTAGGTGATCACCGTGAAGTGCTCGGCCAGCAGGCCGGCGAGTTCGGCGGAGGCGCCGCGGGTCATGAAAGCTCCGCCTACAAGCACCACCGCCGGTCCCGACCCCTGCTGCTCGAAGGCGATGGCCGTGCCGTCGGCTGAGAAGACCTTGTCCATGTGAAACCCCCATTGAAGAGCGGTGCAGAGCGGAAGCCCTACGATCTCGGAACTGGACGGTACAGTACTGCAATGGGTACTGGTCAGTCCAGTACTCTTCTCTGGAAGGGCGAGACCGGATGAAACAGGAGCCGAAGATGGACAGCAGGTCGGCACGCAAGCACCAGGCGATCATGGACGCCGCGACCACCGCGTTCCTGAACAAGGGGTACTCGGGGACGAGCATGGACGACATCGCCAAACTGGCAGCGGTGTCCAAGCAGACCGTCTACAAGCACTTCTCCGACAAGGAGAAGCTCTTCGCCGACATCGTCCTGGCCACCACCGACCGGCTCGACACCGAGATCGACCTGCTCGTCGGCATCCCGTTCGACGCCGACAACCTGGAAGAGAACCTGACCCGGCTCGCCCGCCAACTTCTGACCACCCTCACCCACCCCCGGGTGATCCAGCTGCGGCGCCTGATCATCGCCAACGCCGACGTCTTCCCCGACCTGGGCGCCGCCTGGTACGAGCGGGGCTTCGAACGAGGGCTCGCCACGCTGGCAGCAGCCTTCCAACGCCTGGCCGACCAAGGGCTGCTCCACATCGACGACGCACTCCTGGCCGCCAACCACTTCTCCGGCCTCCTGCTGTGGATCCCGGTCAACAAGGCCATGTTCACCGGACGAGCCCAGTACACCGAGGCCGACCTCGACCACCACGCCACCACCGGCACCCACGCCTTCCTCGCCGCCTACCGCTGACCCGCGCTGCGACGACTTGCCCCGACCGGACGAGCCCCTCAAGGATTCCCACGGCCCCGACCTGGTCCGAGCGCACCGCGGTGCGCGACGGCGTACGCATCTCCTGCCGCGACTGGGGCCGGTCGGGAACACCCGTCGTCCTGCTGCACGGCCTGGCCGGCCACGCCGGCGAATGGGACGCGGCGGCCCGGCACCTTCGTGCCCGGCACCGAGTCGTCGCTGTCGACCAGCGCGGCCACGGGGCCAGCGAGCGGCGCCCCCGCGACTGCACACGCGCTGCGTACGTCGCCGACGTCGTCGCCGTCCGTCCTGGCGCCGGGCGTCCCCGTGCCGCGCCGGAAGCCACGTGCCCTGGCCGGGTGCTCGTGCCGCGCCGCCGGCCGGGTGCCCGTGCCGTGCGGGGGAGCCCGTCCGGGCGTCCGGGTCCTCCGGGCGGGGCACCTGGTTCGGCGGCGGCAGAGCGGGAAAGGATGCGTCGTTCCGGACCCGTGACCGAAGGAGGCGCATGCCGCACCCCTCAGCCTCGTGCCCCGCGCCGCCGGGGCCGCGCCGGGAGCCGGCATGGGCTCGGTAGCCGAGGCGCTGCGGGAGGCGCCGGCCGCGCTGCAGCGCTGGCGGCGCGACCCCGTGGTCGTCCAGACGCTGCGGTCCACGGCCGCGGCCACGATCTCCTACGTCGTCGCCCTCTGGCTCAGCAGCGAACCCGCGCCCCTGACCGCCCCGCTCACGGCCCTGCTGGTCGTCCAGGTGACCCTGTACGCGACGCTCACCACGAGCCTGCGCCGGGTGAACGCCGTCGTGGTCGGCGTCGTCATCGCGATCGCGTTCAGCGTTCTCGTCGGTCTGACCTGGTGGAGCCTGGCCCTGGTCATCCTCGCCTCCCTCGTCGTCGGACGCTTCGTCCGGGTCGAGGAGTTCGTGCCCGAGGTGGCGATCAGCGCGATGCTCGTCCTGGGCGTCACCCAGGTCGCCAGCACGGCCTGGGACCGGGTCCTGGAGACGCTGATCGGCGCGGTCGTCGGCCTGCTCTTCAACGTCGTGCTCGTACCGCCCGTCTGGGTGGACACGGCCGGCGAGTCGATCGGGGACCTGGCCCGCCGGATGCGGCTGCTGCTGCTCGACGTCGGCGAACAGCTCACCGCGCCCGCCCCGGTCGAGCGGGTCGCGGCGCGGCTCCACGAGGCACGGCGGCTGGACAACGACATCGCCGACGTCGACGCGGCGCTGCGCCAGGCGGAGGACAGCCTCCGGTTCAACCCACGTGTGAAGGAAGGTTTCCTCCACCGCATCGTGCTGCGCACGGGTCTCGACACCCTGGAGATCTGCGCGGTGGTGGTGCGGGTGCTCACCCGCACGCTGACCGACCTGGCCAAGCGACGTCAGGGAGAGGTGCTCTTCCCCCAAGAGACCGGCCTCGCACTGGAGGAGACGGTGCAGCACCTCGCGGACACCCTCGTGAGCTTCGCCGTGCTCGTGACCTCGACGTCCACCGGGGGGTCCGCGGCGGCCGAGGCGCGGCTCGGCGCGGAGCTCGAGGCCGCCGCCACCGCCCGGCACCGCGCGGCGGGGCTGCTGTGGGAGCAGGCCCAGGCGGATCCCGGACTGTGGCATCTGTACGGGGCGATGCTGGCGGAGATCGACCGGGTCCTCGACGAGCTCGACCCGGACCATCGCGGGCGCCGGCTCATGGAGGAGCTGGACCGCCACGCCCGCGAGCAGCGGGCGCGGCGGCACCGCATCCGCTCCTTCGCCCGGCCCGGCGGCGGGTCGTAGGAGCGAGGGCGGGGCCGCCGCGCACCGGGAGCAGCGGGCGGCCCCGCCTCAGGACACCGCCCGCTTGATCAGGTCACCGACCCGTGCCTCGTCGGCACCGGTCAGGTCCGTCAGGGCGTAGCTGGTCGCCCACAGGGCGCCGTCGTCGAGCGCGGCCTGGTCGCTGAAGCCCAGCGTGGCGTAACGCGACTTGAACTTCTGCGCGCTCTGGAAGAAGAACACGACCTTGCCGTCCCTGGCGTAGGCCGGCATCCCGTACCAGAGCTTCGGCGTGAGATCCGGCGCGGCCGCCTTGGCGATGGCGTGGAGCCGCTCGGCGAGGACGCGGTCCGCCTCCGGCATCTCCGCGATCTTCGCCAGCACCTCGCCCTCGGTGTCCGCCGCGGCCCCGCGCGCGCCGCGGCGCGCGGTCTTCTTCAGCTCCTGCGCGCGCTCCTTCATCGCGCCGCGCTCGTCGTCCGTGAAGCCGTCGTACTTCTCGCCGGCGGTGCCGTTGCCCTCGGCGGACGTCCTGGTACTGGTCATGACGGGTTCCTCTCGTGCGTGGCGTGCTCGGAACGGTGCGGGGTTCGGGGTCCGCAGCCCCGGATCCCGAGGCCGGGGACGGGGTGCGGCGGCGGCTGCCCGGAGACCGACCGGTTGCGGGGCGGCTTCCGCGGCGGTCAGCCGAGCCAGCGGCCGTCGCGCATGAGGTCCCGGCCGCGGAGCTCGTTCGCCTCGCGCCAGGCCTGGACACGCCGCGGCCGGATCAGGAAGTACTGGTACGGCTCGTCCAGCTCGCGCGGGTCGAAGCCGGTCCTGGCGGCGAAGGCGTCGCCCGTCCCGGCGGCGAGGTCGGCGAGGTCGACCGGCTCGGCGGTGCCGTCCACGACGACGACGTCGCGCGTCGGGCCGAGACCGAGGCGTACGCGGCCGTCGGCCAGCAGGTTCCGGCCGGTGACCGAGGAGCGCGGAGTGGAGACGAGGAAGGCGTCCCCGTCCCAGAGGTACGAGAGCGGGATCAGGTGGACTCCCGGGGAGCCCGGCGTCGCGACCCAGACGTCGACGTCGCCCTCCAGCCTCGCGCGGGTGTCCCGCAGCCGCTCCTCGAGCCCCCGCGGCGGCGCGCCTGTCATGGTTCCTCCGGTCGTCGGTGGTGGAGAACCCCGCCGTGCGGCGGGGCTCGTCGTTCGGGTGGCCGGGCGGCCGCCGCCGCGGCGGCGGCCGGTGCGGCCCGCGGCGGCCCGCGGTGCCGGGCGGGCCGTGCGGCCGGATCGGTGGGCCGGGCCGGATCGGCCGTGCGAGCCGTGTCAGGCCGAGTGGGCCGGCTCCACGGCCTCCCAGGCGAAACCGTCCGGGTCCGAGAAGGCCCGGGCGGCGCCGGCGAGCGCGATCCGGTGCGAGCCGGTGCCCTCCTCCGGGACGCCGACGTCCTTCGCGAGCGCCCGCCGCCCGTACAGCGCGAGCTTCACGGGCGACGAGGGGGCGGCGAACTCGACGTACTTGCGGCCGAAGCTCTTGGCCACGACGAGGCCCTGCTCGACGTAGAAGCGCTTGCTCTCGGCCACGTCCGTGGCTCCCAGCAGGAGGACGAACTCGTCGATGCGCGGCTCGGCGGGGGCGGTGTTCTTCCGTGCCGACGTGGCGATCTTGCAGATCGTGCCGTCGGGGGCGCGGACGACGCCGCCGTAGCCCCAGAAGGACTTCGCGGCCGGCTTGAGCACCGTGGCGCCGGCGTCGACGGCCGCTGCGACGTAGTGGTCGACGACGGCCGGCTGCGACACCGTGAGGGCCAGGGCGAATCCGCGGAAGCCGGTGGTCTCCGCGTCCGAGGCCCGCAGGCGGACGTGCGCGTCCAGGCCGAAGGCGGTGTAGAAGCGGGCGGCGGCCGTGGTGTCGGCCACCTCGAGGGTGAGGGTTTCGATGGAGGTCATGTCGTCGACGCTAGTTTCTGCTCGGTGTCGGATGCTTCTCGATTCCTGACCGGTCGGCCGCCCCGCGCCGGCGGGTGCACCGCCGGGGCCGCCGCGCCGGCAGCCGCGTGGCGCCGGTAGGCGGCCGGTTCCACGCCGACCAGCTCGGTGAAACGGCTGCGGAAGACGCCATGCGACGGGCAGCCCACCGCGGCGGACACCTCGGTCTCGCCGAGACCGCCGCGCCGCAACAGGGCGGTGGCGTGCGCGACGCGGCGTGCCGTCAGGTAGCCGTACGGCGATCTGCCGTAGGCGAGCCGGAACTCACGGCTGAGGTGACCGGCCGCCATGTCCGCGCCGCGGGCCAGCTCCTCGACGTCCAGCGGGCGCGCGTACTCCCGGTCGATCCGGTCGCGGACGCGGCGCAGGTGCGCGAGGTCGCGCAGCCGCTGCGCGGCCAGCCGTGCGCGTTTCCATCCGGGATGACACATGCGGGATCCCCTTCTTCGACGTGCGCGGGTGACGGGTGCGGGCCGGAGCGGAACCCCGGCGGCCGGTGTCGTGCCGGGCACGACGCCGCGGCCGCCGGGGACACGCGGTCCCGGACCGGGCGGGTCAGCGGAGCTCTTGGATGCGGACCAGGTTGCCCGCGGGGTCGCGGAAGGCGCAGTCGCGCACGCCGTACGGCTGCTCGGTCGGCTCCTGGACGACCTCGACGTCCCCGGCCTGCACCTTCTCGAAGGTGCCGTCGAGGTCACGGGTGGCGAGGAGGATCCAGCCGTAGGTGCCCTTGGCCATCATCTCGGCGATGGTGCGGCGCTCGTCCTCGGTGATCCCGGGGTCGGCGGCCGGCGGCGCGAGGAGGATCGAGGTGCCGGGCTGGCCGACGGGGCCGACCGTGATCCAGCGCATCTTGCCCTGCCCGACGTCGCTGCGGACCTCGAAGCCGAGGACGTCGCGGTAGAAGGCGACGGAGGCGTCCGGGTCGTCGTGCGGAAGGGCGGTGGTGTGAATGGTGATGTCCATGACCGTCACGTTAGAGGCGCCGGGTGGCCGGCGCTTCTCGATTCCTGATCGGTCCGGCGGGCGTCCCACGGACGGCCCCGGCGGGTGTCCCGGTCCGGCCCCGCCGGCGCTCGCAGGTGCCCGGCAGGGCGGACGCCCGGGGTCCGGTCGCGGACGCCACGGGGTCCGCCGGCGGCCCCGGGGAGCGTGACGCCCGTCGCGCGTCACGCTCCCCGCCCTCAGTGGAGGTCGGCCGCCCGGGCGGTGGTGTCGTCGAGGAAGCCGCCCGACTGGTGCTGCCACAGCTTCGCGTAGGCGCCTTCGGCTTCGAGAAGCTCCTGGTGGGTGCCCTGTTCGATGATCCGTCCGCGGTCGAGGACGATGAGCCGGTCCATGGTGGCGACGGTGCTCAGCCGGTGTGCCACCACCAGCGCCGTCCGCCCCTCCATCAGACGCCACAGCGCGTCCTGCACCAGGATCTCGCTCTCGGAGTCGAGCGCGCTGGTCGCCTCGTCCAGCAGGAGGATCGGGGCGTCGCGCAGGATGGCACGGGCGAGGGCGACCCGCTGGCGCTGGCCACCGGACAGCTTGACGCCCCGTTCGCCCACCATCGTGTCGTAGCCGTCGGGGAGCGCCTCGACGAACTCCGAGACGTGCGCGGCCTCGGCGGCCCGCCGGATCTCGGCGTCGGTGGCGCCGGGCCGGGCGAACGCGATGTTGTCGCGCAGCGTGCGGTGGAACATGGCCGGGTCCTGGGGCACGTAGGCGATGAGACTGCGCAGGTCGGCCTGGCGCAGCCGGCTGATGTCCTGCCCGCCGACGAGGATCCGGCCGGCGTCGATGTCGGTCATCCGCAGCAACAGCCGGGTGAGCGTGGTCTTCCCGCCGCCGGACCGGCCGACGAGACCGATCTTCGTCCCGCTGGAAACGGCCAGGTCGAGGCCCTCGAAGAGCGGCTTCCCGCCGCCGTGCGCGAAGGTCACCCGCTCGAACCGTACGTCGGCGGCCCGGCGCACCAGCGGCTCGGGCGACGCCGGGTCACGCACCGTGGGCGGGTCCAGCAGCAGTTCGGTGAACTGAGCGGCCTCCGTCATCGAGCTCTCCAGACGGCGGTAGATCTGGTTGAACTCGAACATGATCCGGGTCGCGTTCGCGTAGTAGGTGAAGGCGACGACGACCGCCTCCACACCCTTGTTCCCCGCACCGAGCGACAGGGCGAGTACCAGCCCCAGCACGTTGGTCAGTACGGACATCGGCGCGACCAGCGTGTCGATGCGCAGGTTGCCGTAGTCCCACGAGCGCAGCGTGAGGCGCCGGGACTCCGCGACGCGGGACCGGTGCTCCGCGGCCTCACGGTCCTCGGCGGCGAACGACCGGACCGTGTCCATGTTCATCAGGCTGTCGGCGACGTGCCCGGACACCCGGGCGATCGCCTGCTCGCGCCGGGCGACGAGCGCCTGCCGGCGTCGGATGAGGGGGGCCACGCACAGCCCCGTGACGGCGATCAGCGCCAGCAGCCCGAGGACGAGCAGCGGGTCGTACTGCCACAGCACCACCGACGCGAACAGCAGCGGGACGAAGCTGCCGATGACCGAGAACGTCAGGGTGTCGACACAGTCCTCGAAGCGGGAGGCGAAGCTCAGGACGCGCTTGGTCAGGGATCCGGCGAAGTTGTCGTGGAAGAACGACGCGTCCTTGGCGAACAGTTCGTCCATGCCGATCACGTACAGGTGCTCGATACCCCGGGCGTCGAGGCGGTTGAGGCAGTGCAGCCCGACGCGCCACAGAGCCTCCGCGAGCAGCAGGACGCCCGCGAAGCCGAGGATGTACGGCAGCATCGGGCCGATGCCGCCGGCGCCTCCGTGGTCACCGGCGATCCGTCCGACGAGCTTGGCGACGACCAGCGGCGCGAGGTAGTGGATGCCGATGTTGCCGAGTGCGGGCAGCAGCATCGCCGGCACGGTCAGCCATCGGAGCCGGGCCAGTTCCCGCCCGTAGAAACGTAGTGCGAGGAGTACGGAACCCCTGCTGGGTAACCCTTCACCTGATGCGGACAATCCCATCCCAACCCTATGCAGTGGTGACAGTCGGTGAGGAAACGGAGTGTCCCGCAGGGACGTCGGCCGCGTCCAAGCCTTTTCCGGGAGTGGCCGATTCGGCTCCCCCGGGGCCGGCCGACGGGTCACCCACGGGCGGCCCGCGACCTCGCCCGACCCCTCTGACCTGTGAAGACCCCGTGAAAGAGATGATCATGACGGACCGGCA
The DNA here is from genome assembly GCF_008042125.1 of Streptomyces sp. MS191. GTDB lineage: Bacteria > Actinomycetota > Actinomycetes > Streptomycetales > Streptomycetaceae > Streptomyces. The sequence continues at coordinate 37,546 of NZ_RDBI01000044.1, forward strand.
GCGGATACGCTCGCCGAATGAAACTCATGTTCGGACGAGGAAAACGTCTTGCCCAGTTGTCACTCGGAGCGGCCGTGGCCGCCTCCGTACTGCTCCCCGTCCAGCCCGCCCAGGCCGCCTCCGGCCTGGACCCGTTCACGGCGAACTTCAAGCTCACCCGCGTGGACGGCGACAAGACCGGTCTCATCGACTCCGCCGAGGCCGCGGGCGTCGCCAAGGCGTCCGTGACCGACGTCCTGGGCACCCGCACGGGCCGCCCGGGCCTCTGCCACGCCACCGGACTGAACGGCGCCCTCAAGCCCGACGGGTTCTGCTGGGACGACGAGGACGACCGGTCCAACTACGCCGACGCCGCCGGTGGCTGGATGCCGCAGGGCTTCGCCGGTTCGCATGCCGCCACCGCCGACGGGTTGTATGCGGGCCGCTCCCTCACGGTCACCTCCTGGTACCACGGCACGTACGTCTCGAACCGCACGCCGACGACCGTCGAGGACTACGCCCGGGTCTCGATCGCCGAATCCGCCGGCGGCCAGGTCAAGTACGGCCACATCGCGCTCGTGGAGCCGGTCAGCGGCAACTTCGAGCCGCTCCGGTGGAACTCGCACTCGGACGGCGTCGCCTGGTACGGCAACCGGCTGTTCGTGGCCAACGGCGCGGAGCTCCAGGTCTTCGACCTCACGCGCATGTGGCGGATGAACGACACCACGAGCGCCCTGACCCGCCTCGCGGCCGGCAAGACCTCGGCCCGGTTCCACCTCTGGGCGATGCCGCTCGTCGCCCGCTACAGCACCATCTCCACCGCCGCGGTCGACAACCCCGCCACGGCCTTCGTCAACAACAGCCCGCGCGCCTGCGGCCCGTCCGTCAACAGCGAGCTGTGCCTGAGCAGCCTGAGCATCGACCGGTCCGGCACGACTCCGGCACTGGTCTCGGTGGAGAACCGGAACGGCGCGGGCGCCCGCATCGTCCGCTGGCCGCTGTCGGCCCTCGGTACCGGCACCCCGACGACGGTGGCCTCGGAGATCACGGGCTACAGCTCACCCGTGTGGGGCATCCAGGGCACCGCCACGGACGGCACCAACTACTACATGAGCGGCACCTGCCCCACGTACTGGCCGGGCGGCACCGAGCTCTACTCCTGCATCCACGTGGCCAAGCCCGGCGAGGCCCCGCACGTGCTCACCCAGGCGCCGCAGCTGACCCAGGGCCTCTCCTGGGATCCCCACGCCAAGCGGCTCTGGGGCGCCAACGAGGCACTGGTCGACTCCAGCGGTCCGCGCCGGGTCGTCTTCAACATCGAGCCCGACGCCGGCAAGCCCGTCGACGGCTGGAGCTGGCTCACCAACTTCCACCAGGCGGGCTCCGTCTGCGCGACGCCCCAGGGCGACGCCACCGCCAACGGAACCCCGATCACCGTGTGGCCCTGCACGGGCGCGGACAGCCAGCGGTGGAAGTACGAGAACGGCCTGATCGTCCACCGGGCGAGCGGCAAGTGCATCACCCCTGAGGCGAACGGCGCCAACACCAACGGCGCGCTGCTGACCCTGTGGACGTGCAACCCGTCGAGCGATGTCCAGCGCTTCTCGCCGTCGGCCGACGGCAGCGCCGTCAACGCCTACGGCAAGGCCATCACGCCGAAGGGCAACTCCCTGGGCAACGGCGTCTGGTTGACCCTGTGGACCCAGGGCAGCCCCACCCCTGACGTCCAGGACTGGGTGATCAAGGGGTTCTAGAAACCCTGGCACCCGGACAGGACGCGGCCCGGCCCCGTGACGGGGTCGGGCTCCCGCACAGGTACCCGCCCGACGCGCCGAAGGACCCCGTGGTGACAACGCTTCGAGAGATCACAGCCCTGTTGGGCGAACCCCGGTTCAACTGGACGGATCCGGCTCCGTGGCTCGAGTTGGAGCAGGAACTCGGCATCGGGTTCCCTGCCGACTTCCGCGAGATCGTGGACGCCTACGGTTCGGTCGAGATCAACGACCAGCTGTACCTGATGCACCCCGCCGGCCATCTCCTGCACAGCCTGGGAAAGTTCGTCAGCGACGACCTCGACCTCTGGCGCGACGAGGACATGGTGGAGTTCCTGCCGAGTCCCGTGGGGGCGAACCCCGGGGAACTGATGCCGGTGGCCACCGCCACGACGGGCGAGGCGGTCTTCCTCCGCGTCCCCGAGGACCCGGCGTCGCCCTGGCGCGTCGTGGTCCAGGAGTTCGACAGTCCGGCCTGGACCCTCTACGAGATGACCTTCGGCGAGTGGCTGCTGGCCTACCTCAAGGGCAGGGACGTGACATTGTGCTCCCGCAACCGGGCGCCTGACGGTCCGTTCTACGCGTTCCTGCCGTAGGTCCCGTCCGGGCGTTTCCTTCGGATCGCGTGCCGTCGGTCCCGGTCCCATCCGTGTACACCGGACTTCGGTCAGGACTGCGCTCCGCGCTTTGACCGCAGGGCCGCGTCCGGGCCCTGTTTCTCACCACAACCTCCTGACCAGGAGGCTCACTTGTGTGTAGCGGTTGATCCGGCGCAGACGAAATCGTTTGACGGCGCCGGGAGAATGCCTGGCATGGGTACGGACATCAGCGGCTTCATCGAATATCGGGTGCCGCAGGACGATCAGGAGCCGACTTGGTACAGCGCACACGGCCTCAGCTCCCTCAACGATGTCCGTAACTACGACGCGTTCGGTTGTCTCTTCGGGGTCCGCAACTATGCGAACTTCCGCCCCTTGGCCGCGGGCAGGGGGTTTCCCGCCGACGCCTCGGCCGCCCTGGATGCACGGTTTGCCCAGCTGACCGAGTGGTACGGCGAAGACGGCTTTCACGGCACCACGTGGATCACGTGGGCCGAGGTGAAGGCCGTCGACTGGAACGAGCCCGCAGAGAAGCCCGACAGCCGGCTTCACCAATACCGACAGACGCCTAACGGGCTGGCGAAGACGGGCAAAGCGTCCTGGAATGGCGACGCATTCGCCGAGGCTGTCGGTCTCCAACCTGGTGAGGTTCGGGAGTGGCCCGAAGGGAGTGAATGGCTCGTCGGGGACACGCTCTACAGATCCGTCACCATCTGCCGCAAAGATGCCGTCACCGAGACCGGCGAGTGGCAACCAGTCTGGAAAGCCATGAAGGAACTCGCAGAACAGCACGGTGACGACAACGTGCGGCTCGTCGTGTGGTTCGACGACTGAGCAGGCAACTGGCACCGCGCATCGCCGCTGGACTCCCCTTCCGGATCATCTCGCGGACCAGATGAAGATCGCGGTGATACGAAGTCCGGCGAGGTAGATGGTGGCGGCCTTGGCATAGTGGGTGGCGATGCCCTCCCAGCCTCAGCCACACCACTCCACCCTCACTTCCAGTGTCTCGGCCGGGAGCTTCCACTCGAACACTCTTCTACTCCCCCTCGCACCGAACCGACACCGCGCGACACGGTACGGCCCTTGCCGCGTTGAAGGCTCGTCCAACCCCTATGCCTCCCATCTGCTCGCGTGGTGACCGCAAGGAACGACCTAGTTCGTACGAGGCCGGGGTGTTGCCGATCTTGATGGTCTTGCCGGGGCCCGGCCAGACCATCAAGGCACCCTAGGCGTCCGGGAACCAGTCGCGTCCCCGGGCCCAGTGGGCCGCCCAGCCCGTGAAGCCCGGGACGCCGGGCATCAGGGCGTCGGGCGACTGGGAGCCGAAGGGCATCGCGCCCTCGCCGGCGATCTGCCAGACGTGACCACGCTGCGGGCCGGTGACGATCAGGTGCCAGTACATGCCGCAGCCGTCGGTGCCCAGCAGCAGCGAACCGTGGTCGAACACGGGGGCTGTCCTGGCCTCGAACTCCTCTGCCGACAGCGGCGTCTCGTCCTCGTCCGCCTCCCACAGCCATGCCGCCGTGAGCGGGAAGGGCTCGGCGAGCAGGCGTTCGGGCCGGCCCGCCCCCCAGTCGGAAGGCGTTTCCGTGAGGGGCAGCAGACCGTAGTAGGGCGGTCCGGCGCGCAGGCCGTCGCAGATCTCCGCCACGAACGTGCGGTACGGCTCCGGGAGCACGACGCCGTGCTCCGCCTCGAAGGACCGCACCGCCTCCCATCCGGCCGGGGGCGCCGCCTCGGGGCGGGACACGAAGATCTCCCGGAGGGCGGCCAGCTCGACGGGGTCGCAGGTTTCCGTGTTCATGCCGGTCATCATGCAAGATCCGGGGCGGCCGAGAACAACACGGGCATCCCCGTCCCGGGGGCCACCCCACCCGGCACGGTCAGTTGGTCGTCTGGTCACGCGCTCCGGTGCGCGACTCGTGCGCGTTCTGGCCGCGGGAGCTGGTCCCATGACGGGCTGAGAAGCCTGCGCTTCCGCCCGTTCGACCTCCGGTCACCACTGGCTCATGAGCGGCGCGTCCGGTTCGTGCTGACGCCAGGCTTCGGCGAGGCGGAGGAGGCGACTGGGGGCGGCGATGCCGCGCACGGTGGCGATCCTGCCGTCGGTGAGATCGAACGTCACGGCGCCGACGACCCGGTCGCCGGGCACGAAGAGGATGGCGGGGGCACCGTTGACCAGCGCGTAGTGGACGGCAGACGTGCCGCCGGCGAGTCGCCGCTTCGCGGGCGTGGGCTTGAAGCCGGCCCTTGCGATGGCCGCGATGCGCTGCGGTGTGTCGTAGCGCAGCAGTTTTCGGCTCAGGCCGGCGCCGTCGGAGATCGCGGTGGCGTCGTCGGTGAGCAGCGCGACCAGCCGTTCGATGCGGCCCGAGGTGGCCGCGGCGAGGAATTCCTCGACGATCCTGCGGGCGGACGCCGGGTCGACTTCGCCGCCGCGGCGCGCGGCGGTGATGCGGTGCCGGGCGCGGTGGAGGTGCTGTTGGCTGGCGGACTCGGTGATGTCGAGGATCTCGGCGACCTCGGCGTGGCTGTAGGAGAACGCTTCGCGCAGGACGTAGACGGCGCGCTCTTGGGGGGACAGGCGCTCCATGAGGGTCAGCACGGCCAGGGACACCGACTCGCGCTGCTCGAAGGTGTCGGCAGGTCCGAGCATCGGGTCACCGTCGAGGAGCGGTTCGGGCAGCCAGGCGCCCACCGTGCGTTCGCGGCGGACCTGTGCCGAGCGGAGCCGGTCGAGGCACAGGTTCGTGACGACCTTGGTCAGCCATGCCTCCGGCACCCTGATCCGCTGCCGGTCGGCGGCCTGCCAGTGCAGGAACGCGTCCTGCACGATGTCCTCGGCGTCGGCGGCGGACCCCAGCAGCCGGTACGCCAGCGAGGCCAGCCGGTTGCGACCGGCGTCGAACCGGCCGGCGTCGAAGCGATCAACGGCGGTGCTGTCCATGCGGATCACCCTAGGGGTGTCTTGTCGATCAGACCGGACGGGCGAGGGGCTTCCTGGGGTTGCGATCCAAGGCGGAGGTGGGGGCCCGCCCACGCCGCCAGGCTGTAGGGGGAGGCCCGGGCGGACGGCGCACCTTTCGCAACACCCCTGGGCGCTACGCGACCGCTTTCTCGGCGGATGCCACCGGCGAGAAGACGGCCAGGTGGCGCTTGCGCCTGGGCAGGCCGAAGGTCGGGTGCGAGGTGGTCCACAGGGACATCCCGAGGATGCCCGCCTTGATCCGTGCGGCCTTCCGGCCGCCCAGGTACTTCGGCTTCGCCCGCCCCTCGTCGTCGACCATCTGCAGGATCCCGTCCCGCCGACCGAGGCTGATGTGGTTGCCGTGGTACTCCAGCCTGACGTTCGGAATCTTGCGGCCGCTCAGGCGTCCCACGACCGCGGCCGTGGCCTGCATGCCGGTGTAACCGGCCGAGGCGCAGGACATCGGCAGCGGCCGGCCGTTGTCGCCGATGGCGTGGACGCTGTCACCGACGGCGTAGACGTTCGGGTGCGAGAGCGACCGCATGGTGCGATCGACGACGATCCGGCCTTCCTCAGTGACCTCAAGACCGCCGACGGCGGCGAGGGAGCTGACCGCGAACCCGGCCGTCCACACGGTCGCGTCGGACGCCAGGACGGTGCCGTCGGCGCACAGCACCCGTGTCGCCTCGACGGCTTCGACGTCGGTGTGCTCCAGGACGGCGATGTCCAGCCGGCCGCAGGCCCGGCGCAGGTGGCCACGGGCCCCGGCGGAGAGCGCGGCGCCCAGCTCACCCCGGGCGACCAGTGTCACCGACAGGCCCGGCCGGGATTCGGCGATCTCGGTGGCGGTCTCGATGCCGGTCAAGCCGTCGCCGACGACCAGCACTTCCCCGCCTTCGTCCCGCCTGCCCAGGCTGTCCAGGCGTTCGCGCAGGCGCAGCGCGGCCGGACGAGCGGTCACGTGGTAGGTGTGCTCGGCGACGCCGGGGACACCGTGGTCGGCGGCATGGCTGCCGAGAGCGTAGAGAAGCGTGTCGTAGCCGAGCTCGGCTCCCCCTTCGGCGTCGGCCACGGCGACGACCTGGCGCTCGGGGTCGACGGCGGTGACACGGGCCAGGCGCAGCCGGATCGCGGTGCCGGCGAAGACGTCGGCGAGCTGTGGAGCCGCGACCTCCTGGCCGGCCGCGAGCTGGTGCAGCCGCAGCCGCTGGACGAAGTACGGCTCGGCGTTGACCACGGTGATCTCGGTGTCCGCCGGGGACAGCCGACGGGCCAGCGTCCCGGCCGCGTATGCCCCGGCATAGCCGGCTCCGAGGACGACGATGCGGTGCTTCATGTGATTGCTCCTGTCGGTTCGCTTGCTCCCGCCGGCTTGAGCGGAGCAGCGACTCGATTGCTGACAGGAACCGCACGTGACGTGCGTCACATGACGCGGGCGGGCCTGGCCGACGAGGCCGGCGCACACGGTCCGGCGACAGGCTGGGCGGCCTCGACAGCCGCCGGCACAACCGGCGGTGCTCGCAGCCCTCAGCTCCAGTGGAACTTGTCCCGGTGTGCGGCCAGCCAGGTGGAGAAGTCCTGGAGGGCCGGGTTGAGGGCGCGGACGGCGTCGAGGTCGCGGGCGCCCGTGAAGCGGGCCTCGCAGTCGGCGTAGAACTGGAACATGTTGCCCGCCTCGTCGGCGCCCGGGAATCCCAGGGCACGGAAGGCGTCCGGCGCCAGGGGCCGGTAGCGGACGGGCTGTCCGAGTGCCTCGGACAGGGCCGCGGCCATGTCGGCGACGGGCAGGTGCTCGCCCGCGATGCTGACGGTGGCGGGGATGAAGTCGGTGCCGCGCTTGAGGATGGCGAGCGCGGTCTTGCCGATGTCGTCCACGGCGATGCCGGAGAGCCTGCTGTCGCCCATCGGGAAGTTCAGCTCGAAGGCGCCGTCCTCGCCTCGCTGCGGGGCGAACGCCCCGAACAGGTTCTCCCAGAAGAACGTCGTGCGCAGGAAGGTGGTCGGTACGCCGTCGTCGGTGAAGTAGCGGTCGGCCTCGGCCTTGCCGTCGAAGTGGGGGACCTTGTAGGAGTCCTGGAGCGTGGGCATCCGTTCGTCGTCCAGCGGAATGCACTCGCGGGTGTCCTCCAAGGTGGACCAGATGGCGTGCTGCACACCCGCCCGCGACGCCGCCCGGGACAGGGCCGCCGCCTGGGCCTTCTCGTGGGCCGCGTCCATGTCCTCCCAGAAGTTCGTCACCAGGTAGGCCCCGTACGCGCCCTCGAGTGCGGCGACCAGGCTCTCCTCGTCGTCCAGATCGGCACGGACCACCTCGACCCCGAGCCGTTCCCACTCCTTGGCGCGGTCCGAGTCCGGCCGACGCGTCACCGCGCGGACCACGAAGCCGCTGTCCCGGTCCGCGAGGATCGCGCGGGCGAGTGAGCCTCCCTGGTTCCCCGTCGCGCCGAAGACGGTGACGGTTCGCTGCTCGGTCATCGCCGCACTCACTCCCTGCTTCCTTCGGCACGTTCCGCGCCCGGCCGGGCACATTTCGCTGCGCAGCCTACGTCCGCGGGGCAGACCCCGACCGGCGGTACACGCCGACCCGGCCCGGATGGACGTACCTTTCGGCGGCGGAGGCGGGCGCCTTCCACCCGCCGTCCCGCCGGGCGGCCGCGGACACACCGCACGCGGAACACGGGGGCGCCGACGTGGCGACGCCGGGCCGACCAAGCCTCGTGCCACCCTTGCCGCCCAGGGTGGTTGCCGCCGTCCGACCGGCGCCGACCTCCCTGGTCCCGTCCGGTCCCCCCGACTGATCGCCGTACCCTGTCCCTCACCCTGGGCGGAATGCCGGACAGCCGCGGTGAGGCCGGGCATGGGAACACGCCGGAAGCCGCTGTGGCGGCCTTCCGTGAAGCAGCGGTACTCGGTGCCCAGTTCAACGTGAGGCATGAGGACGACGACCGCCCGCGGGTGCGGGCGGAACCGGAATGCCGGCCGCCCATGTCGGGGGGCAGGTCCGTCCGCGAGGTGCTGACGGACGGTTCCGGGTGCGCGGACCCAAGGGCGTGGGGTCCGTCGGCAGGGCGGGGACCCTGGAGGAGGCGTTCGCGCTGGTCGTCGCCAACCTCCCGGAGGAGTGCGGGCCGGCCGTGCTCGGAGGCGCGGGCCGGGTCTGACCGCGAGTGCGAGGTGACGCGGCACCGCGGTCGGCGGTGTTCACCCACCAGGACCAGGAACGAGTCAGGGGCCGTCTCAGATCTCTCTGAAACGGCCCCTGACCTGCGACTCTTTCGAGTCGGGACGACAGGATTTGAACCTGCGACCCCTTGACCCCCAGTCAAGTGCGCTACCAAGCTGCGCCACGTCCCGATGCCCGTCGTTCCGGGGTCTCCCCCGGTGTCGGCGTGCAAGAGAACATTACCTCACTCCGCGCGACGGATGGACGCGTGGGCTCGCTTCGCGTCGGCCGTCGGGGTGGCGGCGCCGCAGGTGGCGGCCGGGGTCGTGGTCCCGGTACGGGTGTGGCGCGTGCCTCCGGGGGACAATGGGGGCGTGGACAGGACGCGAAGGGACCGGGACGAGGAGGGGCGGGCGCGGAGTGCGCGCCCCCGGGACGGGCTCGGGCGGCCGTTGCCGTACGGCGCCGAGGGCGTCGAGCGGCAGCCCGAGGGAGTCGAACGCAGTCCGGCGGAGACGCTCGGCGAGGCGCAGCGGCTGCTCGACGCGGGGATGCCGTTCCACGCGCACGAGGTGTTCGAGGACGCGTGGAAGAGCGGGCCCGCCGGCGAGCGGGACCTGTGGCAGGGGCTGGCCCAGTTGGCGGTCGGGCTCACGCACGCGGCGCGCGGCAACGCCACGGGGGGCGCCCGGCTGCTGCGGCGCGGCGCCGACCGGATCGGCGCGCCCGATCCGGTCCGGCAGGCGGCCGTGTACAGCATCGACGTCGCCGGACTGGTCTCCTGGGCGCGGGAGTTGGCCGGTCGGGCCGACCGGGTGCGGGACGCGGCGGCCGAGGCGCCGCGGCTACGCGTCGGCCTCGTGGACTAGGACCACTTCCAGGGTCCGGGGGCCGTGGACGCCCTCGACGCGGTCGAGTTCGATGTCGCTGGTGGCCGACGGGCCGGAGATCCAGGTGAGCGGGCGGGTGGGGTCGAGCCGGGTGAGGGCCTGCGGCACGGAGGCCACGACCTGGTCCGGGACGCGTACGACGCAGATGTGGTGGTCGGGGACGAGGGTGATCCGGCGGCGGCCCTGGCCTGGTCCGCCGTCGAGGACGAGCGTCCCGGTCTCGGCGACGGCCACCGCGCAGCCGGTGACGACGCTGTCGACGGCGTCGAGTTCGTGCGGCGACGATGCGGCCCGGTCGTGGATGCGGGTGATGTCGATCCGGGTGACGTCGGCGCGCGGCAGCCACTGGTGGGGCAGTCCGGACGGGATGAGGACGGTGTTCGCCCCGCGTTCGGCGAGGAGCCGCAGGAGCAGGGCGGGAAGGCCGTCGGGGTCGGTGCGGTGGACGAGGGCGCGGCAGTCGGCCAGGTTGGCGTGGAGCAGGTCGACGAGGGCCGCGGGGTCGTCGGGCGCGTGGCTCCGCAGGTACGCGCGCTCCGCCTCGGGGGCCGGGGGCGCGGCGGAGACGGCGTCCCGGACCCGGGCGAGGATCCGCTCGCGCGCGGAGCCCGGTTCGGCGGCGGGAAGGCCGTCGGGGTCGGTGCGGTGGACGAGGGCGCGGCAGTCGGCCAGGTTGGCGTGGAGCAGGTCGACGAGGGCCGCGGGGTCGTCGGGCGCGTGGCTCCGCAGGTACGCGCGCTCCGCCTCGGGGGCCGGGGGCGCGGCGGAGACGGCGTCCCGGACCCGGGCGAGGATCCGCTCGCGCGCGGAGCCCGGTTCGGCG
>NZ_RDBI01000045.1:0-1128 GCF_008042125.1 Streptomyces sp. MS191
CCGCGCCGAAGACGAACCGCATCGACGGGCCGTACGAGGGCGCCGTCAGCAGCCCCGCGAGGAACAGGCCCGGGTGGGACGACTCGAACAGCGCCCCCACCTCCGGCGCGCCCGAGGCTCCGGCCCGGCGCAGCGACCCCCGCAGCCCGGGTGCGAGGACCTCCGTCCGGTCCAGGCTCGGTGTGAACCCGGTCGCCGCGATCACGTGGTCGGTCTCCCACGTCTCCGTCCCCTCCGGTCCCGCCACGTCGATCCGCAGCCGGTCGTCCGGGGTCGGCGCCGCCGCGACGACGCGCGAGCCGAGCCGTACGTCGGTGACGGCGGCGAACCGGTCGCGCAGCCACCAGGCGCCCGCCGGACCGAGGGCCGAGCCGAAGAGCCGCTCGCGGGTGGGCGCGGGCAGCCGCCGGAAGACCCCGGGGGTGTCCGCGTACAGGCGGTTCTGCCAGCCGCAGCCCAGGCCCGTGTGCGGTGCGCGGAAGGACTGCCACGGGCCTCGGTGCAGGGCCGGCGGCAAGGTGTTCCAGTTCAGCCGGTCCGCGCGGGCGACGATCCGGGCCTTCGCCCCCTGCTCGGTCAGCAGCGCGGCCGTCTCCAGGGCGGCCTGGCCGGCGCCGACGACCGTGACGTCCCGGCCGGCGAAGCCGTCGAGCTCGCCGTGGTGGCTGCTGTGGGTGACGAACCGGCGGGGGAGCCCGCGCAGCGGGGCGGGGACCTCCATGAACGGCAGGACGCCGACGGCGAGCGCCACGGTGCGGGCGCGCAGCGTCTCGCCGTCCTCCGTGACCACGGTGAACCCTCCGGCTGCCGGGGCGACGGCGGCGACCAGGCGTTCGTCGAGCGAGGGGACCGCCCGGCGGGCGAACCAGTCGCCGTACGAGGCGAAGAGACCGACCGGGAGCGGGACGCCGTGCTCGGCGCGGACGCCCCGGCCGGCGGCGTAGGCGTCCAGCCCGTACGCCCCGGCGGGATCGGAGAGGTGGGAGGCCCAGGGCTCCGACTTCAGGAACATGCCCGAGGGCATCGCGTGCCAGGACGCCATGGAGCGGCCGAAGGTCCGGGCGCGCAGCCCGTGCGCCGCCGCGTGGGCGGCCACGGACAGCCCGTAGGGTCCTGCTCCCACGATCA
>NZ_RDBI01000045.1:1228-35687 GCF_008042125.1 Streptomyces sp. MS191
GGCGACGACCGGCCGGGTCGGCCGGACCGGAGGAACCGACGGAGCGTCACCAGCCCTCTGCGCAGCGCGTGGGAGAACCAGGCGCGTCCCATCGAGAACGCGGGTACGGGGTCGTCGGCGGCGAACCAGGCCGTCTCGGTCACCTGCGGGCCGGAACGGGCGGGCCCCGGGCACCGCCGTCGCGGGGAGGTGAGCACGGACAGCGCCGCGTAGTTCTCGACCACGAACTGGCGGCCGTACGCGGGGGAGTGGTCCGGGACCGGACGTCCCGTCAGGTCGAGGTGCAGCGCCCGGACCACGTCGAGACCGTCGGGGTCCGCGAAGAGCCGGAACTGCGCCCCGGGCCGCGGATTGAAGTCGAGCAGGTGGTACGCCCCGGTCGACCGGTCGAGCCGGAAGTCGAGATCGCACACGCCCCGGTAGCCGAGCGCGTCGAGGAGGGTGTGCGCCGTCCGCTCGACCTCCGCGTTGCGCGCCCAGCGGCCGACCGCCGTGAGCCCGGCTCCGTCCGGCCAGGACCGCTCCTTGCGCCCGGTCGCCCCGGCCCGGCAGCGGCCGGCGGTGTCGACGTACGCGTGGAAGAACCAGTCCAGATCCCGCCCCGGGGGCAGCAGTTCCTGGAGCAGCAGCCGGCTGCCGGCCTGCGGGGTGCGGGCGAAGAGGGCGCGCACCTCGGCGAGCGAGCGGACGATCGACGTACTGCGCAGACCGGCTCCGGGCGGCAGGAGCCAGGGGCGGCTCCACTTCGCGACCACCGGCAGCCCCAGCGACCAGGCCATGGTGGCCGCCTCCTCGGTGCTGCCGGGAATCCCGGTCCGCGGATGGGGAAGGCCCAGGGCCCGGCAGGTCTCCGCGAGGGCCGCCTTGTCGGCGACCCTGTCCAGCTCCCGGACGGACTGCTCGGGCAGGAGGTAGCGGTCCGTCAGTTCGGCGCGGTGCCGGGCCAGGGCGAGGGCGCTGACGTCGTCGAGGGGCACGAGCACGGCACGGGCGGGCAACCGCTCGGCGAGTGCGCCGAGCCGCCGGACCAGCGCCTCGGGGGAGGGGTCCGCGGGTCGCACGCGCACGTCGCGGACGTAGCGGGAGCGGGCGACCGGACTGACCCGTGACTCGATCAGCGCGTGGACCGGGATCCCGGCCCGTCCCAGGGATCGGGCGGCGCCGAGTGTGCCGTGATGAAAAGGGTTTCGGTCGAGCCGCACGAGAAGCGCGGGAACGCGGGTGTCAAAGCTCGGCACGGCAAATCCTTCATCTCGAGTGCCCCAACTGGGCGATGAATTACACGAACGGACTACAGATCAGATCGCGGCGGAGTTCACGGTCGGGTCATTAGGAATACTTTCGGAGTATCAGACTGACGATCCATCACATGGCGCGAGCGGAGAAGGAGTGGTCATGACCGATCGAAAGCGACAGGTGTCGAAGGCGTGGCTGGGGGTGTTCACCGCAGGGCTCCTTGCCTCAGGTTCCGTCGTGCTGTCCTTTCCTGCTCACGCCGCCGAATCCGTAACGACACGGGACCCGGTACCGACTCCGACCACGAAGCCCGCCGCGGCACCGACTCCGGCAACGGAGCCGTCCGCGGCGCCGACTCCGGTGGGGAAGCCGTCCGCGGCACCGACTCCGGCAACGGAGCCGTCCGCGGCGCCGACTCCGGTGGTGAAGCCCGCCGCGGCACCGGCCGCGGCCACCGCGCTGGGCGCCTTCCTCGAGTCCGGACCCATCGGCGTGAGTCGGATCGCCCAGCTGCAGCAGTGGCTGGGCGGCCGCGAGCTCCGCGTCGGCCACACGTACCTCCCGGGGGACCGCTGGTCGAACATCGAGAGCCCTCCGGGCTTCCTGGACGCCTGGGCGGACTGGCGCAACGAGCGCGAGGACAGGCTGTTCGTCCTGAACGTACCGATGCTGGAGCGCAACGAGGCCGGGGTCTCCGACGCCGAGGTCCGCCGACAGCTCCGGCTCGGCGCCGCGGGGAACTACGACCACCACTTCCGGCGACTGGCCGAGCGGCTGGTCGATCTGGAGGCGACCGACACCGTCATCGTCCTCGGCTGGGAGATGAACGGGACCACGTACACGCACCGGTGCGCGCCGGATCCGGCCTCGTGGAAGCAGTACTGGAAGCGGATCGTCGCCGCCATGCGGTCGGTACCCGGTCAGAACTTCCGCTTCGACTTCAACCCGAGCCGGGGTACGGACGCCATTCCGTGGACGGAATGCTATCCGGGTGACGATGTCGTCGACATCATCGGAATGGATTCCTACGACCAGCCGTCGGGGGCGTCCTTCGACCGCCATGTCAGCGAGCCGTACGGGCTGCAGAAGCAGGTCGATTTCGCGGCCGAGCACGGCAAGCAGATCTCCTATCCGGAATGGGGTCTCTTCCGGAACGGGGACAACCCCGAGTACATGCGGCGGATGCTCGAATGGATCGAACAGCACAAACCGCTGTACCACACGATCACCGACTACTGCCCGCACGGCGTCTGGCAGTGCGACGACAACCCGAACGCCTCGCAGGTGTTCCGGCAGATGCTGTACGGCACGGCACCCGAGCTGCCCGAGGTCCCGACCGAGCCCGAGCTGCCCGAGGAGCCGACGGAGCCGGAGCTGCCCGAGGAGCCGACGGGGCCGGAGCTGCCGGAGATGCCCGAGCTCCCGGAGATGCCGGAGCTCCCGGAGATGCCGGAGATGCCCGATCTGCCGGGCATGCCGGAGGTACCGGGGCTGCCGGAGGTGCCAGGGCTTCCTGAGGTGCCGGGGCTGCCCGAGGTGCCCACCGTTCCTGTACCGAAGCCGGAGCCCAAGCCCGAGCCGAAGCCGGAGGTGCCGACCCAGCCGGAGCCCAAGCCCGAGCCGAAGCCGGAGGTGCCGACCCAGCCGGAGCCCAAGCCCGAGCCCAAGCCGGAGGTGCCGACCCAGCCGGAGCCCAAGCCCGAGCCCGAGGTTCCGACGGTCCCGGTACCGAAGCCGGAACCCAAGCCCGAGCCGAAGCCCGAGATTCCGACGGTCCCGGTACCGAAGCCCGAGCCCAAGCCCGAGCCCAAGCCCGAGCCCAAGCCCGAGGTCCCGACGGTCCCGGTACCCAAGCCCGAGCCCAAGCCCGAGGTCCCGACGGTCCCGGTACCCAAGCCCGAGCCGAAGCCGGCCTGCTGGACCGTGAACCTCGGTTCGTGGGTGGAGAGCTGGATCGGCGGTCCGGTCTGCGTCCCGAAGGAGATCGGCAAGGAAGACCGCGACGACGACTGGAAGGACGTCCTGGACGGCGCCTGGCCGTTCTGACCGGAGCGACGGCCCACCACGGCGGCGGAGGAGATCAGCCTCCGCCGCCGTTCGCCCGTCCCCGCAGCCGTTCGAGCAACCGACCCGCCCAGGCCCGCTCCCGTGCCTGGCGCGCCGCCCAGCGCCGTCCGTCCGCCGCCCCCGCCCGCAGCCACAGCAGCGGCGCGGCGGCCGGACCCGCCAGCATCAGTCGCTGGTTGGGGACGGTCTCGGGCCGCCAGTGCTGCTTGTACGGCTCGGTGCCCCGCAGCATGCTCAGCGTGACCCGTCCGCTCGCGCTCGTCTCGCGCGCCCCGTGCCGCAGCAGCATGGTCGCCACGTCGACCTTGCGGGCCCGCAGGACGGGATCGGCGCCGTACAGGTACCCGCCCGCGAGCCGGGGTGACATCAGGGTCAGATCGGCCGCCACGACGTCCCCGCCGAGCCGGAACTCCGTGACCCGCGCGTCCCCGCACTCCACCATCGGCCGCACGGCCCGGGCGAGGTGCTGGGCGAACCGCGCGCTGGTGTGCTCGACGGTCACGCCCCGCCCCTGCCACTGGAGCTGATGAAGCTTCAGCAGACGGTCGAGCGCGGCCGGCACCTCCTCGCCGGACACGACGTGCTCGTCGATGCCCAGCGCGTCCAGCTTGCGCAGCTTGGCCCGCACCCGCTGGGCCTTCCCGGAGGGGATCCGCTCCAGGAGGGCGTCCATCGGAACGGCCGGCAGCTCCAGACACAGGGAGTCGGCGAGCCGCCGTCGCGGACCGCGCCAGCAGGCGTGGACCCGTTCGGCCGCCGCGCCGGGCCGTACCTCGCGCAGGTCGACCACCGCGCCGCGGGCCACCCGGGTCAGCGCCCGGGCCAGCGCGGGCGCCGCCTGCGGGCACGTGTCGTCGAGCAGGACGTCCGTGAAGTCGGTGATCGCGCCGCCCAGGGGGGTGAGCACCGGGAGCGGACCGCGGGCGCGCATCAGCGGCGCCGCCGCCACCAGTTCGCCGTCGTCCCGGCGCACGAGGACCACGCGCAGCGCGCCCGGCCTGCCGTACGACACCCACCAGGAGTGCAGCCAGGAGTGGGACTGGAACGGCGTCGCCGTCGAACAGCGCTTGTACAGCGAGGCCCAGCGCGCGCCGAGACGGCCGAACTCCGCGCCGTCGCGGCAGATCTCGGTCCGCAGCGCCTCGGGGCGGCCCGCCGTCACACCGTCTCCGGTTCCGGCTGGGGCGCGGCCACGGCCGCCGGCCCGGGCACGGCGGCGGACGGCTGACGCGAGCCACGCGACTCCGCCGGAGCGGCGGCCCGCCGCGGTCCGACCAGCAGCGCCAGTCCACCGAGCAGTCCGCCCGCGCAGCCGCCGACCAGCGCGGAGAGCGGGGCGGACGGCGAGACGGGGGCGGACGGCTTGGTCGCCCGGGAGAACTGGACGACCTTCACGCCCGTGCTGCCCGAGACCTGCGAGCTGTTGAGGACCAGCGCGCGGGCGACCCCGTCGGCCATGGAGACGGCCTTGGCAGGCTGCGCCGAGCGGGCCGTGATCGAGATCATCGGCGCGTCCGGGGAGGTCGCGGTCTCCACCCCGGCGCGCAGGGTGGCGGCGGAGACGCCGGCCCACACCTGGGCGTCGCCGGTCACCGCGATGTCCGTGGCGACCCTGCCGTACGCCTGGGCGAAGCCGAGCGCGGCGGCCGGGTCGGACTTCGCGGCGGGGACCACGATCACGTAGCTGGTGGCCGCGTACTGCGGGGTCTTCAGTGCCCCGTAACCGCCGCCGAGGGTCGCGCCGAGCAGGACCGAGGCGGGCAGTACCCACCAGTGGCGGCGCTTGTGCAGCGCCGTCAGCGCGCGGGAGCGTTGCGGGGGCAGGGCGCGTGGGTTCGGCTGACTCATCTGACTCTTCTGACTCATGGGGTCTCACTTCGTGCGGAGAGGGGTGCCGTGGACGGTCTGTTCGTAGAGGGACATCAACTGCCGCGCGCTGTGGGCGATGTCGTAGTGCCGGGCGGCGTCGGGCTGCGGCAGACGGCCGGGCCGGGCCGTCTCGGCGTCCCGCAGCGCCGCGGCCAGTTCGGACACCGACCCGCCGATCCGCCGGGCACCGGGGGCCGACTCCGGCGGCAGGTCGTCGATCGCGGGGCAGGCCACGTACAGCACCGGCAGACCGGCGGCGAGCGCCTCGACGACCGCGAGCCCGAAGGTCTCGTCGGGGGAGGTGGAGACGAAGACGTCCATGGCGGCGAGCAGCGAGGGCAGATCCGGCCCCGCGTCCTCCGCGGCGGGCGGGTCCCCGCAGGCGCCGTGGAGCAGGACGCGGCCGGCGGCCCCGCACTCCTCGGCAGCCCGCAGCAACGCCGCGCGTTCCGTGCCCTCGCCGACGAGCAGCAGCCGGGCCCGCGGCACGGACGCCACCGCCCGGACGAGACGGTCGAAGCGCTTCCCCGGCGTGAGCCGCCCCACCCCGCCGACGACGAACGCGTCGTCGGGCAGGCCGAGCACCTTCCGCGTCATGCGCCGCGCGTCCTCGGTGAACGCGAACCGTCCCGTCTCGATGCCGTTGGGGATCACCCGGATCCGCGACGGGGCGACGCCCCACCGCTCCAGGCGGCGCGCGACGCTGGGCGACACGGCGACGGTCGTGGTGCCGAGGCGCTCGCCCGCGAGATAGAGGGCGCGGGTGCCGGCCGACAGCCGGCGGCCCTCGATCTGGTGGTCACCGAGCGAGTGCTCGGTGGCGACGACCGCCCGGACCCCGGCGAGCCGTGCGGCGATCCTGCCGTACAGACAGGCCCGGTACAGATGGGTGTGGACGAGGTCGTAGCCGCCCCGGCGGACGAGGCCGGCCAGCCGCGGCAGCGCGCCCAGGTCCCGGTTGCCGGCCATGTCCAGCGGGGTGACCGGAGTGCCGTCGGACACGATGCCGCGCGCCACCGCGCCCGGGTTGGTGAGCGTGACGACCTCGCCGCGCACCGGCAGGTGGCGCAGCAGCAGCCGGAGTTGCTGCTCGGCCCCGCCGATCCCGAGCCCGGTGATGACGTGCAGGACCTTCACGAGGCATCCGCCCCCGCCCGCCGCGTCCGCGCGTGCGGGAGATCGACGGGCCCGCGTCGGCGCAGCGGGTGCAGGGCGCGCTTCGCGGTCAGCCGCCAGGACGTGTCCTGCTCGCCGACGTGGATCCGCGGCAGCGCGTACCTGCTGGTGAGCGGGCCCGGGTCGATCGCGCAGGCGTGCCGGTAGCCCGCCTCCCGCACGGCCAGCACGGTGCGGGCGTCGACCTGGCCGTACGGGTAGCAGAAGCCCTCCACCGGGGTACCGGTGATCTCCTCGAGGACGGCGCGGCTGCGCCGGGTCTCCTCGGCGAGGGTCCCGTCGTCGGCGGTCGTCAGCGCGACGTGGTGCAGACCGTGCGAGCCGATCTCCATGCCGGCCTCGGCCGCGCGCAGGACGCCGTCCTCGGTCAGCAGCGGCTTGCGGGGGCCGTCCGCGTCCCACGCGTTCTCGCCGCCGAGGCGCCCGGGCAGCACGTAGACGGTCGCGGTGAAGCCGTGCCGGCGCAGCAGCGGCACGGCCGATTCGACGAAGTCGGCGTATCCGTCGTCGAAGGTCAGCCCGACCAGGCCCTTCGCCCGGCCGGCGGCGGTCGCGGCGAGCAGCTCGCGCACCGAGACGCCGCGCAGCCCACGGTCGTTCAGCCAGTGCAGCTGCCGGGCGAAGCGCACGGGGGAGACGGTCACCCGGTACGGATCATCCGGGGCGTCCGCGATCGAGTGGTACATCGCCACCCACGGGGGCGGCTTCGGCAGCAGACGACGGATCGCGGCGTTGCGGGGCGCCGTGGCAACGGTCATGGGCGAGCCTTCGGGAAGCGGTGCGGGTGAGGGGTGGGATGTCCGGCGCTTGGGGCGCGCAGGCCAGGAGGAGCAGGAAGACGGCGGTGGCGACGAGGCCCGCGACGGCCAGGGAACCGACGGCCGGTTCGACGGGGAGCGCGGCGAGCCAGCCGGCCCCGGTCGCGACAGCGGCCGCCACGGCCAGCCTGAGCAGCCCCTCGCCGAGCCGCCGGATGCGGACCGGGATGGACTGCCGGCGCGCCCCGCACAGCAGCAGGACGGCGGTCAGCGTGATGCCCAGGGCGTTGGCGGCGGCGATGCCGGCGGCCCCCCACAGGCGGGCGCAGGGGACTCCGGCCACGGCGGTGGCGAGGAGGCCGGCGGCCATCGCGGCGGCCGGGTACCAGAGCGGCCGGGCGGCCGAGAAGTAGCAGCGGACCAGCGCGCCGACCATGGTCTGGCCGAGCAGCCCGAGGGCGTAGACCCGCATGACGGCGGCGGTCGCGGCGGTGTCCGCGCGGTCGAAGGCGCCGCGCTGGAAGAGGATCTCGACGATCTGCGGGGCCGCGGCGACGACGACCGACGCGCCGACGAGGACGACGACGGCGGCGAGCAGCAGGTCCCGCTCGACCCGGCGCCTGGCCTCCTCGACGTCGCCCGCGGCCATCGCCCGCGCGACGACGGGGAAGCTGACCGTGCACAGCATCAGGGAGAGGATCATCGGCATCTGCGCCACCTTCTGCGCGTAGTTCAGATGCGAGATGGCGCCGGCGGGCAGCGGCGAGGCGAGGAACCGCTCGATCAGGATCTGCGACTGGCGGGTGAGCGCGAAGGCCACCACGGGGGCGATCAGGCCGAGGGCGAGCAGCCGGCCGTCGCCGGCCGTCGAAGCGGGTGCCTCCTTGGGCAGCGGCCGGGCGCGCAGCTCACGGAGCAGGGAGGGCGCCTGGACCAGCACCATCAGGACCCCGCCGACGGCGACCCCCGCGGCGGCGGACCGCACGCCGAAGGGTTCGCGCAGCACGAGGATCGTGCCGATGATCCCGACGTTGTACGCGACGTAGATGGCGGCCGGCGGCAGGAAGGAGCCGTGGGCGCGCAGCGCGGCGGAGCAGTAGCCGGCGAGCGCGAAGGTGAGCACGCAGGTCGCGGTCAGCCGGGTGCAGTCGATCGCCAGTCCGGGGTCGGGCAGGCCCGGTGCCAGGGCGCCGACGAGCAGCGGGGCGGCGACGATCAGCAGGACGGAGACGGCGCTGACGGTGAGCGCGAGCCGGGGCAGGGTGGAGCGGACGAGGGCGCGGACCGGGTCCCCGGAGAGCAGGCCGCCGCGCCGTGCGAGGGCCCGGCTGAACGCCGGCACCAGGATCAGCGCCATCGCGTCCTCGATGAGCAGCGTCGACGCGAACTCCGGCACGGTCCAGGCGATCAGGAACGCGTCGGTCTCCGCCCCGGCGCCGAAGAAGCGGGCGAGGATCTGGTCGCGTACCAGACCGAGCAGGGCGCCGGCGGCGGTCAGCGCGGCGGTGACGGCGGCGGCCCGCGCCAGGAACCGTCCCGAGGCCGTCCGCGGCCCGGCCTGCCGGGAGTGCGCGGGGCGGGCCGCCCGGTGCCGGGGCGCACCGGAGGCCACCCTCCGGTGCGGCCGCCCGCGACCGAGCCCGCACGTGCGGGTGGCGGCCCGGTGCCGCCGCTCGGACGCGGGGGCCACCGGTCCCGGGCGCTGCGCGTCCGGCGCGCCGACGGTGTCGAGGGGAACGGCCCGGTGCCTGACCCCGTGAACGGCGCACCGGTCCCCGCAGGGTCCCGCGGGTTCGGCCCCGGCCGCCCCCGTACCCCCGCACGGCGCGTGCGGCGGCACGGCGACGGCCCGGCCGCCACCCGTCGGGGCGGCCGGCGCCCGGTGCTCGGCGAGCGGCTGGTGCGCCGGAACCCCGTACGACCGCTCGCCCGGCGCGGCCGCGCCGGGCGCGTAGGGCGCGTAGGGCGGTCCGGCGGAGGGCTGCGGCCCGGAGGCGTACGGCGCCGCGCCGGGGTACGGCGGCCCGGACCGCGGGCCCGTCCCGTACGGCGCGTCGGCCCCGTACGGCGCCGCGCCCGGCTGCCGGCGGCCCGACGCGAACGACGGCGGCCCGTCCGCCCGGCGCGGACCCGTCCCGGGCAGGGGGCCGGCCGGCGGCACCGGACCCGCCGGGGGGCGCTTGCCCGCCGGAGGGCCGCCCGACGGCCGCCAGCCGCCGTAGGGTTCGGGCTCCGCCGCGCGTGTCTCGGGAGCGGGCGGCGCGTCGCCCGGCGCGGCCGACGTCGTGCCGGCCCACCGCCACGCCGCGCGGCCGGCGTCCCCCGCCGGGTCCCGGACCGGACCTGGCGCCCCGCCCACCTGCTCCTGCGCCGTCCACGGATCGCGCGCGTCGACCCGTACGAGGTCCTCCGCCGCGCCGCGCCCCGGGCCGGCGGGCTCCCGGCCCGGCCCACCGTCCGTGGACTCCGGCTCCCCACCCCAGGGATCACGCACGCTTCACCTCCGCCAGCGACCACCAGGCCGCGAGACCGAGGACGACCGACATCAGGACCGTCGACGGGCCGCCGATGTCCGCGTAGAAGAAGTCGACGAGCTGCCAGCCCAGCAGACCGACCGCCACCAGCGCGCAGTCCGTGCCCCGCCCGCGCCGGCGCAGCGCGCCGACCAGGAGCGCCACCCAGCTGCCGGCCAGGGCCAGCAGTCCCACGAGCCCCTGCTCGCTCAGCACCAGCAGGTACATGTTGTGCGGGGAGAGCAGCGGCTGACGCTGGAACCCGGCCCCCGCCCCCGCCGTGTCGCTGCCCGAGGACAGCGCGAGCGAGGCGTTCGCGTCGCGGTACTGGGGGAAGCCCTTGAGGCCCACGCCCGTCACCGGATCCGCCCGCCACATCTGCCCGGCCGCCGCCCACATCGTGTAACGGTCCGTCACCGACTGGTCCGGCGCGGCCGTCACCTGCGTGATGCTGGAGAGCCGCTCCTGCACCATCGCCGAGCCGATCCCGAAGCCGCCCACCAGGACCACGGCCAGGGCGCCCACCACGAGCGTCACCCGGCCGGCCCGCCGCAGCCCGGAGAGCAGCAGCTGGACCGCGCAGGTGAGGACCGTCGCGATCCACGCGCCCCGGCTGAACGACAGCACGAGCGGGACGAAGAGCAGCCCCGCGCAGACCAGCGCGGCCGTCCGCACCCGTCCGCCCGCGCTGCCGAGCGCGATCCCGGTGGCGATCACGAGCCCGTACGACACGACGGTCGCCATCCCCATCACGTCGGTCGGCCCGAAGGTGCCCACCGCGCGGATGTCCTCGCCCATGTAGGAGGCGCCCGTGCCCGTCAGGAACTGGACCACCCCGACCGAGCCCTGCAGCAGCGCCAGCCCGACCAGCGACCAGGCCACCACGGCGAAGTCCCGGCGGTCGCGGATCATCAGGAGCACGGCCGCCGGGACGAGGACGAAGATCTGTACGTAGCGGGGGACGCCGGGCAGGCTGGCGGCCGGGTCGTTCGAGGTGATCGCGGCCAGGCAGATCCCGAGGACCGGCAGCCCGAGCACCACCGCGGMCGCGCGGGTCAGCGGCCGCGCGCCCTCGCGTATGACCCGGACCAGGCAGATCAGGACGAGCAGCCCCGAGGCCGCGTCCGCGAGGGTGCCCGTACCGCCGGTGCCGCCCTCCGCGCCGCCTCCGCCCGGCACCAGCAGCAGGGCCAGCACCGCGAGGACCGGGGACAGCCGGCCGGCCCGGCGCGCCCAGTCGCGCACCGTGGGCGCGGGCGCCGCGTGCCGGGCCGCCGCCTGCCGCGTCACCGGGCCCGTGGGCCCGGTCGCGGTGGTCGCCACCGTCGCCATGTCAGCTCCCCGCCGGTCGGACGAGCCCGGCCGCGGTCCGCAGAAGGATGCGGACGTCCTGCCAGAGCGACCAGTGATCGATGTAGTGGTTGTCGAAGCGGCAGCGGTCCTCGATCGAGGTGTCGCCGCGCAGCCCGTGCACCTGCGCCAGGCCGGTGAGCCCGACGGGCATCCGGTGCCGGGCCGCGTAGCCGGCGTGGATACGGCTGAACTGGGCGACGAAGTACGGCCGCTCCGGCCGCGGACCGACCAGGCTCATGTCACCCCGCAGCACGTTCCACAGCTGGGGCAGCTCGTCCAACGACGAACGCCGCAGGAAGTTGCCCACCGCGCTCATCCGGCGGTCGTTGGCGACGCTCCACCGGGTGGCCGACTCCGTCTCGTCGGACGGGCGCAGGGTGCGGAACTTCAGCAGCGTGAACAGCCGCCCGTTCTGCCCCACCCGTTCCTGCCGGAAGAGCACCCCCGGACCGTCGGAGAGCCGCACCGCCAGCGCGCAGACCAGCAGCACCGGCAGCACCAGCGTCGACGCCGGGACCGCGACGGCCAGGTCGAGCGCGCGCTTCGCGGCCCGCCCGCGCCGCTCGGAGGGCGGGACCAGCCGCCGGCAGCCGTAGCCCCACAGGTGGTCGCTCATCGGGCCGCCGTGCCGGTCCCCGCCCACCCGCCAGGTCGTGCACCCGTACTGCTGGAAGAGGGTGACGAGACCGGGGTCGTCGGTGAGGAACACCGCGTCGCGGACCGCGTTCTGGATGACGGCCCGGTGGACCTCCTCCGTGGTGCTCAGGACCGGCAGCCCGGGCTCCGCGCCCGACTGCGGCGCCCCGATGTCGGGCCGGGTGCCGACGATCCCGACCGGCCGCATGCCGTACTCCGGATGCTGGCCGACCGCCGCCGCGAACCGGCGCGCCGCGGCCGCCCCGCCGATCACCAGCGCCGACCGCGGATGCGCCCGGTGCGTCCGCCGCCTGCGCGCGTGCACCAGACCGCGGAGCAGGCACACGGCGGTCAGGTGCGCGGCGAACGCGGTGGCGAGCGGCACCGGGCCGATCGCCGTGGCGGGGGCGTACGCGGCGACGGCGGCTGCGGCCAGGCACCAGGCGAACCCGGCGCGGGCGGCCAGCGCAGGCAGCTCGTCGAGTGCCACGGCCAGGGTGCCCGGCCGGTACATCCCCGCGTGACTGTGGAGGACGAGCACGCAGCCGGTGACCAGCAGGAGCAGCCTGGTCCCGGTCCGCGGGTCGGGCAGCAGCCCGGCGGCGACCAGGACGGCCAGCACGTCGGCCGCGACCAGCGGCAGCGCGGTGAAGCGCCGCCGGGGGGTCCGGCGGCGCGGGCGCGTCGCCGTGCGGCCCGGGGCGCCGCGCTGCGGGGCGAGGGAGGCGAGAGAGGAGGCGGAGCCCTGGCCCGCCGAGGGCCAGGGGCCCGGCGAGGAGGGGATGCTGGTGCTTTCCGTGGTCACTGCGACATCGGCTCTCTGTGCTCGGTGCACCGCACTCCGGCCAGCTCGCGGTACACGTCCGCGACGGCCGCGCCGGTGCGCCGCACATCGAATCTGCTGAGTACGTGCTCCTGGGCCTCCCGGCCCAGGGACTCCCGCAACCCCGGCCGGCCCAGAAGGCGGCCGACGGCGGCGGCGAGCGCGGCCGGGTCCTCGGGCGGGACCAGGCACAGGGGGGCGTGGCCGGGCGGCAGGCTCTCGCGTGCCCCGTCCACATCGCTGACCACGACCGGCCGCCCGCTCGCCATGGCCTCCAGCGGTGCCAGGGCCATGCCCTCCCAGCGGGAGGGCAGGACGACCAGGTCGGCGGCCCGGTACCAGGGCGCGGTGTCCTCGACGGCTCCGGTGAAGCGCACCGACGGGGGCGCGGAGGCCCGCAGCCGCGCGGCGTCCGGACCGTCACCGACCAGCACCAGCCGCGCCGTCGGCGCCTCGGCCAGCACGGAGGGCCAGGCGGCGAGCAGCGTGTCCTGTCCCTTCTGGCGGCAGAGCCGGCCGACGCAGACGACGGTGGGCCCGGGGGTCTCCCGGGGCGCGGGTACCTCGGTCCGGCCGGGATCACCGGACGCGAACCGGGCGACGTCCACACCGTTGTGAACGATCGACCAGGGCGCCCGGACACCGGCGCGCTCGCCGGTATCGCGTTCGGCCTCGCTGACGCAGACGATCCGCGCCGTCCAGCGCGCCGCCCACCGCTCCCAGCGCCGGGCCAGCGCGCCCACCGTGCCGTCGGCCGCCTCGAAGGACCAGGCGTGCGGCTGGTACACCGTCGGGACGCGCCCTCGCAGGGCGAGCCGGGCGCACAGCCCGGCCTTGGCGCTGTGCGCGTGGACGAGCGCCGGGCGGGCGGCACGGATCAGCCGGGCCAGGTCGCGGGTCTCCCGGACCAGCCCCGGGCCGGGGTCGCGCCCGGCCTGCCAGGCGTGCACCGGCGCGCCCTCGGCCCGGACGGACGCGTCGAGCGGCGTCCCGGGAGGGCAGGCGACGGCGACCCGGAGCCCCGCGCCGAGCTGGGCACGCACCAGGTCGGTGACGACCCGGGCCACCCCGCCGTCGCCGGGCTGGACCACGTGCAGCACGGTGGAGTCGAGGGAGACGTGTCCCCGTGAGGTCCGCACCTCAGCCCCGGGCGTCCGCCTGGAGGAAGAGAGCCCCGAGCCAGACGGTGTCCCGCCGGGTGCCGAAACGGACGTGGATTCGGTCGGCTCCATGGCGCAGCGGACCCCCCAGATCGAAGACGTCGGAGTCGTACCCCAGGGTGTTCTGATGAGCGGGAAGTCGTTCGATCCGACTGGTTCCGAAATCGGTGATGCTGGAGTTCATCACGTCGTCCGCGGAATTGGCTCGATCGGAGAGCGGAACACCCTTCGACGAGCCCGTTTCCACCGCCAGGTAATCGCCCGGAGTTCCCCGGTCCCCGTCATAGGCGATCATGCCGAGTTTTCCGCCCGAGCCCTTCGCGAAAGGCGAGTCGTCGAGAGGGACCCGGAGAGTCGTGCCACCGGGTCCGAGCGTTTCGAAGCCGTCCCAGATCGCCAGCCGGCGCAGCGGCTCGACGCTGTTCTCGTACGCGACGACCAGCGTCCAGCCGCCCCATCCGCCCACCGGGGAACGTCCCATGGCCACGTTGACCTGGGCCACCGTCCACAGCCCCGGACCGGCCGAGCGGACCAGGTCGGTGACGTCCGCGGACGCCTGGAAGGCGTCCGCTCCGTCCGCCGTGCGATGGCCGACCGTGGTGTCCGCGAGCACGGCCTTGTACGAGCCGCCCGGCTCGGCGACCAGCACGCGGCCGTTGTCCGCGGGCGGCTTCTGCTCGCCGACCCGCAGGTTGCCGCCCCAGTACAGGCGCGCGTAGGTGACCACGGCCCCGGCGGGCAGCGGCACCGCGGCCCGGCTGGAGTTGTACGTGAGGGGGTCGCCGTCGACGTCCACGTACCCGATGTCGAGACCGTCGTTGGCGGTCGCGGGGCCCTTGGCGTCCCTGCCCGCCGCGGCCGAGGAGTTCGCGGCGCGGACGATCCCGCCGTGCTGGACCGCCCGGTACCGCGGGGCGAAGGGGAGTTCGGCGGCTTCCCGAGGCCGGGGTGCCACGGCGGAGGCGGCCGGCAGCGCGGCGGACAGGGCCGCGCACGTCAGGGCGCACAACAGGCCGCGGCGTACAGCATGAACCGCTGAATTCGGCATACAGGTTCTCCGCTTTGATAAGAGAAGCAAGACACCCGTGAAGACCGGGGCAGAGTGAGGATTCGGCCTCGCGAAAACGATGTCCGCGCGGTCGTACCCGAAGCGACGTTCGGGAACGTTATAACCCCAACGCCGGGCGATACTAAGCATTAGATGCTCGCGAACGCTAACTCCCGTATCCGTGAGGCAGGTTCCTCGTTGGGCGTGTTGCGCCTTTCCGCGTCCAGTCGCTCCGATGGCCCCGTGCCGAGCCAAAGATCGGTTGAACGTCACCCGTTCGGGAGAGCAACCAATGAATTGGGGGCGCGTTGTTGAGGGAGTCGGGTGAATCCGCCCGCACCGACCGTCCGGGTCAACCGTTCCAAGTGGTCTGAAAACAATCGAGGAGTGTTTCTCCATGTCCCGTATCACGAAGGCTGTCGTCCTGACCGTCGGTGTCGCCGCGTCCGTGGCCGGTGCGACCGGTGTCGCCTCCGCCGACTCCCTCGCCGAGGGCGCGGCCGTGAAGTCCCCGGGCGTCCTGTCCGGCAACGTCCTGCAGGTTCCGGTCCACGTGCCGGTCAACCTCTGCGGCAACACCGTCAGCGTCATCGGCGCCCTGAACCCGACCTTCGGCAACACCTGCGTCAACGCCTGATCTCGCACGCCGGATCGCGGTCCTTCCGAGGCCGGCGCGCCACCCCTCCCGGGTGTGGCGCGCCGGCCTTCTGCTCGTTCGGACGCACCCTCGTGCGCCGTTCGGTGCAACGGCGTACGCCCCTCGGAGGAGCAGGCCGGTGGGGCGGATTCACCCGAACGGAGGGATGTCGTTCCGTAGTCCTCCCATTGCGGAGCGCTATCACCGCAGGCACGGTGAGGGGGAAGTTGTCCGACGCATGCGGAAAAGGAACACATATGCGTCCCCTGGCATCACGCCACATCATTGCCCTGGCGATATCCGCCGCGATCACCCTCGGTACGGCGGGACCCGCCTTCTCCGACACACACCACACGTCCCCCTCGGCCGCCGTCACCGGGCACGCCCCGGTCCCCGGCACGGCCGCGCTGCTGACCCAGGCCCGCGCCCTCGGACGGACCAGCCCGGTCGCCACCCCCGTGGCCGACCTCGTCACCGCGGTGCTCGAGGCCGACGACGGCAGGCTCCCCGCCGCCGACGCCGCCGCGTTCGAGGCCAGGATCGACAAGGCCGTCGACGCCGCGAAGGCCACCACCCCCGTCGCACCACCGCTCACCGTCCCGGCCSGGCCGGGAACCCGGGCCGCGCGCGCCGCCGCCGCGCCGGCGGACGTCGTCGCCGACGCCCTGGCCACCGTCGAGAAGGCGGTCGCCGCACTGCTGGCCGCCGCCGGCTCCGGCGCCGCCGCGGGCCTCGTACCCCAGGTCACGGCGACCCTGACGTCGCTGGTCGACGTGGTCGTGGCGACGGTGCTCGGCGGCGGGCTGCCGGCCCTGCCCGGCCTGCCGACGCTCCCCAAGCCCCCGGTCACGGTCCCGGAGCTGCCCGCGAAGCCTCCGGTCATGGTCCCGGAGCTGCCCGCGACGCCTCCGGTCACGGCCCCCGAGCTGCCCGCGAAGCCCCCGGTGACGCCTCCGCAGCTTCCCGCCACGCCGCCGCTGCCCCTGCCCGTCGGGTAGCCGTCCCACCCGCGGTCCCGCGCCGTGCCGGTCCCAGTCCCGCTGGGCCGGTGCGGCGCGGCCGTACGCCCGATCGGGACATCACACCGGCTCCCGTCATTCGGGTGCAGTGTCGAGAAATCCCTCCTCCCGGAGTTTCCGGGGAGCACACCTCTCGTTACAGAAAGCGGAACGACGTGCAGGAATCGCCCAAGAGGCCTGTACGGCACGTGACTTGTTCGCTCTGTGACGCAAGATCAGGAAGGACTCTCCATGAAGCCCACGAAGGTTGCCGCGGTCGTCGCCGGTTCCGTGATGGCCCTGGGTGTCGCCGCCCCCGCCATGGCCGCCGAGGCGATGGCGACCCCCACCAGCCTCGACGGCGGTCTCGGGGCGCTCACCAGCCACGGGCTGAAGACCGACTCGCTGAGCAGCACCACCGACGGCTCCGTGGTCAAGACCGTGCAGGACACCGCGAACCAGCTGAACGAGACCGGCAAGGCCGCGCCGCTCCTCGGCGGTCTCCCGCTCGGCGGCTGACACCCGCCACGGCACGCCGTGCTGACGCACTGTCAATCAGGGCCCCCCGTTCTCACCGTCGGGGGCCCTTGACGTTGCTGCACTCAGGCGAATCCCCGCGACGTCGCCTCCATGGGCCTCGTTGACCGATCCACAGCACCACCGCTCCGTCTCCACCTGCTCTGAAGGGCGTACGCAGTAATGAACCTGCGATCTCATGCCGGCTTGGGAATCCTCATGACCGCTCTCGCCTCCGCCGCCATGGCCGCCCCGGCCGTGGCCGCGGACGCACCCGTGGTCGTCCCGCTCCAGGGTCTGGAGCCGGTGATCCCGATGGACGCCCCCACGGTGGCGACCGGCGTCCCCCTGCCGGTGCCGGGCGCACCCACCGGCTTCCAGCAGGGCGCCGGCCTGCCGGACGTCACCCTGCCGCGCCTGCCGGTCGGCAGCACGCTGCCGGAGACCGTCGTGGCCGCCCCGCTGCCCGAGGTCCTCGAAGGCAGCGAGCCGGGGAAGGCGCTGTTCACCACCCCGCGCTCCGAGATGGCCGCGGCCACCCCGGGTGCCACCGTGGGCAATCCCGTCGTCGCGCCCCGCGGCGACCGCCTCGGGCTGCCCGACCTCGCGGTCCCGGAGATCGGCGTGCTGGCCCCCGCGGCGACCGGAGCGCTGGACTCCCAGCTGGGCCTGGCGCAGTCCTGAGAGAGCAGTCCCACCGTGCGCCCGCCGGGGATCGCGGAGGATTCCTCGGAACCTGTCCGGACAGCCCCGCCGCCGTCCGGAGCGTCCCCCGGCGGCACGGTCTTTTGTACGACCAATGACCCGGCGGGTGAAGACACGATTCTTCCCCGCCACCCGAGGGGTCGTTGCTCGTTACACCGGAAGGCTTGTCGCATGGCCGCGGCCCGCAGAATCGAATGCTCGCTCCGCCGTATCCGACGGTGGGCGGACCCGCGATTCTGCGGGCTTTCACTTGCACCTCTTCATCATCCGGCGTAACGGCCGTGACTCGGGCGCCACTGAGGCGTTGAAGGGGAATGACGGCCGTGGTACTCGCGGTCGGCTTTCCACGTCCAAGGAGTTCTTGATGTCTCGCATCGCGAAGGCTGCCGCTGTCCTCGCCGGCACGGGTGCCGTTGCCCTCAGCGGAGCCGGCATGGCCGTCGCCGACTCGGGTGCCCAGGCCGCTGCCGCCCACTCGCCCGGTGTCGCGTCCGGCAACGTCGTGCAGGTTCCGGTCCACGTGCCGGTCAACGTCTGCGGCAACACCGTCAACGTGATCGGGCTGCTCAACCCGACGTTCGGCAACAGCTGCGCGAACATCGACCACCACGACGGTGGCTACGGCGGCTGAGTCACCCCGCACCCTCGGAGCGTCCCCCCGGCCACCGGCCGGGGGGACGCTCTCGTCATGCGTAGCGGTACAGCGCGCCGTGGTCGAGCATCGAGGCCGGGGTGACGTTCCACGGCCCCATCGCCTCGTCGCGGGCGGCGACGCGCCGGTACTGCGGATCGCCCAGCTGCGGCGGGTCCGCCGGCAGGTAGCCGGCCCGCGGGTTGCGCGCCTGCCAGCGGGACCAGAGCAGGTCGACGAACGAGTGGTGGAGCCAGAAGACCGGGTCGTTGACCGAGGCGCCGCCCAGCATCAGGCCGCCGACCCAGCGGTGCACCCGGTTGTGGATGCGGAAGCGGTCGTTGCCCCGCCCCTGGCCCCAGCCCTCCAGGGCGTTGCGGAATCCCGAGCGGCTCGTGGAGTTCCACGGCGCCACGTCGTACACCGTCTCCCGCATGACCTCGTCCAGTTCGGCGCGGGTGGGCAGCGCGATCGGGCTCTGCGGACGCCCGAAGTCCCGGGTCAGGAACCTGCCTTCGGTCATCCCGTGCCGCACCGTCCAGCGCCCGCCGGAGTAGGCGAACGGGCCGGTCGTCACCTGGAGGTCGCCACGGCGGCCGTTGCCGCCCAGGAAGTCCTCGCCCCAGAGCGACGCCGCCGGGGTGTTGTCCCGGGTCCAGTCCCAGTACGGCACGGTCACCGTCGGGTCGATCCGGCGCAGCGCCCGCTCGAACTCCAGCAGGAAGCGGCGGTGCCAGGGCAGGAAGCTCGGGGCCATGTGTGCCAGCCGGAGCCTGTTGTCGCCGTCGGTGGAGTAGTACTCGATGTGCGTGCGGACGAAGTCGTCGTACGTTCCCCGGCGCTTGAGCTCCAGGACGGCGGCGACGAACTTCCGCCGCTCGGCGCCGGTCAGATCACGCTGGTTCTTACGCGTGTAGGTCACGCGGGCTCCCTCCCGGGTGGACGCCGTGACCGGCGGCGTACCGGGACAGCGGGGCGGAACCCAGCTGGTCCACGGCCGCCCGGGTGGCCGCCAGGGGCGTCGGACATGACTCGTAGTGGTCGACGGCGCTGAGGTAGCTTCCGTCGGCGCGCCGCATCAGGTGGAGCGGCCGGCCGTCGACCAGGACCTGGACGGGGCCGTTCCGGGGGATCCGGCGCGCCTGGATCCGGCGGCCCCGGTACATCTCGTCGAAGGCGAGCGCCCCGACGGTGCCACCGGTGCCCGCGGCGGATCCGGCGCCGCCGGCCGGTGCGCGGCCTGCGCGCGGTGACGTGGGCGTGCCGGCGATCCGCGCGAGCGCCCCGCCGGTGAAGGCGGCGACGGCCACGGTGAACAGGGCGCGCAGTGCGGTACGGCGCGAGAAGCGGCTGACCGGCTCGTCGGCGAACACGGGTGAACTCCCTGGTGTCTACGGAATCTTCGGAACTACGGAATCGGCGGAATCGACGAAGGGCAGCGAATGCCCCCTGGGCCCAACGACTCCGCCGCCCATTCGTTTCCGTGCACACGTGTTCTGGAGGGGGCGCACCGAAATTCTCCTGCGCTGATGTCGGCCGATCGAGTGAACGCCGCTGCGGGAAAGAGCGCTTGGGCCGTTAGCATCCGGATTCATGACCACACCCAATGTCGTTACCCCGGCGCGCAGTGCCTCTCCGTTCGGAACGCTCACCGTCGTTCCGTGGACCACCGGGCCCACCGACGACGCTCCCGTCACCCCTTTCCTGATGGTGTATTCGCTCGGGGACGGCAGTGAGGGACCCGCGGCCGGCGAGGAGGCGCTGCGGGCGGCCCTGGAGGGCATGGGCCTGCCGCTCGGGGACCGGGTGGTCGACGCCTCGGAGGAGCGGGGGACCGGCGCGCACCTGCTCGTCGAGGCCCGGCGGGCCGTGCTCACGCTGCCCTTCATGAAGGCGCAGTGCCCCGTTCCGGCGGAGTGGGAGGCGGCCGCCCACGACCACGGGTACGTCTACCTGATCCTCCCCGTGCGCCCCTGGCCGGACGCGACGCCCGGCGAGCCCGTCTCGCCGGAGCGGCTGCGGGCCTTCGTCACGGACGACGCGGTCGTGGCCTCCGCGGCGCACATCCAGCTCCCGGTGCGACGACTGCAGGGCTGAGCGGACAGGGGGCGGCGTCATGGCGACGGCGAACGTACGGGAGACACCGCCCCGGCGGCGGGAACGGGCCCGGGAGGGCGACGGAGGCGTCGGCGCCGGCCGGGGCATGGCCTGGCTGCTGATGGTGACCGGCGCGGCGGGCGTGCTGGCCGGATGGGTCATCACGATCGACAAGTTCAAGCTGCTGGAGGACCCGAACTTCACGCCGGGCTGCAGCCTGAACCCGGTCGTCTCCTGCGGCAACATCATGAAGAGCGAGCAGGCGGCGGTGTTCGGCTTCCCGAACCCGATGCTCGGCCTCGTCACGTACGCGGTGGTCGTCGCCGTGGGCGCCGGGCTGCTGGCCGGCGCCCGCTACCGCGGCTGGTTCTGGCTGGGGCTGAACGCCGGGATGCTGTTCGGCGTCGGCTTCTGCACCTGGCTGATGTACCAGTCGCTGTACGAGATCAACTCACTGTGCCTGTGGTGCTGCCTGGCCTGGACCGCCACCCTCGTCATGTTCTGGTACGTGACCTCGCACAACGTCCGCTCGGGCGTGCTGCCCGCCCCGGTCGCGCTGAAGGGGTTCTTCGAGGACTTCACCTTCGCGCTGCCCGTCCTGCACGCCGGGATCATCGGGATGCTCATCCTGACCCGCTGGTGGGACTTCTGGACCAGCTGACGTGACCCCCTTCTGCCGGCCGCGGGCGGCACCGACCATGGTGCTGTTCGCGGTCGTTCTCGCTCTCGTGGCCGCGTTCCTGGTGCTGGTCCACGACAGGTGGGCCCCGGACGGCGCGTCGGACGGGCCCGTCGCGCGGGGGCCGGTGAACGTCCCGTCCGGCTTCTTCACCGGCTCCGACGAGGCCGGGATACGGCGCCTCGACGAGCTGCAGACCTGGCTCGGCGGCACGTCCCTGAGCGTGGGGCACACCTACCTGCCGGGCGACCGCTGGTCCAACATCGAAGGTCACCCCGCCCTGTTCGAGCCGTGGGCGCGCTGGAAGGAGGAGCGGCCGGGGCGGTTGTTCGTGCTGAACGTCCCGCTGCTCGACCGCAGCGAGGAGGGCCTGCCGGACGAGGAGGTGCGGGCGGGGCTGGGCCGCGGTGCGGCCGGGGAGTACGACGGGCACTTCCGCGCCCTGGGGGAGCGGCTCGTCGCCCACCGGCTGGGGGACGCGATCCTGGTCCTCGGCTGGGAGATGAACGGCACCACGTACAGCCACCGCTGCGGACCGGACCCGGAGACCTGGCGGACGTACTGGCGGCGGGTCGTGGACGTGCTGCGGGCCGTGCCGGGGCAGCGCTTCCGTTTCGACTTCACGGTGAGCCGCGGGCGGGACGCGGTCGACTGGACGCGGTGCTACCCCGGCGACTCCCACGTCGACATCATCGGGATGGACGCCTACGACCAGCCGGAGGGGCTGAGCTTCGAGGGGCAGGTGTCGGAGGACCTCGGGCTCGCGGACCACGTGCGGTTCGCGGCGGCCCACGGCAAGCCGCTGTCGTATCCGGAGTGGGGGCTCTTCCGCAACGGCGACAACCCGGCGTACGTCCGCGGCATGCTCGACTGGTTCGCCCGCCACCGGCCCGTCTACCAGACGTTCACGGACTACTGCCCGCACGGCGTGTGGGCCTGTCCGGACAATCCGGCGTCGGCCGAGGTGGTGCGGGCGGGTCTCTGAGGGTGCCGTTCCCAGCCGCGGGACGGCCTGTCCCCCCCGGGGCACCCTCGCCGGCAGCAGGGCGGCCCCGGAACGACCGGCTCCTGACACCGGTCCGGGGACGCCCGGCCCCGTGATGCCGTCACCGCAGGCTCCGTCCGCCGCCGCTCCCCGTCCTCTGTCCCGGCCGCCCGTTCCCCCGATCGGCCGGTCCGTGTTGCCGGCTGGCGGCGGGGCGGGTTGCGTGGTGCCGGCGAGCGCCGTGATGCCCCGGCCCCCGGTCCCGGTGCAGGAATCGAGGTCAGTGATGCCTGGTTACCCTCCGATCGCCGACCACGGACTGATCGGCGACCTTCAGACCGCCGCGTTGGTCTCGGGCGGGGGCTCCGTCGACTGGATGTGCGCACCCCGCTTCGACTCGCCGAGCATCTTCGCCGCCCTGCTCGACACGGAGCGTGGCGGCCACTTCACGATCGCCCCCGTCGACGAGGACACGACCGTGCGTCAGCTGTACCTCCCCGACACGGCCGTCCTGGTCACCCGCTTCCTGACTCCGCGGGGCGTGGGGGAGGTGGTGGACTTCATGCCGCTCGGCGATGAGCCGCAGGTGGCGGGCGACCGGCACCGCCTGATGCGGATCCTGCGCGTGGTCCGCGGCACCGTGACCTTCGCCCTGGAGTGCCGGCCGCGCTTCGACTACGGCCGGGCCCCGCATTCCCTCACCCTCGGCGGTCAGGGGGCCGTCTTCCACGGCCCCGAACTGGACGTGCACCTGCAGGGCAACATCCCGCTGGACGCGGACGGCCACGACGTCCGCGCCACCGTCACCCTGGAGCAGGGCCAGCGTGCCGGGATCCTCCTGGAGACCCGCGCCGCGGGATCCCCCGAACCGGAGCCCGTCACGGTCGAGGACTTCGCCGCGGAGTTCCAGGCGACGCTCGGTTTCTGGCACGCGTGGATCCGCCGCTGCAGCTACCGCGGCCGCTGGCAGCACATGGTCAACCGGTCGGCGATCACGCTGAAGCTCCTCATCTACGCGCCGACCGGCGCCCCGATCGCCGCGCCGACGATGGGCCTGCCCGAGCAGATCGGCGGCGAACGCAACTGGGACTACCGCTACACCTGGATCCGGGACGCGTCGCTGTCGGTCCGGGTCCTCATCGACCTCGGCTACGTCGACGAGGCCAACGCCTTCCGGGAGTGGCTCGGCCGCTGCCTGCGGGCGACCGGAGCGGCGGGCGGCGAGCCGCTGCAGATCATGTACCGGATCGACGGCGATCCGGGGCTCTCCGAGGAGATCCTGGAGCACCTGAGCGGCTATCGCGACTCGTATCCGGTCCGGTCCGGGAACGCGGCCGCGGACCAGCTGCAACTCGACATCTACGGCGAGTTCTCCTACGCCCTCACCCACTCCCCGGAGGTGGCCGAGCCGGCCGGATACGACGGCTGGCTGGGCTTCGCCGCACTCCTCGACTGGCTCGCCGACGCCTGGGACCGCCCCGACGAGGGCATCTGGGAGACCCGCGGCGGACGCCAGGACTTCACGTTCAGCCGGGTGATGTGCTGGGTCGCCTTCGACCGGGGCATCCGGCTGGCCACCCAGTACGCCCGCCCCGCCGATCTGACCCGCTGGACGGCGGAACGCGACGCGATCCTCACCCAGGTGATGCGACGCGGCTGGAACCCCGACCGCGGCGCCTTCGTCCAGCACTACGGCAGCGAGGTGCTGGACGCCTCGCTGCTGCTGATGCCCCTGCTCGGATTCCTCTCGCCGAAGTCCACGCAGTGGCTGTCCACCCTGGACGCCATCGACCGCGAGCTGGTCACGGACAGTCTCGTCTACCGCTACAACCCCGAGGCCTCGCCCGACGGCCTGCGGGGCGTCGAGGGCACCTTCTCGCTCTGCAGCTTCCTCTACGTCCACGCCATGGCCCGCGCGGGTCGCCTGGAACAGGCCCGCTACGCGATGGACAAGATGCTCACCTACGCCAACCACGTCGGCCTGTTCGCCGAGGAGATCGGTCCCACCGGCGAGCAACTCGGCAACTTCCCGCAGGCGTTCACCCACCTCGCGCTGATCACCGCGGCCATCGCACTGGACGAGGAACTCGACCGGGCCGTCCGCCGCCGCCCCGACCGCGCGTGACCCGGCCGGCCCGGCCTACCCGTACGGCACCACGACGATCTGGACGTCGTCCTCGTAGACGATCCTGCCGGGGTCGGCGCAGTGGCGCGTCCGGCAGTCGACGCCGTGCGCCCGGAGGATCTCCAGATAGCCGGTGACCCGCTCGATCAGATGCGTGGCCGAGGGCTTGAACCACGCGGCGGCGCCGGGATTCGTCGTTCGGTCGTACACGGTGGGGTCCACGGTCGACGGGTCCGGGTAGGCGGCGTCGTACCAGCTGTTGTGGACCCGTCGGAAGGCCTCCTCCTCCGTGGACAGCCGACCCTCCCGCGCCAGCGTGTTGACCAGTCCGAACACGCCCGTGAAGTGACCTCGGTCGTTCCGGTGCGGCGACTCGAACCGTATGTACTCCACCGTTCGCTCCCTCCTCGTCCGCGCCCGCCTCGTCTCTTCCATGAGGTGGATGCTCTCGCGGGGGCGCGGGATCGGCAAAGGATCACCTCGCGGAGGATCCGGTGCAGTCGGCCTGCAGGCGACTCCGGTCGCCGGCGCGCGGCGGGTTTCGGAGCCTGAGGGGCGGTTTTCGGCCGGACCAACCGCTTTCCTCCTCCCGTCCGGACGCCGGTCAGTAGCGTCTCGATCACAGACCGGCCGGGGGAGCACCACGGTCCGGAACATCGTGAGTTGAGGAAGCAGGCGCTGATGGTGAATGTGGAGACGTCTCTCAAGGAGGCGATGACCTCGATCGACGGGACCGTGGGCGTCGCACTGGTCGACTACACCAGCGGCATGGCACTCGGCACGCTCGGCGGCAGCAACGACCTCGATCTGACGGTCGCCGCGGCCGGCAACACCGACGTGATCCGTGCCAAGACCCGCACCCTGGAGATGCTCGGACTCCAGGAGGACATCGAGGACATGCTGATCACCCTCGGCAACCAGTACCACCTCATCCGGTTGCTCAAGGGGCGGGGCGGCAACGGTCTGTTCCTCTACATCGTCCTGGACAAGGGCAGATCCAACCTCGCGATGGCGCGGCACCAGCTGCGCCGTATCGAGAAGGATCTCGAGCTCTAGCCGCTCGCCGAGCGGCCGGATCTCGTATGCCCAAGAGTTGAAGAAATCTTCAACTCGACACATCCAAAAGAGGACAGCTGCAGGTGGGGGCGGGTCCGGACACGGCAGGATCGTGGCAACGGTCGTGGAGGACCGGCGGGCCGCCGGCTGCCGCCCCCGCCCAGCAGCCCAGACCCCGGCAGGAGCGTTGTTGCATGCAGGTACCGCTGTACCAGGCCAAAGCGGAGTTCTTTCGCATGCTCGGGCACCCGGTCCGTATCCGCGTCCTGGAGCTCCTCCAGGACGGCCCCGTACCGGTACGCGAACTGCTGAACGACATCGACATCGAACCCTCCAACCTGTCCCAGCAGTTGGCGGTCCTTCGCCGCTCCGGCATCGTGGTGTCGATCCGTGACGGATCCACCGTCAGCTACGCGCTCGCGGGCGGCGACGTCGCCGAACTCCTGCGTGCGGCACGGCGGATCCTCACGGAACTCCTCGCCGGCCAGAGCGAGCTGCTCGCCGAGCTGCGCCACGCGGACGCGTCGGGGTAGCGCGCCCGCGTCCCGTCACGCCGTCGGCCCGTCACGCCACCAGGGGTCGGCGGGCTTCCGCGTGTGCGCCCGGAGGTGCCGGCCTCCGGTCTGCGGCGAACCGCGAGCGACCGGGCACCAGAGGTGCCCGGTCGCGCGTGCGGATCGCGGAGGCGATCACCGGTGATGGCAGTCCCAGTGCCCCTTCACCCAGTAGTGGTCCCAGTGCGCGGGGACGTAGACCCACTTGTAGTGCCGGTCGTGGTCCCAGTGTCCCTTGTGGGAGTGGCCGTGCTTGCCGTCACCCTTGTGCCAGGTCTTGTGGTGGACCTGCTTCTTCTCCCAGTGGCCCGGGACCCAGCGCTTGTCCCAGTGGCCCTTCTTCCAGACGCACCGGTCGTGGTGACGGTGGTCGTTGTCATGGGTCACGGTGGAGGTGACGGAAGCCGGCGCGGGAGCCGCCGACGCGGTGCCCGACAGCCCGAGCGCGGCGCCACCGGCCAGCAGACCCGCCGAGGCGGCGCCGGCCACGAGCCGGCGGACCTTGATGGTGGGAGTCATCGAAACGCACATCCTTACGTAGCGAGACGTTGGTACCGGCGAGCTCACCGCTCTCGGGATGCGAGCGGGACCGGAGCTTCGCCGGATCGGCGTGACACTGGGGATTCGAAGCGACCGGCCTCCCGGATGACCGATCCGTAAGGAAAAGTCCGAAAGATTCCGTGACGAGTGGTCGCGCGGAGCCGTCCGCCGTGACGACATCCGGGGAGGGGGCCCGCTCCGAATCCCCTGCGTAGGACTCCGCCTTTCCGCACCACCGGTTCCGGGGAGTGGCCATGACCACGACCATCGCCACAGAGGCGCCGAGCGCGACACGCCACGTCGTCGCGCTGCCCTACGGCCTGCACGCGCCGGCCGTCGCCCGGCACGTCACCGCCCGCCGGCTCGCGCCCACGGACGCCGGCCCCGAGCGGGTGGCGGACGCGGTGCAGATCGTCTCGGAGCTGGTCACCAACGCCGTCCGGCACAGTCGTGGGCCCTGCGTGCTCACCCTCACCGTCAGCGGCGCCGCGCTCGACATCGCCGTGGCCGATCGCAGCGAGGAGCTGCCGCAGCTCCCGGGCGCAGCCGGCTCCGGGACCGGTGACGCGGGCGGGACCGGGCGCCGGACCGGCGGCTTCGGCATGGCGGTGATCGACGGACTGGGCGGCACGACGACCGTGGTGCCGGCCCTCGGGGGCAAGACCGTGCACGTACGGCTCGACCTCGGCCTCGGGCCGGCCGGGCTCGCCGGCGCGCCCGTCCTCGCTCACGTCGCCGGCCGGGACCTCGGCCGGCACCACGGCCTCCCGCCCGGCCCCACGCCCGCGCGCGAACCGGGTCGCGGACCCGGACCCGACGCCCGCACGTCGCCGCGCAGGGGCGTGCCATGAGGGCGTCGCACCCGTCCGTCCCCCGGCGGTTTCACCCGATCGGCACCGGCCCGCTGCGGACGGGTGGCGAGGCGGGCAGGATCGCCAGGAGGCGCAGGCCCGGCGGGACGACACGTGCCGTACTCCGGCACCCGGGAAGAGGAGCACCGCGTGGCGCACCGATCCGAGCCGGACCGGCGGCTGGGCGAGCTCCTGCACCGCGCTGCCGACGGTGACGAGGCGGCGTTCGCTGCGGTGTACGACGCGCTGGCCGACACGGTCATGGGCATGGCCTGCCGGATCCTGCGCGACGCGGCGCAGGCGGAGGAGGTGACCCAGGACGTCATGATCGAGGTATGGCGTACCGCCGAGCGCTACCGGCCGGACCGGGGCAGCGCGAAGACGTGGGTGCTCACGCTCGCCCATCGCCGCGCCGTGGACCGGGTCCGCGCGGTCCAGGCGAGCACGGAGCGCGAGACGCGCGCCTGGCGGCTCTCTCCCGACCGGGACCACGACGAGGTGGTCGACGCCGTGGAGGGGAACGACGAGCGTCGGCGGGTCTACCGCTGTCTCGCCTCGCTGACCCGCCTGCAGCGGGTACCGCTCGTGCTCGCCTACTACCAGGGCATGACCTACGTGGAGGTCGCCGACTCGCTCTCGACGCCGCGGGGCACGACGAAGTCACGGATGCGCGCGGGGCTCCGGCAGCTGCGCGCCTGCCTGGAGGAGGGCCGATGACGCCCGCCGAGGACGTGCACCTCGACGCGGGGGCCTACGCACTGCACGCGCTCCCGCCGGCGGAAGAGGCCGCCTTCGAGGCGCACCTCGCCACCTGCGAGGCGTGCCGGCGTGAGGTGCGGGAGCTCCAGGAGACGGCGGCCCGGCTCGGCGCCGCGGACCCGATGGCCCCGCCGCCGGACCTGCGGGCGCGCGTCCTGGACGAGATCACCCGCGTCCGCCGGCTGCGCGCCACCGATCCGGGGCCGGAGCCGTGGCGCGCGACCGGGCCGCACCCGGACCCGGATCCGGGGCGTGAGCCGGGTGCCCGCGCGTCGCGCGGCCGGCGCGTCCTCCGGTTCGTCCTGGCCGCCAGCGTCGCCGTGGCGGTGGCCCTCGGCGGCATCGCCGCCTGGCAGTACTCCCGGGCCGAGGACGCCGGGGACCAGGTGGTCCGGGCCCGGGCCCAGATCGAGGCCGCCCGGTCCGACGCGGCCGCCTTCAACACGGTGCTCACCGCGCCGGACGCACGCCTGCACACCGCGCAGCTGACCGGAGGCGCCACGGCCGCCGTCGTCGTCTCCCGCGCCGAGGGCCGGGCCGCGTTCACGGCGCAGGACCTGCCGGCCCTGACCGCGGGCCAGGTCTACGAACTCTGGTACGCCGCGCCCACCGGTGACCTGCGACCGGCCGGTCTGCTGCCCGGTACGGGCCGGCCGTCCGCC
Source organism: Streptomyces sp. MS191 (assembly GCF_008042125.1). GTDB lineage: Bacteria > Actinomycetota > Actinomycetes > Streptomycetales > Streptomycetaceae > Streptomyces. The sequence goes on from NZ_RDBI01000045.1 coordinate 29,663, forward strand.
CGGGTGCTCACGGGTCCGCTCGCGAACGCCGTGGCCGTCGGCGTGACGGTGGAACCCTCCGGTGGCTCCGCGCAGCCCACCACCGAGCCCCTCGGGATCATCGACATCACCGTCTGAGCGGACCGTGCCCGCGGAACCGGTCGCCTCGCGTCCGGTCGGTCGGCGGCCGCGTCGCGAGCCATGTCCCCGCGTCGGGGCGGGAGTTATGCGGTACCGTATAAATCTGTTGTACGGCACCGTACAGATGAGGGGGCTCACCGTGCCGAGACTTCCCCAGGCGGCCCACACCGGCCTTCCGTGGCGCATCCACGCACTCACCGGCGACTTCGCGGTGGAGGACGTGTGGTCGTTCCGGACACCCGGAGCGGGCCCCGACGACTTTCCCGTGATGCTGGCCGCACTGCGCGCCGCCGCCGGCCCCGACCGGCTGTCGCCGCCGGTGAGGTTCCTGTTCGCCGTGCGGTGGAAGCTCGGCGCGCTCCTCGGCTGGGACGAGCGGGCGGCGGGCGTCGGTCGGCGCGTCGGCTCGCTCCGCGACCGGCTGCCCGACGACCTGCGCGCCGCACCCCGAGGGCCGGACAGCGACGGCATGCCCCTCGAACCGGTCTACGAACTCGACACCGAAGCCGCCCGAGAGCTGGCGAACAAGACCGTGCACGCGGTCATGCACCTGGGCTGGGTGCGGGGCGCGAGCGGCGCGTACGAACTGCGGATGGCCGTCCTCGTCAAGCCCAACGGCCGCTTCGGCCGGCTGTACATGGCCGCGATCGCGCCCTTCCGCCACCTGCTCGTCTATCCGGCCATGACACGGCAGTGGGAGCGGGCCTGGCGCGACCGCGACCGGCAGGACACCCCGTAGAGGGTGTCCTGCCGATCCTGCCGGGCTGATCCGCCGATTACGGGACAGCCCTCAGCGCCGCCCGGCGCTCCCCGCGTCGTCCCCCGCGCCCACCGACTCGCGGGTCGGGGGCGCGGCCGGGACGTCCGCGGCGGGCGGTGCGGCCTCCGGGCCGCCGCGGCGCCGGGTGACGTACGCGGCGATCGGCTCGGTGTAACGGGCCGTCAGCGGGCCGACGACGACCAGGATCAGGACGTACGCCGTGGCGAACGGGCCCAGCGCGGGCTGGATCCCGGCGCTCACCGCGAGGCCGGCGATGACGATGGAGAACTCGCCCCGTGCCACCAGGGTCCCGCCGGCCCGCCAGCGTCCCTTCGGGCCGACCCCGGCCCGCTTGGCGGCCCAGTGACCCGTGGCGATCTTGGTCAGCGCGGTGACGACCGCCAGCGCGAGGGCGGGCAGGAGCACCGGCGGGATGCTGGCCGGATCCGTGTGCAGCCCGAAGAAGACGAAGAAGACCGCCGCGAACAGATCCCGCAGCGGGCTGAGCAGGGAATGCGCGCCCTCGGCGACCTCTCCGGAGAGGGCGATGCCCACCAGGAACGCACCCACCGCCGCCGAGACCTGGAGCTGCTGGGCGATACCGGCGACGAGTAGCGTCAGGCCGAGGACGACGAGCAGCAGCTTCTCGGGATCCTCGCTGGAGACGAACCGCGAGATCAGCCGGCCGTAGCGGACGGCGACGAAGAGGACGGCGCCGGCCACGCCGAGGGCGATCGCCAGGGTGACGCTGCCCGCGGCCAGACTCACACCGGCCAGCAGGGCGGTGATGATCGGCAGGTACACGGCCATGGCCAGGTCCTCGAGGACCAGGATGCTCAGGATCACCGGAGTCTCGCGGTTGCCGACGCGGCCGAGGTCGCCGAGGACCTTCGCGATGACGCCCGACGACGAGATCCAGGTGACCCCGCCCAGGACCACGGCCGCGACCGGCCCCCAGCCCAGCAGCAGCGCCGCGGCCGCGCCGGGCACCGCGTTCAGGGCGAAGTCGACCAGACCGGCCGGATATTGGGACCGGAGGTTGGAGACGAGGTCGCTCGCCGTGTACTCCAGCCCCAGCATCAGCAGCAGCAGGATGACGCCGATCTCGGCGCCGATCGCCACGAACTCCTCACTGGCGCCCAGCGGTAGGAGACCGCCCTTGCCGAACGCCAGTCCCGCGAGGAGGTACAGCGGAATCGGCGAGAACCGGAACCGCCCCGCGAACCGCCCCAACAGGCCGAGGCCCAGGATGATCGCTCCGAACTCGATCAGGAAGACAGCGGAATGCACCCTCTCACTCCCGTCCGAGTATCGCGGCCGCCGCGTCGACGCCCTCGCGGGTACCGATGACGATCAGGGTGTCGCCGCCGGCGAGCCGGAAGTCGGGTGCGGGGGAGGGGATCGCCTCCGCCCGGCGCAGCACGGCCACGATGGACACACCGGTCTCCGTGCGCATCCGCGTGTCGCCCAGCAGCCGCCCGTTCCAGTGCGCCTGCGCCGACAGCTCGATCCGTTCGGCGACCAGCCCCAGATCGGTGGTGTGCAGCACGCTCGGACTGTGGTGCGTCGGACGCAGCGCGTCGATCAGCGAGGCCGTCTCCGGCTCCGTCAGGTGCAGCGACTGCGCGCAGGCGTCGGGGTCGTCGGACCGGTAGACGTTCACCGACCGGGTGCCGTCGCGGTGCGCGATCACCGACAGATGGCGGTGCTCACGCGTGGTGAGGTCGTACTGGACACCGATGCCGGGCAGGGGTGTCGTTCTCATCCGCGGAGCGGGCACGGCCCGTCCTCCTTCGCGTTCGCCGGGGCACGTGGACGGCCCCGGCCCGACGGACCGTCGAACCGGGGCGAAGCCGCCATCGTGCCATCCGCCGGGAGGCCGGGGACATGGGTGTCGGCACGGATGGACAACACCCTCCGGCACGGGTGAAGCTGAGCCGGGGACATGTGCCCCGCCGCAGGTCACAGGCCCGTGGGGACAGGTTCACGTCCCGGCCGGCGATAGGGTGGGGCACCTGATCCAGGAGGAGGGACCATGTCGTTGTACGGGCGGATCCTCCTGCTGAACGCCGCCGTGCTCGTGGTCGCCGTCCTGCTCCTGCTGGGGCCGGTCACCGTCTCCACACCGGTACTGCCCCGCGAGGCCATGGTGCTGGGCGCGGGTCTCGTCGCCATGCTCGTCGCCAACGCGGTCCTGCTGCGGATCGGCCTCGTTCCCCTGCGCCGGCTGGCCCGCGCCATGGGCACCGTCGACCTGCTGCGTCCCGGCGACCGGGCCGCGGTGAGCGGACCGGGGGAGATGGCCGAACTGACCCGCACGTTCAACCTCATGCTCGACCGCCTCGAAGCCGAACGCGCCACCAGCAGCGCGCGGGTGCTCTCCGCCCAGGAGGCCGAACGGCAGCGCATCGCCCGGGAACTCCACGACGAGGTCGGCCAGACCCTGACGGCGGTCCTGCTCCAGCTCAAACACGCGGCCGACCAGGCCCCCGCAGGCCTGCGCGAGGACCTGCGGCAGGCGCAGGAGACCACCCGGTCCGGCCTCGACGAGATCCGCCGCATCGCCCGCCGGCTGCGGCCCGGCGTCCTGGAGGAACTCGGCCTGCACAGCGCACTGCGCTCCCTGGCCACCGAGTTCACCACCCCGAGCCTGTCCGCGCGCACCCACATCGGGCCCGGACTCCCGTCCCAGAGCGACGAGACGGAGCTGGTCCTGTACCGGGTCGCCCAGGAAGGACTCACCAACATCGCCCGGCACGCCCGGGCACGCACCGCCGAGGTGCAGCTGACGTGCGGCGCGGACGGCGGTGTCGACCTGCTCATCCGCGACGACGGCCGGGGGACGGGCGACGCGAGCGAAGGCGCGGGCATCCGCGGCATGCGCGAGCGCGCGCTGCTGGTCGGCGCCGCCCTCTCGATCCGCCCGGGACCCTCGGGCGGCACCGACGTCCGCCTGGAGGTGCCGAAGGCGGAGAAGGCGGACCGATGACGGAGGAGGGCGACCGATGACGACACCCCGTTCCCCCGGGGCACCGGACCGGCGGACCCGCATCCTGCTCGCGGACGACCACGCGCTCGTCCGCCGCGGCGTCCGGCTCATCCTCGACAGCGAGCCGGACCTCACCGTCGTCGCCGAGGCGGCCGACGGCGCGGAGGCCGTGGCACGGGCACGCGCGGGCGACGTCGACCTGGCGATCCTCGACATCGCCATGCCCCGCCTCACCGGCCTCCAGGCCGCCCGCGAGCTGTCCCGCCTCCAGCCGGACCTGCGGATCCTCATGCTCACGATGTACGACAACGAGCAGTACTTCTTCGAGGCGCTCAAGGCGGGGGCCGGCGGCTACGTCCTGAAGTCCGTCGCCGACCGCGACCTGGTCGAGGCCTGCCGTGCCGCGGTGCGCGACGAGCCCTTCATCTACCCGGGGGCCGAGACGGCGCTCATCCGCAAGTACCTCGACCTCGCCGGGCAGGGCCGTGCCGTCCCCGACCGGGCCATCACCGAGCGCGAGGAGGAGATCCTCAAGCTCGTCGCCGAGGGCCACACCTCCAAGGAGATCGGCGACCTCCTGTTCATCAGCGCCAAGACCGTCGAACGCCACCGCGCGAACCTGCTCCGGAAGCTCGGCATGCGCGACCGGCTCGACCTCACCCGGTACGCGATCCGGGTGGGCCTGATCGAGCCGTAGCTGCTCATCGGCATACCGGGCTCTGGTGCGCCGCGTGAGGCGCTACACCTCCAGACCCGGCAGTCCGTCCGGCGCGGGGCAGATCCGGTGGCCCGCGTGGTCGAACACGTACAGCTGTGCCAGGTCCACCAGCAGCGGGATCTGCGCGCCCGTGCGCACCCGCAGGTGCGGGCCCGTACGGACGACGAGGTCGCTGCGCACGGTCGCCGCGTGGTCGCGGGCGAGGTCCGGGCTCCCCTGGCCGTCCCCGAGGCCGCCGCCCCGCGGCGGGGCGAGGGTGGCGACCGCGCCGGACAGCCGGCCCGCCGCCTGTCTGCGCAGTTTGCGCAGACCGCTCTGGTGCGGCCGACGGCGCCGCTGCCCGGGTCCGGCGGCCGGACGTGCCGACTCCAGCTCCGGGACGACCGCGGGCTCCGAGCCGGTGTTCACGTGCACCAGCGCCTCGTGGCCCTGGTACTCCACGTGCTCGACGATCCCGGTGAGCGGCACCTCGCCCGGTCGTGCCTGGCTCGGCGGCGCGATCCGCACGGCCTCCGACCGCAGTCCGACGATGATCGGCCGCCCCTGCTGGATGCGGAGCAACTGGTGGTCGGAACTGAGGGGTTGGGGCAGCACGAGGCGTTGCCGGCCGAGCACGATGGACATCCGCGCGTCCAGCGGAGCGTGCACGACGGCCTGGAGCAGGCTGATCCGGGGCGTGCCGATGAACGCCGCCACGAAGACGTTCGCCGGCCGGGCGTAGGTGTCCCGCGGGGCGCTGACCTGCTGGAGCACGCCGCCGCGCATGACGGCGATCCGGTCGCCGAGGGACATGGCCTCGGACTGGTCGTGCGTCACGTAGACGGTGGTGACCCCGAGCTGCGCGGTGAGCCGCGCGATCTCGGCCCGCAGGTGGCTGCGCAGCTTCGCGTCGAGGCTGGACAGCGGCTCGTCCATCAGGAAGACGGACGGCTGGCGGGAGATCGCCCGGCCCATCGCCACACGCTGCCGCTCACCGCCGGAGAGCTGGCCGGGGTAGCGGTCGAGCAGGTCCTCCACGGCGAGCATCCGCGCGGTCCTCTCCACGCGCGGGTCGTGGTCGGTGCCGGGATCGCGCAACTTCAACGGGAAGCCGATGTTCTCGCGGCTCGTCATGTTCGGGTAGAGCGCGAAGCTCTGGAACACCATCGCGATGTCCCGTTCGCGGGGCGGCAGGTCGTTGGCGTGGACGTCGTCCAGGTACAACTCGCCTTCGGTGATGTCCTCCAGGCCCGCGATCATCCGCAGGACCGTGGACTTGCCGCAGCCCGAGGGGCCCAGCAGGACCAGGAACTCACCTGGCTCGACGGTCAGGGAGACGCGTTCGACGGCGTAGCCGTCCCGCCCGTATCTCTTGCTGACGTTGCGCAACGCGATGGTACGGCTCATGGCGATCCACCCGGACTGGGGTAGGGGAGGTCAGGGGAGGTGTGGGGGGAGG
>NZ_RDBI01000046.1:0-1161 GCF_008042125.1 Streptomyces sp. MS191
GGAGGCCCTCAAGACGCTCGCCGGCAGCGGGCTGGTCGTGATGAGCCAGTACAAGGGCGCCACCGTGCGGCGGTGGTCCGTGGTCCCCGGGCGCAGCACCGGGCTCGGATAGTCGGCCCGGTTCGGGGCGTCGGGGAAGTGCTGGGTCTCCAGGCACACCGCGCCGTGACGTTCCAGCGGCCGCCCCGTGGCGTCGGTGAGCGTGCCGTCCAGCTGGTTGGCGGTGTACACCTGTACGCCCGGCGCCGTGGTCCACACCTCCATCACGCGGGTCTCCTCCGGAGTCGCGAGCCGGGCGGCGCGCCGCAGCCGCCCCGTCTGCCGTCCCGGTCCGGACYGGGCCCAGCAGTGGTCGAAGCCGCCGGCGCGCCGGATCTGTTCGTCCCCGTCCGCCAGGACGCGCTCGCCGAGCGGTCGGGGCGACGTCAGGTCGAAGGGGGTGCCCGCCACCTCCGCGAGGGGCCCGAGCGGGATGCCCTCGGTGTCCACCGGCAGGTAGGCCGCGCCGTCCACCTGGAGCGTGTGCCCCAGGACGTCGCCGTCCGCGGCGAGGTTGAAGTAGGCGTGGTTGCTCAGGCTGACGACGGTCGCCCGGTCGGTGGTCGCCGTGCACTCCAGCGACAGGGTTCCGGCCGCGTCGAGGGTGTACGTCGCCGTGACGTCGAGCGCGCCGGGGAACCCCATGTCCCCGTGGGGGCTGTGCAGGTCCAGCCGGAGGGCGGCCGTGTCCCCGTCGGTGAGGGGGGTCGCGCGCCACACCTTGGTGTCGAAGCCCTCGGGGCCGCCGTGCAGGGCGTGGCCGCGGTCGTTGACCGGCACCTGGTGGCCGGCGCCGTCGAGGACGAAGCGGCCGTGGGCGATGCGGTTGGCGTAGCGGCCGATCAGCGCGCCGAGGTACGGGCTCTTCTCGGCGTACTGGTCGAGCGAGGGGAGCGACAGGACCACGGAGTCGGTGCGGCCCCGGGTGTCGGGCACGCCCAGCGTGTGCAGGATGCCGCCGTAGGTGAGGATCTCGGCGTACACACCGGAGCGGGATTCCAGCCGCCACAGGTCGACGTCGTCTCCGCTCGGGGCGGTGCCGAAGGGCCGGTGGCCGATGGTGGGTCGGGGCATGATGAGTCCTCGGGGCAGGCGGATGGCCGGCCGGAGCCGGGGCGGGGA
>NZ_RDBI01000046.1:1261-25639 GCF_008042125.1 Streptomyces sp. MS191
GCACGGCGGCCCCGAGGGCTTCGGCACGGCGGCCCCGAGGGCTTCGACACCAAGGTGTGGCGCGCGACCCCCCTCACCGACGGGGACACGGCCGCCCCCGGTGGACTCCCTGACGACGAGCCGGTAGCCGGGTCTGATCCGGCGCGGCTCGGACACGGTCGCGCCGCCGAGCCGTTCGACGAGCCGGTCGACGGCGAGGCGCGCGATGGCCTGCTTGTCGGGCGAGACGGTGGTGAGGCTGATCGCGCCGAAGCGGCCCTCCTCGATGTCGTCGAAGCCGACCACGGCGATGTCCTCGGGGACCCGCAGTCCGCGTTCCGTGAGGGTGCGCAGGGCGCCGAGGGCGATGAGGTCGTTGTACGCGAAGACGGCGTCGGGGCGGGCCCCTCGTTCCAGGAGGGCGGCCATGGCCGCGGCTCCGTCGGTGCGGCCGTAGCCGTCCGTGGCCACGACCAGCGCCTCGTCGGGTTCCAGGCCCGCCGCGACGAGCTCTTCCCGCCAGCCCCGCAGCCGCAGGTGCGCCGGCTGCCGTTCGCGGCCGGTGCGGGAGCCGAGGAAGGCGATGCGGCGCCGGCCCAGGTCGAGGAGGTGCCGGACCGCGGTGCGGGCCGCCGCGACGTTGTCGATGGCGATCTGGTCGTAGGGCGCCTCGTACTCGCGCTCGCCGAGCAGCACCAGGGGCGAGGTCTCCTGCCGGGCGAGGAGGTCGGCGGTCTCCAGGTGGATGGGGCTGAGGATCAGCCCGTCGATGACGTGGGAGCGGAACTCCTGGCAGACGAGCAGCTCCCGCTCCCGCAGCCCCGCCGTGTGGTCGACGAGGACGGTGTAGTCGTGCTGGGCGGCGGCGTCGATGACCGCGCCGGCCAGCTCCGCGAAGTAGGGGTTGCCGAGTTCGGGGACGGCGAAGGCGATGATGCCGGTGCGGCCCTTGCGCAGGTGCCGGGCGGTGAGGTTCGGACGGTAGCCGAGCTCGTCGATGGCCTGCTGCACCTTGGCGCGCATCTGCGGTGTGACGTGGGGATAGTTGTTCACCACGTTGGACACGGTTTTGATCGACACGCCCGCCCGCTGCGCGACGTCCTTGAGGCTGACGCCCACGGAACTCCTCTGGTTCGGCTCTGATCGGCTGGGGGCCGGCGTGGTGCGGGGTCCCCGGTGCGGTAGGGGCGCCCGGGAGGGCGCTCCGGTGTACCGGGACCCCGGCGACCGGGCGTCCGGGTGGGGTTCTTCCCGCGTCAGAGCGTTCTTCGGCTGCGTGAAACGTACCGCTGTGCGACGACGACGAGGATGAGAAACCCGCCGCTGACCACCGACTGGTACGAGGAGTTGAGCGAACCGATCTGGTTGATCAGGTTCTGGATGACGGCGAGCAGCAGGACTCCCCACAGGGTGCCGCTCACCGATCCGGCGCCGCCGACGAGGAGCGTTCCGCCGATGACGACGGCGGCGATCGCGTCGAGCTCCATGCCGGTGCCGATGATGGTGACGCCGGAGGAGAGCCGGGCCGCGTTGATCGCGCCGGCGAAGCCCGCGAGGAGGCCGCTGAGCAGGTACACCGTCACCTTGGCGCGGGCGACGGGCAGCCCCATCAGGGTGGCGGCGTCGCTGCTGCCGCCGACGGCGAAAAGGGTCTGGCCGAAGGAGGTGCGCTGCAGGACGATGCCGCCGGCGCCGAAGAGGGCGAGCGCGACGAGGATCGGGTAGCCGAAGCCCGCGATGCTGCCCTGGCCGAGGGTGGCGAAGGCCGAGTCCTTGGGGACCAGGTAGGTGGTGGCGCCTTCGTCGGTGAGGGCGAGCAGCAGCCCGCGCGCGCCGAGCAGGGAGGCGAGGGTGACGATGAAGGGGGCCATCCCGGCCCGGGCGATGAGCAGTCCGTTGAGGCAGCCGATCGCTCCGCAGGCCGCGAGCGGGACCAGCAGTGCCGGGAGCAGGCCCCATTGCGAGGCCCACGCGGCGAGGACGCCGCCGAGGGCGAAGACCGAGCCGACGGACAGGTCGATGCCGCCGGTGATGATCACCAGCGTCATGCCGAGGGCCACGACGGCCAGGAACGACGCCTGCACCGTCACACCGCGGGCGTTGTCGAGGGTGGCGAAGGTGGGATAGGCGAACGACGCGATGACGACGACGAGCAGCAGGACGGCGAGCACGCCCTGACGCTGGACGAGCGAGGCGAGGCGTTCCCGGCCGGACACCTCGGCGCCCGCGCGGTCCGTGACGGCGGTGCCCTTCGCGGGCGCGGGGGCCGGGGCGCCCGTCCCGGAGGAGGCCAGGGGTGAGGTGAGGTTCATCGGGATCGGCGCTCCCGTGCGACGTAGACGGCGGCGATGATGATGGCCGCCTGGGCTATCTGGGCGGTGGAGTCGGGCAGGTCGTGCTTGACGAGCGTGGCGCGCAGCAGCTGCATGAGGAGCGCGCCGGCGACGGTGCCGAGCACGCGGATGGAACCACCGCTGAGCGGGGTGCCGCCGACGACGACGGCGGTGATCGCGGACAGCTCCATGAGGGTGCCCAGCGACGACGGGTCGCTCGCGGTGAGCCGGGCGGTGGCGAGGACGCCGGCCAGGGCGGCGAGCACCCCGCACAGGACGTAGACGCCGGTCAGCACGCGCTTGACGGGCAGTCCGGCCAGGCCGGCGGCGGAGCGGTTGCCGCCGATGGCGACGATCTGGCGCCCGAACGTGGTCCGGTGGACGAGGAAGGCCACGGCGAGTGCCAGGACGCCCGCGACGAGGACGACGAGCGGGATGCCGAGCAGGCTTCCGGTGCCCAGCGACAGCAGGTCGGGGTTGACGATCTGCTTGAGCTGACCGTCCGCCATGACGAGGGCGAGGCCGCGCCCGCCGACGAACAGGGCCAGGGTGGCGACGATGGGCTGGAGTCCCACGACGGACACCAGGGTGCCGTTGACCGCGCCGACGACGGCGCCGGCGAGCAGCGCGATGAGCAGGGCGGGCACGAGGCCGTAGCCCAGGTACAGGGGCAGGAGCGCCGCCGCCAGCGCCATGGCGGAGCCGACCGACAGGTCGACTCCCTCCGTGCCGATCACGAGGGCCATGCCGAGGGCCACGATGACGATCGGGGCGACCTGGATCAGCTGGGTGCGGAGGTTGTCGACGGTGAGGAAGTGCTCGGTGAAGAACGCGTTGAAGAGCAGGAGCGCGGCCACCGCCGCGTACACGCCGTACTCCTGGAACCACGCGGGGGCGTTCAGCCGTGCGGTGCCGCGGGTCGGTGCCGCGGTCGCCTGGGTGGTCACGGCGGCGGGGGCCGGGGCCGGGACGTGCGGTGCGGCCGCCGGTGCGTCGCCCTCGGCGGGGTGGGCCGCGGGCGTGGCGGCGGGGGAGTGGTCGGCGTGGCGGCGGGGGAGTGGTCGGCGAGCGCGGCCAGCAGGGCGTCCTCCGACACCTGGTCGCCGGTGAGTTCGCCGGCGGTGGCGCCGCCCCCGATCGTCATCGTGGCCCTCGGCATGGCCCTCGTGATCGGCACGGAGGGAGTCGACCTGTCGGTCGGCTCCGCCATGGCGCTGGCGGCGGCGCTCCTGCCCCTGTACCTGGGCTACGGCCTCGTGCCCGCCCTGCTCATCGCGCTGCTCGCCGGCGCCGTCGTCGGCGCGGTCAACGGCACCCTGGTGTCCGTCGTGGGACTCCAGCCCATCGTCGCCACCCTGGCCCTGTTCGTCGGCGAGCGCGGCCAGCAGGGCGTCCTCCGACACCTGGTCGCCGGTGAGTTCGCCGGCGGTGGCGCCGCTCCTGAGGACGACGATCCGGTCGGAGCCCTCGACGAGCTCCTCGATGTCGGAGGAGATGAGCAGGACGGCGAGCCCTTCCTGGGCGAGTTCGTCGATGAGGGCCTGGACCTCGGCCTTGGCTCCGACGTCGATGCCGCGGGTGGGCTCGTCGAGCAGCAGCACCTTGGGTTCGAGGCAGAGCCAGCGGGCCAGGAGCACCTTCTGCTGGTTCCCGCCGGACAGTTCGCCGACCTTCTGCTCGGGGCTGGACGCCTTGATGCGCAGCCGCTTCATGAAGATCTCGACGACCCGGTCCTGCTGCGCGCGCGAGACGATGCCGGCGCGCGAGAGCCGGGGGAGGGCCGCGAGCACGATGTTCTCGCGGACCGACAGTCCGGGCACGATGCCCTCGGCCTTGCGGTCCTCGGGCAGCAGGCTGATCCCGGCGCGGATGGCGCTCGCGGAGGAGAGCCTGCCGAGCGGGGTGCCGTCGATGCGGACCTCGCCCGCGTCCAGCGGCAGCGCGCCGGCCAGCGCCTTCGCGGTCTCGCTGCGGCCGGAGCCGAGCAGTCCGCCGAGTCCCAGGACCTCGCCGGGGTGCAGCTCCAGCGACACGTCGTCCAGCTGGTGCTTCCTGAGCAGGCCGGTGGCCGTCAGGACGGGCTTGCGGGCGATGTCGTGGCCCTCGTCGCCGAAACTCGTCACCCCGTGCCTGCGCACCTCGGAGATCTCCCGGCCGAGCATCATGGACACCAGTTGCATGCGGTCCAGTTCGGCCAGGTCGCCGGTGTGGATGTGGCGGCCGTCGCGGAGCACGGTGACGCGGTCGCAGATCCGGTAGAGCTCGTCCATGCGGTGGCTGACGTAGACGACGGCGATGTTCTTCCGGCGCAGGTCGCCGATGACCCGGAAGAGGGTCTCCACCTCGCGGGGCTCCAGTGAGGAGGTGGGTTCGTCCATGACGACCACATGGGCCTCGACCGACACCGCGCGGGCGAGTGCGACCATCTGCTGGGTGCCGATGCCCAGGGTGTGCAGCGGCCGGCGCGGGTCGACGGTGACGCCGAACCCGTCGAGGAGCTTCCCGGCCTCGGCGTGCATGCGGCCGAAGTCGATGAGGGAAGGGGCGGGTGAAGTGGACCGGTGCCCCGGACAGCAGCAGTTCGCCGCTGTCCGGCCGGTGCACGCCGGTCAGTACCTTGATCAGGGTGGACTTGCCCGCGCCGTTCTCGCCGACGAGCGCGTGCGTCTCTCCGGCGCGGAGGGTGAACGAGACGTCGTCGAGGGCGACCACGCCGGGGAAGCGTTTCCCGACGCCGCGGGCTTCCAGCACCGTCGGCGCGGTCGCAGATCCGGTAGAGCTCGTCCATGCGGTGGCTGACGTAGACGACGGCGATGTTCTTCCGGCGCAGGTCGCCGATGACCCGGAAGAGGGTCTCCACCTCGCGGGGCTCCAGTGAGGAGGTGGGTTCGTCCATGACGACCACATGGGCCTCGACCGACACCGCGCGGGCGAGTGCGACCATCTGCTGGGTGCCGATGCCCAGGGTGTGCAGCGGCCGGCGCGGGTCGACGGTGACGCCGAACCCGTCGAGGAGCTTCCCGGCCTCGGCGTGCATGCGGCCGAAGTCGATGAGGGGCCGGAGGGCGGCCCCGCGGCCCGGGAGGTGGCGCGGGCCGGCCGTGGTCCGCGGGGATCCGCGACCGGCCCGGGGCGCGTCCCCGGGTCAGTACGCCCCGCCGAGCGACGACTTGGCGTTCGCCGGGTCGTAGGCGCGGTCCGAGATGATGACGTCCTCGGGGATGCCCTCGCCGGAGTAGAACTTCTGGGCGGTGGCGAAGGCGAGCGGCCCGAAGCGCGGGTTGGACTCGATGACCGCGTTGAGCTCGCCGTTGGCGAGGGCCTGCACGGCGTTGCGGGTGCCGTCGATGGACACGATCTTGATGTCCTTGCCCGGGGCCTTGCCCGCCGCCTTGAGCGCGGTGACGGCGCCGAGCGCCATCTCGTCGTTCTCCGCGTAGACCGCCGTGATGTCGGGCGTCGACTGGATGAGCTGCTCCATCACCTGCTGGCCCTTGTCGCGGGCGAACTCCCCGGTCTGCTGGGCGACGATCTCCAGACCCGGGGCCTGCGCCTTGACCTGGTCGACGAAGCCCTTGGTGCGGTCGGTGGTGACGCTGTTGCCGGACGAACCGAGCAGGATGGCGACCTTGCCCTTGCCGCCGGTGGCCTTGATCATCGCGTCGGCGGCCCGCTTGCCCTGCTCGACGAAGTCCGAGCCCAGGAAGGCCAGGTAGTCCTTGCACGCCGAGGCGTTGACCTTGCGGTCGATGGTGAGGACGGGGACCTTCTTGGCGGCGGCGGCCTGGAAGGCCGGCTCCAGGCCGTCGGAGTTGAGCGGGGCGACGATGAGGAACTGCGCGCCCTGCGCCAGCATGTCCTGGATGTCGCTGATCTGCTTGGAGAGCTGCGACTGTGCGTTCGTGGTGAGCAGCTTCTTGACGCCGACCTTGGCGGCCTCGTCCTTGATGGACTGCGTCTCCGCGATGCGGAACGGGTTGGCCTCCTTCTCCGACTGGGAGAAGCCGACGACCGCGTTCTTGAGGTCCAGCTTGGGGGCGCCGTACGTGGTGAGCGTGCAGCCGGGGCCGGCGGACGCGGAGGGGGTCTGGACCGTCTGCGCGCCCTGGCTGCTGTCGCCGCCGGCGTTGTCCGTGGTCTCCGACTTGGCGCAGCCGGAGAGGGCCAGCGCGGCGGTGGCGGCGACGACGCAGGCGACGGCGAGCGTGCGGGATCTCTGCGGAAGGGTCATCTCAGGACACTCCTTGGCGGGGGACAGCACCGCCGAGTGGCGTGCGGTCGCGCGGTGTGGGAAGGCAGAGCCGGTCTGCCGCGACGGGCCGGCAGACCAGGGGCGGCACGGCCCCGATCTCGCGAGATCAAGGCCCTGACCTGGGCGTATCAAGGTGCGGAGCAGCCGCCTGGCGGGTCGGCGACTCCGGCTTTACAACGTTATAACCGCGTCCCGAGGGGCGCGGCAAGAGTCCGGCGCGACGTTTCCGGAATGTGTCCGAGGGGGCGGGTCGCCCGGCGGGGCACGGGACGTGACGGGGCGTCGGCCGAGTGGGTGCGGGGGGTCTGGACAGCCGCCGGACGGCGTGCTGTCATTCCGCTGCACACAGTTTTCCAACGTTGGAATGACGGTCGGCCGTCGCCGCCGGCACCTCCTGTGCCGTCTGCCCGCCCGACCGTGGCGCCGTCGGCCGAGCCCGCCGGCGCGACTGTGCGGCACCGCCGGGCGCCCGCGCCCCGGAGGCGAACACGGCGCCTCGCCGGGGCACTCCAGCCGTCACACCTGTTCCGGGTTCCGGCTCCGATTCCCCTCTCTACGAGGAAAGATTCGATGACACGACGACACACCCGCCCCCGAACCAGAATGTGGGCGCTGCTGACCGCGGCGGCCCTGGTGCTTCCCACGAGCACCCTGATCCCCGCCGCGTCGGCCGCGGAGCCGGCCGGACCCGTCTCCGCGCACGCCGCCGACACCGCCCAGGGCGCCGAGAACGCCGCCGTCGAGGTGCACGGCCTGAAGGGCGAGTACTTCAGCATGTCGGCACCGGGCGCGCGGGACTTCGCCGAGCTCGGCGGCACGTCCCTCGACCCGCAGATCGACTTCTCCGGCCTGACCGGCACGTTCCAGTCGCTGACGGGGCGGTCCGAGCACACCACCGCCCGGTGGACGGGCCGGATCGAGGCGCCGGCCACCGGCGACTACACCTTCCACGGCATCGGCGACAACGGCTTCCGGCTCTACATCGACGGAAAGCCGGTCATCGACCACTGGATACCGGACTGGGACAGGGAGCAGACGAGCGCGCCGGTGCGGCTCACCGCCGGCGAGAAGCACGACTTCCGCCTGGAGATGTTCCAGGACGTCGGCGGCGCGAACATGTTCCTGCGCTGGTCGAGCCCGACGATGCCCAAGCAGCTCGTCCCGGAGTCGGCCTTCACCCCGCCGGCCGACTTCGAGGTCTACCCGGTCGAGTTGGCCGTCCCGGCGAGCGGCCGTCAGCTGCGCCTGCGCTTCGACGGCCGGGTCTCCGGCCTGGCGGCGGTCCAGGACCACCTCACCATCGAGGCCGACACCACCCCGATGCCGATCCGTTCCGTCGCCGTGGCGCCGGACGACCCGAACACGGCCCTCGTCACCCTCGCCGAGCCGATCCAGGAGAACCAGCGGGTCCGGGTCGTCTACGACGGTCAGGGCGGCCTGAAGAACGGGGACGAGACCGTCCCGCAGATCCTGCGCTCGGCGGCCAACGCGTCCACCCACCGGCTCACCACCGAGTGGGGCGACAGGCTCGACGAGAAGAACCCGCTGCCGGAGTACCCGCGCCCGCAGCAGGTGCGTGCCAAGTGGAAGAACCTCAACGGGGCCTGGCAGTTCGCCGGCGCCGCCGCCGGCGAGCAGCCGGTGTTCGGCAAGGACCTCGACGAGAAGATCATCGTGCCGTTCCCGGTGGAGTCGCAGCTCTCCGGCCTGGAGCGGCACGAGGACCACATGTTCTACCGCCGCCTGGTGAACGTGCCCAAGGACTGGAAGGTCGGCGCGGCCGGCAAGGGCAACCGGCTGAAGCTCAACTTCGGGGCGGTCGACTACCAGGCCCGGGTCTGGGTGAACGGCCGGCAGGTCGCCGAGCACACCGGGGGCTACAACGCCTTCAGCGCCGACGTCACCGACGCGCTCAAGGGCACCGGGCCGCAGGAGGTCGTCGTCGCGGTCACCGACACCGGCGGCGCGAACCAGCCGACGGGCAAGCAGTCCACCAACCCGGGCGGCATCTTCTACACGCAGTCGTCCGGCATCTGGCAGACGGTGTGGATGGAACCCGTCGCCCCCGTGTCCATCGACGACGTCGTCACGACGCCCGACATCGACACCGGCAGCCTGGCGGTGACGGTCGCGTCGGACGACGCCGGAGCCGGAGCCCGCGTCGAGGCGGTCGCCCGTGACGCCCGCGGCAAGGTCGTCGGCCGGGTCAGCGGCCCCGCCAACAGCGAACTGCGCCTGCCGGTGGCGAAGCAGCACCTGTGGAGCCCGGACGACCCGTACCTGTACGACCTCCGGGTGAAGCTCACCGACGGGAAGTCGGCCGACACCGTCGACGGCTACTTCGGGATGCGGAAGATCGGGATCGAGAAGGTCGGCGGCTTCCGGAAGCTGGTGCTGAACAACAAGCCGATCTTCTCCCTGGCCACGCTCGACCAGGGATTCTGGCCGGACGGCCTCTACACCGCGCCCAGCGACAAGGCGCTCGCCTTCGACCTGGAGGCGCACAAGAAGCTCGGCTTCAACGCCGTGCGCAAGCACATCAAGGTGGAGTCGCCGCGCTGGTTCTACCACGCGGACCGGCTGGGCCTGCTGGTCTGGCAGGACTTCGTCTCGGGCAACCTCACCGACGAGTCGGGACACCGGGCCTTCGTCGACCAGGGTCGCGAGATGATGCGCCAGCACCACGATTCCCCCGCCGTCATCGGCTGGATCGTCTTCAACGAGGGCTGGGGCGAGTGGAACCGCGAGGAGACCGGCCGCATCACCGAGTCCGTCAAGGCCGCCGACCCGTCCCGCGTCGTCAACGCCCACAGCGGTGTCAACTGCTGCAACTCCAAGGGTGACTCCGGCAAGGGCGACATCCTCGACCACCACGACTACAACAACACCGACCCGGCCTTCCCGGACCACCGCGCGGCGATGGACGGCGAGCACGGCGGCTTCACCCTGCGCGCCCCGGGCCACATGTGGCCGGGCGCCCCGACGGTGATCTACAGCGGTGTCGCCGACAAGGAGGCGCTGACCCGCAAGTACGTGGAGAACACCGAGAAGTTCTACCTGGAGGCCGCCGGGGCCGAACTCTCCGGTTCGGTCTACACCCAGATCACCGACCTGGAGAACGAGCTCAACGGCCTCTACACGTACGACCGCCGGGACATCAAGGTCGACCCGGTGCGGGTGCGCGAGGTCAACCGCAGGATCATCGCGGCCGGCGCCGCGGCGGGGGAGCGCGACCTGCTGAAGGGCGGCGGCTCCTGGTCCCTCGACGAGGGCAGCGGCACCACCGCGCGGGACGCCGGCCCCAACGCCGAGGACCTGACGCTCACCGAGGGCACCGCCTGGACCCCCGGAGTCGGCGGCAGCGCGCTGAAGTTCGACGGCCAGGGGCAGTACGCCCAGACCGGCGGGCCCGTGCTCGACACCACCGCGAGCTACTCCGTGTCCGCCTGGGCCACGCTCGACGCCCTTCCCGGCAACTACGCGACCGTCGTGAGCCAGGACGGCCGCCGGCAGGAGAACCCCTTCTACCTCCAGTACGGGCAGGGCGCCTTCGCCTTCAGCACGCCCGGCGGGAACCGCGCCCGCTTCGTGACCACGCCCGAGACGGGCCGCTGGTACCACCTGGTGGGTGTGCGGGACGCGGCGAGCAACGAGATCCGGCTGTACGTCGACGGTGCGCTCGTCGCCACGGCGGCCTCCGGGCCGGCCGACGTCAGCACCGGGCCGCTCTCCGTGGGCCGTGCCAAGTGGGGCGGCGGGAACGTCGACTTCTGGCGCGGGTCGATCGACCAGGTCCACGCCTACGACAAGGCGCTCTCCTCCGAGGAGGTGGCCGCGCTCCACGCGAGCGAGAAGCCGTAGGGGGTGTCCGGGTGCCGCGCGGTTCGAGCCGCGCGGCACCCGGGAACCCCGGCGCCCGGGCCAGGCCCGGGCGCCGGGGGCTTTCGCGTGCCCGGGAGCGGTCCGGACGGGGCCGTGACCGACGGCCGGTTCTTGGTATGGACCTGACAAGGGATCGCCGCTAGCGTGACGCCGACGGCTGTGAGAGCGCTCTCAAAGCGTTCGATCCCCCACCAGGAGGCCACGTGAAACGCACCACCCCCCTGCGCGCCGCGGTCGCGGCGCTGCTGCTGACCGTCGGACTCGGCGGCGCCCAGGCCGGCGCCGCGAACGCCGCACCCGCGCCCACCGTCTCGGCCGGACTCCTCGACGCCATGCGGCAGGACCTCGGCCTGACGCCCCGGCAGGCCGAGGAGCGGATACGGGCGGAGCGGGCCGCCGCGGGCGTCGAGGCGGACGCCCGGCGCACCGCCGGCTCCACGTACGGCGGCTCGTGGTTCGAACCGGCCACCGGACGGCTCGTCGTGGGCCTCACCGACCGCTCCGAGGAGGCCGACGTCCGCGCCCTGGGCGCCGACACCCGGCTCGTCCGGCACAGCGCCGCCGCGCTCGACCGGGCCAAGTCCCGCCTCGACCGGCTCCCGGCTCCCGCCGGAGTGGCCGGCTGGCACGTCGACCCCAAGGCCAACAGCGTCGTCGTGACCGTCGTCCGCGCCGACCGGACCGCGCCCGCCGTGCACGCCTTCGTCGAGCGGGCCCGCCGGACCGGTCCCGTCACCGTCGCCGAGACGGCCACCGCGCCGCGCACCTACGCGGCGGGCACCGTCGGCGGCGACCCCTACTACACCGGCAACGTCCGCTGTTCCATCGGCTTCTCCGTGTACGGCGGCTACGTCACCGCCGGTCACTGCGGACGGGCCGGGGCCGCGGTGCGCGGCTGGGACGGGTCGGCCCAGGGTACGTTCCAGGGCTCCTCGTTCCCGGGTGACGACTACGCGTACGTCGGCATCCACAGCGGCTGGTGGACGGTGCCGGTGGTGCTCGGCTGGGGAACCGTCCCGGACCGACTGGTCCGCGGCTCGGCCGAGGCTCCCGTGGGCGCGTCGATCTGCCGCTCGGGCTCCACGACGCACTGGCACTGCGGCACCGTCCTCGCGAAGAACGAGACGGTCAACTACAGCCAGGGTGCCGTCTACCAGATGACGAAGACCAGCGTCTGCGCGGAGGGCGGCGACTCGGGCGGCGCGTTCATCAGCGGCGACCAGGCCCAGGGCGTCACGTCCGGAGGCTGGGGCAACTGCTCCTCGGGCGGCGAGACCTGGTTCCAGCCGATCAACGAGATCCTCGGACGCTACGGGCTGACGCTGCACACGGCCTGACGCTGCACACGGCCGGCCACGCGCCCGGCCCCCGGACCCGTCCGTCCGGACCCGCCACGGCGACACGCCGCCGGGTCCGGACGGGCGGGCTCCTGTCTGTCCGGACCCGGCCTCGCCATGGCGTCAGCGACCGGCCTGCACCGCCGGCGGAGCCGCGGTCCACGGTGTCCGGCAGCGCGAACCTGTCGCCCGACGCGCCCTCCCACGCCGGGTCGGGCCGCCCGACCCGGCCTCCGCGACGGTCGCCCTCGCCGCTCTCCTCCGGTGAGCGGCGCCGTTCGCCCGGCGACACCTCGCCCCGCCGGCACGGGCAGGCCGACGGGGTCCGCCGGCGAGGTCGATGAGTTCCGGCGCCCCGCCCGGGCCCGCTCGTCCTCGGCCGCTACCGTCCGCTCGTACGGCGAGCGGCCGCGCCGGACGTCCGATGACCGCGGCCCGCAGCCCCCTGGGCGACATGGGCGACGAGCCCCTCCGTCACCACCATTGCCCCTGCCGACGCACCTCGCTATGTTAATCAAAAATCACATCCGTGCGACAGGGTTCGAAGATCCGTCGATCGCACAACTGGCAAGTCTGCGTAGGCACCTGGAACCATCTGGCCCATCAGGGAAGCAGGTAAGTCAATGGAGAACCTCAGCAGGCGAAGGGCTCTGTCGCTCGGTGTCGCACTCGGCCTCGTGAGTGTGGCGAACCCCGCCCGGGCGTCGGCGGGATCGGTGACCGGAGCCGCCGCGGGGACCGGCCCGGAGTGGATCTGGGACGCGGCGGCGGACCCACTGATGGCTTCGATGCTCGACGGCGGACACGTACCGGCGATCAACACCGCGTGGGCGTCGTGGGTGAACAACGACGATCCGCTGCCCGGCGGCCTGCCCGCCGAATTCGCCGCGTACCTGCGGCAGGTCAACCGGCTGCCCTCCTGGGCCGACCCCGCCAAGCTGGCCCGGGCCGCCGGCTTCAACCGGCGCAGGGACACGTACCTCTTCATGCTGTACGGCCTGGGCAGCGGAATCATGAGCACGGTGATCCCGCGCGAGGCCAAGAGCGTCTACTGGTCCGCGGGCGGAGCCGACATGCAGGACCGCGCGGCCAAGACGTTCACCTTCGGCTACGACCTGTCCCAGCTGGGAGCCTTCGAGCCGTCGGGGCAGTTCGTCGTCACCGCCAACAAGACGCGCGTGGTGCATGCCGCGGTGCGTCACCTGCTGCCGCAGTCACCGCACTGGCGGGCGGTCGCCGACGAGACCGTCCCGATCAGCGCCGCCGACATCCTGGTGACCTTCCACAGCCTGGGCACCTACGTGTACCGGAAGCTGCTCGACTGGAAGATCCCCTTCCCGGCCGCCGACCAGGAGGCGTTCCTGCACTCGTGGCAGGTCGCCGTCCACCTGCTCGGTGTACCGGACGAGCACATCCCGCAGACCTGGGCGGCCGCCGAGAAGCAGTCGGCGCGGGTACTGGCCCCGATCCTCACCCCGTCGACCGAGGGCATCGCACTGGCCGAGGAACTGCTCGGCCTGACCGCGCAGGTCGACCTCGGCGTCACGCGCGGGTTCCTGAACGAGTTCGTGCGCTACGTCCTCAGCGACGAGGTCGGCGACTGGCTGGGACTGAAACGCGACTACGCGTCGGCGGCCCTGGTCCGAACCGCGTGGCCCGCCTACATCCTGTTCAGGGAGGGGCTGTCGCCCGTCATGCCCGCCACCTTCTACATGTTCGACCAGTTCGTGCGGGCCCTGGCCATGCTGTTCCTCAACAAGGGCTCCTCCGGGGCCACCACCCCCATCACGATCCCCACCGGCAACAGGGCGGGCTGAGCCCGCGATCCGATCCCACCGCCCGCCCCAGGGCAGACGGCCGAGGGGCGGGCACGAGGGTGACTCCCGCACGTGCCGCCTCACGACGCGGCGCGCCGTCGCCGGCGGGTCCCTGGGTCTTTCAGAGACCCAGAGCGGCCAGGACCAGAGCGATCACGGCCTCACGATGGTCGGGGCTGTCCTGCCACCGCAGTCTGCGTCCCGCCTCGACCACCACACCGAACCCCGCGTGCACCAGAACCCGGGCCTGGCGTGGGTCCAGCTCGGGGCGGGCCAGCCGCAACTGCTGCTCCCACACGGCGATGTGCTCCCGCTGGGCGAGGACCACGGGCTGCCGCAGGCCGGCGGGCAGGCCGGCGAGTTCGGCCTCGGCGACGCTGTTGAGCTCGGTGTGCTCGAAGCTGTAGGCCACGTACGTCGCCGTCAGCGCGACGAGGGCGTCGTGCGGGCCGGACACCTCCCGCAGACTCTGCTCCACACCCTGGGCCAGGAGCCCCGCCGCCTGGAGACATGCCGCCGCCAGGATGTCGATCTTGCCGGGGTAATGGCGGTAGAGGGCGGACGGGGTCAGCCCCACCGCCTCCGCGATCTGACCGTTCGTGACGCTGGCGAACCCGTCACGGGCGAACAGCGGGATGGCGGCCGCGAGGATCTCCGCGCGTCGCGTGCGCGGCACCGGCCGCGCGGGCAGTTCGACGGGCCGTGCCCCCGGCCCGCCGGCCGCCGGATCACGCGCGGCCACACCCAGCGCGGACGCCAGAAGCAGGTCCTCGGCCCGCCGCCCGGCGATGGAGGTGTGATGCATCGTGATGGACCCGATCGCACCGAGGGCCGCCATGGCCCGTAGCCGCTCGTCGGGCAGTGGGTCCTCGCGCTGTACCGCCTCGTCGASCSGSTCGACGAGGCGGCCGAACTTCACCCCGAGGCGTCTGCGGTCCTCGCGCCTGAGGTACCGGGCCTCCCATCGGTACACGCCGCCCGACGCGCGATGAGCGACGGTGATCCGGGTGACGGCGGTGAGCACATCGGTCAGGGCCGCCCCGGGCGGCACCTCGTCGAGCGCGTCGATCAGACCGTCCACCATGACGTCGGCGCACTCGGCGAAGAGCGCGTACTTGTTGGGGAAGTGCCGGTACAGGGCGGCCGCGGAGATGCCCACCCCGGCGGCGACCTCCTCCATGGACGCCGTGTGGTACCCGCGCTCGCTGAAGACCCGCCCGGCCGCGTCGACGATGAGCTGCCTGCGGTTGCGGGGCCGGGTGGCCGCGGTCGGACGGCCGGTCGCAGCCGAACCGGCGGATGGAGAGGCGGGGGCCATGCGGATCAGTGAATCACAAGCCGTCAGAGGCCGGGCTTCCTCGGCGTGGACCGCACACGACGTGACTCCGGGACGGCTTTCCGGTCGATCCCCGGCCCCGCGACGGGAACGGCTCGGGCCGACCGCCCGCGCGGTGGGCGGTCGTCGGCGTTCCGGCGCGGACCCGCCTCCGCCGCAGCCGCTCCGGGTGCCGGGCGGCCGGTCAGGCGAAGGTGAGGACCGGTTTGACCACGCTGCCGTCCCCCATGGCGGCCACGGCCGCGCCGATGTCCTCGAAGGGGAACGTGGTGACCAGCCGGTCGAGCGGGAACAGGCCGCGGCGGTGCAGCCCGACCAGTTCGGGGATGAAGCGGCCGGGGTCGGAGTCTCCTTCGAGCACCCCGTGGACGCGGACCCCCTGGGCGAGGAGGCCCATCACGTCGAACGTCACCTCGCCGCCGATGCCGAGGAGGGCGAGTGCGCCGCGGGGGCGCAGCGCGCCGACGGCCCGGCGGGCCATCTCCGGACGGCCGGTGGTCTCGACGACGTGGTGCGCACCGCCTCCGGTGAGGTCGCGCAGGGCCGGTACCAGGCCGTCCCCGGGTGCCAGGGCCGCCTCGGCGCCGAGCTCGACGGCCAGGGCCCGGCGGGAGGCGACCGGGTCGACGGCCACCACCGGACGGCAGCCCACGGCCACTGCGGCCATCAGCGCGCTCAGGCCCACCCCGCCCGCGCCCAGGACGATCAGGGAGGAGCCTGGTTCGGGGCGCAGCCGGTTGAGCACGGTGCCGGCGCCCGTCTGGCCGCTGCAGCCCAACGGTGCGGCGACCGCGGCCGGCAGGTCGGAGGGCACCCTGACCACGCCGCGTTCGTGGACGACGGCGTGCGTGGCGAAGCTGGACTGGCCGAAGAAGCCGCCGTGCAGCGGCATGCCCTCGCGGGAGAGCGGAGAGGTGCCGTCCGCGCGTCCACCGGAGAGGTTCCGGTCGTGCGCGGCGTGGCAGTAGGCCGGGTGGCCCGCCGCGCACTGCTCGCAGGTGCCGCAACTGGCGAAGCTGAGGCAGACGTGGTCCCCCGGCGCGACCCCCGTCACCTCCGCGCCCACGGCCTCCACCCGCCCCGCGCCCTCGTGGCCGAAGACCATCGGGGTGAGCCGCCGGGGCCAGGTGTCCCGCATCCCCAGGTCGGTGTGGCAGATGCCGACCGCGGTCATCCTCACCCGTACCTCGTCCGGCCGCGGGTCCTCGAGGTCCGCGTCCCGGACGGTGAAGGGGGCGCCCGGTGTCTCGGTGACGGCGGCGCGGACGCGTCTCACGCGCCCTCTTCCTCATGCGGGGCCTCGGGGGCGCGCTCGAGGAAGAAGTAGAAGAAGGGGCCCTCGGGAGGGACCCCCTTGACGTTCATGATCCCCATCAGCGTGGTGTCGTCCACCTGCTTGAAGTGGTCGAAGACCGGCTGGCCGTCATAGACCATGGTGGCCGTCGGTTCGCCGCGGAACTCGACGGTCCACAGGCTGGCCTCACCCTTTCCGAGCTCGCGGTCGGAGTACAGCCCGCCCGAGGCGTCACGGCAGATCAGCGGCTTGGCGTCGTGCAGGGCGACAAAGGTCTTGCCGTACCAGCGGGCCTTCGCCAGCGCGCCGTCGAGGGGGTGACCCGTGCGGAACTCGCCGCCCCGCCACGCACCGAGTATGTCCTCGGGCCGGACGGTGTCCAACGCCGCCCAGATCTCGTCGAGTTCGGCGGGGTCGACCGGGCCGTTCTTCTGCCGGAGCTCCTGGAACCGGTCGCGGGCCTCGCGCACGTCCATGCGGGGGTGTCCTCTCGTCGGTGCTGCGCCGTGGAAGGGGGACGTCGATGGTGCTTCGGGGGGCGCCCGCGACCGCTGCGGACCGGCGGAGCCCGGCGGGAGCGGGGCGCCCAGCCGCGTCACCGGGAGGTGCGCGGAGCGGGGTCCCGGGGTGCGGGGGCCCGCGCGAGGGAGGGCGGCCGGAGTGAGGAGCGCCCTGGGAACGGGAGCGCAGGATCGCCGGTGACCGCGCCCGGGTGGCCCACGGTGCCGAGGCTCAGCAGTACGTGGCGTTCGGCGACCTCCTCCGCGGTGAGCGGGCCGTCCTCGCGGAACCAGTTGGCGACCCCCTGGCACATGACGAGCACCGATCGCACCGCGTCGGCCGGGATCGGCGTGGTGAACACGCCCTGTGCGCGGCCCGACTCGACCGTGTCCAGCAGCATGTGCTCGAGGTAGTCGCGCAGGGCGACGTAGCGGGCCCGGTTCTGTGGTTCCAGGCTGCGGATCTCGGTGTCCAGGAAGGCCAGCTGCTGACGGTGGGCCATGTAGAGCACGATCGACTCGACCATGCCGCAGAACCGGGCCAGCGGATCGTCCCCGGCCTCCGCGGACGCTGCGCGGCAGCGGTCCAGGACGTCCTTGATGGACGTCTCCAGCAGAGTGGCCAGCAGAGCCTGCTTGTTCTCGTAGTGGTAGTACAGCGCGGGTACGGTGACGCCGACCCGGCCGGCGATGTCCCGGACCGAAGTGCCGTGGTATCCGTGCTCGTTGAAGGCTTCCATGGTGCGCATCAGGATCGGGTGCAGGTCGAGCGGTCCGTAGGAGCGCCAGTGCTCCGCCGGGGGCGTGGTGTCCTGGCTCGGCACGGTGTTCAACGACTCTCCTCGGGACGGGCGGCGATCCGCGACATCGTACGGCCGTGAGTCCGCAGCACCTCTCTTCGGTTGCTTAGCGATCGCTCAGGAGAACCTTGGCATCCGGTCCGGTCCGCTGTCACTCCCTTCGACGGGGATCCGTAAAAACTGGTGTGACACGGGGAGTTGACCGCGCGGCGGTGCACTCCTACGTTCTTAGCGAACGCTCAGTAAGTCCCCGGTCGGCGGCGGCGAGTCCGCCGTGCGCCGAGAGAGGAACCCATGAGCCGGCATTCCACCGACCTTCCCCGCCGCGACGTGGCGGGTCCGCTGGACGGCGTGCGCGTGGTCGAACTGGCGGGGATCGGCCCCGGTCCGTTCGCCGCGATGCTGCTCGCCGACCTGGGCGCCGACGTGGTGCGCGTGGACCGCCCCGGCCCCTCGCCGCTCGGCGGCGACCCCGCCCGCGACGTGACCAACCGCAACAAGCGCTCCGTCCTCGTCGACCTGAAGTCGCCCGAAGGGCCGGCTGTCGTAAGAGCGTTGGCCGCGCGCGCCGAGATCCTGACGGAGGGGTACCGACCCGGTGTCGCCGAGCGGCTCGGGGTCGGCCCCGAGGAGTGCATGGCCGCCAACCCCGCGCTGGTGTACGGCCGGATGACCGGCTGGGGTCAGCGAGGCCCCCTCGCGTCCCGGGCCGGACACGACATCGGCTACATCGCCACCGCCGGCGCCCTTTCCATGATCGGCGCGCCCGACGGACGACCCGCCGTCCCCGTCAATCTGCTCGGCGACTACGCGGGCGGCTCCCTCTATCTGACCACCGGGGTCCTCGCCGCGCTGCTCACCGCTCGCGCCACCGGCCGCGGCCAGGTGGTGGACGCCGCGATCGTGGACGGCGCCGCACACCTCACCGCCATGTTCTGGGGCATGCTCGCCGAGGGCACCTGGCAGGACGCCCGCGGCCGCAACCTGCTCGACGGCGGCTGCCCCCATTACGGCGTCTACGAGACCGCCGACGGCGGCTGGATGGCGGTCGGCGCGCTGGAACCGCAGTTCTACGCGGTGTTCGTGTCCCTGCTGGGCCTGGACGGCGTGGCACTGCCGGACCGCACCGACCGCCGCAACTGGCCTGCTCTGCGGGAGGTGTTCACCTCGCGGTTCAAGACCGCCACCCGCGGGGAGTGGACGGCCGTCTTCGAAGGCACCGACGCCTGTGTCGCGCCCGTGCTCTCGCTGCACGAGGCCGCCGGCCATCGACACCTGACCGGACGCGGCACCTACACCGAGGCGTACGGCATCACCCAGCCCGCTCCCGCCCCCCGTTTCTCCGACACCCCCGGCACTCTCCGGCTCCCGCCGGCCCTTCCCGGCGCGCACACCTCCGAGGTGGCCCGCGACTGGGGCGTGCCCGAACTGCTGAAGGACGACTGCTGATGGAACTGTCCTCACCCCTGGCGTACGCCGCCGATCCGCGCGCCGCCGCGGACCGGGCCGCCGCCCTGGAGTCCGCGGGCCTCGACGCCGTCTGGGTGGCCGAGGCGTACGGCTTCGACTCCCCGACCGTCATGGGGTACCTCGCCGCGAAGACCGAGCGGATGCGGATCGGCGCGGCCATTCTCAACGTCTACTCGCGCACCCCCGCGCTGATCGCCCAGACCGCGGCCGGACTCGACGCCATGAGCGGAGGCCGCGCCCTCCTCGGCGTCGGCGCCTCCGGACCCCAGGTCGTCGAAGGCTGGCACGGCCGCCGCTACGACCGCCCGCTGGGTCGCACCCGCGAGGTGATCGAGCTGTCCCGGCGGATCTGGCGGCGCGAGGTGATCGAGCACCACGGCATCACCGACCTGCCGCTGCCACCCGAGAAGGGAGGCACCCTCGGCAAACCGCTGAAGCTGCTGAACCACCCGGTCCGCGACGCCATCCCCGTCTACCTCGCGGCATTGGGCCCGGCCAACGTCAGGATGGCCGCCGAGATCGCGGACGGATGGCTGCCCTTCCTCTACGTCCCCGAGTACGCCGACAAGGTCTGGGGCCGGTCCCTGGCCGAGGGCCGCGCCACGCGTGACCCCGCGCTCGGCCCGCTCTCGGTGGTGGCGGGCGGCCTGCTGGCCATCGGCGACGACGCCGAGGCCGTCCGTGACCTGCTGCGCCCCACCGTCGCGCTCTACGTCGGCGGCATGGGCGCGCCCGGCCGCAACTTCTACCACGACCTGGTCCGCTCGTACGGATACGAGTCGGCCGCGGCCGCCGTCCAGGAGCACTACCTCGCGGGCCGCAAGAAGGATGCGGAGGCCGCGGTACCGGCAGAGCTGCTGGAGCAGCTCTGCCTGGCCGGCCCCGAGGGGTACGTCCGCGACCGCGTCGAGGTCTTTCGTGAGGCGGGCGTGACCATGCTCAACGTCACCCCCGTCGGTCCCGATCCCGCCCGGCTGATCGAACGCGTGAGGAGCTGGCTGTGACGGAGCGCTACCTGTACGGCCCCGACCACGAGGCCTTCCGCGACACGGCGCGGACCTGGATCATCGGCCGCCCGCTGCTCGCGGACCGCCCCCGATAGCCCCTGTGCTGCGTTCGAGGCTTCCTGCAAACCCGACACGGAAGGCACCCGAGGTGATCACCGAAGCGTACGTGTACGACGCGATCCGCACCCCGCGCGGTCGCGGCAAGGCCGGCGGGGCCCTGCACGGCACCAAGCCCATCGACCTGGTCGTCGGCCTGATCCACGAGACCCTGCGCCGGTTCCCGGACCTCGACCCGGCGGCGATCGACGACATCGTGCTCGGTGTGGTCAGCCCGGTGGGCGACCAGGGCGCGGACATCGCCCGCACCGCCGCCATCGCCGCCGGACTGCCCGACACCGTCGCCGGCGTCCAGGAGAACCGCTTCTGTGCGTCCGGCCTCGAAGCCGTCAACATGGCCGCGATGAAGGTCCGTTCCGGCTGGGAGGACCTGGTCCTGGCGGGCGGGGTGGAGTCCATGTCCCGTGTTCCGATGGGCAGTGACGGCGGAGCCTGGGCGCTGGACCCGGGTACCAGCCATGCCACCGGATTCGTCCCGCAGGGCATCGGAGCCGACCTGATCGCCACGCTGGAGGGCTTCTCCCGGCACGACGTCGACTCCTACGCGGCGCTCTCCCAGGAGCGGGCGGCCGCCGCCTGGAAGGACGGGCGCTTCGACCGCTCGGTCGTCCCCGTGCGGGACCGCAACGGGCTGCTGGTCCTCGACCGGGACGAGCACATCCGGCCCGGCACGACGGCCGAGAGCCTGGCCGCGCTCACGCCCTCCTTCGCCCGGACCGGCGAACTGGCCGGCTTCGACGCGGTGGCGCTGCAGAAGTACCACTGGGTGGAGCGGATCGACCACGTCCACCACGCGGGCAACTCCTCCGGCATCGTCGACGGCGCCGCCCTGGTAGCCGTCGGCAGCGAGGAGGCGGGCAGGCGCCACGGCCTGACCCCGCGGGCACGGATCGTCTCCGCCGCGGTCTCCGGAGCCGATCCCACGATCATGCTGACCGGGCCAGCGCCCGCCTCCCGCAAGGCGCTCGCCAAGGCCGGCTTGACCGTCGACGACATCGATCTGGTCGAGATCAACGAGGCGTTCGCCGCCGTCGTCCTGCGCAGGTTTTACATCGTTGAAAGGACGCTGTAAACCCTCCCCGCACGGGGCCGGGCGACGGGCCGATCCGCCAAGTCCACCGTGACCGGGGCGAGTCGGGGGATCCCCGCAGGTGCGGCCGCCCCCAGCGGTCTCAGGACGACTGGGCCAACCTCAACGGCATCTGGGACTTCGCGGTCACCGGCGCGAACGCCGGGCAGCCGGCGTCCTTCCCGGAGCAGATCCGGGTGCCGTTCGCCGCCGAGTCGGCGCTCTCCGGCATCCACCGCAGGATCACCCAGAACGACCGGCTCTGGTACAAGCGGACGTTCACCGTCCCCGCCGGCTGGAACGGACGACGCGTCCAGCTCAACTTCGGCGCCAGCGACTGGCGCACGACGGTGTGGGTCAACGGACAGCAGGCCGGGGCGGTGCACAGCGGCGGATTCGACGCCTTCCGGTACGACATCACGCCGCTGCTCAACGGTGGCGTCAACACAGTCGTCGTGTCGGTGTGGGATCCGACCGAGACCGGTGGCCAGGCCATCGGCAAGCAGCGCATCCGCGACGTCGCCCCGCACGACGGCGGGGGCATCTTCTACACCGCCGCCTCGGGCATCTGGCAGACGGTGTGGCTGGAGCCCACCTCCGCCGCGCACGTCGAGCGACTCGACATGGTGCCGGACCTGACGAACAACACCCTGCGCGTCACCGTCCGGGGCGCGGGCACCAGCGGTCACACCGCCCGCGTGACGGTCGCCTCCGGCGGGACCGTGGTGGGGTCCGCGACCGGCCCGGTCGGCAGCGCGTTCTCCGTCGCGGTCCCCGGCCCCCGGCTGTGGACGCCCGAGGACCCGTTCCTGTACGACGTGAGGGCGGAGATCCTTTCCGGCGCCACGGTCACCGACACGGTCGGCAGCTACACCGGCATGCGGTCCGTCTCGCTGGGCCGCGTGGACGGCGTGATGCGGCCCCTGCTGAACGGCCGGTTCGTCTTCCAGACCGGCACCCTCGACCAGGGGTACTGGCCGGACGGCATCTTCACGGCGCCGACCGACGCCGCGCTCCGGTTCGACCTCCAGAAGCACAAGGATCTCGGCTTCAACATGGTACGCAAGCACATCAAGGTGGAGCCGCAGCGCTGGTTCTACTGGGCCGACCGGCTCGGCCTGCTGGTGTGGCAGGACATGCCGGCCATGGATCTGCGCACGCCCGACGCGGCCGCCCGGACCCAGTGGGAGGCCGAGTACGAACGGATCATCGACCAGCACCGCTCCTCCCCGTCCGTCGTGATGTGGGTCGACGAGAACGAGGGCTGGGGCCAGTACGACCAGGCCCGGATCGCCGACAAGGTGAAGGCGTACGACCCGTCGCGCCTGGTCGACAACATGAGCGGCATCAACTGCTGCGGCTCGGTGGACGGCGGCAACGGCGACGTGGTCGACCACCACGTCTACGTCGGCCCGGGCGTCACCCGGCCGTCCGCGACCAGGGCCGCCGTGCTCGGCGAGTTCGGCGGCCTCGGGCTGCGGGTGGCGGGGCACGAGTGGTTCCCGGGCGGCGGCTTCTCGTACGAGAACCAGCCGTCCACCGCGCACCTGGACAACCGCTTCGTCGGCCTCCTCGACGCCATCCGGGAGACCCAGATGCCCGCCGGGCTCTCGGCCTCCGTGTACACCGAGATCACGGACGTCGAGAACGAGGTGAACGGGCTGCTCACGTACGACCGCCAGGTCGTCAAGGTCGACGAGGCCCGGGTGCGCAACGCCAACCTGGCGCTGATCCAGGCGTCGCGGAACCCCGCCGGGCCGGTCACGCTGCCCGTCGGCCAGTACCGGTCCCTGCGGGTGACCACGCCCGGCTACACCGACCGGTACATACGTCACCAGAACGGTGCCGTCGTCACCGAGGTCGTCGGCGCGGGCAGCGCCGGCCTGCTCAAGAACGACGCGACGTGGAAGGTCGTCGCCGGGCTGGCCGATTCCCGCTGCTACTCCTTCGAGTCGCGCAACTACCCCGGCCAGTACCTGCGGCACCGCGACTTCCGGGTCTACAAGGAGGCGGGGGACGGATCGGCGCTCTTCCGGGCCGACGCCACCTTCTGCCCCGTCCCCGGCGCCGGCGGGGTCCGGCTCTCGGCCTACAACTTCCCGGAACAGTACCTGCGGCACTACGAGGCGCAGTTGTGGCTCGCCACCCCCGGCGGCGCGCACACCTGGGACAACCCGGCCCTCTTCACCGAGGACACCACCTGGGCCGTCGACGCGCCGTGGGCGCCCTGACCCGGTCGCGCCCCGGCACGGCCCCACCCGCACGACGGTCCACCGGCCGCGTCCGCCCCGGGGGCGGGCGCGGCCCCGTCGTGAAAAAGGGCGGTGCGGACGGGCCGCGGGGTGTTTCAAGTGCCGGTGTGCGGTCAGCCGAAGAGGAGCGAACCCGTCCGCACACACCCCAGGAGGCACTGATGGAAGGCTGGCGCGCATCCGCCGCATGCCGGAACGTCGATCCCGACCTCTTCTTCCCGGTGGGCAACGGAGCGCCCGCCCTGATCCAGGCCGAGGAGGCGAAGGAGATCTGCCTTCGCTGCCCGGTGCGGGAGGCGTGTCTGGACTGGGCCATGGACGACGCCCGCCAGGTGACCGGGGTCTGGGGCGGCCTGCGGGAGGACGAACGGCGCGCGCTCAAGCGGCGGTTGAAGCGCCGGGCGGTCGGCTCCGACCGGTCGGGCGGCGCGGCCGCGGGCGACCGTTCCCCCTGATTTTGGTTGCATGGTCTACCGCAGCGAACGTGTCTAGAGTGGTGCACAGGGGATGTCCCGGCTACACGTGATGGGAGCAGTAGCCATGGGCAGGCTCACCCACCATGCCTACGAGACGTACAAGACGGTCGCCGACGGTGCCCGCGCCGCGGAGCTCGCCGCGACCACCTCTCCCTTCCAGATCGAAGTGCGCTTCATCGGCGGACTGACGAGCAGCCAGCGGGATGTGTTCGCCGAAGCCGCGGACCGCTGGGCACGCGTGATCGTGGGAGACCTGGAGACCGCGGTCGTCCAGGACTTCAGCGGGACGGTCGTGGTCGACGACCTGCTGATCGACGCGGAGGGCGTGCCGATCGACGGTGTCGACAACGTCCCCAACATCCTCGGCCAGGCCGGCCCGACGCGGTTCCGCCGGAGCGACGCGGCCGCCGGGGCGGGGCTCCCCGCCACGGGCCGCATGCGCTTCGACAGCGCCGAC
>NZ_RDBI01000047.1 GCF_008042125.1 Streptomyces sp. MS191
GTCACGACCACCGCGCGGGCTGGAAGGGTGTCTCGCCGGAGTTCGGCGAGATCACGCTGACGTCACGACCACCGCGCGGGCTGGAAGGGTGTCTCGCCGGAGTTCGGCGAGATCACGCTGACCTGCCCGCTCCCCCGCACCGCGCCCGAGTCGTTCGTCTCGGAGGTGCGCGGCGGCCTGCTCCCGACCGCGTCCTTCGAGGCACGCGAGATGCCCGCCTTCACCGCACCGACCCGTGTCAGCGTCGAGCGGTCGACGCCCGCGAAGATCAGCCCGAGCGCCAGGTCTCCGCCCTCGGCGCGCCCCGCGACCCGGACGGAGAGCCGGCGGCGGCTCCCGCGCCCCGACTCGCGGACGGTGACGGTGACGCCGGGGTCCTCCTCGTCGGGCCGGCGGGTCAGCACGTAGCCGCGCTTGTCGAGGGCCGCGAGCCGGTAGTGGTCGCCGGCGTACCGCATGGTCAGGGCGCGCTGTTCGAGGGTGGCGCCGAAACGGTTCCGGTTCACGTACACGACGCGGTCGCCGACCCGGAGTGTGGACCGGTTCAGGGTCGGCAGCCTGATCCCCTCGACGTGCATCCCGCGTGCCTCGAAGGACGCGGTCGGGAGCAGGCCGCCGCGCACCTCCGAGACGATCGACTCGGGCGCGGTGCGGGGGAGCGGGCAGGTCAGCGTGATCTCGCCGAACTCCGGCGAGACACCCTTCCAGCCCGCGCGGTGGTCGTGACGGTTCCCCTCCTGCCACGCGTGGAGGTCGAACGGTGTGACATCGGTGTGCATGCGGGTTTCCCGGGGTTTCTGCTCGGAGGGTTCGGCGGGGTTTCTGCTCGGTGGGTTCGGTGGGTTCGGTGGGACGGCTCGGACCGTTCGGACGGCTCGGACCGCTGGGTCGGAGGGTTCGGTCGGACGGCTCAGTCGAACGGGTTGAGGGCACCGCCCAGTTTCCTCGCGCCGTCCGCGATCCCGGAGCCGACGTCGGAGGCCGTGTCGCCGATCCGGTCCCCGGCCTCCTCCAGGCCCTTGCCGATGGCTTCGTGGTGGTCCCAGATCAGTGCGCCGGCGTAGACGACACCGGTACCGACGGCGAGACCGAGGGTGACCGGGTTCGGGGCGACCGTCAGTGCCGTCATCGACGCGCTGAAGGCGGTCCCGCTGAGGTCCGAGGCGAACTTCGCCGGGTCGGCCCTGATCATGTCCGTGTCGTACGTGGCGAGGTTGGCCACGCCGTACGCGGTGGCGGCCACGCCGCCGACGACGCCGGCACCGCGCAGCCAGCCGGCCGCCTTGGCCGCGTTGGCGAGGCCGCCGTTCTGCGCCACCTTCACGAGGTCGGCCTCGGCCGCGGTCGGCATGAAGAAGGCGCCGTTGCGCAGGAAGCCGCCGAACATGGCGGCCTCGTCGGAGCCGGTCAGGGCGGTGGCGAGGCCCGGTGGCACCTTGCTGAGCATGCTCCCCGGAGCCGCCCCGGCCAGGCGGATGGTGAACTGCCGGGACAGGAAGGTGCCGGGCGCGGTCGGGTGGACGAACGGCGGCCGGAGCGCCTTGGACAGCTTGTACGAGTACAGGCCGGCCGCGGTCAGAGCGCTCGCGAACGCCCCCGCCGTGATGGTGCCCTTGGTGAACTTGGCGACCAGGTCCGCCAGTTGCTCGTTCCCGGTGAGCTTCGCGAGGCCGTCGCGCTGCAGCCGGCGGACGTAGTCGTCGAGCGTCTCGCCGTCACGCATCCTGAGCCAGGCGAGGTTCGTCCGATCGTTCCCGGCCTTGGCGTCGGCCGCGGCGACCCGCCCCGCGTCGCCGTTGAAGCCGGTGCCGAGAGTCCCGTCGCCCTGGTTGCCGTACCCGTCCCGGACCACGGCCTCCAGGTCCTTCTTCAGGTCCTGGTCCGCGACGTCGAAGGCCCTCACGCAGGCCTCCAGGTGCTCCGCCCACGACGCCTCGGCGTCCCGGACGCTCTGGGGGCCGTCCGGATCGTGGTGCAGCGCGCTGCGCTCCTGCGGGGTGAGGCGGTCGTGGTCGTACGCGACCCTGCCCTGTTCGGAGACCTTCATGCCGGCCTCGACGGCGTCGGCGCGCGCGCTCTCCAACTGCTTTCTGAGCTGCGTGAACTGCTCGTGGGCGGTGCGCAGAAGGGTGGCGGTGGCCGTCGCCTGCGTCTGTGCCGCCCGGTACTCGTAGCGCGTGGCGGCGAAGAGGCCGTGGGCGGCGGTCGCGCTCTCGCCCAGCCAGGCCGGGGCCGTCGGCAGCGACTGGACGCTGTCGCGGTAGCGCTCCTCGACCTTGTGCAGTTCACCCGCCATCTCGTCCCACTTGTCGGCGGCGGTGGCGAGCTTGTCCAGGTCGGTGGCCAGGATCTCGGCGTACGTCGGCACGGTCCGCCCCTTCAGTACCGGTCGATGCCCGAGGCCGGGCCGACACCCGCGATACGGGAACGGGTGTCCAGCTCCTGGAGGCCGAAGGCGACCGCTGTGCCGCGCAGGGCCTCCTTCTCGGTGGCGAGCCGGGCGAGGAGCGTCCTGACCTGCTTGTCCCAGGTGGCCTCCACGGTCTTCAGGCCGCTCGCGGTCGCCCAGCCGTCGAAACCGGCGACGGCCTCCGCGGTGGCGGCGTCGGCGCACCGGGCGGCCGTGCCGGTGCGGGGCTCCAGCTCGGTCTCGATCGTGCGGGCCGCGGCCTTCTTCCTGGCCGGTGCGGTGGCGAGATCGGGCGCTCCGCCCGCCGGTCCGGCGCCGCCGCCCGGATCGGTCCCGTCCAGCCGCATGCCGTCGTGGGTTCGTGCCGGCGCGCCGGACCGGATGCCGGCCCAGTCCTCGTCAAAACCCATACGGCTCCGCCCCCATGAAAGAATGATCATCGCTTTGCAGGTGCATCGTATGGTTGCGGGGTGACACCGGGGACGCAAGGTCACGCGGTGATCCTCCGCAGGAGCCACCCATTCCGGCACCGGTCCGGCCGTGGTGAAGCGCCCCGGGTGCCGCGGTCAGTGCGCGCGGCGGTCGATGAGGACGGCCAGGCCGTCCAGGATGCGCTGGAGTCCGAACTCCCACGCCTGGTCCTGCCCGCCGGTCCGCGCGGCCGAGGCGAAGGCCTCGGTGAGGGCGGGGAACCGCTCGCCGTGGACCCGCATCAATTCGGCCAGCACTGTGCCGAGTTGGGCCTCCGGGTTGCTTGAGGGGCCGGCCGCGCGGGCCTGCTGGGTGATGCCGCGCACGTGACCGGTCAGCAGGACGGCCGCGTCCATCCGCTCCGCCCCGCTCAGTCCCGTGCCGTCCAGGGCGGAGATGGCGCGCTCCATCCAGGAGAGTTCCCCGGGACCGGGGATCCGCACTCCGACGGTGGCGTCGAGCGACCAGGGGTGCCGCTGGAAGGCGGCGAAGAGGCGCCGTGCCCAGTCCTCGAGCTGCTCCCGCCACTCACCCCGCGGCGTCGCCTCCGCCGGATACGCGCCGATCGCCCCTTCCACCATCAGTGCGACCAGTTCGGCCTTTCCGGGCACGTACCGGTACAGGGCCATCTTGGTGACGCCGAGTCGCTCCGCGACCCGCTGCATCGAGACGTCGGCCAGGCCCTCCGCGTCGGCGAGTTCGATACCGGCCCGCGCGATCCGGTCGAGGTCGAGCGCCGGCCTGGGACCGCGCTTCGGCTGCGGGCGCGGCCCCCACAGCAGCCGCACCACATCGGCCTGCTCGTCGCCCACGCTTCTCCTCCGCCTTCGCCTTGTCGAAACCATCGAACTGTGTCTATCGTACACAGTAATAATCCGTGTCCGATGGACACAGTTTCCGAGCGGGGGAGACCCATGAACAAGACCGTCCTCATCTCCGGTGCGAGCATCGCCGGCCCGGCGCTGGCCTACTGGCTGGGACGCCACGGCTTCACCCCGACCGTGGTCGAGCTCTCGCCCACGCTGCGCGAGGGCGGTCAGGCCGTCGACTTCCGCGGCGAGACGCACCTGACCGTCCTGGAACGCATGGGACTCCTCCCCGAACTGCGCCGCATGCAGACCGGTGGCAGCCCGATGCGCTTCGTCGACGAGAACGACCGGACGCTGCTGCACCTGCCGGCCGAGTTCGCCGGCGGGGAGATCGAGGTCGTCCGCGGGGACCTGGCCCGGCTGCTCCACGAGCGCAGCGCCCCCACCACCGAGTACGTGTTCGGCGACTCGGTCACCGGCCTCACCGAGACCGCGTCCTGCGTGCGCGTCGACTTCCGGCACGGCCCCTCGCGCGACTTCGACCTGGTGATCGGAGCCGACGGACTGCACTCCAACATCCGCCGGCTCGCCTTCGGTCCGGAGGCCGACTACGTCAGCCACCTCGGCTACTACGCGGCCACCTGGCAGCTGCCCCGCGACGAGTCCCCGGCGCCGGCCAGGGGATCGGTCGGCCACAACGCGCCGGGGCGGCTCGCCTCCGTGGGTGCCGACCACCGGGATCCG
Source organism: Streptomyces sp. MS191 (assembly GCF_008042125.1). Lineage (GTDB taxonomy): Bacteria > Actinomycetota > Actinomycetes > Streptomycetales > Streptomycetaceae > Streptomyces. Next base: position 4,435 of record NZ_RDBI01000047.1, read on the forward strand.
TCGCGGGCGGGCGCGTTCTTCGTCTTCGCCGCGCCCCGACTGCCCTACGACCGGCACGACCTCGGCCTGCAGAAGCGGCTGATCGCCGATGCCTTCTCCGGTCTCGGCTGGGAGGTGCCCCGTCTGCTCGACACCCTGCACCGGGCCCCCGACCTCTACTTCGACTCCATCAGCCGGGCGGACGTCGACACCTGGTCCAAGGGGCGGGTGGCCCTCGTCGGCGACGCCGCCTGCGGGGCGACCATCGGCGGCATGGGCACCGGAACCGCTGTGGTCGCCGCGTACGTGCTGGCCGGCGAGCTCGCGCGATCCGGCGGCGACCACCGGGCGGCCTTCGCCCGGTACGAGGACAGGCTGCGGAAGTACGCCCAGGGCTGCCAGGCGGGCGGCGACCGGACCGGGAAGTTCCTCGCTCCCGGGACCGCCGCCGGCATACGACTCCGCAACACCCTGCTCTCCCGCCCCCTGTTGCTGAACGCCATGCTCCGCATGGGCGAGAAGGTCAGCAGCACGGTGGCCCTGCCCGACTACTCCACCGACTCCCGCCGCGTCAGCCGTTGACCGGTGCGTCCAGCCGTTGACCCGGTGCGGTCTCCGGCGCGAGGGCCACGGGCCGCGGGCCTGGTGGGCCGCTCGCGCGCGGAGCGGCGGCGAACCGTTCTCCTCACCCGCTCCGGCTCCGTGCCGAGCGGGCGGGAAGGCTCCCGCCGGTCGTGGTGCCGGGCCACGGTGGGCTCGGCACCACGACCGGCCGGTGAGCGGGTGATCAGGCGCGACAGCGCAGCATCTCCAGCGGCGGGTGGGCGAGGAGGTCCGCCCAGAAGTCGTCCCCGAACTCGCGGATGCCCGCTTCGGACACCTGCAGGGGGACCCACTCCACCTCGCCGAAGCCGGCCGCGCGCAGGCACTGCGCGTAGACCTCGCGGCGCGGGGCAGTGGAGACGATGCTGATCGGCTCCGGGGCGAGGAGCGCGGTGACCCGCACCCGCGGCCCCGTCTCGAGCTCCTCCCCGGCGGGCTCGCAGCGGAACCCGTACGTGTCCAGGGACAGGCAGTCGAAGGCGTAGTCGGGATTCTGGGCGAGCACGAAGAACTCCCCACCGGGCACGAGGCTCCGGTGGACGTTGCGGCACATCCGCTCCATCTCCGCGATGTCCCGGGCGTAGTTGAGGCACTGCACCCCCAACGCGACGTCGAAGCGCCGGCCGTCGGTCCGCAGCTCGGCGACGTCGCCGACCTCGTAACGCACCCCGAGCGGGTCGCGCTGCTCGATCTCCCGCGCGGCGGCGATCATCTCGACGGAGATGTCCACCCCGAAGACGTCCGCGGCGCCGCGCCGCTTGAACTCCCTGCTGTAGAAACCGGTCCCGCACGCCAGGTCGAGAACCGTCCTGCCCTCCACGTCCCCGACCAGGCCCAGGAAGCTCGGCACCTCCCCGTAGCGCGTCAGTGGCAGGGACTTGAACCCCTCGAATGCCTCACCGATCTCGTCGTACTGCTGCACGCTCACGTGCCGTCCCCTTCCGTGCTCCCTCACCGGTACGCGGGCACGCCGGTGCCTCCCGGTGCCTCCCGGAACCACCGGCCGGCCGCCGCGTCGTGCTCGAGAGTCTGCTGCGCCCGGTCCGGCCGCTCGTACTGGCAGATGACACGAAGAAGCCGCCCGCTCGCGCTCGTATCACCCAACACCGCCGCAGCTCGGGGCAGTTGAAGGGGGCAAGGCGCCGCCGCTGAGCCGCCGCCGTCGCGGCCCGGCGGCACCACATCAGGAACTGTGGCTTCCGCCACAGCGCGGGGGAGGCGCGCCTGTTCAGACTGACCGCATGCTGATCAATCTGATACTTCGCGTGCTGCCGTACTGGATCCGTGAGCCCCTGGTCATCGCCGTGAGCCTCGTCTTCGCCGGGATGTGCCTCTACTGGTACGCCACGGTCGGGGAGTGGCAACGAGCCGCCTTCGGCGTGGTGTTCCTCGCGCTCGCGATCCTGCGGTTCTTCGTCCTGCGCCGTGAATGGAGATCCCGCCCGAGAGCCGGCCGGGCCGCGTGACGTCGGGGCGGATCGGCACCGGCATGGCGCACCGAGGGGTGAAGATCCAGCCTCGTCGAACCGCCTTCGACGGCGACGCACCTGCGACCGGCCCGATCTGCCCCAGCGTGGCGGGGCCGTCCCGCCCGCCTCGGTGGCCGTCGCCTCACCCGCGTGCGTCGAGGTAGGCCGCGAGCTCCGCGGCCCCGGTCAGCATCGCCCGCCCGCGGGCGGCGAGCCGGCCGTGCCAGTCGCTCAGCGCCGCCTCCAGGGGCGCCGGCCCACCGGCAGCCCGCACCTGGGCGATCAACGGGGCGATCTGCTCCAGGAGATAGCCACCCCGCCTGAGCTGGTGCGCCAGCCGGGCGTCCCGTACGTCGGCGTCGTCGTAGACGCGGTACCCGGTCAGGGGATCCCGGCGCGGCCGCAGCAGTCCGGCGCCCTCCCACTTGCGCAGGGTCGCCGGCCGGATGCCGAGCCGCTCCGCCAGCGGCCCGATGAACGTGCCGCCGGTCCCGGACCCGGACCCGGACCGGGACTCCGCTCCCGCCTTCCGCTCCGCGGCCCCTCCGGACCCCGCGGCCACCCCACCCGCCGACACCGGGCCGGAGTCCGGGCCGGAGTCCGGGCCGGACTCCAGATCGCGCAGGGCGCTCTCCACGGCCTGGAGGGTTCGCCGGTCGTCGAGGAGCTGGGCGTGGCTCTCGTCGATGAGGCGGAACGCCTCGTCCACCCCGCCCTCGTTCACCGCCCGCATGATCGACGTCGCCGTCGGATGACCGTGGCCCGGGACCAGGGCGAGGAACGCACGGAGGGCCCCGGCGTGCAGCGAGGTGTACGTGCGGTAGCCGTGGGGAGTGCGTCCGGCGGCCGGAAGGATGCCGGCCTCCTCGTAGTTCCTGACCGCCTGCGTCGACAGCCCGCTCGCGCGTGCCAGATCGATCGGCCTCAGCCGACCGTCCCTTTGAAGGTTCAGCCCCATGAAGCCCACGATATCGCGCAGAAGTTTCAACCGGAGGTTCAACGATACCGTTGAAGGCATGGCGACCGACATCAAGGACACCGCCCATCCCGTCGAGGCTGCCGCCGTCATGCGGCTACTCCCGGCCCGACCCCGACTGCTCGCCCTGGGCGAGCCCACCCACGGCGAGGACGCGCTGCTCGAACTGCGCAACGAGCTCTTCCGCGACCTCGTCGAGCAGCACGGCTACCGGACCATCGCCATCGAGAGCGACTGCCTGCGGGGCCTGCTCGTGGACGACCACGTCACCTCCGGTGCCGGCAGCCTCGACGAGGTCATGGAACACGGCTTCAGCCACGGCTGGGGCACCTCGGCGGCCAACCGCGAACTCGTGCGCTGGATGCGCGCCCACAACGACGGCAGGCCCCCCTCCGAGTGGCTCCGCTTCGCGGGCATCGACGGCCCACTGGAGATCAGTGCCGCCGCGAGCCCACGTCAGGCCCTCACCGCGCTCCACGACTACCTCGCCGCCCGGGTCGACGCGTCCCTGCTCCCCTGCACGGCCGACACGCTCGACGACCTGCTCGGCGCCGACGAGCGATGGACCGAGCCCGCGGCCATGATGGACCCGACCCGGTCCTTCGGGCGGTCGGCCGACGCCGGCGAACTGCGGCTCCACGCCGACGACATGACGGCGCTGCTCGACGAGCAGAGCCCGCACCTGCTCGCGGTGACCTCGCCGGACCACTGGGACCGGGTCCGCCTGTACGCGCGCACCGCCGTCGGCCTGCTGCGCTACCACTCCTGGATGGCCGACACCTCACCCGCCCGCATGACACGAATGGTGGGGCTGCGCGACCGGATGATGGCCGACAACCTCCTCGCCGTCGCGGACCGCGGCCCCGCGCTCGTCCACGCCCACAACTCCCACCTCCAGCGGGCGAAGAGCTCGATGAGGATGGGCGGCGCGCCACTGGAGTGGTGGAGCGCCGGTGCGCAGGCGAGCGCGCGGCTGGGCGCGGAGTACGCCTTCGTGGCGACCGCCCTGGGCACGATCCGGCATCAGGGAGTGGACGCACCGCCACCGGACACCGTCGAAGGACTCCTGCACGCGCTCCCCGAGGACCGCAGCCTCATCGACCCCGGGCGGCTCGCCGCCACCCTCGGCGCCCCCCTGCCCGCGCCGCGCGTCTCCCCCTGGTTCGGCTACGCCCCGCTCGACCCGGCCCACCCGACCGGCGCGGCGGGGGCGCCGCGTCAGGTGCGCGGGACGTCCGCGGAGGTGAAGCCCGCCCCTTCGCGGGACGCCCCCCCCCGCGGGGCGGAGGGCTCAGGGGTGCCTTGCCGCCGGCGTGACCGGGCACCCGGTCYTGCCGGCGGCCGTCGCCCCGGTCAGGCGAGCTTCTTCAGGACCTCCGCCGCGAGGGGCGCGGAGGAGGCGGGGTTCTGCCCGGTGACCAGGTTGCGGTCGACGACCACGTGGGGCGCCCACGGCTCGCTCACCCGGACGTCGACGCCCGCCTCGGTCAGGCGGGTCTCCAGCAGCCACTTCGCCTTCTCGGCGAGCCCGGCCTGGGTCTCCTCCACATTGCTGAAGGCGGCGACCCGGTAGCCCGCGAAGGCGTTCGTGCCGTACTCGTCCACGGCGGCGAGCAGGGCCGCCGGGCCGTGGCAGACGACGGCCAGGGGCTTGCCCGACTTCAGCGCCGCGACGAGCAGCCGGCCCGAGTCGGCGTTCACGGCGAGGTCCTCCATGGGGCCGTGGCCGCCGGGGTAGAAGACGGCGTCGTAGTCGTCGACCCGTACGTCCTCCAGCCGCACCGGATGCCGCAGGGCGGCGAGGGACGCGAGGGCCGAGGCGATCTTCTCGGCGCCCTCGGGTCCGCCGTTGAACTCGGGGGCGAGGCTGCCCTGGTCGACGGTGGGCTCGACGCCGCCCGGGGTGGCCACGACGACCTCGTGACCCGCGGCCGTGAACGCCTCGTACGGGGCGACGGCCTCCTCGGCCCAGAAGCCGGTCGGGTGCTTGGTGCCGTCGGCGAGGGTCCAGTGGTCGGCGCCGGTCATCACGAAAAGGATCTTCGACATTGCTGAGCTCACTCCGGGGGAAGGAAAGAAGGAAGGGGGGAGG
>NZ_RDBI01000048.1 GCF_008042125.1 Streptomyces sp. MS191
GTCAGGAGAGGCCGCCGTTGCTCGTCAGCAGTTGTCCGTTGACCCACTGGCCCTGCGGTGAGCACAGGAAGTCGACGAGGTGGGCGGTGTCCCGCGGGGTGCCGAGGCGGTCGAGCGGCGTCCGGCGACGGACCACGTCGCGCAGGTCGTCGCTCATCCAGCCGGTGTCCACCGGCCCCGGGTTGACGGCGTTGGCCGTGACACCGAGGTGGGCCAGTTCGTGCGCCGCGGCGAGGGTGATCCGGTCCAGGGCCCCCTTGCTCGCACCGTAGGGGAGGTTGCCCACCGTGTGGTCGCTGGTCAGGCTGACGACGCGGCCGGTGCCATGGGGTCCGGCGAAGCGCCGGCCGTACTCGCGGATCAGCAGCCACGTGGCGCGCGCGTTGACGGCGAAGTGACGGTCGAAGCTCTCGACCGTGGTGTCGAGCAGGCCCGAGTCGACCGACTCGCAGTGGCACATCACGAGTGCGGTGACCGGTCCGAGGCGGTGTTCGGCCTCGTCGAAGACACGGGCGGGAGCCTCCGGATCCGCCAGATCCGCCTCGACGGCGGTGGTGGCCGCGCCGGCCTCGGCGAGGTCCGCGGCGATCGCCTCGCTCGCGCCGCGTTGGACGCCCCACGCCATGCGCGCGTCGTACGGGGTCCAGTAGGTGAAGGCGATGTCCCAGCCGGACTCCGCGAGACGCCGGGCGATGCCCGCGCCGATGCCGACGCTGCGGCCGACACCGGTGATCAGCGCCAACGGCCTTGATTCCGCGTGTTGTTGTTCCCGAGAAGACGTCACGGCACGGGATCGTTCGCGACCGCTCCCTGCGACGCAAGCGCATTTCCCCGCACCGGACGCCGGTCAGGCGTCCGGGCCCGGGACGGTGCGCGCAACCCGTACCAGGGCGGACGAAGCCGGTTCGCGGTGCGTCCGCCGGGACCGGCGTGCCCCGGCCACGCAGGCCGGATCACGAGGGTCGGAGGTCATCGGCCGAATCCGTCGGCAGCCGCCCACCCGGCGGCACTAGGCTCGGCGGGGTGAGCAGCGAAGTGGCAGGTCGGACGACGGCGGACGGCACGGCGGGCGCGGCGGCGGGTGCGGAGACGGGGACGGCGGAGGCCGACCGGGGCGTGTGCGGCGCGCGATACCGCCGTGAGGAACTGGCCACCGCGGCCGGCGTGAAGGTCCGGAACCTGCGGTACTACCAGGAGCGCGGACTGCTTCCCCCGCCCCGTCGCGAGGGCCGGATCGCGTGGTACTCCGAGGACCATCTGGCCCGGCTCCGGCTGATCGACGACCTGCTCGGCCGGGGGTACACGGTGAACGGGATCGCCGAGCTGCTGGCGGCCTGGGAGCAGGGTGGCGGGATCTCCCAACTGTTGGGCGTGGAGCGGGAGATGACGCGCGACTGGGTACAGGAGGAGCCGGTCACGGTCGGTCTCGCCGAGCTGCGCGAGATGTTCGGCCCGGCCGCGACGCCCCAGGACACCCGGCGGGCCGCGGCCCTCGAGTACGTACGGGTGGACGGCGACACCGTCACGTTCCCGAGCCGGCGCCTGCTGGAGGCGACGCTGACCCTGGTACGGCAGGGCGTGCCGCTGGCGGAGATCCTCGACGCCGGGGACTTCGTGCAGACACAGGCCGCGGCGCTCGCGGACCGGTTCGTCGCGCTCTTCCGGCAGCACGTCATCGGCCCGGAAGGGCTGGAGCGGCTTTCGGCCGCCCAGTTGGATCACGTCGCGGAGGCGGCCGGGGCGTTGCGCCCGGTGGCAGGCGAGGTCGTGGCCGCGGAGTTCGCCCGCGCGATGGCCCGCCGCGTCGAGGCGGAGGTCTCCGCACTCCTGCGTACGGAGCAGTAGGACTTGGCCGAAAGGGGGCACTCGCGCAACCTTGCCAACCACCATTGGCACTCTTACATTCAACTCCACGGTCATACCGGCGAGTAACGATCACGCGCGCCGTGATCACACCCGTGCCGACCGGTTCGCACTCCACCGCACCCACTCACGCGAGGGGATCCGACATGGAGCACGACTCAGCGGAGCACGACGCGGGCGACGGAAAAGTCAGATGGCGGCGCTTCGCCGTCCTGACCGTCCCGGCCGTCGCCGTCACCGCGGGCCTGGGCATCGCCCTGGCCCAGGGGGCCCTGGCCGCCTCCTTCGCCGTATCCGGCCAGCAGTTCAAGGTCTCCGCCGAGAGCCTGGAGGGTGAGGGCTTCGTCCAGTACGGCAGCGTGGACGTCAACGCCCGCGACGAACTCATCCCGGTCGCCGTCACCGCCATCAGGAAGGCCGAACTCAACAGCCTGTGCCAGTCGGTGGTCACCTCGCTCCCGGTGATCGGCGACGTCTCGCTCAACCTGACGGCCGGCCGGAAGACCCCGGTCGAGGCGACGAACCTCTTCGTCGACGCCACCCAGCTCTCCGGCAACGCGAGCTTCACGAACATCGAGATCGGCCGCGACGCGTCCACCCTCGACAAGGGGCCGGACGACGCCCAGGGCATGCAGGACCTGTTCTCGCAGCAGGCGGACACCGTGCGCATCACCGATCTCCGGCAGACGGCGTGGGCGACCAACGCCGGCACCTTCACCCTCTCCGGCCTGGACCTGAAGATCAGCAAGGGCAAGAAGGAATGCTTCTGACGCCCCTGCGGACGCGGTTCCGGCGATGGCGCCGCAGCCGTCCGTTCTGGGGCGGGCTCGTCGCCGCACTCGCCGGCGCCGAGATCTGCGCCCTGCCGCTCGCCCCCCTGAAGGTCATGCTCACCCAGGGCGTCGCGGGGATCCCGTCCGTCCTGATGGGTCTCGTGATGATCGTGCTGGGCGTGTCCGTCTGGTTCGCTCCGCACTACCGCGGCCTCGCCGGGATCGTCACCACCCTCATCGCCACCGCGGCGCTGGTGCTCTCCAACCTGGGCGGCTTCCTGATCGGGACGCTGCTCGGGATCCTCGGCGGCGGCCTGATGTTCGCCTGGCAGCCGCGCGTCCCCAGGCGCGGCGCACCCGCGGTCCCGGCCGGGTCCGCCACCCCGGCCGAATCAGATCCGACCTCGGCCGAGTCCGATCCGACCTCGGTGTCCTAGCCGACAACGCTGTCACGGCCCGGCGTCCGTGTCCGTCCGGGCACCGGCACGCCCACCCGGGCCGCCGTCGGGTCCCGCCACGGGCGGCGGGGCCGGGCACGACGACACTCCGCACGCTCCGCACCGCGACCATCCCCACACCGCACGACCATCCCCAAGGAGCCCCCTCATGAGCCGCACGCACACGTCCCTCGCCCTCGGGCTGATCGCCGCCGGCGCGCTGACGCTCGGCGCCGCCTCCGCCACCGCCGCCCCGTTACCGCTGGCCGGCCCGACCACGGTCACCCCGGCCGGCCACGCGTTCACGGCCACCCTCAGCGGCAAGGCCACCCTCAAGGCCGGATCGGTCACCGTGACCTGCACGGTGTCCGTCTCCACCGGCTCCGTCCCGGCCGCCCCCGGCAACCAGAACGCCGCCGGCCCGGTCTCCTCGCCGATCTCCGCCCCGACGTACAGCTCGTGCACCGCGAGCCTGCCCGGCGTCACGCCCACCGTGACGACCAGCGGCGCCTGGGCGGTCTCCATGCAGCACGGCACGCCGGTCACGGCCACCATGACCGTCCCGACCGGCGGCCTCGTGGTCCACACGTCCGGCCTGGCCTCGTGCACGGTCGTGGCCGCCCCCACCGCGGCGGCGAGCGTGCCGGGGACCTGGGTCAACGGCTCCCCGTCCACACTGACCTTCACCAACGCCTCGGTCCCGGTCACGGTCACCGGCGGGTTCGGCTGCCCGACGAGCGCGACGACATCCACCTTCAACGCCGTCTACAAGGTCACGGACACCACCGACCCGGCGCAGCAGATCACCGTCACCCCGTAGGTCCCGGGCTCCYCGGCCCGGCCGGAGCGGGACTCCGGCACCGGGCCGGGGAGCAGGCCGGTCATGTCGCCGTCGTGCGGTCGGAGGACGCGGCCGAACGACGGCGCTCACCCCCGCCCGGCAGCGTGCCGCGCAGGACACCCGAGCGTCGCGGGCCGTCTCGCGAGGCCTCGGCACGGCTCGGACGTACCCGGCGTCCTCCCCCTGGTCCGGACGCGGCAGGCAACGCACCGGCTATGACGAGGCATCAGCCCGTGCAACGCGTTGACGACACATCAGGGCACGCGATTCACCCGCCGGTTGGTGGGCGGAAGAGGTCGATCCGCGCCGCGTCGCCCCGGACTGAGCGCATTCTGACCCACATGCTCACACCTGCGGCAAAGTATGCCTTCGAATGAATAGCGATCCGGTCAAGAGAGTTCTCACCTGATCAACAACTCACCTATAGTGCGGTCGTCAGGCCTCCTTCCCGTGTGTGCCCGCTCCCGAGAGTCTGGTTGATGTCGGCGTCGTCCACTCCCTTCCGCCCTGCCCTGATCGCCTCCCTACTGACGGCCGCCGCGGGTGGTGCGCTCGCCGCGGCGGCGGCGGCCGCGGCACCGGCCGAGGTCCGACCCGCACTGGGATGGTTCGCCGCCTGCGGGGTCCTGCTGCTCTCCGCCGCGGCCTTCGCCGTGACCTGGTACGGACGGACCTCCCGCACGCTGAGCCGGCGGGCCGAGACCCTCGCCGCCGAAATCGCCTCCAAGGAGGCGTACTTCAGTCGGCGCACCAGCGACCTGGAACAGACGACGGCGGCCCTGAGGGACCGGTACGCGGCGGAGGCGGCCGCCTCGGAAGCGGCCCGGGCCGCACAGGCCGAGGAGCTGGTCCGCGCCCACGCGAGCGCGATCGAGCGGCTGACCGGTGAACGGAACGCCGAGGTCGAGCGGTTGGAGTCGCGGCTGCGCCGCGCGGAGTCCGGCCGGTCGGCCGCGATGGCGGCCGCGGCCAACGCCGCCGGGCGGATGCAGGCCCTCGCCACCAGCATGCTGGCCGACCTGCGGGAGATGGAGCACCGGCACGCCGACGAGAACGTCCTGACCGACCTGCTCCACCTCGACCACCGCACCGCCCAGGCGGGCCGGCTCGCCGACTCCGTCGCCGTGCTGACCGGAGCCCGCTCCGGCCGGCGCTGGGCCCGCCCGATCGTCATGGAGTCGATCCTGCGCGGGGCCATGGGGCGCATCGGCGGCTACCAGCGCGTCCGGCTCCACTCCAGCAGCGACGCGGCCGTCGCCGGCCACGCGGCCGAAGGCGTCATGCACGCGCTGGCCGAACTCATGGACAACGCGGCCAACTTCTCGCCGCCCACCGCCGAGGTGCACGTCTACGTCGAGGAGGTCCCGGCCGGGATCATCGTCGCCGTCGAGGACAGCGGCCTGGTGATGAGCGACGTGCAGCTGCGGCGCGCGGAGGCCGCCGTCRGCGCGGAGACCCAGGACCTGGCCGGCCTGTCCGGCACGCGGCTCGGCCTGGCCGTGGTGGGACGCCTCGCGCGCAAGCACGGCCTCACCGTGTCGTTCCGCCCTTCGGCCCGCGGCGGCACCGGGGCGCTGCTGATGCTCCCCCAGGAGCTCATCACCCGGATGCCGTTGGAGCCCTCCCCCGCCGTCGCCGACGCCCTGCCCCCGGTGTCCGGCCGAGCGGTGTCGGCCTCCGCGGCACTCCCGAGTCAGGCGACCGAGCGGGACCGGGTCCCGACGCCGCCGGCAGGACCCGAGGCGCACGCCGTCGCTCCCGCGGCGGACGCCGAGCCGGAGACCGTCCACGACACGGCGTCCGAGAGCACAGGCGATCATCCGCGGTTCGGTGAGAGCGGCCTGCCGCAGCGCCGTCGCGGCCGGGCGCTGGCGCAGGCCCACCCCGAGGGCCCGGAGGCGGCCGCCGAGAAGGCCCGCTCGGGGGGATCGCGCGGTGCCGCCGCGGCCGGGGCGGCGACGCGCTTCGGCACCTTCCGCCGTGCGGTCCGGGGCACCGCGGCCGATCCGGGCACCTCGGCCGGACGGCTCCCGTCGGACGAGGACCCCTCGCGTACCGCGGCCGGCGCCGAGCCCGTCGACGCCTCCCGGTCCGAGGAGGCCTCCTCCTCCGCCGCCGGATCCCGTCCCGACCCGGCCGGTCCGGCGGCCGATGCCGCCACCCCGTCCGCATCCTCCGACCAGGCCGTCCGGACGTCCGCCCCGCAGACGCCGCCGTCCTCGAACTCCTCGCTCCCGGAAGGCAATCCGCAATGACCGGCACCACCACCGACGAGAAGCTCAGCTGGCTCCTGGAGGGCCTGCTGGAACGCACCCCGGGCACCCGTCACGCCCTGGTGCTCTCCCGCGACGGCCTCAAGCTCTGCCGCACCCCCGAGCTCTCCGTCGACCAGGCCGACCAGCTCGCCGCGATCGCCGCGGGGATCCAGAGCCTGTCGCACGGTGCCTCCGTGGAGTTCGGCGACGGCACCGGCGGGGTCCGCTCCGCGATGGCCGAGTTCTACGGCGGCATCCTGTTCATCGTGGAGGCGGGCGAGGGCGCCCACCTCGCCCTCGTCGCCGACGAGGACGCCGACGCCGGGCTGGTGGGCCACAACATGTCGGAGCTGGTCGAGCAGCTGGGCGAGTACCTCGTCGCGAGGCCCCGGGGATGAGCGGCGGCAGACCGGGCCGGGACGACTCCCCCGACCGGCTCTACACCCTGACCGGTGGCCGCAGCCGCGCCGGATCCGACGCGTTCGACCTGGTGACCCTCGTGGTCTCCGAGAGCGATCCCGTCCCCGGCATGCAGTCCGAGCACGTCACCATCCTGCGCATGTGCCGTTTCCCGACGGCCGTGGTGGAGGTGGCGGCCGGACTGGGCCTGCCGGTCTCGATCACGCGGATCCTGCTGGCCGACCTCCACGACACCGGCCGGATCAGCGCACGGCATCCCCGCGTCTCGTACCGCCTTCCCGATCCCGACATCCTGGAGCAGGTGCTCGTTGGACTCCGTAACCTCTGAACAGCGCCAGACCCTGCACAGCACCGCCGACAACGGACTGAAGATCGTCGTCGTCGGCGGTTTCGGAGTCGGCAAGACCACCATGGTCCGCTCGGTCAGCGAGATCCGTCCGCTGAACACCGAGGAGACGATGACCCAGGCCGGCGAGGGTGTCGACGACACCGACGGCGTCACCGAGAAGAAGGCCACCACGGTGGCCTTCGACTTCGGCCGGATCTCGCTGGACGACCGCAACGTCCTCTACCTGTTCGGCGCGCCCGGCCAGGAGCGGTTCTGGTTCCTCTGGGACCGGCTGTTCTCCGGCACGCTCGGCGCGGTCGTGCTCGTCGACACACGCCGGCTCGCGGACTCCTGGTACGCGATCGACCGGCTGGAGCACCACGGCACCCCGTTCGTCGTCGCCTGCAACGACTTCGGCGGCCCCGCCCACACCCCGGCCCAGATCCGCGAGGCCCTCGACCTCGCCGACGGGGTCCCCCTGGTCTTCTGCGACGCGCGTTCCCGCGAGTCCAGCAAGCAGGTCCTGATCGCGCTCCTCGAACACCTGCGGACCGTCGTCGCCCCGGACCCCCAGCAGACCCCCCAGCCGATCCCGGAGCCCGCCCCGTGACCCTGCCCGACTCCCCGCCCGTCCCGCTGAGCGGGCCCCGGTTCCAGACCGATCCGATCGAGCTGTACCGGCAGATCCGGCGCGAGCACGGGACCGTCGCCCCCGTCGTGCTGGACGGGAACGTCCCCGCCTGGCTGGTCCTCGGCTACCGGGAACTGCACCAGGTCACCAGCGACCCGGTGCTCTACTCCCGCGACTCCGACCTGTGGAACCAGTGGGACTCCATCCCCGACGACTGGCCCCTGCTGCCCATGATCGGCCGCAAGCAGCCGTCGATCCTCTACACGGTCGGCGAGCGCCACCGCGAGCGCGCCGGGGTCGTCTCCGACGCGCTGGAGGCGATCGACCCGTTCGTCCTCAGGGAGCGGGCCGAGCGCTTCGCCGACGAGCTCATCGACGGGCTGTGCGGCAAGGGCTCGTGCGACATCATCGCCGAGTACGCGATGCTGCTGCCGGTACGGGTGCTGGCCAGCGTCTACGGCTTCGCGGACGAGCAGGGCCCGGGGCTGGTCACGGCCATGAACGACATGATCAACGGCCAGGAGGGGGCGCTGGAGGGCCAGCGTCACCTGGCCGGGTCGATGTTCGCGCTGCTCGCCGCCAAGGCCGAGGCGCCGGGCGACGACGTGGCCTCCCGGATGCTCGGCAACCGGTCCGGGTTCACGGTGGAGGAGGTCGCCCAGGACCTCATGGTGATGATGGCCGCCGGTCACCAGCCCACCGCCGACTGGATCGGCAACTCCCTGCGCCTGATGCTCACCGACGACCGGTTCGCCGCCTCGCTGGCCGGCGGCAGGCACAGCGTGGGCGAGGCGATGAACGAGGTCCTGTGGGAGGACACGCCGACCCAGAACGTCGCCGGCCGGTGGGCCTCGCGCGACACCCGGCTCGGCGGGCGCCGGATCGGCCGTGGCGACCTCCTGCTGCTGGGCCTGGCCGCCGCCAACTCGGACCCGCACGTGCGGACCGACTCCGGGGCCCTCACCGGCGGCAACAACGCCTACCTCTCGTTCGGCCACGGCGAGCACCGCTGCCCGTTCCCCGCCCAGGAGGTCGCCGAGACCATCGCCCGGACGGGCATCGAGGTGCTGCTCGACCGGCTGCCGGACGTGGACCTCGCGGTCTCCGCCGACGCCCTCAGCCGCCGGCCAGCGAGGCGGCGAACCGGTCGTCGGTGAGCATCAGGCGCAGGGAGTTGCCGATCCAGTCGGCGGTGGGCTGGTGACCGGCGGCCATCATCACCATGAGGACCCCCCGCACGCCGCGGACGACCCGCTCACCGGGCTGTGCGCGGTCGTCGACACCCCCTCACCGTTCGCCCCCACGTCGGCACCCCGCACACCGGAGGCCGCGCTCGCCCTGCTCGCCCGCGGCAACCACCTGTGGGCCTGGCCGCTGGGCACACTGCTGTGCTCCGCGACCCCCGAGGCCCTGGCCGCCGTACTGCCCCGCCTCGGCCCCGACGGACCGTGGACCCTCGCCGCCTACCTCCTGCGCCACCGGCCGACACCGCGCCCGCCGTACGCGCACCTCCTCGGCCTGCGCGACCCGCACGCCCTGCGGGTGCTCTCGGAGGAGTCCCGGTGGCTCGACGAGGAATCCGTGCCCCGGCTCCTCGATCTCGCCGACCCCACGAGCGACCTCGCCGTGCTCCGTACCACCGGTGACGCGCACGTGAGCCGCCGCATCGTCGGCCGTCCGGGCGCCCTGGCGGCACGGCTCGCGGCCGAGCTGCGCGCCGACCCGAGCGCCGCCGTCCCCGGCGGCACGCACTGGCTGGAGTCGGCCGAACCCGACCTGATCGAACTCGTCTTCGCCCGCTCGGGCAAACACCTCACCCTGCCCCAGCAACTGGTGGGCTGCCTCAACCTGCTGCGCCACGGCGGCCGCGTCCGGCTCGCCTCCCTGGTGGCCGGCGGGAAGCTCGGCGCCGCCGCGACCCGCCTCTGCGGCACGGCGCTCGCCACCGACGATCCCCACGCGCCCCTCGCCGCTCGCGCCGTGAAGGAACTGGCGCCGGCCCGGCTGGTGAAACGGCTCCGCCGGGCGAAGGGCGAGCACGACACCCGCCACATCCTCGACAGCACACCGGGTGTCCCGCCGTGGGAGGTGCTGGAGGCCGAGCACCGCCGCGAACCGATCCCGCACTGGGACCGGATCGTCCGTCACCCCGCCGCACCGCACGCCTTCCGGCTGCGCCAGGCCGCCCACCTGCCCGCCCTGTCCCTGCGCGCCGTCCCCCTCGGCCCGGAGCTGACCGTCGCCCGGGCGCGGCACGGCGTGGGCGGCCGCTTCCGCGAACCGGTGGACACGCTGCTGGACCAACTCCTGCGCACCGGGCAGCTCACCGGCCGGGACCTCGTCCACGAGGCGGCCCCCGCCGCGGTCGTCCTCGCCTATCTGGGCCGCGCCCGCCGCCGCGCCGACGCACCGGCCGAGGTGCGCACGGCACTGCGGGCGGCGAGCGCCGTGGTGCGCCACGCGCTCGGCGACGACGCCGGTGCCTGGCAGCACGTCTACGCCCGCCTCACCGAACAGACGACGGACCCCGGTCCCGTGGGGCCCGTCGCAAGCCTGTCGGACGGGTGCTGACCGGAGCACGCCCGACCGGATCCGACCCCGCCGTCCCGGGTGCCGAGCCCGGCCGGCCCGCGGGACGCGGGCGAGGGACCGTCCGGCCGACCCTGGCGGACGGTCCCTCGCCCGGCAGGGTCAGCCGGACGCCGCCAGGACCTCGCGCAGGGCCTCCGCGAACTCCGCGGGGGCACCCTGCTGGCCGAACTCGCCGCCCAGGAACCCGCCGTGGTGGCTCGGGAAGACCGCCAGGGGAGTGCCCAGGGCGGCCGCGACCTCGGCCGCGGCCCGCGCGGCGAACTCGCCCTCGGACTCCTTGCCGGCCGCGATCACGATCCGCGTCGACGCGGCCCGCAGCGCGGCGAAGTCGGGCCGGAAGGCCGTGCAGCCGAGCATGTTCTGCCCGAGCAGCGGGTCGTCGCGCGAGCCGTCGTCCTCGGTCGGCAGACCGAAGTCGGCGGGGGACGGCGCGGGCTCCTCACGCCACTCGTCGGGGAACGGGCCCTTGCGGCCGACCGTCGCGATGAACTTCGCCATCGCCGGCCCCGTCCCCT
The DNA here is from genome assembly GCF_008042125.1 of Streptomyces sp. MS191. Taxonomy (GTDB): domain Bacteria; phylum Actinomycetota; class Actinomycetes; order Streptomycetales; family Streptomycetaceae; genus Streptomyces. The sequence goes on from NZ_RDBI01000048.1 coordinate 10,656, forward strand.
CGCGCAGATAGGTCGCGTGGATGTCCGCGCAGATCGCCAGCGCCGCTTCCCGGTCGGGGAGGACCTGAGCCGTCGGCGGCTCGTGCGCGACGAGGGTCCGGACGAGCGACGGGTGACGCGCCACCAGCGCCAGCGCGTTGACGGCGCCGCCGCTGCTGGCGAACAGGTCCACCGGTCCCGCGGCCAGCGCCTCGATCACCAGACGCAGGTCCTCCGCGTGCTCCTCGGGCGTGGTCTGCGCGGCGCCGTCGGTGCGCACGCTGCGGCCCGCGGCTCTCGGGTCGTAGGTGACCACGGTCCGGTCGGGGAAGTACGAGGCCAGGGTGCGGAACCCGCTGGCGTCCATCGGCGATCCGATCAGGAGCAGTACGGGCTCGCCGGCTCCGGCACCTGCGCCGCCGGTCCGGGCGTCCCGGACGTCGTAGTGCACGGTGGCGCCGTCCGCCTCCACCGTGTGGGTCCGGGTCTCGGGCTCGGTCATGTCTGTTTCCTCCATCGTTCGACCTACACCAGAGCAGACCGTCGACGCGGCCGGAACTCATCGCTCGTGCACCCGGCGGTTCGGCGACCTGTCCATCAGTGCGTCCGGCGCACCCGGACCGTCCTGTTCGCCGGCCCGCCCGCGGCCCGCACCCGCCGGTGCCGGTCAGTCCTCGGGCGGTACGCAGAGCACCGGGACGTCGGACAGGTGCAGGAGCTTGTGCGGGGTGGAGCCCAGGAGCGCGCCGCGCATCGGGCTCTCGCCCCAGCTGCCGACCACGATGACCCGCGCCGAGTGCCGGTTCGCCGCTTCGATCAGGGCCTGCGCCGGCTTCGCGTCGATGACCTCGACGACGCTCGCCACACCCGCCCGGTCGGCCTCCGTGACCGCGTGCTCCAGGCCGGTGCGGCCCGCCTGGCGGATCGCCTCGTAGTGGGACCGGTACTCCTCACCCGTGGGACCGGGTGCGGCGGCGCCGTAGACCAGGACGAGACGCTCGTCGAACGCGGCGGCCACCTCGATCGCGATGCGCAGCGCGCGGGCGGCGCCCGGGGACTCGTCGTAACCCAGCACGACCGACATCTCAGGTCTCCTTGCCGTGGACCAGCTCGGGGTCGACGACACCCGGGCGCTCCGCCCAGAACGCGGGTGCCCGCAGACGCCACACGCACATGATGACGATGCCGACGACGGTGATGCCGATCCCGATGACGAGTGGCGGACCGAGCCCGAACCACGACGTGCCGCTGTACGAGTTCGCCGGATCGGACATGTCGGCGACCGACTTCACCAGCAGCCAGGCCAGCAGCCCGGAGCCGATCAGCGGGCCGAGCCCGATCAGCAGGAAGTTGTGCACGCTCTCGAGGAGGTGGCGGCGGTAGTAGACCGCGCAGGCGACGCCCGTGAGCGCGTAGTAGAAGGCGATCAGCAGCGAGAGCGCGGTGAGCGAGTCGAAGAGGGCGTTGCTGCTGATCTGGTTGACCACGAGGTACCAGGCGATGGCGATGCCGGCGACCCACCACGTGCTCACGTCGGGGGTGCGGAACCGCGGGTTGATGTGGCCGTAGGAGGCGGGCAGCGCCCGGCGGCGGGCCATGGAGAGCGCGGTGCGCGAGGCCGGGATGATGGTGGTCTGGGTGGAGGCGATGGCGGAGGTGGAGACCGCCAGCAGCAGGACCCAGTCCCAGCCGCCGAGGACGTCCGTGGCGAGCTGGGCGAAGACGAACTCCTCCTCGTCGGCGTTCTCGGCCAGGAACGTCGGACCGGCGTAGGCCACCACCGCGAACCCCACGGACACGTACGTCACCAGCAGGATGACGGTCGACCAGAGCCCCGCCTTGCCCGGTGCGGTCTCGGAGTCCTCCACCTCCTCGGTGAGGTTGACCGCCGATTCCCAGCCCCAGTAGATGAAGACGCCGAGCAGCAGCCCGCCGGAGAGCGCCGCGCCGCCGGCGCCGAACGGGTTGAGCCAGCTGAACGAGGGTTCGACGGAGTCGTACTTGCTCGTGCCGGCGTAGACGCTGTAGAGCGCCACGGCCACGAAGACCAGCAGGAAGGCGACCTGCGCCAGGATGAGGACGTTCTGCACCTTGGCGGACAGCTCGGTGCCGATGACGCACACGGCCGTCATCACGATGATGAGCAGGACGGTCAGGAGCTGGCGCACGAAGGCGTTGTCGACCCATCCGTCGAGTCCGACGGCCAGCAGGGCGAAGCTCACGGCCACGTCGGCGAGGGAGCCGACGACCAGGACGCCGGTCATCGCGATGGCCCATCCGCCCAGCCACCCGATCCACGGGCCCATCGCGCGGGTGACCCACGAGAACGTGGTGCCGCAGTCCTGGTCGACCTTGTTCAGGTAGTAGAAGGCGGAGGCGATCAGCAGCATCGGCACGAAGGACGCGAACATCACCCCGGGCGCGTAGATCCCGACGAGGGCCACGATGGGGCCGATGACCGCCGCGAGGGAGTACGCGGGGGAGGTGGAGTTGAGCCCGATGACCAGGGCGTCGACGAAGCCGATCGCGTTCGCCTTCAGGCCCTCGGCCCGGTCTTCCCCGGGTGCGGCATCCTCTGCGGCCATCACTGCCTCGCTCCGCTGTAGCCCGGCATATCCGTCAGAACTGTGACAAGTACGCACTCATGCTAGGGAGGTGCCGTTCTCCGTGCATGTCAGGGAGCGCCGACCGGTGCCATCGGCGCCACCCGCGCGCACCGTTCCGGGGCCGGAGGCCCGGCGCCGCCGTGACATCCGGTGTCCGGGCCGGGGCGGAGGATGTGGGGCCGTTCGTGGCACCCGGGGCGGGTCCCGGCCTCGCGCGCCCGTCCGCGCGACGGAATCCGACGGGGGCCCGGGCGAGGGCTGCGGCCCCCGGCCGGCGCCCGGCGGGGATCCCGGGCCGTTCACCCCGCGTGGCCCGCGGCCGGTCCGCCTTCGGCTCCGTGCTCGGCGGCCGGCGTCTCCGGTTCCGAGGCCCGCACCAGGAAGAGTTCGTCGGGGAAGCACCAGGCCCAGTCCTCGTCGCGGGCGAGGGAGACCACCACGGGATGCTCGGTCGCGGCGTGGTGCGCGTACGCGTGACCGCCGCGGGAGCTGTCGCAGCAGCCGACGTGGCCGCAGGACGCGCACCACCGGAGCCGTACCCAGTCCCAGCCCCGCTCGACGCACTCCCGGCAGGCCCGAGGCCCCTCGCCGATCGGCGGCAGGGGCACGGTGCCGGCGTGGACGCAGGACCGCCCCGAGGGCCGGCCACCGTCGGGCGCGACCCTCCAGACCAGCGGAACCCCTGCGGATCCCGCCCCGTCGGGGGCGGGACGGGCGTCATGCGACATGGAGCCTCTCTCGGTCGTCCTCGCCCTTGGTTCGCCCGGGGTACCGCATCCGGATGCAGCGCGTCCGCCCGCCGCGTGTCCGGCGCCCGCCGCGAAGGCCGGACGGCGGCCCTCGCCCGCCGCGGGCGCCTCCCGCTCCGGGCGGGTCACGCCCGGCCGGGCTGCGGGGCGTTGCGGCGGCGGAGCAGGGCGCGGGCGTACAGCAGGTGCCCGACCGCCTCGCCGGCGATCAGCAGGACCACCAGCCACGGGGCCAGGTGATCCGCCCCGAGTGCCACGAGCACGGGGATCGCGATGCCGGGTACCGCCCACACGGCCACCCGCCGCAGTGGGCGGCGGAACCGGAGGGCGATCGTGGCATGGGCCGCGTGGTAGAGGGCCAGACCCCCGGCCAGAGCCCAGACGGCGCCGCGCGGAAGGTGGGGGTGCCCGGCCTCGTCCACCGCCGTCGCCAGTCCGCCGGCCATGCACAGCACGGCCGCGGTGACGAAGAAGTGCAGGAAGCCGCCCACGTCCCGGGCCAGCAGGTACAGCTCGCGGCCCTTCACGGAGCCGAAGACCAGTTCGGCGGAGGTGGCGGCGAAGTCGAAGTACGACCACCACAGCGCCGCGAGCAGGACGAAGCCCAGCAGGGCGACGACCGTGGCCTGCCCCGTCCAGTGGTGGTCGAACGAGGTCACCAGGGCGATGACCGACTCGCCCAGCACGATGATGACGAAGAGGCCGACCCGCTCCACCAGATGGCCGGTGTCGATCTGCCCGGGGATGCCGCGGCCCCGGGCGGTCAGGAGCAGCACCATCTCGGCGACGATCAGCGCCGCCCACATCCAGTACCGCCACGGCGAGGGCACCGCCGCGGACACCGCCCACAGGACGCCGGAGCCCAGGCAGTAGCTCAGGGGGCGCCAGCGCGGCACGCGCAGGGGATCGGGGAATCGCGTCGCGGGCCACCACAGTCCGAGCAGCACGAGACGGGTTCCGGCGTAGCCGAGGGCGTAGGCCGCGCTCCGGTCACCGGTCGCCTCGGGGACGGCCGCCGCCATCACCGCCAGGCACAGCATCGCGAACAGCATGAGCAGCCGGCGCCGGGCCGTGTCCTCGGCGAAGAGGTTCGCCGAGACCGTGAGGTTGACCCACATCCACCACGGCGGGAAGTACAGCGCCAGGAACAGGGCGAAGTCGGCGAGGTCCGGGTCGCCGTGGAGCTGATGGGAGAGCTGGGCGGCCAGAGCCACGAAGACGAGGTCGAAGAACAGCTCCAGCCACCCTGCGTGGCGCTCCCGGGGGACCTCCGCCGCGGCGCCGGCCGCCGCACGGGGCTCCCGGGGTTCCTGGGGTCCGTCCACGTGGTCCGCCCGGTCCGCTCGAGTCCCCCGCTGGATCTGACCTCCGTATGACACCACGGCACGTCCGCAGGCGCCTGCGACGGCACGGCGTCGGCCCACGCGCCGGCGCCGACCCGGGTGGACGCCGTCGGCCGGTCCGCTCCGGTTCACTCCGGTTCACGGAGGGACTGGTGAAGGGGCGTCACGACCGTCGCGACCTTGGCCGGATTCTCCCTTGCCGTCGACCGATCGGACCCCTTTCAAGATCTAGTAAGGATAGGCTAACCTTTCATCGTGCTTGCTGGTGAAGAGACCTCCGCGGCCGGACGCCCCCGTGGTCATCAACTGTCGGCCACGGGTGTCACCGTGGCGTACGAAGGCGTCGACGTCGTCCACGATGCCGAGCTGACGCTGCGGCCCGGCGAGGTGACCGTCCTCGTCGGACCCAACGGCAGCGGAAAATCGACCCTCCTGCGGACGATCGCCCGGCTCCAGCAGCCCAGGACCGCCACCCTTCTCCTCGACGGGGACACCGACGGACTCGCCCTGGGCACCCGCGACTTCGCCCGCCGCGTCGCCCTGCTCACGCAGGGCCGCCCCACCCCCGGCGGACTGACGGTGCGCGACCTCGTCGAGTTCGGCCGCTACCCCTACCGGGGACGCTGGGGCAAGGCCGACCCCGACGGCCGGGCCGCGGTGGACCGGGCGCTGGCCATGACGGGCGTCACCGAACTCGCCCACCGCGGTGCCGAGCACCTCTCCGGAGGACAGCTCCAGCGCGTCTGGCTGGCCGGCTGCCTCGCACAGGAGACCGGCGTCCTGCTCCTCGACGAGCCCACGACCTACCTGGACCTGCGCTACCAGGTCGAACTCCTCGACCTGGTACGCGACCTGGCGGACGACCACGGCATCGCCGTGGGCGCCGTCCTGCACGACCTCGACCAGGCCGCGGCCGTCGCCGACCGGATCGCCCTGCTCCACGCGGGACGGATCGTCGCGCACGGCCTCCCCGAGGACGTCCTCACCGCCCCGCGGCTGACCGACACGTACGGCATCCGCATCGAAGTCGACACCGACCCCCTCACCGGCCGGCTGCGCACCCGCGCCATCGGCCGCCACCACACGCGAAACGAAAGGCTCAGTCCCACCCCATGAGACGCCTCCTTCTCACCGCAGCCGCCGCCACCGCCGCGGCGCTCACCCTGACCGCCTGCGGGACGACCGAGCCCGCCGCCGACGACGCGAAGAAGCCCACCGAGCGCATCACGCTCACCGACGCCTCCGGCACCAAGGTCGAGCTCGACGGTCCCGCGAAGAAGGTCGTCGGCACGGAGTGGAACGTCGTCGAGAGCCTCGTCTCGCTCGGCGTCGACCCCGTCGGCGTCGCCGACGTCAAGGGCTACAAGACCTGGGACACCGCGGTCCCGCTCAAGAACGACCCCAAGGACATCGGCACGCGCGGCGAGCCGAGCATGGACACCGTCGCCCAGCTCGCCCCGGACCTCATCGTCGCCACCAGCGACCTGCCGCCGGCCGCCGTCAAGCAGCTCCGCAAGATCGCCCCGGTCCTGGAGGTGCGCCCCGCCGACGCCTCCGACCCGATCGGGCAGATGACGAAGAACCTCGACCTCATCGCGCGGGCCACCGGCACGACGGAGAAGTCCGCGCAGCTCAAGCGGCAGTTCCAGGCGAAGCTGGACGAGGGAAGGAAGGCCCTGGCCGCCGCCGGCCTCGCCGGTGCGAACTACGCCTTCGCCGACGGCTACGTCGTCTCCAACCAGGTCTCGATCCGGCCCTACACCAGCGGCTCGCTGATCGGCGCGGTCAACGAGAAGCTCGGCCTGAAGAACGCCTGGACGGTCAAGGGCGACGAGAGCTACGGCCTGGCCGCCACCGACGTCGAGGGCCTCACCAAGCTCGGCGCCGACGTGCAGTTCGCCTACATCGGCAGCGACGGCGACAAGAACAGCACCCCGTTCGCCGGCGTCCTCGCCAAGGACAAGGTCTGGACGTCGCTGCCGTTCGTCAAGAAGGGCGACGTCCACCGCCTGCCCGACGGCATCTGGATGTTCGGCGGCCCCGAGTCGATGGGCAAGTACGTCGACTCCGCCGTCGCCGCGCTCACGAAGTAAGGGCCCATGACCGTCACCGCGACCACCCCCGCCACCCGTCCGTCGACGGCCACGTCCCGGACGGGCGCGGCCGCGGTGACGGCCGGTCTGATCCTGCTCGTCACGGCCCTCGCGGTCGTGGACATCACCCAGGGCACCGCGGCCGTCGGCGCCCCGGAGGTGTGGAAGGCCCTCACCGGAGGGGCCGACCCTGCCGACGCCTCCGTCGTCGTCGCCTCCCGGCTGCCCCGCATGACCGCGGGCCTCCTCGTCGGCGCCGTGCTCGGCATGGCCGGCGCCGCCCTGCAGGCCGTCAGCCGCAACGTGCTGGCCTCACCCGACACCCTCGCGGTGAACGCCGGTTCCTATCTGGCACTCGGCCTGGTCGCCGTCACCGGCGTCTCCCTGCCGCTGTACGCCTCCTCCGGCGTCGCGTTCGCCGGCGGACTCGCGGCGGCCGCCGTCGTACTCGGCCTGTCCGGCCTCGGCACCGGCACCGTCCGCCTCGTCCTCGCCGGCAGCGCCCTCACCCTCGGCCTCACCGCCGTCACCGAGGGAATGCTGCTGCTGTTCCCCCGGGAGACCGAGGGCCTCTACCAGTGGAACCAGGGGAGCATCGCGCAGAACGGCTTCGACGGCGTCCTGCAGATGGCGCCGATCGGGCTCGCCGGGCTCCTCGGGCTCCTGCTCCTCACCCGGCGGATCGACGCCCTGGCCCTCGGCGACGACGCCGCCCGCGGCCTCGGCGTCCCCGTCCGCGCCACCCGCGTCACGGTCGTCGTGCTGGCGTCGCTGATGTCGGCCGCGGCCGTCACCCTCGCGGGACCGATCGGCTTCGTCGGACTGTGCGCCCCCGCGCTCGTGCGGCCCCTGGCCCGCCGGGTCCGCGCGTTCGCCCGGACGCGCGCCGGACTGCCGGCCGCCGGCCTGGCCGGCGCGGCCCTGGTCCTCGGCTCGGACGTGCTGCTGCGTGCGGTCGTGCCCGCCGACACGGCGGTCGCCGTGCCGACCGGCGTCGTCACCAGCCTCGTCGGCGCCGTGTTCCTGATCGTCATGGCCACACGCGTCCGGGACTCCGCCGGCGCGGCGGAGGCCGACCGGCTGCGGATCAGGACCCGCGGCCGCTTCCTCGCCGTGACCGCCGTGCTGGTGGCGGCCGTCCTCGGGGTGGCGATCGCCTCCGTGCTCCTGGGCGACAGCAAACTGCTGCTGGGCGACGTGCTGAACTGGCTCCAGGGCCGGGCCGGACGGACCGTCACCTTCGTGCTCGACACCCGCGTCCCCCGCGTCCTCGCCGCGCTCCTCGCCGGAGCGGCGCTCGCCCTGGCGGGCACCCTCGTCCAGGCCGTGACCCGCAACCCGCTCGCCGAACCCGCCGTCCTCGGCGTCTCCGGCGGCGCGGCCCTGGGCGCCGTCCTGCTCGTGACCACCGTCCCGCTCGCCGGGTCGTGGGGCGTGGCCGGAGCGGCGTTCGCCGGCGCCGCGGTCAGCTCGGTCCTCGTCTTCGGCCTCGCCGCACGCGGCGGATTCCGGCAGAACCGGCTCGTCCTCGTCGGCTTCGGCGTGGCCACCGGAGCGGCGGCGCTGATCAGCATGCTGATCATCCTCACCGACCCGTTCAACGCGACCAAGGCCCTCACCTGGCTGTCCGGCTCCACCTACGGACGGACCCTGCCGGACGTGGTGCCCCTCGCGCTCGTGCTCCTCGTCGGCCTGGCCGCCGCGGGCATCCGGCGCACCGAGCTCGACCTGGTGTCGCTCGACGAGGACACCCCGCGGCTCCTGGGGCTCAGCCTGGGGCGCGGCCGGCTGGGCTTCCTCGTGCTGAGCGTCGTGCTCAGCGCGACCGCCGTGGCCGCCGCGGGCACGATCGGCTTCGTCGGTCTCGTGGCACCGCACGCGGCCCGCGCGCTCGTCGGCCGGCAGCACGCCCGGGTGGTGCCGGTCGCGGTGCTGCTCGGCGCCACGCTGGTGTGCACCGCCGATCTGGTGGGCCGCACCGTCATCGCCCCGGCCCAGCTCGGAGCCGGCCTCATGACCGCGGTGATCGGCACGCCGTACTTCCTGCACCTGCTCGTCCGCAGCCGCCGCTAGGCGGTGTCCTGTCGATCACGCCGGAAGCCCGGCAAGATCGGCAGGACGCCCCCAGACCGTGTCCGGAGAGTCCCGTCCCCGCCCAGGACGCCCGCTCCGGCWGCGGGCGCCCTGCGGCGTCCCCGTCGTTGTGCACCACATGGGCGGGGTCGGCGGCCACTCCCGGAGTGTTCGGCGCGACGGCCGGGCGCCTGCGGACATAGTTCGGGCATGACACGCACCCCCCACACCACCCGCGTGCGCACGCGGGCGCGAGCCGTCAGCACGGCCCTGCTGTGCGCCGCACTCCTCGCCGTCACGGTCCCCGCCACCGCCGCCGGACCCGCGTCCCCCGCGGGCCCCGGCAACCACGGCGGACGCGACTGCGTGCGGACCCAGCGCCCCCTCGGAGCGCAGGGCCGCCAGATCCTCGGCATCACCCGCAAGGCGAAGGACGAACTCCGGCTGAAGGCCGTGGAGCTGCGGGTCACGATCGACGGACGCGAGGTCGTCACCGACGCCCTCGGCGAGTCCATGACCGGCGTCCCGGCCGAGCCGGACATGCACTTCCGCGCCGGATCCGTCGCCTTCGCGCACATCGGCACGACCCTCCTGCAACTCGTCGACGAGCGGAAGGTGCGCCTCGACGACACCGTCGAGCGCTGGCTGCCCGACCTGCCGAACGCCGGCAAGATCACCCTGCGCATGCTGGCCACCAACACCACCGGCCTGCACGACTACGTCACCGACCCGGCCTTCGGCGCCGAGCTGGGGCCGCATCCGTTCCGCCAGTGGACGCCCCGGGAGCTGCTCGCCTTCCCCTTCAGCCACTCGTTCTGGTACCCGCCGGGCACGAGCTGGAGCTACTCGCACGCCAACTACCTCCTGCTGGTCGAGGCGTTGCAGAAGATCACCGGTACCCGGATCGACGAGCTGGTGAAGCAGCGAGTGACGGGCCCCCTCGGTCTGCGCGACACCCAGAACAACTTCACCCCCGACATCCCGGGTCCCGTCCTGCACGCCTTCACCTCCGACCGCGGTCTCTACGAGGAGTCCACGTTCTGGAACCCGTCCTGGACCACCGCGCCCGGCGCGGTCATCACCACCCACGTCTGCGACCTGGCCCGCTCGGTGGAGGGCATCGGCAGCGGTGAACTCCTGTCGCCCCGCGCGTACCGCACCCTGGTGAATCCGGGCACGGTCGGTCTCGGCGGCGCGTCCGCGACCTGCCCCGCCTCGATCTGCCTGAAGCAGACCGAGGCGAAGCACTTCGGCGTGGGCGTGATCGTGGTGAACGGCTGGGTGCTCCAGAACCCGTCCTTCTCGGGGTACGCGGCCATCCAGGCCTACCTGCCGGCCAAGCGGCTGGCCATCGCGGTCTCCACCACCAAGACCGCGGACACCCCCGACGGCAACACGGCCGAGGTGGTCGCCACCCGGATCGCGGCCGCCCTGGCCCCGGAGGCCCCGCTCGCGATCGAGTGACGCGAGGCACGGACGAAGCGGGAAGGGCACGCGCGCCGGGCCCTTCCCGCCCGGTGGCCGGCCCCGCCCCGCCGCGGCCCTTCGCCGCGGCCCGTTCGCGCCTCCCCGGCGGTGCCTACTGGGTGCGCTCGACGACGAAGACGGGGATCTCGCGGTCGGTCTTGCGCTGGTAGTCGGCGTAGTCGGGGAACGCGGCCACCGCCCGCTCCCACCACGCCTGCCGCTCCGCGCCGCTGACGATCCGGGCCTTCATGTCCCACACCTGCGGACCGTCCCGCAGCTCGACCTGCGGGTGCGCGACCAGGTTGTGGTACCAGACGGGATGCTTCACCGCGCCGCCGTTGGACGCGACGAGGGCGTAGGCACCCTCGTGCTCCACCCGCATGAGCGGCGTCTTGCGGATCTTGCCGCTCTTCGCGCCGAGGTTGGTCACGAGGACGACGGGAAGACCCCGCATCGTCGTGCCCTTCGTGCCACCGGACGACTCGTAGAGCTCGACCTGGTTCCGTACCCACGTCGACGGACTGGGCTCGTACTCACCTTCGAGCGGCATGGTTCTCCTTCTTCCGGACCCGGCGTCGCCGGGTCTCCCTGCTACGACGCTAACCGAGCCGGCGCCCCGTGAGCAGCCACCGTCGGCGCGGCCGCTCCGTGACGAGCGTGGCGGCGGCCAGCAGGGTGACGAGGACGGCCGCCCACGCGGGCCAGGCGAACCAGGCGGAGACCACGGCCGCGGCGAGCTGGAGCAGGACGAGCAGGACCGTGACCCACCCCGGTACCGCGACGATCACGCTGTTCTTGTCGCCGGGTGTGGAGAAGAGCGTCGGCAGTCCGATCAGGACCACCACGGACAGCACGGCGAGCACCCAGGAGTGGCCGGCCAGCGCCCACGGAGTGGCCACCCAGGCGACGAGCTCCGTGGCGAATCGCAGCACGGACGCGAGGCCGTCGTCCGGTCTTCCGTGGGCCGTCGCCCCACCCGCGTCAGACGTCACGCGCCCTCCCCCCGGCAGAAGTCACCCGCGGACGATCTCATGCCCGGCCGGGGCGCGCCAGGGGGCTGCGGGCCGGCGCGCGGCGCGGCCGCGGCCCCACCAGCCACCGCACACGGCGGCCGCCGCGACGCCGTACCCGGCCGTCGTCGCATCGGGCACGAGGTACGCCACCGCGCCGGCGAGGGCTACGGCCAGCCACTCCCACCGGCCGTCCAGCGCCACCAGGGCGACGAGCAGGAGGGCGTACCAGGAGTAGCCGGGGGTCAGCAGGAGGAACGCGACCCCGAGTGTCACCAGCGCGCCGCTCCACGGGCGTCCGGGATCGCCTCGCCACCAGATCGCCAACGCGAGCGCGGCCAGTGCCGCCGCCGACGCCACGAGCGCCCAGGCGTCCGGCAGCACGAGCCGCAACAGCGCGTACCTGCCGCCGGCCGAGGCGTCGTCGTACCCCTCCTCCCGCGCGTATCCGCCGAGGTAGCCCAGGACGGAGCCTTCCGACAGGAGGACGTACGGCAGGTACAGCGCGACGACCGTCGCCGCCGCCGGTGCCAGGACCGCCAGGGCGGTGCGCGGCTTTCGCACACCGGTGAGAGCGCCGGGAACCAGCAGGGCGGGCAGCAGCTTCGCCGCGACGGCGAACCCCAGGAGGACCCCGCCCGCCACCCTCCGCTGCGCCACCACGGCCAGCGCGGCGACCGCGAACAGCACGGCGAGGACGTCGACATGGGCGTTGTCGACGCCCTCGACCGGTACGGCCGGGCACCAGGCCCACAGGGCCGCCCGCCACGTGGGACCCCGGCGGCGCAGCACGACGATCAGGAGTCCGGTCACGGCCAGCGAGAGCAGGGCACCACCGGTCTGGAGCGCCTTGTGGCGGGAGGCGGCCGGGGACAGCGTGTGCACCAGCAGGAACCACCCCTCCGCCACCGGCGGGTAGACGGTGTGCACCGCCGGCCGGTTGATCCGGGTGCATCCGCCGCCGGCGACCGGCGCCAGGTCCGGGTCCTCCCGGGCGCACACCGTGGCGCCGGGGAAGAGCCACGGATCGCGCAGCCCCGCGAGCGCGGGGTCGGAAGGCGTGTGGTCGTACGGGGAGACGCCGGCGGCCTGCACCCTGCCGTCCCACGCGTAACGGTAGGAGTCCGTGCTCGTGCGCGGCGCCGCCACCAGTCCGGACGCCGTGACCGCGACCGCGCCTGCCAGCACCAGCGGGACGACCGCACGCGCGGGGACCCGGCGCAGACACACGACGGCCGTGGCGAAGAGCAGCCACGCGGCCGTGTACCCCGCCAGGAAGCCGGGTCCGCGCGCGCCCCCGTGGAGCAGCGCCGCGACGACTCCGGTCAGGGCCGCGAGCAGCAGGACGGGCGGAACCACGGCGGCGGGACGGGCGCGAGTCATGCGCGCAGCCTGGCAGCGGCCGCCGTGCCGCGACGGGCGACCCGTCGGAGCGTTCGGGTTTCGTAAGGTGTCGAACCGTCCGCCCCGGCCTGCGGGGCGGTGTCATGGACGCCATGACCTCCCGTACACGTGGACCGCGATTCGCGCTGCCCCCGCACCGGCCGCCCGCATTCACCGGACCCCTGCACGACGCGCGCACGGCGACGGCCTTGGGCCGATGGCTCGGCGCGGCGTTCGCCGTCTGCTTCGTCACCGGCCTCGTCAGCCACTACCTCCAGCACCCCCCGTCCTGGCTCGCCGACGACCTGCCCACCCGGCCGGTGTGGGGCTACCGGCTCACCCAGGGGCTGCACATCGCCACCGGGCTCGCGGCGATCGTGCTCCTCCTGGCCAAGCTGTGGACGGTGTACCCCCGGCTGTTCACCTGGCCTCCGGTCCGCTCCGCCCGCCACGCTCTGGAACGCCTCTCCGTCGCGGTCCTCGTCGCCGCGGCCGTCTTCCAGGTGTTCACCGGGCTGCTCAACATCGTCGAGTGGTACCCGTGGGCGTTCTCGTTCGTTCCCGCGCACTTCGCCGTCGCCTGGATCGCGGCCGGCTCGATCCTGCTGCACGTCGCCGTCAAGGCACCCGAGATCAGGGCCCATTGGAGCCGCGATGCGGCCGGGACCCTCGGTGCGCCGGCCGAGGAGACCGCCGACCGGCGCTCACTGCTGCTGGGAGTGGGCGCGGCGGTCGGCGTCGTGACCGTGACGACGGTCGGTCAGGCCCTGACCCCGCTGAAGGCTCTCGACCTGCTCGCACCGCGGCACCCCGACCACGGCCCGCAGGGGCTGCCGGTGAACCGGACCGCCGCCGCGGCCGGCGTCTCGGCACATGGCCTGGGCGAGTGGCGGCTCGAGGTCGTCGGCCCCCGCCCGTACACGCTCACGCTCGCCGCGCTGCGGGCGCTGCCCCGGACGCGGGCGCGGCTTCCGGTCGCCTGCGTCGAGGGCTGGAGCGTCGACGCCGATTGGAGCGGTGTCCCGATCCGCGATCTCGTCGAGCGGGCCGGCGGCCGGCCCGGCGCCGCCGCCCTGCGGGTGACGTCGCTGGAGGTCGTCGGCGCGTACCGGGTCATGGAGATGGGAGCGGAGTACGCCGACGATCCGCTCACGCTCCTCGCGCTCACCCTGGACGGGCAGCCGCTCTCCCTCGATCACGGCTTTCCGGCACGGATCATCGCCCCCGACCGGCCCGGGGTCCTGCAGACCAAGTGGGTCCACCGCCTGGAGGTGCTGTGAGCACGGTGAGCCCGCTTCGATGGGCGACCGGCGGCCTCGGGCTGGTCATGATCGGTATCGGCGCGTGGCGGATCGCGGTCCAGCCCGCCCCGGCGGAGGTATGGGTGTGGCTGGCCGGGGCGGTCGTCCTGCACGACGCGATCCTCGCCCCGCTGGTCCTCGTCGTCGGACTGCTGCTCGTCGGGCGCCGTGATCGCGGCCTGCTCCGCGGCGCCGCGATCGTCGCGGGAAGCGTGCTGCTGGTGACGCTGCCGCTGCTGCTGCGCCCGGGAGCACCTCCCAACCCGTCGGCGCTGCCGCTGCCGTACGGGCGGAACCTCGTGATCGTCCTCGCGGCGGTCGCCGTGACCACCGGCGCCGTCCTCCTCGAACGGCGCCGTCGGAAGCGCCCCGACTCCGACCACTGACCGGCGTCGGCGCTCGCTCACTCCGCCGGGGCGAGGGCCAGGAAGGAGCGCCGGTGCAGCGTCCAGCGCTCGGTCACGTTCCAGCCCGCGCGGGAGGCGTGGGCGGTCAGGGCGCGGGCGCCGACGCGCGCCCAGGGAAACGGTTCGCCCAAGGCCCCGCGGCCGTTGTCGACCCGCACCTCGCACCGTTCGTCCACCTGCTCCGGCACGCACTCGGCGATGAGCAGTCCGGACCGCGCGACCACGCGCCGCAGCCGGCGGAGCAGGGCGGCCGGATCGCCCCCGATCCCCACGTTCCCGTCGATCAGCAGGGCCGTGTCCCAACGCCCCTCGCCTGGCAGGGGATCGAAGACCGACCTGCACAGGGCCGAGCCGCCGAGCCGCACGGTCCGGGCGACCGCCTCCGGGCTCACGTCGATGCCCAGGGACGGCCGGCCCCTCGCAGCCAGCGCGGCGGCCAGCCGGCCTGGGCCGCACCCGACGTCGAGCACGGTTCCCCGGCACCGCCCCAGGACGGAGCGGTCGGCACGGTCCGGCGTCTCGCACCAGCGCTCCACCTCCAGAGGGATGACCCCGCCGTCGCGCCGGCGGAGGAACAGCGGCCCCTGACCGCTGCGCAGGGCGTCGGCGTACGGGTCGGCACGCCAGGCGGTCGTGGTCACGTGCCCGCCTCCGTCGGCATCGCCGTCGTCAACGCGGCGTGCACGGCGGCGAACCGGCCACCCGGGGCCGCGGTGGCCACCCGTCGCGCGTCGTCGGCGGTGTCCACGTCGCGCAGGACGGGAAGCCGACCCACCCGCAGCCCCGCCGCGTCCAGCCGCTCGTACTGGACCCTGCCGGTGTCCGGGCGGGACATCGGCACGCCCCGCAGCAGTGCGGGATCGGGGACGGCGAGTCCCAGGGCCCAGAAGCCGCCGTCCGACGCCGGCCCGAACCAGGCGTCGTGCCGATCCCAGCGCAGCGCGGGCGCGAGGAGCCCGGGCGTGAGCTGCGGGGTGTCCATGCCGATGAGCAGCGCAGGCCCCGAGCAGGCCGCGAACGCCGCCGCGAGCCGGGCGTCGAGACCGCCCGCGACCTGCGGCACCACCTCGAATCCCGGCGGCAGCCAGTCGCCGGGCTCCCCGTCGAGCACCAGGACGTGCCGGGCGGCCGGGACGCGCGCGGCGACGGAGAGCGTGTCGATGAGCGACGCCTCGGCGAGCGCGGCCGCCTCCCCGGGCGTGAACGGGGGAGTGAGCCGGGTCTTCACCCGCCCTGGCAGGGGCTGTTTGGCGATGACGAGCAGCGTGGTCACGCGCGCTCACCCGCGATCGCGGGTTCGGCCAGCACCCGCCGCATGTCGCGCACCGCCTGCCAGGTGCCCCGCCACGTGCCGGTGACCTTCGACCGGCCCGACCGGGGCAGATAGGGCACGTCGACCTCCCGCACCCGCCAGCCGGCGTCCGAGGCCCGCACCACCATCTGCAGCGGGTAGCCGCTGCGGCGGTCGGTCAGCCCGAGGCCGAGAAGGGCCTCGCGCCGCGCCGCCCGCATCGGGCCGAGATCGCGCAACCGCAGGCCGGTGCGGCGGCGCAGCAGCCGGGACAGCGCCGCGTTGCCGGCCCGGGCGTGGGCCGGCCAGGCGCCACGCGCGGCCGGGCGTCGGCGGCCCAGGACCAGATCGGCGGATCCGTCGCTCACCTCGGCGAGGAGACCGGGCAGCAGGCGAGGGTCGAGCGAGGCGTCGCAGTCGCAGAAGCAGACGAACTCGGCGTCGGAGGCGAGCAGTCCGGCGTGGCAGGCGGCACCGAAGCCACGTCGCGACTCACGCACGACGGTGGCGCCGAGGCGCGCGGCGAGCGCGGCCGAGCCGTCGGTGGAGCCGTTGTCGACGACGATCGGCCGCCAGCCGGACGGGATGCGGGCCAGCACCCAGGGCAGGGCCTCGGCCTCGTCGAGGCAGGGAAGGACGACATCGGCGGTCATGGGGGTCATGCGCCTCACCGTAGGGAGCAGTCGACGTGCGGAGCCCTCGGAACTCCTTACGAAACGCGGACGTCGGCCGTCGTACGCCCGACTGGCCGTGGCCGCCGGGACACCCGGATGCGACGCTGTGCGGCATGACCGAGAGCAGCATCCCGGGCGGCACCGCCCGGATCCTGGTGGTGGACGACGATTCGACGGTGGCGGAGGTGGTCACCGGATACCTCCAGGGCGCGGGGTTCGCCGTCGACCGGGCGGCGGACGGACCCGAGGCACTGCGACGGTCCGAGGACCGCCGCCCGGACCTCGTCGTCCTCGACCTCATGCTGCCCGGCCTGGACGGGCTGGAGGTCTGCCGAAGGCTGCGGGCCGCCGGGCTCGTGCCCGTGATCATGCTCACCGCGCGAGGCGACGAGGAGGACCGGATCACCGGCCTGGAGGTCGGAGCCGACGACTACGTCACCAAGCCCTTCAGCCCCCGGGAACTCGTC
Source organism: Streptomyces sp. MS191 (assembly GCF_008042125.1). Classification (GTDB taxonomy): domain Bacteria; phylum Actinomycetota; class Actinomycetes; order Streptomycetales; family Streptomycetaceae; genus Streptomyces. The sequence continues at coordinate 27,499 of NZ_RDBI01000048.1, forward strand.
CTGCGCGTCACGTCCGTGCTGCGCCGCACCCGTGCGAGGGACGCCGCGCCGGGCGCGGCGCCGCGCCCGACGCTGCGTGCCGGCGCCCTGACGGTGGACACCGAGACCCGTCGGGCCACCCGGGGTGGGCTGGAACTCGCCCTCACACTGAGGGAGTTCGATCTTCTCGCCCACTTCCTCGCGCACCCTGACATAGCGCACACGCGGGAGGACTTGATGCGGCGCGTGTGGGGGTGGGACTTCGGGGACCTGTCCACCGTCACCGTCCACGTGCGACGCCTGCGCGCCAAGATCGAGGACGACCCGGCGCGGCCCCGGCACATCCGGACGGTGTGGGGCGTCGGCTACCGCTTCGACACCGGTGAGACCACAGGTTCCCAGCCCGTTGCCGACTCCGGGACGACGGCCCGTCCCGTCGAGAAGGCCGGCCCCCAGGAGGGCGCTGCGTGAAGGACGTCCTGCTCATCGCGCTGTTCGCGCTCGCCGGTGCGGCGTGCGCCGGAGTCGCCGGTGCCGTGGTACTGCGTCTCGTGCGCCACCGTTCCGTCGCCCTGTCGCTGACCGTCGTCGCCGCCGTCACGGTCACCGCGATGCTCGCCGGGACGCTGGCCGTCGCACAGGCGATGTTCCTGTCCGCCCACGACCTGTGGGTGGTCACGGTCGTCGTCGCGATGGCCGCCCTCGTCTCCCTGGGAACCGCGCTCGTGCTGGGACGCTGGGTCGTGGCCCGCAGCCGTGCCCTGGCGCGCGCCGCACGGGAGTTCGGTGACGGCGGAGGCTTCTCCGCGCCCCACGGCACCGCCACCGCGGAACTCGCCGCGCTCACCCGCGAACTGGCCGCCACCAGCGCCAGACTCGACGCCTCCCGCGGCCGCGAGCGTGCGCTGGAGGCGTCACGGAGGGAACTCGTCGCCTGGATCTCCCACGACCTGCGCACCCCGCTGGCCGGACTCCGGGCGATGGCCGAGGCGCTGGAGGACGGCATTGCCGCCGACCCCGCCCGCTACCACCGGCAGATCCGCACCGAGGTCGAACGCCTCACCGTCATGGTGACCGACCTCTTCGAACTGTCCCGCATCCACGCCGGCACACTGAGCCTCAACCCGAGCCGCATCTGCGTGTACGACCTGGTGGGCGACGCCCTCAGCGGCGCCGACCCGCTGGCTCGCGAGCACGGCGTGCGGCTGGAGGGGAAGCGGCTGGAGCCGCTCCCCGTGGAGGTGGATGGCAAGGAGATGACCCGGGTGCTGACGAACCTCCTCGTCAACGCGATCCGTCACACGCCCGCCGACGGCACGGTGGCGGTCTCGGCCGAACGCAGGGAGGACGCCGTCGTCGTGTCGGTCACGGACGGCTGCGGCGGCATCCCCGAAGAGGACCTGCCCCGGGTCTTCGACACCGGTTGGCGCGGCACCGAGGCACGCACCCCGCCCGCCGGTGCCGGACTCGGCCTGGCCATCGTCCGCGGCATCGTGGAGGCCCACGCGGGCAGCGCCGGGGTGCGCAACGTCCCCGGTGGCTGCCGCTTCGAGGTGACCCTGCCGACGGCGTGAGCCGGCGCGCCGGACGACGGCCCCGGGACCCGCCCTCCGGCAGGGGACCCCGGGGTCCTTCGTCCGGCCCCGCCTGGTCAGCCCCGCACCGCCGCCGAGGCCCGCTGCCCCGCCCTCGCGAACTCCGCCATGCCCTCCGCGAAGCCGACCACGGGACGCCAGTCCAGCTCCCTGCGGAGCCGGCCCGAGTCCGCCGTGACGTGCCGTACGTCGCCCAACCGGTACTCTCCCGTCACCACCGGATCCGGACCGCCGTACGCCCGTGCCAGAGCGGATGCCATCTCGCCCACGGTGCGGGGCTCCCCGCTGCCGGTGTTGTACGTGCTGAGGGCCCCGGCCCGCACCGCACCCGTCGCCTCCACCGCGCGGACGGCCGCCGCCGCGACGTCCCGCACGTGGACGAAGTCCCGCCGCTGCCCCCCGTCCTCGAAGACCCGGGGCGCCTCTCCGCGGGCAAGGGCCGAACGGAAGAAGGAGGCCACCCCGGCGTACGGGGTGTCCCGCGGCATCCCCGGCCCGTAGACGTTGTGGTACCGCAGACAGATCGCGGTCGCGTCCATGCCCCGGGCCCATGCCGCCGCCAGGTGCTCCTGGGCGAGTTTCGTCGCGGCGTACACGTTCCGGGGATCGGCCGGCGCGTCCTCGGCCACCAGGCCGGGATGGAGCGCGTCGCCGCAGTCCGGGCAGCGGGGCTCGAAGAGGCCGGCCGCCAGGTCCTCCGGGCGACGCGCTCCCGCCCGGACGGCGCCGTGGCGACGGCAGGTGTAACGGCCCTCCCCGTACACGACCATCGATCCGGCGAGGACGAGCCCGCGCACGCCCGCCTCCGCCATCGCCGCGAGCAGCACGGCGGTGCCCAGGTCGTTGCAGCCCACGTAATCCGGCGCGTCGCCGAAGTCCTTGCCGAGGCCGACCATGGCCGCCTGGTGGCAGACCACGTCGACCCCGCGCAGAGCCGCGCGGACGCTCGCCGCGTCCCTGACGTCGGCGTGCAGGAACTCCGCGGCCGGCGGTTCGGGTGCGGTGGGGTGGGCACGGGGCAGCAGGGCGTCCAGGACGACCGGCTCGTGGCCGGCCTCCCGGAGCGCCGTGACGATGTGCGAGCCGATGAATCCGGCTCCTCCGGTGACGAGTACACGCATGTCCGGGACGCTACGGAGCGGCGGCCCGCCGCGGGGGCGCCCACGCCGCGGCGTAAGGATTTCGTCATCAGGCCGGCCCTCCCGATCCGGCCACCGCCCGGGTTGGATGGTGGTCACGGAGCGGACGGCGAGGACGAGGAGGTGCGCCGTGGGGCGCGTGCGCACGACGTGGTGGCTACGCGGGGCGGTCGTATCGGCTCTGCTGCTGGTCGCCGGGCTCGTGTGGTTCGAGCCTTGGGCGTTGTGGACGGACGAGACCGTGCGCGAGGCGCCTCCCTCCGCGAGCGAGCCCGCGACCCGACCGTCGGCCGGCACGCCGGCGGCCGAGCCCGTCACCGAGGCGCGAGGCACCTTCGTCAGCCACGAGCACCCGACGAAGGGGACGGTGCGGATCGTGCGCCTCGGCGACGGCACCGCCGTGCTCCGTATCGAAGGCCTCGACACGAGCAGTGGACCGGACGTCCGCGTATGGCTGAGCGACGCACCGGTGAGGGCCGGAAGGGCCGGCTGGCACGTCTTCGACGACGGCCGCCATCTGAGCCTCGGCGCGCTGAAGGGAAACAAGGGGGACCAGAACTACCCGCTGCCCCGGGGCGTCGACTGGCAGGCGTACCCGAGCGTCAGCATCTGGTGCGACCGCTTCGACGTGTCCTTCGGTGCCGCGAGCCTCGTACGGACCTGACGTGCCCGCTGGCGCCCGGCCGCGACGCCCGGCGGGCCGAGGGGCTCGACGGGCGGGACGGCGCCGGGCCCTCAGCGGCCGCGGTGCGGGTACCGGCGGCCCGGCCCCGGGTTGAGGCGGACCAGGGAGCCGTTGAGGGCCGTCGCGAAGAGGCACCAGGTCGCGTACGGGAGCAGGGCGCGGGCGGCCGGGCGATCCGCTCGCGCGAGGCGCAGCAGCAGCTCCGCGTTGCTCAGATCGAGCAGGACGGTGCCGGCGAGTCCGGCCCGTGGGCTGCGGCGTCCGAAGAAAAGGGCGTTCCAGCCGGCGTTCAGCACGAGGTTCGTGCCGAGGCTGCCGAGGAGCCGGGTGCGGTCGCCGCCGCGGGTCGTGGCGAGCGCGCGGCCCCCGGCCCAGGCGAGGGAGCCGTAGAGCGGAGTCCAGATCGCGCCGAAGGCCCATGGTGGAGGCTGCCACGACGGCTTGCGCAGGGTGCGGTACCAGGTGGTGCCTGGGTCGACGAAGCGGCCGCCGGCGACGGCGGTGGCCGTCACCGCCGCGGCGGCGCCGACGTACCAGGGCCAGACGGGAGCCCTGCGGTCGGCCGGTGCGGGGGAGGGGGACATGGAAGGAGGTGTACCCGTTCCGCCGAGGCGCACCGCGCCCCGCCCGGGAGCCGTGCCCGGCCCGGCCGCCGGACACCCGCTCAGGCCGCACGCTCCGACGGCGCCGACGCATCGAGCGGGGGCTCCTGGGCGTGCGCTTGCGGGGGATCGGGCACGAGGCGCAGACGGCGCGCGTGGCGGGGAGCGCGGGCGCTGGCGCTCATGTGGTCCTCGTAGCGGTCGAGCGCGAGGACGAGCCCGAGGAGGAGGGGCGGCAGGAGCAGGGCGACAGCGATCACCGGGGCCTCCATGGGTCGGACAGCCGGATGCCGTTCGGCTGCCCGGGATGTGCCGGGTCATCACCGCCCCTTGTGAGGATCGTGTGACATCGCCGCCTGCCCGTCCGCACGATCGGAGGGACCATGGAGGGGTCGCATGCGATGCGCGACAGCGGGTACGCGCGGTGACAGAGGCCGGTACGCCGGTCGCGCGGCCCGCCGGGCCATGCCGCCTCCGCAGCGGGGCGGGACGGCCGCCCGGGCCGTCGGCGTACCGGCGGCACGTTCCCGCAGCGACCCTCGGGAGGAACAGCGCATGGACAGGTCACAGGGCCCGCCGCCCCTTCGCCAGGACGAGCCGGTGGGGGAGCTGGTCAAGCAGGCGTCCGACCAGTTCTCCAGACTGATGCACGATCCTCACAAGGGGCGGTGATGACCCGGCACATCCCGGGC
>NZ_RDBI01000049.1 GCF_008042125.1 Streptomyces sp. MS191
GCTCACGGTGAAGATCCCGGAGCTCGACCTGATCGTGCCGTTCGAGAAGGGCGAGGAGGTACGGACGGAGGTGTCGGCGAAGTTCCGTCAGGCGGGGGTGCGCAGCGAGCTCGCGGACGCGGGGCTGGAGCTGACCCGCTGGTGGACGGACCGGAAGGGGCGGTTCGCGCTGTCGCTGGCGATCGCGCGCTGAGCCGCCGCGGCGAGGGCGCGGCGGTCCGGGTAGCGGCCGCCGGGGAGCGGATCGAGGATCCGCACCTCGGCGGTCAGTCCGCCGGCCGCCGCGATCCGCCACAGGGACGCGGCCAGCGAATCGTCCCCGACGAACGCGGCCGGTCCGGCGGGGCCGTAGGCGAGCCGGACCGGCTGGACGCCGGCGGCGGTGTCGAGCGCGGCCTGGAAGGCGGCGGGCCGGAAGGCACCCGCCGCCCGGCCGCACCAGGTGGAGCCCTCGGGAAAGACGATCACACGGCCGCCGCCGGCGAGCACGGCGCCGATCGCGCGGACGGTGCCGGGCAGGGCGCGCAGCCGGTCGCGGTCGATGAACAGCGTGCCGCCGCGGGCCGCGAGGGGACCGAGCACCGGCCAGGACCGGACCTCGGTCTTGGCGAGCATCCGGCCGGGCAGCACCGCGGCGATGAGCGGGATGTCCAGCCAGGAGACGTGGTTGGCGACGACGAGCAGCGGGCCCTCGGCGGGGGCCCCGGTGACGCGGAGGCGCACGCCGAAGGCGCGTACGACGGCCCGGCACCACCGGCGGGTCGCCGCCCGGCGGGCGGCGGCCGGCAGGAGCGCGGCGAGGGGTGCGAGCAGGAGGCCGGCGGCCACGGTGGCCAGGCCGGCGGCCAGCCGGACGAGGGCCCGGGCGGGACCCACGGTCGCGGCGGCGGGCCCGGGGTGCGCSGCGCACCGGCCCGGGGTGCAGGGTGCCGTGGGCAGCCACGGCGAGACGGCCGCGCCGGGGCCCGGGACGGTGGTCACCGGGCGGGCACGAGCGAGAGGAAGTGGCGCAGGTAGCGGGGGTTCGTGTCGCGCAGCGACAGCAGGACGTACAGATCGGCGACCCCGAAGTCCACGTCGTGGGCGGGGGCGCCGCAGACCCGGGCGCCGAGGCGGAGGTAGCCGCGCAGCAGCGGGGGCAGTTCGACGCGGCCCTCGGGCCGGCCGGTGGCCTCGGGGGTCCAGAGCCGGTGCGGCGTGACCCAGTACTCCTCGGGCGCGAGGTGCCGGGTCCGGACGGTGTCCCAGGTGGCGGCGGCCAGCGCGCCGCCGTCGGCGAGCGGTATCGAGCAGCAGCCGGCCAGCCAGTTGTGGCCGGTGCGGGTCATGTAGCGGGCGAGCCCGGCCCAGATCAGGGCGATGACGGCGCCGTTGCGGTGGGCGGGGTGGACGCACGAGCGGCCGACCTCGACGAGGTCGTCGCGCAGGGGCGCGAGCCGGGTCAGGTCGAACTCGCTCTCGGAGTAGAGCCGTCCGGCGATCCGGGCACGCTCGGGCGGCAGCAGCCGGTACGTGCCGACGATCTCGCCGGTCTCCTCCTCACGGACCAGCAGGTGGTCGCAGTAGGCGTCGAACGCGTCGACGTCCAGACCGGGTTCGGGGCCGTCGAGGCGGGCCCCCAGCTCGCCCGCGAAGACCTGGTGCCGCAGGCGCTGGGCGGCGCGGACGTCCTCCTGGTCGCGGGCGAGGGTGACGACGTAGCGCGGCGGGGCGCCGTCGTGGTCAGGAGCCGCTGTTCAGGGTGGTGGTGATGGTCTGCGACGCCGTGGCCGCGGCGGACCCGGCGTCGCGGCCGGTGAGCACGGCCGTCATGTAGTCCTTGATCGGGTTCTTGGCCTCGACGGCCGCCCACTGGGGCGTGTTGGGTGTGGCGTGGCCGTTGGCGGCGCCGACGGCCATCGCCGCGGCGCCGGGGTCGGCGGAGACCGCGCCGGCCAGGGTGGTCCGGTTCGGCACGTAGCTCATGGTCAGCGCGAGCTTCTTCTGCCAGGTGTCGCCGGTGAGTTCGCGGAGGAAGGTGAGCGCCTCCTTCTGGTGCGCGGCGACGGCGGGCACGACCAGGTCGGAGCCGCCGGTGAAGACGGCGCCCGGGGTGTCCGCGGTCTTGCCGGGGATGGGGAAGAAGCCGAGCTTGCCCTTGAGTTCGGGGTTGCTCTGGGTGACGACGGCGGCGCCTCCCGGGGCGGCGATGATCTGGGCGATCTGCCCCTTGGCCATCACCTCGGCCTGGGGCGGCTGGGCCTCGTCGGAGTCCTTGGGGCCCTTGCCGAGCGCCTGGAGCCGCTGGTAGAAGGCCATGGCCCGCAGGGCCTCGGGGCTGTCGAGGCCGCCCTTCCAGCGGCCGCCCTCCCGGACGGCGAGGTCGCCGCCCTCGTCCCAGACGAAGCCGGCCAGGGCGTACCAGTTCTGGCCGGGCAGGTAGATGCCCTGGGTGCCGCCGCGGTTGAGCTTCTCGGTGGCGGCGATCCACTGCTCTCGCGTCTTGATCGTGGTCGCGTCGACCCCCGCCTTCCGGAAGAGGTCGGTGCGGTACACGACCACGCGGTTGGCGGCGTAGTACGGGATGCCGTACTGCTTGCCGTCGTACGCGCCCGGCTCCGCGAGGCCCTTCAGCCAGCTGTCCCCGCCGAGCTCGTCGACCTTGTCACTGAAGTCGGTCAGACCGCCGCTCTGGGCGTACTGGGCGACCTGGGTGTTGCCCACCTCGATGACGTCGGGCGCGTCGTTGCTGGCCAGTGCGGCGGTGACCTTCTCGCCGATGCCGTCCCACTCCTGGATCTGGATCTTCACGTCGATCTCGGGGTGGGCCTTCTCGAAGCCCGTCTCGAACTCCTTCCGGAAGGCGTCCGAGACGCTGTCCCGCATCAGCCAGACGTCGAGGACGGTCCTGCCGGAGGCGGCGTCGCCGGACGAACCGCCCGATGAGGAGCATGCGATGAGCCCGCTGCTCAGCAGCATGGCGCCGAGCAGAGCCGGGGAGCGGTACTTCACGGTTCACCTCTGGAGACCTGGAGACCTGGGGGACGGACGGCACACGGAGCACGGCACACGACCACCCCACTTAACCAGTTACCTGCCAGGGGTTTACCAGTCGGTGCGGGATGAAAATGGCATGGACCAATCGCGGCGTCAACCCTCCTGTACAGAAAGGGACTTCACCCTCAAAGCCCCCAGGCGACGGCGAGCAGGGGGCAAGTAAGCGCACACTGGTCGCCTGACCAGCAGACCAGTTATGATGACCAGTGCCCTGTCGCCGACGAACGAGAGCCCCGCATGGAGATCGACGCCGCCGCCTCCGGTGCGGTACTCAAGCGCGAGCGCGTCCGGGACGCGATCCTCGAACTCGTCGAGGCGCGCCGCCCCGGTGACGCCATCCCGTCCGAACGGGTGCTCAGCGCCGAACTGGGCGTCTCCCGGCCCACCTTGCGCGCGGCGGTGGACGAACTCGTCGTCGCGGGGCTGCTGGTGCGCGAGCACGGCCGGGGCATGTTCGTGGCCGCCGAGAAGATCACCCAGGAACTGGTGTCGGACCGGCACGCCTTCAGCCTGCCGCAGGCCGGCGGCGTGTGGACCAGCCGGCTGCTGGAGTTCCGGACCCTGCCCGCGGGCGCCCGGGTGGGCCGCAAGCTGCGGATCTCACCGGCGGCGGAGATCCGGTACGTGGCGCGCCTCCGGCTGGTCGACGGCTCGCCGATGGCCATCGAGTACCTGCACGTGCGCGCCGACCTCGTCCCCGACCTGACCAGTGACGAACTGGAGCAGGGAGACCTGTACGAGCACCTGCGCGACCGGCACGACGTGCAGGTCAGCGAGGCGGTGCAGTCGATCGAGCCGACGGTCGTGACGCGCGCCGAGGCCGACCTGCTCGACGTGCCCGAACTCTCCCCCGCGCTGCTCTTCGAGCGCCTCACCACCGACACCCGCAACCGGCCGGTGGAGTACGTGCACTCGCTCTACCGGGGCGACCGCTACCGCATCGTGTCGCGCCTCGCGCTGGGCCCCCGCGCCGAGACGCCGGCGCCGAGCGAGGGGCATCACCCCGGCATCCCGCCGGGCGACTTCACCGGCGGCGATCCCGTCACGTTCTCCACGCGCGGGGTCGTCCAGCACGGCATGTGAGCCACGGGGCGGCGGCCGGCGCGCCGACCGGACGGACGACGGGCGGGACCAGGGGTCAGGCGGACGGGCGCGGCGTGTCCGCCATGCCGGAGAGGAGCATCCGGACGGCCCAGGCGCGGCGCGCCCCCGGGGTTCCCGAGAGCAACTGGGAGCCGAGKGCGGCGATGTGCGGAGTCGTGGCCGGGGAGGCGTTCTCGACGGCGTCGGCGAGCGCGTTCCACTCCTCGTCCGACGCGGCCGCGTCGTCCCGGGCGGCATGTTCGGCCGCGCTCGCGGTGGTCGTGAGCAGCAGGACGTCGACGCCCCAGGCGGCCTGACCGTCCGGCACGCCGCCCTCGGCGAGCAGCGCCAGGAGCGCCTCGACCAGGTCCAGGTAGTGAGGTCCCGAGGGGCGGGCGACCAGGGCCGAGTGGGCGAGGCTCGGGTGCTCGTGGAGCACCGCGCCGTACGAGGCGAGGACCGCCTCGATCCGCTCGCGCCAGTCCCCGGACGCGGTGACCGGGCCGAGATCGACCTCGCCCAGGAGCTCGTCGAGGATCGCCGCGTGCAACTGCGCGGTGTTGGCCACGTAGACGTAGAGCGACGCCGGTCCCGTGTCCAGTTCCTGGGCCAGGCGGCGCATCGTGACGCGCTGGAGTCCTTCGGCG
>NZ_RDBI01000005.1:0-26292 GCF_008042125.1 Streptomyces sp. MS191
CACCAAGCCCACCCCAGCCCCCAACTCCGGTGAAGACCCCCACATGTGGCTCGACCGGCAGATCACCCGACAGCGCGAACTGCACCCGCAGCAGATCGCCCTGCTCATCCAGCTCACCGCCCAACATCCCCATCTCCACCCCCACGCGCTGCTACTCCGGCACGCCCCTGGCTCGCGCATGCGGGCTTTCCAGCGCGGACTGAGGGCAGCCCGCCAGTACCTACACCGGGAAGGGCACCTCCAGGTGCCGCTCGCCCACCGCGAAGACCTCGATGGGGACCCCGTCCGCCTGGGACTATGGATCTCCAAAAGCCGTGAACAAACCGCGCTGCTGACCAGAGCACAGATCGACGCCCTCACGGCCCTGGGAATCGACCCCGACCCCCTCTTCCGGAATCCAACCCCCAACCCTGCTCACGGCGATGAGGGGGAACCCTGGCGGGCCACCCCAGAGCCATGGGTCGCATCCCGCAAGCCCGACCGGCGCGATTGGCTGGCAGACCTGCGCTCGCTGGTGTGACGATGCCCAGCCGTGCCCGAACGAGCCGTGGCCCCCGGCCCTCCGCGAGGGCCCATGGGGGAGGCACGCCACCGGTTGTTCCCCGCGTGAACGGTCGGGCGTCCGGCTGCTGCGGGCCACGCAGGGTGCGCCGTGCCCGGCCTTCAGAGAAGGCCGCGAGCGGAGAGGAACCCACGCCACTCGTTCACGGCTCGGCGCCGTCGGGGAGGTTTCCGACTCGCCTCCTCTCAGTCGCGCCGGCCGCGCCTCGCCCCGGCGTCGTGGTCGAATCCAAGCCGACGAGATACCCCTGCCGGCATCGATCAGGCGTGCGAAAGGGAGGTTTGGGCGGGTGCTCTGTCTCAGGGAGAGGGGGATTCTGGCGGTAGTCGTGCGTGAAGCTACTGGCTGGTTCAACTGGCCCAAAAGGTACTGCAGTTGTTCAACAGCACTTAATATGACGGCCTGTGCCAGTGGCACAGGTGCCTCGTCAGCATCCGTGCTTGCCGCACGCCACGCCTCTGTCCGCTCTGGACGGGGAGATACGGAGCAGCTCCTCCCGTGTATCTCGACAGCTACTCCGTGCGCGGGTTCCGCTCCCTGGCCCAGGTCACGGAGATCCCGGTCAGCCGGCCGACCGTTCTGGCCGGCCGTAACGACGGTGGCAAGAGCGCGGTGCTGACCGCGCTGGCCTTCCTCCTCGGCGCCCACCGCCTGACCGACGAAGACCGCACCTACGTGCGGGACGAGGAAGAATCCAGCGGACGCCGGTGCGCCGAGACCTGGGTGGAGGGACAGTTCCGGCTGGACGCCGACGAGCAGGCCGACAGCGGGCTTGGCGAGCATGTGCGTATCCGCCGGCGCTCGCGCCCGGGAGAGACGACCTGCCTGGAGTATTTCGGCAGCCAGCCAACCGACCCGCAGCTGCGTGACCTGGACCGGCTGCTCAAGCCGGCACTGACGAAGCTCGTCGCCGAGTACGGCCTGACTCCGGCAGGAAACCTCAAAGAGGACCTCCTGGCGGAACTGACGGCACACGCCAAGACCGTTCCCCAGGACCAGGGATGGCAGCCGCTGCCCAAAACGCTCGAGGAGCGACTCCCGCGGCTTTTGTCGTTCGGCGGGAAGGACGAGAGCCCCGACAACGCCGTACGTACCGCGTTGAACAGCAGCTACAAGACGCACCTGGAGGACGAGACCCTCCAGGGCCGTGTCCGCGAGATCGAGGAAGAGATCAACCAGCGGCTGGAGAAGGAAGCCGACTCCCTGTGCCGCCACATCCGCCAGCACTGCGCCGAGTATGTCAACGTCAACGTCAAGCCCATGGTCTCCTTCAGCGGAGGATTCAAAGGCGCTCCGCTTCACGTCTCAAGGGCCGACGGTGAGCCAGTCGACCTGACACGCGCCGGCCAGGGAAGCGCCCGCCGCATCGCTCTGGCGGTGTGGGAGTGGACCAGCAACCTCCTGGAGAATGCCGAACTGGCCGCCTCAGGGGAACCCGCAAGCGCTCAGCCCACGCAGACCATCGTGGTCTACGACGAACCCGACACCCATCTTGACTACCGCCATCAGCGCACGGTCATGGACATCGTCCGTAAGCAGTGCGGGTTGCCGCACGTGAACGTCATGGTCGCCACCCACTCGATGAACCTCATCGACGGTGTCGACATCGCCGATGTGGTCCATCTGAGTCTGGGACCCGACGGGCGCACTGTCGTCGAACGCCTCAAGGACGACCAGCACGACGGGATCGATTTCCACCTCGGCCAGATCGCGGCATCACTGGGTCTGCGCAACTCCGTCCTGCTCCACGAGCGCTGCTTCCTTGCCGTCGAGGGCGACACGGAACAACAGAGCCTCCCCCTGCTGTTCCGCCTGGCCCAGAACATGTCACTCCAGGCGGCGGGCATTGCTCTGTGGGGCTGTGAGAACAACGAGGGCGCTCTCCACCTGGCCAGCTACCTCGTCAAACACCTGCGCACGGTCATGCTGATGATCGACGCCGACAGCCGCACCAACAAACTTCTCAAGGATGAACGACTCCGACGAGCCGGCCTCGACCTCACCACACAGGTGTCCTATGTGGGAGAAGCCGACGGCTACAACGAGCTCGAAGAACTCTTCAGCGACAAGCAGTGGGCCACCGCGGCCAACGCTCTGTGGCCCCGGCCTGCTCCCCAGGCCTGGCGCCCCGAGGACTTCGAGGCACACCGCGACGGCAAGAAGTTCAGCGCCCGCATCCTCGGCATGATCAAACAAGAAGCCGAAGATAAGAGCCCCAACGGCAAACCCGCCATGGTTTACGGGCTGGCCAGCACCCTCACCGCCCCCGAGGACGTGCCCCGCCAGCTGCGGGAGATCTTTACCCGCCTACAGGAACTCGCTCACTGACCAGGCGCCGACCGCTGTGCCCGGCGCAGAAGCATGCGCTCCTTGCGCTGCTCGTCGGTCGGTGCCACCCAAGCATGCCAGCCGACCGACTCCACCCACTGGCGCGCGTGAATCCGGGCGTCGATACCGCACCATCTGCACCCGCCTGGCGAGGGAACACGGGCAGCACGAGCAGACCTTGGAGAGGCCATCTCTCCTCCTTCCCACGCTGCATATCTTCCCTTCCGCCACTGACAATCACACTGAGTGACGAAGCTCGAGGTTGACGCACATGAGGTTTCTCCACACGTCTGACTGGCACCTGGGCCGCCGGTTTCATTCAGAAGACCTGATACCCGCCCAGCGCGATTTCCTCGACCATTTGGTCGACACCGCGCGAACCGACAACGTCGACGCCGTCCTGGTAGCCGGCGACATCTACGACCGGGCGATCCCCAGCCTCGACGCCGTACGCCTGTTCAGCCACGCCCTGCACCAGCTCGCGGACCTGAACGTGCCGATCATCATGATCAGTGGAAACCACGACTCCGCGCACCGCCTGGGCGTTGCATCCAGTCTCCTGGCGCGCACCGGAATCCACCTGCGTACCGACCCGGCCACCTGCCACACTCCCGTCCTCCTCAAGGACGGCGACGGCCCCGTCGCGATCTACGGCATTCCCTACCTCGAGCCGTCGATGGTCCGCACCTCGCTGGAAGCAGAAGCCGTCTCCCACCGCGCTGTACTGACCGCGGCTCTGGACCGCATCCGCGCCGACCTCGCCGACAATCAGCTGGCCGGCACCCGCTCCGTGGTCCTCGCCCACGCCTTCGTCACCCCCGGCACCGGCAGGCCCGAAGAACGAGACAAGACCAAGGAATCCACCAGCGAGCGCGACATCACCGTCGGCGGCGTCGCCCACGTAGGCGCCGACATCTTCCACGGTATCGACTACGTCGCCCTCGGCCACCTCCACGGCACCCAACGCGTCAGCGACCGCATCCACTACAGCGGCTCACCGCTGGCCTACTCCTTCTCCGAAGCCCATCACACCAAGTCGATCACCCTGGTCGACCTCGCCCCCGGGGCAGTCCCCACCCTCACGCACCGGCCCTGCCCCGTCCCACGCCGCCTCGAGCGTGTCACCGGCTTCATCGAAGACCTCCTGACCAACCCCGCATACGAGCCGTTGACGGACGCCTGGCTCGAGGTCACCCTCACCGACACCGCCCTGCCCTTCGAGGCCATGGCCCGCTTGCGCCGCCGCTTCCCCCACACTGCCGAACTCAAGCACCGGCCCGCTCACATCCCGGCACAGGCCACGAACACCACCTACAGCGAACGCATCCGCGGCCGCAGCGACCTCGACATCACCAGCGACTTCATCCACAACATGCGCGGCACCGAACCCACCCCGGACGAACACGCACTGCTGCAGCAAGCCGTCGAAGCCTCCCGCCTGAACGAGCAGCAGAAGGAAACCGTCTGACATGCGCCTGCACACCCTGCACCTGCAGGCCTTCGGCCCCTTCGCCGGCACCCACACCATCGACTTCGAGGCCCTGTCCGCCGACGGCCTCTTCCTCCTGCACGGTGACACCGGCGCAGGCAAGAGCACCATCTTCGCCGCCATCTGCTTCGCCCTCTACGGCAAACCCCCGGGCGACCGCGACCTACTGCTGCGCAGCCATCACGCTCCCGCGGATCTCCTGACCGAAATCACCCTGGAGGTCACCCTCGCGAGCCGCCGCCTGTGCATCCACCGGATCCCCGCCCAGATGCGCCCCAAGCGATCCGGCGAAGGCGAGACCCTCCAGAAGGCCGAGACCCGCCTCAGCGAGTGGACCATCGACACCGACGGCCAGGGCCGCTGGGAACCAGCCAGCAAGTCCCACCAGGAAGCCGGCACCGAGATCACCGACCTTCTGGGCATGAGCCGGGACCAGTTCTGCCAGGTCGTTCTCCTGCCCCAGAACGAGTTCACCAAGTTCCTCCATGCCGACGCCTCCGGCCGGCGTGAACTCCTCGGGAAACTCTTCCGTACCCACCGCTTCTCCTTCATCGAACGCTGGCTCAACGACCACAGCCGCACCACCGAGAAGAACCGCGACGCAGCCCGCGCCGACGTGCTACGCCTGGCCGAACGCATCCACCAGGCCGCCGGAAGCGACCTTTTGACCGACCAAGCCGCCCCCACTTCCGAAGACCCTCGCACCCTCACCGAATCCGCACGAGCCTGGGCCCAGGATCTCCTGCACACCAGCCACATCCACCACGAGCAGACCCTCCAAGCAGCCGCAACGGCCAAGGATAATCTGGCCAAACAGCAGACCCTCGAAGCCGCCGCACGCGAACTCCGCCAGCAGCAAGCCAGCTACGCCGATGCTCTGCAACAGCTCGAGCTGCTGCAGCAACAAAAACCCCACCAGGACACCCTGGTACAGCGCCGCGACCAGGCCCGCCGCGCCCAGCAGGCAGCGCCCCAGCTGCACGCCGCCGACACCGCCGCACACGACCACGCCCACGCCCAGCGCGCCGAGCGCAGCGCCTGCACCCACCTGCTGCCCGAGCACACGGACCTGGACGCCAGCCAACTGGAGACCGCCGAGCAGAACACCAGGGCCGAAGCCGCTGTCCTGACCGCGCTGATCCCTGAAGAAGACACCGTCCGCCGGCTGACCGCCCAGCTGAAGCGCGTCGACGCCGAACGGCAGGACTTCGCCACCCAGCAACGCACCTCCCAGGATTGGATCGAGGCAGAGCCCGACAGGCGTCGCACCCTCGAAGCCCGGCGGGAAACCGCCCGCCAAGCCGAAGAAGAAAGCCGTCGCCACCACGACGCCTTGGACAGCCTCAAGGCCCGTATCGAAGCCGCCAGGCGCCGAGACACCCACCTCGCGAAATTCGCCGAGGCCGAGCAGCACCTGGCAGACGCACAACAGGCCGTCACCCTGGCCGGCCAGACCTACCTCGACATCCGCCGCCGGCGCACCGAAGGCATGGCCGCCGAACTTGCCGCCACCCTCACCGACGGCAAACCCTGCCCGGTCTGTGGAAGCTGCACCCACCCAGCCCCGGCAGCTGCCCAGGACGGGCAGCCCACACGCCAGGACGAACAGGACGCCGAAGCAGCCCACAAGCAGGCCAACACCGCCCGGGAGGATGCCGCAGCCGTCCTGAACGATCTCCGCGAACAGGCGGCCGCCGCCACCGGGGAAGCGGGCGACACCCCACTGATCGACCTGCAAACCCAGCACACCGCACTCAGCGCCACCCTGGCCGACGCCCTGGACCGTGCTGTCGACCAGGGCGCCGTTCAAGAAGAACTCCTCGCACTCGACGCCGAGCACACCATCCACACTCAGCAGCTCAGCACCGCAACAGCTGGCCTGTCCGCCCGCAACGCCGACTACGACACCCTCACCCGGCAGCTCACCGAGCTGTCCGTCAAGCTCACCACAGCCCGCGGTACCCACCCCACTGTCGCCGACCGCGCCGACGAACTCACTCGCACCGCCGACCGGCTCAAGGAAGCGGTCGAGGCGTCCCGCACTCTCGCCGCCGCTGCCCAGACCCTCACCCACCGCACCGAGCAGGCCGCCCTCGCCGCGAAGAACCAGGGTTTCGACACCCTGGCACTCGCCCAGCAGGCTCTCCTCGGCGACGAAGACCTGCGCGCGATCGAAGACGAGATCACCCAGTGGCGTCAGGACTGCGCAGTACACACCACAGTCCTGCAAGACACGACGCTGCAGCAGGCCGCCACACAGCCCCCCGCAGACCTCGACACCGCCACCGCAGCACGGGATGCCGCAGACGACCAGCACGCCTTTGCGGCTGCAGCCGCCAGCGCCGCCCACACCCGCACCCAGGACCTTGCCGCCCTCGCCGCCGACCTCGAGACCGCCAGCCAACGCCTTGAACCACTCGAGCAGGCCCACACCACCGCACGCCACCTGGCCGAACTCGTCACCGGCAACTCACCCAGCGCCCGCGTCCGCATGCAGCTCGAGGCCTACGTCCTGGCCGCCCGTCTCGAAGAAGTCGTCACCGCCGCCAACACCCGCCTGAACATCATGTCCGAAGGCCGCTACACCCTCTCCCACTCCGACCACCAAGCCGCCCACGGCGCACGCTCCGGCCTCGGCCTGCAGATCACCGACTCCTGGACCGGCCGCCCCCGCAAGACCGACACCCTCTCCGGAGGCGAGTCCTTCTTCGCCTCCCTCTCCCTCGCCCTCGGACTGGCCGACGTCGTCACCCACGAAGCCGGCGGCAACCCCCTGGACACCCTCTTCATCGACGAAGGCTTTGGCACCCTCGACGAAGACACCCTCCACAAAGTCCTCGACGTCCTCGACTCCCTGCGCACGCACGACCGCACCGTCGGAGTCATCAGCCACATCCCCGAACTGCGCCGTCGCGTCCCTAACCGACTCCACGTCCGCAAGAACCCCACCGGCTCCACCCTCACCCACCTGACCGMAGCAGCCGAGTAACCCACAGACAGAGGGGCCCCAGAAACCGTCCCCTCTGCAGCATCCGTCCGACGCCGTCGGACCAGTACGGGATGATGTGGGTCATGGTCACTCCGGTCGCGTCCGCTGTCCCTCGCCCTGCCGGTCGTCCTGTGCTGCGTTCGGACCAGGAGCGGGGTCTTGCTGCTGCGGTCAGGCATTTGCGGCGCCCGCGTACCCGGGCTTTGTATGTGGCGGCGACGGGGACGGGTAAGACTCTGGTGTCGATCCGGGCGGCGGATGAGCTCGGTGCGCGTCTTGTTTTGGTCGTTGTGCCCACGTTGGACCTGGCGGCTCAGACGGCGCTCGCGTGGCGTCGTGACGGTCACCTGGAGCACATGGTGATTGTGTCGTCGATGGACGCTGCGGCCCATGACGCTCTGGCTGCCCGCAGGGTCGGTTCCACGAGCAGTCCCGAATCGCTGGCGGCGTTGATGTCGGTGGTGGGGGAGGGGGACGACCAGCTTCCCGCCCTGACGGTTATCTCGACCTACGACTCACTCGACAAGATCGAGGCGACGCAGCACACCCGCTACACCGTGCCCACTTTCGATCTCGCGATCATGGATGAGGCGCACCGCATCGCCGGCCGGGCGGACAAGAAGTGGGCGATGGTCAATGACGCGGCACGGATCCTCGCGGAACGCCGTCTCTACATGACGGCCACCCCGCGCAGCTTTGCCGCACCTGACCTGGCGGACTCCGCCTCGACCGCTCGCCGCCGGCCGCGCCCTGTACCCGAGTCTGTGGGGGATGCGGCGGCGAACAGCATGGACAACGAGCATGTGTACGGAAAGAGGGTCTTCGAGTACCCCCTGGCACAGGCCATCGCCGACGGCGTCGCCGCGGACTACCGCATCGTGGTCCCCACGGTCACCGACACCGACCTCCGCGCCCGACTCAACCTTCCTGTACCCGGCACGGCCGCCAGTGAGGAGACCGCCGGCGAGAATGCGCTGCGCACCACCGCCCTGCACCTCGCTGTTCTGAACGCGATGGCCAAGCACTCCATGCGCCGGGTCCTGGTCTTCTTCCACCTCGTCGAAGACTCGATCCGCTTCGCCCGAGAACTGCCCCACACCCTGCGCCGCCTCCGCAAAGCCGACCCTGACTGCCTCCCCGGCCTCGACCCGGACGTCTTCTTCGTCCACGGCGACCACACTCCCGACGAACGCGCCGACACTTTCGCCCGCTTCGCCGCCTCCCCTCGCGCGATCCTCACCAACGCCAAAGTGATCGCCGAAGGCATCGACATCCCCAGCGTCGACGCCGTCGTCTTCGCCGACCCCACCAGCAGCATCACACGCTGCGTCCAGGGCCTCGGCCGCGCCCTGCGCCTGGACGTCTCCGGCAAGACCGCCTCCCTGATCGTCCCCGTCTACATCCCGCCCAGCGACGACCCCGAGAACATCCTCGGCACCCCCTACGAACCCGTCTGGGCCATCACCACAGCCCTGGCCAGCCACGACCACCGCATCATCGAACGACTCCCCAACAAGGCCAACCGTCTCCCGGCCGAGACCAGCCGCCTCATCCAGCACCGCTGGCACTTCGACTACACGATCCACCCCGAACGCATCGCCCGCGCCATGGACCTGATCGCGTTCAACCCCCGGGGCGCCCTGACCCGAACCCGCCGTGAAGGCCTCGCTTCCGCCCAGGCGTTCCACGACGCCTTCGGTCACCTCGACGTCCCCGCCGACCACAGCGACCCGGCCGGCTTCGAACTCGGCCGCTTCATCACCACCATGCGCGACGCCCGTACCACCGGCCGCCTCGAGCCGGAGTGGATCGCCGAACTCGACGCGCTGGGCATGATCTGGGACAAGCATGATGCCGCCTGGCGCGCCCGCCTCACTGCCGCCGCCGAATACCAGGCGGTACACGGGCACCTTGCCGCCCCTTCCACCACCCCCATCGGAGCCTGGCTGGCCGAGCAGCGTTCCCTCGCTGCCCGTGGCCGGCTTGACCCCACGCGTGCCGCCGACCTCGACGCGATCGACCCTCACTGGCGTCTCCCGAACGGCCCTGACTGGCACCGCAAGTACCACCTGGTGCGCCGTCACCTCGAGACCGGCCAGCTCCTCACCCCCGACACCACCACTGGCAGCACCAGCCTCGGCAGCTGGGCCATCCGCCAGCTCACTCAGTGGACTTCGCTGGAGGCCAGCCAGCGCCAGCTCCTCGAAGCGCTCAACCTCACTCCCGAGAATGGCGCCCTGACACCCCGCCCGACAGTCCGGCGCACCTTCGCCCAGACCGTCCAGATCCTCGAACTGTTCCTCCATCGCGAACGCCGCGCCCCCGCAGCCCGCGAGACGATCACTGTCGACGGCGATACCGTCAGGATCGGCCCGTGGTTTGCCAAGATCCGCACCAAGCAGCGCGCTGGCGAACTCGACGTCGAGCACGAACGCCTCGTCGCAGCCCTCTTCGAAGGCGAGTGGACCCAGGCAAACCCCGTTCCGGCCTTCACCTGACATAGGCCAGCCGTTCCCCCCGCATTCCAATACCGGCAGCCGACCGCATCCGCACCCGGCACATCTCGTGCGCCTGCCCTGCTCGCGCCCGCCCGCAGGCTGGGCAGGCACTCGTGAACAGAGGCATCACCGACTGCTGTGCCGCGTTCTGTGATCCTCGCTCCCTCGGCCAACTCGACGACGGCACCGTCCTGGCGATTTTCTCCAGTGCGCGATCGCCGCTTCTCGAGGAGTTCCAGCCGGACAACTAGGCTGATCTTGTGAAGTCCGCGGCGAAGCCCTCTACTTGTGCAGGAGCATGAGGAGTGTGGCCGCGCGGGAGACGGCCGATGTGCTGGGGAGGGGGAGAGGTGCGGTTAGAGGTACAGGTGGCATCAGGTGCTGGAAATCTGCGTTCCTTGCAGGGCTGGTTGAGGTCGGATCCCCAGGTGCGCAGGTCTGCGACCGTTGAGGTGCGGGGCAGTTCTCCGCGGCCGGGGGAGATGGGCACGGCGCTCGATGTGCTTCAACTGGTGACGGGGAACGGGTGGAGCGCAGCATCGTTCGTGTTGGCGCTGGTGGCTTGGCGGCAGACCCGGCCGCAGAGGCCGCGGGTAGAGATCCGCCGCGGTGACACGGTGATCATCCTCACCGACTGCTTGCCCGAGGAGATCGAACGGGCGACCCGGGCACTCGACGCCGACGAAGGCGGCGAGGAAGAGCAGGCGCAGTGAGCGTGTTGCCCGACCCGGGGGCATCCAGGGCGGTCCTCGTCGGTACGAGCCGCTACGAGCATCTTGAGCAGCTCCCCGCCGTTGCCAACAATCTCCAAGCCCTGGCCGACCTCCTGCGCGGCCCACAGTCCCTCCGGCTGCCTCCCCAGCATGTGACCGTCGTCGAGAACCCCATCGACCCGCACACGGTGATGGACCCAGTGCGGCGGGCGGCTGCCGACGCCACCGACACTCTGCTCATTTACTTCGCGGGCCACGGCCTCGTCGACCCACATGACGCGCTCAGCCTTGCCCTGCCACGCACACAGGCCGACCGGGTCGAGACAAGCCTGCCCTACGACTGGCTGCGCCAGGTCCTGCTCCTCGACTCCCGTGCGGAGCGCCACATCGTTCTTCTGGACTGCTGCTACAGCGGTCTGGCCCTGGGGAGGATGAATGCCTCACCAGGGCTCGCCGACCAGGCCGCGGTGGAAGGCAGCTTCCTGCTGGCGGCCGCCGCGGAGACCCGCACCGCACTGGCGCCAGTCGGAGACACCTACACAGCCTTCACCGGCGCACTGCTAGACACGCTGCGCCACGGCATCGCCGGCGGTCCCGCACTGCTCGACATGGGGGCTGTCTACCGGCATCTACGCCTGACACTGGAGGCTCGGGGCTGTCCCGTTCCGCAGGCCAGGGACCGCAACAGTGGTGCCCAGGTGGCGCTTGGACGCAACCATGCGGATCTTCCCGCCAACCCCATCGCCGCCCCGCCTGATGCGCAGACCGCTCAGCGGCCGTGGCCCGATCCATGCGGCGTCCGCACCGTCACCGGCTTCTTCACCGCGCTCGCGGATGTGCGCGTGGTCAGCGGGCTGGCCCAGCAGGAGGTCAGCCGGCGTTCGGCGGGACGCATATCGACCAGTACGGTCGGCAGCTTGGTGAACCGCACGATGCTCCCAACCACATGGGCTGCGACAGGGTCCTACCTTGCAGCCTGTGGCGTACCCGAGAACCAGATCACGCAGTGGCAGGCCGTCTGGCAGCGACTGCGAGAGGAAGCCGTGTCAGGTGACGCGACGCCCCCTGCCGACCGCAGGAGCCTCCCTGAGAAAGGCAAGGTGTGGCAGCGGCCCTTCACCGCTTTCCGGCGCAAGCGGGGTCACTGACCGGAAGCCGCCGGAGCAGAGGAGCCGGCCGGCCGAGCAGGGGGCGACTTCTCCGAAGGGCCGGCCTCGCTGCCGAAGAGGGTGTTCCAGCCAGCGATGGCCAGAATGCCGATCATCACGACTGCGCCTGTTGACGGCTTCTTCCACCGGCTGGACGTTGACGAGGGCTGTACGTAGTGCCCCGCGCGGTAGTACCCCTTGCGATTCTGTGCCATAGCTACTCATCCCCCGAACCGGCTCCGACGACTATGCGCCGCAGTCTCCCAGCGGCCCACCTGCTACAGGTGGAAACCGGAGAACACGGCTGGATCTGCGCGCTTCGCTCCCCAGCTGGAAGTTCGTCGATGACCGTCCTTGAGGTCTATACCAACCCGGTCGAGTCAGCGAGACTACCGCCCGGCGGCATCCGAGCCGACTACCCACGGGGTCACGAGCCCCGCTGGGAAGGCGAGCAGGCTGAGGCACAGGCTGAAGGCGGCAGCGCGTGTGGTTCTGGTGCCGTCGGTCCACCGCGCCCCCGCGACCCGCGAGACGATCCCTATCGACGGCGACACAGTCAGATCGGACCCTGGTTCGTCGCAACCGCACCGCTCCGGCCAACTCGACACCGAGCACGAACGCCTTCTTGGCGCACTCCTTATACGGGCCGAGGACCCCGCCCCGGTATTCACTTGACCTGTGGCGGCAGCCTGGAGGCGACCGGCGATCCCCGCCGGCCGTACGCCGGCGGGACTTCGCCGCCCTGTGGCGCTACGCCCCCGTCGCCCGTAGAGTGCGCGGCGTTTGTGTGGCCTCAAAGCCGTCGTGTCGGCCTTCGACCGGAGTCTCCTCCTTCTACGGTCTTTCCCATGAGCCATTCCTGCGCCGAGTGCGGGTACCGGTACCCGGACGATGTCATCGAGCAGACGGTGCCGGGGGAGCGCCAGTGCCCGCAGTGCGGGAGCAAGCGAGTCAGCGCTGAAGCACCTGCTGGCCACGCGGCTGTTTCCGTCACGGCTTCCGGCCCTGAGAGGATTGCGGTCGCGGCCCGTCTGTGGCCGCGCTGGGCCGCAATTGCGATCGACCGGGCGCTGGCGGCCCGCGTGGCTCGTGAGCAGGCTGTGGCAGCGACGGACCCCACTATGGAGTCCTCCTCGTTGAATGAGGAGTTCGACGCTGCGTTGGTCGCCGTGGCCGCCTCAGCGCACACGCTGGATGCCTTCTACGGCTCGGTGGTCCCGGCAACGCGCCGGGCCGCGTGGAGGGCCAACCGCACCAAGCGGCGCACGGCGATTCACGAGGGTCTGAAGCTCGTGTTTGCTACCGGCCCTCGCAACGCCGCCTGGGGCGACGAGTTCAAGTGGCTGTTCCCTCTCCGGGATGCGTCGGTCCACCACGAGGAGAAGCCCAGGGAGACGGTTCCCCATCCGCCTCTGGGCACGCACACCGGACCGGAGTACGCCGACTACTCGACGGAGTCAGCAGACCGAGCAGTCAGATTGATGCTGGACGTCCTGCGCTGGTGTGTCGATAACCCACGGGCCAAAGCGCCCACTACCGGGCCCCAGGCACCCACGGCCAATGAGTGGGCTAGGGACAACGAGCCGGCGGTGGCCGTCCTGGAGAACCGTTGGGCGTCGTCGGCATGAGCCTCGGCGACCGGCGGTCGGGTCGGCTCACGACTTCGGGAGTGCAGCTCTAATCTCGATCACGACCACCTTGGTAGCACGCTGATCATCACTGGACGGCTATGTGTCGTCGCTGTTGGCGATCTCTTCGATCAGCTGGCTTTGATGCCGTATGTCCATGGCTTGGTCGGAGGTGAGCTCGTACTGGGAGAGGATTCCGATCTCCGTCCGTGCTCTCGCGATGTCGCCCGTACGTGCCAGGACTTCGGCACGCTGTGAACGCAACCCGATGATCACGTCGTGGAGGTTGTCCTGCTGGGCTGCGAGCAGCAGCGTGTCGAGAATCTTCAGCGCTTCGCCGGGGTTGGTGAGGCGGAGCACGTCCGCGACGTCCTGTCCGGAGTTGATGGCCGACCGGGTTGCGCCTGAGACGGCATAGAGCTTCTGCGCTCGTACAGCCCAGGGGCCGAAGTCCAGGCGGTTGAGTTTGCGGTAGACGAGAACAGCCAGGCCGAAGCAGTCGGCGAGCCGCTTGAAGTCGTCGGGAGTGTCACTGCTCACGCACTTCGCGTGCAGCTCGGATGTCGGGGCCAGAAGATCGTCGTCTTCGAGACCGAGGTGATCCATGTAGGCGACGGCGACCTCCATGGCCAAGAGCCCCGCTTCTTCATACTGTTCGGCTGTCCACAGCGCGGCCGCATACTCGTACCGCAGGCTGCGGTCGTACCGGGACGGAGCAGGGGTCTCTGCGTGGGCCTCAACATAAGCCCTCTTGAGCTGCTTAAGGTCGCCCGATTCGCCGTAGAGCCGGAACCTCCTGCTGGCGAGAAGCATCCGCTCCCGATGGCCGAAGTCTGGATGCCCGGCCCTGTGGAGTGTCTCCATGGCCTGCACGTGCTGGGCGACCGCGTCCAGATCGTTGTCCCGGTGCGCCCATGCGAAAAGCGCGTTGTGGGCGTCGAACCGGAGAGCCGTGTCGGCCTCGGCCGCGTGGGCCGTATCAGCGAGCACTGCACGCAGCTCGCGCGGATACCCACGTTCGAAGAACCCCTCCTGCTCGGTGAGGGCGATCAGGTCGTCTATCTGGCCGGTTGCGCCCAGCAGACGCATCCAGCGAATCAGTCGGTCTGGGCTTCTATGACCGTCGAGGAGCCGGCACAAGGTGCGCTGCACGCGGTCGGCTGCTTCCTCGTCGAAGGCCTCCACGGTGGAAGTGGCCAGGGGGCGTGCTGCGTCGTGGAGCTTGACGTGACCGTTGGCGAAGGTCTGCGTCAGACCATGAGAGGCAAGCTCCCTCAGGGCGCGTGCGTTGATCGGAGCGCGCTCCAGACCGACATCCGCGGCCATCTGTTGCAGCTCGTCGCGTGTCAGCGGCACTTCAGCAAGAGCAAGGAGACCAGCAAGCGCCTTCGCTGTCTCGGAGAGGCGCTCGAAGGCATGCTCCAGGATGAGCTCCTGGGCAGTGGACGTGAGATGTGTCCGCTCCTCGAATGCATCGCAGAAGGCTGCGGCGTCGGCCCCATACTCCCGGGCGGTCAAGGCAGCCGCTTGGAGGATGTACAAGGGCAGGCCGCCGGCGAGCGTGCGAACACGCTGAGCCGTGGGGTAGTCGGGCCTGCAGCCTTCGGCTGCGAATGCCGCGGCGGTGGTGTCGACGGTCCAGCCGGGCAGCATCTGAGCGGTGATCCCGAGGTGAGCCTCAAGGACTGTCTGGTCGGGCCAGGGCTGCGCCAGCAAGATCAACTGCACGGTGGGCAGTGCGTCGATCAGCATCCGGATGCCGTTCGTGGGAAGCCGGTGCGCGTTGTCGAGCACCACAGCGACCATCGTTGACGTCTGTGCGAGCCGCAGATGGACTGCCCGCAAAACGTCCGTACTCGAGCCGTGGGGCAGTTCCCCTCCCACCCGGCTGCTGAGGTGCCGGGCCGCGAGCTCGCGAGCCAATGACTCGGCGACAGCCTCCGTCGACATACCGTCTGCGACGTCGCAGTACGTGATGGGCAGCGGGCAGCGCCCGGCCGCATGCGCGGCCCAGGTGGTCTTCCCGGCGCCCGAGTACCCAACCACCAACCGCACCCGCTGCTCACCGAGCAGTTCATCATCGTTCTGCTGCGGCCAGTACGTGTCGGGTGCCTCGGGGAAGGCCTGCAACTCCTCGACGAACTGCTCGCACAACTCGGGCAGGTCGGTCGCGGCGAAGGCCTGACCGTGGGCTCCGGTGCATGCGTACTGCACCCGGGCGGCCAGCTTCTCCACCAGCGTCTGGGGCTTCAGGGAGCGGAACGGCACTCGCTCGGCCTCTGCGGTGCACCACCGCAGCATGCCCTCCAGGTCCTGGGCCGGCGGCGGCAGCCACGTGTCCTGTCCCGGGGGCCCTGCGGGCCACAGCAGCCGGACATCGGCCGGCCAGTCCGCAGCCCGGACTCTGGCGAGCAGGCCGGGGCCCGGCTGGGCGTTGCTGACCACGACCAGCACAGGGGTGCCGCTGCGCCTACCTTCTTCGTGCTCTGCGCGGATCGCGTTTTCGAAAGCGGCGACCGCCTCGCGGATGTCGCTCCACACCAGTGCGCCACTCTGCCGGGTCTTGACCTGGAGGTAGAGCCGTCGGTCCGGGAGCACGACCTCGAGATCCTCGTCACGCTCCACCAGCAGCGTCTGGGCACCCGCATCTCGCAACCTCAGCAGGCACCCGACGGCGTACAGATGTTGGTAGGTGAACCCGCGATGGGTCGCTCGGATGCGCAGCTGCTGCGCCGCGTCGAGGGGAGAGCCACCAATGAGCCCCTCTACTTCATCGCGCTCGGCATCCTGTGCTGCCGGTCTCTCCCGCTCCATCACGTCAGATTATCTGCCGGACAGCTGGGCCACCCGCAGTACTCAAGGCTGGATGCGGGCACTGTCGAGGCGCCGGTGGACCATGGAGAGAGTGGTGAGCAGTTCGAGGAGTTCGTCGTCGGTGACGTTGCGGTGCAGTCGGGGGTCGTGGGCGGCCGGGTTCCGGTACATGCTGAACAGTCCCTTCACGAGGTTCGCGAGGCCTTTCTGCTCGCCGAGTTCCGTCGGCGTGCCGCCGGTGTTGACGGCCACGCGGGCGGTGCCGCCGCCGGTCATGAGGACAGCGTCGACGAGCCGCGCCCCGTCGAGCTGTTCGCCGGTGAGGCGCCGCAGCCGGTCGGCGACCGACTTGACGGCCTCCAGGCTGGCGTGGAACGCGTTCTTGGCGAGGATCTCGTCGGTGCAGTAGCGCAGCACCTCCTGGTGCGTGCCGCGACGGCGCAGCTCGGAGCGAAGCGAGCTCGCATGCCGGGCCGCGTCGCTGAGCGTTGCGGCGGCCGGGCCGCGGGCGATACGGCCCTCCTCGTTGACGCGCAGACCGATGTGGACGAGGACCTCGTTGAGGTCGTCACGGCGCCGGGAGAACACCTGCGGCTGCTGGGCGTACCGCACGGGAGCCATCGCATGGTTCACGAACACGACCACACAGTTCGCCGCCCGGTCACGGGCCTGACGCGCCAGCAGAGCCCGCGCGAGCCGGTCACGCTTGCTGGAGCCGTCCTGGTCCGGAACACCCGAGAGCGCCAGAAGGTCACCGATCTCCCGACCCGTGAGCCCGTCCGCCGTGTCGGCCAGAACCCCCGCCACAGCCGTGACCACCATCGCCGACCACGGCTCAAGCCTCTGCGTCGCCACCCCAACCTCCTACCACCCGCCCTGCGTGCAACAACCGCGCACCATTCCGCCCAAAGCCGCCACACGCCTAACGCCCTCGCCCCAAGGTGGGCAGGCCACCCGAAACGGCACGGAGGCTCGAGCCTCTCCCCGTTCGCCGGCCGGCGAGCAGAATCCCACGCGCTGCCGCACTCCACACTGCCGCCTCATCGCTGCGCCCCGCCTGCCGATGGTCCTGGGCACCGCGGAGCAACGCGGCCCTCGTACGGGCTTTCAGAACCCCAGCGAACAACGCAACCGACCCGCGTACCTGGACAGCCTTGACCGTGCCGCGCAGGCACAGCACGACACGCTCGTTCCCGGCCTCCGGCAGTACCACGGCGAAGAGACGAGCCCTTGCCCGACTGCGACCGCCCCCAGACCTGTAGAGCCTCGAGATCAGCGGGTAGCAGTGCCTGCCCCCGCCCCGCCGCGAGGAATCCGGAGACGGCGAAGCCGGCCCCGCGGAACGCCCAGGCCGGCGCCGGCGACGACTCCCGGTTCGCCCACGGACCGCTCGCGGTCCTCGACGCCGACGCCGACGGCCGGGTGTCGGCCTACTGCGTGGGAGGTCTCGTCCTCGACGTCCCCGCGGACTCCCTGCCCTCCCTGGTCGAGTGGACCCTCGCCGAGGCGCGGCTCGGCCAGCCCCGCCTCTCCGGAGCGGGCCGGGACGCCGACCCGCTCGTCGTCCTGACACGGTCCGCACTCGAACGATTCGGTCTGCCGACGGAACTCACCGACGAGGAGCGGCTGGCCGGACGCCTGCCGGAAGGACACCCGGCGGTCGGCCGACTGGGCCGCGCCGACTGGAAACTGACCCGGCGCGGCTTCGGGCCCTGGGCACGGATCTACCGCCCCGCACAGGGCTCGACCCGTTCCTGCGTGCAACTGTGCATCCCCTCGTGGGACGCGCTCGACTCGCGCCACTGGGGCGACGCCGCCGACCTGCCCCCGGCCGAACTCGCCCAGCTCCTGGGGATCTACGCGTCCCGCGTCATGACCCCGCGCGGCTCGACGGCGGTGACCGGTCTGGAACTGATGACCGCCCTTCACCCGCCGACCCGCGCCTCCGCCCCGGACGCCGCCGGCGTACGGCACCGTGAGCACAACCCCGGCTCGCTGGGCACGGACCCGGTCGACCCGGCGCCGTGCGAGGCCCCCGACGGGCACCCGCTGCTCGCCGACCTCCCCCGGTTCCACCAGCGGACCGCCGCCGAGACCCTCAGGGAGGAGGCGTACGACTGGGCCCGCCCGCTCACCGACGCCGAATGCCTGCGCCGCAACCTTGTGGGCATCGACGTCAACATGGCCTTCGCCGCCGGCGCCAACGGCCTGGTCGTCGGGCTCGGCGCGCCGACGCGCGTGCTGCGGCCCGCGTTCGACCCGAAGCTGCCGGGCTCGTGGCTGGTCGACCTCTCCCACGTCGACCTGTCCCGGGTGAAGTCGGGCAAGGAGTGGGTGGACCTGGACGGCACCCTCCTGCCCAGCCCGTTCACGCCGACCGGCGAACGCCCCGAGGGACCGGCCTGGTACGCGACGCCCACGGTCGCCTACGCCGTCGAACTCGGTTACGAGGTCTCGCCGGTCGAGGCCTACGTCCGGTACGACAACGGCCGCTATCTCGACGGCTGGTACGGCCGCCTGCGCGACGCCTACGTCGCCACCATGGCCGACCTCGGCGTGCCGGCGGACGCGTCACCGGCCGAGTTCCTCACCGCGATGGACGGCCACCGCCTGCGCGACCCGCAGCTCGCCATCGCGGTGTCCGCGATCAAGGCCACCGTGAAGGGCGGCATCGGCAAACTCCGCGAACGACCCCGCGGCGAGGGCTGGAAGCCCGGCAAGCCGTGGCGTGCCCTCGCCCGCCCGACATGGCGCCCCGACATCCGGGCCGCCGTCATCTCCCGCACGCGCACCAACATGCACCGCAAGATCGTCAAGCACGCGGCGTTCACCGGGCAGTACCCGGTCGCCGTCCTCTCCGACTGCGCCGTGTACGCGGTCGACGGCGAAGGGCCGCTGGACTTCCTGCCCTACCGCGAAGGCAAGCCGCTGCCCGGCGGCTGGCGTCTCGGCGTCTCACCCGGCATGGTGAAACACGAGGGCACCCAGAGCGTGCTGTGGGGCGAAGGGATCCGCGAGCAGTACGACGCTCCGGAACTCAACCTCGCCCGCTACATCAAGGACGGCACCGTCACCGGCACGGACAACGGGGAGTAGCGCGCGATGAGCATGTTCGGCGAGGGCCTGGACAAGGCGGTGCAGTCGGCGTTCACCCGCCCCGCGCCCAAGTCGGCGGGCGCGCAGATGCGGTACCTGGTACGACAGCTCAAGGGCACGCGGGCCGTCGCCGCACTCCTGGCCGTGTCGCAGCGCCAGGTCGAACGGTACGTCGCCGGCACCGCGAAGCGCCCCCGGCCCGACCTCGCGGCCCGCCTGGAGGCCGAGGTCAAGGCCCGCTGGCAGCCGCAGGTCCGCGCCAAGGCGCGGCAGAAGGCCGCCACGACCACCGGGATCGTCATCGACACCCGCGCCCGGCTCGGCTACACCGCCCCGATCGGCACCACCGACCAGGACCGCGTCCGCCACCTCACCGTGGCCCTGCCCCCGCAGCACGCCGCCCGCCTCCTCGACGCCCAGGACCAGGGCGCCGGCGACGAGCAGCTCCGCCGGATCGCGGCCGAGGCCCTCAAGGAGGTCTACTTCCAGGACGGCGGCCGCCGCGCGGGCTCGCTCGAAGAGGTCCGCTTCACCGACATCCAGCACCTCGAGTTCGGCCTGTAGCGCGCCGGCGCGAGGGGTCCGGGAGGCGCAGAGGACATCCGCGGAGACCGGTGGTGAACGGCGCTGCGGACGCTGTCCGAGGGGCCGGACGTCTGGCATCATCGGCACACATCACGCCGACTGCGGGGGTAACTCGATGACCGAACGGGCCGGTTCAGTTCGCGCACCGTTATGGGCCGCCGGTGCCGTCGGTGGCAGTGTGGCCGCGCTGAGCATGACCGGGGACATCATCTTCGACCTCTTCGACGGCCTGACCGCGGTGGCCGTGTGCGGTGGTGCGGCCGTGGTCGTCGGCAGTCTCGCCTGGTATCACACGATGCGCACACAGCCGGAGCCGGCAACGCCCACGGCCGCAAGCGGCACCGCGCGGTACGAACTGCCCCGCACGGACGCCTGGGTGGGGCGCCCGCTCCTGCTCGACGGCTTGCTCGCCCTCCTTCAGGACGTCCCGGCACCCACCGGCGGAACGTTGGCCGTCGACCCTGTGAACACCCAGTCGAAGATCATTGTGGTACACGGCGCACCGGGTACGGGGAAGACGACACTCGCCCTCAATGCCGCCCACCGGGTGCGGGAGCAGTATCCCGACGGGCAGCTGTACCTCGAACTCCGCGGGGACGGGGACGAGCCCCGCTCCAGCGCGGAAGCCCTGGAACAGCTCCTTCACCGACTCGGCGTCGCGCGGGAGGAGATTCCGGCCGCTGTCGCGGACCGAGCGGCCCTGCTGCGCTCCGTGACGAACGACCGGCGGCTGCTGATCGTGCTCGACAACGCGTACAGCACCGAGCAGGTGCGCCCCCTGCTCCCGGTCGGAGCGGGGTGCGCCATGCTGATCACCAGCCGAAAGGCCCTGTTGGCGACGGACATCACGCGCCCCCCTGTCCAGGTCGTCCTGCCGGACGAGAACGAGGCGCTCGATGTCCTGACCCACTACGCCGGCCAGGAGCGCATCGCCGCCGACCCGGCCGTGGCCCTGCAGATCACGCGGTTCTGCGGCCGGCTGCCTTTGGCGCTGCGCATCGTCGGGTCCAAACTGAGGCAGCGGCCCGACCTGAGTCTGGTGCGGATGCAGGCACGTCTGGAGGACGAGCGCAGTCGGCTGCGAGAGCTCGTCCACGACGACAAGAGCCTGGAGGCCTGCCTCTCCTTCACCTACCGGGAGCTCGACGACTCCACCCGTGCGATCTTCGGGCTCCTCGCGTTGCTGCCTGTCGGACGGCTCACCGACTGGCACTTCACGTCTGCCGCAGGCTCCCGGACTCCGGCGGTGGCTGCCTGTGACGAGCTGATCGAGGTCAGCCTGATGGAGGCGCAGGAAGAGGACGGCGGCGGCTATCACGTCCACGACCTGATCCGGGTCTACGCGGCCGAGCGCTACGAGCAGCTGCCGTCGGACGAGCGGCGGCGGTCGGAAGCCCGGCTCGTGAAGGCCCTGCGGGACGCCGTCGTCCATCTGGCGGGCGGGCGGGCTCCGGAACTCGCTGCCCAGGTACCTGGGGAGCGGGTGGGTGATCTGGACGGGCTGCCCGCCGCGGACTGGGTCACGGGCGAGCGTGAGCGCCTGTTGTGGGCGATCGGCCGGGGCCGAAGCCTCGGCATGGACACCGAGGTCGCCGAGATCGGAGAGGCCCTGTCCTACTTTCTCGACGACATCACTCTGCCCGTCGGCGCCGCGGACTGGCTCTTCTCGGCTCCCGCGGAGAACCGGCCCCGGGTGCTGGCGGGCCTGCGCCGGGCCCGCGCGGCCGCGGCGCTCGCCGAGGGTGCACCCGAACGGACGCTGGCACTGCTCACCGACGGTGCGCACGGTGGGTGCGCGCCGACGCCGGTCGACCGGGCCAGGGACGAGATGCTCGTCGCACGCGCTCACGCGGTGCGTAGCGACTACCGGGCGGCCCTGCAGCACATGACAGCCGCGACGGACGCTCTGCGCGCCGCCGCTGACTCCTGGCACGTTCTCAACTCACTCGAGAAACTCGGTGAGTTCCAGCGATGGCGGGGAAGGCCGGAACTTGCAGAGCAGAGCCAGCGGGAGGCGCTCGGGCTCGCGGAGGAAGCCGGGGACCTGCGCGCGCAGGCCCGGCTGCGGCGGACCTTGGCGGAGACCCTCGGCTATCTGCGCCGCGCCGACGAGGCGGCACCGCTGCTGGAATCGGCAATCCGCGACTTCCGGGTGCTGAACGACCGCAGGGGCGAAGGATCCTGTCTCTACGCCCTCGGAAAGATCTACCGTCTCCTCGGCCGCCGCGACGACGCCCTCGACTGCTACGGCCGAGCGGAGGAGATCTTCGGCCCGATGGGGGAGCAGCTCTGGGTCGGGCGGATCACGAATGCCCGGATCCGTGTGCTCGCGGGCATGGGGCGACTGGACGACGCCGTCGTCACTGCGGGGGCCGCACTCGGCATCTTCGAGCGTGTCGCGCATGAACTGTGGTACGCCCACACTCAGCGGGACGTGGGCTGGCTGCACATCAAACGAGGCCGCCCCGAGGAGGCGGTCGCCCCGCTGCCCCACGCCGTCGAGGCGACCGCGCGCGCCGGAGACGAGTACGCCGGTGCCATGGCCCGCCACCTGCGCGGAGTCGCCTACAGGGACCTCGGCCGCCACGCCGAGGCCAACGCCGATTTCGATGCGGCCCTGGAGCTGTACCGGTCGGGCGACTATGCGTGGAACGAGGCGGCCGTCGTGCACGACGTCTTGATCGCGCTGCGCTCCGAGGGGCGAGCCGAGGAGGCCGAGCGCCTGGAAGCGGCCACCGCCGCGGTCAACCCGGCGTTCGTGCGGATGCAGGGTCGCAACGGAGCCGAGGCGGTACCGGACGAGGAGTGAGGTCGGCGAGGGCCACGCCATGCCGGGCCGAGTGTGCCCGCCCGGGCGTTCAGTGCCCGGCGGAAGCCTTGACGAGCGCGACCGCCAGCCCGATCGCCGCGTCGACGGCGCCGCCGAGCAGCGCGACGGCGGCACTGCTGCCCATCCGGAGGCCGCCGTACCAGCCCCAGGCGAAGAGGCTCGCGACGCTGACACCGGCGGACGCGACGAGAGCGGTCTCGAGCGACATCACGTCAAGGGCCGCGGCGCCGACGAGCACGAGGGGCCCGACCGCGGACAGCAGCAGGGGGCTGTCGACCCACAGCATCCGCCGCAGCTCCGCGCCGGTGGCGAGGCGTCCGTGCACCACGCGGTGGGCCTGCTGGTCGGCGACGAGCGCCGCCAGCCACAGGCCCACGGCCGCGGTCGCCACGGTGGCCGCGGCCCCGGCGACGGAGGGGTGCTCGGCCACGGACAGGCCGATGACCACGGAGATCATCGTGATGGTCGCGTACAGCCGCTCCTTGAGCCGCTCGGCAGCGGCCTGCGGGTCGGCGGCCGGAACGGACGCGTGCCCGGTCTCCTCGGTGTCGTCCTGCCCCATGCGGCCAGCGTAGGCCGTGGGTGGGACACCTCCTGACGTCACGTCAGGGCGTGTCGGCCGACGCCGCCGGCGCGACCCGCGCCCGGGCGCCGTGGTGCGGGACGCCCGGCCCGGGGCGACGCGAGCCGCCCCGTACGCGCGGGGCGCCGGGAAACGCGCCGGTGTCCTCGGCGCTGGCCGGGCCGCGACAGGGTAGAAGAGCGCCATGGACAGCGAAGTCTGGCTCATCGTGGCCGTCGTTCTCGCGCTCGTGACGGCGGGGTTCGCGGCCGTTCTGCTCGTACGCGTCTTCCGCGCCCGCAAGTTGCTGGTCGACGCCGGCGTTCCGCTGCGCTCCAAGGCGTTGTTCTGGACGGCGGTGCTGTACACGATCTCCCCGGTCGACCTGATCCCCGACCCGGTCTACCTGGACGACATCGGTGTGCTCCTGGTGGCCCTGCGGGCCCTCCACTCGGCCGCTTCCGGCGTGCGCTCGACCGGCAAGGACCTGTCGGGCTGACCGTCCCGGGAGTGTGGCGGGGGCGTTCACGGTGTCGGCACAGGATGGGTGCGGACCGTCCACTCGCGGATGGTCGGGACATGCCAAGCTCATTGGCTTGAACGTTCCGTCATGATCCGCCTGCCGGGCACACGCAGGGGTCGGCCGCGCCGACGCCCGAACGACGTGCCCGCCGAGAGGGAGAGGACACCCCCCACTTCATGTCCGCTCACCACAAGCACCGCCCCTGGCGGCGCCCCGTCCTGACCGTCGTCGCTGCCGCGGCCGTCGCCGTACCCGCCTCGGCCTTCGCCACCGGTACACCGGCCGGCGCCTCCCCGCCCGAACGCGGCCCGGCCGCGACGGCGGTCGAGGCGCTGGACGACAGCTACTACGAGGGCGCGGTCGGGAAGACCGGCGACGAGCTGAAGACCGCCCTGCACACGATCGTCAGCCGGCAGACCAAGCTCTCCTACGACGAGGTCTGGGACGCGCTGCAGACCACCGACGAGGACCCGGACAACCCCGGCAACGTGATCCTGCTCTACTCCGGCCGCTCACAGGCGAAGGCCGCGCACGGCAGCGGCGCCGACGACTGGAACCGCGAGCACGTCTGGGCCAAGAGCCACGGCGACTTCGGCACGGCGACCGGCCCCGGGACCGACATCCACCACCTGCGCCCGGAGGACGCCTCCGTCAACGCCACCCGCGGGAACCTGGACTTCGACAACGGCGGCGACCCGGTCGACGAGGCCCCCGGCAGCAAGGTCGACGGCGACTCGTTCGAGCCCCGCGACGCGGTCAAGGGCGACGTCGCCCGCATGATCCTCTACATGGCCGTCCGGTACGACGGATCCGACGGCTTCCCCGACCTCGAACCCAACGACCGGGTCGGCAACGGCAGCGCGCCGTTCATGGGCAGCCTGACGGCCCTCAGGCAGTGGAACGACGCCGATCCGCCGGACGCGTTCGAGAAGGCGCGCAACGAGCGGATATTCGGCATACAGAAGAACCGCAACCCCTTCGTGGACCACCCCGAATGGGTCGCCGCGATCTGGAAGTAGCCCGCACGGTGCGACGCGCACCCGGTCGCGGCGGTCGTCCGCCGCGACCGGGTGCGCGCGTGGCCTTCCCCGTGCGGGGACCACGGGGCAGCCCTCAGTCCAGGAACTCGCCGTCCCGGGCCACGACCACGCCCCCGTGCACGACCATGTCCCTGCGGGGCATGTCGACGACGACCTGCGGCAGGCACTCGCCGCGCACGAGGACGAAGTCGGCCGGCGCGCCGGGTTCGAGGTCGGCGTGGGCGAGGCCCATGACGTCCGCGCCGCCGTGCGCGGCGACGCGGTAGCAGTCCGTCAGCTCCTCGTCGAGACGCACGTCCGTCACCCAGCCGAGCAGCTGCGCGCGGTGCAGCATGTCG
Source organism: Streptomyces sp. MS191 (assembly GCF_008042125.1). Lineage (GTDB taxonomy): Bacteria > Actinomycetota > Actinomycetes > Streptomycetales > Streptomycetaceae > Streptomyces. Next base: position 25,144 of record NZ_RDBI01000005.1, read on the forward strand.
GCGTTGCCGAACGGGCTCCAGGAGTCGCGCACCCCGTCGGAGCCGAGACCGACCCGCACCCCGTGCTCGCGCAGCCTGGCGATCGGCAGGACCAGGGAGTCGGACGGTGCCACCGTCGTCAGCGCGATGTCCTGCTCGCCCAGGTCGGCGGCGATCGAACCGAGTTCGCGGTCCGACAGGCCGGGCAGGCAGAACACGTGGCTGACGGTGACCTTTCCGGCGAGCGACAGGGCGCGGGTGCGCTCGACGATGCCCCGCATGGCCGTCATCCCCTTCTCGCCCCGGTCGTGCAGATGGATGTCCACACCGATGCCGTGGCGGTCCGCGATGCCGAAGACGAGGTCGAGCTGCTCGTCGAGGGCGTCGTCGAAGCCGATCGGGTCGATGCCGCCGATCATGTCGATGGCGCCCGTGCGCGCCGCCTTCCCCAGCAGCCGCGCGGTACCCGGGGTGCGGATGACACCGTGCTGGGGGAAGGCCACGATCTGGACGTCGAGCGCGTGACGCAGCCGCTCCCGGGCGTCCGCCACGCCTTCCACCCCGGCCAGCCCGTAGGCCGGGGCCACGTCGGCGTGGGCGCGCATCGCCCGTGTGCCGCGCGTGACGGCATGGGCCATCAGACCGTACGCGCGCTCCGCCACGGGGCGGCGCTGGCTGCGGAACAACTCCACGTCCTGGGCGACGTAGTCGGCGATCCCGCTCGCCGGCCGGCGCGATACCCAGGGGCCTCCCCAGGTCGTCTTGTCGGGGTGGATGTGCGCGTCCACGAGGGACGGCAGGGCGATCCGGCCGCCGCCGTCGACGATCTTCGCGCCGCGCGGCGCGGGGGAGTCCGAGACGCGGCCGTCGACGACCACGAGGTCCCGGGCCTTCGCCGCGCCGAACGGGCGGACGTTGCGGAAGACCACGGCCCTGGCGGGGCGCCCCGATTCCCGGGACTCCGTCGCCGCCGGGGCGGTGCGGGCGCCGGTCGCGGAGCCGGCCGGGGCGGACGCGGCCTGCGCGGTGGTGGCGGTGGCGGCCGTCGTGGCCGTCGCGCCGGCGAGGGCGGCGGCGCCGGCCAGCATCGTGCGGCGGGAGAGCGGGCCGGGGAAGGCGGAGGACGGCTGCATGGGGACTCCTTCGACGGTGGGCGTACGGGGAAAGGGG
>NZ_RDBI01000005.1:26392-28893 GCF_008042125.1 Streptomyces sp. MS191
GCGCGAGGGTCCGCGGGTACGTGCCGCCTCGCCCGCCCGAGGCGGTGTCGCGGCGGTGCGGTGCGGGGCTGCGCCGTGTGGGGCGATGTGATGCGGTACGGGGTGACGTCACGTCAGGGCGTGTCGACCGCCGCCGGAGGTGGAGCGCCGCGCGGATCAGACCGCGATGCCGGCCCGTACGACCGTGACCGGCCGCTGGAGCACGGAGACGTCGGCCAGCGGGTCGCCGTCCACGAGGATCGCGTCGCCCGCGAAGCCGCGCGCCAGCCGGCCCACGGTGCGCGCCGCCCCGAGCAGGCGGGCGGCGCCGGTCGTCGCCGTGCGGATCGCGTCCAGCGCCGGCAGGCCGGCAGCGCGCATCAACTCCACCTCCCGGCCGACGGGTCGCACGGTGCCGCCGGAGGAATCCGTTCCGGCGGCGAGCGGGACGCCGAGCTCGTGGGCGGCCAGGACCGCGCGCTGCAGGACGGGGAGGTAGGCGCGTCCGCGCTCGGCCAGGACCGGGTTCGCGGACTCCGCCAGACCGGCGATGGCGGTGAGAGTGGGCGTGAAGTACGTGCCCCTGCGGCGCATGACGTGCAGCGTGCGCTCGCCGACGAACGCGCCGTGCTCCAGGGAGCGGATGCCGGCGGTCACCGCGTCGTGGCAGCCCTGTTCGCTGTAGCTGTGGCAGAGGACGCCCTTGCCGCGTCGCCGGGCGGCGGCGACGATCTCGGCGAGCTGCTCGTGCGAGTACACCTGGGCGAGCGGGTCCTGGTCGGGGAGTCCTGCGCGCTCGTTGACCCGGGTCTTGATCACGTCCGCGCCGCGGGCGAGGTTCACCTCGACGACGCGCCGCAGCGCCTCGGCCGAGCGGACGCCCTCCCCGAGGCGGGCGAGCGGGGTCAGGTCGGGATCGGCGAGCACGGTCTCGCCGAGATCCGGGGTGACGAAGACGCCCGCGGCCGTCAGCCGCGGCGCGAGGGCGGGACTGTGACGGGCCAGCTCACGGACGGCGATGTCCTGGTAGAACGAGGTCGATCCGCTGCGCGCGCTGGTCGTGCCCTTCAGGACGGCGTCGCGCGCCTCGGCGGCGGTGCTGAGGTGGGTGTGCGCGTCGACCAGTCCGGGCAGGATCCATCGGCCGTGTGCGTCGAGGACCCCGGCGTCCTGCGGCACGGTGACGGAACCCTGGCGTCCGGCCGCCCGGACGGTGCCGTCCCGGATGACCACGACGGCGTCCTCGGTGACCTCGCCGGTGGCGGGGTCGAGCAGGGTGCCGTTCCTGATGACGAGGTGTCCGCCGCGCACCCTCGCGGTGCGGTCGCCGCCGTCGGCCGCACCCTCGTGTGCGGTGGCCCCCGCCGTGCCGGCCGCGGCCACGGTTCCGGCGAGCGCGGCCGCTCCGGCGAGGATTCCGCGACGGGTCAGCCTGGCGGGGGGCGGCGGTGTGGCTGCGACGCACATGGCAGCTCCTGGGGGAGTAGGTCGACGGCTCCCCGTTTTGTATACCAAGCCGAAAGTTCGAAGCAAGGGTGATCGACCACGGCGCCCGGAATTTCGCATTCACGGGGGAAGGTGGATGTCGGGCTGCTGGAGTCGATGCGCTTCGGCTCATCCTGGTATACAAAGAAGGTCAGGCGTCGCCGAAGAGCGAGCGCAGGGCCACGGCCCTGCTGTCCCGTACGTGCAGCAGCGTGCTCGCGGCCGCCGCCTCCGGGTCGCCGGCCGCGATGTGCCGGTACATCTCGGCGTGCTGCGCCCGCATGTGCGCGGGCTCCTCGCGCAGGCCGAAGAGAAGTCGCAGCTGCCAGCTGAGCTGCTCCATCGTGCGCGTGAGCAGCGGGTTGCCCGACATGGCCACCACCCCTTCGTGGAACGCCGTGTGGGCGGCCACCTCGCGTCGGCCCTCGTCCGCTGCGGCGGCCGTCTCGGCCTGGCGCAGGGTCGCCTCCAGGGCCGCGAGCCCCGCGGTGTCACCGTGTGCCGACGCCCGCGCCGCCAGCCTCGACGCCTGCACCGCCAGCGGCTCCCACACCTCGTAGAGGTGCTCCACATCGGCGCGTTCGAGCCGGCGGACCCGGACGCCGCTGTGCGGGAGCAGTTCGAGGAGTCCTTCCGCGACCAGCGCGCGGAGTGCCTCGCGGACAGGGACGCGGGACATGCTGAGTTCCTCGGCGACCTCCCGCTCGACGAGGCGGGCGCCCTGCGCGTACCGCCGGTCGACGATGCGCTGGAGGACGGCCTCGCGCGCTCGCGCGCTGAGCGGGGTCGCGGCGGACGTCGCCGGGGCGGAACCCGCGCCCGCGGTCAGGGGCGTCCCCGCCGGGGCCGTGGTCTTCCGCAACGTCCGCCCGTTCGGCGCGGCGAAGGCCCGGGACCTCGTGGTCGTCGACGGCCGCGTCTCGGACTCCCCCGCGCCGCGCGGCGCGAAGATCGTCGACGGCGGCGGCCGGATCGCCCTGCCGTCCCTCGTGGACGCGCACATCCACCCCGACAAGACGACCTGGGGAGGCCCCTGG
>NZ_RDBI01000050.1:0-1217 GCF_008042125.1 Streptomyces sp. MS191
CCCCCCCAGACGAGGAGGCGCCGTGTCGACCGTCCGAGAGCGGATCGCGCCCCGCTCCGCAAGCCGCCACCCGGCACGGCGCCCCGCCGGGACCGCCGCCCCGCACCGTACGAGCGGCGGATCCCCCTGGCCCTACCTGCTCATCGCCCCGGCCGTCCTGGGCATGCTCTACCTGCTGCTCTATCCACTCGCCCGCGCGATCCTCATCTCGCTGCAGGACTTCCGGCTGCGCCAGCTCATCCTGGGCGACGCCGAGTTCGTGGGGCTGCGCAACTACCGCACCCTGCTGGCCGACCCCCGCTTCTGGGAGGTCGTGCGGCGCACCTTCGTGTTCATGGCGGTCGACGTGGTGGCGATCATGGTCCTCGCCACGCTGGTCGCCCTGATGATCGAGCGGCTGGGCCGGATCGGCAGGACGACGGTCCTCAGCTCCCTGGTACTGGTCTGGGCGGTTCCCGTGGTGGCCGCCACCACCGTCTTCCAGTGGCTGTTCCACTCCGAGTTCGGCATCGTCAACGAGACCCTCACCGGGCTCGGCCTCGACTCGTTCGAGGGCTACGCCTGGTTCGCCCACGAGGGCGCCGCGTTCGCCATCGTCGTCGTCCTCGTCGTGTGGCAGTCCGTCCCGTTCGCGGCCATCACCCTCTACTCGGCCCTGACCACCGTCCCGGCCGAGCTGTACGAGTCGGCGCGGATGGACGGCGCCGGCGCCGCCCGCATCTTCCGCTCGGTGACCTTCCCCCTGCTCCGGCCGATCTTCATGCTCGTGCTGTCGCTGGAGGTCATCTGGACCTTCAAGGCCTTCGTCCAGATCTGGGTGATGACCCGCGGCGGCCCGGGCGACGCCACCACCATTCTGCCGGTGTACGCCGTCCAGACGGCACTCTCCCAGCAGCGGTACGACCTCGGCTCCGCCGCCTCGATGCTCACGGTCCTGCTGATGAGCGGCGTGCTGGTCCTCTACTTCCGCCAGTTGTTCCGTCAGGAGGGCGAGGAGGACCGCGCTCAGCGTGACGAGGATGCTGTTGCGCCAGAAGAGGCCGAAGCCGTCCGCGTCGACGGCCCGCCGGAAGTGGTCGAGCGTCCATTCCCGGGGCAGCAGCCGGGGGTCGTAGGACTGGATGTCGCGGGAGGGCCGGAGCGCGGTGGCGACCATCCAGTACACGGGGAAGAGGCAGATCACCACGGTCACGGTGGCGGCGGTCCACAGCGGGAGC
>NZ_RDBI01000050.1:1317-22877 GCF_008042125.1 Streptomyces sp. MS191
CCGCCGCCCGTCGCGCGGCCCGACGGCTCCCGCTGTGGACCGCCGCCACCGTGACCGTGGTGATCTGCCTCTTCCCCGTGTACTGGATGGTCGCCACCGCGCTCCGGCCCTCCCGCGACATCCAGTCCTACGACCCCCGGCTGCTGCCCCGGGAATGGACGCTCGACCACTTCCGGCGGGCCGTCGACGCGGACGGCTTCGGCCTCTTCTGGCGCAACAGCATCCTCGTCACGCTGAGCGCGGTCCTCCTCGCCCTCCTCGTCGCCCTGGGCGCCGCCTACGCCGTCGCCCGGCTGCGGTGGCGCGGCCGGCGGCAGTTCATGCTGGCGGTCTTCATCGCCCAGATGGCGCCGTGGGAGTCGCTCATCATCCCCGTCTACATCATCTCCCGCGACACCGGCATGCTCGACCGGCTGCCCACCCTCACCCTCGTCTACTTCATGATCACCCTGCCGTTCACCGTGGTGGTGCTCCGCGGCTTCATCGCCGGCATCCCGCCCGAACTCGAGGAGGCGGCGCAGGTCGACGGATGCACCCGGGTGGGCGCGTTCCGCAGGATCGCCTTCCCCCTTCTCGCACCCGGCCTCATGGCCACCTCCCTCTTCGGGTTCATCACCGCCTGGAACGAGTTCACCTACGCCAACTTCCTGATCATCAAGCAGCAGGACAGCCGCACCCTGCCGGTCTGGCTCTCCTCCTTCCAGTCGACCTTCGGCACCGACTGGGGCGCCACCATGGCCGCCTCCACGCTCTTCGCCCTGCCCGCGCTGATCGTCTTCCTCGCCCTGCAGCGCCACGTGACCTCGGGCCTCGCCTCCGGAGGAGTCAAGGGCTGAGCCGCGCACCGCCGTCCGTCCCGCGCCCCGCCGATCACCGGAGACCCGTCCCGTGGACCTGCCACGCCCCGAACTCGCCCTGGTACCCCGCCCCGGCAAACTCTCCCCGCGCCCCGGCCGGTTCCGCATCGACGCCGGCACCCGGCTCCGCGTCACCCCCGGTGCCGAACCCGCCGCCGCCCTGCTGCGCGACTACCTCGAACCGCTCACCGGGCTCCGCCCCGGACACGCCGAGGACGGGACGTTCGTCCTCGCCGTCGACCCCACCCTCGCCGGCCTCGGCGAGGAGGGCTACGGGCTCACCGTCGGCCCGCACGGGGTCCTGCTCCGCGCGGCCCGGCCGACCGGCATGCTGCGCGGCGTCCAGACCGTGCGCCAACTGCTGCCCTACGAGGCCCTGTCCGGCGAGCTCCGCGGCGCGGACCACTGGGAGCTGCCCGGCGTGGAGATCACGGACGTGCCGCACCGGCCCTGGCGCGGCGCCATGCTCGACGTCGCGCGCCACTTCCAGCCGGTCTCCTACCTCCGCCGCTACGTCGACCTCCTGGCCCTGCACAAGCTGAACGTGCTCCACCTCCACCTCACCGACGACCAGGGCTGGCGGATGCCGGTCGCCGCCCACCCGCGGCTCACCGAGGTCGGCGGCCGGCGGGCCGAGTCGATGGTCGGGCCGGCCGGCAGCGAGCGCTTCGACGGCCTGCCGCACGGCGGCTCGTACACCCGGGCCGAACTCGCCGGCCTCGTCGGGTACGCCGCCGCCCGCGGCGTGACCGTGCTGCCGGAGGTCGGGGTACCCGGCCACGCCCGCGCCGCGCTCGCCGCGTACCCCGCCCTGGGCAACCACCCCGAACGGCGGCTGGACGTCTGGACGCGGTGGGGCGTGTGCACCGACGTCCTCGGAGTCGGCGACCACGTCCTCGACTTCTTCCGCACGGTCCTGGACGAGGTGATGGACCTCTTCCCCTCCGCCCACGTCCACATCGGCGGCGACGAGTGCCCCACGACCGAGTGGGAGGAGAGCCCGGCCGCCCTCGCCCGCGCCGCGCGCGAGGGGCTGTCCGGCCCCCGCGCCCTGCACGGCTGGTTCCTGGCCCGCATCGCCGAGCACGTCGTCCGGGCGGGCCGGCGACCGGTCGCCTGGGCCGAGACCGGGACCACGCTGCCCCTGGAGTGCACGGTGATGAGCTGGCGCGCACCCGCGCACGCCTGGGCGGCCGCCCGCCGCGGGCACCAGGTCGTCTACGCCGACCACCGCGCCACCTACCTCGACTACGCGCGCAGCGACCACCCCCGCGAACCCGCCGCCCAGCCGGGCGTGATCGTCGGCCTGCGCACCGTGCACGACATGGACCTCACACCGCCGGCCGCCGAACCGCACCTCGCCGAGCGGATCCTCGGCGCGCAGGGCCAGCTGTGGACCGAGTTCGTCACCACGCCCGCGCACATCGAGTACCTGAGCTTCCCCCGCCTGTGCGCGCTCGCCGAGCGGGCCTGGGGGGCCACGGCCGACTGGCCGGACTTCGCCGCCCGGCTCACCGGGCACCGCGCCCGGCTGGACGCGCTCGGCGTCCCGCACGCCGTGCCACCGGACGCCGCCGTGCCCACACCCGTGTGACCCCGGCCGCCGCCGAAGGAGTAGTCGTCGCTCTGCTTCAGGGGCTGCCAGGTGGACGGAGTACACCGTGGACTTCGGGCCCGGCGTCCGGCTGCTCATCGAGCTGGAGGCCGTCGGCGAGGCCGACGAACGCGGTATGCGCACCGTCCTGTCCACCCTGAACGGCCAGTTGCGGCCGATCCAGGTACGGGACAACGCGGCGGCCGCCGACCTCCCGGTGACCGAGAAGGCCGACAGGTCCAACCCGGGTCACGTCGCCGCCCTCCACCTGCTGGATCCGGGCGATCGCCAGCCGGGACACCCGGCCGCTCTTCGGCGCGGTGATCGCGGCCTCCATCTTCATTGCCTCGATCGTTGCCACCGTCGCACCGGCCTCGACCTGSWCGCCSTCGGCGACGGCCAGCGTGACCGCTCCGGCGAACGGCGCGGCGACGTGACCCGGGTTGGACCTGTCGGCCTTCTCGGTCACCGGGAGGTCGGCGGCCGCCGCGTTGTCCCGTACCTGGATCGGCCGCAACTGGCCGTTCAGGGTGGACAGGACGGTGCGCATACCGCGTTCGTCGGCCTCGCCGACGGCCTCCAGCTCGATGAGCAGCCGGACGCCGGGCCCGAAGTCCACGGTGTACTCCTTCCCCGGACGCAGCCCGTAGAAGAAGTCCTTGCTGTCGAGCACGCTGGTGTCGCCGAACGCCTGACGGTGCGTCTCGTACGCCTTCGTCGGCCCCGGGAAGAGCAGCCGGTTCAGCGTGGCGCGCCGGTTCTTGTCCAGTCCCGCGCGGTCCTCCGTGGTCAGGTCCTGCATCGGCTTGGGGCCGGCGCGGCCCTCCAGCGCCTTGCTGCGGAACGGCTCCGGCCAGCCGCCGGGCGGCGTGCCCAGCTCGCCGTGCAGGAAGCCGACGACCGAGTCGGGGATGTCGAAGCGGTTCGGCGTCGCCTCGAAGTCCTCGGGCGGCACCCCGGCACCCACGAGGTGCAGCGCGAGGTCGCCCACGACCTTCGACGACGGCGTGACCTTCACCAGCCGGCCGAGCATCCGGTCCGCGGCGGCGTACGTCGACTCGATCTCCTCGAAGCGGTCGCCGAGGCCGAGCGCGACGGCCTGCGTGCGCAGGTTGGACAGCTGCCCGCCGGGGATCTCGTGGTGGTAGACACGCCCGGTCGGCGAGTCCAGACCCGCCTCGAAGGGCGCGTAGATCTTGCGGACGCTCTCCCAGTACGGCTCCAGGTCGCCGACGGCCTGCAGGTCGAGGCCGGTGGGCCGCTCGGAGTGGTCGGTCGCGGCGACGATCGCCGACAGCGACGGCTGCGAGGTGGTGCCGGCCATCGAGGCGACCGCGCCGTCCACCGCGTCCGCCCCGGCCTGGACGGCGGCGAGGTAGGTGGCGAGCTGGCCGCCCGCGGTGTCGTGGGTGTGGAGGTGCACCGGCAGGTCGAACTCCCGGCGCAGCGCGGAGACCAGCTTGGCCGCGGCGGGCGCGCGCAGCAGGCCGGCCATGTCCTTGATCGCCAGCACGTGCGCACCCGCGTCGACGATCTTCTCGGCCAGCCGCAGGTAGTAGTCCAGCGTGTAGAGCTTCTCCGCGGGGTCGGAGAGGTCGGACGTGTAGCACAGCGCGACCTCGGCGATCGCCGTCCCCGTCTCCCGCACGGCGTCGATGGCGGGCCGCATCTGCTCGACGTCGTTGAGCGCGTCGAAGATCCGGAAGATGTCGATACCGGTGGCGGCGGCCTCCTCGACGAAGGCGTGGGTCACCTCGGTCGGGTACGGCGTGTACCCCACGGTGTTGCGTCCCCGCAGCAGCATCTGCAGGCAGATGTTCGGTACGGCCTCGCGCAGCGCGGCCAGGCGCTCCCAGGGGTCCTCGGCGAGGAAGCGCAGCGCGACGTCGTAGGTGGCGCCGCCCCAGCACTCGAGGGACAGCAGCTGCGGCAGGGTGTGCGCGACCGTCGGCGCGACGGCCAGCAGGTCCTTGGTCCGGACCCGGGTGGCGAGAAGCGACTGGTGGGCGTCGCGGAAGGTGGTGTCGGTCACGCCGATGGTGGGCGACTCGCGCAGGCTGCGCGCGAAGCCCTCCGGGCCGAGCGCGAGGAGCCGCTGCCGGGAGCCGGCCGCCGGCTCGCCCGCGGGCAGCGCGGGCAGCTTGCTCGCCGGGGAGACGAGGTCCGGCCGGGGGCCGTGCGGCTTGTTCACCGTGACGTCGGCGAGGTAGGTGAGCAGCTTCGTCGCGCGGTCCGCCGAGTGGCGCGCGGTCAGCAGGTGCGGCCGCTCCTCGATGAAGCTCGTCGTGACGTTCCCGGCCTGGAAGTCGGGGTCGTCGAGCACCGCCTGCAGGAACGGGATGTTGGTGGACACGCCCCGGATCCGGAACTCGGCCACCGCACGCCGGGCGCGGTCGACGGCGGTCCTGAAGTCCCGTCCCCGGCAGGTCAGCTTGACCAGCATCGAGTCGAAGTGGGCGCTGACCTCCGTGCCGGCGTGGGTGGTGCCGCCGTCGAGCCGGATGCCGGAGCCGCCCGGAGAGCGGTAGGCGCTGATCATGCCGGTGTCGGGGCGGAAGCCGTTCGCCGGGTCCTCGGTGGTGATCCGGCACTGCATCGCGGCGCCGCGCAGGACGACGGAGTCCTGCGACAGACCGAGGTCGGCGAGGGTCGCCCCGGCGGCGATGCGCAGCTGCGACTGCACCAGGTCGATGTCGGTGACCTCCTCGGTCACCGTGTGCTCGACCTGGATGCGCGGGTTCATCTCGATGAAGACGTGGTTGCCGTCCCGGTCGAGCAGGAACTCCACGGTGCCCGCGTTCCGGTAGCCGATGCGGCGGGCGAACCTCACGGCGTCGTCGCAGATGCGCCGGCGCAGCTCCGGGTCCAGGTTCGGGGCCGGGGCGAGCTCGATCACCTTCTGGTGGCGCCGCTGCACCGAGCAGTCGCGCTCGTACAGGTGGATGACGTTGCCCTCGCCGTCGGCGAGGATCTGCACCTCGATGTGGCGGGGGTCGACGACGGCCTTCTCCAGGAAGACGGTGGCGTCGCCGAAGGCGGACTCCGCCTCGCGGGCCGCCGCCTCGATGGACTCCCGCAGGGTCGCGGGGTCCTCGACGCGCCGCATGCCGCGGCCGCCGCCGCCGGCGACGGCCTTGACGAACACGGGGAAGCCGATCTCCTCGGCGGCCGCGACCAGTTCGTCCACGTCGGTGGAGGGCGCCGAGGAGCCGAGCACGGGAACCCCGGCCTCGCGGGCGGCGGCCACGGCGCGGGCCTTGTTGCCGGTCAGCTCCAGGGTCTGGACGCTCGGGCCCACGAACGTGATGCCGGCGTCCTCGCACGCCTGCGCCAGTTCCGGGTTCTCGGACAGGAATCCGTAGCCCGGGTAGACGGCGTCGGCGCCGGCCAGCCGAGCCGCCCGGATGATCTCCTCCACGGAGAGGTAGGCGCGCACCGGATGTCCGGGCTCGCCGATTTCGTATGCTTCGTCAGCCTTGAGTCGGTGGAGCGAGTTGCGGTCCTCGTGGGGGAAGACGGCCACCGTCCGCGCACCCACTTCGTAACCTGCGCGGAACGCGCGAATCGCGATCTCCCCGCGATTGGCTACCAACACCTTGCGGAACATCCTGATCCCTTCACCTTGCCGGTGACGAGCGCCAAGGGACGACGACGTCGCCGGCGAGTACGTGCCGCGCTGGGTACGGCACTCACTCGCCCGCGTCCCGCCCGGCTCGTTTCGGCAACGCTAAGGGCTGCCGGAGGGCTTCTGAAGGTCCCACGGCAGTGACATGGATCATCGCGGCCGACTGCCGTCGAATGGCACACGGAAGACGCCCGAGGGGACCCTGGAGGCCGCTCCTCCAGCGGTTCTCCCGTCAGGGGAACACGCGTACGCGGCAGCGACCGGACGGGTTCCGCCGGGTGGCGGGCCGCCGCGTCGCCGGCGGCGGACATCCGCCCACGGGAGCCGCACGCGGTCGACCCCGGACCGCGGGACGGCGCCCGGAGCCGGCGCGCGCCGGGGCACCCCGCCGGCAGGCCCTATGGTGCGCGTGCGGCCGCGCCTCCATGATGGTCAGGGCACGTCCGCTGTCCGCCGAGTGGAGGTCATCCATGGATCCCCTGTCCCTCGCCATCGCCGGAGCGCTCGCGGCCGGGATCGCCACCGGGGCGGGTGAGTCCACCGGGGCGGCCCTGCCCGCACTGTGGCGGCGCGTCCGGGAGCGCTTCGCGGGCCGCGCGGTCGTGCCCGAGTCGGAGGACGAGATCGCGAGCGCGCTGGACGAGGAGTTCACGCGCGACCCGTCGTTCCGGCAGCAGTGCGAGACGCTGTGGAACCAGGCGGCGTCCGGCGGTGTCGCCAACTCCTTCCACGGGCAGGCCAAGAACGTGGTGCAGACACGAGAGATCCACGGCGGCCTCACGATGGAGTGATTCCGCGCGCCGCGGCTCGGGCCTCGCACGTCGTGTCCTGCCAGCGCGGGGCCCACACTCGGTCACGGTCGGGGGCGGCTCATGCCGCGTCCCCACCCCCGTGCACCGGTGGCAGGGGCATGTCCGAGGTGATGGCCCAGCGCTCGTGGTCGCGCCAGACGTCGGCGATCCTGATGAAGCCGGGCGAGAGGCCCTCCCTCCGGAATCCGAGCCGTCGCACGAGTTCGAGAGAGGCATCGTTCCCGGGCTGGACGTCGGCTTCCAACCGGTTCAGCCCCATGACGCCGAAAGCATGGTGGACTGCCAGCGCCACTCCGGCGGACATGTATCCCCGGCCGGCATAGGGAAGGAACACGGCATAGCCGAGAATGCCTCGCTGATAGGGGCCGCGCACGATGCCGTTGATATTGATCATTCCCACGAGGTCGCCGTGGTCCTTGCGTGTGAGCACCATGCAGGCCGCGGTCACCTGGTCCGATCGGCTCAGATAGGAGGCGAAGACCTTTTGCGTGGACGGTAGTTCGACCCAGGGGTGGTGGAACTGCGCGCTTTCGCGTGCCAGTTCGAGGAATCTCTCCTCGTCCGCCGCGACGACGGGTCGCAGCACGACCTGTGATATTCGATCATGTTCCCTGCGCACGCGGCCGAGTGTACGGCAGTGCTGCCGGGAAGGGATGGGGGAGACGAGGGACAGCGGGACGCCCCGCTGCTAGCCTGGTAAGGCCGGGGGTGAATCGCATACCCCCTGCCTTCTTGTTCTCCTCGCGGGCAGTTCCCTTGTCACCGCGCCGTGTTTTCGCAGACCTGAGCACTCTCGATCGGCCATAGTCTCCAGCCGCAGCGGAAAAGGTGACCATGAGCGACCTCGAACCTCTCGCGCGTCCGCTTCCCGACCTCAGGAACATCTCGCTGGCAAGCCTCTTCACGGATCGCGCGGGACTGGTCGCGGAATTCCGCAGCCGCGTCGTCACCCCGGAGCTCCCCGCCCGAATGGCGGCCTTCAACTCCGAAATCGGCGGGGACGAGTGCCTTCCTTCATCGACCAGTACGTCCTGAAGGTCCACGGCGCCTGCGATCTCGCCTGCGACCACTGCTACGTGTACGAGCACGCGGACCAGAGCTGGCGGGCGAAACCCCGCACCATGAGTCCGTCCGTGGCACGGCAGGTGGCGCAGCGCATCGTGGAACACGCGGGAAGGCATGCGATCCCCACGGTGCGCATCACCCTTCACGGAGGCGAACCGCTGCTTCTCGGCGTCCCGCGCCTGCGCGAGCTGATCCACACACTCCGTGGCGTCCTGGACGGCGTCGTCCGGCTCAGCCTGCACATCCAGACCAACGGTGTGCGGCTCGATCCGGCATTCCTCGAGCTCTTCGCCGAATCGGGGGTGCAGGCGGGCGTCTCGCTCGACGGCGACCGGGCTGCGAACGACCGGCACCGCCGGTACGCGAACGGCCGCAGCAGCCATGCGGCGGTGCTGCGTGGCCTGGCCCTGCTGCGCCGTCAGGAGTTCCGCCCCCTGTACGGAGGGCTCCTCTGCACCGTCGACGTCGCGAACGACCCGATCAGCGTGTACGAGGCCCTGATGGAGCAGGCACCGCCCCGCCTCGACTTCCTGCTGCCGCACGCGACCTGGGCACACCCGCCGCCCCGGCCGAGCGGCGCCTCCACGCCCTACGCCTCCTGGCTGGGCCGCATCCATGCGCGCTGGATCGCCGACGGCCGGCCCGTGCCGATCCGTCTGTTCGACGCTCTCGCGTCGGCTGCCTGGGGCGGTGCGAGCGGCAGCGAGGCCGTGGGGCTCCGGCCCGTCGCCCTCGCGGTCGTGGACACCGACGGATCGTGGGAGCAGGTCGACTCCCTCAAGACGGCCTACGACGGCGCTCCCGCGACCGGCATGTCCGTCTTCACGCACAGCGTGGACGACCTCGCCCGCCATCCCGGGGTCGCCGCCCGCAACGAGGGATACGCGGGCCTGTGTGCCACCTGCCTCGCCTGCCCGGTGGTCCGCGTCTGCGGGGGCGGCCTCTACGCCCACCGCTTCCGGCCCGGCAAGGGATTCGACAATCCCTCCGTCTACTGCGCCGACCTGAAACGGCTGGCGTCGGAGATCCCGGCGGCGCGGATGCGGGGGATCGCGGCTCCGCGCCCCACCGGTCCCACCCCGCCGCACGTTCACCGGCTGCCGGACGGCGCCTTCGACGCCTTCGCCTCGGGAGCGGGGACGGTCCAGGGGACGACGGCTCTCGCGGACATGCAGCTGTCGCTGACCAGGGCCCTGGTCGCGGGGCTGGATCCGCGCCACGGCGGCACGTCGGACCTGGCGGTGGCGGCCGCTGCCGGCCGGCAACTTCTCATGGAACTGGACAGCAGCCACCCGGCCGAGACCGCGGAGGTCCTCCGGCACCCGTTCGTCCGTACGTGGGCGAAGGACCGCCTTCGCCGTGAGACATCCGGATGCTCGGGGGACGGCACGGCGGACGGGCTGCGCGACCTGGCGCACATCGCCGGTGTCGCGGCGGCCGTCGCCTGGCACGCCGGAGTCACCACACGACTGCCCCTCCCCGTGTGGGACGGGCTGGCGCACCTGCCCGGCCTCGGCGCGGTGCGGGTGGACCAGGCGGAACACACGACCGAGGTGACCGTCCGGGGGAGGAGCGGGCCGCCCCACGGCTGGATCGGGGTCAGACGGCTGAACACGCCCTGGCTGCCCGTCGCGCTGGACGACCTCGACCCGTACCGCGTCCCTCCCGCCGGAGCCGTCGCCCCGCACGACGGCATCGCCCTCGGCCGGCTCTCCCCACGGCAGTGGACGGCCTGGCAGATCGCCCTGAGCCGGGCAGGCCGCGAGCTGACCCTGCTGGTTCCCGCCTACGCCGCCCCGTTACGGGCGGCATCCCGGGTCGTGGTCCCCCTGCGGCCGATGTCGGGAGACCCGCGTCTCCCTGCCGTCCGCGGGCGGGCGCCGTTCGGTGCGGTGGCCCTGGCGACGCCCACGAGAACCACCGACACGGCGGCCGCATTGCTCCGGCACTTCCAGAGCGCCAAACTCGACGCGCTGACGGACGCGTACGTCTTCTTCGACACCGACGGACCCGCTTCCCTCCCCGTGCCGTGGCGGACCGCCCCCGTATCCCCGGGGGAAGCGCTCCGCGGCTCCTATGCCCAGGTCGCCCTGGCGGAACTCTGGCAGGCGCGGGCCGGTGCGCCCCCACGCGACGGGACGCCGGGCGGGTCCCGAGGGCGGGACCGGCTCCGCTCGGCAGACGCCGCCGCGGCCTCCCGCCACTTCCTGAACTGGGCAGACGCCGCCGTGGACACGCTCGCGGCCGAAGCCGGGACGGCCCCGGCCGGAGCGCGGTTCCTGGCCGGTCTGCGTACCGCGATCGACCGGCTGTCCGCCGCCCCGGTCTCGGCGACGGCTCCCGACCGTGCGCCCGGAGCACGGAGGGCGGGGTCGTCCACGTGAGCGCGGACGGAGAGAGCAACACCTTCGCCGGCCGCGCCACCCATGTGGTGCAGGCCGGGGTCGTCTACGGCGGCGTCCACGGGCGCGGGGACGACCTTCGGGAGCCGGCTCTGCCGGTGCCGAGGCAACTGCCTCGGGCCGCGACCTGTTTCACCGACCGATCGGACGTCCTGGCCGCCCTCAACACGGTCGCCACGACGACGAACGGGGTCGCCACGGTCTCCGGGCCGGCGGGAGTGGGTAAGAGCGCACTCGCCGTCCACTGGGGACACCAGGCGAGGGACCGGTACCCGGACGGCCAGCTCTACGCGAACCTGAGGGGCTACGACCCGCTCGCACCCCTCGCGCCCGAGGAGGTCCTCCACGGATTCCTCTCGGCCCTGGGCGCCCCGGCGGACCGGGTGCCGGGCTCGCTGGACGCCATGTCCGCGCTCTTCCGCTCCCTGCTCGACGGCAAGCGGGTACTCCTGATCGCGGACAACGCGGGCAGCGCCGACCAGGTGCGGCCGCTGCTCCCGTCCGCCCCCGGTTGCTTCACGATCGTCACGAGCAGGGACCGGCTCGGCGGCCTGACCGCCGTGGACGGTGCCACGCCCGTGCAGATCAGACCGCTGGACACGACACAGGCGGTGGAGCTGTTCCGCAGGCTGTCGGGCGACGACGACGGTGAGGACGGCGACGAGGTGACCCGGCTTGTGCGGCGCTGCGGCCGCCTCCCGCTCACGGTCCGGATCGCCGCCCAGCAGGCGGCCTCCGGCACGAGTCTGGAAGAACTGATCGAGGAACTGGACGGTGACGGCCGCCGGCTGGAATCGCTGTCCATGTCGGACGAGCGAAGCGGAGTGCGCACTGTGTTCTCGTGGTCCTACCAGCAGCTTCCACCCGCCGGCGCCAGGGCCTTCCGGCTGCTCGCCCTGCATGCCGGGCCGGACTTCTCCCTGTCGACGGCCGCCGCTCTGATCGACCGGCCCGAACCGGAGACCCTGCGGGTTCTGCGCGGTCTCGTGGCGGTGAACATGCTGGAGGTGTCGGGACCCAGACGGTACGGCTACCACGACCTGCTCCGGGACTACGCCCGGGAACGGGTCGCGGTGGAGGAGACCGACGAGGTCCGGGCCGAAGCACTGGGCCGCGAGCTGTCCCACTATCTGCGGATGGCGGACGCCGCGGACCGTGTTCTGGTCCCCGAGCGTCAGCACGTACCTCTCGAACGCCGCGCGGACGGCGAGGCCGCACCGTTCCCGGGGCCCGAGGCCGCACTCGCGTGGTGTGACTCCGAACTGCCGAGCCTGGTGCCGGCCGTGGGCCAGGCGGTGCAGCTCGGTCTGGACGACGTGGCGTGGAAACTGCCGGTGGCGCTGGTGTACTTCCTGCGGCTGCGCCGGCACGACACCTACCGGCGGGCGCTGTCGGACACCGCCGTACAGGCCACCCGCCGCCTGCGCGACCAGTGGGCCGAAACCTGGAGCCTCATCTGTGTCGCGGGGGCGGAGTCGGACATGGGTCTCCACGAGGACGCCATGCGCCACTTCACCGAGGCGCTGGCGATCAGCCAGACCATCGGCGACAGCCGTTGGCAGGCGACCAGCATCTACAACATCGCCTGGACGCTGCGCCTCATGGGACGCCACGAGGAAGCCCTGGAACGCCAGCAGGAGGCACTCCCGATCCACCAGAGCAACGGCGACCGGCGAGGCGAGTCGATCACGCGGACCGAGATGGCCGCGTCGAGTCTGGCCCTCGGCCGGCCCACCGCGGCGTACGAGGAGTACGAGCGTGCCCTGGCCGGCGCACGTGCGGCGGCCGATCTGCCGACCGAGGCCAAGTCCCTGCACGGACTGGGCGACGTCTGCCGGACGATCGGCCTTACCGATGAGGCGATGGGCTGGTACGGACGGGCCGTCGACGTACGGCGGCGGGTCGGGGACCTGCTCGGGCTGGCCCGCTCGCTGGACGGACTCGCCGGACAGCTCACCGCCGTCGGACGGACGGCCGAGGCCCGGGAGGCCCGGACCGAGGCGGTCGCGATCCTCGAGTCCCTGGGGAACCCGATGGCCGAGGAGGTGCGACGCCGTCTCGAGGCGGGCGGCCCCGGTGAAGAGCCCGCGGACCCGCCGTCCGGGGGATCATGAGGACGCCGGGACCCGCCCCTCGGGTGCCGCCCGTCACCCGCCCCCGGGAAACCGGCCGCGGCGGGGCACCGAGTCCAGCAGGAGGCGGGTGTACGGGTGTTCGGGGGACCGCAGGACGCGGGAGACCGGGCCCGACTCCACGACGCGGCCCGACCTGAGGACGAGGACCTCGTCGGCGATGTGCCGGACCACCGCCAGGTCGTGCGTGACGAACAGGTAGCCGATTCCCGACTCGCGGCGGATCGCACCGAGGAGTTCGAGGATCTGCGCCTGGATCGACACGTCGAGCGCGGCGACCGCCTCGTCGAGGACGAGGACCCGGGGCTCGACGGCGAGGGCGCGGGCGATCGCCACGCGCTGCCGCTGGCCGCCCGAGAGGGCGCGGGGGAGTGCGGCGGCCTCGCGAGCGCCGAGACCGACCTGGTCCAGGAGCGCGGCGACCCGGCGCGCGCGCCCCGGCGCGTCGAGATCCGTGTGGAGCCTGAGCACCTCGTCCAGGCATCCGGAGACGCTCACCCGGGGATCGAGCGAGAGGTACGGATCCTGGAAGACCATCTGGATCTCCCGGGCCCTGGCGAGCCGTTCGGCCCGGCCCCGGGGTCGCGTGGAGCGGTCCCGGCCGTCGAGGCGCACGGTCCCGCCGTCGGGGCGCTCCAGGCCGACCAGCATCCGCACCGTCGTGGTCTTGCCGCTGCCGGACTCCCCGACGACGGCGAGGGAGGCCCCGGGCGCCAGGGAGAAGGACACGTCGTCGACCGCCGCGTGGTCCCCGTACCGTTTCCGCAGTCCTTCGACGACCAGTCCCTCGACGACCGGCCTGTCGGCGAGCGGTCGTTCCTCCGCTGAGGCGGTCACAGCGTGATCCCTTCGTCGGCGCGGTGGCAGGCGGCGAGTCCGTCGCCGTGCCGGGCGAGTACGGGCCTCTCCGCGGAGCAGCGCGGCACCGCGTGGGCGCAGCGCGCGGCGAAGGCGCACCCCGGCGGCGCCTCGGCCAGCGACACGGGACGCCCGGGGATGGGCCGGGGCGCGGGCGTGTCCGCCGCGATGCTCGGCGTGCAGGCGAGCAGCCCCGCGGTGTACGGGTGGCGCGGCCGGTCGAACAGCTCGTCGGTGCCCCGGGTCTCCACGATCCGGCCCGCGTACATCACGTACACCCGGTCGCAGACGGCGGCGGCCAGTTCGAGGTCGTGGGTGACGAAGAGCAGGCCCGCGCCGCGCTCGACGCGCAGCCGGTCGAGGAGACCGACGATCTCCGCCTGGGTGGTGACGTCCAGGGCCGTCGTCGGCTCGTCGGCGACGATCAGCGCGGGCTCGGCGGCGAGCGCCGCGGCGATGACCACCCGCTGCAGCATGCCGCCGGAGAACTCGTGCGGCCGGCGGCGCAGGGCGCCGCGCGGGTCCCGGATGCCGACCGCCTCGAGGAGTTCCAGGGCCCGCGCGGTCGCCGCGGCGGCGGGGGTGCCGGCCGCGCGCAGCCCTTCGGTGAGGAAGTCCCCGACGCGGCGCAGCGGGTTCACGGAGGAACGCGGGTCCTGGAAGACCATCGCGACCTGCCGGGTCCGCAGCGCGGCCAGCTCCGTACGGCTCATGGCGAGCACGTCCCGGCCGGCGACCCGGACCTCGCCTTCGGTGTGCGCGCCCGGGGGCAGCAGTCCGAGGACGCTGCGGCAGGCCACCGACTTCCCGGAGCCGGACTCGCCGACCAGTGCGACGCTCTCCCCGCGCCGCACCCGCAGCCCGATCCCGTCCAGGATCGGCCGCGCGGCCCGGTCGCCGGGCAGCCGGACCCCGAGCCCGTCGATCTCCAGGACCGGACGCGTGTCCGGGCCGGGGGTCGTGTCCACGGCCGGCACCGTGGTCGCGCGCGTCCGGTCCCGCCGGTCCCGCTGGTTCTTCATGCTGTTCACCGTTCCCGCCTCGCGATCCGGTCGGCGAGCCCCTCGCCGACGATGCCGAACGCCACCACGGCGAGCACGATGCACGCGGAGGGCGCGAGGGCGGGCAGCATCGCCCCCTGCTGGACGGCCGACTGGCCCTCGTTGATCATGGCGCCCCAGTCGGCGGTCGGCGGCTGCACGCCGAAGCCGAGGTAGGACAGGGCCGCCAGGTCCATCAGCGCGTAGCCGAAGTTCATCGCGGACTGGGCGAAGACGGTGGGGGCGATGTTCGGCAGCAGATGGCGCAGGCAGACGGTCCAGCCGGACCAGCCCTGCACCCGGTAGGACTCGATGTACGGGCGTGCCTTCTCCTGGCGCGCGATGCCGCGCACCAGGCGGCCCACGTACGGGGTGTAGGCCACGGCCATCGCGATCACCGGCGCGGTCATCCCGGATCCCACGACCGAGACGAGCAGGATCGCGAGCAGCAGTCCGGGGATCGCGAAGACCATGTCCATCGAGCGGGACAGGACCGAGTCCGCCCAGCCGCCGCGCCAGGCCGCCACCACGCCGAGCAGGGTGCCCAGCAGGGTGGAGACGCCGACGACGAGCAGCGGTCCGAGCAGTCCGGTGCGGGCGCCGTGCATCAGCCGCGACAGGATGTCCCGCCCGGACTGGTCGGTGCCGAGCAGGTGGTCGCCGGTGGTCCCGGCCAGGCTCGCCGCGAGGTCGAGGGCCTCGGGGTCGTAGGGCGCGAGGACGGGGGCGAGCACCGCGGTCAGGACGAGCGCGGCGAGCACGGCGACCGAGGCGGTGAACAACGGCCCCTGGCCGGCGAGGCGCAGGCGCCGCAGCCCGGGCCTGCGGTGCAGGAGGGCGGGTTCCGAAGACGCGGTGGTGGTCATGAGGAGCCTTCCCCGTGGAGGGACAGCCGGGGGTCGATGAGGGGGACCAGCAGGTCGACGACGAGGTTGACGAGGACGAACGCGCCCACGCTGAGCAGCGTGATCGCCTGCACGACGGCGAAGTCCTTGCCGGTGACCGACTGCACGAGCAGCGAGCCGAGGCCGGGCACGTCGAAGGCCGTCTCGACGATCGAGGTGCTGACGAGGAGTCCGGCGAGCATCGTGCCGCCGACGGTGACGACCGGGCCGAGCGCGTTGCGCAGCACGTGCCGGCGGACCACGGTCCGCCAGGGGACGCCTCGGGCGCGCGCCACCTCCACGTGCTCCCGGCCGAGTTCGTCGAGCATCGCCGAGCGGGTGACCCGGGCGAGGAGACCGGCGAAGGTCAGCGCCAGGGCGAAGGCCGGCAGGGTCAGGTGGTACAGCCGGTCGGAGAGCCCCGCCGGTGTGCCGCCGGGCCCGGGGAACCAGCCCAGCCGGACCGAGAACAGCGACACGAGCGCGATCGCGGTCACGAACGACGGGGTCGCCGTGGCGACGCCGCTCCCGAGGAGCACGGCCCGGTCCAGCGGCCCGGGGCGCAGCGCGGCGAGGACGCCGGCCGCCACGCCGACGAGGGTGACGAGCAGCGCCGCGTACCCGACGAGCAGGGCCGTGCCGGGCAGCCGGGAGCCGATGAGCGCGGTGACGTCCTGGTGGAACTGGGCGGAGCTGCCGAAGTCGCCCCTGAGGACGCCGCCGAGCCACTTCACGTACTGCACGGCGAGGGGGTCGTCCAGGTGGTACTGGGAGCGCAGGGCCGCCACGGCCTCGGGGGTCGCGGGGCGGCCGTGGAGCAGGAACGACACCGGGTCGCCGGGGGCCAGGTGGACGCTGCCGAAGACCACGACGGAGGTCGTGAACAGCACCGCCACCAGGCCGAGGATCCGTCCGATGAGGTAGCGGGTCATCTGGCCGCGGCCCCGATCGTCGCGGCCCACGGGTAGTACAGCTGGGCGATCCCGGTCGGGGCACCGGTCACGCGCTTGCCGAGGAAGACCACGTAGGGCGCCTCGTAGAGCGGGATGACGGGCAGTTCGCGCATCGCGATCCCCTGGAGCACGGCCGTTCGCTCGGCCCGGACCGCCGGGTCGGGTTCGGCGTTGGCCCGGTCGAAGGCGATGTCGAACTCGGAGTTCGACCAGTTGCCGTAGTTCCCGAAGTCGCCGGTGCGCAGGTACTGGTAGAACTCCAGCGGGTCGGGCGTGTTGTCGTAGCCGTTGGTGATGACCAGGTCGAGGCCGGTGCGGGCCTCCGGGTCGACGAAGATGCTGCTGTACGCCTCGGGGGGAACGGACTTCAGCTCGACGTCCAGGCCGATCTCCCGCCCGGCGGCCTGCACGGCGTTGGCGACGACGCTGATCTCGGGCGCCAGGGTGCTGGTGGCCAGGGTGATCTTGCGGCCGGTGGCACCGGACTCCTGGACGAGCTTCTTCGCGGCGGCGACGTCGTGGACGGGCTCGGGCAGGGTGTCGTAGAGCGCGGCGGTCTTCTCCGGCGCGAGCGCCCACGCGCCGCGCGCGGCGGGGGCCTTGGCGGGGACGCCGACGCCGCCGGCCGCGGCCTTGATGATGTTCTTCCGGTCGAGCGCCAGGGAGAGGGCCTTGCGGACCTTCAGGTTGCCGAGCGGGCCGCGGAAGTCGAGCACGGCGAGATTCGACGCGGCGGTGTTGGGGCCGAAGAGGACGGTGCCCTTGCCGCCGGAGCGGAGCTGCCCGATCGAGGCGGGGGCCACCATGTATCCGCCGTCGGCGCTGCCGGAGAGGAAGGCGTTGGTACGGGCGGCCGGGTCCTCGATGAAGGTGAACCTCACGGTGTCCGTCTTGGGGACGAGCTCGCGGTCCCAGTACGCGCCGTGCTTCTTCAGGGTGATCTCGGCACCCTGGGTCCAGGTGTCGAGGGCGTACGGACCGGTGCAGTTGACCTTGCCCTTGGGGGTGCCGTAGTCCTTGCCGGCCGCGGCGAGGGTGGCGGCGCTCTCGATGGTGCCGGGGGAGGCGGCCATCAGCTCGTTGAGCAGGACGTCGGGCTTGCTCAGCCGGAGCGTCACCTCCAGCGGGCCGCTCTTCTCGACGGCGTCGACGTACTTGAACGCCGAGCCCCAGGGGGAGCCGGTCTTCGGGTCCATCTGGCGTTCGAGGGAGGCGACCACGTCGTCGGCGGTCATGGTCGTGCCGTCGTGGAACTTCACCCCGGGGCGCAGGGTGTAGACGAGCGTGCGCGGGTCGGGGCGGTCGTACTTCACCGCGAGGCCGGGCTCGATCCTCATGTCGGGCGTGACCCGCAGGAGCTGCTCGCAGACGTTGGCGAGCACGGTGTTCGGGGGGTAGTCGTACGCGAGGGCGTAGTCGAGCGTGTAGGGCTCGGCGTACAGGGACCAGGTGAAGGACTTCAACGGGCCCTGGGCGGGCGGCGAGAGCGGAGTGACCTTGAAGTCCGCGCCGCCGCCGGCGGCGTTCCGGGGCGTCGTCGCGCCGGAGCAGGCGCCGGTGGTGGCCGCGAGGGCGGCGGTACAGACGAGAAGCGCGATGGTTCTGGACATGCGCATGCAGACCCACCCCTTTACGGGTGTAGTGACGGGCGCTGGGGGATGGAGCGAGTATTGATGCGGGAACGTTCCCGCACAAGGCTCTGCGGGAACGGTTTTGCAAAGGTCGCGAGGGTGGCAGCATCAGGGACATGACCGAAGCCTCACCGCACGGCGGGCAGCCCTCGCAGCCCCTCCCACGCGTCCGCCTCGTCGACGTGGCCCGCGAGGCGGGCCTCTCCAAGACGACCGTCTCGGCGGCACTGAACGGCACCGGAAGGCTCTCCCCCGAAGTTCGGGAGAAGGCCCGCGAGACCGCGCGCAGAATGGGCTACCGGCCCAACGCCACCGCGCGCCGGCTGCGCGCGGGACGGGCCCGGTTGATCGGATACGTGGTCGGGGAGTTCGCCGACGCCCCCTGGGCCTTCCTGGAGTCGCCGTACTTCGCCCGGCTGACCGCCGCCACCGCGGCGACGTCGTTGCGACGCGGCTACGCCATGGTGCTGCTGCCCGCCGGCTCCCTGCAGAGCGAATGGGCCGACCTCGCGCTGGACGCGGTGATCGTCGCCGACCCGGTGGCCGACGACCGGATCGTCGACGACCTCCTCGCCGCCCGGATCCCCGTGTTCAGCGACCGCTCCGTCGAGGGGCGGCCCGGGGCGTACTGGGTGGACGTCGACGCCGGCGGCGCCGTGCGCGAGGCCCTGGACCACGTCCGGGAGCAGGGCGCCCGCCGACCCGTCCTGGTGGTGCCGGACAGCACCACCCGCTTCCACACCGAGGTGTTCGCCGCGCACCGCGATTGGTGCGCGGCGCACGGCGTGCCGGAACGGGTCGTCCGCGTCGAGGCACCGGGCAACCCGGCCGTCGTCCGCGCCGTCGAGACCGCCCTCGCGGGCGACCCGGCGGCCGACGGAGCACGGCCCGACGCCCTCCTCGTCGTGGCCGAGGCGAGTCCGCCCCTCGTCCTCGACGCGGTGCGCCGCCTCGGCCACGACGTGCCCGGCGACCTGCTCCTCGTCTGCGTGAGCGAGGACGTCACCGCCGAGCACACCGAGCCGCCGGTGACCACGCTGAGCCTGCGGCCCGAGGCGATCGCGGAGGCGGGCGTCGCCCGCCTGGTGGCGGTCCTGGAGCACGGTGCCCGGGAGCTGCCGGGGGTGCTCGTCCCGACCCGCCTCGACGTACGGGCGTCATCGGTCCGGCCCCCTCAGCCCGCGTGCACGAGCCGGCCGGCGACATAGGTCCGCTCCACCCGGGCCTCCGCGATCTCCTCCGCGGGCGCCGTGAGGATGTCGCGGTCCAGGACGACCAGGTCGGCGAGGTTGCCGACGCGCAGGCTGCCCGCGTCGTCGTGACCGTTCGCATGGGCGGCGCCGGCCGTGTACGCGGCCAGCGCCGTCGGCAGGTCGAGCCGCTGCTCGGGGTAGAAGACCCGGTCGTGGTCGGCTTCGGGATCCCGGCGGTTCACGGCCACGTGGATGCCCGCGAGGGGATCGGGGCTGCTCACCGGCCAGTCGCTGCCGGCGACGAGGGTGGCGCCGGCCCGTACGAGGTCACCGAACGGGTACTGCCAGGCGGCGCGCTCCGGCCCCAGGAACGGGATGGTCAGTTCGTCCATCTGGGGCTCGTGGGCCGCCCACAGGGGCTGGATGTTGGCGAGGGCGCCGAGCGTGGCGAAGCGGGTGAGATCGTCCGGGTGGACCACCTGGAGATGGGCGAGGTGGTGGCGGTTGCCGCGGTGCCCGTTGGCCGCCACCGCCGCCTCGATCGCGTCCAGGGCCTCCCGCACGGCCCGGTCGCCGAGAGCGTGGAAGTGCACCTGGAAGTCGAGGGCGTCGAGCTCCGTGACGTATCCGCGCAGCGCCCCCGGATCGACGAAGCTCAGACCGCTGTTGGCCGTGGCGCAGCCGCAGCCGTCCAGATAGGGGGAGGTCATGGCGGCGGTGAAGTTCTCCGCGACACCGTCCTGCATGATCTTCACCGAGGTCGCGCGGAACCGTCCGGTTCCCAGCTTCTCGCGCCGCGCGACCAGTTCGGGGATCTGCTCGGCACCCCGCGCCCGGTCCCACCAGAGCGCCCCGGTCACCCGGGCGGTGAGCGTGCCGTCCCCCGCGGCGGTCACGTACGCGTCCGAGGGGTCGGGCCGGCCGTGGAGCTCACCGAGCATCGCGTCCTGCCAGCCCGTGACGCCGAGGGAGTGCAGCAGTTTCTGGGCCCGCAGCAGCCCGGCGAGGAGGTCCGCCGGTGTGCCGGCCGGCAGCAGCCGGCCGACCAGCGCGGTGGCGCCCTCCTGGAGCATGCCGCTGGGAGTGCCGTCCGGCTCGCGCTCGATCCGGCCGTCGGCGGGGTCGGGGGTGGCGGCGGTGACCCCGGCCAGTTCGAGCGCCCGCGTGTTGGCCCAGGCGCCGTGGTGGTCCCGGTTGGACAGCAGGACCGGTCGGTCCGGGACGACGGAGTCGAGGAGCTGCCGGGTCGGCAGCCCGCCCTCGAAGCTCTCCATCGACCAGCCGCCACCGGTGATCCACTCACGGTCGGGGTGCGCGTCGGCGTACGCGCGGATCAGGGCCAGGTAGTCGTCGACGCCGACCGTCTCGGTCAGATCGCACTCGGCCAGTTCCACCCCGGCGAAGACCGGATGCATGTGGGCGTCCTGGAAGCCGGGGATCAGCAGCTTCCCCGTCAGGTCGACCACCTCGGTGCCGGGGCCCACGAGATCCCGCACCTCGTCGTGGCCCACGGCGGCGATCCTGTCGCCGACGACGGCGAGCGACGTCGCCCGGGTGCGGGCCGGGTCCACCGTGAAGACGGGGCCGCGGGTGAAGACCAGATCGGCCTTGGCCATTCGAAAGCTCCAGAGCGTGAGGCGACGGGTGGTGGCGCCATGGAAGCGGCAAGGCCGTTTACACGTCAATGGTGTTGACGTAAGGTCCCGGCCATGTCCGAACGTGTCGTTCCCGAAGCCAGGCGGCAGCGCCGGAGGCCCACCAAGCAGGGCGCCGTCCTCTCGGAGCAGCTCATCGTCGAGACGGCGCTCCGGCTGGTCGCCCAGCACGGCGCCGAAGCGCTCTCCGTGCGGAGGCTGGGCGCCGCACTCGGCGCCGACCCGAGCGCGCTCTACCGCTACTTCCACAACACCGACGCTCTCCTCCTCGCCCTCGCGGACGAACTGATCGGCCGGGCGCAGGAGGGCTGGCGGGCGACCGGGGACTGGCGGGAGGACCTGCGCTCGATGGGCCTGCGGATCCACGCCTGCTATCTCACCCACCCGCAGGCGGCCGTCCTCGGCGCGTACCGCACCACGGGGCGCCCCCACGAGACCCGGGCGGTCGAGCGGATCCTCGGCATCCTCCGTTCGGCGGGCTTCCCCGACGCCCTCGCCGTCCGCGCCTACCACGCCTTCGTCGACCAGGCCCTGGCCTTCGCCGCCCAGGACGCCGCCGCGCTGGCGCTGCCGAAGGCCGCCCGGGAGGCGGACGAGGCGGTCTGGCGCGAGGTCTACGGCAGGCTGTCGGCCGACACCCACCCACATGTCGCCGCGACCTTCCCGCTGCTCGCCGCCGACATGCGCGACAGCGGCTACCCCTTCGCCCTGGAACTGACCCTGGCCGCGCTGGCGGCGCTCCGCCCGGCGGCGGACGAGGCCTGAGCCGGGTCCGGCCGCCGCTCGCGCGACGGGCGGACCGGGGACGGCTCCGTCATCCGCGGGGCGTGCCGGGTCCGGGGGCCGGCCAGTCGGGGGC
>NZ_RDBI01000050.1:22977-68867 GCF_008042125.1 Streptomyces sp. MS191
GGTAGGACACGGTGTCACCGGCGCGGTGGCCGAGCAGCGCTCGGCCCAGCGGGCTGTGGGCGGTGACAAGCGTCCGGTCCAGCGCCTCGGCCACCTCGCCGATCTGGACCGTGGACTCCGTGCCGTCCTCGAACCGTACCGTCGCCGTGCTGCCCACCCCGATCGCGTCGGTACGGGGCGGACCCGCGACGGCTCCCTCGCTCAGCCGGCCCTGGATCTCGGAGATCCGCCGGTCCAGCCGGTCGAGTTCCGTGGCGCGCTGCAACTCGTCGGCCTGGTCCGCGCGGTCGCCCGCGAAGTCCTCGTCGTCGAGGGTGCCGGCGACCGTGCCGCGTTCACCGCGGAGGTCGGCCAGTTCCCGCTCCAGGGCTTCGCGGGCGACCGCGCTGAGCGGCTCGGGTCCGTCGGTCATGCCTGGCTCCCGTCGTGCGGGCGGAGAGAGTGTGCATACCTGATCAATTACCCCATTCTTCGGCAGAGCAGGCAAATCGCTCGCGGGTGGACCGAGGGGTGACCGGGCGGTACGTGCCCTACTAGACAACGTTGTCAAAGTCGAGGCAGAGTGTGCGGAGCGCACGAGCGGGACGCGGCGGGACGCCATCGACGGGAACCGGTGCGGCGCCGCCGGCCGCGCCTGCCCAGAACGACCGAAAACGACCCCGAAGCCCCGGAATCGCCTGCGCTCCGACCGCTGTTCTCCCGCCGGTCGCCTCCCGCCGGAACCGTGTTCGCCCGCACGCCTCCTCCGCCCAGGAAACAGACGCCATGGACCTCCTCTCCACCACCGTCCAGCCCTACGCGTGGGGCTCCACCACCGCTCTGCCCCGGCTCATGGGCCTCCCACCGACCGGCGAACCCCAGGCCGAACTGTGGATGGGCGCCCACCCGGCGGCGCCTTCTCGGGTCGAACGGGGCGGTGCGACGGTCCCCCTCGACCGCGTCATCACGGCCGACCCCGGCGGGGAGCTGGGCGCGTCCGTGCTGCGCCGCTTCGGCCCCCGGCTGCCGTTCCTGTTGAAACTGCTCGCCGCGGACGCTCCGCTCTCGCTCCAGGTCCACCCGGACGCGGAGCAGGCGGCCGCGGGCTTCGCGGCGGAGAACGCGCGGGGCGTCCCGCTGGACGCCCCGCACCGCAACTACCGGGACGGGCAGCACAAGCCGGAGACGATCGTGGCCCTGACCGCCTTCGACGGGCTGTGCGGCTTCAGGCCGCCCGCGCAGTGCGCTGCCCTGCTCGACGATCTGGGGGTTCCCGCCCTGCGCCCGTACGCCGGGACGTTGCGGACGGCTCCGGAGGAGTCCGCGCTGAGGGCCGTGTTCACCGCGTTCCTCGGCCCCGGGCCCGGCCTGCTGGACGCCGTCACCCAGGCCGTCGCGCGCGCGGCCGAGCGGGAAGGGGCTTGGCGCGCGGACTTCGCCGCCTACCGGGCGATCGCGCGGGCTCATCCGGGCGACGCCGGGCTCCTGCCCGCGCTGATGCTGCGTCATGTGCGGCTCGCGCCGGGCGAGGCGCTCCACCTCGGGGCGGGTGTCCCGCACGCGTACCTGTCCGGGCTCGGCGTGGAGGTGATGGCCGGGTCCGACAACGTCCTGCGGTGCGGACTGACGACCAAGCACGTGGACACGGACGAACTGCTCAGGGTCGTCCGGTTCGCCGCTCCGCCGTCCCGCGTCCTCGGGCCGGGGCCGGAGGGGATCGGGGGCGAGTACGTCTACCCCGCCCCGGTCGACGACTTCCGGCTCTCCCGGATCACGCTGAGGGCCGGCGGCTCCCCGCGGCCCCTGGGCGGGGACGCACCCCAGATCGTCCTGTGCACCGAGGGGGAGGCCCTGCTGACGTCCTCGGCGGCCACGTTGCGGATCGGGCCCGGCCGTGCCGTGTACGTGCCCGCGGGGGAGCGGGTCGAGGTGGCGGGGGAGGGCACCGTCTTCCGGGCCACCGTGCCGCCCGAGCACGCGGCGGCGCCGTCGGACCGCCTCCCCGTCTCCGCCCCGGCGGACCTGGCCGCTGCCGGCTGACGGCGGACCGCCGCCGGCCCGGGCCGGTCCCGGAGCGGTACGTGCCGCTCCGGGGAGGGCGCGTACCACGTGCGGAACGGGAAGGTCCGGGCCCGCCGTCGCCGGCCGGCCCGGACCCGGTGGGCGTCGGCCGCCCGGACCCGGCGGGTGTCCCGTCGAACCGGCCGGGGCCGGGCCGACGGGACACCCCCTCACGGGATCAGGCGACGTCGAACCGGTCCAGGTCCATCACCTTGCTCCAGGCGGCGACGAAGTCCCGCACGAACTTCTCCTTCGCGTCGTCGCTCGCGTAGACCTCGGCCAGCGCGCGCAGTTCGGAGTTCGAGCCGAAGACGAGGTCGGCCCGGCTGCCGGTCCACCGGACCTCGCCCGTGGCGGCGTCGCGGCCCTCGAACGTGTTCGCGTCCGCGGAGGTCGCCGTCCACTCGGTGCCGAGGTCGAGCAGGTTGACGAAGAAGTCGTTCGTCAGCGACCCGGGGGTCGTCGTGAAGACACCCAGCGAGGACTGCTGGTGGTTGGCGCCGAGCACGCGCAGGCCGCCCACCAGGACCGTCAGTTCCGGGGCGCTGAGCGTCAGCAGGTTCGCCCTGTCGAGCAGCAGGTACTCGGCGGGAAGGCGGTTGCCCTTGCCGAGGTAGTTGCGGAAGCCGTCGGCCGACGGCTCGAGCGCGGCGAACGACTCCACGTCCGTCTGGTCCTGGGCGGCGTCCACGCGGCCCGGCGTGAACGGCACCTCGACCGCGAAGCCCGCGGCCTCGGCGGCCTTCTCCACGCCCGCCGAGCCGGCGAGCACGATCAGGTCGGCCAGCGAGACGCCCTGACCGGCGGGCCGGGCGGAGTTGAAGGACTCCCGGACCCCTTCCAGGACACGGAGGACGGACGCCAGCTCGTCGGGCTCGTTGACCTGCCAGCCCCGCTGCGGTTCGAGGCGGATCCGGGCGCCGTTGGCGCCGCCGCGCTTGTCGCTGCCGCGGAAGGAGGAGGCAGAGGCCCACGCGGTCGACACCAGCTGGGAGACCGTCAGGCCGGAGCCGAGGACCAGCTCCTTGAGCGCGGTGACGTCGGCGGCGGCGAGCGGCTCGTAGGTGGCCTCGGGCAGCGGGTCCTGCCAGAGCAGCACCTCGGACGGGACCTCGGGCCCGAGGTAGCGCGCGACCGGACCCATGTCACGGTGCGTCAGTTTGTACCAGGCGCGCGCGAAGGCGTCCGCGAACGCGGCGGGGTCCTCGTGGAAGCGGCGCGAGATCGGCTCGTAGACCGGGTCGAAGCGCAGCGACAGGTCCGTCGTCAGCATCGTCGGGGCGTGCCGCTTCGACGGGTCGTGCGCGTCCGGCACGGTGTCCGTCCCGGCGCCCTCCTTCGGCCGCCACTGCTGGGCGCCCGCCGGGCTCTTGAACAGCTCCCACTCGTAGCCGAAGAGGATGTCGAAGAAGCTGTTGTCCCACTGCGTCGGCGTGTCGGTCCAGATGCCCTCGAGGCCGCTGGTGATGGCGTCGCCGCCCTTGCCCGTGCCGTGGGAGTTCTTCCAGCCCAGGCCCTGCTGCTCGATCGGGGCGGCCTCGGGGTCGGCGCCGACCGCGTCCGCGGGGCCCGCGCCGTGGGTCTTGCCGAAGGTGTGGCCGCCGGCGATCAGGGCGACCGTCTCCTCGTCGTTCATCGCCATCCGGCGGAAGGTCTCACGGATGTCGCGGGCCGCGGCGATCGGGTCCGGGTTGCCGTTCGGCCCCTCCGGGTTGACGTAGATGAGCCCCATCTGGACGGCGCCGAGCGGGTTCTCCAGCTCCCGGTCGCCGGAGTAGCGCTCGTCGCCGAGCCAGGTCGTCTCCGGGCCCCAGTAGACGTCCTCGTCCGGCTCCCAGACGTCCGCGCGGCCGCCGGCGAAGCCGAAGGTCTCGAAGCCCATCGACTCCAGGGCGACGTTGCCGGTGAGGATCATGAGGTCGGCCCAGGACAGGCTCTGGCCGTACTTCTTCTTGACCGGCCAGAGCAGGCGGCGGGCCTTGTCGAGGTTGCCGTTGTCCGGCCAGCTGTTCAGCGGGGCGAAGCGCTGCTGGCCGGCGCCGGCGCCGCCGCGGCCGTCGCTGATCCGGTAGGTGCCCGCGCTGTGCCAGGCCATCCGGATCATGAGGGGGCCGTAGTTGCCGAAGTCGGCCGGCCACCAGTCCTGCGAGGTGGTCAGCACCTCGGCGATGTCGCGCTTCACCGCGGCGAGGTCGAGCGACTCGAACGCCTTGCCGTAGTCGAACTCCTCGCCCAGAGGGTTGGCGACGGCCGGGTTCTTGGCCAGGATCTTCAGGTTGAGGCGCTCCGGCCACCACTGGCTGTTCCCGCCGCTCTGGGTGGGGTGCGGGGCGCGCCCGTGCGCGACGGGGCAGCCACCGCCGCCCTCGTTCTTCGCGTCGGCGACGATCGCGTCGTGGTTCTCAGACATGTAAATCCCTCCGGACCAGGCGGTTCACGGTGCTCGGGCACTGCTGGTGGTGGAACGTTCGGGGCGTGTGCCCCGGCGCGCGGCCTCGGCCTCGCGGGCCGAGAAGTCCCGGGCCTCGGACGGCGTCGGGCAGGTCCCGCGGATGGAGCGGCGGGCGTCGACGGCGGTGGGTGCCGGGCGCCGGGACGCGGGCGGTCCGCCGCGGCACACCCGCGCCGCGCGGTGTTCCGGCGGTGGCCCTCACGTCGCTGTCTCCTGCCGTACTGGATCGTGCCGTCCCCTTGGCTCTCAACAGAACCGATCCTACGATGGACTCAATCCAAGTCAAGATGCACGCCAAAGCCCTACCCGATAGGAGTCCGGACGCACGTCCAGTCCGCCGGGAACTCCGCCGAACCTGAATGGGTGAGCCGATATGAGCGACTTGCTGGAGCGGTTGCGCGGGCGCGGCTGGCGCATGACCTCGCAGCGCCGCGTCGTCGCCGAGGTACTCGACGGCGACCACGTGCACCTCACCGCCGACGAGGTGCACGCCCGCGCGGCGGCGCGGCTGCCCGAGATCTCCCGGGCGACCGTGTACAACACGCTGGGCGAACTGGTCCTGCTCGGCGAGGTCCTGGAGGTGTCCACCCACGGCCGGGCGAAGCGGTACGACCCCAACGCCCGCAACCCGCACCAGCACCTGGTCTGCTCCGGCTGCGGTCTGATCCGTGACGTCCACCCCACCGGCGACCTGCTGGACGGTCTCGCGGCGGGAGAGCGGTTCGGCTTCAGCGTCTCGGAGGTCGAGGTCACGTACCGCGGACTCTGCCCCTCCTGCGCGTAGCGCGGGCCGGGGCCGCGACGGCCCCGGCCCGGGCTCCGGCTCGCCGGCCGGCCGCGCGGTGGACAGAGTGGGGGCGTGGACGTCGAGCGGATCACCACCGAGCTGTACGGCCTCCCGCCGGAACGGTTCGTCGCCGCGCGGGACGCGTACGTCGCCGAGGCGCGCGAGGCGAAGGACGCGAAGGCGGCGAAGGCGATCGCCGGCCTGCGCCGCCCGACCCTGGCGGCCTGGGTCGCGAACCACCTGGCACGGGAGCGGCCGGAGGAGGCCGAAGGGCTGCTGGCCCTCGGCCGCGCCCTGCGGGAGGCCCACCGCACCCTCGACGCCCCCGCACTGCGGGAGGCGGGTCGCCGGCAGCACCAGGTCACCGCCGCCCTGGCACGTGAGGCCGCCGGTCTCGCGCGGGACGCCGGGCAGCCCGTGAGCGAGGCCGTCCTGCGCGAGGTGACGGAAGTCCTGCACGCCGTGCTCGCGGATCCCGAGGCCGGTGATCGGTGGGCGGCGGGCCGGCTCGTCCGGGCGCCGGAACCGGTCGTCGGCTTCGGCGCCGTGGCCCCCGAGGCGGAGGCCGTCGCGCGGCACCCGAAGCGCGGCGCCCCGCCCGTACCTCGCAGGAAGCCGGCCGCTCCGCGGGGAAGGACCGGGAAGGCCGGACAGACGGGGAAGCCGGACGACGCGCGGCTGCGCCGGGCTCGCGAGGCGGCCCGGGAGGCCGACACGGCGGCCCGGGAGCGGGCGGCCGCGCTCGACACGGCCCGACGGGCGCGCGACGACGCGCGGAGCGCCGC
This sequence comes from Streptomyces sp. MS191, assembly GCF_008042125.1. Lineage (GTDB taxonomy): Bacteria > Actinomycetota > Actinomycetes > Streptomycetales > Streptomycetaceae > Streptomyces. The sequence continues at coordinate 29,042 of NZ_RDBI01000050.1, forward strand.
GGACGAGGCGTCGGAACGGGTCACCGAGGCGGAGGAGGAACTCCGCGTGGCGCGCCGGGAGCAGCGGACCGCCCGGACCGCGGCCGCGAGCGCCGACAAGGCGGCGCGGGAGGCGGAACGGTCGGCGGACAAGGCCCGCCGCACCGCGGAGGAGGCCGCGCGTGCCGTGACGGCCGCCGAGGCCGAGGCGCAGGGGGCCGCACGGGACGCGCGGCCTCCTCCGCGGTGCGGCGGGCTGCCCGGTCGTGGACTGCCCGGCGATGAAGACGAAGAAGCACGCGCCGACGGCGGTCGCGACGTCGAGCGGCCGGCCGTCGGGCAGCAGGTGGCGGGCCAGCGCGCCGACGAAGGAGTCCGGCGCGGCCTCGGCGTCGCGCACGGTCGCGGTGAGCCACCGGTGGAACTCGCCCGCCAGCTCCGCCAGTTCCAGTTGCCGCTCCGGTGCGGGCCGCCCCCAGAACAGCTCCAGCGACGCGTCGCTCCAGCGCACCAGGGTGGCCGGGTCGACGCCCTCGATGCCGAGCAGTTCCATCAGCACGCGGCAGGGCAGGATCTGGGCGAAGGTCTCGAACAGGTCGCACTCGCCACCGGCGGCCGTCCGCGCGCCCGCCGTGTCGAGCAGTTCGTCCGCGATCCGCTCGATGACCGGGACGGCCGCGGCCACCCGCTGGGCGTTGAAGAAGCGGGTGACGGTGCGGCGCAGCCCGTGATGGCTGGGGGTGCCGTTGTTCGCGAGGGCGGGCGGCAGGCGGAAGCCGGACCGGGCGAGCACCCGCAGGACGGGGACGGGCAGCGGGTCGACCGCGTGCTGGGCGTTGTCCGGACGGTACGCGGCCGGGTCGAGCAGGACCCGCCGTACGTCCTCGTAGCCGCTGACCAGCCACAGGCCGGTGCCCGGATCGTGGTGCACCGGCGACTCGGCGCGCAGGGTGTCCAGCCAGGGGAACGGCTCGCGCACGAAGTCGTCCCCGAACAGGTCGAGGAGACCGAGCGGTTCGCGTCCGTCGCCGGCCGCGCCGCCGCCGGGAGGAAGAGGGGCAGCGTCCAGGGCCGGGGAGGTCACCGCCGGACGCTAACACGCGGGCGGGGCCTCGTCGGGCGCGCGTGCCCGGCATCACACGAGGTCGCGGGCGGGTGCGGGCTGGTCGCGGCGAGCGGCTCCCACCCGAGGCGGCGGGCCGCGGCCCCGACCGGAGCGCGGGCGGCCGGGGGACGGTGCGTCGACCGGAGACCCCGTGCTCCTCGCGGCGGGCCGCCCGGTCGGTGGGCCCCGGGTGCCGCCTTCGTCAGCCGCGGCGGCTCAGAGGTCCTCGCCGTCGTCCGTGTCGTCGTCGTCCGACTGGGCCGCGGCGCGGCGGCCGACCACGGCCGCGGCGGCCAGCGCGCTGCCGAGGAAGGCCGTGGCGACGACCCAGCGGCGGTCGAGGACGTGGCCCGTGGCGTGGTCGAGGGAGTAGCGGCCCGCGCCGGCGACGCCGATGGCGGCAGCGGTGAAGCCGAGGAACGCGGGGTACTCGAAGCCGCCTCCCTGGGCGAAGAAGCCGGCCGGGGCGTGCACGGAGACCGCGCCGGCCATGGCACCGGCCGCGGCGGCGCCGGCGGCCGGGGTGGCGAGGCCGAGGGCGAGCAGGACGCCGCCGCCGGCCTCCCCGAGACCCGCGGCGATCGCGCTCTCGCGCGGCGGTGAGAAGCCCATCGCCTCCATGGCATGGGTGGTGCCCTCGATGCCGCCTCCGCCGAACCAGCCGAAGAGCTTCTGGGTTCCGTGCGCGGCCAGGACGGCGCCGGTGCCGACCCGTAGGACGAGGAGCCCGAGGTCGCGTCGGTTGAGGTTCATGGGGTCTCCCGGTACGTGGGGGGTGCGGGATCGCGGGGCGTGCGCCGYGCGTCGTGGGGCGGGGGTGTCACGCGGTGGCGCGTGGACGTACCGCGGGCGGTCCGCGAGGGCGTACGTCTCCACTCTGGTCGCGGGGACGCCCGGCGACCGCGCGATACTGCGCCGTACGGGTCATGTTTTGCGGCATTTGCCCGCTATTGCTTTAGTGAGAGCGCCGCCACCGGCCAAGGGCCGGCCCGAGGGAAGTGGGTACGCATGACCGCCGAGTCCACCCCGTCCACGCAGTCCGCCGAGACCGCCGCGCTGCGGGAGCGGATCCGGGCCCTGATGCCGCGCGCCAAGCAGGACCTGACCGAGCTCGTCGCGATGCGCTCGGTCGCGGACCCGCGGCAGTTCCCGCCCGAGGAGTGCGCGAGGACGGCCGACTTCCTGGTCCGGGCCTTCACCGAGGCCGGACTCACGGACATGCGCCGGGTGACCACCCCCGACGGGACCGACGCGGTCGTCGGCCACGCCCCCGGCCCGGCCGGCTCCCCCACCGTGCTCCTCTACTGCCACTACGACGTGCAGCCGCCGCTCGACGACGACGCCTGGACCACCCCGCCCTTCGAGCTGACCGAACGCGACGGCCGCTGGTACGGGCGCGGCACCGCGGACTGCAAGGGCAACATCGCCATGCACCTCACCGCGCTGCGGGCCCTGGGCGGGGCGCACGGGGGCGGCTTCCCCGTCTCGGTCAAGTTCGTCGCGGAGGGCTCGGAGGAGCAGGGCACCGGGGGCCTCGAGGAGCTGGTGCCGCGGCAACCGGACCTGTTCGACGCCGACTGCCTGCTGATCTGCGACACCGGGAACTTCGCCCTGGGCCTGCCCACCGCCACCACCTCGCTGCGCGGCCTGACCAACGTCGTCGTCACCGTCTCGACGTTGAAGGGCGAGATGCACTCGGGCATGTTCGGCGGCCCCGCGCCCGACGCGCTGGCCGCGCTGGTACGGATCCTCGACAGCCTGCGCGACGAGAAGGGCAACACCACCGTCACGGGGCTGGCCGCCGACGGGGTCTGGGACGGTGTGGACTACCCGGCCGACCAGTTCCGCGCCGACGTCGGCGCCCTGGAGGGCGTGTCCCTGCTCGGCACGGGCTCGGTGGCCGACGAGCTGTGGGCCAGGCCGGCCGTCACGGTGCTGGGCATCGACTGCCCGCCGGTGGTGGGCTCGTCGGCGGCCGTGCAGGCGAAGGTCCGGGCCCGAGTCAGTCTGCGCGTCCCCCCGGGCGTCGACGCGGACGACGCCCGGCGCGCGCTCACCGACCACCTCGTCGCGGCGGCGCCGTGGGGCGCGCGGGTCGAGGTGGAGGCCGAGAGCGCCGGGCAGCCCTTCCGCGCCCGCACCGACGGCCCGGCCTACCGGGCCCTGGGCGCCGCGATGCGCGAGGCGTACGGGAAGGACATGGTCGAGTCGGGGCAGGGCGGTTCGATCCCGCTGTGCAACGTGCTGGCCGGCCGGTTCCCGGACGCGGAGATCGCGCTGATCGGCGTGGAGGAGCCGGGCTGCCTCATCCACGCGCCGAACGAGAGCGTGGATCCGTCCGAGATCGAGAACATGGCGCTGGCCGAGGCGCTCTTCCTCCGCGCCTACGCCGAACCGCGCTGACCGTGCGTCCCCGCACGGCCCCGCGCCCGACGACGGGAGTCCTCCCATGACCCGGACATACGAACCGCCGCCCGAGCGGCCCACGCACCCCGGGGACCTGCCACCGGGGCCCCTGCGCATGATCGCCGACCTCGCCTGGCAGGCCGTGCTGATCGCGGGCCTGATGGCCATGGCCCTGGGAGTGGTCGTGCTGGTGTGGCCGGACGCCACACTCCGCGTCGCGGGTGTGCTGTTCGGTCTCTACCTGCTGTTCAGCGGCGTGATGCAACTCGTCGCCGCCTTCGGCACCCACGCCACCACCGCGCTGCGGGTGATGGCCTTCATCAGCGGCGCGGTGTCGATCCTGCTGGGTCTGTTCTGCTTCCGCGGCGCCATGCAGTCGACGCTGCTGCTCGCGCTGTGGATCGGCATCGGATGGCTCTTCCGCGGCATCACCCAGACCATGGCGGCGGCCTCCGACGAATCGATGCCGGCACGCGGCTGGCACATCTTCCTCGGGATCGTCAGCGCGCTCGCCGGCATCGTGCTGATCGTGTCCCCGCTGGAGTCGGCCCGGGTGCTGACCGTCCTGGTCGGCGTCTGGCTGCTGGTGCTGGGGGCGGTCGAGATCGTCACCGCGATCCGCGTGCGGGCCAGGGCGAAGACGCTGCCCGCCGGCGTGTGAACTCCCGCGCGGGGAAGGCCCCGGCCACCCGGCCGGGGCCTTCCGCGCATGCGCTACATTTTGCCGGTCCTTGACCGCGATCATCACGATCACTCTCCCCTCGGAGCCGGCATCCATGACCGACATCGTCAACGGCCTCGGCCGGGCCACCGCCTACGGCGCACTCGGCGTGGTGCTGCTGATCCTCGGCATCGTCCTCGTCGACCTCCTCACCCCGGGGAAGATCGGCCGGCAGATATGGGAGGAGCGCAACCGCAACGCCGCCCTGCTGCTCAGCTCCGCCCTGCTCGGCATCGGCGGCATCGTCTTCACGTCGATCTGGACGACCTACCACGACTTCGGCAAGGGCCTCGTCTCCACGGCCGCGTTCGGCCTGCTCGGACTCGTGATGATGGCCGTGGCGTTCCTGGTGGTGGACCTGATCACGCCCGGCAGGCTGGGGGCCACGCTGGTGGATCCGCAGCCTCACCCGGCGGTCTGGGTCACGGCGTCCTGCAACATCGCGGTCTCGGCGATCGTCTCCGCCTCCATCGCCTGACGGGCCGCCGCCCGGCCGTTCACCGGTGGGCCGGTTCCACCTCCAGGAACCTCCGCCGCCGCGGCCCCCGGTACAGCAACGCCTCCCAGCCGAGCCCTTCGAGGACGGGCACGCAGGCTGCGAGCGCGGACTCCTCCTCGTGCGCGGCCCCGCCGCCGGGCGGCCCCAGCCACTCGACGACGGCGGTGCCGGGCCGCTCGCCTGCCGTGACCCGGTAGCCCGTCGCCACCCGGGCGCCGGTGGCGTCGACGGCCGAGGGCGCGGTCCGTGCCGCCTCCAGGGCGAGCGCGACCGCCCGGACGGGCCGGCGCCGTTCCCAGTCGGCGGGGAACTCCCGGGGGTCCCCGTCCCGGTGCCCGGTCAGCCGGCGGATCTGGAGCAGCCCTTCGAGGGCCGCCCGCACCTCCCGGGACCGCTGCTCGGCCGCCTCCGGCGGCAGCGGCGGCCCGTCCCCCGTGGCCGGTTCGAAGGTCCCGCCGGTCACAGCAGCCGCCGGATGTCCCCGCGCACCCGGTAGAAGCCGCCCGAGGCGGCGTGCAGCGCGTCGACCGCGTAGCGCGCGCCCGGTTCCCGGATCGCCCGGGGGAACTGCACGTTCCAGGACCGCTCGTAACCGTCGGTCAGCACGTGCACCCGGGTCCGGCCCCCCTCCTGGACGCACTCGACGACCACCGAACCGGCCGGCGCGGACACGACGGTGGTGACGGCCGAGACGGTCGTCGCCGGCTCGTAGGTGGGCAGGGCCGCGGCCAGCTTGACGTCCCGGGCGACCGGCACCGTGCCCTGCTGGGCGGCGGTGATCGCCGCCTCGCTCGCGTCCACGCACACCAGTGAGCCGTCGGTGGTCACCAGGTAGAGCCGCTCGTCGCGGTACTGCATGGAGAGCGCCGACCCGCCGCCGGTGCCCAGCTTCCACAGGCGGGTGCCGTCCTCGGCGAAGCAGTACACGGAGGAGGCCGAGTCGGCGGCGAAGACGAACCGCCCACCGGGCGAGGTCGCGCAGGAGTAGACGGGGCTGTCGCAGGCGTACACGGCCTCGATCCGGCCGTCCTTCTTCGCGAGGCGCTGCACCTTCCTGCGCGCGGTGCCCGCGTACACGGAGTCGTCCTCCTGCCAGCCGAAGAGGACCCCGCCCTCGGTGGCCGTGTGCCACAGCTCGCCGCCGCCGTCGGGGGCGTACGCCGTCACGCCCCCGGTGTGCCCGTGATAGACGCCCCGGTCGTCGGCCCGCACCATCCAGGCGTGCTCACCGCGGCCGGTGCGCGACCACTGGTGCTCGTCCTCGTGGTCGATGACGGTCAGCCGGCCGGAGCGGTCGGCGACGTCCAGCACGCCCTCGTGGATGTCGAGCCAGAAGATGTCGACGTCCGCGGCGATGTCGTAGGCGGCGAAGGGCAGCTTCGACGAGAGGTCGTACACCCGGCCGTCGTCACAGCCGGCGTAGATCCAGAAGTCGTCGGCGACCAGGCACTTCACTCCGTCCGGCAGGCTGAACCGGGCCTGCACCTCGCCCGAGTGACTCAGGGTGTAGACGTCGCCGGACTGGTTCCCGACCCAGCAGCGCTCGTCGTCGACGTGGATGCCGAAGGCCGCGGAACCGGTGCGGAAGCGCCACAGGACCGGCGCGACCGCGCGGGCCGTCGACGGCGCCGAGGCGACCTCGCGGCGGGTGACCGAGCGCGCCGCACGCTGCCCCTGGACGGCGGGGGCGTATCCCTTGCGGACCTTCTCGCCTATCTTCTTCGCCGCCGCGGCACGTGCCTTCTCGGCGGTGGCGAACGTCGAGGTCTGCGTCTGGCCGGCGGCGCCGATCCGTCCGTATCGGACCGACACCACCAGATCCTCGACCGTCACTTCGTAGAACTTGTGCGCACCGCCGCCGTCCTGCGACAGCTCCAGATAGGTCTTCGTCGTCATGTCGAGAACGGTAGGGGCCGCCACTGACAACGGCCTGCCGCGCGGCTCCGGCGCGTGCGGCGGGTCCGCCGCGGGCCTCAGCAGACCGCGGAGGTCGAGCCGCCGCTGGAGTTCAGGTAGCCCGCGGCGTGCGTGCAGTGGGCCGCGGTGGCGGCGGGCGCGCCGCACAGCTCGGACCGCGTGGTGTCGCTCAGCCTGCGGACGAGGCTCGCTGAGAGCCGTAGCCGGTGATCGATCAAAGCCAACGATCACGCACATGACTCCGGTCACACTGATGCCTCTTCACATTGCTTTGCTGCAAAGGGAGTTGTCGCGCCGCGGGACGATTCGCCCACCTCGGTTCCCCGCGTTCCGCGTTGGCCGAAGCAACGGTTGTGAAGCCGGGGATCGACTCGTAACATCGCGGCCGACGCGGCGATCATCGGCATGTCCGGGACAACGGACGGCGCCGGCCGGGAGCGCCGCTGCACCGTCCACGCGAACCACAGCGAGAGGGAAGCAGTCATGCTCCGTAAGGCAACGGCGATGCTCGGATCCCTGGGCATCGCGGCGGCGATTCTGGTCGTCGGCGCTCCCACGGCCTCGGCCGGCGGCTACGGCTGCACGGGAAGCCAGATCGCCACCTATCCCGTGAAGTACGGCTCCGCCACGTACGGGAACATCTACGTCTACTACGACGCGGCGACCGGCAACAACTGTGCGGTGAACGTCGCCACCACCGCGGGCGGGTACGGCAAGGACAAGTACATGGAGGTGCAGATCACCCGCTGCTCCGAGACCTCCACCTCCTCCACCTGCCACGTGGTGACGCAGGACTACGAGGGCTACTACCCGTTCAAGTACTACGCCGGCCCGGTCACGGTGAACGCCGCAGGCCGCTGCATCAACGTCTCCGCCGAGATCGTCTACGGCGGCAACACCGCGAAGGGCACCAACTACGGTGCCGATCACTGCGGTTGATTCGTCCGGGTGAGCCGCGGGCCCCGTGGGGCACCCCGAAGCCCCTCCGGGTGACGATCCGGAGGGGTGACGCGCGACGGCACGGCGTGGGGGCCTACCGCGACGCGCGCCACCAGGCGTAGGTGGAGGCGATGCCCTCGCGCAGCCCGATCGAGGGCTTCCAGCCGAGCGCGTGCAGCCGGGACACGTCGAGCAGCTTGCGCGGTGTGCCGTCGGGCCTGCCCGGGTCCCAGCGCACCTCGCCCCGGTAGCCCGTCACATCGGCGACCACGGCGGCGAGTTCGCGGATCGTGAGGTCCTCGCCGCAGCCGATGTTGACGGGCTCGTCGCCGTCGTAGGTCCGCAGCAGCAGGCCGCACGCCTCGGCCAGGTCGTCGACGTGCAGGAACTCCCGGCGCGGCGTGCCGGAGCCCCACAGCGTGAGCTGCTCGTGGCCGGCCTCGCGGGCCTCGTGGAAGCGGCGGATCAGCGCGGGCAGGACGTGCGAGGTCGCCAGGTCGAAGTTGTCGCCGGGGCCGTAGAGATTGGTCGGCATCGCGCAGACGTAGGCGGCGCCGTACTGCCTGCGGTACGCCCGGATCTGGGCGATGCCCGCGATCTTGGCCAGCGCGTAGGCCTCGTTCGTGGGCTCCAGAGGGCCGGTGAGGAGCGCCTCCTCGGTGATCGGCTGGGCCGCCTCCCGGGGGTAGATGCAGGACGAGCCGAGGAAGAGCAGCCGCGGCACCCCCGCGGCGTGCGCGCCGGCGATCACACTCAGCTGGATCCGGAGGTTGTCCTCCAGGAACTGCACCGGGCTCGCGCTGTTCGCCATGATCCCGCCCACCTTGGCCGCGGCGAGGACGACGGCGTCCGGCCGGGTCCGGGCGAGGTGGGCGGCGGTCCGGTCCGCGTCGCGCAGGTCCAGTTCGGCGCGCCCGCGCGTCAGCACCTCGTATCCGTCCGCGGTCAGCCGACGGGCCACCGCCGAGCCGACGAGGCCGCGGTGGCCCGCGACGAACACGCGGGCCCCCGGGGGCAGGTACGGCGTCGGTCCGGTCGTCGATTCAGTCATGAACCGGATCATGCCAGCCGATGAGGTATGAACCGTCGCACAGAGGACGTGACGCCCCGGACGGGTGGTCCTTCCGACCGGCTGCCGGTGCGGGGGCTTCAGGGCTGGACGCCCCCGCACCGGCGGTGTCAGGCCTCCACCGCGTCGGCCGGGCGATTCTCCTTGATCGTGATCCGCCCCTTCCGGATGGTCGCCAGGCGCGGCGCGCGACGGGCGATGACGCTGTCGTGGGTGACCATCACGAAGGTCAGTCCGTGCTCCTTCCACAGCCCTTCGAGGAGCTCCACGATCTCGTCGCGCATCGACTCGTCGAGGTTGCCCGTCGGCTCGTCGGCGAGCAGCACCTTCGGGCGCTTCACCAGCGCGCGGGCGATGGCGACACGCTGCTGCTGACCGCCGGACAGCTCGGACGGCAGATGCCCGAGGCGCTCGGCGAGGCCGACCGACTCCAGCGCCTCGGCCGCCCGGTTCCGCCGCTCGCCGGCCTTCAGGCCGAGCGGGACGAGCGCGGTCTCGACGTTCTCCTGGGCGGTGAGCGTGGGAATGAGGTTGAAGCTCTGGAACACGAAGCCGATCTTCTGGCTGCGCACGGTGGTCAGCCTGCTCTCCGAGAGCTTGGCCAGATCGATCCCGTCGAGCAGGACGCTGCCCGCCGTGGGGCGGTCGAGGCCGCCGAGCATCTGCAGCAGGGTGGACTTCCCGCCACCGGTGGGTCCCTGGATGACCAGACGGTCGCCCTCGCTGATGGTGAGGTCGACGCCGGCGAGCGCGTCGACTCTCTCCTGGCCCCTGCGGTACTGCTTGGTGACGCCGGTGAGTTCGTACATGGTGCAACTCCTGCGGTACGTGAAAGGGGTGGGGGCTACTCGACGCGGCGCAGGGCGTCGGCGGGGCGCAGCCGGGAGGCGCGCCAGGCGCCGAATCCGCCCGCGACCAGGCCGCCGCCGAGGGCGAGCACGACGGCGAGTCCGACGGTGGTGACGCTCACCGGCGCGGTGAGGGCGATGTCGAGGGTGTTGCCTCCGCCGCCCCCGGCGACCGAGGCCATCGGGCCGCCGAAGCCCCGGCCGCCTCCGCCACCGGGTCCGCCGGTCAGGGCTCGGGAGCCGAGTTCGGCGGTGAGGTTCGGGCTGATCGCGGTCACGAGGTACGCGCCGCCGAGACCGACGGCGATCCCGAGGGCCCCGCCGATGAGGCCGTTGACGAGGGCCTCGCCCATCACCTGCCGGGTCACCCGGCCGCTCTTCCAGCCGAGCGCCTTGAGCGTGCCGAACTCGCGGACGCGGCGGCTGACGGCGGAGGAGGTGAGCAGTCCGGCGACGAGGACGGCGGCCACGAGGACGGCGTAGGACAGCCACCGGCCCACGTTGGTGGCGAGGTTGGCGGCCGTGTCGAGGGATCCGGAGACGGTCTCGGCGAGGTCGGCGGAGGTCGTCACGGTGGTGCCGGCGACGTTCTTCTGGATCGCGGCCTTGACACCGTCGATGCGGGTGGAGTCGGTGGCCTGCACGTAGACCGTGGTGATCTGGTCCTTGGAGCCGGACAGGGTCTGCGCCTGCTTCAGGGGCAGGTAGACCTGGGCGGCCGCCTGGCCGCTGTCGGCCGTGGCGATGCCGATGACCTGGAACGCGACGCCCTTCACGGTGAGGGTCTTGCCGACCGAGAGGCCCTCCTGCTTGGCGTAGGCGCTGTCGACGACCACCACCTTGGCGTCGGTCTCGGTGGTCTTGAAGGTGCGGCCCGTGGTGATCGTGGAGGTGGTGAGGGGGCCGAGGTCCGGAGCGGTCACGTCGGTGCCGTAGAGCGAGAAGGAGTCGACGTCGAAGGCGGCGCCGCCGCCGGTGACGGTGTCGCTCCGGCCGGAGCCGCCTCCGGAACCGCCCGGTCCGCCGGGCTGGGCCGGCTGGGCCCCCCCTTCGCCACGCTGGATCTCGCCCCGCTTGAACTCGCCGTTGACCTTCAGGTTGGTGAGGCTCAGTCCGCCGACGGCGTGGGCGACGCCGTCCTGCTTCGCGACGGTGGCGACGGTGGACGCGGCGAGGGTCTGGAAGCCCTGGACCATCAGGCGGTCGCTGCTCTGTTCCTCACCGTCGCCCTTGCCCTGGAACTCGAACCGCGGCCGGTTCGGCTGCTCGCCCGCCTTGGGCTCCTCGCGTGCCTTGGTGACCGTGAGGTCGGTGCCCAGGCCGTACAGGGACTCCAGGACCTGGGTCTGCGCCTGCTTCATGCCGGAGGCGACCGAGTTGACGACGATGACCAGCGCGATACCGAGCGCGAGCCCGGAGGCGACGACCAGCGCCGCCTTTCTGCGACGGCGCAGTTCGCGCCGGAGGTAGGTGAAGAACATGGGCGCGAAGCTAGGCACCCGGGGTGATGGCCGGATAAGGCCGGGGTGAGAGGCGGATGAGAGTCGGACGGCAGGCGTCCGGCGGTGCGTCAGGCCGCGTACGACAAGGGGTCCGCGAGGACCTCGCGCAGGACGACGGCCGCCGCCCCGCGAGCCGCGTCCGCGGAGGCCGAGGCGGCGCGCAGCCGGCCCGCGGAGGGGGTCCAGAGGCCGGAGACGACCCGGCGGCCGAGTTCGGCCTCGACGGCCGGGCCCAGCCGGGACATCAGGCGCGGGTAGATGCCGCCGAGCACCACCGTCTCCGGGTCGACCAGGTTGACCGCGCCGGACAGGGCGAGGCCGAGCATGGTGCCCGCCTCCTCGACGGCGGCCACCGCGCGTGCCTCGCCGGCGTCGACGCGCCGGGCCAGCTCGTCGACCCCGGCCGGGCCTGCGGCGCCGCCGCCGTCGMCCTSCCGGACGCGGCTCGCGGGGCGGCGGCCGTCGTCCTGCGCGAGGTCCTCGCGGACCCCTTGTCGTACCACGACCGCTACGGCAACCGCGTCGACGAGGTCGACTTCCACCCCTCGTACCACGCCCTGATGGACGTCGCGATCGGCGAGGGCCTCGGCGGGGCGCCCTGGGCGGACAGCCGCCCCGGCGCCCATGTCGCCCGCGCGGCGGGCTTCATGGTGTGGAGCACCGCGGAGGCGGGCCACGGCTGCCCGGTGTCCATGACCTACGCGGTCGTCCCGGCTCTGCGCGCGGCGCCGGAACTGGCCAAGGAGTACGAGCCGTTGCTCACCAGCCGCGTCTACGACCCCGGGCTGCGCGCCCCGTCGGCCAAGCGCGGGCTGCTCGCCGGGATGGGCATGACGGAGAAGCAGGGCGGTACGGACGTCCGCGCCAACACCACGACGGCGACCGCCGCGGCGGACGGCACCTGGCGACTGCGCGGCCACAAGTGGTTCACCAGCGCCCCCATGAACGACCTGTTCCTCGTCCTGGCCCAGGCACCCGGCGGGCTGTCCTGCTTCCTGGTCCCACGGGTGCTTCCCGGCGGCGGCCGCAACACGTTCCGCATCCAGCGGCTGAAGGACAAGCTCGGCAACCGCAGCAACGCCAGCAGCGAGCCGGAGTTCGACGACACCGTCGCCTGGCTCGTCGGCCCCGAGGGGCAGGGCGTGCGGACCATCATCGAGATGGTCACGATGACCCGTCTCGACTGCATCCTCGGCTCCGCCTCCGGCACACGGGCCGCGCTCGGGCAGGCGGCGCACCACATCCGGCACCGCTCGGTGCTCGGCGCCCGGCTCGTCGACCAGCCGCTCATGCGGAACGTCATCGCCGACCTCGGCGTCGAGTCGGAGGCGGCGACCACCCTGGCGCTCCGGGTCGCCGGTGCCGCCGACCGCGCCCAGCGCGGCGACGACGGCGAGCGCGCGTTCCTGCGGCTGGCCACCGCCGTCGGCAAGTACTGGGTGTGCAAGCGCCAGCCGGCCGCCGTCGCCGAGGCCCTGGAGTGCCTGGGCGGCAACGGCTACGACGAGGCGTCGGGCATGCCCCGCCTGTACCGCGAGGCTCCGCTGAACGGCATCTGGGAGGGCTCGGGCAACGTCAACGCCCTCGACGTCCTGCGGGCGCTGGCCCGTGAGCCGGAGTCGCTGGAGGCGTTCCGCACGGAGGTCGAGGCCGCCGCGGGTGGCGACGCGCGACTGGACGCCGCCTGGCGGGACCTGCGCGGCGGACTCGTGCTCGACGAGGACGCCCAGCTCCGCTCCCGCCTCCTGGTGGAGCGGATGGCCCTGGTCCTGCAGGGCTCCCTCCTCGTCCGGCACGCCCCCCACGCGGTGGCCGACGCCTTCTGCGCCTCCCGGCTGGCCGGCGACCGCGGCCTGGCCTTCGGCACCCTGCCCGCCCGGACCGACCTCGGCGGGATCATCGACCGGCTCCCGGGGGCCACGGCCTGAGTCCGGGCGATCGGGCTCGGCCGACGGTCCCGCTCGCGCGCGGCACGCACGGCCTCGCGTGCCGCACGCGGGGCGGACGGGGCGTGCCGCCCCGTCCGCGGGCGGCCAGCCGGACGCGGCCCTGCCGCGCCACCGGCGGCCCGGCGCTCCACGGACCCGCCCCCGGTGGCGCGGCGGCCTCCCGCCCGGGGCCGGGACCGTCCGCGAGCGCCTTCGGTGGTTGGGGCGCCCCCGGAGTGGGACGCTGGACGTGGGGATCCGAGCCGTCGAGCCTCGGGAGGGCCGAATGGGACGCGATGTCCCGGCGCTGGAGTTCACCCGTGACGACCGCCGCCGGTTCCGGAACAAGATGCACACGTGCCTCGACGTCCTCGCGCGCATGCTGCGGGAGGCGCGCTTCGACTTCGAGCGGCCCCAGGTCGGCCTGGAGATCGAACTCAACCTGGTGGACGCCACCGGCGAGCCCGCCATGCGCAGCAGGGACGTGCTGGAGGCGATCGCGGATCCGTCCTGGTCGAGCGAGCTGGGCCGGTTCAATCTGGAGATCAACATCGAGCCGCGCCGGCTCACCGCGGGAGGACCGGACTCCTGGGAGCAGGAGATCCGGAACGCGCTGAACCACGCCGAGGAGAAGGCCTCGGCGCTCGGCGCGCACCTGGTGATGATCGGGATCCTGCCCACGCTGGAGCTGCAGGACGTCGGCATGGCGGCGCTGTCCGAGGATCCGCGCTACCACCTGCTGAACGAGCAGATCTTCTCCGCGCGGGGCGAGGACCTGCTGATCGCGGTGGACGGCGTCGAGAAGCTGCGGACCTACGCGGACACGATCACGCCGGAGGCGGCGTGCACGAGCACGCAGTTCCATCTGCAGGTCGCGCCGGACGAGTTCGCGGACTACTGGAACGCCGCGCAGGCCATCGCGGGAGTGCAGGTGGCCCTGGCGGCGAACTCCCCCTTCCTGTTCTCCAAGGAGCTGTGGCACGAGACGCGCATTCCGCTGTTCGAGCAGGCGACGGACACCCGGCCCGACGAGATCAAGGTGCAGGGGGTGCGGCCCCGGGTGTGGTTCGGCGAGCGCTGGATCACCTCCGTCTTCGACCTCTTCGAGGAGAACGCGCGCTACTTCCCGGCCCTGCTCCCGCTGTGCGACGACGAGGACCCGCAGAAGACCCTGGAGCACGGCGGGACCCCCGGACTGTCCGAACTCACCCTGCACAACGGGACGGTCTACCGCTGGAACCGCCCCGTCTACGCCGTCGTCGACGGTGTCCCGCACCTGCGGGTGGAGAACCGGGTGCTGCCCGCGGGGCCCACGGTGGCCGACGTCCTGTCGAACGGTGCCTTCTACTACGGCCTGGTCCGCGCCCTGGTCGACGAGGACCGGCCCGTCTGGTCGCGGATGTCCTTCTCGGCGGCGGAGGACAACCTGCACGCGGCCGCGCGGTACGGCATCGACGCGCACATGTACTGGCCCGGGATGGGCGAGGTCCCGGTGACCGAACTGGTGCTGCGGCGCCTGCTGCCGGCCGCGGACCGCGGGCTGGACCGCCTGGGCCTCGACGCGGCCTGGCGGGAGCCCCTGCTCGGGATCATCGAACAGCGCTGCGTCACCGGCCGCAACGGCGCGGTGTGGCAGTCGGAGATGTTCCACCACATCCACGACATCGACCACGCGGACCGGCACGAGGCGCTGAAGCGGATGACCCGGCAGTACATCGACTACATGCACCTGAACGCCCCCGCCCACACCTGGCCGGTCGACTGAGGTTCCGCACCGCACGGCGTTCCGCGGGGCCGTGGTCACGGCGTTCCCTCCGGGTCCGCTCGGGAGACGTGGCCGGTCCGGGCGGCTCTCAGCCGCAGGCGCGGCCCGGGTAGTCGTCGCTCTCCGGGGCGCCGGCCCGGCGCATCCGGCGCAGCACCTCGGGCAGCAGGTCCCCCGCGACGGGCGCGGGGATGTTGAGGAGCCTGTCGAAGACCATCGTGTCGTCGCCCGCGGTCCAGATGACCCAGCGGGGCGGCGAGGCCGGAGGCTGCCACAGGTGTGCCCACGGTGCGAGGTCGGCGCGGGTGCTCACGGCTTGCCCGCCTCCTCCGCGTCGCGGCCGTCCACGAAGGTGGCGACGACCTCGATGTCGCCGATCCGGGACGTGTCGACGCGACGCGGGTCGTCGCCGAGGACCACGAGGTCGGCCCGCTTGCCGGGGGTGAGGCTGCCGGCGCTCCCGTCCCACCGGCAGGCGTACGCGCCGGCGACGGTGTAGGCGCGCAGTGCCTCGTCGACGGTGATGCCCTCGTCCGGGCCGATCGAGCGGCCCGAGGTGGAGGCGCGTTCGACCATGAACTGGATCGCGCGCAGCGGGGAGCCGTCCGCGACCGGCCGGTCGGAGCTGCCGACGACCGTGACCCCGTGGTCGAGGAAGCTCCGCCCCCGGTACATCCAGGGGGCCCGTCGCTCCCCCATCACCGTCGCGTAGTCGTCGCCGAAGTGGCGCAGGAAGCCGGGCTGGACGACCGCGCTGACACCGAGCCGGGCGAAGCGCGGCAGTTGGTCCGGCCGGACCAGTCCGGCGTGTTCGATGCGGTGGCGGGCGTCCTCGCGGGGCCTGAGCGAGTGTGCCCGTTCCAGTGCGTCCAGAGCGAGGTCGACGGCGCGGTCGCCGATGGCGTGGACGGCGAGCTGCCAGCCGCCGAGGTGCCCGTCCACGACCAGGTCGGTGAGGCGGTCGGGGTCGTCCTGCAACTGGCCGGTGCCCTCGTAGGGGGAGGTGAGGGCGGCCGTGCGGGCCATCATGCCGCCGTCGGTGTAGATCTTGAGGGCGCCGACGGACAGCCAGTCGTCGCCGAAGCCGGTCCGCAGGCCGAGGTCGAGGGCGCGCGGGATGCCGTCGCGCTCGTGGGCGCCGGCCGGCCGCAGGGTGTCGGCGCCCGGCATGAGCTGTACCCGCAGCGGCAGCCGGCCCTCGTCGCGGAGCAGTTGGTAGGCCCCCAGCTCGACGGGGCTGTGCCCGAGCAGTCCGCCGCCGATGCCGGCCTCGGCGCAGGCGGTGATCCCCTCGGAGAGGCAGGCCCGGCCGGCGTGCTCGACGGCGTCGGCGAGTTCGCGCTGCGCGTACGGCAGGCGCAGGCGCCGTACGGCCCCCATCGCACTCTCTACGAGCAGGCCGTCGTCGTGGGGGACGTGGTCCGGGAGCAGGTCGAGCACGGCGTGGTTGACCACGCAGGCGTGGCCGGACCGGTGCATGAGGAACAGCCGGCGCCCGTGGCCGGCCCGGTCCAGTTCGGCGGCGGTCAGGTGGCGTCCGATGGCCCGCTGGTCGTAGCCGTCGACGTGCACCCAGTCGCCGGGGGCGCCGGTCCGTGAGGCGGCGTCCGACACGGCGGTCAGGACGTCGTCGACGTCGGTGAGGCCGGCGATGCTCGGCGAGCTCGCCTTCAGTCCTGTCCACGCCAGGTGGACGTGACTGTCGATGAAGCCGGGGAGGACGGTGGCGCCCTGGAGGTCGACGACCTCGCGCGCGGGGAGCGAGGTGACGGCGTCGTCGAGGCCGGCGATCCTGCCGCGCCAGATGCCCAGGTCGTGGGCGACGGGATGGTCCGGATCCATGGTGTGGAAGGTGGCGTTCGTCAGCCTCGTGCAGAGCATCATGCGGGGTGATCCGTCCTGGGTGTCGGATATGTGGGGCCAGGCGGGAGCAAGGGACGCCGCCGCGGGTGTCCGGCGGCGACCCGGGTGTCTACGGCCGGGATGCCCGGTCCGGGCCGGCCGTCGTCGGGCCGGCGGTGGCGGTGGCGGTGGCGGAACCTGCCGTGGAAGCAGCCGTGGAACCGGCCGTGTCCTCCCGTTCCGTCGTCCGGGACGCGTACCGTCCGGGCGCGGCCGGCACCATGAGCGGGGTGCCGGTCTCGGGGTCGTCGATGATCCGGCAGGGCAGCCCGAACACGTCCTCGACGAGTTCGGCGGTCATGACGCCGCCCGGGGCGCCTTCGGCCGCGACCGTGCCGCCGGGGCGCATCACGATCAGGTGGGTGGCGTAGCGGCACGCCTGGTTGAGGTCGTGCAGCACGGCGACGACGGTGTGTCCCTGCCGGGCGTGCAGGTCGGCGCAGAGGTCGAGGACCTCGACCTGGTGGGCGATGTCGAGGAACGTGGTCGGTTCGTCCAGGAGCAGGATGGGCGTCTCCTGCGCGAGCACCATGGAGAGCCAGACGCGCTGGCGCTGGCCGCCGGAGAGGTCGTCGACGGGCCGGTCGGCGAGTTCCAGGACCCCGGTCCGCCGCATCGCCTCGACGACGGCCGCCTCGTCCTCGGCGGACCACTGCTTCAGCATCCCCTGGTGCGGGTAGCGGCCCCGGGCGACGAGGTCTCCGGCCGTGATCCCGCCCGGTGCGGTGGACGACTGCGGGAGGAGGCCCAGCCGGCGGGCGACCTCGCGCGAGCGGTACGAGGCGATGGCCCGGCCGTCCAGGGTGACCTGACCGGCCCGCGGTCTGAGCATCCGCGCGAGGGCCTTGAGGAGCGTCGACTTCCCGCAGGCGTTCGGTCCCACGATCACGGTGAAGGAGTGGTCGGGGATGTCGACGCCCAGGCCGGTGGCCACGGTCCGCCGGTCGTAGGAGAGCGTCAGGTCCACGGCGCGCAGGCGGGAGCCCGGGCGGTCCGGCCGCTGGTCGCCGTTCGTCGGGGCGCTCGTCGGGTCGGCCTTCGGGTCGGTCGGCGCGGGTGCCTCCGTGGGCGTGGGCGAGGGCGCGGCGGTCGGTGACGACGTAGCGGTCATGCGCGGCTCTTTCGTGACTCGGTGATCAACAGCCAGATGAGGTACAGCCCGCCGAGGGTGCCGGTCGCCGTACCGACCGGCAGCAGCGCGGGCGCGAAGAGGCGCTGGGCGACGAGGTCGCTCGCGGCCAGGAGCAGCGCGCCCATGAGCGCGGCGGGTGCCAGGGCGGGACCGGAGGACGCGGTCAGCCGTCGGGCCAGTTGCGGCGCCGCCAGCGCGACGAACCAGATGGGGCCGGTCACGGCCGTGGCGACGGCGGCGAGGGCGACGGCGACGACCAGCAGGGCCGTCCGGGTGCGGGCCACGTTCACCCCGAGGGCCATGGCCGTGACGTCGCCCATCTCCAGCATCCCCAGGCGCCGGGAGAGGAGGAAGGCGGCCGGGAGCAGCAGGGCGACGGCGACGAGGACGGCGTTCGCGTGCTGCCAGCCGCGGTTGCCCAGGCTGCCGATCAGCCAGGCCTGCGCCTCCAGGGCCTCCTGCCAGGTCGCCCGGGTGATCAGGTACGAGTTGACGGCCAGGAGCAGGGTGCTGACACCGATCCCGACGACGATCAGGCGGAAGCCCTGGAGCCCGCGGCCCAGCATGAGGAGGTACACGGCGGCGGCGGTCGCCAGGCCGCCGGCGAGCGCGCCCAGGGCGATCTGGGTCATGCTGCCGTGGAGCACGATGATGACGACGAGGGCGCCGACGGCCGAGCCGTTGGTGAAGCCGATGATGTCGGGGCTGCCCAGGGAGTTGCCGGTCAGGCTGGTCAGGACGGCGCCGCTGACGGCGAGGGCGGCTCCGACGCAGAGGGCGGTCAGCAGGCGGGGCATGCGCAGGGTGTTGACGACGAAGTCGGCGCCGCCGGAGTCCTGTCCGAGCACGGCCCGCAGGACCTCGCCGACGGTGAGCTCGAAGTCGCCGGTGGCGAGGGTGACGAGGGCGACCGCGAGGAGCAGCCCGAGCAGCGCGGCGGACACGGCCAGGGTGCGTCCCCGTACCCGGACGGACACGGTGCCCGCGCGGCTGCGGATCACCGTGCCGCTGACGACGCGCGGGGTCCGGGCGGCGGTGCGCGCTTCCGGGACGCCGCAGTCGGAGCGGGCCGCCTCCCTCGCGGCGCTCACAGCATGACCAGCTTCCGGCGGCGGCACATCGCGATGAAGACGGGGGCGCCGATGAAGGCGGTGACGATACCGACCTGCACCTCGCCGGGGGCGCCCAGTACCCGGCCCAGGACGTCGGCGCCGACGAGCAGGACGGGCGCGAGGAGCATCGAGTAGGCCAGTACCCATCGTTGGTCGGTTCCGGCGACGAAGCGGGCGACGTGCGGGACGACGAGTCCGACGAAGGCGATGGGCCCGGCCGCGGCGGTCGCCGCACCGCACAGCAGCATGACCCCGGCGGCTCCCAGGGCCCTGGTCCTGCCGACGTTCAGCCCCAGGGCGCGCCCCATCTGGTCTCCCAGGGCCAGGGCGTTCAGGGACGGGGCGAGCCCGAGCGCGATCACGAGGCCCGTGAGGACGAACGGGAGGACGACGTGCACGACGTCGAGGTACCGGCCCGCGAGGGAGCCCACCGTCCAGAAGCGGAACTGGTCGAAGGCCCTCGGGTGGAGCAGGAGCACCGCCGCGTTGAAGGCGTACAGGACCGCGGTCACCGCCGCTCCGGCGACGACCAGGCGGTCGGGGCTGGCGACCTTGCGTCCGGAGGCGCCCAGGAGGTAGACGGCCACGGAGGTCACGGCGGCGCCGGCGAAGGCGAACCAGACGTAGCCGAGGACCGATCCGACGCCGAGGAAGGCGATGGCCACGACCACGCCGGCGGAGGCTCCGAGGCTGATGCCGAGCAGTCCCGGCTCGGCGAGCGGGTTGCGGGTCAGGGCCTGCATCAGGGCGCCGGACAGGCCGAGGGCCGCACCGACGAGGAGGCCGAGGAGGGTTCTGGGGACGCGGTAGTCGTGGACGATGACGGAGGTCTCGGACCCGTCGGGGTGCCACAGCACGCTCCAGGTGGAGGCGAAGGGAATGCCCCTGGTCCCCACCCAGACGCTGAGGAGTCCGACGACGACGAGTGCGGCGAGCACCGCGAGCAGGCCCGCGCCCCGGAGTGCCGTCGTGGTCCGTGCCGGCCGCGGGGCGGGCGGCGGGGTGGTCGGGTCCTCGGGCACCGCCTGGGCTTCGACCGGCAACGCGCACTCCCCCTGACGGTGGTTCAGGTGACCGCTGGCAGCCGCTGACGACTGCCGACAGCCGTCGGTGACCGTGGTGCGGCACGACGACGAGTCGCGACTTAGGTTAGCCTAACCGAACCCCTGATGACCGGTCAACGCGCTTCCCTCGCAAGGGAGATGGCCCGAACGAAGGGCCGAAAGCCGCCGCTCACGACCTCGGCCCGACCCCGGAATTAGAGTAGCCTTACCTAACCGATTGCCGTCTGTGCGGAGGTCGCATGCCAACGGGAGGACCGACCGGGGGGCACGTCCTCCGCCGGGCGATCAGGGGCCAGCGCCGCCGTGTCGTCACGGCCTCCCTGCTCGGTATGACCCATCAGGGCTGCGAGGCGCTGGTACCGGTGGTGATCGGCGCGGCGATCGACTCGGCCGTGGCCACCGGATCAGCCGGGCACCTGGTGCGCTGGCTGCTCGTCCTCGCGGCCCTCTTCCTCGTCCTGTCGACCTGCTACCGCACCAGTGCCCGGATCGCGGAGGGAGCGGGCGAGCACGCGGCCCACCGCCTCCGGCTGGAACTCGGGGCGCGCGTGCTCGATCCGCGCGGCGGCGCCGACGCGGACCGGCTGCCGGGGGCCCTCACCAGCATCGCCACGGACGACGCCCGCCGGGTGGGGTCGGTGGCCACCGTCCTCGCGTACGGCGCCGCCGCGGTCGCCGCCCTGGCGGTCAGCGCGGTGGCCCTGCTCCGCGTCTCCGTCCCGCTCGGACTCCTCGTCCTGCTCGGCATCCCGCCGCTGCTCTGGCTCGGACACCGCATCAGCGGGCCGCTCGAACGCCGCAGCGAGACCGAGCAGGAACGCGCGGCGCACGCCTCCGGTGTCGCCGCCGACCTGGTCACGGGCCTCCGCGTGCTGAAGGGCATGGGCGCGGAGTCGGCGGCGGTGTCCCGCTACCGGACGACCAGCCAGGACTCGCTCACCGCCGCGCTGCGCGCGGCCCGCAGCCGGGCGGGCCACGAGGGCGCGGTCCTCGCGCTGACCGGGGTCTTCGTCGCGGCCATCGGCATCGCCGGCGCGTACCTCGCGACCGACGGCGCCATCAGCGTGGGCGAACTGGTCGCGGCGGTGGGCCTCGCGCAGTTCCTCCTCGGCCCCTTCCAGCTGCTGACCTACGTCAACGCCGAACTGGCGCAGGGCCGTGCCTCCGCGCGCCGGATCGCCGACGTCCTCACCGCGCCCGCGGCCGTGGCGGGGGGCACGGAGACGCCGCGGGACGGCGCGGCCGGGCACGTCCGGCTGCGCGGGGTACGCCTCGGCGCCCTGGGGGCCGTGGACCTCGACATCCGCCCCGGCAGTCTGACCGGAGTGGTCAGCCGCGATCCGGCCGCCGCCGACGACCTCATGCGCTGCCTCGGCCGGGAGGCGGACCCGGCCGACGGACGCGTCGAGCTCGACGGCGTGCCGCTGACCGCGCTCGACCCGGACGGCCTGCGGCGCGCGGTCCTGGTCGCGCCGCACGACGCCGCCCTGTTCGAGAGCAGCCTGCTGGACAACGTACGGGCGGGTTCCGCCGCCGGTACGAGGACCGTCGCCGACGCGCTCGCCGCCTCCGCGACGGACGAGGTGGCCGGGCTGCTGCCCGACGGGACGGACACCGTGCTCGCCGAGCGCGGCAGATCGCTGTCCGGCGGCCAGCGCCAGCGGGTGGCCCTGGCCCGGGCGCTCGCCGCGGACCGTGCCGTACTGGTGCTCCACGACCCGACCACGGCCGTGGACACCGTCACCGAGTCGCGGATCGCCGCGCGGCTGCGGGACCTCCGCCGGGGCCGTACCACCGTACTGATCACGACCAGTCCCGCCCTCCTCGCGGTGACCGACCGGGTGGTGGTCCTCGAGGAGGGCACCGTGGCCGCCGACGGCAGCCACGCCGAACTCCTCGCCACCGACGAGGACTACCGGGCGGCGGTGCTCGCATGACGTCCACCGAGGAACACCGCGCCGTCGCGACGGCACAGACGGACCCGAGCCCGCCGGAGAAGACCGGGAGCGCGGCCGCGACGGCCGGGAACGACCGGCCCCTGCTGCCGACCGCCACCGGCGCGGAGAGCCTGGCGGCGCTCCGCGTCATCCTGCGCGGCCACCGGCTGCTGGCCGCGGCCGCCGTCGGAGTCCTCGTCACCGGCACGGCGATCGGCCTGCTCACCGCTCCCCTGCTCGGTCACGTCGTCGACGTGGTGGTCGAGCAGCGGGGCACCCGGGCCCTGACGGTGCCCCTGGCCCTGCTCGTCGCGGTGGCGCTGGCCCGCGGCGCGGCGGCCGCGCTCGGCGGCAGCCTCGTGGCCCGGCTGGGCGAGACCGTACTCGCGGCCGTCCGCGAGCAGTTCGTCGAGCGGGCGCTCCGGCTGCCGCTCGGGCGCGTCGAGGCGGCCGGCTCGGGCGACCTGGTCTCCCGGGTCACCAGCGACGTGTCCGTGATCGCGAAGTCGGTGCGCCAGGCCCTGCCCGAGTTCGCCCGCTCCGCCCTCACCATCGTGCTGACGCTCGCCGGACTCGCCGTCCTGGACTGGCGGTTCCTGCCGGCCGTGCTGCTCGCCCTTCCCGTCCAGGTGCTGTCCGTCCGCTGGTACCTGCGCAGGGCCGCGCCCGTGTACGCCGAGCACCGCGTCGCCACCGGCGCGCTGCAGCACCAGCTGCTCGACAGCATCGGCGGTGTGCGGACCGTGCGCGCCTTC
Organism: Streptomyces sp. MS191; assembly: GCF_008042125.1. GTDB lineage: Bacteria > Actinomycetota > Actinomycetes > Streptomycetales > Streptomycetaceae > Streptomyces. The sequence continues at coordinate 51,622 of NZ_RDBI01000050.1, forward strand.
CGGCTGAGCGACCCGCACGCCGCCCTCCTGGAACGCCGCTCGGAGGCGGCGCGCGACGTGGCGCTGCGCGGCCTGCACATCGTGACCGGGTTCTTCTCCCGGCTGAACCTCGGTGAGTTCATCGGCCTGGCCGCCGTGCTCGTGGCCGGCTTCCTGCTGGTCGACGACGGATCGGTGAGCATCGGCACGGCCACCGCCGCCGCGCTGTACTTCCACAGTCTCTTCAATCCGATCAACGCCGCGCTGTTCCTCATCGACGACGCCCAGTCGGCGGGCGCCGGCTTCGCCCGTCTCATCGGGGTGACGAACCTGCCGGTCGAGCCTGACCGCGGTGGCGGGAGGTCCCCGGCGGACGGTTCGGTGCGGGTGACGGCGCTCTGCCATGCCTACGAGGCGGGCAGGCCGGTGCTGCACGACGTCGGCCTGGAGGTCCGCAGCGGCGAGCGGGTGGCTCTGGTGGGCGCCAGCGGCGCGGGGAAGACGACCCTCGCCAAGGTCGTCGCCGGCGTCCACGAAGCGGTGTCCGGGTCGATCGCCCTGGGCGGCGTCGACGTACGGGACCTGGGCCCCGAGGGCGTACGGCGCACGGTGACCCTGATCAGCCAGGAGGTCCACGTGTTCGCGGGCCCGCTGGCCGAGGACCTGCGGCTGGCCCGGCCCGGGGCGACGGACGAGGAGCTGCGGGAGGCGCTGGCCCGGGTCGGCGCCCTGGACTGGGCGCGGGCCCTGCCCGACGGTCTCGCCACGGTCGTCGGCGAAGGGGGGCACCGGCTGACGGTCACCCAGGCGCAGCACCTGGCACTGGCGCGGCTGGTCCTCGCCGACCCGCCCGTCGCCATCCTCGACGAGGCCACCGCGGACGCGGGCAGCGCGGGCGCGCGCGTGCTGGAGAGCGCGGCGCTCCGCGCCCTGGAGGGACGCACCGGCCTGGTGGTCGCCCACCGGCTGCCGCAGGCGGCGACCGCCGACCGCGTCGTCGTCCTCGACCGGGGCAGGATCGTCGAGACGGGAACGCACGACGAACTCGTCGCGGCGGGCGGCCGGTACGCCGAACTGTGGGCGGCGTGGTCCGCCGGCCGTCAGGAGTCCGCGGTGCGCGTCCCGCCGCCGCCGGGCGACCCCGATGCGCCGGCGAGGACGACGCCGTGACGCGCTGACTACGGGACGGCGTGACACCGCGGGGACGGCTCCCCGCGGTGCCGGACCGACCGACGGGACATCCCCGGGGCCCACGTCCCCTCCCCGGGGGGCGGAACGCCGCCGCCCCGCGGAGCGGCTCTCCGCGGGGCGGCGACGGCGCGGTCCGGGCCGGTCAGGTCGTGTCCTGGCGGGCGACCAGGCTCGCGGGCCGCAGGTCGGTCCAGTTGCTCTCGACATGGGCGAGGCACGCCTCGCGGGTGTCCTCGCCGAACACGGTCCGCCAGCCGGCCGGCACCTCGGCGAAGGACGGCCACAGCGAGTGCTGGTTCTCGTCGTTGACCAGGACCAGGAAGGTGCCCTGCGGGTCCTCGAACGGATTGGTGGTCATGCGTGGTCACTCCTCTGGGACGGGACGGGGAACAGGGCGGAGAGCGGCTGCCCGGGGCGGGCGGTGGCGGCGCGCAGCAGGGCCGTCAGTTCGTCGGCCAGGCGCCGCGCCCCGGCGGTACCGAGCACGCCGGTCACGTGGGTGAGTGCGCAGTGCACCGGCCCGGCGCCGCGCGGCTCGTGGAATCCGAGGGTCAGCTCCGCGCGCGCCGAGCCGGTCGGGACGACCCGGAGGGAGCCCAGGCCGCCCTCCAGCTCCGCAAGGTCCGCCTGCTCGTGGTGGACCACGGTCACCTGGGGCCCCTCGGGGGGCAGACCGGTGGCCAGGGCGACCTCGTCGTAGGGGACGTCCTGACGGTCGAGGGCGCTCAGCGTGGTCTCCCGGACCCGGGCCAGCAGCTCCGTGAAGGCGGGGTCGCCCGCGGTGTCGGTACGCAGCACGACCGTGTTGAGGAAGCTGCCGACGAGATCGGCGAGCCGGTCGTCGGCGCGCCCGGCGACCATCGTGCCCACCGGCAGGTCGGTGCCGGCCCCGTGGGCGGTCAGCAGGGCCGCGAAGGCCGCGTGCAGCACCATGAACATGCTGGTGCCGGTGGCCCGGGCGAGCCGGTCCACGGCCTCGTGGAGTTCCTCGTCGAGGACGAAACCGACCTGGCCGGCGGAGCGGTGGTCGGTGGTCGGGCGGGCCGGCCGGGGACCGTCCGCCGGCAGGGCGAGCCGTCCCGGGGCGCCCGCGAGCCTTCGTCGCCAGTAGGCGAGCTGCCGGCCGCCCGGACTGTCGGGGTCGGCCGGGTCTCCGAGGACCTCGCGGGCCCACTGGGCGTAGTCCGGATACGTGACCGGCAGCGGCTCCCACCGGGGTGCCAGGCCCTTCGCGCGGGCCGCGTGGGCCGTGGCGAGGTCGCGGAGCAGCGGCACGACCGACCACTCGTCGACCGCGAGGTAGTGCATGGCCAGCAGGAGCGCCTGGCTGCCGTCCGGGGCGCCGAGCAGGTGTGCCCGCAGGGGCGCCCCGGTCTCCGGGTCGGGTCGCTCCGCGGCGAGTGCGGCCAACCGGTCGTCCAGGTCCGCGCAGTGTTCGACGGCCGGCGCGAGTGCGGGGACCGGGCGCGGGACCACCTCGCCGTCCCGCTCGGCGAACGCGGTGCGCAGCGGCTCGTGCCGTGCCACCACGTCGGCGAGGGCGGCGGCGACGGCGTCCGGGTCGAGTCCGCCCGTGGAGCGGAGGACCAGCGCGTGGTCGTAGCGGGGGTCGCTCCGGTACGCCCGCCACTGGGCGCGCTGGACGGGCGCGATCCGCCGCGGACCGTCCGCGTCCGTGCGGGGCCGCAGCTCGGGGCGGGCCGCGGCGACGGCGCCCGCCAGCTTCCCCGCGATCCCGGCGACGGTGAGCGCGTCGAAGACGTCCCGGAGGGCGAGCTCGACGCCGAACTCGGCGCGGATGCGGCCCAGGAGCCGCATCGCGGCCATGGAATGGCCGCCGAGCGCGAAGAAGTCGTCGTGCACGCCGACTCCGTCCAGCTTGAGGACCTCGCGGAACAGGCCGGCGAGCCGGGCCTGCGCCCCGGTGGCCGGACGGGTGTCGCCGGTCATGGCGGACCAGTCCGGGGCGGGCAGCGCCTTGCGGTCCAGCTTGCCGTTCGGGGTGAGCGGCAGCGGTCCGTCCAGCGGGACCACGAGCGCGGGGACCATGTACTCGGGCAGCAGCGCCGCCACGTGGGCGCGCAGCTCCCGCGGGTCCGCCTCGCCCGACTCGGGCACCGCGTAGCCGACGAGCCGGACGATGTCGCCGTCGCGGTCGGGCACCACGGCGGCCTGGGCGACGGACGGGTGCCCGGCCAGCGCCGCCTCGATCTCGCCGAGCTCGATCCGGAAGCCCCGTACCTTGACCTGGGTGTCGACCCGGCCGAGGAAGTCGAGGTTGCCGTCCCTGCGCCAGCGCGCGCGGTCGCCGGTGCGGTACATCCGCGCCCCCGGCGCTCCGAACGGGTCGGCGACGAACCGGTCCGAGGTGAGTCCGGGCCTGCCGAGGTAGCCGCGGGCGAGGCCGCGTCCGGCGACGTACAGCTCGCCCACCACACCGGGCGGGACGGGCCGCAGCCACTCGTCGAGGACGTAGCAGCGGGTGTTGGGGTCGGGCCGGCCGATGGGCACCCGGCCGGACGGACCGCCGCCGTGCTCACGGGCGGGCCAGAGCGTGGAGTTGACGGTCGCCTCGGTGAGTCCGTAGGCGCAGATCAGGTCGGCCGTGTCGCCGAACCGTTCGAACAGGTCCGGCGGGACGGTCTCGGTGCCGACCAGCACGGTCGACCCCTCGGGCAGGGCGCAGCCGGGAGGCAGGGCCGACACCAGCGACGGCGGCAGGATCATGTGGGTGATCCGCTGGTCGGCGAGGAAGTCGGTGAGCGCCGGTCCGGCGACCCGCGCCTCGTCGGTGACGAGGACGAGCCGGCCTCCGTGGCACAGGGCCATCGCCAGCTCGAAGACGAAGACGTCGAAACCGATCGAGGCGAACTGGAGCACGCGGCTGTCGCGTTCCAGACCCATCCGGTCGACGGCGGTGGCCACCAGACTGGCGATGCCCTCGTGGGGCACCACGACGCCCTTGGGCCGGCCGGTCGATCCCGAGGTGTAGATCACGTACGCGGCCCGGTCGAGGGCCACCCGCCCGGTGTCCGGCGGCAGGTCGGACAGCGCGCCGAGGGCCTCGGCGGTCTCCGGGGCGTCGAGCAGGACCACGGGCACGCCCGTCACGTCCGGGATCTTCCCCGCGACGGGCTCCGTGCCCACCACCAGGACGGCGCCGGAGTCCTCGATCATGTACGCGAGCCGGTCGCCGGGGTGGACGAGGTCGAGCGGCAGGAACGCGGCGCCCAGCTTCGACGTGGCGAGGACCGTGGCGACCATGTCCACCGAGCGGGGCACGGCCACGCCGACCACGCTCTCCTCCCCCGCGCCGTGCGCGGCCAGGAGTCGGGCGAGGCGGTTCGCCCGGGCGTCGAGCTCCGCGTACGTGACCGCGCGGGCGCGGTCCACGACCGCGACGGCGTCGGGCCGCTCGGCCAGCCGGCGGGCGAAGAGGGCCGGCAGGGTCTCCTCGTCGACCTCGCGGGCGGTGCCGTTGAAGTCCTCCAGGACCAGGCGCCGTTCGTCGGCGGCGAGAGTCCCGAGCCGGGACAGGGGCAGCTCGGGGGTGGCGACGAGCTCCGTGACCAGCGTCCGCAGCCGGTCGGCCAGCCGCTGGGCGGTCTCCGGGTCGAACAGCTCGGTGGCGTACTCCAGACGGCAGCCGAGCGAGCCGGCGCCGTCCCGCGCCGCGGTCCGTTCCGTGAAGCTGAAGACGAGGTCGAACTTGGCCGAGCGGATCCGCACGGGCAGGAACTCCGCGCGCAGGCCGGGCAGCCGCAGCCCGTCGTCGCCGCGGGTGTGGTGGCCCACCATCACCTGGAACAGCGGGTTCCGGGAGAGCGAGCGGGTGGGGTTGAGCTTCTCCACGACGGCTTCGAACGGCACGTCGGCGTGGGAGAACGCGGCGAGGTCGGTCGCGCGGACCCGGGCGAGCAGCTCCCGGAAGGACGGGTCCCCGCCGAGGTCGGTACGCAGGACCAGGGTGTTGACGAAGAAGCCCACCAGGTCGTCCAGCGCCTCGTCGTTCCGGCCCGCGATGGGCGCGCCGAGGGGGATGTCCGTGCCGGCGCCCTCGCGGTGGAGCAGGGCGGCGACGGCCGCGTGCACGACCATGAACATGCTGGTGCCGGTCTCCCGGGCGAGCCGCCTCAGGCCCTCGTGGGTGTCGGCGTCGAACGCGATGTCGAGGTCGGCCCCGGAGAACACCGGGCGGGCGGGCCTCGGCCGGTCGGCCGCGAGCTCCAGCTCCTCCGGGGCGCCGGACAGGGTCTCGTGCCAGTGGTCCAGCTGGCGGGCGGCCAGGCTGCCCCCGGCCGCGGCGTCGCCGAGCAGCCGCTGCTGCCAGAGCGCGTAGTCGGCGTACTGGAGGGGCAGCGGCTCCCACGCGGGGGCGGTCCCGCCGAGACGCGCCGTGTAGGCGGTGGCGAGGTCGCGCAGGAAGGGGCGGTCCGACCACTCGTCGGTGGTGATGTGGTGCAGCACCAGGACGACGACGTGGTCCTCGGGCGCGAGTTCCACGATGACGGCGCGGAGCGGGAGTTCGGCGGCGAGGTCGAACGGCCGGTTGGCGGCCGCGTCGACGACGGCGGGCAGCTCCTCCTCGCCGGCCCGCAGGTGCTCCACCGGCGGGCGCGCCTCGTCGGCGGGGAGGATCCGCTGGTGGGTGCGGCCGTCGGCCGTCGTGGCGAAGACCGTGCGCAGCGCCTCGTGGCGGGCCGTCACGTCGGCGAGCGCCGCGGCCCACGCCGTGCGGTCGAACGCGCCGCGCAGCCGCGTCACGAGGGGGAAGTTGTACGCGGCCGAGGTGCACTCGATCTGCTGGACGACCCACAGCCGCTGCTGGGCGTGGGACAGGGGCAGTTCATCGGGCCGGTCGCCGGCGGTGGGCTTCGGTCGCCGGGCACCGGCCGCGCGGGCGGCGCGCTCCACGAGCTCGGCGACGGTGGGTGCCTCGAAGAGGTCGCGGATCGCCAGCTCCGCGTCGAGGGCGGTACGGGCCCGGCTGACCAGACGGGTGGCCAGCAGCGAGTGGCCGCCCAGCTCGAAGAAGTCGCCGTCGATGCCGACGGCGTCCGCGGGGAGCCCGAGCACCTCGGCGAAGAGGGCCCGGAGGGTCTCCTCGCGGGGGGTGCGGGGAGCCCGGCCGCCCCCGGAGCCGCTGAGGTCGGGCGCGGGGAGGGCCTTGTGGTCCAGCTTGCCGTTGACGGTCAGCGGCAGCGTCCCGACCGTGACGAACGCCGAGGGGACCATGTAGTCCGGCAGGCCGGTCTTCAGGTGGTCGCGCAGCCGCCGCGTCAGCCCGTCACCGGGCTCGGTGCCCTCCTGCGGCACGACGTAGCCGACGAGGCGCCTGGTCCCCGCGTTCTCCGACACGACGACGGCCGCGTGGGCGACGTCCGGGTGTTCCGAGAGCGCGGTGGCGATCTCGGCCGGCTCGACGCGGTAGCCGCGGATCTTGACCTGGTCGTCGGTGCGGCCCAGGAAGTCGAGCAGCCCGTCGGGGCGCTGCCGGACGAGGTCGCCGGTGCGGTACATGCGTTCGCCGGGTTCGCCGAACGGGTCGGCGACGAACCGTTCGGCCGTCAGGGCGGGACGGTCGTGGTAGCCGCGCGCCAGGCCGGTGCCGGCGATGTACAGCTCGCCGGGGCAGCCGGGCGGCACGGGCCGCAGCATCGTGTCCAGCACGTGCGCGCGGGTGTTGCGGATCGGTACGCCGACGGTGGACGTCGCGCTGTCGGTGGTGGATCCGCCGAGGGTGTTGATCGTGTACTCGGTGGGGCCGTACAGGTTGTAGCCGTACACCCCCTCGGTGCGGCGCAGCCTCGTCCACACCGTGTCGGGCACGGCCTCGCCGCCGAGCAGGACGAGTGCGGGCCGGTGCCTGCCCGCGGCCTCGTCGCGGTCGAGGAGGCCCTCCTCGATGAGCAGCTGGGCGTACGTCGGCGTCACGTTGACGACGTCCACCCGGTGGAGGTCGCAGTAGCGGACGAGGGCCTCGGCGTCGCGGCGCAGCTCCTCGTCGCAGACGTGCACCTCGTGGCCCTCGACGAGCCAGAGCAGTTCCTCCCACGACATGTCGAAGGCGAAGGACACGGTGTGCGCGATCCGCAGGCGCCGGCCGCCGGCGGAGGCGATGGCCGGGTCGAAGATCTCCTTCTGGTGGTTGAGCTGCATGTTCGTCAGCCCCCGGTAGGGGGTCACGACGCCCTTGGGCCGGCCCGTCGAGCCGGAGGTGTAGATGACGTACGCGGGGTGCTCCAGGCGGTCCGGCACGTCGCGGGCGAACGCGGGCCGCTCCCCGTCGGCGATCTCGCCGTCGGGGAGGGCCGCCAGCTCGGCGGCCACGGTCTCGTCGTCCAGGAGGAGTTCGGGTGCGACGGGGCCTTCGGCGGCGCGCAGCGCGGGGGCGACGGCGGTCGTGGAGACCAGGCACAGGGGTCCGGTGTCGAGCGCCATCAGGCGGAGCCGGTCGGCGGGGTGGTCGAGGTCCAGCGGCAGATACGCGGCGCCGGTGCGCAGCACGGCGAAGAGGGCGGCCACCATGTCGATGGACCGCGGCAGGGCGAGCGCGACGACCTTCTCCGGCCCGGCGCCCCGGGCGAGCAGCAGCCGGGCGAGCCGGTTGACGTACCCGTCCAGTTCGGCGTAGGTGAGCGCCCGTTCGCCGAAGACCAGGGCCCTCGCGTCCGGGGTGCGGGCGACCTGGGCGGCGAGCATGTCGGCGACGGTGTCGTTCGGCACCGGCTCGCGGCCGCCGCCGKGGCCGGCGACGAGCGCGGCGCGCTCCGCGGGCAGCAGCAGGTCGACGGCCGCGGTGCGGGTCGGGTCGGCGGCCCCGGCCCCGGCGGCGTCGGCGTCGGCGATGGCGAGGCAGTCGGTGAGCCGGTCGAGGACGGTCGTGAAGCGGGCGAGGATCGTGGTCGCGTCCTCGGCGTCGAAGAGGTCGGGCCTGGCCGCCAGGGTGACCCGCAGCCGGGCTCCGGGGGTGACGATCAGGGTGAGCGGGAAGTGGGTGCCGTCCACGTTCGACACACCCGTGATGCCGTGGCGCCGCCGGAGCGCCCCGGCCCGGTCCTCGCCGTCGGCCGAGCGGAGAACGAACAGGGTGTCGAACAGGCGGCGGTGACCGCTCTCCTGCTGCAGGGTGCCGAGGCCGACGTGGTCGTAGGGCATGACCGCCGCGCGTTCGGACTGCATCCGGCGCAGCAGGTCGATCAGCGGCTCGCCGGGGACGAAGGCGATGCGGGCCGGGACCGTGTTGAGGAACATGCCGATGATGCCGGCCGCGTTCGGCACGTCCGCCGGGCGGCCGGCCACGGCCGTGCCGAAGGCGACGTCGTCACGGCCCGTCGTCGCGGCGAGCACCAGTCCCCAGGCCGCGTTGAGCACGGTGTTCAGGGTGAGTCCGTGGCGCCGGGCGAGGGCGCGCAGCCGGTCGCCCGCCTCCTCGGCGAGCAGGACTTCGTGGTCCACCGGGATGACCGGCCCGCCGTCGCGTCCGGACGGGGCGACCAGGGTGGGCTCGGCGAACCCGTCGAGGGCGCGGCGCCAGGCGTCGAGGGCGGCCGCGGTGTCCTGGCGGTCCAGCCAGGCCAGGTAGTCCCGGTACGAGCCGGGGGCGGGCAGGCCGTCCGCGTCGCCGGCCCGCTCGTACAGCGTGAAGAGCTCCTCCAGGAACAGCCACGCGGACCAGCCGTCCCAGAGGATGAGGTGCCGGGTCACCACGAGCCGGTCCCGGCCGTCGCCGAGCCGGATCAGCAGGAGGCGGCACAGCGGGGCCGCGGACAGGTCGAAGCGCTGCCGGCGGTCGGCGGCCAGCAGCTCCGCCGTCCTCGCCCGGCGTTCGCCGGCGGGCAGCTGGGAGAGGTCCACCTCCGTCAGGGGGATCTCGGCGCCGTCCGTGATGAACTGCACCGGCCGGGGCAGGCCGTCGCTGGTGAATCCCGCGCGCAGGCCGGTGTTGCGCTCCAGGAGCGTCCGGCAGGCGGCGCGCAGCCGCTCCGCGTCGACGCGGTGGTCGAGGTCCAGCGTCTCCTGGGACTGGTAGACGTCGAGGGCGTCGCCCGCGTCGTAGGTGGCGTGGAAGTACATGCCCTCCTGGAGCGGGGAGAGCGGCCAGACGTCCGCGACCGGAAGTCCGGCGGCGGCGCGGACGCGGTCGGTCTCCTCCGGGGAGAGCCGCAGCCCACCGAGCGGCGGGTCGGCCGGCGGTTCCGGGGGGCCGGCGGCGGTCAGCCGGTCGAGAAGCGCGCTGAGCGCGGGGTCGACGGGCGCGCCGGACTGCCGGTGCAGGGCCAGCATCGCCTGGAGGGCGGCGGCGGCCTGACCCGCGTCGGAGGCGGATACGGTCACGCCGTCGGGCGGCACGGGCGCCTCGGGGGTCGGGGACGGGGCCCGGTCCGCCTCGGCCGTGCCGGCCGCGTGCGCGGCGGCGGCGAGGGCGGCGGGCGTGCGGCGTTCGAAGACGTCGCGGGGACCGAGGATCAGCCCCCTGGCGCGGGCGCGGGTGGCGACGGCGATCGAGGTGAGGCTGTCGCCGCCCCTGACGAAGAAGTCGTCGTCCACGCCGACGCCGGGTTCTCCGAGGACCTCCGAGAAGATCTCGCACAGGGCGCGCTCGCGGTCGTCGCGGGGCGCGCGCCCGGCCGGCCGGGGTGGGGCGTCCGGCGCGGGGAGGGCGTGGTGGTCCAGCTTGCCGCTGGGTGTCAGCGGCAGTTCGGGGACGACCACGACGGCTCGGGGCACCATCGGGGCCGGGAGCGCGTCGGCCAGTCGCGCCCGCAGCCGCTCGCCGTCCGGAGCGGTGCCCGGCCTGGGGACGGCGTAGCCGACGAGGGCGCCGTCCCGGACGGTCACGGCCGCGCGGGCGACGCCGTCCAGGGCCGCGAGGGCGGTCTCGACCTCGCCCGGCTCGACGCGGTTGCCGCGGATCTTCAGCTGCCGGTCGGTGCGGCCGAGGTACTCGACCGCACCGTCGGTGCGGCGCAGCACCAGGTCCCCGGTGCGGTACATGCGCTCCCCCGGTGCCCCGAACGGGTCGGCGACGAACCGCTCGGAGGTGAGGGCGGGGCGGTCGTGGTAGGCCCGGGCCAGCTGGACGCCGGCGAGGTAGAGCTCGCCGGGCACGCCGTCGGGCACCGGGCGCAGGAACGGGTCGAGGACGTGGAGCCGGGTGTTCCAGACGGGGCGGCCGATGGGGACGGCCCGGTCGCCGGGGCCGCCGTCGTAGGGGAAGGCGGTGACGTCCACGGCCGCCTCGGTGGGGCCGTAGAGGTTGTGCAGCGGTACGGGGCCGCGACCCGGGCGGTCCGTGAGCGCGCACCAGCGCCGGGCGTCGGCGCCGGAGAGCGCCTCGCCGCTGCAGAACACCCGGCGCAGTCCGGAAGCCCAGTCGGGCAGGTCCGCGCCGCGGACGGCGCGGAGGAAGGCGGCCAGCATCGACGGCACGAAGTGCAGCGTGGTGACGGCTCGGGCGTGGACGAGACCGGCGAGGTAGTGCGGGTCGCGGTGGCCGTCGGGGCGGGCGAGGACGACCGCCGCCCCTTCGGCCAGCGGCCAGAAGAACTCCCAGACCGACACGTCGAAGCTGGACGGGGTCTTCTGGAGCACCCGGTCGTCGGAGGTGAGTTCGTACGTGCTCTGCATCCAGGCGAGCCGGTTGACGATGGCGCGGTGGGTGACGGTGACGCCCTTGGGGCGGCCGGTGGAGCCCGAGGTGTAGATGAGGTAGGCGGGATGGTCGGGACGCGCGTGCCGGACGGTGGAGTCGGGGACGGGCTCGTCGGGCGCGTCCTGATCGACGAGGACGTACGTGAGACCCGGTGCGGCGGGCAGACGGCCGGCCGAGGCGGCGGTGGTGACCACGGTGCGGGCGCCCGAGTCGCCGAGCATGAACGCGACACGGTCCGCGGGGTAGTCGAGATCGACGGGCAGGTAGGCGGCGCCCGCCTTCAGGACGCCGAGGAGGGCGACCATCAGCTCGGCCGAACGCGGCACCGCGACGGCGACGTACTGCTCCGGTCCCGCTCCGGCGGCCCGCAGGCGCCGGGCCAGGGCCTCGGCCCGGCGGTCGAGTTCCGCGTAGGTGAGGGTGGTGTCCTCGAAGATCACGGCCGGGGCGTGCGGCGTGCGGGCCGCCTGCCGGTCGAGGAGCGAGGCCAGGGTGGCGTCGGGGACCGGGTGCGCGGTGGCGTTCGTCCCGGCGAGGTGCTCGCGCTCCCGCTCGGACAGCAGCCCGGTGCGGGCGACGAGGCGGCCGGGGTCGGAGACGAGGGTGCGCAGCAGGCTCGTGAACCGGCTGGAGAGCACGGCCACGGACACCCGGTCCAGGCGTGTGCCGTCGTGCTTGAACCGCAGGTGCAGACCGTCGTCGTCGGGCTGGACGACCAGCGCGAGCGGGTAGTGCACGGCGTCGGCGATCTCGCCCGTCCCGATCACGAGCTCGCCGGATCCCCCGGGTGCCGCCGCGGGTTCCCGGCCCGCGCTCGGGCCGCTCGGGTGGTTCTCGAACACCACCAGGGTGTCGAAGAGTTCGCCGCCGCCGGCGACCCGCTGGATGTCGGCGAGACCGAGGTGCTGGTGGTCGAGGAGGGCGGCGTGTTCGTCCTGGACGCGCCGCAGCAGGTCGGTCAGCGTCTCGGCCGGGCGGAGGGTCACCCGGGCCGGCACGGTGTTGATGAAGAGGCCGACCGCCGTGTCCAGGCCTTCGACCTCGGTGGTCCGCCCGGACACCGTGGTGCCGAGGACGACGTCCCGGCTGCCGGTCAGGCCGCCGAGCAGCAGCCCCCACAGGCCGTGCACGACCGTGCTCAGGGTCAGTCCGCGGGTCCTGGCGAAGGCGGTGAGCTCCCGGGTGAGGTCCAGCGGGAGCCGGGTGTCCACGTGCTCGGGCCGGTAGGGCGCGTCCGCGACCGGGCTCGGGACGAGCCGGGTGGGGCCGGGGAGTCCGGCGAGCGCCGCCCGCCACGCCTCACGGGCGGCGTCCCGGTCGCGGCCGGCGAGCCAGCGGAGCCAGGGCCGGGGATCCACCGGCGCGGGCAGGGCGGCTCCCCGGTGGACGGCGGCGAGTTCGCGCAGCAGCAGGGCGACCGACCAGCCGTCGGCGACGATGTGGTGGAGGGTGAGCAGCAGCCGGTGCCGCCCGCCGTCCCTGACGAGGGTGGCGCGGAGCAGGGGCGGCCGGTCCAGGTCGAAGGGCTCGCCCCGGTCGGCGCGCAGCAGCTCGTCGAGGCCGGTCACGGCCGTGTCGGCCACGCGCCACGGCAGGGTGACCCGGGGCGCGAGGCGCTGGACGACCTCACCGCCGGGCAGTTGGCGGAAGGAGGCGCGCAGCAGGGGATGCCGGTCGAGCAGGGACTGCAGGGAGCGGCGCAACCGGTCGGGGTCGACCGGGCCCGTGAGGTCGAGGAGTTCCTGGACGAGGTAGAGGTCCGGGGCCCGGTCGTCGTAGCGGGCGTGGAAGAAGAAGCCCTCCTGGAGCGGGGAGACGGGCAGGGCGTCCTCGTCGAGGGTCACCCGGCGCTCCGGGGCGGCCCGGGTGTCGGTCCGGGCGGCGATCCGGGCGAGGGCCGCCACCGTCCGGTGCCGGAACACCTCGCGCGGGGTGATGACGAGCCCGGCCGCCCGGGCCCGGTTCACGAGCTGGATGGCGACGATGCTGTCTCCGCCGAGGGCGAAGAAGCTGTCGTGGACACCGGCCGTGGGCAGTCCGAGGACCTCGGCGAACAGGGCGGCGAGGGTCGCCTCGGCGGGGGTGCCCGGGGTGCCGGCCCCGCTCGCGGCGGTCCACCGGGGCTCGGGCAGCGCCTTGCCGTCGAGCTTGCCGTTGGGGGTGAGCGGGAGCGGGCCGTCGAGGACGACGACCGCGGAGGGCGCCATGTGGTCCGGCAGCGTGGCGGCCACCCGGGCGCGTGCGGCCGCCACCGTCTCGTCGGCGGCCGGGGTCCGGGCGACTTCGGCGTCGGGGGCGGGGGAGGTCGTCACGAGGTAGGCGACGAGCCGCCTGACGCCCCGGTGGTCCTCCCGCACGCGTACGGCGGCCTGGGCGATACCGGGGCAGGCCATGAAGGCGCTCTCGACCTCGCCCGGTTCGATGCGGTGGCCGCGGATCTTGATCTGCCCGTCGGAGCGGCCCAGGAACTCCAGGTTTCCGTCGGCACCCCAGCGCACCCGGTCGCCGGTGCGGTACATGCGGGTGCCGGGTTCTCCGTACGGGTCGGCCACGAAGCGCTCCGCCGACAGGCCGGGGCGGCCCAGGTAGCCGCGGGCCAGGCCGCGGCCCGCGACATACAGCTCGCCCTCGGCGCCGACGGGCACGGGGCGGTCGGGATCGGCGGTCCACAGCGTGGAGTTGACGCTCGCCTCGGTGAGGCCGTACGCGACGACGACCCGGACCCGTCCGGCCCAGCGGGCGATCAGCTCGGCGGGCACGGCCTCGGTGCCGACGACGAGGACGGCGCCGTCGGGCAGTTCGCACTCCCGGGGCAGCGCGGAGACGAGCGACGGCGGCAGGATCATGTGGGTGGCCCGGTGCCGCGCGATGTACTCGGTCAGGGCGGGACCCGCGACGCGGCGCTCGGCGGGGACGAGGACGATCCGGCCGCCCACGCACAGGGACATGATCAGGTCCCAGACCGTCACGTCGAAGCCCACCGAGGCGAACTGGACGACCCGGCTCCCGGCGGTGACGCCGATGCGGTCGACGGCGGTGGCGACGAGACTGCCGACGCCGTCGTGCGGGACGACGACGCCCTTGGGGCGGCCGGTCGAGCCGGAGGTGTAGATGACGTACGCGGCCTGGTCCAGGGCGACCGGCACGCCGGGGGCGCGGGCGTCGAGCGCGGCGACGGCCTCGGACGTGGCCGGGTCGTCGAGCAGGACCCGGGCGACCCCGGGGGCCGGCGGCAGCGACTCCGCGAGATCCCGCACGGTGATCACGGTCCGGGCCCCCGCGTCGGACAGCATGTACGCGATCCGGTCCGCCGGGTGGTCGGCGTCCAGCGGCAGGTAGGCGGCGCCGGCCTTCAGCACCGCGAGCAACGCGATCACCAGGTCCGGGGAGCGCGGCAGGGCGACCGCGACGACGTCCTCGGTACCCACGCCGCCCGTGCCGAGACGGCGGGCGAGCCGGTTGGCGGCGGCGTCGAGTTCCGCGTACGTCAGCTCGTCGTCCTCGTACACGAGCGCCACGGCGTCGGGCGAGTGCCGGACCCGGGCCTCGAAGGCGGCGGGCCAGGAGAGTTCCGCGACCTCGCGGGGCGCCACGCCGAACTCGCCGAGCAGGCGGCCGCGTTCGGCGTCCGAGGTGAGGTCGATCCGGCCGACCGGCCGGCCGGGGTGCTCGATGAAGGTGCGGAGGAGGGCGAGGAACCGGGCCTCGTGGGCGCGGAGTCGCTCCTCGTCGCACGCCTCGGCGTCCGCGTCGAGGTACAGCACGAGGCGGCCCGCGCCCGCGGTCCCGGCCCCGCCGAAGGTGTCGGTGCCGGTCGCGGTCCCGCCGGAGGTGCCGGTCGCGGTCCCGGTTCGCGTCCCTCTCCCGGCCCCGGTCTCGGCCCCGGTCTCGGCGAAGGTGAAGGCCAGGTCGCCGACCGGGCCCAGCCAGAAGGGCACGAGGTCGGCGCGGAGGCCGGCGAAGCGCAGGCCGGGCCGGGGCAGCACGTTGACGGTGGGGCCGACGAGTTCCTGGACGCCGTCGACGAGCCCGAGGTCCCTGGCCAGGTCCTCGGCGCGGTGGCGTCCGTGCGCGACCGCGCCGGCGACCGCGTCGCGCACCTCGGTCACGAGGTCCGCGCCGGTCGTGTCGGGGCGGACCGTGAGGCGCAGCGGGACGATGTTGGAGACCATGCCGGGCACGTCCGCCGCTGCGCCTCGCCGGGCGGGGACCGGGAGGCCGAGGACGACGTCCTGTTCTCCGACGGTGCGGTGCAGGTAGGCCGCGACCGCGGCGACGAGGACGCGGGACGGACGGACGCCCGCTTCCCGGGACACGGCGTCCAGCCGTGCGACGTCCGGTGCGGGGAGTTCGACGGAGCGCCGCAGGCGCCGCGTCGTCAGGGACGGGGGGCGCTCGGCCAGGCGCGGAGGCTCGGACCGGCCGGCCATGTGCCGTCGCCACCAGGCGCGGTCGGCCGCGTGTTCCGCGGAGGCGCGGTAGGCCGCGTCGTCGGCGACGAGCCGGTCGAGGGCCCAGTCGGGGGGCGGCGGGGCGGCGTCAGGAGCGGTGTAGAGGTCGCCGGCCCGCCGGGTGAGGAGGACGACGCCCATGCCGTCGAGGACGAGGTGGTGGTAGCGCTGGTACCACCACACACGGTCGTCGGCGAGCCGCAGGAGCGCCTGCCCGAAGTGCGGCCCGTGGGCGAGGTCGACGGGCCGTTCGCGGTCCGCGGCCGCCCAGGCGGCGGCGTCCCCCTCGGGGTCCGCGGCGCCGCGGAGATCGACGACGGGGACGTCGACGGTGGCGGGCCGGGGCGTCTGGAACGGTCCGGCCGGCCCGGAGCCGAAGCCCACGTGCAGGCACGCGGCCTCCACGACGGCCCGCCGGACGGCGCGGGCCAGTCGGTCGAGGTCGGCGGCACCGCGCAGGTCGACGACGTAGACGATGTTGTAGGCGGTGCTGTCGGGCTCGATCTGCTGGGCACGCCAGATGCCGGACTGCCCGCCGGTCAGGGGTGCTCCGGACGGGGATGCCGGGTCCGACTCGACGTCAAGCATCGTACGAAGTGACCTTTCCCTGGCTGATGCGTCGGTGAGGTGCGGTGCAGGGGCGCTGGCCGGGCGCGGCGCGCGGAGAGGTTCCGCCGCCCGTCCGCGGCGGCCCGGGGCAGGACGCGAGGGGGTGCGCGCCTCCGCCGCGTACGGCGTCGACGGCACACCTGCCCGGCATGCCGTCGCACGCGTCCCCGCGGCGCCCCGGGGTGGCGGACTACTCGAGGGCCGCCACCAGCGGCTCGATCTCGTCGATCGCGTAGGGGATCGACAGCACCGTGTTGAAGGAGAACGCGGCGCCGATGTCCGGGTCCTGGTACGGCACGAAGAGGTCCCGCTTCTCCTGGTGGACCTTCAGCTTCTTGTAGAGCGGCTCCGCCTTGATGCGGTTGTCGGACTCGGTGCTCGACGTCACCCAGACCAGGCGGTCCACGTCCAGCACGTTCAGCTTCTCGGCGCTGAGCTCGGCCACGTTCCAGCCCGGCTTGGCCAAAGCGTCGATCTCGGGCTTCAGCGCGAAGCCGAGTTCGGAGAAGAAGATCGCCTTGGGGTCCGTCCTGGTGAACGCCGAGTACTTGCCCGCCTCGAAGCTGTCGGCGACGGCGAGGGTCTTCCCGGCGAACTCGGGGTGCTTCTCGCGTACGGCCCGGAACCGGGCGTCGATGCCGGCGATCAGTTTCTCGGTCTGCGCGTCCTTTCCGAGGGACGTGCCGATCTGGCGTGTCATCACCTGCCAGGAGGCGCCGTAGTCGGGCAGGCCCTTGGGCTGGGCGACGACCTTGGTGAACTTGGAGAGCGTGTCGTACTGCTCCTTCTTCATCCCCGAGTACTGGGCGATGACCAGGTCCGGCTTCAGCGCGGCGATCTTCTCGATGTTGTACTCGTCGCGCTCACCGACGATCTGCGGGGCGGTGCCACCCCACTTGTCCTCGGCCCAGGGCCACTTGCCGTAGGGCTGCTCCTTGAACCAGTCCACCGCCCCCACGGGCTTGACTCCGAGTGCGAGGACCGCGTCCTGGTCGGACAGGCCGAGCGTCACCACACGCTTCGGCTCCGCCTCGATCGTGGTGCTGCCGTACTTGTGCTCGACCGTCACCGGGAAGGCGGCGGAGGTGCCGCCGGCCGGCGCGGCCGGCTTCGACTCGGTCTTCTCCGTACCGCCCCCACAGGCGGTCAGCGCGAGCGCGGCGACGGCGGCGACCGCCACGCAGGGGACGGGTCTGACGATCCTCGCCAGCACGGGACGTGTACCTGTGGACACGGGTGTTCCTTTCACGGGGTTTCACGGTGCGTACCCGGCGCGCCGCGCACGGCGGCGCGCCGGGTACGCACCGTGAAACCCCGTGAAAGGAACACCCGTGTCCACAGGTACACGTCCCGTGCTGGCG
>NZ_RDBI01000050.1:68967-71595 GCF_008042125.1 Streptomyces sp. MS191
GAGGTGCGCCGGGACGGTCCGCGGGGGCCGGCGCGGGGCGGGTGCTACCGGACCGAGCCGATCCCGTCGGCGACCGGCGCGGGCTCGTCCCGGGCGGCTGCCGGCCTGCGGTCGAGCACCGAGTCCAGGATCTCGCCGACCCGGATCGCGGTGTTGGAGAGCAGGGACGAGGTGATGCCGTGCGTGTGCTCGGRGCCGCCCTGGAGGTAGATGCCGCAGCGCAGTTCGGGGTCGGCCGTGACGCGGTAGTCGCGCTCGACCCGCACGCGGCCCTGGTCGTCGCGGTGGCAGAGGTCGGCGACCCTGCCGAGCAGGCCGAGCGAGTCGGCCTGGCTGTAGCCGGTGGCGAGCACGACGACGTCGGCGTCCAGCACGGTCTCGTCGCCGGTGACCAGGGACGTGATGGTGGCGCGCACCCGGTCGTCGGCCTCCGCGACGGCGGTCAGCCGGGAGATGTTCAGGAAGCGCAGCCGTTCGGCGCCGAGCACCTTCTCCTGGTACGCCTGCCGGTACAGGTCGTCGATCAGGTCGATGTCGACCACGGAGTAGTTGGTGTTGCCGTGGTAGTCCATCAGTTTGCGCTTGACGCCGTCGGGGGCCGTGAAGTACTCGTCGACCGCGGCGGGGTCGAAGATGCGGTTGGCGAAGCTGCTGTCGTCCGCCGGGCTGTAGCCGTAGCGGGAGAACACCGCGCAGATCTCGGCCCGCGGGAAGCGGCGGTGCAGGTAGGCGACGTTCTCCGCGGCGCTCTGGCCGGCGCCGACCACGATGAAGCGGGACGGGTCGCTGCCCTCCAGCGCCTCCACCTCGGCGAGCAGGTCGGAGTTGTGCCAGACGCGGTCGGACCGTTCGACGCCCTCCGGCATGAGCGGGCGCAGGCCCGTGCCGACGACGAGGTTGCGGGCCCGGTGCACCACGGTGTCCGTTCCCGAACGGGCCGTCACGTCCAGGTACTCCACGATCCCGTCGCGCACCACCGGCTCCACGGCCACGACCTCGTGGCCGTACGAGACCATGTCGTCGACCTTCGCCGCCGCCCACTCGAAGTAGTCGTGGAACTCCACCCGCAGCGGGAAGAGGTTCTTGTGGTTGACGAAGTCGATCAGGCGGCCCTTGCTCTGGAGATAGCAGAGGAAGCTGTAGTCGCTGCTCGGGTTCCGTAACGTCACCAGGTCCTTGAGGAAGGACACCTGCATCGTCGCGTCGTCGATCAGCATGCCGCGGTGCCAGCCGAAGCCGGCCTGGCGCTCGAAGAAGTGGGCGGTGACCGTCTCCTGCCTGCCGACCCGCGCGTTGTGCTCGCTCAGCGCGATCGCCATGGCCACGTTGGACGGCCCGAAACCGATGCCGATGAGGTCGTGGACCAGAGGTGTGTCGCCAGGAAGAACCCGTGACATGTCGCTCCCATCGTGCGGGACAGCAGCCCGCCGGACATGGATGGACAGGACAGGACGCCGGGCCAACCGGCGATTCCGCCCAGCCGAACTTAGGTAAAGCTAACCTGAGTTGAAGCGGACTGTCGACAGGACAAATCAGGCATGCCGCGAGACGGAATTCCGAACTCCCTTCGAAACAGGGCCCGTTGCACACTTAGGTAAGCCTTGCTTTACTTGGCGCCGTCCACTCGCTCTCCCGAGGAGGAAGCCCATGCGGGTCGTCATGTTCGGTTACCAGACCTGGGGCCATCGCACGCTGCAAGCGCTCCTGGACTCCGAGCACGACGTGGTGCTGGTCGTGACACACCCCAAGAGCGAACACGCCTACGAGAAGATCTGGAGCGACTCCGTCGCCGAGCTGGCCGAGGACCACGGCGTCCCCGTGGTGATCCGGAACCGGCCGGACGACGACGAGCTGTTCCGGCTGCTCGAGGAGGCGGACCCGGACGTCATCGTGGCCAACAACTGGCGCACCTGGATCCCGCCGCGCATCTACGGACTGCCGCGCCACGGCACCCTGAACGTCCACGACTCGCTCCTGCCGAAGTACGCCGGCTTCTCCCCGCTCATCTGGGCGCTCGTCAACGGGGAGTCGGAGGTCGGCGTCACCGCGCACATGATGGACGAGGTGCTGGACGCCGGGGACATCGTCGACCAGCGCGCGGTGCCGGTCGGTCCCACCGACACGGCCACGGACCTGTTCCACAGGACCGTCGACCTCATCGCCCCGGTGACCGTCGGCGCGCTCGCGCGGATCGCCTCCGGCCAGACGGAGTTCACCCCCCAGGACCGTTCCCGGGCCAGCTTCTTCCACAAGCGGGCCGAGGAGGACATCCGCATCGACTGGGGCTGGCCCGCGGAGGTCCTGGAGCGCCTGGTCCGCGCCCAGTCCGCCCCCTACCCGAGCGCCTTCACCTTCCACCGGGGCAAGCGCCTGGAGATCCTGGCCGCGGTCGTGTCCGCGGGACACTACGGCGGAACGCCGGGCCGCATCTTCTACCGCGAGGGCGAGGGCGTGGTGATCGTCGCCGGCGCCGACGCCCGCACCGGCCGGAACCACGGGCTCGCCGTCACCCGGGTGCGGACCGAGGACGGCCGCGAACTGGCGGCGACCGACTACTTCACCGCCATGGGCGGGTACCTCACCGGCCGTCAGGGGCGGCCGGTGAGGTACCCGCCCATGGCGGTGAAG
>NZ_RDBI01000050.1:71695-86164 GCF_008042125.1 Streptomyces sp. MS191
GGCATCCTGTGACCGTCTCGTACCCCCCGACGCACCAGAGCGTCGTTCCCGCCGCCGACCGGACCGTCGACCCGGCCCGCTGGCCGGACGTCGCCCATCCGCCCCGCACCTCGGCGCTGCGCACCGCGATCGCCCGGCGGATCGTCGAGCGCGCCTTCACCCGGGTCCCGCTGCGGATACGGCACGGAGGCGACGGACGCCCGGCGAGCCTCGTCCCGCTCCGGACCGGCGCGCTGCCCACCCTCACCCTGCACCGCCCCGAGGCCTTCCACCGCCGGATCGGCGCGGGCGGCCTGATCGGCTTCGGCGAGTCCTACATGGCCGGCGAGTGGGAGAGCGACGACCTCGTCGGCGCGCTCACCGTGCTGGCCTCGCACGTCGACGAGCTGGTACCGGCGCCGCTGCGCCGGCTCCGCGGCGCCTGGGTGCGCCGCCGCCCCGAGCAGCAGCGGAACACGCCGGAGGGCGCACGGGACAACATCCAGAGCCACTACGACCTGTCCAACGAGCTGTTCTCGCTGTTCCTCGACCCGAGCATGTCCTACTCCTCCGCGGTCTTCGCCGCCTTCCCGGCCTCGCCCGCGACGTTCACCGCGGCCCAGCACCGCAAGATCGACCGGCTGCTCGACCTCGCGGAGGTCGGCCCCGGCACCAGGCTCCTGGAGATCGGCACCGGATGGGGCGAACTGGCCCTGCGGGCCGCCGCCCGCGGAGCCGAGGTGCTGACCGTCACGCTCTCCGAGGAGCAGGCGGACCTGGCCCGCACCCGGATCGCCGCCGCCGGCCTCTCCGACCGGGTCACGGTCGAACTGCGCGACTACCGGCACGTCGAGGGCTCCTTCGACGCGGTCGTCAGCGTCGAGATGATCGAGGCCGTGGGTGCCGAGTACTGGCCCGCCTACTTCGCCGCCCTGCGCGGACTCCTCGCCCCCGGCGGGCGCGTCGCGCTCCAGGCCATCACCATGCCCCACGAGCGGATGCTCGTGACCGCCCGCACCCACACCTGGATCAGCAAGTACATCTTCCCCGGCGGGCTCATCCCCTCCCGCGAGGCGATCGCCCGGGAGAGCGCCGCCGCCGGACTGCGGATCGTCGAGGACGCCGGCTTCGGCGACCACTACGCGGAGACCCTGCGCCTGTGGCGCGAGGAGTTCGGCCGGCAGGCCGCGGCCGTCGACGCGCTCGGCTTCGACGTGGTCTTCCGGCGCATGTGGGAGCTCTACCTCGCCTACTCGGAGGCAGGATTCCGCTCCCGCTACCTGGACGTCCGCCAGATCCTCCTCACCGCCGACCACACGCCGGAGACCGCCCGATGACGTACGCCGCCCAGCGCCTCGCCGGCGCGCTCGCCCCCTGCTTCCCCGGCCCGCTCCCCGTCCGGCTGCGCGCCTGGGACGGCAGCGAGGCCGGACCCCGTGACGCTCCCCTCGTGCTCGTCCGCACGCCCCGGGCGCTGCGCAGGCTGCTGTGGCAACCCGGCGAACTCGGCCTCGCCGAGGCCTACATCGCGGGCGAGATCGACGTCGACGGCGACCTCGGCGAGAGCCTCACCCAGGTCTGGGAGTACGTCCGCGAACAGGGCGCCGTCCGCCCCCGGCCCGCCGACCTGGCGCGCGCGGCGGGCGTCGCCCTGCGCCTGGGCGCGCTGGGCCCGAAGCCCGCCGCCCCGACCGCCCCGCGCGCGGAGCTGCGCGGCCGCCTGCACTCCACCGCCCGCGACCGCGCCGCCATCAGCCACCACTACGACCTCTCGAACGACTTCTACGCGCTCCTCCTGGACGAGTCGATGGCGTACTCGTGCGCCTACTGGGCACGGCCCGACGCCCCGGACTACGGTCTCGCCGACGCGCAGCGCGACAAGCTCGACCTCGTCTGCCGCAAGCTCGGACTCGAACCCGGCGCGCGCCTGCTCGACATCGGCTGCGGCTGGGGATCGCTGTCCCTGCACGCCGCCCGCGCCTTCAAGGCCGAGGTCACCGCGGTCACCCTCTCGGCGCGCCAGCGCGACCACGTCCGGGACCGCGTGGCCCGCGAGGGCCTGACGGACCTGGTCGACGTCCGTCTCATGCACTACCGCGACATCCCGGGCGGCGGATACGACGCCGTGTCGGCCATCGAGATGGGCGAACACGTCGGCGACGCCGAGTACCCCGCCTTCGCGGCCCAGCTGCACGGCCTGCTGCGGCCCCGCGGCCGGCTGCTCGTCCAGCAGATGTCCCGCGGGGCGAACGCGCCCGGCGGCGGCGCCTTCATCGAGACCTACATCGCGCCGGACATGCACATGCGGCCCGTCGGGCAGACGCTGGAGCTGCTGGAGTCGGCGGGCCTCGAGGTGCGTTCCGTCGACGCCCTGCGGGAGCACTACGCCTGGACGATCGAGGCATGGCACCGCACCCTGGAGGAGCGCTGGGAGCAGTTCGTCGACCTCGTCGGCGAGCCCACCGCCCGGGTCTGGCGGCTCTACCTCGTCGGCAGCGCGCTGGCRTTCGCCCAGAACCGCATGGGCGTCGACCAGATCCTCGCGGTCCGCCCCGAGCCGGGCGGCGCCACGGGCCTGCCCGCGACCCCGCACTGGCACCGAGCGGAGGAAGGACGATGACCACGCTCGACTGGGGCGCGTTCGGCTGGAACCTCGCCGCCTCGGCCGGCACCGCGCTCGCGGTCATGCTGGTCACCTTCGCGGTGGCCGTCGCGAAGGGCCTGCACCGGATCGTCGACGTCGCCTGGGGCGTCGCCTTCGCCGCCGTCGCCCTCACCACCTGGCTGCTGTCGGCCGGCTACGGCGACGACGGCCGGCGCCTCGCGGTCACCCTGGCCACCGTCGTGTGGGGGCTGCGCCTGGCCCTGCACATCGCCCGGCGCGGGCGCGGGCACGGTGAGGACCCGCGCTACGCCCGCATGCTCGACCGGGCGCCGGGCGACCCCCGGCTGTACGCCCTGCGCAAGGTCTACCTGCTCCAGGGCGGTCTCGTCTGGCTGGTGTCGCTGCCCGTCCAGGCCGCGGCCTACCTGCCCGCGGCCCTGGGCCCGGTGGCCGCGCTCGGGCTGCTCCTGTGGCTCACCGGTCTGCTCTTCGAGGCGGTCGGCGACCACCAGCTCGCCCGCTTCAAGGCCGACCCCGCCCACCGCGGCCGGATCATGGACCGCGGCCTGTGGAGCTGGACGCGGCACCCCAACTACTTCGGGGACCTCCTCGTCTGGTGGGGGCTGTACCTGCTGGCCTGCGCGAGCTGGCAGACTGCGGCCCTCACGCTCGTCTCGCCGCTGGTGATGAGCGCGCTGCTCATCTGGGGCAGCGGCAAGCGACTGCTGGAGGCGCACATGGCCGAACGGCCCGGATTCGCGGCCTACGCCGCCCGCACCAGCGGGTTCTTCCCGCGCCCGCCCCGCCGGGTCGCCGGATGACGGCCGCGGCCCATCGGGGGACCACGCCGACGGGCGAGGGCCGGGTACTGCTGCCCCGTGCCCGGCCCGCCCGCCCGGCGGCGGCGGTCCTGCTCCTGCACGGCGGGCGCGCCGACGGTCTGGAACCCCCGCCGCCGCTCAACCTGCCCGCGTTGCGGATGCGCCCCTTCGCGACGGCGATCGCCCGTGCGACCCGCGACTCGGACGTCCTGGTCGCGGAGGTGCGCTACCGCCACCGCGGCTGGAACGGCGACCGCCGGGACGCCGCCCGCGATGCCGAGGCGGCCCTCGCCCGGCTGCGGGAGCTCGCCGGGGAGGTGCCCGTCGTGCTCGTCGGCCACTCGATGGGCGGACGCGCGGCGCTGCGCGCGGCCGGCGACCCCCTGGTCCGCGGGGTGGTGGCGCTCGCGCCCTGGTGCCCGCCCGGCGAGCCGGTCGGCCATCTCGCGGGCCGTCGGATCCGGCTCCTGCACGACGAGCGCGACCGGGTGACCTCGGCCGCCGAGTCCTGGGAGTTCGTCCGCCGGGCCCGGCTGGCGGGCGCGGACGCGGCCGGCATCCCGATGCCGGCGGGCGGGCACGCGATGCTCCGGGACGCGGGGACCTGGCACCGGCGCGCGGCCGAACTGGCGGCGGCCGTGCTCGCCGCCGGCTGACCGCCCGGCGCCGCCTCCGCCGCCGCCGGGGGAGATGTCCCCCGGAAGTGGATCACTGCCACGCTCCGGAGTGATCACGCGGCGCGCCGCGTTCCGGTGAGCGGGCCGACCGGTGTTCATGGAGGGGTGAGTACCACGAGCACCGCGCCGATACTGACCTCGATCCCCCTGCCCGTCGTGTGCGACCCGGGCGCGGACACCGCGCCCGGCGTCATAGCCGTCCAGTCCTGCACGAGCGTCGGCTCCACCGGCCTGCGGGTCCGGCTGGCCGGAGAGGTCGACCACCACAGCTGTGCGCCCCTGCGGGCGATACTGGCCTCCGCGGCCGGCACCGGGGTGGGGGAACTGGTCCTGGACGTCTCCCGGGTGACGTTCTGCGACTCGGGTCTCCTCGCCGTCCTGGACCAGTGGACGGCGATGGGCGGGCGGTACCGGATCGACGAGCCGCCCGAGGTCGTGCTGCGCCTGCTGCGGCTGGCGGCGGGCACGCTGCGGCCTCCGCCGCGCCCCCGGCGACGGACCGCCGGGAGCTGATCCGGCGGTCCCGGTGTACGGGACACCGGCGGGCGGCGGCAGGTGATGCCGCCGCCCGCCGGTCCCCTCACGACGGCCCGGGGGCCGTCACTTCAGGTACGGCCCGGCGGTACCGATCCGTCCGGTGCCGTTCAGCACGTACACCCGGAGGTTGCCCTTGCCGGGCGCCGCGACCGTCAGCTTCCCGTCGGTGACGACCCGGGTGTCCCCGGTGACGGCGTCGGTGTAGGTGCCGTTGGGGATGCCGGTGTACGAGGCGCCGCCGGTCACCGTCACGAGCGCGAAGCTGTCCGTCGTGCCGCTGGTGTAGCGCCGTTTGAAGGCCATCGAGCCGCTGATGCCCTCGGTGGAGTACTGCCCCGTCTGGAGGGCGGGGACCGCCCGGCGGATCTGGTTGAGCCGCTGGACGTGCTGGACCAGGGGCTGGGCGAGTGTCTGGGCGACCGCGCCGCTCGCGGACTCGACCGCGGAGAACCCGGAGGCCTTCACGGACCCGGCGAGATGGTCGCCGAAGTAGGCCCGGCCCGTGGTCGCGAGCGGGCAGCTGGGGCCGCAGTCGATCTTCTTGCCCTTCTGGAACTCGATCTCGGAGCCGTAGTACAGGGTGGGGATGCCGCGGAAGGTCCACATCAGCGACATGTTCTCGGCCCAGGCGTCGGTGCCGCCGGCGTAGCGCTCGCTGCTCTTGTTGGGGCCGTAGTCGTGGCTGTCGACGTACACGACGTTGTAGGTGGCGTCGTTGTAGCTGTCGTCGGAGTCCTTGCCGTTGCCGAAGGCGTTCTGGGCGTCACCGAAGTTCATGTGCATGCGCATGTCGATCACGTTCATGCCGGAGAACCTGCTGTGGTCCGGCTCGTGGTAGCTGTTGCCGTTCAGGAAGGCGTTGTTCGACGTCGGCTGGCCGGCCGGGCCGAGCTGCTGCTCGTAGTCGTACATCTCGAGCGCCGCCTTCGCGTCGTCGAGGTCGTACTCCTTGCGCTCCTTCCACGTGTAGAACTGCGCGGAGTGGTTGACCGAGCCGCGGTTCCACTTGTCGTTGACGAAGGCGGCCACCTCACCGAAGACGAAGAAGTTCCGCGCCGCCTCCGCTCCGAACCGCTGGGTGACGCGCTCCTGGATCGCGGGCAGGAAGCGGCGGTTCCAGGTCGTGCGGGGGATGTGGACGGCGGTGTCGACCCGGAACCCGTCCACCCCCATGTCGATGTACTTGTCGTAGGCGCCGATCAGGTAGTTCTGCACGGCCGGGGACTCGGTGTCGAAGTCCGCCAGATCCTCGTGCAGCCAGCACGAACGGGAGTCCTCGCCCTCCCAGTTGCCGATCCAGCAGGTGTGGTACAGCGACGACGGGAACATGCCGGACGTCGGGCTGGGCCACTGGCAGTTGTAGATCCGGTAGCCCTCGGGCGAGGTGTTGGCGGTGGGTTTGCCCCAGTTCACGCAGGTGTTGCCGGACGGCTCGGCCGTCGACCACAGGTCGCCGGTGTAGTACGACTTGCCGGACTTCGGCTCGACGGTCAGACCGTCGTACTCGAAGGAGGCGTTGGGCTCGTCGTAGTACCAGCTCCACTGGCTGTCCCGGACGCCGTACACCTTCGGGGTGAACAGGCCCTTGGCGCCCCAGCGGGAGGAGTGGTTGTAGACGACGTCCTGGTAGATCTTCATGCCCTTGGCGTGGGCGGCGTCGATCAGGTCCTGGTAGGAGGCGCCGGCGGACTCCAGCCGGGCGTCGACCTTGTAGAAGTCGTAGCCGTGGTACCCGTGGTAGTCGTAGTCGGAGCGGTTCAGCACCACCGGGGTGATCCACACGGCGGAGAAGCCGAGCGCCTTGATGTAGTCGAGCTTCTCCACCAGGCCCTTGAAGTCGCCCCGGAACATGGGGTCGCCGTTCGCGGCGTTCCCCGACTTCGTGTGCTGGCTGCCGCCGCGGTTGTTGGACGTGTCGCCGTCGTTGAAGCGGGCGGTCAGCACGAAGTAGATCGGGTCCTTGCGCGGGTCGGTGCCCAGCGGGCGGCCCGTCCCGGGGACGGGTGGCTTCGTTCCCGTGGTGGCCTGGACGGCGGTGGAGGCGGCCGAGACGTTTCCGGCCGCGTCGCGGGCCCTGACGGTGTAGGTGTACGCGGTCCGCTCGGCCAGGTTCGTGTCGGAGTGCACGGTGGAGCCGACGTCGATCACGACGGTGCCGCCGGTTCCGCCGGTCCGGGTCACCTGATATCCCGTCACCGCCCGGTCGTCCGTGGCCGGTTGCCAGGTCAGCAGGACGGATGTGCCGTCGGCGCTCGCGGTGAGTCCGGCGGGCGCCGTGGGCGCCTGGGTGTCGGGGACCTCGGCGGCGCAGGGGTTCGCGGCGTCGCGGGTGACGACCCGGTCCCTGACCGTGGTCGTGCCGGCCGGCAGGGTGTAGTCGGTGCCGTTGTTGTTGTCCCAGATCCCGTTGCCGTTGTTGAAGGCGGCCTTCATCGTGGTGGCGGTGCCGAGGTCGACGGTCCGCTTCCACCAGCCGGCGCAGGCCGCCTCCATGCCGATGCCCGGGACGGTGGTCCAAGCTCCGCCGGCCGGGGCGTAGTGCAGGTTGGCGGTGGTCCAGCCGAGTGCGGCGGTGGAGTAGTAGACGGTGGCCTGGTTGCCGGGGCCGGTGGGCTCGCCCGGGTCGTCGGCGCAGGGGTCGGAGTGGGCGACCACGCCGTCCTTGACGGTGATCGTGCCGGTGCCCAGGTCGTAGTTCCGGCCGCCGTTGTTGTCCCAGGTGCCGGTGCCGTTGTTGAAGGTGGCCTGCAGTCCCGCGGCGGTGCCGAGGGTGACCGTCTTCTTGACCCAGTCCGTGCAGGCCGCCTCCATGGCCACGCCGGAGACGGTGGTCCAGGCTCCGCCGTCCGGGGCGTAGTGCAGGTTGTAGGCGGTCCAGTTCCTCGTCTTCGTGTAGTAGAAGACCGTCGCCGTGGTGGCCTCGGCGGCCACGGGGGCGCCGGCCAGGTCGGCCGCGTCGGTCGGCGGGACGGCCGAGAGCAGTCCGAGGAGGCAGGCGGCGGACACGGCCGCGGCCGGGGCCCGTCCGAACCGCCGGAAGGGGGTACGTCGCATGCGTCTCTTCTCCGGAACAGGGCCGCGACGGGGAGGCCGCGGCAGGTGATGAGCCCCGTTCGCTCCCGCCCGCCGAGGGCCGGGAACGCCAAAGAACGGCCGCCCCGTGGCTGAAATATCCCTCAGCAACTTGCAGCAACCTCTTGCGGGTTGGGAAGTTACCCGTGCATGACAGTGGCGTAAAGGCTTCGGTGCACGATTCGGCGGACGACGTTCCGGGGCGGTCCGTCCGGCGCCGGCACGGGGCCCGCGCCGAGGTGCCCGACCCCGGGCGGCGGCGCACCATGAAGGCATGGACGGATCCCTGCGGGAGATCAGTGCTCCCGGGCGGGTGGCGGACCCCCACGAGGGCATCAGCGCCTCCGAACTCGCCCTCGCCACCCGGAACCACGGGCTGCCCCTGGAAGCACTGCACTACGACCTCACCCCACCCGGCCTGCACTATGTCCTGGTCCACTACGACATCCCCGTACTGGACGCGGACGGGTGGCGGCTCACCCTCGGCGGCCTGGTCCGCGACCGGCTCACCCTGGACCTGGCCGACCTGCGCGCCCTGCCGGCCGTCACGCACCGGGTCACGATGGAGTGCGCGGGCAACGGCCGGGCCCGGCTCCGGCCCAGACCCGTCAGCCAGCCGTGGCTGGTGGAGGCCGTCGGCACCGCCGAATGGACCGGTGTCCCGCTGCGCGTCCTGCTGGACGAGGCCGGTGTCGGACCCGGGGCCGTCGAGGCCGTCTTCACCGGGGCCGACCACGGCGTCGAGCGCGGTGTCGAGCAGGACTACCGGCGCAGCCTGCCGATGGACGTCGCCCGCGGGACCCGGCCGGACGTCCTCGTGGCGTACGAGATGAACGGCGCCCCGCTGCCCCCGCAGCACGGCCACCCCGTCCGGCTGGTCGTCCCCGGCTGGTACGGCATGGCCCACGTCAAATGGCTGCGGGACATCACCCTCGTCGACACCCCCTTCACCGGGTTCCAGCAGGCCGTGGCCTACCGCTACCGGCAGACGCCGGACGAACCGGGGGAGCCGGTCGACACCATCGCGCCCCGCGCCCTGATGATCCCGCCGGGCTTCCCCGACTTCATGTCCCGCACCCGCGTCGTCCGGCCGGGACCCGTGCGCCTGGCGGGCCGGGCCTGGTCCGGGCGCGGGCCCGTGACCCGCGTCGAGGTCAGCGTGGACGGCGGCGCCTTCTGGACCGAGGCGGAACTGGTCCGCGAGCCCGCCCACCCCTGGGCCTGGTCCGGCTGGCACACCACGTGGGAGGCGACCCCCGGGCTGCGCCACCTGACCGTCCGCGCCACGGACGCCGAGGGGAACACCCAGCCGCTGACGGAGCCGTGGAACCGCGGCGGCTTCGGCAACAACCTGGTCCAGCGCGTCGAGGTGCTCTGCGCCCCTGAGGGGACGTGACGCGGGGCGAACCCGCGTCACGTCCCCTCAGGGGTCCGCCGCGCGCCCGAACCGGGCGGCGTCCTCCGCCTCGGCCGGCCTCAGCCGTCCGCCGGACGGTAGACGGTCAGCGCCCGCGGCAGCTTGTCGATCAGCATGCTCGACGGGGCCGGCACGACCTCGCCGTCACAGGCCATGAAGGTGCCCTCCGGCAGCCCGGTGATCCTGAGCCGGTGCGGGCGCGCGGCGGCGTACACGCGCGTCCGGGCCAGACCGCCCGCGAGCGCCGTGGCCAGCAGCCGGGTCCGGGCGAACCGGCCGCCGTCGGCGACGCGGACGTCCAGCAGCCCGTCGGCCATCGCCTTGCGGCGCACCGGGGCGACGCCGATGCTGCGGTACGCGCCGTTGCCGGCGAACAGCAGCCACATCGACCGCTGCCTGCCGTTGACCTTGGCGCGCAGCGGGCGGGACGAGCGCAGTATCCGCGCCACGCCCAGAACGGCCGCGGCCGTGCCCCCGATCCGGGGCGACCACCGCTCCCGGAGCCGCACCAGCTCGGGGTAGATGCCGAGACTGAAGGTGTTGAGGAAGTACGCGGGTGCGCCCTCCGGGGCCAGGGTGAGCGCCGACGACAGCCTGCGCACCCGGCCGATGTCCGCCTGGACGGCCTCACCGGCGGCCAGCGCCGCGCAGCCGTCCGCGAGCGTCTCCACCCCCAGGTCCGCGGCGAAGTGGTTGAAGGTGCCGCCGGGCAGGACCAGCAGCGGCACGCCGTGCCGCAACGCCGGTGTGACGGCCGCGTTGACGGTCCCGTCCCCACCGCACACGCCCAGGGCGCCGCCCCGCTCGGCGGCCTCCGCGGCGGCACGGTCCAGCACCTCCGGCAGCGGGCCCACCGACTCGTCGTAGCGGATCACCTCGGTCTTCGGCAGCAGGTTCTCGATCTGCCGGGCCGGCTCGACCAGCTGCGGCGCGGAGCCGGACGAGGGGTTGACGACGACGACCAGCCCCTCGCCCTCCGGCAGTGCCGGGGCCTCCACCCGTGGCCGGGCGGGCGGCGGCTTACGGGTCCGCGAGGGCGAGGGCCCCCGCAGGACCGTCGCCGCCCCCATCCCCAGCAGCGCGCCCACCACGACGTCGCTCGGGTAGTGCACACCGGTGTACACGCGGGAGAAGGCGACCGATCCGGCGATCGGCACCAGCACGGCCCCCCAGCCCCGGGACTCCAGGGCGGCGCCCATCGTGAAGGCGGCGGCCGAGGCGGAGTGCCCCGAGGGGAAGGAGCTGGTGATCGGCCGGCGCGACAGGTGCCGCACCACCGGCACCACGTCGATCATGGGCCGCTCGCGCCGTACGGCGCCCTTGGCCAGTGTGTTGACCGTCGCCGAGGCCACGGCCAGGGAGGCGACCGCGCGGACCGCCGCCCGCCGGCCCCGCACCCCGCCGACGGCCCACATCCCGGCGCCGATGCCGAACCAGAGGAGTCCGTGGTTGGCGCTGGTGCTCAGCCTGGGCAGCACCCGGTCGGCGCCCGGCCAGGACCGCCGGGCCACCTGCTCGAACAGCCTCCGGTCCGCCAGGCCCAGCGCACCGCGCAGGCGCCCGATCTTCGTCACGTTCATCACGGCCTCCTACCCCGAGTCTCGGTCCACAGTCCGCGTCCGGCGCGTCCGGCGCGCGGTCGGCCCAGCACCGAGCGGTGCCCCCGGAGGGCAGCGCACCGGGCCGCCGCCGGGCGGCATAGAGTCGACCCCGGTACGGAGCCCCGCCGCCCTCCCGCGCACGGGACCCCGACGCCGCACGAACCGCCGACCGAATCCCCACGAGGAGCACTCCGTGACCCACCCGGCGCCCATCGCCCTGCAGCAGCAGATCGCCCGGGAACTCGAGGTTTCCGAGACCTTCGACCCGAGCGCCGAGATCGAGCGCCGGGTCGCCTTCCTCGCCGAGCGCCTCACCACCACGGGGCTGCGCGGCCTCGTCCTCGGGATCAGCGGCGGCGTCGACTCCACGACGGCCGGGCGGCTGTGCCAGCTCGCGGTGGAACGGGTGCGGGCCGCGGGACACGAGGCCGCCTTCTACGCCATGCGGCTGCCGTACGGCGTGCAGGCCGACGAGAAGGACGCCCAGCTCGCCCTCGGTTTCATCGAGGCCGACCATGTCCTGACCGTCGACGTGAAGCCGGCCGCCGACGCGTCCCTCGCCGCCTGCCTGGACGGCGGAGTGACCTTCCGGGACGCCCACCACCAGGACTTCGTCCAGGGCAACATCAAGGCCCGGCAGCGGATGATCGCCCAGTACGCCGTCGCCGGCGCGCACGACGCCCTGGTCGTCGGCACCGACCACGCGGCCGAGGCGGTCTCCGGCTTCTTCACCAAGTTCGGCGACGGCGCGGCCGACGTCGTCCCGCTGACCGGCCTGACCAAGCGGCGGGTGCGCGCCGTCGCCGACGTCCTGGGCGCCCCGTCCGAGCTGGTGTGGAAGACGCCGACGGCCGACCTGGAGACCCTCGACCCGGGCAAGCCCGACGAGGACGCCCTCGGGGTCACCTACGACGACATCGACGACTTCCTGGAGGGCAAGCCGGTGAGCGAGGCCGCGTTCGCCGCCATCGTCCGCCGCTACGAGCTCACCGACCACAAGCGCCGGCTGCCCCTCGCGCCCTGAGGGTGACGGGAGGGGCCCATCCGGACGTCTGCGCGTGGCACGCCCACGCCCAGCGGTGAGCATGGTGACACCGGGGGATCGCCCCCTGCTCACCGGTGGAAGGGACGACGGCATGTTCGGACGGACGAAGGCGTTCAGCGGGTTCTCCGTGAACGACCTGGGCGAGGCCCGGCGGTTCTACGGCGACACGCTGGGCCTCCAGGTCGAGGAGACCGGCGAGGGGGAGATGCGGATGCTCACCCTCACCCTCGGCAGCGGTGCCCGGGTCTTCGTCTATCCGAAGGACGACCACGCGCCGGCCGGCTTCACGATCCTCAACTTCCCCGTCGACGACATCGACGAGGCGGTCGCGGAGCTGGAGCGCCGAGGCGTGACCTTCGAGCGCTACCCCGGCTTCGAGGCGGACGACAAGGGCGTCGTGCGGGACGAGCGCGGTCCCGCGATCGCCTGGTTCACCGACCCGGCCGGGAACGTCCTGTCCGTCCTCCAGGAGCGCTGAGGCCACCGACGGCACCGGCGTGTCGGGGCCGGGCGGCCGAGGGGCGTGCCGGGCGTGGCGCCCGGCGGCCCCCTGCCCGTCCGCCGGTCAGGCGCGGCGGACCACGATGTCGCCGACAGCGGTGCGGGCCCGGACCTCCACGGTCCCGTCGGCGCCCTCCGGCCCCGCCGCCTCGTCGAGCAGGTTCTGCACGTTGCCGAACCGGGAGTTCAGGTCGAGCCAGGCGGCGGTCGCCGCGCGCACCCCGATGTCGAGGTCCCCGGCCGAGGTGTGCAGCGCGACGGTGCCGCGTGCCACCTCACCGACCCGGATGCCGCCGGTGGCGGTCCTGGCCTCGACGCCGGCGTGCGCGACCCCGATGCGGATCCCGCCGTTGGCGGACTTCGCCTCGACCTCGCCGTGCGCGACGCCCACCGTGATGGGGCCGTTGGAGGAGGACACCCGCAGGTCGCCGCCGACCTCGGCGATCACGGTCTCGCCGTTGGCGTTCTTCACGGTCGCCGTCCCGGTGACCTCGCCGACGTCGATCCGGCCGTTCCCGGCGACCTGGGCGTCGCCCGTCGCCCGGTCCAGCCCGACGGTGCCCAGACTGGTCCGCAGCTGGACCGCCGCCGCCTGCTCGACCTGGACGTCGCCGACCGAGGTCTTCAGGTCGCAGTCCCCGAGCGGTCCCTGGCAGAGGAAGTCGGCCATGGGCGCCTCACCGTGCAGCCGGGAGCCGGCCGGCAGCTCGACGGTGAGGGTGATGGACCCGCTCCGGCCGAAGACGGACCGCTTCCGGGGCCCCTTGACCAGCAGCCGGCCGTTCGCGCAGCTGACCTTGGTCTGCTGGGCGGCCTTCACGTCGGCGTCCTCGGCGGGGTCCGCCGGCAGGACCTCGACGACCGTGTCGATGCGCTTGCTCGCGATGATCCGCGCCGTGCCGATGTCGAACTCGACGGTGGCGGAGAGGGGTTCGGGGGTGTCGAAAGAAGGCATGGCTGTCCCGTCCTCATGGCACTCGTGGGTGTTCCCGCCGGTGGGGCGGGTGAAGGTGTGGGTGGGGGAACGTCGTGACCGGAAGTGCTCGCGCCGTCCGTCACGTCCCCGGGTGGGGTTCAGGGCATGTCCTGCGGAGCCTGCCGCGCTCGCGGCCGCATGCCCTGCTCGCCGGCTCCGGACCCAGGTCCGGGACCTAGCGGGCCCAGCCGGTGTAGCTGCGGCCGCCCCGGGGGCGGGTGGTGCGCGAGGCGGTTCGCGGCGGCTCGCCCGCGTCGAGGGCGCCGGCCACGGCGCGGACGAGCCACGCGTTGACCGAGAGGCCCTCCTGCCCGGCGGCCTCCTCGATCCTGGCCTTGAGGGGGGCCGGAAGCCGGAAGTTGATCCGCGCGGTGCCCGCGTCGTCGCCGTCGGCCACCGGCTGCGCGGCCGCGCGGGCCGCCCCGGACGCGCCCGCCGTCCGGTCCGCCTCCGTGTCCTCGTACGCCTCGGGCGCCGGAGGCGGCGTCACCACGAACTCGGGGTCGAGCCCGCGCAGCCGTACGTCGACCGACCCCGGCGCCAGCTCGCTGGTGATCTCGTCCATCGCGGCGGACAGCGCGTTGAGCAGAGTCAGCCGGGCGGCCGACTCCAGCGGGGCGGTGAGCCGCTCGGCGAGCGCGCGGGCGTCGTCGCCACCCGCGGCCGCGGCGACCGCGAGTTCGTTACGGAGGTTGTCGACATACGGCATCAAGTCCATGACGCCATCATGGCACCATCATGGCGCCATGGCAAGGGTGTCGTGGCGTCATCCGGTGCCATGTCCGCGGGCAGGGGCACGCTTTCGCCCGCTGGACACCGTCGGCCGGCGCACCTGAACGAACAGGTCGACAGCCGCGGGCCCTTGCCCGCGGACGTCGCGCGCGCCGGCCCGAACGCGAAGCACCACCGCTGAACCGGCCGTACGAACCGTACGCGCGTCCCGCCGCACCTGCGTCCGACGAGGCGTCATGGCCGTTCCGGCGTGGCTCTTTTCCGCCCGGGCTCTTGGACAGGGCAGGTGCGGGGCTGCTGAGCTGGGTGGATGAACCGCACCTTCGCCGCCCGTCCCCGGAGCGCCGTACGCGCGAGCGCCGTCGTCCTCACCCTCCTGCTCGCCGGGTCGTAGGCGAAGGCGCCGATGCGCACGCCACGGGCGGACTCCAGGCGGCGCAGCTCGGCGGCGAGCTCCGCGGCGGGCGCGGCGGAGCCCGGTGGGCTCGCGTCGGTGGTGGAGGCGG
>NZ_RDBI01000051.1:0-7803 GCF_008042125.1 Streptomyces sp. MS191
GGCGGGCGTGGGCGTGCGGGCGGGGCGCGGCGGGGCGGTTCCACGGAATCGGAACGTGGCGGAGCGATGATTTCCGAGCCGTCCGACGGTCGGTACCAGTGAGAACCGGAACCTTTCGCGACGAGATCAGGAATCGGGAGGGCGCCATGCCCCGGATCACCCCCAACCTCTGGTTCGACACGCAGGGCAAGGAGGCCGCGGAGTTCTACTGCTCGGTCTTCCCCCGCTCGGAGATCAGGAAGATCTCCTACTACGGCGAGGCGGGACCCCGCGAGGCCGGGACCGTGCTGACGGTGGACTTCGTCCTGGACGGCCAGGCGTTCACGGCGATCAACGGCGGACCGGAGTTCACGTTCGACGAGGCGGTCTCCTTCCTCATCGACTGCGCCGACCAGGACGAGGTCGACCACTACTGGAGCAAGCTGTCCGACGGCGGACAGGAAGGCCCGTGCGGCTGGGTCAAGGACAAGTACGGCCTGAGCTGGCAGGTCGTACCGGCCGTCCTGGAGGAACTGCTGACGGACCCCGACGAGGCACGCGCCCAGCGGGCGATGAAGGCCATGCTCGGCATGGGGAAGCTGGACGTGGCCGGGCTGATCGCCGCCGCGGACGGCGCCTGACGCCGACGGTGTCGGGGCGCTAAGGCGTGTTGCGAAGTCCCACCCGCCCCGCGACACCCCTTAGACGTCTGAGCCGCCGAAGCGGACGAGGTGCTTGCCGCGGGTCCCGCCCGCGGCGAGACGCTGGACGGCGGCGTCGAGGTCGGCGGGCTCGTACACGGCGGCGACGTCGATCCGGGCGCGACCGTCGCCCAGGAGGCGCAGGGCCTCGACCGCGCTGGCGGCCAGGCGCTCGGGCGCAGTCCGGCTGAGCAGATGGCTGTTGTAGGTGAGGACGGAGCGCCCCTGCGCGAGCAGTTCGTCGGCGTCGATCGGGACGGACGCGGCGCCGCCCATGGCGCCGTAGGCGACCAGCCGGCCGTGCGGGGCGAGGTGGTCCAGGCCGGCGGCGCGGACCGGGCCGCCGACGGGGTCGAGGATCACGTCGAACCGCTCGTCGCCGAGGGTCTCGGGGAAGCCGTGCCGGGAGACCAGCCGGTCGTACCCGAGCTTCGCGGCGTAGTCCGCCTGGTCCGGATCGCCGACCACGCCCACGATGCGGCCCGCTCCGGCGGCGGAGGCGAACTGCGCCGCCAGACTGCCGACACCGCCGAGCGCGGCGTGGACGAGGACGCTGTCGCCGGGCCGGACACGGGTGACGGTGTGGATCAGGTCCCAGGCGGTCGGGGCGGCCCAGCCGAACGCCGCGGCCGTGCGCGCGTCGAGGTCGCCGACGGGCAGGGCGAGGATCGCGGGCGCGACGACGACCTCGGCGTACGCACCGGACGAGGTGAGCGCCGTGACCCGCTGGCCGACGCGCGCGGGGTCGACGCCCTCGCCGACCGCGACGACGCGGCCCGCGGCCTCGAAGCCGGGGACGAAGGGACGCGGCACGGGGAAGTACCCGCCGCGGACGAGCACGTCGCCCCACTGGATCCCGGCGTACTCGACGCGGACGGCGACTTCGCCGACGCCCGGGACGGGCTCGTCGAGCGAGGTGAGGGTGAACCTGTTGTCGGGGTCGAGAACGACAGCCTTCATGAGTACGGCCTCCTGTGCTGAATCAGTATCCTGATACTGATCACGTTAGGCAGACTCAGGTACCTGAGTCAACACAGGAGGCTGAGACAATGAGCGGGGAGACGGCCGGGATCCCGGCGGAGGAGTACCTGTGCACCCGCATCCGGCGCGCGGAACAGGTGCTGACGGCACATCACGAAGCGGTCCTGCGCGGCTACGGCCTGACGATGACGCAGTACACCGTCCTGCTCACGCTCTCCCGGGAAGGCGGCATGTCCGGAGCGCAGCTGGCGCGGGCCTGCGGGGTCACGCAGCAGACCATGGCCCCGGTTCTGACGGGACTGCAGAACAAGGAACTCGTCGACCGCAACGCCTCCCCCGTGCACGCCAAGGTGCTGATCGCCTCGCTGACCGAGCAGGGGGAAGCCCTGTTGAACCAGGCCTACGAGGAGGTGATCGTCCTGGAGCGCGCCCTGGCCGACGCGTTCAGCCCGGCGGAACACACCGCGCTCGTCGAACTCCTCGAACGGGCGACGAGCGTCCTGGCCGACCAGACACGACGCGCCCAGGAGGGCCGTGCCTGAGAGCGGGGCGGCCGGGCGCCGCCGGTTCTCACTCTCGGATCCGTCCCGTCATCCCCGGTGGACGCCGAGGTCGGCGCGGCCGTTCCCGCCGAGGGGCAGCTGGTAGAGGGCGAAGGCTCGGTCGATCACGGGCTGGGCGACGTTGCGCACCCGCACGCCGCCCACCGTCATGCCGTGCTCGGTTCCGTGGTGGGCGTGTCCGTGCACAGCGAGGTCGGCGCCCGACGAGTCGATCGCCTCGGCCAGCAGATAGCTGCCGAGGAAGGGGTAGATCTCCAGGGGTTCGCCCGCCAGCGTGTCCGGTACGGGCGCGAAGTGGGTCAGTGCGATGCGGACCGCGCAGTCGGCGTCGGCCAGCACGCCCAGCGCCGTGTTCAGCCCGTCGGCGGTCCGCCGGGACTCCCGTACCAGCGCCTTCATCTCGGGTTCCCCGAACTCC
Source organism: Streptomyces sp. MS191 (assembly GCF_008042125.1). Taxonomy (GTDB): domain Bacteria; phylum Actinomycetota; class Actinomycetes; order Streptomycetales; family Streptomycetaceae; genus Streptomyces. The sequence goes on from NZ_RDBI01000051.1 coordinate 2,643, forward strand.
CCCGCGCAGCGGCCGACGAATCCGCCGCAGAAGCCCTTCGTCCCCGCGACGCCGACCGTGTGTCCGGCGACGGGGAACATCGCCGCCTCTCCTTCCAGGACGGTGACGCCGACGGCCGACAGCGCGGCGGCCACGGCCTTCTCCTCGCCCGCGTGGTAGTCGTGGTTGCCGAGGACCGCGACCACCGGGACGCCGATGTCGGCGACCTCGCGCGCGACCACCTCCGCCTCCTCCACGGTTCCGTGCCGGGTCAGGTCTCCGGCGAGCAGGAGCAGGTCGGCGCACTCGGGCAGGACGGAGAAGGCGGGGCGCAGCAGCCCGGAGCAGTCCGTGCCGAGATGGATGTCGCCGACGGCGGCCACCCGGACGAATCCCCCGTCCGTGGTGGGGATCGTGTCCACCTCCTCGGCGGCTTCCGCGGTGAGGAGGGTGATCTCCTCGGCGCGCGCGGGTGTCGGGGCACCGGCCGGCGCCCCCTGACTCGGTACGTCCGGAATCACCGGCGCGGTCACGACAGTTCCTCCATCCGGTCGGGAGCGTCCGCGCACGCCACGGCGAGGTCGGCGTGCAGCGTGAGTCCCGCCAGCTCGGCGCGGGCCAGGCTCAGGATCTCGTCGCGCCGTGCGGCGGTCGGCACGGTGCCGCTCAGCAGCACGGCGTCGCCGCGCTGCTCGACCCGTACGCCCTGTTCGGCCATGGGGTCCCCGGTGAGCCGCTCGCACAGCCGGGCGATGCGGTAGTCGTCCTCGTGTGCGCCGGTGTGCGCGTGTTCAGTCATCGTCGGTCCGTTCTCCCTGCGTTCCGGCGGGCGGAATCACGTCCAGCAGTTCGAGGAGGTAGAGGAAGGCCGCGGCCATGGGCTGCTCGCCCGTCTCGGCGCGCACGCGCTGCCACGCGATCCGTTCGCGCAGTCCGCGGGCGACCGGCAGCAGGGCCCCGAAGTCACAGTGGTGCTCCGAGAGCGCGGCGAGCCGTCCGATCATGAGGTCGGTCGGGTCGACGACCGGCATGTGGACGGAGTCCACCGGCAACGTCCAGGCTCTTTCGAGGAGTTCGGTGGTGACGGGCCGCCCGGCCAGGGAGAAGATCAGGTCGATCTGCTCCCCTCGGCTGCGCGCCTTCACCAGCCAGTCCTCGGGCGGCTCCACGATCTCGACGCCGTGCCGGCGCAGCAGCCCCGTGACGGTCTCGGCGTCCTCCCTGCGGATGGCGAAGTCGGCGTCGTGCTGGAGGCGGACGGGGATGCCGTGCGCGTAGGCGGCCACGCTGCCCACGAGCGCGAAGGCGCAGCCGGAGCTCTTCAGGACGCCGCCGATCTCCTTCGTGACCTCCAGGATCGCCTGAGTGTGGTCCGGGGGCAGCGTGCCGGGCCGCGTCGCCGGCGCGTCGCCGTCGTCCGCCGCCCCCTGCGTGCGGCCGAGCGCGGCCCGGGTGTCGTCGTCGTACTCCTCGTGCATGAGGTGCATCCGCTCCTCCTCCCACGGACGACCGTCGCTCCGTGGCGGGTCGGGACCCTGCCTGTACCCCGTCGCCGCGGATCCATCCCCGGGCCTCTCCGGGACGCCGGGGATCGGCCGCCATCGGGGCTGCCGGACCGGCCTCGGTGCGTGCGACGTCCACGGCCGGGGCCGGGAAGGCGGCCGGGCCGGGTTTTCGGCCCCGGTATCCCGAGCAGGCGCCCCAGGACGGAACCCGCGAACGAGGAGGCACGCATCATGCCGGATGTCAGGGAGGACCAGGACGTCGTCGCGGTGATCCTGGAGGACCACCGCGCCATGGAGGAGCTCTTCCGCCGGATGCGGAGTGTGGAGGCCGACCGCGCCAAGGCCCTCGAGGAGTTCTCGGCCCTGCTCATCGCCCACGGCGAGGCGGAGGAGGCCGAGGTCTACGGAGCGCTGAAGCGGTTCAAGGACGTCGACGACGACGAGGTGGAGCACGGCGCGGAGGAGCACGCCGAGGGCAACAAGGCTCTGCTGGCACTGCTGGAGGTGGACGACGTCGGCTCCGAGAAGTGGGACGAGCGGCTGGAGGAGCTGGTCGAGGCGGTGTCGCACCACGTGGACGAGGAGGAGCGGACCATCCTCAACGGCGCCCGGAAGAACGTCCCGGACGCACGCCGGGCGGAGCTGGGCGCCGCTTTCCTGGCGGAACGCGAGAAGCAGCTGGCGTCCGGCTGCGGCAGCGTGGAGCACGTGCGCGCCGTCGTGCACGGGTGACCGGCCCGGGGCCGCACAGGATCCCGGACGCTCCCGCACCGAGTGGTGGGCGAGCGGGGCCACGAACGAAGGGAGAACGACCGTGAACGAGCACGAGGAGCACCGGCGCCACGCCGCCCGGACGACGCCGTCGCAGGCGGAGGGCGAGAGCGGCGACCGGGCCGCCCGGCGGGAGGCCGAGGAAGCCGTGGCGGACCGTCCGGGTGACACCGATCCGCAGGGCGCCGAAGGGCACACGGCCAAGCGGCAGCGTCCCGGCATCGGCCGGGAGGAACAGACCCGTCCGCACCGGGGCAGCGGGAACCCGCGGGAGGACGACGGTCGCTGAGGGAGTGCGACGTTCGAACGGTCCGGGCCGGAGAGGCCCGGACCGCCGCGCCGTTCCCACCCGGCCGCGCCTCGCCGCCGGCCGCCGTGCCCGCGGGTCGCGCCTCGCCGCCGGCCGCGGTGCCCGCGCCGGTCAGAGGTCCCCGGCCGCCACGCTGACCGCCTTGGTCAGAGGTCCCCCGGCCGCCGCGCCGGCTCCGCGCCGGTCAGAGGTCCCCGGCCGCCGCGATCCGGCTGAACGGGCCGGACGGCAGGGTCCGCAGGAGGTCCGCCGGATCCCGGTGCACCTCCCCCGCCCCCGCGGCCTCCAGGTCGGCCCGGGCGATGCCGCCGCACAGCAGCGCCGCGGACCGTACTCCGGCCCGTCCGGCGGCCTTCATGTCCCAGACGCTGTCGCCGACGAACACGGCGTGGTCGGCGCTCGCGCCGGCCAGTCCGAGGGCCTGGTGGACCGGCTCCGGATGGGGCTTGCCCCGGTCGACGTCGTCGGCGGTGGTTGTCGCGTGGACCGCTTCGTCCGCGTCGATCGCCCGGCGCAGCGCCTCCAGTTCGGCGCCCGAGGCAGAGGTGACCAGGACGACGCGCCAGCCGTCCGAGGCGAGCGCGCGCAGCAGGTCCGCTGCGCCCGGCAGTGGGCCGAGGCGGTCGAACCAGGTGGCGTAGAGGACGTCGTGGGCGGTGCTGATCCCCTCGTCCTGCTCCCGGTCGCGTCCGGGACCGAGGAGGTGCGTCAGCAGGTCCGGGCCGGGCAGGCCCAGTGCCTGGTGCACGGCGTGGCTGGGGATCCGGTGCCCGGCCTGCCGGAACGCCTCCCACCAGCACGTGACGTGCAGGGCGTTGGTGTCGGTCAGGGTTCCGTCGACGTCGAAGAGGGCGGCACGGACGGTCATGGACCTCACTCCCGCCCGCTCCGGCCGGGCCCCGCCGTTCCGGCCGCGGCCAGCGGCACGGTGGCGAGCCCCGCTCCCCGGCCGAGGCCGGCGAGGAACTCGCCGACCGCCTCCTCGGCGCTGAGGTCCGGCGTCCAGTCCAGTTCGTCGCGGGCCCGGCCGGCGTCGATGAGGGGCAGGCGCAGCACGGCGTCGAGGAGGCCGGGCGCGGCGGGCACGAGGTGCATGCGCCAGGCGGCGGCGAGCGCGGCGCGGGCGGCCGCGGCGGGCAGCGGGACGGTGCGGGTGTCCAGCAGGCGGGCCACCGCGGCGGTGTCCAGCACCGGTTCGGCCACCAGGTTGAACGGGCCACGGACCGGGCGTACCACGGCCGCGTGGTACGCCCGGGCGGCGTCGTCGGTGTGCAGGGCCTGGAATCGCAGACCGGCGACGGCCGGCAGCGCGGGCAGCAGCCCGGGACGGACGATGCGCCAGGGCAGGAGGGGGCCGGCGAAGATCCGGCGCTGCTCGCTCGCCGCTTCCTCCTTGAACAGGAAAGCGGGTCTCATCCGGACGACGCGCAGCTCGGGGTGGGCGAGCTGGAAGCCGTCGAGGTAGCGCTCCAGGTAGGCCTTCTCCCGGGTGTAGGCGGCGCCGGGCCAGCCGTGGGTGGGCCACGACTCGTCGACGGGACGGCCGTCGGTGGGACCGGGCGAGTAGGCGCCGACGGACGAGGCGTGGACCAGGGCCCGGACCCCGGCGCGGGCGCAGGCCTCGAAGACCCTGATGCCGCCGAGCACGTTGGTGCGCCAGGTCTCGACGGGGTCGTGCGTGGGCTGGAACTTCCAGGCGAGGTGGACGACGGCGTCCGCTCCGGCGAACAGCGCGTCGAGGTCGGCGCCGCCGGGGTCGATGTCCGCCGCCACCCAGCGGACGCCGCCGACGTGGAGTTCGGGGGTGCGGCGTGCGATGCCGAGCACCTCGCCGACCATCCGGTCGCTCGCGAGTTCCCGGACCACGCTGGTGCCCGCGTTGCCGGTGGCTCCGGTGACGACGACCCTCATGACGTCCACCCCTTTCCCGCGGAGAGTCCGTGAGGCGCCTCTCCGTCGGCTTCGCCTTCGACCTCCCCGCCGGCCTCACCGTCGGCCGCTCCGCCGACGGGGTGGCCTCGTTCGTCCGTGTTCCCGTGTTCGGGGTCGAAGCAGCGCCGTGCCGCGTCGGCGGTCAGGTCCTTGAGGACGTCGGCCTGGCGGTGCGCCCGGTCGAGCAGCCGGTCGAGTTCGGTGACCGGAAGCCGCCGGTCCGTCTCGGCATCGGTCCTGAGCGACTGCCAGAGCGAGGTCTTCCCCTCCACGCCGATGCGCATGGCCTCGAGTTCCAGGACGTCGCTGAGGGGTGAACGGGACACCAGGCGGCCGTTCGGCTTGGCCCGGCCCACGGTCTCGGCGATGCGCCCCAGGGCGATCCGCCGGCGCTTCACGGGAACGTCGAGCGCGGTCATGAGGGAGCGCAGACTGTCCCGGTCCTCCGCGATCTGCCGGGCGAGGTGGGCGAGGGGCGGACCGGCCGGCGTGTGGCGCTGGTTCCGCGCGGCGCGCCGGATCAGCGCGACGCCGCCGCTGGAGCCGGCGAGGTGGTCGTTGAGGTAGATGCCCAACAGGCGTTGCGGGTCGGGAGTGGCGGAGCGTCGCCGTCCGGCGGCGTGACGGGTGTTCATGGCGCTGTCCGATCGCAGAGGCTGTCCGG
>NZ_RDBI01000051.1:7903-73856 GCF_008042125.1 Streptomyces sp. MS191
GGGCACCACCCCGTCCGGCGTCCGGACGGTGGGTGAGCGCGGGCCGCGCCCTCACGGGGGCTGCCGTACGTCTCGCGATGGCCGGAGCAGTCCCCGGTACGGCACCCCTGGGCCGCTCGCCGACTGCCGTTCCCGCCCCCCTCCCGCCGCGGCGTGTTCCCTGCCGCCGTGCGGCGGATGCGGAGAAGCCCTTCCCCGAAGTTTGGAACCGCTCGAATGGTGAAGACGCCACGGTGACACCGGTCATACGTCACGAAGCGGGAGATACGCCATGGGCATCATCGCCTGGATCCTCATCGGGCTGCTTGCCGGCCTCATCGCGAAGGCGCTGATGCCGGGCAAGGACCCGGGCGGCATCATCGTCACCACGCTCATCGGTATCGCCGGCGGGCTGCTCGGAGGGTGGCTCGGAAAGGTCATATTCGGCGTCGACTCCATCGACGGATTCTTCGACCTCTCCACCTGGATCGCCGCCATCGTCGGCTCCGTCATCCTCCTGGCCCTCTACCGGCTCGTCACCGGGAGTCGACGCTCCCACCGACATGCCTGAGCGCCCCGGGCGCGCGGCACCCGAACGGCTCTCCCGCCGCGTGCGGGGGAGCCGTTGATCTGCCCGGGCAACACGCGCGCGGTTCCCGGAGACCGGTAGGCCTCCAGGTCTGCCGAAGCCCGGCCGATGCCTGCCGGTGGGGCGCTGGCGCGCACGGCCGGCGGCAGGTGGCGGCTGCCACCGACGTCAACGCCGCCAGGGCGGACGCGGCCCGTGGCCGGCGAAGTGAGAGACGGACAGGACCCCGGCGACCCACATCACCACTCCGACCCAGGCCAGGACCGCGAGGCCACTGACACGGCCCGCCACCACCAGCGCCGGCGCACACAGCAGTACGGCGGCGACCAGGAGCACCACCGCCCTGGTGGGCGCCGTGTGCCGGGCCGGAGACCGGTACCCACCCGGCGCCCGTCGAAGCTCCGCCACCAGCTGGTCCCACACGGCCGTCTCCCGAGCCGTCAACGCTCCTCGCGCCATGACCCACCCCCAGACCGCGCGTCTCGCTCGGACGCGCCGGCGCGCGAATACCCCCAGTCGCCATCCTCATGCCGAACCCGCGACAGGTCGGTCCGGCCGCTGTCCCCTCGCGTTCGCGCGCCATCGCAAGGCCCGGGCCGCATGCCGGGAAGGCGGCGCGAGTCGAACGGCACCGGCCGGGTACTCGCGCGGCATGAACGCAGACATTACCCTCCCTGACAGCCTGCGGGCCGGGCCCTCGGGCGTCCTGCGTGCCATCGAACGCGTCGAGCAGTCGACGGCCCTCGACGGACTCGTCGGCGCGATGCGCCGGGCCGTCCGGTCGGTGCCGCTCGGGCGCGCACGCGACGTCCTCCACGGCGTTCCCCTGGGACACCCCGTCCACCCGCTGCTCGTCCAGGTGCCGATCGGGGCGTGGCTCTCGTCGGCCGTGGTCGACCTTCTTCCCGGTCACCGCCGCGCGGCGGACACCCTGATCGCCGTCGGACTGGCCGGGGCGGCACCGGCCGCCGTGGCCGGCTGGGCGGACTGGGCGGAGCTGCCCCCGGAGCAGTCCCGAGTCGGGCTGGTCCACGCGGCGGCGAACATCGGTGCCGTGTCGCTCTACGCCACCTCCCTGCTGGCCCGCCTGCGCGGGCGCCCGCTGAAGGGCCGGCTCCTGGCCCTCGCCGGGCTCGCCACCGTGGCGGCGGGCGGCGCTCTGGGCGGCCACCTGGCGTACCGGCAGGCGTCGGGCGCCAACCACGCCGAGGCGGTGCCGCACCTTGTCGGCCCCGGCTGGCATCCGGTCGGCCCGGTGACGGACTACCCGGTCGGCCGCCCGACCCGGGCAGTCGTGGACGGGGTGGACGTGGTCGTCCTCCGGCAGGCCGGAGACCGGGTGCATGTGCTCGCCGACCGATGCGCGCACATGGGCGGCCCGCTGTCCCAGGGCGAGGCCGAGGACGGCTGTATCCGCTGCCCGTGGCACGGCAGCGTGTTCCGCCTCGCCGACGGCTGGAACGTCCACGGGCCCTCCACCGCACCCCAGCCGTCGTTCGACACCCGGATCGTCGACGGCCGCCTCGAAGCCCGGCTGCGTCATCGACGGCATGAGCACCGAGCGGCGGCCTGAGGCGTGAACACGCCCTCAGGGCCGCTGTCGCGTGTCCGTCGACGTGCTGTCAGCGACGGCCGGTCGCGGCGCCTTCCGACCGATCGGTGAAGAGGGCGATCAGGCCTGCGATGTCGTGGTCGGCCTCGGCGGGGTGCCGGAAGGGGGCGTCGGGCACCAGGGCGTAGTGGTTGCGCCGGCCGTCCTCCGCGCGAGTGCGGGTGAGGTAGCCGGCCTCTTCGAGGTCGGCCACGATCGCCTGCACGGTTCGCTCGGTGACTCCGCAGGTCGCCGCGATGTCACGCAGGCGGACACCCGGATCCTGAGAGATCGCCAGCAGCACGCGGGCGTGGTTGGTCAGGAAGGTCCACTTCGACGCGTCACCCGTTCTTTCTCCCATCAATGCATCATGCCTCCTCGCATCGCCCGTCGCCAATTGCACGAACTGGATTTCGTGTAATGATGGACGCATGACGGGGCCGAGAGGGCTTCCGCGACTGCACCTGGTTCAGGAGGTTGGCCCCATGACTTCTGTCCCGTACCCGCGCCTCGTGTCGCAGCCCCACCAGGGGTTCGCGGGCTCGGCCGTCACAGTCGTCGCCTCTCCGGGGGAAGCCCACACCCGTGTCCACGTCGCGGGAGAGATCGACCTCGACAGCGCGGGCCACCTCAGGGTGGCCCTCATGCGCGCCCTGGCCGCCGCTCCCGCCGGTGCGGGCCTCGTCCTCGACATGTCCGCCGTCACCTTCTGCGACTCCAGCGGCCTGAACGCCCTTCTGCGCCTGCGTCAGCAGGCCATCGAGGACGGTCGCAGCCTGACCATCTCCCATACCGGCCCCCAGGTGGCCCGCCTTCTCGAAATGACGGGCTCCGCCGCGTTGTTCGCGGCGTAGATCTCACGCCACCACTCCGGCCGCGGGCGACTTCCGCCGGCGCAACGCGGCCTGGAGGCAAGTCGCTTGACGCAGCATCAGTGGTGCGCGGCTCCACCTCCTCGGGTCGCGGGGTGGCCTCCTCGACCACACCCGCCTGCCCGGACCGTCAGAGCCGCCGGGCTGTCGGCTGCCACCGTCTCCCGGGTCTTCAACGGCGGTCACCGCCGAGCGCGCCGAACGCGTCCTGGCCGGGCCCCGGGTCCCTCCGGGCGCCGGGCCGGCACTGGCGTTCGTGACGAGCGAGGGAGGCGGGCTGTTCGGCGGGCGGTCGAGGCGTCAGGGTGCGCCGTGCAGGGATTTGGCGGTCGGCGAGGTCCGGACCGTGGCCGGGTCCGGGTACGTGCCCAGGAGGCGGTCCGCGCTGGCGGTCGTGGTGACGGTGAACCAGTAGTGCTCGTTCTTGTAGTGGTGCAGCCGGTGGTTGCGCCAGATGGCCTTGTAGGTGCTGCTCCGGGGCCGGTAGTCGCTGTGTATCAGGTAGTGGGTCCACTCGTAGACGAGTCCCGTCGCCGCGACCGTCACCATGAAGGTCAGGGCCTGGCCGACACGCGGGAAGGCCAGGAGGGCCGCGGCGTTGTAGCCGACGACGACCCAGACGAGCGTCTTCCACGGGATGAAGACCAGGGGGGCGTCACGGGGGTCCGCGTGATGCTCGCGGTGCTTCCGCGCCAGCAGGGTGTCGAGGACCACGCCGGCGACCTTTCGGGGGCGCCAGTGCAGCACGAAGACGTGGATCAGCCATTCCAGTACGGGGAACAGCGCGAGCAGGACCAGTGGGGCCCACGCGTCGCTCGCGCGCCAGTCGCCCCAAGCGACGCGGCAGGCCAGCACGGTCACCAGTACACCGCTGATCATCCACGGCGACGGGTAACGCCAGAACGCCCGGAACACGGCGATCAGGGACGTGTCGTCACGGCGGGATCGCGCAAGGGCGGACTCGTCCGCCCGAACGCGCGCCCGGGCGTCCGAAGCGGCGGCGTCCTTCATGCCCCGCCGTCGCTCGATCGCTCTACGAAGGTTCATCGCACTCCTCGAGTTGGTCGATGATGTCGATCAGGGCTTCGGTCGCCGGGCGCAGGAGATCCTCGGCACGGCTACGGGCACGGCTCGCGTCGCCCTCGGCGATGGCGGCGACCAGTGCGTCGTACGCCTCGGTCCGGTCCACCTCCACGGCCATGACGTAGGCCAAGGCGTCGAGGGCCGGCTCGTAGGCGGCTCGAAGGCCGTTGAACATCAGCCGGAAGGTCACGGACTCGGCGGCGTCCGTGACCAGTTCCCAGAAGGTCAACGCGTGCCGTTGTCTGATGACGGGGCCGCTGTCGTCCTTGAGTGCCTGGACGGCGTCCCGGAGCTGTGCGGCCAGGGCCGGCCCCCCGCGAAGGGCGGCGAGTTCGGCGATCTTCGGCCCCACGTGCAGCCGGGCTTCGAGGATGCTGCGGGCGACGGTCAGATCGATCTCGCCTCCGGCGAACAGCAGCCGGGGCAGCAGGTCGAGGCCACCCGCTCTCCGGATGTCCCGCACCGTGGTGGCGTCCCCCTGCCGGACCTCCACCAGGCCCGCGTGCGCGAGCCGTTGCAGCGCTTCACGGACCGCCGGGCGCGAGACGCCGAGCACTTCCGCGAGGCGACGCTCGCTGGGCAGGGTCTCGCCCSGGGCGAGACCGCCGCTGACGAGCTCACCAAAGAGCTGATCGAACACTTGATCAGGAACCGAACGTCTATTGACGGGTTGGAAAGGCACAGGGAGACCATACGAGGCAGAGGACAGGTGGTCTAGTGGTCAGACCAGTCAAAGAAGTGTGGGTGCGCGCCTCGTGATCACGGACTGCCCCGACGGTGGTCCGTCCGGCCCCCGGCGCGTACCGGCACCGGCTGAAGTCCGTCGACGTCTCCCTCGGCGAACGCGGCGAAGAACCGCGTCGCGAGTTCCTCGCGGGCGCGCCGATCCGCCGCGAACCGTGGCCGGCTTTCGGTCATGTGACGGCGCGCCCGGACTGCCAGTTGACGGCATGCCGACTCCGCGCGGCCGACCGCCGCGGAGATCTCCGGAAAGCCGAAGTCGAACACCTCCCGCGACACGAACACCGCGCGTTCGAGCGGCGTGAGTCGTTCGAGCAGCAGCAAGGCGGCCATCGACACGGAATCGGCCAGCTCGGCCGCGCGCTCGGGGTCCTGATAGGGGTCGGTCAGGAGCGGTTCGGGAAACTACGGCCCGACGTACTCCTCGCGCCGGACGCGGGCGGAGCGCAGCACATTGATCGAGATCCGGGTGACCACCGCAGCCAGATAGGCCTTGATCGAGTCGGGCGGCGTGGCGGCCGCCTCGAACCGCAGCCACGCCTCCTGGACCGCGTCCTCCGCCTCGCTCACGCTGCCCAGGATCCGGTAGGCGATCGAGAACAGCAGGGGCCGCCGCTCCTCGAACTCTTCCGTCCGACTCACGCGGACTGCTCCTGGAAGCCGTGCCGCCGCGAGGGACGGTGCAGTCGCCGGCCGGGTTCCCCCTCGCCCTCGGCGTCGGAGAAGCCGGGCCTTCGGGTCACCCTCACGACCGCCTGATGTCCGGCCGGCAGCCGAACCGGCCGCACCGGCACCCCGGTCCCTCCTGCCGCGGGCACCCGCATGGCCGTCTCCCTCCTGACGTGGCTGTCGTCTTCACTCCTGGGACAAGACAGCCCGCCCGTCTGTGACATGGCTCCACGGATCCGCCCGGCCGACCGGGCGCACGCCGACCTCCGGTCGGCTCCGGAGGAAGGGTGTTCCCGGCTCGCCGACCGTGCGGGCCCCGCCCGGGCGCCTGCGAAGCCGGCCCCCGCCGGTTCGTCCGCCGCACCTCTTCCGTTGCCGCTTCGCCCAACGCGGCTGGGGCCGCCCCTGATCAGGGGCGGCCCCAGCCGCGGAAGGTGCCTGCCGTGTCAGTGACGGAAGGCGTCCTTCGTCTTCTCCTTGGCCTCGCGCGCGTCGCCCTTGGCCTGCTCGGCACGGCCCTCGGCCGTGAGGCGCTCGTTGCCGACAACTCGGCCGACGGCCTCCTTGCCCTTGCCCTTGGCCTGCTCGACGTGCGCCTTCGACTTCTGCTCGCCCGACATCGGGGACCTCCTCGTGTTGTACCGGATTGGCCGTACAGCCCGCCTGCTCGCGCGCGCCGAACTCAAACCCCCTCCGTCTCGCACCGGCGGGCGACGAGGAGTCGGCGGCCGCGAGGGTGGGTCTCCCGCATGCCGCACCGGACGGGTCACGTCACCCCGCCGATGCGCCCTGTCACCCGCGGAGGAACGCGGCCGAGGTGGCCACGAACCGGTCGGCGTGGTCGAGCCACGGACAGTGGCCCGCCTCCGCCTGCACCACGAGCGTGGCGTGGGGGAACAACTCCGCGAACTCGGCAGCGGATACAGGAGGGCTGTTCAGGTCGAACTCGCCGGTCAGCAGCAGAACGGGAGCCTCGCAGGCGGCGAGCCCCGCGCGCGTGCTCTCCGGGTCGAAGGCGCCGTCGGCCCCGAAGAGAGCGACGGCCTCGTCGTTGCTCGGCCGGCCAGCCGCGTGGTGCTTCTGTGCCGTGGCGTCCCACCGGCCCCAGAAGAAGGGCGCGACGGCTTCCCAGTCGCTGCCGGTGCCGTCGGCGATCGCCTGGAGGGCGGCGAACGCCGACGGGAACCACGGCTCGTCCCTCCGAAGGCGTGCGAGCTCGCGCCGCGTCTCTGCCGTGATCGGAATACCGACGGCTCGGGTGCTGGGGCCGACGAGAACGAGCTTGGAGAGCCTTTCGGGATACCTGGCCGCGTACTGCGTCGCGATGTTCGTGCCGGCGGAGTGGCTGAGCAGGTCGATCCGAGGGAGGCCGAGGTGCCGGCGCAGCGCCTCGACGTCGTCGACCAGGCGGTCGCAGCGGTACGAGGCGGTGTCGTCGGGAACCGCGGACCGGCCGGTGCCGCGCAGGTCCAGGACGATCAGCCGGCGGTGCGCGGACAGACCGCCGAGGTCGCCGAGGTAGGCGGAGTCGGCGGGGCCGCCGGGGATGCAGACGAGCGGGTCGCCGTCACCGGTCACACGGTAGGCGAGCCGGGTTCCGTCGGGAGCGGAGAAGGTAGGCATGCCACGGATCCTGTCACTCATAACCTGGTTGTACAACCTGGTTATGAGGGGGGTGCTGTGGTGTATAACCGGGTTGTGGCAGGCGAAGAGAACACCCGGCGAACGCCCGAGGCGCTGACCGAGGAACAGGCCGAGCGGATGCTCGCCGGGATGAACGAGGTCATCCGCGCGGGCGAGGAGATGCGCAAGCTGCGAGCTGAAATGATCAAGGTGTTCGCGGGCTTCGGCTGGACACAGGAACGTATCGCGCAGCTCACCGACATGAGCCAGCCCGCCGTGTCCAAGCAGATGGCGAAGCACAGGGCCGACGAACGGCAGCCGCCGATGAGGCTCTCCCTCGACCAGCGTGACGCCCCCTGGCTCGAAGGGCGCCTGTGGGGCCTCGCCGAGGAGATCTCCGAGACCTGCGACGAGTCGGCCTGCTGCACGCGTTACGTGAGCGCGCTGGCCCGCGGGAGGAAGCGCTTCACGCCCCAGAGCGTCGACGAGCTGCGGCGCCTCGTCGAAGAGGACCTGAGGCTGCACCGGGCGGAGTTGCCCCCCGGCTACCAGGCCGCGTACGACGGGATCAGCCGCGGCCTCGACCTTCCCTCGCAGGCCGACCTCCCCTCGCAGGCCGCCACCGGATCGGCGTCCGTGCGCCGCTCTCTCGCGCGCCAGATTCAGCGCGACCTGCTCCGGGACGGCGCTTGAGCCGTCTCGCGGGCGAACTTTCCCGAACCAGGAAGAGGGGAGCGGCGTCCTCGCGCGTCCGAGGCGGGTGGGGCGGCCGCCGGGCCCTACCCCCACACCGTGGTCACCAACTGGTCGCGGGTGTGCACCCGGTGAGGGTCTGCCACGCGGGACCTATGTACGCCCCGGCCTGCGCCGCCACGTGACGGCTGCCTCGATCTGGATCAGGCTCAGCCCGGTCTCCTCGCAGAGCCGGTCGATGCTGAGCCCGTAGCGGTGCCGACGCATCGCGCTGTCGATCTTCACCGCCCAGAGTTCCGCGTCGACGAAGGGCCGGCCGCGGTACTGCCGCTGGAGGTCGGCGAGGTGGGCGGCGCTGCWGGCGAGCAGCGGCCGGTTCCCGTCCTGTTCGGGGTCGAAGGGATGGGCGAAGGAGGAGTCGGCGGCGTGGCCGTACACCGTGGCGCCGACCGGGATGGCTCGTCGGCACAGGTCGCATATGTCCGGGAGTCCTTCGGGCCACGACTCCCCGCCTGCCGTCGCCCCGGGCGAGCTCTCCGCCTGCGCCGGGTCCGGGTCGTGCCGGTGCGGCCGGTGGGCCGCAGTGCGCGGGGCGCCGCCGCCCTGGTGGGCAGGCCGGGAAGGCCGGCCGGGAAGGGCCGTGACCGGATGCCCGCCGGCCCGGGAGCCTGCGGCGGAGTGCTCGCGGACGGTGAGCAGGCGTCGGCTGCCGGTGATCTGGAGCAGGCGGGCGACGGGGCGGCTGAGAGTGGTCAGCACGAGGCTCTTGCCGGTCTCCGCGGCCAGCCGGTTCAGGTCCAGCAGGACGTGCAGGCCTGAACTGTCGCAGAAGGTGACGGCTCCCAGGTCCACGTCGAGACCGGCGCTGCTGGCCCTCAGGGCCGCGGTGAGGTCCTCGCGCAGCCCACCCGCGTCGTCCATGTCGATCTCTCCCCGCACCCGGGCCCGGACTCGCCTCGGGCCGGGGTCGAAGGCCACGCTGACGGGTGGGGGGAACGTGCTGCCGTCGATCATGTCCGCGGGAGTGGCGGGTCGGCGGCTGAACTGGTCGGTCATGGCCTTTCTCCCTTCAAAGCCATGTCTGTCCTCGCGCGTCCCGGCCCCGGCCGCCGGGCGGCCCCGCCGAGGGCGGTGGCCGCAGGGGCCGGTGCGGGCGCCCGAGCCGTGCGGAGGTGGGGAAGTGCGCGCGACCCCGTGCCGGCGGATCCCGGTACCTGGTACCAGGAGCCGTGGGTGCCGTGCTCCGGGTCAGGAGCGGTCGTCCTGCTCATCGTGATCGTTTGCCGCGGGGGGAGGGGTGGGCGTCTCGACCGGCGGGTCGAGGCCCGCCAGCAGCTTCAGAAGGCTCGCGACCTCGTGGTGTCCTTCGGCCGGATGACGGAAGAGTGTGCCGGGCGCGACCTCGTAGTGGTTGCGGCGGCCGTGACGGACCCGGGTGAGGTAGCCGGCGCTTTCCAGGTCGGTGACGATGGCCTGAGCGGCGCGTTCGGTCAGCCGGCAGGCGCCCGCCATGTCCCGCAGCCGAATCTCCGGATCCCGCAGGATCATCGCGAGGATCCGGGCGTGGTTGGTGACGAACGTCCAGCTGGTCCGAGGCTCGACCGGTTCCATGTCCGAAATTATATGATTTGCCATTCCGGTTTCGCCAGACCGGTACGCGGATATCCCGCCCCGGTCTTCCGTGAGAACCCACTCGACTCCGCGAAGCGCATCACCGTTCCCGACGGGCCCCGGTCTCCATGCGCTCCGACGCGTGGACACCCGAGTCCTGGTCCCATGCGGCTCCGGGCCCGGTCGCGGAGATCGGGATCCCCAGGCTCCGGCACATCCGGTGCACCCGGGCGAGCGCGCTGAGGGTCGCCGGGGAGGGCGTCGCGGTGGGGAGCGCGACGAGCACGCGACGGGGGTGGTGGGCGGCGACGAGGGCCTCGACCTGCAGGGCGGCGGCGGCCCGGGTGGTGACATCGAGCTCTCGCAGGACGGTGACGCGCAGTACGTCGTCCCTGAGCGTGTGGCTGATGACCATGGCCGCCTCCCTGGCTCCCCAGACATGCGATATGCCCAGTTCAGGGCGGGTCCATCAGTGTGACGGAGAGAAGGGGCCGCGGCCAGTCGGCGCGCTGCACGGCGCGTGTCCGGCAGTCGTCCCGTCCGCCACGGGCCGGTACGTCGCCGTGGAACACCGCGTCGCCGAGGACGCGGCGGACGGCAGGATCGGCGCCGCGCGCCTGCTTGTGCCCGGGGGCGTGAACCCCGGCGAGGGCTCGGGCGACCCTCCCCGGTGACCAGGTCGCGAGCCCGGCACGATCCGTGGGACGGCCCTCAGGCAGGGTGGGGGAGGGACTGCTCGGTCCAGATCGTCTTGTGGCCGTCGGTGAACCGGACGCCCCAGTTCTGGGCGAGTTCGGCGCAGATGAACAGGCCTCGGCCACCCTCGTCGGTGGTCTGCGCGTGGTGCAGGCGCGGTGAGACGCGGCTGGAGTCGCTCACCTCGAAGGTGAGGGTGCGGGTCCCTCTGATCAGGCGAAGGGTGAGGGGCGGGGCGCCGTAGCGGACGGCGTTGGTGGCCAGTTCGCTGACGATGAGTTCGGTGGCGAGGGAGAGTTCGTCGAGGTTCCACGCGGAGAGTTGGCGCCGCGTACGGGCTCGCGCGGTGGCCACCGCCGCGGGGTCCGTGGGCAGGTCCCAGGTCGAGACCAGGCTGGGGTCGAGCGTGTGGGTGCGCACGAGGAGCAGGATGGCGTCCGTGCCCGGAGGCGAGGCCGGGGCGGTGCGGACCGCCTCCGCGCACAGGTCGTCCAGACGGCGTCGGCTGTCGGTGAGAACCTGCCGCAGGCGGTCCAGACCCTCCTTCCCGCCGGCCGAGCGCATGGGGAGGAAGGCGTCGGTGTGGAGCGCGATGACGCTGCCCTCGGGCAGGCCGGTACGCGTGACGGCGAACGGCGCTCCTTCACCGTCACCCAGTGCCGGAGCCGCGGGAACGTCGAAGACCTCGGTGGTTCCGTCGGGATACGCGAGGAGCGGTGGCGGATTGCCGGCGACGGCGACGGCGAAGCCGCGGCCGAGGGGGTCGTAGATGCCGTAGAGGCAGTCGGCGGTGAGTCGTTCGTCCCTCAGGGGGTCACCGGGCGGCAGGCCGGCGCGTTCGGCTGCGAGCCGGGTCACCGTGTCGTCGAGGCGGGCGAGGAGTTCGTCGGGTTCCAGGTCGAGCGAGGCCAGGGTGTGGAGGGCGGTGCGCAGCTGACCCATCACCATGGCCGCGTGGATGCCCGTACCGGAGACGCGCCCGACCGTGAGGGCGACCCTCTCACCGGAGAGCGGGAACACGTCGAACCAGCCGCCGCCGGCGTCGGTCGACTGGTGGAAATGGGCACTCGCCACGACGTCCTGCGACGCGGCCGGGCGGGCCAGGACCCGGCGTTGCAAGGTCACCGCGATGGTGTGCTCCCGGGTGTACCGGCAGGCGTTGTCGATGTGGAGCGAGGCCCGCGCGGCCGCCTCCAGCGAGAGGTCGAGGTCCGCGTCCACGAACGCGTCGCGGCCGGGGGAGCGGTACAGGCTCAGGGTCCCGTAGACGCCGCCTCGGAGGGACAGCGGTGTGACGATGGCCGAATGCAGGCCCGGGGTCGTCGGGGTGCGGGACGACCACGGATGCGGAGGGAATGGTTCGAGGTCCTCGGGCTGGTACGTCACCAGCTGGGGACGCAGGTCGGTCAGGCAGCGCACCCATGCGGCCGGAAAGCGGAACGGCCCGGTGCCGACGGCCAGGGACTCCCGCCGGCCGTCCGCCGAAGCGAAGGCCATGCGCCGCAGCGGCTTGTCGAGTCCGACGGGTCCGGACGCGGGGTCCTCGCCGCGTACGACGTGGTCCAGCAGGTCCACCTCCGCGGCGTCGGCGAAGGCGGGCACGAGCACGTCCACGAGCTCCGCGCACGTGACGTCGAGTTGCAGCGTGTGCCCCACCCGCTCCCTGACCGCACTGAGGACGCGTGCCCGGGCGAGGGCCCGTTCACGGACCGTGACGTCGACCACTGCCGTGGAAAGACCCAGGACACCGCCGTCGGGGCCCTGGAGCCGGAACACGGAGACGGAGTAGACGTGCTCGTGCTCGGGGTCCTGGGGCGTACGGACGCGCACCAGCCGCTCCAGCGCCGGCACACCGGTTTCGAGCACTTCCCGCATGATCCCGACCGATTCGTCGGGGTCGGACAGCCGGAAGATCTCGCTGAGGCGGCGTCCGAACACCTCGGAGCGGTCGAGGCCGCTCATCCCCGACGCCGCGGTGTTCGCCCGCACGATGTTCAGCTGGGGATCGAGCACCTGCATGCCGATGGGCGACTGGGTGAACAGCGCATGCAGCAGGGCCTGGTCCAGTGCGTCGCCCCCGTCCTCCGTCGGCCCCAGCAGGTCGACGCGCCACGCGGGGGCGTCATCGTGCGATGTCACGGGCAGCACGCGGAGGCCCGGGGTGCCGGCCGACTTCCGGGGCGGGCCGTTCCCTCCGGCGTCGTCCCACGGCCATGATCCGGAGAGCAGCTCCATGAGGGGCCGTCCCACGGCTTCGGCGGGCCCCCGTCCGAAGAGGGACTCGGCCGCCCGGCTCCAGGCGACGACGACTCCTGCTGCGTCGACCACCAGCAGCGCGTCGTCCGATGCCATGGGCAGATCGCCTCCAGGGGTCGCTCCGCGGAGGCGGCTCCCGCCGCCTCGGTGGCAGCCCGCAGGCGTGCGGGCGGCCTTTCCAGGGTGCCTCTCACCGACGGCGGGCGCACTCCGGGGTGGACCGGTCCTCCATGGTCCCGTCCACTTCCGGATGAGCGCCCGCCGGACGAGTCCCCGTGAGGCCCCGCGAGGCCCCGCGGAGCCTCACGGGACCGCGAGGTGTCAGGGCATGAGGAGGAGGCGCGTGTGGGGGACGAGTTTCCGGTTCACACTGGTGCTCTGCACGAAGATCGTGAAGTCGTCGTTGTGATCCGGCTTGAGACGTACCTCGGCATCCGGCAGGCCGAGCAGCGCGCGGGCTTGGGGTCCCGTGTACACCCGGTCGGTGCTCTTCTCCAGGACCGCGATCTGCTTCCGCGCCTGGATCTTCTCCGACTTGCTCAGCTGGTAGAACGCGCCACCCGTCCGGTACGTGTGCCCGCTCTCGACGATCCAGTCCCGGATCGCCGCGGCCCGGGCCACCGCCAGGAGCTGGTACTCCGACGGATCCACCGGAGTGAGGCCGGCCGCCTCGATGGCGTCCTTGTTGACGACCTCCGCGCCCGTCGAGAACACCGCGCGCGATCCCCGGATGCCTTGCGTACGGCCCACCATGAACTTCTCGGTGGCCTCCCGGATGACCTGCCCGGCCTCCTCCAGGCCCTGTGTGCTCGTCGCGTCCCAGATGGCGATGTTGTCCTTCGGGAAGCCGCACTGAGCGGCCTCGCGCTTGCCCATCTGATCCGGCACCAGGACGGCCAGCGTCCAGTTGTCGCCCTGCGTCTCGATCATCTCGGCCACGGCGGCGACCAGTTCACGCGGACTCCGGGAAGGCGCGTCCGGACTGCGGTGGCTCGCGTTCTCCTGCCCGTCGGTCAGCACGAACGTCAGGAAGCTGTGGTCACCGTACAGTTGCGCCGTCTGCGCCAGCTCCCGCTGCGACTTCAGTGCCGCCGCCAGCAGGGCCGTCATCCCACCGGCCCGGTACAGCTGCCGCAGCGACGGCATCCGCAGCACGTCCTTGTCGTAGATGACGCACTCCACCTTGTCGGCGMAGACGTACACCGTGACGCGGGTCTCCTGGTCCAGCTCCCTCGAACGGCGGGCGAGATACGCGATCTGCTGGTCGGCGACCTCGACGACCTTGCGACTCAGGTGCGACATGGACGAACTGGCGTCCAGAACAAGAGCCACGTGATTGATGTAGTTCTGACTCCCCGACATGACGAATCCCCCTCGTTTCCGACCCGATGCCCCTACCGTCTCACCCACCACTGACAGTCGATCTCGGCTCCGGAGCCGAGGGAGTGCCCACCCGAACGGGAGGTGTCCGGTCACCGCACGCTCGTGGTCCCTCCCTCGCCCGGTCCCGACGCACGCGCGCCCGTGGGGGCTGGACGGTGGACCGGATGTCTGATCGGCTCAGCCCGAAGAGATCCGGATCGGTGACATCCGGTGCGAACACCTCCGGGTCGAAACGGACCCCGAGCCGAGGAAAGCGGGACACAGCGGTGAACGTGAGCGAACACATCAAGGCCGTGTACGCGGAGGTCTGCCGGCGGAACCCCGGCGAGGCCGAGTTCCACCAGGCGGCGGCCGAGGTGCTGGAGTCCCTCAGCCCCGTCCTCGAACGGCACCCCGAGTACGTCGGGACCGGGATCGTGGAACGGCTCGTCGAGCCGGAGCGGCAGCTGATCTTCCGGGTGCCGTGGGTCGACGACCGGGGTACCGTCCGCGTGAACCGCGGCTTCCGGGTGGAGTTCAGCAGCACCCTCGGGCCCTACAAGGGAGGGCTGCGATTCCACCCGAGCGTCAACCTCGGGATCGTCAAGTTTCTGGGCTTCGAGCAGATCTTCAAGAACGCGCTGACCGGAATGGCGATCGGCGGCGGCAAGGGCGGCGCGGACTTCGACCCCAAGGGGCGTTCGGACGGCGAGGTCATGCGCTTCTGCCAGTCCTTCATGACCGAGCTCTACCGTCACCTGGGTGAGCACACCGACGTGCCGGCCGGTGACATCGGCGTGGGAGGCCGTGAGATCGGCTACCTCTTCGGGCAGTACAAGCGCATCACCAACCGCTACGAGTCCGGCGTCCTCACCGGCAAGCCGGTGGGATGGGGCGGCTCCCAGGCCCGTACCGAGGCCACGGGCTACGGCGCGGTCTACTTCACCCAGGAGATGCTGGCCACACGCGGCGACGGCTTCGACGGGCGTCGTGTGGTGGTCTCCGGCTCCGGGAACGTGGCCCTGTACGCGGTGGAGAAGGTCCACGCCCTGGGCGGCCGTGTGGTGGCCTGCAGCGACTCCTCCGGGTACCTCGTCGACGAGGACGGCATCGATCTGGAGCTGCTGAAGGACATCAAGGAGGTACGGCGGGCCCGGATCTCCGACTACGCGGAGGCGAAGCCGTCCGCGCGGTTCTCGGCCCGTGGCACGGTCTTCGACGTGCCGTGCGACATCGCGGTGCCGTGCGCGACGCAGAACGAGTTGGGCCGTGAGGATGCCGTGGCCCTGGTCAAGAACGGGGTGCGCGCGGTGGCGGAGGGCGCGAACATGCCGTGCACGCCCGAGGCGGTGGCGGTGTTCCGTGAGGCGGGGGTCCTCTTCGGCCCCGGCAAGGCCGCCAACGCGGGTGGCGTGGCCACGTCGGCGCTCGAGATGCAGCAGAACGCCTCCCGTGACACCTGGTCCTTCGAGCAGACCGAGTCCCGGCTGGCCGCGGTGATGCGCGACATCCACCGCCAGTGCCGTACCACCGCGGAGGCGTGCGGGGGGAACCCGGACGACTATGTGCTCGGTGCCAACGCGGCCGGGTTCCTGAGGGTCGCCGAGGCCATGGCGGCACAGGGCGTCATCTGAGACCGCGCCGGCTGACGGACCGGCAGCGACCGCGGGACCGGCCGCTCGTGCCTGCCGGTGGACAGCGGTGTGCCCCGCCCCCGACTGCTGCCGGGGGCGGGGCACTCGCGTGGTCGGGTGAGGATCGCGCCGAGCGAGCCTCGCGTCGTCACCACATGTGCTGGACCCACGGCTGGTTGTCCCCGCGGTTCGGCTCCCACATGATCATCTGAGTGCCCCAGGTACCCGTGCCTCCCGGAACGTCGAGACGGCGGACAACACCCCGGAACTGCCCCTGCGGCATGCGGACTTGCCGAGACGGTGGGCGGCGAACTCGCCGTCAGTGTGCCCAGGGCAGCCGTACCGCCTCGATCTCGGCGTCGTTCAACAGCGCTTCGACCAGGGCGGAGGGCCCGGCGACCTTGGTGGCCCACAGGTCGTAGTCGGTGCACAGGGACCACGAGTGATCCTCGGCCCAGAGGTTGGACGGGCTGAAGTCCGCCTCCGGATTGTCGTACAGCATCCCGGCGTCGCCGAGTCGGCCCGCACGCACATGGAGGTTGTCGAAGTCCGCCGCCCCGAGCATCAGCGGGTTGTAGTAGGCCAGGCAGCGGGTGTCCGGGCCCGAGGGGCTGTACCCGGTGAGGACGCCGATCAGCCGGTTCCAGGTCTGACGGTCCAAGCTCCCCTCGGTGGGCGGGGTGATGCCGAGCGGCCAGCTGCCCTCCTTCTTGACCGAGGAGAAGCAACGGTAGGAGGGCATGAGTCCGTCGGGCACGACGGGTTCGCCGGTCCGCCGGGCGAGTTCCGCCCAGCGCAGCCGCCGCCACCCCGGGCCGGGGTGCTCGGCGCGGCCCAGTCCACCGCCCGTGGCGACGCCCACGGCGTCGACGTCGACGCCCGCGACGACGAAGGGCCGGACGCTCCCGTCGGCCAGCCGCGCCTGGTGGTACTCGTGGTGGCTGACTTCAGTCAGCCCGCGCTCGTGCTCGTACATGTTGTTGAGCACCCAGGCCGCGTCCGGCATGGCCGGAGGCATGAACCCGGTCAGGCCGTCGCCACACGTCTCGGTCAACCACTCGGTCGCACCGGACGGCGCGAGCGGCCAGAGGCCGGACAGCGGGTTCGATTCCTCGGGCATGCGTTCATGATCTCAGCCCCGGCCACGGGCCTCGCGATCGGTCGGCACCACAGCGCCGGCCGACTGCCGTTCGCTCCCGTCATACGCGGGTGGTGTGCCGCTCCAGGAGGGCCCGTAGCCGGTCGACGTCCCCCGCCTCACGCACGCCCCGCTTCGGCAGCACATCCAGGCACATGATGTTCGGGTCCCGGCTGACCAGGACGAAGTGATCTGCCGTCTCCCGGTAGCCCTGGAAGACGGTCCACTTCTGCACCAGAGTGCTGTGGTCGCTGCGGCAGGCCATCCCGGCCGCGGACACGGTGGCGCGGTACTCGCCCTGCCATCCGATGGTCCGCTGCACGTGGGCGGCCTGGATCCGCGGGTACCCCCACACCACCAGGACGACGAACAGGAACAGGGCCGTCGACACCGGCTCGACGCTCCCGCGGCCCACGGCGGAGAGCAGCCACTGCCCGGCCCACAGGGTCAGGAACGCACCACGCAGCAGGAGTCCGGTCCGCTTGATCCGCTCACGGACCCGCAGCCCGACCAGGGTGTCGGCTGGTTCGGGCCGGTACACCAACCGGACCGCACCCTGCTGCTGCTCGACATCGTCACAGGCTTCCGCGGTGTTGCCTTCGACGTGGCTGTCCTCGGCCATGTTCCCTCCCCGGTGAGAAGACCTGCGGATCCTATCGATCATCAGGCCCGGGGCACATGTGCCCGGGGTGGCCGGCGATTCAGCGGGCCGGTCCGGTCGCCGTCACGCGGAGGCCAGCACCTCCCCCGCCATGACCTGGGGCGGGTTGGGGAGCAGGGACGCGAGGTTGTCCCGTACGAAGTCCGCCGCTCTCGAGATCGATTCCTCGGCACCGGCCCGGTCCTGGAAGACACTGGTCGAGACCATCACTCCGTCGCCGGCGTCGAACCAGTAGTACGCGACGAATCCGGAGACCTGACGCATGATCGGCACGAACCCCTCGTTCACGAGGCGTCCCGCCTCGGCAGGATCGGTCACCCCTTCGTACCGCCGGACTGCTACGTACATGGCCGAGCTCCTCACGGGGGTTCAGGGTTCTTCTCGCTGGGACGTCGTACCCCTCTGGGTGGCGGTCCGGCGCATGGGCGTCCGGCAATCACCTGAAGGGCCGTCGTCAGGTGATCCGAACGGCGGCTTCCCGGTGGGCACGCGGCCCGCACCCGCCCGTCGCCGCCGTGGCCTCTCGTGGTGCCACGCGAGGGGGGTGCCCGAGAGCGGGGCCGTGGGCCGAGGTCAGCGTGCGGCGGTGCGCAGAAGGAGCATCGCGATGTCGTCGGTGTAGTGCGCGGTGGGCCGGGCGYGCTGCAGCAGGGCTCCCAGCGTGTACTCCAGGGTGCGCCCGTCGAGTCGTGCCAGCTCCTGGGCGAGGCTGTGGAGAACCTGGTCGGCGTCCGTGCCGGGCGTCTCGATCAGCCCGTCGGTGAACAGGGCGAGCGTTGTTCCCGGCGCCAGCGTCAGAGTGGTGTCGGGGTGGGCGAGGCCGGGGTCGATTCCGAGGAGGGGCCCGGGGTCGAGTTCCGCGACGCGGGGCGACCGGCCGGGTTGATGGATCAGGGGTGGCGGGTGGCCTGCGGTGGCCATGACGGCCTCGTGGCGCGCGAGGTCGATGTACGCGTACAGGCAGGAGACGAGCAGGTCGGAGTCGAGGTCGACGAGGACCTGGCTGGTGCGGGCCAGGACCTGGCTGGGGGCGTTTCCGGTGGCCGTGTGGATGGCGGTGCGGACCTGTCCCATGAGTGCGGCGGCGGCCACGTTGTGGCCTTGGACGTCCCCGATGACGGCCGCGACCGTGCTGGGGCCGATGCGGATGACGTCGTAGAAGTCGCCTCCGACGTCCATTCCGTGGCTGGCGGGCAGGTAGCGGGCGGCGGTTTCCAGTCCGGGCAGAGCGGGCAGGCGGCGCGGCAGCAGCGTCTGCTGCAGGCCTCGGGCCAGGTCGCGGGCGGTGTCGTAGAGCCGGGCGCGGTCCAGGGCCTGGGCGATCAGGCCGGCCAGGGAGGTGAGGACGGCGCGCTCGTCCGCGTCGAACGTGTGGGGTCGGGCGTAGGAGAGGATGCAGCAGCCCACCGGGCGATCGGAGACGATCAGCGGGAGGAAGGCCCAGGCCTGTTTGTCGCTGATGCGTGGCGCCCGCGGGTAGTGGAGGGCCATGTCGCGCGGGCTGGCGAAGAAGGACGGTATGCCGTGGCTGAGGGCATGCCCGGCGGGCGTGAGGTCCGTGTCCAGCGGGAGTCCGTCGAGCCGGTCGATGGTGTGCTGGTCGTAGCCGTGGTGCCCGGTGATCTTCAGGCGGCCGGCGTCGGCGGCGGACAGGACCAGCCCGTCCGCGCCGAAGGCGGGCAGCACCTGATGGGTGAGGAACTCGACGACGTCGCGGACGCCCACGGTCTCGGTGAGCGCCGCGGCCAGGTGCACCAGCTGGTAGAGACGGCCGGACCGGGCGGCGTGCGGGGGAGCGGACGACGGGAACCGTGCCGTGGCGCCGGGCTGGGGCGTCCCGGGTTCCGGTGCGTGCGTGATGCGGACGCTGATGCCGCCGGCGTCCGGGTAGAGCCGGAAGTGGAGCCAGTCGTCAGGGGGGCGCAGGGCGGTGAACTCGACGGGGTCGCGGCTGATCACCGCAGTGCGGTAGTCGTCCTCGGCCGACGACGTGTCCAGCCAGGGGAGTGACTGCCAGGGGCGGGTCCCACGCAACCGACCGGCGTCGAGACCGAGCATCGATTCCGTCGGGCCCGTCACGAACGTGATGCGGCCCTCGAGGTCGAGCCCGAGTGCTCCTTCCGGAAGCCGGTCCAGATAGTCCATGGCCGCGTGGAACGGACGGTCGTCCCGGGGGTGGTCGTCCGCGGGCGCCACCGAGGTGAGACGAGGTTCCGCGGGCACGGCCTGCGGGGCCGAATCCTCCAGCAGGAGGCCGATCCGTCGGGCCACCGCGGCGATGTGGCTGCGCTCCCGACGGGTGGCGTCGGCGGGGTGGCTCGCCGGCCACAGCAGCATCAGTGCGCCCCGGCACCGCTTCCGGCCGTGCATCGGGGCCGCGGCGAGCGCGAAGCGGTAGGGCAGGCTGGCGGCGGCGCGGGGATACGTGCGGGCCAGGTCGTCCTGGGAGCCGACCCACACCAGACGGTCCTCGCGGACCGCGTCGCTCACCGGCACCGGCGAGCCGAGCGGTACGCGCCTCCACGGCCACGCGACCTCCACCGGTACTCCGCACAGCACCGTCAGCCCCAGGGCCTGAGCGGACTCGTCCCAGAGGTAGACCCCGCCGGCGGACGCCCCCGTGCGGCGCACGGCGTCCGCGAGCGCGTCGTCCAGCAGGCCTGCGTCACCCTGCTGCCGTTGCCGGTCGATCAAGCTGGCCACCACACTTCCTCGGCCCGCCGCTCCCCGTCCCGGAGCCTTGGGGAAAGGCCGGGCACGGCTTGCGCGTACCCGTCGAACCGGCTGATACCCACGCGGACCTCACCCGCGGTGCGGGATCTTTCGAGCCGGCGCGTGCGACGGTCGTCGGCGGGAGGGAGACAGCGGTGAGCCGGCAGCCCTCAGCGCGGGGGAGACGGCCCTTCCTGGCGCGCACCGCGCGACCGGTCCCCGCTGCGAGAGGTGGCTCCGTGGCGGGCGTGCGTCACGGAGCCACTGCCCGTCGCGGCCGCCTCACCACTCGGGGTGGACGTCGTGGCTGTCGTAGCGGGTACCGGCGTCTGTCAGCCAGGGGCGGAAGCGGCCCGGGCCGGAGTGCTGGTGGGAGTAGGTGACGGGCTCCTGCGTGTCGTCGGTGACGATCACGGCTCCGGTCTTCTGCGCGCACCGCAGGGCATGCGTCCAGTGGCGGCCGCGGTGGCCCGTCCGGTAATCGGGAGTCTTGCATTGAGTCATCGGATTCTCACCGCCCGAAGAATGTGCGGTCCACTCTCGGCCTGAACCAGGGCGCCCGATATGTATCGAACATTCCGATATACCCATAGAGCAATAATTGAATGCGTCATCGTGTGAATCAGGTGTCGTCGGCCCGGGAGGTGAAGAGCGCGTCGCGGCTCCCGCAGGCAGACAGCCTCCACGGAGGAGAGCGAAGAACGATGCGGTCCAGCCTCTCGGTCCTCGTCTACAGCAGCAACGCGAACACCCGCGCGGAGGTGCTCCGCGCGGCCGGCACCAGGCCCGCCGCCGATCTTCCGCCGATCACGTGGCGCGAATGCGCCACCCTGCCGGCCCTGCTTCGGACCCTGGAACGCGACCACATCGACGCGTGCGTCCTGGACGCCGAGTCCACGCCCGCGGGCGGCATGGGGGTGTGCCGGCAGATCAAGAACGAGGTCTTCCGGTGCCCGCCCGTCCTGCTCCTCATCGCCCGCCCGCAGGACGCCTGGCTCGCCGGCTGGAGTCAGGCGGACGACACCCTCACCTCGCCGGTCGACCCCCTCGCATGCGCCGCGTCCCTCGCTGCACTTCTGCGCGCACGGCCGGCCCGCCCGGCCGGCTCCTGACGGTGCCGCTCGCCGGTGCCCGGTCGGCCGGCCAGGGCCGTCCGCGAAGCCGCCGGTGCCCGCTTGAGAGGATCCGGAGGTGACGGAATCACCCGTGAAGATCAATGCCCTCATCGTCGACGCCGCGGATCCCGAGCGGCTCGCCCTGTTCTGGTCCGAACTGCTCGGCAGGCCGGTCGTGGGCCGGATGGGGCCCTATGTCTGGCTGCGGCGGGAGGACGGCCTGGGTCTGGGCTTCCAGCAGACCGCCGCGCCCGAGTCGGGCAAGAACCGGATGCACTTCGACATCACCTCACCCGATCCCGCCGCCGAGCGGCACCGAGTCGAGTCACTCGGCGGGCGCCGGCTGGAGCAGTACGCCGACGGCGGGTTCCTCGTGATGGCGGACCCCGAGGGCAATGAGTTCTGCATCATCCCCGAGGGCTCGTTCGAGCTCGACGACGAGGGGCGCGCGCACTACCTCGACTGAGGATCGGAACGTCCGTCGCCACAGGGGCCGCAGCGACGGAAGCCCGCCCCGAGGCCCCTGCCGACCCAGGGGCGAAGCCGAGGGCGCCGGACGGGATCTCCCGTCCGGCGCCCGGCCGCGTGTGCGCGGTCCCGGGTGGGTGAGGACCCGCGTGGGTGAGGTCCCGGCGCCGCCTCTCGCCGTCCGGCGGGGCCGCCCGGAGAGGACTCACTAACGGCGGAGACATGGTCGCGTCACGCGGCGGAAACCGGCCGTCCCTAATTTCTGTCGTCCGACAGGTATTCGCAGGAACTCGCCTCCGCGACAGGGGACCGCCATGACCGTCACCACCGATCCCGCTCCGCCGGCACCTCCCTCGCCGGGCGCCGCGGGCGACGGCTCGCTCGCCGCGTTCGGCTACCACCAGGAGTTGCGGCGCCGGATGGGGCGGTACGCCTCCTTCGCCGCCGGGTTCTCCTTCATCTCCGTCCTCACCACGGTCTTCCAGTTCTTCTCCCTCGGCTATTCCTTCGGGGGGCCGCTCTTCTTCTGGACCTGGCCCGCCGTTCTCGCCGGCCAACTCCTCGTCGCCGCCTGCTTCGCCGAACTCGCGGCCCGGCTGCCCATAGCGGGTGCGATCTACCAGTGGGCGAGCCGGCTCGGCAGCCCGGCCTTCGGCTGGTACGCCGGCTGGATCATGGTGATCGGGCGGATCGTGGTCGTGGCGGCCGCCGCGCTCGCGCTGCAGGTCGTCCTGCCGGCCGTCTGGCCCGGCTTCCAGGTCGTCGGCGGGGACCCGTCGCCCACGACGACCAGCGGCGCAACCAACGCCGCCGTCCTCGGCCTCGTCCTGCTGGCGCTCACCACGCTGCTCAACGTCCTGGACAACCGGGCGCTCTCGGCCGTCAACACGGTCGGCGTCACCGCCGAGATCGCCGGAGTCGCCCTCATCGTGACCCTCCTCGCCACACACGCGGAGCGGGATCCCGGCATCACCCTGCACACCGGCGGCGAGGGCGGCCTGATCGCGGCGCTCCTGGTGGGCTCGTTCACCGCCGCGTACGTCCTCATCGGCTTCGAGAGCGCGAGCGAGATGAGCGAGGAGACCGTCAACCCGCGGCGCGTCGCCCCCCGTACGACGCTCAGCGCGCTCACCACGTCCGGCGTCTGCGGCGGCCTCCTGCTGCTCGGCGGGCTGCTCGCCGCGCCCAGCCTCACCGACGGGCGCCTCGCGACCGAGGGCCTGGGGTACGTGCTCACCAGCACCCTCGGCGACGGCCTCGGCAGGGTCCTGCTCGCCGACGTGGCCCTGGCGATCTGCGCGGCGACCCTGGCGATCCAGACCTCGGCGACCCGCATGCTCTACTCCATGGCGCGCGACGGCGTCCTCCCGCGGTCGGCGCGGCTGGCCCGGGTGCCCCGGTGCACCGGGATGCCCGGCACGGCCGCGGTGGTGGTCGGCGTGGGGGCGGGGCTGCTGCTCCTGCTCAATCTCGCCTCGCCGCAGGCGTTCCTGGCCATCGGCACCACGTGCATCGCGATGGTGTACCTGGCCTACGCCATGGTCACCGGGCCGATGCTGGTCCGGCGGCTGAGAGGGGAGTGGCCGCCGCCCGCCGACGGCGACCGCGACGAGCTCGGCAGGCCGCTGTTCTCCCTCGGTCGCTGGGGACTCCCCGTCAACGTGCTCGCGGTCGGCTACGGCCTCTTCATGACGGTCAACCTCTCCTGGCCGCGCGCCGAGGTGTACGACCCGGAGGGCGGCCACTGGTACTTCCAGTGGTTCACCGTCCTGGTGGTCGGCGCCACGGTCGGGACGGGTGCGGCGTACCGCTGGTACCGCCGCCGCAAGGGAGCCGACCCGGCGTCGGGGGAGTCGGGCCCACCGGCACGGGAGGAGTCCGAGGGCGAAGCCGTACGGGCCTGAACCGTCCCCACCGCACGCCGGTCCGACCTCCCACCCGCACGCCGGTCCGGCTTCCTGCCCGGGCGTCGGTCCGGCCGCAGGTCCGACCTCCCGCCGCACGCCGTACGGGCCGCCGGTCCGTACGGCGTCGTGTCAGGCATCCGCCGCGAGGAGCCGCCGCCCCTCGCGGCGCAGCCGTGCCAGGGAGCGTTGCGGCACACCCGCCACCCGGAGCGCCGCGTCGGCCGTCGCGGCCGCCAGGGCCTCCTGGTCGCGGGCCGGGTCGGCACGCCGGATGAGGATCACGCTCTCGGTGAGACCGAAGACGAGGTCCGTGCGGAGCGCCAGCTCGTCCGCGCCGAGTGCCGCCCCCGGCTCCGTGGCGGTCAGCAACTCCCCGTAGCACCGCTTGAGTTCGGAGCGGACCCGGTGGAAGTCGGTGAAGCGCTCCGTCCGCACCTCGGGCAGCAGGTAGAGCGCCCCGAGGTTGTGGGGACCGCCGCACAGCAGCGCCGCGTCGGAGTGGCACAGGGCCCACAGCCGCGCCTCCGGGGCCGCCTCCGCGTCGGCCACGAGCCCACGCGCCACGCCGAGGGAGGGACGGACGGTCCCCTCCAGAAGCTCGGCGAGGATCGCTTCCTTGCCGTCGAAGTAGTGGTACAGGGAGGCCTGCCGCAGTCCGGCGCGTTCGGCGATCGTGCGGGTGGAGGTCGCGGTGTAACCACGGGTGGTGAACAGCTCGGCCGCCGCGGCCAGGACTTCGTCGCGCGGCTCCAGGCCGCTCGCGGGACGTTCCTGGACCCGCGGGCGGCCGACTCTTCTGCTGCTGGGCGTGGTCACCCGGTGATCCTCGCACAGGGCCGGCGGCTCCCTCCGGGGCGAGCCCTCGGGTGAGTTTCCGGTAACCGACGCGAAACGCACGGGCAATGGCGGCGAAGCGCCCGATCCCTAATTTCTGTCAAGCGACAGAAATTAGTTCCGACCGGAGGTTGAGCCATGGCGACACCGTCAGCGACAGCGTCGACGCACGGCGCGCGCGACCATGCCCGCGCCCAGGAGGGCACCCAGGTCGACGCCATGCCCGTCCTGCCCGCAAGCAGCTGGCCGGCGCCTCCCGAGGGCGTGCCCGCCGGGGACGTCGTGTGGGCCGAGACCGTGGCGGGCGGCCACTACACCCACAAGGTCCTCGCCCGGGGCACCGAGCTCCGGCTGACCGACCTCACCGGCGACGCCTGCGCGCACGTCCTGCTCCACAGCGCCGACCGCCCCTGGGAGCGGCTGAACGTGGCCGACACCGTCAAGGTGCTCTGGAACGCGTACCTCGGCGCGGGGCACCTGCTCCTGTCCGACCAGGGCCGGGTCCTCGCCTCCCTCGTCCAGGACACCTCCGGCCGGCACGACGCCCTCACCGGTACCTCCACCCTGGCGCGCAACACCGAGCGCTACGGGGACGGCACCCCGCAGTCCGCCTCGCCGTCGGGCCGCGAGCTGTTCAAGCTCGCCGCCCTCAAGAACGGCCTCGCCCCGCGCGACCTCCCCCCCTCCGTCTCCTTCTTCCAGGGCGTACGGGTCGACGACGACGGCACCACCCGGTTCACCGGCTCCGCGGGCCCAGGAAAGACCGTGACGCTCCGCGCCGAACAGGACGTCGTCGTCCTCGTCGTCAACGTCCCGCACCCCCTCGACCCACGCCCCGACTACCTCTGCGGGAACCTCGGCGTCCTCGCCTACCGCGCCCGCCCGACCGCTCCCGGCGACGCCCTGTGGAACGCCACCCCCGAAGGCCGCCGCGCCTTCCTGAACACCGCCGACCACCTCACCGCCCGGGGGATCGCATGACCACCACCGCCCTTCCCGGCCGCGCCGTCTCCGACGACACGGTCCCCGCCCGCGCAGCCTGGTCGGCGGTCGTCCGCAAGGGCCAGTCGCTGACCATCACCGACCTCCACGGCAACCAGGCCGCCGACTTCCTCCTCTACGACGCGCACGACACCTCCGTGCGCTACAGCGCCCCGGACACCATCCAGGCCCAGGGCACGATCTTCCTGAGCACCGGCTCGGTCCTGCTGTCCAACGAGCACACCCCGCTGATGACCGTCGTCGAGGACACCTGCGGACGGCACGACACGATCGGCGGCGCCTGCTCCAAGGAGTCCAACACCCTCCGCTACGGCCACCACACCTGGTCGCAGCACGCCTGCGTGGAGAACTTCCTCGCCGAGGGCGCCCGGCACGGGCTCGGCAAGCGCGACCTGGTCTCCAACATCAACTGGTTCATGAACGTGCCGGTCGAGAAGGACGGCACCCTCGGCATCGTCGACGGCATCTCGGCCCCGGGTCTGCGGGTCGTGCTGCGCGCCGAGACCGACGTCCTGGCACTGCTGTCCAACTGCCCGCAGATCAACAACCCCTGCAACGGATTCGACCCCACGGCCGTACGGATGACGATCACCGGGCCCGACGACAGCGACGAGGTCTGACCACGATGACGTTCGACACCCTGCTGGTCGCCAACCGCGGCGAGATCGCGGCACGCATCATCCGCACCGCCCGGCAGCTCGGCCTGCGCACCGTCGCGGTGTACTCCGACGCGGACCGCGGCGCCGAGCACGTCCGGCTGGCCGACGAGGCCGTCCGGCTCGGCCCGGCACCCGCCAAGGAGTCCTACCTCGACGCCGACCTGGTCCTGAAGGCCGCCAAGGACACCGGCGCCGGCGCCGTCCACCCCGGCTACGGGTTCCTGTCCGAGGACGCCGGCTTCGCCCGCCGCTGCGCCGACGCCGGCATCGTCTTCGTCGGCCCCACCCCCGAACAACTGGAGCTGTTCGGGGCGAAGCACACCGCGCGCGCCGCCGCGCGAACGGCGGGCGTGCCGCTCGCGCCCGGCACCGGGCTCCTCCCCGACGTGGCCGCGGCCCTCGCGGCGGCCGACGACATCGGCTATCCGGTGATGCTCAAGGCGACCGGCGGCGGGGGCGGCATCGGCATGCAGGCCTGCCACGGCGCGGCCGACCTCGCCGACGCCTGGGAGCGGGTGCAGCGAGTGGCCGCGGCCTCCTTCTCCTCCGCCGGCGTCTTCCTGGAGCGGCTGGTGGAGCGGGCCCGGCACGTCGAGGTGCAGGTCTTCGGCGACGGGCAGGGCAAGGTCGTCACCCTCGGCGACCGTGACTGCTCGCTGCAGCGCCGCAACCAGAAGGTCCTGGAGGAGGCCCCGGCACCCGGCCTCCCGGACCACGTCCGGCACCGGCTCGCGGCAGCCGCCCGGGAGCTGTGCGCATCGGTGCGCTACCGCTCCGCCGGCACGGTCGAGTTCGTGTACGACGCGGCCCGCGAGGAGGCCTACTTCCTGGAGGTCAACACCCGCCTCCAGGTCGAGCACCCGGTCACCGAGGAGATCTACGGCGTCGACCTCGTCGAATGGATGCTGCGGCTCGCGCAGGGCGACACCGCGGTCGTCACCGCACCCCCGGCGCCCACGGGCCACGCCGTCGAGGCCCGGATCTACGCGGAGGACCCTTCCCGCGACCACCGCCCGAGCGCGGGGCTGCTGACCCGCGTCGTCTTCCCCGCCGACGTGCGCGTCGACGCCTGGGTCGAGACCGGCACCGAGGTCACCACCGCGTACGACCCGATGCTCGCCAAGATCGTCGCGCACGGCGCCGACCGCGCCCAGGCACTCGACCGGCTGGACGCGGCGCTCGCGGCGACCCGCGTCGACGGCATCGAGACGAACCTCGGCCTGGTGCGGGCCGCGCTCCAGGACACCGCCGTACGCTCCGCGGGCCACTCGACCGCCTCGCTCGCGACGATCGCCGACCCCACACCGCGCGTCGAGGTCATCGCGCCGGGCACGCTGACCACCGTGCAGGACTGGCCCGGCCGCACCGGCTACTGGCGGATCGGCGTCCCGCCCGGCGGCCCGATGGACGACCTGTCCTTCCGGCTCGGGAACACCGCACTCGGCAACGACGCGGGGGCGCCGGGTCTGGAGTGCACCCTCCAGGGCCCCTCGCTGAGGTTCACCCACCCCACGACGGTCTGCGTCACGGGCGCCCCCGCGCACGTGACGATCGACGGCACCCCCGTACCGCAGTGGGAGCCCGTCACCCTCGACGCCGGACAGACCCTCGCCGTCGGAGCCCCCGACGAACAGGGCCTGCGCACCTACGTGCTGTTCGCGGGCGGCCTCGACGTACCGGAGTTCCTGGGCAGCGCCGCCACCTTCACCCTCGGCCGGTTCGGTGGACACGGCGGCCGTGCCCTGCGCGCCGGCGACGTCCTGCACGGAGGCGAAGCCCGCACCCGGACGTCCGTCGTCCCCCTCGACGAGCGGCCGGTTCTCGGCGCCGCGTGGCACATCGCCGCGGTGGAGGGCCCGCACGCCGCCCCCGAGTTCTTCACCGAGGACGACATCCACGACTTCTACGCCGCGGACTGGAAAGTCCACTTCAACTCGGCGCGCACCGGCGTCCGGCTGGTCGGCCCCAAGCCACGCTGGGCACGCGCGGACGGCGGCGAGGCGGGCCTCCACCCGTCCAACATCCACGACACGCCGTACTCCGTCGGCGCCGTCGACTACACCGGCGACATGCCCGTCCTCCTCGGCCCCGACGGGCCCTCCCTCGGCGGCTTCGTCTGCCCGGCGACGGTCGTCACCGGACAGCGCTGGAAGCTCGGCCAGCTCCGGCCCGGCGACACGGTCCGCTTCGTCCCCGTCACCACCGCGGCGGCGGCCGAACTGCGGCGCAGACCCGCCTCGGCCCCGCACGCCGACCGGGCGGCCGTCGCCGACGGCGGAGTCCTCGCGCGCCTTGAAGAGCGCGAAGGCCGCCCGGCGGTCACCTACCGGCGCAGCGGAGACGACAACCTCCTCATCGAGTACGGGCCCATGCAGCTCGACCTGGCGCTGCGCATGCGCGTCCACGCGCTCGCGGAGGCACTGGCCGCGCGCGAACTGCCCGGCGTCGTCGATCTGACCCCCGGCATCCGCTCGCTCCAGATCCAGACGAACCCCGACACGCTGTCCCAGCGGACACTCCTCGACGCCGTCCTGAGCGTGGAGGAGGAACTCCCCGCCACCGACGAGCTGGTGGTGCCCAGCCGGACCGTGCACCTCCCGCTGTCCTGGGACGACCCGGCGACCCGCGAGGCCATCGCCCGCTACACGGCCGGCGTGCGCGACGACGCCCCGTGGTGCCCCTCGAACATCGAGTTCATCCGCCGGGTCAACGGCCTCGACACGGTCGACGACGTGTACCGGACCGTCTTCGACGCCGAATACCTGGTCCTCGGCCTGGGCGACGTCTACCTCGGCGCGCCCGTCGCCACCCCCCTCGACCCGCGGCACCGTCTCGTCACCACCAAGTACAACCCGGCCCGCACCTGGACCGCGGAGAACTCGGTCGGCATCGGCGGCGCGTACCTGTGCGTATACGGAATGGAGGGCCCCGGCGGCTACCAGTTCATCGGCCGCACCACGCAGGTGTGGTCGGGCTGGCAGCAGCGCGGCGCCTTCGAACCGGGCAGGCCCTGGCTGATGCGCTTCTTCGACCGGATCAAGTGGTACCCGGTCGGGGCCGACGAACTCCTGGAACTGCGCGCCGACATCACCTCCGGCCGCTTCGCGCCGAAGACCGAGGAGGGCACCTTCTCGCTCGCCGGGTACCGCGCCTTCCTCGACCGGAACGCCGCCTCGATCGCGGCTTTCCGGGCCCGGCAGAGCACGGCGTTCGACGCCGAGCGCGACGCCTGGGAGGCGGCCGGCGAGTTCGCCCGCGCCGAGGCCGCCGCCGTGGTCACGCCGCCCACCGCCGACATCACGGTGCCCGAGGGCGGCCGTCTGGTCGAGGCCGAGTTCACCGCCAGCGTCTGGCAGGTCGACGTCGAGGTCGGTGACCGGGTGTCGGCGGGTCAGCAGCTGGTCGCGCTCGAGGCGATGAAGATGGAGGCGCCGGTACCGGCACCCGCCGACGGCATCGTCGCGGAGGTCCTGATCACACCGGGCAGCCAGGTCGAGGCGGGCACCGCGCTCGTCGTCCTCGCTCCCGTCGAGACCGCGGAGGCACCCGTATGAGCACCGCAGTGGAGCGGGTACGGGCCGCGTACGCCCGCATCGCCCAGGTGGACCGGCCCGAGGTGTGGATCGACCTGCGCCCGCCGCAGGACGTGGAGGCGGACGCCGCCACGGTCGACGCACGGGCCGCCGACGGCGAACGGCTGCCGCTGGCCGGGACGGTGTTCGCGGTCAAGGGCAACATCGACGTGGCCGGGCTCCCGACGACCGCCGGCTGCCCTTCGTACGCCTACCGGCCGGAAGCCGACGCCCCGGCGGTGGCGCGCCTGAAGGCGGCCGGGGCCGTGCTCCTCGGCACCACGAACCTCGACCAGTTCGCGACCGGCCTGGTCGGCACCCGCAGCCCGTACGGCGCGGTCCGCAACGCCGTCGACCCGGCGTACGTCTCGGGCGGCTCCTCGTCCGGATCGGCGGTCTCGGTCGCTCTGGGCATCGCGGACCTCGCGCTCGGCACCGACACCGCGGGCTCCGGACGGGTCCCGGCGGCCTTCAACGGCATCGTCGGACTCAAGCCGACGATCGGTCTGGTCCCCACCGAGGGGGTCGTACCGGCCTGCGCGTCGCTCGACTGCGTGACGGTCTTCGCCCGCACACTCCCCGAGGCCGAGCGGGCGATGTCCCTGATGGCGGCGCCGTCGGGACGCGAGCTCCCCGCCCTGGAGCAGCGCCGGCCGGGCCCGTGGCGGGTCGCCGTCCCCCGGCCCGGGCAGCTCGGCGAGCTGGACGACGGCTGGGCCGAGGCGTTCCGGTCGGCAGCGACCCGGCTCGCCGACGCGGGCGCCGAGATCCTGCCCGTCGACCTGACGCCGTTCACCGAAGCGGCCACGATGCTGTACGAGGGGGCGTTCGTCGCCGAGCGCTACACCGCCGTGGGCGGCTTCGTCGACGCGCACACGGGCTCGGCGGACCTCGACCCCACGGTGGCCGGGATCATCTCCCGGGCCCGGGACATCCCGGCCCACCGGCTCCACGCGGACACGCGGAAGCTGTCCTCCCTCCGGACGCAGGCCATGGCCGCACTGGGCGACGCGGACGCGCTGCTCCTGCCGMCGACGCCCGGGCACCCGACCCTCGCGAAGGTCGCGGCCGACCCGCTGGGCGCGAACGCCAGGCTCGGCCGGTTCACCAACTCGACGAACCTGTTCGACCTGGCGGCGGTCGCCGTCCCGGCGGGCGAGGCGAACGGCCTGCCGTTCGGCGTCATGCTGATCGGCCGGGCGTTCACCGACGACCGCCTCGCCCGCATCGCGGGCCTGCTCACCGCCCCGCCGCTGCGCCTGGCGGTGGTCGGTGCGCACCTCTCGGGGCAGCCGTTGAACGGGCAGCTGCTCTCCCTGGGCGGCCGGCTGGAGCGCACGACCACCACCGCGCCCGCCTACCGCCTGTACGCGCTGGACACGGTCCCTCCCAAGCCCGGACTGGTCCGGGTCCGCGACGGCGGCGCCGCGATCGAGGCCGAGCTGTGGCGGCTTCCGGCCGAGGGCCTCGGCGCGCTCCTGGCGACGCTGCCCCGCCCGATGGCGCTCGGCAGCGTGGAACTCGCGGACGGCGGCTTCGTGGCCGGCTTCCTCTGCGAACCGCAGGCGCTCGACGGCGCCCGCGAGATCACCTCGTACGGCGGCTGGCGCGCCGCGCTCCGGTCCGCCGACGAGTGGGACGGCGCCGGCGGTGGGGCGGCGACCGCCGGGGGGTTCAGCAGGGGGTGAAGAGGGTGGCGTCCGCCTCGTCGAGGATGAATCCGTTGTCGAGGCGGACGCGGAGCCTCATGCGGGGCTCGGCCTTCAGGTGAGCGATCCAGTGGGCTTCCAGGGCCGCTACCTGTTCTTCCAGCTGCTGCCGGCTCCCGGGAGGCATGTGGGAGCCGAAGTCGTCGAGGAGGGACTTGAGGCGGAGGTACTCGCGGACCTGCCGGCTCTGTTCCAACGCGAGTGTCTCCGCCCGTTCCACGGTGCCTTCGGAGCCCGCTGCCAGCGACAGGGACCCGGCGACAGCCTCCGTCGAGGTCATCGTGCTCTCGGCCGGCTCCACCTGCCCGGCCAGTCTGAGGTCTGCCGCAAGCTTCACCCGGRAGCCCTCTTCGAGCGTCATCGTTCCCTCGTCTCTGCTGTGGTTCGGGGCCGGGACCGCGAAAGAGCCCTGGTCGGGCCATTATCCGCATCAGGTGTCGTCCGGTGCCACGGGCGACGCCCCGCGCGACGGGCGCCCCCGACCCGCCTGGCGCCGACTCGGCGACGCACCCCGGCTCGAGCGCCTCGAACTCCGCATCCGCGTCGACGGCAGACTTGGGGGGCCGACGTACGAGAAGGACAACCCCACCCACCTGCGGCAGTTCCACCCGGCCCAGCCGCGACACCCCGGACACGGACGAGGAAGAGCACGTGACCCAACCCCGCGTACCCGCACGGCTCCTCGCCGGCGAGTCCCTGCCCGGTGTCGCCGAGGCGCTGGGGAACATGGACGGCTGGCTGCTGCGCGACGGCGCACACCGGCTCGTCACCCGGCACGAAGGCGTGATCACCGTCGCCAGGGTCGCCGCCGATCCGTCCCGGGTGCTCGCCGAACGCGCCACGTGGACCGACCCCGCCGCGGACGGCGCCGACACCTACTGCTCACCGCTGCCCGACGGCGCCCTGGCCGTCAGCGGCCGACAGGCCGTCACTGTCCACGAGACCGACGGGTCCGTCCGCTGGGAGCACGGCCACGAGACGTGGTCCGACTCCGGCGAAGCCTCCGGCGCGTGTACGCCCGACCCGGCCGGCCGCGTCCTGCTGGCGGCCATGGCCGGACCCCTCGGGGCGGACGGGCTTTCCCGGGGCGACATCTGCCGCGCCCTCGACCTGGCCACCGGCGAGGTGCTCGCCGAGCGCGTCCTGCCGTCCTTCTCGGCGACGTACGCCTTCCAGCAGTTCCCCGACGCACGCCCGGAGGTCCTGCTCACCGCCTCCATGGGCCAGGACGGCACCCGCTGCCTTCTGGTCACCTGGACGGACGGCGGGCTCGACATCAGGGCGGCGGGCACCGCCGAGGAACCCTACGTCGGACTCGGCGTGGACGGGGTGCTCGTCAGCCAGGACGTCGGCGGCGGCTACCTCTGCCGCACGCGGGAAGGCGCCGCCGACGTGATCGTCGAGGCCGGCGACGTACTGCCCGAGGACTGGGTGTTCGTCGGCTACACGCCTGGCTTCGTCGACGACAAGCGGGTTCTGGTCGTGGCGGCCGAGGAACTGTGGGCGGAGGAGGGAACCCATCTCCTCCTCGACGCCCGCACACTCAGGCCGCTCGCCGCACTCGACTACCCGCAGCCGCCAGGGGTCGCGGCCGTGCCGCTCGGTGACGGCACCTGGCTCACCGTCGAGGAGGAGAGGGTGCGACGCTGGACGATCCCATCCGATCCCGGGTGACGGTGCCGCGCACCCGGCCGAGGCAGCAGCCACCGCCGTCTGCGACACGCGGTAGTCGAGCCGGAGGCCCCCGGAGAGGGAGCATCGGTCGCGTCGAGCCGGTCCGTTCGAGTCCACGAGCGCCGGTCGCGGTACTCGTGAGAGAGTGCGGATGATCATCTGCCGCGCGGCGCGGCGCCGGTCGGGGGGACGGCCGGCTTTCCATACGGGGAGGGTTTTTCATGCGAGGGTTCCGCACGGCGCGGCTGGCGGCGACTGGTGTGCTGTTCGCCGTGATGCTGCCCGCGGCCACGGCACAGGCCGAGTCCGCGAGCCCGACGGCGTACGGCGTCTGGCAGTGGAACGTGGCGGGCAACACCTTCCACGGCGGCAGGAGCGACACCAACATGGTGTCCCTGGCCGCCTCTTCGATCGTCTACCGCGACCCGGACTTCGCCGCGTTCAACGAGCTCTGCAAGGGCCAGTACGACGAGCTCGTGAGGCAGCTCGCGGCGGCGAACTGGCCTCAGGTGGAGACGAACTTCGCCCGCTTCGAGCCGAGCCGGCAGGCCGGCACCGGTGTGTGCGGCGGCGCGGCGTTCGGTAACGCGATCTTCAGCAAGCGCCCGCTCGGCACCGCCGACCGGATTCCTCTCGCGGACGACGGGAACACGCTGGAGCGGCGCAACATGCTGTGCGCGCCGCTGGCCGACGGTTCGGGAGTGCGGTTCTGCACCACACACCTGACGACGGTCGACTCGTTCAAGTGGACGCAGCTCGGCGAGATCGACCAGAAGCTGGAGGCGTGGAACGCGGCCGGCGAGAAGGTTCTGATCACCGGCGACTTCAACGTCGAGCCGGACTACCCGTCCATGAACAGCTTCTACTCTGCCACGGCGAACACGCCGCACAACGGCGGCAACGTCGGTGCCTACCGCGAGCTCGACGACAACGACGCCGGCAACTGCCCGGGGTACGGCGAACCGACGTCCAACACACCTTCGTCGCCCACCAACCCGACCCCGTGCGGCGGCAACCCCAAGATCGACCTGATCCTGGTCCGCGAGTCCGCGCTCGCG
Organism: Streptomyces sp. MS191; assembly: GCF_008042125.1. GTDB lineage: Bacteria > Actinomycetota > Actinomycetes > Streptomycetales > Streptomycetaceae > Streptomyces. Next base: position 41,812 of record NZ_RDBI01000051.1, read on the forward strand.
GCCCCGGGCAGCTACAGCGCGGACGCCCTCACCACGTCGAAGGACTGCACCCCGGGAAGCAAGAACCCCGACGGGCTCTGCTCCGACCACCGCATCCTCACCGGCACGGTGACCCTGAAGTAGGCCACGAGGGCCACCCGGCCCGCACCGCGGACAGATCGCGGGAGACCCGGCCGACGCCCGGCCGGGAAGCTCCTGACGGAGCCCGCCGCCCTCCCCTGGCCAGGGGAGTGGCGGCTGGTGCCGAGCACGGCCCCCGCGCCGGGTAATCGGTTGCTCGTGACGTGGCGGAGTGGCTTAATGCGGCTCATGGCTGACATTCAGGGCACGTACGACGACCTCTTCTCCGCGGTGCCTCTCAAGCTGGCCGAGCTGCTCGATGCCGGTGACGCGGGCGGTTCCGTCGCCGTGTTCGTCGACGGTGAGCCCGTGGTGGACGTCTGGGGCGGATTCACCGACGCCACGCGCACGGTGGCGTGGCAGCGTGACACGCTCACGTGTGTCTGGTCGGTCACCAAGACGATGACGGCGCTGTGCGCGCTGATGCTGGCCGACCGGGGCGTGCTCGACCTGGACGCGCCGGTCGCCCGGTACTGGCCCGAGTTCGCCGCGGCGGGCAAGGAGGAGGTGCGGGTCCGCCACCTGCTCTCGCACACCGCGGGCCTGCCGGAGTGGGACGAGCCGGTGACGCTCGACGACTTCTGCGACTGGTCGTCCGCCACCGGGCTGCTCGCCGCGCAGTCCCCCCGGTGGGAACCGGGGGCGGACGGCGGATACCACTCGCTCACCCAGGGGTTCCTCGTCGGGGAGGTCCTGCGCCGCGTCACGGGCCGTACCGTCGGGGAGTTCTTCGCCGAGGAGGTGAGCGGGCCGCTGGGCGCAGACTTCCACATCGGCCTGCCCGCCGAGCATGACGACCGGGTCGCCCGCGTGACTCCGCCGCCCGGCAAGGACGAGGACTACGCCGCGAGCGCTCCGGGGCCTGACGCGAAGCCCGCCTCCGGGACCGGGGTCCGCGTCCGCGACGGCAACAGCGTCGCGTGGCGCCGCGCGCAGATCCCCGCGGCGAGCGGCTTCGGCAACGCCCGCTCGGTCGCGCTCGTCCAGTCGGTGATGGCGTGCGGAGKCACGGCGAAGGGCGTGCGCCTGCTGTCGGAGGCGGGCGCCGAGCGCGCCCGGGAAGCGCAGTTCGAGGGCGAGGACCGTGTCCTGGGCATCCCGATGCGCTGGGGCCTCGGCTACGGCCTCTTCGGCACGACGTACGGCTGGGGCGGCTGGGGCGGCTCCCTGGTCATGATCGATCCCGACGCCCGCATGGTCGTGGCCTTCGTGACGAACCAGGTCCGCGAACCCGCGGAGGAGACCCGGGGGCTCGATGTCGTGATGTCCGCGTACGACGGCCTCCAGGGCCTGCGCCGCTGACGGCAGGGGTTGCGCCAAGGCCGCGGCCGTGTGCCGGTCCGCTGCCCCGAGGGGGAGCGGACCGGCACAGCCTCATGACCTGCTTCGTTCCCCGAGTGCGAACGACGCCCGTTCCTGCCACTTCACGCCGTCGTGAACGATGAGTTCGACCGAGGAGACGCGGGAGGTGAACGGGAGGCTGCCTGCGAGGCCGGCCTGGATCTCCTCCAGGACGGCGTCCTCCTGGCCTTGAGCGATGGTCAGGTGCGGCACGATCTCGGCGAATCGGCCGCCGTACGGCGGTGCCTCAGGCCAACGCTCTGCGACCGCCTCCGTGAGCCGCCGCAACGGCGTGTCGGGCTCGGGGACGAGATACAGCACCTCCGGAAGCCGCCCACAGCGCTCGAACCGCAGGTCGAAGGCCTGGTGGCTGCCGAGCACGTCCGCGAGGGCGGAGTGGACGAGCGCATCCATCCGGCTCTCGTCGAGGAACGGGAAGAGCACGGTGACGTGGGCCGGAACCCCGGCCCGGGCCGAGGGGTCGAGCCGCTCACGCCACCCGCGGACGGACGGCTCCGCCTCCGGGACCCGGACGATGAGCGCCGTCTGGCCCGCCTTGAACCCGCTGGTGCTGTCATCTGCCATGACACCGCATGGTGTCACCCCTGACGTGGCCGGTGCTGCTCCCTTTCGCCGAACGGGTCGGCCCTCGCTTCGGCAGGCTCCTCCCTCATGGGCGTGACGGACGGCACGACGAGGGGTGGGCCGGTCGGTGAGCCCGTTCAGCGCGTGCGGACGGGATGGGGGGTGGTTGCACGTGGGCGATGCGCAGCACCTCACGGGCGGGGCCGGTGGTCGGGCGATGCGCAGCACCTCACGGGCGGGGCCGGTGGTCCGGAGGACGGCGGTGTCGCGCAGCGGATGGGGGCGTTCATCGCGTCCRCGATGGAGTTGCACCAGCTGTATCTGGAGCGGCTCACCAGCGTCAAGGACGAGGGCCTCGTCCTGCCGCCCGTCACCGGGGTGTTCGACACGCCGCTGATGGACTTCCGGAAGGCCGTCGAGCCGGTGTCGCGGGTGCTCGCGCATCTGGATCGGCATATCGATCTGTCGAGCCGTTTCGGGGAGACGAAGGCCGCGGAGGCGGCGCCCATGGGTGCCCTGTCCGGGGAGGCCATGGGCGGCCTGTCGGCCGACGCGATCTCGGCCCTCTACCTGTACACGTGCGAGTCGGGCTTCTACCGCGAGATCAACGCCGTGCTGCGCTCGTCGGACCGCGAGCGTGTGGTGCCGTACCTGCCGTACCTGCGGTTGCTGTTCTCGGCGATGGAGGCGCTGCCGGCGCAGACGCGGCCGCTCTGGCGTGGTGTGGCGCTGGATCTGCGGTCCCAGTACCCGCTGGGGCGGACGGTGACGTGGTGGGGCGTGTCGTCGTGCACGTCCGAGCTGGGTGTCGCCCGCGCGTTCCTCGGCGGGCGCGGCCGGCGGACGCTGTTCGAGGTGACTCCGGCGCGGGCGGTGGGGATCCGGCGGTTCTCCGCGTTCACGGGTGAGGAGGAGTACATCCTCGCGCCGGGGACGCAGCTGAAGGTGACGGACGTGAAGGCCGAGCGCGGAGGCCTGTGCACCGTGCGGCTGACCGAGCTGGAGGGGGCCGGCCTGGTGTCGTGACGACCCACGGCAGGGCCGTGGGGAGGAGCCCGGCACCGTGACCCATGCGGCGCGACCCGGACACCCGGCCGGGTGCGCGGCGGTCCGCGAGTGCCGGTTCACCGCAACGGCCGACCCGCACGGCTCGCCGGACGCGACCGTACGGGTGTCCGGGTCGCGCCGCTCCGGCGGGACCCGGGCCCTCGGTTCCCGGCCCGGCGGCTCACGCCGTGGCCCGGCCGGGCTCCCGCCCCCGACCCCCGCTCCCAGGGGGCGGGGGCTCTCCTGTGTGCGGCCGGGGTCGTGGCCCGTGCCGCCGACCGACCGTGTGCCGTTCCCCCCGCACTCGGCTAGACCTGGATCAACGCGGGTCTCGCCGTCGCACGTGACCGCCCTGGGCCGGACACCGCCGGCACATCGATACATCGACACACCGGGAGGAAGCCGATGGTCACCCGTCGCAGCGTGCTGGGTGGGGCTCTCGCCGCAGCCGGACTTCCGCTCCTCACCCCGCTCGCCGTGCCGGCGGGGAGCGCGCACGCGGCGGGTGCGCGCCCGTCGCGCGGCGCCGGCGAGGCCCGTCGCGGAGCGCCGGCACCCTTCAGCACGCCCATGCCGGTACCGGCCGTCCTGAGCCCGACCTCGACCGCGGGCGGGCAGGACCTCTACGAGCTGACCATCCGCAAGGCGACCGCCGAGATCTTCCCCGGAACCGCCACCGACGTCCTCACCTACGACGGCCACTTCCCCGGCCCCGTCATCCACGCCCGCTCCGGACGCCCGGTCGCGGTCGTGCACCACAACCGCCTCGACATGCCGGTCACCGTCCATCTGCACGGCGCGAGCGTCCCGCCCGAGCATGACGGCAATCCCATGGACGTCTTCGAACCCGGCACCTCCCGGACGTACGTGTACCCCAACGGTCAGCCCCACGCCTCGCTCTGGTTCCACGACCACACGCACCACATGGAGTCCGAGCACGTCTACCGGGGACTCTCCGGCAGCTACCTGCTCACCGACGACATCGAGCAGAGCCTCCCCCTGCCCACGGGCGAGTACGACGTCCCCGTCACCATCCGCGACGCCCGCTTCGACGAGCACGGCCAACTCGTGTACGCCATGGGCGACCGGAACCGCACCACCCTCCTCGCCAACGGCCGGGTCACCCCCTACTTCGAGGTGGCGGCCCGCAGGTACCGGTTCCGGCTTCTCAACGGCTCCAACCTGCGCTTCTTCTCCCTCAGGCTCGCCGACGGCTCTCCGCTGACCCAGATAGCCTCGGACGGCGGCCTCCTGGAGCGCCCCGTCACCCTGCCGGTCCTCACCCTGACGCCGGGCGAGCGCGCGGACGTGGTCGTCGACTTCTCCCGGTACCCCGTCGGCACCCGCCTGGTGCTCGCCAACTCCGGTCCGGGTCCGGCGGACCAGGTCGGCCAGGTCCTCCGGTTCGACGTCGTCCGGACAGCCGAGGACCCCAGCGACGTCCCCGCCGTCCTGCGGACTCTGCCGGCCGCCGCGGACCTGCCCACCGCGACCGTCACCCGCGACATCGTCCTCAGCATGGACGAGGACGGTCGCCCCGATCCCCGCGCCTTCGTCGACGGACAGATGTACGACCCCGCGCGCATCGACACCACCGTGGCCTTCGGGTCCTCCGAGATCTGGAACGTCACCAACTCCAACACCCGCGCCCCGCACAACTTCCACATGCACCTGGTGCAGTTCCGGGTCCTCGAACGCGGCGGACGGCCCGCGGCACCCGGTGAGGCGGGTCTCAAGGACACGGTGCGGGTGTCGGCCGGCGAGACGGTGCGGCTCCACGTCACGTTCGACGGCCACCGCGGCGACTACCTGTACCACTGCCACATGCTCGACCACTCGGCCATGGGCATGATGGCGACGCTCCGGGTCCGCTGACCCGCCGGACGGCTCGCGGCACGGACCGGAACCTCCGCGGCCGCCCCGCACACCGCGGCGCCGGGACGGCGGCGCGCCCCCGGGTGTGAGCTGCCGTGTCCGATCCGTACGGGCACGGGCCGCAGGCGGGCGCGCGAGGCCCGATGGGTGATCTTCGCGCGGGTCGACGGGTGCGGGGGAGGCGGACGCAGGGCAGCGCTCGATACTCCGGCCATGAGACCCGTCCGTCTGTCTTCGTTTCCGCGCCTCGCCGCGATCGGCGCCGTCCTCGCTCTCGTCGTGCCGGTCGCGACCGCCGGAACCGCGGCGAGCGAGGGGGGCCATGGTCGGCACTGCGCCGGCTCCCGGATCCCCGCGAACGGCCCCGCCCGTGAGGTGCTGCGCATCGCCCAGCAGGCCAGGACGGAGATGGACCTCGAGTCCGTCATCGTGCGGGTCACCGTCGGCGGGCGCGAGATGGTCACCACCGCGCTCGGAGAGTCGATGACGGGCGTCCCCGCCGACCCCGCGATGCACTTCCGGAACGGCAACATCGCGATCAGCTACATGGGGACCGCGCTGCTGCGGCTGGTCGACGAGGGCCGGGTCGACCTCGACGATCCCGTGGCGCGCTGGCTGCCCGATCTTCCCCAGGCCGAGCAGATCACCCTCCGCATGCTCGGCGCCTCCACCACCGGACTCGTCGACTACGTCCCGGATCCCGAGTTCGGGAAGGCCGTCGTGGCCGACCCGTTCCGCCAGTGGACGCCGAAGGAGCTGGTGGGCATCTCGACCAGCAAGCCCCGCTGGTACGAGCCGGGTACCAACTGGAGCTACTCGCACGCCAACTTCGTCATCCTCGGCGCGGCGCTGGAGAAGATCACCGGAACCCGTCTGGACGTGCTGCTCCAGCGCAAGGTCCTCGGTCCGCTCGGGCTGCGCGAGACCCGGAACAGCTTCACGCCGGACATCCCGGCCCCCGTGCTGCACGCCTTCGCCTCCGACCGCGGGACGTACGAGGAGTCCACCTTCTGGAATCCCTCGTGGACCACGGCTCCGGGCGCGGTGCAGACGACCGACATCTGCGACCTCGCCCGTTCGGCCGCCGCCATCGGCTCCGGAGAGCTGCTCTCACCGTCCGCCTACCGGGAGTTGCTGAACCCGGGAACGGTGGGGCTGGGCCGGCCGACGAGCAAGTGCCCGGCGACCGTGTGCCTGGCGAACACCGAAGCGACCCACTACGGCATGGGTCTGCTCGTCCTCGGCGACTGGATCGCGCAGCATCCGCTCTTCTTCGGGTACGCCGCCGCCCAGGCGTATCTTCCGTCCGAGCGGCTGGCCATCGCCGTCTCGACCACGAACGGACCGAACGCGCCCGGCGGCCACACCGCCCAGACGATCACCCAGCGGATCGCCGCGGCGCTCTCCCCGGAGCACCCCATTCCCGACTTCGGCTGAACCGCCGTGGGACCGGTCGCACGCAGCGGGGTCCGGGCCGCGGCGAGGTCAGGCCGGGAGCGGGCCGCCGGTGAGAGCGCGGGCCGCGGCGAACTCCTCCCGGGACGCCTCCGCGGCCAGGTCCAGATAGCCGTACGCGTCGTCACCGACCGGGACGCGGAGGGGCGTGGGGCCGTCGGTGGCGACGATCCGGAGGACCCGCGCCGCGAAGTCCTCGGGGCGGCCGGTCCCGGGATCGTCCGCGAGGCCGCGGGCGCCTTCGAGTATCTCGCGGTTGGTGACGTCGTACGCCGGGACCCGGTGGCTCGCCTCCGCCATGGAGGTGCCGTAGCGCGTGGCGAACATGCCGGGTTCGAGGACGGTGACGCGGATGCCGTGCGGGGCCGCCTCGGCGGCCAGGGCCTGGCTCATGCCTTCGAGGGCGTGCTTGCCGGCGACGTAGGCGGCCAGGCCGGGGAAGGCGATGCGGCCGGCCACGGAGGAGACGTTGAGGATGTGGCCGTGTCCCTGGGCGCGCATCAGCGGCAGAACGAGTCTGCTGAGTCTCCAGGGGCCGACGAGAAGGATCTCCAGCTGGTCGCGGAGTTCGGTGTCCGAGACCTCCTCGACCGCTCCGAACAGTCCGATGCCGGCGTTGTTGACGAGGATGTCGATGCCGCCGAGCCGGTCGGCCGCTACGCGGACGGCTTCCTCGCAGGAGGCGGCGTCCCGCAGTTCGAGGGGGACGGGGATGACGCGGCCGGGCCGGCCGGCGGCCAGGTCCTCCAGGTCGGCGGTCTTGCGGGCCGTGACGACCAGGTCGTCGCCGGCCCTGGCCGCTGCGTCGGCCAGGGCGTACCCGAGTCCGGAGGAGCATCCCGTCACCAGCCAGCGTCGTCCCATTCGTTCCCCCCGTGTCGACCGCGTCGGTCCGGATGACCGAGGCGAACGTGGAGGCCGGCGTGGTGGGCGGGCGTCGGGCCGGACGAGGCTGCGCCCTCGGCGGCCGGCCGCGTGTCGTCGACGGTCACGTCCCTCCCCACGGCTGCCGAGTCTCCCCGTCGTCGCCACTGCCGGTCGGTGGCAGCAGTTCATGGTCACGGGCGCCCCGACTTCCCGTCATCCCTCGCGTGGGGGCGTGCGAAAGCGCGCGGGCGCACGTGCCTGGCGGCCCTGCCCGAGTCGCGCACCGGCGCACGACAGCGGGACCGGCCCTGTCAGGGACGGTCCCGCCGTTTCCGTACTCTGTGCTGCCGCGGTCAGCCGATCTGGGCGCCGAACACCGAGAGCGCCTCGGTCACGGGCTGGAAGAACGTCTCGCCACCCGAGGAGCAGTCGCCGCTGCCGCCGGACGTGAGGCCGATCGCCGCGTCTCCCGCGAAGAGCGAGCCGCCGCTGTCGCCCGGCTCGGCGCAGACCGTGGTCTGGATGAGCCCTTCGACGACGTCGCCGTTGCCGTAGTTCACGGTCGCGTCGAGCGCGGTGACCTCGCCGTCGTGGACCTGGGTGGTCGAGCCGCTGCGCTTGACCTGCATGCCGACCGTGGCCTCGCCCGCCTTGGTGATGGGCTGGGCGGTGCCGTCGTAGAGGTTCACCTCGCTCGGGTGCGGGGTGTCCCCGTCGTACTTCACCAGGGCGAAGTCGTTGCCCGGGAACTGGGAGTCGACCATCGAGCCGATGGCCGCGCCGCCCGCCGAGTCGGACCACTCGCTGCCGGCCTGGCCGCAGTGGCCGGCGGTGATGAAGTGCGGCGCGCCGTCCTTCACCACGTTGAAGCCGAGCGAGCAGCGCCCGCCGCCGGAGTGGATCGCGTCGCCGCCCGCGACGAAGGGCTTGAACTGCCCCGCGCTGCGCTTGAGCTCCGCCTTGGCGCCGAGTCCCTCGACGACCTTCCGCAGCTCGGCGAGCTTCGCGCCGGACACCGTGCGGTCGGCCGTGACGATCACCTTGTTGCTGACCGGGTCCGTGGCCCAGGAGGTGCCCGGGATGGAGGCCTTGTCGGTCAGGGTCTTCCGGGCGCCGGTCAGCTCGGCGAGGGTGTGCTCGACGACGCGGGCCTTGCCGCCGGCCTCGCGCACGGTCTGCGCGGCGTCCTCCGACACCACGTTCACCACCAGCGCCTTGGTGTCGGCGTCGTAGTAGGAGCCCGCCTCGGCCGTGCCGAGGTCGGCCTTGAGGGAGCGGGCGAGCGTCCCGGCGGCCGGCGCGGTCAGCGCCTTCACGGAGAACTGCTCGGTGCTGTCGCTTGCGTTCGCACTCTGGAACGAGACTCCGGCGATGACCAGCGCGGCGACCGCTCCGCCCGCGACGCCGATCCTTCGCCTGGATATGCGACGGTGCTTCAAAGTGACCTCCTGTGGGGGGCCGTGCCAGGACGATGTGGGGTGTCCGGGTACGGAGGATGACCCGCCGAACTATTCCCAGGCGTCGCAGTCGCACACAAGGCCGTCCTTCGGACGCGCACACGACAACACGGCAGGGTTCACGGCGTCTTCACGGAAAGGTCACGCTTCTCGGGTCGGACGGGAGGCGAGCGGAAAGGAGCCCCCGGGGCGTGGCGCGGCTCTACCCGCCCGCCCGGTACTGGTCGACGACTGTCTGCCACGCCGGGTCCTCCAACGGCTCGTAGTCGCCGCGCAGAAGGTCCACGAACCGCCGAAACCGCTCGTTGAAATAGGTCTGGACCTGCGCGCCGAGCACGACCCCGGTGTCCGTCAACTGGTCGACGGGTCGCACCGTCTCCCGGGTCAGTCCCCTGATCTCCCAGAAGCGTGTCCGCTCGACTCCTTCGCGGCGCAGTGCGCCCAGCCGGTGACCGACGTCGAGGGCCAGGCCGCTCGCCTGACCTCCGAACTCGCCGAACTCGCGGATCGTGCGCTCCAGATCCTCCTGCCGATGCGGCCCCAGCCCGATCGTGCGGCGGAATATCCAACGCAGCCGCTCGCACCTGGCTTCAGCGATGGAGCGGGCGAACACCCGGCCCTCGATCGCCTGATCGTGGTTGATCCTGCACGTGAAGTCCCCCGACGGACAGGTCAGGTGGAACCGGCGGTACGGGTGCCCGTCGAAGTCCCGCTCCTGGACCCAGAGGCTCACCTCGGTGAACAGGCTCCGGACCGGGGGGCGTCGGCGCCCGAAGGACCGTGACACGACGGTCACTTCCCGGCCGTCGAAGGAGAAGTCGTGCCGGCGTGTGGACAGCTGGGCGCGCGAAGGCATTCCCCAGGGTAGAGGCGACGGGCCCCCGGCGTCACCGGGGCGGCGCCACGCTCCGGGAGGCGGAGGGAGCGGACTCGCCCCCTCCGGCGCCGCCGCGGTCGCGTCGGCCGGCACCCCGGCCGGCGACCGGCACCCGGCCTCCCCCGTCCGGCCGAACGAAAGGTCCGTACGCGGCCTCCCTGAGCAGGTCCGGACGGCCGGGCACCCGCTGTCGGGGGCAGAACCCTCCCCCGGCGGTGATCAAAGCCGTCGGACGTGGGTACACATGGGGAGCCGTTCCCCGCACCTCATGCCGGCCCCAGCAGAGGAAGAAACCCATGGACCCGTCTCCCCACCGCGACTCGGCGGACGTCATCGTCGTCGGCGCGGGACCCGCCGGCTGCAGCGCCGCCCACCACCTGGCGCTGGCGGGGCACGACGTCCTGCTGCTGGAGAAGGCCACCTTCCCCCGGGACAAGATCTGCGGGGACGGCCTCACCCCGCGCGCGGTGAAGGAACTCGTCGACATGGGCGTGGACATCGGCGGGGAGGGCTGGGTCAGGACGAGGGGGCTGCGAGCCTACGGCTCCGGGACCACGGTGGAGATGCCCTGGCCCAGCGTGGCGTCGTTCCCCGACTTCGGGCTCGTGCGCAGCCGCATGGACCTCGACCACCTGCTCGCCCGCAGGGCCGTCGAGTCCGGGGCGCGCCTCCTGGAGGGGACCAAGGTCACCGAGCCGGTTCTCGACCCCGGCACCGGCCGCGTCGGCGGCGTGGTCGCCTGGCGGGACGGCGCCCCTCACACCTACCGGGCGCCGCTGGTGGTCGCCGCCGACGGGGCGTCCAGCCGGCTGGCCGTCGCACTCGGCCTCCATCAGCGTACGGACCGGCCGATGGGGGTGGCGGTGCGCCGCTACTACACGACCCCGCGCCCCGACCAGGACCACCTGGAGGCCTGGCTCGACCTGGAGACCCGCGACAGTCGGGGCAGGACCTACATGCCCTTCGGCTACGGGTGGGTCTTCCCCGTCGGCAACGGCACGTTCAACGTCGGTCTGGGCAGTTTCCACATCGGGCGCAAGCCCGACCTGGACCATCGGCAGCTGTTCCGGGAGTGGACCGCGCGTCTCCCCGCCGACTGGCGGTTCGACGACGCCCACGCCACCACCCCGCTGCGCGGAGCGCCCTTGCCCGCCGGTCTCAACCGGCGCCCCCAGTACACCCGCGGGCTGCTCCTCACCGGAGACGCCGGCGGCATGATCAACCCGCTGAGCGGCGAGGGCATCGACTACGCGATGGAGTCCGGCCGCCTGACCGCCGACACCGTCACGCGGGCCCTCGCGCAGCCCACCGCGCTGGCGCGCGAGGAGGCCCTGCTCGCCTACCCGGAGGCCGTCCGCGCGGCGTACGGGCGCTACTTCACCGTGGGCCGCCTGGTCGTCCACGCCCTCAACCACCCCCGCGTCATGAGGCTGGTCGCCACGAGGAGCCTCCAGCGGCCCGTCCTGCAACGCTTCATGTTCAAGCTCTGGGCCAACCTGACGGACCCGCACAGCAAGGACGCGCTCGACCGCGTCATCACCGCCATCCAGCGGGCGGTCCCCGCGGCCTGACCCTCCGTCCGGCGCCTCCCCCGGCCCGATCACGCGTTGTCAGTGGCTCTGGTTAGTCTCCTCGCATACCGCAGCTCAGGGGCATCGAGCCCTTGGTTCGCGCTGCGCGGATTCCGACGGGACAGGCGGAGGGGCACGGCTCATGGGGTGGCTGACAGCGGATGAGGGGTACGAGATCACCCTCGAGGACGGGCGTGTGGTCGCACGACGCTCCGGGGGACGGCAGTTGAAGACGCTGCCGAAGGCGTTGCGCGACCATCCCGAGGTCGACAGGCTGCGGCGGCTCGCCGAGTGGCTCGACCGGCACACGGCCTCGTGCGTGGCCCAGGTGGACACCTGGATGGTGTCCTCGCTCCCGGTGCCGACCGAGCTGATCGCCCGGGTGTGGCCGGACGAGGCGTGGCGGTCCGCCCTGCGCGACATGGCCGTGGTGGGCGACGATCCGGACGAGGTCGGCTTCCTGCGGGACGCCACGGCGGCGGGCGAGCTGAAGGTGGTCAACCTCGACGGCGAGACCGTACGGCTGTCCCCGCGCACGGTGACCCTGCCGCACCCCGTCCTCCTTCCCGACCTGGACGACGTGCGGGACTTCGCGGCCGAGCTCGGCATCACCCAGCGGGTGGAGCAGATCCACCGGGCCACCTGGGCCGGGCCCGCGGCCACAGGCCGGCCCGGGACGGCGACGGAGGTCCGGGACTACGCGGGCGGGAAGTTCGCCTCCCGCTTCGGTCTCGCGGCGCGTGCCACGGGGCTCGGCTACCGGGTGTCCGGCGGCTACGCCACGTGCAAGGTCCGCGACGGGGGCCGGAGCACGGAGGCGTCGGTGTGGATCGGCGAGCCGTACTGGGACGGGGAGTCGGAGACCGGCGCGCTCGGCTGGCACGACGAGGACGGCCGCGCGGTGCGGCTGAGCGAGGTCGGGCCGGTGGCCTGGTCCGAGGGGATGCGCATGGCCGCGGCGCTGTACGCCGGCCGCACGATCGAAGAGGGTGGGGACGCGTGACCGGCACGACCGCTTCCGACAACAGAGAGCTGCTCAAGGCCGGGGCGGTGCTCCCGGCCGATGCCGAGGGCGCGGGCGCCGCCGCGGTGGCACTGACCGCGCGCACCTACCGGCACCCGGTGCTCGGGGAGGAGCGGGTCGTCGTCCGGCTGGCCGCGGCCGAACTCGGCCCCGCCGAGGACCTCGCCGCGGGGTTCCTGGGACTGGAACGCGAGGGCGAGGCGACCGTCGTCGGGCTCGGCCAGCGGCAGGAACTCGGCTTCCCGGAGTGGGTGCTGGTGCACCACCCCGAGGACGGGCACCACGCGCTGGCCGTCGTGCCGGAGCTCGACCGGCTGGCGCGGCAGGCGAAGACCAAGCCCAAGGCCGCCCTGGACGCCTGCCACGAACTGGCCGGGCGGCTCGCCTCGGCCGTACCGCACTTCCTCCCCGTCTTCTACGAGCAGGCCGCGCGGGTCTTCCTCGCCGTCGAGAACGCCACGTACGCGGGCCAGTTGTTCGGCCGGGCCCGCACCGCCGAGGCGCAGCACGGCCTGCCGGTCGACGAGGACCGGCTCGACGCGGTCTTCCTGGAGTTCGCGCTGGCCGGCGCGCTGCCGGTGAAGGTACTGACCGGCTACGGCAAGGAGCTCGCCACCCGGCTCGCCCCCGCGGAGGCGTACGAGCGGTTCCGGCGGCTGTGCGTGCGCCGGACCGCCGGCGGTCTCGCCCCGTCCGCCCAGGTCGCCGTCGAGCTGCGGCGGCTGGCCCGGGCCGCGGGTCTGCCCGGCAACGAGGCGGAGCAGGAGTACGTCGCCGAGCTGCTGCCGCTGCCCGCCACACTGCGGGCGGCCGCGGGCTGGTGGAAGGCGCACCGCACGGCGCTGGTCGACCTCGCGCGCCGGGTCCCCGCCGTGCGGGGCACGCTGTTGTCGATCATGCCGCCCGGGGACGACGGGGAGCAGAGCGTCCAGTGGCTGGGGATTCTCGCGGAGTCCGGCGCGGACGCCGGCCTGACCGAGGCGGACGTGCCGGACGAGGCGCGGTGCGCCGACGGCGCCGCGGGCTGGCTGGAGCGCTACCACGCGGCCCGGCACCGGGGTTGGGGCAGCCGCCCCACCCCGCCGGCCCTGCTGGAGCTGGTGAACCGGGCGGCAGGTCGGCTGCGTGCCGACCTGGCGGCCGGGCCGGACGGCCAGGGCCTGCGGATCGGCGTCGAGGACGCGAACCTGCTGGATCTGCTGCTCTCCCTGGACGTCCCGGTCGCCGACCCGGACGAGGACCCGCGCGGCCGGCGGCACCTGGCCCTGAACCTGTCGGACTGGGCGAACGGGGAGCAGCGCCGGGACCTGGCCGCGCTCGCCGCCGACGAACGCTTCCGTCCGGCCTTCCGGCGCGGTGCCGACAGCTACCACAACGGCTCCTCCGGCGCCGATGTGATGCGGAAGCTGGCCGGCACGGCCGGGGGCCGCCCGATGCTCACCGAGTGGATGCGGGGCGTCGCCCGCGCGTCGGTCGCGGCCGGTCTGCCCGCGCTGCCGAACGCGATCGCCCGGCTGACGTGGCTGCCCGCCGAAGCGCTCGCGCTCGCGCCGCAGGAGGTGGCGGCCGCGGCGGGTGCCGACCTCGGCGAGACGCTGGCGCGCACCCTGCGCGGCGGTCTGTTCGAGGAGCTCGGCTGGCCGGCGTGGGAGGAGGCGCTCGCGGAGCTGGCTCCGGGGCGCAACAACCTCGACGGCCTGACCGTGGTCGAGGCCTGGCCGTACCTGATCGTGGCCAGTACCGCGCGGGTACGGGTCATCGACGCCGACTCCACCGTGCTCACGCACGACCTGCGCGTGCCCACGGGCCACTCCTACCGGTACGGCTTCCACTACGTGGACGGCGCGCTGCTGGTGTTCTGGAGCACCTACGGCCAGGAGGCGCAGGGCTACTGGCACACCGCGCCGGACACGGTGTTCCCCCTGTCCGGCGGCGGGAACCACTGGTCCTTGCGGTCGGAGCACCTCAGCCTGCCGCTGCCCACCGGCGGCCGCACCACCGGCGGCGGCGTCCTGCACCGCGGCGACACGAAGCTGCCCGCCGAGCGGGCGGTGCTGTCGGACGGCACCTCGTACTGGGTGTGGGAGGCGGGCGAGAACCACGGCGACGGTGGCTGGGCCGAGTACGACCCGGCCGAGGGTGCGTACTGCCGGCGCTCCCAGCCCGCCTTCCTCGCCGACGCGCTGCGCCCCCACGGCACCGGGGCGAAGCTCGCCGCGCGTTCGTCGTGGGTGCGGCCCGCGCCGCCGGTGGACGGCTCGGCGCTCGGCACGAGCGCGTCCGGTCTGCTGGGCTGGCGGGTGGTACGGCTGCCCGGCGACGGCTGGCACGCCGAGGACACGACCGGTCGCGTCGTCACCCTGCCCGAGGGCGCGGACATGCCGATCACGGCGCTGACCTTCCCGGGCGACGACCGGCCGCGTGCCGTGACCCACCAGTGGCGGTCGCTGTCGCTGAGCGATCCGGACGGCGTGGTCACGGCGACGACGGACGGCGACCGGAACGAGCTGTACGGCACGGCCGGTCCGGCTCTGCCTCCGCTGTCCCACCTGCACGCGCTGCGTGCCCGGGATCCGCAGGGGTCGGCCGTGCTGCGCGCCGCCGACGCGGAGCTCGCGGGCACCCTGCTGAAGGCGGCGGCCGCCGCGGAGCGGGCGGCCGACGTTCCGGAGCTGGTGAGCACGGCGCTCCCGGGGATCTCCGCGCCCGAGCTGATCGCGGGGGTGGTGAAGGTGCTGCGCTTCGCCGTGCGGCAGCAGAAGTCGCTGGATTCCGTGGCGGCGCGCCTCGACCCGGCGGCGCCGACCGCGGAGGTGCGTGCCGAGGGGCCGTCGGACCGCACCGTCGGCGAGGCGCTGAACGGCCTCGTGGGCTCCGGGTACCACCGCTGGGGCGCCGACTCGGATGTGACCCACCGTTTCCTGGAGGGGCTGGCGTCGGCCGTGGCCGACGCGTCGGCCACGGCGCGGCCGGGACGGCTGCACTACGACCTGCCGTCGCTGCCGTACTCCGCGATGCCCTTCACCTCCCTGCTGGACGAGCCGGGCGCGATCGCCTACCGGGCCGTCGCTCCCGGCAGCGGCGACGGGCAACGGGCCGCGCTGCTGGGCCTGCTCGGCAAGGTCGACGCGCTGGGTCTGGGGTCGGCGGCGGGTTCGGCCGGCCACTGGCGCCGGGTCCGGGTCCACCTCGGCACGCCGCACCTGCACACGGCCGACGGCACGGAGCGCAGCTCCTGGCACCGCTGCGTGCTGCCGCTGGGCGGTGGAGCGGTGCTGGGGTTCGCCGAGGACAGCACGAACGTCGACGACGGCCGCGAGTTCGGCGCGCTGCTGTACGACCCGCGGGGCCGGTTCGAGGTGCCCGGTCCCTACACGGTCCGCGGCGCGTCGCCGGTGGGTGACCGCGGGCGCGGCGCCGACTGGCTGACCGGGTTCCTGCGGGAGGCGACCGCGCGGGGCGCGGCTCCGTTCGTGGCGGAGGCCGCCGAGGAGTTCGGGCGGCTCACCGGTGCGTCCGGGGCGCTGTCCCGGCTCGTCCTCGCGGGCATGCCCGAGGTGGACAGCTGGCAGAGCAACTTCCTGCCCGCGGAGCTGCGCAAGACGCTGGGGCTGAAGGTGTCCGAGGCCGGACACGCCCGCGACGAGCTGCGCGCGCTCGCCGTCGAGGTGCGCCAGGCCGTGGTGGCGGCGCTGGTGCCCGACGATCCGGCGCGGCTGTGGAGCGAGGGCCCGGACGTGGCGTCCGCGGCGGCGGTGTGGAACGCGCGCGTGGGGCGCCGGCGGCGGGTGCCCGACTGGCTGGCCGGAGAGGCCGCCCGGGCCACGCGCAGCGGCTGGGCCGTCCACCAGGCGCTGCCGGCTCTGCTGGACCCGGCGTCGGCCCCGGAGCTGAGCGTCGACGTGGAGTGGCACATCAGTGGCGACCGGCCGGCGCCGGTGGTGGCGACGGAGGCCCCGTTCACCACGTCGGTGCTGGCGGGGGCGATGGGTCTGACGGCCTGGCTCGCCCACCGGCTGCCCGCCGGCGATCCCGTGCGCGCGGCCCTGCCCGCGGCGCTCACGGCCGTCCGGCAGCGCCTGGCGGCACCCGGACTGCTGCTGTCCGGCGGCGGCTACACGAGCCTCGCGGACTTCCGGAAGGTGGCCGGCTCCCCGACCGAGACGGCGCCGGACCACGAGCGGTACGGCGCGGTGCTCATGGCCACGCACGACGGCCAGCCCGAGCCCGCGTTGCGGCCGGCGCTGCTCGACTCGACCGGATCCGATCCGTATCTGGCGGCGCTGCGCGGTCAGGACCAGCAGCCGACGCAGGCGGAGGCGGCGCTGCGCCGGGCCCACGACCCGGCGTTCGCGCGGCTGCTGGCCGATCCGGGCGCGCCCGCGGCGGGATCGCCGGACCCGGAGGGCCTGTGGTGGCCGCAGGATCCGTCGCGCTCGGTGCCCGCGCTGGTCGCCGAGGTCGCCGAGGCCCGCGGGCTGGGGGCCGACGCGGCCGCGCTGTACCTGATGCTGCTGGCCATGCCCGACCCGACGGACCGCAACACCGCGCGCTGGACCGGCTGGAAGCCGGCGCGCGCCAAGGCGGCCCGCGCCGAACTGGCGGACACCGAGCTGGTGGTGTCGGCCGTCCGGACCCGGGCGGGACGGTCGCTGTTCCTGCCGGGCGCGTGGGCCGAGCAGTCGGCCCCGGTGCTGCCGGTCGAGCAGTGGAAGCTGCCGATGTACGGGCCGGTGTCGGGCAAGCGTCCCGTCCTGGGCGCGCTGGTGCCGACCGAGCCGGCCGCGGAGCTGTTCGCCCGGGCGTGGCGGCGGATCCTCGACGGCGACGTCCCCCGCTTCGAGGAGCTGAAGGTCCGGCGCACCAGGCGCCGCCGCTGACCGGCCGCAGCCGTCCGACGTACGGTGCGGCGCACCCCTGCCCAGGTGCGCCGCACCGGCCACCCCGTACCCGTGTACCCGTACCACGCAGAAGGATTCCCGCATGACCGTCACCGAACAGCCCTCCCCCGTCCGGAAGGTCCAGGCGGCCGAGGAGCGTCACGCCGCCGAGCTCGCCTTCCTCGCCGCCCAGGACCCGGGCCCCCGTCCGCCCGGCTGGGCCCTGACCCCGCGCGCGGTCGTCACCTTCGTGTGCGGCAGCGGCGGCGGGGAACTGGCCCTGCCGAAGCGCCGCGCGGGCCTGCCCTCGAAGCTGGAGATCACACCGAAGTTCGTCGGCGAACGCGCGCTGGTCGAGCGCTGTGTGGTGACCCTCGCCGGGGAGCGCGGGCTGCTGCTGACCGGTGAGCCCGGCACCGCCAAGTCGATGCTGTCGGAGCTGCTCGCGGCGGCCGTCAGCGGTACCAGCGCGCTGACCGTGCAGGGCACGGCGGGTACCACCGAGGACGCGTTCCGCTACGGCTGGAACTACGCGCTGCTGCTCGCTCAGGGCCCCACGTCGGAGGCCCTGGTGGACTCCCCCGTCCTCGCCGCGATGCGGACCGGCCGGGTCGTGCGGGTCGAGGAGATCACCCGCTGCCTGCCCGAGGTGCAGGACGCCCTGGTGTCCATCCTCTCCGACCGCCGGATCACGGTGCCCGAGCTGACGGCCTCCGAGGACGCGGTGGTCACCGCGGAACCCGGCTTCACCGTCATCGCCACCGCCAACCTGCGGGACCGCGGTGTCTCCGAGATGTCCGCGGCGCTCAAGCGCCGGTTCAACTTCGAGACGGTGGACCCGATCGCCGACGCCGACGCCGAGGCCGTCCTGATCCGTCGTCAGGCCGTCGCCGCGGTGCAGCGCGCGGGCGCGGCCTTCGGGGTCGACGACGCCGTCCTGGACGCGCTCGTCACCGTCTTCCGGGACCTGCGCTCGGGACGCTCCACCGAGGGCTGGGACGTGGAGCGGCCGGGGACGGTCATGTCCACCGCCGAGGCGGTGCAGGTGGCGGCGTCGCTGGGGGTCGCGGCCGCGTACCTGCCGGGCGGCGACGTGCTGGACCTGCTGCCGGGCCATCTGCTGGGCGTCGTCCGCAAGGACGATCCGGCCGACCACGCGCGGCTGCTGGGCTACTGGGACGGCCCGGTGCGCCGCCGGGCCGAGAGCGGCTCGGCGATGTGGCGCCGCCTCTGGGACCTGCGCGGGAGCCTGCGTTGACGAGCGTCGATCCGCGGCGGGCCGTGGACGCGCTGGCCGCGTCGCGGGAGCCGTACCTGCTGGGAGTGCGCCACCACAGTCCGGCGCTGGCGGCGGTGGTGCCCCGCCTGCTGGACGACGCGGGTGCCGAGGTGGTCTGCGTGGAGCTGCCGGCCGACTTCCAGCCGTGGCTGGGGCATCTGGCCGACCCGGAGACGGTGGCCCCGGTCGCGCTGGCCGGGGCCGGCGAGGCGGGCCGGCTCGCGTTCTACCCGTTCGCGGACTTCTCACCGGAGCTGGTGGCGGTGCGCTGGGCGCGGGAGCGCGGGGTGGAGGTCGTGTGCTGCGACCTGCCGCTGTCCGACCCCGGCTGGTCGGCGACCGGAACGGCACGTCGGCCGGCCGAGGAACCGGACGAGCGCGCGGAGGTCGACGCCGGCCCGGACGCCGGGGAGCCGCGGGGGCGCGCCTCTTTCGCCGGGGCGCTCGCCGCCGCCGGCACGGGCCGTGAGGGTGAGGACATGTGGGACCGCGCCGTGGAGGTCCTCGCTCCGGGGTGTTCCCCGGAGTCGGTGCGCCGGGCGGCCCTGGGCGTGGGCTGGGCGCTGCGCGCCGACGGTGCCGTGCCCGCCACCGACCTGGCCCGCGAGGCGCGGATGCGGCAGGTGATCGCGGCGGCCTCGGCGGGAGGGCGTCGCGTCGCCGCCGTGATCGGCGCCTTCCACGCGCCGGCACTGCTCGCGGACCAGGGCACGGACGCGGGTACGGACACGGGCAAGCGGGATCAGAGCCCGGGGTACGAGGGTTCGGCCGGTACGGGCGCGGCGGCTGTCCCGGCTCAGGCCGGCCCCGACGCGGCCGGGACCAGCACGACCGGTCCCGACGCGCACCGCGCCCCGGCAGGGACCGGCCACGCGCCGGCGACGGCCGGTGGGGCGACGGCCGGGGGCGGCGCGGTGACCTCCTTCGTGCCGTACTCCTTCGACCTGCTGGACTCCCGGTCCGGCTACCCCGCCGGCATCCGCGACCCCCGGTGGCAGCAGGCCGTGCTCGCCGCGGGCGGCGACCCCGACCGGATCCGTGTGGCGGCGTCCGCCGCGGTGACCGGCCTGTGCCGGGAGCTGCGCCGCGCGGGTCACACCGCCGGCACGGGCGAGGCCGCCGAGACGCTGCGGCTTGCCTGCGACCTGGCCGCCCTGCGCGGGCTCCCCGCGCCCGGGCGAGGTGAGCTGCTCGAGGCCGTCACGACCGTCCTCGGGCAGGGCGAGCCCCTGGGCCGGGGCCGGGCGCTGGCCCGTGCCCTGGAAGCCGTGTTCGTCGGCACCGCGCGCGGCCGGATCAGCCCGCACGCGCCCCGTTCGGGTCTGGGTCCTTCGGTCGAGGACGAGTTGGCCCGGCTGCGGCTGCCCCGCCCGGAGGAGCCGGAGGCCCGCGAGGTCCGGCTCGACCCGCTCCGCTCCCCGCTCGACGGCCGCCGCGAGGTGCTGCTGCAGCGCCTGCTGGTCATCGGGGCGTCGTACGGCGAGCCCGTCGCCGCCACCGGTGACGGCACCGCCCTCGGTACCAAGTGGCGGCTGACCTGGACGCCGTCCGTGCCCGCGCGTCTCGATCTCGCCGGGGTCCGCGGGGTGACCGCCGAGCAGGCCGCCGCCGGCACCCTGGGCGAGACCGCGCGCCGCGAGGCCGCCGAGGGCGGCCCCACCGCCGCCCAGATCCTGACCGGACTGACCGCCGCCGCGCGCTGCGACCTGCCCGAACTGGTCGACGCGCGGCTGCGCGAGGCGTCGGTACTCCTGCCCGAGACGGCCGACCTGCCCGAACTCCTCGAAGCCCTGGATCTCCTGGAGGGCATCCGCCGCGGCCACTACCCCGGCACCACGGCGGAAGCCCGGACCACCGCCGGTACGTTGACGGACGAGTTGCTGGAGGCCGCCGTACGGTCGCTGCCCGGTCTGGCCGGAAGCGACACCCCCGCGGACGCGGGCGCGCTGGTCGCGCTCGCGGACCGGACGGCCGCCCGGCACCTGGGCCTGCGGCTGGACCGGGCGCTCGCCGAACTCGCGGCCGATGCGGCGCCGTTGATGCAGGGCGCGGCCCTGGCCGTACGGGTGATGCTCGACCTGGACCCGGCCGCCGCACTGGGGGAACGGGCGGCCGGCTGGGTCGACGGGGCGACCGCTCCCGACGCGCGGCGCGTCCTGACGAAGCGGCTCGCGGGACTGCTCACGGCCGCCGGGCCGCTGCTCCAGGCATCCCCGGAGGCCCTGACACCGCTGCTCGACCGGGTCGACGCCCTGGGCGACCAGGAGTTCCTCGATCGTCTTCCGGCTCTGCGGGGCGGGTTCGACGCCCTCGCCCCGGCCGCCCGCGACCGTCTGCTCACCACGGTGACCGAGCGCCTCGGCGACCGTCCGGACCTCTCCCTCGACGCCCCGCCGGAGCTGCTGGCGCTGTGGGCCGCCGCCGACGCGGCCGGTCTCGCCGCGTTGAAGGCCCTGGCCCTGGCCGTACCCGACGGGCCGCGGCCCCCGGCCGGTCCGGACACTCCGGCCGCCGGCACCGCGGACCCTGCCCCCGCCGGTCCGGCGGACCGGCGACTCGGCCCCGTCGACCGGTGGCGCCTCCTCCTCGGCCGTCACAAGGAGCGGCTGAGTGCCGACGCGCGGCGCTACGCCCGCGCCCTGGACGAGCTGTACGGCAGGGGCCGCGGCGAGGGCGCCGACGACCTGGACGGTGGTGCCGGGACGGGCGCCGGGCAGGATCCGTCCTTCCCCACCGCCCGGGAGTGGTCCCAGGAGCTGGAGGCGCTCTTCGGGGCGGACGTCCGCGAGGAGGTCCTCGCCGAGGCCGCCGACGCGGGGCGCTCCGACGTCCTCGCACAGCTGGATCCGGCGGCGGTGCGCCCGTCGGTGGAGCTGCTGGGTTCGGTGCTGTCGCTGGCCGGCGGCATGCCCGAGGCGCAACTCGCCCGGCTCCGGCCGCTCGTGAAGCGGCTCGTCGACGAGCTCGCCCGGGAACTGGCCACCCGCCTGCGCCCGACGCTGTCCGGCCTGACGACGCCGCGCCCGACCCGCCGGCCCGGTGGCCGCCTCGACCTCGCCCGTACCCTGCGCGCCAACCTGGCACACACGCGCCGCACGGACGACGGCCGCGTCGTGGTGGTGCCGGAACGGCCGGTGTTCGCCACCCGGGCCGGCAAGGAGTCGGACTGGCGACTGATCCTGGTCGTCGACGTCTCCGGCTCGATGGAGGCCTCGGTGATCTGGTCGGCGCTGACCGCCGCGGTGCTGGGCGGTGTGCCGACCCTGTCGACGCACTTCCTGGCCTTCTCCACCCAGGTGGTGGACCTCACCGACCGCGTGCCGGACCCGCTGTCGCTGCTGCTGGAGGTCCGCGTCGGGGGTGGCACCCACATCGCCGCGGGGCTCGCGCACGCCCGCTCGCTCATCACCGTGCCGAGCCGCACCCTCGTCGTCGTGGTCAGCGACTTCGAGGAGGGCGCGCCGCTCGCCGGACTGCTCGCGGAGGTGCGGGCGCTGGCCTCGTCGGGCGCCCATCTGCTGGGCTGCGCGGCCCTCGACGACTCCGGTGCGCCCCGCTACTCGGTGCCGGTGGCGCGCCGGCTCGTCGCCGCCGGAATGCCGGTGGCCGCCCTCAGTCCGCTCGCCCTCGCCCGCTGGGTGGGCGACCGCCTCCGTGGAGAAGCCCGTTGAGCCTGGAAGTCCTGCCGCCCGTCGCCCCCGAGGTGCTCGCCGACGCCGTCGAGCAGCTCAGCGCCCGGCTGCGCAAGAAGCTCGACGCCGCGATCGCCGGCTGCGCCGAACACGCCGTCCCGTCCACCGGCGGTTCGGTCGACGTACGCTTCGGCGAGGACGCGGTGGTCACCCTGACCCCCGGCGCTTCGGGCGCCGTCACGGCCCCCGGGCAGGCGGTCTGCACCTGTCTGCTGGCGCCCCGATGCCTGCACCGCGCCGCGGTGCTGGGCGCGGCCCCGATCGCGGACGCGGACACCCTGCCCGTGACCGCGGAACCGCCGGCAGACGGAGCGGAGGCCGTCGGCGGCTCCGCCGCGGAACCGCCGGCGGCCGCGGCCGCCGCGCCGCCCTCCGGCGTCGGAACCGGCCCGTCCGTCGCCCCCGCCGCCGCGACCGACGCTGCGGCGAGCGGGCTCGGTCCGGCGCAGGTCCGGGCGGCGACCGTGCTGTGGGAGGCGGCCGCCGAAGCGCTGTCCGCCGGCGTCACGGCCGGTGGTGCGGTGGTCCAGGCCGAGCTGCTGCGCGCGGCCCACACCGTGCGGCTGGCTGGGCTGCCCCGTGCCGAGGCCGCCGCGCTGCGCGTCGTACGGGGGCTGCGGGCCGCGCGGGAGCGCGGCCAGGGCCAGCGGCTCGGTGATCTCACGTCCTCCTTCCGCGAGTTGCTGGCCGGCGCCGCCGGGCTCGCCTCCGGGTCGGCCGGTCACGGCGCGGCCGGCAGTGCGCGTCGCGCCTACGAGGAGGGCGGCAGCCTGCGGGTGTTCGGCCTGTGCAGGGAGCCGGTGCTGTCCGCGACCGGCTACGGGGGTGTGGCCACGCACCTGGTGAGCGCCGACGGCTCCTGCTACTCGGTGTCCGACGTGCGCCCGGGCGGTCCGGGCCGGGCCAGGGGGGCGGGTTCCGCGTCGGTGGCGCTCGGTGGCGGGGTCCTCGACCACGCCGGGCTCGCGCGCGGGGGGCTGCGGATCGTCGGGGCGACCGTCTCCGCGGACGGACGCCTCGGTGCGGGCCGGGGCGTGCGCGCGACTCCCCTGCCCGGGGTGGACTGGTCGGAGGAGCCGGCGGCGGCGTTGTTCTCCCGGCCCGTACGCGAGGCGATGGCCGACGCGCTCGACGGCGGCCCGCAGGAGCCGGGCGGGCAGTCCGAAGCGCCGTTGCTGGGGTGCGACGTGGAGGTGGTCGGTGCCGCCGGGGAGTATCTGATGGTCCGTGTCGCCGGTGACGGTCCGCTGCTGCGGTTGCGCCCGGCCCACCCCCATCCGGAGCTGCCGCACGCCGCCAGCCTGCGCCGGATCGCCGAGCACCCGGGGCTCGCCCTCCGGGTGCTGGGCAGGCCCGACCTCGACCGGGCGGCGACCCTCCGGCCGCTCGCGGTCGGTCCGGTGCCGGCGGCGCCGTACACCCTGCGGCTGCCGGAGGAGTGGCTGGGCCGGGCGGATCTGGGCTACGACCGTCTCCAGGGCAGCCACTTCCCGCCTGGGGCGACGGCCCCTGACGTGCCGGGTCCCGTGACGGCCGGACCGGACCCGTTGGCGGACGCGCCGCTGTGGCGGGTGCGGCGCCTGCTGGAGTCGGGGGTCGCCGGCGGCCGGCGTGCCGTGGCCGAGGCCGGGCGCGGGGCGGACGCGGCCGGTCTCGTCGCACCGCTGCGCCGGGCCGGGTTCGGCGGGGCGGCGGATCTGACGGAGGCCCTGACGGCCGAGGCGGACCGCAGGCCCCGCGACGTCTTCGGCCGCCTCACGGACGCCTCGGCCGACGGCTACGCGCGGGCGTGGCTCGCCGCCTCGGTCCATCTGGCCGCCGCGGAGCGGTCGCTGGTGGCGGCCTCCTGGTCCTGAGCCGTCCCCTCGCGTCCACCGGGCCGGGGGCCGGTGGACGCGAGGGGACGGTGAACGCTCCGGCGGGGCCGGGGCCCCCGGTCGCCGCCGGACAAGGGGCGCGGACGGCCTCGCTCGCCCGGCGCGGACGGCCTCGCTCGCCCGGCGCGGACATCATCCGGCCGTGACGGGCAATGAGGACTGTCATGACGACGCAGAGGGATGCGGCCGCGAGACGTTCCGGGCTTCTGGTGCTGGTGCCGGCGCAGGCGAGCCTGATGGTGGGGCTGGGTCTGCTGCTGACCAGGGCTCCGGTGGCCGACCTGCTCGGCCCCGTGGAGGACCGGGCCAGCCGCGCCTTCGCCGCCTACCGCGCCCCCGTGGCCGACGCCGTCTCGAGCTGGCTGTCGGTGCTGGCCGGGACCCAGGCGGTCGTGGTGGTGACCCTGGTGTGCGTCGCCGCCCTGCTGGTCCTGCCGGGATCACGGCGGTGGGCGGAGGCCGTGTTCCTCGGCGCGTCGGTCGCCGTGCAGTCAGCGGTGTTCCTCATCGTGACCGTGTGCGTGCAGCGGCCCCGTCCCACGGTGCCGCACCTCGACGCGGCGCCGCCGACGTCGAGTTTCCCGTCCGGCCATGTCGGCGCCTCGGTCGCCCTGTTCGGCGGGCTGGCCCTGCTGGCGCTGACCCGGCTGCGGGGTCCTCGGCGGTACGTCACCGTGGCGGCTCTCCTGCTCGTCCCGCCGTTGGTGGCCCTGTCGCGGCTGTACCGGGGCATGCACCACCCCACCGACGTGGTGGGCGGCCTGGCCAACGGCGCGCTGACACTTCTGGTCGTCGGATCGGTGTTCCTCGCCGGACGCGTTCCGGGCGGCGCCGCCGACGACCACGGCCGGCGGCGGTCGTCCTCCGGCGCGAATCCCGGCGCGACCACCGGCGCGAATCCCGGCGTCCTGACGGCCGGGCGGGTCGTCGTCGTCCGTCATCCGCACGCCTGCGACGACCGGCTCGCCGGCCGCGTGCGCGCCGTCCTGGAGGCGCACAGCCGTCCGGATCAGCGATGGACTCCGACCACGGCCGCGCAGCCGTGCGGTGAACTCGCCGCGATCTGTGACGCCCCGGCGCCGGGCCGGGCGGGCCCGGCCCCCGCGCGCGTCGACCTGGTCGTCGCCTGCGGAGGGGACGGGACCGTACGCGCCTGCGCCGACGTGGTGGCCGGGACGGGGATCGCGCTGGTGGTCGTGCCCTGCGGCACGGGGAACCTCCTCGCGCGCAACCTGGGCCTCCCCCTGGACCCGGCGACGGCCCTGGAGGAGGCCCTGGGCGGGGACTGCTTCGGCATCGACGTGGGGCGGGTGCGGGGCGACGGCCTCGAGGCCACCCGGTTCACCGTCATGGCGGGGGCGGGCTTCGACGCCGCCATG
This sequence comes from Streptomyces sp. MS191, assembly GCF_008042125.1. Classification (GTDB taxonomy): domain Bacteria; phylum Actinomycetota; class Actinomycetes; order Streptomycetales; family Streptomycetaceae; genus Streptomyces. The sequence continues at coordinate 67,138 of NZ_RDBI01000051.1, forward strand.
GTCCGGGACGCGTCGCCGCGGCTCAAGGCGCGGCTGGGCTGGGCCGCCTACCTCCTCGCCGCGGCCCGGCACCTCAGGGATCCCCGCACCCGGGTCTCCGTCCGGGTGGACGGCGGACGGCGTCGCCGCCACCGGGCCCGCATGGTCGTCGTCGGCAACGTCGGCACGCTGCAGGGAGGGGTCGAGCTCCTGCCGGGGGCGCGCGCCGACAGCGGGCGGCTGGACGTCGTGCTGTTCGATCCGGAGGGCGCGGCCGGGTGGCTCGCCGCGACCGGGCACCTGGTGTCCCGGGTCCTGCGCCCGCGGTCCACGGAGCCGCGGCGGGGTGCGGGGCAGGCTGCCGATCCGGCGGAGGCCGGCGGACGGTCCGTCGCCGGCGGCGCTCTGACGTACTACCGCGGCCGCCACATCGACATCCGCTTCGCCGGGGCACAGCCCCGTGAGATCGACGGGGACACCGTCACCGACGGCCGCCGGCTGACCGTGGAGACGGAGCCGGGCGCGCTGCGCGTGCGGCTGCCGCGCGCTCCGGGGCCCGCTGCGGTCCGGCCTGCCGCCCAGCCTCCGCGCCGTACGCGGAGCGGCGACGGTGCGCCCCGGGCGGCCGGGGCCCCGGACCGTCCCGTCCCCTCGGACGTCCTCGCGCCGCTCGCGCCGAGGCACACACGGTCAGGATCATGATGGGCACCGCCACGCGGGTACCGCAGAGACGTGACGTCCGGGGCGAGGAACTGTCCGGCGACGAGGCGTGGGCGGCGCTGCGCCGCTACGGGGGCTGGCGGCTGGCCCGGGATTCCTTCGTGCGGTTCCGCTACGCCGACGGCTTCAGCCACTCCCGCGCCCTGGCCCTGCAGACCGTGCTGTCCATCGTGCCGCTGGCCATCGCCGCCATCGGGCTGTCGAGCGTGCTGCACACCGAGGACATCGGCCGCGTCGCCGAGCTGACGATACGCCGGATCACCAGCGGGCCCAGCCGGCAGCTGGTCGACGACGCCCTGCGCGAGAGCCGTCGCCACGCCGACGACGGCGGCCAGGCGGCGCTCTGGCTGGGTCTGTTGTTCTCCCTGGTCAACGTCACGACCAGCCTGTGCCAGGTGGAGCGCGGCGCCAACCGCATCTACGGGAACGAGCGCGACCGGCCGTTCCTGCACAAGTACACCCGGGGACTGGTGATGGCCGCGCTCGCCGGGTTCCCGCTGGGGCTCAGCTTCGTCGTCACCGTCCTCGGCAGCGACCTCACGCATGTGTTCGCGCAGGTCTACCATCTCGGGCCCGGCACCGTCCGGGCCTGGGAGGTCCTGCGCTGGCCGATCGGGATCCTGCTGGCGGTCCTGGCGACCAGCGCGATCTTCCGCCTCTCGCCGCGCCGCGCCCAACCGGGCTACACCTGGCTCGCGTTCGGCGCCGTCGTCTATCTCGTCCTGTGGCTCACGGCGACCTGGGCGCTGAGCCTGTACGTCGGCGCGAGCGGCTCGTTCACCACCGTCTACGGACCCCTCAGCGCGATCATGTCCCTGCTGCTGTGGTCGTATCTGACCTCGCTGGCCCTCTTCCTCGGCCTCGCGTTCGCCGCACAGCTGGAAGCCGCGCGCGCGGGCCTCGAGGAACCGGTGGGCCGGGACCCCGGGGTCTGACCACGCCCCCCACGAGCCGGCCGCGGCTCCCCACGCGACAGGTAAGGAAGTCGACTTCACCATGGCACAGCGCACCACGCGAGCCCGACGGCCCGCCGTCCGGGCCCTTCTCACCCGGCACGGCGGTGCCGACGCGGCCTTCGGGACACGGCTGGTCCTGGCGGCGCTCGCCACCGGTGTGGTGGCCGTCCCCTTCGCACTCGCGCTGGTCCTCGTCGAGTCCCGGTGGCCGCCGCTGCACCGGCTCGACCGGACCACGGCGGAGCGGCTGCACCAGACCGCCCTCGAACACCCGGGCTGGGTGCGCTTCCTGGAGTTCCTGACCGGCTACGTGTGGGATCCGGTCGTGATGCGCCTGCTGGTCGCCGTCGTGGTGGTGTGGCTGCTGACCCGCCGCGCGTGGCGGCTGGCCGCCTGGGCCTCCGTCACGGCGGTGGCCGGCGGTCTGACCGGTCTGCTCACCAAGCACGCCGTCGAACGCGCCCGCCCGCACCTGCCGGATCCGGTGTCCCACGCCCCCGGATTCTCCTTCCCCTCCGGTCACGCGATGACGGCGACCACCTCCTGCGCCGTCCTCCTGCTGGTCCTGCTTCCCCTGGTGCCCCGGGCCTGGCGCCCGCTGCCCTGGGCGCTGGCCGTCACGGCGGTCGTGGGAGTCGGGTACACCAGGGTCGCGCTCGGCGTGCACTGGGTGAGCGACGTCGTCGGAGGATGGCTGCTCGGCATCACCGTCGTCACGGCGACGACCCTGGTCTTCGAAGCCTGGCGTCTCGACGCCGGGCGCCGGCGGACGACGCCCGCGCAGGGCCTGGAACCCGAGATCTCCTCGACCGCGCCGGAACCGCCCCTGGCCCTGCGCCGCGCATCTCGGCCCCCGGAGGAGTCGCACGATCCGCCCGGTACGCGGCCTCCCCGGTGACGGGGGGAGCCTCCCCGGTGACGGGGAACTCCTCCTCGGCGACGGAAGACGCCCGCGACCCCGGCGGGGTCAGGCGGGCGCGTCGAGCAGCCGGGGCCCGTTGTTGCGGACGCTGTTGACCGCGGTCGACACCGGGCGCACCTCCAGGCGGCCGCCGCCGGGGGTGTGCAGCAGCGCGCGCAGGGCGTGCACGTCCTGGTGGGCCGGGTCGAGCCACGCGTCGTAGTCGGCGGGGTCGAGGGCGAGGGGCATCCGGGGGTGGACCCGGCCGGCCGCGTCGGTGGCCTCGGTGGTGATGATCGTGCAGGTGGTCAGCCAGGCGTCCGGATCGTCCTTCTCGGCGACGGCCGGGTCGCGCCAGAACTCGTACAGACCCGCCATCGCCATCGGGGAGGCGTCCTCGGGCCGGATGAAGTAGGGCTGCTTGTACGCCTTCGTGTCCGCGGTCGCCGCGACGGACTCCCACTCGTAGAAGCCGTCGGCGGGCAGCAGGCAACGGCGTGCGGCGAAGGCCTTGCGGTAGGCCGGCTTCTCGTGGACCGTCTCGACGCGCGCGTTGATCATGCGCGAACCGACCCCCGGGTCCTTCGCCCACGACGGCACCAGCCCCCACCGCACCGGGCGCAGCCCGCGCACCAGCTCGCCGGTGTCGGGGTCCGGCCGTTCCCAGACGGCCCACACCGGATCGGTCGGGGCGACGTTCCAGCTCGGCGGGATGGTCTCCTCCGGATTCCAGCGGGCCTCGAAAAGACCGGCGAGATCCTGGGGTGCACGCGTGGAGGCGTATCGGCCGCACATGCCGCCACTCTCCCATCCCCCGCGCCGGGAGCGCGGCATCGACCGGCTGCCCGCGCGGGTGCGGACCGCGTGTCGCCGTGCCCGTACGCGACGCCCTCCTTGAATTAGCCCGCGCATGCAAGTATTGTCGACGCATGTAAGGCGCGTCTGCATTCACACGCGGCGCCGACACGACTCGGGGTCGACCCCTCGGCCCCTCATCCCGCAAAGGCACACGCATGTCCCTCACGAACATCCTTCCCGGCCGCCTCGGCTTCGGTACCGCCCCACTCGGCAACATGTTCCGCGCGATCCCCGACGACGAGGCCCGTGCGACCGTCGAGGCCGCCTGGGACCACGGCATCCGCTTCTACGACACCGCCCCCTTCTACGGCGCCGGCCTGGCCGAGACCCGGCTGGGCGAGGTACTGGCCGGCAAGCCGCGCGACGCGTACGTGCTCTCGACGAAGGTCGGCCGGGTCGTCCTCGACGAGCACGAGACCGCCGCCCGCGACCTGGGCGAGAAGGGCGGCCTGTTCGAGCACGGCAACCCGAACAAGATCGTCCACGAGTGGACCGCCGAGGCCACCGAGCGCTCGATCGAGGACAGCCTGAAGCGCCTCGGCACCGACCGCCTCGACATCGTCTGGGTGCACGACATCGCCCAGGACTTCCACGGCGACCTCTGGCTGCAGAAGTTCGAGGAGGCCCGCACCGGCGCCTTCCGCGTCCTGTCGCGGCTCCGCGACGAGGGCGTCATCAAGGGCTGGGGCCTCGGCGTCAACCGGACCGAGCCCATCGAGCTGACCCTCGCCCTCGACGAGCCGCGGCCCGACGGCTTCCTCCTCGCCGGCCGCTACACCCTCCTCGACCACGAGCACGCCCTGGAGCGGCTGCTCCCCCTGGCGCAGGAGCAGCGCGTGGACATGGTCGTCGGCGGTCCGTACAGCTCCGGCATCCTCGCCGGCGGCACCCACTTCGAGTACCAGCAGGCACCGGCCGAGATCATCGAGCGCGTCGGGAAGCTCAAGGCCCTCGCCGCGAGGCACGGCGTGAGCATCAAGGCCGCCGCCCTGCAGTTCTCCCTCGCACACCCGGCCTCCGCCGCCGTCATCCCCGGCGCCACGCGGCCCGGCCGCATCGCCGAGGACACCGCCGCCCTGGACGAGGGCGTCCCCGCCGCGTTCTGGACCGAGCTGCGCGCCGCCGGCCTGGTCAGCCCGGCCGCCCCGCTCCCGCACGGCGCCTGACCCCGTATCCCCCGCGCAGCACCACACCCCAGGAGAAACGATCATGGCCTCCACGTCCGTCAGCCGCGTCCTGCCCGCCTCACCCCGGCAGGTCTGGGACCTCATCGGCGGTTTCGACGCCCTGCCCGACTGGCTCCCCTACATTCCCGAGAGCACCGCGCTCGAGGGCGGCCGGGTCCGCCGCCTGACCAACCCCGACGGCGACGTGATCGTCGAACGCCTCATGGCGTACAACGAGGCGGAGCGCTTCTACACGTACGCCATCCTCGAGGCGCCGTTCCCCGTCACCGGCTATCTCTCCACCCTCCGCGTCCACCCGGTCGAGGGCCGGGACGACCGCGTCGAGGTGCAGTGGTCCGGGCGCTTCACACCCGACGGGGTGAGCGACACGGAGGCGGAGGAGCTCTTCGCCGGGATCTACCGCGACGGCCTCGACGCCCTCCACCGGACCCTCGCCGCCTGACCCCACCGGCCGGCCGCGCCGCCACCGCAACCGGCGCGCCCTCGGCCGGCACGAACTCGGAGGCGCCGACGGGGAGTCCACGGAAGACTGCGCGGATGATCGTGATGCAGCCCGTACTGGAGGTCTCCGCGACGGCCGGGTTCGACCTGTGGCCCGTCGCCCGGATCGAGGCGTACGGCCACATGCCCCTCAGCGGTGCGCTCGCTCCGGACGAGGTGGGGCTGGCGGTGATGCGCGTCGCCGCGTGCAACGACGTCGATCCCGCCCCTGACGAGGATCGTCCGCCTCGGCCCGGCGATCCGCTCGCCTCCTTCCTGCACGGGCTGCTCACCCTCGAGCAGCCTTTCGCAGCCGGCGGGCTGCGGGTCACGGACACGGCCGGCGGCGCCACGCTGCTGCCCGGCTGCTGCACCGGGCTGGAGGACTGGCGGGAGTGGTACGACGTGCTGGACGGCGGCGGGGCCGGCTGGTTCGGCCACGATCCCTCACCTGGGGCGGAACTCCGCGGTGAGACGGTCCGGTTGACCGTCGACGCCGATCGGGACGGCAGTCCGGTCATCGTGCCGGCCGCCGACGAACTGCGGACTCTGCTGGCCGGTGTGGAACGCGACCTGCTCGCGTTCCACACGGCGGCCGACGCCTGGGCCTCCCGGTACCTGCCCGATCAGGCCCCGCTCGTCCGGGCCGCGCTCGCCCGCGCGTYGGCCCTGCCCGTCCCTTGAGCCGGACACGCCGCCGGCTGTCCGGACCGGATCAGGCCGGGCCGGCCGCGGCGACCGCCGGGGGCGCGTCCGGGTCGGGGGTGTCCCAGGGCGGGAGGACCGTCAGGTCCGTCCAGGCGGTCAGCGCGTCGCCGTCGACGCAGACGATGCCGCAGGTGGCCGCGTACTCCATGGCAGGGGCGGTGAAGGAGCTGGTGGTCACGACGACGGCCACGTCGGCCTCGTGGACGGTGAAGCAGGTGCCGCCGAACCGTTGCAGGTCCTGCGAGCCGACCCGGTTGTGGTCGGCGTAGTGCTTGCACTGGACGACGACGCGACGTCCGTCCGCGGTCGTCGCTATGACGTCGGCGCCCAGATCGCCCGCGCCGCCCACCACTTCCACGGCGGAGCAGCCGTCCCGCGCGCAGAGCGCGGCGATCGTGTGCTCGAAGCCGTCGGCGTCGACCGCCGCATGGTCCAGGGCGTCGGGCCCGACGTCGGGGAGGTCCGGAGCCGTCGTCGCGTAGGCGTCCACGGCGTCCCACTGCTCCGCGGGAGGAGCGGACAGCCGCCTGCGGACGGGCGAGACGCTCCACCTGATGATCACCATCGCGACGACCAGCGTCGCGACGATGAGGAGCGGCAGCACCGCCATACGGCTTCCGGCCGCCTCGACCGTCTTGAGGAAGAGCGCCAGGCCCCCGACACACGTCCCGACGAGTCCGACCGCCAGCACCACGTCACGGCCGATCGGCACCGTTCCGCGCCCGGCGACTCGCCGGTCCTCTCCCGCTGTCGTCATACGGGTCCCCTCCCTCACGCTCTGCCGCGGGCACGTCCACCGCGGTCGCGATGACCGTCTAGCCGCGATCACGCACAGCAAACAGAGGAGATCAGGCGGTGTCCTGCCCCACTCACCGGCCGTGCGTGAGGGGACCGGTATGACGACAGCGGGAGAGGACCGGCGAGTCGCCG
>NZ_RDBI01000051.1:73956-82923 GCF_008042125.1 Streptomyces sp. MS191
GGGGCCGCCCTCAGCGCGACCGGCGCCCGGATGGCCGGCGTGCGGCGCCAGGTCGTTTCGGGGGCCGCCAGGTCGTTTCGGGCGGGGCGCGCAGGGGTCGGCCGTCGGCCGCGTCTCCGTCGCTCACCGCCGGCAGCCGACCGGATGCGCGATGTCGAGCACGAGGCGCTCGGGCGAGTGCAGCGTGAACGTCTTGTAGTGCGGCTTGGTGTCGAAGGCGGCCCCGAGGGTGACCACGCCCTCGAAGTCGCCGGTCAGGGCGACACCCTTGAGCGCGGGCAGGTTGATCTTCGTGAGCCGGGGGCCGTGGTAGACGGACCTGCCGGACGCGTCGTGGGCGGCGGCGGGGGAGAGCTTGATCTCCAGGAAGTACTTCCCGGGAAGCGGGACCCGGTGCCCCGAGCCGTCGTACCGCAGGACGGTGACCGGCTTCACGGTGACCGGAGGCATCCCCCCCCGGACGTCCACGACCAGCCGGTCGAAGGTGGGGTGCCCGCCCCAGCGGGCGTTGGTGACCAAGGCTGTCGTGGGAGGCCCGGCCGTCCGTGACGGGGTGGTGGAGGCGTCGGCCGGGATCGTCGCTCCGATCCCGGCGGCCAGCAGGATTCCGGCGGCGGCGGCCGCGAGGCGTGGACGGTGATGCATGACGTCCCCCATTTCCGGTGCTACGGGGACTCTGGTGTCACTGGGGAAGACGTGCCGCACGCCGTGTCCGGTTGCGGCTGAATTGCGGATTTTCAGATATTTCGAGGCGAATGCCGGGCGGGAGCGTCGTGAGGGGACGGGTGGTGCCCGGATCGGCGATGGCACCTCGCCCGCCCCGGCACAGGCGCAAAGCCGGCCCCCGGCATGGACGCACCGCCGCCCCTGGATCGGCCTCGCGCCGGACCGGATCGGCCCCGTCGGGCCGCTGAATCATTTCGCCCCACTCCGAGGCCGTAACCCCCCGGGCCTCTCGGTAGTTGACCAGGGCATGAAGAAGCGCAGCATGCTCGCCATCGCCTCCCTCGCGGCCGGTGTCGTCACGGCCCTCGTCAGCCCGCCGCCGAACGCCTCGGCCGACACCGGTGCCGCCGGAGCCACCGGGCTCCTGCAGAACGACACGGCCCTCGGCTCCCTGCTGGAGGAGGCCGCCCCGCTTCCCACCGACGGTGCCCTGCACGCGCTCGACGGCGGCGCGTCCGCCTGACGACGCCTCGGATCCCCGTACTCGCGCCGGGGCACGGGGATCCGGTGGGCCCGTCCGTGGGGCAGCCGGGTGAAGAGTGGGCCGAGTGGGGCCCGACAAGCGGCAGCCCGTGCGCGCGAGGACGGGACGGGAATGACAGGATGTCCCCATGAGCAACAACGTTTACTTCGACATCACCATCAACGACGAGCCGGCCGGCCGGATCGTCTTCCAGCTGTTCGACGACGTCGTCCCGAAGACGGCGCAGAACTTCCGTGAGCTCGCCACCGGCCAGCACGGCTTCGGCTACGCCGGCTCCCCGTTCCACCGCGTCATCCCCGAGTTCATGCTCCAGGGCGGTGACTTCACCAACGGCAACGGCACCGGTGGCAAGAGCATCTACGGCGAGAAGTTCGCCGACGAGAACTTCACGCTCAAGCACGACCGCCCGTTCCTGCTGTCGATGGCGAACGCCGGCCGCAACACCAACGGCTCGCAGTTCTTCATCACCACCATCGTGACCGACTGGCTCGACGGCAAGCACGTCGTCTTCGGCGAGGTCGTCGAGGGCCAGGACCTGGTCAAGAAGATCGAGGGCCTGGGTTCCCGGTCCGGCGCCACCAGCGCGAAGATCGCCGTCGCCGCCTCCGGCGTCGTCGAGGACAAGGCCTGAGCGTCGCTGCATCCCTGAGCGGACTGCACCCGACCGCCCCGCCCGTCCACCGGGCCGGGGCGGTCGCGCGTTCCGCGCACCTGCTCGCGCCCGCCGCGGGACGTGCGGCTCAGGGCGCCTCGACCGAGAGGCCCGCGACCAGCGCCGTCACGAAGCCCTCCGGGTTGTCGATCATGAGGTTGTGACCGGCCTTCGGGACCTCGAACACGGGAACGCCCAGCGCGGCCATGCGCTCGGCGTCCGCGTCCGGCAGGCTGTACTCGCCGACGAGGAAGGCCCGCGGCCGGTCCAGCGCCGCCAGCAGCTCGCCCTCCGGCGGCGCGGCCCCCTCGACCAGCGCCACCGCGCTCCGGTGCACCGCCCGCGGGTCGGCCAGGCGCAGCCGCGCCGCGTAGTCAGGCCGGTCGACGGCGGCCAGCATCCGCGCGAACCCGTCGCGTACGAACGTCTCCTCGTCCTGCGCGACGACCGGGCTGCTGAACATCCCGCCCCCGGGGTACAGGTTCGGCTCCGCCACCACCAGCCGGGCCACCAGATCGGGGCGGGAGGCGGCGAGGCGCACGGCGACGGCGCCGCCCATCGAATGTCCGATCAGTTCCACGCCCGTCAGGCCCAGGTGGTCGAGGACCTGCGCCACGGCGGCCGCCTGCTCCGCCATGCCGTAGCCGAACTCCCGCGGGCGGTCGCTCAGTCCGAAACCCAGCAGGTCCACCAGGAGCGTCCGGCCGCCGGACAGGGCGGGACGCGTCATGACGTGCGCGAAGTCGGACGCGCCCGTGCACCCCAGGCCGTGCAGGCAGACCCGGACCGGGCCTTCCCCCGGCAACTCGATCCACCGCATGTATCCGCGCGCGTCCGCCAGGAACAACTCCCGCACGACCGACCCCCGTCATCACACCGTTCTCGTACCGACGCGACCCGCACACCCTAGGGGGTGTCCTGCCGCTCAAGCCGGACCGGTAGCGGCGTCGCTCACCGCGCGTCAGGCCGGCGGAAGGCCGCCGCGTTCCGCTCGACCCAGGCGGAGAAGGGCCGGGCCGGGCGGCCGAGGACCCGCTCCACGTCCGGGCTCACCCGGCGCTCCTCGGAGGTCGGCTCGCCCAGGACCGAGAGCGTCCCGTCCACGACCGGCTCCGGCATGAACCGGAGCATCCCCGCGCGGGCTTCGTGCCGGCTCAGCTCCTCGAAGCGCACGGGCGTGCCCAGCACCTCCTTGAACGCCCCCGCCTGCTCGCGCGGGGAGACGGCCGCGGGCCCGGTGAGCACGTAGGTCCGGCCGGCGTGCCCGTCCCCGAGCAGGACCGCGGCCGCGACCTCGGCGATGTCCGCAGGGTCCACCACCGGCAGGGCCACGTCGCCGAACGGGGCCGCCACCGTGTGCGCCGAGCGGACGGAGTCCGCCCACAGGAAGGCGTTGGAGGCGAAGCCTCCGGGGCGCAGGATCGTCCACTCCGTACCGGACCCGCGGACCGCCGACTCGAACTCCCGCAGGACGGTGTGGGACGCGGCTTCCGGCCGGGTCCCCGTGACCTGCGAGGACTGCAGGACGATACGGCGCACACCGCAGGCGGCCGCCGTCTCCACGATGTCCCGCGGGCCGAGTGTCCCGCCTCCGCCGGGCACGAGCAGATAGAGGGCGTCGGCCCCCTCGAAGGCCGCCTTGAGGTCGGCGGCCCGGGACAGATCGGCGGCCCGGTGGCGCACCCCCGGCGGCAGCGGTCCGTCCGAGGGCCGCCGGCTCACCGCCGTGACCCGCTCACCCGCCGCCGCGAGGGCCGCCACCAGCTGCCGCCCGACGTTTCCCGAAGCTCCCGTGACAACGATCATGATTCCGCCTCTCCGCGCACGGGGCAGGGTGCCCCGCTGTGGTCATGGCGTCATCCTGGAAGCAGAACCGGTCATCCTCTGACCGGTTTACGCGGACGGGTCGAGACCGTCCCGGATCCGTGGACGGAAGCCGCGAGAGCCGCGGTGGGAGGGCTCCCCGCGAAGGGGGTGGCCCGCCGACCTGACGGACTACTTCTCCTCGCCGAAGCGCCGCTCGAACTTCGCGATCCGGCCTTCCGAGTCCACGGTCCGCGCCTTGCCCGTGTAGAAGGGGTGGCTCTCGGAGGAGATCTCGACGTCGACCACGGGATAGGTGTTGCCGTCGTCCCACTCGATCGTCTCCGGGCTGGTGGCCGTGGACCGGGTCAGGAAGGCGAACCCGGCGGAGCGGTCGCGGAACACCACGGGGCCGTACTCCGGCTGCTTGTCCTGCTGCACTCGTCCTCCTCGTGCTGCCTGCGGTGATGGGCCCAGCCTGGCCGGGCCCGGCGTGCGCGACCAGCGCCACGAGGCCGACCGGGTGAACGCCCGTCCGCCCACACGAGTGGCCGGCGCCCGCCCGCACGGCGCCGCACGGGGCGCCGGCGCACCGGGGTCCGGATCGGATCCCGGCGCCGAACCGCTTCACGGTGATCGCCGGACGGATTACGGTCAGTGGGAGGCGAGCCGGCCGACGGCTCGGTGACACGGGGGAGTTCGACATGGGATCGGTACTCGTACTGTTCGGGGTCCTGGGCTCGGTGGCGGTGCTGCTCGCCTTCACCCTGCTGCGGCGGGGGAACAGGGCGACCGAGAACGCCGACGGCCTGCAGATCGAGCAGGCGCGGCGCGTCCAGGCGCACAACGACCGCACGTCGTTCTCGTCGATCTCGGCGCACAACACGCCGCCGACGATGGGCGACAGCTACCGCTCCTGAGGGGCGGCGGCCCCACGGGGCCCCGGTCAGGGACGTGAACCGGCCCGGTGGGCCACCGCCGGCCGGTTCACCCGTTCCTGCCTCCGCGTCCTGCGGACGGGTCGTCAGGACCCGCTGGTCCAACGGGCCGCCAGCAGCAGGGCGATGTCGTCGGCGCGATCGGTCGCCTGGCGGGCGTGGCGGATCAGCCGGTCCGCCGTTTCGGCGAGCGGGCCCGAACCCGCCGCCGCGAAGGTTCGGCGCAGCCGTTCGATGCCGTCGTCGATGTCCATGCCGGGCTTCTCCACCAGGCCGTCCGTGAACAGCGCGAGCACGGCGCCCGGTGCCAGCTCCAGCTGCGTGACGGGGTAGGTGGCGTCGTCGTCGATCCCCAGCACCAGCCCGCCCGCGAGGTCCACGACCTCCGCCGTCCCGTCCGGCCGGCGCAGCAACGGCTGCGGGTGTCCGGCCCGCACCCCTTGAGCGGACCCCGTCTCCGGGTCGAGCAGGATGTAGCAGCAACTCGCGAACTGGCCCGGATCCATGTCGATCAGCAGCCGGTTGGTGCCCCGGACGACCTCCCGCGGAGCCAGTCCGCCGAGCGCGAAGGCGCGCACCGCGCTGCGCAGCTGCCCCATGGTCGCCGCCGCGGCGACCCCGTGGCCCTGGACGTCGCCGATGGTGAGGGCCAGCAGCCCGTCGGCGGTCTCGATGACGTCGTACCAGTCGCCGCCCACCTCCATGCCCTGCGTGCCGGGGAGGTACCGGGCCACCGTGTCGTAGCCGTCGCAGACGGGGAGGCGGCCCGGCAGCAGTGCGTCCTGGAGCCCCCGGGCCAGGGCGGCCTCGGAGTCGTACCGGCGGGCCCGCTCCAGTGCCTGCGCGATGAGTCCGGCCAGGGCCGTCAGCACGGTGCGTTCCTCCGGGCTGAAGCCGCGCGGCCGCTCGAAGCCGAGGATGCAGGAGCCGACCGGGCGGCCGGAGGCGATCAGCGGCAGGAACGCCCGCGCGCCGGAGTGGGCGTCCAGCGGGAGGCCCGGGTACGCCTTGCCGAGCTGCTCCATCGACTCGTAGAAGAGCGGCCGGCCGGTCGTGAGGGTCTCCACGCCGGGCATCCGGGCGTCCAGGCCCACGCCTTCGAAGGGCTCCAGGAAACCCTTGGGGAAGCCGGTCTCCCACGCCAGGTAGAGATGACGCTCGCTCAGCAGGTAGATCGCCAGCTGGCGGCCGCCGAACGCGGGCAGCAGCTCGTCGGTGACCACGGCCGAGACCTGGCGTGCGGTGACCGCCTCGGTGAGGGCGATGGCCAGGGCCACCGGCCGGTACAGGGCGGACGCCTGGTCGGCGGGCGAGCCGAGCCCCGCGTCGCGACGCGTGACGGAGCCCGGCTGGTACGCCGGGTCGCCTTCCGGGAGGAGCACGATGGTCACGCCGTCGTGCCCCGGATAGAGGGAGACCGACAGCCACTGGCCCGTGGCCGTACGGGCCTGGAAGTACCGGGGCTCCTCGGACAGCAGCGCCGCCCGCAGTTCCTCCTCGTGGGCGGCGTGGTCGAACCACGGCATGACCTGCCACAGGCTTCGCCCGGCGAGCGTGCCGCGTGCCTCGCCGAGGAGCGCCTCGGCGAGGTGGTTCACGTAGGTGACCCGGCCGAGGCGGTCGATCGCGAGAATGGCCCGTGGGAGCCGGTCCGTGGCGTCCGACCCGATGAGCCCGGTGCCCAGATCGACCAGGGACCCGGTCAGGAAGCGCCCCCGGCTCCCGGACCGGTCCGCGGGTCTGTCGGGGGGCGACGCCCGGGCGGAGACCTCCAGCAGGTGCAGCCCGCCGTCGGGCCCCTTCAGCCGGATCCTGCGCGCCACCGGGCCGCCCGAACCGGCGGCCCGGCGCGCCATCGTCCACAGGGCGTACGTGTCCTCCGGCGCCAGGCGTGCCGTCAGGGCCGCGATGGTGCCGGGGAACTCCTCGCCGCCGCCGATGATCGCTCGCAGCCCCTCGTCGACGGTGACGACGCCGGTGTCCAGGTCCCAGCCGAAGTAGCCGATGCGCACCGGCTTCATCCCGGACGACGGGAGCTGGACGCACACGGGCTCGGCCGACCAGGACACGGGTGTGTCCTCGGCCGTGAGCTTCCCGAGGGCCGCGCCGAGGCGCTGTGCCTCGCGCAGCAGACGACCGCGGTCGCGGGAGTTGACCGGAACGCCGACGGTGGGCGCGCGCAGCACCACCAGGACGCCGAAGCGCTCACGGCCGCTGACGACGGGCGCGTACAGGGATCCGAAGGGAAACGGCAGGCTCGCCACGAACTGGGGGAAGTGCCGCATGGCCTCCTCGACGTCGGCCAGGTGCACGGGCTGGCCGGAGCGGTAGGCCTCCGCGACCGGGAAGGGTCGGTTCACGTGCATGCGCCACCACGGCCGGAACAGCGGACCGGGCAGCCCGGCGAGCACCGCGAGCCGCAGCAGACCGGGTGTGGCGGAACGCAGGTACACGCCGCCGGCGTACCCGCCGACCGCCTCGATCGTCCGCAACGCCGCCTCGGCCAGGACCAGCGGCAGCTCGTCGCGCAGCGGGCCGTGGGGCTGCTGCCCGCGCCACACCGGCCCGTCGGTGGGGGGCGTGCCTTCGTCTTCCGCCGACGGGACGGGCCCGGCCGTGCCGTGCGTCGTCACACAGCCAGCATGCTCCCCGGCCGCCGTACGGCGCATCTCGGACTCTGCCCGCGGCGACCGGCCTCGGCAGGGGTCCACGCCCTGGGCACCGGGGGTCCTGGACAGGCGTTCCCCACGCGGCACCGTTGACCGCGCCGCGGGCACTCGCCACACTCGGTAGCCGACCGGCCACGACGGGTGCGCCGGGCGATTCACCTCGTGACCAGGGGGCGTGATGTCGGGTCGGGTTCTGCCGTACGACGTGCAGGGGAGCGGGCCCAGGCGGGCCCTCGTGCTCCACAACTGGTTCGGCGACCGGACGAGCTTCGCGCCGCTCCGGGCCCACCTGGACGGCGACACCGGCAGCTACGCCTTCGTCGACTGCCGCGGCTACGGGGAGGCGATCGACTCCGACGGCGAGTTCACCATGGAGGAGGTGGCCGCGGACGCGCTGGCCGTCGCCGACGACCTGGGCTGGGACTCCTTCTCGGTGATCGGGCACTCGATGGGCGGCAAGGCGGCCCAGCTCATGCTGCTCGACGCGCCCGACCGGGTCCGCTCGCTGGTCGGCATCTCGCCGGTCTCCGCCGCGGGGTTCCCGCTCGACGGCGAGAGCTGGGAGCTGTTCGCCGGAGCGGCCGAGGAGCCGGCGAACCGGCGCGTCATCATCGACACCACCACCGGCGGCCGGTACGACGCCGCGTGGCTGGACGCACTCGTGGAGCGCTCGCTGGCGCGCTCCTCGCCGACCGCCTTCCGGGCCTACCTCGACTCCTGGTCCCGCACGGACTTCCACCACCGGGTCAAGGACAACCCGACCCCCGTCCTGCTCGTCGTGGGCGCCCACGACCCGGCGCTGGGCGAGGCGGCGATGACGGCCGGCTGGCTCCAGTGGTATCCGAACGCCCGCCTGGAAGTCCTTCCCGAGGCCGGCCACTACGCCCCGGAGGAGACCCCGGAGGCGCTCGCCGCGGCCATCGAGGCCTTCCTGGCCGCCTGATCCGGCGGGGTGCCGCGCGGCCCCGTCCGTGCCGCGGGGGCGCCGAGGCGCCCGCCATGGGCGAGCATGGTGGGGGAGAGGCGGGTGCCATGGATCCGACCGCGATGACAGCGGTGATCGTCGCAGCGGCGCTGGTGTGCCGGGCGGCGGTGCTGGAGCTGCGCGAACCCGGCACCGGCCGGCGTGCCTGGGCGTTCGTCACGGACCGCCGCGCGCTCGGCACGGGTGCGACCGTGGCCCTGCTGCTCGGCGTGGTCGGCTGGGGCGCCGTCGGCGGTACGGCGGTGGTCTGGGCGTGCCTCGTCGGGGTCGTGGTGGCCTCGCTCTCCGCGGAGCGACGGCCCCCTGGGGGATGAACGGAGCGCGGCGCGCGGGTGGGGGAGGCCGCACACGAGTGTGGTGATCGAGCACCTCTCCCGTTCTAGTAGAATCTTCAACCGAGGTCCGGTGCCGGCGTTCCCCCGTGCCCGGCACCGGACCTCTTCTCATGCCCGCGCGCTCGCGCGGCCCGCCCACTGCCGGGCTTCGCGCGTCAGGCGCCACCTTCCGGGCACGGACGCAGGCACGGACGCGGACGCCGGCACGGACGCGTTCGTCGACGCCGTCCCGGCCGTGCGTCCCCGACGGCCGCCGAATCGTCACGGCTCTCCCGGCCCCCTCCGCGTCCCGACCCGGCGCCACGCGGCTGTCCGTGGTCCGAGCGGGCGGGGGCGCCCGGGGCCGGCCGACGGGCGCCCCCGCCCGCTCGGACC
>NZ_RDBI01000052.1:0-7914 GCF_008042125.1 Streptomyces sp. MS191
GTGCGGGGCGGGAAGGCCGGGCGCCGGGGGAAGCGCGGGCGCCGGGGTCCAGTGGCGCACGATCTCCTGCCAGGCGGCGGTGTCGTGGAGCCGCGCGGCGGCGAGGTCGACGGCTTCGGGTGTGGTGGTGACGTTGCCGGGGGTCCCGGTGTCGGACGTCTCGGGGGCGGTGGTCGGCATGGGTGGGCACGCTCCTGGGTCGGTGGATCCCCCGGTCGCCCTTAATGTCGGCTATGCGGCTTTCCTGCTTGAGATCAGGCCGCCCACAAGGTGCCCGATCCACCCATAAGTTACCAATCGGTATGCCGT
Organism: Streptomyces sp. MS191; assembly: GCF_008042125.1. Classification (GTDB taxonomy): domain Bacteria; phylum Actinomycetota; class Actinomycetes; order Streptomycetales; family Streptomycetaceae; genus Streptomyces. The sequence goes on from NZ_RDBI01000052.1 coordinate 310, forward strand.
GACTTCCCATGCCAGCGGCAGTAGAACTCGTTCCCATTCCCCCTCACGAGTGAGGAACTTCACGTGGTCTCACGTCGAAAATTCATCATGGGAACAGGTTCTCTTCTGGGCGCACTCGCACTGCCGGCCCCGTCGGTGTCGGCAGCCCCGCTCCCCCCGGGAACCCGCCTCCCCGTCCTCGTCATCGGCACCGGTTACGGCGGTTCCGTCGCCGCCCTCCGGCTCGCCCAGGCAGGCGTCAACGTGCACATGGTCGAGATGGGCATGTCCTGGGACACCCCGGGCCCCGACGGCAAGGTCTTCGCCAACACGACGAAGCCCGACTACCGCTCCTACTGGCTCCGCACCCGCACGAAGCAGCCGCTGAGCAACTTCCTCGGGTTCCCGCTCGACAAGGACATCCCCCGCTACACCGGCATCCTCGACGCGGAGGAGTTCAGCGGCATCACCGTCTACCAGGGCCGGGGCGTCGGCGGCGGCTCCCTCGTCAACGGCGGCATGGCGGTCACCCCCCGGCGCGAGAACTTCGGCGCCGTGCTGCCGTCCGTGAACGCCGCCGAGATGTACGGCGTCTACTACCCGCGGGCGAACGCCGGGCTCGGCGTCAACCAGGTCGACCCCGCCTGGTGGGAGAGCGCGGCCTGCTACCAGTACGCGCGCGTCGGCCGCAAGCACGCCCAGCGCTCCGGCTTCCCCTTCGTCTTCGTGCCCAACGTCTACGACTGGGACTACATGAAGCAGGAGGCGGCCGGCGCCGTCCCCAGATCCGCCCTGGAGGGCGAGGTCCTCTACGGCAACAACCACGGCAAGAAGACCCTGCGCAAGACCTACCTCGCGCAGGCCGAGGCGACCGGCAGGGTCTCGATCTCACCGTTGCACAAGGTCACCTCGGTGACTCCCGCTGCGGGCGGCGGCTACACCGTGCTGATCGACGAGATCAACACCTCCGGTGACACCACGGCCACCAAGTCCGTCACCGCCGACCGGGTGTTCTTCGCGGCCGGCAGCGTCGGCACCAGCAAGCTGCTCACCCGGCTCAAGGCCACCGGCGCGCTGCCCGGCCTCAACAACGAGATCGGCAAGGGCTGGGGCGACAACGGCAACGTCATGTGCGGCCGGGCCAACCACATGTGGGACGCCACCGGCAAGCTCCAGTCGTCGATGCCCACGGCCGGCATCGACAACTGGGACGCGGGCGGCGCGTTCGCCGAGGTGGCCCCGCTGCCCACCGGGATCGAGACCTACGCCTCGTTCTACCTGTCCATCACCAAGAACCCGCACCGTGCCGAGTTCTCGTGGAACGCCGCGGCCGGGCGGGTCGACCTCGACTGGCAGACGGCCTGGAAGCAGCCGTCGATCGACATGGCGAAGAGCATCTTCGACAAGATCAACGCGAAGGAGGGGACGATCTACCGGACGGACCTCTTCGGGACGTACAAGATCTGGGGGGACCACCTCACGTACCACCCGCTCGGCGGCGCGGTGCTCGACAAGGCCACCGACAACTACGGGCGCCTGCACGGGCATCCCGGGCTCTACGTGATCGACGGCGCGCTCATCCCCGGCAACGCGAGCGTCAACCCGTTCGTCACCATCACGGCGCTCGCCGAGCGGAACATCGAGAAGATCATCGCCACCGATCTGTGACCATCGACCCGTGACGACCGGCCCGTGACCGCCGGTTCGAGTCGGCGCGGGCGCGTACGAAGCCGGGGCGGCCGGGATCACCCAGCGGCCCCGGGGCCGGGCTCACCGACCGGGCAGCACGCACACCGAGTCGAGGCCGAGGACGTGGTTGAGCCGGCCGAAGGCGAGCCAGGAACCGATGCTCATGCTCAGTTCCACGATCTCCGCCTGGCTGTACCGCGCGGTCATCCGCGCCCAGAACTCCTCGTCGAGGCCGTGGTGGTCCACGGCGTAGCGCTCGGCGTACTCGGCGGCGAGCCGGGTCCGTTCGTCGAAGGCGTCGGTCGTGCGCCACTCGGTGACCGCGTCCGCGAACCCGTCCTCGACCTTCTCGCCGTCCCGCTCCGTGCGCCAGTCCAGGCAGAACACACAGCCGTTGATCTGCGCGATCCGCAGTCGTGCGGCCTCGAACTCGCGCAGCCCCAGAGTCGTGTGCTCGTACACGGACAGCGAGAAGTTGGCGGCGGCCATCCCGATGCCGGGGACCATGTCGCCCCACACGTACCCGATCGGCTCCTGGCCCTCGGGAATGTCGATGATCACGGTTGTCTCCTTCCGAGCTTCCCCACCGCCGGGCGCAGTGGCACGTCGAGTGCGTCGTACAGTCCCGGCTTGGCGTCCACCAGCCAGTCGATGGCGTTCACCAGCCGGCCGACCGCGGTGGCGTTCCCGCCCGCGGACCGGTTCTCGCCCTCGTCGGTCGCCTCGACCGTGACCTCGATGCGCGGCCGGCCCTCGACGATCACCCGGTGCGCGCCGGCGCCGTCGGGCGGGCTCGGCCAGTCGGGGGCGCAGGACGGGTGGATGCGGGTGACGTGCTCGACGACGATGAGGGCCTCGCCGTCGACGACGCCCTGCACCTCGAAGCGCACGGCTCCCTGGGTCCCGGCCTCGAACACGCCCATGGTGCGGGTGGTCACGGTGGTGTCGAGGGCGCGCCGCTCCAGGGTCTCGCGGATGTCGTCGAGCGCGACGCCGAGAGCGCGGGCCATCAGACGTATCTGTCCGCCCCACACCATGGTCGGCACCGAGGGGGCGAGCATCAGCGGCTCGTACTCCATGGGCTGGCCCATGCCGACCAGGTACCGGACCGACTCCTCCTGGTCGTAGGTGGAGTAGTCGAAGATCTCCTGGCAGCGGATCGCGTCCACGGTCGAGCCGAGCCCGCTCATCAGCAGCGGGAGGACGTCGTTGCCCCAGCCCGGGTCCACCCCCGAGACGAAGAGCGAGCCCCCGCCCTCGGCGACGGCGGTGAGGACCGGGTCGCGGAACTCCGGCGGGGCGTTCAGCTGGTCGTAGAGCGGATACAGCGCCGGGGTGACGACGACGGCGCCGGCGCGGACCGCCGCGACGACGTCCGCGAGGGCCTCGTCGGGGCGGATGTCGCCGGAGGCGGCGTACACGACGGCGCCGGGGCGGGTGGCGAGCACGGCACCGACGTCGTCGGTCGCCGCGACCCCGAGGGCGCGGTCCAGGCCGGCGAGCTCGCCCGCGTCGCGCCCGGTCTTGGCCGGATCGTGGACGAGTACGGCGGCGAGTTCCAGCGCCGGGTGGGCGTCGACGGCCCGGACGGCCGCGCGCCCGACGTTTCCGGTACCCCAGACAACGGTCGGAATCATGCGCGGAGCGTAGCCTGACGGACCGTCAGTTCCTAGGGTCGTGACAGGAACCGCTCCTCGGGGGCCGCTCCCCACGACCCGTCCGGGACCGGCCCGGTCGCCCGCCACGTCCCTCGCAACCCCGTCGCAACCCCCTGAGGGCTGGACTGGGCCCGGACGCCGACCGTCCCGGTGCCGGCCGCGAGGAAGGGACTCCCATGGACCGAACCGAGCCGCGCGTGGAACTGACGCCCACCGCCGCGGAGCTCGTGCGGCGACTGCGGGCGCTGCACGGGCCGCTGATGTTCCACCAGTCGGGCGGCTGCTGCGACGGCAGCGCGCCGATGTGCTACCCGGCGGGCGAGTTCCGCACGGGTGGCTCCGACGTGCTCCTGGCCTCGCTGGAGGTGTCCGGGGTGGCCGAGCCGATCGGCTTCTGGATGTCGAAGGCGCAGTTCGAGGTGTGGAGCCACACGCGGCTGATCGTGGACGTGGTGGAGGGCCGGGGCAGCGGCTTCTCCCTGGAGGCCCCGGAGGGGGTCCGGTTCCTCGTCCGGTCCCGCCTGGTCACCCCCTGAAGGGGTGCGAGGGAGACCCGGCGGTTCACCGGAATGGCGGCTGGGCAACTCCGCGGGGCCTTGCGAGGGTTGCCCGGACCCCAGGGGGACATGTGAAGGTGCCGACCACACCCGTACGCGCGCTGGCGGCCGGCCTGCTGGCCTGGTGCGTCGCGCTGGCCGGGGCGCCGGCGGGCGCGGTCTCCCCGGCCGGGGGCGCCGCCGCACCCCCTCCTCCCGTGGCGCTCGCGCCGGGGGTGACGTACCGGAGCTTCGACGTGATCGCCTCCCACGGACCCGCCCGGGTCCATCTCGTCTCCGTCGACCTGCGCGAACCGGGTGTCTCGGTGGACCTGCTGACGCCCGGCTCCGTGGCCGCGCGTGCCCCGCTGTCGTCCCTCGCGGACGCCCGCGCCGCGGTGGCCGGCGTCAACGGGGACTTCTTCGACATCACGGAGACCCAGCACCCCGGCGTCGAGGCGACCGGTGCCTCCGTCGGCCCCGCCGTCGGCGGCGGACGGCAGCTCAAGGCCGCCGTCCCGGACGGCCAGCGCTTCGGCCCCGCGCTCCCGGCCGGCACCGACACCCGCGCCGTGCTGGGCGTCGGCACGGACGGACGCGCCCGGCTGGACCGGCTCGTCCTCGACGGCGGCGTGACCACCCCCGTCGGCTCCTTCCCGCTCGGCGGACTGAACCAGTACGCGCTGCCGGTGGACTCGGTCGGCGTGTTCACCTCCCACTGGGGCTCCGTGTCACGGCTGCGGGCCACCTGCGGCACGGACGAGGACCGGGCGGCGCCGTGCGGTACGGAGACCTACGAGGTGACGGTGCGCGCCGGGCGGGTGGTCGCCGGGTCGCCTGTCCCGGGGCGCGGCGCGATCGCCGAGGACACCGAGGTGCTGGTCGGCCGGGAGGCCGGTGCGCGCCTGTTGCGCGCGCTGGCGGTGGGCGACCGGGTCGGGGTGCGGCACCGGCTGGTCGCGGAGGGCTCCCGGATCCCTTACCGCTTCGCGGTCGGCGGGTATCCGGTCCTGCGGGCGGGGGCGGCGCTGCCGGGCCTGGATCCGCTCACCTCCGCCGTGCGGTCCGCCGCCGGCAGGGCCGACGGCGGGCGCACGCTCCTGTTGATGGCGCTGGACGGCGGGCTCGGCTTCCGTACCGGTCTGACGATCGCGGAGGTCGCCGAGGTGATGCGGGACGCGGGCGCCGAGGACGCGTTCAGCCTGGACGGCGGCGGCTCGTCCACGCTGGTCACCCGGGATCTCGCCGCCTCCGCGGTCACCGTGCGCAATCACCCCGCCGAGGGCGTCGAGCGCCCGGTGCCGAACGGCATCGGGGTCTTCTCCCGCGGGTGACGTACGGCCGCCACGCTGCGTCACCGCGCGAAGTGGGTCCGTCGTGGCTAGCGTGGCTTCGGGAAACCCATCGGAGCGCATCACGATCGGAAGAGGATCACCGTCATGGCCACACGACCTGAAGGCACGCCGGCGTGGACCGACGCCATGTTCACGGACGTCGAGGGCGCCAAGAAGTTCTACGGCGAGGTCCTGGGGTGGACCTTCGGCGAGGCCTCCTCGGAGTTCGGCAACTACACGCAGGCCTACCGCGACGGCAAGGCGGTCGCGGCCGTCGTGCCGCCGATGCCGGGACAGGAGACACCCCAGTCGGCCTGGTGCCTGTACTTCTCCTCGCCCGACGCGGCCGCCACGGCTGAGCGGATCAGGAACAGCGGTGGCACGCTGCTCATGGAGCCGATGCAGGTCGGGGACTTCGGTTCGATGTGCCTGGCGCAGGACCCGACGGGTGTGACCTTCGGCGTCTGGCAGCCGGGCGCGCACGAGGGCTTCGAGCTGGAGGGCGAGACCGGTTCCTACTCCTGGGCCGAGGTCTTCACCCGGGAGCCCGAGCGGTCCGACGCCTTCTTCGCCGCGGTCTTCGGCTTCAACACCAAGCAGATGAAGGACGACCAGGTCGACTACAAGACCTTCGACCTGGGCGGCGAGATGCCGGTCCTGGGCCGGATGACGATGACGCCGGAGGACTTCCCCGCGGAGATCCCCCCGTACATCCAGGTCTACTTCGCCGTCGACGACTGCGACGCGACCGTCGCGAAGGCGGAGAAGCACGGCGGGCGGAAGGTGTTCGGGCCGATGAGCAGCCCGTTCGGCCGTTTCGCGGCGATCGTCGACCCGCAGGGCGCGGCTTTCGCCGTCATCGACCTGAAGACGACCGAGGGCGAGATGCCCGAGTTCGACTGAGGCCCCCCGCACGAGGGTGCCCGGGACCGCGACGCGCGGTCCCGGGCACCCTCGTGCGGGGGGGCCGGTTCTCGCCCCCCACGGGCGGTGCCCGGCCCTCCCCTCCGTACGTCAGGCGCCGTCGCGTACGGCGACGATGCCGTTGAAGACGCCGACGTAGGCGGTGCCGTCGGGGCCGAGCGTGATCGGGGCCCAGTTGTTGTCGTAGGCCACGCCCGTCCCCGTCAGCCGCTTGAAGGCGCGCTGCCCGGTGCGGAAGTCGACGGCGGTGAGGTACCAGGCGTCGATGCCGAGGGCGTTCGGCTCCTTCTCGTAGAAGTAGAGCAGGCCGTTGGCGGTCGACAGTTTGGGCACCGTGGACGGGGAGCGGACCGCGCTCTCCCAGACGGTGTCGCAGCCGCTGCCGTCGGGGCGGACGTCGATCCGGGTTGCACCGCCGGTGACGCTGCGGCCGAAGGTGAGGGTCGTCGGGTTCTCGTAGCCGTAGTTGTTCTCCACGACCAGGCTGTCGCCCCAGCTGATCAGGGAGTTGTCGGTGGTGGATGCGCCGGGGCGGAAGACCGGGACCTTGCAGACGAGGCGCTCGGCGGCGGGGACGTCGGCGCCTCGCCGGTAGACGAGGACGTTCATCCGGTCGTCGGCGTTGTCGGTGATCGCGACGTAGTCCTCGTGCTCGCCGAAGAGGTCGGGAGTGGTGCCCGAACCCTGGTTCACCGAGCCCGGCTTGGTGCCGGTGCCCCGGTCGTAAGTCTGGCGCCACCGGATCTCGGGGGTGCCGTCGGCCGCGGCCCCGAAGCTGTAGAGCGCGTGGTCGGAGACGATCGAGACGCCGTCCTCGGCGACGGAGAAGGAGTTCTGGATCTCCTCGCCGTCGAGCCGGATCGCGCGCAGCGCTCCGGTGCCCGGGTCGACGGTGCCGACCCGGCCGAGCCGGGTGACCCACCAGATGCGGCCGTCCCAGTCCGGCATCACGGACGTGACCGGGTCGCATACGCCGCTGGGGAAGAGGTTGGTCCAGGAGACGCAGTCGTGCGGCACCAGGGGGGTGAGGTCCCAGTCGTTCTCCACGGTGAACGCCCAGCGGCCGTCGGCGCCCCGGGAGTGGGCGATCCGCAGGACGTGCTGCCGGGAGTCGGCGAGGACGACGCGGTCCCGGTCGTCGAGGTAGAAGTAGGCGCCGCCGGAGGTGTCCTTGAAGATCCTCTCGAAGTCGAGGCGCGTGACGGCCTCGACGGTCGAGGAGCGCTGCGGCAGCTTGTACTCGGCGAGGGTGTCCAGGCTCCTCGGGTCGAGCAGCTTGAGCAGGAAGCCGGAGAAGGTGCCGCACACGGTGAGGATCCGGCCCTCGGCGTCGAAGGTGACGGTGGCGCATTCGCCGCCGAGGGCGGCGATCTTCTCGCTGGTGACCTCCGGGTCACGGCCGAGCGGCCCGGACCAGGGGTACGTGCCGCTGCCGGCACCGTCGGCGTGCATGCCGCTGCGGCCGTGACCCGGAGGTCACCAGCG
>NZ_RDBI01000052.1:8014-11994 GCF_008042125.1 Streptomyces sp. MS191
GTCCACTTCCTCACTCGCTCACCACGAACCCCAAGGTGATCACTCATGACCTCGTACGCACCGCTCGCCGTCGCCACCCCCGCCAGCGCGTCCAGCCCCGGGCCCGCGGGCCCGCCCGGCTCCTCCATGTAGAGGTCGCGCCGGATCTCGACCATGAGCGCGCCGACGTTCACGGCCGTGCCGTAGTACCGCAGCGGCACGTACGTGCCCGCGAACGGACTGTCCAGCCCGATGCCGCCGAAGCCGGCGAAGGCCTCCCGTGCCGCGTCGAGCAACGCGGGGGGCGTGTGGAAGGAGTCCGTCCCGAGACAGACCGGCGGTCGCGGCCCGTCGCCGTGGAGTTCGTACGGCAGTGCCTTCGTGGGATACGAGTGGACGTCGATGACCACGGCCCGCCCGACGGCGTCGAGCCGCTCCGTCACCGCGGCCGTCATCGCCTCCGCGTACGGCCGGAAGTACCGCTCGATCAGGGCCTGTCCGTCGAAGTCGGCCGGCCGCAGGATCTCGCGGTGCGTGGTCCGCGTGTACACGGCGCCCATGCCGGCCGCCAGCATCTCCTCGCGCTCGTCGGGGAAGCGCTCGGGGTCGACGACGAGCCGGGACAGTCCGTTGACGAAGCGCCAGGGGGTGCGGCCCGCCGCCTGTGCCGCCGCCTCGGCGAGCTCCGCCGTGTGCGCGTCCGTGATGTGGTCCGACTCCACGCCGAGCTCCCGGTCGTCCAGCAGGATGCCGGCGCGGACGTCCTCGGGGATCACCCGGGAGGAGTGCGGGACGTGCAGGATCACCGGGGAGTCCGGAGCCCCGGGGTGGAGCCGGAACGAGGGGGCGGTGTCCGTCATGTGTCTCCCTGTCGCGCGTGCGGTACGGATGGCGTCGCGTCCATGATCGCCCGCCGCACCGACAGCCCGCCGTCGGCCGCCACCGGGGCCGCCCGGGGGCGCCGCCCGTGTCGGCCCCTTGCGACAATGACCCGGACCGGGAAACGCAGGGAAGGGGGAAGAGCATGATCCTGCTCGTCTTGTCCGTGGTGCTGGCTCTCGTGGTGGCCGGATGCGTCTGTGTCGTCTGGAGTGCCCGGGGCGGACCCCGCTGGGTGCGGGGCGTGGCCGCCGTCACACTGGCGGCCGGTGAGGCCGTGCGCCGGTCCGACCGCCGGCGGAGGCACTCGATCTCCTCCGGGGGCGGCGGGGGCGACTCGGACGGCGGCTGACCTGCCGGTTCGGGCCGTGCCCGGGGTCGTGGTCGGGTCGCGCCCGCCGCCACCGGGCCCGGCCCGGGGTGGCGCCCCGGGCGTCCCGGCGCCCCGCCTCGGACCGGCGGCGAAGCGCGCCTGCTCCATGGCCGTTTGGGCCGATACGTGCCGCCCCGGAACGCCATGAAAGCGGGCATTGCGGACCAACGGGGGTCGATGGGCGGTGGCGTAGGCTCCTGGGCTTCGGACGGGTATCGTCTCGGCCGCTCGGTCGAGAGGCTTCGAGCCCGCACCGAAGACGTGCCGCGGAATTTTCGGCGTTTCCTGTTATCCGGGAGACGGCCTGCGGTCTCCCAGATGCCGGGCATCGACAACAGGCGGGACAGGCAGAGTGAATCAGGGCATGGCTACACAGCACGGTACGGAGCTCGTCAGGGCTGCGCAGGGCGGCGACCTGTGGGCGCAGGACCAGCTCATCGCTGCCTACCTGCCCCTCGTGTACAACATCGTGGGGCGGGCGTTGAACGGTCACCACGACGTTGACGACGTCGTGCAGGAGACCATGCTGCGAGCGCTCGACGGTCTGCCCGCCCTCCGCGCCCCGGACAGTTTCCGGTCCTGGCTCGTGGCCATCACGATGAACGGGATCCGGGGCCACTGGCACAAACAGCAGTCCCGGCTCCCGATGGACGCCCTCGACGACGCGCGTGACGTCGCTCACCCCGGCGCCGACTTCGTCGACCTGGCGGTGGTCAAGCTGCACCTGTCCGGGCAGCGGCGCGAGACCGCCGAGGCGACCCGCTGGATGGAGCCGGACGACAGCGCCCTCCTCTCGCTGTGGTGGCTGGAGTGCGCGGGCGAGCTGACGCGCTACGAGGTGGCGGCGGCCCTGGAGCTGTCCACGCAGCACACCGCCGTCCGGGTGCAGCGGATGAAGGCGCAGCTCGACACCGCCCGCGTGGTCGTCCGGGCCCTGTCCGAGAACCCGCTGTGCCCCACGCTCCGGTCGGAGCTGGGCACGTGGGACGGTCGTCCCTCCGCGCTCTGGCGCAAGCGCATAGCCCGCCACGCCCGCGGCTGCGCGCACTGCGCGGGACTCTGGAGCAACCTCGTCCCCGCCGAGGGCCTGCTGGCCGGACTGCTGCTGGTACCGCCGTCGGCGATGCTGCTGGCCGCCGTCCGGGACGGCGCCGCGTTCGGCCTCACCGCGGCGACCGCGGCCCCGGCCGCCTACTCGGCACAGCCGTACGGCTCGGACGCCCTGTACGGGTCGCCCGCGCCCTACGCGCCCACGGTGGACTACGGGTCGCCCGCGCCGTACGAGGCCACGGGAGGCTACGAGGCCACGGGCACGTACGGGACCCAGGGGTCGTACGACACCCAGGGGGGCTACGACACCCCCGGTCTGTACGACACCCCCGGTCTGTACGACACCCAGGGCGGGTACGCCACGCAGGGCCTCTACGAGTCGCCGGGCGTCCAGGACACCCAGGGCCTGTACGAGACCCAGGGCCTCTACGACACCCAGGGCCTGTACGACACCCAGGGCTTCCACGAGACGCCCGGGGCGTACGGGACGACGGCGCCGTACGGCACACCGTCGCCGTACGAGGCGACGGCGCCCTACGGGATACCCGCCCAGCGGGCGCCGTACGAGGCGACGCCGCCGTACGACCCGGCGCCGCAGTACGGGACCGGGGGCTACGAGGCCGCCGCGCCGTACGACCCGGCGCCGCAGTACGGACAGCACGAGACGTACCGCACGGCGGACGGCCACGAGGCATTCGAGCCGGCGGCCGGGTACGAGGGCGCCGGAGCGCAGGAGGCGTTCACGCCCTACGCGACACGGAGCTCCGTCACCCCCGTCGGTGCGGCCGGCCGCGGTTCGCGCGGTGCCCGGCGTCGTCAGGAGCAGGAGCGCCGGCGCGGCCGCCGCAGGGCCGTCGTCGCCGCCGGCATGGCGGTCGTGGCGGTCACCGGCGGGTCCTTCTACCTGAGCGGCGGATCCGACGGCGACGGTGAGACGCTGGACGTGAACCGTGCCGCGGCCCCCGGTCCGGACCTGCCTGTCGGCCAGCAGCCGACCACCCTCCTGGCGACCCCCTCGCCCTCGGCGTCGACGTCGGCGAGCGCAAGTGCCAGCGCGAGCCCGTCCGTCCGTCCGAGCCGCACCGCGAAGGCCGCGCCGCCGAAGACGACCGCACCCCGCACCGCGTCGCCCGCGCCCAAGCCGAAGAAGACGGCCGACCCCGGATCCGACACGGGATCGAAGAGCGGCTCCGGCTCCGACTCCACCGCGGACCAGGTGATCAGCCTCGTCAACGCCGAGCGCGCCAAGGCGGGTTGTTCCCCGCTGACCGTGAACTCGCAGCTGACCAGGGCGGCTCAGGCGCACTCCGACGACATGGCGGCACGCGACTTCTTCGACCACACCAACCCCGACGGCAAGGGCCCCGGCGATCGCGTCACGGCCACCGGCTACCCCTGGTCGACGTACGGCGAGAACATCGCCATGGGTCAGAGCAGCGCCGAGCAGGTGATGGAGTCCTGGATGAACAGCCCGGGCCACCGCGCGAACATCCTCAACTGCTCCTTCAAGGAGATCGGGATCGGGATCCACGACGAGGGCGGCCCCTACTGGACCCAGGTCTTCGGCGCGCGCTGACGGCCTGCACGATCCGCCGGTAGCCGGTAGCCGGTAGCCGGTAGCCGGTAGCCGGTAGCAGGGAGTCGGGCTGACCGGGGCGGGGTGCGGTCGTCTTCGGCGGCGCGGCCTTCGCGGTGCGGC
>NZ_RDBI01000052.1:12094-17612 GCF_008042125.1 Streptomyces sp. MS191
GACCCCTCGACCTCGAGGACACAGCGCGGGATGCCGGGCCCCGGCAGGGCGCGGACGGTCGCCGGGGTCGGCGGATCCGGGAATGCGGCAGGCCGGGCCCGGCGGGAGCGACCACATGAGACGACGCCACCACTTCCATATCGATCACGCGGGACACTCGGTCAGCGTCACCTTCCAGACCGGGCACACCGCTGTGGTGGAGGTCCTGGTCGACGGCAAGGAGACCGGGCACGCCACGACGGCCGGCGACCGGCCGGTGGTCGTGGCGATCGAGCTGCCGACGGATCCGCCGACCCCGGCGACCGTCCGCGCCCTGCCGGGGCCCGGCATCCCGCGCTGTGTCCTCGAGGTCGAGGGGTCCGAACCCCATGTCATGTCCCCGCGCCTGTACTGACGAGCAGGCGCGGAGACACCTCGACGGAGGCGCGGCGATCACCTCGGCTCTCCGGGCTGCGACGACGACCACCTGCGCCGATGGGTGCGCGGGCGAGCCTCCGAACCCGAACCCGTAGTGCACGCAAGGCTGTCGAGTCCTCGCGACGGCCGTGCCGGCATCGCGGGGCGGTCGAGAGAACCGCGTCCCGGCCGGCGGGCCGCCGCCCGGGCCGCCGCCGCGAACGCGAGCCCCGGCACTTCGTCGCCCTCGTCGGCATCGCGGCACTCCTGATCCGGTACCGCCGTCTCGGCGAGCGGATCGGACCGGGACACCGCTGAGCCGAGGCCGGGTCTCCGCACGTCCGAAGGCCAGCACCTTCGCGAGCACCTCGCGCAGCTCGTCGACGCTCTCGGCCGGCACGTCGAGCACTGCCTCGATCCTCGCGTCCTCCAGTTCCTGATCACAGGAAGAAGCTCGCCCTCCTCCGCCACGCCGGCCTGCATCTCGCCGCCGCCGTCGACCTCGGCCGCGACCGAAGAGGCCGTGAACCTGTATGTCATAGGCCGGTTTCACCACCACCACCGTCGTCCGGTCCGGTCCGGTCCGCCCCGACCCGAGCTTCCGGCCGGGCCCTTCGCGGCACGAAGCGGGGCATCCCGGTGGAAGCCCCCACCGATCGGCGTCACCTCAGGTCAACACTGGGTAACGCCAAGGGGCTTGTCGGACTGAAGGCTTCCTTCCGCACCGCCTCGTCTGGGATCTTGCGTCCACCCCACACATCACAGGACCCGGCCGGTGCCACCAGCGCCACCGGGTCATCGGAGGACGCTTTGTTTTCCCACATATCGAGCCGGCTGAGACTCTCCGCCATCACGGTCGCCGCCCTCGGCGCGACCATGGCCCTCGCCGTCCCCGCCGCCCACGCGGCGCCCACCACGACCCCGGAGCCCTCGTCCGCCTCGGCGCGTACGGCGGCACCGGCGGCACCGGCGAAGACCGCCGCGGCCTGGGCGGCCGGCACCCGCGCCTACCTGGTGATCACCGCTGCCGGTGACACCTCCGCCGCGCGTACCGCGGTCGTCAACAACGGCGGCACGGTCTTCGCGTACTACGACGCCATCGGCGTCGTCGTGGCGCACTCGACCTCGGCGACCTTCGCCTCCACGATGCGCGCCGTGAGCGGCATCCAGCAGGTCGGCGCGACCCGCACCTCCGACGTCCCGGCCGACGCCTACAACCCGGCCCTGCCGGCGAACCCGGCGCAGTCGGCCACGACGCTGACCGAGTCCAACCGCTGGGACATGACCCAGATCAAGGCCGACCAGGCCTGGGCCGTCACCACCGGCTCGTCCTCCGTGAAGGTCGGCGTCCTCGACACCGGCGTCGACGACCAGCACCAGGACATCGCGCCCAACTTCAACGCGGCCGACTCCGTCTCCTGCGCCTACGGCAAGGCGGACACCCGCGCCGGTGCGTGGCGCGACGTCGACACCCACGGCACGCACGTCGCCGGCACCATCGCCGCGGCCAAGAACGGCAAGGGCGTCATCGGCGTCGCGCCGGGCGTGAAGATCTCCTCCGTCCGCATCGCCGAGCCGACGAGCACCCTGTTCTTCGCCGAGAACACCGTCTGCGGCTTCATGTGGGCCGGTGACCACGGCTTCAAGGTCACCAACAACAGCTATTACACCGACCCGTGGCAGTTCAACTGCCCGGACAACGTGGACCAGGCCGCCATCATCGAGGGCGTGCGCCGTGCCCAGGCCTACGCCGAGGGCAAGGGTTCGCTCCAGGTCGCCGCGGCGGGCAACTCGAACTACGACCTGGCGAACAAGACGACCGACAACGCGAGCCCGAACGACTCGACGCCGGTCAACCGCACCATCACCAACGCCTGCATCGACATCCCGACCGAGCTGCCGGGCGTCGTGACGGTCGCGGCCATGGGCAGCGGCAACGTGAAGGCCTCGTACTCCAACTTCGGCAACGGCGTCATCGACGTCGCGGCCCCCGGCGGCGACGGCGCCTCGGGCGTGTACTCGACCCTGCCCGGCGGCAAGTACGGCACCAAGAGCGGCACGTCGATGGCGTCCCCGCACGTGGCGGGCGTCGCGGCGCTGCTGGCCAGCGTCAACCCGACGTTCACCCCGGCCGACATCCGGGACCGCCTGAACTCGCAGGCCAACGACACCGCCTGCCCGTCGGACAGCCGCTGCACGGGAACGACGACGAAGAACGGCTTCTTCGGCGACGGCCAGGTCGACGCCCTGAAGGCGGTCGGCGGCAGCACCCCGCCGCCCGGCAAGTACTTCGAGAACCTCGCCGACGTCGCGATCGCCGACAACGCCACGGTGGAGAGCGCGATCACGGTCAGCGGAGTGACGGGCAACGCGCCCGCCACCCTGAAGGTGGGCGTGGACATCAAGCACACCTACATCGGTGACCTGAAGGTCGACCTGGTGGCCCCGGACGGCACCGTGTACACGGTGCACAACCGCACCGGCAGCGGCACGGACAACATCGTCCAGACCTTCACCGTCAACGCCTCGTCGGAGGTCGCGAACGGTGTCTGGAAGCTCCGCGTCAACGACAACGCGAGCCAGGACACGGGCAAGATCGACGCCTGGAACCTGACCTTCTGACCTGCCGACCCCCCGGCCTCGTGACCTTCGGTCGCCCGGCCGGGGGACACGCGCTCACGGTGGGCGGGGCCGCTGCGGCTCCGCCCACCGCCGTGCGTGCGGAGGCGGGCGGAACGCCGGGCCTCCGGACGCGGCGGCCGCGTGTCGTCGCCATCCGTGCGGGACCCGCGCGTTCCGGCAGGTCACCCCGTGTCCGGCGGGCGCCGGGAGCACACTCCCGCGCCATGTGAAAACGGTTTCCATGTGAAGAATGGGTGGAGGGAGATGCGGCCCGGGCTGCCCGGGAGGGCGACCGGGAGGACGATGGAAGCGGTTGGGCCCCGCGCGCAGCCCCCGGCAGCCCGGCACGTGTAAGGGAGGACCCGCCATGGACGCGGCCGACGCCTACCGCAGCGTGCAGCCTGCCGGCTCCCTCGCCACGCCCGAGCACGGGGGCCTGCTCGACATGCTGGGGGTCGCCGCGATCGTCCTCGACGCCGGCGGGCGCATCACCCTGTGGAGCCCCCAGGCGGAGAAGCTGTTCGGCTGGACCGCCGAGGAGGCGCTCGGCCGGTACGCGGCCCGGCTGCTGGTCGCCGAAGAGGACTCCGCCCTCGTCCTCGACCTGTTCGCCCAGGTCATGACGGGCGGCGGGAGCTGGGCGGGGGTCTTCCCGATCCGGCACAAGAACGGCACCTCCCGTCCCGTGGAGTTCCGCAACATGCGGCTCACCGACCAGGCGGGTGGCCGGTACGCGCTCGGCATCGCCGCCGACGAGTCCGTGGTCCGCGGCATCGAGCGCAATCTCGCGCTGTCCGCGCAGCTGGTGGCGCAGTCGCCGACCGGAGTGGCCGTCGCCGACACCGACCTGCGCCTCGTCCTGGTGAACCCGTCCTTCGAGCGGATCACCGGCCGGTCCGCCCAGGGCTGCCTCGGCCACGAGGCCGCCGAGAACCTGCCGTTCGGCGAGCGCGAGGACGTCGAGGAGACGATGCGGCAGGTCCTCGCCACCGGCACACCCCGGCTCGACCGCTTCGCCACCGAACGCCCGCACCACGGCGGCAACGGCAGCAACCGGGCGTGGCGGGTCTCGTACTACCGGCTCGAGGACTCCATCGGCCGGGTGATCGGCGTCGTCGCCACCGTGCTGGACGTCACCGAGCAGTACCGCGCCGACCTGCAGAGCTCCCAGGCCCGTCGCCGCCTCGCGGTGATCGCCCAGGCGTCCACGCGCATCGGCACCACGCTCAACCTGGAGCAGACCGCCCGCGAACTCGCCGACACCGTCGTCCCCGACCTCGCGGACATCGCCGCCGTCGACGTCCTGGACGCCGCACTCCACCCGCGCACCCTGCACCGGCCGACCACCGCCCCCACCGCCTTCCGGGCCCTCGCCGTCAAGACCGCCTACGCCACCAGCGCCGCCCGGGCGGCGGACCCCGTCGGCGAGATCACCCGGTACGAGGCCGACCGCCTCGTCACCCGCTGCGCCGCCACCGGCCGCACCGTCCATCTGGCCCACGTACGCCCCGAAGACCTCCCCCGGATCGCCCGGGACGCGGCCGCCGCCACGATCCTGGCCGACGCCGGCGTCCACTCCTACCTCGCCGTACCGCTCATCGCCCGCGGCGAGGTCCTCGGCGCGCTCGACCTCAAGCGGGCCCGCAACCCGTTGCCCTTCACCGCCGACGACATCCTGCTCGCCGAGGAGCTCGCCGCCCGCGCCGCCGTGTGCATCGACAACGCCCGCTGGTACCAGACCCAGCTCCAGGCGGCCACCACGCTGCAGCGCCACCTGCTGTCGCGCACCCCGCCCGATCCGCCGGGCCTCAAGGTGGCCTGCCGCTACCAGCCCGCCGGAACCGCCGGACACGTCGGCGGCGACTGGTTCGACGTCATCCCCCTCACCGACGGCACCACCGCCCTGGTCGTCGGCGACGTGATGGGATCCGGCATCAACGCCGCCGCCACCATGGGCCAGCTGCGCACCGCCACCCGCACGCTGACCCGGCTCGGTCTCGAACCGGACGAGGTCCTGCGGCACCTCGACGTCCTCACCGGCGAACTCGACGAGATCATCGCGACCTGCGTCTACGCCCTCTGCGACCCGGKCGCCGGGCACTGCCGCATCGCCCTGGCCGGCCATCCGCCGCCCGCCCTGACCCGGACCGGCCACCAGCCCACCCTGCTCGACCTGCCGCCCGGCGCACCCCTCGGCGCCGCCGAGAACATCCCGTTCACCACCACCCGGGTCGACCTGCCGCCCGGCGCCCGGCTCTTCCTGTACACCGACGGCCTCCTGGAGAGCCGCCACCACGCGCTCGACACCCGCATGGACGCCCTCCTCCGGCACCTCTCGGGTCCCCCGCTGCCCCTCGAAGCCACCTGCGACGAACTGCTCGCCACACTCCCCGACCCGGACAGCGACGACGACGTCGCCCTCCTCATCGCCGAAGCCGCCGCCACGGACCGGGCCGCGTCCGGAACGTAGCGGCCTCTGCCCCAGGGCCTTCCGGACCCC
>NZ_RDBI01000053.1:0-4879 GCF_008042125.1 Streptomyces sp. MS191
TCCTCGGGGGCGTCGGGGAACGCGTCTCCACCGGCGCGGACCGTGCGCAGCAGCCGGCGCAGGGCGCGCCGCGGTCCTCCCCGCTCGTGCGGGGCGCCGTGCGCGTGGAGGTCGACGAACAGGCACCCGTCGGGATAGGCGTCGGCGAGCGACCAGGCGGCGCGCACCACCAGGGCGGTCTTGCCGACCCCCGCCGTGCCGTCGACCGCGACCACGGACACGGCCGTCGGGGACATGGGGGCGGTGAGCAGGGCGAGTTCCCTCTCACGGCCGACCAGGCAGGCGGTGTCGCCGGGGAGGTCGCTGCGTCGGGTGCGGCGGGGAACGACGGCCTGGCCGGCCCCGTCGGGGAGACGATGGCCCGGCGGTGCCTGGGCGGATTCGGCCGGTGCCTGCGCGGGTTCCGGCGGAGCCTGCGCGGTCGGGCCGCCGCGGGGAGCGGGTACGGCGGCCGCGTGCGGTCCCGCCGCACGGCCGAGCAGCAGCCGGTCGTCCCGGCGCAGGACGGCCTGGTGGACGGCGCGCAGTTCCTCGCCGGGTTCCACACCCAGGTCGTCGAGAAGCCTCCGCCGCGTCTCCTGGTGGACGGCCAGCGCCTCGGCCTGCCGGCCGCTGCCGTACAGCGCCTTCATCCGCAGTGCGGCGAGCGGTTCGTCGTGCGGCCGGGCCAGGGGCGCGGCCAGGAGTTCGTCCAGCGCGTCCGGGTAGCGGCCGAGCGACATCAGGCACTCGGCGCGGTCCTGGTGCAGTGTGCGTCGCCGGCGGGCGAGGCGCTGCCGCTCGCTGTCGGCGAGCGGCCCCGGCACGCCGGTCAGGGGTTCGCCGCGGAACAGGTCCAGGGCCCGACCGCCGTGCTCCAGTGCGGCGTCGAGGTCCCCGGCGGCCTTCGCGCGCTGGGCTCGGGACGCCTCTTCGGCGAGCTCCGCGAGGTCGGTCCGGGCTTCGGCGGGCACGAACCGGTAGCCGCCGCGTCCGCTGCGGATCACCGACCGGTCGGGCCCGGCCGCCGCCGCGTCGAGCGTCCGGCGCAGCGCGTAGACGTAGCTCGGCAGGACCTGACGGCCCGTAGCCGGTGGATCCGCTCCCCATACGTCGGCGAGGAGTTGGTGGTGGGTGACGAAGCTCGGCGCGCGCAGGATCAGGGCGGCGAGAACCGCCTGCCGCCGTATCGGGCCGAGCGCGAGCGGTGTCCCGCCGCGCCGGGCCCGGACCGGCCCGAGCAGGTCGATCCGCAGGTCCCCGCCCGTACCGCCGCCTCCGACCGGTCCCTGTGCCTGCACGCCCACAGCCAAGCCCCCGTGTCCCCTGTGCCTGCTCACTCTCTCGAATCCCTGGTTCATGAGGATTTCATCGGCCTTGCAGCGCCTCGCGGAAGAGTCTGCCCGGTCGCGTCGGGAGCCGCCGCCGAACCGGACGGAGAGCGAGCGGCCCCCGGTGTGATCATCGCCACGCGAGCCGGCGGCCACCCGCCGGCAGGCCATCGAGAGGGGACGTTTCACCATGTCGCAAGTCAACCGCGGACCCGGCACAGGACCCACCCGCCGCGGTGGGCGGTGGGAACGCTACCGGGTCACCCACCCGTTCTCCCTGCAGGACCAGGCGGCCCTGTGGGGATCGATCGTGGGCGTCGTGGCGCTCGCCGTCCTGCTCGGCTGGGCACTCGACATGAAGGGCGGCGTCGTCATCGTCGCGGCCGCCCCGTTCATCGTCTCCTGGTTCGAGAAGCGACGCACGGCGTTCCAGTTCGACGCGGCCGGCGTCCGGTTCGGCGAGGTCCTGCTGCCGTGGGCCGACGTCACAGAGTTCGTCGTGGCCACCCCGCCGGACGGCCCGGACGCGCTCATCGGCGCGAGGCTGCGCACCGGCGCGTCCCTGCCGGCGGGGATGACCGTACCGTCGCGGCACCCGGCGATGCCCGCGCACGTCCACGCCGCCGTTCCGCGTGCCCGGTTCGATCTGGCGAAGATGGTCCACAAGGCGCGCAGGTACGCCCCACCGCACATCCGGATCGTGGTCGCCGAGCCGTCCGGCGAGCGCGTGGCGACCTGACCATGCCGCACTCGCGACAGCCCTGGTACGACCCGCGCCCGCAGCAGCGACGGGTCGCGGACAACCCGTACGCCCCGCACGGCTACACCCCGGCGCCGTCAAACCGCCGCGGGCGCTTCGGCGGGAGGCCGGTGATCGCCACGGTCGTCGCCCTCCTGCTCCTCGCGGTCTGCGGAGGGCTGTACGCCGTCAGCGGCGGCCGGCCGGGAGGGCCGCCGCGGCCGGTGGCGGAACAGCCGCCGCGCTCCTCCGGGACACCCTCCGCCTCCCGCACTCCCGCGGTCCGCACACCCGGTCCCGGTCGGATCCCGACGTCGCGGGAGATCAACGCGGGCCGCGCGCCGGGGGACGCGACGGCGTGGATCGTCGACGACCCCACCGACCTGCCGCGACGCAGCATCAAGCTGCACGACCTGTGGGTCGTCGGCGACACCGTCGTCCAGGCCGTGCACCGGAAGGTCACCGCCCGCCGTCTCACGGACGGTGCCGAGGTGTGGAGCGTCCCGTTGCCCGCCCCCGTCTGCGAGACGCCGGTCGACCCGACCCCTGACGGCAAGGTCGTCCTGGTGTACAAGAACAGCCAGGCCGTGCACGGGAACCGGTGCAACCAGCTGCAGATGATCGACCTTCGAACCGGGAAGGCGGGCTGGCACAAGGAGCTCACCGAGACCGGCTCCATGGACGACACCATCGTCGTGAACACCGCCATCAGCGGCGACGTGCTCGCGATCGTGCAGAGCATGCGAGCCGCCGCCTACCGGGTCGGCGACGGCGCCAAGCTCTACGACATCCCGCTGGAGAACCCCGGCACGTGCTACCCGGACGACGTGGCGGGCGGCCCCCGGCTCCTGGTGAAGTCCGACTGCGCGATCGGCATCGACCGCGCCAAGAACTACAGCCGGCTCCGCGAGATCGACCCGCGCACCGGCAAGGTCCACTGGAGCTTCCGGACGCAGCAGGGCTGGGTGGTGGGCAAGGTGCTCTCGGTCCTGCCGGTGGTGGTCACCACGTTCCACGCCGAGGAACGCACCGAGAACTGGCGGGTGGTCGCCCTGGGGCCCGGCGGAAGGCTCCGCACCACCGTCGACGCCAGACCGAAAGGCTTCAAGTACTGCGCCGACACGGGTGACTCGGGCGAGAACATCCAGAACTGCAAGGGCGCCGTCGTCGGCGACGACACCGTCTTCCTCGGCGGCAACGACAGGGTCGGCGCGTACAGCCTCGGCACCGGGAACCTCGTCTGGGGCGTGAAGTCCGAGGACAGCACCCTTCACCCCCTGCGTGCGGACGGAGGCGGGTCCGCGGCCCTCGTGTACGAGGCGGCTTCGGTGCACCGGCCGGGCGGGATCATCCGGTTCGGCAAGGGCGGCGCCGACACGAAGAAGCAGGTGCTGCGGCACCCCGAATCGGCCCGCGCCGCCGAGGCCCGCATGGGCGCCGGCATCGTGGCCTACGTCAACGGCCGGCTCGTCATCACCCCGTCAGTCGTGAGCGGCGACGACGCGAACCCGGAAGCGAGGATGCTGGCCTTCGCCCCTGGACCGCCATGAGCGGACCTCCGGGCGGCGACGCCCGCGGCCTCCGACGGGTGCGGGTCTGCTCAGGGGGATTCGGTGCCTCGGGGCTCGCGCAGGCGTACGGCGAGCGCGGCGATGTCGTCGTCGAGGCGTCCCCCGGTGTAGCGGAGGAGGGCGCGGTGAAGGGCCGTCAGCATGTCCCGGGGTGGTGTCGGGGGCTGCCGTTCCATCCAGGCCGCCAGCGGGAAGAACTCGCCGTCGTGGGCGCGGGCCTCGGCGATCCCGTCGGTGTAGAGGAGCAGCAGGTCCCCGGGGTCGACGTCGTAGGTGTCGACGACGTAGTCGTCGCCGATCAGCTCCGCGAGGCTGAGCAGGGGCGACGGGGTCGCGGTCTCGAGGACTCGGAGTTTCCTGCGGTTCAGGAGCAGCGGCGGGGGGTGTCCGCAGTTGAGGATGTCGATGCGTCTGCCTTCATGGGAGATCTCGACGAGCAGGGCGGTGGCGAACCGCTCCATCGGGCCTTCGGGGGGAAAGGCCGCGTTGTAGCGCGTGCTGCTGGCGTCCAGCCGGCGTGCGACCTCGACCAGGTCGGCCTCGCCGTAGGCCGCCTCCCGGAAGGCGTTGACGATCGCCGCGGCCGCCCCCACGGCCGGCAGGCCCTTGCCCCGCACGTCACCGATGAGCAGCCTGATGCCGTACGGCGTGTCGCCCACCTCGTAGAAGTCCCCGCCGATGCGGGCCTCCGCCGCGGCCGCGAGGTACAGCGACTCGATCTCGACGTTGTCGAAGCGGCGCGGCATGGGGCTCAGCACCACCTGCTGGGCCGCGTCGGCGACGAGCCGCACCTGGAAGAGGGTGCGCTCCCGCTGGAGCCGGACATGGCTTCCGTACGCGGCGGCCACGGTGACCGCGATGATCCCCGCGACCGTCCACCACGTTCCCAGGTCGGGGAAGACGAGGCTGAGACCGATCATCAGGCAGAGGCAGACGGTCCCGAGCAGCACGGTGGGGAGGACCGGCCACATGGCGGCAGCCAGCGCCGGCGCCGCGGGCAGGAGGCGGCTGAAGGCCATCTCCGGCGGCGTGGCATAGGCCAGGCTGGCGATCACGACGGTCAGGATGACCGGCGACAGCCGCACGAGCATCCCCCGGCCGTAGCGCCGACGGAGCCGCAGCCGTCCAGACTCGATCACGCTTCCCAGAGTATCCGCGCAATGCGGGCACAGCGCTCTGGCGACCGGAGTCGGCCGCCCGGCGGCGTGCTCTCACCCGCCGCTCCACCGTCCTCGCGGCCGCCCTGGCCACCCTCGCCA
>NZ_RDBI01000053.1:4979-17794 GCF_008042125.1 Streptomyces sp. MS191
CCGCGGCCGCCGCCGGCTCGATGGGACAGATCATCGAACACGCCGTCGCCGCGATCGGCCTCCAGATCGCCTTCCAGATCGCCTTCTACTACGGACTGGCGGGGATCGCCGCCGTCGTCGCGTACCGCGGGATGCTCCTCGGCTCGGTGCGCAACCTCCTCCTCGGCGGCGGTGCGCGGCTCGGGGGCGGGACGTCGGTGCGGAGCGGGGCGTGGTGCTGAGTACGTCGCCGGCGGGCCGGCGGTTCGGCGGAGGGGGACGGTCRGCGGCGGGGCGGTGGTCAGAAGTCGGTGGCGAGGGTCTCGTCCGGACGGCGGGCGCGCGGGGTGCTCGGCGCGAACGGCTCCGCCGCGGCGAGGGCGCGGGCGGCGTCGAGCCGGGCGGGCCGGTAGTACGAACTGCCCTTGCGCCAGTACACGATCATCGGGACCACGCCGACGAGGAGACCGCCGAGACCGATGACCAGGGAGGGCGTGGACAGTTCGCCGAGCGACTCGGCGAACGCCCAGAACATGAAGGCGGACCCGAGCAGCGGCCAGACGCCGCCGAGGAGGAGGTTGCGCACCGAGCCGAGGAGCATCCCGCGGTACGCGACGACGGCGGCGATCCCCGCCAGTCCGTAGTAGAAGGCGATCTGGAGGCCGATCGCGGCGACGGCGTGTTCGAGGATCTGTCCCATCGAGCCGGCGGCGGCCGCGGCTCCGAACATCACGAGGGCGGCGGCGCCGACCGCGACGATCGCCACCCACGGCGTGTTCCAGCGGCGGTGGACCGTCCCGAGCGCGGCCGGCATCGTCCGGTCCCTGCCCATCGCGAACAGGGAGCGGGTGACCTGGATCAGGGTGGTCTCCAGGGTGGCGATCGTGGACAGCAGCACGGCCACGATCAGCAGTTTGCCGCCGACACCCGGCCAGATCTCCTGGCCGAGCACGGCGAGGACGCCCGCGCCGCCGGCCTCGATCTGCTCCGCGGTCAGCAGGACGTTGACGGCGATGGTGAACGCCTCGAAGAGCAGGAAGACCACGCCGACGCCGACGAGCGCGGCCAGTCCGGCGGTGCGCCGGCTGTCACGGGTCTCCTCGCTGAGGTTGCTGGTGACGTCCCAGCCCCAGTAGTAGTACGCGGCGATCAGCGCGCCGGAGGCGAAGCCGGCGGGGCCGTCGAAGTGGCCGAGGCCCAGCCAGGACCAGTCGAAGGCGACGGCGTGCCCACGGTGCAGCAGCGCGGCCAGCACGAAGCCGACGAGGATGAGGATCTCGACGCCCGACATGAGCAGTTGGGCGCGGACGGTCAGTCGGGCGCCGCCGAGCACGACCAGCAGCATGAGCAGGAACCAGCCGAAGCCGACGGCGGCCGACAGCGGTGTGTTCTCGGCGAGGCCGGCGTCGAAGAGGGAGAGGGTGAGCGCTCCGGCGGGCAGCGATCCGGCGACCATGAAGACGGTCGCGGCGACCACCAGGGCCCAGCCGGAGAGGAAGCCGAGGAAGGGGTGCAGCGTGCGGCCCACCCAGGAGTACCCGGCGCCCGCGTTGACGTCGATCCGGCCCAGGCGGGAGTAGGCGAGGACGATGCCGAGCATCGGTATCGCGCAGTAGAGCAGGGCCGCGGGTCCGGCGAGGCCGACCGCCCCGAACAGGACGGCGGTGGTGGCGGCCAGCGAGTAGGCGGGTGCGCTGCCCGCGACCGCCATGACGATGGTGTCGAACGTCCCGAGGACATTGGGCTGGAGCCCTCTGCCGGTGGTGGTGCGCATGGCGGATGTCCTTGGGTGGCACGGGAGGTGGTGCAGGACGAAATGACCGTGTCATCGGGTCGGTTGACCGCTCCGGTGAGCGCGGATCAAGGTGAATCGAGCGCATCGTAGTCGCCTCCGTGGAATCCGGTAACGGCGGCGGGGAGGGTTCTCACGGGTGACCGCCGGTAAGGGCATCCGTACGCCCCATGCGGCGGGTTTAGGTTCCGTCCGGTCCGTTCTCGCCGCGGGGAGAGGCGATCGCGCGGGCCGCCCGGACCTCCTGGCGCAGGGGCGCGAGCACCCCCTCCTCGTCGCCCAGCAGCTCGGCCCGCACCTCCACCAGGACGCTGCTGCTGCGCAGTCCGTCCGCGAGTTCGCGCAACTGCCGTTCGACGGCGGCGACCTCGGAAGGCTCCGGTGGCGCGGCGCCGTGGTCGACGCGGACCCGGGCGGCGGTCGTCGCGTCGACGATCCGCTCCACGGCGACGACCAGGGGCCACCAGGCGGTGGCGAGGGTGCCGGTCGGCGGCGGCTCGGTCAGGGCCCGCTGGAACTCGGAGCGCACGGCCGACAGGTCCCGGTAGAGAGCGCGCCGGGCCCGGACCCGGACCGCCTGGCTCTGCGGCACCGGATCGAAGGCGCAGGTCACGTAGGTGGCCGTGTCGGCGACCGCGTCGGCGAGCCGGTCGCCGATCCGGGTGTGCCAGGACTCCGGCCACAGCAGGTATCCGGCGATCAGGGCGATGGCGCAGCCGATGAGGGAGTCGTACAGCCGGGGCAGGACCAGGTCGACGCCCTGTTCGTTGAGCAGGTCGGAGAGCAGCAGGATGACCGGGGTGATCGCCGCGGTCTGGAAGGCGTAGCCCTTCGCGGAGAAGGCCGGGATCAGTCCCCCGAGGACCAGCATCACCGGGACGTCCCACCAGCCGCGTTCCAGCTCGGCCAGCAGCAGCGCGGCGACGAGGAGCCCGGCCGCGGTGCCGAGGGCGCGGAGCACGGCGCGGGAGAAGACGGAGCCGAAGTCGGGCTTCATCACGAACGTGACGGTGAGGGCGACCCAGTACGAGCGGGGCACGGGCACCAGGGAGACCAGCGACTGGGCGAGGCCGATGCAGAGCGCGAGCCGCAGGCCGTAGCGCCAGGAGGGCTCGGACAGCAGGACGGCGCGGGTCGTGCGGCGGACCCGGATGCGCAGGGCGGCGGGGCGGCCGAGCCGGTCGTCGACGTTGTACGGGTCCGGCTCGGCCTCGTGGACGACGGTCGCCGCGTGGCGCAGGGCCTGGTCGACGGCCCTCTCGGAGGGGCGCGCGGCTTCGGGCAGGTCCAGGACGGGGGTGCCGGTGCGGCCCTCCTCGACCGCGTCGGCCAGGTCGCGGACCGCGGCCGGGATCTCCGGGGGTACCGGCCGGTGGAAGCGGCGGGCCGCCAGGTGCGCGGCCGGCGCGGCTTCCACCAGCGGGATCACCACGTTCAGCTGCGCGAGCAGGCGGACCAGGACGGGGGTGCGGCCGTGCTGGCGGGTGCGCCGGGCCAGGACGAGGTCGTAGGACTGGTCGAGCGAGGTGGTGACGGCCCGGCGTTTCTCGTCGTACGTGTCCGAGCCCGCGGCCTCGAACAGCACGGCGACGGCGCGGTAGGTCCCGGCGACCGCCGTGCGTTCGGGGACCCCGCCGCGCAGCGGCCAGCCGAGCAGGGTCAGCGCGAGGACGACGACGCCGCCGAGGGTGAGCAGGAAGGGCGCCTTCCACCACGGGTCGGGCAGGGGCAGGCCGGCGCCGACGACGGCGTTGAGGAGCAGCAGCAGGCCCGAGACGGAGGCCACCGCGCCGATCGAGGAGATCATCCCGGAGACCAGCGCGATCGCGGTGAGGACGACGACGGCGAGCCAGCCCTGGCCGTGGACCAGGGATCCGAGGGTGACGCCGAGGGCGCCGAAGAGTTGGGGGACGGCGATGTTGTAGAAGCGCATCCGGTACGCGTCGGCGGTGTCGCCGATGACCCCGGACAGGGCGCCCATCGAGACCAGGGCCCCGGACACGGGCTGGTCGAGGGCGAAGCCGACGGCGAGCGGCGCGGCGAGCGCGACCGAGGCGCGGGCGACGGCGGCCCAGGGGACGGGGGCGGGTTGCGGGCGCAGGCCCGCGGTGAGCCAGGGTGGCGGGCTGAGTCCCGCGGGTCGTGCCATTCCTCCCCCTACGGGTCCCGGTCCCTGCCGGTCTTCGACGTCAGTTGCGGTATCCCTCCACCTCCGCCGCCGGGCGGACGGCCGCCGTGTCCGGGTCCTCGCCGAACTCCGCCTTCGCGCGACGCTGGCGCAACAGGTCCCAGCACTGGTCCAGTTGCACTTCCAGCTCGGCGAGCCGGGACCGCTCCTCCGCGAGCAGGCCGCCCACCCGCTCGCGCAGGGCGCGCTCCTCCTCGACGAGGGAGCCGATGTTCCCGAGGATCTGCGCGTCGTCGTACATGGGGTCCATGTACTCAAGCGTGGCCGATCGGCGCCCGGCGTGCAGGTCGAGCACGCCCGCTTCCGTACGGCCGGGGTGCGCGCGTCCGGCCGCGGGCGGCTGGTACCGAGCCGGCGGACCGGCTCTGACCAGCGGGTCGCCCCCGCGCGGTGGCGTCCCGGCACCCGCCCCCTCCCGTACGGCCGGTGTGGCGGGGCGGGTGCCGGGGCGGCACGGAGCGGGAGACGGCCGCCGGGGATCCCGGCGCGGGACGGCGGGCGGCCCGGGGGCCGCCCGCCGTCCCGTCGCGGCGTCAGTGCCGCAGGGCCTGGCCGATCTCGGCCTTCGTGGCGCCGGAGAGCGTCCGGTTGCTGCGCGCGGTGCCGTTCTTCGACGCGCCCGGCGCGACGCCGTCGATGTTCAGGACGACCGCGTCGAGCAGGTTCCCTTCGTCGTCACGGAAGTTGACCCAGACCGTGTAGTCGGCCTGCGTGTCCGTGGGGTTGGTCGCGGTGATCTCGGAGACGGTCCGGTCGCCGTCGGGCTTCGTGGCACCGGCCTTGACGTCTCCGGTGGCGTTCACCCCGTCCTTGACCTCGTTCATCTTCTCCTGGGCGGCCGAGGCCGCCGCGGCCGTCGCGGTGGCCACGATGTCCCCCGCCGTGTCCTTGACCTCGTCGCATCCGGTGAGGGCGACGGCGAGGAGCGCGGACGCGGCGGTGAGGGCCCCGGTTCGGATGCGGTTCACCTGTGGCTCAGCCCTTCGTCCGGCCGAAGGACTGCGTGTCCGTGGCCAGTGCCCAGATCACGAAGATCGAGATGGCCATGGTGAACAGCGACCACCAGGGCTGGTAGGGCAGCGAGAGGAAGTGGGCGATCGTGTTCAGGGCGGCGAGCGTGATGCCCGCGGCCCGTCCCCATTCGGTGCCCTTGAGGATCCCGTAGGCGGAGAGGACCACGATGATCCCGAGGATCAGGTGGATCCAGCCCCAGGACGTCAGGTCGAACTTGAAGGTGTAGTCGCCGACACGCGTGTAGACGTCGTCCTCGGCGATCCCGGCGATGCCCCAGATGATGTCCATGATGCCGATGACCAGCATGAGGACACCCGCGAACAGCGTGCCGCCGGAGGCCCACGCGCTCTTGGTGCTCGGCTCGGGGGATGCGGTGTTCTGGCTCATGAGCCTCATGGTCCGGCCGTCGGCCCGGGAGCACCCGTCAACTGAGCCGAACGGGTGAACGGGGCCTGTGGGTCACCGCCCCGAGGGGTCGAGGCCGGCCAGGAACGCCGCCAGGGCCGTGTCGAACTCCTCGGGCCGCTCCAGGTTCGGCAGGTGCGCCGCCCGCTCGACGACCACGAGGGTGGAGTCCGGCAGCGCCGCGTGCATGGCCTCGGCGTCGGCGACCGGGGTGTACGCGTCGTCGCGGCCGACGACCACCAGGGCCGGTACGGAGACGGTGGCGAGCAGGGCGCGGTAGTCGGGGCGTTCGGCCCGGCCGCGCAGGGCGGCCGCCGCGCCTGCCGGGTCGGTCGCGCACATCATCCGGTGCACGTGCGCCGCCGCGTGGGTGTTGTACGGGGCGACCATCCTGTCCAGGACCTCGTCCGCGTATCCGCGCATGCCCTCGGCGAGCAGCCGGTCGGCCATGGCGTTGCGGGCGGCCTTGCCCTCCGGGGTCTCGGCGCCCGGGAAGGTGTCGGCGAGGACGAGCCCGCGGATGCGTTCGGGGAAGAGGCGGTGGCACTCCATGACGATCTGGCCTCCCATGGAGAGCCCGCCGAGGACGAACCGGTCGATCCCGAGGTGGTCGAGGAGGGCGGCGAGGTCCCCGGCGAAGGCGGACAGCGGGGTGGTGCCGGGGACGACCGTGGTCGCCCCGTAGCCGCGCAGGTCGGGCGCGACGACCCGGTGCGAGGCGGCGAAGCGCTCGGTCTGCGGGCGCCACATGGTGCGGTCGAAGGGGTGGCCGTGGACGAGGACGAGCGCGGGGCCCGTGCCCTTGTCCTCGTAGCCGATCGTGAGTCCGTCGATCTCTGCGGAAGGCATGGTCAGAGGCTAGGCAGGGGGTTGATGTCGGTGCAATAAGATCTTTGCTCTCGGTGCAATGTGACGGGAGGGGGCGGGGTGGACGACTACCGCCGGATCGCCGACCGGGTGGCGGCACGGATCGCCGACGGTCGGCTGCGGCCCGGTGACCGGCTGCCGCCGCAGCGGGTGTTCGCCAGGCGCCATGGCATCGCCGGCTCGACCGCGATCCGGGTGTACGGAGAGCTGGCCCGTCGGGGCCTGGTCGTCGGCGAGGTGGGACGCGGCACCTTCGTCCGGGCGGCTCCGCCGCTCCCGGGCCCCGCGCTCGCCGAGGCCACCGGCGCCGCGCCCGTCGACCTCCAGCTCAACTACCCCGTGGTGCCTGGGCAGTCGGAGTTGATGGGTCCGGCGCTGGCGTCGCTCGCGCGGGCCGACGTGCTGGGGGAGGCGACGGGGCGCCCCGCGGCCGCCGCCGGTACGGCTCCGGCCCGGGAGGCCGCGGCCGGGGTCCTGGCCCGCGCGGGCTGGGCGCCCGGACCCGACGAGGTCCTCTTCGCCGGGAACGGCCGCCAGGCCATCGCGGCCGCGGTCTCCTGCCTCGTGCCGCCCGGCGGCCGGCTGGGCGTCGAGGAGCTGACGTATCCGCTGGTCAAGGCGGTGGCCGAACGGCTCGGTGTCCGGCTGGTACCGATCGCCACCGACGTCGAGGGGATGTGCCCGGACGCGCTGGCCGCGGCGCACCGGGCGGCCCCGCTCGCCGCCGTGTACGTCCAGCCGACCCTGCACAACCCGACCGCGACCACGGCGAGTTCGCGTCGCCGGGCCGAACTCGCCGACGTACTGGGGGAGTCGGGTCTCACGGCGGTCGAGGACACCACCTGGGCCTTCCTGGAGCCGGACGCCCCGGCGCCGTTGGCCGCGCACGCGCCGGAGCGGGTGATCCTCGTCGACAGCCTCTCCAAGCGGCTCGCCCCCGGGCTCACGGTCGGCTATCTGGTGGCGCCCGCCGCTCGGCGGGAGGCGCTGGCCGCGGTGTTGCGGTCCGGGGCGTGGACGGCCGGCGGCCTCGCGCTGGCGGCGGCGACGCGCTGGGCGGCGGACGGGACGGTCGCGCGGGTCGCGGCGGCCAAGCGGGCCGACGCGGCGGCCCGCGGGGAGTCGGTCCGGCGTCACCTGGGCGCGTACGCGATCCGCACCGCCCCGCACGCCTACTTCTGCTGGTGGGACCTTCCCGGTCCGTGGCGCGCGGAGACCTTCGTCGCGGCCGCCGCCCGCGCGGGCGTGGCGGTGACGCCCGGCAGCGCCTTCGCGGTGGGCGCGGCCACGGCGCCCGACGCGGTCCGGATCGGCCTCGCCTCGCCGTCGCCGGAGACCCTGGACCGGGCGCTGGCCCGCCTGGCGTCGCTGGCCGCCGAAGGGCCCTGAGGCAGACCGCCGGCGGTCCCGGGCGCCCCGCGGCGGCCGCCGGTACGGCTCCGGCCCGGGAGGCCGCGGCCCGAGACCGCCGGCGGTCCGGGCGCCCGTGGGTCCGTGGGTCCGTGGCGTGGCGCTTGCCTTCGGGGAGCGGCCGCCCGCGCAGACGCCCGGCGGGGTCGCCCCGCCCGCCCCGCCGGGCATGCCCTTCGAGATCGACGCGGTCGCGGTGCGGCCCTCCTCCCGGGGCGGTCCGCGCCGCCCGCGGGCCGGGTTGCGCGGGAGGTGGCCCGGGTGTGCCCTTGAGGGTGGAGGGGGCGAGAGGGAAGGAGCCCTGCCATGGCCGCACACGCAGCGGTGCCCGCGCGACGGCACCTGAGCACACACGGTTTCGGTCTGCCGGTCACCCTGGGCCTCGCCTACGGCATCTACGCGGCGGCCATCCCGCGCGACGGCGGCGTCCTCACCTGGGGACTGGTCCTGCTCGGAGTGGTCTCCGGACTCGTGCTGGCCGCCGGCGTGTACGCGCTGCGGAGGTGGGGACACGTGATCCCGCGCGAACCGCACGCGGCGGCGTGGGGAGCGCTCGCGGGCATCGCGATCGGTTTCCTCTACAGCCTCTCCGATTCGAGCATCTGGTCCGCGACCGTCCTCGGCCTGGTCGTGGGGGCGTGCATCACGCTCGCCGCGTTCTACCTCCTCTACACGCACGAGGACGTGCCCCGGCGGCCCGTGCGGCGCACCCCCTGAGGGGATCTCCGTCCGAAGGCTCCGGCGTGGGCGCGGGCCGCTGCCTCAGCGGTGCGCGCCCACGCCGGTGCGCGTCGCGGCACGGGCGCCGGCGCGGCGGCGGTGATAGGCGACCGCCACGGCGGCCAGCAGCGGGGCCCAGGCGACGAGCGGCAGGTAGCAGACCAGGAACAGGGCCTCCTGGAGCGGGCCTTCGGTGTGCGTGCCGGTCGCGCCCCGCCCGATCCCCGCGCACGCCACGTAGGTGAACCAGCCCGTCAGCGCGAGGAGTCCGAACGCGCCGGCCAGCGCCGCCGCGGTCGCCCCGGTCGCGCCGACCGGGCGACCGCCGAGGAAGGGCAGCCGCTTCGGGAACACCTCGCCCCAGGGCCGGACCAGGCCCAGGGTGAGGAAGGCCAGCAGCTCGCCGACGACCGTGAGCGCGATCTGGAAGACGGCCTGTCCCGGCCCCATCGCGTCGACGTGCGCGACGGGCAGGCCGAGCGTGAGGGCGATCCGCCACAGCCCGGAGGGCAGCACGACCAGCGGCACGGCGTGGGCGGCGAGCACCGCCCAGCGGGGCACGTCGGGAAGGGCTTTCATCGTCATCGGCATGGCCCCAGCCTCGCGCCGGGGGCGGGGTCCGGACGTCGCCCTGTCGTCCGGACCGTCTCCGCCGCGCGGGGGAGACGGCGTCGTCCGCGCAGCGGCGACCGGGGCCGTCCGGCCGCACCCGTGAGGTGCGGCCGGACGGCCCCGGTCCTGCTCCGAGGCGCCGTCTCGGTGCTCCGCGGCGCGGCTCAGAACTCGTCGGCGCCGTTGCGCAGCTCGTAGGTCCAGTAGCCGGTCTTCCACTTCGCCGGGTCGACGGCGATGCCGTCGGCGCCGGGGGCGCGGACCGCGATCACGTCGTCGCTGCCCCGGAGCGTGACGGAGAAGGCCGACACCGGCTCGTTGTCCTCGTGGACGCCGCCGTCGGAGAGCCGGACCAGCGCGTAGGCCGGGTCGCCCGCGGCGAGGACGACCGGGGTCGGGGGCTTGCTCTTGGCGACGGCCGGCACGTTCTCGCGGTGGCTCTCCAGGAACTGGATCTCCGGGAAGCCGTCCAGCCGGCAGGTGCGGCCCGAGGTGTTCTTCGCCGTGAGCACGATGTGGGTGTAGGGAGGCCCGTCCTGACGGTCGGCGCGCAGGGTGACGTCCTTCGGGGTGCAGGCCGGCGTGGTCGCGACCTTCGGCCTGGCGGCGGCCTTCGAGGCGCCCGTGCCGCCGGAGGTGCCGGAGGTGCCGGAGGTGCCGGAGGTGCCCGTGCCCGACGTGCCGGAGCCGCCGGTACCGGACGTGCCCGAGGTGCCGGCGGCGGTGCCCGGTGTGGCGGAGGCGGAGGCGGCCGGTGCGCCGCCGTCCTGCGTGCCGGCGGCCTTGGCGGCGCCGGTTCCGTCCTCTCCGCCGCAGGCGGTCAGCGTGAGGGTGAGTGCGGCGGTGGCCGCGGCGGCGAGGACGGTGGTGCGGTGACGGAACGTACGCATGGGAACTCCCCCGTGACGTGGTGCGATCGGTGTGGAGGGCGGTGCGCCGGTCGGCCCGGGCTGCCCTGGGCCACACACTGGCCCGGCCGCCGACCCCACCGCCAGAGCGGCCGGCCGATCTGGGACACGGGAACGTTCCAGGGCACTTGACCTGCGAGAACAGTCGACCCTGGAACGGTGGAACGGGACGGCCCGACGGCTTCCCCGCCGCCCGCGGGACACCGCGTCGGCGTCCCCCGGCGTCCGTCTCCGGCCCGCCGCCCGCTTCCGGAACCGGCTCCCGCCCGCTCGCCGGGCGCGCCCCGCCGGGTGACCATGGGTTACGGGACCGGCCCGGGGTCGGCCACCGCCAGGGGGAGAGCACTGGGAGGCACCCGTGGCGCACACCCGAGGAACCGACGTACTCGACGTGCTGGTCGTGGGCGCCGGCCCCGTCGGACTGAGCGCGGCCGCCGAGCTCCGCCGCCGCGGGGTGGGCTGCCGGCTCGTCGACCGGCTGCCGGCCCGCCTCCCGTACGCCAAGGCCGTCGGCATCCAGCCGCGCACGCTGGAGATCTGGGACCGGATGGGACTGGTCCGCGCGGTGCTGGAGGCCGCCGTGCCGATGCGCGGCCAGCTGATGTACCTCAACGGGCAGGAGGCGGGCCGCATCGACCTCGTGCTGCCGCCCGAGGTGCCCTACACCTTCGCCGCGCTGCCGCAGTACGAGACCGAACGCCTCCTGGAGGAGTACGTCGCGGGCCTGGGGACGGTCATCGAGCGCGGCACCGAGCTGCTCTCGTTCACCCAGGACGAGGACGGCGTCACGGCACGGCTGCGCACCGCGGCGGGTGCCGAGGAGGAGGTCCGGGCCCGCTACCTGGTCGGCTGCGACGGCGCCCACAGCAGCGTCCGCAAGGGGCTGGGACTGTCCTTCGAGGGCGGGGCGTTCCCGGAGGAGTACATGCTCGCCGACGTCGAGACGGACTGGGACCTGCCGGCCGGATACGGCGTGCGCTCGCTGCACCGGACCGACGACGGCGCCACGGACGACCTGCTGGTCTGCATCCCGCTGCCCGGCGTCCGCCGCTACCGCATGTCGATGCTGGTCCCGCCCGAACTCGCCGCCGGGGCGGCGGACGGGGCGCCCGCCCGGGGCGACGGCGTGGCCCACGGCCTGGAGGGCGCCCGGCGCCCGGAACTGGGCCACATCCAGGCCGTCGTCGACCGGCTGGCCCCCCGGCCGGCCGTCGTGTCCCGCATGCGGTGGTCGTCGGTCTTCCGCATCAGCCACCGGATCGTCGACCGCTACGGCGACGGCCGGGTCTTCGTCGCGGGGGACGCGGCGCACATCCACCCGCCCACCGGCGCGCAGGGCATGAACACCGGCATCCAGGACGCCTGCAACCTGGCCTGGAAACTCGCCCTCGTGCTGGGCGGGGAGGCCGGGCCGGCCCTGCTCGCCTGCTACGACGCCGAGCGCCGCCCGATCGGCGAGGAGGTGAGGGGGCGGGGGCTTCACTGTCCGGCGAAGGCGCGGCGCAGCGTCGTGACGGCCAGCTCGATCGCCGACTGGGCCGCGTGCGTCTCACGGAGCGCGTCGAGCATCACGAAGTCGTGGATGACGCCCTGGTAGCGCACGGCGGCGACCGGCACTCCGGCCTCCCGCAGCTTGTTCGCGTACGCCTCGCCCTCGTCGCGGAGCACGTCCGCCTCGGCGGTGATCACCAGGGCCGGCGGCAGACCGGTCAGCTGCCCGACCGTGGCGCGCAGCGGGGAAGCGGTGATCTGCGCGCGCTCCGCCTCGTCGGTCGTGTACTGGTCCCAGAACCACTGCATGGCGTCCCGGCGCAGGAAGTAGCCCTCGGCGAACTCCTGGTAGGAACCGGTGTCGAAGGCGGCGTCCGTGACGGGGTAGAACAGCACCTGCTGGAGCAGGGGGGGTCCACCGCGCTCCTTCGCCAGCAGGGTCAGCGCCGCGCTCATGTTGCCGCCGACCGAGTCGCCGGCCACCGCGACGCGGCTCGCGTCGAGGCCGTGGGAGGTGCCGTCGGTGACCACCCACCGGGCGACGGTCCAGCTCTGCTCGACGGCCACCGGGTAGCGGTGCTCGGGGGACCGGTCGTACTCCGGGAAGACGACCGCGGCGCCCGCGCCGACGGCCAGTTCCCGCACCAGCCGGTCGTGCGTGTGCGCGTTGCCGAAGACCCAGCCCGCGCCGTGGACGTACACGATCACCGGCAGCGGACCCCCGGCTCCGGCCGGCCGCACGATGCGGGCCCGGACGGATCCGGTGGGGCCACCCTCGACGGTGACCCACTCCTCGTCGACCGGCGGCTTCGCGACCGTCCCGGACTGGACGTCGTCGACGGCCTTGCGGCCCTCCGCCGGCGGGATCTGGAAGAGGTACGGCGGCTTGGAGGTGGCTTCGGCGAAGGCGGCGGCGGCGGGTTCGAGTACAGGGGGCACAGCGGCGTGAGACGTCATGTCCGGCCTCTTCGACGGTGGGTGACGGTCAGGGGTGCCCCCTCGTCGGGAACACGTCCCGGACGCTACGCGCCGTACGGCCGCCCGGGTCGTCCCTGAGTGCACGACACCTGGACGTGGGCGCAYGGATGGCCGTACGCGGCCACCACTCGCGGTGCGCCGTCCATCACCCCCGGAGCGCGCGCAGATCACCGCTTCCCCGCTGCGCGCCACGGTCGGGCAGCTGACCGGTCTGCCGCCGGCCCTGGTGATCACCGCCGAGGCGGACGTGCTCCGCGACGAGGGCGAGGCGTACGCGAACAAGCTGCGGGAGGCCGGAGTGCCGGTCGCCGCCGTGCGCTACCAGGGCGTCATCCACGACTTCGTGATGCTCGACGCGCTCCGTGAGACGCACGCGGCCCAGTCGGCGATCGAGCTGGCCGTCACGACGCTGCGCCGCGCCTTCGCCGGACAGTGAAGCCCCCGCCCCCTC
>NZ_RDBI01000054.1:0-5821 GCF_008042125.1 Streptomyces sp. MS191
TCTTCCTCCTGTCGTGCGGTGCCGGGCAGATAGGGCGCGGTGATCTCGACGACCTCTTCCTCCTGTCGTGCGGTGCCGGGCAGATAGGGCGCGGTGATCTCGACGACCGCGCAGGCGACCTCCATGCCGGGGCCGGCCGCGAGCAGCAGGACGCGGTCCCCGGGGGCGACCTCGCCCCGTGTCCAGAGGCGTTCGAGGCCGATGAAGGGGTCGGCGGCTCCGACGTGCCCGATGTGACGGGTGAAGTCCCAGGTGCCGTCGGCGGCCTCGATCTCCAGCGGATCGAGGTAGATGGTGTGCAGGGCGCCGTCGGCGTAGTTGGTGTGACAGATCCGGGCCACCTTCTCCAGGCCGGTGTCCGCGTCCTCGAGCACCCGGTCGACGGCCTCGGCGACCACGTCGCCGAGGTGGGTCCTCGGCGGCGCCGCGCCCGCGGCCCACTGCCGGCGCCAGTGGTCGCTGCGTTCCTCGAAGTTGAGCGAACGGCCCACGGTGATGCCGGGCGGGAACAGCTCCTCCCCGCCGCGGTGCAGCTCCTCCATCGACGGCGCGGAGACCGAGCCGACCGACAGCAGCCGGGCGAATCCCTCCCGCCGGGACAGCACGGCGGCGGCGCCGCCGTCCGCGAGCAGGAACAGCCGGGAGGAGTTCCAGCGGTCCACCACGGGGGCGGAGAAGTTGTCGGCCGCGGTGAGCAGGACGGCGTCCTTGCCGTCGTCGGCGGCGAGCCGGTGGGCGGCCATCTCCAGGGCCGTCAGCATGCCGAGGCAGCCGGGGCCCACCTGGGCCGCGCCGATCGGGCGGTCCAGGGTGCGGTGCAGGACGTAGTGCGGGGCGGACCAGCCGTCGGGGCCCTGGTGGTAGGTGGCGCAGTGCAGCAGCGCGCCGTAGTCGTCGGGGGTGAGCCCGGTGCGGCCGGCCCGCCGCAGGGCGGTGCGGGCGGCCCGTACCGCGATCTCGGGTGCCGGCAGGTCGCCGGCCACCCGGACGGCGAGCATCCCGGAGGCCGCGCGGTCGGCCTCCCCGTACCAGCCCTTCGCCACGGCGTCGGCGGTGGTGACCTCCTCGGGCAGCCAGCTCCCGACGCCGGCGAGGTGCAGCCCGGTGGCCACCCTCATCGGGTACCGCCCGCCGGCACGAGGAACCGGGCGACGCTGTCGAGCTTCTCGCAGGTCTCCTCGAACTCGCGCTCCGGGGTGGAGTGCCCGACGATGCCGGCGCCGGCCCGCAGCCAGGTGCGCCCGTCCTTGCGGTAGGCGCTGCGCAGCACGAGGGCCGCGTCCATCGCACCGGTGTGGTCGACCGTGAGGACGGCGCCGCTGTAGAGGCCGCGGGACTCGGGCTCGTGGCGGCGGATCGAGTCGTACGCGGCCGACTTCGGCACTCCGGACGCGGTGACGGCGGGGAAGACCGCGCCGAAGGCGTCCCAGGCCGCGCGCCCGGGGGCGAGCTGTCCGGCGACGCGGGAGGCGAGGTGCTGGACGCTGCCGCGCTCGCGGATCGCCATGAACTCGGGGACCTCGACGGAGCCCTCGACGCAGACGTCGACCAGCTCGTCGGCGCCGACCTTGACGGAGATGGCGTGCTCGTAGACCTCCTTGGGGGATCCGAACAGGTCGGCTCGCAGGTTCTCGTCGGTGAGCAGGTCGCCGGTCAGGGCGCGGGTGCCGGCCAGCGGCTGGCTGACGACCCGGCCGTCCTCGGAGACCTGGACGACGATCTCCGGGCTGAAGCCGATGGCCTCGGTGCCGCCCAGGTTGAGCATGAAGGAGCGGGCCGGGTTGTTGCCGCGGCGGCCGGCCACGTAGGTGCCGGTCAGGTCGACCTCGTCGTCGACCTCGACCACGCGGGACAGGATGACCTTGTGCAGTTCGCCGGCGTTGATCTCGTCCACCGCGAGCCGCACCGCCTCGCGGTACTGCGGGCCGCCGGTGGCGTGCACGTCCAGCGGGCGGGGCTGTCCGGCGGAGGACGGGGAGGCGCTGGCGACGGTGGTGAGCAGGGCGTCCAGGGTGGCCTGGTCGGCGGCGCGCAGCAGGGCGTGGCCGGCCTCGAAGCGGACCTCGGCGCGCGGCACGACGAGGTGCATGAGCCGCCCGTCGCCGATCCCGTCGAGGTTGCCGTCCTTGGCGTACGACAGCTCGAAGGTGGCCCAGCCGTAGGCCCGCCAGTACGGGACGGTGACGGTGTCGAGCAGTTCGGAGACCAGGTTCAGCGGCTGGTCGTTCCACGGGCGGAAGGCGTCCGGGACGTCCTCCTGGGTCAGCCGGGCACCGGTGCGGTCCAGCGTCAGTTCGGCACGCACGCCGCCGGCGTAGGCCCAGCTGCCGCCGTTCTCGTAGACGACGTAGGACTCGTGGAGTCCGGAGTCCGCGAGACGGGCCGCGACGAGCAGCGGGTCCTCGGTGAGCTGGAGCTGGGTCTCGAAGTAGTGGCGCGGGGCGATGGGGCTCATCGGAAGGTTCCTCCTTCATAGCGGTTACCTTCAAAAACGATACGGAGGTAACAGCCTTCGCCCCAGGGCCCGTTGATTAGCCCTCCTGATCGAAGTGCGAACCCGGGCACGGCCGGATTCCGGATACGCGAAAGGGCCGCGCGGCGGGATGCCGCGCGGCCCCTGGGAGGGTGCGCCGGGTGGGCCGGGTCCGTGGACCCGGACGGGGCTCAGTTCACGTTGACCGCGGCCCAGGCGGCGGCGACCGCCGCGTACTCGGGACCGGTCGTGCCGTAGAGGTCACCGGCCGCCTTGAGGGTGGCCGTGCGGGCGCCCGCGTAGTCGGTGGAGGAGGTCATGTAGGTGGACAGCGCCTTGTACCAGATCTTGTAGGCCTTGGTCCGGCCGATGCCGGTGACCGTGGAGCCGTTCGCCGTCGGGGAGTCGTACGCGACCCCGTTGACCGTCCTGGCGCCGCTGCCCTCGGAGAGCAGGAAGAAGAAGTGGTTCGCCGGGCCCGAGGAGTAGTGGACGTCCAGGCGGCCGACGTTCTTCGACCAGGAGTCGGCGGAGTTGCCGTCGCGGCTCGGCCGGTCCATGTAGCGCAGCGGGGTGCCGTTGCCGCGGATGTCGATCTTCTCGCCGATGAGGTAGTCGCCGACGTCCGAGGAGTTGGCGGCGTAGAACTCGACCGCGGTGCCCAGGATGTCGGAGGTGGCCTCGTTCAGGCCGCCCGACTCGCGGCTGTAGCGCAGCCCGGCGGTGGAGGCGGTCAGGCCGTGGCTCATCTCGTGGCCGGCCACGTCCAGGGAGGTGAGCGGCTTGAGGTTGCCGGTGCCGTCGCCGTAGGTCATGCAGAAGCACTGGTCCGACCAGAACGCGTTGACGTACGCGTCGCCGTAGTGGACGCGGGAGTAGGCGGCGGCGCCGTCGCCCCGGATGCCGTTGCGGCCGAGCTCGTTCTTGTAGAAGTCCCAGGTGACCGCGGCGCCGTAGTGGGCGTCGGCGGCGGCGGTCTCGCGGTTGGACGCCTGGCCGTTGCCCCAGACGTCGGTGCTGTTGGTGAAGAGGCTGCCGGTGCCGTTGGTGCCACCGTTCAGGTCGTACGTCTTGTGACCGCCGCGCGCGGTGTCGGTCAGCGTGAACGAGGGGGCGGTGCCGAGGGTGACCTGACCGCTGTACTGGGTGTTGCCCGTGCCGGTGTCGATGGCCTCGTAGGAGTACAGCTCCTTGCCGGTGGTGGCGTCGGCGATCACGTGGCGTTCGCTGGGCGTGCCGTCGGCCCGGACACCGGTGACGACCGTCTCCCAGGCCAGCACGGGCTTGCCGGTCGCCGCCCAGACGACCTTGCGGGCGGAGGCCGCGGCCGGGGCCTCGGTCCCGGCGGAGGCGGCGGCGGAGGCGGCGGCCGACCGGCGGGCCGTGTCCGCGGGGACGGCGGCGGTCGTGGCGGGCACGGATATCCGGGCGTCGGTCGCCTTCGTGGTGGAGCGGGCGCCGTCCTTCTTCTTGTGCACGACGAGGTCGCCGCCGAGGACGGGGAGACCCTCGTAGGTGCGCTCGTAGCGCGTGTGGACGGTGCCGTCCGCGTCCTTGACGACGTCGCGGACGACGAGCCCCTCCCGGTCGGACAGGCCGATCGCCCGGGCGGTGGTGGCGGCCTCGGCCTGGGCGCCCTGCAGCGCGGCGGTGCGCTGCGCGGCGGAGAGGACGAGCGCGGTGGCACCGTCCTCGCGGTCGGTGGCGGCACCGGCCGATCCGGTCTGCACGCCGACGACGACCATGGCGGCAGAGGCGAGCAGGGCGGCGGCGCGCGCGGTGGCGCGGGAGGAGGGGCGGTGGTGCGAGGACTGCAGGCGGGTCACGCGGGCTCCTTCGCTGAAGCAGTGGGGGGTGGCGCGGCTGGGAGCGTGCCAGCGAAAGAAGCTCCTTGACAGGTCTGCAACAAGGATTTGACCATCACTTGTCCGGAGGGTGACGCAGGGCGTCCGATATGCGATCGAATCCGCCTGCTTAGATACGCCAATGGGAAACCTTCTTTACGTCACCGACCTCGGCTACCAGGCGCGGGGGCGCCGCTACTGCGACGAGGACATCTGGCTGAGCGGGCGGCTGCGCGAGGAGTTCGACGTCGCGCTCTGCCATCCGCTCGACGCCGCCGCGCTGATGGACCGCTTCGACGCCGTCGTGGTGCGCAACAGCGGGCCCGTCATCCACTACCAGGAGGCTTACGACGCCTTCCGCGCCGCCGCGCTGCGCGACGGCGTGCGGGTGTTCAACTCCCTCTCGGGGAAGGGTGACATGGCGGGGAAGGAGTACCTGCTCCAGCTGTCCAGGGAGGGATTTCCGGTCATTCCCACGGCGGGCCGGCGGGAGGAGTTCGGACAGCTGCCGGACGCCGAGACCTACGTCGTCAAGCCGATGCTCGGCGCGGACTCGGTCGGTCTCCGCTTCGTGGCCCGGGCGGACCTGGCGGACGTGGACCCGGCCGGCATGCTGGTCCAGCCGCGCGTCCCGTTCGCGTACGAGGTGTCGTTCTACTTCGTCGGGCGCGACTTCCAGTACGCGCTGTACGCCCCCGACCCCGAGGCGCGCTGGAGGCTGGAGCAGTACGAACCGACCTCTGAGGACCTGGAGTTCGCGCAGCGGTTCGTCGACTGGAACGACCTGCCGCACGGCATCCAGCGCGTCGACGCCTGCCGGGCGCCGGGCGGGGAGCTGCTGCTGGTGGAACTGGAGGACCTGAACCCGTACCTCTCGCTCGACCTGGTCGGGGAGACGGAGCGGGAGGCGTTCGTCGCGGCGATGAAGAGCGCGCTGCGGAAGCTGGTGGGCTGAGGGCTGTCCGCGCGCGGACCGGAGGGGGCGGCGGCTCCGGCGGGACCGGGGCCGGGGCCCGGTGGCTCACCGCCCACCCGGCCCGGCCGCCGGCCGCCCGCCTCAGCCCGCCCGGCGGCTCACGCGCTGCGCTTGCGCGGGGTCGCCTTCTTCGCCTGCTGCTTCTTCGCGGCGGTCTTCGACGTGCTCTTCGCCGTCGACGTGCTCTTCGTGGCCGCCGTCTTCTTCGCCGCCGTCTTCTTGGCGGCCGTCTTCGCCGTCGACTTCCGCGCGGGCGCCGCCGTCTTCTTCGCCGCGGTCTTCGCCGTCGACTTCTTGGCGTCCGTCTCCTTCGGTGTCGACCGCGACGACCGCGAGGCGGTCGAGGAGATGATCGCGGCCAAGGCGGAGGGCGGCGAGGGGGTGGCGCCCCCGGAGCCCGACAAGGAGGGCGGCGGCCAGGTCATCGACCTGATGGCGGCGCTGGAGAGCAGCGTCAAGGCGGCGAAGGAGGCCCGGGGCGAGGCGCCGTCCGAGGCCTCGGTGACGGAGCTGAAGGGGCGCAAGACC
>NZ_RDBI01000054.1:5921-9877 GCF_008042125.1 Streptomyces sp. MS191
CCCCGGCGGCCGGCACGCTGCCGCGCACCCGCCGCGCCGTCACGTGGCCCGCCGGCCCCGCAGCAGCGTCAGGGAGACCACCGCAGCCGCGACCGCGACCAGCGCGGCGCCCACCGCGGCCCCGTTCAGCGCCGATGTGAAGGCGGACCGCGCCGGCCGCCGCGAGTGGACCGCACTCGGCGTGCTGATGCTGCCCCTGCTCCTCGTCTCCATGGACGTCTCCGTCCTCTACTTCGCCATCCCCTCCATCAGCGCCGACCTGCGGCCCGGAGCCACCGCCCAGCTGTGGATCCTCGACATGTACGGCTTCGTGCTCGCCGGACTCCTCATCCCCATGGGCGCTCTGGGGGACCGCGTCGGCCGCCGCCGGCTGCTCCTCACGGGCGCCGCCCTCTTCGGAGTCGCCTCGCTGGCCGCCGCCTACGCCCAGGGACCGGCCGGCCTCATCGGCGCCCGCGCCCTCCTCGGTGTCGCCGGCGCCTGCCTGATGCCGTCCACGCTCGCCCTGATCCGCACCCTCTTCCGCGACGCGGCGCAGCGGGCCAAGGCGGTCACGCTGTGGACGGCCGTCATGGCGAGCGGGATCTCGCTCGGTCCGGTCGTCAGCGGGGCGCTCGTCGAGCACTTCTGGTGGGGCTCGGTCTTCCTGGTCAACCTGCCCGCGATGGCGCTGCTGCTGGTCCTCGGACCGCTGCTGCTGCCGAGCTCCCGGGGTACCGCGCAGGGCCGCTTCGACCTGGTCGGCGCCCTGCTCTCGCTGGCCGCGCTGCTGCCGCTGATCCACGGCGTGAAGGAACTCGCCAAGGACGTGCGGCAGCCCCTGCCGGCGGCCGGGATCGTGCTCGGACTGCTGCTCGCGCTGGTCTTCGTCCGCCGCCAGGCCCGCCTCGAACACCCCATGGTCGACCTGGAGCTGGTCCGGCGGCGCGCGTACGGCGGCTCGGTGCTGGCCAACCTGCTGGCCATGGTCGCGACCGTCGGCTTCGCCGTCTTCCTCACCCAGTACCTCCAGTCCGTCCTCGGCCAGAGCCCGTTCGAGGCGGCCCTGTGGAGCCTGGTGCCCTCGCTGGGCGTGATGGTCGCCGCGCCGACCGGCGCCGCGCTGGCCCGGAGCGTGGACCGGGCCCACGTGATGGGCGGCGGGTTCCTCGTCGCGGCGGCGGGCTTCGGAGGGCTCGCGGTGATCGGCCGCGACACCCCCTTGTGGGTCCTGCTCGTCGCGTCCGCGGTCTACGCGGCCGGGCTCGTCACCGCCATGACGCTGGCCAACGAACTCGCCCTGGGCACGGCTCCGCCGGAGCGCGCGGGCTCGGCGGCGGCGGTGCTCGAATCCGGACAGGAGCTCGGCGGCGCACTCGGGATGGCGATCCTGGGATCGATCGGCGCGGCGATCTACACGAACGCCATGCCGTCCTCCGCACCGGCCGCGGCGCGCGAGACCCTCGGCGGCGCGGTGGCCTCCCCGGGGCCCGTCCTGGAGGCGGCGCGGTCCGCCTTCACATCGGCGCTGAACGGGGCCGCGGTGGGCGCCGCGCTGGTCGCGGTCGCGGCTGCGGTGGTCTCCCTGACGCTGCTGCGGGGCCGGCGGGCCACGTGACGGCGCGGCGGGTGCGCGGCAGCGTGCCGGCCGCCGGGCGGGCGTCCCCGACCGCCCGCTGGGCACACGGGCGACGGGCCCCCTCGACCGGGCGCCCGTCGCCCGGGGACCCGTACGGGCCGCGCCCGGGCGCCGGGGTCGGGCGACCTCAGCCCACCAGGCTGTCGCGCCAGGCGCGGTGGAGGGTCGCGAAGCGGCCCTCGCCCCCCACCAGCGCGGCCGGCGTGCCGTCCTCCACCACCCGGCCCGACTCCATCACGAGCACCCGGTCCGCGATCTCGACCGTGGACAGGCGGTGGGCGATGACCACCGCCGTCCGGCCCGCGAGGACGGTGTCCATCGCCCGCTGCACGGCCCGTTCCCCCGGCACGTCCAGCGAACTGGTCGCCTCGTCCAGGATGAGCACCGCCGGGTCGGCGAGCAGCGCCCGCGCGAAGGCCACCAACTGGCGCTGGCCCGCCGAGATCCGGCCGCCCCGCTTGCGGACGTCCGTGTCGTAGCCGTCCGGCAGTCCCGCGATGAAGTCGTGCGCGCCGATCGCCTTCGCCGCCTGCTCGATCTCCTCCCGCGTCGCGTCCGGCCGCCCGATCGCGATGTTCTCCGCGACCGTCCCGGAGAACAGGAACGCCTCCTGCGTCACCATCACGACGCCCCGCCGCAGTTCGGGCGTGGCCAGCTCGGTGAGGTCGACCCCGTCGAGCAGCACCCGGCCCTCGGTCGGGTCGTAGAAGCGGGCGAGGAGCTTGGCGAGCGTGGACTTGCCCGCCCCCGTCGACCCGACGACGGCGACGGTCTGCCCCGCCGGGATCGTCAGGTCGAAGCGCGGCAGCACCTCGCCACCCGTCCGGTAGGCGAACCGCACGCCCTCGAAGACCACTTCCCTGCCCGGGGTCCCGGACCGGGCGGCCGGCAGCGCGCGCGGCGCCACGGCCTCGGGCACGCCGGGCTCCTGGGCCAGCAGTCCGGCGATCTTGCCGAGGGAGGCGGCGGCCGACTGGTAGGAGTTCAGGAACATGCCCAGCCGGTCGATCGGGTCGTAGAGCCGCCGCATGTACAGCA
This sequence comes from Streptomyces sp. MS191, assembly GCF_008042125.1. GTDB lineage: Bacteria > Actinomycetota > Actinomycetes > Streptomycetales > Streptomycetaceae > Streptomyces. The sequence continues at coordinate 8,578 of NZ_RDBI01000054.1, forward strand.
CGGCCGCGGCGAGGACGCCCAGCGCCAGGGTCCCTCCGGCGACCCGGTAGGCCCCCCAGAGACACATTCCGGCCACCGCCGTGTTCGCGACGAGCCGCGAGCCGACGACGTACCGGGCCATCTCCAGGAGCGCGTCGCCGTTGCTCCGCTCGTGCCGGTGGTTGAGGACCGCGAACTCGCCGTCGTTGGCCCGCTCCCGCCGGAAGGCCCGGACCGGCCGGATGCCGTTCATCGTCTCGGCGAACTTCACGATCACCCCGGCGATGGCCGTCGACCGCTCGTCGAACACGAGGGCCGCGCGCCGCTGGTAGAGCCGTACGAGCAGGTACAGCGGCACGAAGGAGGCGACGGCCACCGCTCCGATGCCCAGATCCAGCCAGAGCAGCATCGCCGAGATGTAGACGAAGGCGAGGACGACGGCGATCAGTTCCTGCAGCCCCTCGGACAGCAGCTCGCGCAGCGACTCCACGTCCGTGGTGGAACGGGAGATGAGCCGGCCCGAGGTGTAGCGCTCGTGGAAGTCGACGCTCAGCGCCTGGGCGTGCCGGAAGATCCGGCCGCGCAGGTCGAGCAGCACGTCCTGGTTGATCCGGGCGGCGGCGCGGACGAAGACGTACTGGAGCAGCCCGGAGACGGCCGCGCAGAGCAGGTACCCGACGGCGACGGCCACGACCGGGCCGTGGTCGCCCGCGCGGAAGGCGGGCACGCCGCGGTCGATGGCGTACGCGACGAGCAGCGGCCCGGCCTGCACGGCGGCCTGCTGGAGGAGCAGGACCAGCGCGGCGACGACCACCCGGGCCCGGTGGGCGGAGAGCAGGGAGCGCAGCAGCGCCCCGGTCGCGCCGGCGGCCGAGGGCAGGTCGTCCCGGTCGAACGGGTCGCCGTCCCCGCCCCCGTCGCCGGGGGGCAGGGTCCCGGCGGCCGGGGCGGGCCCGGTGGTCCCGGGAGGCGCGGTGGTACCGGCGGCCCGGCCCGCCGGCGGACCGGGCTCCGGCGGCGTCGGGGCGCCGGGCGTCCCGGCCCCCTCGGTGGTCGTCTCCGGCGTCGCGGTCGTCGGCTCCGTCATCGCCGCGTGCTCCCTTCCGCGTTCCGGCCGCCCGCGTCGCTCCGGCCGCCGGCGCCGTCGTCGTGATCGTCGTTCATGTCGAGCGGGCCGAACGCGCCCGGCCCGGGTTCCGCGCCCGACATCAGCCAGGCGTACTCGGGGTGCGCGCGCAGCAGCTCCTGGTGGGTGCCCACCGCCGCGATCCGGCCCTCCGACAGGAGCGCCACCCGGTCGGCGAGCATGACCGTCGACGGG
>NZ_RDBI01000054.1:9977-24593 GCF_008042125.1 Streptomyces sp. MS191
GAGCCGACGACCGCGACGCCGGAGACGACCACCGAGGGGGCCGGGACGCCCGGCGCCCCGACGCCGCCGGAGCCCGGTCCGCCGGCGGGCCGGGCCGCCGGTACCACCGCGCCTCCCGGGACCACCGGGCCCGCCCCGGCCGCCGGGACCCTGCCCCCCGGCGACGGGGGCGGGGACGGCGACCCGTTCGACCGGGACGACCTGCCCTCGGCCGCCGGCGCGACCGGGGCGCTGCTGCGCTCCCTGCTCTCCGCCCACCGGGCCCGGGTGGTCGTCTCCGGCGTCGCGGTCGTCGGCTCCGTCATCGCCGCGTGCTCCCTTCCGCGTTCCGGCCGCCCGCGTCGCTCCGGCCGCCGGCGCCGTCGTCGTGATCGTCGTTCATGTCGAGCGGGCCGAACGCGCCCGGCCCGGGTTCCGCGCCCGACATCAGCCAGGCGTACTCGGGGTGCGCGCGCAGCAGCTCCTGGTGGGTGCCCACCGCCGCGATCCGGCCCTCCGACAGGAGCGCCACCCGGTCGGCGAGCATGACCGTCGACGGGCGGTGCGCCACCACCAGCGCCGTCGTGTCGCGCAGGACCTCCCGCAGCGCCGCCTCCACCAGGGCCTCGGTGTGCACGTCCAGCGCCGACAGCGGGTCGTCCAGCACCAGGAAGCGGGGCCGGCCGACCACGGCGCGGGCCAGGGCGAGGCGCTGGCGCTGACCGCCGGACAGGCTCAGACCCTGTTCGCCGACCTGGGTCGCGGCGCCCTCGGGCAGCGCGTCGACGAAGCCCTCGGCCTGGGCCACGCCGAGCGCGCGCCCCAGCTCCGGTCCGCCGGCCGCGCTCCCCGCGCCCATCAGGACGTTCTCGCCGACGCTCGCCGAGAAGAGCGTCGGCTCCTCGAAGGCCACCGACACCAGCTCGCGCAGCCGTTCGCGCGGCATGAGCGTGATGTCCTCGCCGTCGAGGAGGATGCGGCCCCCGGTGGCGTCGTGCAGGCGCGGGACGAGCGCGGTGAGCGTCGTCTTGCCGCAGCCGGTGCCGCCGACCAGGGCGAGGGTCTCGCCCGGCCGGATGTGCAGGTCGATCCCGTCGAGCACGGCGGGTGCGCCGGCCGGGGCGTCCGGGTAGCGGAAGGAGACGTTCTCGAACCGCACCCCGTCGCGGGCCGGGGACCCCTCCCCGGCGGCCGTCGGGGCCGGCGCCGCGGCCTCCGCCGTCGGCGAGGCCTCCTCGGGCTCGTCCATCACCTCGAAGTACCGCTCGGTGGCGGTCGCCGCCTCCTGGCTCATCGCCAGCAGGAAGCCGATCGACTCCACCGGCCAGCGGAGCGCGAGCGCGGTCGACAGGAAGGCCACCAGCGTGCCCGCCGACAGCTCGCCGTCCGCGACCTGGACGACGCCCAGGACGAGGGCGGCGCCGATGGCGAGTTCGGGGAGGACGGTGATGAGCGCCCAGATCCCGGCCAGCAGCCGGGCCTTGGCCAGCTCCGTGCCGCGCAGCCGCTCCGCCAGGTTCCGGAAGGCCAGCGTCTGGCTGCGGTGGCGGCCGAAGCCCTTCACGATCCGGATGCCGAGCACGCTCTCCTCCACGACCGTGGTCAGATCGCCGACCTGGTCCTGGGACCGGCGGGCGACGACCGCGTACCGGTTCTCGAAGAGCGAGCAGAGGATCACGAGCGGGACGACGGGGGTGAGCAGCACCAGGCCGAGGGCCCAGTCCTGGCCCAGCAGCAGGACGTAGCCGGCCAGGATCGTCACGCCGTTGACCAGCAGGAAGGTCAGCGGGAAGGCCAGGAACATCCGGACCAGCATCAGGTCGGTGGTGCCGCGGGAGAGCAGCTGCCCCGAGGCCCACCGGTCGTGGAAGGCGATCGGCAGCCGTTGCAGGTGCCGGTACAGGTCGGCGCGCATCCCCGCCTCGACCCCGGCCAGCGGCCGGGCCACCAGCCAGCGCCGGAAGCCGAAGAGCACCGCCTCGGCGACGCCGAGGAGCAGCAGGTACAGCGCGCCGAGCCACACACCGCCCGGGTCGCCCGCAGCCACGGGCCCGTCCACCATCCACTTCAGGACGAGCGGGATGACCAGCGACAGACAGGAGGCGACTATCGCGACGACGGCGGCGGCGAACCAGCGCACCCGCACCGGTCGTACGTAGGGCCACAGACGCGACAGCGTCCGCACGGCCGAGCGGTCGGGGGAATCCTTGGCAACTGCATCTTCTCCGGGCATCAGGTCCGAGCCTAGGGTTCACCTCTGACAACACTCATCCGGTTTTTCTCGCCCGGCCCGAGGTCGTCGAGCGGCCGGCCGAAGAGCCCGGCCCCTCCGCCCCGGCTCTTCGGCCGGCCGCTCGACGACCTCGGGCCGGGCGAGAAAAACCGGATGAGTGTTGTCAGAGGTGAACCCTAGGCTCGGACCTGATGCCCGGAGAAGATGCAGTTGCCAAGGATTCCCCCGACCCCCGGCCGCGCCGCCCCGGAGTCGTAGTCGCGGTCAACCGATCGGTTGACCGCGTTTCGAGCGGGACGGACGATGTCCGCCGGGCACGCCCCCGGCCAGGCTGGGGGCATGCCAACGATCGAAGTTCAGGGCCTGCACAAGGCCTACGGCGGCCGGAAGGTCGTCGACGGCGTCTCGTTCGAGGTCGCCGAGGGGGAGATCTTCGGGATCCTCGGGCCCAACGGGGCGGGCAAGACCACGACGGTCGAGTGCGTCGAGGGGCTCCGGGTCCCCGACGCCGGGACCGTGCGGGTCGGCGGGTTCGACCCCGTCTCCCAGCACGACGACGTCACCCGGATCCTCGGGGTGCAGCTCCAGGAGAGCGAACTCCAGGCCAAACTGACCGTCCGGGAGGCCCTGGAGCTTTACGCCTCCTTCTACGAACAACCCGCCGACTGGCGCGGGCTCGTCGAGCGGCTGGGACTCGAAGGACAGCTGACGGCACGGTTCGGGAAGCTCTCCGGCGGCCAGAAGCAGCGCCTCTTCATCGCGCTCGCCCTCGTCGGCAACCCCCGGGCCGTCGTCCTCGACGAACTGACCACCGGGCTCGACCCCCGGGCCCGCCGCGACACCTGGTCCCTGATCGAGGACGTCCGGGCGCGAGGGGTGACCGTCCTGCTCGTCACCCACTTCATGGAGGAGGCCCAGCGCCTCTGCGACCGGATCGCCGTCATCGACAAGGGGCGGGTCGCCGCACTCGACACCCCCGCCGGACTGATCGGCCGGGCCGCCGTCTCCAAGGAGATCTCCTTCGCCGCCGAGACCCCGCTGGACCCCGCCGAGCTCCGGGCGCTGCCGCAGGTCGCCGCCGTGGAGACCCGCGACGGCCGGACCGTCGTGAGCGGCACCGAGGCCACCGTCGGCGCCTTCGTCTCGCTGCTCGCCCGCCGCGCCGTCACCGCCCACCAGCTGCGCGTCGCCGACGCCACCCTCGACGACGCCTTCCTCGACCTGACAGGAGCCGACGACCGATGAGCACCCGAGCCACCACCATGGTGCTGAAGACCGAGGCCCGGCTGTTCTCCCGCGAACCCGGCGCGCTGTTCTGGGTGATGGTCTCGCCCACCGTCCTGCTGGTCATCCTCGGCCTGATCCCCTCCTTCCGCGAGGCGTCCGCCGACCTCGGCGGCCGCCGCGTCATCGACCTCTACGTCCCCGTATCCGTCCTCTTCGCCCTGATCATGTCGGGCCTCCAGGCCATGCCGCCGGTACTCGCCGGCTACCGCGAACGCGGCGTCCTGCGCCGGATGTCCACCACCCCGGTCCGCCCCGCCGCGCTCCTGACCGCCCAGATCGTGCTGCACGCCGTCGCCGCGCTCGCCTCCGCCCTCCTCGTCGTCGCGGTCGGCCGGCTCGCCTTCGGCGTCCGGCTGCCGGAGAGCCCGGCCGGCTACGCCCTCGCTCTCCTGTCGGCCGTCGCGTGCGGCCTCGCCCTCGGCACCGCCGTCTGCGCGGTCTCGCGGAACCAGAAGATCGCCACCGCGATCGGCTCGGCCGTCTTCTTCCCGACGATGTTCACGGCCGGCGTCTGGGTCCCGGTCCAGGCCATGCCGGATACCCTGCAAAGGATCGTCCAGTTCACCCCGTACGGAGCGGCCTCTCAGGCGCTCGACGCCGCCACGGCCGGCGGCGGGCCCGGCGGCGCCGCGCTCGGGGTCATGGCCCTGTGGGCGGTCGCGCTGATCGCCACGGCGGTCCGCCGGTTCCGCTGGGAGTGACGGCGGTGACGGCGGTGGGGGAGGGAGCGGGAATGCCGACGACGGTCGAGGAACGCTGGCAGCAGTTCTTCCGGTGGGGCCCGTACGGCCTGCTGGCGGTGGCCACGGTCCTCTCCGGGGCCGCGGCCGAGGCCGTCATGAGCGGCACGGAGGCGGCCGTGGCCGCCGTGCTCGTCGCCGCCGCCGCGGTCCTCCAGCTCGGCTGGGACGCCCACCGGCGCCGCGCCGGCCTCGTGGCCGGCCCCGAAGCCGCCGGCCCCGAAGCCGGTCCCGCCCCGGCCGAGGCGCCCGCCGCGCAGGCACCCGGCGCCGCCTCCCTCGGGTACTTCGTGCTGCGCACCGCCCTCGCGTTCGCGCTGACCTGGCTCAACCCCTTCTTCGCGGTCTACGCCTGCATCGGCTACTTCGACACCGCCCACCTGCTGCCCCACCGGCTGCACCGGGCCGGGTTCCTCGCCACCGCCGTCATCATGGCCGGTTCCCAGTCCGGCGGCCTGCCGCCCGCCACCCTCCTCAACTGGGTCGCCTTCGGGGGCCTGTTCGCGCTCAACGCCTGCCTCGTCCTGGTCTTCGCCCACCTCGGGGCGAAGGAGGCCGAGAGGGCGGCCGAACGCGCCGCGACCATCACCGAACTCGCCCGGACCAACGCCCGCCTGGAACAGGCGCTGGCCGAGAACGCCGCCCTCCAGGCCCAGTTGCTGCTCCAGGCCCGCGAGGCCGGGGTCGCCGACGAGCGGCGCAGGCTGGCCGCCGAGATCCACGACACCATCGCCCAGGGACTGACCGGCATCATCACCCAGCTCCAGGTCGTCACCGCCGCACCCGACCCGGACGTCGCCCGCGTCCACCTCCAGCGCGCGGCCGACCTGGCACGGCACAGCCTCGGCGAGGCGCGTCGCTCCGTGCAGAACCTCGGACCGGTGGCCCTGGAGCACGACCCGCTCCCCGAGGCGCTGAGGAAGACCGTCGGCGGCTGGTCCGAACGTACCGGCATCGCCACCCGGTTCACCGTCACCGGCACCGAGGAGCCCCTGCACGAGGAGGTCGCCGCAACCCTGCTGCGGATCGCGCAGGAGGCCCTCGCCAACGCCGAACGCCACTCCGCCGCCTCCCGGGCCGGCGTCACCCTCTCCTACATGGGCGACGAGATCACCCTCGACGTGCGGGACGACGGCCGAGGCTTCGACCCGGCGGCCCTGCCCGCCCGCGGCGGGACGGGCGGCTTCGGGCTGGACGGGATGCGCGCCCGCACCGAACGCCTGGCCGGGTCGCTGTCGTTGGAGACCCGTCCCGGCGAGGGGACCGCGATCTCCGCCCGAGTACCGTTGGTACGCCATGGCTGACACCATCACCCTCCTCATCGTCGACGACCATCCCGTCGTCCGCGACGGCCTGCGGGGCATGTTCACCGCAGCCCCCGGCTTCGACGTCCTCGGCGAGGCGTCCGGCGGGGTCGAGGCCGTCGAGCTCGCCCTGCGCCTCGACCCCGACGTCGTCCTGATGGACCTGCGCATGCCCGGCGGCAACGGCGTGGACGCCATCGCCGCCCTCACCGCGCGCGGAGCCCGCGCCCGGGTCCTGGTCCTCACCACGTACGACACCGACACGGACACCCTGCCCGCGATCGAGGCGGGCGCCACCGGCTACCTCCTCAAGGACGCGCCGCGCGAGGAGCTGTTCGCCGCCGTCCGAGCCGCCGCCGAGGGCCGCACCGTCCTCTCGCCGGCCGTCGCCTCCCGGCTGATCTCCCGGGTCCGCACCCCGGTCGCGCCCGTCGACGGGACGCTCTCCGGACGGGAACGGGAGGTGCTCGAACTCGTCGCCAAGGGCACCTCCAACCGGGAGATCGCCGCCGAGCTCTTCATCAGCGAAGCCACCGTGAAGACCCATCTGACGCACATCTATGGCAAGTTGGGGGTCAAGGACCGGGCGGCCGCGGTTGCCTCGGCGTACGACCGAGGCATCCTGGGCCGCAACTGACCCACGTGCGACGCGACTCGGGGGAGTCATGGACGTCCACCACTTCAGCACCGACGCACTGGACCGGGCCGAGCGCTTCGGCCGGTGGCACGACATGACGGCCGCTGCCCTGATCCCGACCGTCATGCACAGCGACCACGCGGCGGACTTCCGCGCCGAGGCGCACGTCCTCGACCTGGGAGCCGTCCAGGTCACCGCGATGCGGTACCCGCCGATGACGATCGACCGCACCAGCCGGCTGATCAGCCGCGCCGACCCCGGCTACTTCCAGCTCTCGCTGACCCTCAGCGGCGAGATGTGGCTCTCCCAGGCGGGCCGGGAGACCGCCCTCACCGCGGGGGACCTGCTGGTCTACGACTCCTCGCAGCCCTTCCACGGCGTGACGCGGATCGACGACGGACGGCTCGGGCACATCGTCGCCCAGTTCCCCAAGGCGCTGCTGCCGCTGCCCCCGCGCGAGGCCGAACGTCTCGTCGCCCTGCGGATGGCGGCGGACTCCGGCTTCGGCGCGATGCTCGCCCAGTTCCTGGTCCGCCTCGCGGGCGACGGCGCCTCCTTCAGCCCGTCCGACGCGCCCCGGCTGACGACCGTGCTCCTCGACCTGCTGGCCGGGACCGCCGCCCAGCGGCTGGACGCGCGGGCGGCCCCCGAGCCGGAGAGCCGCCGCCGGGCCCTCTTCCTGCGCATCCAGGACTTCGTGCACCGGCACCTCGCCGACCCCGGCCTCACGCCCCGCACGATCGCCGCCGCCCACCACATCTCGGTGCGCTACCTCCACCGCCTCTGCCAGGAGCAGGGTGTCACCGTCTCCGGCTGGATCCGCGACCGGCGCCTGGACCGCACCCGCCGCGAACTCGCCGACCCGGCCCAGCGGCGGACCCCGATCCACGACATCGCGGCCCGCTGGGGCTTCCGCCACCCCGCCGCCTTCAGCCGCGCGTTCCGGGCCGCCTACGGCTGCTCGCCGAGCGAGTACCGGGAGTGCGCCCAGCGTCAATGAGGTGTGCGCTCCCGGCCAACGACGGCGGCGGACACGGCCGCCGAGACTGGTCGGGCACGCGGTCCGTCCACGGGGGACGGTCGAGCGGTTCGCGTGCGGGTGCCCCAGGCGTGCGGACCGGCTCCCGGCCCGCAGGGGGAAGCACCACCCCACCCCCGTACCGGCCACCGCCGTCGCGCCGCGGTGGCCGGTACGGGGGCTCGGAGCCGTCGCCTCCGGGCGCGACCCGCCTCACGCCCCCACTCGCAGCAGCACCACCGACCTGCCCTCCACCCGCACCCGCTCGCCGCCCCGGTGCACCGTGCCCGGGGCGCGGGTCTGGTCGTCCAGGGAGGTGTCCAGGACCAGCTCGTACGACTCCGCCCACGGCGGGCCCGGCAGGAGGTAGTCCACCGGGCGGGTCCCGGCGTGCAGGATCGCCAGGAAGCTGTCGTCGGTGACCTGGGCGCCCCGCGCGTCCCGGCCCGGGATGTCGCGGCCCGACAGGTACAGGCCGAGCGTGGCGGCCGGGGCGTACCAGTCGCCCTCCGTCATCTCCTCGCCGTCCACCGTGAACCACGCCAGGTCCCGCAGTCCGTCCGCGGCCTGCGGGCGTCCGGAGAAGAAGGCGCGGCGGCGCAGCACCGGATGGCGGTGGCGCAGGGCGAGCAGCCGGCGGGTCAGGTCGAGGAGACCCCGCCGCCCGGGGTCCTCCGGCAGCGACCAGTCCAGCCAGCTCGTCTCGTTGTCCTGGCAGTAGGCGTTGTTGTTGCCGCCCTGCGTGCGGCCCATCTCGTCGCCGGCGACCAGCATCGGCACCCCGGTCGACAGCAGCAGCGTCGTCAGCAGGTTGCGCAGCTGACGCAGCCGCAGGGCGCCGGTCTCCGGGTCGTCGGTCTCGCCCTCGGTCCCGCAGTTCCAGGCCCGGTTGTCGTTCGTGCCGTCCCGGTTGCCCTCGCCGTTGGCCTCGTTGTGCTTGTGCTCGTAGGTCACCAGGTCGCGCAGCGTGAAGCCGTCGTGGGCCGTGATGAAGTTGACGGACGCGTACGGCCGCCGCCCGCCCCAGGCGTACAGGTCGCTGGATCCGGACAGCCGGTAGCCGAGGTCGCGGACGTCGGGCAGGGCGCCGCGCCAGAAGTCGCGCACGGCGTCGCGGTAGCGGTCGTTCCATTCCGTCCACAGCGGCGGGAAGGCGCCCACCTGGTAGCCGCCGTTCCCCACGTCCCACGGTTCCGCGATCAGCTTGACCCGGCGCAGCACCGGGTCCTGGGCGATGACCGCGAGGAACGGGGACAGCATGTCGACGTCGTGCATCGAGCGGGCGAGTGCCGCCGCCAGGTCGAAGCGGAAGCCGTCGACCCCCATCTCCGTCACCCAGTACCGCAGCGAGTCGGTGATCAGCCGCAGCACCTGCGGCTGCACGACGTGGAGGGTGTTGCCGCAGCCGGTGTAGTCGGCGTAGCGGCGGGCGTCGGACTGGAGCCGGTAGTAGCCGCGGTTGTCGATCCCCTTCAGCGACAGCGTCGGGCCCAGCTCGCCGGCCTCCGCGGTGTGGTTGTAGACCACGTCGAGGATGACCTCGATGCCGGCCTCGTGCAGTGCCCGCACCATCCGTTTGAACTCGCCGACCTGCCCGCCGGCCGACCCGGAGGACGAGTAGCCCGCGTGCGGGGCGAAGTAGCCGATCGAGTTGTAGCCCCAGTAGTTCCGCAGCCCGCGCCTGAGCAGATGGTCCTCGTGCGCGAACTGGTGCACCGGCAGCAGCTCGACCGCCGTCACGCCCAGCCGGACGAGGTGTTCGATCGCGGCCGGGTGCGCCAGCCCGGCGTAGGTGCCCCGCAGTTTCTCCGGGATGCCCGGATGGAGCCGGGTGAAGCCCTTCACGTGCAGCTCGTAGATGACCGAGTCCGGCCACGGGGTCTTGGGTCTGCGGTCGTCCCGCCACTCGTCGTCGGGACCGTCGTCGTGGACGACGACCCCCTTCGGCACGTGCGGCGCCGAGTCGCGTTCGTCCCGCACGGTGTCCGCCACCTGCTGCTGAGGCCAGTCCCGTACGTGCCCGTACACCTCCGGCGGCAGCGCGAAGTCGCCGTCCACCGCCCGGGCGTACGGGTCCAGGAGCAGCTTCGCGGGATTCCAGCGGGCACCCGTCCACGGGTCCCAGCGGCCGTGCACCCGGTAGCCGTACCGCTGGCCCGCGCCCACCCCGGGCACGAAGCCGTGCCAGATCTCGTGGGTGAGCTCGGTCAGCGGCAGCCGCCGCTCGGTGCCGTCGGCGTCGAAGAGACAGAGCTCGACGGCCTCCGCCCCGCCGGCCCACAGGGCGAAGTTCGTGCCCGCCACCCCGTCCGGGCCGACCCGGCAGCGGGCTCCCAAGGGCGTCGGTGTGCCCGGCCACACCGACGGCCCGCGCCGTTCCACGACGGCGGCGGGCCGCGCTTCGGCGCGCGCCCCGTCCCGTACCGCCTCCTGCTCGGCTGCGCTCGACACCTGTCCGGCCTCCCGCGGCTCGTCGGGCCCCGTGTCCGAGAAAGGCATGCGGCGTCCCGGCCGCGGCTTCCCGCACGTGGTCCTCCCACCTGTTCTGCCCGAAGTGCCGCACTCCCAACATGACCCGCACGCACGTTTCCCCTGGAGGGTGGCTGTCGTTGGGCCGGGCGTGAAACACGTACTGAAGCGGGCGAGGGCCGGTGCGGTGATCGCCCTGGCGGCGGCAGGACTGGTGGCCGGACTGGTGGGCTGCACCGATACGGACGGCGACGGCGGTGGTGGAGGCGGCGGCGGGGGCACCGGCGTGTCCGTGCCGGGGAAGGCGCGGGCGCCCGGCGACGTCATCCGGATCAGCCCGGAGGACGGCAGCCGGGCCGTACCGGCGGACGGGCCCATCGAGGTGAAGGTGGACAGCGGCCGGCTCGAACGGGTGAGTGTCGTTCAGGTCGAGGACGCCCAGCGGGCGGAGGTGCCCGGCGAGATCAGCGCGGACGGGCTGCGCTGGCGGCCCAGCAGCGGTGCCCGGCTCACGCTGTCCGCCAAGTACAGCGTGGACGCGGTGGCGGTCGACGGGCAGGGCCGGCGCTCGGCCCGGCACACCACCTTCACCACGGTCGTCCCCGAGCGGCGCTTCATCGGCTACTTCAAGCCGGAGAACCGTTCCACGGTCGGCACCGGGATGATCGTCTCCTTCGGCTTCAACCGGCCGGTCGAGAACCGGCAGGCGGTCGAACGGGCCATCCGCATCACCTCGGACCCGCCGGTGGAGGTGGTCGGGCACTGGTTCGGCAAGGAGCGTCTCGACTTCCGGCCCGCCGAGTACTGGAAGCCCGGCACCGAGGTGACCGTCGACCTGCGCCTGCGGGACGTCGAGGGCGCGCCGGGGGTGTACGGGATCCAGGACAAGACGGTCGGCTTCACGGTCGGGCGGTCCCAGGTCTCGGTGGTCGACGCGGCCGAGCACACCATGGTGGTGCGCCGGGACGGCGAGGTGCTGGCGACGGTGCCCATCACGGCGGGGGCGCCGAAGACCACGACGTACAACGGGAAGATGGTGGTCACGGAGCTGTACGACGTGACGCGGATGGACGGCCGGACGGTCGGCTTCGGCGGTGAGTACGACATCAAGGACGTGCCGCACGCGATCCGGCTGACCGACTCCGGCACCTTCCTGCACGGCAACTACTGGGCCGACGAGTCCACCTTCGGCTCGGCCAACGTGAGCCACGGCTGTGTGGGCCTGCGGGACGACAAGGGCGGCAGCCCCGACTCCCCGGCGGGCTGGTTCTTCGACCGGACGCTGATCGGCGACGTGGTCGAAGTGGTCAACTCCCGTGACCGGAAGGTGGCTCCCGACAACGGCCTCGGCGGATGGAACATGGACTGGGCGCAGTGGAGGGCCGGCTCCACCCTGCGCTGAGCCACGTCTCCCCTCGCCGACCTGCGTCTTCCGTACGGTTCTCCGGGCGCAACTGGGACTGAACGGTGACATTCACGAGGATCTTTCGTGTCCGACGGTGTGGTTATCTAGCGCCGTGCGCGCGGAACGATGCGCGCGGGGGTGCGGGCGTGGCGTGGCCAGGCCGTGCGAGGGGAGACGACCATTGAACGGGCAGCCGATATCGGGGGCATCGGCCGGAACCGCGGGACGGCCGCCGGCCCGGCGGCGTGGGGGACGCCTGCAGGCGCTGGCGGTGGGGGCGTTGCTGCTCGCGCTGACGGCGTGCGGCGGCGGTGACCCCGCCGGCGGCAAGGGCGGCGAGGACGCGGGCTCGCAGGGCGGTGGCAAGCAGGGGAACGCGGCCTCGCAGGCGGTCGTGACGATCGTTCCGAAGGACGGCGCCGACGCGGTCGCCACCAGCGGCGTCCTCAAGGTGACGGCGGAGCAGGGCAAGCTGACCACCGTGACGGTCGCCGACTCCAAGGGCACCGAGGTCGAGGGCAGGATCGCCGCCGACGGTGCCAGCTGGCAGCCGGTCGGCCACCTGGCCGCCTCGACCCAGTACAAGGTCCACGCCGTCGCGAAGGACTCCGAGGGCCGCGAGTCGGCGAAGGACATCTCCTTCACCACGCTGGTCCCGAAGAACACCTTCATCGGCCACTACACGCCCGAGGACGGTTCGACCGTCGGCGTCGGCATGCCGGTCTCGATCAACTTCACCCGGGGCATCACGAACCCCGAGGCCGTCGAGAAGGCCGTCAAGGTGACGGCCGAGCCGGCGGTGGAGATCGAGGGCCACTGGTTCGGGAACGACCGGCTGGACTTCCGCCCGGAGAAGTACTGGGCCGCGGGCACCAAGGTGACCGTCGAGTTCAACCTCGACGGCGTCGAGGGCCGCCCGGGCGTCTACGGCAAGCAGAAGAAGAAGATCACCTTCACCATCGGCCGCCGCCAGGTCTCCACCGTCGACGCGAGCGCCAAGACGATGAAGGTCGAGCGCGACGGCCGGATCATCAAGACCCTGCCGATCACCGCGGGCGCCCCGTCGACGACCACGTACAACGGTCAGATGGTCATCAGCGAGAGGTACAAGGTGACCCGGATGAACGGTGCCACCGTCGGCTTCGGCGGCGAGTACGACATCAAGGACGTGCCGCACGCGATGCGTCTGTCCACCTCGGGCACCTTCGTCCACGGCAACTACTGGGCCTCGGCCGGCACCTTCGGCTCGGCCAACGTCAGCCACGGCTGCGTCGGCCTGCGCGACGCGCGCGGCGCGGGCGACAGCTCCACGCCGGCGGCCTGGTTCTTCGACAGCTCGATCATCGGCGACGTCGTGATCGTGAAGAACTCGAAGGACAAGCAGATCCAGCCGGAGAACGGCCTCAACGGCTGGAACCTGGCCTGGTCGGAGTGGACCGCGTAATCCGCTGACGGCGGTGGCCGACCGAGGGACCCGGTGCTGTGACCAACGGCACCGGGTCCCTCGTCGTTAACGGCCGCTAACCTTCCCTCCATGACTGTGAACCTCGAAGTCGCCGAAGGCGTCGGTGTCATCCGCCTCGACCGCCCTCCGATGAACGCCCTGGACATCGCCACCCAGGACCGGCTGCGCGAGCTCGCCCAGGAGGCGACCGACCGCGACGACGTGCGGGCCGTGGTGCTGTACGGCGGCGAGAAGGTGTTCGCGGCCGGTGCGGACATCAAGGAGATGCAGGTCATGGACCACGCGGCCATGGTCAAGCGGTCCCGTGCCCTCCAGGACTCCTTCACCGCGATCGCCCGCATCCCCAAGCCGGTCGTCGCCGCCATCACCGGCTACGCCCTCGGCGGCGGCTGCGAGCTGGCCCTGTGCGCCGACTACCGGATCGCCGCCGACAACGCCAAGCTCGGCCAGCCCGAGATCCTGCTCGGCCTGATCCCGGGCGCGGGCGGCACCCAGCGGCTGTCCCGTCTCGTCGGCCCCTCGAAGGCCAAGGACCTCATCTTCACCGGCCGGATGGTCAAGGCGGACGAGGCGCTCGGACTCGGCCTGGTCGACCGCGTCGTCCCGGCCGCCGAGGTCTACGAGCAGGCGTACGCCTGGGCCGCGAAGCTCGCCCAGGGGCCGGCGATCGCGCTGCGCGCCGCCAAGGAGTCGATCGACCAGGGCCTGGAGGCGGACATCGACACCGGCCTGGCCATCGAGCGCACCTGGTTCGCCGGTCTCTTCGCGACCGAGGACCGCGAGCGCGGCATGCGCAGCTTCGTCGAAGAGGGCCCGGGCAAGGCGAAGTTCGTCTGAGTTCCGGCCGGGTGGGGGCGCGCGGCGCGGGTGCTTCGTGCGCCCCCCATGCGCCCCGGCCTGCTCCTGGCATATGCCGATCGAAATCCCCGGAATTGTCGATTCCGGACGAGCGATTACGCCGGAACGGCCCCCGCGCCGGGCCCGGTCCGGCCATGATGGGGGCATGGCGGGCCTGGAGGGTACGGAACAGCCGCGGCAGCACGGGGGTGCGACCGCCGCTCGGTGGGTCCCGGCCGTCGAGGACGAACGGGCCCTGAAGGCCATGGAGTTGTACGGCAACCCGGCCGAGGAGGATGTCCGGCTGCCGTCCCGCCCCGAGTCCGCCGCCATCGCCCGCAGGCTCGCGCAGTGCGTCGTCCTGCGCCACTGGGGGCTGACCCCGCAGATCGCCGAGCACACCGTCCTCCTCGTCTCCGAGCTCGTCGGCAACGCCGTCCGGCACACCGGCGCGCGGGTCTTCGGACTTCGCATGCTGCGCCGCCGCGGCTGGATCCGGATCGAGGTGCGCGACCCCTCGCGCGGGCTGCCGTGCCTCATGCCCGTGCACGAGCTGGACGTCAGCGGCCGCGGGCTCTTCCTGGTCGACAAGCTCTCCGACCGCTGGGGCGTGGACCTGCAGCCGCGCGGCAAGACCACCTGGTTCGAGATGCGCGTCTCCGACCGCTGACCCCGCTCCGGCCGCCGACGCCCCGTCGCCCGCACCCGCGGGGCCGCGCCCCGGACGCACAAAAGCCCCCGTCCGCCGTGGTGAGGCGCGTGGGGGCTTCTGTGTGGAGCGCCGTGGACCGGAGGGGGTGTGATCCACGGCGGCTGAGGCGACCTGGCCCGGGTCAATGGGGGTCGTGTCCCCGACTATGGCAGACAGGGAGCCGTACCGCCAAAAGTCCCTACCCGGATAAAACGGGCACTATATGGACGTTTCGACGGTGAATCGTTGGTGATGCTGAGCACTCACCTTGTAAATGGTGAATAAGTATGGCGTTCATCGGTTGTTTCCATGAGCGACACGACCGGAGCGATCCATGATCGCGATCTGCAAACGTCCTGAATTGGCCTAATCGTAATAATTCGGACAGAACGCCTCTTAAATGGTCCCGTGCATCTGACCGACCGCCGCGGCGGCGCAGCATGCGAAGTCCGAAGACCCGCGCGCCGGTGTGCCGGACGGCGTTGCCGACGAGCTCGGAGACGAGGAGGACGGTGTGCTCGGCGATCTGCGGGGTCAGCCCCCAGTGGCGC
>NZ_RDBI01000054.1:24693-101323 GCF_008042125.1 Streptomyces sp. MS191
CCCCGCCGCTTCCCCGGGCTGCCCGCCGAGATCGCCACCGGCCCCCGCGACCGGCCCCGGGTCGCCCTCACGTTCCACGGGCAGGGCGACCCCGCCATCGCGCGCTCCCTGCTCGCCGAGGCGGAGAGGGCCGGCGCCCGCGTCACCGTCCTCGCCGTCGGCGAATGGCTCGACCGGCACCCCGGCATGGCCCGGCGGATCCTCGACGGCGGCCACGACCTCGGCAACCACACCCAGCGCCACCTCGACGTCAACGCGATGACCGAACAGCAGGCGTACGGCGAGATCGCCGCCTGCGCCGAGCGGCTGCGCCGGCTCACCGGCTCCGTCGGCACCTGGTTCCGCCCCTCACGCACCCGGCACGCCGCCCCGGCCGTCCTGCGGGCCGCCCGCCGGGCCGGGTACCCGCACGTCCTGTCGTACGACGTCGACTCCCTCGACTTCACCTCGCCCGGTGCCGCCGTCGTCGCGCAGGTCGCCGGGCGGATCCGCAACGGATCCGTGGTGAGCCTCCACTTCGGCTACGCGGACACCGTCGCCGCGCTGCCGGGACTCCTCGCCGACCTCGACCGCCGCGGCCTGCGTGCGGTGACGACCACGGAGCTGCTGACCTGATGCCGCCTCTCACCACACGAACGACGTGCCTCCTCGCCGCCGCCCTGCTGGCCGCGCTCGCCGGCTGCGGCACCTCCGGCCGGACGACGGAGGAAGCCCACGGCGGGCCCCGCAAGGAGGCCGCCCCACCCCCGGCCGCACCGAAGAAGACCGTCCCGGCCGGACTCCCGGGCATGCCGCCCGTCCTCGACACCCAGGACGTGTACGCCGCGGACCGGCCGAACCGGCTCTCGCCGGTGGTCAAGGGCTTCCCCAGCCGGATCTACGTGCCCAACACCAACTCCAACACGGTCTCCGTCATCGACCCGGCGACCTACAAGGTCGTCGAGACGATCCCCGTCGGCGTGCAGCCGCAGCACGTCGTCCCCTCCTGGGACCTGAAGACCCTCTGGGTCAACAACAACCGGGGCCACACCCTCACCCCGATCGACCCGGCCACCGGTGTCGCCGGCAAGCCGGTCGAGGTCCACGACCCGTACAACCTGTACTTCACGCCCAACGGCCGGTACGCCGTCGTCATGGCATCGCTCGACCGCGAACTGGTCTTCCGCGACCCGCACACGATGGAGACGAGGAAGACCGTCCCGGTCTCCTGTTACGGCGTCAACCACGCCGACTTCTCCGCCGACGGACGGTACTTCGTCGTCTCCTGCGAGTTCTCCGGCGAACTGCTGAAGGTCGACACGGAGAAGATGGAGGTCATCGGACAGCAGAAGCTGCCCTTCCAGGGCGCGATGCCCCAGGACGTGAAGATCTCCCCGGACGGCAGGACGTTCTACATCGCCGACATGATGGCCCACGGCATGTGGGTCCTGGACGGCGACGCCTTCACGCAGCCGACCCTCCTCCCCACCGGCAAGGGCGCCCACGGCCTCTACGTCTCCCGCGACTCCAAGGAGATGTACGTGCCCAACCGCGGTGAGGGCTCCGTCTCCGTCTTCGACTTCAATCAGAACAAGCTGACCAAGAAGTGGTGGCTGCCGGACGGCGGATCCCCGGACATGGGCGGAGTCTCCGCGGACGGCAAGGTGCTCTGGCTGTCGGGCCGTTACGACTCCGAGGTCTACGCGATCGACACCCGCACCGGAAAGCAGCTGGCCCGCATCCCGGTCGGCAGCGGCCCCCACGGCCTGGCCGTCTACCCCCAGCCGGGCCGCTACTCCCTGGGGCACACCGGCGTCTTCCGCTGAGACGGCAACCGGAGCGGCGGCGAGGGCGGCCCCGGACCCACCGGGCCGCCCTCCCGCGGCGGGCACCGACGGCATCCGGAGCGACGACAACTCCGGCCCCGAGCAGGCGAATCGCATGATCTGGACAGCCTCTCGACGGTCTATATGCTTGCGGCCATGGTCCCCGCAGCCTCCGCCGCGCCCGTGCCCGCGACCGCCTCCCGGCTCGCCGGTGTCGCCTCCTCGCCGGTACGCGAGATCCTGGCGCTCACCTCACGCCCCGAAGTGATCTCGTTCGCCGGCGGCCTGCCCGCCCCCGAACTCTTCGACATCGCCGGGATCCGGGCCGCCTACGACGCCGTCCTCGAGGACGAGCCGCAGCGGGCCCTGCAGTACTCCACCACCGAGGGCGACCCGGAACTGCGGACCGCGATCGCCGGCCGGCTGACCTCCCGCGGCCTGCCCACCGAAGCCGACGACCTGCTGGTCACCACCGGCTCCCAGCAGGCGCTCACCCTGGTCTCCACCGCCGTGCTGGAACCCGGCGACGTGGTCCTGGTCGAGGACCCCTGCTACCTGGCCGCGCTCCAGACCTTCGCCTTCGCCGGCGCCCGGGTCGTCCCCGTCCCCACCGACGACGAGGGCGTCATCCCGGAGGCCCTCGACGAGATCGCCGCCCGCGAACGCGTCAAGCTGCTCTACCTCGTCCCCACCTTCCAGAACCCCACCGGCCGCACCCTCCCGGCGACGCGCCGCACCGCCGTCGCCGAGGCCGCCGCACGCCACGGCTTCTGGATCGTGGAGGACGACCCGTACGGCGAACTCCGCTTCGACGGAACCCCGATGCCGTGGATCGCCGCGTCCCCGGCGGCCGCCGACCGCACCGTCCTCCTCGGCTCCTTCTCCAAGGTCATGGCCCCCGGCCTGCGCCTCGGCCACCTCCGCGCGCCCGCCGGACTGCGCCGCGCCTGTGTCATCGCCAAGCAGGCGGCCGACCTCCACACCTCGACCGTCGACCAGGCGGCCGCGGCACGCTACCTGCGCGACAGCGACCTCGACGCCCACGTCCGCGGCATGTGCGCCGCCTACCGCGAGCGCCGCGACGCCCTGCTCGACGGGCTGGCACAGGCACTCCCCGCGGGCAGCCGCTGGAACCGCCCGGACGGCGGGATGTTCGTCTGGGCCACGCTGCCCGAAGGCCACGACGCCACCGCCCTCCTCGCCGCCGCGGTCGCCCACGAGGTGGCGTACGTCCCCGGCGCCCCGTTCTTCGCCGGCACCCCCGACCACGGCGCCCTGCGGCTGTCCTTCACCACGCACGCGCCCGACGAGATCCGCGAGGGCCTGCGCCGCCTCGCGAAGGCGTTCGCCTGACACCGCGACCTCGACCGTCGGGCCCGGCGGCGGACGCCGGGCCTCAGCCGGCGATCAGCAACGCCTCCGAGGCCACCGGACGATAGCCCGCCGCCTGGAACGCCCGGACGCTGCGGGCGTTCCCCGGCGACTGCTGGGCCCACACCACCGCGTCCGGCGTCAGATGCCGGGCCGCCCGCGCCAGGGCGCGACCCAGGCCGCGGTGACGGACCTCCTCGTCGACCTCGATCGCCGCCTCCCAGCGGCCGGCCACGCCACGGCCCAGGATCAGGACCCCGCCGTCCGCCGCCCACACCCGGACGTCGTCCCGGTACTTCCTCGCCCGCACCACCCGGGGATGGTCCGGGTCCTCGATCGCCCGCAGCGGCAGCCCCGGTGCGCCGGGAAGGGCGTCGGCGACCGTCAGCAGGTCGATGGTGTTCATGTGCCGGCCCGTGCGCGTGAGCAGCGCGGCCAGGAACCGCGGGTTCATCGAGGCGGCCAGCGGATCCCCCGGGGTCGCCGCGAGCTCCGCCCGCACCCACTCCGGGTCCTCGTCCGTGAAGACCACGGAATGAGCGGTGAAGGCGAGGACCCCGGCGTCCCGCCGGCTGGGTGGCGGGACCACGGTCGTCGACCCGTCCGGCGCCGGGAACACCCCGCGCGCCGCGTCGGCCAGTACGTCTGCCACGTCGCTGCTCATGCCTCCATGATCCGCCATGGGGCGAGGGCGGGGGCCGCCCGGCGGCCGGTTAATCTGACCCCCGTCAGAGAAGCACCGAGAAGGGGCGGAAACAGTGGCGGACATCGAGTCGGCACGCAAGGCATTCGAGCGGTTCGACGTGGACGGGGACGGCCTCATCACCGCCACGGAGTACAAGAGCGTCATGGCGCAGCTGGGTGACTTCCACGTCACCGAGACGGTCGCCGAGGCCCTCATCAACCAGCGCGACACCAACGGCGACGGAAAGCTGTCCTGGGACGAGTTCTGGGCGCACCTCAACAAGGCCTGAGCCGCCGGGCGAGGACGGGCGCCGCTCCACGTGCGTACGCCGTTGAGTTGCCGCCCGTCCGGCCCCCGGTGACGATCGTCCGGTGACGCCCCCCGGACCCGTGGTCACCCCGGCCCGCCTGGCCGCGGCGACGCTCGCCGCGCTCGCCGGGCTCGCGCTCGCCGTCCTCGGCGCCGCCCTGGCGCAGGCGGGCACCGGCGAGCTCCGCATCCCCGCGGCGGGCACCACCACCCTCCTGAGGCTGTTCGTCCTCGCCGCGTTCGCGATCCACCTCGGCGAACTCGCCGGCGCCCGGATCGCCGGCGACGGCCCCCTGCCGCGCCGCTGGTCCCCGGCGGCCGCCCTGCTCGGCGCCGCCGCCACGACCGGCCTCCTGCTGCTGTTCGCCGCCGTCAGCGGCCTCGGCCTCACCACCGTGTACGGCATGCGCGAAGGACGGCTGCTGCTCGTCACGGCCAACGCCTTCGTCCTCGCCGCCCTCTGCGCCGCCGGCCGCCGCCCCGCCCTCGCGCTCGGCCCACTCGCCGCCGCCGTCCTCGCCGAGGCGCTGCGCGCCCACCCCGAGTCGGCCGGCCCGGCGATCGGCGCCACCCTCACCGTGGTGCACCTGACCGCCGCCTCGCTCTGGTGCGGCGCCCTGCTGCACGTGCTGCGGACCATGCGGCTGCGCGGCCGTGGCGGGCGCGCCGTCCTCGCCCGCTACGCCCGCACGGCGGCCTGGCTCTGCGCCGCGCTCGTGGTCACCGGCACCTGCTCGGCCCTGCGCCGCCTCCCGCCGGACCTCGTCCTGGGCACGGCGTACGGCAGGGTGCTGCTGGTCAAGCTCGGTCTGGTCGGGCTGGCCGGTCTGCTCGCGCTGGCGGCACGGCGCCGGATGCTGCGCGGCGGGAACGCGCAGGCACCGGCCCGGACCGAACTCGGCGTGCTCGCCGCCGTCGTGCTCGTCTCCGCCGTCCTCACGGTGGTGCCGGACCCGCACTGGCTCAGCCCGGCGTGACCCCCGGGCCGGGGCCCGTCCGAAAACCGGTGGCCCCGGCCGCGCCCGCCCCGGTACCGTCGCGCCGTCCCGACCGCTGCCGTACCGACCTGGGCCCGTCGGCCCCGAAAGAGTGATCTATGACCCGGATCGAGCCGAGCGCTCCTCGCCGCTGACCTCGTCCCCGAGGACCCGCTCGGCCTCCTCCTGCTGTCCACGCGTCACGCCTTCAGCCAGGAGTCACCCCGAGTGTCATCCCTTCCCTCGAACAATCCCCCGAACATTCTGCGGACCGCCACCTTCGCCTGCGTACGCTGCGGCCTGACCGTCGCCGCCCTGGGCCCGGACGGCGTCCCCCGCAACCACTGCCCGAGCTGTCTGCACTCCCAGCACGTCCAGGACCACGTCGAGGGCGGCCCCTCCGACTGCCGGTCGCGGATGTCGCCGATCTCCATCGCCGTGCTGAGAACGGGCGACTGGATGGTCATCCACCGCTGCACCCGCTGCGACGAACTGACCTCCAGCCCGGTCTGCCCGGACGACAACCAGCTCATCCTGATGCGCATGGCCGTCCGGCCGCTGGCCCAGCCGCCGTTCCCCCTCGAAGTCTTCGGGGAGCTGTGATGGCGCGCCGTACGGGCTCCGCACGCCGTCCCCAGCGACGCAAGGACGTCCTGCACGGCCGGGGAGGCGTGCCCGGCGACGCCTTCCGCTGCGTCGGCTGCCGGCTCGACGTCCCGCTGGCCGCGCCGGGCACGGCCCACCGCAACCACTGTCCGCACTGTCTCACCAGCCTCCACGTCGACCGGCGGATACCGGGCGACCGGGCGGCGGAGTGCCGGGGGCGGATGGCGCCTCTGAGCATGTCCGTCCGGACGGACGGCGAGTGGATGATCATCCACCACTGCCTGTCCTGCGGCGAACTGAGCGCGAACCGCATCGCGGGCGACGACAACCCCCTCGCCCTGCGCCGCCTCGCGGTCCGCCCCCTGACGGACCTCGGCCCCCCGATCCGGGAGGCACTGCTCACGCTGTAGGCCCCATCCTCCGGGCGCGCCCTTCTCCGGGGCGCCCGGAGGATGGGGGGCCCTGCCCTCCGGGCGCGCGGGGCAGGCGCCCGGCACGCCCCCGAGGTGGGCTGTCGGCAGCCGCGGCGCACGTGTCTCGGCCTGATGCAATTCCGCCGACCAGGCGCCGCTCGACGTCGAAGTTCTACGTTGCTCCCGGGAATCATCGCGTGACAGCATGACCCAAGTGACAGACAACGGGGAGGACATATCCAAGCCTCGACGCATCGCACGGCTGGTTGATCTGGCGGTTGCGACGGATCCAGCCACTGCCTCGGATACGCGCCTGGAGCCGAGTTCGGAGCCGAGTCCGGCGGTTCCGGTGACAACGGCACCGAACGCGTCGGACACGAGTCCGGCAGATGGAACACCCCGTGCGCGGCGAGAGTTTGCGCAGTTGCTCGGCGAATTTCGCCGTACCGCTGTGCTGGTGCCGTTCGACGAGCACGGGAGTCTGTGGACCGCGGAGTTCAACGGTGTCCGGTGGATCTGCGCCTTCTCGGACGGGGAGGCCCTTGCGCGGTTCGCGGTCGCGCGGGGCGAGGCCGGGCGGGAGTGGACGTACCGGACGGTCCTGGGTGCGCGGCTTCTTGACGTGATGGTCCCGATGCTGCCCGGGCCGGGCGGTGTCGCGCTGGATGCGGGCAGTGCGGACGGGATGGTGTTTCCGCCGGTGGCGGGCATCGTCCCGGCTGGCGTGGCGGTGGATCTCGGGGGGACACAGTGAGCGGAGACCAGCCCGATCTCGCGGCGCCGGCAGCGGCGTTGGCGGAGATCGCGAAGGGTATCGACCTGGCGCATTCCGAGCTGAAGGAGCTCGGGATGACCGGCGAGGCGTCGACGGGGCGGGGTTTCTCGGATCTGGCTCTGTCAGGTCTTGAGTTGGGGCACGGCGGGCTGACGTCGGAGTTCGAGACGTTCTGCAACCGCTGGGAGTGGGGTGTACGCGCGCTGACTCAGCGGGGAAACGGTTTTGCGCAGGGAGTGGGCCTGTCGGCGGGCTCGTTCGCGGAGCAGGAGCAGTACATCAAGGACTCGTTCAAGATCGGGGTGAACTCCCTGAACGGGAACCCTCACCTGTCCGAGGACGAGGTCAAGGGGATGCGCTGGGACACGATCCGCGACCAGCACACGTGGGATGGCGCCGACTGGAGTGGCGAGTCGCTCTCCGAGGCCCACGGCGAGGTGAAGCAGAACTGGAAGAACACGGCCTACGACGTCGAGGACTCGATGCTCGACTCGATGGAGCGCTCGGGTGTGATCGACCCGAAGTTGCGTGACGGGATGGACGAGAAGCTCAAGGACACGCTCGATCCCGACCAGGCGACGATCGAGCAGGCCGAGCAGCCGCGGTGGGGGGACACACGCTGATGGTGGACTGGCGGGGATGGGGCGACAAGATAGTCGACGGCGTCGACCGGGGCATCGACAAGGGGAAGGAGCTCGTCGGTGAGGGTGTCGACTATGTGACCGACAAGACCGGCGAGGCACTGGACAAGGTCGGTGCGCACGACTGGGCGGACGCGGTCGAGGACTGGGGTGACGAGGCGGCGTCCTCGCTGGGCGCCGACGTGGGGGAGCAGCAGCTCGGACAGACCGAGGAAGCCGACGAGCTGATCCACGGCAAGCCGGACAAGATTGCCGCCGCGGTCAAGAACCTCCGCGACTTTCAGAAGGCGTTCGACCTGGTCGGCGGCGGCATGAGGAAGCTGGACTCCGGTCACTGGAAGGGTGAGGCGGCAGACGCCTTCCGGGAGAAGTTCCAGACGCTGCCGACCGACTGGCTGCACGCGGCGGACGCCATGGAGAACGCGGCCAAGGCCTTGGAGACCTACTCGAAGGCGGTCGTCGGCGCGCAGGACAAGGCGCGTGAGGCCATCGCTCTGTACCAGGAGGGCGACAAGGACTCCAAGGCTGCGGTCGACACCTACAACAAGAAGGTCGATGCCTACAACGCGGCCCGAAACGGGGACAGGCCACTGCCCCACCCCGGAGACTTCTCCGACCCCGGCACGTCCAAGCGTGCGCGCGCCCGAGAAATCCTGAACGACGCCCGACGAGCGCGGAACGAGGCCGGCGAGACCGCCAAGGCCGCGGTCGGCGCCGCCCTGGCCCACGCCCCGAAGGAACCGACCGGGGTCGAGAAGGCCAAGCTCGAGCTGATGGACTACGGCTTGGGCCAGGGCATCGAGCTGGCTCACTTCGGCGGCGGTGTCGTCAAGGGAACGGCGGGGCTGGTCAACTTCGTCCGCTCGGTGAACCCGGTCGACCCGTACAACCTGACTCACCCGGCGGAGTACTACAAGGGCGTCAATATGACGCTCGCCGGTCTGGTCTCCACCGCGGCCAACCCGGACCGGGCGATCAAGAACGCCTGGGACGCGGCGAAGGGCGACCCGTCGGAGTTCCTCGGCCGCCTGGTGCCTGAGGTGCTCGGAACGAAGGGCGCCGGCGGTCTGAAGACACTGACCCGCCTCAAGCACGTGGACGACCTGCCCTCGAAGAAGCCTGGTGGCAGCCGTGGGGATCACGAGAAGAACCCCGACAGCAACGGCAAGACATGTGGTGAAACGGCGTGTAAGAACGACCCGATCGACATCGCGACGGGCCGCATGCTGCTGCCTCAGACGGACATCACCCTGCCTGGCGCACTGCCGCTCGTGTTCCGGCGCACCTTCGACTCCTCGCGCCGCTCGGGGCGCTGGTTCGGCCCGGCGTGGTCGTCGACGGTCGATCAGCGGTTGGAGATCGATTCAGAGGGTGTGATCTTCAGCTGCGACGAGGGCAGCCTGCTCGCCTATCCACACCCGGCCCCTGGCGTCCCGGTGATGCCCACCCATGGCCGGCAGTGGCCGCTGGACCGGGTCGAGGACGGCTACACCATCACCGACCCCGGCACAGGAAGGGTCCGGCACTTCGTCGATCACAGCGGCGAACTCGCTCTCCTCGCACAGATCGACGACCGCAACGGCCGTTGGATCGCGTTCGAGTACGACGAGGCAGGTGCCCCGACCTCGATCGTCCACCACGGTGGCTACCACCTGAAGCTCACCACGACCGAAGGCCGAGTGGTGGCCCTCCACCTCGCGGGGGCGGCGGCGGACGGATCCGACCAGGAGATCCTGCGCTACGGCTACACCGGCGGCCACCTGACCGAGGTCACCAACTCCTGCGGCCGACCCCTGCGCTTCGACTGCGACGAGCACGGCCGCATCGCCTCGTGGACCGACACCAACGACAGCCGCTACGACTACGTCTACGACGACCAGGACCGCTGCACCTACCAGTCGGGCACCAACGGACATCTCGCGGCCACCTTCACCTGGGACGAGGTCGATCCGGCGACCGGACTCCGCCTGACCACCTTCACCGACGGCATGGGCCACACCGAGCGGCATCTGATCAACGACCGCGCACAGGTCGTCGCCGAGATCGACGCACTGGGCGCGGTCACCCGCTTCGAGTACGACCGCCACAACCGCCTGCTGTCCCGCACGGACCCGCTGGATCACGTCAGCCGTACCACCTACGACCAGGACGGACGCCTGCTCTTGGTGGTGCGGCCGGACAGCCGCCAGACCGAAGTCGGGTACGACGTCAACGGGATGCCGACCCGCATCGTCGGCACGGACGGCAACATCACGCGCCAGACCTTCGACGATCGCGGCAACCGCACCTCGGTGACCGACCCCTCCGGGGCAACCACGGCGTTCGCGTACGACGAGGGGGGCCGGCTCACCTCAGTGACGGACCCACTCGGCGCCACCACCCGGCTGGTCCTGGACAACAGGGGCCTTCCTGTCGAGGTCACCGATCCCCTGGGCGCCACTACCCGCTACGCGTACGACGCCTTTGGTCGCACGGTTCAGGTCACGGACGCACTCGGCGCGGTGACCCGGATGGAGTGGACGGTCGAGGGCCGACCGTCCCGCCGGACGGTGCCCGACGGCACGGTGGAGTCCTGGACGTACGACGGTGAGGGCAACTGCCTCAGCCACACGGACGCGATGGGAGCCACGACTCGCTTCACGTACACCGACTTCGACCTGCTGACTTCCCGCACAGACCCGGACGGCGTCCGCTACGAGTTCTCCCACGACGCGAACCTGCGGTTGACGCGGGTGACCAATCCGCAGGGCCTGACGTGGGACTACGCCTACGACGCGGCGGGCCGGCTGGCCACGGAGACGGACTTCGACGGCCGAGCACTGAGCTACCGCTACGACGCGGCAGGCCGTCTGACTGCACGGGTGAACGGTCTCGGGCAGACGATCCGGTTCGACCGCGACAGCCTCGGGCGGATCGTCCGCAAGGACGCCGAAGGGGCGGTCAGCGCCTACGAGTACGACATCTTCGACCAACTGGCGTCGGCGACCGGGCCGGACGCAACGCTGGAGCGCCTCAGGGACCGCTACGGCCTCCTCGTCTCCGAGACCGTCAACGGCCGGAAGCTCTCGTTCTCATACGACGCCGTGGGACGGCGAACGGGACGGACGACTCCCGGCGGTTCGACGAGCACGTGGTCGTACGACGCGGCAGGCCGCAGTGCGGAGCTGACGTCCTCGGGTCGGACGTTGGCCTTCACACATGACGTACTCGGCCGTGAAACCACCCGTCGCATCGCCGATTTCGCCGTCCTGACCTCGTCGTTCGACGTGATGGGCCGCCTCACCGCTCAGGAGGTCACAGGCCATTCGGGGCGCAGTCTGCAGCACCGTGCCTACGCCTACCGGGCGGACGGCGGACTGGTCGGCATCACCGACGCACTGTCCGGTGCCCGCAGCTTCGACCTGGACTCGGCCGGTCGCGTCACTGCCGTTCATGCGCGGGGCTGGTCGGAGCAGTATGCCTACGACGACGCCGGCAACCAGACGGAGGCCTCGTGGCCGGCCACGCACCCGTCCCACTCCGCTACGGGCGCACGCGCGTACCAGGGCACTCGCATCGCCACCGCGGGTTCCGTCCGCTACGAACACGACGGCCAGGGTCGGATCGTCGTGCGCCAGAAGACCCGTCTCTCCAGGAAACCGGACACCTGGCGCTACGAGTGGGACGCGGAGGACCGTCTCACCGCGGTGACCACACCTGACGGCACGCTGTGGCGGTACGGGTACGACCCCCTGGGCCGCCGAATATCCAAGCGATCCGGTCGTGAGACGGTTCACTTCACCTGGGACGGCACGACCCTCTGCGAACAGGCGACGGACGACGTCGTCCTCACCTGGGACCACGCTGGATTGCGCCCCCTGGCTCAGACGGAACGCCGGACGGACTCCACGGACGAGCGATTCTTCGCCATCGTCACCGACCTCATAGGCACCCCGACAGAACTTGTCGACGAATCCGGCGAAGTAGCGTGGTGCACCCGAACCACTCTCTGGGGCACGACGACGTGGCCCCGCGATGCGACGGCTTATACCCCCATCCGCTTCCCGGGCCAGTACTTCGACCTGGAATCGGGTCTCCACTACAACCACTTCCGCTACTACGACCCTGAATCGGCCCGCTACCTCTCCCAGGACCCTCTGGGCCTGGCTCCGGCGGACAACCCGGTGACGTACGTCCACAACCCTCATACGTGGAGCGACCCGCTGGGGCTCGGGCCATGTCCTCCGGATCCCACACACAACTATTCAGAAAGCAGACGTGAGGCGTTCCGGGAAGCGAAGCGCGACCTGGGCATCCCGATGTCCCAACAGCCAGATGAACTACGCAAGGTCCCCATGACCAATCGCGACGGAAAGCAGGTCATGACGGATGACGGCCGACCGGTGATGACCCGCGAATATCTCTACACTCGGGCGGACGGCAGCCGCGTGATCATCCAAGATCACTCGGCAGGGCACTACTACGGCGAAGGAGGTGTAGGGGATCAAGGTAGGCACCTCAATGTGAGACCCATCGAGAATCCCCGGAACGGACATGTCCCCGGAACAGCGCGGCACTACGAGTACTGACGGGAAGCGACGATGAGCTGGACCTCATTTCTCACCAACCCTGTGGGGATCGAGACGATCTACGGTGGGCACCCGCCAGAGCTCGCAGCCGTGCCCCTCCACGCAGTCGACTTCAGCAGAGAGGGCCCGCTGCTAACGCTACGTTTCGACATGCCGTCCTATCCGGAGACACCGCCGAAGAAGTGGTCGGTTCAGGGTTTCGACACCGCCCAGGTGACGATGGCGCTTGCAGGCGTACGAACTGTTTCGCTGACCGGATTCACATCGGACCCTGTAGTAGACATCGTCCTGAGCGGAGGAGACGGGGTGGCAGTGGAGATCTGCTCTGATTCGGTCCAGCTTCAGGCATCCGCTGCTGTCGTGTACATCGCACAGATTTCCGGCTACAGGACGGCAGGAGCGGCCGGTTCGGCGTAAGGGGCAAAGGCGGCTCAGCGGGCTACGACGACCGGGCGACGACGAGAAAGGTCATCGGACTCATGCCGACTCGCTTCCACCTGGCGGGCGAGACCCTCAGCCGTCTGGGGGTCCTCGAGTGGTTCAAGCTCAGCGCGGGGCCTCACCCGGACCACGGACGCCTTCACGTGCCCTATGCCGGCTGGCGGTTCGCCCGGCCGGGGCCCGAGAAGCTCCGGACCGTCGAGGAGGCCGTCCGGACGACGCCGACCCAGGTGGACTGGCGCGTGGAAGCGTCCCGACGGAACTGGCTCCTCGCCCCGGCGCGCATCCTGGGAGACGGCCCGAACCCGGCGGCGTCGCCGGCCTTCGACGAACGCGTGGCGGAGGCGGCCCGGGACCAGGAGTTCTGCGCTCGGGCCCTGGAGGACCTCGACGGAATCATGCGCACCCTGGGCGAGCTCGCCGCTGCGCGGGAGAGTTCGCACCGGGACTGAGCTGTCGTGACCGGAGCCGGGGCGGGCCGCTCGTCGGCGCGGGCGGGGGAAACGCCCGAGGGCCCGGAACCGTCTTCACGGTTCCGGGCCCTTCGGCTAGCAAGGCGAAAACACCCTGCTCACAGGGCCCACCGCCTCAGCACTCGATGATGTTCACCGCGAGGCCGCCGCGCGCCGTCTCCTTGTACTTGACCGACATGTCCGCGCCGGTCTCCTTCATCGTCTTGATGACCTTGTCCAGGGAGACCAGGTGGTTGCCGTCGCCCCGCAGCGCCATGCGGGCCGCCGTGACGGCCTTGACCGCCGCCATGCCGTTGCGCTCGATGCACGGGATCTGGACCAGGCCGCCGACCGGGTCGCAGGTCAGGCCCAGGTTGTGCTCCATGCCGATCTCGGCCGCGTTCTCCACCTGCTCGGGGGAGCCGCCCAGTACCTCGGCGAGCGCGCCGGCCGCCATCGAGCAGGCCGAGCCGACCTCGCCCTGGCAGCCGACCTCGGCGCCGGAGATCGAGGCGTTCTCCTTGAACAGCATGCCGACCGCGCCCGCCGCGAGCAGGAAGCGGACCACGTCGTCGTCCTTCTCCTCCTGGGAGGAGCCGCGGGCCGCGAAGTTGATGTAGTAGTGCAGCACCGCCGGGATGATGCCCGCCGCGCCGTTCGTCGGGGCGGTGACCACCCGGCCGCCGGCCGCGTTCTCCTCGTTCACGGCCATCGCGTAGAGCGTGATCCACTCCATCGCGAGCGCCGCCGGGTCGCCCTCGGAGCGGAGCTTGCGGGCCGTGTTCGCGGCGCGGCGGCGGACCTTCAGGCCGCCGGGCAGGATGCCCTCGCGGGACATGCCGCGCGAGACGCAGGCCTGCATGACCCGCCAGATCTCCAGGAGGCCCGTCCGGATCTCCTCCTCGGTGCGCCAGGCCTTCTCGTTCTCCAGCATCAGCGCGGAGATCGACAGGCCGGTCTCCCTGGCCAGCCGCAGCAGCTCGTCACCGGTGCGGAAGGGGTACTTCAGGACGGTGTCGTCCGGCACGATCGGGTTCTCGCCCTGGACCGCGTCCTCGTCCACCACGAAGCCGCCGCCGACGGAGTAGTACGTCTTCTCCAGGACCGGCGCGCCCTCGGCGTCGTAGGCGAAGATCGTCATGCCGTTGGCGTGGTACGGGAGCGCCTTGCGGCGGTGCAGGACCAGGTCCTCGTCGAAGTCGAAGGGGATCTCGTGCGCCCCGAGGAGGTTGATCCGGCCGCTCGACTTGATCCGCTCGACCTGGTCGTCCGCCGTCTCGACGTCGACGGTCCGCGGCGAGTCGCCCTCGAGGCCCAGCAGGACCGCCTTCGGGGTGCCGTGGCCGTGGCCGGTCGCTCCGAGCGAGCCGTACAGCTCGGCCCGTATGGAGGCGGTGTGGGCGAGCAGGCCCTCGTTCTTCAGGCGGCGCGCGAACATCCGGGCGGCGCGCATCGGGCCCACCGTGTGGGAGCTGGACGGCCCGATGCCGATCGAGAACAGGTCGAAGACCGAGATGGCCACGGGGGGACTCCTTGTGGGTGGTAGACGCCGTTGTCTGCCGGGGTGGTGCAGAACAGAGCAGGTACATCGCGCGCGGGAGGCACACGGGTCGGGGCACCGCGCTCACAGTCCAGTGTGCGCGGTGCCCCGGAGATTCGTACGAACAAAAGGGTACGAAACTACTTCAGGCCGGGGTACAGCGGGTGCTTGTCCGCGAGCGCGGTCACCCGGGCCTTCAGCGCCTCGGCGTCGAAGCCGGGCTTCAGGGTCTCCGCGATGATGTCCGCCACCTCACGGAAGTCCTCGTCGCCGAAACCGCGGGTCGCCAGCGCCGGCGTGCCGATGCGCAGGCCCGAGGTGACCATCGGCGGACGCGGGTCGTTCGGGATCGCGTTCCGGTTGACCGTGATGCCGACCTCGTGGAGACGGTCCTCGGCCTGCTGGCCGTCCAGCTCGGAGTTGCGCAGGTCGACCAGGACCAGGTGCACGTCCGTGCCGCCGGAGAGGACGGAGACACCGTGCGCGGTGACGTCGTCCTGGACCAGGCGCTCGGCCAGGATACGGGCGCCGTCCAGCGTGCGCTGCTGGCGCTCCTTGAACTCCTCCGAGGCCGCGATCTTGAAGGAGACGGCCTTGGCCGCGATCACGTGCTCCAGCGGGCCGCCCTGGAAGCCGGGGAAGACCGAGGAGTTCAGCTTCTTGGCGAACTCCTTCTTCGCCAGGATGATGCCGCCGCGCGGGCCGCCGAGCGTCTTGTGCGTGGTGGAGGTCACCACGTCCGCGTACTCGACCGGGTTCGGGTGCAGACCCGCCGCGACGAGGCCGGCGAAGTGGGCCATGTCGACCCACAGGTACGCCTCGACCTCGTCGGCGATCCGGCGGAACTCGGCGAAGTCCAGCTGGCGCGGGTAGGCGGACCAGCCCGCGATGATCACCTTGGGGCGGTGCTCCTTGGCGAGGCGCTCGACCTCGGCCATGTCGACCAGACCGGCCTCGTCCACGTGGTACGCGACCACGTTGAACTGCTTGCCGGAGAAGTTCAGGCGCATGCCGTGGGTGAGGTGGCCGCCGTGCGCCAGGTCCAGGCCGAGGATCGTGTCGCCGGGCTGGGCGATCGCGAACAGGGCGGCCTGGTTGGCGGAGGCGCCGGAGTGCGGCTGGACGTTGGCGTACTCGGCGCCGAACAGGTCCTTGATCCGGTCGATCGCGATCTGCTCGGCCACGTCGACGTGCTCGCAGCCGCCGTAGTAGCGGCGGCCCGGGTAGCCCTCGGCGTACTTGTTGGTGAGGACGGAGCCCTGGGCCTCCATGACCGCGACCGGAGCGAAGTTCTCCGAGGCGATCATCTCGAGGGTGGACTGCTGGCGGTGGAGCTCGGCGTCGACAGCGGCGGCGACGTCGGGGTCCAGCTCGTGGAGAGGGGTGTTCAGAAGCGACATGAAATCGATCCCTAAGGGGTCTCAGTTCCCGGCGGAGAACTCGGCGTACTCGTCGGCGGAGAGCAGGTCCTTCGGCTCCTCGGCGACGCGTACCTTGAACAGCCAGCCACCCTCGAACGGAGCGGTGTTCACCAGGGACGGGTCGTCCACGACGTCCTGGTTGGCGGCGACGACCTCGCCGGTGACCGGGGAGTACAGGTCGCTGACGGACTTCGTCGACTCCAGCTCGCCGCAGGTCTCGCCCGCGGTGACCGTGTCGCCGACCTCGGGGAGCTGGGCGTAGACGACGTCACCGAGCGCGTTGGCCGCGAACTCCGTGATGCCGACCGTCGAGACGCCCTCCTCGGCGTCCGACAGCCACTCGTGCTCCTTGGTGTAACGCAGCTGCTGGGGGTTGCTCATGACCTGATTCTCCTGGATCGGGGGAGTGCTGATGAACGTGGGTCTTGCCAGATGAGACGCGAAGTGAGATGGACCCGGGCGCCGGCGGCCCGGGGGAACGTCACTTCTCGCGCTTGTAGAACGGCAGCGCGACGACCTCGTACGGCTCGTGGGTGCCGCGGATGTCCACACCTACACCCTGCGTGCCGGGCTCGGCGTGCGCCGCGTCCACGTACGCCATGGCGATCGGCTTTCCGAGGGTCGGGGACGGGGCACCGGAGGTGACCTCGCCGACGACCTGGCCGTCGACGACGACCTGCATGCCGGCGCGCGGGACCCGGCGGCCCTCGGCGATCAGGCCGACGAGCTTGCGCGGCGGGTTGGTGGCGGCGCGCTCGGCGGCGGCCTCCAGCGCCTTGCGGCCGACGAAGGAGCCGTCGTTGGTCGTCTTCTCGAACTTCACGACCCGGCCCAGACCGGCGTCGAACGGGGTCAGCGAGGTGGTCAGCTCGTGCCCGTACAGCGGCATGCCCGCCTCCAGGCGCAGCGTGTCGCGGCACGACAGGCCGCAGGGGATCAGGCCGACGGGGGCGCCCGCCTCGGTCAGCGCCTTCCACACGCCCTCGGCGTGCTCGGGCTTCAGGAACAGCTCGAAGCCGTCCTCGCCGGTGTAGCCGGTACGGGCGATCAGCGCGGGGACCCCGGCGACCGTGCCCGGCAGGCCGGCGTAGTACTTCAGGCCGTCCAGGTCGGCGTCGGTGAGGGACTTCAGGATGCCGGGGGACTCCGGGCCCTGCACGGCGATCAGCGCGTACGCGTCGCGGTCGTCGCGGACCTCGGCGTCGAAGCCGGCCGCGCGCTCGGTGAGGGCGTCGAGGACGATCTGCGCGTTGGAGGCGTTCGCGACGACCATGTACTCCTGCTCCTGGAGCCGGTACACGATCAGGTCGTCGAGGATGCCGCCGTCCTCCTGGCAGATCATCGTGTAGCGGGCGCGGCCGAGGCCGACGGTCGAGATGTTGCCGACGAGCGCGTGGTCGAGCAGCTCGACGGCCTGCGGACCGGTGACCGTGATCTCGCCCATGTGGGAGAGGTCGAACAGACCGGCCTTGGTGCGGACGGCGTTGTGCTCGTCGCGCTCGCTGGCGTAGCGCAGCGGCATGTCCCAGCCGGCGAAGTCGGTCATGGTCGCGCCCAGCGAACGATGCAGGGCATCGAGGGCGGTCAGGCGGGGGGCGTTGCTCATGGGGTGGCTCCCAAGTCCCAGGGGCGTGCAGGGCACGACATGCATGACGGGTGAGGACATCCTCCCCATCTGTCATGGAACCTGAGAGGTTCACCGAGGGCATCCTCGGCTTGCACCTTGGGTGGAGCCGCGCCGGTGCTGCCGGGGCGGTTCGCTTTTCAGATCTGCCTCATCCACGCGGTACGGGGCCTGAGAGATTCAAGGGAGGGTCTTGCTCCTTCGGCGCCCGGACTGCTACAGCAGTGCTACAGCCTGTCCAGGACTCTCCCGCGCGGATTCGAGCGGCCGATATGCGGTTGTGTGCGCTTGGCGCGCACATCATTGCACGCGGGGTCTCATCGGCAAATCGCTTGTGCCGCATTACCGTTTCTTTACACTTCTTGGGCAAGGGCTCCCCAAGGGCCCGACAGGGGGAGTAGCGATGACGTTCCAGCGGACCGGCGCCTATGCGGCCGACACCGGACTGCGGGCCGGACGCGCCCGGGCCAGGACCCGACGGCGCACCAAGGCCGCGCCCCTGCTGCGGGACCTGCGCGAGCGGGCCGGCCGCGGGCCGCGGGCGCTCGCCTTCGCCGCCGGCGACCTGGTCGTCGTCTCCGGGCTGCCCGGCAGCGGGAAGTCGACGCTGATGGCCCGCGCGGCCGAGGGCCGGGGAGTGGACTCGCAGGACGCCCGGGAGCGCTGGGAGGCCCTCATGCCGGGCTTCCTGCCCTACGCCGTCTACCGCCCGCTGGTCCGCGTCGCCCACTACGCCGGACTGCGGCGGGACCTGCGCGCCGGCCGGAGCGTGATCGTCCACGACTGCGGCACCCAGTCCTGGGTGCGCGCCTGGCTCGCCCGCGAGGCCCGCCGCAGAGGGCGCGCCCTGCACCTGATCATGCTCGACGTCACCCCCGCCGCGGCCCGCGAGGGCCAGCGCGAGCGGGGCCGCGGGGTCTCCGGCTACGCCTTCGCCCGGCACCGCCGGGCCGTCGGCCGCCTGCTGCGCGCCGTGGAGTCGGGCAGCCTGCCCCCGGGATGCGCCTCCGCGACCCTCCTCGACCGGGACGCGGCGGGCGCGCTGCGCCGGATCTCCTTCCGCGACGCGGACTGAGGGGCCGGCGGATCCCCTTCCGCGGCCGCCCCCGGCCCCGGCGGATTTCGGCCCGGCACCGTGCGCGGGAGGCCGTACGGAGCCCTGCGGCGGGGCCGCCGACCGGCGGCGACGCGCGCGCACGGTGATACGGACCGAGGCGCTCCGGCCGTATCTGGCCACGGCGAGGTCAGGGCGGCGTTAGGGTTCTGCCCCGAGGGCGCGTGACGACTTCACGCGAGAAGGGGAACCGAGAACCGTGGACGTTACGTGGCCGGGCAACGAGCTCGAAGAGGTGCTGGCCGCCTCGCTGGGCAACCCCGCTGCCGGGGGCCGGCTCGTCGAGGTGCTCGGACGGAGCCCGATCTGGGTGCCCCTGCCGAACGGCGGCGGCCCCGACAGCACCGACCTCGACCTGCCCACGATGGAGATCGGCGGCTTCCCGTACGTCCCCGTCTTCAGCTCCGAGCAGCAGTTCCTCGCCTGCGTCGGCAGCCACATGTCCTTCACCGTCGCCCCGGCCCGCGAGTTCGCCCGCGGCCTGCCGCCGCAGCTCGGCATCGCCGTGAACCCCGGCGGCACGGTCGGCGCCCCGCTGCCCCCGCCGGCCGTGGCCGAACTCTGCCGGGTCGGCCGCACCCCGCTGGACGGCCCCGCGACCGGCGGCCGGGTCCGCCTCTTCGAGCCCGACTGGCAGGACGACCCGGTCGACTTCCTGTCCGCCGCGGCCGCCGAGTTCGAGGCCACCGGGGTCGTCGTCACCGCGCGGCGCGCCCTGGCCAGCGTCGAGGGCACCGAACCGGCCCTCTTCGTCGGCGTCCAGCTCGCCACCTGGGACGGTGTCGACCGCAACGCGCCCCTGGACGCGCTCGGGCGCGCGCTCGGCCGGGTCGAGGTGGCCTGGCCGGTCAATCTCATCCTGCTGGACGTTGCGCAGGACCCGGTGGGGGACTGGATGCTGGAGCAGGTGCGCCCCTTCTATCAGCGGGCCTCCGCGTAAATGAAGCAGATTCGGTGGACGAAAGAGGGGCGGGACCCACGGTGAGCGCGTCAGGCACCGCTGCGGCCGGACAGGTCGAGCACATGCTGCGCCAGGTGACACCCGGACGCTACGACGCGTACGAGCAGCTGCTGCACGCCCTGGCCGACGGCAACGTCCGGATGCTGCTCTGGCAGGGCCAGGCCGGCTCCCCGGACGCCCAGTACGGGAAGATGGAGATCGACGGCCTCGGCTACGCCCCCTGCGTGACCTCCGCCCAGGAACTCGCCGCCTCCGGCTGGAACCGGGCCCACGAGGTCGTCACCGGCCGCGACATCGCCCGCGCGCTCTACCCGGACCGCTGGGGCATCTGGCTGAACCCGCACGACCCCGGCGGCGGCGTCGGCATCCCGTGGGCCGACCTCCGGCGGATCGCCACCGGCCTGGAGCGGATGCCCGCGGGACCGCTGCGGCTGTCCGAGCCCGCGCTGGAGATTCCGCAGTTCTACGCCCTGCTGACCCAGAACGCGCACCGCACCCCGTCCGTACGGTCGCTGCGCCGCGCCTGGGTCCAGCCCTCGCTGGGCTCTCCGTACCTCGCCATCGGGCTCGACCTCTACGACACGTCCGCGGCCTCGGTGGAGACCGTGCGGGCGATGATGCGCCAGTCGATCTCCGCCGTGCCCGACGGGCTGCCGGTCTCGACCGTCGCGATGTCCGACGATCACGACCCGGTGACGATGTGGCTGCGGGCCAACGCCCGCCCGTTCTACGACCGCGAGGCGCACGCCGCCCCCGCCCCGCACGCCCCCGGTTACGGCTACCCTCCCGCCGCGCCCCGAGCGTACTGATACGTCCGTTCCGTCACCCCAATTGCATACGTCACTCATGCAGTTGGGCGACATGTCCGTTCTGGTCGAATAGCGGCCGAGATGGTCCGCTCACGCGATCACTGCGTCCGGATAACGGAAGGCGTAGGACCGCATCACGTTTGAGCAAACATTCCCCGTCAGGTCTGGCGGGTGATCGCGAACCCATTGAAGACTCCCCGGAACACCGGGCGTTCGGCCTTCCTGGCCTGCGTCCGAGGAGTTTGTTCCACCAAGCCGCTACCCGCGGCGGGCAAGGGCCGGCTACCGGCGGCCGAGAGGGGTCCTCACCACGATGACGGCACCACTGCACGAGACGAGTGCGGCCGAGTCGACGGTTCCCGTCGACGCCGTGTCCGACCTCCCGGCCAAGGTGATCGAGGGCCGCTCCCCCTGGCAGATCGCCTGGACCAGGCTGAAGCGTGACAAGCTCGCCCTCACCGGCGGATTCGTCGTCCTGTTCCTGGTCCTGGTGGCCATCTGCGCTCCGCTGATCGTGGGCCTCCTCGGTCACCCGCCGGACCAGTTCCACGAGGACCAGATCGACCCGCTCTTCGGTACCCCGATCGGCTCCTACGGCGGCATCAGCTCCGACTTCCTCTTCGGGGTCGAGCCGGTCAACGGCCGCGACGTCTTCAGCCGCATCGTCTACGGCGCCCGGATCTCGCTGCTGGTCGCCTTCCTCGCTGCGGTCTTCGCGGTCCTGCTCGGCACCGTCCTCGGCATCATCGCCGGCTACTTCGGCGGCTGGATCGACGCCGCCCTCAGCCGCGTCATGGACGTCATGCTCGCCTTCCCGCAGCTGCTCTTCACCATCGCCCTGGTCTCGGTGCTGCCGAACTCGCTCCTGGGCCTGGACGGTTCGGGCGTCCGCATCGCCGCCCTGGTCCTCGTCATCGGCTTCTTCGGCTGGCCCTACGTCGGCCGCATCGTCCGCGGCCAGACCCTCACGCTGCGCAACCGCGAGTACGTCGAGGCGGCGCAGAGCCTGGGCGCGGGACGCTTCTACATCCTCCGCAGGGAACTGCTGCCCAACCTGATCGCCCCGATCACGGTCTACGCGACCCTGATGATCCCCACCAACATCCTCACCGAAGCGGCGCTCAGCTTCCTCGGCGCGGGTGTGAAGCCTCCCACCGCTTCCTGGGGGCAGATGCTGTCGGCGGCCATCTCCACCTATGAGTCGGACCCCCTGTTCATGGTGATCCCCGGCCTCGCCATCTTCATCACCGTTCTGGCGTTCAACCTCTTCGGCGACGGCGTGCGTGACGCGCTCGACCCGAAGAGCTCCCGCTGACCGAACGCCGCGACACCGCAAGACCAGCCCCAGACCAGCCCCTGCCGCTGTCGACAGGAGGCATGTCCCACCGGCGGACCGCCGTAACGGCCGCCATTATTCCGGAGGTTGCGAGACCATGACTCTGAACAGCTCTCAGAGGCGCAGAATCGCCGCGGGCGCGCTGCTCGCCGCGGCCACGATGGTCGTCACCACGGCCTGTGGCGGCGGCAACGGCGACGGCGGCAGCAAGGGCAAGGCCGGCGCGCCCGGCTTCAACGCCGGCGTGAACAAGGTCGCCAACGCCTCCGACAAGAAGGGCGGCACCCTCAAGTTCATCGGCTCGCAGGAGGCCGACTCGTGGGACCCGCAGCGCGGTTACTACGGCTTCGTGTGGGACTTCGCGCGCTACTACACGCGTCAGCTGGTCACCTTCAAGTCCGAGCCGGGCGCCGCCTCCACCGAGCTGGTCCCCGACCTCGCCACCGACGCCGGCAAGGTCTCGGCCGACGGCCTCACCTACACCTTCACGCTGAAGGACGGGGTGACCTGGGAGGACGGCAAGCCGATCACCTCCAAGGACATCAAGTACGGCATCGAGCGCATCTGGGCCCAGGACGTCATCTCCGGCGGCCCGATCTACCTGCAGCAGGTCCTCGACCCCAAGGGCGAGTACAAGGGCCCGTACAAGGACACCTCCGCGGACAAGCTCGGCCTGAAGGCCATCGAGACCCCGGACGACAAGACCATCGTCTTCAAGCTGCCGGTCGCCAACGGTGACTTCCTGCAGATGCTGGCCATGCCCGCGGCCTCCCCGGTCCGCCAGGACAAGGACACCAAGGCGCAGTACGGCCTGAAGCCGTTCTCCTCCGGCCCGTACAAGTGGCAGGAGTACAAGCCCAACAAGTCCATCCTGCTCGTCCGCAACGACAAGTGGGACGCGAAGTCCGACGGCATCCGCAAGGCCCTGCCGGACAAGATCAGCGTCACGTTCACCACGAACGCCGACGACATGGACAACCGTCTGATCGAGGGCGAGTACGACCTCGACATCAACGCGACGGGTGTCGGCGCCTCGGCCCGCGCCAAGGTGCTCCAGCAGCACAAGGAGAACGCGGACAACCCGCAGACGGGCTTCATCCGCTACGCGGTCTTCCCGCAGACGGTCATCGACAACGTCGAGTGCCGCAAGGCGATCATCTACGCGGCCGACTCCAAGTCCCTCCAGACCGCCCGTGGCGGCCCGCAGGCCGGTGGCGACATCGCCACCAACATGCTGCCCCCGGCGATCAAGGGTGCCGACCCGGCGGCCGACCCGTACGGCAAGCTCGCCGGCAAGCCGGACCTCGCCAAGGCCAAGGAGGCCCTGGCCAAGTGCGGTAAGCCGAACGGCTTCAAGACCACGATCGCGGTCCGCAACAACAAGAAGATCGAGATCGCGACCGCCGAGTCCCTCCAGCAGTCGCTGAAGGCCGTCGGCATCGACGCCCAGATCGACCAGTTCGACGGCGCCCAGACGTCCGGCATCATCGGTTCGCCGAAGGTCGTCAAGGACAAGGGCTACGGCATCATCATCATGGGCTGGGGCGCCGACTTCCCGTCCGGCCAGGGCTTCCTGCAGCCGCTGGTCGACGGTCGCTTCATCCTGCAGAGCGGCAACAACAACTTCTCGGAGCTGAACGACCCGGCCATCAACGGCCTGTTCGACCAGGCGCTGAAGGAGACGGACCCGGCCAAGGCCGGCGAGCTCTACAAGCAGATCAACACGAAGGTCTCGGAGGCCGCGGTCTACCTGCCCTTCACCCACGAGAAGAACATCATCTGGCGTTCCTCGCGACTGACCAACGTCTACACGGCCGACGCCTACAACGGCCGCTACGACTACGCGTCGCTCGGCGTCGTCAAGTAAGCCCCGTCTCCATCAACTCGCTCCAACGGCGCACCCGCCGCTAGGTCCGAAGGGCAGGTGATGGCCGTGGCCGGCGGCTGGGGAACCCGATCGGGTTCCCCAGCCGCCGACCGGCCGACCGCATGCTTGCATACATAGTCCGACGGCTCTTCGCCGTCGTCGCGATGCTGCTCGTCGTCACCCTGGTGACACTCAGCATCTTCTTCCTCATCCCCAAGATGACCGGCAGCGACCCTGCCGCGATGTTCGTCGGCAAGCAGGCGGATCCGGCCTCCATCGAGGGAATCCGGCAGAAGCTGGGCCTGGACGAGCCGATCCTGGTGCAGTTCTGGCACTTCGTCTCCGGGATCTTCGTCGGCCGCGACTACACCGGTGGCGGCGACACGATCCACTGTGCCGCGCCCTGCTTCGGCTACTCCTTCCGTACGGAGCAGGAGGTCTCGGCCATGCTGGTCGACGCCTTCCCCGTCACCCTCTCCATGGTCCTCGGCGCAGCCGTGCTCTGGCTGCTCATGGGTGTCACCACCGGCGTGGTCTCCGCGCTCAAGCGGGGCACCGTCATCGACCGTGTCGCGATGATCACCGCTCTCGCCGGTGTCTCGCTCCCCATCTTCTTCACCGCCATGCTGGCGATGCTCGTCTTCCGCACGCAGCTGGGCTGGGTCAACGCCTCGTACGTACCGATCAGCGAGTCCTTCGGCGGCTGGTTCGGCGGCCTGCTGCTGCCGTGGGTGACCCTCGCCTTCCTGTACGCGGCGATGTACGCGCGACTCACCCGCGCCACCATGCTGGAGGTCCTCAACGAGGACTACATCCGGACCGCCCGGGCCAAGGGTCTGCCCGAGCCGGTCGTGCTCGGCAAGCACGCCATGCGCTCCACCATGACCCCCATCCTGACCATCTTCGGCATGGACCTCGGCGCCCTCGTCGGCGGCGCGATCCTGACCGAGACCGCGTTCAGCCTCCACGGCCTCGGCGGGCTGGCGATCAAGGGTGTGAGCGAGCGTGACCTGCCGCTGATCCTGGCGGTCACCCTCATCACCGCGGCCTGCGTGGTCGTCGCCAACCTCGTCGTGGACCTGTTGTACGCGGTGATCGACCCCCGAGTGAGGCTCGCATGACGGACAATCTGACGAAGACCGGTGCCGCTCTCGGCGAGCCGGTCAGGTCCGGACAGTCCGCGCCGTCCGACGCCTTCCTGGACGTACGCGACCTCAAGATCCACTTCCCGACCGACGACGGCCTCGTCAAGTCCGTGGACGGCCTCACCTTCCAGCTGGAGAAGGGCAAGACCCTCGGCATCGTGGGCGAGTCCGGCTCCGGCAAGTCGGTGACCTCGCTCGGCATCATGGGTCTGCACACGGTCGGCCAGTACGGCCGGCAGAAGGCCCGGATCTCCGGCGAGGTCTGGCTCAACGGCCAGGAGCTGCTCTCGGCCGATCCCGAGGCCGTGCGCAAGCTGCGCGGCCGCGACATGGCGATGATCTTCCAGGATCCGCTGTCGGCCATGCACCCGTACTACACGGTCGGCCACCAGATCGTGGAGGCGTACCGCGTCCACCACCCGGTCGACAAGAAGACCGCCCGCAAGCGGGCCGTCGAACTCCTCGACCGGGTCGGCATCCCCGAGCCCGCGCGGCGGTTCGACAGCTACCCGCACGAGTTCTCCGGCGGTATGCGCCAGCGCGCGATGATCGCGATGGCGCTGGTCAACAACCCGGAGCTGCTCATCGCGGACGAGCCGACCACCGCGCTCGACGTGACCGTGCAGGCGCAGATCCTCGACCTGATCCGGGACCTGCAGAAGGAGTTCGGCTCCGCGGTCATCATCATCACCCACGACCTCGGCGTCGTCGCCGAGATCGCCGACGACATCCTGGTGATGTACGGCGGGCGGTGCGTGGAGCGCGGATCGGCCGAGGACGTCTTCTACGAGCCGCAGCACCCCTACACCTGGGGCCTGCTGGGCTCCATGCCCCGCATCGACCGGGACCAGACCGACCGGCTCATCCCGGTCAAGGGCAACCCGCCCAGCCTGATCAACGTTCCGAGCGGCTGCGCGTTCAACCCGCGATGCCCGTACGCGGATGTGCCCAAGGGCGGCATCACGCGCACGGAGCGCCCCGAGCTGCGGCTGGCGACGGTCGGTGAGGGCCACGGCCGTCACTACTCCGCCTGCCACATGTCGCAGGAGGAGCGGACCCGGATCTGGACCGAAGAGATTGCGCCGAAGCTGTGAGCGACAACAAGAGCACCGAGCCCCTGCTCAAGGTCACCGGCCTGGTGAAGCACTTCCCGATCAAGAAGGGGCTGCTGCAGCGCCAGGTCGGGGCGGTCAAGGCGGTCGACGGCATCGACTTCGAGGTGCTGCCGGGTGAGACCCTCGGCGTGGTCGGCGAGTCCGGCTGCGGCAAGTCGACGATGGGCCGGCTGATCACGCGGCTGCTCGAACCGACCGGCGGCTCGATCGAGTTCCAGGGCAAGGACATCTCGCACCTCGGTGTGGCCGGCATGCGCCCGCTGCGCCGCGACATCCAGATGATCTTCCAGGACCCGTACGGCTCGCTGAACCCGAGGCACACGGTCGGCTCGATCGTCTCGGCGCCCTTCAAGCTCCAGGGCGTGGAGCCGGAGGGCGGCGTGAAGAAGGAGGTCCAGCGTCTGCTGGGCCTGGTCGGCCTCAACCCGGAGCACTACAACCGCTACCCGCACGAGTTCTCCGGCGGTCAGCGCCAGCGCATCGGCATCGCCCGCGCGCTCGCCCTGAAGCCGAAGCTGGTCGTCGCCGACGAGCCCGTCTCGGCCCTGGACGTCTCCATCCAGGCGCAGGTGGTCAACCTCCTGGACGACCTCCAGCAGGAGCTGGGCCTCACGTACGTGATCATCGCCCACGACCTGTCGGTCATCCGGCACGTCTCGGACCGCATCGCGGTGATGTACCTGGGCAAGATCGTGGAGCTCGCGGACCGCAAGAGCCTGTACGAGTCGCCGATGCACCCGTACACCAAGGCCCTGATGTCGGCGGTCCCGGTGCCGGACCCCCGGCGCCGCGGCCAGAAGAGCGAGCGGATCCTGCTGACCGGCGACGTCCCGTCGCCGATCGCCCCGCCGCCGGGCTGCCGCTTCCACACCCGCTGCTGGAAGGCGACGAGCCTCTGCAAGACCGAGGAGCCGCCGCTCCTGGAGCTGCGCCCGGGCCAGCGCGTGGCGTGCCACCACCCGGAGAACGCCGAGGGGCTGACGATCCCGGCGGCGCGGGAGTCGGTCGAGGTGTCGAAGGACACGGCGAAGAAGGCGGAGCCGGAGGCGGCCGAGCCGGAGGTGCCGGCGAAGGCGGAGGCGTCCGCCCCGTCGGAGCCCGAGGCCGCGAAGCCCGAGGCGTCCGAGGCCGCGTCCGAGGAGGTCCCCGCGAAGGCGGAGGCGTCCGCGCCCGTCGAGGAGGACATGCCCGCGAAGGCGGAGGCGTCCGCCGAGGCGGAGGACACCCCCGCGGAAGGCGACGCGTCGGCGAAGTGACGCGGTACCCCGCGACGACGGGGCAGGGGGCCACGGGTTCCCGTACGAAGGGCCCCGCGCCGTCCGGCGCGGGGCCCTTCGCGGTCGCGGTGCGCC
Source organism: Streptomyces sp. MS191 (assembly GCF_008042125.1). GTDB lineage: Bacteria > Actinomycetota > Actinomycetes > Streptomycetales > Streptomycetaceae > Streptomyces. Next base: position 52,021 of record NZ_RDBI01000054.1, read on the forward strand.
GCGCCCCGGGCCGGGCCGCCCTGGGGGCGGGGCGGGGCAGGTCCGCGGCCGCGCCCGCCGGTACCGTCCGTCGGACCACGCACCCCCGACCGGCACAATTGGGCGGTGCTCCACGAACTGTTCAATCCCTCTGTACAACACGCGCTCGACCTCGTCGGCATCTTCGTCTTCGCGATCTCCGGCGCCCTCCTCGCCGTCCGCAAGAACTTCGACGTCTTCGGAATCGCCGTCCTCGCCGAGGTCACCGCGCTCGGCGGCGGTCTGCTGCGCGACCTGATCATCGGTGCCGTGCCCGCGGCGTTCGCCGACCTCGGCTACTTCCTGATGCCACTCGTCGCGGCCGCGCTCGTCTTCTTCCTCCACCCCGAGGTCGAACGCACCCAGACGGCCGTCAACGTCTTCGACGCCGCCGGTCTCGGTCTCTTCTGCGTCACCGGCACCACCAAGGCGTACGACTACGGCCTCGGCCTCACCTCCTCCGCGGCGCTGGGCCTGGCCACCGCCGTCGGCGGCGGTGTGCTGAGGGACGTGCTCGCCAACGAGGTCCCCTCCCTGCTCCGCTGGGATCGCGACCTGTACGCCGTGCCCGCGATGGTCGGCGCCACGATGGTCGCCGTCTGCATCCGCTTCGACGCGCTCAACGCCTTCACCAGCGCCACCGCCGTGAGCACGGCCTTCGTCCTGCGCCTGCTCGCCATGCGCTACCACTGGCGTGCGCCCCGGGCCTGGAACCGGAGGTCGTCCGCGCGCGAGGAGCCCGAAAAAGCTACCGCTCAGTAATCTTGTGTTGTACCGTCGAAGGCATGAGCACGAGCATCGAGACGACGAGCGAGTTCGACCGCGACACCGCCGTCACCCTGCGCGCCCCCGGCATCTACGACGCCGACCTGTCCGCCGGCTGGACGATCATCTCCGCCGTCAACGGCGGCTACCTGCTCTCGCTGCTCGGCCGAGCGCTCGGTGAGCACCTCCCGCACCCGGACCCGTTCACCATCTCGGCGCACTACCTCACCCCGTCCGTGCCGGGCCCCGCGGTGATCCGCACCGAGACGGTCCGCACCGGACGCACCCTCTCCACCGGACAGGCCTCGCTCTACCAGTACGACGCGGACGGCACCGAGATCGAGCGCATCCGCGTCCTCGCCTCCTACGGCGACCTCGACGCGCTCCCGGACGACGTCCGCACCGCCGCCCGGCCGCCGGCCCTCGCGCCCATCGAGCAGTGCTTCGGCGCCTCGGACGGCCCCCGGCCCGAGATCCCCGGCTCCTCCGCCATCACCGACCGGCTCGACATCCGCCTCGACCCGGCCACCGTCGGCTGGGCCGTCGGAGCTCCCTCCGGCAAGGGCGAGATGCGCGGCTGGTTCGGCCTCGCCGACGGCCGCGAGCCCGACGCGCTGTCCCTGCTGCTCACCGTCGACGCGATGCCGCCGACCTCGTTCGAGCTGGGCCTCAAGGGCTGGACCCCCACGGTCGAGCTGACCACCCACATCCGCTGCCGTCCCGCCCCCGGTCCGCTGCGGGTCGCCATCACCACCCGCAACCTCGCCGGCGGCTTCCTGGAGGAGGACGCGGAGGTCTGGGACAGCGCCGACCGCCTCGTCGCCCAGTCCCGCCAGCTGGCCCGCGCCCCGCGCGGCTAGGGAGCGTCTTCGAAGTCCCGCCTGCCCCGGGAATCACGTCACCGAGAGCGCCTCGCGGCGTCCCCCTGCGCACCGCGCACCGGGACGCGGGGGCGCTCTCGGCGTCGGCCGACCCGGACCGGCCGGACGGCCGCCCGCGCGGCAGGGGGCGCAAACAGGCCAGGCGCCCGAGGAGCCCGGACCGCCTCGTAGAATCGACCCACCATGGCTTACCTCGACCACGCCGCCACCACGCCGATGCTCCCCGAGGCGATCGAGGCGATGACCGCCCAGCTCGCCGTCACGGGCAACGCCTCCTCGTTGCACGCCGCAGGGCGACGGGGCCGCCGCACCGTCGAGGAGGCGCGGGAGACGCTCGCCGCCGCCCTCGGTGCCCGGCCCAGCGAGGTCGTCTTCACCTCCGGCGGCACCGAGGCCGACAACCTCGCCGTCAAGGGCCTGTACTGGGCCCGCCGGGACGCCGACCCCCGGCGCACCCGTGTGCTGTGCGGTCCGGTCGAGCACCACGCCGTCCTCGACGCCGTCGACTGGCTCGCCACCCACGAGGGCGCGAGCGTCGAGTACCTCCCCGTCGACCGGTACGGCCGCGTCCACCCCGACGACCTGCGCGAGGCCGTCGCACGCGACCCCGAGAGCGTCGCCCTCGCCACCGTCATGTGGGCGAACAACGAGATCGGCACGGTCATGCCGGTCCGGGAACTCGCGGACGTCGCAGCCGAGTTCGACGTGCCCCTGCACTCCGACGCGGTGCAGGCGTTCGGTCAGATTCCGGTCGACTTCGCGGCCTCCGGACTCGCCGCGATGACCGTCTCCGGTCACAAGATCGGCGGCCCCTACGGCATCGGCGCCCTGCTCCTCGGCCGCGAGTACAGCCCCGTCCCCGTCCTGCACGGCGGCGGCCAGGAGCGGCACGTGCGCTCCGGCACCCTCGACGTCCCCGCGATCGCCGCCTTCGCCGTCGCCGGCCGGCTCGCGGCCGAACGACGCGAGGAGTTCGCCCGGGAGGTCGGCGGCCTGCGCGACGAACTGGTCGACGCCGTACGCGCCGCCGTACCCGACGCCGTCCTCGGCGGCGACCCGGTCGACCGGCTGCCCGCCAACGCCCACTTCAGCTTCCCCGGCTGCGAGGGCGACTCCCTGCTCCTGCTGCTCGACGCCCAGGGCATCGAGTGCTCCACGGGATCGGCCTGCACCGCGGGCATCGCCCAGCCCAGCCACGTCCTCCTCGCCACGGGCACCGACCCGGACCTGGCGCGCGGCACCCTGCGCTTCAGCCTCGGCCACACCTCCACCAAGGAGGACGTGGCCGCGGTCGCCGCGGCGATCGGCCCGGCCGTCGAACGGGCCCGCACCGCCGGACTCACCTGAGCCCTCGCGCACGGGCCCGCACCGCCGGACCGCCCGGGGCGGCGTCCCCGTATGCCGACCGCCCTGGGCTGGCCGGCGTCCCGTACCGCCGGACTCACCCCAGCTTCGCGGCCTCCGCAGCCACCAGCTTCATGTAGCGGGGCCAGTCCCAGTGGGGGCCGGGGTCCGTGTGGTCCGTGCCCTCGACCTCGACGTGCCCGATGATGTGCTCCCGGTCCACGGGGATCCCGTGGCGGGCGCATATCCCGGCCGTCAGCCGCGCCGATCCCGCGTACATCGCCGCCGTGAAGTCCTGCGGCCGGTCGACGAAGCCCTCGTGCTCGATGCCGACGCTCCGCTCGTTCATGTCCCGGTCGCCCGCGTGGAAGGCCACGTCGAGCTCGCGGATCATCTGCGCGACGTGCCCGTCCTTGCGCACCACGTAGTGCGTGGCGGCGCCGTGCGCCGGATTCCTGAAGACCTTCAGCGCACCGGAGTAGCTGCCCTGGACCACATGGATCACCACGCGGTCGATCACGTAGTCGTCCGGCCGGTCGGCCCGCCGCCAGTTCGCCCGCGCCGCCGCCGTCCACTCCGCGCCCTGGTGGTCGAGCTCGCCCTCCACCCGCTTCCGCTCCGTCCCCGGCAGCCGCCACCAGGCGCGCTGCAGTTCCTCGCGGGCCAGCACGGCCGTGCCCAGCACCGCCGCTCCTCCGCCGAGCAGCACAGCGCGCCGCCCGACCCCCCTCTTGGCCTTTTCACTCCCCATGTGATCGTCAACGCATACTCACGCGACCACGGTTCCCGGAGCCCCGTACCCTGGTAGGGCTATGACTACGACTCCTCCCCGTCCCCTCCGTGTCCTCGCCGCCATGTCGGGCGGCGTGGACTCCGCCGTCGCCGCCGCCCGGGCCGCCGAAGCCGGGCACGACGTGACCGGGGTGCACCTGGCCCTCTCGGCGAACCCGCAGTCCTTCCGCACCGGCGCGCGCGGCTGCTGCACCATCGAGGACTCGCGCGACGCCCGCCGGGCGGCCGACGTCATCGGCATCCCCTTCTACGTCTGGGACCTCGCCGAGCGTTTCCGCGAGGACGTGGTCGACGACTTCGTCGCGGAGTACGAGGCCGGCCGCACGCCCAACCCCTGCCTGCGCTGCAACGAGAAGATCAAGTTCGCGGCGCTGCTCGACAAGGCGCTCGCCCTCGGCTTCGACGCGGTCTGCACCGGCCACTACGCCACGGTCGTCCTGAACGAGGACGGCACCCGCGAGCTGCACCGGGCGTCGGACATGGCCAAGGACCAGTCGTACGTCCTCGGCGTCCTCGACGAGAAGCAGCTCGCCCACGCGATGTTCCCGCTGGGCGACACCCTCACCACCAAGGACGAGATCCGGGCGGAGGCGGAGCGGCGCGGCCTCGCCGTGGCGAAGAAGCCCGACAGCCACGACATCTGCTTCATCGCCGACGGCGACACCCAGGGCTTCCTCGCCTCCCGGCTCGGGACGGCCGAGGGCGACATCGTGGACGAGGCGGGCCGGAAGCTCGGCACGCACGAGGGCGCGTACGGCTTCACGATCGGCCAGCGCAAGGGGCTGCGGATCGGCCACCCCGCGCCGGACGGCAAGCCGCGCTACGTCCTGGACATCTCGCCGGTGAACAACACCGTCACGGTCGGCCCGGTGGAGGCGCTCGACGTCACGGCCCTGACGGCGATCAAGCCGCGCTGGTGCGGCACGGCCCCGGCGGCCTCCGGCCGCTACACGGCCCAGCTGCGCGCCCACGGCGGCGAGACCGAGGTGACGGCGGAGCTGGCGGACGGCACCCTGCACGTCACCTTCGACGAGGCGGTCCGGGGCGTGGCCCCGGGACAGGCGATCGTGCTCTACGACGGCACGCGCGTGGTCGGCTCGGCGACGATCGCGTCGACGGTCCGGCGCGCGGCCGACGCCACGGTCTGAGCCGGCCGGGTCGTCCGCGCGGCCCGGACGGGCCGGTACCGGCGTCACTCCTCGACGAAGAACTCCGCCAGCACCGGCGCGAGGACGTGCGGCGCCACCAGATGGGTCTGGCCCGTCAGCGTACGGTGCCGGCCACGGGGGAGCGCCGCCGCGACGGCCTGCGCCGCCTCGCGCGTCCAGGCCGGACTGAACCCGCCGTCGACGACCAGCACGCGCGCGTCGACCGACCCGAGCAGCCCCTCCGGCACCACCCCGTCGCCGAGGACGGCGTGGTCGTACGCGAGGGTGTGCGCCACCTCCGCCAGCCGTGGCCACCCGGCCGGCCCGGCCGGCCCGGCCGGCGCCCCCGGTGCCGCCGCGTCGGACAGGAACAGCTCCAGCGCCTCCTCGTGCCGCCCCTCGTCGAGCAGCGCGACCAGCCGCCGGCCGCGCGCGGCGAAGCCCTCCCGCCCCCCGGCGTCGGTCGCGTACGGCGGTTCGAAGACCGAGAGCTGGGCGATCGGCAGCCCGGCCGCCGCGGCGGCCAGCGCCAGCGCGCCACCCGACGAGGTGCCGTGCACGGCGACGTCGCCGCCCGCCTCGGCGGCCAGCGCCGCCAGGTCGTCGATCTCCCGCCCCACCGCGTACGGGCCGGTGTCGCCGCTCCCGCCGCGGCCCCGGCGGTCGTAGGCGACCACCGAGAAGCGCGACGCGAGGAGCCCGGCCAGCGGCCGCTCGGCCGCGGCGGTGCCGAGGGCCCCGCCGACCAGGATCACCGGCGGCCCGTCGCCGTACCGCTCGTACGCGATCCGGGTGCCGTCCGCCGACGTGACCCGTCCCCGGACCCTGCTCAGCGTGCTGTTCGCCTCGTCCATGCCAGTGATGACCGGGGCCGCGTGCGGAACTCATCGGTGTGCGGGGGAAATTCACCGGGAAGTTCTCCGGGCGGCCGATCCGGACGGCCCGGCGGCCCCCGCACCACCCCCTACGGTGGAGCCATGAACATCTGCGTCTTCCTCTCCGCCGCCGACCTCGACGAGCGCTACACCGGCCCGGCGCGCGAGTTCGCCGGACTGCTCGGCAAGGGCGGGCACACGCTCGTCTGGGGCGGATCCGACGTCGGCCTGATGAAGGTCGTCGCCGACGGCGTGCGGGAGGCGGGCGGGCGGCTCGTCGGCGTCTCGGTCGACTTCCTCGCCGCCACCGCCCGCGCGGACGCGGACGAGATGGTCGTCGCCCGGGACCTCGGGGAGCGGAAGGCGCTGCTCCTCGCCAAGTCCGACGCCGTCGTGGTCATGGTCGGCGGTACCGGCACCCTGGACGAGGCCACCGAGGTGCTGGAACTCCGGAAGCACGGCAAGCACACCAAGCCGGTGGTCCTGCTGAACACGGCCGGCTTCTACGACGGCCTGAAGGCGCAGTTCCGCCGCATGGAGGACGAGGGCTTCCTGCCGCTGCCGCTGACCGAACTGGTCCTCTTCGCGGAGGACGGCGTCGCGGCGCTCGCGTACCTGGAGGAGTCCGCCGGCATCCGCTGAGTGCGCACACCGATGCGTCCGCGAAGCACCTGAGTCGCCACACTCTTGCGCAGGTCAAAGCCCCCTGCTATGCCCCGGCCGGTCTTCTTCGTCGCGTTCCGCTTCGCGACTGCGCAGGCCACTGCGGCCTGCGTTAACCTCGCCGGGCATGATCGCGCAGAGGCGCGGTCCACAGGACGGGGGGAGCGTGGCGTGTCCTATTCGGAGCGCTGGCAGGAGCTGTTCGGCCCGACCGACGGCGGTGCGGACCGGGGCGGGGCGACGATGACCCTCGCCTCGACGGCTCCGGATCCGGGATCCGGCGGCGGCCAGGGGAAGCTCAGGCACAGCGGAGGCCCGTGGACCAGCGCGTCGGGCACGTCCGCCGAGCTGCGCACCAGCACCGAGACGAGCCGCGCCGCGCTCGGCCCCGGCCACGAGGGGATGGAGGCCGGCGCCGCGGGCTTCGCCTCGGTGGCGGCCGTCCGCAGCGTGCTGAAGTCCTGGGAGGACCGCCTCGCCGCGGTCCGGGACGAGTGCGACGCGCTCGAAGGCGCCCTGCTCACGGTGGCCAAGGAGATGGGCGAGACCGAGGTCGCGATCGAGAAGTCCTTCCGGACCGCCGGCGGGACCGGCGCGAAGCCGGGTGAGAAGCGGTGACGCGCACGGCCCTCACATGGCAGCAGCTGCGCGATCTCAAGCCGTCCGAGTTCGAGGACGCGGGCGACAAGTGGAACGAGGTCTCGGGACGTTCCGACGCCGATCGCGTCCGGGTGGACCGCGCGATGTCGGCCAAGCTCCGCGAGACCCAGGACAGCGAGTCGGCCGAAGGCGCGCTCGGCAGGCTCGAACGGCTCAGCCGCAACTTCACCTACCTGCACACCGAGTGCGGTCTGGTCCGGACGGCGCTGAACGGCCTCGCCGCCGATCTCGCCGAGCCCCAGCGGCAGCTGAAGCAGGCTCTGGACGAGGCGGCGGCCCTCAAGTTCACCGTCCACGAGGACGGGTCGCTGACATACCCCGCCGCCACCGCCGAGACCCTGATCGGCGACAAGGAGGCACCCGGAGGCAAGGTCAAGGGAAGCCTCCCGCTCGACCGCCCCGCCTTCGGCGACTACGCCCCCGGCAGCTTCAAGCCCATGAACCCGAACGCGGAGAAGGCCCAGGCGATCGCGGACCGGATAGCCCGGGCGGTCTGGTCCGCCGGTGACATCGACGCGCGCTACGCCAGGACGCTGGACGGTCTGCGGGCGGCCAAGGGGCTCGATGTCACCGAGGCGACCATGAAGGACGTCTTCCGGGACACCGCCGACGTCCGCGCCACCGCCGGCTCCTACCTCGCCGACGACCTGCCGTCCGGCAAGAGTCCCGCCGAGCGCAAGGCGTGGTGGGACGCTCTGAGCGAGGAACAGCGCCAGGAGTACCTGGAGATCGCCCCCGACATGATCGGCGGCCTCGACGGCATTCCGGCGGCCGCCCGAGACGAGGCGAACCGGAACCATCTGCCGGTGCTCATGGACGAGCTGGCCGGCAAGGACGACGGCGACTCCGAGACGAAGCTCGACGCGCTCCGCATGATCAAGGACAAGCTGGACAAGCCGAGCAACCCGCCGATGTTCCTGCTCGGCATCGGCGACGAGGGCAACGGCCGCGCGATCGTCTCCTACGGCAACCCGGACACCGCCAGGAACGTGTCGGCGTACGTCCCCGGCCTGGGCACCAAGCTGAACGGCGAGTTCGTGGACGACACGATGAAGCGAGCGCAGGACACCGCCCTCGGCGCCCGGCGGATCGACCCGTCGAGCGCCTCGATCGTCTGGCTCGGCTACGACGCCCCGCAGAACGTGGACGTCATGTCGAAGGGTGACGCCCAGCGGGGCGCGCCTGCGTACAACCAGTTCATGGCGGGCCTCTCGGCGACGAACGAGAACAGGGACCCCCATGTGACGGCGATCGGCCACTCCTACGGCTCGCTGACCGTGGGCACGGCAGCGAAGCAGTCCGGCGGCATTCCGGGGGTCGACGACGTGATCCTGCTGGGGAGCCCCGGTGTGGACGCGCAGAAGGCGACGGAGCTCGGCGTCGGTAAGGACCACGTGTTCGTCGGCGCGGCCGACAACGACCCGGTCACCCATCTGCCGACGCAGGGCGAGGCGAAGCTGGGATGGGTGATGGGAGGCCCGACGGGGGTCCTGATCGGACGCGACCTCTTCGACATCGGCAACGACGACGTCTACTTCGGCAAGGACCCGGCGAGCGAGGCCTTCGGGGCACAGCGCTTCAAGGTCGACGACGGGCCCCGCATGGTGCTCGAAGGGGGCGGGTTCGACGCCCACTCCCAGTACTTCACGCCGGACCTCGATCCGGAGTCGGCGAAGAACATCGCCCGGATCGTCGCCGGACAGCCTGACAAGATCACTACGGAGGCCCACCGATGAAGCGACAGGGACGGGCTGCTCGGCTCGCCGGGTCCGTCATCCTGACGGGCGTGGTGCTGGCGGGGTGCGGAAGCCTGGGCGACGGAGGAGCGAGTACGGACATGAACATGCAGGAAGCGGCGGACCGCGCGGACGCGATGCTCGACGGAACGCTGAACGCGTTCGTACCGGAACTCCAGTGGGCCCATGACACGACCACGTCCGGCAGCTGCACGGTGACCCGGCGGCGGGCCGTGACGACCGTCATCTCCGAGCAACGGCGTGGCAGCTTTCTCGGCGTGATCGAGCGGTTCTGGAAGAAGTCCGGGTACGAGATCACCGGCGTGAACCAGGACAAGGAGATGCCGGCCGTCTTCGCCAGGACGCCCGACGGCTTCGAGCTGTCCGTGGAGGTCGGCTACAAGGGCCAGGCGTTCCTCGACATCAACACCCCCTGCGTCGAGAAGTCCCCGGTCGCCGAGTCGACTTCCCAGCCCAACGGTCCCGCATACGCGCCCGGCAAAATCCCCACCCCCCACGTCCGCTCGGACTTCTGGTCCGCGGGTTCACCCGCCTCCGACCCCTCGCCGTGACCGGGATGCGAGCATGGCTCCCATGGCTACTCATGTGATCACCGGAGCCGGCTCCGGCATCGGCGCGGCCGTCGCCCGGCGGCTCCACGCCCGCGGGGACGAGCTCGTGCTGCACGCGCGCGACGCGGGACGGGCCAAGGGGCTGGCCGCCGCGTTCCCCGGCGCGCGGACGCTCGTCGGGGACCTCGCCGACCCCGACCGGCTCTCCTGGGCGTTCTCCCACCAGACCCTGCCCGAGCGCGTCGACACCCTCCTGCACATCGCGGGCGTCGTCGACCTCGGCCCGGTCGGCGAGCTCACCCCGAAGACCTGGCACCACCAGCTCGACGTCAACCTCGTCGCCCCGGCCGAGCTCACCCGGCACTTCCTGCCGCAGCTGCGGGTCTCCAAGGGCCACGTGGTCTTCGTCAACTCCGGTGCCGGGCTCAACGCCCACGCCGAATGGGGCGCCTACGCGGCCTCCAAGCACGGACTGAAGGCGCTGGCCGACTCGCTGCGCCACGAGGAGCACGCCCACGGCGTGCGGGTGACCTCCGTCTACCCGGGGCGGACCGCGAGCCCCATGCAGGCCAAGGTCCACCAGCAGGAGGGCAAGGAGTACGACCCGTCGAAGTGGATCGACCCCGAGTCCGTCGCGACGGCCATCCTCACCGCCGTCGACCTGCCGCGCGACGCCGAGATCAACGACCTGACGGTCCGGCCGGGTCGGTAGCCCGGGCGGTCACGCGTACGCTTCCCGGGTGAGCGACACGAACGACGAGAAGACCCCCTTCACCTGGGGCCCCGCCACCGGCGTCGGGTCCATGCCCGGCGGGGACGCCCGGGAGGCCGCCAGGACCGTCGCCGGATCCTTCGAGGACTTCCCCTTCCTGGCCGAGCTGCCCGCCCGCGGGCCGGGCGCCGACATGATCGGGAGGACCATCGGGCTGCTCGTCGAGATGTACGCGCACGTGGAGCCCAGCGGGTGGCGGGTCAGCGACCGGCCCGGGCGCGACACCCGGCGCGCCCGGTCCTGGCTGGGCGAGGACCTCGACGCCCTGGAGGAGTTCACCCAGGGCTACGAGGGCCCGCTCAAGGTCCAGGCGGTCGGCCCGTGGACCCTCGCCGCGGCGCTGGAACTGCGCGGCGGCGAGGCCGCGCTGGGCGACCCCGGGGCCTGCCGGGACCTCGTCGGCTCCCTCGCCGAGGGCCTGCGCGGCCACCTGGCGGAGCTGCGCCGGCGGGTGCCGGGCGCCCGCCTCGTCCTCCAGCTCGACGAGCCCTCCCTGACCGCCGTCCTGCGGGGGCACGTCCGCACCGCCAGCGGCTACCGCACCCACCGGGCCGTCGACCGGCAGGTCGTCGAGAGCGCCCTGCGCGAGGTGATCGCGGTCCACGACGGCCCCGTCGTCGTCCACTCGTGCGCCCCGGACGTGCCGTTCGCCCTGCTGCGGCGCGCCGGCGTCTCCGGCGTCTCGTTCGACTTCTCGCTCCTCACGGAGCGTGACGAGGAGCCGATCGGTGAGGCGGTGGAGTCCGGAACCGTCCTCTTCGCTGGCGTGGTGCCGTCCACCGACGCCCCATTGTCCGACCCGGGCGGTAGCGTCATGGGTGTCAGGACGCTGTGGCGCAGACTGGGGCTGAATCCGGGGACTCTGGCCGATTCCGTCGTGGTCACCCCGACGTGCGGGCTCGCGGGTGCTTCGCCGGCGTACGCCCGGGCGGCGCTCGCCCACAGCGCCCGGGCGGCGAGATCGCTCGCGGACAACCCTGAGTGACGGGTTTTCGAGGCAAACGGGAGGACGAGTAACGGTGGCAGTCGAACAGGGGGCCCTGCCGGCCGAGGCACGGGAGAAGCACGCCGACCTGGCCGAGCAGGTCGAGGCACACCGCTTCCGGTACTACGTGAAGGACCAGCCGGTCATCAGCGACGGCGAGTTCGACCGACTCCTGCGCGCCCTGGAGGCCCTGGAGGAGGAGTACCCGGAGCTGCGGACGCCCGACTCGCCGACGCAGAAGGTCGCGGGGGCGTACGAGACCGAGTTCACCTCCGTCGAGCACCGCGAGCGCATGCTCTCGCTCGACAACGCCTTCGACGACCTCGAACTCGCCGCCTGGGCCGAGCGGCTCGCGCGCGAGGTCGGCACCTCCGCGTACCACTTCCTGTGCGAGCTGAAGGTCGACGGCCTCGCGGTCAACCTGACATACGAGCACGGGCGGCTGACCCGGGCGGCGACCCGCGGCGACGGCCGCTCCGGTGAGGACATCACGCCCAACGTCCGCACCATCGCCGACATCCCGGACCGGCTGCGCGGCGACCGCATCCCCGATCTCGTGGAGATCCGCGGCGAGGTCTACTTCCCGATGGAGGCCTTCGAGGGGCTCAACGCCCGCCTCGTGGAGGCCGGCGACAAGCCCTTCGCCAACCCGCGCAACGCCGCCGCCGGTTCGCTGCGCCAGAAGGACCCCAAGGTCACCGCCACCCGCCCGCTGCACATGGTGGTGCACGGCATCGGCGCCCGCGAGGGCTTCGACATCGACTGCCTCAGCCACGCCTACGAGCTGCTGCGCGAGTGGGGCCTGCCGACCGCCCGGCACAACAGGGTCGTCGACTCGCTGGACGGCGTACGGGAGTTCATCGCGTACTTCGGCGAGAACCGGCACTCCGTGGAGCACGAGATCGACGGGGTCGTCGTCAAGCTGGACGAGATCCCGCTCCAGGGCCGGCTCGGCTCCACGGCGCGCGCCCCGCGCTGGGCGATCGCCTGGAAGTACGCGCCGGAGGAGGTCAACACCAAGCTCGTCGACATCAAGGTGGGCGTCGGCCGGACCGGCCGGGTCACGCCGTACGCGCAGGTGGAGCCGGTCACGGTCGCCGGCTCCGAGGTCGAGTTCGCCACCCTCCACAACCAGGAGGTGGTGAAGGCCAAGGGCGTCCTCATCGGCGACACCGTGGTGCTGCGCAAGGCCGGTGACGTCATCCCGGAGATCCTCGGGCCGGTCGCCGACCTGCGGGACGGCACCGAGCGGGAGTTCGTGATGCCCGCCGAGTGCCCCGAGTGCGGGACGCCGCTGCGGGCCATGAAGGAGGGCGACATCGACCTCCGCTGCCCCAACGCGCGGACGTGCCCCGCCCAGCTGCGCGAACGCGTCGCGTTCCTCGCCGGCCGTGCCTGCCTGGACATCGAGAAGTTCGGCGCGGTCGCCGCCGCCGCGCTCACCCGGCCGCTCGAGCCCGCCGAGGCGCCGCTGGTCGACGAGGGCGACCTGTTCGACCTCACCATCGAGCGGCTGCTGCCCATCCGGGCGTACGTGCTCGACCCGGACAGCGGGCTGCCGAAGCGGGACCCGAAGACCGGCGAGGAGAAGATCGCCACCGTCTTCGCCAACCAGAACGGCGAGCCGCGCAAGAACGCGCTGTCGATGCTGGAGAACATCGCCGCGGCCAAGGACCGGCCCCTGGCGCGGTTCATCAACGGGCTGTCGATCCGTCACGTGGGCCCGGTCGCGGCCGAGGCACTCGCCCGTGAGTTCCGCTCCCTGGACCGCATCGAGCAGGCCACGGAGGAGGAGCTGGCGGCCGTCGACGGGGTCGGCGGGATCATCGCGGCCGCGGTGAAGCAGTGGTTCGCCGAGGACTGGCACCGCGAGATCGTGCGCAAGTGGCGCGCGGCCGGGGTCCGTCTGGAGGACGAGGGCGCCGACGAGGAGCAGGGGCCGCGCCCGCTGGAGGGGCTGACGGTCGTCGTGACCGGCACCCTGCAGAACTTCACCAGGGATGGCGCAAAAGAGTCGCTGCAGAGCCGCGGAGCGAAGGTGACCGGTTCCGTTTCGAAGAAGACCGACTTCGTCGTCGTGGGGGACAACCCGGGTTCCAAGTACGACAAGGCCATGCAGCTGAAGGTTCCGGTTCTGGACGAGGACGGGTTCGCGGTCCTGCTGGAACAGGGTCCCGACGCGGCCCGGGAGGCGGCGGTTCCGGCCGCCGAGTAGCCCTCCGTCCCCCCTGTCCCACCCCCGGATCGTCACCCGTTCGGCGCATACCAGATCGTTAGGGGTGGCCGGGTCGCATTCGGGCAAGACATGGAGAGCGCTGCCCGTCGGAGCCCTCCGCGGCCTACTGTTGTGACGTGCGTCTGTCGTGCACGGCTGCGTTGGGCTCCGTCGGTCGTGGTGGCAAGACAACGGCCCATCGCGTTGCAACGGCACCGCCGGCTGTGAGAGGGACGAATGAAACCGAGCGAGAGTGCCGCCCCGGTCTCACGGCCGCATGGCCGCGCGGTCTTCGCGGGCATCACCCCCGGGCTGCCCGGAGCCGTGGTGGCCCTTGCCGCCGTCGTGCTCGCGGTCGGCCTCTACGAGGCCCTGAGCACCGGTCACGGCCTGTTCCCCGGTGACACCGCGGGCTGGTGCCTCGCGATCCTCACCGGACTCATCGTCGGGCACCTGGTCGCCCTCGGCCGCGACCGCTGGTGGGGCGGCACCGGCTCCGGCGCCGCCCTCACCCTCGCGGTCCTCCTGCTGTACGGCTGGGTGCCCGCCGGACTCGTCGCGATGACCGTCGTCGTGCTCGTCGGCGCCGCCCGCCGCCACCGCTGGCGACAGGGCCTGCTGCACGGCGCCGCCGACGTCCTGGGCATCGGCGCGGCCGCCCTCGTGCTGGCCGCCTTCGGGGACACGCCGTCGGTCGAGCGGCCCTGGCAGCCACTCGACTGGACGATCGGCGCCATCCCGGAGGTCGTGCTGTCCGCCGGCGCCTACCTCGTCGTGACCCGGCTCCTGCTCTGGTACGCCCACGCCCCCCAGGGCGCCTCGCTGCCCACCGCCACCCGGACGGCCCTGATCCGGCAGGGACTCGTCGCGGTCGCCCTGCTCGGCATCGCCCCGCTGATCTGTGTCGTGGCCGCGTCCCTGCCGGTGCTGCTGCCGCTCTTCGCCGTCCCCCTCATCGCCCTCGACTCCACCCTGTGGATCGCCCGCGCCCGGGCCGAGGAGCAGCTGCGCGACCCGCTGACCGGGCTGCCCAACCGGCAGTGGCTCCTGGAGCGGACCTGGACGGCGCTGGAGGCGGCCGAGGGTGAAGGCGCACGGGCCGCCCTCGTCCTGATCGACCTCGACCGTTTCCGTTCGGTCAACGACACCCTGGGGCACCTCGCCGGAGACCGGCTGCTGCTCCAGATCGCCGAGCGGCTCCAGCTCGCCCTGCCGCGCGGGGCGGAGGCCGCGCGGCTCGGCGGCGACGAGTTCGCCGTGCTCCTGCCGACCGCCGACTCCACCACGAGCGCCCAGCGCGTCGCCCGCCACCTGGTCGCCGAGCTGTCCTCGCCGCTCGACCTGGACGGGCTCACCCTGGTCCTGGAGGCCAGCGCGGGCGTCGCGGTCTTCCCGGACCACGCACTGGACGCCGAGGGCCTGCTGCGCCGCGCCGACGTGGCCATGTACCAGGCGAAGCGGGACCGGACCGGCGTGGAGGTGTACGAGTCCAAGCGCGACTCGAACACCCCCGACCGGCTCGGGCTCCTCGGCGACCTGCGCCGCGCGCTGGACGCGCGCGAGGTCGAACTGCACTACCAGCCCAAGGTCCGCTTCGACGGGCAGGTGGCCGGCCTGGAGGCGCTGGTCCGCTGGGTGCACCCGGAGCGCGGGCGCGTCCCCCCGGACGAGTTCATCGCGATCGCCGAGTCGTCCGGCCTGATGCCGCACCTCACCGAGTACGTCCTGGAGACCGCGCTCGCGCAGGTCGCCCGGTGGCGCGCGCAGGGCCTGAACGTGCCCGTCGCGGTCAACGTCTCCCCCCGGGACGTCCACACCCCCGGCTTCGCGGGCGCGGTCGCGGCCCGGCTCGCCCGGCACGGGGTCCCGGCCGGCGCGCTCCAGCTGGAGATAACCGAACACGTGCTCCTGGAGGACCCGCAGCGGGCCGCCGACACGCTGGCCGGGCTGACCGGCCACGGCGTGAAGATGTCCCTGGACGACTTCGGCACGGGCTACTCCTCGCTGGTCCACCTCCGGCGCCTGCCGGTGAGCGAACTGAAGATCGACCGTTCCTTCGTGGCCCGGCTGGCCGTCGACACCGAGGACGCCGAGATCGTGCGCTGCACCCTGGACCTGGCGCACTCGCTGGGCCTGCTCGTCGTCGCCGAGGGCGTCGAGGACGACGAGACCTGGGAGCGGCTGCGGGACCTGGGCTGCGACGCCGTCCAGGGCTGGCTGGTCGCCGCGGCGATGCCGCCGGCCGAGACCACCGCGTGGCTGCGCGCACGCGGCGAACACGGCTGGCGCAGGCCGTCCGAGGAGGCGGCGGCACTGGAGGTCGACCAGCCCTCGGGGCACGTGGTGCAGTAGCGCGGGGCCGGGACGCGACGATTCCGGCCCGGCGTGCGGTGAGTGGCGCGGGAGGGGGACGGGCCCGTCCCGGGGCGGCCGTTTAACGGTCGGACGGCGACGCCCCATAGGATTGGGCCCAAACCACACACACTCACCCCTGAGGATCGCTGCATGCCTGGCATCACGCGCGAGGAGGTCGCACACCTCGCACGGCTGGCGCGTCTGGAGCTGAAGGGCGAAGAGCTCGATCACTTCGCCGGTCAGCTCGACGACATCATCGGCGCGGTCGCCCGCGTCTCCGAGGTCGCCGACCAAGACGTTCCGCCGACCTCCCACCCGCTGCCGCTGACCAATGTCATGCGCGCGGACGAGGTCCGTCCGTCGCTCACCCCCGAGCAGGCGCTCTCCGGCGCCCCGGCCCAGGAGCAGCAGCGTTTCAAGGTGCCGCAGATCCTGGGGGAGGACTGATCACCATGACGGACACCCACATCATCAAGCTCACGGCCGCCGAGATCGCGCAGAAGATCGCCTCCGGCGAGCTCACCGCCGTCGAGGTGACCGAAGCCCACCTGGCCCGTATCGAGGCCGTCGACGAGAAGGTCCACGCCTTCCTGCACGTCGACCGCGAGGGCGCGCTCGCGCAGGCCCGCGCCGTCGACGAGAAGCGGGCCAGGGGCGAGAAGCTCGGCCCGCTGGCCGGCGTCCCGCTGGCCCTCAAGGACATCTTCACCACCGTCGGCATCCCGACGACGGTCGGTTCGAAGATCCTCGAAGGCTGGATCCCGCCGTACGACGCGACCCTGGTGAAGAACCTCAAGGCCGCCGACGTCGTCATCCTCGGCAAGACCAACATGGACGAGTTCGCCATGGGGTCCTCCACCGAGAACAGCGCCTACGGCCCCACCGGCAACCCCTGGGACCTCACCCGGATCCCCGGCGGCTCCGGCGGCGGTTCCTCCGCGGCCCTCGCCTCGTACGAGGCCCCGCTCGCCATCGGCACGGACACCGGCGGTTCCATCCGCCAGCCCGCCGCCGTCACCGGCACCGTCGGCGTCAAGCCGACCTACGGCGCGGTCTCCCGCTACGGCATGGTGGCCTTCTCGTCCTCCCTGGACCAGGGCGGCCCCTGCGCCCGCACGGTCCTGGACGCGGCGCTCCTGCACGAGGCCATCGCCGGCCACGACCCGCTCGACTCCACCTCCATCGACGCCCCGGTCCCGCCGGTCGTCGAGGCCGCGCGCAACGGCTCGGTCGCCGGCATGCGCGTCGGTGTGGTCAAGCAGTTCCGCGGCGAGGGCTACCAGGCCGGCGTCGTGCAGCGCTTCGACGAGTCCGTCGCGCTCCTCAAGGAGCTGGGCGCCGAGATCGTCGAGCTGGACTGCCCGACCTTCGACCTGGCCCTGTCGGCGTACTACCTGATCGCGCCGTCCGAGTGCTCCTCGAACCTGGCCCGCTTCGACGCCATGCGCTACGGCCTGCGGGTCGGCGACGACGGCACGCGGTCCGCCGAGGACGTCACCGCCCTCACCCGTGAGGCGGGCTTCGGCGACGAGGTCAAGCGCCGCGTCATCCTCGGCACGTACGCCCTGAGCTCCGGCTACTACGACGCGTACTACGGCTCGGCCCAGAAGGTCCGCACCCTCATCACCCGCGAGTTCGAGAAGGCCTTCGAGGAGGTGGACGTGATCGTCTCCCCGACGACCCCCACCACGGCCTTCCCGATCGGCGAGCGCGCCGACGACCCGATGGCGATGTACCTCGCGGACCTGTGCACCATCCCGACCAACCTGGCGGGCAACGCCGCCATGTCGCTGCCCTGCGGCCTCGCGCCGGAGGACGGCCTCCCGGTCGGACTGCAGATCATCGCCCCCGCCATGAAGGACGACCGGCTGTACAAGGTCGGCGCGGCCGTCGAGGCCGCCTTCGTGGAAAAGTGGGGTCACCCGCTGCTTGAGGAGGCTCCGTCGCTGTGAGTGCCATGGCAAAGAAGGCCAAGAACTTCAAGAAGTCCAAGACCGGTCTGTACGTCTCGCTGGCCAGCACCGCCTTCGGCGCGGTCAGCGTCGCCAAGCAGGCCAAGCTGGCCCGTAACGACAACGACGTCCTGCGGCTGCTCGACGCCGCGGTGTCCGCGGCCGCCATCGCGACCGGCCTGGCGATCCTGTACCGGGAGCTCAAGCGCCTGGGCGACGACGACGTCCTGCTGGGCTGAGAGGGAAAGTCTCACTGTGACCGTCACCGAACTGCTGTCGTACGACGCGGCCCTCGCTGCGTACGACCCCGTCATGGGCCTGGAGGTCCATGTCGAACTGGGCACGAAGACGAAGATGTTCTGCGGGTGCTCGACCGAGCTGGGCGCCGAGCCCAACTCGCAGACCTGCCCGACCTGTCTCGGCCTGCCCGGCTCGCTCCCGGTCGTCAACGCGATCGGCGTCGAGTCCGCCATCAAGATCGGTCTCGCGCTGAACTGCGAGATCGCCGAGTGGTGCCGCTTCGCCCGGAAGAACTACTTCTATCCGGACATGCCGAAGAACTTCCAGACCTCGCAGTACGACGAGCCGATCGCCTTCAACGGCTATCTGGACGTCCAGCTGGAGGACGGCGAGATCTTCCGCGTGGAGATCGAGCGCGCCCACATGGAGGAGGACACCGGCAAGTCGACGCACATCGGCGGCGCGACCGGCCGTATCCACGGTGCCTCGCACTCGCTGCTCGACTACAACCGGGCCGGCATCCCGCTCATCGAGATCGTCACCAAGCCGATCGAGGGCGCGGGCGAGCGTGCTCCCGAGGTCGCCAAGGCGTACGTCGCCGAGCTGCGCGAGCTGATCCGCGCGCTGGGCGTCTCCGAGGCGCGGATGGACAAGGGCCAGATGCGCTGCGACGTGAACCTGTCGCTGCGCCCCAACGGCACCAAGACCTTCGGCACCCGCTCGGAGACGAAGAACGTCAACTCGCTCCGTTCCGTGGAGCGGGCGGCGCGCTTCGAGATCCAGCGCCACGCGGCCGTGCTGACCTCCGGCGGCACGATCGTGCAGGAGACCCGGCACTTCCACGAGGACGACGGCAGCACGACGTCCGGCCGGATCAAGGACAACGCCGAGGACTACCGGTACTTCCCGGAGCCCGACCTCGTCCCCGTCGCCCCGGCCCGTGCCTGGGTCGAGGAGCTGCGTGCCGAGCTGCCCGAGCTGCCGCGCGTCCGCCGCAACCGGCTGCGCGAGGAGTGGGGCGTCTCCGAGCACGACATGCAGTCGATCCTCAACGCCGGCGCGGTCGACCTGATCGTCGCGACCACGGACGCGGGTGCTCCCGCGGACCAGGCCCGCAAGTGGTGGATGGGCGAACTGGCCCGTTCCGCCAACGAGTCGGGCAAGGCCCTGGACGAGCTGGCGATCACCCCGGCGCAGGTCGCCCGGGTGACCGAACTGGTGGCCTCCGGCGACCTCACCGACAAGCTGGCCCGTCAGGTGATCGAGGGCGTCCTCGCGGGCGAGGGCGGCCCGGACGAGGTCGTCGAGAAGCGCGGCCTGAAGGTCGTCTCCGACGAGGGGGCGCTCGGCACGGCCGTCGACGAGGCCATCGCGGGCAACGCGGGCATCGCCGACAAGATCCGCGGCGGCAAGGTCGCGGCGGTCGGCGCGCTGGTCGGCGCGGTCATGAAGGCCACCCGCGGCCAGGCGGACGCGGCGCGCGTGAAGGAGCTCATCCTGGAGCGCCTGGGCGTCACCGAGGGCTGAGCCCCTCGACCGCCGGACCCGTACGAGGGCGGCCCGCACCGGACTCTCCGGTGCGGGCCGCCCTCCGTCGTGTACGGCTGGGACGCCGGCCGGCCGGGGGGCCGAGGTCAGGCCGCCTGCCAGCGCTCCGTCGCGCACCCCATCTCCCAGTGCCACCACCCCTTGCGGGTGCCCTGGACGAGCAGTTCCTTGATCTCGGTGAAGGGCGCGTCGGCCGGGACGTTGAGGGCGACGAGGGGGAACTCCCCGCTGAACGCCTCGCCGCCCAGACCGAAGGGGGAGAGGCGTTCGTGCACCGCCTGCGCACTGCGTCCGAGCGGGCCGTCGGCGACCGGAAGCAGCCGCAGGGTGCAGTTCCCGGAGGCCGTCACGCGTTCGGCCGCCCAGCGGGTGCCGTCCGCGTCCGTGGTGAAGCGGACGACGTCGTCCTGGGCCACTCCGTTCTGCAGGAACGGCACGTTGTCCACGCGCGCCGTGTCGGGGCCCACCGGGGTCGCCCACAGCCCCTCGGTGTCCTGGGGCAGCCAACCCTCCCGCGGCACGAAGCGGAACCAGATCTTGATGCGTCCGTCGGTCATGCCTTCAGGATCCCGTACACCCCTCGATCCGGTTGGCCGGAAATCGCTTGGACGGAGCGGCTGTCCTCTTGGACGTTCACCACCGGGTCGTCACGCGGCCTTCTCCCGGTCATCCGCTCTCACTACCGTCCCCCGCGGAACCCCCAATGGCTCGAAGGCGAACCATTGGCCGTCGACTGGAGGTCGGTCTTGGCACCCGAGATGTCCCGCAGAAGGCTGCTCGCCCTGGGCGGAGGCGCCCTCGGCGCCGCCGCGGCCGGCTCGCTGCTTCCGCCGTCCCTGCAGGCGGCGATGGCCGCGGGTCCGCCGTCCGGGGGACTCTCGGCGGTCCGGCACGTGGTGATCCTGATGCAGGAGAACCGTTCCTTCGACCACTACTTCGGCACCCTGCGCGGCGTCCGCGGATTCGGCGACCGCAACGCCGTCGAACTGCCCACCGGGAAGCCGGTGTTCGAGCAGCCCGCGGCGCTCGGCGGGACGGTGCTCCCCTTCCCGATCCGGGAGGCCGCCGCGGCGCAGCGGAAGGACCTCCAGTACATCGGCGACCTCGACCACTCCTGGAACGGCGGCGCGAAGGCCTGGCGCGAGGGGTGGATGGACGGCTGGGTCTCGGCCAAGACAGCGGCCACCATGGCGTACTACGACCGCCGCGACATCCCCCTGCACTACGAGCTCGCCGACACCTTCACCGTCTGCGACGCCTACCACTCGTCCATCCACACCTCGACCAGCCCGAACCGGAACCATCTGTGGTCCGGCTGGACGGGCCACGAGGCGGACGGCAGCCGGGCCGTCACGAACGCCGCCTACGCCGAGGGCACCCACCCCGGCTACCCGTGGCCCACCTACGCCGAGCGGCTCGAAGCGGCGGGGCGGACCTGGAAGACGTACACCGAGTGGGAGAACTTCACCGACAACAACATCGAGTTCTTCACCACCTTCAAGGAGATCGCCCGCAAGGCGCTCGCCGCCACCGGCGGGCACACCTTCATGGAGTCCTTCTACGCCGCCGTCCGCGACACGGACGACGCCGCCGAGCGGGCCGGGCTGCTCGCCGCACTCGAGGACGGCGTCGCCACGCTCACCGACGCGGAGCGCTCGCTCTTCGAGCGCGGACTGCGCCGCGTGGAGACCGGCGGCCTCGCGGACGCCTTCCGGGCCGACGTCGCCGCCGGCACGCTGCCCGAGGTCTCGTACCTCGTCCCGTCCGCGATCGACTCCGAGCACCCCGGCTCCTCCTCGCCGATCGCGTCGGCCACCCTCGTCTACAAGGTGCTCGACGCCCTCGGCGCGCACCCCGACGTCTGGCGGCACACCGTCGTGCTGATCAACTACGACGAGAACGACGGCTTCTTCGACCACGTGCCGCCGCCCGTCCCGGCCGCCGACGACCCCGCCGGCGACGCCGAGCGCTGGCAGGGCCGGCCCACCGGCCTGGGCATCCGCGTCCCGCTGCTCGTCGTCTCCCCCTGGTCGGTCGGCGGCTACGTCTGCTCCGAGACCTTCGACCACACCTCCGTGATCCGCTTCCTGGAACGGCTCACCGGCATCCGGGAACCCAACATCACCCCCTGGCGGCGAGCCGTCACCGGCGATCTGACCTCCGCCTTCGACTTCCGGCGCGCCCATCGCCGGCCGGAGGTCGAGCCGCCCGGCGCCGTGCCGCCCTTCACCGGCCGCTGGCGGCCCCAGCCCCCGCAGGTCCAGCGGATGCCGGTCCAGGAGCCGGGCAGCCGCCCCGCGCGCCCGCTGCCGTACCAGCCGGACGCCTCCGCGCGGGTCGGGAACGGCGCGGTCACCGTGGTGCTCGACAACAAGGGGAAGGCGAGCGCGCACTTCGCCCTGTACCCCTACGCGGGCGAGTTCGCCGTTCCCCAGCACCGGGACGTCCGGGGCACGGCGCGGTGGACGGTCCCGCTCACGCGGGACCACTACCGCTTCACGGTCACCGGCCCCAACGGCTTCCGCCGGGAGTTCGAGGGCCCGGCCGCGGGCGGCGCCGAGCTCGGCTCGCACATCGACCACCACGACCGTGACCTCCACCTCACCGTCCGCAACACCGGCGCCACCGCCCTCACCTTCACCGTCCGGCCGCTCGGCTACGTCGACGAGGCCGACCTCGGCGACTGGACCCGCACCCTCACCGTCAAGCCCGGCCGGAGCCGTACGGTCGTCCACTCGGCCGCCGACGCCCACGGCTGGTACGACGTCGAGGTGACGGCCCCCGGCGGCTTCCGCAGGCGCCTGATGGGACACGTCGAGAACGGCCGCCCGAGCGTCTCCGGCTGACCCGCCGGCGGCGCGCGGAGGCCCGGAACGGTCCGCCCGGGGCGGGGCGGACCGTGCGGAGGGCCGAGTGCCCGGCCTCGGAGCCGGCCGAGCCGGGCCCGGGTACGCCGAGGTCCGAGGGGTCCCGGGCCGAAAGTCCGGGCCTCGGCGCACTGCTGTGAGTAACGACACGAATGGGACAAAGGATCACGTAAGGCTGCGACAGTGGCCTCACGTAGGTCCATGTGTTCTTTGCGGGCTGTTCCCGGTCAAAGATCCACGAACCACCCAGGGAGCACGTCCTTTGGCAGCCATCGCACGGTGGTGCATCAAGCACCGCCTCGTCGCCGTCCTGCTCTGGCTCGTCGCCCTCGGCGGCACCGTAGCCGGGGCGTCGCTCGCGGGCAGCGCGTACTCCAACGACTACGAGGTCCCCGGGACCGAGTCCGGCCGGGCCACCGCCCTCCTCGACGCGGGATTCCCGGGCGCGGGCGGCGACAGCGACACCATCGTCTGGCACACGGACAAGGGCAGCGTCCGCGCCACCGCCGTCGAGCAGCGGATGACCGGCATGCTCGACGAGGTCGCCGAGCTGCCCGGCATCGCCACGGTCGCCTCCCCCTACGGCCAGACCCCCGGCGCACAGGCGCAGATCAGCGAGGACGGCCGGACCGCCTACGCCACGGTCGCCTTCCGCGACCAGGCCGACGACATCCCGGAGACCCAGGCCCAGGCCCTCGTCGACACCGCCCGGCAGGCCGCCGGCGACGGCGTCCAGGTCGAGCTCGGCGGCAGTGCCGTCGCCCTCACCGAGGCCCCCGGCGGTCACATCGCCGAGGCGGTCGGCGTCGTCGTCGCGGCCGTCGTCCTCTTCCTCGCCTTCGGCTCGCTCGCCGCCTCCGTGCTGCCCATCGCCACCGCCCTGGTGAGCGTCGGCACCGCCTACTCCGGCATCGTCCTGCTCGGCCACGTGATGACGGTCGCCGACTTCGCCCCCATGCTGGGCATGCTCATCGGCCTCGGGGTCGGGATCGACTACGCGCTCTTCATCGTCACCAGACACCGCAAGGGCCTCAAACGCGGCCTCCCCGTGGCGGAGGCCGCCCGGGTCGCGGTCGCCACCACGGGCCGCGCGGTCGTCTTCGCCGGCGCCACCGTCTGCATCGCGCTGCTCGGCATGCTGATCCTGCGGCTCGGCTTCCTCAACGGCGTCGCCATCGCCGCCTCGCTCACCGTCGTGCTGACGGTCGCCGCCTCCGTCACCCTGCTCCCGGCGCTGCTCTCCTTCATCGGCATGCGGGCGCTCAGCCGGCGCGAACGCCGGCAGCTGGCCGAGCACGGCCCCCAGCCCGAGCTCCCCACCGGCTTCGCCGCCCGCTGGTCCGCCTTCGTCGAGCGCCACCCCAAGCTGCTCGGCGCCGTCGCCGCCGTCGTCATGCTGATCCTGGCGCTGCCGACGTTCTCGCTCCACCTCGGCACCTCCGACCAGGGCAACAACCCCGGCACGGCCACCACACGCAAGGCGTACGACCTGCTCGCCGACGGATTCGGCCCCGGGGTCAACGGACCCCTCACCCTCGTCGCCGGGATCGACGGCGCCGACGACCGGGTCGCCCTCGGTGACCTTCCGGCGAAGCTGGCGCAGACCCGCGGCGTCGAGTCCGTCTCGCCGATCACCTACAACAGCGCCGGCGACACCGCGGTCCTGACCGTCGTCCCGGACTCCTCCCCCCAGTCGAAGGCCACCAGCGACCTCGTCGACCGGCTGCGCCAGGACGTCCTGCCGGCGGCCGAGGACGGCACCTCGCTGGACGTGCACGTGGGCGGTGTCACCGCGTCGTACGACGACTTCGCCGAGATCATCGTCGGCAAGCTGCCGCTCTTCGTGGGCGTCGTGATCGCGCTCGGCTGTCTGCTGCTCCTGCTCGCCTTCCGGTCGGTCGGCATCCCGCTGAAGGCCGCGCTGATGAACGTCGCGGCCGTCGCCTCCGCGTTCGGCGTGGTCGTCGCGATCTTCCAGTGGGGCTGGGGCAGCGACCTCATCGGCCTCGGCAGCGCCGGCCCGATCGAACCGTTCCTGCCGGTGATCATGGTGTCCGTGCTCTTCGGGCTCTCCATGGACTACCAGGTCTTCCTGGTCAGCCGGATGTACGAGGAATGGCTGGAGACGGGCGACAACCGGCGTGCGGTCCGCGTCGGCCTCGCCGAGACCAGCCGGGTGATCAACTCCGCCGCGGTCATCATGATCTCCGTCTTCCTGGCGTTCGTCCTCAGCGGGGACCGCGTCATCGCGATGTTCGGCATCGGCCTCGCGGCGGCCGTCGCCCTGGACGCCTTCATCCTGCGCACCCTTCTCGTGCCCGCGCTCATGCACATGCTCGGCGGCGCGAACTGGTGGCTGCCGAGCTGGCTCGACCGTCGGATGCCCCGGATCAGCATCGAGCCGCCGGAGTGCCGCGCGGCCGCGGACGCGCGCGAGGCGGACGTCCGGGAACTGGACGTTCCCGCCGGCCTCGTCGCCGGACCCCCGGCCGCGGACGGCGCGGCCGGCCCGCGTGCGAAGATCCCCTCGCAACGCGTGACGGTCCCGACCGCGGAGGAGAACGAGGATGTTCGCGACATCACTGGGTGACGACGGCGCCGAACTGCGCCCGCTGGAGCCCTGGCAGGCCGCCGAACTCCTCGCCCACATGGACCGCGGCCGGGAGTTCGTCGGCCGCTACATCGCGCTGCCGGACGTCGTCGCCGACCTGGACTCCGCCCGCGCCTACCTCCGGACGTACGCCGAGAAGGCCGCGAACGACACGGGCCGCCTCTACGGCATCTGGGCCGACGGCCGGCTCGTCGGCGGGGTGCTCTTCCGGACCATGGACCTCGCCGGCGGCACCGCCGAGGCGGGCTGCTGGCTGGAACCCTCCGCCGCAGGCCGCGGCCTGGTCACCCGGGCCACCCGCGTGATCATCGACTGGGCGGTCGAGGAGCGCGGGATCCACCGGGTCGAGTGGCTGGCGGCCTCGGAGAACGAGGCGAGCATCGCCGTCGCCCGCCGGCTGGGGATGACCCGGGACGGCGTGCTGCGGGAGAGCTATCTCTACCGCGGCAAGCGGCACGACATGGAGGTCTGGTCGGTCCTCGCCCCGGACTGGAAGGCCCGCAAGGCCCAGGCCGCCGATCGGGCCTGACCGGCGGGACGTCCCCGGCGCGCCCGCCCCGGCGGGCGCCCGCCGGCTCTCCCGGCCCCGTGCCCGGCCGGTTAAGACTCCTCTCATCCGGGCCGCCTAGCGTGCGCCGCATGAACGCTTCGAAGACCGACGAGACCGTAGTGACCGACGAGTCCGCACAGACGGACGAGAGCGCGGAGGCCGTCGAGGGACTCGACGAGCGGGACCGCGAGCCGGCCGACGCCGACGAGACGTACGCCGGTGAAGCCGACGAGGCGGACGACGCCGTCCCCGCCCCCGCCGCCGGAGTCGGCGCGGGCGCCGCGGCCGTCGTCTCCGCCGCGCTGGGCCTCGCCGCCCTGACCGGCACCTGGATGGGCAAGGTCGCCAGCGAGCGCGAGACGCTCATCGGCCAGATCAAGGCGCAGGGCGGCACCCCGGCCCAGCAGATCTCCGAGATCTACGGCGACGCCTGGCACGCCACCGCCCTCGTCAACGGCGTCTTCGCCGTGCTCGCCCTGATCACCGCCGTGGTCGTCCTCACCCGCCCCGAGCGGCCGGCGTGGGTGCGGGCCGTGGCCGTGGCCGGAGCCGTACTCGGCGGCATCGGGCTGTTCCTGTCGGCCGGCATGTACTTCGACCTGTTCCTGAGTCTGCCGACCGCCGGCTGAGGGTCCCGGCAGCCCTTAGGGGTGTCCTCGACGTTCCGCCTGGCTCGGGCAGCCCTTAAGGGCCGTCCCGCAATCCCCGGCGGGCGCACGATGCCGGCTACGGCACTTCGCCGCGTTGTCGGATCGCCCGAATACGACCGGTATGAGGACGACCCTCCGCCTTGCGATGCACCGCATCCGACGCCGTGCGCCGACCCACCGCGGATTACGGGACAGCCCTTAGGTACCCGCCCGGCCCCGCCTAAGGACMCCCGTACCCCGAACATGCGGCAGTCGCCCGATGTGGCCGCACCCCCTGGGAGACGAGAGTGGAGGCATCGCAGGGAGCGATGCCGACACCCCGGGGAGAACGAGATGTTCGAGTACGAGATCCAGCGCATGAACCACGCCGAGCGGCTCCGTGAGGCCGCCGCCCGGCGGCTGTCCCACGAGGCCGCCCGGGCCGCCAAGGGAGCCCGCCGCTCCGGCCGCCGCAGCGGCGGCCACGAGGACGAGGGGCGGGTGAGGACGACCACGGCGGTGATCAGGGCGAGCACGGCGAAGACGCCGTTGACGAGGGCGGTGGCGTGCCAGGCGTCGCCGTAGATCTCGGAGATCTGCTGGGCCGGGGTGCCGCCCTGCGCCGGTGGGCGCCGAGCGGGGCCGCTTCGTCCGGGCCGCCTGACCCGTATGGGTGACAGGGCCGACGCCTGTGCGATGCTCACCGGCGTGGAGACCAGGTCAGTCAGCCCGGTGTTCGTCGGCAGAGCGGACGAACTGACAGCACTCACCGACGCGCTCGCCCGCGCCCACGCGGGCGAGCCGCAGGCGTTGCTGATCGGCGGCGAGGCGGGCGTCGGGAAGACGCGCCTCATCGAGGAGTTCGTCGACGCGGCCTGCGCCCGTGACGCCTTCGTCGCCCTCGGCGGCTGCGTCGAGATCGGCGCGGACGGTCTGCCCTTCGCCCCCTTCTCCGCGGCCCTGCGCTCGCTGAGGCGGCGCCTGCCCGGCGAACTCGCGGCGGCCGCCGACGGGCAGGAGGGCGAACTCGCCCGGCTGCTGCCCGAACTCGGCGACATCGGCAGCCACGAGCCCTACAACGAGGACTCCACCGCGCGCCTCTTCGAGCTGACCGTGCGGCTCCTGGAGCGGCTCGCCGCCGACCGGACGATCGTCCTCGTCCTGGAGGACCTGCACTGGGCCGACGCCTCCACCCGGCACCTGCTCGCCTACCTCTTCCGCACGCTGCGCCGCGGCCGGATCGTCGTCGTCGCCAGCTACCGGGCCGACGACATCCACCGCCGCCATCCCCTGCGACCCCTCCTCGCCGAACTGGACCGCCTGCGGAGCATCCGCCGCATCGAGCTCCCCCGGTTCACCCGCACCGAGGTGCGCCGCCAGCTCACCGGAATCCTCGCCGCCGAACCCGACGCCGCCCTGGTCGACCAGATCTTCGACCGCTCCGACGGCAACGCCTTCTTCGTCGAGGAACTCGTCGTCTCCCGCGAGGCCGGCTGTGTCTCCCCGGCCCTCAGCGACTCGCTGCGCGACCTGCTGCTGGTCCGCGTCGAGGCCCTGCCCGACGACGCCCAACGGGTCGCCCGGATCGTCGCGGAGGGCGGTTCCACCGTCGAGTACGCCCTGCTCGCCGCCGTCAGCCGGCTCGCCGAGGACGACCTCATCGAGGCGCTGCGCGCGGCCGTCGGCGCCAACATCCTGCTCGCCGTCCCGGACGGCGACGGCTACCGCTTCCGGCACTCGCTGGTCCGCGAGGCCGTCAGCGACGACCTGCTCCCCGGCGAACGCTCCCGCCTCAACCGGCGCTACGCGGAAGCCCTGGAGGCCGATCCCGCGCTCGTCCGCGCCGACGAGCGGGCGACCCGGCTCGCTTCCTACTGGTACAAGGCGCACGACGCCGCCCGGGCGCTGCCGGCCGTGCTCCGCGCCGCCGTCGCGACCCGCGAGCGCTGCGCGTACGCCGAGCAACTCCGGCTGCTGGAACGGGCCATGGAGCTCTGGGACGACGTTCCCGACGACGTGCGCAGCTCGCTGCGCCCGATGGACTACGCCGAGGCCTACCCGCCCTGCGGCTGCGACCCCGAGACCACCCCGCTGCGGTACCTCGACCTGCTGGCCGAGGCCGCCGTCGCCGCCCGGCTCTGCGGTGAGCGCGAACGCGCCCTGAAGATCGTCAAGATGGCCATGCGGCTCCTCGGCGGCGAGGACGGCGGCGACCGCGACCCGCTCCGCGAGGCGTGGTTCTGGACCGAGCGCTCCCGCATCATGTCCGGCCTCGGCCGCTCCGACGGCTGGGCCGAGATCGCCACCGCCCAGGAACTCGTCAAGGGGCTGCCCCCGTCCGCCGTGCACGCCGCGGTCCTCACCGTGGCCGCCGGCTGGGGGATGCTCCACCAGCCCGGGCCCGAGAGCCTCGCCTCCGCCGAGCGGGCCGTCGAGTACGCCCGGCTGGTCAGGGCCGAACCGATCGAGCTCGGCGCCCGGCTCACCCTCGGCTCGCTCATGGTCGCCGCCGGCGACCCGGAGGGCGGGCTCGCCGCGATGTACGAGGTGCGCGACCGGACCGCGGCGCTCGGCCTGCTCCACGAGTCGGCCCGCGCCCATGTCAACCTCGCCTCCAGCCTGGAGGCCCTCGGACGCTCGCGGGAGGCCCTGGAGGTCGCCGAGGCCGGGCTGACGATGGCCCGCTCCCGCGGCCTGCTCGACAGCCAGGGCTGGATCCGCGCCAACCTGGCGGAGTCGCAGTTCTCCCTGGGGCTGTGGGACGAGACCCAGCGCGCGGGCGAGTGGCTGGAGTACGCGGGCCAGGGCGCCCGGCCGCGGGGCTCCGCCGCCCTGCGCCTGGCCCAGCTCGCCGTCGCCCGCGGAGAGCTGGCCACGGCCGCGGCCCAGCTGGCGGTCGCCCGCCAGTGCTACGGCACCCAGGACCCGATGCCGCAGTACACCCTGCCGATGTCCGAGATCGAACTGCTGCTGGCCGCGGCCGCGGGGCGGATCGCGGACGTCCGCGCCGAGCTCGCCGGCGCCGCGGAACGCGGCTTCCCGCCCGGCACCCAGCGCTACGGCTGGCCGCTCGTGCTCGCCGCCGTCACCGCCGAGGCGGACGCCCGCGGCCTGCCCGCCGCGGCCGAGGGCCGCCCCGAGGCGCTCGCCCTGATCCGCCGCTGCGTCCGGTCCCTGGCCACCGCGGCGCCGGTCTGGCAGGCGTACTCCCTGCACGTCTCCGCCGAGCTGGGCCGGGCGGAGGACCGCATGTCCGCCGAGCGCTGGGCCGAGACCGTCACCGCCTACGAGGCGGTCGAGCGCCCCTACCAGCTCGCCGTCGCCCGGCAGCGCCTGGCCGACGCCCTGCTGGCCGAGGGCGGCCGCCGTGAGGAGGCCGCGGCTCTGCTGCGGGAGTCCCACGCCACCGCCGTCGCCCTGGGGGCCCGCCCGCTGCGCGAGGACGTGGAACTGCTCGCCGCCCGTGGCCGCCTCTCCCTGACCGCCCCGGACGCCGCCCCGGCGGCCGGGACCGACGAGGACACCTTCGGCCTGACCCCGCGGGAGCACGGCGTCCTGCGCCTGGTGGCCGCGGGCCGCACCAACCGGCAGATCGCCGAGGAGCTCTTCATCTCACCGAAGACGGCGAGCGTCCACGTCTCCAACATCCTCGCCAAGCTCGGCGTCTCCGGCCGCGGGGAGGCGGCGGCCCTGGCCCACCGCCTCCGCCTCCTGGAGTCGTAGGGCGGACCCGGACACCCCGTCGCGTCCCGGCCGCCGGCCCGGTGCGGCCCGGCAGGTCCGGTCACCCGGCGCGCGGGACCTCGCCCGGTGCGGGCTCGTCCGGCCGGTCCCCGGTGTCCGGGGCGGGGTCCGCCGGCGCGTCCGCGGCCGGGGCGTCGCCCGGGGGCGGGACGCTGATCGTCACCCGGCYCGAGGTCAGGTCTATCGGGCCCCGCGAGGGGTCCCCGTCTCCCAGGTCCTCCCTGGTCAGCGCCAGACGCCGGCGCTCGTCGTCGGTGTGCTTGCGGCTGGGTGCGAAGAACTCTTCCGCCATGTTGAACATCGTGTCCGCCGCCTCACTCGACCTCCAGCCGGAGGATCCTGTCGTCGCCGGCCCCGGGCGTGCCCCGGGTGTCGGTCTCGCTCGTCGTCAGCCAGAGCCCGCCGCCCTCCGCTGCCAGGACCGTGCGCAGGCGGCCGTACTCACCCTGGAGGAACGCCTCGGAGCCCCCCGGCTGTTCCGCCCCCGCCCGCGGGACCGGGATCCGCCACAGGCGCTCGCCCCGCAGGCCTGCCATCCAGACGGCGCCCCGGGCGTACGCGATCCCGCTCGGGGAGGCGTCCTCCGTCTTCCACTGGGCCACCGGGTCCACGAAACCGGACACCCCGGCCCGGCCCTCCACCTTCGGCCAGCCGTAGTTCTTCCCCGGTTCGATCAGGTTGAGCTCGTCCCAGGTGTTCTGGCCGAACTCGGACGCCCACAGCCGCTCGTCCTCGTCCCACGTCAGGCCCTGCACGTTGCGGTGTCCGTACGAGTAGACCGGCGAACCGGGGAAGGGGTTGCCCGGTGCCGGCTCACCCTCCGGGGTCATCCGCAGGATCTTCCCGCCCAGCGACGTCCGGTCCTGCGCGAGGCCCGTCCGGCCCGTCTCGCCCGTCCCGGCGTACAGCATCCCGTCCGGGCCGAAGGCGATCCGGCCGCCGTTGTGCACGAATCCCTTCGGGATGCCGGAGAGGATCACCTCGGGCGGGCCCAGCCGGTCCCCGAGGCGCATCCGCACGATGCGGTTGTCACGCTCCGCCGTGAAGTACGCGTACACCCAGCCGTCCCGCACGGCCAGGCCGAGCAGGCCGCCCTCACCCTCCGGCACCACCCCGGGCACCTCTCCGAGCGGCGTCCTCCGCCCGGTCGCGGAGTCGACGCGGGTGATCGTCCGCTCGTCGCGCGAGGAGACCAGCAGGTCGCCGTCGGGAAGCGCGGCCAGCCCCCACGGCGAGTCGAGATCCGTGGTGAGCGTGCTCGCCACCTCGACCCGCCCCTGTTCCGAGGTGCCCGGTGGCGCCGACGAGCCGGACGCCGCGGGTGACCCGCGCTCCGGCCCGGGCCCCGCGGCCCCCTCGGAGGAGCATCCGGTCACGAGCACGCACGTGACGGCTACCGCCACGGCTCCCACACCGGCTCGGCGCATGGTCCCGATCCCTTCTCACGGCGATCCCCCACCCTTGGAACACCGCTCGCGGCGATCGGGTTCCCCGTGCGGACGTGTCCGGCCGGATCCGGACGTGTCCGGCCGGATCAGGGCGCGGAGACGGCGGCCCCGGCCCGCGCCCGTGCGTCAGGCCACCGTGCCGGCGACTCCGGTGCGGCCGTCCGGGACGCCGACGATCGTCACGATGACCTGCTCGCGGACGGCCTCGCCGAGCACGCCCACCAGGGCGTCGGTGGTGGTGGCGACCAAGCGGGCGGGAGCGTCCGCGACCTCGGGCAGGTGATACGCGGCCTCGCGCATGCTGAGGGTGACGAGAGGGGCGTGGTCGTCGGTCGGTACGCCGCCGACGCCCCGGCGATGCTGCGGGACGCCGATCAGGTCCACCCCGACGAGGCGGCGGAACTCGTCGCCGTAGACGGCACCGACCGCGTCGGCCAGAGCGCTGATCAGCTTCGGTTCCACCGTCCCGTCGAGGGATTCTTCTCGGATGTGCACGCTGAAGTGCGGCATGGGTGGCAACTCCGTTCACGCCGGTACGTACGATGGGAGCTTGCTTTGCAAGCAAAATACCTTTGAAGGCAAAGGTAAACGTGGAGGGGTGTGCGATGTCAAGGCCCGAGGGGCGCGACGCCGCGGAGGGCGGCGACGACGGAGTCGACGACGCCGTGAGGGCCCTGCTGCTGCTCATGCCCCGGATGGTGGGCCGGGCGAAGAAGATCCCGGTGCCCGAGGTGCTGCAGTCCTTGGCGCTGGCGCCGCGCCACCTCTCGCTGCTCGCCTACCTGCTTCTCGACGGGCCGATGACCGTGAACGAACTGGCGGCCCGACTGCAGGTCGCGCCGACGACGGTCAGCCTGCTGGTGGGCGACCTGAGCCGGAAGGGAATCCTGGAACGGCGCGAGGACGAGGCGGACCGGCGTCGTCGGATCATCGGCATCGCGGACGACCAGCAGCCCGCGATCGCCGCCTGGCTCGCCCCGGGCGCGGCCGCGTGGCGCAGGGCGCTGGCCCCCCTGACGCCGGATCAGCGGCACCTGTTCGTCGACACCCTGCTCGCGTACGAAGCCGCGGTCGGCGAGGAACAGGGCTGAGCCGAGCCCGCGGCCCCCTCGTGTTGACCGCTCCCGGCAGGCAGTGCTGGAGTCGGCACGTGGACAGCATCCCCGCCAACCGGCGGCTCTGGAACCGGATCAGTGGCGCCTACCAGCACGAGCACGACCCGCAGATCGGCGCCGCACCCCGGCTGTGGGGCATGTACTCCGTCCCCGACGCGCACCTGCACGCCCTGGGCGACGTCACCGGCAAGCGCGTCCTCGAACTCGGCTGCGGCGCCGGCCAGTGGTCCAGGGCGCTCGCCGCCGAGGGCGCCGCCGTGGTCGGGCTCGACCTGTCCGAAGCCCAACTCGCCGCAGCGGAAAGCGCGATGGGGGCGGCCCGCTACCCGCTGGTGCAGGGCGCCGCCGAACAGCTCCCCTTCGCCGCCGACAGCTTCGACCTGGTGTTCTGCGACTTCGGTGGGCTCAGCTGGGCGCCCCCGCATCTGGCCGTCCCGCAGGCCGCACGCGTCCTGGTCCGAGGCGGGCGCCTGGTCTTCAACGTCGCCAGCCCATGGTTCGAAGCCTGCTACGACGAAGCCGCCGGTCGCGTGACCACGACGCTGCAGCGGGACTACTTCGGGCTGGACACCATCGCCGAGGGCGACGGCGCGACCAGCTATCAGCTCACCTACGGCGACTGGGTCAAGGTCCTGTGCGGCGCGGGTCTCGTCATCGACGACCTCATCGAGCCGAGGCCCGAACCCGGAACACCCAACGGCTACAACGAAACCGACCCACCCGACTGGGCACACCGCTGGCCGGCGGAACTGCTGTGGGTCACCCACAAACCGTGAGCTCGGCCGCGCCGAGGCGTGCAGGCGTCCCCCCAGGCCGTGTACGCCCGGACGGGAGCTAGGGCACGTGCCAGGCGTCGCGGGGCGGGCGGGACTCTCGCAACACGGCCTAGTCCCAGGACCCCCGCGGGGCCGGCAGGCCGGCGATCTCCCTCAGGTCCGCCGCCGTCAGCCGCAGCTCCGCCGCCCGCGCGTTCTCCACCGCCCAGGCCTCCCGCTTCGCCCCGGGGATCGGCACCACGTGCGGGCCCTGCCGCAGCGTCCACGCCAGCGCCACCTGCGCCGGCGTGACCTCCTCGCCGTGCCGCGCGGCCACCCGCCGCAGCCCGGCCACCACGGGCTGGTTCGCGGCCATCATCTCCGCCGTGAAACGCGGATGCCGGGCCCGCGGGTCGTCCGGCTCGAAGCCGCCGCCCGGCGTCAGCGTGCCGGTGAGGAAGCCGTTGCCCAGCGGCATCGCGGCCAGGAACCCGACACCGCGCGCCTCGCACCACGGCAGCAGCCGCCACAGCGCCTCGGGCGACCAGACCGACAGCTCCGCCTCCACCGCGCTCACCGGGAACACCTGCTGGACCCGCTCCAGTTGACGGATCGTTCCTTCGAACCGGTCGGTGCCGCCGCGCCGGGACGCCCGCGCCCCCACCGCGCACAGCCCGAGCGCGCGCACCTTGCCCGCCGAGACCAGGTCGGCCATCGCGCCCCAGGTGTCCTCGACGGGAACCTCCGGATCGGCCCGGTGCAGCTGGTAGAGGTCGATGACGTCCGTCTGGAGGCGCCGCAGCGAGGCGTCACAGGCCCGACGCACGTACGAGGGGCGGCCGTTGGCGACCACGTGCTGGTCGCCGACGAGCAGGCCGCACTTCGTCGACACGAACGCCTCCGCCCGGCGCTCCTTCAGGGCCCGCCCCACCAGGAGTTCGTTGGTGAACGGCCCGTACATGTCCGCGGTGTCGAGCAGGGTCACACCGGCGTCCAGCGCCGCGTGGACCGTCCGCAGCGAGCGGTCGCCCCGCTGCTGCGAGGTGGCGTAGGCCCAACTCATCGGCATGCAGCCCAGGCCGACCGCCCCCACGTCGAGCGCCGCCGCCCCGATAGTCCTGCGCTCCACCCGCTGCTACCCCTCCCTGTGCCGTCCCCCAAAGTAACCAATGGAATGCGGGATCCATCGCATAGCCTCCCGGACATGACACTCGACGACACCACCCCTGACGTGTGGCTTCCATTCGCGGCGGACGAGATCGACGGGCTGCCCGAGGCGGGCGGGTCGGGGCTCTCCTACCGCTTCTGGGACGGCGGGCCCGACTTCCCCGCAGACCCGGCCCGTTGCGCCTTCTACGTGGTCCCCTACATGAAGGGCTCCGAGATCGCCGTCCGGCCGCTCGCCGCGATGACCTCGGTGCGGGCCGTGCAGACCCTGTCCGCCGGGATCGACCACGTGACACCCGGTGTCGAGCTGCTGCCGGCCGGTGTCGAGCTGTGCAACGCACGGGGTGTCCACGAGGCCAGCACCGCCGAGCTCACCCTCGCGCTGATCCTCGCCTCGCTGCGCGGCATCCCGGGGTTCGTGCGCGGACAGGACGCCGAGGAGTGGCGGGCCGGCTTCTACCCGGCCCTCGCCGACAAGTCCGTCCTGATCGTGGGGTACGGGTCGATCGGCGCCGCCATCGAGGACCGGCTCGCGCCGTTCGAGTGCGCGCGGGTGGTGCGCGTCGCGCGCTCCGCCCGCACCACGGAGCGCGGCCCGGTGCACCCGCTGGCCGAGCTGCCCGCGCTGCTGCCGCAGGCCGACGTGGTGGTGCTGTCCACTCCGCTCACGCCCGCGACCAGGCATCTCGCCGACGCCGGCTTCCTGGGCCGGATGAAGGACGGCGCCCTGCTGGTCAACGTGGCCCGCGGACCGGTGGTGGACACGGCCGCCCTGCTCAAGGAGGTGGAGAGCGGCCGGATCACGGCGGCCCTCGACGTCACCGACCCGGAACCGCTGCCGCCCGGCCACCCGCTGTGGCACGCTCCCGGTGTGCTGGTGAGCCCCCATGTCGGCGGTTCCACTTCGGCCTTCATGCCCCGTGCGAAGCGGCTGCTCGCCGCCCAGCTGCGCCGGTTCGCCGCGGGGGAGCCGCTGGCCAACGTGGTCCTCACCACCTGAGCGGGCGCCCCGGCGCCGCGCGCCCCCTGATACGCCCGCCGTGAGCCCTCATTCCGTCACGGAGCGTAGAGGGACCCTGTCCCTGAGTGACGACTCTGGTGTATCGTCCCGAGGGCGGGGGGCTGCGTCGAGTACGGGCTGACGCCGGGGAGCAACGTGAAGGGTCATCAGGTACCGAGGGGGGTGGCGGGTGAAGTGCGGCCGATGGACCGACGATCCGACGCGGCGGGACCGCCGTCGGCGACCCTCGCACGCCCCGCGACCTCGACGGGCGGCGGCCACGCCATTCCGGGCCAGGCCACCCGCTCCGTCGACCCCGACGGGCCCACAGGCGCCGACGGGCCGCCGGGAGAGCGGAGCCCCGACGCCCCGCCGGGAGGCACGATGAGTACCCCGGGCATGCTTCTCGGCCGGCGGGCCCTGGCCGGTGTCGGTGCCGTCGGCTCCCGGGGCGCGGGAGGCGGGCGCGTGCGGTTCCGGGCCGTCGCGGCCGGGGCCGGGTCGCGCCGCCGCGGCGACGCCCCCGCCGTCCGGACCGCCGGCACCGCCCGCACCGCCGCCTCCGGAGTCACGGGTGCCGACGGCACCGACACCGGCCAGGGCCCGCCGGCCGAGAAGCATGCCCGGGGTACTCATCGTGCCTCCCGGCGGGGCGTCGGGGCTCCGCTCTCCCGGCGGCCCGTCGGCGCCTGTGGGCCCGTCGGGGTCGACGGAGCGGGTGGCCTGGCCCGGAATGGGGCCGGGTCGCGCCGCCGCGGCGACGCCCCCGCCGTCCGGACCGCCGGCCCCGCCCGCACCGGGGTCGGCGCGGTCGTGGCCCAGATCGTCCTCGGGCTGGTCTGCGCGGGTTACGCCACCGGAGCCGCCCTCGGTTGGGGCTCCGTGGAACTGGCCATGTTCATGGGCGACTTCGGACTCAGCGTCGCCGCGCTCGCCGCCTGCGTCTCCTGCTTCCTCTACGCCCGGGTGCGCGAGAACCGCTTCCGCCCCGCCTGGCTGCTCTTCGCCTTCTCCTCCGGGATGGCCGCCGTCGGCAACGCCGTCTGGGGCTGGTACGAGGTCGTGCTCCGCCAGGAGGTGCCCAGCCCGTCCTTCGCCGACCTGTTCTTCCTCCTCTTCGCGCCGCCCGCGATCGTCGGCCTGCTCGTCCTCGCCAAGAAGCCCGTCACCCGGGCCGGCTGGGTCTGCCTCGCCCTCGACGCCTGGCTCATCGGCGGCTCCCTGCTGACGCTCTCCTGGAGCCTCGCCCTCGCGCACACCACGCACTTCGAGGGGGAGAGCGTCGCCCGCGCCGCCCTCTCCCTGGCCTATCCGCTGCTCGACATCGTGCTCGTCAGCATGGTCCTGGCCCTGCACTTCCGCCGCTCCCAGGTGAACCGCTCGGCGACCAACACCGCCATCGCCGCACTCGCCCTCACGGTGCTCTGCGACGCGCTGTTCACGTCACCGCTGCTCCGCGAGAACTACTCCTCGGGCCAGCTCCTCGACGCCGGCTGGTTCGCCGGCTCCCTGCTCCTCGCCTACGCGCCCTGGGGCGCGCGCCGCGGCCCCGACACCACGGCCCCCGCCGCGCGCGCCCAGCGGCTGCCCAGCCGGCCCGTCGCCGGATCCCTCGCCGCCCTCACCCCGTACCTGGCCGCCGCCGTCTGCACGCTCGGCATCCTGTACAACGTCGTCGAGGGACGGCGGGTGGACCGCGTGGTCGTCTTCACCGGCTGCACGGTCGTGCTCGCCCTCGTCGTGCGGCAGGGCATCATGCTGCTGGACAACATCGCCCTCACCCACGAACTGGCTCAGAAGGAGAACCACTTCAGGTCCCTCGTGCAGGGCTCCAGCGACGTCATCATGATCGCCGCGCCCACCGGGGTGCTCCGCTATGTCAGCCCCGCCGCGTCCGGGGTCTACGGACGCGACGCCGAGGACCTGATCGGCGAGGAGCTGGCCTCCCTCATCCACCCCGAGGACCTCGGCGGCGTGGTCCACGAGGTGCGCCGCTTCCTTGCCGTGCCCCCCGCGGAGGAACCCACCACCCGGATCGAATGCCGCTTCCGCTCGGGCCGCGGCGACTGGCTCAACGTGGAGTCCACCGTCAACCGCCACCAGGGCGGGCTGCTCTTCAACAGCCGGGACGTCACCGAACGTGTCCGGCTCCAGGCCCAGCTCCAGCACAACGCCGAGCACGATCCGCTCACCGACCTGCCCAACCGCGCCCTGTTCACCCAGCGGGTCAGGGGCGCGCTCGCCGGACGGCGCTCCTCCGACCCCGGTACCGCCGTGCTCTTCATCGACCTCGACGGCTTCAAGGCGGTCAACGACCGGCTCGGCCACCAGGCGGGCGACGAGCTCCTCGTCCAGGCTGCGCGCCGACTCCAGGACTCCGTGCGCGCCGGGGACACCGCCGCCCGACTCGGCGGCGACGAGTTCGCCGCCCTCATCCTGGGCGACGGCGGCCGGGACCGGGCCGCCCGCGAGAGCCAGGTCCAGGAGATCGCCGACCGGCTGCGCCTCACGCTCTCGCAGCCGTACCGACTCGACGGCGCGCGCGAGGTGCGGGTCGCGGCCTCCATCGGAGTCGCCTTCGCCGAGCCCGGGATCAGCGCCGGGGACCTGCTGCGCAACGCCGACCTCGCCATGTACCGCGCCAAGGCCGGCGGCAAGGACCGCGTCGAGCTCTACGCCCCGCAGATGCAGGCCGACGTCGTCCGTCGGACCGAACTCGCGGCCCGGCTGCGCACCGCCCTGCACGACGGCGAGTTCGCCCTCCTCCACCAGCCGGTGGTGGACCTGTCCACCGGCCGGATCACCGCCGTCGCCGCCCAGGCCCGCTGGCGCTCCGCCCAGGGCATCCTCTTCACCCCGGCCGAGTTCCTGCGGGTCGCCGACGCGGCGAGCATCAGGGAGGGCGAACGCACCGCCGAGCTCGGCCGCTGGATCCTGGAGGAGGCCGTCGAGCAGGCCGCCGAACGGGCCGGCCTCGGCCACTTCACCCCGGTCTCGATCCGGCTCTCCGCGCGACGGCTGCTGGACCGCTCGCTCCCGCTGGACTCCGTCGAGGCCCTGCTGACCCGGCACGGGCTGCCGTCCGGGTCCCTGATGATCGAGCTCGCGGACAACGACCCGCGAACCTCCTTCGACGAGCTGGAGCAGCGCCTGGTGGCCCTGCGCCGGCTGGGTGTCAGGATCGCCCTGGACGGCTTCGGCAGCGGCTACGCGGCCATCAACGCCCTGCGGCGCCTCCCCGTGGACGTCCTGAAGCTGGACCGGAGCCTCGTCGAGGGTGTCGTCGAGTCCGCCCGGCTGCGCAAGATCACCAGCGGACTGCTCCGGATCGCCGGCGACCTCGGGCTGCAGTCCGTCGCCGACGGCGTGGACGTGCCCGAGCAGGTACTGGCCCTGCGCACCATGGGCTGCACCCACGGCCAGGGCATGGCCTTCTCGGGCCCGCTGGACGAGTACCGGCTCCGCCGCGCGCTCGTCCGGGACGAGTACCCGCTTCCCGGCGCATCCGCGTTGCCGGTGCTCAGCGGGGGTGCGGGCGGACCCGTGGCGACCGCCGCGACGGCCGGAAACCATCCCTCGATCCGCTCAAATAATGAGACGCCTGTCCCACCCACTTGACACTGGTAGTGCGTCGGGGAGAGGGTCAGTGCCATGCGCACCCGAATTCTCGTACTTGGAAAGCGCGTCGGCTGAAGCAGGGCCATCAAGGCCCCGCTGAGAAAGCTCCCGACGCGCTCCCCTCGCTTGCCTCCCGGCACGAGGGGTTTTTTGTTGCACCGGCTCACCCCAAACCCTCGCAAAAACCCTCTGCTTCGAGAAGAGAATGCTGATGACCGAGCAGGCCACCGGGCACCATCCGCAGCCGCGGGCCCGTAACGGCGGACCGACCGCCACCACTGTCGAGCACGTCACGGGTGCGCAGTCCCTCATCCGTTCTCTCGAGGAAGTGGGGGCCGACACCGTCTTCGGTATTCCGGGCGGCGCCATCCTCCCCGCGTACGACCCGATGATGGACTCCACGCGGGTCCGCCACATCCTGGTCCGCCACGAGCAGGGCGCGGGCCACGCCGCGACCGGCTACGCGCAGGCCACCGGCAAGGTCGGCGTCTGCATGGCCACCTCGGGCCCCGGCGCGACCAACCTGGTCACCCCGATCGCCGACGCGCACATGGACTCCGTCCCGCTGGTCGCGATCACCGGCCAGGTCGCCTCCAAGGCCATCGGCACGGACGCCTTCCAGGAGGCGGACATCTGCGGCATCACGATGCCGATCACCAAGCACAACTTCCTGGTCACCAAGGCCGAGGACATCCCGCGGACGATCGCCGAGGCGTTCCACATCGCGTCCACCGGCCGCCCGGGCCCGGTCCTCGTCGACATCGCCAAGGACGCCCTGCAGGCGAAGACCACCTTCAGTTGGCCGCCGCAGACCGACCTGCCCGGCTACCGCCCGGTGACCAAGCCGCACGCCAAGCAGATCCGCGAGGCCGCGAAGCTGATCACCGCCGCCCGCCGGCCCGTCCTGTACGTCGGCGGCGGCGTCCTGAAGGCCGGTGCCACCGCCGAGCTGAAGGTCCTCGCCGAGCTCACCGGCGCCCCCGTCACCACCACCCTGATGGCACTGGGCGCGTTCCCCGACAGCCACCCGCTGCACGTGGGAATGCCGGGCATGCACGGTGCGGTCACCGCCGTCACCGCGCTGCAGAAGGCCGACCTGATCGTCGCCCTCGGAGCCCGCTTCGACGACCGCGTCACCGGCAAGCTGGACAGCTTCGCCCCGTTCGCCAAGATCGTCCACGCCGACATCGACCCGGCCGAGATCGGCAAGAACCGCGCGGCCGACGTCCCGATCGTCGGTGACGCCCGCGAGGTCATCGCCGACCTGGTCCAGGCCGTCCAGGCCGAGTACAGCGACGGCGTCAAGGGCGACTACACCGCCTGGTGGAGCGACCTGAACCGCTGGCGCGAGACCTACCCGCTCGGCTACGACCTGCCGGAGGACGGCAGCCTCTCGCCGCAGCAGGTCATCCAGCGCATCGGCGAACTCGCCCCCGCCGACACCATCTACGCCGCCGGCGTCGGCCAGCACCAGATGTGGGCCGCGCACTTCATCAACTACGAACGGCCGGCCACCTGGCTGAACTCGGGCGGCGCCGGGACGATGGGCTACGCCGTCCCCGCCGCCATGGGCGCCAAGGCCGGCCAGCCGGACCGCCCGGTGTGGGCGATCGACGGCGACGGCTGCTTCCAGATGACCAATCAGGAACTGGTCACCTGCGCCCTGAACAACATCCCGATCAAGGTCGCCATCATCAACAACGGCGCCCTCGGGATGGTCCGCCAGTGGCAGACCCTCTTCTACAACCAGCGCTATTCCAACACCGTGCTGCACTCCGGCCCGGACGCGACCGGCCTGGAGCCCTCCAAGGGCACCCGCATCCCGGACTTCGTCAAGCTGTCCGAGGCCATGGGCTGTGTCGCGCTGCGCTGCGAGTCCCCGGCCGACCTGGACAAGGTCATCGCCGAGGCCAACGCCATCAACGACCGCCCGGTCGTCGTCGACTTCATCGTCCACGAGGACGCCCAGGTGTGGCCGATGGTCGCCGCCGGCACCTCCAACGACGAGGTCATGGCCGCCCGGGGCGTCCGCCCCGACTTCGGCGACAACGAAGACGACTGAGACGAAGAGCCGTAGGAAGAGGTACGACGCACATGACTAGGCACACGCTCTCCGTCCTGGTGGAGAACACCCCCGGCATCCTGGCCAGGATCGCCGCCCTGTTCTCCCGCCGCGGCTTCAACATCGACTCGCTCGCCGTCGGTGTCACCGAGCATCCCGACATCTCCCGCATCACCATCGTGGTCAATGTCGAGGACCTGCCCCTGGAGCAGGTGACCAAGCAGCTCAACAAGCTGGTCAACGTCCTGAAGATCGTCGAACTCGAGCCCAGCGCTGCGATCCAGCGCGAGCTCGTGCTGGTGAAGGTCCGCGCCGACAACGAGACCCGGTCCCAGATCGTCGAGATCGTCCAGCTGTTCCGCGCCAAGACCGTGGACGTCTCGCCCGAGGCGGTCACCATCGAGGCCACCGGTTCGAGTGACAAGCTCGAGGCGATGCTCAAGATGCTGGAGCAGTTCGGCATCAAGGAGCTCGTGCAGTCCGGCACGATCGCCATAGGGCGTGGTTCCCGGTCCATCACGGACCGGTCCCTGCGGGCCCTCGACCGCAGCGCCTGACCGACCCCCGGCCGCCGGGCGGTCCTCGCCGGCCCATCCGGCGGTCCGCCTGGCGAGACCCGAAGACTTCCCTCCCGCTCCCCGCCGTACGGTGGGACGCAACACCAGCACATCAAGGAGATTCCAGTGGCCGAGCTGTTCTACGACGACGACGCCGACCTGTCCATCATCCAGGGCCGCAAGGTCGCGGTGATCGGTTACGGCAGCCAGGGCCACGCCCACGCGCTGTCCCTCCGTGACTCCGGTGTCGACGTCCGCGTCGGTCTGCAGGAGGGCTCGAAGTCCAAGGCCAAGGCCGAGGAGCAGGGCCTGCGCGTCGTCTCCGTCGCCGAGGCCGCGGCCGAGGCCGACCTCATCATGATCCTGACCCCGGACCCGATCCAGGCCCAGGTCTACGAGGAGTCCATCAAGGACAACCTGAAGGAGGGCGACGCGCTCTTCTTCGGCCACGGCCTCAACGTCCGCTACGGCTTCATCAAGCTGCCCGAGGGCGTCGACGTCGCCCTGGTCGCCCCGAAGGGCCCCGGCCACCTCGTCCGCCGCCAGTACGAGGAGGGCCGCGGCGTCCCGTGCATCGCCGCCGTCGAGCAGGACGCGACCGGCAACGCCTTCGCGCTGGCGCTCTCGTACGCCAAGGGCATCGGCGGCACCCGCGCCGGCGTCATCAAGACGACCTTCACCGAGGAGACCGAGACCGACCTGTTCGGTGAGCAGGCCGTCCTCTGCGGTGGCACCGCGGCGCTGGTCAAGGCGGGCTTCGAGACCCTGACCGAGGCCGGCTACCAGCCGGAGATCGCCTACTTCGAGTGCCTGCACGAGCTGAAGCTCATCGTCGACCTCATGTACGA
The DNA here is from genome assembly GCF_008042125.1 of Streptomyces sp. MS191. Taxonomy (GTDB): domain Bacteria; phylum Actinomycetota; class Actinomycetes; order Streptomycetales; family Streptomycetaceae; genus Streptomyces. The sequence continues at coordinate 94,513 of NZ_RDBI01000054.1, forward strand.
GGGCGGCCTGGAGAAGATGCGCTGGTCGGTCTCCGAGACCGCCGAGTGGGGCGACTACGTCACCGGCCCGCGGATCATCACGGACGCCACCAAGGCCGAGATGAAGAAGGTCCTCGCGGAGATCCAGGACGGCACCTTCGCCAAGGAGTGGATGGCCGAGTACCACGGGGGTCTGAAGAAGTACAACGAGTACAAGACCCAGGACGCCAACCACCTCCTGGAGACCACCGGCAAGGAGCTGCGCAAGCTCATGAGCTGGGTGAACGACGAGGAGGCGTAAGCCTCCCGGGAGTCCCCCCACGCCCCCTGGGGGCGTGGGGGGAACGGGGCCGCGACACAGTGTCCGGCCCCGCTCCCGATCGTTGGACAGGCCGTCCAACCACGGACGAGTGATCCTGCCAACGAGGCGCATGAACAGCGCCGCCTCACCACTACACTGCTCAACAACACTCGCGTCAGGCCCACAGCGTCGTGCGCTTTCACGCGGCAAGCCCCTCCACCGCCTGCGGCCGTCGGGACGGCCGTCCGCACTGGATCTGTGAGGACTCACGTGAGCTCGAAACCTGTCGTACTCATCGCTGAAGAGCTGTCGCCCGCCACCGTCGACGCGCTGGGCCCGGACTTCGAGATCCGGCACTGCAACGGCGCGGACCGCGCCGAGCTGCTCCCCGCCATCGCCGACGTGGACGCCATCCTGGTGCGCTCCGCGACCAAGGTCGACGCGGAGGCCATCGCCGCCGCCAAGAAGCTGCGTGTCGTCGCCCGCGCCGGCGTCGGTCTGGACAACGTCGACGTCTCCGCCGCCACCAAGGCCGGCGTGATGGTCGTGAACGCCCCGACCTCCAACATCGTCACCGCCGCCGAGCTGGCCTGCGGCCTCCTCGTCGCCACCGCCCGCAACATCCCGCAGGCCAACACCGCCCTGAAGAACGGCGAGTGGCAGCGGTCGAAGTACACGGGCGTCGAGCTCAGCGAGAAGACCCTCGGTGTCGTCGGCCTCGGCCGCATCGGCGTCCTGGTCGCGCAGCGCATGTCCGCCTTCGGCATGAAGATCGTCGCGTACGACCCCTACGTCCAGCCGGCCCGCGCCGCCCAGATGGGGGTGAAGCTGCTGGCCCTGGACGAGCTCCTGGAGGTCGCCGACTTCATCACCGTCCACCTGCCGAAGACCCCGGAGACCCTCGGTCTCATCGGCGACGAGGCCCTGCACAAGGTCAAGCCGAGCGTCCGGATCGTCAACGCCGCGCGCGGCGGGATCGTCGACGAGGCGGCGCTGTACACGGCGCTCAAGGAGGGCCGGGTCGCCGGCGCCGGCCTCGACGTGTACGCGAAGGAGCCCTGCACCGACTCCCCGCTCTTCGAGCTGGACCAGGTCGTCTGCACCCCGCACCTCGGCGCGTCCACCGACGAGGCCCAGGAGAAGGCCGGTATCGCGGTGGCCCGTTCGGTGCGCCTCGCGCTCGCCGGCGAGCTCGTCCCCGACGCGGTCAACGTCCAGGGCGGCGTCATCGCCGAGGACGTGAAGCCGGGTCTGCCGCTCGCCGAGAAGCTGGGCCGGATCTTCACCGCGCTCGCGGGCGAGGTCGCGGCGCGGCTCGACGTCGAGGTGTACGGCGAGATCACCCAGCACGACGTCAAGGTGCTCGAACTCTCCGCGCTCAAGGGCGTGTTCGAGGACGTGGTCGACGAGACCGTGTCGTACGTCAACGCCCCGCTGTTCGCGCAGGAGCGCGGCGTCGAGGTCCGGCTGACCACGTCGAGCGAGTCGCCCGACCACCGCAACGTGGTCACCGTGCGCGGCACCCTGGCGAGCGGCGAGGAGGTCGCGGTCTCCGGCACGCTGGCCGGCCCCAAGCACCTGCAGAAGATCGTCGCGGTCGGTGACTACGACGTGGACCTGGCGCTCGCCGACCACATGGTGGTGCTGCGCTACGAGGACCGCCCGGGTGTCGTCGGCACCGTCGGCCGGATCCTCGGCGAGGCCGGTCTGAACATCGCCGGCATGCAGGTCTCGCGGACCGAGGAGGGCGGCGAGGCGCTCGTCGTGCTCACCGTGGACGACACCGTCCCCGCGACGGTGCTGACCGAGATCTCGGCGGCCATCGGCGCGAACTCGGCCCGCTCGGTCAACCTGATCTGAGCCACTCCGTCCCCGTGACGGCACCCGTACCCGGGTCATAGACGATCGTCTTACACGGACGTCTAAGATCCGGGTACAGTGCTGTCATGGGACACCGCGAAGATCTGCTCGACGGCGCCAAGCGCTGCCTCCTGGAGAAGGGCTACGCCCGTACGACGGCCCGCGACATCGTCGCCGCCTCGGGCACCAACCTGGCCTCCATCGGCTACCACTACGGCTCCAAGGACGCCCTGCTCCAGCAGGCCTTCCTCGCGCTGACCGAGGAGTGGGGCAACCGGATCGGCCCGGCGGACGGCGAGCGGGAGGACCGCGAGGAGCCGTCGGCCGACCCGTACGAGCGCTTCCACGCCGTCTGGGACCAGGTCATCGCGGCGGCCGCGGCCAGCCGCCCGGTCTGGAAGCTGCAGACCGAGATCGTCACCCGCCTGGACGACGACGAGAAGCTCCGCGAGGCGATCAAGGAGCCTCAGCGGGAAGGCCGTCTCGGGATGGCGGAGGCGTTCCTGGGCCTGGACCCGGAGGCGGACCCGGAGAAGGCCCGGGTCGCCGGACTGCTCTGCCAGGCGCTCGCCACCGGCGTGATGATCCAGTGGGTGGTGGACCCCGAGACCGCCCCGACGGCGGACGACCTGACCGAGGGGCTCAGGATCATGATGGGCGAGCGGGACTGACGGCCAGGGCCCCGGCCCGACCGACGAGCACCGCTCACAGCCGGGCCGCCTTGAGGGACATGTGCAGCAGCAGCCGGTCCTCGCCGTCGTCCAGGTCCAGCCCGGTGAGCTGCTCCACCCGGGAGAGCCGGTAGTAGAGGGTCTGCCGGTGCACTCCGAGCGCCGCCGCCGTGCGGCCCGCCTGGCCGGCGTTGTCGAGGAACACCTCCGCGGTGCGGGCCAGTTCGGCGTGGGCGGGGGCGAGCAGCGGTGCGACGACGGGATCCGCCTCGGGGTGGGGGAGCGCCGCGAGCAGCCGGTACGGGCCGATCCCCGCCCACCGCGCGACCGGGCCGAGCGAGGGCTGCGCCGTGACCGCGCGGGCCGCCGTGACGGCCTCGTGCCAGGCCGCCGGCAGCCCCACGAGCCCCCGCAGCGGCGTCGCGATGCCGGCCGGTGCGGCGCCGCGCAGCCGGTCCGCCGCGGCCTCGGCGGGGGAGAGGTCCTCGGCCGTGCGCAGCCGGACCAGGACCGCGAGGGAGCCGCCCTCCGGCAGCGTGGCGACCGCCGCGGCCCCCGGCACCGCCCGGACCGACGGGGCCTCGCCCTGCCAGGGGGCCACGCAGACGACGGTGTGCAGGCCGTCCGCGCTGGGCCCGAGGGCCGCCCGCAGGGCCGCGACGGCCATGTCGCTCTGCCAGCCGCGCCCGGCGGTCAGGACCGCGGCGAACTCGCGCGAGAGGTCCGTGCCCGCACGCTCCTCGTCCGCGAGGAGTCCGCCGATCCGGGTGGCGACCTCCATCGCCGCCGTGAGCTGGGCGGGCGTCGGGCCGGGTTCGGCGTCGAGGAGCCAGACGTAGCCGAGGACGACGCCCCGATGGCGCACCGGGAGGCAGATCCGGTCCCGGTAGACGCCCGCGTCGGGTGCCGCCGGGATGCGCACCGGGCCCGTCGCCCGGGTGATGCCGAAGCCCTCGAACCAGGCGCGGACCGCCGGGGTCGACTTCCTGGTCAGGATCGAGCGCGTGCGGACCGGGTCCATCGCGGTGTCGTCGTCGCTGTCGTGGGCGCCGAAGGCGATCAGTCCGAAATCCCGGTTCTCCAGCGTGGCCGGCGCGCCGAGCAGCCCGGAGATCTCGTCCACCAGCTCCTGGTAATCGCCCTTCACGCGGATATTCTCCCACTCCGCGCCTCCGCCTTCATACAAATGTCTGAGATGCCGTCCGCGGATGCGTGACAGCTGTCGATGGCACAGGATCGGAGCGATCCTTAGGTTTCACGGTGGTTCTCCGTGCTGTTCCCGATTCGTTCCGTGCGTTCGGGTATCAGCCTCTTTCGACACCCTGCCCTTCTGGAGGTGCCCCGTGCTGGGTCCCGTGATCCTCGCCGCGTCGCGCAGCGACAAGATGCGCCGTTTCGTGTCGGCCGCCCCCGGGACCAAGCAGGTCGTCGACCGCTTCATCGCCGGCGAGACGGTCGACCACGTCATCCCGATCGTCGAGGAGATCACGGGCCGCGGCCTGGAGGTCACCCTGGACGTCGTCGGTGAGGACATCACCACCGTCGAGCAGTCCCACGCCGCCCGCGACGCCTACCTGGAGCTCGTCGGCCGACTCAAGGAGCTGGGCCTCGGCGAGCGCGCCGAGATGTCGGTGAAGCTCTCGATGTTCGGCCAGGCGCTGGAGGGCGGCCACGAGCTCGCTCTCGCCAACGTCCGCCCGGTCGTCGAGGCCGCCGCCGCGATCGGCACCACGGTCACCCTGGACGCCGAGGACCACACCACCCTCGACTCGATGTTCGCCATCCACCAGGAGCTGCGGAAGGACTTCCCGCAGACCGGCTGCGTCATCCAGGCCTACCTCTTCCGCACCGAGGAGGACGCCCGCCGCCTCGCCGCCGACGGCTCGCGGGTCCGCATCGTCAAGGGCGCCTACAAGGAGCCCGCCTCCGTCGCCCTCCAGGACAAGTCGGAGATCGACAAGGCCTACGTCCGGATCATGAAGATCCTGATGGAGGGCGAGGGCTACCCGATGATCGGCTCGCACGACCCGCGCCTGATCTCCATCGGCCAGGAGCTGGCCCGCCGCGCCGGGCGCAAGCTGGACGAGTACGAGTTCCAGATGCTCTACGGCATCCGCAGCGAGGAGCAGAACCGTCTCGCCGCCGAGGGCCACCGGATGCGCGTCTACACGGCCTACGGCACCGACTGGTACGGCTACTTCATGCGCCGCCTCGCGGAGAAGCCGGCCAACCTGCTCTTCTTCGCCCGCTCCATCCTCACCAAGGGCTGAGCCCACCTCTCACAAGGAGTAACGAGACTCATGGACGCTGTCACCCAGGTCCCCGCTCCGGTCAACGAGCCGGTGCACAGCTACGCCCCCGGTTCCCCCGAGCGCGCCCGTCTGGAGACGAAGCTCAAGGAGCTGGCCGAGAACCCGCGCGACCTGCCGATGACCATCGGCGGCGTCAAGCGCATGGGCGGCGGCGAGCGCGTCGACGTCGTGCAGCCGCACAACCACAAGGCCGTCATCGGCACCTTCGCCGGCGCCACCGAGCAGGACGCCCAGGAGGCCATCGACGCCGCCCTGGCCGCCGCCCCGGCCTGGCGCGCGATGTCCTTCGACGACCGCGCCGCGATCATCCTGCGCGCCGCCGAGCTGCTCGCCGGCCCCTGGCGCGAGACGCTGGCCGCCTCCACCATGCTGGGCCAGTCCAAGACCGTCCAGCAGGCCGAGATCGACACCCCGTGCGAGCTCGTCGACTTCTGGCGCTTCAACGTGGCCTACGCCCGCCAGATCCTGGCCGAGCAGCCGCCGGCGAACTCCCCGGGCGTGTGGAACCGACTGGACCACCGCCCGCTGGAGGGCTTCGTCTACGCGATCACGCCGTTCAACTTCACGGCCATCGCGGGCAACCTGCCCACCGCCCCCGCCCTCATGGGCAACGTGGTGATCTGGAAGCCGTCCCCGACCCAGACCCACTCCGCGGTGCTCCTCATGGAGCTCCTGGAGGAGGCCGGTCTGCCCAAGGGCGTCATCAACCTGGTCACCGGTGACGGCATCGCCGTCTCCGAGGTCGCCCTGAACCACCCCGACCTCGCCGGCATCCACTTCACCGGCTCGACCAAGACCTTCCAGCACCTGTGGAAGACGGTCGGCAACAACATCGAGAAGTACCGCTCCTACCCGCGCATCGTCGGCGAGACGGGCGGCAAGGACTTCGTCGTCGCGCACCCCAGCGCCGACCGCGCGATCCTGAAGACCGCGCTGACCCGCGGCTCCTTCGAGTTCCAGGGCCAGAAGTGCTCGGCGTCCTCGCGTGCGTACGTCCCGGCCTCCATCTGGAACGACGGCTTCAAGGAGGAGTTCGCGGCCGAGGTCGACGGCATCAAGATGGGTGACGTCACCGACCTGTCGAACTTCATCGGCGCCGTGATCGACGAGCGCTCGTTCGCCAAGAACAAGGCCGCGATCGACCGCGCGAAGGCCGACGAGACCTGCACGATCGTGGCCGGCGGCACCTACGACGACGCGGAGGGCTACTTCGTCCGTCCGACCGTCATCGAGTGCTCCGACCCGGAGAACGAGGTCTTCACGACCGAGTACTTCGGCCCGATCCTCGCGATCCACGTCTACGACGACAGCTCCGCCGACGCGTACGACGCCATGCTGACCCAGATGGAGTCCGTCTCGGACTACGCCCTGACGGGCTCGGTCATCTCGGGCGACCGCGCCGCGACCGCGCACACGATGGAGAAGCTCCGCTTCGCCGCGGGCAACTTCTACATCAACGACAAGTCGACCGGCGCCGTCGTCGGCCAGCAGCCGTTCGGCGGAGGCCGCGCCTCCGGCACGAACGACAAGGCCGGCGCCCCGCAGAACCTGATGCGCTGGACGCTGACCCGCGCCATCAAGGAGACGCTGGTCCCGCCGACCGAGTACGGCTACCCCCACATGGGCTGACGCCCCCCCGGGCCTCCGCGCGGAGGCCCGGGGGGGCGTCAGCCCATGTGGGGGTAGCC
>NZ_RDBI01000054.1:101423-115642 GCF_008042125.1 Streptomyces sp. MS191
GTGGGGTCAGGCCGTGGCCTTGCGGAGCTGGTCGTTCAGGGCGCCCAGCCAGGCGGTGAACTCCTCGCGATCGGGTTTCGCGACACCGCACAGCGCCGCGACCTGGGCGTCCGTGAGGCCGCCGGGGCCGGTCAGGGTCAGCAGCCGGTGCAGCCGGGTCATCACGGCCGTCAGTCGCTGCGCGTCGGGATGGTCGAGTCGCGTCGTGGTCGTCTCGGTCCTGATCCGGGACCATTCGTCATCGAACGCCATGTCCACCCCCGTGTTCGGCGTCGTGCTGTTCGACCCTATACGGCCGGTCCGACAGTCCGTCCGAGGAAGTCGCCGATCAGCCCGGCGATCGCCGGGGCGTGGGTCTCCAGGGCGAAGTGGCCCGTGGGCAGCAGGTGGATCTCCGCGTCCGGGAGGTCGCGGCGGAAGGCCTCCGCGCCCGCCGGGACGAAGACCTCGTCCCCCTCGCCCCAGACCGCGAGCAGGGGTACCCGGCTCGTGCGGAAGTACTCCTGGAAGGCCGGGTACAGCGCGAAGTTGCTCCCGTAGTCGCCGATCAGGTCCAGCTGGATGTCGTCCTGGCCTTCCCGCGCCATCAGGGCCGCGTCGTGGTGCCAGGCGTCCGGGCTGAGGAGGTCGCGGTACTCGGCCGGCACGCCCGTCTCGTACTGCCACCGGATGCCGTCGAGCGAGCGGATGCCGCGGACCGGCTCCTCGGTGGCGGGGGTGCGTTCGGCGATCATCGCGAGGACCGGTGCCCAGGCGTCGGCGCCGAGGCCCTCGTCGTAGGCGTTGCCGTTCTGGCTGACGATCGCGGTGACGCGTTCGGGGTGGGCCAGCGCGAGGCGCAGCCCGATGGGGGAGCCGTAGTCCTGGATGTAGAGCGCGAACCTGTCGAGGCCGATGGTCTCGGTGAACTCCGCGGTGAGCGAGGCCAGTTCGGCGAAGGTGTAGTCGAACTCCTTCGCCGACGGGGCGGCGCTGCGGCCGAAGCCCAGGTGGTCGGGCGCGACGAGGTGGTAGCGGTCGGCGAGCAGCGGGATCAGGTCGCGGAACATGTGCGAGCTGGTGGGGAAGCCGTGCAGCAGCAGGAGGGCCGGTGCGTCGGCGGGGCCTGCCTCGCGGTAGTGGATCTCGTGGCCGCGGACCGTGGCGGTGCGGTGGTGGACCGGAAGCGTGATGGCCATCTCTAACCCCTCGAAGCGCGTTCACTGGTGACAAGACGAGTCAAGCAGGCGCCTCTCTAACCTGTCAATGGATTTTAAGAGGTTAGAAGTGGAGAGGGGGCAGACTGGGGTCATGACCGTGAGGACCGCACCCACCCACGCCGTCGGCGCCGAACGGCTGCGCGCCGTACGGGGGATGCTCGACGACGCCTTCGACGGCGACTTCTCCGACGAGGACTGGGACCACGCCCTCGGCGGCGTCCACGCCTGGATCGAGGACGGGCGGGGCGTGGTCGCCCACGGCAGCGTCGTCATGCGCCGGGTCCGGTACCGGGGCCGCTCGTACCGCGTCGGATACGTCGAAGGCGTCGCCGTCCGCGCCGACCGGCGTCGGAAGGGCCTCGGTGGCGCCGTCATGGCCGAGCTGGAGCGGGTGATCGACGGGACCTACCCCTTCGGCGCGCTGTCCGCGTCCGACGAGGGCGCCGCGCTCTACCGGGCGCGCGGCTGGGAGGTGTGGGGCGGCCGGATCCAGGTCCTCGGGCCCGACGGCGTCGTCGACCTCCCGGAGGGGGCGGGCAGCACCTTCCTGCGCCCGGCCGCGGGCGGGGTGCTCCCCGCTCCCGCCGCCCCGCTCGTCTTCGACTGGCGCGACGGCGACGTGCTGTAGCGCCGCCGAGGGCCCGCCGTCGTCAGCGCCCGCCCGAGCCGCCCCGGCGGACGTATCCCGCCTCCGACTCCAGCTTCGCCGTGTACGTCGCCGAGATCGCCCAGCCCACACCGAACAGCGCGATGACGTACCCGGGCAGCCCCAGCCCGGACAGGGCCGCGCCGAGGACCGCCAGGACGGCGACCCCCCAGATCACCAGCGCCACCTTGCCGCGACGGCTCAGGAACAGCCACTCCCGCGGGGTCGCGGGCGGTGCCGCCAGTTCGCCCGCCGGACCCGCACTCGCCGCCTTCGGCCGCTTGAAGTAGCCGTACACCAGCCACTCCCCGCACAACTCCCAGCCCTCGGGCTCCAGTTCGCCCAGGACCTTGTCCCGCCGCCGGCCGCCGACCACCTCGCGCCGGTACTCCCAGCGCAGTGCCACCCCCGGCGCGCGGCGGCAGACGAACCGGCCGAGCGCGTCGAGCGACTCGACCTCCCAGCCCTGGTCCCCGTGGATCTCCAGCATCCGGCGGTCGTTGAAGAGGTCGGCGGTCCAGGTCCACCTCTCCGCCCGCTCGTCGGGCTCACCGGGCGGCGGCGCCAGGCCCCCGAGCTGCGCCGCGAAGGCGGCGGCGGGACCGAACTCCGCCCGCGCGTCCGTCCCCGTCTGCGCGAGGTGCCCGCACAGGTCCTCGACCGTCGCGGCGACCTGCGCCTCGGGCACGCCCGCGCCGCGCAGCGCCCGGGCGAGCTCCTCGAAGTAGGTGTCCGTCGTCATGGTGTCCGTCCCCCTGGTCGCAGCATGGTCTGTACGGAGCGGTGGAAGGCCAGCCAGGCCCCGCTCTCGGCCGCGAGGCTCGTACGGCCCCGCTCGGTGAGTTGGTAGTAGCGGCGGCCCGGCCCGCGCTCGGCGGCCCGGAACTCGGCCTCCACCAGGCCCGCCTCCTCCAGCCGGTTCAGGACGGGGTACAGCGTCCCGCCCTTGATCTCGCCGAGCCCCGCCTCCGCGAGGGCCTTGGCGATCTCGTACCCGTAACTCTCGCCGTCGGTCAGGCGGGAAAGCACGAGCAGGTCGAGGACTCCCTTGAGCCAGCTGGATCTGCGGTCGGCGGCCATGGGTGCATCCCACCACTGGCTAGGTAGGAACACAACCTAGATAGCCATGCCTGATCGGGAGACCAGCGCCTTCCCCACGTTCTCGCCGCGCAGCATGCCGAGGAACGCGTCCACGATCCGGTCGAAGCCCTCCGTCACCGTCACGTCCAGCGGCAGCCGCCCGCTCCGCAGGTGCGGCACCGCGAAGTCGTACAACTCCGCCTGCGCGTCCATGTGGTTGCGCACCAGGAAGCCTTCGAGCCGGATGCTCTTCTCGACCAGGTCGAAGAGGTTGCGCGGGGCGGGCGGGGGAGCGGAGAGCGAGTGGTACTGGGCGATGGCGCCGACCCAGGCGATCCGGCCGTACTCGCGCAGCGCGTCGATCGACGCCTCCAGATGGTCGCCCCCCACCCCGTCGAGCGCGACGTCCACCCCGTCCGGCGCCGCCTTCGCCAGCAGCTGGGTGACGGGACCGTCGTGGTAGTCGAAGGCCGCGTCGAAACCGACCCGCTCGGTCAGGTGGGCGACCTTGCGTGCCGAACCCGCGCTGCCGACGAGCCGGCCCGCACCCAGCAGCCGGGCGAAGCGTCCGGCCGCGGTGCCGACCCCGCCCGCCGCCGCCGAGACGAACAGGTCCTCGCCCGGTTGGAGCCGGGCGATCCGGGTCAGGCCGACGTACGCCGACAGGCCCGTACCGCCCAGGACGCTCAGGTGCGCGGCGAGCGGCACGCCCTCGAAGTCCGGGACCGGGCGCACCTCGTCCGGTGCCAGCACGGAGTGGGTGCGCCAGCCCTTGCGGTGCAGGACCAGGTCGCCGGGAGAGAGGCCGGGGGCTCGGGACTCCAGGACCCGGCCGAGGGTCCGTCCCTCCATGGGGGAGTCCAGCGTCCACAGGAAGTCCCCGTCCATCGCCTCGCGGTGGTACGGGTCCACGGACCACTGGAGGTTCTCGACGAGCGCGGTGCCCGGCGCCGGTCCGGGCACGGGCGCCTCGACGAAGGCGAAGTGCGCGGGGGTCGGGAAGCCCTCTGGGCGCGCGGTCTGCTGGACGGTGATCATGGTGTCGTTCGTCATGGCGGAGACCGTAGGAGGGAATGGCCGGGACGGGCAGGGGGTTGCGTCGATGGCAGCAGCCGATCCATGAACTCTCCTCATACGTCCAGGTGGGAGCCCTGATGGCCGACCTCGCCCCGCACGAACTGCGCGTCCTGGTGGCGGTCGGGAGCGCCGGTGGCTTCTCGGCCGCCGCCGCGGCTCTCGGCATGACGCAGTCCGCCGTCTCGCACTCGGTGCGCGGCAGCGAACGCAAGCTCGGGGCGGTGCTCTTCGTACGGGGACGGTCCGGCGCCACGCCGACGGAGGCCGGGGAGCGGGCCCTCGCCCACGCCCGCCGGGTGCTGCGGCTGCTGGAGGTGATGGCGGCGGAGGTGCGGGGCGCGGGCGGCGGCGCGGACGCGGGAGCCGGACCGCTGCGGCTGCGGATCGCCGCCTTCCGCAGCGCCGCCCTGCATCTGCTGCCGCCCGTACTGGCGCGGCTGGCCGCCGGTCACCCCGAGATCGTCCCCGAGGTGCGGATCGTGCGCGAGGTGGGACGCGGCACGGCCGGCGAAGTCCTGGACGGGCGGGCGGACATCGGCATCGCGACGATCGGGACCACCTCTCCCGTGCCGCCGGATCTCGTCGGGGGAGTGCTCCTGGAGGAGGGGTACGCGCTGGTGCATCCGGCGGGACACACGGAGCCGCGCTCGCTCCCGCTGGTCGACTGGGTGGAGAACTGCACCTCGTACACCCGGGAGTGGTGGGCGGCGCAGGACTGGCTGCCGCCGGCCACGGTGCAGGCCGAGGACGACGGGGCGGTGCTCTCGATGGTGGGCAGCGGTTTCGGCATGGCCGTGATGCCCGAACTGTCCCTGACGGGTGCGCCGCCCTCCGTCAGGATCGCCGATCTGGGCCCGGCGCGCCCGACCCGGTCCGTCGGCTACGTCACCACTCCTGAGCTGGCGAAATCCCTGGCGGTACGGGCCCTCATCCGGGAGCTGCGGGGCGGTGTGGGCTGATCGCCGTCTCAGATAGTAGGAAGTCCGAGTAATTGTGGAGACAGACGCGGGCACCTGTCCTAGCTTTGTAGGAGCCGAACGTCTCGCTTCATCAGCGAATGGCGGTCGAGAGCGCGATGCCCCTGTGCAGGTAACCCCTGCGGCGGCGCTCCCCGCCCCCTCCGGCGCCTTCGATCACCACTGATCTCGGATCATCACTGATCTCAAGGAGTCGATCCCTCATGGCCACTCAGACCGCCCGCCGTGTCCGCCACACCGCCACCCACCCCAGCGACGACGCCCGCAAGAACGCCGCGGCCGCCCTCCAGCGGGCCCTCGACCGCCGCGACAACGGCGGCGAGACGGGTCACTGACGAGACCGCTCGCCGACGTGACCGGCCACTGACGAGTCGCCGGCCTCACCGGTCCCTGGCGAGACGGGTCGCTCACCGGACCGCTCACGCGCCGGACCGGTCGCCGGCGGGCCGCCCGTGCCGGTGCGCCGTACCGACCCGGTGCGCCGTACTGCGCGCGGCCGGGCTGGCCCGCGGCAACGCGACCCGGTCCCGGCCCGGTCTCCGACCGGTCCCGGCTGACTTTTCACCGGCCCCGCGCCTGTGCGCGGGACCGCGACCGGTCCGCACCGGGGCCGCGGGCCATCCCGTTCCGCGGACCGGTTCCGGCTGCCCGGCACATCGCCGTGCGGCTCCGCGCCGCCGAGCGTCCGCCCGGCGACGGCGCCGGCGTGACCGTGCCCGACACCCCCGGCCGGACGTTCCGGCCGGGATCGTCGTGCTTCCGTCTCGCCGCGCGGATCCGCGCCGGTCCGTGGCGGATCCGCCCCCGACCCGACGGCCCCGGGCGCCGCGTGGGCCCCCGGTGACCGCCCGGTGCCGTCCGCCCTGCGAAGGGGCGTCGCCCTGCCCCCGCCCGCCTTCCGCTTCGACGGTCGACCGCCCCGCGCGACCTGCTCGCGCGACGCGAGAGGTCCGCATCGTGGACAGAGCGTGTCAGGCACTGGGACGAGGAGTAGGGTGCCGACATGTCTCACAGCATCGATCTGGCAGTCATTCCCGGCGACGGCATCGGCCAGGAGGTCGTGGCCCAGGGCCTCAAGGTCCTCGCGGCCGTCCTTCCGCAGGACGTGAAGCTGGAGACCAAGGAGTACGACTTCGGCGCCCGGCGCTACCACGCGACCGGTGAGACCCTCACCGACGCGGACGCCGAGGCCCTCAAGCAGCACGACGCCATCCTGCTCGGCGCGATCGGCGACCCGTCGGTCCCCTCCGGCGTCCTGGAACGCGGCTTCCTGCTGAAGCTCCGCTTCCTCTTCGACCACCACGTCAACCTGCGTCCGTCGAAGCTGCTGCCCGGCGTCTCCACCCCGCTCAAGGGCGAGCCGGAGATCGACTTCATCGTGGTCCGCGAGGGCACCGAGGGCCCGTACACCGGCAACGGCGGCTCGATCCGCACCGGGACCCCGCACGAGGTCGCCACCGAGGTCTCCGTGAACACGGCCTTCGGTGTCGAGCGCGTGGTCCGGGACGCGTTCGCCCGCGCCCAGGCCCGTCCCCGCAAGAAGCTGACGCTGGTCCACAAGAACAACGTCCTGTCCTTCGCGGGACACCTGTGGACCAACATCTTCAACAAGGTCGCCACGGAGTTCCCCGAGGTCACCACCGACTACCTGCACGTCGACGCGGCGACGATCTTCCTCGTCACCGACCCGGCCCGCTTCGACGTGATCGTCACCGACAACCTCTTCGGCGACATCATCACCGACCTCGCCGCGGCCGTCTCCGGCGGCATCGGCGTCGCCGCCTCGGGCAACATCAACCCGAGCCGCGAGTTCCCCTCGATGTTCGAGCCGGTCCACGGCTCCGCGCCGGACATCGCGGGCCAGGGCAAGGCCGACCCCACGGCCACCGTCCTCTCCGTCGCGCTCCTGCTGCGCCACCTCGGACACGAGGCCGAGGCGGCCCGGGTCGAGGCCGCCGTGGCCGCCGACCTGACCGAGCGCGGGGACTCCGTCCGGACCACGGAAGAGATCGGCGACGCGCTCGCGGTACGCGTAGCGAGCTGACCCGCCGACTGCTCTCTCACAGCCGCCGGGTCGCATCCGCACCCGGCGGCTGTACCTGTGTGGGCGTCGGGTGTCACCATCCCCTCATGGACCACGCACACACCGTTTCCGTGCACCGTCCCCCACGAGCGATAATCGGACGTGGGGCCGCGGCATGCGGGAAAGCTCGGACGTCCTAGCAGAGCACTGATAGCGGCGTGAGCGCGGTCCGTCACACACAACCGGTGAAGGACAAGCACTCATGACGACGCCCACCATCGAGCTCAAGCCCTCCTCCAGCCCGCTGTCCGACGCGGAGCGCGAGGCGATCCTGGCCAACCCCGGATTCGGCCGCCACTTCACCGATCACATGGTGACGATCCGGTGGACCGAGGGGCGCGGCTGGCACGACGGTCAGCTGGTGCCGTACGGCCCGCTCTCCCTCGACCCGGCCACCAACGTCCTGCACTACGCCCAGGAGATCTTCGAGGGCCTGAAGGCGTACCGCAGGCCCGACGGCTCCGTCGCCACCTTCCGCCCCGACGCCAACGCGCGCCGCTTCCAGGCCTCCGCCCAGCGGCTGGCCATGCCGGAGCTGCCCGTCGAGACCTTCATCGAGGCCTGCGACGTGCTCGTCCAGCAGGACAAGGCGTGGGTCCCGGCGCACGGCGGCGAGGACTCCCTCTACCTGCGCCCCTTCATGATCGCGACCGAGGTCGGCCTGGGTGTCCGCCCGGCCAACGAGTACCTCTTCGTCGTCATCGCCTCGCCGGCGGGCCCGTACTTCCCCGGCGGTGTGAAGCCCGTCTCCATCTGGCTCTCCGAGGACCGGGTCCGCGCCGTCCCGGGCGGCATGGGCGACGCCAAGACCGGCGGCAACTACGCGGCCTCCCTCCTCGCCCAGGCCGAGGCCGCGGCGAAGGGCTGCGACCAGGTCGCGTACCTCGACGCCGTGGAGCACAAGTGGGTCGAGGAGCTCGGCGGCATGAACCTGTACTTCGTGTACGGGAACAAGATCGTCACCCCCACCCTGACCGGCTCGCTGCTGGCCGGCATCACCCGTGACTCGCTGCTCCGCCTGGCGCAGGACCTCGGGTTCGAGTCGGAGGAGACCCGTGTCTCCATCGACCAGTGGCAGGCCGACAGCGAGAACGGCACCCTGACCGAGGTCTTCGCCTGCGGCACGGCCGCGGTGATCACGCCGGTCGGCACCGTGAAGTCGGCGCGCGGCGAGTGGCAGCAGTCCGGCGGGCAGCCGGGCGAGGTCACGATGAAGCTGCGCGACGCGCTCCTCGCGATCCAGACGGGCAAGGCCGAGGACGTCCACGGCTGGACGCACGAGCTGGGCTAGACCCTGTCCGGGCCCCGGACGGCGGAAGCCCCCGGGGCGGCCATGGCGGCCGCCCCGGGGGATTCCCGCGTTTCCGGGCGCCCGCGAGCCCCGGGCTCCCCGCGGCTTCAGGAAGCGACGGGCTCCTCGTCACGTCCCCGGTCCCGCCCCTGATCCCGTCCTCGTCGGGCCGCCCGTGCCCGCACCGCGGCCGCCCCCGGCGTCAGCGCCGCGTACAGAGCCCCGCCGGCCAGTCCCGAGAGCACGAAGCTGCAGTCGATCCCGCCGGTCAGATCCAGCAGCGGGCCCTCGTACAGCGGGGTGGAGACCCCGGCCAGGCCCACCGCCGCGCCGATCGCCCAGGACACCGTGGCCCGCGGGTGCCAGCCCGCCCGGTACCAGTACGCACCGCCCCGGGTCCCCCGGTTGTAGACCTGGAGGGCCTCCGGGTCGTAGACCCCGTCGCACCGCGCGTGGCCGATCAGGGTGATCACCGCCCAGGGCGTGCCGATCGCCGTCAGCAGCAGTACGAACGACGTCATCGCCGTCTGCGCGTCCGAGGCGAAGTGCCCCAGGAAGACGAAGGCCGTCGCCACCGCGGCGACCACCAGCGTCGCCCGGGCGCGCGTCGCGCGGGGCAGGATGGCGTCGAGGTCGAGGCCCATGGAGTACAGCATCAGCCCCGCGTTGCCGACCGAGCCGGCGGTCGCCGCGAGCAGCAGCGGCACCAGGTACCAGACGGGGGAGGCCGCGACGAGCGGGCCCGCGTAGTCCAGGCCGCCGCGGGCCGCCAACGCCGTGTACGTGCCGAAGAGCTGAGGGACCAGCAGACCGGCGAGCAGGCCCAGACAGGTGGTCCGCCACACCGTCCGCGTGCTGTACCGCTCCGGGGAGACGTAGCGGGTGTAGTCGCCGAGCAGGGTGATGAAGGCGACCGGGCCGCTGAGTCCGGCCGCGACCGCGGACAGCACCCAGGTCGGCCAGAACGAACCGAGCAGGTACGGGGTGTCCGGAGGGGCGGCCGTGGTGAAGTCCCCGGCGTAGGCGACGAGTCCGAGCGCGAGCAGCAGGGTCATCCCGACCGTGAGTGCCTTGCTGAGCCGCAGCAGGAGCCGGTAGCCGTACACCGCGCCGACGGCCGTGCAGGCCGCGAGCACCGCGTACACCACGGTGTGCGCGACGCCGCCGGTCGGCAGGCCGGTCAGCCGGGCGAGCGTGCCGACCATCACGTCCCCGCCGATCCACAGCGTCAGCGCGGTGTAGCCGAGCGAGAGCAGCAGGCCGACCACCGAGCCGACGAGCCGGCCGCGGACGCCGAAGAACGCGCCGCTCGAGGTCGAGAGGTTGGTCGCGGTCCGCAGCGAGACCAGCGCGAGCGGAGCCGTGACGGCCACCCCGACGAGCGTGCCGGTGACGACGGAGGTCACCGACGCCCACAGCCCGAGACCGAAGGAGACCGGTAGCCAACCGAAGACGATCACGCCCAGGCACAGGTTCGAGCCGAGCAGGATCGAGAGGAGGTCGCGGGGACCGCTGGTGCGTTCCGCCTCGGGGATGGTGTCGACTCCGCGCTGTTCTATCGGCATGCGGGACTCCCTGTGGTGTGCGCCGTTCGCCAGAATTTGAGTGCCGCTCAATGTGACGCACGCGAGTGGCTCGCGTCAATGCTTGGAAGACTGGACTTCAGCATTTAGAGTGGCGTTCAAACAGGAGGTGTTTTCAGGTGCGACTGACCCCCACCGAACGTGACCGGCTGCTGCTCTTCGGCGCCGCCGAGCTCGCCCGGGCCCGGCGGGCGCGGGGCCTGCGGCTCAACGTTCCCGAGGCGACCGCGCTGGTCGCGGACGCCGTCTGCGAGGCGGCGCGCGACGGTCTGCGGCTGGCCGAGGCGATCGCCGCGGCGCGGTCCGTGCTCGGGCCGGACGACGTGCTGCCGGGCGTCGCCGACATCGTCACGGAAGTGCATGTCGAGGCCGTCTTCGACGACGGTTCGCGGCTCGCGGTCGTCTCCGACCCGATCGGCGGGGGAGCGCTGGGGGAGGCCGCCCCGGGCGCCCTGCTCCCGGGACCCACCGAGGCGGAGCGGCCGCCAGCCCTGACGCTGACGGTCCGCAACACCGCGTCGGTGCCGGTCAGTGTCACCTCGCACTTCCACTTCTTCGAGGCCAATCCGCGTCTGGACTTCGACCGGGCGGCGGCGTTCGGCATGCGGCTGGCGGTCCCGGCGGGTTCGTCGTTCCGGTTCGATCCGGGCGGGGTGGCCGAGGTCGGTCTCGTGCCGATCGGGGGTGCCCGGGTCGCGATCGGTTTCGCCGGTCTGGTGGACGGTCCGCTGGACGCGCCGGGCGCGAAGGAGGAGGCGCTGCGCAGGGCGGCCGCCTGCGGCTACCTCGGTGTCGAGGCCACGAAGGAGGGCGAGTGATGGACCCCTACGAGTACGCGTCGGTGCACGGTCCCCGTGCCGGTGACCGGGTCGTCCTGGGAGACTCCGGGCTGGTGGTCCGGGTGGAGTCGGACGCGCAGAAGCCCGGTGACGAGTTCCTCGCCGGCTTCGGCAAGACGGCCCGCGACGGTCTGCATCTGAAGGCCGCGGCCGTCCGTGAGACCTGCGACGTGGTGATCAGCAACGTGCTGGTGATCGACGCGGTGCAGGGCATCCGCAAGGTGTCGATCGGCATCCGTGAGGGGCGGATCCACGCCATCGGCCGGGCCGGGAATCCCGACACCCTCGACGGGGTCGACGTCGTCGTCGGCACCGGCACCTCGATCGTGTCCGGTGAGGGTCTGATCGCCACCGCCGGAGCCGTCGACACCCATGTCCACCTGCTCTCGCCGCGGATCATGGAGGCGTCGCTCGCGAGCGGTGTCACGACGATCATCGGCCAGGAGTTCGGGCCCGTCTGGGGCGTCGGCGTCAACTCGCCCTGGGCGCTGCGTCATGCGTTCGGTGCTTTCGACGCGTGGCCGGTCAACATCGGCTTCCTGGCGCGGGGTTCGTCCTCGGACCCGGCGCCGTTGGTCGAGGCGCTGGCCGAGGGCGGGGCGTCCGGTTTCAAGGTCCACGAGGACATGGGCGCCCACACCCGGGCCCTGGACACCGCGTTGCGGGTGGCCGAGGAGCACGACGTGCAGGTCGCGCTGCACAGCGACGGTCTGAACGAGTGCCTGTCGGTGGAGGACACCCTGCGGGTGCTGGAGGGCCGGACGATCCACGCCTTCCACATCGAGGGCTGCGGCGGCGGTCACGTGCCGAACGTGCTGAAGATGGCGGGGGTGCCGAACGTCATCGGTTCCTCCACCAACCCCACCCTGCCCTTCGGCCGCGACGCGGTCGCCGAGCACTACGGGATGATCGTCTCCGTCCACGACCTGAAGACCGACCTGCCCGGTGACGCCGCGATGGCGCGCGACCGGATCCGGGCCGGGACGACCTGCCCGGTGACGCCGCGATGGCGCGCGACCGGATCCGGGCCGGGACGATGGGCGCGGAGGACGTCCTGCACGACCTGGGCGCGATCGGCATCACCTCCTCGGACGCCCAGGGCATGGGAAGGGCCGGCGAGACCGTACGCCGGACCTTCGCCATGGCCGGGAAGATGAAGGCCGAACTCGGCCCCCTGGAGGGCGACGGCCCGCACGACGACAACGCCCGGGTCCTGCGCTACGTCGCCAAGCTCACCATCAACCCGGCGATCGCCCACGGTCTCGCGCACGAGATCGGTTCCCTTGAGGTCGGCAAGATGGCCGACATCGTGCTCTGGCGGCCGCAGTACTTCGGTGCCAAGCCGCAGATGGTCATCAAGAACGGTTTCCCCGCGTGGGGCGTGACGGGTGATCCCAACGCGGCCACCGACACCTGCGAACCCCTCGTCCTCGGCCCCCTGTTCGGCGCCCACGGCGCCACCCCCGCGGACATCTCCGTCGCCTTCGTCGCCCGGGCCGCCGTCGACCTCGGCTCCGACGCCCTGCCCACCCGCCGCCGCCGGGTCCCCGTCCGCGACACCCGGGGCATCGGCCCGGGGAACCTGCTCCTCAACTCCCGCGTCGGCGACGTGGGCGTCGACGACCGGACCGGCCTCGTCTCCCTGGACGGTGAGCCGATCCGGTCCGAACCCGCCGAGTCCATCTCCCTCAACCGCCTCTACTTCCTCTAGGACCCGAACCATGACTTTCCGTATGCCGCCCGAGTGGGCCCCGCACGAGCGCACGTGGATGGCCTGGCCGGGCCCCAACCCCACCTTCACCGACGAGGAGGAACTCGCCGCGGCCCGCGCCGCGTGGGCGTCGGTGGCCCGTGCCGTACGCCGCTTCGAGCCGGTGACGATGGTGGTCGGGCCGGACGGCGCCGAGTCCGCCCGCGCCCTGCTCGGGCCGGACGTCGAACTGGCGGAACGCGAGCTCGACGACGCCTGGATGCGGGACATCGGCCCCACCTTCGTCGTGGACGGCTCCGAGCTCGCCGCCGTGGACTGGGTGTTCAACGGCTGGGGCGGGCAGGACTGGGCCCGCTGGGAGCACGACTCCGAGATCGCCCGCCAGGTGGCGGACCTGGTGGGCGCGCCGGTGCTGAGCAGCCCCCTGGTGAACGAGGGCGGCGCGATCCACGTCGACGGCGAGGGCACGGTCCTGCTGACCGACACGGTCCAGCTCGGCGCCGGGCGCAACCCCGAGTGGACCCGCGAGCAGGTCGAGGCCGAGATCCACGCCAAGCTCGGGACCACGAAGGCCATCTGGCTCCCGCACGGCCTGACCGGCGACTACGGCATGTACGGCACGCAGGGGCACGTCGACATCGTCGCCGCCTTCGCGGCGCCGGGCGTCGTGGTCGTCCACAGCCAGCAGGACCCGGCGCACCCCGACCACGAGCGCTCGCGGACGTACGTCGACATCCTGAGCCGCCAGACGGACGCGAAGGGCCGCGCCCTGGAGGTCGTGAAGGTCCCGGCCCCGACGGTCCTCAAGGACGAGGACGGCGACTGGGTCGACTACTCGTACATCAACCACTACCTGTGCAACGGCGGAGTGGTGCTGTGCGGCTTCGACGACCCGAACGACGAGATCGCCGCGGGCATCTTCCGCCGGCTCTTCCCCGAGCGGACCGTGACCCTGGTGGACGCGCGCACCGTCTTCGCGGGCGGGGGCGGCATCCACTGCATCACCCAGCAGCAGCCGAAGGTCTGATCCCGGCGCCGTCCCCGGTCGCCGCCGAGCGGGCGGCGACCGGGGACGGTCTTGCGTGCGATCCGGGGCCGGGCCAGGATCGGACTCATGATCAAGGGCGTCATGTTCGACTTCTCCGGGACCCTCTTCCGCGTCGAGCCGACCGAGGAGTGGCTGCGCGCCGTCGTCGCCGCCTCCGGCACCGACCTGCCGGAGACCGAACTCCTGGCCTGCGCCGGGCGGCTGGAGGAGGCCGGCGCCCTGCCGGGAGGTGCCTCGCCGCGCGCCCTGCCGGCCGCGCTGGAACCCCTGTGGCGCGCGCGTGACCTGAGCGCCGGGCAGCACCGCGCCGCGTACACCGCCCTCGCCCGGGAGGCCGGACTGCCCGCTCCGGGGCTCGCCGACGCGCTGTACGAGCGGCACCTCGAACCCGCGGCCTGGCGGCCCTACCCGGACACCGTGGCGACCCTCGAAGGGCTGCGCCGGCGGGGCGTCCCCGTCGCCGTCGTCAGCAACATCGGCTGGGACCTGCGCCCGCTCTTCCGCCACCACGGGGTGGACCCGCTGATCGACGCGTACGTGCTGTCCTTCGAGCACGGTGTGCAGAAGCCCGATCCGGCGCTCTTCGCGACGGCCTGCGAGGCGCTCGGCCGGGCGCCCGCCGACGTCCTCATGGTGGGCGACGACCGGGTCGCGGACGGCGGCGCGGCGGCGCTGGGCTGCCCGG
>NZ_RDBI01000054.1:115742-186681 GCF_008042125.1 Streptomyces sp. MS191
GCCGCCCCGCCTCGCGAGGACGTCCTCGCCGCCGCCATGGACACCATCGCCGCGCGCGGACTCGACGGGCTGACCATGGCCGGGCTGGGGCGCGAGGTCGGCATGAGCAGCGGGCACCTCCTCTACTACTTCCGCACCAAGGACGAGCTGCTGCTGCAGACGCTGGAGTGGAGCGAGGGGCGCCTCGGCGCCGAGCGCAGCGCGCTGCTGTCCCGGCCCGGTACCGCCCGCGAACGGCTGGACGGTTACGTCGACGTCTACGTCCCCGACGGTCCGCGCGACCCGCACTGGACCCTCTGGCTGGAGGTCTGGAACCGGTACCAGGGCGCAGGCGACGACGCCCGCGCGCGGCAGGCCGCCATCGAGGGGGCCTGGCACCGCGACCTGGTGGCGCTCCTCGCCGAGGGCGTCTCCCGCGGCGAGTTCCGGGCCGTGGACCCCGACCGCTTCGCCACCCGGATGCGGGCCCTGCTCGACGGGTTCAGCGTCCACGTGGCGGTCGGCATCCCCGGCTTCGGGCGCGACCAGGTCCTTGAACACGTACGGGAGTTCGTCGAACAGAGCCTGCTGGCGCGACCGTAAGGCACGTAAGTACTCCCGATCGTTGCGTGCTACACCCTTGTTGCGCGTCCCGGTCCTCCGGCACGGTTCCGGTCCATGGGACGAGAGCACTGGAAGAAGATCTGGGTCGGCTCGGCCGGCAACATGGTCGAGTGGTTCGACTGGTTCGTGTACGCGAGTTTCGCGACCTACTTCGCGGGGGCGTTCTTCCCCGAGGGGAACGACACCGCCAAACTCATGAACACCGCGGGCATCTTCGCCGTCGGATTCTTCATGCGGCCCGTCGGCGGCTGGCTGCTCGGCCGGGTCGGTGACCGCAAGGGCCGCAAGGCGGCGCTCACCCTCACCGTGYCGCTGATGTCCGCGTCGGCCCTGCTCATCGCCGTCGCCCCCACCTACTCCGTCGCCGGCTACGGAGGCGCGGCCGTCCTCCTGGTGGCCCGGCTGCTCCAGGGCCTGTCGGTCGGCGGCGAGTACGCCGCCAGCGCCACGTACCTCACCGAGGCGTCCGCCCCGGAGCACCGCGGCTTCGCCTCCAGCTTCCAGTACGTGTCGATGACCGCGGGCCAGGTCGTCGGTCTCGGCCTGCAGATCGTGCTGCAGCGCACGATGTCCGCGGAGGCCCTGCACAGCTGGGGATGGCGCATCCCGTTCGTCATCGGGGCGCTCGGCGCGGCCGTCGTCTTCTACCTGCGGCGCAACATGCTGGAGACCGACGTCTACGAGGAGACCGCGGACGACGGCGTCGCCCGCGGCGAGAAGGGCACGATCAAGGCGCTCTGGGCGCACCGGCGCGAGGCGTTCCTCGTCGTCGCCCTCACCATGGGCGGCACCGTGGCGTACTACACGTACACCACCTACCTGACCAAGTACCTCTCCAACTCCGCCGGGTTGCCCAAGCAGACCGCGACCCTGGTCTCCTTCTGCGCGCTGATCGTCTTCGCCTGCCTCCAGCCGCTCGCCGGACGGCTGTCCGACCGGATCGGCCGCCGCCCGCTGCTGATCACCTTCGCGGTCGGCTCCACGCTGCTCACCGTGCCGATCATGACGATGCTCCGGCACGCCGGCTCGTTCTGGCCCGCGCTCGGCCTCTCGCTCCTCGCGCTGGTCGTCGTCACCGGCTACACCTCGATCAACGCGTGCGTGAAGGCGGAGCTCTTCCCGACCGGCATCCGCGCCCTGGGCGTGGCCCTGCCGTACGCCGTCGCCAACGCGCTCTTCGGCGGCACGGCGGAGTACGTGGCGCTCTGGTTCAAGGACGCGGGGATCGAGTCCGGCTACTCCTGGTACGTGGCCGGCTGCGCGGCCGTCTCGCTGATCGTCTACCTGACGATGCGCGAGACCCGCGACATCGACCTGGGCCGGGTCGGCCGCACCGACGCGCCGGTCCCCCCGCGGGACCGGGCGGAGACCCCGGCCGCCTCGCGCTGACGCCTCGCCGCWGCCGGCACGCGGTCTCCCGGCGGACCGGGGGCCGCTCCGGCGCGGTCACGCGCCTCCTCGCGCGGGGCCGCGGCGGGGCGGCCGTCCGGCGGGCTGACCGCATCGTGAGATCCGTGTCCACGGGACGGGGCCGGTGTGGGAGACTGCGGGCGTGCTCGCTACCACCATGATTATCGGCAGCAGCGCGCCGGTCCGCAGTGACCGCTGACCCGTGGCTCGATCCCCGCGGCAGTGGACACCGTGCCCCAGACCCGCGCGCAGACCTCTCGCACCCGCGAGGGGTTTTTTCGTTTTCCGGCCCCACCACGGCCGGAGACGGACGGCGCGTGAAAATGGGGGCAAGTGGATCCATACCTTCCGGAGCCACATCCGACAGGAGCCATCACAGTCATGACCACGGAGACCGACGCGAGCCCGCGTCCCGACGACAGCTTCCATGTCTTCGACACCACGCTGCGCGACGGGGCGCAGCGCGAGGGCATCAACCTCACCGTCGCGGACAAGCTGACCATCGCGCGGCACCTCGACGAGTTCGGCGTGGGCTTCATCGAGGGCGGTTGGCCCGGCGCCAACCCGCGTGACACGGAGTTCTTCGCCCGTGCCCGGCAGGAGATCGACTTCCGGCACGCACAGCTCGTCGCCTTCGGCGCGACCCGCCGGGCCGGAGGCAGCGCCGCCGACGACCCGCAGGTCAAGGCCCTCCTCGACTCCGGCGCCCCGGTGATCACGCTCGTCGCCAAGTCCCACGACCGGCACGTCGAACTCGCCCTGCGGACCACCCTGGACGAGAACCTGGAGATGGTCCGCGACACCGTCGCGCACCTGCGCTCCCAGGGCCGCCGGGTCTTCGTCGACTGCGAGCACTTCTTCGACGGCTACAAGGCCAACCCGCAGTACGCGAAGGCCGTCGTCCGCGCGGCCCACGAGTCCGGCGCCGACGTCGTCATCCTCTGCGACACCAACGGCGGCATGCTCCCCGCCCAGATCCAGGCCGTGGTGGCCACCGTCCTCGCCGACACCGGCGCCCGACTCGGCATCCACGCCCAGGACGACACCGGCTGCGCCGTCGCCAACACCCTGGCCGCCGTCGACGCCGGCGCCACCCACGTCCAGTGCACCGCCAACGGCTACGGCGAGCGCGTCGGCAACGCCAACCTCTTCCCGGTCGTCGCGGCCCTGGAACTCAAGTACGGCAAGACGGTCCTGCCCCCGGGCGCGCTCGCCGAGATGACCCGGATCTCCCACGCCATCGCCGAGGTCGTCAACCTGACGCCCTCCACCCACCAGCCCTATGTGGGTGTCTCCGCCTTCGCCCACAAGGCCGGACTGCACGCCTCCGCCATCAAGGTCGACCCCGACCTGTACCAGCACATCGACCCCGAGCAGGTCGGCAACACCATGCGGATGCTCGTCTCCGACATGGCCGGACGCGCCTCCATCGAGCTCAAGGGCAAGGAACTGGGCGTCGACCTCGGTGGCGACCGCGAGCTCGTCGGCCGGGTGGTCGAGCGGGTCAAGGAGCGCGAACTCCGGGGCTACACCTACGAGGCCGCGGACGCCTCCTTCGAACTGCTGCTCCGCGAGGAGGCGGAGGGCCGGGCCCGCCGCTACTTCCGCACGGAGTCCTGGCGCGCGATCGTCGAGGACCGGCCCGACGGCACCCACGCCAACGAGGCCACCGTGAAGCTCTGGGCCAAGGGCGAGCGGATCGTCGCCACCGCCGAGGGCAACGGACCCGTCAACGCCCTCGACCGGGCGATGCGGGTCGGCCTGGAGCGGATCTACCCGCAGCTCGCCAAGTTCGAGCTGGTGGACTACAAGGTCCGCATCCTGGAGGGGCGCCACGGCACCGAGTCCACGACCCGGGTCCTGATCACCACCAGCGACGGCAACGGCGAGTGGTCGACCGTCGGCGTCGGCGAGAACGTCATCGCCGCCTCCTGGCAGGCCCTGGAGGACGCCTTCACCTACGGACTGCTGCGGGTGGGCATCGACCCGGCCGAGTAGCCGCGCGTCGTACCGGTTCTCCGGGCCCGGTACACCCCAGCATGTCCGATATGACTGGTCATATCTTCCGTGCGGCGCGGACGGGCACGGCGGCGGCCGTCGCGGCCGGCGCCGTCCTCACCGGATGCCTCACCGCGACAGCGACAGCCGCCGGGCCCGCGACCGCACGGCCCCCGGGCCCGGTGCGCGTCACCGCCTCCCCGGTCACCACCGTGGCCGAGGGGGGCACGGCCCGCATCCGTCTCACCGTCGACGCGGCCCGCCCCCTGGCGCGCCCGGTGACGGTCCGGTGGACGACCTCCGCACCCGCGCGCGCCACCGGCCCCGGCCCGTCGGCGCGCGGCGGGGCGGCGGCCGCGCCGGGTCCGGTCACGCGTGCGGCGGCCGCCTCGCCCGGACGGGACTACCGGGCGGCCTCCGGCACGGTCACCTTCCCCGCCGGCAGCCGGCCCGGAGCCGTACGGACCGTCGCGGTCGCCACCCTCCGCGACCGCGTCCCCGAGGTCGCCGAGGCCGTCCCGGTCGCCCTCGACGTCACCGGGGCCGCGGGCCCCGAACGCCACCCGGTGGTCGTCGTCGACGCGCACGGGCTGCCGTACCTCGACCCGGGACTCCCCGTCCGGGAGCGGGTCGCCGACCTCCTCGGGCGGATGACCCTCGCCGAGAAGGCCGGCCAGATGACCCAGGCCGGCCGCAACACCCTCGCCGCCCACGAGGACATCACCTCCTACGCCCTGGGCTCGGTGATCTACGAGGCGGAAGCGGCCGGCTCACCGGCGCAGCCCCCGGCGGCCTGGCGGAAGGTCACCGACACCTATCAGTGGTACGCGCGCGCCACCCGGCTGCAGATCCCGCTGCTCCTGGCCACCGACGCCGTGCACGGACACTCCTTCGTGCGGGGCGCCACCGTCATGCCGCACAACATCGGGCTCGGCGCCGCTCGGGACCCCGCTCTCGTCGAGCGACTCGCCGCGATCACCGCCGAGGAGGTGCGGGCCACCGGGATCGCCTGGAACTTCGCGCCCTGCGTGTGCGTCGTGCGGGACGTGCGCTGGGGCCGCACCTACGAGTCCTTCGGGGAGGACCCGGAGCTCGTCTCCTCGCTGGCGGTCGCCGTCCGGGGGCTCCAGGGCGCCGCCGACGGCCGGGACCTCGCCCGCAACGACAAGGTGCTCGCCACCGCCAAGCATTTCGTCGGCGACGGCGGCACCGCCTACGGCTCCGGCCGTCCGCCGTACCTCATCGACCAGGGCGTCACCCGGATCGACCGGGGCGAGCTGGACGCCGTGCACGTCGCCCCCTTCCGGCAGGCGATCGGCCTCGGCGCGGGGGCGGTCATGCCCTCCTTCTCCTCGCTCGAACTGACCGGGGAGCGCGGCGGGCCGGTGAAGATGCACTCCCACGGCGAGATGATCAGCGGCCTGCTGAAGAGCGAGCTCGGGTTCCGGGGCATCGTCGTCAGCGACTGGGAGGCCGTCGACCAGATGCCGGGGGACGCCGTCAGCGACGTGCGGGACGCGGTCAACGCCGGCATCGACATGAACATGGCCCCGCTCACGTACAAGGAGTTCGGCCGGACCGTCGTCGACGAGGTCGCCGCCGGCCGGATCCTGGCCGCCCGGATCGACGAGGCCGTCGGCCGGGTGCTCGAGCAGAAGTTCCGGCTCGGGCTCTTCGAGAAGCCGTACGCCGACACCACCCACCTGGCCGGGATCGGCTCCGCCGAGCACCGGGCCGCGGCCCGGGAGGCCGTCGCCCGCTCGCAGGTCCTCCTGAAGAACGGCGGGAGCCTGCTGCCGCTGCGGACCGGGCAGCGGGTGTACGTCGCCGGCTCCAACGCCGACGACCTCGCCCACCAGGCGGGCGGCTGGACCGTCGGATGGCAGGGCGCCGGCGACCGGGCGATCCAGGGCACCACCATCCTGGACGGCATCCGCAGAGCCGATCCGCGGGCGCGGGTCACCTACTCCGAGGACGCCTCGGCGCCCACCGCCGGACACGACGTGGGCGTGGTCGTCGTCGGCGAGACGCCGTACGCGGAGGGGGTCGGCGACGTCGGCGTCAACGGCCACGACCTGGAACTGTCCGAGGACGACGGGAAGGCCGTCGACCGGGTCTGCGCCGCGATGCGGTGCGCGGTGCTGGTCGTGTCCGGGCGGCCGCAGCTCCTCGGCGACCGGCTCGGAAGGATCGACGCGCTGGTCGCCTCCTGGCTGCCGGGCAGCGAGGGCGACGGCGTCGCCGACGTGCTCTACGGCAGGCGGGCCTTCTCCGGGCGCCTGCCCGTGTCCTGGCCGCGCTCCGCCGAGCAGCTGCCGCTGAACGCCGGCGACCGCGGCTACGACCCGCAGTTCCCGTACGGCTGGGGTCTCACCACCAGGGCCGTCGCGCCCTGACCGTACAGCCGTCCGATCGACAGGTCTGAATGTGCCTCTTTAGGGGTAATCGAGGTGGTATGAGGACGAGGATTCCCGTGCTGTCGGCCGTCGGCGGACTGCTCATGCTGCTGCTGCTCCTGGTCCTGGCCCCGACCGCGGGGGCCAGGGCCACGGGGATCCCCGACGCCGCCGACGCGCTGAAGCAGGGCCCGGTCTACGTCGACCCCGGCGCGGCGGACCAGATGTCCCCCGCGCAGGCGGACGCCCTCGCCCGGAAGATCAAGGACGCGGACAAGGCGCTGTTCGTCGCGGTCCTGCCCGCGAACGACCAGTTCCCGGCCGGCAACCTGCTGCGGAACCTGCGCACCGAGACCGGCGTGACCGGCCTCTACGCGGTCCGCCTCGGCGACGGCTTCGACGCCGGCGCCGACCGCGCGGTCATGTCCCGGGCCGCCGTCGACAACCTCGTCACCTCGGTGCGCCAGCCCGGCGTGGACGCCGTCACCGAGCTGAACAACTTCGTCGACCAGGCCCTGCCGACGATGCGCGGCTCCGCCCCGGCCTCCTGGAGCGGCGTCGGCGGCTCGAGTGACGGCGTTCCGGTCGGCGGACTGATCACCCTCGGCGCGGTCGTCGTCGCGGGCGGCGCCGGCGCCTACGCGATCACCCGGCGCAACCGCCTCCGCAAGGAGGCCGAGGAGCGAGCGGCCCTCGACAAGCTCCGGGTCGTCGTCGACGAGGACATCACCGCCTTCGGCGAGGAGCTGGAGCACCTGGACTTCCACCCGGCCGAGCCCGGCGCCGACGACGCCATGCGCGGCGACTACGAACGCGCCCTCGACGCCTACGACAAGGCCAAGTCCCTGATGGGCTCCGCCACCCGCCCGCACGACGTCCGGCCGGTGACCGAGCAGCTGGAGGACGGCCGGTTCTCGCTCGCGGTCCTGGCCGCGCGGCGGGAGTCCCTCCCCCTGCCCGAACGCCGGTCCCCGTGCTTCTTCGACCCGCGCCACGGCCCCTCGACCGAGGACCGCGTCTGGACCCCGGCCGGCGGCGCCACCCGCGAGGTGCCGGTCTGCGCCGCCGACGCCGCCCGCCTGGACGACGGCCGCGACCCGATGACCCGCACCGTCGACGCCGACGGCGTCCGCCGCCCGTACTGGGAGGCGGGCCCGGCCTACGGCCCCTGGGCGGGCGGCTACTTCGGCGGCATGCTCCCCGGCCTCCTCGTCGGCACCATGCTCGGCTCGATGCTCGCCACCCCGGCCTACGCCTCCGAGTACGGCGGCGGCGACTTCCAGGGCGGCGACTTCTCCGGCGGTGACTTCAGCTCCGGCGACTTCGGTTCGGGCGACTTCGGCGGCGGCGGCGACTTCGGTGGTGGCGGCGGGTTCGACGGCGGCGGCGGGTTCTGACGTCGACACCGGTCGGCCGCGGTCGGGGATCGCCCCGGCCGCGGCCGGTCACACCAGCGGCGCCCGGACCGACATCAGCAGGTGCCGGTGGGCGGTGCCCGACGCGTCGGTGAGCAGGGCGCGCTGCCCCGGTCCGAGGAGTCCGAAGCGGACGGAGTCCGAGGCGAAGCTGTGCAGCGCGTCCAGCAGGTACCCGGGATGGAAGGCGACCGTCAGGGACTCCGCGCCCTCCAGGACGGCCGGCAGGCGCTGGGAGGCCACGTCGTCCTCGTACCCCGCCCGCAGGTGGACGGCGTCCTCGGTGAAGTGGAGCTGGACCGGGCTGTCGCCCTCGGCGACCACCGCGACCCGGCCCACCGCCTCCGTCAGCGGCGCCAGCGCCGTCTCGGCGACCGCGTGCCCGCCGAGCGTGAAGAGCTTCTCGTGGCGGGGGAGGCGCCCGTCGAGCAGCCGGGTGGTGGTGCGGGTGCGCGCACTCTCGAAGCCGATCGAGCCGGCGTCCAGGGCCAGCCGGACCGGCTCCGCCGTGGTCAGGGAACGGGCGATCTCGGTCAGCCGGCGGGCGGGCACCACCACGTCGATCCCCTCGGCCGCGGCGCCGTCCGCGCCCGCCGCGTTCTCGACGGGCTCCGGCTTCCACTCCAGCGCCCGCACCGCGTAGCGGTACCGGTCGGTCGCGGCCAGCGTCATGGTGGTGCCGTCCAGCGCGAGCCGGATGCCCGTCAGGACCGGCAGCGAGTCGTCCCGGCCCGCCGCCACCGCGACCTGGGCGACCGCCTGGGCGAACGCCCCGGCCTCCACCGTGCCCCGGAACACGGGCAGCGCCGGCTGCGCGGGGTAGTCGTCCAGGGGCAGCAGGGAGAGCCCGAACCGGGCGCCGCCGCCGGTCACCGAGAGCCGCGCCCCCTCGATCGCGCACTCGACCGTGCCCCGGGGGAGCACCTTGCAGATGTCGAGCAGCCGGCGTCCCAGCACGAGGGCCCGGCCGTCCCGGTCGGTGTCCGCCGCCAGCTCGACGCGGGCCGAGGCCTCGTAGTCCCGGCCGGAGATCCGCAGCCCGCCGTCCGCCGCCTCCAGGAGCAGCCCGCCCAGCACGGGTACGGGCGAGCGGGCGGGCAGGACGCGGGACGCCCAGGCCACGGCTTCGGTCAACGCGCTGCTGTCGATACGGAATTCCATGGCGCGGACGCTAGCCAACGCCACTGACAACGCCCCCGGCCCGCGCGGCCGGCCCGGTGGGGTCCGGTGCCGGGACGGCCGGCGGAACGCCGAGCGCCCGCCCTTCCGCTGATGCGGAGGGCGGGCGCGCTCGGTGAGCTCGCCCCTCAGGGGGCGGCGGGGCTCAGGCGGCGTTCTTGATCGCGGAGATGTCGAAGTTCAGCTTCACCTTGTCGCTGACCATCACACCGCCGGTCTCCAGGGCCGCGTTCCAGGTCAGACCCCAGTCGGAGCGCAGGATCTCGGCCGAGCCCTCGAAGCCGACGCGCTCGTTGCCGTAGACGTCCGTGGCCGTGCCGTTGAACTCCAGGTCGATCGAGAGCGGGCGGGTGACGTCCTTGATGGTCAGGTCGCCGGTGACGCGGTACTTGTCGCCGCCGAGCTGCGCCGCCTCGGTGGAGCGGAAGCTCATCAGCGGGAACTGCTCGGCGTCGAAGAAGTCGCCGCTCTTCAGGTGGCCGTCGCGGTCGGCGATGCCCGTGTCGATGGAGGCGATCGTGACGTCGATCGAGGCGGCGGAGGCGCCCGGGTTCGAGCCGTCCAGCGACAGTGTGCCCTCGTGCTCGCCGAAGGAGCCGCGCACGTTGGTGACCATCGCGTGGCGGACCGTGAAGCCGATGCTGCTGTGGGCCGGGTCGATGGTGTATTCGCCGGTCAGCGCGGCGAGGGCCGGGTCGACGGGGAGGGTGGCGACGGCGGTGGCGGTGGCGGCGGTGTCGTTCTTGCGGCTGAAGATGCCCATGACGTGCTCCTTGGGGACGGTGCGCGGGGAGGCGGCACTTGTGTTCGGTTCGGTTGAACCTTCAACGAGATTGACTGTAGACCCATTCCGTTCAAAGTTCAACATCTTCTGGATTTCTTTCCGCTTCCCGGTCCCGCGGCCCTTCCCGCGGCCCGACCCGCCCCGCTTCCCGGGCCGCGGAACCACCGGCCGTCCGGCCCGTCCGACGCCCCGCGATCCCGGGCCACGGCCCGCCTCCCGCGACCGGACTTGGACTAAGCGACGGCGGTTCTTGGACTGCCGGGGCCGCCGTGCCGCCATCTCGTTGACGGTCCCGTGCCGCCCGGGCCAACTAGTCCCCATGTCCCTCCCCAAGTCGCGAAGAGTCCGTGCGGCCTGCGCTCTCGCCGCCGCTTCATCCGCCGTGTTCGCCCTGTCCGGGCCCGCCCTCGCCGAACCGGCGGCGGCGCCGGTGGCCGCGGAGGCCGCCGGCGCCGCCCTGGTCATCGGCTCCGACCGGCTGTCCGTCGCCGTCGCCGAGGACTTCCCGCGGGTCCTGTCGTACACGGACAGGGCGACCGGCGCCCGCCTGCTCGGCAGCACGGCCCCGGTGACCCAGGTCGTCCTCAACGGCACGGCGTACCCCGTCCGCGCCCAGGGCGCCCCGGTCCTGACCGCGGCCGCCGCCGCGTACACCCTGACCTTCCCCGACCTTCCCGGGGTCGAGATCGACGCGAGCCTGGGGGTCGCCGACCGGACGACCACCTTCAAGGTCACCGCCGTCCGCGACACCGCCGCCTTCCGCGTCGGGACCCTCGACATACCCGGGCACGACCTGGTCTCCGTCGGATCGGCGGACGGCGGCGCGCAGACCGCCTTCACCCGCCTCGACCCCGACTCCACCCGGACCGCGGACGTCTTCGCGGCGGTCACCGACACCACCGCCGCCGAGGCGAACCCCGTCGGAGCCAGCTACGCCCTGGTCAACACCGGCTCCCTCGCCGCCGCCGTCGAGTCCAACTCCAGCTACGACAAGCCCGCCGGCGCCTCCGCCCGCGACGGGGCCCGCTTCTGGCACCAGGCGCGCAAGAACGGCACCGAGACCCGCGTCGGCGTCTGGTCCGGCCAGTGGACCTACCGCGGCGAAGGCGCCCCGCGGCCCGAGAGCGGTGCCGGCCTGCCCTGGGCCAAGGTCGTCGTCACCCCCGACGCCAACGCCGACGGACGGACCGACTGGCAGGACGGCGCCATCGCCTTCCGCACCATCGGGATCAAGGCCCCCGGCAGCGACGCCACCCCCGACCGGGTGATCGCCCACATCCCGTTCAACTTCGCCAGCAACGCCACCCACCCCTTCCTGCGCACCCTCGACGACGTCAAGCGGATCTCGCTCGCCACCGACGGCCTCGGCCAGTTCGCCCTCCTCAAGGGGTACGGCTCCGAGGGTCACGACTCCGCCCACCCCGACTACGGCGGCAACTACAACAAGCGCGCCGGCGGCCTCGCCGACCTCAACAAGCTGCTGAAGGAGGGGAAGAAGTGGGGCGCGGGCTTCGGCGTCCACGTCAACGCCACCGAGGCCTACCCCGAGGCGAGGAACTTCAGCGAGACCCTCGTCGACAAGACCAAGCCGGGCTGGAACTGGCTCAACCAGAGCTACTACATCGACCAGCGCCGGGACATCAACAGCGGTGACCTCGCCCGCCGCTTCCAGCAGCTGCGCGACGAGACCGACCCGAACCTGTCGATGCTCTACATCGACGTCTACTACACCCACGGCTGGATCGCCGACAAGACCGTGCAGGCCGTCCAGGCCCAGGGCTGGAACGTCGCCACCGAGTGGTCCGAGAAGTTCGAGCGGGCCTCCCTGTGGTCCCACTGGGCCAACGACCTGGACTACGGCGGCGCCACCAACAAGGGCCTCAACTCGCAGATCGTCCGCTTCGTGCGCAACGGCGAGAAGGACGTCTGGAACGCCCACCCGGTCCTCGGCCAGACCGCCCTGGTGGACTTCGAGGGCTGGACCGGCGAGACCGACTGGAACCGCTTCACCGCGAACGTCTGGCAGAAGAACCTGCCCGCCAAGTACCTCCAGCAGCAGCGCATCACCCGCTGGAACGGCAACGACATCACCTTCACCGGCGAGGTCCGCGGCACCGTCGAGAACGGCCGCCGCACCTTCTACGACCACGGCCGCAAGGTCCTGGACGGCGAGTCCTACCTCCTGCCCTGGGACGGCGGCAAGAAGCTCTACCACTACAACAAGACGGGTGGCAGCAGCAGTTGGGCCGTCGCCGGCACCGGCTCGTACACCGTCTACCGGCTGACGGACAACGGCCGGGTGAAGACCGGCACCGTCCGGCCCGCGGGCGGGCGGATCACCCTCGACGCGGCCGCCGGACAGCCCTACGTCCTCTACCCCGACCGCGCCCCCGAGCCGCGCGACCCGCGCTGGGGCGAGGGCACCCCGGTCAGGGACCCCGGGTTCAACGACGCCCGGCTCTCCGCCTGGGCCACCACCGGCACGGTCGCCCGCGACACCGACGGCCAGGGCCGCAACAGCGCCAGGCTCACCGGCGCGGCCACCGCCTCGGTCCGCCAGCAGATCACCGGACTCGTCCCCGGCAAGCGGTACACGGCCTCCGCCCTCGTCGAGGTCGAGCCCGGGAAGACCCGGCCGACCACGCTGGCCATCGCCGGCGGCTCCGTCACCGTCGCACGCTCCGCCCTCGAGGACCGGGTCGCCGCCTCCGACTGGAACGGCACCCGGCTCCAGCGCGCCAAGGTCACCTTCACCGCCCCGCCCACCGGGACGGCGGCGCTTCGGATCGAGGCGGCGGCCGGCAGCGCCGCCGCCGTCCGCATCGACGACGTCCGGATCGTCGGCGGCGCCCCCGCGGCCAGGACCGGAGCCGTCGTCCACGAGGACTTCGAGGCCGTCGACCAGGGCTGGGGACCCTTCCTCAAGGGCGATGCCGGCGGCACGACCGACCCGCGCACCCACATCGCCCAGCTGCACGCCCCGTACACCAGGGCCGGCTGGAACGGGAAGCTCGTCGACGACGTCGTCGACGGCGCCGAGTCCCTGAAGTCGCACGACGAGAACAGCGGCCTCGTGTACCGGACCGCGCCCTGGACCGTCCCGATGGAGGACGGGCACTCCTACCGGGTGGAGTACGACTACCAGTCCAGCCACGCCGGCGCCTACGAGTGGGTCACCGGCTACGACCGCACCCGGGGTGACGGGCCGTCCGTCGAGACTCGCCGCACCCCGATCGGGCAGCAGCGCACCACCGCCCACTTCGCGCAGACGGTGACCGCCGGCTGCGGCGACACCTGGACCGGCCTGCGCAAGCGCGGCGACGCGCCCGACGGCGCCGACTTCGTCCTCGACGGCTTCACGGTCACCGACCTGGGCCCCGCCCCCGAGCGGGCCGCCTGCGGCACCCTCGGCCTCACCGCGCCGGACACCCTGGAGCCGGGCCGCGCCAACGAGGTCACCGCCACCTTCGCCAACGACGAGGCGAGCGCGGTCGACGCCGTCACCGCGGCCCTCGCGCTGCCCGCCGGCTGGACCGCCGAGCCGGCCGCCCCGGTCGTCGTCGGAACGGTCGCGGCGGGCGCCGAGGCCACCGCCACCTGGAAGGTCACCCCGCCCGTCGACGCCGCCTACCGCGGCTACCCGCTCGACGCCACGGTCACGTACACCGTCGGCGGCCAGGCCCGGAAGCTGACCGCGACCACCACCGTCCGCACGCTGCCCCCGCCGCCCGCCACCGACAGCTGGGCGAGCGACCTGGACTGGACGTCGTCGGCCAACGGCTGGGGTCCGGTGGAGCGGGACCTGTCCAACGGCGAGACCGGCAGCGGCGACGGCAGCCCGCTGCGGATCGGGGGAGTGGCCTACGCCAAGGGGCTCGGCACCCACGCCCCGGCCACGGTGCGCTACTACCTGGGTGGTTCCTGCCGCTCCTTCACCGCCGAGGTCGGGGTGGACGACGTCCAGGCCACCCGCGGCACCGTGCAGTTCAGCGTCCTCGCCGACGGTACGGAGAAGGTGAAGTCGCCGGTCCTCAAGGCCACCGACCCGGCCTGGTCGCTGACGGCCGACGTCACCGGGGCCTCCTACGTCGACCTGGTCGCCGGCGACGGCGGCGACGGGAACGGCAACGACCACGCGGACTGGGGGAACGCGCGCTTCCACTGCTCCGGCTGAGCAGGGCGCGGCGGGGCGGGAGTTGACGGAAAGCGCTTCCGCCCCGTCGTGCGGTGCTCATTGATTGCGTCGGAGAGCCGGTGTTAGACCGGCCCCAACCGGTCTACACCACTTCCCCCGGGAGGCTCCCCGTGCCCGTCCCCGCCTGGTCCCGACGCACCTTCCTGCTCACCGCCTCCGCCACCGCCGCCACCCTCGCGGTCCCGCTCCCCGCCGCCCGCGCCGCGGAGCCGGCCTCGCTCGCCGAGGAGTCGGAGGCGCTGCGGCAGCGCTGGGTCGGCATCCAGCTCGGCTCCGGCTTCGACGCCGGGGCCGAGCCGTACGCCACCCGCCTCGCCGAGACCGGCGCGCTCGCCCGCGCCTTCCGGGCCTCCATGGCCCCGACGGACACCTCCCTGTGGCCGGGCTACGCCTTCGACCCGCCGTCCGGCATCACCCAGTCGTACAGCCGCCTGTGGACCATGACGCAGGCGTACGCCCAGCCCGGCACGGGGCTCACCGGCGACCCGGGCCTCCTCACGGACATCGTCCGCGGCCTGGACCACCTCTCCGCGCGGGTCTACCACGCCACCACCGTCCGCTACGGCAACTGGTGGGAGTGGCAGATCGGCAGCCCCCGGCTGCTCATGGACATCGTCGCCGTCCTCCACCCCCACCTCGGAGCCGAACGGATCGAGGCCGCGTGTGCCGCCGTCGACCACTTCGTCCCCGACACCGTGCTCACCGACTACAGCGGCACCTCGACCGGGGCCAACCGCGTCGACCTCTGCCGCTCCGTCGCCCTCCGCGGCATCCTCGGGGCCGCCCCGGCCAAGACCGCGCTGGCCCGCGACGCGCTCTCGCCCGTCTTCCCGTACGTGACCCGGGGCGACGGCCTGTACGCCGACGGCTCCTTCATCCAGCA
The DNA here is from genome assembly GCF_008042125.1 of Streptomyces sp. MS191. Lineage (GTDB taxonomy): Bacteria > Actinomycetota > Actinomycetes > Streptomycetales > Streptomycetaceae > Streptomyces. The sequence continues at coordinate 130,606 of NZ_RDBI01000054.1, forward strand.
CACCTGGGTGGCCTACTCGGGCACCTACGGGCAGGTCATGCTCGACGGACTCGGCCGGCTCTTCACCCTGCTCGCCGGCTCCACGTGGGCCGTCACCGACCCGAACCGCCAGATCATCCTCGACAGCGTCGAGAAGGCCTACGCGCCCCTGATCTACAACGGCCTGATGATGGACAGCGTCAACGGCCGCGCCATCAGCCGCGGTTACCTGAAGAGCGACGAGCGGCAGATCATGCGCTCCGACCACTTCCACGGCCAGGGCCTGATCGCCGCCATCGCCCTCCTGGCCGGCGGCGCGAGCGCCGCCGAACGCGACCGGTGGCACGCGCGCGTGAAGGGCTGGATCGAACGGGACACCGTCACCCCGGTCCTCACGGCCCGCCAGTTCGGCGTCGCCGACCTCGCCCGGCTCCACGCGGTCGCCACCGCCCCCGTCCCGGCCGCTCCCGAACCCACCGGCCACACCCTCTTCGCCGCCATGGACCGCGCCGTGCACCGCCGCCCCGGCTGGGCCGCCAACATCTCCATGGCCTCGGAGCGCGTCTCCTCCTACGAGTGCGGCAACGGCGAGAACCCGCGCGGCTGGCACACCGGGGCCGGGATGCTCTACTGGTGGGGCCCGGGCGCCGGATCCGACGCCCAGTACACCGACTGGTTCTGGCCCACCGTCGACCCCTACCGGCTGCCCGGCACGACCGTCTCCACCCGGCGGCTCGCCGACCGCGCGGGCGGCGAGTGGGGCGCGCACCGGCCCGCCGTGCAGTGGGTCGGCGGCGCCACCGACGGCGAGTTCGCCGCCGTCGGGCAGCACGTCAAGGGGCTCGGCTCCACCCTGGAGGCCCGCAAGTCCTGGTTCTGCGCCGCCGACACGGTCATCTGCCTCGGGGCCGGCATCACCGCCGCCGACGGAGTCCCCGTGGAGACGGTCGTCGACAACCGCCTCCTCGCCGACGACCGCGCCCAGCCCCTCACCACCGGCGCCCGGTGGGCGCACCTGGAGGGCCACGGCGGCTGGGTCCTCCCCGAGGGGACGGCCGGACTGCGCACCCTGCGCGAGGAACGGACCGGGGCCTGGAGCGACATCAACACCACCAGCTCCACCGAGCGCCGCACCCGCGGCTACCAGACGCTCTGGCTGGACCACGGCACGGACCCGGTCGACGCCTCGTACGCGTACCTGCTGATGCCCGGGGCCTCCCGCCGCGCCCTGGCCGCCCGGGCGGCCGACGGCGGCTGGCTGACGATCCTGGACAACACGGCGGACCGGCAGGCGGTCGCCGTCCCGTCCCTGGGGCTGACGGCCGCCAACTTCTGGCGGGCCGGTACCGTGGGGCGCCTGACGGTCACCGCCCCCGCGAGCGTGCTGGTGCGCCGGCGCCGATCGGTCCTCGACCTCCGGATCTCCGAGCCGCCCCGTACCGGGCAGCCCTTCGAGGTCGTCTGGGACGGGCCGGCCCGCCGGGTGATCGGCCACGACCCCTCGGTGGCGGTCCGGTCCACCGGGCGGTCCCTCCGGCTGACGATCACGCCGGGAGTCGCCGGAGCCACCCACCAGTGCACGGTGCTTGTGTAAGGATCCTACAAACGCCAGGGGTGTCTGGCTGTCGACTCGGCCGGGTGGGGGCATGGTTCTGTCCAGCCCCACCAGGAATCCGCGCGGGAGACTGTACGGAGTCGACGGCGGGATTTCCTTGGTCGGCTTCGTAGGGTCGGTACATGACCGTTGTGGACCAGATCCCGAGCGAGCCGACCGACGCCCGTGGCCGTGTTGCCGAGCTGCACGCACTCCGCGAGGAGGCGCGCCGCGGACCGAGCGACCGGGCGACCGAGGCCCAGCACGCCAAGGGCAAGCTGACCGCTCGCGAGCGCATCGAGCTGCTGCTCGACCCTGGCTCCTTCAACGAGGTCGAGCAGCTGCGCCGGCACCGCGCCACGGGCTTCGGCCTGGAGGCCCGCAAGCCGTACACCGACGGTGTCATCACCGGCTGGGGCACGGTCGAGGGCCGCACGGTCTTCGTCTACGCGCACGACTTCCGGATCTTCGGCGGCGCGCTGGGTGAGGCCCACGCCACCAAGATCCACAAGATCATGGACATGGCCATCGCGGCGGGCGCCCCGCTCGTCTCGCTGAACGACGGCGCCGGCGCCCGTATCCAGGAGGGCGTCTCGGCGCTCGCCGGCTACGGCGGCATCTTCCAGCGCAACACCCGCGCCTCGGGCGTCATCCCGCAGATCTCGGTCATGCTCGGCCCGTGCGCCGGCGGCGCCGCCTACAGCCCGGCCCTCACGGACTTCGTCTTCATGGTCCGCGAGACCTCGCAGATGTTCATCACCGGCCCGGACGTCGTCAAGGCGGTCACCGGCGAGGAGATCACCCAGAACGGTCTGGGCGGCGCGGACGTGCACGCCGAGACCAGCGGCGTCGCGCACTTCGCGTACGACGACGAGGAGACCTGCATCGCCGAGGTGCGCTACCTCCTGTCGATGCTGCCGCAGAACAACCGCGAGAACCCGCCTACGGTCGCCTCGGAGGACCCGGCGGACCGCCGCGGGGACGTCCTGCTCGACCTGGTGCCGGCCGACGGCAACCGCCCGTACGACATGCACAAGGTCATCGAGGAGCTCGTCGACGAGGGCGACTACCTGGAGATCCACGAGCGCTGGGCCCGCAACATCATCTGCGCCCTGGCCCGGCTGGACGGCCAGGTCGTCGGCATCGTCGCCAACCAGCCCCAGTCGCTGGCCGGTGTCCTGGACATCGAGGCGTCCGAGAAGGCCGCGCGCTTCGTCCAGATGTGCGATGCCTTCAACATCCCGATCATCACTCTTCTGGACGTCCCCGGCTTCCTCCCGGGCGTCGACCAGGAGCACGGTGGAATCATCCGCCACGGCGCGAAGCTGCTGTACGCGTACTGCAACGCGACCGTGCCCCGGATCTCGCTGATCCTGCGCAAGGCGTACGGCGGCGCCTACATCGTGATGGACAGCCAGTCCATCGGCGCCGACCTGACGTACGCCTGGCCCACCAACGAAATCGCGGTGATGGGCGCCGAAGGTGCCGCCAACGTCATCTTCCGCAAGCAGATCGCCGAGGCAGAGGACTCCGAGGCCATGCGGGCCCGCATGGTCAAGGAGTACAAGGCCGAGCTGATGCACCCGTACTACGCCGCGGAGCGCGGTCTGGTCGACGACGTCATCGACCCCGCCGAGACGCGTGAGGTCCTGATCAGGTCTCTCGCCATGCTCCGCACCAAGCACGCCGACCTGCCGTCCCGCAAGCACGGCAACCCGCCTCAGTAAGAGGAGCCACTGACGTGACCACGCCTGCCAACCTTCTCCGCGTCGAGAAGGGCCACGCCGACCCCGAGGAGCTCGCCGCGATCACCGCGGTGCTGCTCGCCCGGGCGGCCTCCCAGCCCGCCGAGACGTCCTCCCACGCCCCCTCCACGGCCGGCTGGCGCCGCCTGGAGCGCCAGTCGGGCTTCCGCCCCTCCCACTCCTGGCAGGGCTGACAGCGCAGACCCGAAGGCCCCCGCCTCCCTCCCGGGAGACGGGGGCCTTCGGCATGCCGGACGTCCCGCCGCGGCGCCCCGCCGTCACCGCCCGCCCGACACCGGGCACGCCCGGCGGCGCCGACCGTCCGGGGCACGCGAAGGCCCCCGCAACCGGACCGGTTGCGGGGGCCTCTCGCGGAACCCGGGGGGACGGTTACCGCAGACGTGCCATCAGGGCGTGCTCCACCAGCGTGATGAGGGCGCTCTTGGCGTCCGCGCGGTGGCGTGCGTCGGTGGTGATGATCGGGGTGTCCGGGCCGATCTGGAGGGCCTCGCGGACTTCCTCGGGCTGGTAGGGCTGGTGCCCGTCGAAGCCGTTGAGGGCGATGACGAACGGCAGCCCGGAGTTCTCGAAGTAGTCGACGGCCGGGAAGCAGTCGGCGAGGCGGCGCGTGTCGACCAGGACGACGGCGCCGATGGCGCCGCGGACCAGGTCGTCCCACATGAACCAGAAGCGGTCCTGACCGGGCGTACCGAAGAGGTACAGGATCAGGTCCTGGTCCAGGGTGATGCGGCCGAAGTCCATGGCGACGGTCGTCGTCGTCTTGTCGCCGGTGTGCGTGAGGTCGTCGATGCCCGCGGACGCAGACGTCATCACGGCCTCGGTACGCAGCGGGTTGATCTCCGAGACGGCGCCGACGAACGTGGTCTTGCCCACGCCGAAGCCACCCGCCACCACGATCTTCGCGCTGGTGGTTGAACGGGCCGCGCCGCCGCTAGAGCTTGCGAAGTCCACTGAGCACCCTTTCGAGCAGTGTCACGTCTGGCTGACCGCCGGCGGCTTCGTCGCCGCCGGGCTGGTGGATGGCGACAAGTCCGGCCTCCGCCAGGTCGGCGACGAGGATCCGGGCAACGCCGAGGGGGATGGAGAGAAGAGCCGAGATCTCGGCGACCGACTTGATCTCGAAGCACAGTCGGCAGATCCGCTGGTGCTCGGGCAACTGCCCCTGCAACCGGGCCGGATCGGCCGTCGTACTGACCAGCGCCTCGATGGCGAGCTGGTAGCGCGGCCGGGTACGGCCGCCGGTCATCGCGTAGGGACGCACCAGCGGGTTGTGCGTACCCGTACCGCCCGCACCGCGGGAGGCGCCGGGCGCGCCCACGGGCGACTGCTGGGCCTGGGGCTGCTGATAGGGCTGCTGTACACCCTGTCTGCTGGGCGCGGAAGGAAAGTTGAAGTGGTTCTGTCCGGCATCACCGTGCGGCTGCTGACCACCAAAACCATTGAACGGACTTCCGCCCGGGGGTGTTCCCACGTCTCCTCCTCCGACTGCCTCGCGGTCCATGTCCCTGTGGAACCGCGCCACCGCACCCTACGGTGCGGTGGCGCGAAACGCACTGTCTGTCTGTTAGTTGAGAAGACTTCCCTGAAGCTCCGCGCGGAGGTCAGGTGTCAGAACACTGCCCGCCCGGTCCACCAGCAACGCCATCTCGTAGCCCACGAGGCCGATGTCCGCCTCCGGGTGCGAGAGCACGGCCAGCGAGGAGCCGTCCGAGATCGACATGATGAAGAGGAAGCCGCGCTCCATCTCCACGACGGTCTGGTTGACCGCACCGCCCTCGAAGATCCGGGACGCGCCCGCGGTCAGCGAGGTCAGTCCGGAGGCGACGGCCGCCAGCTGGTCGGCTCGGTCACGGGGGAAGCCCTCGGACATCGCCAGCAGGAGTCCGTCGGCGGAGACCACCACAGTGTGGGACACCCCGGGGGTGTTGTCCACGAAGTTGGTGATCAACCAGTTCAGATTCTGCGCCGCCTGGCTCATGCTCACACTAACGCTCCTGGTTGTAGGTACTGCCCGGGCCGAGGCCCGATCCGTTCGTGTCCGTTCCCGCGTTGCGTCCCTGCTGAACGCCACGGCGCAGGTTGCTCAACCTGCCCCGCACGTCCTCGGGGGCGCGGGAGACCTGTGGGCCGCCCTGCGGGGTCTGCTCCGCCGTTCCCTCGACCAGATTGGCCTTGGGGACCCGTCGAGGAAGACCGGAGGGGGTGACCCCGCCCGCCTTCGGCTCGCGGAGCTTCTCGGCCCGCTCCCAGCGCTCGTCGTTGGCCGAGCGCCAGTCGTCGGTACCGGCGGCTTCGTTCTGCTGGGCCGCCCGTGCGGGCGGCTGCTGCTGCGCGGCCTGGGGCACCTGCGCGGCGTTGCTGCCACGGCGCGGCAGACCGGCGTCGGTCATCGCGTGCGCGGCGTCCGGGGTGGGGTTCGGGGTCGAACCCTGACGGTCGAAGCCTACGCGCTCAGGAGCCTGTTCGGGAGCGCTCGGGGCAGATTCCGTTTCTGCTCCGTACTGCTGACCGTACTCACCCTGGTACGCACCCTGACCAGCCCACTCACCCTGCTGGGCCTGCGGGTCGTAGCCATTGCCGTACTGCGCCTGGCCCTGGTCCTGACCCTGGTACGGGGCTTCCGCATAGGTGGGCTCAGGGTAGCCGCCGGAAGGCTGGCCGTACCCGTCGTAGCCCTGCGGGGACTGGCCGTAGCCGCCGTCCTGGGCCGGCCCGCCGTCGTACCCGGCGTGCTCCGGAGCGCGACCGAAGTCGGATGCGTACTCCTGTACGTACTCCTGCTCGGGAGCGTAGCCCTGCTCGTGCTCCTGCTGTACGTAGCCCTGCTGCGACGGGTCGATCTCGTCCCGGAACAGCGGACGTTCGCCACCCTGTGCCTGGGCCTCCAGGGCCGCCCGGCGCTCCTCGCGCTGGAGCGAGCGGTTCACCGGGTCGAGCTGGCGCTCCTCGCCCGGCTGCTCGTAGCGGGAGTCGTCGAAGCCGAGCTCCGCCGCGGTCCGCATCGGCTGCTGCGGGCTGGGGTCGAAGGCGTTCTGGCCCTGCTGCGGGATGATCTGCGAGACCGTGAAGTCGTTCTCGGGCAGCGACTCGCCACCACCACCGTGGGTGATCGCGTCCGGGAGCATGACCAGCGAGGTCGTGCCCGCCTGCTCGCCCGAGGGGCGGAGCTGGACCCGGATGCCGTGCCGGTCGGCGAGCCGGCCGACCACGAACAGGCCCATGCGCTGCGAGACGGCGGCGTCCACGGTCGGCGGGTTGGCCAGCTTGTGGTTGATGTCCGCGAAGTCCTCGGCCGTGAGACCGATGCCCTTGTCGTGGATCTCGACCATCACGCGGCCGTCGGGCAGCCGGGTCGCGGTCACGCGGACCTTGGTCTGCGGGGAGGAGAACGTGGTGGCGTTCTCCAGGAGCTCGGCGAGCAGGTGCACGAGGTCGGTCACGGCCTGGCCGTGGATCTCGGCCTCCGGGACACCGGCCAGCTCGATGCGCTCGTACTGCTCCACCTCGGAGGAGGCGGCGCGCATGACGTCGACCAGGGGGACCGGCTGGTCCCAGCGGCGGCCGGGCTCCTCGCCGGCGAGGACCAGGAGGTTCTCGCCGTTGCGGCGCATACGGGTGGCCAGGTGGTCCAGGCGGAAGAGGTTCTCCAGCTGGTCCGGGTCGGCCTCGTTGTTCTCCAGGTCGGTGATCAGGGTCAGCTGGCCCTCGATCAGCGACTGGTTGCGCCGCGACAGGTTGGTGAAGATCGCGTTGACGTTGCCCCGGAGCATGGCCTGCTCGGCGGCGAGCCGGACGGCCTCGCGGTGGACCTGGTCGAAGGCGCGGGCGACTTCGCCGATCTCGTCCTGGGTGTCGATGGGGATCGGCTGGACCCGGGTGTCGACGCGGCCGGGCTCGGTGCGCGACAGCTGGTCGACCAGCATCGGCAGACGCTGCTCGGCGATGCCGAAGGCGGCGGTGCGCAGCTGCTGCATCGAGCGGCTCATCTGGCGGGCCATGATGCCGGCCACGATGAAGGCGGCGAGGAGCGCGATGACCACGATGCCACCGTTGACGAACGCGTCCGTCTTGGCGTCGTCGGAGATCTCGGCGGCCTCGGTCACGGCCTTGTCGACGAGCTCCTTCTCGACCTCGGTGTAGCCGTCGAACTTCGCCGTGGCCGCACCCATCCAGGTCTCGGGGGTGACGTCGTCCTTGCGGAGGTCCTTGATCGCGTCGGCGTCCTTGGCCGAGCCGATCGCGTCCGTCAGGCCCGCGTAGACCGACGGCGGGTCGCCCTTCACCGGCGGGCTGAGCTGCGCCTCGGTGAGCCGCTTGGCGCCCTCGGTGGCCTTCTGCGTCATGACCTGCTTGAGGCGGTCGACGTCGGCCTGGGTGCCGCCGGACTGGTACTCACCGAGAGCGATCTGCTCCAGGTAGTTGTACGAGTTGAACGCCACCGACTGCGCGGCGAAGACCTTGGGGTCCTCGCTGGGCCGCACCAGGAGCTGCATGCCGATCGAGCGCTGGAGCGACTCGGCCGCCTTGGCGAGCTGGATGGCGTAGACCGTCCGGCCGTAGCTGGTGATGTTGCCGGTGCCCAGACCGAGCTCGTTGGAGAACTCCATCAGGTAGTGCTGCACGTCGGTGTACCGGGTCTGGGTGAACACCGGGTCGAGCGACTTGGAGTAGGCGACCTTGCGCAGCTCCTTCAGCTTGGGCTCCGCCGTGCGGAAGAGGCCCAGGCGGCGCTCCATGCCCTCGCCCTCGGGCATGTTCCTGACGGCCTCGTCGAACTTGACCTTCGCCTCGTCGGTGGCCGCGTAGGCCTGCGCGACGGCGTCGCTCTGCCGGTCCTCGGCCGTCCGGGCCGTCAGCAGGGGCGCTGCGGTCAGGTCACGCTCGTTGAGGAGGGCCTGGCCGTACTCCGAGGCGGCGCGCACGATCAGCGCCGTCTTCTCGGCGTTCTGCGCCTCCTGCCAGGTGTCGATCGACCCCTTCACCTGGAAGCCGCCCATGACGAGGCCGACCAGCACGGGTATGAGGAGGATCGCGTTCAGCTTCGTGGGCACCCGCCAGTTACGCGGGGACAACCTGCTGGAACTGCCCGTGCCGCTCGCGGCCTGGGGCGTCGCGGGTACCTCGACGGGCGGCGCCGCAGTGCGTGCCGGCGTGAAGTTGCCTCGCGCCTGCTGCTCCGCGGAGCCTTCCTTGCTTCGCCTCACTCGACCAACAACCTCTCGGCGTCGGCACCTACGTTGTGCCGGTGTTTCGTTCAGGGCCGTACTACTCGGGAGTTCATGAATTGCAGCACGTGAACGGTGTCCCTACCAAACAGCCGGAAGGGACGGTTTTCAGTGGTCCAGGCCGCAGATAAATCGGGCATAAAGAGCGAGCCCCGCCAAATGGCGGGGCTCATGTGAGCGCAGTGGCACCGTGCGGATGCGTCGGGTGTCCGGGGCCGCCCAATTCTCATTCGAAACGTTATGAAGGGCGGGGGCGGACCGTGTCAAAGGACACAGGCCGCCCCCAGCAGGGGCCTACGACAACTGCCGTAGAGGTCCGCCTACTTGAGTCGTGCCATCAGCGCATGCTCCACCAGCGTGATGAGGGCGCTCTTGGCGTCCGCGCGGTGGCGTGCGTCGGTGACGATGATCGGGGTGTCCGGGCCGATCTGGAGGGCCTCGCGGACTTCCTCGGGCTGGTAGGGCTGGTGCCCGTCGAAGCCGTTGAGGGCGATGACGAACGGCAGCCCGGAGTTCTCGAAGTAGTCGACGGCCGGGAAGCAGTCGGCGAGGCGGCGCGTGTCGACCAGGACGACGGCGCCGATGGCGCCGCGGACCAGGTCGTCCCACATGAACCAGAAGCGGTCCTGACCGGGCGTACCGAAGAGGTACAGGATCAGGTCCTGGTCCAGGGTGATACGGCCGAAGTCCATGGCGACGGTCGTCGTCGTCTTGCCGCCGGTGTGCGTGAGGTCGTCGATCCCGGCCGACGCCGAGGTCATCACCGCCTCGGTACGCAGCGGGTTGATCTCCGAGACGGCGCCGACGAACGTGGTCTTGCCCACGCCGAAGCCACCCGCCACCACGATCTTCGCGCTGGTGGTCGACCGGCTCGGAGAGCCGGCACCCCCGCTAGAGCTTGCGAAGTCCACTGAGCACCCTTTCCAGCAGTGTCACATCCGGCGTGCCGCCGGCCTCTCCGTTGCCCGGCTGGTGAATCGCCACCATGCCCGCTTCCGCCAGGTCGGCGACGAGGATCCGGGCCACCCCCAGCGGCATCGACAGCAGGGCCGACACCTCGGCCACCGACTTGACCTCGCGGCACAGGTGGCAGATCCGCTGGTGCTCGGGAAGCAGCGTGGCGAGGTGCGCCGGGTCGGCGGTGGTGCTGACCAGCGCCTCTATGGCGAGTTGGTACCGCGGCCGGGTCCGGCCACCGGTCATCGCATAAGGACGTACCAGCGGCTGGTCGCCTTCATGTCCGTACGACTCGTCGAGTGAGGCGCCGTACGGATCGTGAGAGGCGGGGGGCGGGGTCATGAATCCTCCGGGCGTGACAGCAAGAGGTCTGCCGTCTGATGGGGCCGGTGGGGGTGTGGGACAGGGCGGTACGGAGGGGCGCACCGCCTTGCCGTTTTGTGCGTGTCTAGTGGAGCAGGCTTCCCTGGAGCTCGGCGCGGAGGTCCGGGGTGAGGACACTGCCGGCCCGGTCGACCAGCAGGGTCATCTCGTAGCCCACGAGGCCGATGTCGCACTCCGGGTGGGAGAGCACGGCCAGGGAGGAACCGTCGGAGACGGACATCAGGAAGAGGAACCCGCGTTCCATCTCCACGACCGTCTGTGCCACGGACCCGCCCTCGAAGATCCGGGACGCGCCCGCGGTCAGCGAGGTCAGTCCGGACGCGACCGCCGCCAGCTGGTCGGCACGATCGCGGGGGAATCCTTCGGACATGGCCAGCAGCAGACCGTCGGCGGAGACCACCACCGTGTGCGACACCCCTGGGGTGTTGTCCACGAAGTTGGTGATCAACCAGTTCAGATTCTGCGCCGCCTGGCTCATCGCGCTCAACTAACGCTCCTGCTGGTGGGTGGGACCGAGGTGGAAGCTGCCCGTGGTGGAGTTGCCCGCCTGGCGGCCCTGCTGGATGCCGCGGCGCAGGTTGGTGAGCCGGCCACGGACGTCGTCGGGTGCACGCGAGACCTGGGGGCCGGCCGTGTGGGCCTGCTCCTGGGCGGTCCCGGGTACGAGGTTGGCGCGCGGCACCCGCCGCGGGAGCCCGGAGGTGGTGACACCGCCGGCCGCGGGCTTGCGCACCCGCTCGGCCTGGCGCACCAGCTCGTCATTGGGGGAGGTCCGCCAGGCGGCCTGCTGACCCGTGTCGCCGGCGCCCTGGGGGGCGGCGGGACGGCGCGGCGCCGGCTGCTGCGGCACGGCCGGGGTCTGCGTCGTCCGCTCGGCCTCCGGCGCGCGGCCGTTGTCCGGCTGACCCGCGGCCTGGCCCTGCGCCTGCCCGTGGAACCAGTTGGTCTCCAGCGTGTCGTACAGCGGGGTACGACCGTCGCCGGAACCGGTCGCCGGAGGCAGCGCCTCGGGCTGACGCGGCTGCTGGGGCCGGGGCTGCGGCTGCTGCTGGGGCTGCTGCGGCAGGTTGCCGGCGGGGCGCGGCGCACCGTAGTCGCCGCCGCCGCGCTGACGCGGGGCCGGCTGCTGCGGGGCCTGCTGCTGGTAGCCCTGCTGCTGGTTGAAGTCCGGCCGCGGGAACTGCGCGGTGGACGCCGGGTCCTGCGGCGCGGGCTGGTACCCCTGCGGGGCCTGCTGCTGGTTGAAGTCCGGCCGCGGGAACTGCCCCGTGGAGCCCGGGCCCTGCGGGGCCGCGGGACGGGCGTACTGACCCGTGGTGTCCGGCTCCTCGTGCCCACGCGGCGCGTCGAGCGGCGACATCTCCTGCTGCGGGCGGCGGACCGGCTGAGCCTGGTCGTTGCCCCAGCTGGTGGACTGCGGCCGCTGCTGCTGGTTGCCGGGGAGCTCGGGACGCGGGTAGCCACCCTGGTTGGGGTGGGCACCCTGCTGCCCCTGCTGCTGCGGAGCGTGCTGCGCCTGCTGCGGCTGAGGGGCCTGCTGGTTCTGGCTCTGGTTGCCCCAGACGTCCGTACGGGACGGGATGGCGCGCTGCGCGCCGCCGGCGAACCCGCCGGCGCCGCCCATGCCCGGACGCTGCGGCTCCTGGGGAACCTGCGGGAGCTGCGCGGTCTGCGGACCCTGGTTGCCCTGACCCTGACCCGGCCCCTGGGGACCGTTCTGGCCGGGGAGCGCGGCACGCGGACCGTTGCCCGCGCCGACCTGGCCGCGCGGGGCGCCCGCCGCGGCGCCGAGCCGGCCGGCCGCGGAGGACGGCGCGCCGCCGAGCCCGGGACGACCGCCGCCGGGACCACCGGACGCACCCGGGCCGCCGGCGAGCCGGCCGCCGGGGGCGGAGTTGCCCTGCGGCATCGCGCCCTGGCCGCCGGCACCCTGCTTGGGGGCCGGCTTCTTGCCGCCCTGGGCGACGTCGACGGGGAGCATGACGAGCGCGGTGGTGCCGCCGGAGTCCGACGGACGCAGCTGGATGCGGATGCCGTGTCGCAGGGACAGGCGGCCGACCACGAACAGACCCATGCGGCGCGAGACCGAGACGTCCACGGTGGGCGGCGACGCGAGCCGCTCGTTGATCGCGGCGAGGTCCTCGGGGGAGAGGCCGATGCCGGTGTCGTGGATCTCGACGAGCACCCGGCCGTCGGGCAGCGCGTGACCGGTGACCCGGACCTTCGTCTGCGGCGAGGAGAACGACGTGGCGTTCTCGAGCAGCTCGGCGAGGAGGTGCACGAGGTCGTTGACGACGCGGCCGGCGACCTCGGTCGCCGGGACGGCGGCGAGTTCGATGCGCTCGTACTGCTCCACCTCGGACGCGGCGGCGCGCAGGACGTCGACCAGCGGGACCGGACGGGTCCAGCGGCGGCCGGGTTCCTCGCCGGCGAGGACGAGGAGGTTCTCGCCGTTACGGCGCATGCGGGTGGCGAGGTGGTCGAGCTTGAACAGCGAGGACAGCTGGTCCGGGTCGGCCTCGCGGGACTCCAGCTCGGAGATGAGCGAGAGCTGACGCTGGATGAGGCCCTGCGAGCGGCGCGAGAGGTTGGTGAACATCGCGTTGACGTTGCCTCGCAGCAGCGCCTGCTCGGCGGCGAGACGGACGGCCTCGCGGTGCACGTCGTCGAAGGCCGCGGCCACCTGGCCGATCTCGTCCCGGGAGTGCACACCGACGGACTCGACGGAGGTGTCGACGTCCTGCGGGTCGGTCTCGGAGAGCTGCTTGACGAGCTCGGGCAGACGTTCCTGGGCGACCTTGGTGGCGGTGTCCTGGAGCCGGCGCAGCGACCGGATCATGGACCGGGCCACGACGAAGGCGCCGACGAGGGAGACACCGAGCACGAGGAGGATCAGCGCACCGTTGATGATCGCTTCGCGCTGCGACTCGGAGCGCAGCTCGCGGGCCTTGCTCTCCATCTCACCGAGGAGGGTGGCCTCGATGGTGTTCATCGCGGTGATCTTCGTGCCGTACTCGTCGGTGAAGTTCAGGTGACCGCGGGCGGTGATGTTGTCGAGGCCGGTGGAGCTCCTCAGGACGCGGCCCGTGTACTCGTCGGCGGCCTCGATGGAGGGGTTGCCGGTGGTCAGCGGCGCGATCAGCTCGTTGGCGTCGCCACCCGCCGACTCGTAGATCGTCGCGAAGGTCTTGAGCTCGACGTCCTCGCTCTCGCGGGCGGCCTCACCGTAGAGACGGTCGCCCGGTTCCAGCTTGCCGCGCTTGTCGTCGCCGGAGGGGAGACCGGCGGCGATGATCGCCTGCTGGATGGAGGCGTACTCCTTGGCGGAGGAGAAGGCGGCGAGCGCACGCGTGCGCTTGATCATCTCCGGGTTGCTGGTCGCCTGGGCCATGTCCTGGGACAGGCTGAGGAGGGACCGGATCAGCCGGCTGTACGCCTCGACCGTCACCGAGTGCGAGGCCTGGGTGTAGGCCTCTCCCCGGATCGCCTTGATCTTGACGATCTGCGCGGTGATCTGGCTGACGCTCTGCCGGATGCCCTGCAGCGCCTCGTCGCCCTCGGTGTCACCGATGCCCTCGGTGGCCGCCAGGAACTCCTTCTGGGCGCGGTCCGTGACGGCGCGCGGCTGGGCGACCTGGTAGTCGTTCGGCGAACGGCCGTTGGACAGGGGACCGGCGGACTTGTCGCGCTCCTCCTGGAGGGCCTTCGCGAGGTCCGTGGCCTCCTTGGTCATCTTGGTCAGCAGCTGCATGTGCTCCAGCTGCTCCATGTCCTGGAGCGACTCGCTGATGCGGATGCCGCCGAGGCTGGTGGCCGCGACCACGGGCAGGGTCAGCAGCGCCACCAGGCGCGTCGAGATGCGCCAGTTCCGCAGCGCTATTCGGGGGCCGGAGTCGGCCTCGGTCTTGATCGGCGGCGGTGCGGCCGCGCTGGTGGAACCGCCCCGCTTGGAGGCGTCACCGCCCTCGCCGGCCGTGCCCTGCCCAGGGGTCTGGGTGTGCGGGGCCGAGGAACCGCGGTCGGTTCCGGCGCGCGGCTCCTGCTCGGCCGCAGCGCTGCCATCCCTCTTGAAACGTCCCTGCACTAGCGTCGCAACCTCTGGACCAGGCGTCCTTCCGGGTGAACGGATCGGACGGTGTCGGCGTCTCGGGGTGCGGAATGCACCCCATGGTGGTCGTCGGTGACCGGCGCAGATCCCCCTTCCCGCCGCTCACCCGGCGCTGCGTTGCGCCCCCTGCGCGCCGGCTTGAAGCCCGCGACGGTGCGTGGAATTCCAGCACAGTGCCGGATCTCCAACAAGGGCTGGGTGTCGGGCCACGAGAGGTATAACAACCCGTGAACATCGCGTCACCCCATGTAGAAGATGATCAGGGAGGAATCGGGCGTATCACTCCCAAAGGCCCACGAGGCCCTCGTGTCCCAGTCGCGATGATCAGGAGCGGAATGGAGCATTCAGTGGCGTAATGTCCGATTGTTTGACACTCGAGCGCCGCCTGTAATGTCCGTCTTGTCTGTCAGGCCGTGAGCAAACTCACACACGGACGGGTGCCTTCCCCATGCATTCGAAGGGAGCCGCATGCTTAGCCTGACGTTTTACAAGTGCCCCCACTCTGTAGAGGTCTCCCACCCGTGATGAAGACGACGATGGTGCTCCGCTCCACGGCCAACCCCCGCCGTACGACGCTCGCCCACCTCGAGGACGCCGCCCGCCTCGACCGGGGCGCCCAGCCGGAGCACGCGGTCGACCTTCCCACGCAGACCGCCAACCCGCGTCGCACGGTCCTCATGACCGCCCCCGCGACGCCCCAGCCCGCCCTCTGAGAGGCGGTGTCGGCGCCCCTCGCCGCGTTAGCCTGGAGCGTCAGACTCCAGCCAGTAGCAAGTGAGGGGCGACAGCACTCGTGCGCATCGCCAGATTCTCCATCGACGGCAATGTCGCCTTCGGCGCCGTCGAGGGCGAGGGAACCGTCGAGTCCGGCGGCCTTGTCCTCGACATCATCAAGGGCATCCCGTACACCGACTTCGAGCTCAGCGGCACCAAGGTCCCGCTGAGCAAGGTACGGCTCCTGCCGCCCGTGCTCCCCAACAAGGTCGTGGCCATCGGCCGCAACTACGCCGAGCACGCCGCCGAACTCGGCAACGAGGTCCCGGACGTCCCGGTCGCCTTCTTCAAGCCGACCACCTCCGTGATCGGCCCCGGCGACGCCATCGAGTACCCCTCCTTCTCGAACGAGCTGCACCACGAGGCCGAACTGGCCGTGGTCATCGGCCGCATGTGCCGCGAGGTACCGCGCGAGCGCGTCAAGGACGTCGTCTTCGGCTACACCTGCGCCAACGACGTCACCGCCCGCGACGCCCAGCGGCGCGAGAAGCAGTGGGCCCGGGCCAAGGGCTTCGACACCAGCTGCCCGCTCGGGCCCTGGGTCGAGACCGAGCTCGACCCGGGCGACCTCACCATCCAGGCCACGGTCAACGGCGAGCAGCGCCAGCTCGGCCGCACGAGCGAGATGATCCGCTCCGTCGAGGACCTGGTCGTCCACATCACCGAGGCCATGACGCTCCTTCCCGGCGACGTCATCCTCACCGGCACTCCGGCCGGGGTCGGCCCCCTCAACGTCGGCGACGAGGTCGCCGTCACCATCGAAGGCATCGGCACTCTCACCAACAGGGTGATCAAGCGTGGCTAACGCGAACGTCCGCGTACGTTTCTGTCCCTCCCCGACCGGCAACCCCCACGTGGGCCTGGTCCGCACCGCCCTCTTCAACTGGGCGTTCGCCCGCCACCACGGCGGCACGTTCGTCTTCCGCATCGAGGACACCGACGCTGCCCGCGACTCCGAGGAGTCGTACCAGCAGCTGCTCGACTCGCTGCGCTGGCTCGGCTTCACCTGGGACGAGGGACCGGACGAGGTCGGCGGCCCGCACGCCCCGTACCGCCAGTCGCAGCGGATGGACATCTACCGCGACGTCGCGCAGAAGCTGCTCGACGGCGGGTACGCGTACCACTGCTTCTGCACCGCCGTGGAACTGGAGGCCCGTCGCGACGCCGCCCGTCTGGCCGGCAAGCCCTCGGGCTACGACGGCACGTGCCGCAACCTGAGCGCCGAGCGCATCGAGCGCTACCGCTCCGAGGGACGCGAGTCCATCGTCCGCTTCAAGATGCCGGACGAGCCGATCACCTTCCACGACCTGGTCCGCGGTGAGCTCACCTTCACCCCGGACAACGTCCCGGACTACGGCATCGTGCGCGCCAACGGCGCCCCGCTGTACACCCTGGTCAACCCGGTAGACGACGCGCTCATGGAGATCACCCACGTGCTGCGCGGCGAGGACCTCCTGTCCTCCACCCCGCGCCAGATCGCGCTCTACAAGGCGCTGATCGAGCTGGGCGTCGCCAAGGAGATCCCGGCCTTCGGCCACCTCCCGTACGTGATGGGCGAGGGCAACAAGAAGCTCTCCAAGCGCGACCCGCAGGCGTCCCTCAACCTCTACCGGGAGCGCGGCTTCCTCCCCGAGGGCCTGCTGAACTACCTGTCCCTGCTCGGCTGGTCCTTCTCGGCCGACCAGGACATCTTCACCATCGACCAGATGGTGTCGAAGTTCGACATCGCCGACGTGAACGCCAACCCGGCGCGCTTCGACCTCAAGAAGGCCGAGTCGATCAACGCCGACCACATCCGCCTGCTGGACGAGAAGGCGTTCACCGCGGCCTGCGAGCCGTGGCTGCGGGCCCCGCACGCCGCGTGGGCTCCCGAGGACTTCGACCGCGCGGCGTGGGAGGCCATCGCCCCCTACGCCCAGACGCGGGTCACCGTCCTCTCGGACATCACGGCCAACGTCGACTTCCTCTTCCTGCCCGAGCCCGTCTTCGACCAGCCCTCCTGGGACAAGGCCATGAAGGGCGAGCCGGCCGCGCTGCTCACCACCGCGCGCGAGAAGCTCGAGGCCGCGGACTGGAGCGACCCGGAGTCGCTCAAGAACGCCGTCCTGGTCGCCGGCGAGGAGCACGGCCTGAAGCTCGGCAAGGCGCAGGCGCCGGTCCGCGTCGCCGTCACCGGCCGCACGGTCGGCCTGCCGCTCTTCGAGTCCCTGGAGATCCTGGGCCGGGAGAAGACCCTGGCCCGTATCGACGCGGCCCTGGCGAAGCTCGCCGCCCAGTAGGCGAAGTACACCGACGAGGCCCGGTCCCCCGCGGGGGGACCGGGCCTCGTCGCTTGCGGCCTGTCCCCGGTCGTCCCGAGGGATTCCCGGCGGTCCTCGATGTGTCGAGGCTCACGTACCGTGGGTCCATGGTCATTCGCGCCGTCCTGTGGGACATCGACGACACCCTCTTCGACTACGCCCGCGCCGACCTCGCGGGCATGCGCGACCACCTCGCGGCCGAGGGCCTCGCCGTGGGCCCCTGCGCGGACCGGCCTTGGGGGCCGGCCGCGGACGGCGACGGGCCCTGGGTGCGGTCCGGAGGCTTCGGCTCCGTCGCCGAGGCCCTCAGCCGGTGGCAGGAGCTCACGGTCGTCCACTGGCGGCGCTTCGAGGCCGGCGGCGTCGACTTCCAGGAGCAGCGGCGCGAGCGCGTACGCGACTTCCTGGGGCGGGAGGATCTGGGCGCCGCCGAGGCCGACGCCTGGTTCGGGCGCTATCTCGCGCACTACGAGGCCGCGTGGGAGCTCTTCCCCGACTCCGTGCCCGTCCTCGACCTGCTGGCGGGTGACTACCGTCACGCCGTCCTGTCGAATTCGAGCATCCACAACCAGGAGCGCAAGCTGCGCGTCCTCGGCGTGCGCGACCGGTTCGAGGCCGTCGTGTGCGCCGCCGAGCTCGGATTCGCCAAGCCGGCCGCCGAGGCCTTCCACGCCGCCTGTGCCGCCCTGGGCCTGCCGCCGCACGAGGTCGCGTACGTGGGCGACCAGCCCGACATCGACGCGCGCGGAGCCGTCGAGGCCGGCCTCCTGGGCATCTGGCTGGACCGTGCGGGGACCGGCGGACGGCCGGAGCTGACCCGCATCACCGACCTCCACCAGCTCCCTCCGCTGCTGGGCGGCGATACCCGTTTTGGAGCGCCGGACACCTTCAGGTAATGTTCTTCCTGCGCCGAGGGGAGCAAGCCGAAAGGCCGAAACCCACGGAGCACAACCCGAACAAGATCCCCGCAAGGGATTGCGTTTTGGTGGCCTATGGTGTAATTGGCAGCACGACGGTTTCTGGTTCCGTTAGTCTAGGTTCGAGTCCTGGTAGGCCAGCTCGCAGAGCTCATCTGCACCACGCGGATCCAGATCCGCAAAGCCCCCGTTGTGTAGCGGCCTAGCACGCTGCCCTCTCAAGGCAGTAGCGCCGGTTCGAATCCGGTCGGGGGTACAGATCCATCCTGCGGATCACCAGGGTCGCACCCGGTGATCATGCGGTGACATCATCCGGCACTCTGGTGCCGGATGGGATCGCTAGGGCCCCCGTTGTGTAGCGGCCTAGCACGCCGCCCTCTCAAGGCGGTAGCGCCGGTTCGAATCCGGTCGGGGGTACTGGTTCAACCCACCATGGCCTATGGTGTAATTGGCAACACTACGGTTTCTGGTACCGTCATTCTAGGTTCGAGTCCTGGTAGGCCAGCTCGCAGAGCTCATCTGCAAAACGCGGATCTGATCCGCAAGGCCCCCGTTGTGTAGCGGCCTAGCACGCCGCCCTCTCAAGGCGGTAGCGCCGGTTCGAATCCGGTCGGGGGTACCACGAGAGAAGCCCTTCCCTTCGGGGGAGGGCTTCTTCGTCGTCCGGCCACGGCACACACAACTCCGGCCCACCGCTGCGGCGTTGGAGCGGTGGGCCGGATCGGACGGAGGAGCGGAAGGTCAGCCGGTGCGGCGGAGCGCCTCGGAGAGGCGGGCGGCGGCGTCGATGACCGCCTGGGCGTGCATACGCCCCGGGTGGCGGGTCAGACGCTCGATCGGCCCGGAGACCGACACGGCGGCCACGACGCGGTTCGAGGGCCCGCGCACCGGCGCGGAGACGGACGCGACGCCCGGCTCCCGCTCGCCGATCGACTGGGCCCAGCCGCGGCGCCGTACGCCCGACAGGGCCGTCGCCGTGAACCGGGCACCCTGAAGACCGCGGTGGAGCCGCTCGGGCTCCTCCCAGGCCATCAGGATCTGCGCGGAGGAGCCGGCCTTCATGGTCAGCGTGGAGCCGACCGGCACGGTGTCCCGCAGGCCCGAGAGGCGCTCGGCGGCCGCCACGCAGATGCGCATGTCGCCCTGGCGGCGGTAGAGCTGGGCGCTCTCGCCGGTGACGTCGCGCAGGTGCGTCAGCACCGGGCCCGCCGTGGCGAGCAGGCGGTCCTCACCGGCCGCGGCGGCGAGCTCCGCCAGGCGCGGTCCGAGGATGAACCGGCCCTGCATGTCGCGCGCCACCATCCGGTGGTGTTCCAGTGCCACGGCGAGTCGGTGTGCCGTGGGTCGTGCGAGTCCCGTCGCCGCGACCAGACCTGCGAGGGTGGCCGGACCGGACTCCAGGGCGCTCAGGACAAGGGCTGCCTTGTCGAGAACGCCTACGCCGCTAGAGTTGTCCATGCAACGATATTCGCGTCTCACTCTGTGAAACGCAAGTTCAATTTTCCTGGGAACTTGCGAACCTGTACGTGCGGCCCGCGGACCAATCGGGTCCGCTGCCGGCGTCCGGCGCGTGGGGTACGGACGCGGGCCCACATGTCTCTAGAAGTGCCGGCACACCACGCCGGCCGGAGGGAAAGCGATGGGTAGGACACTCGCGGAGAAGGTCTGGGACGACCATGTCGTCCGGCGCGCCGAGGGCGAGCCCGACCTCCTCTTCATCGATCTGCACCTGCTGCACGAGGTGACCAGCCCCCAGGCGTTCGACGGCCTGCGCCAGAACGGCCGCCAGGTGCGGCGCCTCGACCTCACCATCGCCACCGAGGACCACAACACCCCGACCCTCGACATCGACAAGCCGATCGCCGACCCGGTCTCCCGCGCACAGTTGGAGACCCTGCGGAAGAACTGCGCCGAGTTCGGCGTCCGGCTGCACCCGCTGGGCGACGTCGAGCAGGGCGTCGTCCACGTCGTGGGCCCGCAGCTGGGCCTGACCCAGCCGGGCACGACCGTGGTCTGCGGAGACTCCCACACCTCCACCCACGGCGCCTTCGGCGCGCTGGCGTTCGGCATCGGCACCAGCCAGGTCGAGCACGTGCTGGCCACCCAGACGCTGCCGCTGGCCCGCCCCAAGACGATGGCCATCACCATCGACGGCGAGCTGCCCGACGACGTCACGGCCAAGGACCTGATCCTGGCGATCATCGCGAAGATCGGCACCGGCGGCGGCCAGGGCTACATCCTGGAGTACCGCGGCTCCGCCATCGAGAAGCTCTCGATGGAAGCCCGGATGACCATCTGCAACATGTCGATCGAGGCCGGTGCCCGCGCGGGCATGATCGCCCCCGACGAGACCACCTTCGCCTACCTGAAGGGCCGCGACCACGCCCCCGAGGGCGAGGACTGGGACGCCGCCGTCGCGTACTGGAAGACCCTGAAGTCCGACGAGGACGCGGTCTTCGACGCCGAGGTCGTCATCGACGCCGCCTCCCTGGCGCCGTTCGTCACCTGGGGCACCAACCCGGGCCAGGGCGCGCCGCTTTCCGCGCACGTCCCCGACCCCGCTTCGTACGAAGACGCTTCGGAGCGCCTGGCCGCCGAAAAGGCCCTGGAGTACATGGGGTTGACCGCCGGACAGCCGCTGCGCGACATCCGGGTCGACACCGTCTTCGTAGGCTCCTGCACCAACGGCCGCATCGAGGACCTGCGCAACGCCGCCGACCTGCTGCGCGGCCGCAAGGTCGCCGAGGGCGTCCGCATGCTGGTCGTCCCCGGCTCGGTCCGGGTCGCCCTGCAGGCCGTCGAGGAGGGCCTGGACAAGGTCTTCAAGGAGTCCGGCGCCGAATGGCGGCACGCGGGCTGCTCGATGTGCCTGGGCATGAACCCCGACCAGCTGGCACCCGGTGAGCGCTCCGCGTCCACCTCCAACCGCAACTTCGAGGGCCGGCAGGGCAAGGGCGGCCGGACCCACCTGGTCTCGCCCCAGGTCGCCGCCGCCACCGCCGTACTGGGCCACCTGGCCTCCCCGGCCGATCTGTCCGACGTCGCTACGCCCGCGGGGGTCTGAGGAACCATGGAAGCTTTCACCACCCACACCGGCCGGGCCGTCCCGCTGCGCCGCAGCAACGTCGACACCGACCAGATCATCCCCGCGCACTGGCTGAAGAAGGTCACCCGCGACGGCTTCGAGGACGGCCTGTTCGAGGCCTGGCGCAAGGACTCCGAGTTCGTGCTCAACCGCCCCGAGCGGCAGGGCGCCTCGGTCCTGGTGGCCGGCCCCGACTTCGGCACCGGCTCCTCCCGCGAGCACGCCGTCTGGGCGCTGCAGAACTACGGCTTCAAGACCGTCGTCTCCTCCCGGTTCGCCGACATCTTCCGCGGCAACTCGCTGAAGAACGGGCTCCTGACCGTGGTCCTGGACCAGAAGGTCGTGGACGCGCTCTGGGAGCTGACCGAGGCCGACCCCACCGCCGAGATCACCGTCGACCTGGAGCAGCGGAAGGTCCTCGCGGCCGGGATCGACGCCGACTTCGAGCTCGACGAGAACGCCCGCTGGCGGCTGCTGAACGGCCTGGACGACATCAGCCTCACCCTTCAGAACGAAGCGGACATCGCGGCCTACGAGGCGGCACGGCCGGCCTTCAAGCCCCGTACAATTACCGCCTGAGCAGCGCTTTTCCACGACTGCGCCCCCCACCTTCCGGTGGGGGGCGCAGTCGCTTGTTGAGACCCCGTCGGGCGACAACTCGCCCTAGATGGCACAATCGGTGCATGGAACGCGACAGCCAACTCGAGCTCTACGAGGCAGTCGCCGCCCGATTGAAGGAAGCGCACACAAGAGTGCGCTCACTGCAAGTCCCGGAGGGCGTAAGGATGGCGCTGTCCCGGAAGCTGCTGGTCGTGACGGCGGCGGCGAAGCACGATCTCGCGGACGCGGCAACGCGTCTGGACCGGTTGATGAAGGACCTCGACGAGGGCCGATTCCCTGAAGACGACTGACACCAGGAACTCCGCAACGGGACTTCTGCGTTGCGGCACTAGGGTGATTAGCCCGTTTCGTGTTTGATTTGCGGTATATACATGCCTAACGTGCGAAAAAGCTTGAACACTTTCGTTCTGGCAATGTCTCCGAAGGGGAAGACGTGAACAAGGCGCAGCTCGTAGAAGCGATTGCCGACAAGCTCGGCGGCCGTCAGCAGGCCGCGGACGCTGTCGACGCGGTGCTGGACGCGATCGTGCGTGCCGTGGTCGGCGGGGACCGGGTCTCGGTCACCGGCTTCGGTTCGTTCGAGAAGGTCGACCGTCCGGCCCGGTACGCCCGCAACCCGCAGACGGGTGAGCGCGTGCGGGTCAAGAAGACCTCCGTTCCGCGCTTCCGTGCGGGTCAGGGCTTCAAGGACCTGGTCAGCGGCTCGAAGAAGCTGCCCAAGGGTGGCGAGGTCTCCGTCAAGAAGGCGCCCAAGGGCAGCCTCACCGGCGGCGCTTCCGCGACCGTGAAGAAGGCCGCCGCGAAGAAGGCCACCACCGCGAAGAAGGCCGCCGCGAAGAAGGCGACCCCCGCGAAGAAGGCCGCGGTCAAGAAGACCACCGCCGCGAAGAAGGTCGCCGTCAAGAAGACCACGACGGCGAAGAAGACCACGGCCGCCGCCAAGAAGGCGACCCCCGCGAAGAAGACCACGGCCACGGCCAAGAAGACCGTCGCCAAGAAGACCGCGCCGGCGAAGAAGGCCACGGCGAAGAAGGCGCCCGCCAAGAAGACCACGGCGCGCAAGACCACCGCCAAGAAGACCGCCGCCAAGAAGTAACGCATCTGTAAGCGGCACCAGGGCCAAGGGCCACTCACACGCCGGGCCGGACTCCCTCGCGGGGAGCCCGGCCCGCGGCGCGTTCCGGCGTCGCCCGCGACGGCGGTGCCCACCCCGCCGCACGGCGGACCGCCCCGGACGCGCCGGCCGTTCCGACCGCGCCGGCGGTGGGCCGGACCACCGGACGCGCCCCGGATGGCCGAATTCCGCCGGTTTTCCGCCGAGGATTCAGAAGGTCTGCAGCGTGATCAGCGTGATGCGCGGTCCGGAATCGCCCGCGGGCTCCGTCTCGATGCGCACCCGCTGCCCAGGACGCAGCAGCCGCAGCCCGCCCGCGTCGAAGGCGTCGGTCCCGAACTCCACCGGGGTGCCGTCGTCGAGCAGCACACTGCCGCTGCGGGTCTCGGGGTCGTACGTGAACGCGGTCGCCTGCATGGGCAGCAGCCTATCCGGCCGCGCGTTCCCAGCGGGCGGCCGTCCGAGGACCGACACCCAGCGCGAGCGCCGCCGCCAGATCCTCGCCGGTGTCCACGTCCCGGCGCACGGAATCGACCCCCGCCAGCCGGATTTCCACGGCCCCGGACGACAAATGCCGCCGCCGTGAAGGGCCCCCGAAAGCAGGTGCCAATTCCACTCCGGGGCCCGCCGAGAGGAATGTCGTACCGATTTCGGCCGCATCCGCGAGAAATGCCCGGGGGAATTCCCCGGCCGCCGACAGGACCCGGCCGAGCTCCGCCGGCCGCAGCGCGGGCAGGTCCGCGTTCAGCGCCGCGACCCGGGCCCGCGGGCGCGACCGGCGCACCGCCCGCACCCCGTGCGCCAGCGCCGCGTTGAGCCCCGCGGCCGGCACGTCGGGCACGATCCGCGCCCCGAGCGCCGCCAGCGCGAGCCCGGCGACGTGATCGTCCGTGACGACCGCCACATCCCGCACGCCGGGAGTCTCCAGCGCCGCGGCCACGGTGTCCTGCGCGAACGCCAGCGCCAGCCGTGGCCGCAACCGTTCCCCGGCGGCCGCCGCGAGCCTGCTCTTCGCCCGCACAAGGGGCTTCAGGGGGACGACCAGGGACCAGCCGCCATCCGGATCGGTGTTCATCGGGGCCATTGTGACCCGGGGCCCGGCACGGCCGGCCGACGGGCGGCGGGCCCGGTGCCCGGCGGGACCGGGAACCCGAGGCGTACCGTGTCCTCGACAGACCAGGGGCATGGGGCGACACTTGACCCCCTGCAAACCCAGTCCCAGAGGAAGGTGTCCGAGTGTCCCGCCGCAGAATCGGCTTCTGGTACCGCCTGGCGGCGGTCATCGCTAAACCGCCGCTGGTGGTTCTCTTCAAGCGGGACTGGCGCGGAACGGAACACATTCCGGCGGACGGCGGATTCATCACCGCCGTCAACCACAACTCGTACCTGGACCCGCTGTCGTACGCGCATTACCAGTACAACACCGGCCGGGTCCCGCGCTTCCTCGCCAAGGCCGCACTCTTCAAGGGCTCGTTCGTCGGCACGATGCTGCGCGGCACGGGGCAGATCCCGGTCTACCGCGAGACCACCAACGCCCTGGACGCCTTCCGGGCCGCCGTCGACGCCATCGAGCGCGGCGAGTGCGTCGCCTTCTACCCCGAGGGCACCCTCACCCGCGACCCCGAGATGTGGCCCATGGCCGGCAAGACCGGCGCCGCCCGCGTCGCGCTGCTCACCCGGGCCCCGGTCATCCCGGTCGCCCAGTGGGGCGCCAACCTCGCGATGCCGCCGTACGCCAAGGAGGACAAGCTCCGCCTGTTCCCGCGCAAGACGCTGATCGTGCAGGCCGGCCCGCCCGTCGACCTCTCCCGGTTCTACGACCTGGAGGCGACGCCCGAGGTGCTGCGCGAGGCCACCGAGGTCATCATGGCCGCGATCACCGCGCTCTTGGAGGACGTCCGCGGGGAGAAGGCGCCCGGCGAGCCGTACGACCACCGCAAGGCCCGGATGGAACAGCGGCGCAAGGCCGCAGGGGAAGGGACGAAGTGACCAAGGCAGCAGTCTTCGGCACGGGATCGTGGGGGACCGCCTTCGGGATGGTGCTCGCCGACGCCGGCTGCGAGGTGACCCTGTGGGGCCGCCGGCCCGAACTCGCCGAGGCGGTCAACGCCACCCGCACCAACCCGGACTACCTGCCCGGCGTCGTCCTCCCGGAGAACGTCCGGGCCACCACCGACCCCGCCGAGGCCGCCCGCGACGCCGACTTCACCGTCCTCGTCGTCCCCTCGCAGACCCTGCGCCGCAACCTCACCGAGTGGGCGCCCCTGCTGGCCCCCGGCACCGTCCTCGTCTCCCTGATGAAGGGCGTCGAACTCGGTACCGCCAAGCGCATGAGCGAGGTCGTCGAGGAGGTCGCGAAGGTCCCCTCCGACCGTGTCGCCGTCCTCACCGGACCCAACCTGGCCAAGGAGATCGCGGCCCGCCAGCCCGCCGCCGCCGTCGTCGCGTGCAGCGACGAGAGCGTGGCCCAGCGCCTCCAGAGCGCCTGCATGACCCCCTACTTCCGCCCCTACACCAACACCGACGTCGTCGGCTGCGAACTGGGCGGAGCGGTCAAGAACGTCATCGGGCTCGCCGTCGGCATCGCCGACGGGATGGGCCTCGGCGACAACTCGAAGGCCACCCTCATCACCCGCGGCCTCGCCGAGACCACCCGTCTCGGACTCGCCATGGGCGCCGACCCGCTCACCTTCTCCGGCCTCGCGGGCCTCGGCGACCTGGTCGCCACCTGCTCCTCGCCGCTGTCCCGGAACCACACCTTCGGCACCAACCTGGGCCGCGGCATGACGCTGCAGGAGACCATCGCCGCGACCAAGCAGACCGCCGAGGGCGTCAAGTCCTGCGAGTCCGTGCTCGATCTGGCCCGCCGCCACGGGGTCGACATGCCGATCACCGAGACGGTCGTCTCCATCGTCCACGAGGGCAAGCCGCCCATCGTCGCCCTCAAGGAACTGATGTCGCGCAGCGCCAAGTCCGAGCGCCGCTGACCAGGCCCGAACCGGCGGACCGGAACCTTCCGGGACACGACCCGCGCGCGGCGGACCAGGCCCTCGGGCCCGCCGGAGACGCAGGGTACGCTCATCGCGATATGAGCGAGAACACCCAGAGCCCCCGCAAGCCGCGCGTGGCCGTCGTCTTCGGCGGACGCAGCTCCGAGCACGCCATCTCCGTCGTCACGGCCGGCGCCGTCCTGCGCGCCATCGACCGGACCAAGTACGACGTGCTGCCCATCGGTATCACCACCGACGGCCGCTGGGCGCTGACCGCCGACGCCCCCGAGCGGATGGCCATCGCCGACCGCTCCCTGCCGAGCGTCGCCGACCTCACCGAGTCCGAGCAGGGCGGCGTCGTCCTCTCCGTCGACCCGGCCAACCGCGAGGTCGTCTACACGGAGCCCGGCGCCGTGCCCAAGGCGCTGGGCGAGGTCGACGTGGTCTTCCCGATGCTCCACGGCCCCTACGGCGAGGACGGCACCCTCCAGGGCCTCCTGGAGCTCTCCGGAGTCCCCTACGTCGGTGCGGGCGTCCTCGCCTCCGCCGTCGGCCAGGACAAGGAGTACATGAAGCGGGTCTTCACCTCCTTCGGCCTGCCCGTCGGCCCCTACGAGGTCGTCCGGCCCCGCGAGTGGGACCAGAACCCGGCCGCCGCCCGCAAGCGGATCGTGGAGTTCGCCGCGACCCACGGCTGGCCGCTCTTCGTGAAGCCCGCCCGCGGCGGCTCCTCGATGGGCATCACCAAGGTCGACGAACTCTCCGGCCTGGACGAGGCCATCGAGGAGGCCCGCCGCCACGACCCCAAGATCCTCGTCGAGTCGCTGCTGCGCGGACGCGAGATCGAGTGCGGCGTCCTGGAGTTCGAGGACGGCCCGCGCGCCAGCGTGCCGGCCGAGATCCCTCCCGTCACGGACCACGACTTCTACGACTTCGAGGCCAAGTACATCGACTCGGCCTCCGGGATCGTCCCGGCACCGATCGGGGACGAGGCCACCGCCGAGGTCCAGCGCCTCGCGGTCGCCGCCTACGAGGCCGTGTCGTGCGAAGGGCTGGTGCGCGCGGACTTCTTCCTCACCGACGAGGGCGAGTTCGTGATCAACGAGATCAACACCATGCCCGGCTTCACCCCGATCTCGATGTACCCGCGCATGTGGCAGGAGAGCGGCGTGAGCTACCCCGAGCTGGTCGACCGCCTCATCCAGGCCGCGCTGACCCGCTCCACCGGCCTGCGCTAGTCGGTACCCGGGCGGACCCGAAGCGGAACGCCGGAGCCGTGCCCGGGGACGGCGGCCCGAGCCGCCGTCCCCGGCCCGCACCACGCCTCGCGGCGCGGGGGGATCACAGGCTGGGGGGCACCGCCCCGGCGACGGGACCCGCGAGATCCACCAGCGGGCCGACGTCGTGCGCGTACCGCGCGTCCAGCGTCACCTCGACGTAGGCCTTGCGGTACGTGGTGGTGAACCGGGGGCCGTCGCCCTGCCGTTCCTCCAGCAGCCAGTTCACGCCGTCGGCCTCGACGGCGTGCGCCTGGGGATCGTTCATCTTTTCGGGCCGGGGGACGCCGCAGCGCAGTACGATCGCCGCGTCCCCCCACCCGGCGGTCAGCTCGGAGTCAGGCTCCGGATCGTTCCGTTCCAGCCCCGCCACGGTGTCGGGAAGCACCTTCGCCAGCGCCCGGCAGAAGGCGGCTTCCTCCGCCGGAGGGCTGGGAACCGGGACCGACGCCTTCGCGTCCGTGGAGGAGCAGCCCGCGGCGCCCAGCAGCAACGCGGCCGCTGCGGCGGCGAAGGGCAGGCGGAAGGGCCGGTGAGAGGACATCACCGGCCAAGGGTAGACGGGGGCTACAGATGGACGACCGGGCAGGTGAGGGTACGCGTGATGCCCTCCACTTGCTGGACCTTGGCGACCACCATGCGGCCGAGGTCGTCGACCGTGTCGGACTGGGCCCGGACGATCACGTCGTACGGCCCCGTCACGTCTTCGGCCTGGATCACCCCCGGGATCTTGGAGATGGTCTCGGCGACGGTCGACGCCTTGCCCACCTCGGTCTGAATGAGGATGTACGCCTGTACCACGGAACCTCCAGGGCGGCCACGAGGATCATTGGGGGGAGATGAATGAACCTGCAGAAAGGTTCGCCACGGTACCGCGTCGCCGCGGGCCGCGGGGAGACCTCCGCGCTCGGGGGCGCCCACGGTGTGGCGTACGCACGACAGAAGTTGACGGTCTACTTGACGGTATCCGGCGCGGTGGCGGCTCGCGACCCGCGGAGCGGGGCACGCACGTCCGGCACGACGACACGAGGTGAGACGCGGTGAAGGGCACAGTCGGCGAGTTGGGGGAGTTCGGGCTCATCAAGGAGCTCACCTCCCGGCTCACCTCCACCCCGGCGGTACGGATCGGTCCCGGCGACGACGCCGCGGTCGTCTCCGCACCCGACCGGCGCGTGGTGGCCAGCACGGACATCCTGCTGGAAGGACGTCACTTCCGCCGTGACTGGTCGACGGCCTACGACGTCGGCCGCAAGGCGGCGGCGCAGAACCTCGCGGACATCGCGGCCATGGGCGCCGTCCCCACCGCCCTGCTCCTCGGCCTGGTCGTCCCCGCCGAGCTCCCGGTCACCTGGCCCACCGAGCTCATGGACGGTCTGCGGGACGAGTGCCAGGTGGCCGGCGCGGCCGTCGTCGGCGGCGACGTCGTCCGCGGCGACACGATCACCGTCGCCATCACGGCCCTCGGCGACCTGCGCAACCACGACCCCGTGACCCGGGGCGGAGCCCAGCCCGGCGACGTCGTCGCCTACACCGGCTGGCTCGGCTGGTCCGCCGCCGGATACGCCGTCCTCTCCCGAGGCTTCCGCTCCCCGCGCGCCTTCGTCGAGGCCCACCGCCGGCCCGAGCCGCCGTACCACGCGGGTCCCGCCGCCGCCGGGCTCGGCGCCACCGCGATGTGCGACGTCAGCGACGGCCTCATCGCCGACCTCGGCCACATCGCCGAGGCCAGCAAGGTCCGCATCGACCTGCGCTCCGGCCTCATCGACATTCCCACCCAGATGAACGACATCGGCCAGGCCGTCGGCGTGGACCCGCTGCAGTGGGTGCTCACCGGGGGAGAGGACCACGCCATCGTGGCCACCTTCCCGCCCGACGTGAAGCTGCCCGCCCGCTGGAAGGTCATCGGCGAGGTCCTCAACCCCTCCGCGCTGCCCCAGGTCACCGTGGACGGCGCCCCCTGGCACAGCAAGGGCGGCTGGGACCACTTCGGGGCCACCGAGTGACCACCGCGCCGCCCCGGGTGCTGACCGTCGCCGGATCCGACTCCGGCGGCGGCGCGGGCATCCAGGCCGACCTGAAGACCATGCTCGCCCTCGGCGTCCACGGCATGAGCGTGATCACGGCCGTCACCGCTCAGAACTCGCGGGGCGTCCAGGGCGCCTGGGAACTGCCCGAGGAGGCCGTGCGGGCCCAGTACCGGGCCGTGGTCGACGACATCGGCGTCCAGGCGGTGAAGACCGGCATGCTGGCCTCCACCGTCCTGGTGGAGACCGTCGCCGACCTGCTCGCCGGGACGGACGCCCCCGTGGTCGTCGACCCGGTCGGCGTCTCCAAGCACGGGGACGCCCTCCTCGCCGCCTCCGCGCTCGACTCCGTCCGCACACGCCTGCTGCCGCGCGCGACGGTCGCCACGCCGAACCTGGACGAAGTGGCGCAGCTCACCGGGGTACGGGTCGAGGACGAGAGCGGCATGCGGCGGGCCGCCGAGGCGATCCTGGCCTTCGGACCGCGCTGGGCCCTCGTCAAGGGCGGCCACCTGCCCGCCGGGTCGGGTGCCGTGGACCTGCTCACGGACGGCGGCGAGGAACACTGGCTGCGCGCACCGCGCCTCGACAACCGCCACACCCACGGGACGGGCTGCACGCTCGCCTCGGCCGTGGCCGCCGGACTGGCCAAGGGCCTGACGGTGCCGGCGGCGGTGCACGAGGCCAAGGAGTACGTCACCGGCGCCATCGCCGCCGGTTTCCGTCTGGGGACCGGCATCGGCCCCGTCGACCACGCCTGGCTCACACGCGGCTGAGGGCTGTCCCGTGAGCCCGGCGGGGAAGGCGGGGCGGCCCCGAGGTCCCGGGCGGGACCTCGACGGCCCTCAGGCGTTTCCGGGCATGGCAAAAGGCCGGCTCACCGAGGTGAACCGGCCTTTCAAGGCAACCGCAGGGGCTGCGCTACGACAAAACGTCGGCGGGATCTTCCCCACTTGCGCGGGGAGCATCACTTAGCGCGAGACCTTGCCGGCCTTGATGCACGAGGTGCAGACGTTGAGCCGCTTCGGCGTCCGACCGACCACGGCACGCACACGCTGGATGTTCGGGTTCCAGCGACGAGACGTACGGCGGTGCGAGTGCGAAATGTTGTTGCCGAAGCCCGGCCCCTTGCCGCAGACGTCGCAGTTGGCAGCCACGGGTCACTCCAAAGACTTCAGATTTACAGTGAAATCCGGCGCACCGGAATCAGAGTTCTGAAGTGGCTTGCCGGGGGAATGGCCCGACTTTCATCGGGCAACCGAAGCAGCATACAACGACTGCTCCCGTGGAACGAAACTACCACGGCCACCGCGGCCCCCGCCCCCGTCCCAGGTCACGAGCGGGTCTACCCTGCGGTGAGCTCAGCCCCTGAGGCCCCTAGCAGGAGGATCACCCGTTGCCGCAGACCGCGCAGACCCTCGACGCCGCAGCGGTCCGATCCTGGTGCGTACGGGCGCTGCACGCGCTCGGCCGGGAACGCGAGGAGATCGACGCGATCAACGTCTACCCGATCGCCGACGGGGACACCGGGACCAACCTCTATCTGACCCTCGAATCCGCCGTGCAGGCGGTCGAGGAGGTCTTCGCGGCGGACCCCGCGGGCACCTCCGGCACGTCCGCCGACGGCGAGGCGGTGGGGCCCGACCCCGCCGCGGCCGTCCGGGCCATGGCGCACGGCGCCCTGATCGGCGCCCGGGGCAACTCCGGCACGATCCTCTCCCAGTTGCTGCGCGGGATGACCCCCGTGCTCGCCGACGGACGTGACGGTGATCACCTGGCCCGCGCGCTCGCCGCCGCGGCCGAGGCGGCCCGGCAGGCCGTGGCCCACCCCGTCGAGGGCACCATCCTCAGCGTGGCGAGCGCCGCCGCCGGCGCCTGCGCGGCCGGCGGGGACCTGGTCACGGTGGCCCGCCGGGCGTACGACGGGGCCCGGGCCGCGCTGGCGGCCACCCCGGGACAGCTCGCCGTGCTGGAGCGCGCCGGGGTCGTGGACGCCGGCGGGCGGGGACTGGTGACGGTCCTCGGAGCGCTGGTCGAGGCCGTCTCGGGAGAGGTCCAGATCCGCCCCGTCACCGCACCGCCGCACCGGCCGCTCGCGGCCGAGGACTGCGCGACGGGGGACGGCCCGGCCTTCGAGGTCCTCTACCTCCTGGAGGCCCCCGACCCCGCCGTCGAACGGCTCCGGTCCCGCCTCGACGCGCTGGGGGAGTCCCTCGTCGTCGTGGGCGGCGACGGACTGTGGAACGTGCACGTCCACACCGACGACGCGGGAGCCGCCGTCGAGGCGGGCGTGGAGGCGGGCCGGCCGTACCGGATCCGCATCACCCACTTCCCCGGCACCGCCGAGGCGCCCGAGCGCGCCCAGCGGGCCGTGGTCGCCGTCCTGCCGGGGGAGGGGCTCGCGGGACTGTGCGAGGCCGCCGGGGCGACGACTCTGCTCGCCAGGCCGGGACGGCCGCCGGTCAGCGGCGACCTGGTCGAGGCGATCCGGCGGGCCCACGCGCGCGAGGTGGTCCTGCTGCCCAACGACACCGACCTGCGGCACACCGCGGGTGCCGCCGCCGAACAGGCCCGCGCGGAGGGCATCCGGGTCGCCCTGATCCCGACCCGCGCGGCCGTCCAGGGCATCGCGGCCCTCGCCGTCCACGAACCGGACCGGCGCTTCGACGAGGACGTGGTCGCGATGACGGCGGCGGCCGGCGCGACCCGGTACGCGGAACTCGCCGTCGCCGAACGGCAGTCCTTCACCTCGGCCGGCGTCTGCCAGGCAGGCGACGTCCTCGGCCTGATCGAGGGCGACGTGGCGGTGATCGGCCACGACCTGACCACCACCGCCCGGACCGTCCTGGACCGGATGCTCTCGGCGGGAGGCGAACTCGTCACCCTCATCGTGGCCGACGGCACGCCCCCGTCCCTGGCGGCCGCCCTCGAACGCCACGTGCGCGAGACCTACCTGGCCGTCGACACGACGACCTACCAGGCGGGCGCCGGAGCCCCGCCGCTCCTGATCGGCGTCGAGTAGCGGCCGGCCGCACGGGACGCGGGGACCGCCCGGCCGCCAGGCGGTACCCCCCGCCCACGGCCGGCCCCGGGGGCGTCGCGCCGAGCTCGCCCATCCCGGCGGGCTCCCGGCCGATCGGCGGACGGGGCGGGCGGGATCCGGCCCCGTCCAGGAGACACCCCGCCCGTGATCTTCCCGGCCTGCGGGACGGTTGTCGGTCCCGTGGTGTGCAATGGAGCCCGTGCCCGCGCTCGACGAACCACTGAAGAAGCTGCTCGGCGCCGCCACCGCGAAGGTGATGGCCGAGCACCTCGACCTGCACACGGTCGGGGACCTGCTCCACCACTACCCCCGGCGCTACGCCGAGCGCGGGGAGCTGACCGCGCTCGGCGAACTGCCCCTGGACGAGCACGTCACGGTGGTCGCCCAGGTCGCCGACGCCCGCGTGCTCACCTTCAACAAGGGCGGACGGGGCACGGGCCAGCGGCTGGAGGTGACCATCACCGACGGCAGCGGCCGGATGCAGCTGGTCTTCTGGGCACGGGCCAGCGGCTGGAGGTGACCATCACCGACGGCAGCGGCCGGATGCAGCTGGTCTTCTTCGGCCGCGCGGTCTTCTTCCACCAGAAGGAGCTGCTGCCCGGGCGGCGCGGGATGTTCGCCGGCAAGGTCGGCCTCTTCAACCGCAAGCTCCAGCTCTCCCACCCCGAGTACAAGCTCCTCGACGCCGACACCAGCGACGAGACGGTCAAGGCCTTCGCGAGCGAACTGCTGCCGATCTACCCGGCCGTCAAGCAGCTGGAGTCCTGGACGATCGAGCAGTCCGTCTCCATCGCCCTGGACTCCATGGAGGCCACCGGCTGGGCCGGACTCGTCGACCCGCTGCCGACCGCCCTGCGCGAGGGCCGCGGCCTCACCGACCTCCCCGACGCCCTCCGGAAGGTCCACCGCCCGCACACCAAGGCGGACATCGCGYAGGCCCGCGACCGGCTCAAGTGGGACGAGGCCTTCGTCCTCCAGGTGGCGCTCGCCCGCCGCCGCTACGCGGACACCCAACTGCCCGCCGTCGCCCGCCGACCCGCCCCCGACGGCCTCCTCGACGCCTTCGACGCCAAGCTGCCCTTCACCCTCACCGACGGCCAGCGGCGCGTGACGAAGGAGATCTTCGACGACCTCGCCACCGAACACCCCATGCACCGCCTCCTCCAGGGCGAGGTCGGATCCGGCAAGACGATGGTCGCCCTGCGCGCCATGCTCGCCGTCGTCGACGCCGGCGGACAGGCCGCCATGCTGGCGCCCACCGAGGTCCTCGCCCAGCAGCACCACCGCTCCGTCACCGAGATGATGGGCGAGCTCGCCGAGGGCGGCATGCTCGGCGGCTCCGAGCACGCCACCAAGGTCGTCCTGCTCACCGGCTCCATGGGAGCCGCCGCCCGCCGCCAGGCCCTGCTCGACCTGGTCACCGGCGAGGCCGGGATCGTCATCGGCACCCACGCGCTGATCGAGGACAAGGTCCAGTTCCACGACCTGGGCCTGGTCGTCGTCGACGAGCAGCACCGCTTCGGCGTGGAACAGCGCGACGCCCTGCGCGGCAAGGGCCACACCCGGGGCGAGAAGCGCACCCCGCACCTCCTCGTCATGACGGCCACCCCCATCCCGCGGACCGTCGCCATGACCGTCTTCGGCGACCTGGAGACCTCGGTCCTCGACCAGCTCCCGGCCGGGCGTTCCCCCATCGCCAGCCACGTCGTGCCCGCCGCCGACAAGCCCCACTTCCTCACCCGCGCCTGGGAACGGGTGCGCGAGGAGGTGGAGAACGGCCACCAGGCCTACGTGGTCTGCCCCCGGATCGGCGACGGCGAGGACGAGAACGGCAAGGGCGGCAAGGCGGCCAAGGGCGCGAAGAAGAAGGCCGCGCCCGAGGACGACGCCGAGAAGCGCCCCCCGCTCGCCGTCCTGGACGTGGCCGCGCAGCTCGGTACCGGTCCGCTGGCCGGGCTGCGGGTCGAGATCCTGCACGGCCGGATGCACCCGGACGACAAGGACGACGTGATGCGCCGCTTCGCCGCGGGCGACGTCGACGTCCTGGTCGCCACCACCGTCATCGAGGTCGGCGTCAACGTCCCCAACGCCACCGCCATGGTCATCATGGACGCCGACCGCTTCGGCGTCTCCCAGCTCCACCAGCTCCGCGGCCGCGTCGGCCGCGGCTCCGCCCCCGGGCTCTGCCTGCTCGTCTCCGAGATGCCCGAGGCCGCACCCGCCCGCCGGCGGCTCGAAGCCGTCGCCTCCACCCTCGACGGCTTCGAGCTCTCCCGGATCGACCTCGAACAGCGCCGCGAGGGCGACGTCCTCGGACAGGCCCAGTCCGGCGTCCGGTCCTCCCTGCGGATGCTCACCGTCATCGACGACGAGGAGGTCATCGCCGCCGCCCGCGAGGAGGCCACCGCCGTCGTCCGCGCCGACCCGGAGCTGGAGGACCACCCGGCCCTGCGGACCGCCCTGGACGCCCTCCTGGACAAGGAGCGGGAGGAGTTCCTGGAGAAGGGGTGACCTCACGGACGCGCCCCCGGCCATATCGTGGAGATACCGATCTCAGCGAAGGACGAGGACCTCAGATGACCCGCGTGATCGCCGGCACCGCCGGCGGACGCCGACTGGCCGTACCGCCGGGCAACGGCACCCGCCCCACTTCCGACCGGGCACGCGAAGGCCTCTTCTCCACCTGGGAAGCGCTCCTCGGCACCCTCGACGGGACCCGGATCGCCGACCTCTACGCGGGCTCCGGCGCCGTCGGCCTGGAGGCCCTCTCCCGCGGCGCGGCCCACGCGCTCCTCGTCGAGGCCGACTCCCGCGCCGCGAAGACCGTCCGCGAGAACGTCCGGGCGCTCGGCCTGCCCGGCGCCGAGGTCCGCACCGGCAAGGCGGAGCAGATCGTCACGGGGCCGGCTCCCGCCACCCCCTACGACCTGGTCTTCCTCGACCCGCCGTACGCCGTCTCGGACGACGATCTTCGAGAGATCCTCCTCACACTCCGCTCCGGGGACTGGATCGGAGACGATGCCCTCGTCACCGTGGAGCGCAGCACCCGAGGCGGGGAATTCGGTTGGCCGGCCGGTTTCGAACCACTGCGGGCCCGTCGCTACGGCGAGGGAACGTTTTGGTACGGTCGCGCCGCCTCTACGTGCGAAGACGCACGATGACCGGACCGGAGAGCGAGGGACCCAAGTTGCGCCGCGCCGTCTGTCCGGGGTCATTCGACCCCATCACCAACGGACATCTCGACATCATCGCCCGCGCCTCCAAGCTGTACGACGTCGTACATGTCGCGGTGATGATCAACCAGTCCAAGAAGGGACTGTTCACGGTCGACGAGCGGATCGAGCTGATCCGCGAGGTCACCGCCGACTTCGGCAACGTCGAGGTCGAGGCCTTCCACGGCCTCCTCGTCGACTTCTGCAAGCAGCGCGACATCCCCGCCATCGTCAAGGGGCTGCGCGCGGTCAGCGACTTCGACTACGAGCTGCAGATGGCCCAGATGAACAACGGCCTCTCGGGCGTCGAGACGCTGTTCGTGCCGACGAACCCCACCTACAGCTTCCTGTCGTCCTCCCTGGTCAAGGAGGTCGCCGCGTGGGGCGGCGACGTCTCCCACCTGGTGCCGCCCGCCGTCCTCGGCCGGCTCACCGCGCGCCTCGCGGAGCAGCGCTCCTCTACGTGACCGCGAGCGACGGACGTTGACGGTCCGTCACTCACGGTCACCTGGTGTCGGGCGGGCGCCGACTGCCCTTACAGTCGTCCCGTCCGTCTCCATCCAGCTGTAGAGAGTGGCGAGCACCCGGTGGACGTGCAGAAGAAGCTCGACGAGATCGTTGCGACGATCACCAACGCCCGCTCCATGCCCATGTCGGCGTCCTGCGTGGTCAACCGCGCCGAGCTGCTCGCCGCGCTCGAAGAGGTGCGGGAGGCCCTGCCGGGCTCGCTGGCGCAGGCCCAGGAGCTCCTCGGCGGTCGCGAGCAGATGGTCGAGCAGGCCCGCCGCGAGGCCGAGCGGATCATCGAGGTCGCCCACGCCGAACGCGGGTCGCTGATCTCCGACACCCAGGTCGCCCGCCAGTCCCAGGACGAGGCGGACCGGATCCTCGGCGAGGCCCGCCGCGAGGCCGAGGAGATCCGCGCCGAGGCCGACGACTACGTCGACTCCAAGCTCGCCAACTTCGAGGTCGTCCTCAACAAGACCATCGGATCCGTCGACCGGGGCCGCGAGAAGCTCCTCGGCCGCGGCCCGGGCCTCGACGAGCAGGGGTACGCGGACGAGGACGCCCCCGAGTACAGCGCCGACCCGCAGACCCTGATCCAGCGGGCCGACGAGTACGTCGACGCCAAGCTCGGCGCCTTCGAGGCCGTGCTCAGCAAGACCCTGGAGGCGGTCGGCCGCGGCCGGCAGAAGCTGCACGGGCGGATCGCCACCGACGACCTCGGCGCCCACATGGCCGCCCAGGACGCGGCGGGCGGCACGGTCCACACCAGCGACGCGGACTACCTGGCCGGCCTCGCGGAACTGGCCGACCCCGAGCCGGCCCAGCAGCCGGCC
Organism: Streptomyces sp. MS191; assembly: GCF_008042125.1. Classification (GTDB taxonomy): domain Bacteria; phylum Actinomycetota; class Actinomycetes; order Streptomycetales; family Streptomycetaceae; genus Streptomyces. The sequence goes on from NZ_RDBI01000054.1 coordinate 167,316, forward strand.
GCCCCGCAGATCCCGGCGCAGCAGCCCGACCCGTACGGCTACCCCCAGCAGCCGCAGGACGCGTACGCGGCCGGTGTCACCTACGCGGGGGCCGAGTACGGCGTCGGCCAGGACCCCTACGCCTACCAGGCCCAGGACCCGTACGCGTACCAGCAGCCGCAGCAGCAGGACCCGTACGCGTACCAGCAGCAGGTGCAGCAGCAGATGCCGCAGCAGCAGGCCGCGCTCGACGAGACCAGCTTCTTCGACACGAGCATGATCGACCTGGAGCAGCTGCGCCGCTACGAGCAGGGCCACTAGGGCGTGCGGCGAAAGTCCCGCCTGCCCCGCGGGGCCCGACCTCCGGGCGGACGGCGCTGCTTTCGCAGCAAGCCCTAGGTCCGCCGGGCCCGGATTGGGTCCTGGGCGAAGCGTCCAGTATCCTGGCTCTTCGGTCGCGCGTATGCCCGCGATCCTTGCTGCCCGCTTCGCCCCACCCGGTGGACGTGGCAGCCCCCTCGACGATCCGAAAGCAGGAAGAACCCTGAGCACGCGCCTCGACCACCGCAACCCCCTCGTGTTCGACACACACGAGCTGGGGCGGCGTCCTGGTGCCCTTCAGCGGCTCTCGCGTTCGGTTGCGGCTCCCCAGCACCTCGGTGTCGAAGGAGTCGTCGGTGTGCCGGAGGGCGCGCCCGTGGAGATCGACCTCCGTCTCGAGTCGGTCATGGAAGGGGTGCTCGTCACAGGCACCGCCCGTGCATCGGCCGAGGGGGAGTGCGTAAGGTGTCTGGAGCCCGTCGAGATCGATCTCGACGTGGACTTCCAGGAGATGTTCTCGTACCCCGACTCCGACGACCGGGGCCGCTCCAAGGCGGCCGCGGACGACGAAGCCGAGGCCGACGAGGACATGATCCCCCTCGAGGACGGCATGTTCGACCTCGAACCCTTGCTGCGTGATGCGGTGGTGCTCGCACTGCCGATGCAGCCGGTGTGCCGGGAGGACTGTGCGGGGCTGTGTTCCGACTGCGGAACCAACCTGAACGACCACCCGGACCACCACCATGACGCCGTCGACATTCGTTGGGCGGCACTGCAGGATCTCGCCGGTTCGCTGGGAACCGATGAGAAGGACAACATGAGCGGCACTGCATCTGACGACGTTCAGAGCGCCGCCGAGAAGCAGGAGAAGTAGCCGTGGCTGTTCCGAAGCGGAAGATGTCGCGCAGCAACACGCGCCACCGCCGGTCGCAGTGGAAGGCTGCGGTCCCCACCCTGGTTTCGTGTGAGCGTTGCCAGGAGCCGAAGCAGCAGCACATCGCGTGCCCGAGCTGCGGCACCTACAACAAGCGCCAGGTCCTCTCGGTCTGAGTGGCTGGTGAGAGGCGCAATGTCTGAGTCCAACAAGACGGACACTGCCTCGTCCCACACGCTTCTGGAAGGGCGGCTCGGGTATCAGCTCGAGTCCGCCCTTCTGGTGCGTGCGCTGACGCATCGCTCGTACGCGTACGAGAACGGCGGTCTGCCCACCAACGAGCGTCTCGAGTTCCTCGGGGACTCCGTGCTCGGCCTGGTGGTCACGGACACGCTGTACCGCACCCACCCCGACCTGCCCGAGGGCCAGCTGGCCAAACTGCGGGRCGCGGTGGTCAACTCGCGTGCGCTGGCGGAGGTCGGCCGCGGCCTCGAACTCGGCCTCTTCATCCGGCTCGGCCGGGGCGAAGAGGGCACGGGCGGGCGGGACAAGGCGTCCATCCTCGCCGACACCCTGGAAGCGGTGATCGGCGCGGTCTATCTCGACCAGGGCCTCGATGCGGCGTCCGAGCTGGTGCACCGGCTCTTCGACCCGCTCATCGAGAAGTCCTCGAACCTCGGTGCCGGCCTGGACTGGAAGACCAGCCTCCAGGAGCTCACCGCGGCCGAGGGTCTGGGTGTGCCCGAGTACCTCGTCTCCGAAGAGGGACCGGACCACGAGAAGACCTTCACTGCTGCCGCCCGCGTCGGTGGTGTCTCGTACGGCACCGGCACCGGCCGCAGCAAGAAGGAGGCGGAGCAGCAGGCCGCCGAGTCCGCGTGGCGCGCGATCCGCGCGGCCGCGGACGAGCGCGCGGCGGCGGCCAAGGCCGCGGCCGAGGCCGGCGAGACCGGCCCGCAGGAGGAGAACGGCGGGGCGCCGACCGCCGCCGACCTCCKGTCGGCCTGACGCGCACGCTCCCTTCGCACACGCATCCCGCCCGTCCCCCGTTCCGGGGGGCGGGCGGTTGTGTTGCCGCCCACCGGCCGCCCCCGCCGCGCCCCGTCGCTCCCGGGCGGCCGCCGTACCGGGCCCGCCCGGCACCCCGCGGGCGATAGGCTTTCGGCAGCGTTCCCGTACCCCAGCGGAGGAGTCCCGTGCCCGAGTTGCCCGAGGTCGAGGTCGTACGGCGCGGGCTGGAGCGCTGGGTCGACGGGCGGACCGTGGGCGAGGTCGAGGTGCTCCACCCGCGGGCCGTGCGACGGCATCCGGCGGGTGGCGCGGACTTCGCCGCCCGGCTGAAGGGACACCGGTTCGGGGCCGCCCGCCGGCGTGGCAAGTACCTCTGGATCCCCCTCGCGGACTCGGACAGCTCCGTCCTCGGCCATCTCGGCATGAGCGGCCAGCTGCTGGTGCAGCCGGAGACCGCGCCGGACGAGAAGCACCTGCGCGTCCGGGTGCGCTTCCAGGACGGCCTCGGCACCGAGCTCCGCTTCGTCGACCAGCGCACCTTCGGCGGTCTCTCCCTGCACGACAACACCCCCGACGGGCTGCCGGACGTCATCGCGCACATCGCGCGCGACCCCCTCGACCCGGAGTTCGACGACGCCGCCTTCCAGACCGCGCTGCGCCTGCGCCGCACGACCGTCAAGCGGGCGCTGCTCGACCAGTCGCTGATCAGCGGGGTCGGGAACATCTACGCCGACGAGGCGTTGTGGCGCAGCCGACTGCACTACGACCGCCTCACGGCCACCCTCACCCGCCCCCGCTCCGCCGAACTGCTCGGCCACGTACGGGACGTGATGAACGCGGCCCTCGCCGCCGGCGGGACCAGTTTCGACAGCCTCTACGTCAACGTGAACGGCGAGTCCGGCTACTTCGACCGCTCCCTGGACGCCTACGGGCGCGAGGACGAACCGTGCCGCCGATGCGGTACCCCGATACGTCGGCGCCCCTGGATGAACCGGTCCAGCTACTTCTGCCCGCGCTGCCAGCGCCCGCCGCGTCCGTCGCTCTGACGCGGGGCGCCGGACGGGTCACGGCCCCTCCGTGCCCGCTCATGGCCGCCGGGACGGGGGTCAGGACGTGACGGGGGCGCGTTCCTCGTCGTAGGTCCGGCGCGCCGACAGGACCTCCGGCATCCGGCCCTCGACCAGCTGGATCAGGCCCAGCAGCCGCTCGGCGATCTCCCGGCCCAGCGGGGTGAGGGTGTAGTCCACCCGCGGCGGGTTCGTCGGCTGGGCCTCGCGATGGACGAGACCGTCCCGCTCCAGCGCGTGCAGCGTCTGCGACAGCATCTTCTCGCTGACGCCGTCGACCCTGCGGCGCAGCTCGTTGAACCGGAAGCCGCCGTCGTACAGCGCCCCGAGCGTGAGGCTGCCCCAGCGCCCGGTCACGTGTTCCAGGGTGCCGCGCGACGGGCAGGCCCGCGCGAACACGTCGAACCCGAGGTCACCGGCCGGGCACTCCGTCGCGAGGTCGTCAGTCATGCACTCCACCATACTCCGGCACAGCGCTGACTCAGGGGCTGCGCTAACTGGTAGGTTGCGCTTCCGAATAGTTAGTGCTCTACTTCTGGTGCATTCCCTGCCGATGAGGAGCTTTCCTGTGACCACCCCTGTCGTCTCCATCGCGTACCACTCCGGCTACGGCCACACCGCCGTCCTCGCAGAGGCCGTCCGTGCCGGGGCCGCCGACACCGGCGCCACCGTCCACCTGGTCAAGGTCGACGAGATCACCGACGCCCAGTGGGAGCTGCTCGACTCCTCCGACGCGATCGTCTTCGGCTCCCCGACCTACATGGGCACCGCGTCCGGCGCGTTCCACGCCTTCGCGGAGGAGAGCTCCAAGCGCTGGTTCTCCGACGCCTGGCTGGACAAGCTGGCCGCGGGCTTCACCAACTCCGCGTCCAAGAGCGGCGACAAGCTGCACACCCTGCAGTTCTTCCAGATCCTGGCCGGTCAGCACGGCATGCACTGGGTCAACCTCGGCCTGAAGCCGGGCTGGAACTCCAGCGAGGCGTCCGAGAACGACATCAACCGTCTCGGCTTCTTCGCCGGCGCCGCCGCCCAGTCCAACAACGACCAGGGGCCGGAGGCCGTCCACAAGGCGGACCTGGCCACCGCCGAGCACCTCGGCCGCCGCGTCGCCGAGACCGCCCGCACCTTCGCGGCCGGCCGCGCCGCGCACTGACGCGCCACGGCGGGACGACGGAGGGCCCCGTTCACCGATCGGTGAACGGGGCCCTCCGTCGTCCTTCGGCCGGTCTCGCGACCTCCCGCCGGATCAGTCACCGGGGGGCGGGGCGCCCGTGCCGCCGGCGCCGGCCGCCGTCGTGGCGGAGGTCGCCGGCCCCGTGTCGAGGAACTCGCGGATGGCGAAGCCGACCAGGACCACGACGACGATCCACACCACGACCGCCGCGGTCGGGTAGCTCCACGTCGCGAGGACGACGGCCGCGATGGCGAGAATCCCGGCCCCGATCCAGCGCTTGTACCGGTTGACGAAGCGGCCGACCGGCCCGAGGCGCAGCCCGTGTGCCGTCGAGGCGTCCCGAAGCGCGCCGATCGCCGACCTGCAGGCGGTGCGGATCGAAACGGCGACCCTCGACGGGCCGATCAGGAAGGCGCCGACGGCCGTCACCAGTGCGGTGACACCCACGGCGCGGATGGCCGCGCGCAGGAAGCGGATCAGGGTGTCGTAGATCGAGCCGGCGGCGGCCTGGGACGCTCCGGGCGGCAGGTGGTCCAGGTAGAAGGACCTGAAGACCGTCAGCACGACGCCCAGGAAGAGCATGGCGACGGCCACCCCGAGCGCCGCGCCGATCAGGCCGCGCCGCCGGTTGACGGCGGTGAACACGCCGGCGGCGGCGACCAGTACGGCGATGATCGGCAGCCAGGTGCCCATGATCTGCAGGAGCCGGAACCAGGTCTTGACCTTGCCGACGTCCTTCGAGGCGAACACCACGAAGTTGGTGTGCACCTCGGGGATCTTTGCCGCCGGTGTGAAGCCGGAGCTCACCAGCTCGTCCTTCACCTTGGCGACGAACGGCCCGATGTCGATGGCGACCTGGTTGTTCTGCAGCGACACCGCGCCGCCGCCCTTGCCCGTCAGCGCCTTGTCGAGCGTGGAGTGCACGGCCCGGTTGGCGTCGACCCACAGGGTCGCGAACTGGTCGCTGGTCACCACCTTGTTCACGGTGCTGCTGACCAGCTGGGTGAGGCCGCTGGTGATCGGCCCGGTCAGGTCTCCGATGAGCTTGCCGAGCCGGGGCGGCGCACCCTGCTCGGTGGCGGCCTGGGAGAGCTGGTCCACCACGGCCTTCACGTCGATCTGCGCCAGCACCTCCGACGTGACCCGGCTGGTGACCGCGGCCTGGACATCGGGGTCGCTCGCCAGCGGGGCGACCGTGGCGACGTACCGGTCGGTGTCACCGACGATCGAGTCGGTCCACACCGCGACGACCGCGAGCAGCGCCAGCACGGAGGAGAGGACGATCAGCACGACCGAGCCGGACGTGCGAAGGCGGTGGTGACGGGCCCGGGGCGGTGGTTTCGATGCCTCGAGTGCGGCGAGCCGCTGCCGCAACTCCTCGATCTCGGAGCGGTCGCCCGCGGTGCCCCGGGGCTCGGACGCGGCGTGCGGTGGACGGCCGGCCCCAGGCGCTTCGCCGTCGGGCCGGCCCTGCTGCGGGCTGTTGTCGCCCGTCGGATCGGAAGCCGGATCGGGCTGGCCGCTCGGCATGGCATGCTCCCTGCGTCGGGTTGTCTGGCAGAGGCGGGGACGGTCGCGCTGACAGTGCGCCCTCTTCAGGAGATACCGTGAGTGACGCCGGTGCCACCGGGTGCGCTCGCTCGGGTGAACCCCGGGTCGAGGGCGGCGGCCGCCGCCCCGGAACCGGGCTGGGAGCCGCGCCCGGGCGCGTGCGGAAGCCGCGCTCCGTCGCGGCGCCGGCGGGCGGGCCGCCGTGGAAGCAGAGTGGGCCGCCCCGAGCCGGTCACGGCTTCGGGACGGCCCACACCACGAGGCGGGACTCCGACCTGCGGGAGTCTCAGTAGCCGAAGTCCTGCGTCCACCACGGACCGCCGTCCGCGAAGTGCACGCCGACGCCGATCGTCTTGAAGTCGCAGTTCAGGATGTTCGCGCGGTGACCGTCGCTGGCCATCCAGGACTGCATCACCGCCGCCGCGTCCACCTGGCCGCGCGCTATGTTCTCGCCGCCCATGTTCGCGATGCCGGCCTTCTGGGCGCGGACCCACGGGGTGGCGCCGTCCGGGTCCGTGTGGTCGAAGAAGCCGCGGGCGGCCATGTCCCGGCTGAAGGCGTCGGCCAGAGCCGAGAGCCCGGAGTCGGCGGTCACCGGGGTGCAGCCCACCAGGGCCCGCTGCTGGTTGACCAGCCGGACCACCTCGGTCGCCGCGGCGGTGTCACGGCCGGCCGGGGCGGCGGTGGGGGCCGGGGCCTTCGGTCGCTCGACCGGCTTGTGGGCCGTGGGGGCCGGCTTCGGCGTCGCCGTACGCGACGGCTTGGCCACCGGCTTCTCGGGCGCCGGGGCCGCGGTGGTCTTCGGAGCGGCCGGCTTCGGCTTCGGCTTCGGAGCCGCCGTCTTCTTCGGCGCGGGGGCGGCGGTGGTCTTGGAAGGGGCCGGCTTCGGCTTCGGCTTCGCGGACGGCGAGGCCGTCTTGCCGGTGCCGGTGCCGGTGGTGGGGCGCTTCGACTCGATCGAGGGGGTCGCCGAGGCGCCACCCTGCTGCGTCAGCAGTTCCGGGGCCTGCCGGGACTCCGTCTTCCGGGCCTCCGCGCTGACGCTGCCGACGGTGTCACTGCTCCCGCCGGGCAGCAGACCCGCGGCGACGGCGACCGCCGCGCCCACCGCGACGGCAGCGGAGGCGCCGAGGAGCCCGGTGCGAACCGGCCTCCTGCGCCCGGTACCCGGGTGCCGGCTGTCCGAGCCGTCCGCATATCCTTCTGCGGCGGGCGCGGCGCCGGAGCGACGATGGCGTCCCATCTGCTCTGCCTTCCTGACGACCTGAGTGCTCTGTGCTGAGCCGTGCTTTGCGAGTTGCCGATCTTTGCAATCGCCAGTTCGTGTCATGTGGAGCACACCCGTCCGGGTGACTCTCGCTGCGTGGGGACTGTACGCGATGACAGGGCCGGGGCGGTGTGATGTGCAGGGAATTCGCCCGCTAACGTACGGTCATGACTGAAGACGTTCGGTGCACCGCGTGGGTGCGCGGCCGGGTACAGGGAGTGGGCTTCCGTTGGTTCACCAGGGCAAATGCTCTGGAGATCGGGGGCCTCGTCGGCTTCGCGCTCAACCTCGACGACGGCCGGGTCCAGGTCGTGGCCGAGGGGCCGAGTGAGAATTGCCACCGCCTGCTGGAGTGGCTGCGCTCGGGTGACACGCCCGGACGCGTGGACGGAGTCACTGAGATATGGGGCACTCCGCGCGGCGGCTACGACGGCTTCGCGATCCGCTGATGATCATGTCGACACGACGCCGCCCGGTGACCCGCACGGCCGCCGGGCGTACGTTCGAAGAAGGCCCCCTGGAGGGGGAATGACCTGGTGGTTGCGGAGAGGGGCTTGCCGTGGAAGGCTGCGCGGGTAAGGATGATCTCCACGCCCCTGAGGCACCGAGTTGCGAGGCGCCGTCGCGGTATCCGCGGCCGCAGGCCCCCCGGTCGCCCCTTGATACGGGGTGTGATCGTGTTGACCGTCAAACTTTTTGGTGAGACTCTGGAATCCCCGCGCACCTTAGCTGTTTGGCAGTAGGAATCGGCACGACAACCTGTGCTGCCGAGCACCGCGGGTGCGAATCCCTCACGACCCACACCACTTCGGTCGGTCACTCAGTGTGGAGGACCATCCATCATGGCAAAGGCGCTTCTCGGTTACGTCGGCGGCTCCGACCCGCGACTCCTCGCCGAGATGCGACGGCTTCAGCAGCGCGTCCAGGACCTCGAGTCCGAGCTCGTACGCATTCAGGACGAGAACGACGCGCTCAACGCTGCCGCCGCACAGCACGGAGAGTCGCTGCTCGACAGCATCGACCTCGACGTTCCCCAGGCGGAGCCTGCACTCACCTGATCGTTCAGCCCCGTGCCGGGGCCAGGTGAGAAACACTCACGCTGGCACAGCCAGATATGCAAGGGGCGCTACGGCGTCCCTTCCTTCTTCGCTCACTGGCGTCCCCCATGCCCCACCCCTCCTTTGAAGGAGGGTCTGCCCTGCACGTTCATGGGTGAAACGCGCACTCCCCGGTAGAGTCCGGGGGCGTGCACCTCAAGGCCCTCACCCTTCGCGGTTTCAAGTCGTTCGCCTCCGCGACCACGCTGCGGTTCGAACCCGGAATCACGTGCGTCGTGGGGCCGAACGGATCCGGCAAGTCCAATGTCGTGGACGCGCTGTCCTGGGTCATGGGCGAGCAGGGCGCCAAGTCGCTGCGCGGCGGCAAGATGGAGGACGTCATCTTCGCCGGCACGACCGGGCGGCCGCCGCTCGGTCGCGCCGAGGTCTCCCTGACCATCGACAACTCCGACGGCGCGCTGCCCATCGACTACGCCGAGGTCACCATCACCCGGATCATGTTCCGGGGCGGCAGCAGCGAGTACCAGATCAACGGCGACACCTGCCGGCTGCTGGACATCCAGGACCTGCTCTCCGACTCCGGCATCGGCCGCGAGATGCACGTCATCGTGGGACAGGGCCAGCTCGACTCCGTCCTGCACGCCGATCCGATGGGCCGCCGCGCCTTCATCGAGGAGGCCGCCGGCGTGCTCAAGCACCGCAAGCGCAAGGAGAAGGCGCTGCGGAAGCTCGACGCGATGCAGGCCAACCTCGCCCGCGTGCAGGACCTCACGGACGAACTGCGCCGCCAGCTGAAGCCGCTCGGCCGGCAGGCGGCGGTCGCCCGCCGGGCCGCCGTCATCCAGGCCGACCTGCGCGACGCGCGCCTGCGGCTGCTCTCCGACGATCTCGTACGCCTCCAGGAGGCACTGAAGGCCGAGGTCGCCGACGAGGCCGCGCTCCTCGCCCGCAAGGAGAGCACCGAGTCGCAGCTGCGGGCCGCCCTCGCGAACGAGGCCGACCTGGAGGACGAGGTCCGCCGGCTCGCCCCGCGGCTCCAGCGCGCCCAGCAGACCTGGTACGAACTCTCCCAGCTCGCCGAACGGGTGCGCGGCACGATCTCGCTCGCCGACGCGCGGGTGAAGAGCGCCACGGCGCAGCCCGCGGAGGAGCGGCGGGGCCGCGATCCGGAGGACATGGAACGCGAGGCCGCGCGGATCCGCGAACAGGAGGCCGAGTTGGAGGCCGCCCTGGAAGCGGCCGAGCGGGCGCTGGAGGACACCGTCGCCCACCGCGCCGAACTGGAGCGCGAACTGACGGTGGAGGAGCGCCGCCTCAAGGACGTGGCCCGTGCCATCGCCGACCGGCGCGAGGGCCTCGCCCGGCTGCACGGCCAGGTCAACGCGGCCCGCTCCCGCGCCGCCTCGGCCCAGGCCGAGATCGACCGGCTGGCCTCCGCGCGCGACGAGGCCCAGGAACGCGCGGTCCTCGCCCAGGAGGAGTACGAGCAGCTCAAGGCGGAGGTCGACGGGCTCGACGCGGACGACAGCGCCCGCGGGGAGCGGTACGAGGAGGCCCGCCGGGACCTCGCCGCCGCGGAGTCCGCGGCGACGGAGGCCCGGGAGGCGGCCACCCTCGCCGAGCGCCGCCGAGCCGCGACCCACGCCCGCCACGAGGCACTGGCCCTGGGACTGCGGCGCAAGGACGGCACCGGCGCGCTGCTGAACGCCCGCGACACGCTGGACGGCCTGCTCGGCCCGGCGGCTGAGCTCCTCACGGTCACCCCCGGCCACGAGATCCCCCTCGCCGCCGCCCTGGGGGCGGCCGCGGACGCGATCGCCGTCTCCGGTCCCGCCTCGGCGGCCGAGGCACTGCGCCTGCTGCGCAAGCAGGACGCGGGCCGCGCGGCGATCCTCCTGGCCGGCGACCCGGCGCCGCACCGACCCGGCGGCCCCGACGACTCCGGCCCGCACCCCGCCGCCGCGGCGGAGCAGGCCGCCGGGCCGCGGCCGGCCCTCGCCTTCGTCCGCGGGCCCGAGGAACTCATGGGCGCCGTGGGCCGGCTGCTCGACGGGATCGTCGTCGTCGACACGCTGGAGGAGGCCGAGGAGCTCGTCCGGGCCTCGCCCCACCTCACCGCGGTCACCGCCGAGGGAGACCTGCTCGGGGCGCACTTCGCCCAGGGCGGCTCGGCCGGTGCGCCCAGCCTCCTGGAGGTGCAGGCCTCCGTCGACGAGGCCGCCGCCGAACTGGAGGGGCTCGCCGTGCGCTGCGCCGAGCTGGCCGCCGCCCAGGAGGACGCCGGCCGCCGCCGGGCCGCCGCCGCCGCGCTGGTCGACGAGCTGGCCGAGATCCGCCGCGCCGCCGACCGCGAGAAGTCCGCCGTGGCCCAGCAGCTCGGCCGGCTCGCCGGGCAGGCCCGCGGAGCCGCCGGCGAGGCGGAGCGGACCGCGGCCGCGGCCGCCCGGGCCCAGGAAGCCCTGGAACGCGCCGTGGTCGAGGCCGAGGAACTCGCCGAACGCCTGCTCGTCGCGGAGGAGACCCCGGCCGAGGAGGAGCCCGACACGTCCGTGCGGGACCGGCTCGCCGCCGACGGCGCCAACGCCCGGCAGACCGAGATGGAGGCGCGCCTCCAGCTCCGCACCCACGAGGAACGGGTCAAGGGCCTGGCCGGCCGGGCCGACTCCCTCGACCGGGGGGCCCGCGCCGAACGAGAGGCGCGCGCACGGGCCGAGCAGCGCCGGGCCCGGCTGCGCCACGAGGCCGAGGTCGCCACGGCCGTCGCCGCGGGCGCCCGCCAGCTGCTCGCCCACGTCGAGGTCTCCCTCGTCCGCGCCGAGCAGGAGCGCGTACTGGCCGACGCCGCCAAGGGGGCGCGCGAGCAGGGACTGACCACCGCCCGGACCCGGGGCCGCGAGCTGAAGGCCGCACTCGACAAGCTCACCGACTCCGTCCACCGCGGCGAGGTGCTCGGCGCCGAGAAGCGGATGCGGATCGAGCAGCTGGAGACGAAGGCGCTGGAGGAACTGGGCGTCGAGCCGGCCGGGCTGGTCTCCGAGTACGGTCCCCACCAGCTCGTGCCGCCGTCGCCGCCGGCCGAGGGCGAGGAGCTCCCCGAGGACCCGGAGCATCCGCGCAACCAGCCCCGCCCGTTCGTCCGAACGGAGCAGGAGAAGCGACTCAAGGCCGCCGAACGGGCGTACCAGCAGCTCGGCAAGGTCAACCCGCTGGCCCTGGAGGAGTTCGCCGCGCTGGAGGAGCGTCACCAGTTCCTCTCCGAGCAGCTGGAGGACCTGAAGAAGACCCGGGCCGACCTCCTTCAGGTCGTGAAGGAGGTCGACATCCGGGTCGAGCAGGTCTTCACCGAGGCGTTCCGGGACACCGCGCGGGAGTTCGAGGGGGTCTTCTCGCGGCTCTTCCCGGGCGGCGAGGGCCGGCTGATCCTGACCGACCCGGACAACATGCTGACCACCGGCGTGGACGTGGAGGCCCGCCCACCGGGCAAGAAGGTCAAGCGGCTGTCGCTGCTGTCCGGCGGCGAGCGCTCGCTGACCGCCGTGGCCATGCTCGTCTCCATCTTCAAGGCGCGCCCCAGCCCCTTCTACGTGATGGACGAGGTCGAGGCGGCGCTCGACGACACCAACCTCCAGCGGCTGATCCGGATCATGCAGGAACTCCAGGAGTCCTCGCAGCTGATCGTGATCACCCACCAGAAGCGGACGATGGAGGTCGCCGACGCGCTGTACGGCGTTTCCATGCAGGGCGACGGGGTATCGAAGGTCATCAGCCAGCGGCTCCGCTAGAGACCCGACCTTGATCACATTCAAGAGTTGAACACATGCGGACTCGCCCTTCCTCTGGATGAACAGGAGGGCGAGTATTGACTTCGAAACTTGAAGGCATAGTCTCTGCAACGTTGCTTTTACCTTCAAGTGGTGGGCGGCGAGAAGTTGTGCGCCACTGGAAGGGCTCGCCCCCCACGCCCCGGCGACGCTGCCGGAGCCCCCAGGAGTCCATGTGACCAGCACCGCGCAGGCGCCCACGCCGCCGCCTTCCGAAGGGCGCTCCGCCCACCCGGACCACCTCGGCCACGTCATCTTCATCACGGCGTCGGCCGCCATGGGCGGTTTCCTGTTCGGCTACGACAGCGCCGTCATCAACGGCGCCGTCGAGGCCATCCGTGACCGCTACGACATCGGCTCCGGCACACTCGCCCAGGTCATCGCCATCGCCCTGATCGGCTGCGCCATCGGCGCCGCCACCGCGGGCCGCATGGCGGACAAGATCGGCCGCATCCGCTGCATGCAGATCGCCGCCGTGCTGTTCGCCATCAGCGCCGTCGGCTCCGCGCTGCCCTTCGCCCTCTGGGACCTCGCGTTCTGGCGGATCATCGGCGGCTTCGCCATCGGCATGGCCTCGGTGATCGGCCCGGCGTACATCGCCGAGGTCGCCCCCGCCGCCTACCGCGGCCGCCTCGGCTCCTTCCAGCAGGCCGCGATCGTCATCGGCATCGCCATCTCCCAGCTCGTGAACTACGGCATCCTGCAGCTCGCCGACGGCGACCAGCGCGGTGAGATCGGCGGCCTCGAGGCCTGGCAGTGGATGCTCGGCGTCATGGTCGTCCCCGCCCTCCTCTACGGCCTGCTCTCCTTCGCCATCCCCGAGTCCCCCCGCTTCCTGATCTCGGTCGGCAAGACCGAGAAGGCCAAGGAGGTCCTGTCCGAGGTCGAGGGCCACGGCGTCAACCTCGACCACCGCGTCGCCGAGATCGAGCACGCGATGCGCCGCGAGCACAAGTCCACCTTCAGGGACCTGCTCGTCTCCGGCAGCCGCTTCCGCCTGCTGCCCATCGTCTGGGTCGGCATCGGACTCTCGGTCTTCCAGCAGCTCGTCGGCATCAACGTCGCGTTCTACTACTCCTCGACGCTCTGGCAGTCGGTCGGCATCGACCCGTCGAGCTCGTTCTTCTACTCGTTCACCACGTCGATCATCAACATCATCGGCACCGTGATCGCGATGGTCCTGGTCGACCGGGTGGGCCGCAAGCCGCTCGCGCTCGTCGGCTCCGTCGGCATGGCCGTCGCCCTCGCCGTCGAGGCCTGGGCCTTCTCCGCCGACCTCGTCGACGGCAAACTCCCCGAGACGCAGGGCGTCGTGGCGCTCGTCGCCGCCCACGTCTTCGTGCTCTTCTTCGCCCTCTCCTGGGGCGTCGTGGTGTGGGTGTTCCTCGGCGAGATGTTCCCCAACAAGATCCGCGCCGCCGCCCTGGGCGTCGCCGCCTCCGCGCAGTGGATCGCCAACTGGGCCATCACCGCGAGCTTCCCGTCCCTCGCGGACTGGAACCTCTCCGGCACCTACATCATCTACACGGTCTTCGCCGTGCTCTCCATCCCCTTCGTGCTCCGGTACGTCAAGGAGACGAAGGGCAAGGCGCTGGAGGAGATGGGCTAATCCCCGCTGCCCCTCTCCTCGACACGAGTACTGCCCCGGCTCAGGGCCCTATGCCCCGAGCCGGGGCAGTACGTCCTCTCCGAACAGCCGCAGACTCCGCCACGCCTCGTCCACCGGCATGCCGCCGCACAACGGATGCAGCACCAGGCTCTCCAGCCCCAGGGCCACGCACTCGTCGGGCGTGACGATCCGGTACACCCCCTCGGCGCGCAGCTCCCGCGTCGTCGTCGCCGTCGAGCGCACCGCCGAGCGGATGTCCTTCGACTGCCAGGAGGCGTAGGTGCGGGCCTCGTGCAGGAAGTGCTCCCCGTACCGCGCCCAGCACCGGTCCGGGTCCTCCGACACGTGCAGCAGCGGCGTCTCCCGCGCCGGCATCATCGTCCAGCCCTCGGTGCCGTACTCCGCGCACCGTTCCCGGTAGTACGCCTCCAGCTCGGGCAGATGGGCGCTCGGGAAGAACGGCAGCCCCAGCCGGGCGGCCCGCCGCGCCGCCGCCTTCGAGGAGCCGCCCACCAGCAGCAGCGGATGCGGCCGGGTGAAGGGCCGCGGCGTGACCCGCACCGTCCGCCCCTGGTACGTGAAGGGCTCGCCGGACCACGCCCGCAGCAGCGTCTCCAGGAGCAGGTCCTGGAGCTTCCCGCGCCGGCCCCAGTCGACCCCGCGCTCCTCGTACTCCTCCGGCCGGTAGCCGATCCCCGCCACCGTCACCAGGCGCCCGCCGCTGAGCAGGTCGAGCACCGCGATCTCCTCGGCGAGCCGCAACGGATCGTGCAGCGGGCCGATGATCGCCGAGACCGTCACCGCGATCCGCCGGGTCGCCCCGAACACCGCGCCGGCGAAGGCGAACGGCGAGGGCAGCCAGTTGTCGGCGACACCGTGGTGCTCCTCGGTCTGCACCGTGTCGACGCCGTGCTCGTCGGCGTACGCGGCCATGGCGAGCGCGGCGCGATAGCGCTCCGACAGGGACTCCGGCGTCCCCCGCGGATCGACGAGGTTGAACCGTACGACTGTGAAGGGCATGGGAAGTCCCCCTCCGCGAGCGTGGAAGGCCGGCGAAGGGGGACGGTATCTGACGTGGCGTCAGATGGAAACAGTCTCGCGGACCTCGGCGCCCGGGGCGGCCGTGTCCGCCGGAGTCCGGGGCAGCGCCGCGTACAGCACGCCCGCGACGACGATCGTCACCGCCCAGCCCAGCCCGTTCTCGCCGGGCCAGGAAGAGGCCAGCGGCCCCGCGAACCATTCGACCCGGGTGAACAGCAGACCCACCACCAGGGCGACCGCCCACGAGGCCGTCGCCTGCCAGGCGAACCCGCCCCGGTACCAGTACGCGCTGGTGCGCGTGGTGTCCGTCAGCGCCTCGCCGTCGTACGTCCGGCGCCGCAGCATGTCCACGCCGAAGACGCCGATCCACGCCGAGAACGCGACGGCCAGCAGCGTCAGGAAGGAGATGAACGAACCGATGAAGCCGGTCGCCACCACCATCAGCAGGAAGCCGAAGACCAGACTGATCACCGCGTTCACGCTGACCGCCGCCGCACGCGGCACCCTGATGCCGAGGGTCTGCGCCGTGAACCCGGCCGAGTACATCGACATCGAGTTGATCAGCAGCATCCCGATCAGCGCGATGAGCAGGTACGGGACCGAGATCCAGGTCGGCAGCAGCTCCCCGATGAAGGAGACCGGGTCCTGTGCCGAGGCGAGGTCGGGTGTCGCCACCGCCATCACCGCGCCCATCAGCACCATCGGCAGGACGACGATCCCGGCGCCGCCGACCGTGGAGCCGACCACCGCACGGGAGGACGCCGTGCGGGGCAGGTAGCGGGTGAAGTCCGGGCCGGAGGGCACCCAGCTGATGCCGCCCGCCGCGATCGTGCCGATGCCCGCGACCATCATCGCCGTGGAACCGGCCGGCCGGGCGAAGACCGCCGACCAGTCCGTGTGGGCGACCAGATGCGCCAGCACCAGCACCGAGAACGCGCCGAACAGGTACGTCGACCAGGTGCTGCACACCCGCAGCGCCTTGATGCCGAGCCCGGAGACCACGAAGGTGCAGGCGACGAACAGCAGCAGCGTGACCACGATCAGCGGGGTGCTCGACTCGACGCCGAAGAGCAGGTCGAGCACGGTCAGCACGGCGTAGGCGCCGGTGACCGCGTTGATCGTCTCCCAGCCCCAGCGGGCCACCCAGATCAGCGAGCCGGGGAGCAGGTTCCCGCGCTGGCCGAAGACCGCCCGCGACAGGGCCATGCCGGGCGAGCCGCCGCGCTTCCCCGCGATCGAGATCAGGCCGACGATGCCGTACGACAGGAGCGGCGCCGCCGTGGCGACGACCAGCACCTGCCACAGGTTCAGCCCGTTCGAGACGACCAGGCCGGCGCCCATCGTGAGAAGCAGCACACTGATGTTGGCGGCCACCCAGGTCGGGAACAGCTCACGGACCCGGCCGGTCCGTTCGGCGTCCGGAACGGGTTCGAGACCTCGGGTCTCGACCGCGGCGGGGGCCGCGGCGTCGGATATCGCGCCTTCGACGTCGGAGGCGTGGGGCATGGGGGTACTCCGGTACAGAGATGGGGAGGCCGGGGGAGGGGCGACGGCAGTGGCACGTGCCCAAGTGGTCCAGCATCGTACGCAATCCCCGATACGTCCAAATGGCGACCTTGCTCCCCGCGGCGCCCCTGACGTGAGGCTTCGGCGGGACCCGGGCGGGAGGTGCGGACCTCGGGCCCCTTCGTGTCCGATACTGGTCGGGTTATGGAACTCATCCTTGCTGTAGTCATCGCTCTGGTCGTCGCGGTCGCCGTGACCAGCGGGCTCGTGATCAGCGGTCGCAAGAAGAAGCAGCTGCCGCCGGCCGGTCCGTCCACCACGCCGACCATCACCGCTCCGCCCGCCGAACCGCATGTCGGCGACGAGGCGGAGGCACCGCGGGAAGAACCACGCCGCACCGTCGAGGAGGTCGACCTCCCGGCCGCCGAGGGCTCGGTCGCCGTCGAGGAACCGCCGGTCCTCGAAGAGCCGGCCGTGCCCGCCATCGAGGTGCCCGAGCCGACCGCGGGCCGTCTCGTACGGCTCCGGGCCAAGCTCGCCCGCTCGCAGAACTCGCTCGGCAAGGGGCTGCTCACGCTGCTGTCCCGCGAGCACCTCGACGAGGACACCTGGGAGGAGATCGAGGAGACGCTGCTGACCGCGGACGTCGGTGTCGCTCCCACCCAGGAGCTCGTCGAGCGCCTGCGCGAGCGGGTCAGGGTCCTCGGCACCCGCACCCCCGAGGAACTGAAGAGCCTCCTCCGCGAGGAGCTCGTCGCCCTGCTCGGCGACTTCGACCGCGCGGTGAAGACCGAGAGCGGCGCGGACACCCCGGGCGTCGTCATGGTCGTCGGCGTCAACGGCACCGGCAAGACCACCACCACCGGCAAGCTCGCCCGTGTCCTGGTCGCCGACGGCCGCTCGGTCGTGCTCGGCGCCGCGGACACCTTCCGGGCCGCGGCCGCGGACCAGCTCCAGACATGGGGCGAGCGGGTCGGCGCGCGGACGGTGCGCGGGCCCGAGGGCGGCGACCCCGCCTCGATCGCGTTCGACGCGGTGAAGGAGGGCATCGCCGAGGGCGCGGACGTCGTCCTGATCGACACCGCCGGCCGGCTGCACACCAAGACCGGCCTGATGGACGAGCTCGGGAAGGTCAAGCGGGTCGTCGAGAAGCACGGCCCGCTCGACGAGATCCTCCTCGTCCTCGACGCCACGACCGGCCAGAACGGCCTCGTGCAGGCCCGTGTCTTCGCCGAGGTCGTCGACATCACCGGCATCGTGCTGACCAAGCTCGACGGCACCGCCAAGGGCGGCATCGTCGTCGCGGTCCAGCGCGAGCTGGGCGTCCCCGTCAAACTGGTCGGCCTGGGCGAGGGCCCGGACGACCTGGCCCCGTTCGAGCCGGGCGCCTTCGTCGACGCCCTGATCGGCGACTGACGCACTCCGCACGCACGACGAAGGCCCCGCCCGACGGCGGGGCCTTCGTCGTCCCCGGCCCCCGCGGTGCCCGGCCGGCGGGGGAGAGGGGGCTGCTCAGGAGTGGCTGCGGTGGCAGATGTACGCCAGGGTGCCGAGCAGCAGCCGTGCCTGCGGCGGCGCCCCCGCGGTGTCGAGCGTGGGCGGGCGCAGCCAGCGGACCGGACCGAGGCCGCCGAGGTCCGACGGGGGCGCCGTGATGTGGGTGCCGGTCCCGAGGCCGTCCAGGTCCAGATCGGCGTCGTCCCAGCCCATCCGGTACAGCAGCCGCGGCAGCTCCGCCGCCGCCCCCGGCGCCACGAAGAACTGCGCTCGCCCGGTGGGCGTCGCGCACACCGGACCCAGCGGGAGGCCCATCCGCTCCAGCCGGACCAGCGCGCGCCGCCCGGCCGCCTCCGCGACCTCGATCACGTCGAAGGAGCGTCCCACCGGCAGCAGCACGGCCGCTCCCGGGTACCCCGACCAGGCCCGCGTCGCCTCGTCCAGGCCCGCGCCCGCCGGCACGCCCTCGGCGAACGGGAGCGGATGCGCCCCGGGGGCCGCGCACGAGGCGTCCCCGCAGGAGCACTGGCCGGAGACGGCCCTCGCTCCCGGGAGCACGTCCCAGCCCCACAGTCCGGTGTACTCCGCCACTGCCGTGCACTCCGTGGTGCGGACGCGGCGTCGTGAGCCGGTCCTCATCTCACGGATGCCGCCGATCGTGAAGCCCATGCCCCCTCCAACGGGTCGGACGCGCCGGTGGTTACGACCAGGGGTCGCCCCCTCACGCTCCGTGGCCGTGAGTGGCGCACCGTCGCGGGACGGGTGGTGCGGACCGCCGCGCGCGCCTCCTCGCGCAACACTCCGTCGACCCCTGGTTCGTCGCATGTCAAGTGAATCGCGTCCAGCGCCAGGCGAGTTCATTCGAAGGGGTGGCGAATGGTGGCGATTCTTGAATCCCCCTCGCGAGAGGGGTGATCGTAGGATTACTTTCGGTACACGAACCCTGGGCCGATGCGCGCGTGGGTATGCCGGAGGCAACCCGTTTTCCAGTTCGAAGGAGTGCAAGCTCCAGACGGACGCCGCAACTCGCGGCATTCTGATAGGGGTTCGCGCAACAAGGGCATTGATGTGGATGGGGGCATTCCTGTGGGCGGCAACGGCGCAGACGGAACGACTGCCGGCAAGCGCCCGAACGAGCAGCTGAGCTCGTGGTTCGTGCGCAGCGGCTGGTCGAAGGGCGAGCTGGCGCGTCAGGTGAACCGCAGGGCGCGCCAGATGGGCGCGCACCACATCAGCACCGACACCTCCCGAGTGCGGCGCTGGCTCGACGGCGAACAGCCCCGCGAGCCCATCCCGCGGATCCTCTCCGAGCTGTTCTCCGAACGCTTCGGCTCCGTCGTCGCGATCGAGGACCTCGGACTGCGCACCGCCCACCAGTCGCCCTCCGTCTCCGGCGTCGACCTGCCGTGGGCCGGCCCCCAGACCGTCACCCTGCTCAGCGAGTTCTCCCGCAGCGACCTGATGCTCGCCCGCCGCGGCTTCCTCGGCTCCGCCCTCTCGCGAGGGGGATTCAAGAATCGCCACCATTCGCCACCCCTTCGAATGAACTCGCCTGGCGCTGGACGCGATTCACTTGACATGCGACGAACC
>NZ_RDBI01000054.1:186781-187863 GCF_008042125.1 Streptomyces sp. MS191
GAGTTCGAGGGCGTCGTCGGGGCGTCCGAGGTGGATCATCTGACGGCTCATCGAGGACAGGATGTACGAGCCGAGCGGCTTGTCGCCGGCCTCCTTGGCGGCGTGCAGGGCGAGCACGAAGTACTTCTGGGCGGTGGGCTGGAGCCCCACGTCGTAGCTCATCCAGCCGGCGAGCTCGGCCAGTTCGGCGGCGCAGGCGAAGAGCCGCAGGGCGACGGCGGCCGGCTGCGGTTCCTGGAGCAGGTCGGTGACCTCGTGGAGCTGGCCGCCGTCGCCCTGCGGCTCTTCGCCTGCGCCGCCGAACTGGCCGAGCTCGCCGGCTGGATGAGCTACGACGTGGGGCTCCAGCCCACCGCCCAGAAGTACTTCGTGCTCGCCCTGCACGCCGCCAAGGAGGCCGGCGACAAGCCGCTCGGCTCGTACATCCTGTCCTCGATGAGCCGTCAGATGATCCACCTCGGACGCCCCGACGACGCCCTCGAACTCATCCACCTCGCCCAGTACGGCAGCCGGGACTGCGCCACCGCCCGCACCCAGGCGATGCTGTATGCGATGGAGGCCCGCGCCTACGCCAACATGGGCCAGCCCAGCAAGTGCAAGCGCGCCGTCCGGATGGCCGAGGACACCTTCGCCGACGTCGGCCTCGACGGCGAGCCCGAACCCGACTGGATCCGCTTCTTCTCCGAGGCCGAGCTCAACGGCGAGAACTCCCACTCCTACCGCGACCTCGCCTACGTCGCCGGACGCTCCCCGACCTACGCCTCCCTCGCCGAACCCGTCATGGAGCGGGCCGTCGCCCTCTTCGAGAAGGACGCCGAGCACCAGCGTTCGTACGCACTCAACCTCATCGGCATGGCCACCGTTCACCTCCTCAAGCGGGAACCCGAGCAGTCCGCCCTCCTCGCCGAGAAGGCCCTCGGCGTCGCCCGCAGCGTCCGGTCCGAACGGGTCAACACCCGCCTGCGCAAGACCGTCGACACCGCGGCCCGCGACTACGGCCACGTCGCCGAGGTCGTCCAGCTCACCGACCGCCTCACCGCCCTGCTCCCCGAGGCCGCGGAAGCGGTCTGACCCCACGGCCC
>NZ_RDBI01000054.1:187963-194674 GCF_008042125.1 Streptomyces sp. MS191
GATGCCGCTCGATGTTTCGGCGCAGTGACGAAGGGGTGGGGCGTGTTACGCCGCTGTGAACCCCTGGGTCACGGACATGTAACGGCGGTACCTTCCGGCCCGGGGCGGCCGGGGACGCGGACCGGCCGCGACAGCCCTCCCGTACTGCCCGACTCGGCTCCCCCGCCGCAAGGACACAGGGACGACTGCCGCGGCCGGTCCGCGTCCCCGGCCGCCCCGGGCCGGAAGGTACCGCCGTTACATGTCCGTGACCCAGGGGTTCACAGCGGCGTAACACGCCCCACCCCTTCGTCACTGCGCCGAAACATCGAGCGGCATCGGCGGAAACGGCGCTGCGCCAACCTCTGGGCCATAACCGGCCACCCCTCACGGCCAAGCCGCCCTCCGGCCCCGCCCCGCACAGGCCGTACCGACGACGAGGAGACGCCGATGGCACCAGCCATCACGACCCTGGCCGCAGACGCCCCCGAGCTGTCTGCCGCGAACACCGGGTTCATGCTCATCTGCTCCGCCCTGGTCATGCTGATGACCCCGGCGCTGGCCTTCTTCTACGGAGGAATGGTCCGCGTCAAGTCCACCCTCAACATGCTGATGATGAGCTTCATCAGCCTCGGGATCGTCACGATCCTGTGGGTGCTCTACGGCTTCAGCATCGCCTTCGGCACCGACTCCGGCTCGATCGTCGGCTGGTCCTCCGAATACGTCGGCCTCAGCGGCATCGGCATCACCGAACTCTGGGACGGCTACACCATCCCGGTGTACGTCTTCGCCGTCTTCCAGCTGATGTTCGCCATCATCACCCCCGCCCTGATCAGCGGCGCCCTCGCCGACCGGGTGAAGTTCACCGCCTGGGCCCTCTTCATCACCCTCTGGGTCACCGTCGTCTACTTCCCGGTCGCGCACTGGGTCTGGGGCGCCGGCGGCTGGCTCTTCGAGCTGGGCGTCATCGACTTCGCCGGCGGCACCGCCGTCCACATCAACGCCGGCGCCGCGGCCCTCGGCGTCATCCTGGTCATCGGCAAGCGCGTCGGCTTCAAGAAGGACCCGATGCGCCCGCACAGCCTCCCGCTGGTCATGCTCGGCGCCGGCCTCCTGTGGTTCGGCTGGTTCGGCTTCAACGCCGGATCCTGGCTTGGCAACGACGACGGCGTCGGCGCCGTGATGTTCGTCAACACCCAGGTCGCCACCGCCGCCGCCATGCTCGCCTGGCTGCTCTACGAGAAGATCCGCCACGGCTCCTTCACCACCCTCGGTGCCGCCTCCGGCGCCGTCGCCGGCCTCGTCGCCATCACCCCCTCCGGCGGCTCCTGCTCCCCGCTCGGCGCGATCGCCATCGGCGCCGTCGCCGGTCTCGTCTGCGCCATGGCCGTCGGCCTCAAGTACAAGTTCGGCTACGACGACTCCCTCGACGTCGTCGGCGTCCACCTCGTCGGCGGAGTCATCGGCTCCCTCCTCGTCGGCTTCTTCGCCACCGGCGGCGTCCAGTCCGACGCCAAGGGCCTCTTCTACGGCGGCGGCCTCGACCAGCTCGGCAAGCAGGCCATCGGAGTCTTCGCGGTCCTCGCCTACTCTCTGATCGCGTCCGCGCTCCTCGCACTGATCATCGACAAGACGATGGGCATGCGGGTCAGCGAGGACGACGAGGTCTCCGGCATCGACCAGGTCGAGCACGCCGAGACCGCGTACGACTTCAGCGGAGCCGGCGGCGGCGCCTCCTCGCGCTCCACCGCCGTCCTCGCCCCTGCCGCCCCGGAGACCAAGAAGGTGGACGCATGAAGCTCATCACCGCAGTCGTGAAGCCACACCGGCTGGACGAGATCAAGGAGGCCCTGCAGGCCTTCGGAGTCCAGGGCCTCACGGTCACCGAGGCCAGCGGATACGGCCGCCAGCGCGGCCACACCGAGGTCTACCGCGGTGCCGAGTACACCGTCGACCTCGTCCCCAAGATCCGCATCGAGGTCCTCGTCGAGGACGAGGACGCCGAACAGCTCATCGATGTCGTGGTCAAGGCGGCCCGAACCGGCAAGATCGGTGACGGCAAGGTGTGGAGCGTGCCCGTCGAGACGGCCGTAAGGGTCCGTACCGGCGAACGCGGTCCGGACGCACTGTAAGCACGCGAACCAGGGAGCTGCCGGGTGACGAGCGTCGAAGTGAGTACACAAGCGGAAGACTCGGGACCCAGCGGCTACGCGGCGGCCCGGCTGCGCCTTCTCGGTGAGAAGGCGCGGTCCGGGCCGCCGCGCCGTGCGGCCCTGGCCCGGCTCACCGACGACTGGCTGAACGCACTGTTCACCGCCGCCGGGCCGCCCCGGGGGGTGGCGCTCGTCGCCGTCGGCGGCTACGGACGCGGCGAGCTCTCCCCGCGCAGCGACCTCGACCTGCTCCTGCTCCACGACGGCACCGCCGACCCGGGCGCCGTCGCCACCCTCGCGGACCGCATCTGGTACCCGGTCTGGGACCTCGGCCTCGCCCTCGACCACTCCGTCCGCACCCCCGCCGAGGCCCGCACGACCGCCGGAGAGGACCTCAAGGTCCAGCTCGGGCTCCTCGACGCCCGGCACGTCGCCGGCGACCTCGGACTCGTCACCGCCCTGCGCACCACCGTCCTCGCCGACTGGCGCAACCAGGCCCCCAAGCGGCTGCCCGAACTCGACGAACTCTGCCGGGAGCGCGCCGAACGCATGGGGGAGCTCCAGTACCTCCTCGAACCCGACCTCAAGGAGGCGAGGGGCGGCCTGCGCGACGCCCAGGTCCTGCGCGCCGTCGCCGCCTCCTGGCTCGCCGACGCCCCCCGCGAGGGCCTCGACGACGCCCGCCGCCGCCTCCTCGACGCCCGCGACGCCCTCCACCTCGCCACCGGCCGCGCCACCGACCGCCTCGCCCTCCAGGAACAGGACGCCGTCGCCCAGGAACTCGGCCTCCTCGACGCCGACACCCTGCTCCGCGAGGTGTACGAAGCCGCACGCGTCATCTCCTACGCCACCGACGTCACCTGGCGCGAGGTCACCCGCGTCCTCAAGGCGCGCTCCGGCCGCCCCCGGCTCCGCTCCCTCCTCGGCGGCCGGTCCGGCGGCGCGAAACAACCCGTCGAACGCACCCCGCTGGCCGAGGGCGTCGTCGAGATGGACGGCGAGGTCGTCCTCGCCCGCACCGCCAAACCCGAACGCGACGCCGTCCTCCCGCTGCGCGCCGCGGCCGCCGCCGCCCAGTCCGGCCTGCCGATCTCCCTGCACGCCGTACGCCGCCTCGCCGCCACCGCCAAACCCCTGCCCGTGCCGTGGCCCGCGGAGGCCCGCGAGGAACTCGTCACCCTGCTCGGCGCCGGAGAACCGGCCGTCCCCGTCTGGGAGGCCCTGGAGGCCGAAGGGCTCGTCACCCGCCTCCTCCCCGACTGGGAACGCGTCCGCTGCCGCCCCCAGCGCAACCCCGTTCACACCTGGACCGTCGACCGGCACCTCGTGGAGACCGCCGTACGGGCCTCGTCCCTGACCCGTCGCGTCGGCCGGCCCGACCTCCTCCTCGTCGCCGCCCTCCTCCACGACATCGGCAAGGGCTGGCCCGGCGACCACTCCGTCGCCGGCGAGACCATCGCCCGCGACGTCGCCACCCGCATCGGCTTCGACCGCACCGACGTCGGCGTCATCGCCACCGTCGTCCGCCACCACCTGCTCCTCGTCGAGACCGCCACCCGACGCGACCTCGACGACCCCGCGACCGTCCAGGCGGTCGCCACCGCAGTCGGCACCCCCGGCGCCCTGGAACTCCTCCACGCCCTCACCGAGGCCGACGCCCTGGCCACCGGCCCCGCCGCCTGGTCCACCTGGCGCGCCTCGCTCGTGGCCGACCTCGTCAAACGCGTCGCCGGCGTCCTCGCGGGCGAGCCCGCCACCGAACCGGAACCCTCCGCACCCAGCGCCGAACAGGAACGCCTCGCGATCGAGGCCCTGCGCACCGGGGAGGCCGTCCTCTCCCTGCACGCCGAAGCCGAGAACCCCGGCGACGAACCGGAACCCGTAGGCGTCGAACTCCACATCGCGCTGCCCGACCAGCCGGGCGTCCTGCCCGCCACCGCCGGCGTCCTCGCCCTGCACCGGCTGACCGTCCGCGCCATGGACCTGCGCGCCATCGAACTCCCCACCGAGCTCGGCGCGAGCGCCGTCCTCGTCCTGAGCTGGCGCGTCGCCGCCGAGTACGGCTCCCTGCCCCAGGCGGCCCGGCTCCGCGCCGACCTCGTCCGCGCCCTCGACGGCTCCCTGGACATCCCCGCCCGGCTCGCCGAACGCGAGGCCGCCTACCCGCGCCGCCGCGGCGTGACGGCCCCACCGCCCCGCGTCACCGTCGCGGCCGGCGACTCCCGCCTCGCCACCGTCATCGAGGTCCGCGCCCAGGACGCCCCCGGCCTCCTGCACCGCATCGGCCGCGCCCTCGACGCAGCCGCCGTCCGGGTCCGCAGCGCCCACGTCTCCACCCTCGGCGCGAACGCGGTCGACGCCTTCTACGTGACGGACGGCACCGGCGTCCCCCTGACGACGACGGACGCCACGAAGGTCGCCGAGACTCTGGAGGCGGCACTGCGCGGATGAGCACGGGGAGCGGGGGCGTCCTGGGCGCGGACCTCGATGACGGTGGCGAGGCGGGAGTCGCCGGCCGCGACGGTGACGCGGGGTGGTGGGGCCGTCACGCCGCGGCGGCGCGGGTAGGCGGCGGTGGGCGCGGTCTTGGCGAACCGAAGGCGCCGAGGTCTCCCAGGCGCTGAACCCCGCCCAGCAGGTCATCAAGATCGTCAACGAGGAGCTCGTCGGCATCCTCGGCGGCGGTCGCCCGCTCCTTGACCTGCTTGATGAACGCCCGGACGACGGGCAGGGCGACGTCGGCCTCGAGGAGGGCGATACGGATCCCGCGCGGTACCCGATACCCTGGAGGGCAATCCGTCCGCCCGCCCCCGACACCGAGGATCCGCGACCGCCGTGTTCGACACCCTCTCCGACCGCCTTGCAGCGACTTTCAAGAACCTCCGCGGCAAGGGGCGCCTGTCCGAGGCGGACATCGACGCCACCGCGCGCGAGATCCGTATCGCCCTCCTCGAGGCCGACGTCGCCCTGCCCGTCGTCCGGGCGTTCATCAAGCAGGTCAAGGAGCGGGCGACCGGCGCCGAGGTCTCCCAGGCGCTGAACCCCGCCCAGCAGGTCATCAAGATCGTCAACGAGGAGCTCGTCGGCATCCTCGGCGGCGAGACCCGGCGCCTGCGGTTCGCCAAGACCGCGCCCACCGTCATCATGCTCGCCGGTCTCCAGGGTGCCGGTAAGACCACCCTCGCCGGAAAGCTCGGCCTCTGGCTCAAGGGCCAGGGCCACTCCCCGCTGCTGGTCGCCTGCGACCTCCAGCGCCCCAACGCCGTCAACCAGCTCAGCGTGGTCGCCGAGCGCGCCGGCGTCGCCGTCTACGCCCCGCAGCCCGGCAACGGCGTGGGCGACCCCGTCCAGGTAGCCAAGGACTCCGTCGAGTACGCGCGGACCAAGCAGTACGACGTCGTGATCGTCGACACCGCCGGCCGCCTCGGCATCGACCAGGAGCTGATGCAGCAGGCCGCGGACATCCGCGACGCCGTCAGCCCCGACGAGGTCCTCTTCGTCGTCGACGCCATGATCGGTCAGGACGCGGTCAACACCGCCGAGGCCTTCCGCGACGGCGTCGGCTTCGACGGCGTCGTGCTCTCCAAGCTCGACGGCGACGCCCGCGGTGGTGCCGCGCTCTCCATCGCGCACGTCACCGGCCGCCAGATCATGTTCGCCTCCAACGGCGAGAAGCTGGACGAGTTCGACGCGTTCCACCCGGACCGCATGGCGTCCCGCATCCTCGGCATGGGCGACATGCTCTCGCTCATCGAGAAGGCCGAGCAGACCTTCAGCCAGGAAGAGGCCGCCAAGATGGCCTCCAAGCTGGCGTCCAAGAAGGGCCAGGAGTTCACGCTCGACGACTTCCTCGCCCAGATGGAACAGGTCCGCAAGATGGGCTCCATCAGCAAGCTCCTCGGGATGCTCCCCGGCATGGGGCAGATGAAGGAGCAGATCAACAACATCGACGAGCGCGACGTCGACCGCACGGCCGCCATCATCAAGTCGATGACCCCGGCCGAGCGCCAGGACCCCACGATCATCAACGGCTCCCGCCGAGCCCGTATCGCCAAGGGCTCCGGCAGCGAGGTCAGCGCCGTCAAGGGCCTGGTCGAGCGCTTCTTCGAGGCCCGCAAGATGATGTCCCGCATGGCCCAGGGCGGCGGCATGCCCGGCATGCCCGGGATCCCCGGCATGGGCGGCGGCCCCGGACGGCAGAAGAAGCAGATCAAGCAGGCCAAGGGCAAGCGCAAGAGCGGCAACCCGATGAAGCGCAAGGCCGAGGAGCAGGCGGCCGCCGAGCGCCGCGAGCAGGCGCAGGCGGGCGGCGCGTTCGGACTGCCCGCCGCCGGCCAGGGCGGCCAGGACTTCGAGCTCCCCGACGAGTTCAAGAAGTTCATGGGCTGAGGCCCGGTGACCAGGGGCCCGGAGCGGTGAGGAACCGCTCCGGGCCCCTCGTCGTCCGCCCGGATCACCCGGAATGCCCCGATGATCCGCCTCTCCCATACTGAGGCCATTGCCGCCCCGAGGAGAGCAGCGTGGCCAACCCCGTGCCCCCGCGCGACCGGACCGACCAGCCGTGGCGCTCGGAAGGGGC
>NZ_RDBI01000054.1:194774-232561 GCF_008042125.1 Streptomyces sp. MS191
GGTCGGTCCGGTCGCGCGGGGGCACGGGGTTGGCCACGCTGCGGTCGGTCCGGTCGCGCGGGGGCACGGGGTTGGCCACGCTGCTCTCCTCGGGGCGGCAATGGCCTCAGTATGGGAGAGGCGGATCATCGGGGCATTCCGGGTGATCCGGGCGGACGACGAGGGGCCCGGAGCGGTTCCTCACCGCTCCGGGCCCCTGGTCACCGGGCCTCAGCCCATGAACTTCTTGAACTCGCCGTGGCGCTCGGAAGGGGCCCCACCGCCCCCGCCCCCCAAGCGGAAGATGCCCGGCGGCTGGGGCGGCCTCATCCTCACCGCACTCGTCGTCTACGTCCTCGCCAACCTCGTGCTGTCCTTCTTCAACGAGGGCGACGGGCCGACGATCTCGTACACCGAGTTCAGCAAACAGGTGAACGCGGGCAACGTCACCAAGATCTACTCCAAGGGCGACGCCATCCAGGGGCAGCTGAAGAACAAGCAGCCCGAGCCCGACGGCGACGGCGACTACACCAAGTTCCAGACCCAGCGCCCCGCCTTCGCCGACGACGACCTCTGGGGCGAGCTGACCGCCAAGGGCGTCACCGTCACCGCCAAGCCCGTCGTCGCGGAACGCAGCTTCCTCGCCAACCTGCTGATCTCCCTCGCCCCGATGCTGCTGCTCGTCGTGCTCTGGGTGTTCATCGCCCGCCGGATGAGCGCCGGCATGGGCGGCGCCGGCGGGATGCTGGGCCGCAAGGCCCCGCCCAAACCCGTCGAACTGGAGGCGGGGGACAAGCGCACCACCTTCGAGGACGTCGCCGGCATCGACGAGGTCGAGGGCGAGCTCAACGACGTCGTCGACTTCCTCAAGAACCCCGGCGCCTACCGCGCGATGGGCGCGAAGATGCCCCGCGGCGTCCTCCTCGCCGGCCCGCCCGGCACCGGCAAGACGCTGCTCGCCCGGGCCGTGGCGGGCGAGGCGGGCGTCCCGTTCTTCTCCGCCTCCGCCTCGGAGTTCATCGAGATGATCGTCGGCGTGGGCGCCTCACGGGTACGCGAACTGTTCGCCGAGGCCCGCAAGGTCGCACCCGCCATCATCTTCATCGACGAGATCGACACCATCGGACGCGCCCGCGGCGCCGGCGCCGGCATGGGCGGACACGACGAACGCGAGCAGACGCTCAACCAGATCCTCACCGAGATGGACGGCTTCACCGGCTCCGAGGGCGTCATCGTCATCGCCGCCACCAACCGCTCCGACGTCCTCGACCCCGCCCTGACCCGGCCCGGCCGCTTCGACCGCGTCGTCCACGTGAACCCGCCCGACCGCGGCGGCCGGGAGGCCATCCTCCGCATCCACACCCGCGAGATCCCCCTGGCCCAGGACGTCGACCTCGTCCAGGTCGCCCGCACCACCCCCGGCATGACCGGCGCCGAACTCGCCAACCTCGCCAACGAGGCCGCCCTGCTCGCGGTCAAGCGCCAGCAGCAGGCCGTCACCCAGTCCGACCTCTCCGACGCCCTGGAGAAGGTCCAGCTGGGCGCCGAACGCCCCCTCGTCATGCCCGACGAGGAACGGCGCCGCACCGCGTACCACGAGAGCGGCCACGCCCTCCTCGGCATGCTCCAGCCCGGCGCCGACCCCGTCCACAAGATCACCATCGTGCCCCGCGGCCGGGCCCTCGGCGTCACCCTGTCGACCCCGGACGCCGACAGGTACGCGTACACCGAGGAGTACCTGCGCGGAAGGATCATCGGCGCCCTCGGCGGCATGGCGGCGGAGCGGGTCGTCTTCGACGCGGTCACGACCGGCGCCGAGAGCGACCTGGAACAGGTCACCAACATCGCCCGCGGCATGGTCGGCCGGTGGGGCATGAGCGAGCGGGTCGGCCGCCTCACCGCCATCCCGAGCGACGCCCAGCAGGCGTACGGCCTGTCGGCGGCCCCCGCCACCCTCGACGCCGTCGAGCACGAGATGCGCCGGATCGTGGACGAGTGCTACGAGAGCGCCCTCCGGCAGCTCCACGACCACCGCGACCAGCTCGACGCGCTGGCCACGGCCCTCCTGGAGAACGAGACCCTGGAGGAGGACGAGGCCTACCGCGCGGCCGGCATCACCCGGCTCACGAAGGACGTCTGACCCGACGCCACCCGCGGATCGCCGGCGCTCCGCCCCGCGGACCGCCGGAGCAGGTCCGCGCGATCAGGTCCGCGCGATCAGGTACCGGAAGACATTGGGCATCCACACCGTGCCGTCGGGGCGCACATAGGGCTCCAGCGCCTCCCGGATCTCCTTCTCGACCTGCGACGGGTCCGTGGCGTGGATCGCCGCGTCGAAGTCGCCCGTCGACAGCAGACCCCGCACCGCGCTGTCCGGGTTCGCGTAGCCGAAGGGGCAGGACACCCGCCCCGAACCGTCCGGCCGCAGACCCGCGCGGGCCACCACCTCCTCCAGGTCGTCGCGACGCGACGGGCTCCAGCCCGTCAGGCGCGCGGCCACCCGCAGGACCGACGCCGTCGCACACCGCTCCGGCGGCCCCCAGCCGGCCACCACGACGGCCGCGCCAGGTTGAGCCGAACGGGTGACGGCGACCAGATCCGGCCCGAGTTCCGCCGTGCCGTGGAAAGCCGTGATCACGTCGAACGCGCCACCGGCCACGTCCCCCGCGTCCGACGGACCGCCCTCGACGACCGTGTGTCCCCCACCCTCCGGCATCCGCTCCCGCGCCAGCTCCACGCGCGCGTGGTCACGGTCCACGCCGGTCACCCGGGCGCCCCGCGCACAGGCCATGAGCAGCGCCAGCCCCGAGCCGCAGCCGAGGCCGAGGACGCGGGACCGGGGGCCCACGCCGAGACGGTCGTACACCGCCTCGTAGAGCGGCACGAGCATGCGCTCCTGGATCTCGGCCCAGTCACGCGCGGGGTGGTGCGGGACGAGCGTAGGTGTCATGGAATGCGCCCCAATCAGTGGCTGGTCGACGGCCCCCGTACATGTGCGCCCGCATCCCCCCGTATGTCAGGGAACTGCGCATCCGTCCCCGCGTCCAGTGGTGGAGCCGCACGACTTCTTCGCGGCATCCGACCGTCACACGGACGCACGGGCGAATTCACGCCGAAGGGCCCCCGGCCCGCGTGGGGGCGGTGCCGCCCGGGTATCCGGCACCGGGTACTGTCCCTGCCACACCCCCCTCGGCCCGTACGCCCGGCCTACGCCCAGGGGCGTATGCGCCGCTACGCACCGGCTTGCAGCGAGCTGTGCGACTTCTCCGCAGATCGGCGCACTGGCCCTCGTCGGGACACATCAACGGCAACTGACGGGTACGTGCAAAATATTTGGGATGCCCCGGAATGGAACCCGGGGGCGTTCCGGCTCGTTGTACCCGACGTGAGCACGACACCCCCTGTTCTCGCCGCAGAGCTGGCACAGGCGTGGGCCGACATTCAGCGGTACCACCCCGAGCTGCCCGACCTTGCCGCGCCCGAGTCCCTGATCGGTGAGTCCTCGTCCGCCTGTGGCGCCGAGCTCTCCTTCGAACGACTGCTCCACGAAGCAGTCCACGGCATCGCCGCCGCCCGAGGAGTCCGCGACACCTCGCGCGCCGGCCGCTATCACAACCGCAGATTCCTCGCGATCGCCGAGGAGATGGGGCTGGACCACTCCGAGGAGCCGCACGCCAGCAGCGGTTTCTCGCTGGTCACGCTCAACCCCGAGGCGAAGCGCCGCTACCGCCCCACGATGGAGCGGCTCCAGCGGGCCCTCAAGGCGCACACGGTCGCCACGGCCGCCGACACCAAGCGCTCCTTCCGCGGTCCCGCCGCCCGGCACGGGTCCTCCGGCGGCGGCGTCCGGGTCAAGGCCGTCTGCGACTGCGGTCGCAACGTCCGCGTGGTCCCCTCGGTCCTCGCCCAGGCGCCGATCGTCTGCGGCGGCTGCGGGAAGCCCTTCCGCATCCCCGAATCGGTGGGCGCGGCCGGCTGATCCGGCGGCCGGGCCGCCCGGGCCCGCGTCGGTCCGCGACGCCGGGTGCCGCCCACCGGGCGGACCGGGCGGTCCATGCGCCCGGCGGCCCGGCCGCCGGATCAGCCGGCCGCGCCCACCGATTCGGGGATGCGGAAGGGCTTCCCGCAGCCGCCGCAGACGATCGGCGCCTGGGCGAGGACCGAGGGGACCACGCGGACGTTGCGACCGCAGTCGCAGACGGCCTTGACCCGGACGCACATGCGCGCCCCGCTCCCCGGCCGTCCCCCGGTCCGGTGCGGCGCGCGCATGTGGCACAATGGCTAGCTGTACTCGACAGCCGCACAGGACCCCTCTCTCCTCCGGCTGACGCGTCCATCGGGCACCCGAGTACCGCAACCCCACGTGGCATCTCATGTGCCCAACCACGTCAAGACCAGGAGACACCACTCCAGTGGCAGTCAAGATCAAGCTCAAGCGCCTCGGCAAGATTCGCCAGCCGCACTACCGCATCGTCGTCGCCGACTCGCGCACCCGCCGCGATGGTCGCGCGATCGAGGAGATCGGTCTGTACCACCCGACGTACAACCCCTCCAAGATCGAGGTCGACTCGGAGCGTGCGCAGTACTGGCTGTCCGTCGGCGCCCAGCCGACCGAGCCGGTCCTCGCCATCCTGAAGCTCACCGGCGACTGGCAGAAGCACAAGGGCCTGCCGGCCCCGGCGCCGCTGCTGCAGCCGGCGACGAAGGAGGACAAGCGCGCCTCCTTCGACGCGTTCGCCAAGACCCTCGAGGGTGACGACGCCAAGGGTGAGGCCATCACCCCGAAGGCGAAGAAGGCCGACAAGAAGGCGGACGAGGCCGAGGCCGCGTCCACCGAGTCGACCGAGGCCTGAGCATGCTCGAGGAGGCTCTCGAGCACCTCGTGAAGGGCATCGTCGACAACCCCGACGATGTGCAGGTCGCCTCGCGCAACCTGCGCCGCGGCCGTGTGCTGGAGGTCCGGGTCCACCCCGACGACCTCGGCAAGGTGATCGGCCGCAACGGCCGCACCGCGCGTGCACTGCGAACCGTCGTGGGCGCCATCGGCGGCCGCGGCATCCGCGTCGACCTCGTCGACGTGGACCAGGTTCGCTGAGAGAAGTCGGCCGTATTCGCCGAATACGCCGGCACGGGCCGGGGAGGGCTTTCGAGCCCGCCCCGGCCCGTCGTCGTCCCCGGACAGGAGAGAAAACACTCGTGCAGCTCGTTGTCGCGCGGATCGGCCGCGCCCACGGCATCAAGGGCGAAGTCACCGTCGAGGTGCGTACGGACGAGCCCGAACTCCGGCTCAGCCCCGGAGCCGTCCTGAGCACCGACCCGGCCGGCACCGGACCGCTGACCGTCGAGACCGGCCGGGTGCACAGCGGCCGCCTCCTCCTCCGCTTCGAGGGCGTACGGGACCGCAGCGCGGCCGAGGCCCTGCGCAACACCCTCCTCATCGCCGACGTCGACCCCGACGAGCTGCCCGAGGAGGACGACGAGTACTACGACCACCAGCTGATCGACCTGGACGTCGTCCTCGCCGACGGCACCGAGGTCGGCCGGATCACCGAGATCTCCCACCTGCCGTCCCAGGACCTCTTCATCGTCGAGCGGGCCGACGGCACCGAGCTGATGATCCCCTTCGTCGAGGAGATCGTCACCGAGATCGACCTGGAGCAGCAGCGGGCCGTCATCGACCCGCCGCCCGGACTCATCGACGACCGCGCCGAGATCGCGTCCGCGCGCGACGCCGAGGAGGCCGCCGAGGCCTCCGACGCCGAGGCGGGGTCCGGCACCGGCGCCGGGGCCGGCCGCGCCGACGAGGACGCCTCCTGATGCGCCTCGACGTCGTCACGATCTTCCCCGAGTACCTGGAACCGCTGAACGTCTCGCTCGTCGGCAAGGCGCGCGCCCGCGGCCGGCTCGACGTCCACGTCCACGACCTGCGCGAGTGGACCTACGACCGCCACAACACGGTCGACGACACCCCGTACGGCGGCGGGCCGGGCATGGTCATGAAGACCGACCCCTGGGGCGACGCCCTCGACCAGATCGTCGCGGACGGCTTCGAGGCGGGCGCCCACGGCCCCGCCATCGTCGTCCCCACCCCCAGCGGCCGCCCCTTCACCCAGGAACTCGCCGTCGAACTCTCCGAGCGGCCCTGGCTGATCTTCACGCCCGCCCGCTACGAGGGCATCGACCGCCGCGTCACCGACGAGTACGCCACCCGCCTCCCGGTCTACGAGGTCTCCATCGGGGACTACGTCCTGGCCGGCGGCGAGGCCGCCGTCCTCGTCGTCACCGAGGCCGTGGCCCGGCTCCTCCCGGGTGTCCTCGGCAACGCCGAGTCGCACCGCGACGACTCCTTCGCCCCCGGCGCCATGGCCAACCTCCTGGAAGGCCCCGTCTACACCAAGCCGCCCGAGTGGCGCGGGCGCGCCATCCCCGAGGTCCTGCTCAGCGGGCACCACGGGAAGATCGCGCGCTGGCGGCGGGACGAGGCGTTCCGCCGTACCGCCGCCAACAGGCCGGACCTGATCGAACGCTGCGACCCCGCGGACTTCGACAAGAAGGACCGGGAGATCCTCTCCATGATGGGCTGGGCCCCCGAGCCGGGCGGCCGATTTTGGCGCAGGCCGGACGGCGTGGAAGAATAGGCCGCTGCCGTTTGTCCTGCGTGCGCCCCTGCCACAGGGGGAACGACGCCCGCCCGGTACGACCGGCGCTCCATCCACTTGCGAACGTACCGCTGATGACCTGTGGCATCAGCGAGGAAAGAGACCACCATGGCCTCCCTGCTCGACTCGGTCAACGCGGCTTCGCTCCGCACCGACCTCCCCGCCTTCCGCCCCGGCGACACGGTGAACGTCCACGTGCGCGTCATCGAAGGCAACCGCTCCCGTATCCAGCAGTTCAAGGGTGTCGTCATCCGCCGCCAGGGCTCGGGCGTCAGCGAGACCTTCACGGTCCGCAAGGTCTCGTTCTCCGTCGGCGTCGAGCGCACCTTCCCGGTGAACAGCCCGATCTTCGAGAAGATCGAGCTCGTGACCCGCGGTGACGTCCGTCGCGCCAAGCTCTACTACCTGCGTGAGCTGCGCGGCAAGGCTGCGAAGATCAAGGAGAAGCGCGACCGCTGAGCCCCCGGCTCACCGACCGCGCGGTGCTTCGGACGTAGAACTTACAGGGCGGCCGGATAGGCTCTGCCCCCGATGGACACCGAAGCACAGCACACGGAGCGCGACCGCTCCTCCGGCAGGACGGAGGAGCGGTCGCGCTCCGCGCGTATGTCCGGGCCCCGTTCCACCGCGGCGGGGACGCCGGAATCGGCACCCGCACCGGACACCGACCCCGGGAGCGAGGGGGCCGACACGACCGGCGGACGCCACCCGGGCCGGCTCTCGTGGCGCCGTACCGGACTCGTCGGCGCCGCCTGCGTCGTCTTCCTCCTGCTGCTGAGCCACTTCGTGCTCCAGCCGTTCCTGATCCCCAGCGGCTCGATGGAACCGACCCTCCAGGTCGGCGACCGGATCCTGGTGAACAAGCTGGCGTACCGTTTCGGCGACGTTCCCGAGCGCGGCGACGTCGTCGTCTTCGACGGCACCGGCTCCTTCGTCCAGGAGCCCCCGCGGGAGAACCCCGTGACGGGCCTGCTGCACGGAGCGGCCGCGGCCCTCGGCCTCGCCGAGCCCGACGAGACCGACTTCGTGAAACGCGTCGTCGGCGTCGGCGGCGACCGCGTGGTCTGCTGCGGCAAGGACGGCCGGCTCACCGTCAACGGCGTCCCGGTCGACGAGTGGTACGTCCACATGGGTGACGCACCCTCGAAAGTCCCTTTCGACATCGTCGTACCGCAGGGCACCCTGTGGGTGATGGGCGACCACCGCAGTCAGTCGAGCGACTCCCGTGACCACCTGGGGCAGCCGGGCGGCGGCATGGTGCCCGTCGACCGGGTGATCGGGCGCGCGGACTGGATCGGCTGGCCCTTCGGCCGCTGGTCCGTCGTGCCGCCGACCGCCGCCTTCGACGCCGTACCCGCTCCCGCGGCGGGCCGCCATGGGTAACCGCGGACGGCCGCCCGGAGGCCGCGTCGAGACCCCGCTGCCCACCGGCACCCGGTCCGCCTTCGACAGCCGCGCCCTGCCCGGCCGGGCGGAGCGGCGCCGCCTCGCCCGCAAGGTCAAGCGCCGCCGTCAGCGTTCCGCCGTCAAGGAGATCCCGCTCCTCATCACCGTCGCCCTGCTGATCGCGCTCGTCCTGAAGACCTTCCTGGTCCAGGCGTTCGTGATCCCCTCGGGCTCCATGGAGCAGACCATCCGGATCGACGACCGGGTCCTGGTCGACAAGCTGACGCCCTGGTTCGGCTCCACGCCGCAGCGCGGCGACGTCGTGGTCTTCAAGGACCCCGGCAACTGGCTCCAGGACGAGACCACGTCGACCGAGGACGACCCGGTCGGCGTCAAGCAGGCCAAGCAGGCGCTGACCTTCATCGGACTGCTGCCCTCGGCCGACGAACAGGACCTGATCAAGCGGGTCGTCGCGGTCGGCGGCGACACCGTCGCCTGCTGCGACAAGGACGGCCGGCTCACCGTCAACGGCGTACCGTTGAACGAACCCTATGTACACCCGGGGAACGAGCCCTCGAAGATCAGGTTCGAGGTGAAGGTGCCACCCGGACGGATCTTCGTCATGGGCGACCACCGGTCCAACTCCGCCGATTCACGCTTCCACCTCGACGAGAAGGACCGCGGGACGATTTCCGAGGAGGAGGTCGTGGGACGAGCCGTCGTGATCGCCTGGCCCTTCGACCACTGGCGCCGGCTGGAGGAACGGGAGACCTTCGCCGCCGTACCGGACGCCCGTTCGGGATCTTCGACCGCGCTCGGTGTGTCGCATAGTGTGTCCTCGCGGAATCTGAACGGATTGCCCTGGCTCCCGACCCCTGCGGAACTCCCGCTCGTTATGGGAGTGGTGGGCCTGTCCCTGTTCTGGGTCAGGCGAACGCACGGACTGAGGAGTGGATGTGGGGGATTTGGCCGTCGGGGCACGATCCGGACACGACGAGCCCGAGAAGGGACCCCAGCGGCTCGCCGAGTCGCCGGTCGCCATGACGGATGAATCCGCAGGCCGGCCGGGTGCCGACCCCTCGGACGTCGACGGCGGACGCGGCGACGGCGAGACCGGCGAGCCGGGCAAGGGCCAGAAGAAGCCACGCTCCTTCTGGAAGGAACTGCCCCTCCTGATCGGCATCGCGCTGGTGCTCGCGCTGCTGATCAAGACCTTCCTCGTGCAGGCGTTCTCGATCCCCTCGGAATCGATGATGGACACCCTGCAGCGCGGCGACCGCGTCCTGGTCGACAAGCTGACCCCGTGGTTCGGCTCCGAGCCGGAGCGCGGCGAGGTCGTCGTCTTCCACGACCCGGGCGGCTGGCTCGTCGGCGGCGAACCCACGCCCGAGCCCAACGCCGCGCAGAAGTTCCTCAGCTTCATCGGCCTGATGCCGTCCGCGGAGGAGAAGGACCTCATCAAGCGCGTCATCGCCATCGGCGGCGACACCGTCTCCTGCAAGGAGGGCGGCAAGGTCATCGTCAACGGCAAGGCGCTCGACGAGTCCTCGTACATCGCCCCCGGCTCCACGCCGTGCGGCGACCGCCCGTTCGGGCCGATCACCATCCCCGAGAACAGCATCTGGGTGATGGGCGACAACCGCCAGAACTCGCTGGACTCCCGCTTCCACCAGGAACTCCCCGGCAGGGGAACCGTCTCCAACGACCAGGTCGTCGGCCGCGCCGTCGTCGTCGCCTGGCCCGTCACCCGCTGGGCGACGCTCCCCATCCCCGCCACCTTCGACCAGCCCGGCCTGAACCAGGCCCTGGCCGTGGCACCCGCCGCGGCCGGCCTCGCCGGCGCCCTCCCGCTGGTCCTGTGGCGCAGGAAGCGGCTCGTCTCCCGGCATACCGCCGAGTAGCGACCCGCGGGTAGGGTGCCGTCCCAGATCGACGAACCGGCCTCTGAGGTGGGGAGTACTGGGATGAGCGGAACCATACGGACGGACGGCGGCCACGGCCGCCTCGGCAGGACACTGTCGGGGCTCGCCGTGGCCGTCGGCTGTCTGCTCTTCCTCGGCGGCTTCGCCTGGGGCGCCGTGCTCTACGCGCCCTACACCATCCCCACCGACTCCATGACACCCACCGTCAACGTCGGCGACCGGGTCCTGGCCCAGCGCATCGACGGCGACGAGGTCCGGCGCGGCGACATCGTGGTCTTCGACGACCCCGTGTGGGGCGGCGGCCCGATGGTGAAGCGGGTCGTCGGCATCGGCGGCGACAAGATCGCCTGCTGCGACGCCGACGGACGGCTCACCGTCAACGGCGAGCCCATCGACGAACCGTATCTGCGGGCCGGTGCCCCCGCCTCCGGACAGGAGTTCTCGGCGACCGTACCCGCCGACAACCTCTTCCTCCTCGGCGACGAACGCCACAACTCCATGGACTCCCGCGTCCACCTCGAGGAGGCCGGTCAGGGCTCCGTCCCGCGCTCCAGCGTCACCGCCCGAGTCGACGCCGTCGCCTGGCCCTCCACCGGCGTCGTGGAGCGCCCCGCGGGCTTCGCGGCACTCCCCGGCGGCATCTCGCAGCCCGGGCCCGTCACACCCCTCTTCTACGCGATCCTCGGCGGATGCGCGCTCATCCTGCTCGGCGCCGCCTACGGACCCGTGGCGAACCGGCTCGGCGGACGACGGAAGAAGGAGACGGTGCACGCATGACGCACGGCACGGGGGCCGCGGCGGACACCTACGGCCGGGAGCTGCGGCGCGTGGCACGCGTCGTCCTCCTCGACCCGGACGACCGCATCCTCCTCCTGCACGGACACGAGCCCGCCGACCCCGCACAGACCTGGTGGTTCACCCCCGGCGGCGGGCTGGAGGGCGACGAGACCCACGAGGAGGCCGCACGCCGGGAGGTGGCCGAGGAGACCGGCATCACCGGCATCACCCTCGGCCCCGTCCTCTGGCGGCGCACCTGCTCCTTCCCCTTCGACGGGCGGCGCTGGGACCAGGACGAGTGGTACTACCTGGCACGAACCACCCGCACCGAGACGGGCCCCCGGGCCCTGACCGAGCTGGAGGAACGCAGCGTCTCGGGCCTGAGGTGGTGGACCTCCGCCGAACTGTCGGCGACGCGTGAGACGGTGTACCCGACCAGACTCGCCGAGCTGCTGCGCACGCTGCTCGACGAGGGACCTCCGAGTGCACCGGTGGTTCTCGCCCCGGAAATCGCCTAGGGGTGCGAATGCCTGCCGCACAATGGGGGGACGCACGGCTGAAGGGGAACATGCCATGAGCGCCGAGGACCTCGAGAAGTACGAGACCGAGATGGAGCTGAAGCTCTACCGGGAGTACCGCGACGTCGTCGGGCTGTTCAAATACGTGATCGAGACCGAGCGCCGCTTCTACCTCACCAACGACTACGAGATGCAGGTGCACTCGGTCCAGGGCGAGGTCTTCTTCGAGGTCTCCATGGCAGACGCCTGGGTCTGGGACATGTACCGGCCGGCCCGGTTCGTCAAGCAGGTCCGCGTGCTCACGTTCAAGGACGTGAACATCGAGGAGCTCAACAAGACCGATCTGGAGCTGCCCGGCAGCTGACCGGGGTGCCTGGCGGTCCAGGAGCCGCGGCGGTTCCCGGGGGCCGGCGGCCCCGGACGACTCCGGCGGGCTCGGCCACTCCGGCGGTACCGGGACCCGGGCGGTGCTGCGACTCCGGCGGCCTCGACGACTCGGGCGGTGCTGCGAGCTCGGCGACTCCGGCGGTCTCGGGACCCTGAGGGCCCGGCGGCGATCCCGGACCCGGCCGTCACCCCGCCCGTACGCGGCCGGAAATCACCCCCACGAGTGAGACGGTTCTCCACAGACCGCCCACCGTCCACAGCGCCGCACACGCGAGAGGGCCACCCGTCACAGTCGGTGACGGAGGTGGTACCGATGAACGCAACCACGGCACTCGGCCGCTACGGAGAAGACCTCGCCGCCCGCCGGCTCACCGAGACCGGCATGACCGTCCTCGCCCGCAACTGGCGCTGCGGACGCACCGGAGAGATCGACATCGTCGCCCAGGACGGCGACACCGTCGTCGTCTGCGAGGTCAAGACCCGCCGCGACGGCACCTACGAACACCCCATGGCCGCCGTCACCCCCACCAAGGCCGACCGGCTCAGACGCCTCGCCGCCTGCTGGCTCGACCGCCACGGCGGAGCACCACCCCCCGGCGGCATCCGCATCGACCTCATCGGCATCATCCTGCCCCGCCACGGCGCCCCCGAGATCACCCACGCCCAGGGGGTGGCCTGATGGGCTTCGCCCGCACCTGCTCCGTCGCCCTCGTCGGCGTCGAAGGCGTCGTCGTCGAAGTCCAGGCCGACCTCGAAGCCGGCGTCGCCGCCTTCACCCTCGTCGGCCTCCCCGACAAGAGCCTCAGCGAAAGCCGCGACCGCGTCCGCGCCGCCATCGTCAACTCCGACGCCGAATGGCCCCAGAAGAAACTCACCGTCGGACTCAGCCCCGCCTCCGTCCCCAAAGGAGGCAGCGGATTCGACCTAGCAAACGCCTGCGAAGTGCAGCTCTAACGTGCCAGCATGACGCCATGTCCGAGCACTTCGACGCCACCACCGGCCGCCGCCTCGTCCGCTGCTTCACCTACGCCCGCATCAGCGAGGACCGCGAAGGCGGCGGCCTCGGCATCGAGCGCCAGGTGGAGGACTGCGAGACGCTCGCCCGCCAGCTCTCCACCCCGCAGGTGGAGTACCGCATCGTCCGCGTCTTCCAAGACAACGACCTGAGCGCCTACTCGGGCAAGCCCCGCCCGGACTACCTCGCCATGCTGGAAGCGCTCAAGCGCGGCGAAGGGGACTGTGTCCTCGCCTGGCACACCGACCGCCTCCACCGGTCCCCGATGGAGCTGGAGGAGTACATCGACGTCTGCGAGCCCCGCCGCGTCGACACCCGGACAGCCCGCGCCGGTCACCTCGACCTCACCACCGCCACCGGTCGAATGATTGCCCGACAGCTCGGCGTCCAGGCCCGCTACGAGGTCGAGCGGATGATCGAGCGGCAGCGACGTAAGCGCGACCAGATGGCCCAGCGTGGCCAGTACTTCGGCGGCCGCCGGCCCTTCGGGTACGAGCCGGACGGCATCACCCCCCGCGCCCTCCTGTGCCCCGCCTGCGCCGCCGACGACGGGTTCCGGACCGTTCGCCTCTGTCTCGCCTGCGGGGCCTCCGGCGGCTTCGCAGGGACCCACGAGTGCCGCAGCTGCGGCCAGACCGAGGGATTCACTGTGGAGTGCTTCTGCGAGTGCGGCACCCTCGCCCAGCTCGCCCCCAACTCCGAGGCGACCCGCGTCGAGCAGGCCGCCGACCTCGTTCTCGCCGGCGCATCGCTCAACTCCATCGCGGCCCGCTGGAACGAGGAGGGCGTCAAGACCAGCACCGGCGCGAGCTGGGCGGGCGCCGAGGTGCGCGAGATGCTGCTCCGCCCCCGGAACGCGGGCATCCTCAAGCACCGCGGCAAGGAGGCCGGTCGCGGCGGCTGGAAAGCGCTGCTCGACGAGCCGAAATGGCGGAGCGCGGTGGCGGTCCTGACGGATGAGTCTCGGCGGACGACGCCCGGCAACGCCCGCCGGCACCTGGGCAGCAGCCTGTATGTGTGCGGGGTCCACGGCGCCACGATGAAGCTCGCCAGCGGGAACACGATGAACCATCAGCGTGGGCTCCCCTCGTACTCCTGCCGGGTGAGTAAGCACGTGATGCGCCGCGTGGACCTCCTCGACGCGCACGTGCAGGCCGCTGTGCTGGACCGGGTGTCCCGCCCGGACGCGGTCGAGCTGCTCGCCGCCCGGGAGGAGCCCGTTGACGTGCGGGGCGCGCAGAAGGACATGCGGGAGGCGCGGGCGACGCTCACCCAGCTGGCTACGGCGCTCGGTGACGGCTCGATGGACATGTTGGAGTGGCGGGCGGCGTCCGGGGCCGCGAAGAAGCGTCTGGCGGCCGCTGAGGCGGTTCTGGCGACTGCTGTGCGGGCGAACCCGGTGGTGGGTCTGGTGAACGCGGAGGATCCCGAGGCGGCGTGGAATGCCCTGGACTTGGGGCGTCAGCGGGCGGTCATCGACTTCCTGATGACGGTGGTGGTGCTGCCTGCTCGCAGGGGTCGGCTGCCGGGGGGTGGGTATTGGGATCCGGAGGCGGTTCGGTTGGACTGGAAGTAGACGGCGCCCCCACCCGGAGGTGGGGGCGCCGCGTGGCCGCTCCCGTCGCCTGGGGGGCAGGACGGGGAGGGCCGGTCCATGTGTGGAGCGAGTTCCTCCGTTTTCATATCCCGAAACCTGGTGATCACACAATGTAGGGTCAGCTCTACAGTGATTCGATCTTGGTCCCGTGAGCGTGGAGCACGTGCCACGCTCCACCCCGCCGCCCGAGTGGGTCCTCGCCCGCCGGCAGCAGATCGGCGACCAGATCCGCGCCGCCCGCCTGCACGCGAACCTCACCCAAGAGGCGGTCGCCCACGCCATCCCGATGGACCGGGCCCAGTACAACCGGATCGAGCAGGGCCACGCCGCCCCACTGCTCGACACCCTCATCCAGATCGCCGACGCGATCGGCGTCCCGCTCTCCGAGCTGGTGAAGTAGCCCCGGCCGGGGGACGGGCCGACCGGGGCCGCACAGCCCTGCCCGCGCGCGGCCGGCGCAACACACACGGGCAGGAGATCAGGCGTCCTGCTGCTTGCTGCGCCACCGCTGCATCGCCGCCCGGAGCTCCGAGCGGTCGGCCAGCAGTGTGCCCTTCGCGCGGGTGCCGCACTGGTCCTTGTCGGCGTGCCAGTACACGGGCGGCGAAGCGCCGCTTGCCGAGCAGTCGGGGAGCAGCTGCGCCTCGCCTTCGATCAGCTGGTCGCAGTAGCTGCACCGCTTCACAGGCCCTCCCCGCGGGGGTGCTTGCGGCAGGCGCGCGGATACCACTGCGTTGCGTAGTCGAGGATCCGGCGCCGCCGCGGCCCGAGGTCCACGGTGCTGCCCGCTACGAGCGTCACGCCGCACCACACGCAGTCCTGGCCGCGCTGCTGCCGCTGGGTCAGGGACCCGATACGCGGCAGTTCCACGGCTCTCAGGGAGTCAGTCTCAGGGGCCATGCGTCGACGGTACGAGCGCCGCCGTAGGGGTGGGGGTAGGAATCCTCCCCCCCCCGTTAGGCGGCCAGCAGGCCCACCCTCACCGCGAGTTCGGAGGCGCGTCGCCGGCGGGCGGTCACCCGGGACTCGGTCTCCTCCAGGATGATGCTGCGGGCGTAGCCGTTGTACCGGATCGTCTCCGGCGCAGCCTCGTACGCCTGCGCCAGCGTCGCGAGCGCCACGTCCGGTTGCCCGTCCAGCTGGTAGCCGCGGGCCTGCTCGATGCGGTGCCGGGCGCGGCGTGGCCGGGACGGGATGGTGGACGCGTCCGCGCGGGCGGCCTGGCGGACGGACTCGCGCCCGGAGTGCAGCTCGACCGCCACCGTGACTGCGTGGGCGCCCATGATGGCCTGTGAGAACGAGGTGACCGGGTGGTAGTAGGCCGCGGGGAGGCGGGCGGCCATGTCCTGTGCCGTGTCCCAGTATCGCCAGGCGGTGGCTGTCTCGCCCCGGCGGGCCGCGGTGTATCCGGCCTCGAACTCCAGGGCTCCGGCGATGGCGAGGACGTCGTCCGTGGCGTCCGGGAGAAGCGGGGCGAGGTAGTCGAGCGTCTGCTGGGTGATGGTGTCGGCCGCATCGTAGTGACCGGGCCCGGTGTCGCGATGCGCCTGGGCGAGAAGCCACGCGGAGACGCCGATGGTGTGCGGGTCGTCGGACTGCTGGGCAGCGACCATGCTGCGCTCGGCGACGCGCCACAGGAGCGCGGCGTCAGGCTGGTACGCGAGGAAGAACTGCGACAGCGAGTAGACCTCGGCGAGGACGGCCTGT
This sequence comes from Streptomyces sp. MS191, assembly GCF_008042125.1. GTDB lineage: Bacteria > Actinomycetota > Actinomycetes > Streptomycetales > Streptomycetaceae > Streptomyces. The sequence goes on from NZ_RDBI01000054.1 coordinate 210,722, forward strand.
GCCGCCCTCCAGTCAGCCGGCGCCTGGGCGTGCCGCACAGCGAGCTGGGCGTCACGGATCAGGTCCGGCAGCAGGATGCCGATTCGCTCGCGGTGGTCCGGGGCGGAGTGGCGGGCGGCCCACGCGGCAGCGAGCCGCGCCGCGAGGTGTTCGGCGCGGGGTGGGGCCGCGGCAGGTGCCCCGATCGGCAGGGCGTCGACGGCGGCGCGGACAGCGGCGAGGCGGGGATGTCCGGGGCCAGTGAAGAGGTTGAGGTGCACGTCTGGGCGTCCTGTGAGATCGGCGAGGTCTCGCACCCGCAGGGCCTCCGCGATACGGCAGACCATGTCGATGCCGGGGGCGTTGATGCGGCCCATCTCGACGGACTTGACCCAGTCGACGGACTTGCCGAGGAGGCCGGCGAGGACTTCGCGGGTCATGCCTCGACGCTGGCGGAGGATCTGCATGCGCTGCCCGAACACCAGTGGGTTGGCGTACGGGTCCGGGGTAGCATCAGGTGACACGGCCTTGCCCCTTCTCTGAACAGACTCGACACCTGCCAGGGTATGGGGCAAGGCCCTTGTCGTGTGATCCAGAACGCAAGAAATCCCCCCCCTCTCGCGCCGTAGCGCGAGAGGGGGGGATCGTTCGTTCAGGGGTAGATCCGGCGGGCCGGGTCCAGCCCCAGCAGCAGGCTCGTGCGGGACTTCAGCGGGCCCGGGGCCGGCTCCTGCTCAACATCCCGCCGGCACACCAGCGCGTCAGGGTCGTCCTTCGGCGGCTGGAGGCTGTACCCGTCCGGGCAGGTCTGCCCATCGGTGCCGTCGGCTCCGTCCCGGCCGTCGGTACCATCCCGCCCAGCAGGCCCCGGCTCGCCCTGCGGCCCAGCAGGCCCCGGCGGGCCCGTCGCACCAGGCTGACCGACCCCGGCCGCCCCGTCCGTACCCGGGACGCCGGTCTGCCCTGGGCTGCCGGACGGGCCGACCGGGCCCGTAGGCCCAGGCGACCCCGGAGCCCCGTCGAGACCGGGCGAGCCTGGCGGGCCGGACGGCCCCGGCGGGCCCTCCACCGTCTGCCCAGGCTGCCCACGCGACCCCGGAGGCCCCGCGATCGGCTGACCGCCGAGGCGTTCCACCTGCGCCGCCAACTGGTCGCGGGCCGCGTTGGCAGACCGTAGCTCGACCTGGAGCGAGCGGATGCTGATGAGGATGCCCGCCAGGATCAGACCGATCGCGACAGCCGCGACGATGGTAAGCGCGTCGCCGCGGCGCCAGCGTCTCTCCTCGGCCCGTAGCTGCATGCGGGTCATGAACCGGCCCCCTGGACAAGCAGAATGATCACGGGCATGAGGACGGCCACGAGCGGCACGACAACCGCACCGATCAGCCACCGGCGGGTGGCCACGATCTTGTCGGCGTCCTTCTCGCGGATGGTCTCCAGCGTCGTCACGCGCGCGGCGAGGGCCTCGTGGCGCAGGTCGTACACCTTGGCGTCGACCTTCTCGTCGAGACGCCGGCCGAGCTGCTGGATGTCGTCGCGGACATCCGTGAGCCGATCCTCGAATCGGCGGACGACCTCTCCGAGGGTCGGCTCATCGGTCATGCGGGTGGCTCCGATCAGGCGGCGGGCGGCTTGACGGGGCTGCCCTGCTCGATCGGCAGGGCGGCCACCGGCGCGGTCACCTCACGGCGGATCGCGAGCGCCACCGCGGCCTCGACGATCAACATCCACAGGGCCTGCTGCTCAGCCGACATGTTCAGACCGAAGGCGAGGAAGAGGGCCAACACGCCCTGCGCCAGGTTCACGATGGCGGCCGCCGCGGCGCCGGTGCGGAGCATGATGGCGTTGATCACGGCGACGATCAGCGACAGGACGGCCATGATGGCGCCCTGCTGCTCGTTGCTGACGTCCAGGCCGTAGGCGGCGGACAGCTTCAGCGTGATGGCCACGAAGGCCAGGATGTAGACAGGCTCGCGTCCGAAGACTCGCACGGGAACTCCTTCAGGGGGTGATGGTGAAGCCGCGGCGGGCGCCGAGCTTCTTCAGGGACTCGGCGCCCGGGATGCCGTCGGCGTCCGCGCCCTTGTAGCCACACCGGCGCTGCCACGCCGCGTAGGCCGCCACAGTCGCCGTGCCGTAGTGGCCATCCGCAACGTCCCGCGCGAGCAGACCCTCGGCGACGAGCGCGGACTCCACCGTCTTCACGCCGTAGTACGACACCGGAGTCCCGCGCTTCGGCGGGTCGGCCTTCGCCGCGGCGACCAGCTTCGACAGGTCCACCGTCGGCTTCGGGCCCGGCGCAGGCTTCGGCTCCACTGCCGTGGCCGGCCGCGGCGCGCCACGCTTCACCCAGTCGTACAGGGCGTCACCCGGACACGAGGTGGCGTAGCCGTCCTTGTGGCCGCCGATCCACGACCCGGCACGGCCGTTGTCGCGGAGGTCTTCGATCGCGTCGCGGATGCCGTTGAGCATGGCGTCCGTCGGCTTGGTCAGCCCCTTGCTGCCGAGCAGGGCGCAGACGGCGTAGTCCTGGAGGTTGAGGGCCTGGTTGCCGTTGGCGCCGGTCCGCTTGTGGACGCCGCGGCCCTCGAACGCGTCGCCGTGCTCGCAGACGAGGTAGTTGTACGCGATGTCGACATAGTTCTCGGCCTTGTTGGCGAGGTGGGACGCGCGGATCTGCCGCACGTAGGCCGCGCACTGCTCGTGCGGCCGGCTGCTGTACTCGGTGCCGAGGTAGTGGACCTTCACGCCGCGAGTGGATCCGATGTACGCGGCCGGGCTGGTCGCGGGGGCGCCCCACTGGGAGCGCCGGATGATCGCCATGGCGACCTCCAGACATGAGAAAAGCCCCGGGCCAGCGGCGCGGGGCGGACGGAGTAGGGCAGGTCAGGCGGGGCCGGAGTACGCGATCGAGATGTACGACCGGTACGAGCCCGTCGACAGGTTCAGGTTGCCGCCGGAGTTCTGCGCGGGCACGAGTTGTACGTAGTCGCCCGCGGTCAGCAGCTGCGGCAGGTTCCTCGCCTCGACCGTGATCGGCACCGCGGCCATCGTGTTACCGAAGGTGCGGGCGCGGCCGGCGCCGAGCGCGGTCCCGTTGACGTACCAGACGCACTCACGCGTGGTGCCGCCGGTGTTGGAGTCGAACGCGACGGCGCCGGACAGCGTCCACCAGCCGGTACGGGGCACCGTCCAGCGGGATGCGGAGCCGGACGACCAGCCGCCGAGGAGGTCGGACTGGACGTCGTCCCAGGCCACGGCCGACACTGCGGCGTCGGCGCCGGTGCCGATGGACTGGGCCGCGGACCGGTACGCGAGGAACACGTTCGCGCCGATCATCGCGGCGTCGTTCATGCGGGTCGCGGTCAGACGCATGCCCGCGAGCCAAGGAGCGAAGGCCATGACCCTCCTTACAGGGTGGAGTAGGTGGCATCGGCCAGGGCTACGGTGGTGCCGGCCGCGTGGGCCTTGACGATGCCGTTGACGGACCGGGTGACCGTGGCGGTCTGGGTTGTCGTGGTGCCGGTGATCGCCGTGACGGTCATCTCCTCGCCGCCGACCAGCACGGTGAACGGGAAGTCGGACGGGTAGGTGGCCGAGTCGACCCAGCGGGGGCCCGGCGAGGACACGAGCGTCAGAGACGTGCCGGTCGTGGTGGCACCCGCGCCGCCGAGAGTGCAGCCGTCCGTATCCCCCCGGCCGAACGTGGCGTCGTCGACGGAGCCGACGTTCCACGGCCCGGCCGGCGCACAGGTCAGCGTCACCGTCCACTCGTAGGTCTTGAGGTCGTCCTCGATGCGCTGGACGATCAGGTCGACCGGGCCCGGCGGCATCCATGCCGGGGTGCCCGTGATCTGGATCCGGTCGCCGATCTCCAGCGACACCACTTGTGCGATCAGGGCCGGGTACTTGTGCAGCGGGATCCGGACCGACGGATAGCGGGCCTCGTCCCACGACGCGAGGTGCAGCCGCCATCCGGCGTGGACAGGTGCCTGCGCGTCCTCGTACAGCGGCAGGGAGACCGACTCGTCGTAGACGCCGACCTCGTCGGTCGACAGCGGCCCCTCGTCGAGGGACGCCTGGCCGTACCCGCCGCGCTCGCGCCGGACCTCGATGACGTTGCGGAGTGTCCGATCGTCCTCGGTCGGCTCGAACGGCGTGAGGAGGTTGCCGTAGGGCACCGTCAGTTTGACGGCCTGGTTCTCCAGCGTCGTCCTGGTCCGGTACTTCAGCGCCTCTTTCGTCGCGTCCTCGTACAGAATGCCGCCGTCGACGTTCGCCGCGTCCTGGAGGACCGTGAGGAGCGTCGCGGGCAGCTGCGGGCCGAGGCGTTCCGTGGCGCGGCTGGTGTCCGAATCGGCCAGCCCCAGGGACAGGGTGGCGGCCTCCTCGCCCGCCAGGCGCACGACTCGGTTCCGGGCGTTCTCCCCGTTGTAGCCTCCGTCGGCCGAACCGAACGGCTGCGGCGCGAAGCTGTCGGAGCCCTGCGGGAACACGGCCACGTGCCCGATCCGTAGGTCCGCGATGGTGCCGAACTTGGTGTAAATCGAGGTGGGGATGCCCGTAGCGGCGCCCACAACGGTGCCGGTGAACGCGCCTGCCGGGCCGCCGATGTTGTACCAGGTGACGTCCCACTCCAGGTCGACACCGATCGTCTGCACGCGGAACTGCATGCGGTTCCAGCCGGCGAACAGGTCGGAGCCGATCGCGATCGGCTGGTTGACCAGCAGGGTGCCGTCTGAGCCGTAGCCCTGCACGGTGGCGACACCGGTGCGCATCAGGATCCTCCACCGGGTCACGGTCCCAGAGCTGGTGAACGACAGGAACTCTTGATCGGTGCCCGGGGCGGCCGAGGTGCCGTAGACCATCTCGACCATCCACTCCAGGATGGACGACGTCGGCGGCCGGATCGGGCCGCGCATCACCCCGCCGGACGCGACCGCCGGCAGCGGGTTCGACCCGGCCAAGCTGCCGTCCTGCGCGAAGGTGAACCCCTCGGTGAGGAGCGTCCCGCCGCCGGCCAGCGCGCTGGACCCGGACACCGCGGTTTCGCCGTCCTCCAGCGGCCAGTACGCCAGCGGGCTGTAGGCCAGGATCCGGCGCCGCAACGTGCTGTCGAGGGCCTGCTGGCCCTGGCCGAGGCGCCGCAGGATGCCCGCGGTCTGGACCCTGGTCCGCTGGTCGTTGCCGGATACATGCCAGCTCGCGGGCCATGAGGGGACGGAGTGGACGACGCGGGTGCGGCGGTCGGTGACGGTCGCCGTGGCGACGGTCCACGTGCGGCCCGCGCTGTCCGGGAAGCTCGTCGTACCGGCGGCCAGCGTGGTGAAGTCCGGGTTGGCGACGATGCTGCCGCCGATGCCGTTGCGGACCTGCGCGGCGTAGACCCGGCGAGCGACCTTCGGCCACGAGAGGGTGGAGAAGTCACCGACTTCCAGCGGCGCCGAGCTGTTGATGATGCTGGTGGTGCCGCTGGTGGTGATCCGCTGGTCCAGCTGCGTCCAGGTGCCGTTGATGGTGTCGGAGGTGTACAGGGTGACGGTGTAGCCGCCGAGGCCGTTGTTGACGTCGAGGGTGGCGCGGATCGCGCCGCGCTGTCCGGGGCCCCAGCGCAGCCGGTTGGTGCTGATGATCTCGACGAGGTTGATGCCGTCGGGGAACCAGGAGAAGGCCACGACGCCGGTTGCGAGGACGGTGAGCCGCCAACTCCTGTTGGGCGCGGTGTTGTTGTACTTGCCGATCAGCGGCACCGGGTTGGATACGTTCCCGGCCCAGGCGGCCATGGACAGGTCGATACGGACGTCGATGTCGCCGGTGATGTCGAGCGACGCGTGATCCGGTGTCGACGCCCGTCCGGCGACGCCGTCTGGGATGTCGAGGACGGTCTCACCCGCGGTCGTGGAGATCCGGATCGGAGTGTTGCGGGGCAGCAGCCCGAAGTAGGGCGAGTTCGGGTTGCGGTTGGAGAACAGGCCGTCCGGTGAGAGGAGGGTGAGCGAGCCGGCCCCCGGGTCGACGGGGCGGCCCTCGTCGGACCGCCCCTGCGCCAGCTTCACGCCGTCGGCCTGGGAGACGTAGTCCGTGACGTCGGTCCAGACACCTGCGATCTGGAGCTCGAAACGGGCATCGGGGACCGGCACAGCTGCCTCCTTCTGGTGTTAGCGGCCGAGGACGACCTGAACGTCTCCGCCGCCGACCTGGACCATGTCGCGGATGACGTCCCGCAGGCCGGGGCCGTGGAGCTCGATGACGATCGGGCGGCCGGCCGTGGCGCCGCCGGTGGCTCCGGCGGACATCGGGCCCATCGCCATGCCGGGCAGGCTGGTGGTGATCCCGCCGAGCTGCCGCTGGAGCGCGGGCAGCTGCGAGGAGATACCGCCCATGAACCCCCGCATCACGCTGCGGCCGGCGGGGGTGAGCAGCTTGGCGTCCTTCTCCGGCGGGCCCTTCAGGTCCGGGATCATGCTGGTGATGCTCGACAGCCGAGATCGCAGCTCGCCGACCATCGAAGTGATGCCGGAGATGAAGCCGCGCAGGATCGCGCGTCCGGCGCCGTACAGCAGGCTGTTCGGGTCGCCGAGCGCGCCGCGGATCCGGCCCGGGAGCCCGCGGAAGAACGCGACGGCCTCGCCCGTCTTCTGGGCGATGGACCGGACGAGGGACTGCCCCATCTCGCGGAACGTCCGTGACGCCCACGCGGACAGGTCGTTCAGGGCGCGTCCGGACCTTTCCTTGAGGCTGAGGAAGTTCCGGATCAGATCCTCGGCCATGTTCCGGCCGATCGTCTTCACGTGCTCCAGCGCCCCGGAGAAGTCGCCCCGGAGCAGCGCCACGAGGGCCTGCACGGCGGGGATGACGTACCGGGTGATGAAGTCGGCGAGGACCGCGAGCGCGCCCGACGTGAGCTTGGCCATCACGGCGATGAGGGGGCCGATGACCGGGATCAGCCGGGTGCCAACAGCCAAGGCCAGTTCGATCATCTTCACGATCAGCGGTGCGGCCGCGACCAGCAGTTCGGCCAGCGCAACACCCATCTCGCCGAGGCTCGGAGTGAGTTCGACGATCGCGTCCGTCAGCATCGGGAAAATCCGGTTGAGCAGGTCGATGAACGGCGGCAGAAGCTGCGGCAAGACCTGGGCGACGGCCTGGAGGACCGGCATAAGGAGCTGCGCGGCGGCCTGGGCGAGCGCGGCCACGAACGGCGCCATGGCCTTGATCGTGTCGCCGAGCGCCTTGAACAGCGGGGTGAGGATGGGGAGCGCGGCGGCGATCAGATCCCCCGCGACGTCGACGAGGGGTAGGCAGGCATCGACGAGGATGCCGAACGCCTTGCCCAGCTCGACGACCACGGGCCCGAGCGCATCCGCGATCTTCAACAGGCCGTCGCCGAGGTGCTTCACGAGCCGCTCGACCGGCGGCCCCAGCACCTCGAAGAGCCGCCCAAGGGACATCAGCAGCGAGACAAGGATCGGGCCCACGCTGGCCCCGACCTGCGCCATCACCCCGAAGATCGCCCGGAGGCCCTTCTGGATCTGCGGGGAAGCGAAAGCCTTCGCGAGCTGGCCCGTGATCTCCTTGAGGACGCCGAGCATCCCGCCGCCCGACGCCTCAGCCGCGCCGAACACCGACCCGATGATTTTGAAGACGTTCCCGGCGACCGTGGCCAGGTCACCGATCAGGCTGATAGCCCTCTCGATCGCCTTCTGCATCGCACCCGACTCGAACGCCTTCGTCAGCTTGGCCGACAGCTTGTCCAGCGCCCCGCCGCCGGCCGCAGCCAGCTTCGCGAACGAGGGGCCCGCGGCCGCACCGATCTGCCCCAGCGCGGTCACGATCTGCCCGGGTGCCTCGGTGAGCTGCGCGAGGCCATCGTTGGCGCCCTTCAACGCCTTGTCGAGTACACCGTTCTTGCCGAGCTCGATCGCAGCCGCGGCAGCGCCACGCCCCATGAAGTTGAGCGAGACGGCCGACGCTTCGAGGTGCTTCCGGAAGATCGGCAGGACCGACTTCCCCAGGCCCTTCAGGTCCGTCGCGAACCCGTCGAACAGCTTGTTCTGCACGCTCTGCTGGAGGGCCTTCAGCTCGGGAGCCATAGCCTTGACCTGCCGGGCGAACGCCTGCGCGTTCGGCGCCAGCTTCTTCAGGGCCTTCTCGAACTCCTCGGCCTGCTCCGGGTCAAGGGCCGACTTCATCGCGTCGTCGACACCGACCATGCCCAGCTTCAGGGCGCCCGCGGCCAGCCGCATCGCGATGAACCCGGACACCGCGACCGCGGCCGCCGGGGCGATGTTCGCGAGCGTCGCCACCAGACCGGCCACCATGGGGATAGCCGACCCGGCGAGGGCGCCGATCTTCCCGATCGACATGGCCACCCGGCCCAGCGGCGCAGCGTGCTGCGCAACCCGCCCCAGGCCCTGTCCGAACGCCCTCATCTGCGTGAGACCGCGGCGGAACATGCCGCCCCAGTCCTGCTCGCGGAACTGGTGATTGATCTCGCGGAGCTGGGACTCCATGTCCCGGCGGAACCCGCGCATCCGCAGCTGCGCGTTCGCGAGCCCGAGACGCATGGGGGAGTCGTCGGCGCGGATCCGGCCGATCAGCTCGCCCACGTTCAGTGCGGCCACTGGGCCTCCCTCGGGTCAGAACCGCAGGGCGGCGTTGATCTGGTCGGGGTCGTCGATGATCGAAATTTCCTCGCCGGCGACCCGCCGGAAGATGGCTTCGGGGGACAGGCCGCCGACGAGGACGTAGAAGCGGCGCTGGGTCAGGCGCGCGATCTCGTGCGGGCCGAGGCGGTACTCGCGCTGGAAGTCCGCTTCGAGGGCCCACCAGTGCTCGCGGACGGCTTCTTCGAGGCGGCTCGGCGTGCGGCCCGGTTCGCCGGCATGGCCAGCGCTTTTCCCGGGTCGTCGCTCATGACGAGGTCGTACGCCTCCATGAACGTGATGTCACGGCCGGTGGCCTGGACCATGCCCCACATGAGGGCGGTCATCAGCTCGGCGGCGCCCATCCCGGCGGCTACCCACTGCTGGAACACACCGTCGCCGTAGAGGAGGGTCACGACCTCGTCGAAGTCCTCTGCGCGCGATTCGGCGGACAGGTTGCCCGCGAGGTCTTCCAGGACGAGCGGCATGTCCGTCGGGACGCGGACCGTGACGCCGCCGATCGTCTCTGTGCGGCCGCCGAACGCCTCGCGCTTGAAGTCCTCCCAGGACTGCGCCTTGCGGGCCGTCACACGATCACCGCAGTTGTCGACGGGCCGGAACGCGTGACGGTCACGGACCACGACGCCTTGTCGTTGTTGCCGCCGCCGACGTCGCCGAGCTGCCACGTGGACGCGGCCCAAACGGTCCACGTCGTCTCGCCGGGCGCAGCGAACCGGAACCCGCACAGCGAGCTGGTACCCAGGCGGGCGGCCTGGAGCTCGGCGAGCGACTGCGCCGGGTCGAGGGCGCCGGTGGCCGGGTCGACGAGCCGGAAGCCCTCCAGCGTCAGCGACATGCCTTCCTGCATGTTCTGCGTCTCGGAGCGCCCGTTGGACCCGAACGTGGTGGTGTCGGCGGCCTCGTACTCGTGGGAGCGGGAGAAGGTGTTGATGCCGCCTTCGCCGGAGCCGCCGTTCGCGGTCCGGAACTCCGTCCAGGTGCCCGGGCTGAGGTAGTCCTCGATCTGGAATCGGACATCCCTCGCGTTGTACTTCTGTGCCGCCATCATGTCCTCCAGGGCATGGCGAAGAGCCCATCACCGTGGCGGCGCGGGCTGAGCTGGGTGGGTGTGTCAGGGGCGGTGCACGGTCGGCTGCCGGATCTCCATGCGGAAGTTGCAGACGTGCTCGTGCCGCTGGTTCTCGTCGACGCCGAGCGACGCGGGCGCCGACTGGAGTGCGACCGACAGGATCAGGTTCGTGCCGTCGGGCAGGATCACCGGCCCGAGGCCATGCAGGTGGGAGCGGATCATCGCGCACCGGCGGCGAGAGATCCGCGGATCCGTGGTGCCCCGCACCCGGACCTGCACCTTCGGTTCGTCGTACGGCAGGAGACTGTCCGCCTCCCGGCCGTCGTCGTAGATGGTGAGCGCTACCGCCTCGTCCGGGCCCGACGGCAGCAACTCCAGGAAGCAGTCACCGCCGACACCGGCGGGGTCGTAGACGACGAGGCCCCGCTCCGCCAGGTAGCGGGCGAGGCCGTCGAGGAGGTCCGGCTCATCAGCCACGGAACCACCGCCTCACGTTGACGGCCATCAGCTCCAGGACCACGTCCCGCTCCGAGTTCATGGGGATCTCCAGGTACTTCGCCTTCCGGCCCGGGAGGTGCTTCCAGGTGAGTTCCTCGTGCTGCCGGCGGGCGTACACGGTGTCGAAGCTGATCGCGCCCTCCAGGCCGTCGCGGATGACCCGCCCGGACCGCTCCAGGGTGCCCTCATCGAGAGGCACGATTTTCTGCGCCTCGAAGAGGACGTGTTCCAGGCCGCGTTGCAGGCCCTCGCCCGCCAGGCGGCGGCCGCGGGAGGTCCACAGGCGGCTGGCGTTGCCCGGCCGGAAGGTCGTGTACTGGCTCACGTGAGCTGCACCTCCACATGGTCCGGGGTCGGCATCCCGCCGCCGGAACGGTCGAGCCGCTCAATCACCGTGGTGCGCCGCCCGTCGGGGAGGGTGACGCGGGATTCCGGCGGGCAGACGAGGCCGGGCCGGGCGTAGAACGTCGACGACGACACGACCTCACGGCCGGTCTTGTCTCGCACGGTGCGGGTCTTCTGGTCCAGGAAGCACGCCACCGCCACAGGCGCGCCGTACACGGGCCCGTAGGCGCTGCTCCCCGCATACGGCTCGACGGTGACCGTGTGCCCCAGCAGCCAGCCGGGGAGGACGGTCAACACGAGCCCACCGCCCCGAGATAGAACACGTCCGGGGTGAGGTCCGGGGAACGCAGCGCGTCCCAGACCGCCGGTGCGATCTGCCGGCCCGGAGCATCGTCGCCGGTCGTGGCAGTGACCGACCGGGACAGCGTGGCGGAGCCGATCGTGACCGTGCCCCAGCCGACCGCCGCCGCGCCGGTCACATCGCCGACGTCGACGCCCCACTCGACCTGCGCGCACGTCGCGTCCGCGACCGCAGCCAGTACGAGCGCGTTGGCCGGCATGCCGTCGTCGTCGACGTCGTACCGGCACAGCCGCAGGACCTCCGCTTCGAGGAATGCGGAGGCCCTGCGGAGTCGTACGTCGATGTCCGTCGGCGGGGTCTGCCCGGTGTACTCCTGGTACTGCGAGCTGGTCGCGTAGATCCGGGCCATGGGCCACCCCCTATGCGGATGCGCCGATGATGACGATGTCGTACGTGACGGACGTTCCGGCGCCGGAGTTGGCGACCTTCAGCAGGTCGCCGGTGCCTGCGGTGACGGCCATGCCGGTGGCGTCTGCGCTGCCGGACATCGCGGCGAACGTGGCGCCGGGGCGCAGGGTGATCGTGCCGGTGGCGTTGAGGAGCCCCGCCCATGCGTTGCTGGACGCAGCGCCGACGACCACGTTGTTCGCGTTCGCCGACGAGGCCGCGATGAAGATGCCCTTCACCCGCACGAAGGTGAGCGCCGACCCGAAAGCGTCCAGCAGGACGCCCGCGAGGTCGAGATCCTCCGTCGCCGACGCCGCCAGCGTCCGCGTGTCCGCGAACCTGAGATCCGCCTTACCCGCGGTCGTGCCGGACTCCAGATGCACCCCGCGCCGCCACGACAGCGAGTCAACCGGCGTCGATAGGTCCGCGGTCCGCGTCAGCAGCCCCGACACCGTCACGCCGAGATCGGATACGAGTGCCATCAGCTGTCACCTCCATACGCGCTGATCAGCTCGTCCTTAGTGGTCTTCTCGGCCTCGGCCTCGTCCGCGCCCTGGGCAACCGCCCAGGCCACCCACTCGGCCTTCGCCGCGGACTTGGCCGGCGGCCCGGCGGGCGCGGGCGGCTCGACGGCCACCGCGCGCCACCCGGACGCGGGGTCGGCCGCGAGCTTCTCCAGCTCGGCGGCCTCCTCGCTTCCCGGCACCGGGCGCAGGCTCTCGGCGACGTGGCCGCCGGTGGTTCGCTGGTAGACGGTCACGGTCACACCTTCAGCCCGGTCATGACCGCGTGGGCGCGCTCGTTGCCGTACTCCAGGCCGATCTCGCCGTACAGCTGGACCTCGTCCGACGCGCCGGTCTTCGCGAGCGGCTCCTCGAACATCACGCCCTTGCCGGGCACGTTGAGGAACACCGGCCGGCACTGCTCCAGCGACGCGACCGTGATGACGTCCTGCGGCATGTGCCGGTCCATCATCACGTTGAGGGTGCCGAAGTCGGTGATGAGGGTGTCGACGGCGACGCCGCCGACGGTCCGGCTCGTCTCCTGGAACTGGCCGTAGGCCGAGGCGAACGCCTTGGTGACCGCGCGGCGCTGCGCCGAGTTGACGATCAGGGTGGCGGTGGCCTGCTCCGAGATGCCGCCGTTGTCGTAGGCGAGCTGGAGCAGGTCGGACACGTGGTCGGTGGTGAGCGCGGTCTCCCACGGGTTGGTGTACGCCAGGCCGGTCACGGTCCCCAGGGTGATGGCCGTGCCGCCCGAGCTGGTCGCGACCTTGAAAGTGTTCGCGTCGATCGCGTCCACGTAGTAGATCCGCCCGGCGACGATCGTGGTCGCGGTCGACGTGTTCGTGAAGACGATCTTGTCGCCGTCGACGAGGCCGTGACCGGTCGAGGTGATCGTGTCGGTCGCCGACGTCGCGCCGGTCGTGGTCACACCCTTCGCGATCCGGTTCGAGGTGACCGCCGCGAGCAGGCCGCGGGTCTTCCGCGCGGTCGCGTTCGTCGTCGGGTTGGAGAACGAGCCGTTGATGAAGCTGTAGTTGACGTCCAGCGCGATGGACTTGAGCGCCTGCGCGACCTGCCAGTCCAGCTCGCTGTTCACCGGGTTGGAGCCGTCAACCCCGCGGTACGGTGCCGAACCCGGGGTCGTCATCATCCCCATGGTGGCCTGCTTGGTGTACGAGACGGACACCTTCTCCTGGTGGATCTGCGCCACGTTCCGCACGTTCGCCCGGACCCGCTCCTCGGCGGTCGGCGCGGTCGCGCCCTCCACACGGGTGCGCTGCGACGGGTCACGCAGGTCGTAGGTCTGCCACTCGAACTCCACGCCCGAGGTCATGCCGCCGCCGGTCAGGCCGCCGATCGCGGACAGGAACGGCGTGTCGGCAGGGGTCAGGGCGAACAGCTCGCCCGCGTAGTTGGGGAGGTCGAACGTGGTCGCCAGCCCGGTGATACCGGCCATGAGGTTCTCCTAGATCAGGGTGCGGCCTGCTGCCGCTTCAGTCGGATGACAGTCGTGAAGTCCCGCTTCGCGGTCGCTTCCGCGATCTGCTTGTCGAGGCTGTGGGGCTGGTCCCCCGAGCCTCCGGACAGGTCCACCCCGGACCGGCCGGCACCCCCACGGGCCCGCAGGCCCGGGTTGCGCTCCAGCGCGGTCTCGATGGCCTTCTGTACGGCCGCGTTGAACTGCTCCGGCGCGGCGGCCGGGTCGAGGGCGTCGATGGTGTCGCAGAACGCGCGGGAGTCGAGGAGCGCGTCCGCGTTCGCGCCGAGCCGGGCCGCGGTCCGGTAGACGTGCAGCTCCAGGCGGGCCGACGCTGCGTCCTCCTGCGCGATGGTGGTCTCGCTGGCGGACTGGCGGAGCTGCTCGGTGAGCTGCTCCGGGGTCGGCGCCTGCGCGTCGTCGGTGACGAGCCCCAGTGCCTTCCCGATGTCCTGCGCCATCTTCTGGCGTGCCTCTTCCGCCGCGTGCTGCTTGGCGACGGTGCGCGCCTTACCGGCCTCGGCCCGCGCGTCCGTGATGACCTTCTGCGCCCAGGGAGGCAGGGACGTGATGTCCTGCCCCGCGTCCGGAGTCGATCCGGGCACGGCGGGCGGCTGCCCGCCCTGGGGAGCGGCTGCACCAGCCGGCGGGTTACCGGCGTCGGTGGCGGCGGATCCGGAGGCGTCTCCGGSCGCGCCGTCGGCGTACAGGAACGGGTCGAAAGGGCCCGTGCGGTAGGGGTGTGCCCATCCGGCGCCGTCGAGACGCGTACGGGCGAGGGTGGTGCGGTGCATGGCTGCCCTCCAGGGGCATAGAGAAAGGCCCGCGCCAGGCGGGCCGGTTGGACATGCGAAAGGGCCCGCACGAGGCGGGCCCAGGGGCGAACAGTCAGGGGAGGCTACTCGCCGGGGAGGCGACGGTTCTTCGCGTAGCCGCGGAGCCACGCCGAGCGTCGAAGGTCCCCAGCGCCATAGGGGCATGCGGTCGGCTGCTTGCCGCGACGTCCGGCTTCGGCGCCCTCGTTGAGCGCGGTCACGAGCTGCTCACGCGGCCCCATGGGTGCCTCCTGGTCAGAGTCGGTTCTGCTGGTCGTCACGGCTCTTGCGGGCCGTGTTCCCGGCGGCGGAACGCTGGCCGGTGACCTGCTCCTCATACTCGGCGAGCGTAGTGCGCGGGTTGGTCTGCCACCAGCGCTTCAGCTCCTCCGACGCGCGTGCGAACGCCACGTGTGCCGGGCCGGTGAACAGCATCACGGGATCGATGCCTTGCCTGTTGGCATCACGGGACAGCAGCACTCCCCGGAGTGCGTCCTCGGCGGCCATGTACTGGGCGTAGACGTGCTCGCGGTACATGTCCCGCACCTGCGCGCGGGTGTAGGCCCCGCGGGCCGCCTGGGCCTCCTCGTCCCGGTCGGCCAGCCACCGTTCCGTGGCCGACATGCCGTCGCGAGGGTCCGGCCTGTCGCTGGCGAGGTGTCCCCACCCGTCCGCGTCGGAGCCGAGCAACTCGTCCATGGCGGCCCGGTCTGCAAGCTGCCCAGCCACCGTGCCTGCTCCTGCGGCTGCGGGAACAGGTGTGGGCGGGTGCCGGCGATCCATCTCCCCAGCGATGCGGGCGGCCTCGTCGGGCTGTGCGTAGCGAAGGGCCCAGCCGAGGGTAGCCTCGTCTACCCCGGAGAGGTCTCCGGCGAGGGTTCCGCCGGGGAAGACCTCCCCGACTTTCTGGCGCCGGTCGGCTTCCTCGGCGATGGCTGCAAGTTCCGGTCCTGTCGCGCTACCCGCACGCTGGCCCAGCTCGGCATCCGACAGGCCGATCAAGTCGGGACGGGCGCCGGGTAGACGCGCCGCGGTGTCACGACGGTCCATCTCGGCCGCCACCTTGGCAGATTCCGCCGGTGTGAGCTCGGAGAGCGTGCGCCCAAGCTCTCTGTCGGAGAATCCCGTCAGGTCGCGGGAGAGACGCCCCGACGGACGGACCCGGCTCATGATGTCGCGCTGCTCCTGGGCGTTGTCTCGGCCGGCCGCGGCGAGCTGTTGGAACGCCTTGCGGCCGTGCTTCTGTCGGCCGATCCAGGCTGCGAGCGCTTCCGGATTCCGGGCGCCCTCCTTCGCGAGCTTGGCGACGAACGCCTTCCCCATGGCTGTCTCCTCCCTGGCTCGGTCAGCGGGCGGCGCCGATCTGCTCGCGTGCGGGCTTGCGCCGCAGAACCTCGTGCGCGTCGATGTGCTCGCGCATGGCGGCCTGCCACTTACGGACGTACGCTCCGGCGCGCCGTCGGGCCTGCTCGTCCATCGCCGCGGCCTGCACGCGTTTCCACCGGCGGATGTGCCGCTCGATGGCGCGCTGGCGCTGCGTGTCGGCGTAGGTGGTGCCGGGCGTCGCGTGGTGCGGCGGCCGGGTTGTCACCCCGGGCAGGTACGCGCCGAGGCTGTGGCGGCAGTTCGGGTGGAACAGGCCCGCACCTCGCGCTTCGGTGAGGCTGCCTGCGACGTGCACGGCCACCGTCTCCGGCGGCCGGAACGCGGCCCGGACGCCCGTCGGCTGGATCTCGTGCTCCAGACGCACGGTGTGCGGGCCCGTCGTCGGCCCCAGGGTGAGAATCTCGCCCTCCCACGGCCGGCACAGCGGGCACTCCAGCGGCGCATCGGAGACGATGACGTAGCCGACGCGGATCTCGGCGAGCGCGTCGATGTGCCCCTCGATCGCCGCGCGGGCCGTCACGGAGCGGACGGCCATCTCGGCGTAGGACGCCATGTCCCAGGACCGGCCTGCGGAGTCGACGAACCCGGTCACGCCGCGCTGCGCGAACTGGTCGAGGGCCCTCTGGGACGCCTGCCGGCGGGTCATGCCGGTGAGCAGCTGGGTGCCGGACGCGCGGCCGATGATCCGCCGGTAGGTGTCGACGACAACCCGGGTGATCCGCTGGTACACGGGCCGGGTGTCCTCCGCCATCGACGCGGCGAGCCGGTCGACCGCGGGCGCCCCGGGGAGGGTGTCGCGGGCGACGAGCTCCCGGCCGATGTCCAGCGCGCCGAACTCGGCTACGGCGGCCTGGCGGCCCCGGTTGTAGGCGGTCACCAGTGCCTCGCGTACGGCGCCGGTGGTGTCGCTCTGGAGCGCGTCGGCGACCTGCTCGACGGCCGTGCGGAGGTTCCCGATGGACGCGAGCTTCAGCTCGGCCCACCTCGGGCTGTCGATGTCCGCCTCCAGCGCGGTCGCGAGCAGCTCCAGCAGTGCGGCTTCGGCATCCTGGTAGAGGAGCCCTACCTCACGGGCGAGGTCCTCCGCCATCGCTGGGGACACCGGCATGCGGCACCCCCTCAGCTCCGGTCTCGGTCGGGTCGGATGTGGCGCGCCCGGACTCGCCGAGGATCGCGTCGACCTCCGCCTTCACCTGCTTGTCGTCCCAGTCCGGGTGCATCATCCGCACGAGGGTGTCAGTCGAAGCAGCTTCGCCCCGGCGCAGGAGCTCCGCGGTGGTGGCCAGCTCGCCCGTGGACTCGCTGATGGAGTCCTCGAACTCGACCTTGGGTGGCTCGGAGGTGTCGAGGCCCTTGACGCCGAACCGGGGGCCGGCCTCGACGGCGAGGAGCGCCGCGACGATGGACGACAGCGCAGGGTCGGCATACAGGGCCTTCCGTGACCGGGTCATGAGCGTGCGGCGCTGCCGGGCCCGGATCTCCGTCGCGGTCACGGCGGTGCCGTCGGTCTCGCCGAACGTGGCGGCCGAGTATCCGGCCTGCTGGGCTGCCTGCTCGACGAGCGCAGCGCAGGTGTCGCGGTGCTCGGCCACCCGAATCTCGAACTGCACCACGTCGATCGGTGAGCCCTTGTCGTTCGCGCGGGGCAGCATGTTCAGGCCCGTGAAGACCCGCTTCTCTTCCTCCCACGTGGCGCCCTGGCCGGGCCCGGCGGACTGGAGGAGCGCGTCAGCGACGATGATGCGGCCCTTGCCGTTCTGGATGTCCCGCATCCACGACGACCAGGCTTCGTCGAGGGCGTCGAGGATGCCCTCGATGCCCTGGAAGTCGGACTGCCCCCAGTACGCGGCCGACGGGATGTGCCGCCACCCGCGTGCGGGGCGCACGTTGGGCATGTAGGAGGCGGTCAGGTGGTCCGGGGCGCCCGTGTCGAGGCCGCCCTCCGCGTCCACCATCGCCGCGAGGGGCGCGGTTGCCGGGTGGTCCTGGAGTGGCCGCACGGCGCCCAGGGACGTCGCCGACCCTTCGTAGAGGCCGTGGTAGATCCGGCCCTTCTCGTGCTTCTCCAGGTGCCGGAACACGCGGCGCCCGGTCGGGTCGTCGGGGTCGGGCAGCACCGTCCAGAACGTGACCGCGACGAGCTTGCCGTAGCGGAACTCTGGGACGGCCCGGTCGGCGGCCACGGTGTCAATCCACGGCCGGTCGGAGACCTCTTCGTCCCACACCACGCGGTAGTAGGCGCCGCCGAGGGCCGCGCACAGCTCGCCGGACTCCAGGAGCGTCGGGTGTAGGCCGCCCTCGACGAGCTGGTCGAGGCGGGCCTGGGTCTCCGTGTGGTCGCTGATGAGCTTCGGCGGCTCCGAGAACAGCAGGCCGCTGCTCGTGCGGGCGATGTCGCCCGCGAGGGGGATGTGGACCTTGTCGCGCTTCTCGCCAGCCGGGGTCGGGTTGCCCCAAAACCAGCGGGCCACCCGGCCGCGGATCCCGCCTGCGTACTGGGCGGGCCTGTTCGGGGTGCCGACGGTGCCGCGGCCCTGGTAACGCTGCTCCAGGCGGTCGGGCTCGGCGGAATACCAGGCATCCCAGTCGGCGAGGTCGGACTGAACGATCGGGTCGGTGGGCGGCCAGGTCGCGCCGCTTGCGGGCAGGGGCATTACGCGGCCACCTCCAGGATGGGAATGTGTGGCCGCCACAGGGCCTCAGTAGTGCGGACGCCGTAGCGCAACGCGTCGCACGAGTGGTCTTCGAGCTTGATCGGCTTGTCCTCGCCCTTCTCGGCGGCCTCGTCGTCCCACGAGTAGCCGGGGAGCTCATCGATGAGGCCCGTGCACGAGGCGTGGACGAACAGTCGGTCGCTGGCGAGGAGGTTCGCCACGCCGCGGATGCCGTCGAGAACGGAGTTATCGGCTGGGGTGACGCCGGACACGCCGTCGCGGTGCAGCTGCTCGATGAACGAGGCGGCGGACGGGTCGACGACGGTCCACTCCGGGCGGACGCCCAACACGTTCCCCGCCTGCGGCTGCGGCACCGAGGTGAGCCAACGGCGCCGGGCGGCGGAGTACTCGGAGTCGGTGAGCTGCCGGCGGGCGGTACGGGAGTCGTGCCGGTACTCCGACACCACGTAGAGCCCGGCGCGGCCCTGCCCGTCGCGGCCGAGGCCGAGGAGGAGGTCCGCGAACGGGTTGACGGTGCCGTAGTCGATCGCGTCGCACAGCCACCGCTCGATGTGCGGGAGGTCCCGCACGACGTGGCGCTCGGCGTCGAACATCTCGTAAATGGCGCCCTCGGACTGCACCCAGTGGCCGAGGATGAACCGCCGATACCACAGGCCCACGTACTCGGCTTTCAGGGCGGCGACGTACGCGGGGTCGAGCGACGGGTTGTCGTCGAGGGTGAATTGCCAGTGCCTCAGGTTGAGGTCACCGGACCGGTTGATGAACTCCTTGCGGAGCCAGTGCCCGGGGTTGTCCGGGTTGGTCGTGGCGAACAGCCGCGCCCCCGGCACGCTGAGGCGGCCGAGGAGCTGGTTCCAGAACCCGCGGGGGACGAGGGTGGCCTCGTCGACGTAGGCGAGGCAGGCGGTGAGGCCGCGGAGCCGGCCCTCGGCGCGGGAGTCGGCGGCGCCGATCAGGTGGATTGTCCGGCCGAGGATGACGGCCGTGGTCGCGCCGCGGGTGTGCTGCACGAGTCGGGCGACGGGCCCGAAGAGGGCTTCGTCCTGGAGCGGGTCGAGGACGTTGCGTTCGATGGTCTGGAGCGACCGGCCGACGATCACGATGAGGCCGGACGACGGTGCGGCCGCGATCGCGATTACGAACGCGATCAGGCTCGCGATCGTCTTCCCGGACCGAATCGCGCCGTGCCACAGGTTGATGCGGGCGGTCGCGTGCGCGATCGAACGGATCTGCTTGGCCGACAGGGGGAGCGAGTCGAGCATCAGCCCTCCCCGGTGTCGTCCTCCGGGGGACCGGCCGCCAGGCGGAATGCGTCGGACAGGTTCATCAGGAGTGATGCGGCGCCGGTGATGCCGGGGTCGCCCTCCATCGATTCGAGGCGGGCCGCTGCGGTCATGGCGGTGCTGATCCCGGTGATCAGGGCGCGCCGGTCCTGCGCGGGGAGCCGGTCGGCGTTGAAGCGGACGGCCTTGCCGGACGACACCTCGACGAGCGCGTACTGGCCGCCCTGCCGGAGGTAGTCGAGTTCGGCCTCGGCGACCTCGTAGAGGCCGGCGAGGATGGCGGCGCGGCGGGCTCGGCCGTCGATGACGCGGGCCTCTGTAGCCACGGCGGTCATGGTGCGGTCGAAGGTGAGGCCCATCCGCTCGGCCTGGACGCTGATGGTGCGGAGGCTGCGCCCGGTGCGGCGGGAGATCTCGTTGCGTCCGTGGCCCTCGGCGTGGAGGCGGCGGATTTCGGCGCGCTCCTCGTCGGTGACGGGCGGGTTGTGGTGGTCGGCGCCGTACTGGTTCGTCACCGGGCACCTCCTACGCGGGTTCGGGGCCGATGAGCTCCAGGACCATCCGCCACGGGTAGCCGGGGAAGGCGTACACCTTGCCGGCGCTGGTGCCCTGGTGGACGAGCGCAACGGTGGCTTGGCCGCCGGAGAGGTGGCCGGAGCCGACGGTGAACATGATCCCGCCGGGTTCCTTCGAGAACGCGGTCGAGGGGTAGAACCACGGCGCGCCCTCGGCGAGGGGGCTGGACGTCCCGGAGCCGTCGTACAGGGCGATCGCTCCGGCGGAGCTGAGTAGCGCGACGTCGAGGAAGTGGCCGCCGCTGTAGAGCATGGCGACGTGCACGCGGATCCGGTCGCCGACTGCGGCGGGGATGGAGCACTGGAGCGGCGTGCCGACGGAGGTGGTGACGATCGTCCAGGACGGGGCGGAGGGTAGGTCCGCGATGGCGCCGTCGCTGATGCGGGCGGTCCGGGTGCGGATGGTGGTCCCTCCGCCGCCGGAGGAGAACCGGGCATCGTCGCCGGCCGCGACGGTGCCGGCAGTGGTGCCGACGGTCAGGGTGGCCGCGCCACCGAGACCGAGGTTCGTGCGCGCCGTCGAGGCGCTGCTCAGGTCGCTCAGGTTGGCGGTCTTGGCCGTGAACTGGCCGTTGGCCCATGCCCGGTCGCCGTGCGGGTCGGTGCCGCTCGCGTGCGCGGCGACGGCGCCCTCGGGCTCGGCGGCCACGTCCGCGTAGGTGAGGACGACGACGCCCGTCTTCCCGTTGACCGACGCGACCGCGCCGCCACTGGACGAGCCACCATCGGGCGCGGGCACGGGCACCAGGCTGGAGATGTCGACGGTGCCGGTGCCGGTGACGTAGGCCCAGAACTGAATCCGGGGCGCGCCGTCGACCTCGATGCTGAACCGCCAGCGCCAGCCGGCCGGGCCTACGCCGGACGCGTCGTTGGGGAGGATCGTGAGGGAGAACGCGCCGTTGGTGAACTGGACGGTGCCGCCGCCTGCGTAGATGGCCTGTCGGCTGGTGTCGACGAGGTATGAGGAGGGGGTGGCGGTGAACTGGCCGGTGGCGGGGGTGCCGTTGATGGCGGCGGGCAGGGTGCCTGTGAGGGTGACGGTCGGAGTGCCGGGCGYGAAGGWCACGGGGCACCTCCGGGCATGAGAAAGGCCCCGACCGTGGTGGTCGGGGCCTTGCGTCTGGTTCCGGGCACGCCGGATCTGCCTGCGACTGTAGACGAGACGGCTCGTCTCACGCAAGCGGTCAGGACACAGTGCCGCGCACGCCGTCACCGAACATGCCATCCACGTACGTCACGTAGGCGGCCGTCCACTTGCCCTTGCCGGTGACGGTCCCGGTGACCTTCTCGCCCGGGGACAGCTTCACGGTGGCGATCTGGTCCTCGTCCATGCCGAGCTCGGCGGTGTGCTTGCTGCCGGTGGTGTCGGTGATCGTGAAGTACAGCGGGTTGACGTCGATGTCCTTGTCGCCGCTGTTGGCGATCGTCACGGTGACGCTCGTGTACGCGCCGCCCTGGTGCAGGACGGACGGGGCGAACGCGGTCTTCTTCGCCGTGATCTTTACGGGGGCCTTCTCGGCCGGCTCCTCAGCCGGCGGCGCGGCGGTCTTCTTCGCGGGCGCAGCCGCAGCGCTCTTCGCGGGGGCCTTGCTGTCGCCAGCCTGGGTGCTGTCGTCGCCGCCGACGATGACGCCGAGCAGCACGAGGAACGCGAACACGCTGCCGATGACGATCGCGATGATCGCCCCGGTGGACATGCCCTTCTTCGGCGGCGGGGGGCCGTAGGGGCCGGGCTGCGGGGGCTGTCCCCATGCGGGCTGGGTGTGGTGCGGCTGCTGCTGGGTCATGGCGGTCCCCTCGCGTGGTCCTGGTGTGGAG
>NZ_RDBI01000054.1:232661-276885 GCF_008042125.1 Streptomyces sp. MS191
CCTCGCCCGCGCCATCAACACCCTCCCCGAACGGGAGAAGACCGTCGTCACGCTCTACTACTACGAGGGCCTCACCCTCGCCGAGATCGGCCACGTCCTCGGCGTCACCGAGAGCCGCGTCAGCCAGATCCACACCAAGTCCGTCCTGCAGCTCCGCGCCAAGCTGGCCGATGTAGGGCGCTGAGTCCGGAGGGCCCCCGGAAGCGTGTGGTCAGCCGCGGACGCCGCGGAGCGCCATCGCGACCGCTGCCTCGGTGATCCGTTCCGGGTCCTCGGCGGCGCCGAGCTCGATGCGGCGCACGGCCGCGTCGACGACGCCCTGGAGGAGCATCGCGCCGAGGCGGGGCTGCTCCTGGCCGAGGCCGCCGAGGGCTTCGACGATCATGGTGACGAGTCCGCCGTGCGCGGCGCGGATCTTCTCGCGGGCTCCGTCGTCCAGCTCGCTCACGGAGATCGCGACGACGGCCCGGTGGCGGCGGTCCCCGACGAGCTCCAGCTGCTTGCGGACGTAGGCCTCGACCTTGCCCTCGGAGGTCGCGGCGCCGGCCATGGCGGCTTCGACCTCCGCCGCCCAGACGGGGAAGTCGACGGCGCACAGCTCCTCGACGACGGCGGCGCGGGAGCGGAAGTACTCGTACACCGAGGACCGGGCGAGGCCCGTGCGCTCGGCGAGGGCGGGGAAGGTCAGCGCCTCCGTACCGCCTTCGGACAGCAGGGATCGCGCGGCGTCCAGCAGGGCGCCGCGCTGCATCGTCCGGTGCTCGGCCACACTGGCCGCTCGAATCCTGGGCACGGCTCCACTGTACGACCGGCCCTCCGGACTCAGCGCCCTACATCGGCCAGCTTGGCGCGGAGCTGCAGGACGGACTTGGTGTGGATCTGGCTGACGCGGCTCTCGGTGACGCCGAGGACGTGGCCGATCTCGGCGAGGGTGAGGCCCTCGTAGTAGTAGAGCGTGACGACGGTCTTCTCCCGTTCGGGGAGGGTGTTGATGGCGCGGGCGAGGAGTCTTCGCAGTTCGCGGTCCTCGGCGACCTCGACCGGGTTGTCGGCGGCGGTGTCCTCGAGGGTGTCCATGAGGGACAGGCGGTCGCCGCCCTCGCCGCCGACGTGCAGGAGCTCTTCGAGGGCGACGACGTTCGCCAGGGACAACTGGCTGAAAACGGTGTGCAGTTCCTCGAGGGTGATCTCCATCTCCGCGGCGACCTCGCTCTCGGAGGGTGTGCGGCGGAGCTGGGCTTCGAGGGTGGCGTAGGCGCGCTCCACGTTGCGGGCCTTCTGGCGTACGGAGCGCGGGATCCAGTCGAGGGCGCGCAGTTCGTCGATCATCGCGCCGCGGATGCGGGTGATGGCGTAGGTCTCGAACTTGATCGCGCGTTCGACGTCGAACTTCTCGATGGCGTCGATGAGTCCGAAGACTCCGGAGGACACGAAGTCGGCCTGTTCGACGTTGGACGGCAGACCGACGCTGACCCGGCCGGCGACGTACTTGACGAGGGGCGAGTAGTGCAGGATCAGCTGTTCGCGCAGTCGCTCGTCGCCCGTGTCCTTGTACGACCGCCACAGCTCGTCGAGCGATGTCGGTGCGGGCGGTCGCACGATGCCCCGGGCTGCTGGGGGCACCGCAGCGCGGTCAGACCCGGAGGTGTGCTGGGGCATGCGTTGCCTTGAGCCGTTCTGCCGTGGAGTGAGTCTGGCTGTGTGTCCGGTAGGGAATCCTGGTGAGCGTAGCGTGACTGGACTGTTGCGGTGAGCGAACCTCTGCGGATCGCACCGGTCCGGGGGGACGTGCTCGCCCACATCTTCGAACCCGGGCCGTGGCGCGTGTCGGCCCCTCGGGTGCGGCCGAGAGAACTCGTTTGTTCATCGGCATCACCTTTTCACCCGAATGCTCCAGGTCAAGTACCGCCTCGCCGGGCGTTCGGCCGCTGTATGGCGCGGGTCGTCAACTTCCAGTCGTCCGTGTGCCGTTCGACGAACCCGAGGGAGTGGAGTTCGTACAGCCGGGCGAGGGTGTCGTCGGGTGAGGTGCCGGCTCGGCGGGCGATCTCGGCGGCGGGGATGGCGTGGCGGGCGGGGAGGGCTTCGAGGACACGGGTGCAGCCGGGGTCGAGGAGGTCTCTGGGGACGACGGGGCCGCGTCGTTCGGGGGCGAGTTCGCCCATGTCGCCGATGAGTTCGACGATGTCGTCGACGTCGGTGACGAGGGTGGCGTCGGTGCGCAGGAGTTCGTGGACGCCTGCGGAGAGGCCGCTGCTGACGGGGCCCGGGACGCCCATGGTGTGGCGGCCGAGGCGTCGGGCGGCGCGGGCGGTGACGAGGGAGCCGCTGCGGTGTTCGGCTTCGACGACGACGGTGCCGCGGGTGAGGGCGGCGATGACCCGGTTGCGGAGGATGAAGCGGCTGGGGGTGGGGTGGCTGCCGGGCGGGAGTTCGCCGATGACCAGGCCCTGTTCGGTGATGCGTCGGATGAGGCCGGCGTGGCCGCGAGGGTAGGGGGTGTCGACGCCGCAGGCGAGGACGGCGACGGTGGCTCCCCGGGCGGCGAGTGCTCCTCGGTGGGCGGCGCCGTCGATGCCGTAGGCGGCTCCGGAGACGACGACCCAGCCGCGTTCGGCGAGGTCGGACGCGAGGGTGGTGGCGGTGTGGGCTCCGTAGGGCGTGCAGGCGCGGGCGCCGACGAGGGCGACGGAGCGCAGGGCCCAGGTGCGGAGGTCGGCTCTACCGTGGATCCAGAGGCCGATGGGCCGGGTGTCGCCGAGGTCGTCGAGTTGCCGGGGCCATTCGGTGTCGCCGGGGATGACGAGTCGGCCGCCGTGGGCGTGGATGGCGTCGAGGTCGTGTTCGGGTCGGGTGTCGGCGGCGCGTCGTCGCCAGCCGTCGAGGCGTCTGTCGCTGGTGCCGGGGAACGGTGTCGCGCCGGTGGCCGGGGGCGGATCGGGGGCCGCTGGAGGAGGAGCAGGGGGTTCAGGTAGGTGTCGCCTCTCAGCAGGCCCCAGTGCAGGCAGGACCGCGGGCAGTGCGGTGCGGTGTCCGGGAGTGGGGTGGCGACCGTGGCCACCACCTGGCCGCGGGTGACGGTGTCGCCGCGGGTGACGAGGGGCGACACCGGTCCGTAGGTGGTGCGCAGGGGTGGGTCGCCGCTGCCGGGCAGGGTGATCGTGAGGACGCCGCGGCCGGCGACGGGGCCCGCGAACGTGACCAGGCCGGGCGTCGTCGCGCGGACGTCGGTGCCCGGGGGTGCGGCGAGGTCGACGCCGCGGTGGCCCGGGGCGTACGGCCCGGCGGGTGGTTCCCAGCCGTGGAGGACGTCCGGGGGTGCGGGGCCGACGGGCCACGTGAGGGCGAGGGTGAGGATCCATGTCGTGAGGTGCATGGGGAAACGGTCTCGCGGCGGGGGGATTCGTGGGGATCATGGCGGATATCTGTGGACTACCGGCCGGCTGTGGACAGTGCCGTCACCCGGGACGCCCGGGGTCCCGTACACTTCCTATGGCGACCCGGGTCACCGGGTCGACTTCGCACGCCCCGCCTCCACCTTCACCGGTCGTGGCAGCGCCTTTCGGTCCTTCGTGGCACGGCGCGTCGGGGCGTCAGGACATAACCGAGAAACCCAAGGAGATACGGCCATGGCCGTCGTCACGATGCGGGAGCTGCTGGAGAGCGGCGTCCACTTCGGTCACCAGACCCGTCGCTGGAACCCGAAGATGAAGCGCTTCATCTTCACCGAGCGCAACGGCATCTACATCATCGACCTGCTCCAGTCGCTGTCGTACATCGACCGCGCCTACGAGTTCGTCAAGGAGACCGTCGCGCACGGCGGCTCCATCATGTTCGTGGGTACGAAGAAGCAGGCCCAGGAGGCCATCGCCGAGCAGGCGACGCGCGTCGGCATGCCGTACGTCAACCAGCGTTGGCTCGGTGGCATGCTCACCAACTTCTCCACCGTCTACAAGCGTCTGCAGCGCCTCAAGGAGCTCGAGCAGATCGACTTCGAGGATGTGGCCGCGTCCGGCCTCACCAAGAAGGAGCTCCTGGTCCTCTCCCGCGAGAAGGCCAAGCTGGAGAAGACCCTCGGTGGTATCCGCGAGATGCAGAAGGTGCCGAGCGCCGTCTGGATCGTCGACACCAAGAAGGAGCACATCGCCGTCGGTGAGGCGCGCAAGCTCCACATCCCGGTCGTCGCGATCCTCGACACCAACTGCGACCCCGACGAGGTCGACTACAAGATCCCGGGCAACGACGACGCGATCCGCTCCGTCACCCTGCTCACCCGCGTGATCGCCGACGCCGTCGCCGAGGGCCTCATCGCCCGTTCCGGCGCCGCGACCGGCGACTCGAAGCCGGGCGAGAAGGCCGCCGGCGAGCCGCTCGCCGAGTGGGAGCGCGACCTGCTCGAGGGCGAGAAGAAGGCCGACTCGGACGAGTCCGCCGAGAAGCCGGCCGAGGCTCCGGCCGCTGCCGAGGCTCCGGCCGCCGAGGCGCCCGCCGCCGAGGAGGCCCCGGCCGCCGAGGGCGAGCAGGCCTGACCCACGGCCTGACCTTCACAGGTCCGGTTGTTTCGGATGTCGACGGCGGGGGCGTGTCGCCCCCGCCGTCCACCCGTAGATCTTTCAGACTTCGAGAGAGAAACTCAGACTCATGGCGAACTACACCGCCGCTGACGTCAAGAAGCTCCGTGAGCTCACCGGCGCCGGCATGATGGACTGCAAGAAGGCGCTGGACGAGGCCGAGGGCAACGTCGACAAGGCCGTCGAGGCCCTGCGCATCAAGGGCCAGAAGGGCGTCGCCAAGCGCGAGGGCCGTTCCGCCGAGAACGGCGCGGTCGTCTCCCTCATCGCCGACGACAACACCTCCGGTGTCCTCGTCGAGCTGAAGTGCGAGACGGACTTCGTCGCCAAGGGTGACAAGTTCCAGGCCGTCGCCAACGCGCTCGCCGCGCACGTCGCCGCCACCTCCCCGGCCGACCTCGAGGCGCTTCTCGCGTCCGAGATCGAGCCCGGCAAGACCGTCCAGGCTTACGTCGACGAGGCCAACGCCAACCTCGGCGAGAAGATCGTCCTGGACCGCTTCGCGCAGTACGCCGACGGCTTCGTCTCGGCCTACATGCACCGCACCATGCCCGACCTCCCGCCGCAGATCGGTGTCCTCGTCGAGTTCGACAAGGAGAACGCCGAGATCGCCAAGGGTGTCGCGCAGCACATCGCCGCCTTCGCGCCGAAGTACCTCACCCGTGAGGACGTCCCGGCCGAGGTCGTCGAGACCGAGCGTCGCGTCGCCGAGGAGACCACCCGCGCCGAGGGCAAGCCCGAGGCCGCGCTCCCGAAGATCGTCGAGGGTCGCGTCAACGGCTTCTTCAAGGACGCCACGCTGCTCGGCCAGCCGTACGCGCTGGACAACAAGAAGTCCGTCCAGCAGATCCTGGACGAGGCCGGTGTCACCCTGAAGCGCTTCACGCGCATCAAGGTCGGCATCTGAGTCCGTACGCAACGGACGCCGGACCCCGGTAGGGTCTGAAGCGGTTGTCCGCGTTCGCGTAGGACGATCGCAGATCTGACGAGGAGGCCATTGCCGTAGGGGAAACCGCAAGGACCCACCGGCAATGGCCTTCGTCGTATGTGCACGAGGAGATCTCCATGAACCAGGGCGCCGCACAGGGCGACGACATCCACGGCAAAAAGGCCGGACGCTTCATGCTGAAGCTGTCCGGTGAGGCATTCGCCGGCGGCGGCGCACTCGGCGTCGACCCCGACGTCGTGCACAAAATCGCGCGCGAGATCGCCGCGGTCGTCCGCGACGGTGCGGAGATCGCGGTCGTGATCGGCGGCGGAAACTTCTTCCGCGGCGCAGAGCTGCAGGTGCGCGGCATGGACCGGGCGCGCTCCGACTACATGGGCATGCTCGGCACCGTCATGAACTGCCTCGCCCTCCAGGACTTCCTGGAGAAGGAAGGCATCGACTCCCGCGTCCAGACCGCCATCACCATGGGCCAGGTCGCGGAGCCTTACATCCCGCTGCGTGCCGTGCGCCACCTGGAGAAGGGCCGTGTGGTCATCTTCGGTGCGGGCATGGGCATGCCGTACTTCTCCACCGACACCACGGCCGCCCAGCGTGCCCTGGAGATCGACGCCGAGGCCCTGCTGATGGGCAAGAACGGTGTCGACGGGGTCTACGACTCCGACCCGAAGACCAACCCCGACGCGGTCAAGTTCGACGCGCTGGAGTACGGCGAGGTGCTCTCCCGCGACCTCAAGGTCGCCGACGCCACCGCCATCACCCTGTGCCGTGACAACACCCTGCCGATCCTCGTCTTCGAACTGCTCGCCGAGGGCAATATCGCGCGCGCGGTGAAGGGTGAGAAGATCGGCACTCTCGTGAGCGACCAGGGCACCCGGGCCTGAGCCTGAACCGGGTACCGCCCCGCGAGGGGATGGACAGAGCCCTGCCGGTCGTACACCGTGCAGGACAAGACGCGACGACACGCAGGAGCAAGTGGTGATCGAAGAGACCCTCCTCGAGGCCGAGGAGAAGATGGAGAAGGCCGTCGTGGTCGCCAAGGAGGACTTCGCCGCGATCCGCACCGGCCGTGCGCACCCGGCGATGTTCAACAAGATCGTGGCCGACTACTACGGTGCGATCACGCCGATCAATCAGCTGGCGTCGTTCTCGGTGCCCGAGCCGCGCATGGCCGTGGTGACCCCGTTCGACAAGAGCGCGCTGCGCAACATCGAGCAGGCGATCCGCGACTCGGACCTCGGCGTCAACCCGAGCAACGACGGCAACATCATCCGTGTGGTGTTCCCCGAGCTGACCGAGGAGCGCCGCCGCGAGTACATCAAGGTCGCCAAGGGCAAGGCCGAGGACTCGAAGATCTCGATCCGTTCCGTGCGCCGCAAGGCGAAGGAGACCATCGACAAGCTGGTCAAGGACGGCGAGGTCGGCGAGGACGAGGGCCGTCGCGGCGAGAAGGAGCTCGACGACACCACCGCGAAGTACGTCTCGCAGGTGGACGAGCTGCTCAAGCACAAGGAAGCCGAGCTGCTCGAGGTCTGATGAACGACTCTTCCTGGGGGGCCCCGGCCGGCACCACCGGCTACTGGGGACCCGACCAGGGACCCCATCCGGCGGGTCCCCTCTTCGATGGGCAGAACGCAGCGCAGACTCGGCCCATGCCCATCGTGCCCGACGTTCCGGCCGCCGGAGACCAGGATGACGACCGGGGGGCCGCTCGCCTGAGCGGTCCCCTGTTCCGTGACGAGAACCCGTCCCGTGACGAGAAGCCGCAGGAGCCCATGCCCACCCCGCACCAGCCTGCTACGGCTCCGCAGCCCCCGCAGAAGAAGAGCGCGGGGCGAGACCTGGGTGCGGCCATAGGGGTCGGCGTCGGGCTCGGCGCCGTCATCATCGCGTCGCTGTTCATCTGGAAGGCCGCGTTCGTCGGCGTCATAACGGTCGCCGTCGTCGTCGGACTGTGGGAGCTCACCTCCCGTCTCCAGGAGCGCAAGGGCATCAAGGCGCCGCTCGTACCGCTCGCGGTCGGCGGCGCGGCGATGGTCGTGGCCGGGTACGTGCGGGGGCCGGAGGGTGCCTGGGTCGCCATGGCCCTGACGGCTCTCGCGGTGCTCGTGTGGCGGATGACGGAGCCCCCCGAGGGTTACCTGAAGGACGTCACCGCGGGTGTCTTCGCGGCGTTCTACGTGCCGTTCCTGGCGACGTTCGTGGCGTTGATGCTCACCGCCGACGACGGTCCGCAGCGGGTGCTGACGTTCCTGGTCCTGACGGTCGTCAGCGACACGGGGGCGTACGCGATCGGCTGGCGCTTCGGCAAGCACAAGCTGGCGCCGAGGATCAGTCCCGGGAAGACCCGTGAGGGTCTGTTCGGGGCGGTGGCGTTCGCGATGGCGGCCGGTGCGCTGTGCATGGAGTTCATGATCGACGGCGGTGCCTGGTGGCAGGGCCTGCTGATGGGTCTCGCGGTGGCGGCGAGCGCGACGCTCGGCGACCTCGGTGAGTCGATGATCAAGCGGGACCTCGGCATCAAGGACATGGGCACCCTGCTGCCGGGGCACGGCGGGATCATGGACCGGCTGGACTCGCTGCTGCCGACGGCCCCGGTCGTGTGGCTGCTGTTCGTGATCTTCGTCGGGTCGGCCTGAGCGTTACCCGTGTGGCCGAAGGGCCCGTCGTCCTCCGGGGCGGCGGGCCCTTCGCACGTCCTCCGCGCCTCGCGGCCGGTCCCGGGGCGCGGGCGCCGGAGCGGGCCGGTCGCGGGGGAGTGCGGTCGCCGAGCCGAAACCCGGGCGTGTGGGGACAATACGGTCATGGCATCCAAGGCAGGCGCCGGCGGCGCACCCGCGGGGGCCCGTCTCGTCCTGCTGACGCTAGCGGCGGGCCAGTTCCTGATGGCGCTCGACAGCTCCGTCATGAACGTCTCGATCGCGACCGTGGCCGAGGACGTGGGCACGACGGTGACCGGGATCCAGGGCGCCATCACCGCGTACACGCTGGTGATGGCGATGTTCATGATCCCCGGTGGCAAGGTCGGCGTGCTGATCGGCCGCAGACGCGCCTTCATGATCGGCTGCTTCGTCTACGGCTGCGGTTCGCTCACCACGGCGCTCGCGCCGAACCTCACCGTGCTGCTGCTCGGCTGGGCGCTCCTCGAAGGACTCGGGGCGGCACTCATCCTGCCCTCGATCGTGGCGCTGGTGGCCGGCAACTTCACCACCGAACGGCGGGCCGCCGCGTACGGCATCGTGGCGGCGGCGGGCGCCGTGGCCATCGCGCTCGGCCCGCTGATCGGCGGCGTCGCCACGACGTACTTCTCCTGGCGCTGGGTCTTCGCCGGCGAGGTCCTGGTGGTGCTCGTCATCCTGGTGTTCGCCCGCCGCATCGCCGACGCCGTCGACGACACCCACCCGCGGATCGACCTCGTCGGTGCCCTGCTGTCCGCCCTGGGGCTCGGGATCTTCGTCTACGGCGTGCTGCGCTCCGACGAATGGGGCTGGGTCCAGCCCAAGCCCGACGCCCCCGCCTGGCTCGGTGTGTCCATGGTCGTATGGCTGATGATGGCGGGCCTGCTGCTGGTGTACCTGTTCCTGCGCTGGGAGACCAGGCTCGTCGAGGGCGGCCGGGAGCCCCTCGTCGACCCGGCCATGCTGCGGAACAGGCAGCTCACCGGCGGCCTGACGATGTTCTTCTTCCAGTACCTGGTGCAGATGGGCGTCTTCTTCGTCGTCCCGCTCTACCTGTCCGTGGCCCTCGGCCTGTCCGCGCTGCAGACCGGCGCGCGGATCCTGCCGCTGTCGCTCACGCTGCTGGCCGCCGCGGTCCTGATCCCGCGCTTCCTCCCCGACGTGTCGCCCCGGCGGGTGGTCCGCCTCGGCGTACTCGCGCTGTTCGCCGGCGCGGTCGTCCTGATGGTGGCGCTGGACGCGGACGCCGGCGCGGAGATCGTCACGATCCCGCTGCTGCTGATCGGGCTCGGGATGGGCGCCCTGGCGTCCCAGCTCGGGTCGGTCACGGTGTCCGCGGTGCCGGACCGGCAGAGCGCGGAGGTCGGCGGGATCCAGAACGCGGTCACCAACCTCGGCGCCTCGATCGGCACGGCGCTGGCCGGCTCCCTGATGATCGCCGCCCTCACCTCCTCGTTCCTCGGCTCGGTGGAGCAGAACGAGGAGATCCCGGAGCAGGTCAAGAGCCAGGCCGTCGTCGAGCTGCAGAGCGGCGTCCCGTTCCTCTCCGACGCCCAGCTGACCGCGGCCCTCGACGAGGCCGGCACCAGCCCGGAGGTGTCCCAGGCGGCCCTTCCTCCTGCTCACGCTCGCGTTCACGCTGTCGGCGTTCGCGATGTACGCCGTCGTCGTCACCCTCGTCCCGCTCCTGATCGAACGCGGCTGCACCACCGCCCAGGCCGCCTGGGCCCTCGGCCTCGGCGGCGCCGGCCAGACGCTCGGCCGCGCCCTCTACGCCCCGCTCGCCCGCCACACCGGAACGACCACCCGCACCGTCGTCCTCATCGCCCTCGGCGCCCTGACCACCGCGGCCCTCGCCGCCGTCCCCGGGCCCTACGGCCTGCTCGTCGCCGCGTCGGTCGCGGCAGGCGTGGTCCGCGGCAACCTCACCCTCCTGCAGGCCACCGCCGTCACCGACCGCTGGGGGACGCAGCACTACGGGCGGCTCTCCGCGGTCCTCGGCGCACCCGCCATGACCGCCTCCGCCCTCGCCCCCTTCGCCGCCGCCGTCATCGCCCCGCACCTCGGCGGCCTCCCTCAGCTCTTCCACCTGCTCGCCGCCCTCGCCCTGGCGGCCGCCCTCGTGGCCGCCGGCACCGCCCGGGGCCGGGGCTGATCCAGGGAGCGGGTGCGACGCACACGCCGGTCGGCCCGGGCCGCCCTCGGATCGGGTCACCCTCGGACCGGACCGACGATCCGCCGGTCGGCGCGAGCCCCGACCTCGCATAATCGACACACCATCAGCAGCAGGTCAGGGGGACGAGCCGTGCCGATCACCAGAGTCTTGGCCAGGACTCACCCGAGCGTCGCCCGGGCCCTGGCACGCGAACGTCTTCAGGAGCGGCGCTCCTGCCGCGCAGCGAGCGGGCAGGCGCTCACGAACCTTGATCACGCCGTCACGTGCCTGGGGCTCACCACGGACGGCCTGCCGCACACCCGCACCGGGCTCGCCGCCTGGTACTCGGTCCCCGGCCACCGCGGAGTCCGCACCCTTGCGGCGGGCGCCTTCGCCGGCTTGCTCACGGCCGCACTGCTCACGCAGTGGTTGTTCCCTCTGGAGATCGACGCCCTGCGCCCGGTCGTCTCCGCCGAGTTCGCCGACCAGGCGCTCCTCGCATTGGAATACCAGAGCGTGTCCGACCTCCTGCAACACCCCGGCGCGCCCCTCGCCCCCGTCGTGACGGCCCTCGTGATCATGCTGGCCACCCTGGTCGCCCTCCTCACGGCCCTCGGCTACCCGCTCGTCGCACAGTTCCGCCGTCGCCGCCCCGACTTCCCCTACGCACTCCTCGGCAACACGGCGCGCGCCCTCAGCCTGTGCGCCGTCCTCTACCACTCAGCCCCCGCTGACCGGCACCGGACGATGCGTGAGCTCGACAGCCGCTCCCGCCGGATCGAGGAGAACGTGCTCAGCGCCTACCGCGACTCCCGCCTCATCCCCCGCCGATCACACCGCATCGCACCCGCCCGGCAGCACGGCCGGCACGTCGCCGCAGCGCTCAGGCAACAGCTCGCCCGCATCGACGTCGATCCCCGCCAGGGAGCCCACGACTACGCCGCGATGGTCGCCGAGATCGGGGAACGCTACGCCCAGGGCAAGGTGGGCGGCCTCCTGCCCGAGGAACAGCTCGCCCACGTCACGCCACCCTCCCCGGCCCTGACCGCCGTCCGCGAGACACTCCACATCGCCGGCGGCATCGCCGCAGCGGTCATGGCCGCCATCGCCACCGCGGCGCTCCTGCCTCGACTCGGCTTCATCCCCGAGGACCTCCGCCCCTGGCTGGTCGCCGGCGTCGCCGCCGTCGCCGGGATCCTTACCGCGGGATGGCACCGAGTGGCCCGCCTCGTACCGCTTTTCGGACCCTGAGACTGGGCAGGTCCGGATCGACTGTGGTGGAGGCCTGGCGCAGGCCGCCCTCACGATGCCCGCGAAGCCTCCAGCTCAGGGGGGCTCCACCTTCGGCGGCGGCACCGCCGACGAGCTCCCCGCCCGCGCGGTCCGTGGTCCGCGGTCCGGGGCCGGGATCCGGGGTCCGGGGGTGCCGCGCCCTGGGCGCTTGGTTCGACATGTGTCAACATAGACGTATGTCGAATGTGAAGGTGCTGCCGCTGCTGGAGCCCGAGGTCGAGCCCTGCTGCCCGCCGCTGGACGAGCGCCCGCTGACGGCGGAGGAGGCCGAGCGGACCGCGGTCATGTTCAAGGCGCTGGGTGATCCCGTCCGGCTGCGGCTCTTCTCCGCGGTCGCCTCGCACGAGGGCGGCGAGGCCTGCGTCTGCGACATCTCCGACGTCGGCGTCTCCCAGCCCACGGTGTCCCACCACCTGAAGAAGCTGAAGGAGGCCGGCCTGCTCTCCTCCGAGCGGCGCGGGACCTGGGTCTACTACCGCGTCGAGCCCGCCGTACTCGCCGCGATGGGGCAGTTGCTCACCAAGGCCGCCAAGGCCTGAGATCCCGGACCTGCCCGCGCTTCACCGGCAAGGAGAGCGTGTCAGTCGGTGCCGGCGCCCGTGGTGCCGCGTACGAAGACGATCGCGACCAGGGCCAGGCCCACGGCGGCGCCGACCAGTTGCGCGCCGATGAAGGCGGGGACGGAGCCGGGGGTGATGCCGGCGAAGGTGTCGGTGAAGGCGCGGCCGATCGTCACCGCGGGGTTCGCGAAGGACGTGGACGACGTGAACCAGTAGGCGGCGCCGATGTACGAGGCGACCGCGACGGGGGCGAAGCGGAGCCGGTCGGTACGGGCCAGGCCGAAGATCAGGAGGATCAGGCCGGCCGTCGCCACGACCTCGCCGAGCAGCAGGTTCCCTGCCGAGCGGTCGTGGGTGGACCACTTCACGAGCGGCTCGCCGAACATGGCGTCCGCCAGCACCGCGCCCGCGATCGCGCCGACGGTCTGGGCGGGGACGTAGACGGCGAGCTCGCGCACGCCGACCCCGGTGCCGCCGCGGCGGGCGGTCCACCACTCGGCCAGGGTGACGGCCGGATTGAAGTGGGCGCCGGAGACCGGCCCGAACAGGGCGATCAGGACGCCGAGGCCGAAGACGGTGGCGGTGGAGTTCGCGAGCAGCTGCAGCGCGACGTCGTCGGTGAGCCGGGTGGCCTGGATGCCGGAACCGACGACGACCGCGACGAGGGCCGCGGTGCCGACGAGCTCGGCGGCGCCGCGGGCGGCGAGCGGCACGGGCGAGGTGGCGCCCGGCGCCGGCCGCGGCGACGTGTCGGTAACTGCGGCATCGCTCACGGCGGGCTCGGTGGCGGTCACGTGCGGGGTCTCCTCGGCAGGTGGGGCGAGAGGCTACGGGCAGGCTCTCTTGGTGTCGGCGTGGGTGCGCGCGGTCTCGGCGAGGGCGGCGAACCGCCCGGCCAGGTTTTCGATGACGTCCGGCCTGAGCCGGTAGTAGGTGAACCGGCCGCAGGGCTCCGTCTCGACGACCCCGGCCTCGCGCAGCACCTTCAGATGGTTGGAGAGGTTGGTCTGCCGGGCGCCGGTCTCCTCCACGAGATGGGTCGTGCACAGCGTCTCGCGTGCCAGCAGGGTCACGATCTGGAGGCGCAGGGGGTCGGCCAGAACACGGATCAGATCAGTATCGACTGACGTCAGCATGGGCTGATACTGTCACATCACTTGGGGCTGATGCCAGACCTGGCTGATCTCTTTGCCTGCCCGGTCGGCACTCCCCGCCGCGACCGCGCCGTCCCCGAGGATGAACCGATGACTGCTCCGCTCGCCTCCGTCCTCTTCGTCTGCGTCCACAACGCCGGCCGCTCCCAGATGGCCGCCGGCTTCCTGGACCACCTCGCCGGAGACCGGATCGAGGTCCGGTCCGCCGGTTCGATCCCGGGCGACCAGGTCAACCCGGCCGCCGTCGAGGCCATGGCCGAGGTGGGCGTCGACATCTCCGACCGGAAGCCGAAGGTCCTCACCACCGAGGCGGTCCGGGCGTCCGACTACGTCATCACCATGGGCTGCGGCGACGCCTGCCCGGTCTTCCCCGGCAAGAAGTACCTCGACTGGGCCCTGGAAGACCCGGCCGGCCAGGGCGTCGACGCCGTCCGCCCCATCCGCGACGAGATCAGGACCCTCATCGAGGGCCTCGTCGCCGAGATCGACGCGCAGCGCAGGGCCTGACCACCGGGGCCGCCCGACCGGGCCCCGCCACCGCCGCCGCACAGCCGCCGGCGGTGCGGGCGACCCTGCCGCACACCCCGGACGACCTGCGACGACCACCACCCCCCGCTTCCGCCCCAGGCCACCGGCTTCCGTCTGCGACACTGGTAGCACCATGCCCAAGCCCGGAGAACTCACTTTCGTCGCCCCGCGCGGAGCCAAGAAGCCGCCGCGGCACCTCGCCGACCTCACGCCCGCCGAGCGCAAGGAAGCCGTCGCCGCGATCGGTGAGAAGCCGTTTCGCGCCAAGCAGCTGTCCACGCACTACTTCGCGCGGTACGCCCACGACCCCGCCGAGTGGACCGACATCCCCGCCGCCTCCCGCGAGAAGCTGCAGGGGGAGCTGCTGCCCGACCTGATGTCCGTGGTCCGGCACATCTCGTGCGACGACGACACCACCCGCAAGACGCTGTGGCGGCTGCACGACGGCACCCTCGTCGAGTCCGTGCTCATGCGCTACCCGGACCGGGTCACCATGTGCATCTCCTCGCAGGCCGGGTGCGGGATGAACTGCCCGTTCTGCGCGACCGGACAGGCCGGCCTCGACCGGAACCTGTCGACCGCCGAGATCGTGCACCAGATCGTCGACGGCATGCGCGCGCTGCGTGACGGCGAGGTGCCCGGCGGCCCCGCGCGGCTGTCCAACATCGTCTTCATGGGCATGGGCGAGCCGCTCGCGAACTACAAGCGCGTCGTCGGCTCCATCCGCCGCCTCACCGACCCCGAGCCGGACGGCCTCGGGCTCTCGCAGCGCGGCATCACCGTCTCCACCGTCGGCCTCGTGCCCGCGATGCTGCGGTTCGCCGACGAGGGCTTCAAGTGCCGTCTCGCCGTCTCGCTGCACGCCCCCGACGACGAGCTGCGCGACACCCTGGTCCCCGTCAACACCCGCTGGAAGGTCCGCGAGGTCCTCGACGCCGCCTGGGAGTACGCGGAGAAGTCCGGCCGCCGGATCTCCATCGAGTACGCCCTCATCCGGGACATCAACGACCAGGCATGGCGGGGCGACCTGCTCGGCCGGCTCCTCAAGGGCAAGCGGGTGCACGTCAACCTCATCCCGCTGAACCCGACGCCCGGATCCAAGTGGACCGCGTCCCGCCCCGAGGACGAGAAGGCGTTCGTCGAGGCCATCGCCTCCCACGGCGTCCCCGTCACCGTCCGTGACACCCGCGGTCAGGAGATCGACGGTGCCTGTGGACAGCTTGCGGCGGCGGAGCGCTGACCTTGTAGCCTGGGCTCGAACATTTGCATATTCCGACAGGGGAGCGCCACAGCGCTGAGAGTGCGGCACCGTCAGGCCGCAGACCCTCTGAACCTTGCCCAGGTCATTCTGGGTAGGAAGTTCGGTCGATACTCGAGCTGTTGCGCCCTGCCCGCGCGGCCATGGACCTCCATGGCCGCGCGGGCAGGGCCGCGTCTCTTCCTGGTCACACCCAGGAGGAAATCCAGTGAGCACCAAGAAGATGGCCGCCGCGGCGCTCGCCGCCGCGCTCGGCGTCAGCACCCTCGCCGCCTGCGGCGGGTCCGACGGCAAGGACACCGCGGGCGCCGCGCCCAAGACGGTGAAGCTCGTCAGCCACGACTCCTTCAACGCCTCCAAGGAGGTCCTGGCGGAGTTCACCCGCCAGACCGGCCTCAAGGTCGAGGTCCTCAAGAGCGGCGACGCCGGCGAGGCCGTCAACAAGGAGATCCTCACCAAGGGAAGCCCGCAGGGCGACGTCTTCTTCGGCGTCGACAACACCCTGCTGTCCCGCGCCCTCGACAACGGCATCTTCGTCCCCTACGAGGCGAAGGGCCTGGACCGGGTCCCGGCCGCGCTCCGGCTCGACAAGGAGAACCGGGTCACCCCGATCGACTCCGGCGACATCTGCGTCAACTACGACAAGAAGTACTTCGCCGACAAGAAGCTCGCGCCCCCGCAGACCTTCGACGACCTGGCGAAGCCCGCCTACAAGGACTTGCTCGTCGTCGAGAACCCCGAGCGGTCCTCCCCGGGCCTCGGCTTCCTGCTCGGCACCGCCGCCCAGTACGGCGACCAGGGCTGGCAGGACTACTGGACCAGGCTGAAGGCCAACGGCGTCAAGACCGTCGACAGCTGGGAGCTCGCCTACAACCAGGAGTTCTCCGGCTCCGCGGGCGGCCGGAAGGCCAAGGGGGACCGGCCGCTGGTCGTCTCCTACGCCTCCAGCCCGCCCGTCGAGGTGCTGTACTCCGAGCCGCAGCCGGAGACCGCCCCCACCGGCGTCTCCACCGGCACCTGCTTCCGGCAGACCGAGTTCGCCGGCCTGCTCGACGGGGCCGGGAACCCCGAGGGCGGCAAGCTGCTGATCGACTTCCTGATCTCCAAGAAGTTCCAGGACGACATGCCGCTGCAGATGTTCGTCAACCCGGTCGCCCGGGACGCCACCCTGCCCGAGCTCTTCACGAAGCACGGCGTGGTCGTCGACAAGCCGCAGACCATGGCCCCCGAGAAGATCGCGGAGAACCGTGACGAGTGGATCAAGTCGTGGTCCTCGCTCGTTCTGAAGTAGAACGCGAAGCCCGGCGACGGGACGTGCGCGGGAGCGCGGCGCGGCTCGGCCTGATGGCCGTGCCCGTCGCGTTCTTCGGGCTGTTCTTCGCCTGGCCCGTCGCCTCCATCGTCGAGCGCGGGCTCGGCGCCGACGGCGGCCTGCGGTTCGACGGCTTCGCGCGGACCCTGGGCCGGCCGGAGATCCTCGACGTGCTGTGGTTCACGCTCTGGCAGGCGCTCGCCTCCACCGCGCTGACCCTGCTGATCGCGCTGCCCGGCGCGTACGTCTTCGCCCGCTTCGACTTCCCCGGCAAGGGCGTCCTGCGCGCCGTCGTCACCGTCCCCTTCGTGCTGCCCACCGTCATGGTCGGCACGGCCTTCCTGGCGCTCGTCGGCCGCCGCGGGCTCCTCGACGAGCTGTGGGGCGTCCGCCTGGACACCGGCGTCTGGGCGATCCTCCTGGCCCACGTCTTCTTCAACTACGCCGTCGTCGTCCGGACCGTCGGCGGGCTCTGGGCCCAACTCGACCCGCGTCAGGAGGAGGCGGCCCGGGTCCTCGGCGCCTCCCGCTGGACCGCCTGGCGGAAGGTGACCCTGCCGGCCCTCGTCCCGGCCGTCGGCGCCGCCGCCCTCATGGTGTTCCTCTTCACCGCCGGGTCCTTCGCCGTCGTCCAGATCCTCGGCGGACCGACGTACTCCACCCTGGAGACGGAGATCTACCGGCAGACGGTCGACCGGTTCGACCTCGGCACGGCCGCCGTGCTCACGATCGTCCAGTTCGTCGCCGTCGGGGCGATCCTCGCCGTGCACGCCCGGACGGTCCGGCGACGGGAGACCGCGCTGCGACTCGTCGCCCCCGAGCGGACCGCGCGACGCCCCCGGGGCCTCGGCCAGTGGACGCTGTTCGGGGCCGTCCTGCTCTCGATCGCCCTGCTGCTCGTCCTCCCGCTCGCGGTCCTCGTCGAACGGTCCCTCGACACCCCGCAGGGGTACGGGTTCGGCTACTACCGGGCGCTGCAGGAGGTCGACGCCTCCGGCACCTTCCTCGTCCCGCTGACCGACACCCTCGCGAACTCCCTCCAGTACGCCGTCGTCGCCACCGCCATCGCCGTCGTCATCGGCGGACTGGCCGCGGCGGCGCTGACCCGGCGGGCCGGTCGCTTCGTCCGGGGCTTCGACGCCCTGCTGATGCTGCCGCTCGGGGTCTCCGCCGTCACCGTCGGCTTCGGCTTCCTGATCACCCTCGACGAGCCGCCGTTCGACCTGCGGGCCAGCTGGATCCTCGTCCCGCTCGCCCAGGCGCTCGTCGGCGTCCCCTTCGTCGTCCGCACGATGCTGCCCGTGCTGCGCGCGGTGGACGACCGGCTCCGCGAGGCGGCGGCCGTGCTCGGCGCCTCGCCCCTGCGCGCCTGGCGCGAGGTGGACCTGCCGCTGGTGCGCCGCGCCCTGCTCATCGCGGCCGGCTTCGCGTTCGCCGTCTCCCTCGGCGAGTTCGGCGCGACCGTCTTCATCGCCCGCCCCGACCGACCCACGCTGCCGGTCGCGGTGGCGCGGCTGCTCGGCCGGCCCGGTGAGCTGAACTACGGCCAGGCCATGGCCCTCTCGACGATTCTGATGGTGGTGTGCGCGGTGTCCCTGCTCCTGCTCGAACGGCTGCGCACCGACCGCACCTCCGGGGAGTTCTGATGCTGACCCTCACGGACGCGACCGTACGGTTCGGCGACCGCGCGGTGCTCGACGCGGTGGACCTGGAGGTCGCCGAGCACGAGATCGTGTGCGTGCTCGGGCCGAGCGGCAGCGGGAAGTCCACCCTGCTGCGGGCCGTCGCCGGCCTCCAGGCGCTGGACGCCGGCCGGGTCCTGCTCGGCGGCACCGACCAGGCCGGCGTGCCGGTGCACCGGCGGGGCGTCGGCCTGATGTTCCAGGACCACCAGCTCTTCCCGCAGCGCGACGTCGCCGGCAACGTGGCCTTCGGCCTGCGGATGCACGGCGTCGGCCGGGCCGAACAGCAGGCCCGGGTGGCCGAGTTGCTCGACCTCGTCGGACTTCCCGGCGCGGGGCGGCGGGCCGTCGGCTCGCTCTCCGGCGGCGAGCAGCAGCGGGTGGCGCTGGCCCGGGCCCTCGCGCCACGGCCCCGGCTGCTGATGCTCGACGAGCCGCTCGGCCAGCTCGACCGCGGGCTGCGGGAACGACTGGTCACCGAACTGCGCGACCTCTTCGGCCGGTTGGGGACGACGGTGCTGGCCGTCACCCACGACCAGGGCGAGGCGTTCGCCCTCGCCGACCGCGTCGTGGTGATGTGCGACGGCCGGATCGCCCAGTCCGGCACGCCGCTCGACGTCTGGCAGCGGCCGGCCTCCGAGTTCGTGGCGCGTTTCCTCGGCTTCGACAACGTCGTGGCGGGGACCGTGGACGGCGGCTCCGCCGACACGGTGTGGGGCCGGATCCCGGTCCCGGACGGGTCGCCGCGCGGCGCCGCCCGGCTCCTGGTGCGCCCTGGCGGTGTCCGGCTCGGCGCCCCGGCGG
This sequence comes from Streptomyces sp. MS191, assembly GCF_008042125.1. Classification (GTDB taxonomy): domain Bacteria; phylum Actinomycetota; class Actinomycetes; order Streptomycetales; family Streptomycetaceae; genus Streptomyces. Next base: position 251,603 of record NZ_RDBI01000054.1, read on the forward strand.
ACGGCCTGACCTGCACGGTCGAGGCCCGGACCTTCCGCGGCAGTCGCGTGGCGGTACGGCTCCGCCCGGACGACGGGCCCGCGCTGGACGCGGAGTGCGCCCTGCACGACGCGCCGGAGCCCGGAGCCAGGGTCGGCGTGTCCTTCGCGCCGGCCGAGGTCGTGCTGCTGGCGGCCGCCACCACCGGCTGACCGCGCGCCCGGGCCGTGCACCGGGGGCCGGGCGCACGGGGGAGTGGCCCGGCGGCCTCCGGTGGTGCGGCCGCGGTCACGGAGTCGCGGCGGGCTCCCGGGCCGCGGGCGCGGTGCCGTCGCCCCGGCGGGCGTCCGGCACCGGTGCACCGGCCGCCGGCTCGCCCTCCGGCGACCCGAACCAGGCCACCGCCACCGCGCCGGCCACCGCCAGGACGAACCCCGCCACGGCGAGCCAGGCGAACCCGGGGCGCGAGGCGTCGCCCAGCCACCAGACGCCGATCATGCCGGGGAGCACGGTCTCGCCGACCACCAGCGCCGCCGTCGCCCCGTTCACCGAACCGATCTGCAACGCGACCGTGTGCAGGTACATGCCGCCGGCACCGGCCACGAGGATCGCGTACAGCGCCGGATCGGCCAGCAGCGCGACCGGGTCGAAGGGGTCGACGCCGTTCAGCACCCGGACCCCGACGCCCAGCGCGCCGAAGCCGAGACCCGAGAGGAGACCCGCCAGGACCGCAGCGCGGGCGCCGAGCCGGCGGACGAGAACGGTGCCGCCCGCCATCAGCAGGACGGAGACCGCGAGCAGCCACCCGTGCGTGGCGAGGGACGTGTGCCCGCTGCCCTCGGGGCCCGCGGCGCTCGCCAGCAGCACCAGCGCCGAGCAGACCACCCCGATCGAGGTCCACTCCGGGCGGGTGAGGCGGATGCCGAGGAGCCGGATGCTCAGGACCGCCGTGATCACCAGATTGGCGCTGATCACGGTCTGCGAGAGGAACAGCGGCAGCATCCGGGCGGCCAGGGCCCCGAGACCGAAGCCGACGAAGTCCAGGATCGTGCCGACGATGAACTCCCAGGTCATCGCCGCCTTGGCGGTCGAGGACAGGCTCGGCCCGCCGTGCCGGCTGAGCTGTCCGGCCGCCGCCTCACGGCGGGCGGACCTGCGGGAGCCGACCGCCTGCAGGACCGAACCCGTGCCGTAGCAGAGCGAGGCGGCGACCGCGGTGAGCAGTCCTGTGAGCACTGGGGGCTCCGTTCCCGTCGTACGGCATTCCCGCCGTGTGCCGTTCCTGTGTCGTCCCCGGGACAGACGGGATACCGGGCGCCGAAGTTGCCTCCGGCCGCCGGACGGGACGGGCGGGAGCCGGGCGGTCCGGGGCGTCGGCCCCCGGTCGTCGCCGTCGGGCGGCGGGCGCCGGGAGCCGGGATCGCGCGGCCGGTCAGCCGCCCAGCGGGACGGCCGCGAGCGCTCCGACCAGCCAGGTCAGGGGCAGGAAGACCACCAGCAGGGCGCCCGCCCGCAGCAGCGCGGCGGTGCGCAGCACCGTGGGCGGGGCGCCCAGGCGCAGCAGCGCCTCGGTGGTGTGGGCGCGGCACTGCTTCGATTCGAGGGTCGCCGTCAGCAGCGTCGCCGTCGTGCAGGACATCACCAGCGCCGCGCCCAGGCCGGTCAGCGGGCCGAAGTCGCCCGTCCCGGACCCGTACAGGGTGACCGCGGCCACCGCCCCGGACGCCACCGCGCACACCACGCCCAGGGGGCGGCCGATGCGGCGGGACTCGTCCATCAGGACGCGGCCGGCCAGCAGCCGGACCGCGCCGGGCCGGACCGCCTGCAGGAGGCGTCCGCACCAGTGGGTCAGGCCGGGTCCGGCCATCGCGAGACCGACGGCCGTGAGGACCCAGCCGGCGAGGACGCCTCCCGGGCTGGCCTCGAAGCGGCCCGGCAGCGGGAAGTCGCCGTTCCCGCCGCCCTGGCCGGCGTACGTCTCCACGGCCAGCCCCACGGCGAGCAGCGCGACGCCCCAGGGCAGTCCCGACGGGACCGTCCGCTCCGCGCCCTCGGGCGCGGCGGGCTTCCGCGGCCGCAGGGCGAGCCCGGCGGCCGTCGAGGCGACCACCGGCAGGATCGCGAGCAGGGTGAGCGCGGCGGCCAGCGGGAGGGGCTGGTCGGCGGCGAGCAGCTCGGCCGCGGCGCCGTCGAAGGGCAGGCCGGTGATGTCGCCGCGCAGGTGCAGGTAGAACAGCAGGGCGAGCATCGAGCCCAGCGTGCAGGAGACCGCCGTCGACGCGGCGGCGAGCGCCGTCAGCCGGGCCGGGCCGAGCCCGATCGCCGAGAGCCCCGGCCGCGGCCGGGTGCTGGGGTCCGTACGGGCCACCGCCACCGCGAAGTGCGCGGTCGCGGCCAGCGGGATCGCGCACCACAGCAGTCGCAGCACGGACGCGGCCGACCGGTCCGGATGGCCCACGGCGTACCCCAGCGTGCACAGCAGAAGGAAGCCGACCCCCGCCGCGGCCGTGGCGACCAGGAGCCGCCGCAGCAGGACGAGGGGATGGGTGCCGCGGACTAGACGGAGAGCGAGCACGCGGCGACGCCCTCCGCCCCGTTCGTCGGCGGCAGGGAGCCGGCACTCACGCGGCGCCCGTCCAGCAGGCCGACCGCGCGGTCGGCGAGGGTGGCCACCTCGGCGTCGTGGGTGGCGAGCAGCACCGTGATGCGGTGCGAGCGGGCCGCGGCGGTGAGGGTGCGCAGCACCTGCGCGCCGTCGGCGCTGTGCAGGGAGGCGGTGGGTTCGTCGGCGAAGAGCACGGTCGGGGTGGTGACCAGGGCGCGGGCGATCGCGATCCGCTGCCGCTGCGACTGGTTGAGGGCGTGCGGGCGCCGGCGCGCGCACATGCCGATGTCGAGCCGCTCCAGCCACTCGACGGCGGCGGCCTTGGCGCTCCGGTGCGACACCCCGCGCAACAGGAGCGGCAGGGCGGCGTTCTCCCAGGTGGTCAGCTCCGGCACGAGTCCCGGCTCGGGGTCGATCCAGCCGAACCGGTCCCTGCGGAGCCGCTCGCGCTGGGGCCCGGTCATGGTGTGCACGGGACTGCTGTTGAACCAGACCTCGCCCTGCTGGGCGACGGCCTGGCCGGACAGGCACTGCATCAGCGCGGTCTTGCCGCTGCCGCGCGGGCCGACCAGGGCGAGGATCTCGCCTTCGCGGACCCCGAGGGAGACCCCGCTCAGCGCGGTCGATCCCCCCAGGGAGTAGTGCAGGGAACGCGCCCAGAGCACGTCGTTGTCCGGTGGGGCCATCGCGTACACCTCGAAGTCGGATCGAGTCGGATCGGAGGAGGGTCGGATCTGGTGTGGTCCCCCGTGCTTCCCCCGTCCGGGGGAACGAAGAGACGGTCCTGTCGGTCACTGGGCACCGTAAGGATTCGGATCCGCCGGTACGGACAGCACGCGGCCCGGGCACCCCGTCATCCACTCGGATGGCGGCATGCCCGGGCCGTTCACGCCGTGAGGGCGGCGTGGGTCGCGAGGCGCCCTACAGCTTCGTCCAGGCCTCCGTGAGGGTCTCGCGGAGGATCCGCTCGATCTCGTCGAAGGTGGACTGGTCGGAGATCAGCGGCGGGGCCAGCTGGATGACCGGGTCGCCACGGTCGTCGGCGCGGCAGTACAGGCCGTTCTCGAAGAGCGCCTTCGACAGGAAGCCGTACAGGACGCGCTCGGTCTCCTCGTCGTTGAAGGACTCCTTGGTGACCTTGTCCTTGACGAGCTCGATGCCGTAGAAGAAGCCGTTGCCGCGGACGTCGCCGACGATCGGCAGGTCGTGCAGCTTCTGCAGGGTCGACAGGAAGTTGCCCTCGTTGTCGAGCACGTGCTGGTTCAGCTTCTCCTTCTCGAACAGGTCGAGGTTGGCGAGGCCGACGGCCGCGGAGACCGGGTGGCCGCCGAAGGTGTAGCCGTGCAGGAAGGTGTTGTCGCCCTTGTAGAACGGCTCCGCGAGCCGGTCGGAGACGATGCACGCGCCGATCGGGGAGTAGCCCGAGGTCATGCCCTTCGCGCAGGTGATCATGTCCGGCACGTAGCCGAACTTGTCGCAGGCGAAGGTGGTGCCGAGGCGGCCGAAGGCGCAGATGACCTCGTCGGAGACGAGCAGCACGTCGTACTGGTCGCAGATCTCGCGGACCCGCTGGAAGTACCCGGGCGGCGGCGGGAAGCAGCCGCCGGCGTTCTGCACCGGCTCCAGGAAGACGGCGGCGACGGTGTCGGGGCCCTCGAAGAGGATCTCCTGCTCGATCTGGTCGGCGGCCCAGCGGCCGAAGGCCTCGGGGTCGTCGCCGAAGAGCGGGGCGCGGTAGATGTTCGTGTTCGGCACCTTGTGCGCGCCGGGCACCAGCGGCTCGAAGGGGGCCTTCAGGCCGGGCAGGCCGGTGATCGACAGGGCGCCCTGCGGGGTGCCGTGGTAGGCGACCGCGCGGGAGATGACCTTGTACTTGGTGGGCTTGCCGACCAGCTTGAAGTACTGCTTGGCCAGCTTCCAGGCCGTCTCGACGGCCTCTCCGCCACCGGTGGTGAAGAAGACCTTGTTGAGGTCGCCCGGGGCCTCGTGGGCGAGGCGCTCGGCCAGTTCGACGGCCTTGGGGTGGGCGTAGGACCACACCGGGAAGAAGGCGAGCTCCTTGGCCTGGCGGGCGGCGGTCTCGGCGAGCTCCGTGCGGCCGTGGCCGGCCTGGACCACGAACAGGCCGGCGAGGCCGTCGAGGTACTTCCTGCCCTTGTCGTCGTAGATGTAGGTGCCCTCACCGCGGACGATGGTGGGGACGGGGTTGTTCTCGTACGACGACATGCGGGTGAAGTGCATCCACAGGTGGTCGTAGGCGGACTTGGAGAGATCGCTGCGGGAGTTGCTCACGGCTATCGGGTTCCCCACATATAGGTCTGCTTCTTGAGCTTGAGGTAGACGAAGCTCTCGGTGGAGCGCACGCCGGGGAGGGTGCGGATGCGCTTGTTGATCACATCCAGCAGGTGGTCGTCGTCCTCGCAGACGACCTCCACCATCAGGTCGAAGGAGCCCGCGGTCATCACCACGTACTCGCACTCGGCCATGGCCGTCAGCGCGTCCGCCACCGGGTCCAGGTCGCCCTCGACGTTGATGCCCACCATCGCCTGCCGCCGGAAGCCCACGGTGAGCGGGTCGGTGACGGCGACGATCTGCATGACGCCCTGGTCGAGCAGCTTCTGGACGCGCTGCCGCACGGCGGCTTCGGACAGGCCGACGGCCTTGCCTATCGCCGCGTAGGGACGGCGACCGTCCTCCTGTAGCTGCTCGATGATCGCCAGGGAGACGGCATCGATCGTCGGGGACGAACCGGATCCGGTCCTGGAGTTAGCGCTTTGACTGGCCACGACCTCACTGTGCACCGGGACTCGTCTGTCTGGCAAGCCCGGAGCGATGAAATTCGTTGTTTCAGCTCCATCATCTCACCGAATCCGAAGTTGGGGGCTGTCGGGCCTGTCGAAAGCGTCCGCCGAGCGACTACTGTGGGGGTGTCTCACCCATCGGGACAGAATGAACTCTGAACGACAGGAGGGGTGGCAAGTGACCACCGAGCTGCGCCGGCTGCGTAACTACATCAACGGGGAGTTCCGGGACGCCGCCGACGGGCGGACCATCGATGTGGTCAACCCGGCCACGGGCGAGGTCTTCGCCACGTCTCCGCTCTCCGGCCAGAGCGACGTCGACGCCGCCATGGACGCCGCCGCCGCGGCGTTCCCGGCCTGGCGCGACACCACGCCGGCCGAACGCCAGAAGGTCCTCCTCAAGATCGCGGACGCGTTCGAGGAGCGGGCCGAGGACCTGATCGCCGCCGAGGTCGAGAACACCGGCAAGCCGGTCGCCCTCACCGCGAGCGAGGAGATCCCGCCCATGGTGGACCAGATCCGCTTCTTCGCGGGTGCCGCCCGGCTGCTCGAGGGCCGCTCGGCCGGCGAGTACATGGAGGGCATGACCTCGATCGTCCGCCGCGAGCCGGTGGGTGTCTGCGCCCAGGTCGCGCCGTGGAACTACCCGATGATGATGGCCGTGTGGAAGTTCGCCCCGGCGCTCGCCGCGGGCAACACGGTCGTCCTCAAGCCCTCGGACACCACCCCCGCCTCGACCGTCCTGATCGCCGAGATCATCGGGCAGATCGTCCCCAAGGGCGTCTTCAACGTCATCTGCGGTGACCGGGAGACCGGCAAGGCGATGGTCGAGCACCCGACCCCGGCGATGGCCTCCATCACCGGCTCGGTACGCGCCGGCATGCAGGTCGCCGAGTCGGCGGCCAAGGACGTCAAGCGCGTCCACCTGGAGCTCGGCGGCAAGGCCCCGGTCGTCGTCTTCGAGGACACCGACATCGCCAAAGCCGTCGAGGACATCTCGGTGGCGGGCTTCTTCAACGCCGGCCAGGACTGTACGGCCGCCACCCGCGTGCTCGTCCACGAGTCCATCCACGACGAGTTCGTGGCCCAGCTCGCCAAGGCCGCCACCGACACGAAGACCGGCCAGCCGGACGACGAGGACGTGCTCTACGGCCCGCTGAACAACGCCAACCAGCTCGCGCAGGTCAGCGGCTTCATCGAGCGCCTCCCGGCCCACGCCAAGGTCGAGTCCGGCGGTCACCGCGTCGGCGACAAGGGCTACTTCTACGCCCCGACCGTCGTCTCGGGCCTGAAGCAGGACGACGAGATCGTCCAGAACGAGGTCTTCGGCCCGGTCATCACGGTGCAGTCGTTCCGTGACGAGGGCCAGGCCCTGGAGTTCGCCAACGGCGTGGAGTTCGCCCTCGCCTCCTCGGTCTGGACGAAGGACCACGCCCGCGCGATGCGCATGTCGAAGGCCCTCGACTTCGGCTGCGTCTGGATCAACACCCACATCCCGCTCGTCGCGGAGATGCCGCACGGCGGCTACAAGAAGTCCGGCTACGGCAAGGACCTCTCGGCGTACGGCTTCGAGGACTACACGCGCATCAAGCACGTGATGACGTCCCTGGGCTGAACCCCCTGAACACGGACGGGCGGTCGGGTTCCTCCCCGGCCGCCCGTCCGCGCGTCCGGACCGGACGGAACGGGCGTCGGCCAGGGCGCACCACCTGCGTCGCCCGGTGATCGACAAGGTGTCGGGGCAGGGGCCGCGGGGGAGACGGAGCGTCCATTGCCCCGGTGCGCGGCGCGGGGGGAGGCTGCTCGGGTGAGAGCGACAGCGAGGAACACCATGTCCCGCCGGACCCTGCTGCGCGGACTCGGCGGCGCCGCGGCCCTGACGGCGACGGCCGCCTGCGGGGTGCCCGCCGCCTATGTGGAGCCCGGCCGCCGGTCCGGTCGCGACCTGTCCGCACGCGACCGGGTCCTCGACTTCGCCAACTGGCCCCTCTACATCGACACCGACGACGACACGTCCAAGCGCCCCACGCTCGACGCCTTCGCCGAGCGGACCGGGATCTCCGTCCGGTACACCGAGGAGATCAACGACAACGACGAGTTCTTCGGCAAGGTGAGCCCCGCGCTGATGAACCACCAGGAGACCGGCCGGGACCTGATCGTCGTCAGCGACTGGATGGCCGCGCGCTTCGTGCGGCTCGGCTGGGTGCAGGAGATGGACCGCTCCCGGCAGCCGAACATCACCCGGCACCTCGATCCGCAGCTGCGCGGCCCCGCCTTCGACGAGGGCCGGCTGCACAGCGTGCCCTGGCAGTCCGGGATCACCGGCATCGCCTACAACCGCCGGAAGCTGGGCCGGGAGATCCGCTCGACCACGGACCTCTGGGCCGGCGACCTGCGCGGCCGGGTCACCCTGCTGTCCGGGCTCGACGAGTCCTTCGCCCTGCTGATGCAGGGCAACGGCGTGGACGTGACCCGCTGGACCGGCGACGACTTCCACGCGCTGTGCGAACAGGTCGAGGGGCTCGTACGGCGCAGGCACATCCGCCGCTTCACCGGGAACGACTACATCAAGGACCTCTCCACCGGTGACGTCCTGGCCTGTCAGGCCTACTCCGGTGACGTCATCCAGCTCCAGGCCGACAACCCCGACATCGAGTTCGTGGTCCCCGAGGAGGGGGCCGAGCTGTGGGCCGAGTCGCTGATGATCCCCAACCTCGCCTCGCACAAGGCCAACGCCGAGGCCCTGGTCGACTACTACTACGAGCCCGAGGTGGCCGCCGAGCTGGCCGCCTGGGTCAACTACGTCTGCCCGGTGCCCGCCGCCCGCGACGTCCTCGCCGACTCCGGCGACGAGGAGCTGGCCGGGCTCGCCGAGGACCCGTTGATCTTCCCGGACGACGCGATGCGCCGCCGGCTCGCCATCGCCCGGGACATCACCTCCGAGGAGCGCGCGGAGTTCGCCAGGAGGTGGAACTCGATCGTCGGGCTGTGAGTTCTCCCCTCGTGAACACGACTGTGACGTACGGCCTGTTCGTGGCCTGGGCGCTGCACGACGCCGAGGAGCTCGCGCGCGGACCGCGCTGGGTCCGGGAGCGGCTGCCGGAGCTGCGCGAGCGGTTCCCCGAGGTGCCGGAGGCCGTCTGGACGGCCATGGAGGGTGTGGACGAGCGGGAGTTCGCGACCGCCGTCGCCGTGATGGGCGCCGTGGTCGCCGCCGCGGCCGTCGCGGGAGCGCGCTCGCAGGGGCGGTCCGCCTTCTTCCAGGCCGCGTTGAACGGCTTCGGGCTGCACGGGCTCGTCCACCTCGCCCAGGCCGCCGTGGTCCGCGGCTACACGCCCGGCTCGGTCACCTCGCCGCTGCTCGTCGTTCCCTTCACGCTCTGGGCCAGGGGGCGGCTGAAGCGGGCGGGGGTCCTGCGGCCGGCCCGGGCGAGGGACGCCGTGACGGGACTCGCGGTGGCCGCGGGTGCCACCGTCGCCGCGCACGCGGTGGCGCGGCGGGTGACCCGGCGCGGGTGAGCGGCCGGGCGATCGCGGGGGCGGAGGCCGGGCGATCGCGGGGGTGGGCGGAGCCATGGCCCCACCCGGTTTTTGAACACGTTCATGAGGGGCGTAGGGTGCTGCCATGAGCGACACGAACGGGCCGAGAGCCCTCCTCAAGCGCATCCGCGTCTGGCTGGTCGTCTTCATCGTCTGCCTGGTGCTCAGCGGCCTCACCGCCTTCCCGCTGGTCACCGAACTCCACCTGGCCGAGAGCGCGCTGACGTCCTGGGCGAGCCCCGTCGCCGACCTCTTCCCCGGACTCCTCGACTGGATCCGGCGGGTGCGCGACGGCCTCGACACCGCCGACGCGGAGTACCCCTTCGTGCTGTACGGCACCGACTGGCTGGCCTTCGCCCACCTCGTCATCGCCGTCGCGTTCGTCGGGCCCTACCGCGACCCGGTCCGCAACATCTGGGTCGTCGAGTTCGGCATGATCGCCTGCGCCGGCATCATCCCGCTCGCCCTGATCTGCGGACCGATCCGGGACATCCCCTTCTGGTGGTCGGTCATCGACATGTCGTTCGGTGTCTTCGGCGTGGTCCCGCTGCTCGTCGTCCGGAGGATGATCAAGCGCCTGGAGGCCCTGACGGACGCCCCGCCGACCGCGCGGCCCGCGGCCGCGGTCTCCTGAGCCGGTGACGGAGAGGCGGCGGCACCGGCCGGTGGTTCCACCGCCGCGCCGGGGCCGCCGGCCGTCAGGCGGAGGGCGGGCCGTAGGCCGCCACCATGACGTTCAGCGCGACCCTGTTCACGTCCTGGCCCTTGGCGTCCGTGGAGTTGACGCTGTACACGAGGGTGCGCGAGCCGTCGCGGGTCGAGGCGATCGCCGCGTTGTAGCCCCACCGGCCGCCCGTCTTGCCCCACACCTCGCGGCCGCCCAGCTTCTTCATCGACAGCCCCACCGAGTAGGCCGCCGGGGCGCCGGTCCTCAGGTCCGCGACCCTCGGCAGCGTGAACATCTCCTCCAGGAGCGGGCCGCGCACCACGTCGCCCCGGAACAGGGCCCGCGTGAAACGCTCCAGATCGGCCGTGGTGGAGACGATGTCCCCGGCCGCCCAGCCGTCCGTCGTCCCCCACACCGTCACGTCCCGCAGCCCCGTCGTCCCGTCGGCCAGCCGCATCGTCTGGTAACCGTGGTTGTGGCGGCCGGCGATGTGCGGGTCGGCCCCCGGGAAGGACGTGTCCCGCAGACCCAGCGGCCTGAGGACGCGGGTGGTGACCTGGTGCTCGTAGGAGTCGCCCGTCACGCGCTCGATCAGCAGGCCGGCGACCGTGTAGCCGATGTTGAGGTAGTGCTGCCTCGTCCCGGGCGCGAACTCCGGCTCCTTCGCCGTCGCCGAGCGCACCATGTCCCGGGGGTCGTGGACGTCGAAGCGGTGCGCGTACCACTCCTCGACCGTCTCGCCCGGGAAGTCCGCGGCCGGGATGCCGTGGGTGTGGTCGAGCAGCTGGCGGACGGTGACCGCGCCGTAGCGGGCGGGGACCAGGTCCGGCAGGTACGAGCGGGCCGTCCGGTCGAGGTCCAGCCTTCCCTCGGCGGCCAGTTGCAGGGCGACCGCCGCCGTGAAGACCTTCGTCACCGAACCGGCCCGGAAGCGGGCGCCGGGGTCGGCCGGTCGGCCGGTCCGCAGGTCGTGCACGCCCGAACTGCCCCGCCAGACGCCTTCGGTGCCGCCGACCCGGACCAGCGCCGCCGTCGCGTCGGCCGTCGGCAGCCCGGCGATCGCCGCCTCCAGGGCCGGGCCGAGCGGCGGGGCGGTCGCCGCGGTGGCGGTCTCCGGGCCGGCGGCCACCGCCGGGACGACCGCCGGACCCGCGGCGACCCCGAGGGCCAGGGTGGCGGCGAGCAGGATGCGGGTGGTGCGCTGCATGGTCAACTCCGTGGTGTGAGCCGTTGTTCTCGATGGCTCCATCCTGCTGACCTGCGACGTCGGGCGGATCGCCCGCACCGGGGGTCTTCCCCGGGTCAGGTCCTCGCCGACGCGGGGGAGCCCGCGCCCGCCCCGCCTCCCCCGGCCGGGGGAGCGGCCGCGCCCGCCGCGACCAGTCCCGTCTCGTACGCGCAGATCACCGCCTGGATCCGGTCGCGCAGCCCCAGCTTGGCGAGCACGTTCCCGACGTGCGTCTTGACCGTGTGGTCGCTGACCACCAGCTCCGCCGCGATCTCGGCGTTCGACAGGCCGCGCGCGAGCAGCAGCAGCGTCTCCCGCTCCCGCCCGGTCAGCGCGTCCAGGGCCGGATCGGTCCGGCGCGGCCGGGCCGCGGGGCGGGTGTACTGCTCCACCAGCCGCCGCGCCACCGACGGCGCGAGCAGCGAGTCGCCCCGCGCCACCACCCGCACCGCGTGCACCAGGTCGTCGCGGCGCACGTCCTTCAGCAGGAAGCCGCTGGCACCCGCGTGCAGCGCCTCGTACACGTACTCGTCGGAGTCGAAGGTCGTCAGCATCACCGTCCGGCAGTCGCTCCGCTCGCTGATCGCCCGGCAGGCCTCGATGCCGTCGGTCCGCGGCATCCGGATGTCGAGCAGCGCCACGTCCGGCGCGAGCCGGAGCACGGCCTCCACCGCCTCGGCGCCGTCGCCCGCCTCGGCGACGACCTCGATGTCCGGCTGGACGTCCAGGATCATCGCGAAGCCGCTGCGGACCAGTTCCTGGTCGTCCGCCACCACCACACGGATCGTCAACTCCCCACCTCCGCACCCGAGGTTACGGGGATTACGGGGATCTCCACCCGCACCTCGAAGCCCCGGCCGTCCGGACCCGGACCGGTGACCGCCGTGCCGCCGTGGGCCGCCGCGCGTTCCCGTATGCCCACGAGTCCGTGCCCGGCCGACCCCGGCTGGGCCCCGCGCCCGTCGTCCGACACCACGATCCCCACGACACCCTCCGCGTACCTCAGCCGGACCGAGGCGCTGCGCGCGTGCGCGTGCCGGACCACGTTCGTCAGCGCCTCCTGCACGATCCGGTAGACGGTCGCCCCGGTCGCCGCGGACAGCGTCCGCACCCCGCCGGACGTCTCGTACCCGACGTCGAGCCCGCTGGCCCGCACCCGCTCCACCAGCTCGTGGAGCGCCGCGATGTCCGGCTGCGGAGCACGCGGGGACTCACCGGGACCGTCGCCCTCCCGCAGGACCCCCAGCATCCGGCGCAGCTGCGCCATCGCGTCCCGGCCGGTCTCGGAGATCGCGTCGAACGCGGCCTCCGCCCGTTCCGGAGCCGTCCGGACCGCGACCGGCCCGGCCTCCGCCTGCACGATCATCAGGCTCACCGCGTGCGACAGGATGTCGTGCATCTCCCGGGCGATCCGGGCCCGTTCGCGCGCCGCGGCCTGCTCGGCCTCGACCCGGTCCGCCCGCCGGCGGGTGACGGTCAGCCGGCCGAACACGTAGGCCGCGGCGAAGACGAAGAGGGAGAAGGTCAGTTCGCGGGCCGACTGGGTGTTGAGCCAGACGGACCACGGGACGGCGACGGCCATCAGCAGCGCGGTCACGAGCCGCTGCCACGGCGGGGCGAGCATGGCGATCGTGTAGACGATGACGAGCCCGGTGTAGGGCAGCGGCTGCCCCGGGCCCTCCACGGCCACCCGGTACAGGCCGCTGGTGGCCAGGATCGCGAGCAGCACGGTCAGCGGCGCACGGCGCCGCCAGACCAGCGGGACCACCGTCAGCGTCGTCAGCCCGTACGCCGGCCAGGTCGCCGGCTCCAGCTCGGCCGGCCGGGGCTTCGAGGTGCGGGTGGAGATCCCCGTAATCCCCGTAACCTCGGGTGCGGAGGTGGGGAGTTGACGATCCGTGTGGTGGTGGCGGACGACCAGGAACTGGTCCGCAGCGGCTTCGCGATGATCCTGGACGTCCAGCCGGACATCGAGGTCGTCGCCGAGGCGGGCGACGGCGCCGAGGCGGTGGAGGCCGTGCTCCGGCTCGCGCCGGACGTGGCGCTGCTCGACATCCGGATGCCGCGGACCGACGGACGTACGACGGTGTCCCCACCCTGCGCGAGGGCGACCTGACGTACGACGGTGTCCGGCTGATGATCGACCTGCCGGGCGGCGACGAGAGCTCCGTCCGCACCGTCGTCGGCATCGTCCGCGAGTGCGGCGCGTCCGAGCGGGTCGTCTACTGCGCGGGAGGTGTCGCCATGCTCCACGTGCGGGCCGCGGACCCGTCCGCCGAGATCGCGCTGACGTGGACGTCGCTCGCCCCGCCGCGGGCCGCGCTGCTCGGAGCGGACCGGCCGCGATCAGCGCCTCGCGCAGGGTGGGGACACCGTCGTACGTCAGGTCGCGGACCTGCTCCAGGGTGAGGTCGGACAGCGCGAGGTCGTGGCCCCACAGCCGTTTCAGCCCGTCGTCGTGGAGCAGGACGGGCACGCCGTCCTCGGTGAGCCGTACATCGATCTCGACGGTGTCCGCGCCCCCCTCGATCGCCGAGACGATCGAGGGGACGGTGTTCTCCCGCACGCGGTACGGGTCGCCGCGGTGGCCTACGACAGTGACGTGGTCCATGGGGCCATTGTCACGGCATCCCCGGCCCGGCGTCCGGATCCGGCGGGGTGCGCGCGGCGGCCGGCGCCCTCCCGGAGGGTCAGCGGGACAGCCACTTCTCGGTGTAGTCGTCGATCTCCGCGGCGAGCCGGGCCTTGCCCGCCGGGTCGAGGAAGGAGGCCTCGACCGCGTTCTTGGCGAGGGCCGCCAGGCCCCGCTCGTCGAGCTCCAGCAGACGGGCGGCGACCGCGTACTCGTTGTTGAGGTCCGAACCGAACATCGGCGGGTCGTCGCTGTTGATCGTCACCAGGACCCCGGCCTTCACCATCTCCTTGACCGGGTGCTCGTCCAGGTCCAGGACCGCCCGGGTGGCGATGTTCGAGGTCGGGCAGACCTCCAGCGGGATCCGGTGCTCGGCCAGGTACTTCAGCAGCTCGGGGTCCTGCACGGCGCTGGTGCCGTGGCCGATGCGCTCGGCGCCCAGCTCGTTCAGCGCGTCCCAGATGGTCTCGGGGCCGGTCGTCTCGCCGGCGTGCGGGACCGAGTGGAGGCCGGCCGCGATCGCCCGGTCGAAGTAGGGCTTGAACTGCGGGCGCGGGACGCCGATCTCCGGGCCGCCGAGCCCGAAGGCGACGAGACCCTCGGGGTGCAGGTCGACGGCGAGGCGGGCGGTCTCCTCGGCGGCCTCCAGGCCGGCCTCGCCGGGGATGTCGAAGCACCAGCGCAGCACGACGCCCAGCTCGGCCTCGGCGGCCCTGCGGGCGTCCTCGATGGCGTCCATGAAGGCGCGCTCGTCGATGCCCCGGCGGGTCGAGCTGTACGGGGTGATCGTCAGCTCGGCGTACCGGATGTTCTGGCGGGCCATGTCACGGGCGACCTCGTAGGTCAGCAGCCGGACGTCCTCCGGGGTGCGGATCAGGTCCACGACGGACAGGTAGACGTCGATGAAGTGGGCGAAGTCGGTGAACACGAAGTAGTCGACGAGGGCCTCGGGGTCCGTGGGGACCTTGGAGTCCGGGTGGCGCGCGGCCAGCTCGGCGACGATCCGGGGGGAGGCGGAGCCGACGTGGTGGACGTGCAGCTCTGCCTTGGGAAGCCCCGCGATGAAGGGGTGGAGATCGGTCATCGGGTCATCGTAGGCCGGGCCGTTCGCCTGTCGGAGGGAGGTCGTAGCATGGCGTGACCACGATGGGGGAGGCCCATGTCTGACAACAGCGACCAGCCGCAGGGCGGGTACGACCCGGCGGACCCGTGGGCTCCGCCGAACCGCGACGGTGTGGAACTGAGCAAGCCGTCGCCCTCGCCTGCGACACCGCCGGTGCCGCAGGTGCACGACCAGCCGACGATGACGTCGATGCCGACCGGGGAGGTGCCGCCGCCTCCGGTCGCTCCGGGCGGCTACGGCTACCCCACGGCGCCGACCCCGCCGGTGGCCCCGGCCTCGTCCGGGTACGGATACCCCGGCTACCCCTCCTACGGCGGCGGGGGCTACGCCGGCCAGCCGGGCTGGCAGCAGCAGCCGTCGAACGGCATGGGCACGGCCTCGATGGTGCTCGGCATCATCGCGACCGCGGGCTTCTGCCTGTACGGCCTGGGGGCGATCCTCGGCATCCTGGCGCTGATCTTCGGCGTCATCGGCCTCAAGAAGGCGGGCCGGGGCGAGGCGACGAACCGGGGGATGGCCATCGCGGGCATCGTGCTCGGCGCGATCGGCACGCTCGTCAGCGCCGTGTTCCTCGGCTTCATCATCTGGGCGATAGCCCAGGACTCCTCGTCCTTCGACGACGAGGACGACCCGTTCGCGACGCACCTGGTCGTGGAGACGCGCCGGTAGGGCGTGTCCCGGGCGAGTCCGGAACGAGGGGCGCGTGATCACCGATCACGCGCCCTCGGCATGTGCGGCGGCCCCCGTCACGGCCGCGTCCGCACGGTCCCGGTCACGCCCCCGTGCGCAGGCGCTCCCGGGCCTCCATCAGGGCGAAGCCCAGCAGGTTCAGGCCGCGCCAGCGGGCCGGGTCCTTGGCCCGGGCGTCGTCCGCCGCCAGGCCGATGCCCCAGATGCGGTCCAGCGGGCTCGCCTCCACCAGGACCCGGCCGCCCGTGCCGAGGAGGTATCCGCGCAGCGCCTCGTCCGACGAGAACTTGTGGACGCTGCCCGCCACCACGATCCCGAAGCGCTCCCGCTCCCAGACCGCGTTGTCGAAGCCGCGCACCAGCCGCCCCGCGTTCTTCGCCTGCGCGGGCGTCGCGGCGTCCAGCGCCGCCCGCTCGGCCTCCGCGTCCCCGAAGAGCCGCGCCTTCGACGCCATCATCCAGTGCTCCGCCGTCGCGTACCGCACGCCCTCGACTTCGAAGGGTGACGGCCACCACTGGCTCAGACAGCTCGCCGAGAGCCTGCCGTCCGGCATCGGCCGGTGCCCCCAGAAGAGCAGCCACTTCACGCGTTCACCCCGGCTGACCTGCTCCGTCAGCTGTTCCAGATTCCCCATGCACGCGAGTCTGACAGCCGCCACGGACACTCCGTACGCTGAAGTGACCGACCCCTCGACACTTGGTCGACCGATTCCGTCGCGTAACCAAAAGGCAACAACGGAATCACTTGTTGGACGGTTATCCCTCTGTCAGGATCGGCACTCAATTCGAGCTGGAACAACGGAGAGCGTCATGGGCAACCGCTTCCAGGCAACGGACCGCTTCGCGGACGGCGCGCAGTACATCGGCGGGCGTCTGCGACCCGGAACCTCAGGTCAGGAGCACAGCGTCGTCGACCCGGCGACGGGCGAGCGCGTGCTCACCTACGAACTCGCGTCCACCGCGGACGTGGACGCCGCCGTGGCCGCCGCGCGG
The DNA here is from genome assembly GCF_008042125.1 of Streptomyces sp. MS191. Lineage (GTDB taxonomy): Bacteria > Actinomycetota > Actinomycetes > Streptomycetales > Streptomycetaceae > Streptomyces. The sequence goes on from NZ_RDBI01000054.1 coordinate 267,860, forward strand.
GACGCCTTCCCCGGCTGGTCCGGGGCGACCCCGGGCGAGCGCTCGGACGCCCTGCACCGGTTCGCCGGCGTCCTGGCCGAGCAGGCCGACGACCTCGCCCGCGCCGAGTCGCTCCAGTGCGGCAAGCCCGTCAAGCTCACCACCGAGTTCGACGTCCCCGGCACCGTCGACAACACGGCCTTCTTCGCGGGGGCGGCCCGCCACCTCCAGGGCCAGTCGGCCGGCGAGTACAGCGGCGACCACACCTCGTACGTACGGCGTGAGGCGATCGGCGTCGTCGGATCCATCGCCCCCTGGAACTACCCGCTCCAGATGGCCGCCTGGAAGGTCCTGCCGGCCATCGCCGCCGGCAACACGATCGTCCTCAAGCCGGCCGAACTCACCCCCCTGACCTCGCTGATGTTCGCCCAGGCGGCCACCGAGGCCGGGATCCCCGACGGCGTCGTCAACATCGTCACCGGCGCCGGCCGCACCACCGGCGAGCACCTCGTCGGCCACCCCGACGTGGCCATGACCTCGTTCACCGGCTCCACCCCGGTCGGCCGGCGCGTGGCCGAGATCGCCACGGCCACCGTCAAGCGCCTCCACCTCGAACTCGGGGGCAAGGCGCCCTTCGTGGTCTTCGACGACGCCGACCTGGAGGCCGCCGCCCACGGCGCCGTCGCCGCCTCGCTCATCAACAGCGGCCAGGACTGCACCGCCGCCACCCGCGCCTACGTCCAGCGTCCGCTGTTCGACGCCTTCGTCGCGCGCGTCGCCGAGCTGATGGAGACCGTCCGGCTCGGCGACCCCTTCGACCCCGCCACCGACCTCGGCCCGCTGGTCAGCCACGTCCACCGCGACCGCGTCGCCGCGTTCGTCGACCGCGCCCGCGGCTACGCCACCGTCGTCACCGGCGGCGAAGCGCCGGGCGGTGACCTCAAGGACGGCGCGTACTATCGTCCGACCCTGATCACCGGCGCCGCGCAGGACAGCGAGGTCGTGCAGTCGGAGATCTTCGGCCCGGTCCTGGTGGCCCTGCCCTTCGACGGCGACGACGAGGGCCTCCGGCTCGCCAACGACACCCCGTACGGCCTCGCCGCCTCCGCCTGGAGCCGCGACGTCTTCCGGGCGAACCGCGCCACCCGCGAGCTCAGGGCGGGCTGCGTGTGGATCAACGACCACATCCCGATCATCAGCGAGATGCCGCACGGCGGCTACAAGGCCTCCGGGTTCGGAAAGGACATGTCGTCGTACTCCTTCGAGGAGTACACGCAGGTCAAGCACGTGATGTACGACAACACGGCGGTCGCCGCGAAGGACTGGCACCGCACGATCTTCGGGGACCGATAGCAGCCCGTCGCCCGACCAGCGGCGAACACCATCCCGAAAGGGCACAGCGCATGGAGCAGTACGAGCCCGACAGCCTGTCCGCGGCGCAGCTGGCCGCGATGCGGCGCAGCCTCACCAGCGGCCGGGGCGCCCTCAGCCGCCGTTCGATGCTGCGCGCCGGCGGTGTCGGTGCGCTCACCATCGGCTCACTGGCCGGTCTGAGCGCCTGCGGCATCCCGCCGGCGAAGCGGGAGGGCCAGGGGCCCGCCTCCACGGACTTCTCGGCCAAGGAGAGGCAGGTCGCCTTCTCCAACTGGACCGAGTACATGGACGTCAGCGAGGACGAGAAGTCCCGTCCGACCCTGGAGGCCTTCGCCAAGCGCACCGGGATCAAGGTCAAGTACACCGAGGACATCAACGACAACGTCGAGTTCTTCGGCAAGATCAAGCCGCAGCTCGCGGCGGGCCAGGACACCGGCCGTGACCTGATATGCGTCACGGACTGGCTCGCGGCCCGGATCATCCGGCTCGGCTGGGCGCAGAAGCTGGACCCGGCCAACCTGCCCAACGCCTACGCGAACCTGTCCGCGCAGTTCCGGCGCCCCGACTGGGACCCGGGCCGCTCGTACTCGTACCCGTGGACCGGCATCTCCACGGTCATCGCGTACAACGCGAAGGCGACCGGCGGGAAGAAGGTCGACTCCGTCACCCAGCTGCTGGACGACCCGTCCCTCAAGGGCCGGGTCGGCTTCCTCACCGAGATGCGCGACTCGGTCGGCATGACCCTGCTCGACATGGGCAAGGACCCGGGCGCGTTCACCGACGCCGACTACGACGCGGCGATCGGGCGGCTCCAGAAGGGCGTCGACAAGAAGCAGATCCGCCGCTTCACCGGCAACGACTACACCTCCGACCTGGACAAGGGCGACATCGCCGCCTGTCTCGCCTGGGCCGGCGACATCATCCAGCTGCAGGCCGACAACCCGGACATCAAGTTCTCCATCCCGTCGGCCGGCTACATCACCTCCAGCGACAACCTGCTGGTCCCCGCCCAGTCGCGGCACAAGACCAACGCCGAGAAGCTCATCGACTACTACTACGAGCTTCCGGTCGCCGCCCAACTGGCCGCCTACATCAACTACGTCTGCCCGGTCGACGGGGTGAAGGACGAGCTCGCCAAGATCGACCCGGAGCTCGCCGCCAACACGCTGATCCTCCCCGACAAGGCCATGGCCGCGAAGTCGCACGCCTTCCGCTCGCTCACCAGCGCGGAGGAGACGGCGTACGAAGAGAAGTTCGCCAAGCTCATCGGCGCCTGAGCACGGGCGCCGAGCCCGGCGCCCGTACCCGCAGGCCATGTACGCCGTCCACTCCTCACCACGACCTGGGACCGCAACCCATGACTGACACGAACACCGGCGGCGATGTCCGTCTCACCGGGATCAGCAAGACCTACGGCTCCTTCCACGCCGTCCGGCCGCTCGACCTGACCGTCCCGCAGGGCTCGTTCTTCGCCCTCCTCGGCGCCTCCGGCTGCGGCAAGACCACCACCCTGCGGATGATCGCCGGCCTGGAGGACCCCACCACCGGCACGGTCTTCCTCGGCGACAAGGACGTCACCGACCTGCCGCCGTACAAGCGGCCGGTCAACACCGTCTTCCAGTCCTACGCGCTCTTCCCGCACCTGGACATCCAGGAGAACATCGCCTTCGGTCTGCGCCGGCGCGGCGTCAAGTCGGTGAAGAAGCAGGTCTCCGACATGCTCGACCTCGTCCAGCTCGGCGACAAGGCCCGGCACAAGCCGCACCAGCTGTCCGGCGGTCAGCAGCAGCGCGTCGCCGTGGCCCGCGCACTCATCAACCACCCGCAGGTGCTGCTCCTCGACGAGCCGCTCGGCGCCCTCGACCTCAAGCTGCGCCGCCAGATGCAGCTGGAGCTCAAGCGGATCCAGACCGAGGTCGGCATCACCTTCATCCACGTCACCCACGACCAGGAGGAGGCCATGACCATGGCCGACCAGGTCGCGGTGATGAACGGCGGCCTGGTCGAGCAGCTCGGCGCCCCCGCGGACCTGTACGAGAACCCGCGGACCACGTTCGTCGCGAACTTCCTCGGCACCTCCAACCTGATCGAGGCCGAGGTCGCCGAGAGCGGCGGCGCGGACCTCGTCGTCACGGCGGGCGGGGGCAAGCTCCGGCTGCCCGCCGACCGCTGTTCCGCGACGGTCCGCACCGGCGGCAAGGTCCTCGTGGGCGTCCGCCCCGAGAAGATCTCGCTCGCCCACGCCGACGACGCGGGGCGGATAGCCGACGGCCGCAACAAGGTCACCGGCCGGATCGTCGACTCCTCCTTCATCGGCGTCTCCACCCAGTACGTGGTGAACTCGCCGGCGGGCGCCGAACTCCAGGTCTACGAGCAGAACATCGAGCGCGACGCGCGCCTCGTCCCCGGGGCCGAGGTCGTCCTGCACTGGAACCCGGCGCACACCTTCGGGCTCGACGCCGATCAGGACATCGACGCGGGCGTGGAGACGGTGGAGGACGCCGGATGAGCACGACGACCCTCACCAAGGAGGACGCGGCGCCGCCCGTGGCGGAGCTTCCGGTGCGCAAGGCCTCCACCCGCAAGCGGCTCGTCCCGTACTGGCTGCTGCTGCCCGGCATCGTCTGGCTGCTCGTCTTCTTCGCGCTGCCGATGGTCTACCAGGCGTCGACCTCGGTGCAGACCGGCTCGCTGGAGAAGGGCTTCGAGGTCACCTGGCACTTCCAGACCTACTGGGACGCCTTCCAGGAGTACTGGCCGCAGTTCGTCCGCTCCCTGCTCTACGCCGGCACGGCCACGCTGCTCTGCCTGCTCCTCGGCTACCCGCTGGCGTATCTGATCGCCTTCAAGGCCGGCCGCTGGCGGAACCTGCTGCTGGTCCTGGTGATCGCCCCGTTCTTCACCAGCTTCCTCATCCGCACGCTGGCCTGGAAGACGATCCTGGCCGACGACAGCATCGTGGTCGACGCGCTGAACGCCCTGCACGTCCTGGACGTGACCAGCTGGCTCGGCTGGACCGAGGGCGACCGGGTCCTCGCCACCCCGATGGCGGTCGTCTGCGGTCTGACGTACAACTTCCTGCCGTTCATGATCCTGCCGCTCTACACCTCGCTGGAGCGGATCGACGGCCGGCTCCACGAGGCCGCCCAGGACCTGTACGCCTCTCCCGCGACGACCTTCCGGAAGGTGACGTTCCCGCTCTCCACGCCGGGCGTCGTCTCGGGCACCCTGCTCACCTTCATCCCGGCGAGCGGCGACTACGTCAACGCCGAACTGCTGGGCTCCACCGACACCAAGATGGTGGGCAACGTCATCCAGTCGCAGTTCCTCCGGGTGCTCGACTACCCGACGGCGGCCGCGCTGTCCTTCATCCTCATGGCGATCGTGCTGGTCATGGTCACCGTCTACATCCGCCGCGCCGGAACGGAGGATCTGGTCTGATGCGCTGGATACGACAGCACCTGGTCGTCATCGCGGGTCTGCTGACGCTCGCGTACATGATCCTGCCGAACATCGTCGTCATGGTGTTCTCGTTCAACAAGCCGAACGGGCGCTTCAACTACGCCTGGCAGAAGTTCTCGCTGGACGCCTGGAAGGACCCGTGCGGCGTCGCCGACATGTGCGGCTCGCTCTCCCTGTCGCTCCAGCTGGCCGCCTGGGCGACGCTGGGCGCCACCGTCCTCGGCACGATGATCGCCTTCGCGCTGGTCCGCTACCGCTTCCGGGCGCGCGGCGCGATCAACTCGCTGATCTTCCTGCCGATGGCGATGCCCGAGGTCGTCATGGCCGCCTCGCTGCTCACGCTCTTCCTCAACATGGGCGCCGAGCTGGGCTTCTGGACGGTCCTGATCGCCCACATCATGTTCTGCCTGTCCTTCGTCGTCACCGCCGTCAAGGCCCGCGTGATGTCGATGGACCCGCGCCTGGAGGAGGCCGCCCGCGACCTCTACGCCGGCCCGGTGCAGACCTTCGTCCGGGTGACGCTGCCGATCGCCGCCCCCGGCATCGCGGCCGGCGCGCTGCTCGCCTTCGCGCTCTCGTTCGACGACTTCATCATCACCAACTTCAACGCGGGCTCCACCGTCACGTTCCCCATGTTCGTCTGGGGTTCGGCGCAGCGCGGCACGCCCGTCCAGATCAACGTCATCGGCACGGCGATGTTCATCATTGCCGTACTGGTGGTGGTATCCGGTCAGATCGTCACGAACCGGCGCCGTAAAGCGGCAGCACAGTGAGCACGACCCCGAGCACGCCCTGAAGGAGTTGGAAACCATGGCCCCAGTCGCCATGCGTATCGCTGCACAATCTCTCTCGGACGCCCAGCCCGTCCCCTTCTGGCTGGAAGACCCCGGCAAGCCCGGCGCCCTCCCCGCCCTCACCGGCACGGAGAACTGCGACCTCCTGGTGGTCGGCGGCGGCTACAGCGGCCTGTGGACCGCGCTCCTCGCCAAGGAGCGGGAGCCGGAGCGGGACGTCGTCCTGATCGAGGGGCGCGAGGTGGGCTGGGCCGCCTCGGGTCGCAACGGCGGCTTCTGCGCCGCTTCCCTCACCCACGGGTTCGGCAACGGGCTCGCCCGCTGGCCGGACGAGCTGGCCACGCTGGAGGGGCTCGGCGAGCGCAACCTCGACGCCATCGAGGAGGCGGTCGCCCGCTACTCCCTCGACTGCGACTTCGAGCGCACCGGCGAGATCGACGTCGCCACCGAGCCGCACCAGGTCGAGGAGCTCGCCGAGGTCCACGAGACGGCCCGCCGGCTCGGTCTGGGCGACGGACTGGAACTCCTCGACCGGGACGCGGTCCGCGCGGAGGTCGACTCCCCGACGTTCCTCGGCGGCCTCTGGGACCGCCGCGGAGTCGCCATGCTCAACCCGGCGAAGCTCGCCTGGGGGCTGAAGCGGGCGTGCCTGGAGCTGGGCGTACGGATCTTCGAGAACACGCCCGGCCTGGAACTGGTCCCCGTCGGCGCCGGCATGGGCGTGCGCACCCCCTACGGCCGGATCGTCGCCCGCCGGGTCGCGCTGGGCACGAACGTCTTCCCGTCGCTGGTCAAGCGGGTCCGGCCCTACACCGTCCCGGTCTACGACTACGCCCTGACGACCGAGCCGCTCAGCCCCGGACAGCTCGCCTCCATCGGCTGGAAGAACCGCCAGGGGCTCGGGGACAGCGCCAACCAGTTCCACTACTTCCGCATCACCGCCGACAACCGGATCCTGTGGGGCGGCTACGACGCGGTCTACCCCTTCGGCGGGCGGATGAGCGCGGAGATGGACCACCGTCCCGAGACGTACCTCAAGCTCGCCGAGCACTTCTTCCAGTGCTTCCCGCAGCTGGAGGGGCTCCGCTTCAGCCACGCCTGGGGCGGCGCGATCGACACCTGCTCGCGCTTCTCGGCGTTCTTCGGCACCGCCCACCGCGGCAAGGTCGCCTACGCGGCCGGGTTCACCGGCCTCGGCGTCGGCGCGACGCGGTTCGGCGCCGACGTGATGCTCGACCTCCTCGCGGGGGAGCGCACGGAGCGGACGGAGCTGGAGATGGTGCGCTCCAAGCCGCTGCCGTTCCCGCCCGAGCCGATCGCCTGGGCGGGCATCGGCATCACCAAGTGGTCGCTGGCCCGCGCCGACGAGAACGGCGGCCGGCGCAACCTGTGGCTGAAGGCGATGGACCGCCTGGGACTCGGCTTCGACAGCTAGGGGGCGTCCTGTCGGGCCCCGTCCGCCCGGACCGGGCCCGGGTTCCACCACCCGAGGGGACACCGCGTGCGAGGTGTCCCCCCGGGTCCCGCCGGAGTCACGGCGCGGGCCGCGGCCCCGTCCCGCTCGCGGCGGCCAGCTCGCCCTCGCCCTCGGTGTCCACGTGCGGCAGGATCCGGTCCAGCCAACGGGGGGTCCACCAGGCCCATTCGCCGAGCAGCGTCATCACGGCGGGCACCAGCAGCAGGCGCGCGATCGTCGCGTCGATCAGCACGCTCGCGGCGAGGCCGAGCCCCATCATCTTGATCACGATGTTGTCGCTCACGATGAACGCGGCGAAGACGCTGACCATGATGAGCGCCGCGCAGGTGATGACGCGGGCCGTGATCTCCAGGGCGTGCGCCACGCTCGCCTTGGCGTCGCCGGTGCGCAGCCAGGCCTCGTGCACGCGGGACAGCAGGAAGATCTCGTAGTCCATGCTCAGGCCGAAGACGATGGCGAACATCATCATCGGCACGTAGCTCTCGATGGGGACGTCGCCGGACACCCCGAGCGCGGGGCCTCCCCAGCCCCACTGGAAGACGGCGACGACGACGCCGTACGAGGCGGCGATGGACAGCAGGTTCAGGACCGCGGCCTTCAGGGCGACGAGCGGCCCCCGGAAGACCACCAGGATGACCAGGAACGCCAGGCCCACGACCACGACGATGATGATCGGCAGGCGGCTGGAGACGATGTCGAGGAAGTCGATCTGGGCGGCCGTGGTCCCGGTGACGTAGGTGGCGGCGGTCGTGCCGCTGACCGCCTGCGGGAGGACGTCCTCGGAGAGGTGGTTGGTGAGCGACGTGGTGAGCTCGTCCTGCGGTGCGGCCACCGAGTAGGCCGTGGCGATCAGGACGTCGCCGTCCGAGGTCGGGGTGAGCGGGGTGATCAGGGCGGCGTTCGGGACCCCGGTGAGCGCCTTCTGCGCCTGGCTCGCCAGCGCGGACCGGTCGGCCGCCGGAACCGAGGTCTGGTCGATGACCAGGGTCAGCGGTCCGTTGGAGCCCGGTCCGAAGGCCGTGGACATCAGGTCGAACGCCCGCCGGTCGGTGAACGACTTCGGATCCGCTCCGTCGCCGATGTGTCCGAGCTGGATGAAGAAGAGCGGGATGGAGAGCACGGCGAGGACGACGACGCCCGCGGTCAGGAACCACCAGGGGCGGCGCTCCACGCGCAGGGCGTAGCGGTGCCAGGTGCCGTGGGCCTCGTCGGTGCCGGGTTCGGTCTCGGCCACCGGCTTGCGCAGGTGGAGCCGGTCGATGTGACGACCGATCAGGCCGAGCATCGCCGGCACGAGGGTGAGGGCTCCGATGACCGCCGTGACCACGGTCGAGGTCGCGGCCAGACCGAGCAGGCCGATGAAGCTCAGCCCGGACACCCACAGCCCGCACAGGGCGATGACGACCGTGCAGCCCGAGACGAGGACGGCCCGGCCGCTGGTCGCGGTGGCCACCCCGGCGGCGGACACCGGGTCCATGCCGTTCATCAGGAGTTGCCGGTGCCGGGTGATCAGGAAGAGGGCGTAGTCGATGCCGACGCCGATGCCGATCATCGTGGCCAGCGTGGGGGAGACGGTGGCGAAGGTCCACACGGCGGCGAGGAGGCCGAGCACGGAGAGGCCGCAGAGGGCCGCGACCAGCGCGGTGACCAGGGGCAGTACGGCGGCGATCAGGCTGCCGAAGCCGATGATGAGCACGACGATGGCGACCGCGAAGCCGATCGTCTCGCTGACGCGGTCGTCGGGCTCGGGCCGGGCCAGCTCGCCGAGCGAGCCGCCGTACTCGACCTCGACACCGGCGGAGCGCAGCGGCTGCACGGCGGCGTCCACCCCGGCCAGGTAGCCGTCCCCGAGGGTGCCGGGCTGGACGTCGAAGCGGACGGTGATGTACCCGGTCTTGCCGTGGACGTCGAAGCGGACGGTGATGTACCCGGTCTTGCCG
>NZ_RDBI01000054.1:276985-281727 GCF_008042125.1 Streptomyces sp. MS191
GAGCGGGGGGACCGGCGAGGCCGGGGCGGAACCCGGGCACTGAGGGGAGGTCCCGTCGGTCCCGGTCTCCGGGGCCGGCGGTCCGGCCCACCGGCGACCGCCGCTCCCGACGCCTCCTCCTGCCCGCAGTCGCCGCCGCTGCCGCTGCCGCTCCCGGGAGGCCGGGGGCGGGCGGCGCCGGACCGGGCAGAGGTCTTGACCACTTGATTGGTCTGGACCATGCTGTGGCGCGCTCCCCACCTCGATTCCCCCACCCCCGGAGGCAGTTGTGGACCGCTCCCGACCCCTTGTCCTCGCGCTGGCGGGCATGCTCGCCGCCGGCGGACTCGTCGCCCTGACCCCCGCCGCCCAGGCGGCCGACACCGAACTCGCCCGCAACGGCGGCTTCGAGTCCGGCCTGGACGGCTGGAGCTGCACCGCCGGCAGCGGCGCCGTCGTCTCGTCACCCGTCCACGGCGGTACGAAGGCCCTGCTGGCCACGCCGGCGGGCAGCGACCGCGCCCAGTGCTCCCAGACCGTCACCGTCGCACCGAACTCCGCCTACGCGCTGAGCGGTTGGGTCCGTGGCAGCTACGTGTACCTCGGCGCGTCCGGCACCGGTACCAGCGACGTGTCGACCTGGACCCAGTCCGCCCCCGACTGGCAGCGCCTGTCGACCACGTTCACCACCGGTCCGTCGACGACCTCGGTGACGATCTACACCCACGGCTGGTACGGCACCGGCGGCTACCACGTCGACGACCTGAGCCTGACCGGTCCCGGCGGAACCCCCGTCGGGATCCCCGCCGCCCCCACCGGCCTGACGGCCGGCTCGCCGACGTCGTCGAGCGTCCCGCTGAGCTGGTCGGCTTCCTCCGGGGCCACCTCGTACCACGTCTACCAGGGCGGAACGAAGGTCCTCACGGTCTCCGGAACCTCGGCCACGGTGACCGGACTTGCCGCCTCCACCGCCTACAGCTTCCGGGTCACCGCCGCGAACAGCGCCGGCGAGTCGCCCGCGTCGGCGACCGTCACGGCCACCACGACCAGCGGTGGAGGCGGCGGCAACCCCGGCCAGCTGCCCACCCACGCCCTGGTCGGCTACCTCCACGCCAGCTTCGCCAACGGCTCCGGCTACACCCGCATGGCCGACGTCCCCGACTCCTGGGACGTCATCAACCTCGCCTTCGGCGAGCCGACCTCGGTGACCTCCGGCGACATCCGCTTCAGCCTCTGCCCGGCCACCGAGTGCCCGGGCGTCGAGTCGCCGGCCGAGTTCAAGGCGGCGATCAAGGCCAAGCAGGCCGCGGGCAAGAAGGTCCTCATCTCCATCGGCGGCCAGAACGGTCAGGTCCAGCTCTCCACCACGGCCGCCCGCGACGCCTTCGTCTCCTCCGTCTCGAAGATCATCGACGAGTACGGCCTCGACGGTCTGGACATCGACTTCGAGGGCCACTCCCTCTCGCTGAACACCGGCGACACCGACTTCCGCAGCCCCACCAGCCCGGTGATCGTCAACCTCGTCTCCGCCGTCAAGACCCTCAAGGCCAGGTACGGCGCGAAGTTCGTGCTGACGATGGCCCCGGAGACCTTCTTCGTCCAGCTCGGCTACCAGTACTACGGCTCCGGCCCCTGGGGCGGCCAGGACCCGCGCGCCGGCGCCTACCTCCCGGTCATCCACGCCCTGCGCGACGACCTCACCCTGCTCCACGTCCAGGACTACAACTCGGGCTCCATCATGGGCCTCGACAACCAGTACCACTCCATGGGCGGCGCGGACTTCCACATCGCCATGACCGACATGCTGCTCACCGGCTTCCCGGTCGCCGGCGACACCTCCCGGGTCTTCCCGCCGCTGCGACCCGACCAGGTCGCCATCGGCCTCCCCGCCTCCGTGAACGCGGGCAACGGCCACACCAGCCCGGCCGAGGTGAACAAGGCGCTGAACTGCCTGACCCGGAAGACCGACTGCGGCAGCTACCAGACCCACGGCACCTGGCCCGGCCTGCGCGGCCTGATGACCTGGTCGATCAACTGGGACCGGTTCAACAACGGGGAGTTCAGCCGGAACTTCGACGCGTACGACTGGAGCTGACGGCCAGGATCAGCACTCCCAGGCAGAGGCTGGCCAGCACGTCCAGCGGCCAGTGGTAGCCCCGCAGGACCAGCCCCACGCCCGTCGCCGCCGTCAGCACGGCGGCGACGGGCAGCAGCCGGCGCGAGACCAGGAACGCCGCGCCGAAGTAGGCCACCATCGCCGTCGCCGTGTGCCCGGAGGGGTAGTAGCCGGCGGCCCACGGCTCCAGCGGGCCCGGTCGGGCGGTCCACTCCTTCAGCGGGATCACCAGGACCGGGACGAGGACCATCGCGAGGCCCGCGTACAGGGCCGCCGCCCGCCGTCCCCGCCAGGCCGCGTACGCCATCGCGCACCCGAGGACCGGCAGGGCCACCGTCATGTTGCCGAGGTCGGCGCCCAGTTCGGACAGCCCGGGCGGGACCGAGCCGACCAGTGAACGGGAGACGCGCTCGTCCAGGCGGGCCAGCGGACCGTCGACGAGGACCTGCCACGTGACGAGGGCGAGCACCAGGAGCGCACAGAAAAAAGTCGGCCGTCCCGGAACAGGGGGGGTGGTTCCGGGACGGCCGACGGGATCGGGCTGCCGCGCGCCCCGGGGGGTGTGGGGCGGGCGGCCATCCGATCGGTGAGGAGTTCCGGAGCCAGAGGCTCCAGTGGTGTGCGCGAGGGCACGGCCGGGGCGGGGCTGGGGTTGCATCGTCCCGGAGTCGCTCGCAGATCCCTGCGGGCGGGGTGTTTCTCTCATCTGCGAAGACCGTACGTCAGAGAAAGGGGGGCCGACAGCCGGATCGCCATCCCGCCATCGGCCCCCCACAGCTTCTTCACACGGTACGTCAGATCTGTGCGAACGCGTTCTCGAGGATGTCGAGTCCCTCGTTCAGCAGATCGTCACCGATGACCAGCGGCGGCAGGAAGCGGAGCACGTTGCCGTACGTGCCACAGGTCAGGACGAGCAGGCCCTCGGCGTGGCAGGCCTTCGCCAGCGCGCCCGCGGCCTCCGGGTTCGGCTCCTTGGTCGCGCGGTCCTTGACCAGCTCGATGGCGATCATCGCGCCACGGCCGCGGATGTCGCCGATGGCGTCGAACTTCTCGGCCATCGCCGCCAGGCGGGCCTTCATGACCGACTCGATGTGCGCGGCCTTCGCGTTGAGGTCGAGCTCCTTCATCGTCTCGATCGCGCCCAGCGCACCGGCGCAGGCCACCGGGTTGCCGCCGTAGGTGCCGCCGAGGCCGCCGCCGTGCACGGAGTCCATCATCTCGGCGCGGCCGGTGACGGCGGCGAGCGGGAGGCCGCCCGCGATGCCCTTGGCCGTCGTGATCAGGTCGGGGACGATGCCCTCGTCCTCACAGGCGAACCACTGGCCGGTGCGGCAGAAGCCGGACTGGATCTCGTCCGCGACGAAGACGATGCCGTTGTCGTTGGCGAACTTCACGATCGCCGGCAGGAAGCCCTTGGCCGGCTCGATGAAGCCGCCCTCGCCGAGGACCGGCTCGATGATGATCGCGGCGACGTTCTCGGCGCCGATCTGCTTGGTGATGTTGTCGATCGCCTGGGCGGCGGCCTCGGGGCCGCAGTTCTCCGGGCCGGTGGGCCAGCGGTAGCCGTAGGCGACCGGCACGCGGTAGACCTCGGGGGCGAACGGGCCGAAGCCCTGCTTGTACGGCATGTTCTTCGCCGTCAGCGCCATCGTGAGGTTCGTGCGGCCGTGGTAGCCGTGGTCGAAGACGACGACGGCCTGGCGCTTGGTGTACGAGCGCGCGATCTTGACGGCGTTCTCGACGGCCTCGGCGCCGGAGTTGAACAGCGCGGACTTCTTGGCGTGGTCGCCCGGGGTCAGCTCGGCGAGCGCCTCGCAGACCTCCACGTAGCCCTCGTACGGCGTCACCATGAAACAGGTGTGCGTGAAGTCGGCGAGCTGGGCGGCGGCGCGGCGCACCACGGCCTCGGCGGAGGCGCCGACCGAGGTCACGGCGATGCCGGAGCCGAAGTCGATCAGGCGGTTGCCGTCGACGTCCTCGATGATGCCGCCGCCGGCCCTGGCGGTGAACACGGGAAGCACGGAGCCCACGCCACCGGCGACCGCGTCGAGGCGGCGGGCCTGAAGCTCCTGCGACTTCGGGCCGGGAATTGCGGTGACGACGCGGCGCTCCTGCGGAAGGGCGGTCATGCGGGGCTCCTGGGGGTGTTCTGGACGCACTGTGTGGGTTTCTTCCGCAGGCTAGGCGCGCGGGAGGGGTGCGGGCATGCGCCGATAGGGAGTGTTGAGGGGCATGTCGTTGTCCGGTGTGGACATGGCGGCGGCGAAACCGCTCCGGGCCGGGCCGTGCCCACTAGATTGACGGTGGCACAGATGCGGCGACCTGGCTGGTCAGGGGGCAGGGGTTCATGGAGACCGACGGCACGTACGAGTCACGCGACACCCGGGGAGGCGCGGTCCCGCGCCCGGCGGGGTTCACGGGCGACCCGGGTGCCRCGGCGTCCGGACCCGCCGGGGAGCCCGCCGCCGGCCGCCCGGCGAGCGGCGGGCAGCAGCCGTCCGCCCACCCGGCAGGCGCTGCGGACCGGCCCGTACCGCCCGCGAGTCCGGTGGTCCCGCGCACACGCTCCGTCGTCCCGCCGCCGACGAGGGTGTAGTACGCGTAGCTGGCGGTGGCCCAGGTCTCGGCGTCCGTGCGCCAGGAGTCC
>NZ_RDBI01000054.1:281827-296666 GCF_008042125.1 Streptomyces sp. MS191
TCCCCGGGTGTCGCGTGACTCGTACGTGCCGTCGGTCTCCATGAACCCCTGCCCCCTGACCAGCCAGGTCGCCGCATCTGTGCCACCGTCAATCTAGTGGGCACGGCCCGGCCCGAGCGGCTCGCCGCCTTCACGGAGGCCGTGCGGACCCGCGGCGCCGCCGCCTGCGGCCACCCCTCCGGAGTCCGCGACCTGCCCGTCCGCAGCGCCACCCACGACCTGGCCACGGCGCAGGTGCTCATCGGCACCGCCGCCGACCACCCCCGCAACCCCTACGCCCGCCGCACCACGGGCGTCGCCCTGGAGCCGGGGCTGCTCGGGACCTCGCTGCTCGCCGTCGGGCCCGCGGGGGCCGGGAAGACCGTGCGGCTCGTGCGGCCCGTCGTCGAGTCGCTGTGCCTCCAGGCCCTGGCGAACCGCGCCGCCGTCGTGGCCGTCACCTCGCACGGCCCGGCCCTCGGCCCCGACGAGTCCTTCGACGTCGTCGTCTCCGTCGGCCGGCCCGACTCCACCCATGACCTCGACCTCTACGGCGGGGCCGACGACCCCGACGAGGCCGCGCGGATCCTCGCCGAGGCGCTCGTCGGCGACCTGGTCGCCGACAGCCGCCGGGCCGCCACCGCGCTCGCCCAGCTGATCGGCCCCTTCCGTGCCGCCCACGACCGCTTCCCGGCCGTGCCCGAACTGCGCGAACTGCTCGGCGGCACGCCCGCGGCCCTCGACGCGCTGCGCGCGGCCGTCGGCGACGACCCCGCCCAGCTGCGCGAGCTCGACGCCCGGCAGCGGCAGGCCGCACGCGGCGACGACGTCGGAGAGCTCCTCGCGGAGCGCATCGCCTTCCTGGACCGGCCCGCCTTCGCGCGCTTCTTCCGCACCGACGGCGAGACCCGGCAGTTCTCCCTGCACGCCGTCGAGCATCCGCTGCGGGTCCGGGTCGACCTGCCCGAGCGCGGGCACGCAGAGGCCTCCCGGATCGTGTCCCGGCTGCTGCTCGCCCAGTTCTCCGAGGCGATCCTGGCCCGCCGCGACCGCTCCCTCTTCGCCTGCCTGGTCCTCGACGACGCCACGTACACCGTCACCGGCGAGTCCGTCCGGTCCGTGCAGCGGCTGCGCTCCGCCAACGCCGGGGTCCTCCTCGCCCTGCGCAGCCTGGAGGACGTGCCGGAGGCACTGCGCGGACCCCTCCTCGGGGCCGTCGGATGCCGGATGGCGTTCGCCGGCATCGCCCCCTGGGACGGCGGACGGTTCGCGGAGACCTGGGGCACGGAGTGGGTGCAGACCCGCGACGTCACCAACCGCCAGATCATCTCCGACGAGCCGCTGACCAAGGCCCTGCACTTCATGCGGCGCGTGGTGACCGGCAAGGCGGCGACCGCCGAGGCCGTGACCGTACGGGAGGTGGAGCGGCAGCGGTGGTCGGCCTCCGACCTGGCGCACGCCGTCCCCGCCGGGCACGCCGTGCTGTCCCTGACCCATGTACGGGGCGAGCACACGCCGCCGCTGCTGGTGGATCTGCGGAGCTGACGCGGGACCGGGTGGGCCCTGGCACAATCGGGGGCGTCGTTCGTCGGAGCGGCGTCCGCTGCGTGCGCAGTCGCCCCGCAGTCCTCTGCCCAAAGGTTCGACGGTCCCATGCCGCCCACCCTCGCGTCCCTCGTCCAGCACTCGGCACTCAAACTCACCGTCCGGGCCGGTGAGGACGGCCTGGACACCCCCGTGCGCTGGGCCCACGTCAGCGAGCTCACCGACCCCGTGCCGTACATGGAGGGCGGCGAGCTGCTGCTCACCACCGGGCTGACCCTGGACGCCGGCGACGCCGACGCGATGCTCCGCTACGTGCGCCGGCTGCTCGGCGCGGGCGTGGTGGGGCTCGGCTTCGCCGTCGGCGTGAACTACGAGGACGTGCCTCCGGCGCTGGTCGAGGCGGCCTCGGCGGAGGGACTGCCGCTGCTGGAGGTGCCGCGGCGGACGCCTTTCCTCGCCATCAGCAAGGCCGTGTCGGCGGCGATCGCCGCCGACCAGTACCGGGCCGTCACCGCCGGTTTCGAGGCCCAGCGCGAGTTGACCCGGGCCGCGCTCGCGGAGGGCCCGGACGCCGTGGTGGCCCGGCTCGCGGCCCACGTGGACGGCTGGGCCGCGCTCTACGACACCTCCGGCGCCGTCCTCGCCGTGTCGCCCGAATGGGCGGCGCGCCGGGCCGCCCGGCTGACCCCCGACGTCGAACGCCTCCGGGAACGCCCGGCGCCCGCCAGCGCCGTCGTCGGCGGCACCGACGACCGGGTCGAGCTCCAGTCGCTGGGCAGCGGACGCCGCGTGCGGGGCGCCCTCGCCGTCGGCACCGGGGCGGCGCTGGGGACGGCGGAACGGTACGCCGTGCACTCGGCGATCGCGCTGCTCACCCTGACGACCGAGCGCTCGCGCTCGCTCCAGGCCGCCGAGGGGCGGCTCGGCGCGGCGGTGCTCCGCATGATGCTGTCCGGTCAGCCGGACCACGCCCGCGCCGTGGCGGGCGACCTCTACGGCGGACTGCTGGACGCGCCCTTCCGGCTGCTGATCGCCGAGACGGTGCCCGGCGAACGGGAGGGCGAGCCGCCGCTCCCGGTCCTGACCGAGGCACTGGAGTCGGCGGCGGCGCGGGCCGGCGAGACGGTCCTGGCCGTACCCGAGAACGACGAACGGCTCCTCGTCCTGGCCGGCGACGGCGGCGCCGTCGTCGCCGCCTGCGAGAGCTACGCCGAGCGGGACGCCGAGGAGGCCGGGCTGGTCGTCGGCCTCTCGGCGCCGACCGGGCCGATCGCGGCGGCGGCCGCGTACAAGCAGGCCGAGCAGGCCCTGTCGGTGGCGCGGCGGCGCGGTCGGGCACTCGTCGAGCACGAGGACCTGGCGGCGGGATCGGTGCTGCCGCTGCTCGCCGACGACGCGGTCCGCGCGTTCGCGGACGGCATGCTGCGCGCCCTGTACGAGCACGACGCCACCGGCCGGGGCGACCTCGTCGCCTCGCTGCGCGCCTGGCTCTCGCGCCACGGGCAGTGGGACGCGGCCGCGGCGGACCTCGGCGTGCACCGGCACACCCTCCGCTACCGCATGCGCCGGGTCGAGGAGATCCTCGGCCGCTCGCTCGACGATCCGGACGTCCGGATGGAACTGTGGCTGGCCCTGAAGGCGACCGGCGCGGACACCGCGGAGACCGCGTAGAGGTGTCCAGGCGGTTCGTGCCGGGCTCCCGGCGCCGATCCGGACCGGCCGAGGCCCCCCTTCCAGGGATGTCCCGCCGGTCCCGTCCGGAGCCGCTCGGCCCCTCCGGACGCGGGAAATCGTCCGAGGCTGCCCGATGCCGGGCAAATTTCTTGGTCATTCGGGGGCGCAGTCCCTAATCTCCTGGGCATGACAAGCCCTGCCGTCGATCCGGCCTCCGAGGTCCAGGCGACTCCCGCCGCCCCCCTGTCCGACCGCACGCCCRCCGCCCCGCGGCGGATCTCCGGCGCCGTATGGGCGGCGCTCGGCATCGTGTACGTCGTGTGGGGGTCCACCTACCTCGGGATCCGGATCGTCGTCGAGTCGATGCCGCCCTTCCTCTCCGCCGGCACCCGCTTCGTGACCGCCGGACTGGTCCTCGCCGGTCTCCTCGCCTGGCGGAAGGGCCCCCAGGTCCTCAAGGTCACCCCGCGGGAGCTGGCCTCGGCCGTCGTCGTCGGCCTGCTCCTCATCCTCGGCGGCAACGGGCTCGTCGTCCTCGCCGAGACCTCCGTGCCCTCCGGTCTCGCCGCGCTGCTCATCGCCGTCGTGCCCGCCTGGGTCGTCGTCCTGCGGGCCTGCTCCGGCGAGCGCCCCACCGCCGGAGCCGTCGCCGGCGTCCTCCTCGGCCTCGCCGGCCTCGCCGTGCTCACCCTCCCCGGCCTGAGCGGCGACGTCCGGATCAGCGGCGTCGTCCTCGTCATCGTCGCCACCCTGATGTGGTCCGTCGGGTCCTTCTCGTCGTCCCGGATCCCGATGCCCGGCAACCCCTTCACCGCCAGCGCCTACGAGATGATCGCCGGCGGTCTCGGCGGCCTCGCCCTCGGTCTCCTCCGGGGAGAGCAGCACGGCCTCGACCTCTCCGCGGTGTCCGGCCGCTCCTGGGTCGCACTCGGCTACCTGATCGTCTTCGGCTCCCTGATCGCCTTCACCGCGTACGCCTGGCTCCTCCAGGCCGCGCCGCTGCCGCTCGTCGCCACGTACGCCTACGTCAACCCGGTCGTCGCCGTCCTCCTCGGCGCCCTGGTCCTGAACGAGGCCCTGACCTGGCCCATCGCGCTCGGCGGCGCGATCGTCGTCGGCGGCGTCTGTCTCATCGTGTCGACGGAGAGGCGCGGCTGACCTGCCGGTTCGGCCAAACCGGCAGGACGGGTACCACCCACTACTCCACACCGGACAAACCACCGTGTGCCCCCTCGGCCCTAACGTGGCACGCAGACAAGTCAGCGACACCCATCGACACGAAAGGGCCGGGCCGCGATGACGACCACCCACGCCTTCTGGCTCGCCGGCCGCGAGGCCACCGGCGAGGACGCCTTCGACGTCACGAACTCCTTCGACGGACGTCTGGTCGGCAAGGTCAGCGTGCCCACCGAGGCCCAGGTCGAGGAGGCCGTCGCCGCCGCGCACGCCGTCGTCGACGAGTTCGCCGCGACCCCGGCGCACGTCCGCGCCGCCGCCCTCGACCACGTGTCGAAGCGGCTGGCCGAGCGCACCGAGGAGATCGCCCAGCTGATCTCCGCCGAGAACGGCAAGCCGATCAAGTGGGCGCGCGGCGAGGTCGGCCGCGCGGTCTCCGTGTTCCGCTTCGCCGCCGAGGAGGCCCGTCGCTTCAACGGCGGCGAGGCCCAGCGCCTCGACACCGAGGCCGGCGGCGTCGGCCGGCTGGCGCTCACCCGCCGCATCCCCAAGGGCGTCGTCCTCGGCATCGCGCCGTTCAACTTCCCGCTGAACCTCAGCGCCCACAAGGTCGCCCCGGCCATCGCCGTCGGCGCCCCGATCATCCTCAAGCCGGCCCCGGCCACCCCGATCTCCTCCCTGATCCTGGGCGAGCTGCTGGCCGAGACCGACCTGCCGGCCGGTTCCTGGTCGATCCTGACCGTCCCGAACGACCGGATGCCGGCCCTCGTCCAGGACGAGCGCCTCCCGGTCATCTCCTTCACCGGCTCCGACAAGGTCGGCTACGCCATCCAGGAGTCCGTGCCGCACAAGCACTGCACCCTGGAGCTCGGCGGCAACGCCGCGGCCGTCGTGCTGCCGGACTGGTCCACCGAGGCGGACCTGGACTGGGCGGCGACCCGTATCGCCACCTTCTCCAACTACCAGGGCGGCCAGTCCTGCATCTCCGTGCAGCGCGTGATCGCGGACGCCTCCGTCTACGACCGCCTGGTGCCGAAGATCGTCGCCGCCGTCGAGGCCCAGGTCACCGGTGACCCGGCGGACGACGCCACCGACGTCGGCCCGCTCGTCGACGAGGCCGCCGCCCGCCGCGTCGAGTCCTGGGTCGACGAGGCCGTCGCGGCCGGCGCCACGCTGCTCGCCGGCGGCAAGCGCGAGGGTGCCACCTACGCCCCGACCGTCCTCACCGACCTGCCGGCCGAGGTCACCCTGGCCCGCGCCGAGGTCTTCGGCCCGGTCCTGACGATCGCCAAGGTCGACGGAGAGGCCGAGGCCTTCGCCGCGGTCAACGACTCGGACTTCGGTCTCCAGGCCGGCGTCTTCACCCGCGACCTGCAGGCCGCCTTCCGCGCCCACCGCGCCCTGGAGGTCGGCGGCGTGATCGTCGGCGACGTCCCCTCCTACCGCGCCGACCAGATGCCGTACGGCGGCGCCAAGAAGTCCGGCGTGGGCCGCGAGGGCGTCAAGTACGCCATGGACGACTACACGTACGAGCGGGTGCTGGTCCTCACGGGCCTCGCGCTCTGATCCGTACACCGCGGACCAGACGGCCGGAGCCCACTGTGCGGGGGCTCCGGCCGTCTTCACGTGCGCGCACGGCCGTACCGCCGCGCTGTCGGAGGCGCAGGGCAGAATCCGCCTCGTGACGATCACCGCGCGCGCACTCAACCGGGCCACCCTCGGCCGCCAACTCCTCCTGGAACGGGAGCGCCTGCCCGTCCTCGACGGGATACGACGCGTGGTCGCCCTCCAGGCCCAGGACCCCGCCTCGCCCTACCTGGCGCTGTGGAACCGGCTCGCCGGCTTCGCCCCCGACGAGCTGGACGCGGCCTTCGCCGACCGCTCCGTGGTCAAGGCGACCCTGATGCGGATCACCCTGCACGCCGTGCACGCCGACGACTACGCGCCCTTCCGCGCGGCCATGCAGCAGACGCTCCACAGCTCGCGGCTGGGCGCCCGCTTCGCCGCCACCGGACTGACGCCCGCGGACGCCGAGGAGCTGTTGCCGGAACTGCTGGCCTTCGCGGACCGGTCCCGGACCACCCCCGAACTGCAGGCGTGGATCGAGCGGCGGCTCGGCGCGGAGAGGACGGCCGGCGCCTGGTGGGGTCTGAAGGGGTACGCGCCGCTCCACCACGCCCCGACCGGCCCGCCGTGGTCCTTCGGCCGGCGGGCGTCCTTCGTCGCCGCCGGGTCCGGGCCGCTGCCCGCGGGACGGCAGGTCGACCAGGAGGGGCTGCGGACCCTGATCCTGCGCTACCTGTCGGGCTTCGGGCCCGCGTCGGTGGCGGACGTCGCGCAGTTCGCCCTCGTCCGGCGCGCGCCCGTACGCGAGGCGCTGCACGGCCTGGACGACACCGTGGAGCGGCTCGAGGGTCCGGACGGGTCGACGCTGTACGACCTCCCGGGGGCCCCGCGGCCGGACGAGGACACCCCCGCCCCGCCGCGGCTCATGGCGATGTGGGACAGCGTCCTGCTCGCCCACGCCGACCGGTCGCGCCTGATCCCCCCGGACCTCCGCCCGCTCGTGATCCGTGTCAACGGCGACGTGCTGCCCACCCTGCTGGTCGACGGCCGCGTCGCCGGCGTGTGGCGTCCCGCGGACGGCGGTATCGAGGCGACGGCCTTCCATCCGCTCTCCTCCGCCGTCTGGGAGGCGCTGGCCGAGGAGGCCCGGTCCCTGGCGCAGCTGCTGGCAGGCCGTGAGACGTCGGTCTACCGCCGCTACGGCCACTGGTGGGCGAAACTCCCCGCGGCCGCCGAGGTGCGGGTGCTGCCCACCGGCACGTGAGGGCGGTGCCCCGGCCGCCCCGGGCGTACGACGCTCCGGCCGGGGTACCGGGGACCGGCCGGAGAACACGGCTCCGGCCGGCGCCCCGTCTTTCCGTACGCGGTGAAATCGGGTACTACGGACGGGTAGCCACGAGCCCTCACGATCCCCCCGATCAGCGGCGGTAGACCGACGTCTCACGGCCTGCCAGCAGCTGCGCCAGGGACCGGGCCTCCTCGGCCAGCGCCTCCCAGACGGCGGAGGAGAGCGGATGGAAGGCCGTCGCCTCGATACCGCCGTCCGCGGGACGCCACACGCCGGCGACGCGGCCGTCGACCAGCAGGGTGGCCCCAGACCCCCCAGGACCCCGACCAGCCCCGCGAGCCAGGCGGCGGCGGGCGGGTGACGTCACCGCCCAAGGTCACCGAACGCGAGGCCCGGCAGGTCGCCGAGGCCGCCCGTGAACAGGACTGGCGCAAACCCAGCTTCGCCAAGGAGCTCTTCCTCGGCCGGTTCCGCCTCGACCTGATCCATCCCCACCCGCTGCCCGCCGACGCGGACGTGGAGCGCGGGGAGGCCTTCCTCGCCCGGCTCAGGGAGTTCTGCGAGACCCGGATCGACGGACGGCTGATCGAACGCGAGTCCCGGATCCCCGACGACGTCGTCGCCGGTCTCAAGGAGCTCGGGGCGCTCGGCATGAAGATCGACCCGAAGTACGGCGGGCTCGGCCTCACCCAGGTGTACTACAACCGCGCCCTCGCGCTCGTCGGCTCCGCCAGCCCCGCGATCGGCGCCCTGCTGTCCGCCCATCAGTCGATCGGCGTACCGCAGCCGCTGAAGATCTTCGGTACGCGGGAGCAGAAGGACGCCTTCCTGCCACGCCTGGCCCGGACGGACATCTCGGCCTTCCTGCTCACCGAGCCCGACGTGGGCTCGGACCCGGCCCGGCTCGCCACGACGGCGGTGCCGGACGGGGACGCGTACGTCCTGGACGGCGTGAAGCTCTGGACGACCAACGGAGTCGTCGCCGACCTGCTCGTCGTGATGGCCCGCGTCCCGGCGTCCGAGGGGCACAAGGGAGGCATCACCGCCTTCGTCGTCGAGGCGGACTCGCCCGGCGTCACCGTCGAGCACCGGAACGCCTTCATGGGCCTGCGCGGCCTGGAGAACGGCGTCACCCGCTTCCACCGGGTCCGGGTCCCGGCGGAGAACCGCATCGGCCCCGAGGGCGCCGGACTCAAGATCGCCCTCACCACGCTCAACACCGGCCGCCTCTCGCTGCCGGCGATGTGCGTCGGCGCCGGGAAGTGGTCCCTGAAGATCGCCCGCGAGTGGACGTCCGTACGCGAGCAGTGGGGCAAGCCCGTCGCCCGCCACGAGGCCGTGGGCACCAAGATCTCCTTCATCGCGGCGACCACGTTCGCGCTGGAGGCGGTCGTCGACCTCGCCTCCCAGATGGCCGACGAGGACCGCAACGACATCCGCATCGAGGCGGCCCTCGCCAAGCTCTACGGCTCCGAGATGGCCTGCCTCATCGCCGACGAACTCGTCCAGATCCGCGGCGGCCGCGGCTACGAGACGGCCGACTCGCTGGCGGCGCGCGGCGAGCGGGCGGTGCCGGCCGAGCAGCTCCTGCGCGACCTGCGGATCAACCGGATCTTCGAGGGCTCGACCGAGATCATGCATCTGCTGATCGCCCGCGAGGCGGTGGACGCGCACCTCGCGGTCGCCGGCGACATCATCGACCCCGACAAGTCCGTCGCCGACAAGGCGAAGGCGGGCGCGCGGGCGGGCGGCTTCTACGCCCGCTGGCTGCCCAAGCTGGTCGCGGGCCCGGGCCAGGTGCCCGGCGCCTACCGGGAGTTCGGCGGCCTCGCGACGCATCTGCGGTACGTGGAGCGGACGTCGAGGAAGCTGGCCCGTTCCACGTTCTACGCGATGTCGCGGTGGCAGGGCCGGATGGAGCTGAAGCAGGCGTTCCTCGGGCGGATCGTGGACATCGGCGCCGAGCTCTTCGCGATGAGCGCGGCATGCGTCCGGGCGGAGCTGCTGCGGTCCACCGGGGACCACGGGCGCGAGGCCCACGCGCTGGCCGACGCCTTCTGCCGGCAGGCGCGGCTGCGGGTCGACGAGCTCTTCGGCCGGCTCTGGTCCAACACGGACGACGTGGACCGCGCCGTGGTGGAGGGCGTGCTCGCGGGCACGTACGAGTGGCTGGAGGCAGGCGTCGTCGACCCGAGCGGGGACGGCCCCTGGATCGCGGACACCCCTCCGGGCCCCTCGCTCCACGAGAACGTCCACCGCCGCATCGGCTGACGGACGGGCCGCCCGGGGCGGGACACCGACCCGGGCGGCCCGTGCGCGCCCCGGCCGCCCGCGCGCCGCCGGGACCCCGTCCCGGGACCGCTCCCGGCCCCGTCCGGAAACCGCCCCCGCGCTGTCCGAACAGCGGACTCGGCCCCCGAGCCACCCCCGCGCACGGCACCATGGGGCCGTGACCGTCATCGACATCCCAGGCTCCAAGTCCGTCACCGCCCGCGCGCTCTTCCTCGCCGCGGCCGCGCACGGGACCACCACGCTCCTCCGGCCGCTCGTCTCCGACGACACCGAGGGCTTCGCCGAGGGGCTCGTCGCCCTCGGCTACCAGGTCCGGCGGGAACCGGGGGCCTGGCACATCGAGGGCCGCCCCGAGGGCCCCGGCGCGGACGAAGCCGACGTGTACTGCCGCGACGGGGCCACCACCGCCCGCTTCCTGCCCACGCTCGCCGCCGCCGGCCACGGCACCTTCCGCTTCGACGCCTCCGCCCAGATGCGCCGGCGCCCCCTCGGGCCCCTCACCACCGCGCTGCGCACCCTCGGCGTCGACCTCCAGCACCCGCTCGAGGAGGGCCACCACCCCCTCACGGTCCACGCCGACGGCATCAAGGGCGGCGCTCTCACCCTCGACGCCGGCCAGTCCTCCCAGTACCTGACCGCGCTCCTGATGCTCGGCCCGCTCACCGCCGAGGGCCTCGACATCACCGTCACGGACCTGGTCTCGGAGCCGTACGTCGAGATCACCCTCGCCATGATGCGCAGCTTCGGCGCCGAGGTGACCCGGGAGGGCCGGACCTACCGGGTCGCCCCCACCGGGTACCGCGCCACCACGTACGCCATCGAGCCGGACGCCTCCACCTCCAGCTACTTCTTCGCCGCAGCCGCCCTCGAACCCGGCCGGGCGGTCACCGTCCCCGGCCTGGGCACCGGCGCCCTGCAGGGCGACCTCGGCTTCGTCGAAGTGCTGCGGCGGATGGGCGCCGAGGTCGACGTCGCCGCCGACGGCACCACCGTCCGCGGCACCGGCACCCTGCGCGGCCTGACCGTCAACATGCGCGACATCTCCGACACCATGCCCACGCTGGCCGCGATCGCGCCCTTCGCCGACGGGCCGGTCCGCATCGAGGACGTCGCCAACACCCGCGTCAAGGAGTGCGACCGCCTCGACGCCTGCGCCGAGAACCTGCGCCGGCTCGGCGTCGACGTCGCGACCGGCCCCGACTGGATCGAGATCCGGCCCGGCACGCCGTCCGGGCACGGCGTCGAGATCGCCACCCACGGCGACCACCGGATCGTGATGTCCTTCGCGGTCACCGGGCTGCGCGCAGCCGGGATCGCCTTCGACGACCCCGGCTGCGTACGGAAGACCTTCCCCGACTTCCACCGCGTCTTCGGGGAGTTCCGCGCGGCCGTCTGAGCCGCCCCCCGGGCCGCCGGCACGGGGGACGCCGGCGGCCCCGGCCCGTCCCGCGGCTCCCCCGGCCGGTCGCCCGGGGGAGCCGGGCCGGCGCCCCGAGCCGGAGGCGCTGTCGGAGCGCACCGCCTTTGGGGCAAGAATGGGGGGCATGAGCGACCGCCCCTCTCCTCTCGCCGACCCGCACATCGCCTTCGATCCAGCCGAAGGCCGCCGGGACATCGTCGTCCTCGGCTCCACCGGGTCCATCGGCACGCAGGCCATCGACCTGGTCCTGCGCAACCCCGACCGCTTCCGGGTCACCGCCCTCGCCGCCTCCGGCGGCCGGGTCGCCCTGCTCGCCGAGCAGGCGCACCGGCTGGGGGTCGCCACGGTCGCCGTCGCCCGCGAGGACGTGGTGCAGGAGCTCCGCGACGCGCTCACCGCGCTGTACGGCGGCGAGCCCCTCCCCGAGATCCTGGCCGGGCCCGACGCCGCCACGCAGGTGGCCGCCTCCCCGTGCCACACCGTGCTCAACGGGATCACCGGCTCCATCGGCCTCGCGCCGACCCTCGCCGCCCTCGAAGCGGGCCGCACCCTCGCCCTCGCCAACAAGGAGTCGCTGATCGTCGGCGGCCCGCTGGTGAAGGCGCTGGCCAAGCCCGGCCAGATCATCCCGGTCGACTCCGAGCACGCCGCCCTCTTCCAGGCGCTCGCCGCCGGCACCCGTGCGGACGTCCGCAAGCTGGTCGTCACCGCCTCCGGCGGCCCCTTCCGCGGCCGTACCCGGGCCGAGCTGGCGGACGTCACCCGCGAGGACGCGCTCGCCCACCCCACCTGGGCCATGGGGCCGGTCATCACGGTGAACAGCGCCACGCTGGTCAACAAGGGCCTGGAGGTCATCGAGGCGCACCTCCTCTACGACATCCCCTTCGACCGCATCGAGGTCGTCGTCCACCCCCAGTCGTACGTCCACTCGATGGTCGAGTTCACGGACGGCTCCACCCTCGCCCAGGCCACCCCGCCGGACATGCGCGGCCCGATCGCCATCGGCATCGGCTGGCCCGAGCGGGTACCGGACGCGGCCCCCGCCTTCGACTGGACGAAGGCCTCCACCTGGGAGTTCTTCCCCCTCGACACCGAGGCGTTCCCGTCCGTCGGACTCGCCCGCCACGTCGGCGAGCTCGGCGGCACCGCCCCGGCCGTGTTCAACGCCGCGAACGAGGAGTGCGTGGAGGCGTTTCTCGCCGGAAGGCTGCCGTTCAACGGAATCATGGATACGGTCACGGCAGTCGTCACCGAACACGGCACCCCCGCCCGGGGAACCTCCCTGACGGTGTCCGACGTCCTCGAAGCGGAGACCTGGGCACGCGCCCGGGCCCGCGAACTGGCAGAACTCGCAGCGAAGGCGACCGCGGAGGCGCGCGCATGACCGTACTTCTGACGCTTCTCGGCATTGTGCTGTTCGTGCTGGGACTGCTCGTCTCCATCGCCTGGCACGAGCTCGGCCACCTCTCCACGGCCAAGCTCTTCGGCATCCGTGTGCCGCAGTACATGGTCGGCTTCGGCCCGACCATCTGGTCGCGGAGGAAGGGCGAGACCGAGTACGGCTTCAAGGCCGTCCCCGCCGGCGGCTACATCCGCATGATCGGCATGTTCCCGCCGGGCAGGGACGGCCGGATCGAGGCCCGCTCCACCTCGCCGTGGCGCTCGATGATCGAGGACGCCCGCGAGGCGTCCTTCGAGGAGCTCCAGCCCGGCGACGAGAACCGGCTCTTCTACACGCGCAAGCCGTGGAAGCGCGTCATCGTGATGTTCGCCGGTCCGTTCATGAACCTGATCCTCGCCGTGGTGATCTTCTTCGGCAGCGCGATGGCCGTCGGCTTCGAGACCCAGACCACCAAGGTCGCCGGCGTCACCAACTGCGTCATCGACCAGAGCCAGAAGCGCGACACCTGCCGGGCCGGCGACCCCGTCTCGCCCGCCAAGGCGGCCGGACTCCTCAAGGGCGACCGGATCGTCGCCTTCAACGGCGAGCGCGTCTCGGACTGGAACACCCTCTCCGACCGGATCCGCGCGGTCACCGGCCCCGCGACCGTCACCGTCCAGCGCGACGGCGTGGAGCGGCTGCTCCCCGTCACGCTGATGGAGAACAAGGTCCTCAAGAAGGACGCGGACGGCAAGGTCCTCCAGCCCGCCCAGTACGTCTCCGCCGGCTACCTCGGCTTCGAGTCGAGCCGCGAGGTCGTCCCGCTCACCTTCGGCGAGTCCGCCTCCAGGATGACCGAGCAGCTCCAGGCCGGCTTCGAGTCCGTCCTCGCCCTGCCGGGCAAGGTCCCGGACCTGTGGGACGCCACCTTCGGGGACGGCGAGCGCAAGGCCGACTCCCCGGTCGGCGTCGTGGGAGCCGCCCGGATCAGCGGCGAGCTGATGACCATCGACGCCCCGCCGCAGACGCTCCTCGTGTACTTCCTGCAGCTGCTCGTCATGTTCAACGTCTCGCTGTTCCTGTTCAACATGCTGCCGCTGCTGCCGCTCGACGGCGGACACATCGCGGGCGCGCTGTGGGAGTCCGTCCGCCGCCACGCGGCGCGGATCTTCAAGCGCCCCGACCCGGGCCCGTTCGACGTGGCCAAGCTGATGCCGGCCGCCTACGTGGTGGCGGGTGTCTTCGTCTGCTTCACGCTGCTCGTGCTCGCCGCCGACATCGTCAATCCGGTGAAGCTGACCTGACCGCGGGGAGGCCGGACACCGCCGGTGTCCGGCCATCCCTCCCGAGGGCGGTAACCTCGGACACCTGAGCCCGCCGACGCACAACCTCGAGGTTGCACTTCAGATGACCGCGATTTCTCTCGGTATCCCGACCGTTCCGACCCGGCTCGCCGAGCGGCGCAAGAGCCGCCAGATCCAGGTCGGCAGCGTCGCCGTCGGCGGGGACGCGCCCGTCTCCGTGCAGTCGATGACGACGACGCGTACGTCCGACATCGGTGCGACGCTGCAGCAGATCGCGGAGCTGACGGCTTCGGGGTGTCAGATCGTGCGGGTGGCGTGCCCGACGCAGGACGACGCGGACGCGCTCGCCACGATCGCGAAGAAGTCGCAGATCCCCGTGATCGCGGACATCCACTTCCAGCCGAAGTACGTCTTCGCCGCCATCGAGGCCGGATGTGCTGCCGTCCGCGTCAACCCGGGCAACATCAAGCAGTTCGACGACAAGGTCAAGGAGATCGCCCACGCCGCCAAGGACGCGGGCACCCCGATCCGGATCGGCGTCAACGCGGGCTCCCTCGACGCCCGGCTGCTGAAGAAGTACGGCAAGGCCACCCCCGAGGCGCTGGTCGAGTCCGCGCTGTGGGAGGCCTCCCTCTTCGAGGAGCACGGCTTCGGCGACATCAAGATCTCGGTCAAGCACAACGACCCGGTCGTCATGGTCAACGCCTACCGTCAGCTCGCCGCCCAGTGCGACTACCCGCTGCACCTCGGCGTCACCGAGGCGGGCCCCGCCTTCCAGGGCACCATCAAGTCCGCCGTCGCCTTCGGCGCGCTGCTGTCCGAGGGCATCGGCGACACCATCCGCGTCTCCCTCTCGGCACCGCCGGTCGAGGAGGTCAAGGTCGGCAACCAGATCCTGGAGTCGCTGAACCTCAAGCCGCGCCGCCTGGAGATCGTCTCCTGTCCGTCGTGCGGGCGGGCGCAGGTGGATGTGTACAAGCTGGCCGAGGAGGTCACGGCGGGTCTGGAGGGCATGGAGGTGCCGCTGCGGGTCGCGGTGATGGGTTGTGTGGTGAACGGTCCGGGCGAGGCGCGTGAGGCGGACCTGGGTGTCGCGTCGGGCAACGGCAAGGGCCAGATCTTCGTGAAGGGCGAGGTGATCAAGACGGTTCCGGAGTCGAAGATCGTCGAGACCCTGATCGAGGAGGCGATGAAGATCGCCGAGCAGATGGAGA
>NZ_RDBI01000054.1:296766-305475 GCF_008042125.1 Streptomyces sp. MS191
GTCCCGCCCGCCGGGCCCGTCACCTCGGCGACGCGCCAGGTACAGTGCGGAGAATCAGCAGACCGCATGGTGAGGCCCCCTCGTGTTGACGCAGACCACCACCCGGGTC
The DNA here is from genome assembly GCF_008042125.1 of Streptomyces sp. MS191. Taxonomy (GTDB): domain Bacteria; phylum Actinomycetota; class Actinomycetes; order Streptomycetales; family Streptomycetaceae; genus Streptomyces. The sequence continues at coordinate 296,876 of NZ_RDBI01000054.1, forward strand.
CTCGAACCCGCCGACCTCGGGGCCGCGCTCGCCGTCCTGGAGAGCGCCCCCGTCGAGAACGCCTTCGTCGCGGCCCGGGTCCAGGCCGCCGGGCTCGATCCCTGGCGACTCGGGGGCGAGATGTGGGGCTGGTACGCCGACGGGCGGCTGCGCTCGTTGTGCTACTCCGGCGCCAACCTCGTCCCGATGTGCGCCACCCCGGACGCCGTCCGGGCCTTCGCCGACCGCGCCCGCCGCACCGGCCGCCGCTGCTCGTCCATCGTCGGCCCCGCCGAACCCACCGCCCAGCTCTGGCGGCTCCTGGAGCCCGGCTGGGGCCCCGCCCGCGACATCCGCGCCCACCAGCCGCTGATGGTGACCGAGGAGCCCTCGGCCGACGTCGAGCCCGACCCCTTCGTCCGCCGCGTCGGCAGGAACGAGATGGACGTGATCATGCCCGCGTGCGTGGCCATGTTCACCGAGGAGGTCGGCATCTCCCCGATGGCCGGCGACGGCGGACTGCTCTACCAGGCCCGGGTCGCCGAGCTCGTCGGCTCCGGGCGTTCCTTCGCCCGGATCGAGGACGGCAAGGTCGTCTTCAAGGCCGAGATCGGCGCCGCCACCTCCCACGCCTGCCAGATCCAGGGCGTCTGGGTCGCCCCCGAGCACCGCGGCAAGGGCCTCTCCGAGACGGGCATGGCCGCCGTCCTGCGCTACGCCCTCGCCGACGTCGCCCCGGTGGCCAGCCTGTACGTCAACGACTACAACACCCCCGCCCGGGCCGCGTACCGCCGCGTCGGATTCCGTGAGGTGGGGGCCTTCATGAGCGTCCTCTTCTGATCCACTTGTAGGGTGCGCGCATGGATGACGCTGACGTCACGATCGGACCGGTCAATCTCGCCGCGCGGGTGGACGACGCCCTCGCCGTGCAGGCGCTCGCCTTCGGACTGGGCGAGGACGAGATCGTCGTACGCCGGCACATCGTCCTGCGCCACCTGCTCAGTCCCGGCGCCTGCGCGTACGGCGCCACCACCGGCGACGGCCGCCTGGTCGGCTTCGTCTACGGCATGCCGAACGACCGCGGCCACTGGTGGTCCGGCATCGTCGAGCCGTACCTGCGCGCCACCGGCACCGCCGACTGGCTCGACGACTCCTTCGTGATCACCGAGCTCCACGTCCACCCCGCCTTCCAGGGCCGGGGCGTCGGCCGGACACTGATCACCACCATCACCGACGGCGCCCCCCAGCCGCGCTCGATCCTCTCCGCGATCGACACCGAGAGCCCGGCCCGCGGGCTCTACCGCGCCCTCGGCTACACGGACCTCGCCCGGCAGGTCCACTTCCCCAGCGCACCCCGTCCCTACGCCGTGATGGGCGCGCCGCTGCCGCTTCTGCGCCGGAACTGATTTCACCGACCCGGGGCCACCCGGCTAACCTCCTAGCCATCACACTTTTCACTGCAGGAGAGTTCCCCATGGCCCAGGTCCAGCGCATGTCCCGGTTGATGGTCAAGACACTGCGCGACGACCCGGCGGACGCCGAGACGCTCAGCCACAAGCTGCTCGTCCGCGCCGGCTACGTCCGTCGCAACGCGGCGGGCATCTGGTCCTGGCTGCCGCTCGGCAAGAAGGTCCTGGAGAACGTCACCCGCGTGGTGCGCGAGGAGATGGACGAGATCGGCGCGCAGGAGGTCCTGCTGCCGGCCCTGCTGCCCAAGGAGCCCTACGAGGCGTCCGGCCGCTGGGAGGAGTACGGCGCGGAGCTGTTCCGCCTCCAGGACCGCAAGGGCGGCGACTACCTCCTCGGCCCCACCCACGAGGAGATCTTCACCCAGCTGGTCAAGGACCAGTGCACGTCCTACAAGGACCTGCCGGTGATCCTCTACCAGATCCAGACGAAGTACCGCGACGAGGCGCGTCCCCGCTCGGGCATCCTGCGCGGCCGCGAGTTCCAGATGAAGGACTCGTACTCCTTCGACACCACCGACGAGGGCCTGGCCGAGGCGTACGCGCTGCACCGCCAGGCGTACGTACGGATCTTCGAGCGGCTCGGCCTGGAGCACAAGATCGTCTCCGCGATCTCCGGCGCCATGGGCGGCTCGGCCTCCGAGGAGTTCCTGGCCCCGGCCGCCGCCGGCGAGGACACCTTCGTGTACTGCCCGAGCTGCGAGTACGCCGCGAACACCGAGGCCGTGACCTTCCCGGCCCAGGCCGCCGACGGCTCCGCGCACGCCGCGGTCGAGGAGCTGGACACCCCCGACACCCCGACGATCGAGTCGCTCGCCGCCCACCTGGGCGTCCAGGCCTCCGAGACGCTGAAGAACCTGCTGGTCAAGGTCGACGGCGAGATCGTCGGCGTCGGCGTCCCCGGCGACCGCGAGGTGGACCTCGGCAAGCTGCAGGACCACCTGGCCCCGGCCGTCGTCGAACTGGTCACCGCCGAGGACTTCGTCGGCCGCCCCGACCTGGTCAAGGGCTACGTCGGCCCGCAGGGCCTGGAGAAGGTCCGCTTCATCGCCGACCCGCGCATCGCCCCCGGCACCGCCTGGATCACCGGCGCCAACAAGGAGGGCAAGCACGCGCGGAACGTCGTCGCGGGCCGTGACTTCGAGGTCGACGACTACCTGGACGTCGTCGTGGTCCAGGAAGGCGACCCCTGCCCCAACTGCGGCACCGGCCTGAAGATGGACCGCGCCATCGAGATCGGCCACATCTTCCAGCTCGGCCGCAAGTACGCCGACGCCTTCCAGCTCGACGTGCTGGGCCAGAACGGCAAGCCGGTCCGCGTGACCATGGGCTCGTACGGCATCGGCGTCTCCCGCGCGGTCGCGGCCCTCGCCGAGCAGCACGCCGACGACAAGGGCCTGTGCTGGCCCGCCGAGGTCGCCCCGGCCGACGTCCACGTCGTCGCCGCCGGCAAGGCGCTGCAGACCGAACTGGCCCTGGAGGTCTCCGAGAAGCTCAAGGCCGCCGGACTGCGGGTCCTGGTCGACGACCGCGCGGGCGTCTCCCCGGGCGTGAAGTTCACCGACGCCGAGCTCATCGGCGTCCCGAAGATCCTCGTCGCCGGCCGCCGTTCGGCCGAGGGCGTCGTGGAGCTGAAGGACCGCCGCACGGGCGAGCGCGAGGAGCTCACCGTCGACGAGGCGATCGCGCGTCTGAGCGCCTGACGCACGACACCCGGGAGCGGGTGGCGGGGGCCTGCCCCCGCCACCCGCTCCCGTCGTGTGCGGTCCGGCTCAGCCCTCCTGCGGCGCCGGGTCGACCGGAGCGCCGGCCAGGTCCTCCACGCTCGTGCCGTTCGCCGCGCTCGTCGCGTTAGCGGCACCCGCGAGCCCCTGGAGGTGGGGCGAGGGGGTCAGACCGGGCAAGGGCTCCTGGACGGGCTCCGCGGCGGGGGCGGCCGCGGGCTGCGCGGCCCGCTCGAGGAACCGCAGGAGCTCCACCGGGAAGGGCAGCACCAGCGTCGAGTTCTTCTCCGCCGCCACCGCCACCACGGTCTGAAGCAGCCGCAGCTGGAGCGCGGCGGGCTGCTGCGACATCACTCCCGCGGCTTCCGCCAGCTTCTTCGAGGCCTGGAGCTCCGCGTCCGCGTTGATCACGCGCGCGCGCCGCTCACGGTCCGCCTCCGCCTGCCGGGCCATCGAGCGCTTCATCGTCTCCGGCAGCGACACGTCCTTGATCTCGACGCGGTCGATGGCGACACCCCAGCCCATGGCGGGGCTGTCCAGCATCAGTTCCAGACCCTGGTTGAGCTTCTCGCGGTTGGACAGCAGATCGTCCAGATCGCTCTTGCCGATGATCGACCGCAGCGACGTCTGCGCCATCTGCGAGACCGCGAACCGGTAGTCCTCGACGCGCACCAGCGCGTCCGCCGCGTCGACCACCTTGAAGTACACGACCGCGTCCACCCGCACGGTCACGTTGTCCCGGGTGATGCCCTCCTGCGCCGGCACCGGCAGCGTCACGATCTGCAGGTTCACCTTGTGCAGCCGGTCGATCGCCGGAACGATCATGGTCAGACCGGGTTGCCGGACGTCGTCACGGAGCCGGCCGAAGCGGAACACCACGCCTCGTTCGTACTGCTTCACCACGCGGAGCGCGGCCGCCGTGTACACCCCGGCGGCGACTATCGCACCCGCTGCGGCCATCAACAGCGCTTCGATCATCACGACCCCCTGACGGGCGTCCGAGCCGAGTGTTACAGCAAGGGTATGCCCCCGCGGAAGGCCCGGGAAAAGTGCCGCGCGCTCACAGCCAGCCGGCGAACTCCAGCAGCAGCTCGGCGTCCTGCCGCCGTCCCGCGGCCAGCGCCCGCGTGCCCGACTCGACCGCCCGGAAGAGCGTCCAGCCGCGCAGCCGCTCGCGGTCCACCTCCAGGGAGTCCGCCAGCCGGTTCACCCGGCGGCGGGCCGCCGAGGCCCCCGCGGACGCCGCCACCAGGTCCTCCACCCGGTCGCGGACCAGCCGAGCCAGGTCGTAGGCGCGCTCGCCGACCAACGGCTCGGGCCCGATGGCGAGCCAGGGCGTCCGGTCGCCGGCCAGCACCTTGCCCTGCCGGAAGCAGCCGTGCAGCAGCAGGGCCTCGGGGGAGTCGGCGACCAGCTCCGCGCGGGCCTCCAGAGCCGCCGCGGTCAGCCCGCCGGCCGTCTCGTCACCGCGGTGACGCTCCATGGCCGCCGCCTGCCGGGCCGTGCGCCCGGCGACCGTCTCGAAGTCGTGCTCCGCGGGCGGCTCGACCCAGAGCCGCCGCACGATGCCGGCGGCCTCCAGCAGCGCCTTCGCCTCCGGCAGCGAGCGCAGGGACACTTCCGGGTGCAGCCGTTCGAGTACGAGTCCGCCGCCGTCGGTCGTGTCGACCAGCCGCACCGCGCCCCAGCCGTCCCAGTGCGCCAGCGCCCGCGCCTCGGCCTCCGGCCGGGCGGCGCCCGGGGCGATCTTCAGCGCGGCGGGGGTGCCGTCCGGCCGCCGGACGAGCAGCACGAGGCTGCTGCGCCCGCCGGGGGCGACCGTCCGGTCGACGTCCAGGGACGCGGTCTCCAGCGCGGTCCGGGCGAGCTCGGGAAGCTCTCCGAGCCACTCGGCCGCGACGGCGTCCCCGTACGTCTCGCCCAGCGCCCGCACGAGTCGCTGCGGCGGTTCGAAAGCCATGCGTGCGTTGTTCCTTCTGCAGTTCGGACGAGCCCGGCCGGAGCGGGGCTCAGACCCGCTCGGCGAGCCCAGGAAAGGTTACGTCGCTGCCGCGCCAGCGGACGGCCCGCACGGCGGCCTCGCGCAGGGCCGCCGCGGCGTCCCGCCGCAGAGGGCCCGTCGATGCCCGGACGAGATCGGAGTACACCCCGGCGACGCCGTCCTCCAGGGCGGCGGCCAGCCGGACGGCCGCGGCCGTGTCCGGCACCGGGAACGGCAGCGCGTAACCGGCGGCCGCGGCCACCGGCTCGCCGCCGAGGTCGCGTACGGTCCGGCGCAGCGCGTCCCGCCGGGCCCGGTGGGCGCCGTGGGCGGCGGTGGCCTCGGCCCGCCGCCCGGCCCCGATCCGGCCGCCCACGACGCCGTAGCCGTACACCGCCGCGTGCTCGGCGGCGAGAGCGGCCTGGGCCGCCGCGAGCGCGGTCTCCCGTTCGGTCATCCCCGGCCTCCCTCGGTCAGCAGATAGGCGTGCGCCGCGCCGGCCGCCGCCACCGAGGCGAGCAGCCGCGCGTACTCCGGCGGCGCGTCGAGCAGCGTGGCCGTGTGGATGTCGGAGGTCCGCCGGACCTCGGCCGCCAGCTCACGCAGCGCGGCCGCGGGGTCCGCGGGCCGCCGCCGCCGGTGGGCGAAGGCGTCGGCCGGGCGCCGGGGGCGGCCGTCCCCTCGCCCAGGGCGGCGGCGTGCGCCGCCGCCGAGGTCCGCAACGGCGTCAGTCGCGCCGAGAGCGAGGGGTGCGCGGTGAGCACCGCGTCGTAGCGTTCCAGCAGGGCCCGGCCGGCCGCCGCCGACCTGCGGCGCAGCTCCGCCTCGGCGCGTGCCGCCCGTTCGGCCGCGGTGGGCGGCTCGGGGCCCCTCTCCCGCGGCGGCGTGGTGGTGCAGCCGCCCAGCGTCGCCGCCCCGGCCAGCAGCAGCGCACGCCTGCCCACCGTCCCCGCGCGCCCCACGTTCTCTCCCTCGGCCTCGGTCGAAGATCACCGCAGGCGAGCGTACCCGCGGCCGCGGACACGGTGGACGGCAACACCCCTCTGGACCGGATACCCTTTGGTCTGACACGCGACGAACCCACAACAGCACACGCGGCCGAGGAGTCACCCGGATGAGCACCACCCAGAGCGACAGGCTGCGCGGACTCCTGGAGCCGCTCGTCCACGCGAAGGACCTGGATCTCGAGGAGATCGAAGTGTCCCGGGCCGGCCGCCGCGGACTGCTGAGGGTCATCGTCGACTCGGACGAGGGCGTGGAGCTGGACGCCTGTGCCGAGCTGAGCCGCGTCATCTCCGAGAAGCTCGACGAGACGGACGCGATGGGCGAGGGCGAGTACGTCCTCGAAGTCAGCTCCCCCGGCGCCGACCGCCCCCTCACCCAGCACCGCCACTACGTGCGCGCCACCGGGCGCCTGGTCAAGCTGAGGCTGACCGACGCCGCGGGCGGCGGCGAGGTGATCGCGCGGATCCTGACCGTGGACGACGACGGCCTCGACCTCGAGGTGCCCGGCGTGAAGGGGCGCAAGCCCACCGCCCGGCGCGTCGAGTTCGCCGAGATCGCCAAGGCGCGTGTCGAGATCGAGTTCAGCCGCAAGGACAAGAAGGAAGAGGAGGCGTAGCCGTGGACATCGACGTGAAGCTCCTGAAGGGCTTGGCACAAGAGAAGGAGATCTCCTTCGACCTGTTGGTCGAGGCGATCGAGTCGGCCCTCCTCATCGCCTACCACCGCACCCCCTCCGCCCGGCGCCACGCGCGCGTGGAGCTGGACCGGCACACCGGTCACGTGACCGTGTGGGCGAAGGAAGACCCCTCCGAGCTGGAGGAGGGCCAGGAGCCGAAGGACTTCGACGACACGCCGTCGGACTTCGGCCGGATCGCGGCGAGCACCGCCCGCCAGGTCATCCAGCAGCGGCTGCGTGACGCGGAGAACGACGTCACCTTCGGCGAGTACGCGCGCCGCGAGGGCGACGTCGTCGCCGGCCAGGTGCAGCAGGGCAAGGACCCGAAGAACGTCCTCGTCAAGCTCGACGACAAGCTGGAAGCCATTCTTCCGGTGCAGGAGCAGGTGCCCGGCGAGGAGTACACGCACGGCCTGCGGCTGCGCACGTACGTCGTCCGGGTCGCCAAGGGTGTCCGCGGTCCGTCCGTCACCCTTTCGCGCACCCACCCCAATCTGGTGAAGAAGCTCTTCGCGCTCGAGGTCCCCGAGATCGCCGACGGTTCCGTCGAGATCGCGGCGATCGCCCGTGAGGCCGGTCACCGCACCAAGATCGCCGTCCGGTCCACCCGTTCGGGCCTGAACGCCAAGGGCGCCTGCATCGGCCCCATGGGCGGCCGCGTCCGCAACGTCATGGCCGAGCTGCTCGGCGAGAAGATCGACATCGTCGACTGGTCCGACGACCCGGCCGAGATGGTCGCCAACGCGCTGTCCCCGGCCCGGGTCTCCAAGGTCGAGGTCGTCGACCTGGCCGCCCGTTCGGCCCGGGTGACCGTGCCGGACTACCAGCTCTCCCTCGCCATCGGCAAGGAAGGGCAGAACGCCCGGCTCGCCGCCCGGCTCACCGGCTGGCGCATCGACATCCGGCCKGACACCGAGCAGCCGTCGGCCGAACAGGCCGACCGTCGCGACCGGGACTGACAGCTTTCCCGAAGGAAAAGATCGCGCCGCGGTCACGTTGTGCCACGGCGAGATCACGACAAACGACCGTTCGATCCCTCCCCCCAACGGGGAGGGTCGTTACGGGGAGGTAGACTTAAGCGTGTCTGGCCGGACGCATGCCCGCGCGTGCCCTGAGCGAACCTGTGTGGGATGCCGGGAGCGAGCGGCCAAGAGCGATCTGCTGCGCATCGTGGCGGTCGAGGGCGAATGTGTCCCCGATCATCGCGGTACGCTGCCCGGCCGGGGTGCGTACCTGCACCCCGCCTCGGTCTGTCTCGACCTGGCGGTCCGCCGCAGGGCGTTCCCGAGGGCCTTCAAGGTCCAGGGACCACTCGAAGCGGCCTCGGTCCGACGGTTCGTCGAGCAGGCAGCACCGTAAGAAGAAGTACGGCACGGATAACCGTGCGGTCAGGTACCTCGCGAGTTGGAAGTAGGTCGAGATTGCGATGAGCACTCGATGAGTACGCGATGAGTACGCCCATGAAGTAGCGACGGTCCGGCGGTAACCGGACCTAAAAGGAGCGAAGTGGCTAAGGTCCGGGTATACGAACTCGCCAAGGAGTTCGGCGTGGAGAGCAAGGTCGTCATGGCCAAGCTCCAAGAACTCGGTGAATTCGTCCGTTCGGCGTCCTCGACGATCGAGGCGCCGGTCGTGCGCAAGTTGACTGATGCACTGCAGGGGCCCGGCGGCAACGCCGGCAAGTCCGCTGCCAAGCCGGGCGCGCCTCGTAAGGCCGCCCCCTCGAAGCCCGCGGCGCCGTCTCCGGCATCCGCGGCACGTCCCGCTGC
>NZ_RDBI01000054.1:305575-322549 GCF_008042125.1 Streptomyces sp. MS191
GCCCCCGAGTTCACCGCGCCCCCGGCCGCTCCGGCAGCCGGTCAGCGTTCCGGTGGCGGTGCGGCGCGTCCGCAGGGCCAGGGTGCCCCGCGTCCCGGCCAGCAGTCTCCGCGTCCGCAGGGCCAGGGTGCCCCGCGTCCGCAGGGTCAGGGTGCGCCGCGTCCGGGCGCCCGTCCGGCCGGTCCCCGTCCGGGCAACAACCCCTTCACGTCGGGTGGCTCCACCGGAATGGCGCGCCCGCAGGCGCCCCGTCCGGGTGGCGGTGCCCCGCGTCCCGGCGGCCCCGGTGCCGTTCCGGGTGCCCCGCGTCCGCAGGGCGGACCCGGCGGCGCGCCGCGTTCCGGCGGCCCCGGTGCCCCGGGCGGCGCGCGTCCCACCCCCGGTGGCATGCCGCGTCCGCAGGCTCCCCGTCCGGGCGGCGCGCCCGGCGGTAACCGTCCGAACCCGGGCATGATGCCGCAGCGTCCCGCTGCCGGCCCGCGTCCCGGTCCTGGCGGTCGTGGTCCCGGTGGCCCCGGCGGTCGTCCCGCGGGTGGCGGCGGCGGCGGTCGTCCCGGCGGCGGCTTCGCCGGTCGTCCGGCCGGTCCCGGCGGTGGCGGCGGCGGCTTCGCCGGTCGTCCCGGCGGTCCCGGCGGTGGCGGCGGCGGTCGTCCCGGCGGTCCCGGTGGCGGCGGCGGCTTCGGCGGTCGTCCCGGCGGCTTCGGTGGCCGTCCCGGTGGCCCCGGTGGCCGTGGTGGCACGCAGGGCGCCTTCGGCCGTCCCGGCGGTCCCGCGCGTCGTGGTCGCAAGTCGAAGCGGCAGAGGCGCCAGGAGTACGAGGCCATGCAGGCCCCGTCGGTCGGCGGCGTGATGCTGCCTCGCGGCAACGGCGAGACCATTCGCCTGTCGCGCGGTGCCTCCCTCACCGACTTCGCCGAGAAGATCGGCGCCAACCCGGCGTCGCTCGTCGCGGTGATGATGAACCTCGGCGAGATGGTCACGGCCACGCAGTCCGTCTCCGACGACACGCTGCAGATGCTCGGCGACGAGATGAACTACACGGTTCAGATCGTCAGCCCGGAGGAGGAGGACCGCGAGCTCCTCGAGTCCTTCGACATCGAGTTCGGCGAGGACGAGGGCGGCGAAGAGGCTCTGGTCTCCCGTCCGCCGGTCGTCACCGTCATGGGTCACGTCGACCACGGTAAGACCCGACTGCTCGACGCGATCCGCAAGACGAACGTCGTCGCGGGCGAGGCCGGTGGCATCACCCAGCACATCGGTGCCTACCAGGTCGGCACCGAGGTCAACGGTGAAGAGCGCAAGATCACCTTCATCGACACCCCGGGTCACGAGGCGTTCACCGCCATGCGTGCCCGTGGTGCGAAGTCGACCGACATCGCGATCCTCGTGGTGGCGGCCAACGACGGTGTGATGCCTCAGACGATCGAGGCGCTGAACCACGCCAAGGCGGCCGACGTGCCGATCGTGGTCGCGGTCAACAAGATCGACGTCGAGGGCGCGGACCCGACCAAGGTCCGTGGTCAGCTGACCGAGTTCGGTCTGGTGGCCGAGGAGTACGGCGGCGACACGATGTTCGTCGACATCTCCGCCAAGCAGGGTCTGAACATCGACTCGCTGCTCGAGGCCGTCGTCCTCACCGCCGACGCCTCGCTCGACCTGCGGGCCAACCCGGAGCAGGACGCGCAGGGTATTGCGATCGAGTCCCACCTCGACCGCGGTCGTGGTGCCGTCTCGACCGTCCTGGTCCAGCGCGGAACGCTGCGCATCGGCGACACCGTGGTGGTCGGCGACGCGTACGGCCGCGTCCGGGCGATGCTCGACGACAAGGGCAACAACGTCGAGGAGGCGACCCCGTCGACTCCCGTCCTGGTGCTCGGTCTCACCAACGTGCCGGGTGCCGGCGACAACCTTCTGGTGGTCGACGAGGACCGTACGGCCCGTCAGATCGCCGAGAAGCGCGCTGCGCGTGAGCGCAACGCCGCCTTCGCCAAGCGCGTCCGCCGGGTGTCCCTCGAGGACCTCGACAAGGTGCTCAAGGCCGGTCTGGTCCAGGAACTCAACCTCATCATCAAGGGCGACGCGTCCGGTGCGGTCGAGGCTCTCGAGTCCTCGCTGCTCCAGCTCGACGTCGGTGAAGAGGTCGACATCCGGGTCCTGCACCGTGGTGTGGGTGCGGTCACCGAGTCCGACATCGACCTGGCGATGGGCTCCGACGCCATCGTCATCGGCTACAACGTCCGTGCGGCCGGCCGTGCCGCGCAGATGGCGGAGCGCGAGGGCGTCGACGTCCGGTACTACTCGGTGATCTACCAGGCCATCGAGGAGATCGAGGCGGCCCTCAAGGGTCTCCTCAAGCCGGAGTACGAAGAGGTCGAGCTCGGTACGGCGGAGATCCGCGAGGTCTTCCGCTCGTCCAAGCTGGGCAACATCGCCGGTGTCCTCATCCGCTCCGGCGAGGTCAAGCGCAACACCAAGGCGCGCCTCGTCCGCGACGGCAAGGTCATCGCCGAGGACCTCACGATCCACGGTCTGCGCCGCTTCAAGGACGACGTCACCGAGATCCGCGAAGGCTTCGAGGGTGGTATCAACCTCGGAAACTTCAACGACATCAAGATCGACGACGTCATCGCGACGTACGAGATGCGCGAGAAGCCGCGCGTCTGATCGCAGCAGTGAGCCGGGGCCGGTCGGCGGAAACTATTCCGTCGATCGGCCCCGGCCGTTGCGTGTACGGTCGGTTCCGATGTCCCCGCCGAGTGGTCGGCGGGGCCACTGAACCCGAACCGGCGGGACATCCGGACATACATGTATGTGGGGACACTGTCCTTCGATCTGCTCCTCGGCGACGTACGGTCGCTGAAGGAGAAGCGCTCCGTCGTCAAGCCGATCGTCGCCGAGCTCCAGCGGAAGTTCGGGCTGAGCGTGGCGGAGGTCGGCGACCAGAACCTCCATCGACGGGCCCGGATCGGCGTCGCGATGGTCTCGGGGGATCCCGGGCACCTGAGCGGCGTGCTGGACCGGTGCGAGCGCCTGGTCGCCGCCCGGCCCGAGGTGGAACTGCTGTCGGTTCGACGCAGGCTCCACACCGACGAAGACTGAACCTGAGCACCACGAGAAGTACGAGTCGTACGAGAAGTACGAAAGAGGAGAAGGACCAGTGGCCGACAACGCGCGGGCGAAGAAGCTGGCGGACCTCATCCGGGAGGTGGTCGCCGAGAAGCTGCAGCGCGGCATCAAGGACCCGCGCCTGGGTACGCACGTGACCATCACGGACACCCGCGTCACCGGTGACCTGCGGGAGGCCACGGTCTTCTACACGGTCTACGGCGACGACGAGGAGCGGGCCAGCGCCGCAGCGGGCCTGGAGAGCGCCAAGGGCATCCTGCGGTCCGCCGTCGGTGCCGCGGCCGGGACGAAGTTCACCCCGACGCTGACCTTCGTCGCGGACGCCCTTCCGGAGACCGCCAAGACGATCGAGGACCTCCTCGACAAGGCGCGGGCCTCGGACGCCAAGGTGCGGGAGGCGTCCTCGGGCGCCGCCTACGCCGGCGAGGCCGACCCGTACCGCAAGCCGGACGAGGACGAGGACGGCACGACCGCCGAATGAGCACGCAGAACAAGACGCCCGACGGCCTTGTCATCGTCGACAAGCCGTCGGGCTTCACCTCGCACGATGTCGTGGCCAAGATGCGCGGGATCGCCAGGACCCGTCGCGTCGGCCACGCCGGCACGCTCGACCCCATGGCCACGGGCGTCCTCGTCCTCGGCGTGGAGCGGGCGACCAAGCTGCTCGGTCACCTCGCGCTGACCGAGAAGGAGTACCTCGGCACCATCCGGCTCGGCCAGACCACGATCACCGACGACGCCGAGGGTGAGATCACCGCCTCCGTGGACGCGTCCGGGGTCACCCGCGAAGGCATCGACGCGGGCGTGGCCGAACTGACCGGCGCCATCATGCAGGTGCCGTCGAAGGTCTCCGCCATCAAGATCGACGGCAAGCGCTCGTACGCGCGGGTGCGCGGCGGCGAGGAGTTCGAGATCCCGGCCCGCCCGGTGACCGTCTTCTCCTTCCGGGTCTACGACGTCCGGGAGGCCGTCGCCGAGGACGGCACCCCGGTCGTCGACCTGATCGTCTCGGTGGTGTGCTCCTCCGGCACGTACATCCGGGCCCTCGCCCGGGACCTCGGCGCGGGACTCGGCGTGGGCGGGCATCTGACCGCCCTGCGCCGCACCCGGGTCGGCCCGTACAAGCTGGACGCCGCGAAGACCCTCGACCAGCTCCAGGAGGAGCTGACCGTCATGCCGGTCGCCGAGGCCGCCTCGGCGGCGTTCCCCCGCTGGGACGTCGACGAGAAGCGGGCCCGGCTGCTGCTGAACGGGGTCCGTCTGGAGATGCCGGCGTACCCGCCGGGTCCGGTCGCGGTCTTCGGCCCCGAGGGCGGACTGCTCGCCCTGGTCGAGGAGCAGAAGGGCAAGGCCAAGAGCCTGGCCGTCTTCGGCTGACGCTCTCCGCCGTCCTCGGCTCACCTCGCCGTCTCTTCGTGGGGGCGGGCACGCACGCGTGCCCGCCCCCACGCCCCCCTCGGAGGACTGTCTGTCCACCGCAGCCGCCCGCCTCACCCGTTCGGGCAGGCGCTCGGAGTGAACCGGGGGAGCGCACGGGGCGCTTTCGAGGTCCGCGCTTCTCCCGGTGATCACCGCCGACCTAACGTCGACCCATGGGAAGCGGGGACCTGGCGACGCTGGTACGGATCTGCGATCCGGCGGGCCTGCCCCGGGGCATAGGGTTCCTCGCCGACGACCGCGGCACCGTCGTCACCGCCCACGAGGTCGTCGACGGCCTCTCCCGGGTCGTCGTGCACGCCCCCGGCGACCGGACGTGCCTCGCCGCGGCGGCGGCCGTCACCCCGCTGCCCGAACACGGCCTCGCCCTGGTGCGGACCGAAGGGCTCGGCGTCCCCCCGCTGCCGATCGCGCAGCGGCCCGCGGCCGAACCCGGCGACTACGTCCTGATCGCCGCCCACGGCTGGCGGGAGGCCCGGGTCCTCGGCACCGGTCCCGCCACCTACACGGCCGCCGGCCGCGGCCACCTGATCGGCGAAGCGCTCGCCCTGGCCGTCGGCACCGAAGGCGCCGAAGCGCTGCGGCCCGGCGGCCGGGGGGCGGGCGGACCCGTCCTGGACGCCGCCACCGGCGCCGTCCTCGGCGTCCTCGGGACGGCGCTGCACGGCGACCGGCCGGCCGCCGGACACGCGGTCCCGCCGGCCGCCGCCCGGCCGCTGGCGGCGCTGCTCCGGCACAACGCCGCCACCGTCCCCTGCTACGGACGCGACCTGAACCTGGCCGGCGTCCTGGAGCTCACCGCCACCTGCACCGCCCTCGCCACCGCCGGCGGCACGGGAGCCGCGGGCGACGCCCCCGGTCACCGGACCGCCGACAGCGCCCCGCAGCCGTGGCCCGCACCCGTCGAACGGGCCGACTGCACGGGGGCGTTGGCCGCCTTCGCCGCGTCCCGGACCCCGGTCCTCGCCCTCGTCGGCGTCCCCGGCAGCGGGCGGACCACCGCCCTCGCGGCCCACTGCGCCCACCGGGCACGCGGAGCGGAGCCCGCCCCCACCGTCTGGCTGCGGGGCGCCGACCTGCGCACCGAGGACGACACGGTCGCCACCGCCGTCGGCCGCGCCCTGGAACGGGCCGGCCGGATCGTCGCCGCCTCCGGCGCGCGCGGCGACCTCACGACCGCCACCCCCGAACGCGTGGCCGCCCTCGCCCGGGACGCCGGCCGACCGCTGCTGGTCGTCCTCGACGGCCCGGAGGAGATGCCGCCCGCCCTCGCCGCCCGCCTCGCCGCGTGGACGCGCGGGACCGAACGCTGGCTCCGCGCCCACGACGTCCGCCTGCTCCTCGGCTGCCGACCGGAGCACTGGGAACAGGCCCGGCCGCTCTACGGGCCCGGCGGCGCCGGCGACCCCGTCCTCCTCGGCGACCTGTCCGAGGAGGAGGCACGGACCGCGCGGGAGCGCTACGGGCTCTCCGACGCCGATCTCGCCGCCGAGGACGCCAGGCACCCGCTCGCGCTACGGCTGCTCGCCGAGGTACGGGCGGCACTGCCCGCGGACGTGCCGGGCCGGCCGGGCCGCACGGAGATCCTCACCGCACACCTCGACCTGGTGTGCCTGCGGATCGCGGTCCGGATCGCCGCGGCCCGCCACCCCGTCCCGCGCGGCGCCGCCGTGCGCCGGCTCGCGGCGAGGGTCTCGGGACAGGTCCACGAGGCCGCGCGCCGTTGCCTCGGCCCCGGACAGGGCGCGCTCGACCGCGCGTCCTTCGAGACGCTCTTCCCGTGGAGCACGGGCTGGGCCCCGGCCGTCCTGGCCGAGGGCCTCCTCGTGCCGGCGGGCGACGGCTACCGCTTCGGACACGAGGAACTCGCCGACCGGCTCCAGGGCGCGCACCTGGACGTCGACGGCGCCCTGGACGCCCTGGTCCACCGCGGCAGGACCGCGGTCGCGGACAGGCCCCCGTGCGCCGCTCCCGTCCCGCGCCACCGGATCGGCCCGGTCCTGCAGGCCCTGCTCCAGCTCGCCAGGGACGACGGCACCGCGGCGCTCGTGCCCCGGCTGGCGGCCCTGGCCGAATCCCTGGACCGCTGCGCGGACTCCGACCTCGGCGGCACCGACGAGGCGTGGTGGGCGGCCCGCCTGCTGGCCGGGACCCTGCTCGGGCTGCCCGACCCCAGGCCCTGCCTGCCGGTCCTGCGCCTCCTGGCGGACCGGATCGGCCGCGGGAGGCCGGAACTCCCGACGGTCCCGCAGCCGCGCGGCCCCGTCGCGGTCCCGCCCGCCGGGCCCGGCACGCCGGCCCCCGCCCCCGGACCGCCCGGGGTGTTAGCCTCCTTCGGCCCCTCGTTCTGGGAGGCGCTGCGCCTCGGCGAGGACGAACGGATGGACCTGCTGCGGCGCCTGGTGACCGCCGACCCCCCGCCCGGCGGCCCGGCCGGCCCGGCCCGCTACCTGGACACCGTGGCCGCCCGGCTGGCCGCCCGGCCCCGGGACGTGCAGCCGGCGCTCTGCCGCTGGTTCGCCGACGTACGGGCGCTGCCCGCGGCCCCGCACGCCACGGTCGCGACCGCCGCCCAGGCTCTGCTCCACACCCACCGCCGGCTCGCCGTCGACGACCTGTGCGAGGCACTCGTCGCCACCGCGCACCCACTGGCCGAAGGGCTGCTCGCCGCGCTCGCCGAGGACGAGCCGGCCGCCGTGGCCCGGGCCGTCGACCGCTGGGCGCACGACGACGGCCGCCCGGAGCGGCGTGCGGCAGCGGCGGCGTACGGCGGCCTCGTCGCCGGACACGTCACGACCGGACCCGACCGCGAGCTCCTGCGCTACGCCGCGCTCGCCCTGCTCGCGCGGCCCGGCGATCCCGCCCTGCACGGCCCCGCCCTCGGTCTGCTGGTCCGCGACCCGCACAGCCGTCCCCGCCACCTGGCGCGGGCGCTGGCGGATCCGACGGTCCCGGCGGCGGCGCTCGCCGCCGCGCTCGCCACCCACCCCGAGCCGGTCCTCGCCGCCTTCCGCGACCGCCTCGACACCGGCGGGCCCGAGCGGGCGGACGAGGTGCTGCGCGTCCTCGCCCGCCTCACCACGCCCGCCCTCGCCCGCCGGTGTCGAGGCGGTCGCGGAACGCCCTCGCCCGCCGGGCCGCCGCCCTCGTCCGCGACCACGTCGGCCGCCACCCCGAGGACGCCGGACCGGTCGCCGCCTTCGTCGACCGCCGCCTGGAGGACGGCCCCACCGCCCGAGCCGTCCTGTTCCCCCTGGTCACGGGCCTGATCCTGGGACATCCGGCCGAGGTCCGGTGCGCCCTGGCGCCCGTCCTCGCCGCGCCCGGCACCGGTGCCTCCCGGCTCCTGCGGGCCGAGCTCCTCGACGTGCTCCTGCACTTCGAGTACGACCGGACGCGGGATCCCGCCGTCCTCGACGCCCTGCTGCGTGCCGCCGCCCTCGACTGCGAGCGCCGCACGGAAGGCCGCACCCGGGACCTCGTCCACCGTGTCGGGCTGCTCCTCGTGCGCACCCCGCAGGGGGCCACCCGCTTCGACCGTCGCCTCGTCGAGCTCGCGCGCGAAGTGCCCCGTTTCGGCGCGCTGCTGGTGGGCTGGCTGTCGGCCGCCCCGGACGACTGGGCCCTGCTCGTCGGCCCGAGCACCCGCCGCACCCTGTCGGGCCTCGGCAGTTCCATGCCGATGCGAACGGACGGCCGGGGACATGGCAGTCTTAGACCTGCGTAATCGGCGAACAGGCGGATGAGGAGCGGTCACAGTGCAGCGCTGGCGTGGCTTGGAGGACATCCCCCAGGACTGGGGGCGCAGCGTCGTCACCATCGGCTCCTACGACGGTGTGCACCGCGGGCACCAGCTGATCATCGGACGGGCGGTGGAGCGCGCCCGCGAGCTGGGCGTCCCCGCGGTCGTCGTCACCTTCGACCCGCACCCCTCCGAGGTGGTGCGGCCCGGCAGCCACCCGCCGCTGCTCGCCCCGCACCACCGGCGCGCGGAGCTCATGGCGGAGCTGGGCGTCGACGCGGTGCTGATCCTGCCCTTCACGGCCGAGTTCTCGCAGCTGTCCCCGGCGGACTTCATCGTGAAGGTCCTGGTCGACAAGCTGCACGCGAAGGCCGTCATCGAGGGCCCGAACTTCCGCTTCGGGCACCGCGCGGCCGGCAACGTCGCCTTCCTGACGGAACTGGGCGCGACCTACGACTACGAGGTCGAGGTCATCGACCTCTACGTGAGCGGCACCGCGGGCGGCGGGGACCCGTTCTCCTCCACGCTCACCCGCCGACTGGTCGCCGAGGGCGACATGGCGGGCGCCGCCGAGATCCTCGGCCGGCCGCACCGCGTCGAGGGCGTGGTCGTGCGCGGCGCGCAGCGGGGCCGCGAGCTCGGCTTCCCGACCGCCAACGTCGAGACCCTGCCGCACACGGCGATCCCGGCGGACGGCGTGTACGCCGGCTGGCTGACGGCCGACGGCGAGCGGATGCCGGCGGCGATCTCGGTCGGCACGAACCCCCAGTTCAACGGCACCGAGCGGACCGTCGAGGCGTACGCCATCGACCGTGAGGGGCTCGACCTGTACGGCCTGCACGTGGCCGTGGACTTCCTCGCCTACGTCCGGGGGATGCTGAAGTTCGACACCCTGGACGACCTGCTCGTCGCCATGGCGGCGGACGTCAAGCGGTGCCGCGAGCTGACCGAGGCCTACGACCTGCGGTAAGGGCTGTCCCGTCCGGGCGGACCGGGCCCCCGGGCCACCCGCCCGCCGGACGCACGGCGGGCGGCCGTCTCGGCCCCGCTCAGCTCCCGGCGGCCGCCCAGTGGCAGGCCGCGTCGCGTGTCCCGTCGCCGGACAGGACCGGCAGGGCCTCGCCCCGGCAGCGGTCCGCGACCGCGGCCGCCCGGCCCGAGGCCAGGACGTGGCAGCGGGCGTGGAACCGGCAGCCGGACGGGATACGGGACGGGTCCGGCGGCTCGCCCGTCAGGATCACCGGTTCCGTCCCCGACTCGGGCAGCACCGACAGCAGGGCCTGCGTGTACGGGTGCCGAGGGGACGTCAGGACCGACTCCACGGTCCCGGTCTCCACGATCCGCCCCAGGTACATCACCGCCACCCGGTCCGCGATGTTCCAGGCCAGGCCCAGATCGTGCGTCACCACCAGCGCCGACAGCCCCAGTTCGTCCCGCAGGCGCAGCAGCAGCGCCAGGATCTCGCCCCGCACCGACGCGTCCAGCGATGCCACCGGCTCGTCCGCGACGATCAGTTCGGGCTCCAGCACCAGGGCGCCCGCGATGACGACCCGCTGCCGCTGCCCGCCGGACAGCTCGTGCGGATAGCGCAGGAAGAAGCGCTCCGGCGGGCGCAGACCGGCCCGCGCCAGCGCCCCGGCCACGGCCTCCCGCTCGTCCCCCTGACAGCCGTGGATGCGCAGCCCCTCCGCCACCGCCTCGTAGACCGTGTGCCGCGGGTTGAGCGAGCCACTGGGGTCCTGGAGGACGAGCTGGGCCCGCTTGCGGTACGCCTTCAGGGCGCGGGAGGTGTACGACAGCGGCTCGCCGGCGAAGGTGATCCCGCCGGACGTCGGCGGGACCAGCCCGAGGAGCGAGCGCGCCAGCGTCGTCTTGCCGCAGCCGGACTCGCCGACCAGGGCCACGATCTCGCCCGCGCCGATGTCCAGGTCCACCCCGTCCACGGCCCGCGCGGCCGGCGCTCCGCGCCGTCCGGGGAAGGTGACGTGCAGTCCGGACGCCGACAGCAGCGGGCTCGTCACCCGGTCCCCGTCCGCGCCCGCCCGCGGAGCCGGCCCGGTCCTCTCCGGGGCCGGTTCCGCGTCCCGCGAAGGCCTCACGGGCTCCGAGGCCGAGGCGTCCGACACCACCGTGCTCATGACGTACTCCCGACGTGTACGCAGGCCGCCCGGCGCTCCGCGCCCGCTGCCCGCAGCTCCTGGTCCCGCTCGCCGCACTCCTCCACCGCCACCGGACAGCGCGGGTGGAACGAGCAGCCGGCGGGCAGGTCCGCCGGGTCCGGCGGATCGCCCGGCAGCCCCCGCGGCGCCCGCCGGGACGCCGGGTCGCCGATCCGGGGGAAGGCCGAGGACAGCGCCCGCCCGTAGGGGTGCTGCGCGGCCTCGTACACCTCCCGCGCCGGGCCCTCCTCGACCACCCGGCCCGCGTACATCACCGCGAGCCGGTCGCAGGTCTCGGCGAGCACGGCCAGGTCGTGGCTGATCATCAGCAGGCTGATGTCCTCGTCGGCGACCAGCCGCTCGATCAGCCGAAGGATCTGCGCCTGGATCATCACGTCCAGCGCGGTCGTCGGCTCGTCGGCCACGATCAGCCGGGGATCGCAGGCCAGCGCCATCGCGATCATCACCCGCTGACGCTGCCCGCCCGAGAGCTCGTGCGGGTACGCCTGTGCCCGGGACACCGGCAGTCCCACCTGTTCCAGGAGCGCGCCGACCCGCTCGCGCGCGGCGGCCGGGGTCGCCCGCCCGTGCACGAGCAGCGGCTCGGCGATCTGGTCCCCGATCCGCTGCACCGCGTTCAGCGAGTGCATCGCGCCCTGGAAGACGATCGACGCCCCCGCCCAGCGCACCGCCCGCAGCCGGCCCCACTTCATCGCCAGCACGTCCTCGCCGTCGAGCAGGATCTCGCCGGTCAGCCGGGCCGTGGGCGGCAGCAGCCGCAGCATCGCCAGCGCCATCGTCGACTTGCCGCAGCCGGACTCGCCGGCCACACCGAGCTTGGTTCCCGGCGCCAGGGTCAGGTCGACGCCGCGCACGGCGGGGACGGCGGACCCTCCCGTGCCGTACGTCACGGTCAGATTCCGTACTTCGAGGAGGCTCAACGCCCCACCCCCAGCTTCGGGTTGAGAACGGCCTCGATGGCCCGTCCGCACAGCGTGAAGGCGAGCGCCACCAGGGCGATCGCGATCCCGGGCGGGGCCAGGTACCACCAGTGGCCGGAGGAGACCGCGCCCGCCTCCCGGGCGTCCTGGAGCATGCCGCCCCAGGACACCACCGTCGGGTCGCCCAGGCCGAGGAAGGCCAGCGTCGCCTCGGTGAGGATCGCGGTGGAGATGCCCAGCGTCGTCTGCGCGAGCACCAGCGGCATGACGTTGGGCAGCACGTGCCGGGTCATGACGTGCCCGTGCCCGCCGCCCAGGGCGGTGGCCCGTTCGATGTACGGCCGGGACTCCACCGCGATCGTCTGCGCGCGCACCAGCCGGGCGGTGGTCGGCCAGCTCGTGACGCCGATCGCCAGGATGACCGTCCACATGGACCGGTCCATGACCGTGGCGAGCACGATCGCGAGGACGAGCGTCGGCATGACCAGGAACCAGTCGGTGACACGCATGACGACGGTGGAGAACCAGCCGCCGTAATGGCCCGCGATGATCCCGACCAGGGTGCCGATGGCGACCGACAGGGTCGCCGCGAGCAGTCCCACCAGCAGGGAGATCCGCGCGCCCCAGATCAGCAGTCCGAGCAGGGACCGGCCGAACTGGTCCGTACCGAGCGGGAACTCGGCGCTCGGCGACTCCAGCGCGGTGCCGGGGGCGTTCGTCACCGACTGCACGTCGGCGCCGACGGTCAGCGGGGCCGTGACCGCCAGCAGGGCGATCAGGGCGAGTCCCGCCAGGCCGTACAGGCCGGCACGGTGACCGCGGTACTGCCGCCAGAAGCGGGACACGGCGTTCCTGCGCCGGGTCCATGTCAGAGAGGTCGTCGTCATCGGCCCACCCGGGGGTCGAGCAGCGGATAGAGCAGGTCGGCGATCAGGTTCATCAGGATCATCGCGCCGGCGAAGACCACGAACAGGCCCTGGACGAGTGGCAGGTCCGGCACGCTGAGCGCCTGGTAGAACAGGCCGCCGAGGCCGGGCCACGAGAAGACCGTCTCGACCAGGATCGATCCGGCCGCCACGTGCCCCAGGTTGATGAAGACCATCGTCACCGTCGGCAGGAGCGCGTTGGGCACCGCGTGCCGGCGCCGGACGACGTCGTCGCGCAGGCCCTTGGCCCGTGCCGTCGTCAGGTAGTCGCTGCCCATCTCGTCCAGCAACGAGGAGCGCATCACGAGCAGCGTCTGGGCGTAGCCGACGGCGACCAGGGTGACCACCGGCAGGACCAGGTGGTGGGCGACGTCGAGCGCGTACGCGAAGCCCGTCTCGCCGGTCCCCGACTCCATGCCGCCGGTCGGGAAGAGGCCCGGGATCGGGCCGGCGCCGACGGAGAAGACGATGATCAGCAGCAGGCCCAGCCAGAACGACGGCACGGACCACAGGGTCAGCGCGAGGCCGGTGTTCACCCGGTCGCCGAGCCCGCCGTGGTTCCAGGCGGAGCGGGTGCCGAGCCAGAGCCCGAGCGCCGAGTAGACGAGGACGGCCACGCCGGTCAGCAGCAGCGTCGCGGGGAGCTTCTGCGCGATCAGCTCGCCGACCGGGGCGTGGAACTGGTACGAGGTGCCGAGATCGCCGCTCAGCGCCTTGGTGCAGTACTCGGCGAACTGCTGCCACAGCGGCAGGTCGAGCCCGAACTGCCGGCGCAGGGTCGCCAGCTGTTCGGCCGAGGTCGGGATGCCGTGCGTCATCGCCTTGACCGGGTCACCGGGGACGATCCGGAACAGGAAGAAGCTGGTGACCAGCACGGCGAACAGCGAGACGGCCGCGCCGCCCAGCTTGCCCGCGACGTAGCGGAGGTAGTGGAGCGTCGTCCCGGTGCGAGAGGCGCCGTCCGTGGCGCGGACCGGTTCGGTCCGCGCCACGTCGGCGGGGGTGCTTGCCGTCGTCACGACTACTCGCGGTCGTCGGCGGTGGAGCGGCGCCGCAGGCCGAGGAGGACGCCGAGACCGACCACGACCACCACGGCCGCGCCGATGCCCACGATCACTCCGGTGGAGGAGCCGCCGTCCGAGCCGGAACCGCCGGCCGAGGCCGTCGGCACGGCCGACCACCAGCTCCAGTAGCCGTCCTGGCCCCACAGGTTGCCCGCGGCCTCGGGCATCGTCGTGATCGACTTGATCTGGTCCGTTCGGTACGCCTCGAGGGCGTTCGGGTACGCCATGATGTTCATGTACCCGGTGTCGTACAGCCTGGACTGCATCTGCTTGACCAGATCCGCCCGCTTGGCGGCGTCGTACTCCACCGCCTGCTGCGCGTACAGCGTGTCGAACTGGCGGTCGCAGATGAAGTTGTCGGTGGCGCCGGAGTCCTTCGGCGTCGCCGGGAGGGTGCCGCAGGTGTGGATGGACAGCACGTAGTCCGGGTCCGGGTTCACCGACCAGCCGTCGAAGGCCAGGTCGTAGTCGCCCTTGAGCCAGGGGTCGCTGACGCTGTCGAGGCACTCGACCTTCAGGCCGATGCCGAGCTTGCCCCACCACTCCTGGAGGTACTTGCCGATCGCCTTGTCGTTCGGGTCGGTGGCGTGGCACAGGATCCGGAAGTCCAGCGGCCTGCCGTCCTTGCCGACGCGCTTGCCCGCGCCGTTCTTCCGGTATCCGGCCTGGTCGAGGACCTGCTCCGCCTTGGCGGGGTCGTAGGCCAGCTTCTGCGCGCCCTCGGGCTTCCAGAAGTAGGAGCCGAAGCGCGGCGGGATGTAGCCCTCGCCCTCGACGGCGTGGCCCTGGAAGACCTTGTCGACGATGGCGGTGCGGTCCACGGCGAGGAAGAGCGCCTTGCGGACGGCGGGGTCGAGCAGCGCCGGGTGGCCGTTGCCGAAGGTCTTGCCGTCCTTGGAGCGGGCGCCCGGGTTGGTGGCGATCGCGAAGAAGCGCCGGCCGGGGGCGTCGTTGACCTTGATGTTCTTCGCGGTCTTCAGCGCGTCGGCCTGAGCGGGGGTCAGGTTCGGTACGAAGGACACCTCGCCCTTCTGCAGCGCGGCGACGGCCGCGTCACCGTCCTTGTAGTACTTGAACACCAGCTCGTCGAACTTCGGTGCGCCGCGCCAGAAGGACTTGTTCGGCTTCAGCTTGATGTACTGGTCGACCTTGAAGTCCGTGATGACGTACGGGCCGTTGCCGACGATCGGGAACTGCTTGTCGTTGTTGAACTTCGAGAAGTCGCCGACCTTCTCCCAGACGTGCTTGGGCACGATCGGCACGTCGAGCGCCGTCATGGTCGCCTGAGGCTTCTTCAGCTCGATGACCAGTGTCTGCGGGTCGGGCGCGCTGACCTTCCTGAAGTTCGACGTGAAGCTGCCGTTGGCGGTGGCGGCGTTCTCGTCCGTCATCATCTTGGTGAAGGTCCAGGCCGCGTCCTCGGCGGTGGCCTGCTGCCCGTCGGACCACTTCGAGTCCTTGCGGATCGTGTAGGTCCAGGTCAGCTTGTCCGGGGACGACGTCCACGAGGTCGCCAGGCCCGGGATGGGCTTGGCGTCCTTCGGGTCGTAGTTCGTCAGGTACTCGTACGCCAACCGGTGGATGCTGGTCGAGGTGAGCTTCTGGGCGAGGAACGGGCTCAGCGAGTCGATGCTCTGAGAGACCGCCACGGTGAGCGTGTTGCCGCCGCTCTTGGCGTCGCCCTCGGCGGCCGGCGCGGCCTGGGCGGCCTGCGGTACCGCCGCCAGCGTGGTGGCGGTGACACCGGCGGCGAGGAGGAGTCGGACGAGTCTGCCTGGGGCGACCGGACGGGGTGGAACCTTCGTGACCATGACCATGGGACGTGACCTCGCGTCGTGGATCTTGGGGCGCCAACTGGTGAAGCGAAGGTCTATCAGCGGTGGCCGACATGCGTCAACGATGACTCAAACCCCTTGTGGGCTGCGGGAATGCGATGAGGCCCCGCATCGGGGAGCCGATGCGGGGCCTCATTGGTCCAGTCCTCTGACGCCTTACTGCTGAGGGGCTGGCGGAGCCTGCGGGGGTGCCTGCGGAGGCTGCTGCTGCGGCCATCCGGCGGGCGGCGCGGGAGTCTGCTGCTCCGCTTGCGGGTAGGGCTGCTGCTGCCAGCCCTGCGGCATTCCGGGCTGCCCCGGCTGCTGCGGAGTTGCGTACTGGCCGGGCTGGCCGGGCTGCGGCGGGTACGGCTGCTGCGGGGCCTGCGGGTGACCACCCGGGGCGCCGTACGGCTGCCCGGGCTGCGGGGCCTGGGGCGCGTACGGCTGCTGCTGCCCCGGCACGCCGTGCTGGCCGGGCTGCGGCGGGTACGGCTGCTGGCCGGGGTACGGCTGCGGCTGACCGGGCATCGGCGGGGCCATGTGCGGCGGCAGACCGCCCTGACCGTCGCCGGTCCACAGGCCCTGGGCCTGCTGCGCCCGCGCGAAGTCCTCCGCGACCATCGCCGACAGGTTGAAGTAGGCCTCGCGCGTCTTCGGCCGCATCATGTCGAGGTCGACCTCGGCGCCCGCGGACAGGTGCTCGTCGAACGGCACCACGACGACCCCGCGGCAGCGGGTCTGGAAGTGCTGCACGATGTCGTCGACCTTGATCATCTTGCCGGTCTCGCGGACACCCGAGATGACCGTGATCGAGCGCTGCACCAGCTCCGCGTACCCGTGTGCGGAGAGCCAGTCGAGCGTCGTCGAGGCACTGGACGCACCGTCGACGGACGGCGTCGAGATGATGATCAGCTGGTCGGCGAGGTCGAGCACACCGCGCATCGCGCTGTAGAGCAGACCGGTGCCCGAGTCGGTGAGGATGATCGGGTACTGCTTGCCCAGGACGTCGATCGCCCGCCGGTAGTCCTCGTCGTTGAAGGTCGTCGACACGGCCGGGTCCACGTCGTTGGCGATGATCTCCAGACCGCTGGGCGCCTGCGAGGTGAAGCGGCGGATGTCCATGTACGAGTTGAGGTACGGGATCGCCTGCACCAGGTCGCGGATGGTGGCCCCGGTCTCGCGCCGCACCCGGCGGCCGAGCGTGCCGGCGTCCGGGTTGGCGTCGATCGCCAGGATCTTGTCCTGCCGCTCGGTCGCCAGCGTCGAGCCCAGCGCGGTCGTCGTCGTGGTCTTGCCGACACCGCCCTTGAGGGAGATGACCGCGATCCGGTAGCAGGACAGGACGGGCGTGCGGATCAGGTCGAGCTTGCGCTGCCGCTCCGCCTCCTCCTTCTTGCCGCCGAGCTTGAACCGGGCCGAGGCGCCGGGGTTCCGGCTGGACTTGGCCTTCTGCTTGTTGTTGCGCAGCAGCCGGTCGGAGGACAGCTCCACGGCCGCGTTGTAGCCGAGCGGGGCACCCGGCACGGACCGCTCACGCTGGTCGTGCGTGACCGGCGTGGGCCAGGCGGCACCGGTCCGCGGATCGACCGGCGCCTGCGGCACGTCCTGGTGCGGCACGGGCGCCTGGTAGCCCGGGGCGGGCTGTCCGGGGACGAGGCAACGGCGCGCGGCCTCGTGGACCTGTCCCGAGACCCTCGCCGCGAGCCGGCGCACGGCGGCGCCGCGCGGGACGGGGTGGCGGGCCGCGGCGATCCGGACCGCG
>NZ_RDBI01000054.1:322649-367524 GCF_008042125.1 Streptomyces sp. MS191
CTGTCCTGCTACCGGATCGCGGTCATCTCCCTCAAGGGCGGTGTCGGCAAGACCACGACGACGACCGCGCTGGGCTCGACGCTGGCGACCGAGCGGCAGGACAAGATCCTGGCGATCGACGCCAACCCGGACGCCGGCACGCTCGGCCGCCGAGGTCGCGGTCTCGTCCGCGGCCGGCACGACCGGAGCCGCTCCGCCCTGCGGCTCCGCGTCGGTGACCTGGGCGTCCGTGACCTGGGCGTCGGCTACCTGGGCGTCCGCGGGCTCCTGGCCGGGCCCCGCCGGGTCGTCGCCCGCCGGGTCCGCCACGGGAACCTCGGCCGCGTCGTCCGTCGCGCCCACCGGCGTCGGCCGGGGCGCCTCGGGAGCATCCGCGGCCGGGGCGGCCCCGTCGGCGGCATCGGCCCGGGCCTCCGCGGGGGAGCCGGCGTCGTCGGAGGGGGCGGCCACGTCGCCGGAGACGGCCTGGACCGCCGCCGGTTCGGCGTCCGCCGCGCCGTCCGCACCGTCGGCCGGGCCTTCGCCGGAGCCGGTGGCGGCGGGTGCAGCACCGGCCTGCGCGTCGGCCGTGGGTGCGGCGGGAGGCGTCTCGGACCGGGCGTTCTCGGCGCGCTCGGAGATCTCCGCCATCTCGCGCCGGAGCGCGGCGGGGGAGAAGCGCATCGTGGCACCGCTCTCCAGGTCGCCGCCCCCGAGCGAACCGCCGTCGGCGGGCGCGCTCGCGGTGACGGGCTCCGGGGTCACCGGCGCCWGAGGGGCGGGTGCCTGCACGGGAGGAGCGGGGGGCACGGCCGCCGACGGGACGGGCGGCTGCGGCGCGGCAGGCAGCGGTGCCTGGGGTGCCGGTGCCTGGGGCGCGGGCTGCGCCGGCGGAACCGGAGCGGGAGGAACCGGAGCCGGAGCGGGAGCCTGGGGCGCGGGGGCCCAGTTGGGCTCGAAACCGCTGCCCGCGGGGAGCCCCGGCACGGCGACGGGGGCCCCGCTCGGCGGCGGGGCGGTGGCGCCCGCCGTGCCCGAACCTCCGGACGCGTTCTGCGTGTACCAGGCCGGAGGGGTGTAGTCGATGGTGAACTCACCCGTCATCTCGGCGGGATCCGCGTCGGACTGATCGTCGACGGGCGGATTCCAGCCCCCCCGGATCTCGTCCCGATCGCCGTTCACTTTGCCTCCTGGTGTGGTCGCGCACCCTTGTGCCGTCGTGGGCGGGCCCTTCCCACCCTAATCGCCATCCGTGTCGGTGGGGCAGGGCCGTCGGCCCGCCCACGCCCGTCCCCCGGGTCAGGTTCCGCCCCCAAGTGACCTACCCGCGCCGCAGAGTGAACACCCCGGCGATCCCATGGCGATCCAAAACGGTACATAAACGGACGGACTTGAAGGCATCCGCGTCTTCAGTCCATACGGCGCGCGCTGCCCAACAATCCGGTCTCGGCGTCGGTCGCCTGCGTCATCACGAACTGCCGGTCGCTGGGCGTGCACCACAGGGTCACTCCGTCGGCCAGCGTCGACAGCGCCTCCGACTCCCCGCGCGGCAGTCCCATGATCCGGCCGATCTGCGTCGCCTCGTCCGGGGACACCCGCTGGACGCCGACGAGCGAGGACTTCTCCAGGAGGCGGGGCGCCACCGGGCTCAGATACGGCAGCAGCGTCACCACCGACTGCCAGGGACCGGACACGACGCGGCCGCGCGGCGGACGCATGCCGCAGTCGCGCACCACGACCACCGGGCTGCCGGCCGACGCGCCCTGCGGCGGCACCCGGCCGACGTCGTGCAGCGTGATGCACGGCTGGCCGCCCCCGGCGGCCTGCGCGAGGGCGGTCCACGCCTGGGCGCGCCCCGTCTCCACCGCGATACGGGCGCCGGTCGCGGCGGCGCGCAGGGCGATGACCTGGGCCGTCCACAGGCCGCCGATCAGCGTGACCTCGTACGGAGTGGGCCGGTTGATGCCCAGGACCGCCGGCCGGCTCTCGGCGTCCACGCCGATGACCAGGCCGTCGTCGCCGACCGGCAGGGTCAGCGCGCCCAGTTGGTCGAGCGGTACGGCATGACGGTCGCGGCGCGGGCCCACGAGCCCGAAGCCGAGCCGCGGCCGTGCCGACCGCCCCGAACGCCGGCCGGAACCCGAACCCCCGCCCGTACCGCGCGAGGACGGCGCGGGCGCCGGCGGCGGGTAGGAGGAGGACGGATAGGAAGAAGAGGGAGAGGCAGAGGGGTAGGACATCAGCGCGCACCTCCGAGCGGCAGCGAGGCCAGCATTCCCGGGACCTGTTCGCGGTCGAGCCGCACCAGACCCGTCTTCACCCCGCGCGCAGCGCGCTCCAGTTCGTGGCGGGCCGCGACCAGTTCCTCGTCGCTCCGCCCGGTGATGCGTACGTGGCCGGTCACCGTCACCTCCTGGCGGTCGCCGCCGCTCAGGGTCAGGCTGAACGTCGTCGCCAGTGCCGGAAGCGAGGTCAGCAGCGCGATCAGCTGCGGCATCGAGGCGCCGGCACCGCCACCCGCCCCGCCCAACTGGGGCCAGCGCCCGACCCAGTACGTCGTGTGCCGCCGGTCGTCCACCCGCCAGGTCCGCGCGGTCTCCTGGGTGCGGCGCGCCTGCGCCTGCCCCCGGCCCGCCTGGGCGATGGCCATCGGGCTGGCACAGGTCGAGGTCGCGATCGCCGCCGTCAGCTCCTGCTCGGTCAGCACCGTCGCCCGGAAGCCCGCCCCGGCCAGCCGGCTGGCCAACTGGTCCGCCGCGCGCACCACGCACTTCTGCGCGCCCTCCATGCCGCCGCCGCGTGCGGCGACCGCCTCCGGACACAGCTCGGGGTCGAGCTTCAGCGCGATCCAGGTGATGCGCAGCGCCGGCGACCCCGTCTGGGCCTGCAGCGGCGCGTAGTTGCGGGCCGCCATCGACTGCGCGGGCAGGTGCGGAGCGGGCGCGGGCTGGGTGTGCTGGACGATCTGGGCGGACTCCAGCCGGATGCCGTCGACCTCCAGCATGTCCCGTACGAGCGCGACGGGCAGCGGCCGGGCCGAGCGGTCGGGGCGCAGTGCCGTGGCGTCGGACTCGACGCGCACGACCGCGGTGAGGAAGGTGCCGTCGCCGATCATCCCGACCGGACGGCGGTCCCGGTCGCTGTACGCGTAGGTGCGCAGGGCCGGATCGCACTCCACCACCGGTGCCAGGCCCGGCTCGGTGCCCTCCGGCACGACGAGCGAGGCGGCGCGGCGGCTGCGCGCGCGCAGCGCGAGGAAGGTGGTCAGCCACTCCGGCATCGAGCGGCGGTGCCGGCGGACGACGGCCAGCAGGACGAGCAGCGCCGCGACCACACCGGCGGGGACCAGCAGCAACGGCTCCACGACCCAGGCAACGAGCAGCAGCGCGGCCGCGACCTCAATCAGTACGAGTTGTTGCAATCGGAACGATCCGAAGTGTCCCGGCCGTGCCTGCAGTCGCGGAGAGACCGACGCCGGAGCACCGGGACCGTCGGTCGAAGGCCGCGTCCGAGGCGCGGAGGAGGGTGCCCCCGCAGCGGACCGTGTCCGCGTCGCGGATGCCATCATGGAGAATCCCCCCAATTCGTCCCGATCACCCCTGGCCCGCCAGGGCTTTGGCGGCTGGATCACCCTACCCGCCCCACAAGCACCACCGGACAGCAGGCATAGTAGGGGGCCGGTCCGACAGCCGGGGCCCGGGTGCCATGCTCCCCGGGTCCGTCGGTGAAGACTGCGCCTGACGAAAATGGGGACTCATGGCATCACGGCGGGACGAACTCAACGCGTACACCTTTGCGAAGAAGCGCACGGTGGCCGCATTTCTCCAACCCTCTCCCTCGGGTACGGAGGAGGGGGCGCCGAGGCCGCTGCGCGCGGTCGTGCCGGGCCTCGTCGTCGGGGCGCTGGTGCTCGCCGGCTTCGGCGCCTGGGGCATGTTCAGCCCCAAGGCGCCCAAGGGCTGGGACAAGCCCGGCACCAAGGTGATCGTGGGCAAGCAGTCGACGACCCGGTACGTCGTGCTCACCACCGGCAAGGGAAGCGGCAAGAAGACGCTGCTCCACCCCGTCCTCAACCTCGCGTCCGCCCGGCTCCTGCTCACCCCGCAGGAGTTCGCCGTCATCCAGGTCGACGACAAGGTGCTCGACGGGGGCAACCCGCCGCGCGGCCCGATCCTCGGCATCCCCTACGCGCCCGACCGCCTCCCCGGCGCCGACGAGGCCGGCAGGGCGAAGCGCTGGGCGGTGTGCGAACAGCCCGGCGGCGGCAAGGGATCCAGCGTCCAGAAGGCGACCTTCGTCTTCGCCGAACGGGACTTCACGCGCACCGAGGGCAAGGGCGAGAAGCTCGGCGACGGGCAGATCCTGTACGTCAAGGGGCAGAAGGACAACGCCCGCTACCTCGTCGACCACACCGGGACGAAGTACGCGGTGCCCGGCGACCCGGCCCAGTCGGCCGGTCTCACCACCGCGCTCGTCGGCCTCAACAAGGAACCGCAGCAGGTCACCGACGACTGGCTCGCCACCCTGCACACCGGCAGTCCCGTCGAGTTCCCGCAGATCCCCGGCCAGGTCGGCACCGCCGCCGGGATCGGCGGCGCGGGCGGCAGCGGCCTGAGCCAGACCGAGGACCGGGTCGGCATGGTCCTGCTCGCCCAGACCGGTTCCGGACCGCAGCACTACGTCGTCCTGCCGGGCAAGGTGCAGCCGGTGTCCGACTTCACCGCCTGGCTGCTCATCAACTCCCCGCAGACCGACACCCTGGACATGGACGGCAAGGCCACCACGGTCGACGCGGCCTCCTTCACGCCCGACTCCGGCACGTTCGGCGCCGAACGGCGCTGGCCCACGCGCAAGTCGGCCCAGGTCAACGCGGCGACGGGCGACGGCGCCCGCGACACCGTGTGCAGCGTGCTCAACAAGGTCGACGACAAGGGCCGCACCACGCTGACCACGTGGGCCGGCACGAAGTACCCGGCCGAGATCACCGCCGGCGGCACCAGCACCTACGTCACGCCCGGCAGCGGCCTGCTCTACACCCAGGTGCAGGGCAACCAGACCAAGCCGGACGGCTCGCTGTTCCTCGTGACCGACACCGGACTGCGCTACGCGGTCCAGGCGAACGGCGACAGCGACGCCGCGCACTCCGACATCGGCGCCGGAGAGAACAAGCAGACCGACGGCCGCCCGGAACCGAGCGAGGCGCAGAGTCGTCTCGGCTACGAGAAGGTGACGCCGGTCCTCGTCCCGATCACGTGGTCGGAGTTCCTGTCCAAGGGGCCGAGGCTGGACACCAACAGCGCGCGTCAGCCGCAGGGTTCCTGAGGGGGTGGCACGGGTGACGACGTACCGAGGCGCGGCCCTGCTCGCCGCCACGGCCCTGACGGGCCTCCTCGCGATGCCCCAGCCCGCGTACGCCGCCGGCGGCCCGGGTGCCGGCCCGGCCGTGGGCGGGCTCGACGGCAGCGGCGAGTGCACCTTCCCGATGAAGAAGCAGATCGAGGGCATCCCCTGGTCGCTCCAGCGGGTGCTGCTGGACGAGCTCTGGCAGGACACCAAGGGCAAGGGCGTCCGCGTCGCCGTCATCGACACCGGGGTCGACGACGTCAACCCGCAGCTGAAGACCGCGGTGGACGCGAAGGCGGGCAAGGACTACCTCAAGCCCGACAAGGACAACCCGGGGCCGGGTGACGAGAAGCGCGGCAAGACCGACGGCACGGTCGACGAGGTCGGCCACGGCACCAAGGTCGCGGGGATCATCGCCGCCCGCCCGCGGCCGGGCACCGGCTTCGTCGGGCTCGCGCCCGAGGCGACGATCATCCCGATCCGCCAGAACGACGAGAAGAACAGCGGCAAGTCCGACACGATGGCGCAGGCGATCGACCACGCGGTCGCCAAGGGCGCCCAGGTCATCAACATCTCCCAGGACACCACGCAGCCGCTGAGCGTTGACTCCTCGATGGCCAAGGCGGTGGCCCGCGCCCTCGCCAAGGAGGTCGTGGTCGTCGCCTCCGCGGGCAACGACGGCATGGACGGCAAACTCAAGAACACCTACCCCGCGGCCTTCCCCGGGGTGCTCGCCGTCGCGTCCTCCGACCGCAACAACGAACGCGCCGCGTTCTCCCAGTCCGGCACCTTCGTGGGCGTCGCGGCGCCCGGCGTCGACATGGTCTCCACCGTGCCCGGCGGCGGCCAGTGCGTCGACAACGGCACCAGCTTCTCGGCCCCGTACGTCTCCGGTGTCGCCGCCCTGCTGCGCGCCAAGTACAAGGACTGGACGGCCGCCGAGATCGTGGCCCGTATCGAGCAGACCGCGGTGCGGTCCGTCAACGGCCGTGACAACCACGTGGGTTGGGGCGTCGTCGATCCGGTCCGCGCGCTCGCCGACGGAGCCGAGCGGCAGTCGCAGCCCGTCCCCGACCCCGGTCCGCCCAAAGCGCCCGCGCCCGAACCGGCCCATCTGGCCCTGACGGAGACGCCGCAGGAGCGGACCGAACGACTCGCCACCTACGCCCTCGGCATCGGTGGTGTCCTGGTGGCGGTCGTCGCCACGACCGCCATCGTGATCCGCGACAGCAGGCGCCGTCACGGAGTCGCCCGATGAACCGCATCACCAAGTACCGGTTCGGTACTTTGCAGTTGGAACTGTCGTATCAACTGGCTAGAGTGACCGTCGGGTGGTGCACGACAGTGCAGTGACCCAGCACGGGGGCGGCATCAAGAGATTCCCGTCCGAATCAGCATCGGAAGGCCCGACGGCAGCGACCGTCGACGTCACCGAAGGAAGAAGGGGCAAGATGTCGAAAGACCTGAACGTAACCAGTGCCGAACAGACCAAGCTCGCCGGCCGGATCCAGGACTTCCACGACGAGCTGCAGTCTCGCATCACCTCGCTCAACGGCGTCGTGGACCGCATCCAGGCGGGCTGGCAGGGTGCGGCCAGCAAGGAGTACGACCGGGTCCAGAACGACCTCAACCTGCGCCTGAAGAACATGCGCGTCGAGCTCATCAAGCTCGAAGAGGTCATGCGCATGAGCGCCGACGGCTTCACGCGCGAGGAGGAGGACCGCATCCGCGGCTTCCGCAAGATGGACGACACCAGCCAGGGTCAGAGCGCCATCCTCGGCATGGCCTGAGGCTCCGGGCCCGGCCACTCTCCTTTCTCGTCTCTCTCACCTCAGGAGCCAAGAACATGACGACTGCCGTCAATTACGACACCGTGACGCAGGCGGCGGGCGACGTCCGCCTCACCTCCACCCAGCTCACCCAGAAGCTGGAGGACCTCATGACCGAGGTCAACCGCGTCGCCTCCAACTGGGACGGTGAGGCGAAGACCGCGTACCGCGAGAGCCAGGACCGCCTCACCCGTGACATGTCGGGCATGAACCAGGACCTCATGCGCATCGCGCAGCTGCTCGACGAGTCCGTCATCGGTTACCGGGACACCGACAAGGGCAACGCGGCCCGGTTCCGCATGAACATGGGATGAGATCACGCGTCCCCGCGTGAGGGGGTGGCCCGTTCCGGCGGACCACCCCCTCACGCATGTCCGCACCACGCGGGCGGGCCGGGAGCACTCCGCCGGCCGGGCCCGCGACAGCCCTCAGGTGAGGTCGAACTCCCCGTCCCGGGCACCCAGGACGAAGGCGTCCCACTCGGCCTTCGTGTACCGCAGCACGGTCTCCTTGTCGAGCGACGACCGCATGGCCACGGCCCCCTCCGGCAGGTGCGCGATCTCGACGCGCTCCTCGTCCGGACTCGTCCCGGGCGCGCCCAGCCACTCGACCCCGGAGATGT
Organism: Streptomyces sp. MS191; assembly: GCF_008042125.1. Lineage (GTDB taxonomy): Bacteria > Actinomycetota > Actinomycetes > Streptomycetales > Streptomycetaceae > Streptomyces. The sequence goes on from NZ_RDBI01000054.1 coordinate 330,423, forward strand.
CGAGCGCGTAGAGCGCTTCCTTCTGACGTTCCTTCTCGCCGGCGTCGGCCATGGCGGGTCCCTTCGCGGTCGTACGGACGAGCTGCGTCCGCCAGCCTAGGGCAACGGTCCCACGCCGACAGATCACTCGAACGGGCCCTTCCGCTTATCGTCGGCGGCCGGGCCGGGCGAGCAGTCCGACCCGCCGGCGCCCCGCGGACCCGGGGCGCCAGGGGCCGGAGCCGCCAAGGCCACGGAGACACCGAGGCCCGACGACCCCAGGGCCCGACGCGCCGAGGGCCGGGGGACGGGCCGCCACCCACGGCGCCCCGTCCCCCGGCCCTCGTACGATCCGCCGGGCACCCCTCGGGGGTGCCCGCCCGGCGCGGCCTCGCTACGTCCGGTCCGGCAGCCAGCCCAGCTGCACCAGCGGCGTGCCCCGCTTGCGCGACACGAAGGTGCCACGGCCCGGAGGCATCGGCCGGGCGCGGACGTTGCCCAGGATGTCGCCCTCGCTCGGGTCGCCGGAGAGGAGCACGCCCTGTGCGCCCAGCTCCTTCGCGCGCTGCATGAAGGGCTCGTACATCGCCCGCGACGCGCCCGCCGCGCTGCGCGCCACGATGAAGCGGATGCCCACGTCACGCGCGAACGGCAGGTTCTCCACCAGCACCTGGAGCGGGTTCCCCGAGTTCGTCGCGACCAGCTCGAAGTCGTCGACCAGTACGAACAGCTGAGGGCCCGTCCACCAGCTGCGGMKCCGCAGCTGCTGCGGGGTGATGTCGGGCTTCGGAGCCCGCTTCGTCATCACCGTGTTGATCGCGTCCATGTGCATCTGCATGGCGGACGCCATCGGCGCGTACTCGAGCAGGTGCGAGGGCGCGACCGCCTCCAGCATCGTGCGCCGGTAGTCGCCGACCACGATCCGCGCCTGCTCCGGCGTGTACCGCTCGCACAGCTGCTTCGCGATCAGTCGGAGCAGCGCCGTCTTCCCGGACTCGCTCTCGCCGAAGATCAGGAAGAACGGATCCGTCTCGAAGTCGACGAACACCGGCTCCAGGTTCGTCTCGTCGATGCCGATCGCGACGCCGTGCTGCGGGTACTCGAAGCCCTTCGGCAGCTGCTCCGCCGGCAGCCGCCGCGGCAGCAGCCGCACGGCCGGGGCCGGGGCGCCCGCCCAGGAGCTCTTCGCCGCCTGCACGAACGCCGCCGTGCCGTCCGACAGGTCGCCCGCCGAACTCGACCCGTCGATCCGCGGCAGCGCGCCCATGAAGTGCAGCTTCTCCGGCACCTGGCCGCGACCCGGGACACCCGCCGGCACGTTGGCCGCCACCTTGCGGTCGAACTCGGAGTCCATGACGTCGCCGAGCCGCAGCTCCAGCCGGCCGAGCATCTGGTCCTTCAGCGCGGCCCGCACCTCCATGTACCGGGCCGCGGTGATCACCACGTGGATGCCGTAACCGAGACCCCGCGCCGCGATGTCCGAGACGACCGGCTCCAGCATGTCGTAGTCGTTGCGGAAGCCACCCCAGCCGTCGACGACCAGGAAGACGTCTCCCCAGGCCTCGCCCGGCAGCTCACCCGCGGCCCGCTTGCGCCGGTAGGTCGCGATCGAGTCGATGTTGTTCGACCGGAAGAACTCCTCGCGCCGGTTCAGCACGCCGAGCACCTCGGCGACCGTCCGCCGCACCCGCTCCGGGTCCAGCCGGGACGCGACCCCGCCGACGTGCGGCAGGTCGGCCAGCGACACCATGCCGCCGCCACCGAAGTCCAGCACGTAGAACTGCACCTCGGCCGGGGTGTGGGTCAGCGCGAACGACGAGATCAGCGTGCGCATCAGCGTCGACTTGCCCGACTGCGGACCGCCGACCACCATCATGTGGCCCGCCGCACCGGAGAAGTCCCGGTACAGCACCTCGCGCCGCTGCTCGAAGGGCTTGTCGATCAGGCCCAGCGGCACCGTCAGACCGCCCGGCCGCGTGTACTCCGTCGCCGTCAGACCCCGGTCCGCGGTCTGCGCGAGCCCCGGCAGCAGCTGGTCCAGCGAGGGCGCCTGGTCCAGCGGCGGCAGCCACACCTGGTGGGCCGGTACTCCCTGCCCCTCCAGCCGGCGCACGATCACGTCGAGGACGGTGTCCGCGAGCGCCTCGTCCTCCTCCTCGCGCTGAGCCGTCAGGTAGGCCGGGTCGGGCGCCGCGTACACCACCGGCACCGGCGAGGCCGTGAAGAGCGCCGGCCGCCGCTCGATCGGCAGCTGCCCGGCCGCGAGCCGCGGCCCGCCCGTCCGGTACGTGCCCGAGACGTACGCCGCCTTGAAGCGGGTCATCTCGTCCGTGCCGAACTTCAGATAGCCCGAACCCGGCACCGACGGCAGGTGGTAGGCGTCCGGGACGCCGATCGCCGTACGCGACTCGGCCGCGGAGAACGTCCGCAGACCGATCCGGTACGACAGGTACGTGTCGAGACCACGGAGCTTGCCCTCCTCCAGGCGCTGCGAGGCCAGCAGCAGATGGACACCCAGCGACCGGCCGATACGGCCGATCTGGATGAACATGTCGATGAAGTCGGGCTTGGCGGTGAGGAGTTCGGAGAACTCGTCGATGACCAGGACCAGCGAGGCCAGCGGCTCCAGCGGAGCGCCCGCCGCCCGCGCCTTCTCGTAGTCGTGGATGTTGGCGTAGTTGCCCGCCGAGCGCAGCAGCTCCTGACGGCGCTGCAGCTCACCGCGGATCGCGTCGCCCATGCGGTCGACCAGCGTCAGGTCGTCGGACAGGTTGGTGATGACCGCGGCGACGTGCGGCATCTGGGACATGCCCGCGAACGTCGCACCGCCCTTGAAGTCCGCGAGGACGAAGTTCAGCGTCTCCGAGGAGTGCGTCACCGCCAGGCCCAGGACCAGCGTGCGCAGCAGCTCCGACTTGCCGGAACCCGTCGCGCCCACGCACAGGCCGTGCGGGCCCATGCCCTCCTGCGCGGCCTCCTTGAGGTCCAGCATGACCGGCTGGCCGTCCTCGCCGACACCGATCGGCACCCGCAGCCGCTCGGCCACCGAGCGGGGCCGCCAGGTCCGGGCCACGTCCACCGAACCCGCGTCGCCGAGGTTCAGCAGGTCCGTGAAGTCCAGGTTGGCGAGCAGGGGTTCGTCGTCGTCCCCGCCGCCCATCCGCAGCGGCGCGAGCTGACGCGCGAGCGCCTCGGCGGCCGGCAGCGAGATCCCGTCCGGCACCCCCTCGTACGCGTAGCCGCCGCCCGACTCCAGGCGCAGCCGGCCCGGCCGCACCACGACGGACAGCCCGCCGCGCGGTTCGTCGAGCTCACCGGAGACCACCTCGACGATGGTCACGCCCTGCAGGCCCTCCGGGGCCGCCAGCAGCGAGTCCGGAGGCACCATCCCGCCGTCGAGGACGACGACGACATGCGGCTGGTCCAGCACCGGCTGGTTGTCGCGGCTGAACCGCGGACGCCCGTCCAGGCGCGAACGGACCATCTGCTCCAGCTCGCCGAGGTCGTCGCCGAACAGCCGCTTCGTGCCCGCCCCGTCGACGTGCGCGGCGACCTGCGTGTGCGGCAGCCACTTCGTCCAGTCCCAGCGCTCCTGCGCGTTCCGCGCGGCCACCACCGCGAGCATCAGGTCGTCGGGGGAGTGCAGGGTCACCAGCTGGGAGACCAGACCGCGCGCCGCGGCCTGCGCCGCCTCCGGGTCACCGGAGACCGTCACGTGGTAGAAGGCCCGCATGGAGACGGCCATCGGCAGTCCGTCCAACGAGCCGTGCACGGCCAGGAACTGCTGCATCGCGCCCGCGCACAGCGGCTCCAGCTCGTCCACCGGCGCGGTGTCCGGCGCCACCAGCGGCGTCGCCAGCTGCTGCGTGCCGAGGCCGATCCGCACCTGCCCGAAGTCGTTGTCGCCCACCCGGCGTTCCCACACCCGCGAGCCCTCGGCCACCACGGACCACAACTGCTCGGGGGAGGGGTGCAGATAGAGCTGGGCGTCCCGCTGCCGACGCGCCGTGCGCCGCACCGTGCGCCGCGTCTGGGCGAGGTATTTGAGGTAGTCGCGCCGGACATCGGCAATTTGCCCCTGCGTACCCTTCCGGAACCGCACGAGCTGGGCGATGACCATGCCGACCGTGGAGACCAGCATCAGGATGCCCATGATGCGCATGAACGGATGCGCCCCCGGCATGAAGAAGAACACCACCGAGGAGCCCATGCCGAGCATCGGAAGGAGCTGCATCAGCATGCCTTCCTGCTGCCCCCGCGGGAGTTCGGGCGGCGACTCCAGGACCAGTTCCTCACCGGGCACTTCCGGAGGAAGGGACCTCGGCGGTCGTTTGACGACGATCTGGCTCACCGGAGCATCAATCCCTCGTTGCGGGCGGACCTCTTGAGGGGAGCTTCCGCACCGGCGCCCCCATCAACGACGGCCTCCCCCGCGAGAGTGGCGATCCTACTTGCAGCGACCGGGGGTTGTGCCCGGTAGGGTGGCGCCGCAGTGTGCGCAACCGCGAATCAGGGGGTCCAGACACGTGAGTACGACCGCAGCGACCGGCTTCTGCCGCGTCACCGTCGTGGCGCCGGACAGCCGCATCGACGTCGCACTCCCCGAGGACATCGCGGTCGCCGACGTCTACCCGGAGATCCTGCGGCTCACGGGGCAGACCCAGGCCGCCGGCACCCCGACCGGCTACCACCTCGTCCGGCGCGACGGCTCGGTCCTCGACGGGGCCCGCACGCTCGCCGCCCAGCAGGTGCTCGACGGCGAGGTCCTCTCGCTGCGCCCCTTCTCCCAGTCGCTGCCGCCCGCGGTCTTCGACGACGTCTCCGACGCGGTCGCCTCCGCCGTCACCCGTGACCGGCACCTGTGGAGCGACGACCTGCTGCGCGGCGCCGGACTGGTCGCCGGAGTGCTGCTCCTCGTCCTGATGGGCTTCGTGCTCTGGTTCGCCGACCCGGTGCACCACGACATGCACAGCCTGCCCGGCGTCGTCGCCGGCGCCGTCGGCGCGCTGCTCACCGCCTTCGCCGGGGTCCGCGCCCGCGTCTACAAGGACCGCGGCACCGCCGTCGCCCTCGGGCTCGGCGCCCTCCCGCTGCTGCTGATCGCCGGCTCCGGGATCGTCGGACCCGACGCCGGCGACGGACCCGGCCGCCTGCAGTTCCTGCTCGGCTGCGTGACCGTCCTGGTCGCCGCCGTCACCCTGGTCGCGCTCACCCCCAGCGGTGACGCCCCCTTCGTGGCCGCGACCTTCCTGGCCACCGTCGGCACCCTCGCCACCTTCCTCGCGATCCTGTCCGAGTCGTCCGCCACCGAGACCGRCGCCGTCTGCGCTCCCGTCGCCATCGGACTGGTCGCCTTCCTGCCCGGCCTGTCGGCCCGCTTCGCCCGCCTCCCCATCGGCTACGCCTCCCCGCGCAGCGCCACCGACGAGGAGTTCCACGCCGAACCCGGCCAGTCCCTCCCCGACGAGGTCCAGCCGGTCGACGGCGAGCGCATCGCGCTCCAGGCCCGCCGCGGCCACGAGATGCTCCTCGGCCTCGTCGGCGGCTGCGCGGCCGTCGTCGTCGGCTCCGCCGCCGTCCTCGGCTTCGCCGGCAACGTCTGGGGCCAGCTGCTGGCCTTCGCCGCCGGCCTCGCGATGCTGCTGCGCGCCCGCCTCTTCCGCTACACCTCCCAGGTCGCCTGCGTCCTGGTGGCCGGCATCGCCGCGATCGCGCTGCTGATCCTCGGCCTCTCCCTGAACCCGCCGGCCGACCTGGTCAAGGACCTCCTGATGTACGGGGACCGCGGCGGCCTGGACATCCGCACGATCTGGCTCACCGCGGCCGTCGCCGCCGGTGCCGCCCTGGTCACCGCGATCGGCCTGATCATCCCGCGGAAGGGCCTCTCGCCCTTCTGGGGCCGGCTCCTCGACCTCGCCGAGGGCTTCGTGCTGCTCGCCCTCGTGCCGCTCTGCCTGGCGGTCCTGGACGTCTTCATGGCGGCCCGCTCGCTCACCGGCAAGTAACCGCGCTCCGGCGAGCTGGTACGCTGTGTGACGGCCGTTTGTGTACGCGCTCCCGGAACCCACCGGAATCCACCCGATCCTCGGATCCCAGGATCCCGGATCCTCTGGAAGCTGCGCTCATCGGACCTTCGCCTCCGAGTCACGGAAGCTCCCCTGAGACCAAGACCAGGGGCACTCGTGGGCGCACGAACACCAGAGGAGTACCGAGTGTCTCTCGACGCCGCTACGAAGAAGCAGATTTTCGCCGAGTTCGGCCAGAAGGAGGGCGACACCGGCTCCCCCGAGGTCCAGGTCGCGATGCTCTCCCGCCGTATCTCGGACCTCACCGAGCACCTCAAGCAGCACAAGCACGACCACCACTCCCGTCGTGGTCTGCTGATCCTGGTCGGCCAGCGTCGCCGCCTGCTGCAGTACCTGGCCAAGAAGGACATCCAGCGCTTCCGTGCGCTGGTCGACCGCCTGGGCATCCGCCGCGGTGCGGCCGGCGGTGCCAAGTAAGACGCCGTGAAGGGAGCGGTTCCCACGAATAGGGGGCCGCTCCCTTTGCTGTACGTGCGCAATGTGCCGACCGGCACTTAGTCTGGTCGCACAACGCCACATTCACGAGCGAGAAGCCGCCGGCCCGCCGCCGGTCCTCGGTAGTGGCTCCCGGACCCCTCATTCCCGGGTGCTTCGATCGAAGACCGGCCCGCACCCGAGGCGGGCTTCTCCTCACACCGTCCCCGGCCACACGGGCCCCGGACGCAAAGACGAACACGTAGGAGAAACCGCTAGTGGAGAACGAGACCCACTACGCCGAGGCCGTCATCGACAACGGCACCTTCGGCACCCGCACCATCCGCTTCGAGACGGGCCGCCTGGCCAAGCAGGCCGCCGGTTCCGCCGTGGCCTACCTGGACGACGACACGATGGTCCTCTCGGCCACCACCGCGTCCAAGCGCCCCAAGGACCAGCTCGACTTCTTCCCCCTGACGGTGGACGTCGAAGAGCGGATGTACGCGGCCGGCAAGATCCCCGGCTCCTTCTTCCGCCGGGAAGGCCGCCCCTCCGAGGACGCGATCCTCACCTGTCGCCTGATCGACCGGCCGCTGCGCCCGTCCTTCGCCAAGGGCCTGCGCAACGAGATCCAGATCGTCGAGACGATCATGGCGCTCAACCCCGATCACCTCTACGACGTGATCGCGATCAACGCCGCCTCCTGCTCCACGCAGCTGGCCGGCCTGCCCTTCTCCGGCCCGATCGGCGGCACCCGTGTCGCGCTGATCAAGGGCCAGTGGGTCGCCTTCCCGACGCACACCGAGCTCGAGGACGCCGTCTTCGACATGGTCGTCGCCGGTCGCGTCCTGGAGGACGGCGACGTCGCGATCATGATGGTCGAGGCCGAGGCCACCGAGAAGACGATCGAGCTCGTCAAGGGCGGCGCCGAGGCGCCGACCGAGGAGGTCGTCGCCGCCGGTCTCGAGGCCGCGAAGCCGTTCATCAAGGTCCTGTGCAAGGCCCAGTCGGACCTCGCCGCCAAGGCCGCCAAGCCGACCGGCGAGTTCCCGGTCTTCCTCGACTACCAGGACGACGTCCTGGAGGCGCTCTCCGCCGCGGTCAAGAGCGAGCTCGCCCAGGCGCTCACCATCGCCGGCAAGCAGGAGCGCGAGACCGAGCTCGACCGCATCAAGGAGCTCGCCGCCGAGAAGCTCCTCCCGGCCTTCGAAGGCCGCGAGAAGGAGATCTCGGGCGCCTACCGCGCGCTGACCAAGAAGCTGGTCCGCGAGCGGATCATCAAGGACAAGGTCCGCATCGACGGCCGCGGCATCACGGACATCCGTACGCTCGCCGCCGAGGTCGAGGCCATCCCGCGCGTGCACGGCTCGGCGCTGTTCGAGCGTGGCGAGACCCAGATCCTGGGCGTCACCACCCTCAACATGCTCCGCATGGAGCAGCAGCTGGACACCCTCTCCCCGGTGACCCGCAAGCGCTACATGCACAACTACAACTTCCCGCCGTACTCCGTCGGTGAGACCGGCCGCGTGGGCTCGCCCAAGCGCCGCGAGATCGGCCACGGCGCGCTCGCCGAGCGCGCCATCGTGCCGGTGCTGCCGACGCGCGAGGAGTTCCCCTACGCGATCCGCCAGGTGTCCGAGGCCCTCGGCTCCAACGGCTCGACGTCCATGGGCTCGGTCTGCGCCTCCACCATGTCGCTGCTGAACGCCGGTGTGCCGCTCAAGGCCCCCGTCGCCGGTATCGCCATGGGCCTGATCTCCGAGGAGATCGACGGCAAGACGCACTACGTCGCCCTCACCGACATCCTCGGCGCCGAGGACGCGTTCGGCGACATGGACTTCAAGGTCGCCGGCACGAAGACCTTCGTCACCGCGCTCCAGCTCGACACCAAGCTCGACGGCATCCCCGCCTCGGTCCTGGCCGCCGCGCTGAAGCAGGCCCGTGACGCGCGTCTGCACATCCTCGACGTGATGAACGAGGCGATCGACGTTCCGGACGAGATGTCCCCGAACGCGCCGCGCATCATCACCGTCAAGATCCCGGTGGACAAGATCGGTGAGGTCATCGGCCCCAAGGGCAAGATGATCAACCAGATCCAGGAGGACACCGGCGCCGACATCACGATCGAGGACGACGGCACCATCTACATCGGTGCCGCCCAGGGCTCGCAGGCCGAGGCCGCCCGCGCCACGATCAACGGCATCGCCAACCCGACCATGCCGGAGGTCGGCGAGCGCTACCTGGGTACGGTCGTCAAGACCACCACCTTCGGTGCCTTCGTCTCCCTGATGCCCGGCAAGGACGGCCTGCTGCACATCTCGCAGATCCGCAAGCTCGCCGGTGGCAAGCGCGTGGAGAACGTCGAGGACGTGCTCGCGGTGGGCGCCAAGGTCCAGGTCGAGATCGCCGAGATCGACCAGCGCGGCAAGCTCTCCCTCGTGCCCGTCATGGCGGACGAGGACGCTGCTGAGGACAAGAAGGACGACGCCGACCAGTGACGTCCCGTAGTTCCGTGACGACGGCCCGCACCTCTTCGGAGGGGCGGGCCGTCGCCCGTACCCAAACGCTTCTCCCGGGCAAGGACGGCATCGGCACGGTCCGGCGCACGACCCTCCCCGGCGGCCTGCGGATCGTCACCGAGACCCTGCCCTCCGTGCGCTCCGCCACCTTCGGCATCTGGGCGCACGTCGGCTCGCGTGACGAGACCCCCGCCCTCAACGGCGCCACGCACTACCTGGAGCACCTCCTCTTCAAGGGCACCGGCCGGCGCAGCGCACTCGACATCTCCGCCGCGCTCGACGCCGTCGGCGGCGAGATGAACGCCTTCACCGCGAAGGAGTTCACCTGCTACTACGCGCGGGTCCTCGACACGGACCTGCCGCTGGCGATCGACGTCGTCTGCGACATGCTCACCGGCTCACTGATCCTGGAGAGCGACGTCGACGCGGAACGCGGCGTCATCCTCGAAGAGATCGCCATGACCGAGGACGACCCGGGCGACGTCGTGCACGACCTGTTCGCGCACACGATGTTCGGCGACACCCCGCTGGGCCGCCCGGTCCTCGGCACCGTCGACACGATCAACGCCCTGGACCGCGGTCGGATCGCCCGCTTCTACAAGAAGCACTACGACCCGACCCACCTGGTCGTCGCCGCCGCGGGCAACATCGACCACGCCACGGTCGTACGCCAGGTCCGCGGCGCCTTCGAGAAGGCCGGCGCCCTCGGCCGCACCGACGCCCGCCCGGTCGCCCCCCGCGACGGCCTGCGCACCATCCGCACCGCGGGCCGGGTCGAGGTCCTCGGCCGCAAGAGCGAGCAGGCCCACGTGGTCCTCGGCATGCCGGGACTGGCCCGCACGGACGAGCGCCGCTGGGCGCTGGGCGTCCTGAACACCGCGCTCGGCGGCGGCATGTCCTCCCGCCTGTTCCAGGAGGTGCGCGAGAAGCGCGGCCTGGCGTACAGCGTGTACTCGTACACGTCCGGCTTCGCCGACTGCGGCCTCTTCGGCGTGTACGCGGGCTGCCGCCCCAACCAGATCCACGACGTGCTCGGGATCTGCCGGGACGAGCTGGACAAGGTGGCCGCCGACGGACTGTCCGACGACGAGATCGCCCGCGCCATCGGGCAGCTCTCCGGCTCGACCGTCCTCGGCCTGGAGGACACCGGCGCCCTGATGAACCGCATCGGCAAGAGCGAGCTGTGCTGGGGCACGCAGATGTCGGTCGACGACATGCTCGCCCGGATCGCCGCGGTCACCCCGGACGAGGTCCGGGAGGTCGCCCGCGACGTGCTCGGACAGCGCCCCTCGCTGTCGGTCATCGGGCCGCTGAAGGACAAGCAGGCGGCACGCCTGCACGAATCCGTCTCCTAGAGAGAGTTCAGAGCAATGAGCAAGCTGCGTGTGGCGGTCCTCGGAGCCCAGGGCCGCATCGGATCCGAGGCGGTACGCGCCGTCGAGGCCGCCGAGGACATGGAACTGGTCGCGGCGCTGGGCCGCGGCGACAAGCTGGAGACGCTCGCCGAGACGGGCGCCCAGGTCGCGGTCGAGCTGACCACCCCCGCCTCGGTGATGGGCAACCTCGACTTCTGCGTGCGCCACGGCATCCACGCGGTCGTCGGCACCACCGGCTGGACCGAGGACCGCCTCGCGCAGCTGCGGACGTGGCTCGACGGCTCGCCGCGGACCGGCGTCCTGATCGCCCCGAACTTCTCCATCGGCGCGGTCCTGACCATGAGGTTCGCCCAGCTCGCGGCTCCGTACTTCGAGTCCGTCGAGGTCGTGGAACTGCACCACCCGAACAAGGTCGACGCCCCCAGCGGCACGGCGACCCGCACCGCGCAGCTGATCGCGGCGGCACGCGCCGAGGCCGGCCTCGGCGCCCAGCCGGACGCGACCCAGACCGCGCTGGACGGCGCGCGCGGAGCGGACGTGGACGGCGTCCCCGTGCACGCCGTACGGCTCCGCGGCCTGCTGGCCCACCAGGAGGTGCTGCTCGGCGGCGAGGGCGAGACGCTCACCGTCCGCCACGACTCCCTGCACCACTCCAGCTTCATGCCGGGCATCCTGCTGGGCGCCCGCCGTGTCGTCGACGTTCCCGGCCTCACCTTCGGCCTGGAACACTTCCTGGACCTGGGCTGACGGCCATGGGCGGAAAGATCACGTACTTCTTCCTCGCCACCGTGCTGGTGCTCGTCTTCGGCGTGGTGGCGATGGAGGGGGTCCTGCTCCTGCTCACCGGCGAGCCGCTCGCCATGGGCATGGGCGCCATAGCGTTCCTGCTGCCCTGCGTCGGCGGCTGGTTCCTCTGGAAGAACACCCGCTTCGCCCGCCGGGCCCAGCACCTCGCCCGGGAACTGGAGGCCGAGGGCGGCCTGCCGGTGGACGAGCTCAGGCGCACCGCCGGCGGCCGGATCGACCGGGACTCCGCCGACGAGGTGTTCGCGCGGCGGCGCGCGGAGACCGAGGACTCGCCCGACGACTGGCGCTGCTGGTTCCGGCTCGCGGTCGCGTACCACGACGCCCGCGACACCCCTCGCGCACGCAAGGCGATGCAGCGGGCGATCGCGCTCCACGAGGGCCGCCCGGCGGCCCCCTCGGTCAGCGCGTAGCGGGGACGCCGTACTCGGCGTTCCACGCCTCGACGGTGTCGGCGGCGCGGTCGAAGGCCTCGATACGGGACAGGAAGTCCGCGTTGTGGTCGGTGAGCAGGGCGACCTGCTCACCGCCACGCCAGTCGAGCAGCAGGGCCTGGCCCTGCACGGTGCGGGGGAGGCCCAGCCAGCGCACCGGCTGCTGCGCCGTGCGCACGGCCGTCACCTGCGGCCAGGCGACCGTCGTCGTGGAGAAGAACCCCACGCGGCGCACGCCGTGCCGGCTGACCCAGGCGCCCACGCGCAGCATCCGCAGCGAGGCGGCGATGATCAGCGCGGCCAGCCCGAAGGTGACGATCGAGCCGGACATCGCCCCCGCGGCGGCGATGATGACCGCGGCGAAGAGCACGAAGGACGCGAGCAGCAGGGCCAGCGCCGCGGCGCCGACCCGCCACGGGCCCGGTCGGTAGGGACGTCGCCACTGGTCGTGGTCGTCGAAGGGCAGCGCGACATCGTCTGTCGCGTCGAAAGCGCGGTCTGCCGTCAGGAAGGGCAGGGGCACGACTGATCCTCACTCACAAGCACGCTCGAAGGGGCTGTGCCCGGTGAGGCTACCCAGACGGTCCCGACCGGGCCACCCCAGGGTGGCCGTACAGATCAACGGCCGTCGGACGCCTCGGACTGCTGCCGATGCCCCTCCGCCGCGCCCGACTGGAGGGACGGCATGCCGAAGAGCAGCGACCCGACGAGCCCGGCCACGACGGTCAGCCCGACCAGCGTACGGCCCACGACCTCGGAGGCCGCGAGGCGCTCCCTGGGCGGGGGAGTGACGTTACTGCGGAAACGGTCGGCCTCGGCGACGAAGGAGAACGGGACGGGCTCTCGCCGGCGGAACATCGGAAACACTCCTCAGGGCTGTGCGTGGTGTGCGGTGTCACGGAGACAGACGAACAAAGTCGCCGTTCGGTGCCGTTTTCCCTGACTTTTCCCCGAAACGGCCAAGGAAACGTCGTCCGGGCGGGTGCGTCCCGGCGCTGTCGGTGGGTCCCCGTAGAGTGGGCGCCGCCCGTGCGATGCCATCGGAAGGACCCGTCGGTGACCGACACCCCCACCGCAGACCTCAAGCCCGCTTTCCGCAGCGATGTGACCGTCGAGCTGGTGAAGCACAGCGCGGCCGACTCCGACGTGCTGTGGGCGGCCCGCGTCTCCACCGCGGGTGAGCAGTCGCTCGAAGAGCTGCAGAAGGACCCCGAGCGGTCCAAGGGGCTCATCAACTACCTGATGCGGGACCGGCACGGCAGCCCCTTCGAGCACAACTCGATGACCTTCTTCATCAGCGCCCCGATCTTCGTCTTCCGCGAGTTCATGCGCCACCGCGTGGGCTGGTCGTACAACGAGGAGTCGGGCCGCTACAGGGAGCTGGAGCCGGTCTTCTACGTGCCGGACGCCTCCCGCAAGCTGGTCCAGGAGGGCCGCCCGGGCAAGTACGTCTTCGTCGAGGGCAGCCAGGCCCAGCAGGAGCTGGTCGGCCGCACGATGGAGGACTCATACGTCCGGGCGTACGAGTCGTACCAGGAGATGCTGGCCGCCGGCGTCGCCCGCGAGGTGGCCCGCGCGGTCCTGCCCGTCGGTCTCTTCTCCTCGATGTACGCCACCTGCAACGCCCGCTCGCTCATGCACTTCCTCGGCCTGCGCACCCAGCACGAGCTGGCCAAGGTGCCGTCGTTCCCGCAGCGGGAGATCGAGATGGTCGGCGAGAAGATGGAGCGGCACTGGGCCGAGCTCATGCCGCTGACCTACGCGGCCTTCAACCAGAACGGCCGCGTGGCCCCGTAAGGCACACCAGTACGAACCCTCACACGAAGTGTCCGTATTGCGGCGTTTCACGAAGTTCATCTAGGCTGATCAAACGGACCCGGCACTGCTTGAACCCCCGAGCAGGCAGTGCCGGGCTCCTCTTCACACGTCCCCCGAGGGGGGACCGGGCGCTGAGCAGCGAGTAGCGTGTTACCCATGGCTCCGATCTCCACTCCGCAGACCCCCTTCGGGCGGGTCCTCACCGCCATGGTCACGCCCTTCACGGCGGACGGCGCACTCGACCTCGACGGCGCGCAGCGACTGGCGGCCCATCTGGTGGACGCAGGCAACGACGGTCTCGTCGTCAACGGCACCACCGGCGAGTCCCCGACCACCACCGACGCGGAGAAATCTGAGCTCGTACGGGCCGTACTGGAGGCGGTGGGCGACCGCGCCCACGTCGTCGCCGGCATCGGCACCAACGACACCCACCACTCCCTCGAGCTCGCCCGCACCGCCGAACGCGACGGCGCGCACGGCCTGCTCGCGGTCACGCCGTACTACAACAAGCCCCCGCAGGAGGGCCTGTACCGGCACTTCTCGGCCATCGCCGACTCCACCGGCCTCCCGGTGATGCTGTACGACATCCCGGGCCGCAGCGGCGTCCCGATCGCCACCGAGACGATCGTCCGGCTGGCCGAGCACCCCCGGATCGTCGCGAACAAGGACGCCAAGGGCGACCTGGGCCGCGCGAGCTGGGCCATCGCCCGGTCCGGCCTGGCCTGGTACTCCGGCGACGACATGCTCAACCTGCCGCTGCTCTCCGTGGGCGCCTGCGGCTTCGTCTCCGTCGTCGGCCACGTCGTGAGCCCCGAGCTCCGCGCCCTGCTCGACGCCCACCTCAACGGCGACGTGCAGAAGGCCACCGAGATCCACCAGAAGCTGCTCCCGGTGTTCACCGGGATGTTCCGCACCCAGGGCGTCATCACCACCAAGGCCGCCCTCGCCCTCCAGGGACTCCCGGCCGGCCCCCTGCGGCTGCCGCTCGTGGAGCTCTCTCCCGAGGAAACCGCCCAGCTCAAGCTCGATCTCGCCGCCGGCGGGGTAGATCTCTGACATCAGACTTCACAAGTGAATACCGGCCTGCGGACGCACCACGCAGCACGTACCGCGTATCCCCGCGTCCGACGAGGCCGACCGACAGACAACAGCAAGTGCACGAATGTCATGCGCGCCACGTGCCCAAGCGGTACGTGGCGCGTGTGGTGAGGAGAGTCTTTTGAGTCATCCGCATCCCGAACTCGGCGCCCCGCCGAAGCTCCCCAAGGGTGGCCTGCGCGTCACCCCGCTCGGCGGGCTCGGCGAGATCGGCCGCAACATGACGGTCTTCGAGTACGAAGGCCGCCTGCTCATCGTCGACTGCGGCGTCCTCTTCCCCGAGGAGGAGCAGCCGGGCATCGATCTGATCCTGCCCGACTTCACCACCATCAGGGACCGCCTCGACGAGGTCGAGGGCATCGTGCTCACGCACGGCCACGAGGACCACATCGGCGCCGTCCCGTACCTGCTCCGGCTCAAGCCGGACATCCCGCTGATCGGCTCCAAGCTGACCCTCGCCCTCATCGAGGCCAAGCTCCAGGAGCACCGCATCCGCCCCTACACCCTCGAGGTGGTCGAGGGGCAGCGCGAGCAGCTCGGACCCTTCGACTGCGAGTTCATCGCGGTCAACCACTCCATCCCCGACGCGCTGGCCGTCGCCATCCGCACCCCCGCGGGCATGGCGGTGCACACCGGCGACTTCAAGATGGACCAGCTCCCGATGGACGGCCGGCTCACCGACCTCCACGCGTTCGCGCGGCTCAGCGAGGAGGGCATCGACCTCCTGCTGACCGACTCGACGAACGCCGAGGTCCCCGGTTTCGTCCCGCCGGAGAAGGACATCTCCAACGTCCTGCGGAACGTCTTCGCGAACGCCCAGAAGCGCATCATCGTGGCCAGCTTCGCCAGCCACGTGCACCGCATCCAGCAGATCCTGGACGCCGCCCACGAGTACGGCCGCCGGGTCGCCTTCGTCGGCCGCTCCATGGTCCGCAACATGGGCATCGCCCGTGACCTGGGCTACCTGCGGGTGCCGGCCGGCCTGGTCGTCGACGTCAAGACCCTCGACGACCTCCCGGACGACGAGGTCGTGCTCGTCTGCACCGGCTCCCAGGGCGAGCCGATGGCGGCGCTGTCCCGCATGGCGAACCGCGACCACCAGATCCGGATCGTCCAGGGCGACACCGTGATCCTGGCGTCGTCGCTGATCCCCGGCAACGAGAACGCGGTCTACCGCGTGATCAACGGCCTGACCCGCTGGGGTGCGAACGTCATCCACAAGGGCAACGCCAAGGTCCACGTCTCGGGCCACGCCTCGGCCGGCGAGCTGCTGTACTTCTACAACATCTGCAAGCCGAAGAACCTGATGCCGGTCCACGGCGAATGGCGCCACCTGCGTGCCAACGCCGAACTGGGCGCGATGACGGGTGTCCCCAAGGACCACATCGTCATCGCCGAGGACGGCGTGGTCGTCGACCTGGTCGACGGCAAGGCCCGGATCGTCGGCAAGGTCCAGGCGGGTTACGTGTACGTCGACGGCCTCTCGGTCGGCGACGTCACCGACGTCCACCTCAAGGACCGCCGGATCCTCGGCGACGAGGGCATCATCTCGGTCTTCGTGGTGGTCGACTCCTCGACCGGCAAGATCGTCAGTGGCCCGAACATCCACGCCCGCGGTTCCGGCATCGAGGACTCGGCGTTCGACGCCGTCATCCCGAAGGTCGACCAGGCGCTGAACAAGTCGGCCCAGGACGGTGTGGTCGAACCGCACCAGCTCCAGCAGCTGATCCGGCGTGTGATCGGCAAGTGGGTCTCGGACACCTACCGCCGGCGTCCGATGATCCTTCCGGTGGTCGTCGAGGTCTGATCCTCCGGCACCACCACGCGCACGACCTGGAGCGGGGCCCCTCGATTTGCATCGGGGCGCCCCGCTCCAGTACGTTTACGTCTCCGCCTGAACGTGAGCCCGGCACCGTCGTGTGCCAGAACGGCTGAACGGGAGGGGCGGGAAATCCGACTCAGAATCTCTGATAAAGTCGGATCCGCCGGAAAGGAAAGCGCGAAAGCGAATTCCCGAAAGGCAGCCCGCTCCAGCGGGTGGCAGAAACGGAAATCGGATCTGCTAAGCTGGAAACACGAAAGACCGAAGGGAAAAGCCCGGAGGAAAGCCCGAGAGGGTGAGTACGAAGGAAGCGTCCGTTCCTTGAGAACTCAACAGCGTGCCAAAAATCAACGCCAGATTAGTTGATACCCCGTCCATCTTCGGATGGTCGAGGTTCCTTTGAAGTCCTACTGGCCCTTGTGGCAGGTAGGCAAAAAACACAGCGAGGACGCTGTGAACGACCGGTCCTATTCCGACTGGTCGTTCCGCTCTCGTGATGTGTGCACCCGATTACGGGTAAACATTCACGGAGAGTTTGATCCTAATGGGTGGAGCTGACCGGTACTAATAGGCCGAGGGCTTGTCCTCAGTTGCTCGCGTCCACTGTGTTAGTTCTGAAGTAACGAACTCGCCCTTTGTCGGCTGGAGTTTGTTTATTTCATAGAGTTTCGGTGGTCATAGCGTTAGGGAAACGCCCGGTTACATTCCGAACCCGGAAGCTAAGCCTTTCAGCGCCGATGGTACTGCAGGGGGGACCCTGTGGGAGAGTAGGACGCCGCCGAACAATTTTTAGCCTCAACCCCCGGACCATGTCCGGGGGTTGAGGCATTTTTGCGTTCAGGACCCTCCCTCGCGGATCCTCCCGGCTCGGAGGAGTCGGAGGGCGCGGGGATCCGACACCACGTCAGGACCGGCCCCCGAAGCCCGCGTCCGCGCACGACGGCCTCAACGACCCCCGGGGAAGAGGCCGGACGCCGCCCTGGCCGCCGGGCCGCTCCGCCCCCCGACCGACCACGCGGGGGCCGGCCTCCCCCGTGCCGGACCGAGGCGTGCCGGACGGGAGCCCCCCACCCTTCCCCGGCCAACTGACCTGGGAGAAGAGGAAGTTGACGCCTCCCGGGACCCGCCCGGGCGACGCACGGTCGAGGCCCCGAGGAAGGCCCGGGGAGCGATTCGGAGATCCGCTCGGTTCGGGGTATGATTCTTTTCGTTGCCGCAGGGGAAACCCCGCGAACAACAGGCCCCTATAGCTCAGTCGGTAGAGCGTCTCCATGGTAAGGAGAAGGTCTGCGGTTCGATTCCGCATGGGGGCTCAGAAACAAAGAAGGCCCCCCGCCCAACGGCGGGGGGCCTTCTTGCTGTTCAGCGGTGGTCGGGCTCCGGGATACGCATGGCCAGGATCGCCATGTCGTCCGACGCCGGCTCCTGGGCGAAGCGCTCCACGGCGCGCAGGATGCGCGCGGAGACCGCACCGGCCGTCAGCCCCGTACAGGTCTTGAGGACTTCCGCCAGCCCGTCGTCACCGAGCATGCGCGTGCCCTCGCGGCGCTCCGTCACGCCGTCGGTCACGCACAGCAGGACGTCACCCGGATCGAGCGTGATCGTCTGCTCGTAGAGCTCCAGGTCCTCCAGGACGCCCAGCAGCGGCTGCGGGTCGGCGGCCGGGACGACCGTGCCGTCCTGGCTCAGCCGCAACGGCAGCGGATGCCCCGCGCACACCACCTTCAGCAGGGCCGAACCGTCCTCCTGCGGCCACAGCTCGCCGTAGAGCAGGGTGAGGAAGCGGCTGCGGGCCCCCTCGTCGAGGATGGCGGCGTTCAGGCGCTCCAGGACCGCGGGGCCGCCGAAGCCCTCCCGGGCCAGCAGGCGGAGGGCGTGGCGGGCCAGTCCCGTGACCGCCGCGGCCTCCGGGCCCGTACCGCAGACGTCGCCGATGGCGAAGCCGTAGGCGTTGTCGCGGATCGGGAAGAGGTCGTAGAAGTCGCCGCCGACCTCGTTGCCCTCGCCGGCCGCGCGGTAGATGACGTCGACCTCGACGCCCGGTACGTCGGGGAGACCGGGCGGCAGCAGGCTCCGCTGGAGGGACTGGCTGATGGCCACGCGCTCGGAGTAGAGGCGGGCGTTGTCGAGGGCGAGCGCCGCCCGGCGCGACAGGTCCTCGGCGAGCTCCAGGATCTCCTGGCGGAAGTGGTCGTCCGAGGGCTTGCCCAGGGTCAGCATGCCGATGACGCGGTTGCGGGCCACGAGCGGCAGCACCACCGTCTCGCCGCCGACGGCCGCGGCCGTGGCGAGCGTCGCGTCGATACCGGAGGACAGCGGACCGCCGATGCCGCCCAGTTCGCGCATCGAGGTGTTCACGGCGGCCCGCTGGGCCGCGTAGCCCGGGGCGGCCCAGACCCGGGCACCCGGCGTCGGCACCGGGTCCGGCGGGGCGATCGAGGACAGCAGGTCCTTGAGCCCGTCGATGCGGTCCTCGTCCTCGTGGAGGACATAGGAGAGGTACGGGTCCGACGCCTGGTCGGCGATCGTGTAGACGGCGCACCAGGTCGCCAGCGTCGGCACGGTCATCTGCGCCATGAGGGCCAGGGTCTGGTCCCGGTCCAGGGTGCCGGCGAGCAGGTCCGAGGCCTCGACGAGGAAGCTGAGCGATCCGCGGCGGAGGCGTTCGAGCTCACCCAGGCGGGCCGACTCGACGGCGAGGGCGATCCGGTCCGCCGCGAACTGCAGACGGAGGGCCTCCTCGTTGGAGTAGCGGTGCGAGCCCTCGGCGGCGACTCCCAGGGAGCCGGTGAGGCGGCCCTCGACCTTGAGCGGCACCGTGACGACCGAGCGCATGCCGGTGCCCTCGAGGAGCGGGACGGCACCGGGTACGGCCGCCAGGTCCTCGTGGACGGCCGGCATGCGTGCGGAGCCGTAGCGGCTGGCGCCGGTCTCGACGGGGACGCGGGCGAAGCGCTGGCGGGCCGAGGGGAGGCCGGTGGTGGCCCGGACCTCCAGTTCCGTCTCGTCGTCCGTGGCGAGCAGCAGGAAGGCGGAGTCGCCGTCCAGCATGTCGCGGGCGCGCTCCACGGTCCGCTGGAGCAGTCCGTCGAGGTCGTCGGGCGCCGGAGAGCCGATGAAGACCTCGAAGGGGTCGGTCGAGCGGCTCTCGGCGCCGGAGTCGGAGACCGCGGGGCGCTGCGGGGTCTGCAGGATCGCGCGCTCGTACTCGCGCACGAGGAGGCAGACCGTGGACGGCTCTCCCTGGCTGTCGCGGACGCGCAGATGGGAGGCGTAGACGGGGATCACCCGGCCGTCGGCGCAGCGGATGCCGTAGCTGCCCTCCCAGCGGGACAGGCGCAGCGCCTCGGCGAGGCCGGTGCCGATGCCGGGGGTGTGGGGCCAGGCGGCGAGGTCGCCCAGCGGCTTGCCGGTGACCTGCTCCGCGCTGTACCCGAAGAGCTCCTCGGCGTCCTCGTTCCATGCGCTGATGGTGCCGCCGCGGTCGATCTGGGCGACGGCCACGCGGATGCGGCTGTCGGCGACCGGGAGGAGCGCGTCGGGCAGGACAGGTCCCGCGGCGCGGGTTCCGATCGGCCGTTCGGGCAGATCGAGTTGGAACCAGACGTGCTTCTGGGTGGGGGTGTACTCCACGCCCCAGCGGGTGGCGAGGGCGGCGCACAGGAGCAGGCCCCGGCCGTTCTCCCGGTCGGGGTGGGCGACGGTGCGCCCGCCCTGGACCGGGATCTCGCGTTCGGGATAGCGGTCGGCGACCTCGACCCGTACGCCGTCGTCGCTGCGCAGGCAGAGCACGTCGGCGGAGGTGCCGGCGTGGACGACCGCGTTGGTGACGAGCTCGCTGGTGAGGACGACGGCGTCGTCGACGACCTCGCCGTACCCCCATCCCTGGAGGGTGTCGCGGACAAAGGCGCGGGCGGTCGCGACGGACCGCCCGACAGGGTCGAAGCTGGCAGCCGCCCGCGCGGTGATCACAGAACTCCTCGTACGCGTCTCGACGCCCGGCTGTGCCATGGTCGGTCTGCCCCCTCCTGCCGCCCGGTGGTCGTCTGCGCGCCACCCTGCCCCCCGCCGGGCGGATGGGGACGGTTGGACAGCCGGATGCCAGGTTACTTACCTTCGCTGTCCGGGCGGATGCCGGTCATCGCTGTTTCCGTCCCCCGGGGGTGGGGACGTTATGCGAAGCTGCCGAACTGTTATGGCCGGGTTCGGCTGCGGTGAAACACTGGGAAGGCTTGCGACGACAGCCGCGAGCGGTACGGCCCGAGCAGTACGGTCAACCCCTTCGGGAGGGACACGGTGGAGTCTGGCACGGCGGCGCGGCGCGGCGGCGGAAGCGGCAGCGGTACGCGCGCGAGAGGCGGACGGTCCCGGAGCGTGGGGACGGTGCAGGTGGACGCGGCGGCCATGGAGCGGCTGCTGGCCGCTCTCGTCTCGATGCGGGACGGGAACTTCCGCAAGCGGCTGACCGTGTCCGGCGACGGCGTGATGGCGGAGATCTCCGCCGTGTTCAACGAGGTCGCGGACCGGCAGATGCACCTGACGGGTGAGCTGTCGCGGGTGCGCCGGACGGTGGGGCGCGAGGGCAAGCTGTCGGAGCGGCTGGAGGCCGGGGCCAGCGAGGGCGCCTGGGCTGCGGCGATCGAGGCCGCGAACGCGCTGGTCGACGACATGACGCGGCCGGTGTCCGAGGTCGGGCGGGTGCTGTCGGCGGTGGCCGAGGGCGACCTCGACCAGCGGATGGACCTGCGGTCGGACGGTCCGGACGGGGCGGCCAGGCCGCTGCGCGGCGAGTTCCTGAAGGTCGCGCGGACCGTGAACAACCTGGTCGACCAGCTGTCGGCGTTCACGGACGAGGTGACGCGGGTCGCCCTCGAGGTGGGTACCGAGGGCAAGCTGGGCGGTCAGGCCCAGGTGCGCGGTATGTCCGGTTCGTGGAAGGACCTCACGGATTCGGTCAACACGATGGCGTACCGGCTGACGGCGCAGGTGCGTGACATTGCTCTCGTCACCACGGCGGTGGCCAACGGCGATCTGTCGCAGAAGGTCACCGCGCACGTCGACGGCGAGATGCTGGAACTCAAGAACACCGTCAACACGATGGTGGACCAGCTGTCCTCGTTCTCCTCGGAGGTGACCCGG
This sequence comes from Streptomyces sp. MS191, assembly GCF_008042125.1. GTDB lineage: Bacteria > Actinomycetota > Actinomycetes > Streptomycetales > Streptomycetaceae > Streptomyces. The sequence continues at coordinate 351,912 of NZ_RDBI01000054.1, forward strand.
GTCGCCCGCGAGGTGGGCACCGAGGGGGAGCTGGGCGGCCAGGCCGAGGTGGCCGGCGTCGCGGGCGTGTGGAAGGACCTCACGGACTCCGTCAACACCATGGCGGGAAACCTCACCAATCAGGTGAGGGGTATCGCCGAGGTGACGACGGCCGTCGCCAACGGCGACCTGTCCCAGAAGGTCACGGTGAGCGCGCGCGGGGAGATCGCGCAACTCGCCGACACGATCAACCAGATGACGGAGACGCTGCGGACCTTCGCCGACGAGGTGACCCGTGTCTCCGGCGAGGTCGGCGCGCAGGGACTGCTCGGCGGTCAGGCGCAGGTGCCCGGCGCGGCCGGCACCTGGAAGGACCTCACCGACTCGGTCAACACCGTCTTCCGGAACATCACCACGCAGGTGCGTGACATCGCGCAGGTGACGACGGCGGTGGCGAACGGCGACCTGTCGCAGAAGGTCACCGTCAACGTGGCCGGCGAGATGCTGGAGCTGAAGAACACCGTCAACACGATGGTCGACCAGCTCTCCGCCTTCGGTTCCGAGGTGACCCGCGTCGCGCGCGAGGTCGGTGTCGAGGGTCTGCTCGGCGGCCAGGCCGAGGTGCCCGGTGCGGCGGGGAAGTGGAAGGACCTCACCGACTCGGTGAACACGGCGTTCCGCAACCTCACCGGCCAGGTGCGTGACATCGCGCAGGTGACGACGGCGGTGGCCAACGGCGACCTGTCGCAGAAGGTCACCGTGGACGTCGCGGGCGAGATGCTGGAGCTGAAGAACACCGTCAACACGATGGTGTCCCAGCTGTCGTCGTTCGCCGACCAGGTGACGCGGATGGCCAGGGACGTGGGCACCGAGGGGCGCCTCGGCGGTCAGGCCCGCGTCGACGGTGTCTCCGGCACGTGGAAGGAGCTCACCGACTCCGTCAACTTCATGGCCGGCAACCTCACGTCCCAGGTGCGGCAGATCGCCCAGGTGACCACGGCGGTGGCGCGGGGCGACCTGTCGCAGAAGATCGACGTGGACGCGCGCGGCGAGATCCTGGAGCTGAAGAACACCATCAACACGATGGTCGACCAGCTCTCCGCCTTCGCGGAGCAGGTGACCCGGGTCGCCCGCGAGGTGGGTACGGACGGCCGGCTCGGCGGCCAGGCGCAGGTGCCGGGCGTCGCCGGCGTGTGGCGTGACCTGACGGACTCGGTGAACGGCATGGCCGGGAACCTCACCGCCCAGGTCCGCAACATCGCCCAGGTCGCCACGGCGGTGGCGCGGGGTGACCTGTCGCAGAAGATCGACGTGGACGCCCGGGGCGAGATCCTGGAGCTGAAGAACACCCTCAACACGATGGTCGACCAGCTCTCCAGCTTCGCGGAGCAGGTGACCCGGGTGGCCCGCGAGGTGGGTACCGAGGGCATCCTGGGCGGTCAGGCCGAGGTGCAGGGAGTCTCCGGCACCTGGAAGGACCTCACCCAGTCGGTGAACTTCATGGCGAACAACCTGACGTCGCAGGTGCGCAACATCGCCGAGGTCACCACGGCGGTCGCCAAGGGCGACCTGTCGAAGAAGATCACCGTCGACGCCAAGGGCGAGATCCTGGAGCTGGTGACGACCGTCAACACGATGGTCGACCAGCTGTCCAACTTCGCGGACGAGGTGACCCGGGTGGCCCGCGAGGTGGGCACCGAGGGCATCCTCGGCGGCCAGGCCCGGGTGCGCGGGGTCACCGGCACCTGGAAGGACCTCAGCGACAACGTCAACCTGATGGCCAACAACCTGACCAACCAGGTGCGGAACATCTCCCGGGTCTCCGCGGCCGTCGCCAACGGCGACCTGACGAAGAAGGTGACGGTCGAGGCGCGCGGCGAGGTCGCCGAGCTCGCCGACACCGTCAACACCATGGTGACGACCCTGTCGTCGTTCGCCGACGAGGTGACCCGGGTGGCCCGCGAGGTGGGTACCGAGGGCGAGCTGGGCGGCCAGGCGCGGGTGCCGGGCGTCTCGGGCACCTGGAAGGACCTCACCGAGTCGGTGAACTCGATGGCCTCCAACCTGACCGGTCAGGTGCGCCAGATCGCCACGGTCACCACCGCGATCGCCAAGGGCGACCTGACCCGGAAGATCGACATCGACGCCCGGGGCGAGATCCAGGAGCTGAAGAACACCATCAACACGATGGTCGACCAGCTGTCCAACTTCGCCGAGGAGGTCACCCGGGTGGCCCGCGAGGTGGGCACCGACGGCCAGCTCGGCGGCCAGGCGCGCGTCCGGGACGTCGACGGCACCTGGCGCGACCTGACCGAGTCCGTGAACGAGATGGCCGGGAACCTGACCCGGCAGGTGCGCGCCATCGCGGCCGTCGCCACCGCGGTGACCCGCGGCGATCTCAACCTGAAGATCGACGGCGTGGACGCGGCGGGCGAGATCCAGGCGCTCCAGGACAACATCAACACCATGATCGCCAACCTGCGCGACACCACCCTCGCCAACGAGGAGCAGGACTGGCTGAAGGGCAACCTGGCCCGTATCTCCGGCCTGATGCAGGGCCGGCGCGACCTCGACGACGTCGCCTCGCTCATCATGAGCGAGCTGACCCCGGTCGTCTCGGCCCAGCACGGCGCCTTCTTCGTCGCGATGCCGACCGGCCCCGGGGCGGGCGGCGCCGAACCGGTCGGGCCGGGCGAGGGCCCGTACGAGCTGAGGATGCGCGGCAGTTACGGATACTCCTCCGGCTCCATGCCCACCTCCTTCCGTCCGGGCGAGACGCTGATCGGTACGGCGGCCGAGGAGAAGCGGACGATCCAGGTCAACGTGCCGCCGGGCTATCTCAAGATCTCCTCGGGGCTCGGCGAGGCCGCCCCGGCGCACGTGATCGTGCTGCCGGTCCTCTTCGAGGGGAAGGTCCTCGGCGTGATCGAGCTGGCCTCCTTCCAGCCCTTCACCCAGATCCAGCGGGACTTCCTCAACCAGCTCGCCGAGCTGATCGCGACGACCGTCAACACGATCAGCGTCAACACCAAGACCGAGGTGCTGCTCAAGCAGTCCCAGGAGCTGACCGAGCAGCTGCGCGAGCGCTCGGCCGAGCTGGAGCACCGGCAGAAGGAGCTCCAGGGCTCCAACGCCGAGCTGGAGGAGAAGGCCGAGTTGCTCGCCCAGCAGAACCGCGACATCGAGGTGAAGAACACCGAGATCGAGGAGGCCCGGCAGGTCCTGGAGGAGCGGGCCGAGCAGCTCGCCGTCTCCATGCGCTACAAGTCCGAGTTCCTGGCCAACATGTCGCACGAGCTGCGCACCCCGCTCAACTCGCTGCTGATCCTGGCCAAGCTGCTCGCCGACAACGCGGACGCCAACCTCTCGCCCAAGCAGGTCGAGTTCGCCGAGACCATCCACGGTGCCGGTTCCGACCTGCTGCAGCTGATCAACGACATCCTCGACCTGTCCAAGGTCGAGGCGGGCAAGATGGACGTCTCCCCGACCCGGATCGCGCTGGTGCAGCTCGTCGACTACGTCGAGGCGACCTTCCGGCCGCTCACCGCGGAGAAGGGGCTCGACTTCTCCGTCCGGGTCTCGCCGGAGCTGCCCGCCACGCTGCACACCGACGAGCAGCGGCTGCTCCAGGTGCTGCGCAACCTGTTGTCCAACGCGGTGAAGTTCACCGACACCGGTGCGGTGGAGCTGGTGATCCGGCCCGCCGCCGCGGACGTGCCGCAGTCGATCCGCGAGCAGCTCCTGGAGGCCGGTTCGCTGCGCGACCCGGAGGCCGGCCTGATCGCCTTCTCGGTGACGGACACCGGCATCGGCATCGCGGCCGGCAAGATGCGGGTGATCTTCGAGGCGTTCAAGCAGGCGGACGGGACGACCAGCCGCAAGTACGGCGGTACGGGCCTCGGCCTGTCCATCAGCCGGGAGATCGCGCGCCTGCTGGGCGGCGAGATCTACGCGGCGAGCGAGCCGGGCCGCGGCTCGACGTTCACGCTGTACCTGCCGCTGAACCCGAGCGAGCTGCCCCCGAGCGGATTCGGGCAGGGGGAGCCGGACGCGACGGACCCGCAGGAGGGCTTCGAGGACGGCCGGAGCGGGGCCGTGGACGCCGGCCTGCACTTCGCCACGCCCGCCGCGCCGGGCGAACGCTCCGGCGCCGGGGCGCTGTTCCGGCACCGGCGCAAGGCGGCCCAGGCCGGCACGGACGTGCGGCCGGCGCTGCCCGGACAGCCGGGCGGGCAGGGGGAGCGGCCCGCGGCGGCCGAGGACGACCAGGTGGAGAGCGCCCCGCGCCGGGTCTTCACCTTCGGCGGCGAGAAGGTCCTCATCGTCGACGACGACATCCGCAACGTCTTCGCCCTCACCAGCGTCCTGGAGCAGCACGGGCTGGCGGTGCTGTACGCGGAGAACGGCCGCGAGGGCATCGAAGTCCTGGAGCAGCACGACGATGTGACGGTGGTGCTGATGGACATCATGATGCCCGAGATGGACGGGTACGCGACGACGACCGCGATCCGGCGCATGCCGCAGTTCGCGGGACTCCCGATCATCGCGCTCACCGCCAAGGCGATGAAGGGCGACCGGGAGAAGGCGATCGAGTCCGGCGCCTCGGACTACGTCACCAAGCCGGTCGACCCGGACCACCTGCTGTCCGTGATGGAGGACTGGATGCGCGGAAACGGAAGGTGAGCTTGCTGACGGACTGTCGCCGAAAGCGTGTGAGAGGGCGGGATACGGGGAACCTTCTGGTCTCTCACCACGTTTCTGCTACGTGCACAGTGACATCTCGGTGACAGGGTGTGGCGACGGGCGGGGTGCGGCTACCATGACCGGCACAAGGACGGACGGCGCAAGGGAGTCGTCTTCTGGGGCGGCACCCGGTGCTACCTCCGGCTCGATGAGCCGGGGAGAGCCGTCGCCGGGGCGAGGAGGACGGGGCATGGTGCAAAAGGCCAAGATCCTCCTGGTCGATGACCGGCCGGAGAATCTGCTGGCGCTGGAGGCCATTCTCTCCGCGCTCGATCAGACGCTGGTGCGGGCATCGTCCGGGGAGGAAGCGCTCAAGGCGCTGCTGACCGACGATTTCGCGGTCATCCTGCTGGATGTCCAGATGCCGGGTATGGACGGATTCGAGACCGCCGCGCACATCAAGCGGCGCGAGCGGACGCGGGACATCCCGATCATCTTCCTGACCGCCATCAACCACGGCCCGCACCACACCTTCCGGGGTTACGCGGCCGGCGCGGTGGACTACATCTCCAAGCCCTTCGACCCGTGGGTGCTGCGCGCCAAGGTCTCGGTCTTCGTCGAGCTGTACATGAAGAACTGTCAGCTGCGTGAGCAGGCCGCACTGCTGCGACTGCAGCTGGAGGGCGGCGGCAGCGGCGGTCAGGCCAAGGAGTCCGCGGGGCTGCTGGCCGAACTCTCCGCCCGCCTCGCCGCGGTGGAGGAGCAGGCCGAGGCGCTGTCCAAGCAGCTCGACGACGACTCCGCCGACGCGGCCGCCGTCGCCACCGCCGCGCACCTGGAGCGCAAGCTCACCGGGCTGCGGCGAGCTCTCGACGCCCTGGAGCCGGGCACGGGCGCCGCGCCCACGCTGCCCTCGCAGAACTGACGTCTCGTCACGGTGCCGTCGCCCGCCGTGAGCGGGCGTCAGTTCCGCGCCCCGTCCACGGCGACACGAACGGGTGAGGCCGGACGCGCACGTGTCCGAGGCCGCTCACACCGGTAACCTCAGCATCATGGCCTCACGTACGTCCGGCAAGGGTTCCCAGGGCACGGCGGGCACCGCAAAGCCGCGCGCCGGYCGTACGRCCGGCGCCGCCAGGAAAGCGGCGCCCGCCCGATCCCCCGCCAAGCCTCCCGCGAAGAAGGCCGCGGCGAGGAAGGCACCCGCGAAGCGCGCACCCGTCAAGAAGGCGGCCCCCAGGCCCGCCCCGTCACCGACCGGCGGGATCTACCGGCTCGCCCGCGGGCTCTGGCTCGGCCTCGCCCACGCCGTGGGGGCGATGTTCCGGGGCATAGGGCGGGGGGCCAAGGGACTCGACCCGGCCCATCGCAAGGACGGCATGGCGCTGCTGCTCCTCGGCCTCGCCCTGATCGTCGCCGCGGGCACCTGGTCCAACCTCCGCGGCCCGGTCGGYGACCTCGTCGAGATGCTGGTCACCGGCGCCTTCGGCCGCCTCGACCTGCTCGTCCCCCTGCTGCTCGGCGCCATCGGCGTCCGGCTCATCCTCTATCCGGAGAAGCCCGAGGCCAACGGACGGATCGTCATCGGCCTGTCCGCCCTGGTCGTCGGAGTCCTCGGACAGGTCCACATCGCCTGCGGCTCCCCGGGGCGCGGCGACGGCACCAAGGCCATGCAGGACGCCGGCGGGCTGATCGGCTGGGCCTCCTCCAAGCCGCTGATCTTCATGATGGGCGAGGTCCTCGCCGTCCCGATGCTGGTGCTGCTCACCGTCTTCGGCCTGCTCGTCGTCACCGCCACCCCCGTCAACGCCATCCCGCAGCGGCTGCGCGCGCTCGGGGCCAAGCTCGGCATCGTCGAACCGGCCTACGACCCCGAGGCGCCGGCCGGAGCCGCGTCGGACGAGGACTACGACGGCTCCTGGCGCGAGGGCGAGCGCACCGCGCGCCCCCGGCGCGGCGGTCCGTCGTCGGGGCAGGTGTACGACGCGGACCGGGCCGAGGAGGAGGCGCTGACCCGGCGCAAGCGGCCCCGCAGGTCCGCCGCCTCCCACGACGGGCGGATGGACGCCGTGGACGTCGCCGCCGCGGCGGCGGCCGCCCTCGACGGCGCCGTGCTCAACGGCATGCCGCCCTCGCCGCTGGTCGCCGACCTGACCCGGGACGTCACCGCGGAGCGGGCCGCCGCGGTGGCCGCCGCCAAGGCCGCGGGGGAGAAGCCTCCCGCCTCCCCGGCCGCCCCGGTGCCGACGGCCCGTGGCGGGCAGCCCGGCCGCGTCCCCGGAGCCGTACCGGACCTGACCAAGCCCGCGCCGGAGCCCACCGAGCTGCCGGCCCGCGCCGAGCAGCTGCAGCTCTCCGGTGACATCACCTACGGTCTGCCGGCGCTCGACCTGCTGCAGCGCGGCGGCCCGGGGAAGACCCGCAGCGCCGCCAACGACGCCGTCGTCGACTCGCTGTCCAACGTCTTCAGCGAGTTCAAGGTCGACGCGGCCGTCACCGGCTTCACCCGCGGCCCGACGGTCACGCGCTACGAGGTCGAGCTGGGTCCCGCCGTGAAGGTCGAGAAGATCACGGCGCTGACCAAGAACATCGCGTACGCCGTGGCCAGCCCGGACGTGCGGATCATCTCGCCGATCCCGGGCAAGTCCGCGGTCGGCATCGAGATCCCGAACAGCGACCGCGAGATGGTCAACCTGGGCGACGTGCTGCGGCTCGCCGACGCGGCCGGCGACGACCACCCGATGCTGGTGGCTCTCGGCAAGGACGTCGAGGGCGGCTACGTGATGGCCAACCTCGCCAAGATGCCGCACATCCTGGTCGCCGGTGCCACGGGCTCCGGAAAGTCCTCGTGCATCAACTGCCTGATCACTTCGATCATGATAAGGGCGACCCCCGAGGACGTCCGGATGGTGCTCGTCGACCCCAAGCGGGTGGAGCTCACCGCCTACGAGGGCATCCCGCACCTGATCACCCCGATCATCACCAACCCGAAGCGGGCGGCGGAGGCCCTGCAGTGGGTCGTCCGCGAGATGGACCTCCGCTACGACGACCTGGCGGCCTTCGGCTTCCGGCACATCGACGACTTCAACGAGGCCATCCGGGCCGGCAAGGTCAAGCTGCCGGAGGGCAGCGAGCGCGAGCTCCAGCCCTACCCGTACCTGCTGGTGATCGTGGACGAGCTCGCCGACCTGATGATGGTCGCGCCCCGGGACGTCGAGGACGCCATCGTCCGCATCACCCAGCTGGCGCGAGCGGCCGGCATCCACCTCGTGCTCGCGACCCAGCGGCCCTCGGTCGACGTCGTCACCGGCCTCATCAAGGCGAACGTGCCTTCCCGCCTCGCCTTCGCGACCTCCTCGCTGGCCGACAGCCGGGTCATCCTCGACCAGCCGGGAGCCGAGAAGCTCATCGGAAAGGGTGACGGTCTGTTCCTGCCGATGGGTGCGAACAAGCCCACCCGTATGCAGGGCGCCTTCGTCACCGAGGTCGAGGTCGCGGCCGTCGTCCAGCACTGCAAGGACCAGATGGCGCCGGTCTTCCGGGACGACGTCACCGTCGGCACCAAGCAGAAGAAGGAGATCGACGAGGACATCGGCGACGACCTCGACCTGCTGTGCCAGGCCGCCGAGCTCGTCGTCTCGACGCAGTTCGGGTCCACCTCGATGCTCCAGCGCAAGCTGCGCGTCGGCTTCGCCAAGGCCGGCCGGCTCATGGACTTGATGGAGTCGCGCGGCATCGTGGGGCCGAGCGAGGGGTCCAAGGCGCGCGACGTCATGGTCAAGCCGGACGAGCTGGACGGGGTCCTGGCAGTCATCCGCGGCGAGTCGGGGGAGCCGGGCGAGTAACGGGGTAGGCGAGTGGTGGGACCGGACCTCGGTCCGGACCCGCCGGGCCGCTCGGAGGGCCGCGGAGCCGTACCGAGACCTGGCCGAGACTCACTCGTAAGGGAAGGGTGGGCAACCGTTTCCCACGGGCGTACGTCAAGTTGGAGGAAGGGAACGGACGATGTCCCAGCCTCATGGCGTACAAATGTGCCCGCCCGGTTGCCCCACCCTTTCGTACCACCCATAGACTGAACCTCCAGCAGGTGGTTACACGCTCGAAAGGCGCTCTCGTGTCCATCGGCAACTCCCCCGAAGACGACCGGAACTTCCCGGCAGACGACCGGGATTCGATCGGTCGCGCTCTCCAGCAGGCCCGGATCTCAGCGGGTCTCACCGTCGACGAGGTCAGTGCTTCCACTCGGGTCCGGATCCCGATCGTGCACGCGATCGAGGAGGACGACTTCTCGCGCTGTGGCGGCGACGTGTACGCCCGCGGTCACATCCGCACGCTCGCGCGCGCCGTCGGACTCGATCCCGCGGTCCTGATCGAGCAGTACGACGCCGACCACGGCGGCCGGCCCGCGCCCACGCCCGCCGCGCCGCTGTTCGAGGCGGAACGTATCCGTCCCGAGCCGCGCCGACCCAACTGGACCGCCGCCATGGTCGCGGCGATCGTCGCCGTCGTCGGCTTCGCCGGCTTCACGATGTTCAACGGCGAGGACGGCAAGACCACCGGCGCCGTGGCGGAGGGCCCGGCCCCCGAGAAGAAGCCCACGACCCCCAAGCCGACGCCGACCAAGCCGGCCGATCCCAAGCCCGTGCCCTCCGAGAGCGCCATCGCGGCGGTCCCGAAAGACAAGGTCACGGTGAAGATGACCGCCGTCGACGACAAGAGCTGGATCTCGGCCAAGGCCCACGACGGCAAGCTCCTCTTCGACGGGCTGCTGCTCAAGGGCGAGTCCAAGACCTTCCAGGACGACGAGCGCATCGACCTGATCCTCGGCAACGCCGGACCGATCGAGCTCTTCGTGAACGGCAAGAAGATCGAGGACACCTTCGAGTCCGGCCAGGTCGAGCGGCTCTCGTACACCAAGGGAGACCCCGAGGCCGGGTGACGCCAGGGGCCCGCGTCGCGCAGGTGAACCCTGCGCGGCGGGGACACGGCTGGGACAAAGTAGTCTTGAGTCCATGCCCGAACGCCGTACCGTCGCCCTTGTCACTCTTGGCTGCGCCCGTAACGAGGTGGACTCGGAGGAGCTCGCAGGCCGCTTGGCAGCGGACGGCTGGGAGCTCGTCGAGGACGCCTCGGACGCGGACGTCGCCGTCGTCAACACCTGTGGGTTCGTCGAAGCCGCCAAGAAGGACTCCGTCGACGCCCTCCTCGAAGCCAACGATCTGAAGGACCACGGCCGCACCCAGGCCGTCGTGGCCGTCGGCTGCATGGCCGAGCGCTACGGCAAGGAGCTGGCGGACGCCCTCCCCGAAGCCGACGGCGTGCTCGGCTTCGACGACTACGCCGACATCTCCACCCGCCTCCAGACGATCCTCAACGGGGGCAGTGTCGAGGCTCACACCCCCCGCGACCGGCGCAAGCTGCTGCCGCTGTCGCCGGTCGAGCGCCAGCAGGCCGCCGCCGAGGTGGCGCTGCCCGGACACGGCACCGTCGAGACCCCGCAGAACGTGCCGAGCGACCTCCCCGACGGCGTGGCCCCGGCCTCCGGCCCGCGCGCCCCGCTGCGCCGCCGGCTGGACACCAGCCCCGTCGCCTCCGTCAAGCTGGCCTCCGGCTGTGACCGCCGCTGCTCCTTCTGCGCCATCCCGTCCTTCCGCGGCTCCTTCGTCTCCCGCCGTCCCTCGGACGTGCTCGGCGAGACGCGCTGGCTCGCCGAGCAGGGGGTGAAGGAGGTCATGCTGGTCTCCGAGAACAACACCTCCTACGGCAAGGACCTCGGCGACATCCGCCTCCTCGAGACGCTGCTGCCCGAGCTGGCGGCCGTCGACGGGATCGAGCGCGTCCGGGTCAGCTACCTGCAGCCCGCCGAGATGCGCCCGGGCCTCATCGACGTGCTGACCTCGACCGAGAAGGTCGTGCCGTACTTCGACCTGTCCTTCCAGCACAGCGCCCCGGACGTGCTGCGGGCGATGCGCCGCTTCGGCGACACCGACCGCTTCCTGGACCTGCTGGAGACGATCCGTTCCAAGGCCCCCACCGCCGGTGCCCGCTCGAACTTCATCGTCGGCTTCCCCGGCGAGACCGAGGCGGACTTCGCCGAGCTGGAACGCTTCGTCACCCACGCCCGCCTCGACGCCATCGGCGTCTTCGGCTACTCCGACGAGGACGGCACGGAGGCGGCCGGCTACGAGCACAAGCTCGACCAGGAGCTGGTGGACGAGCGCCTCGCCCACCTCTCCCGCCTCGCCGAGGAGCTCACCTCGCAGCGCGCGGAGGAGCGGCTCGGAGAGACCCTGGAGGTACTGATCGAGTCGGTGGACTCCGTCGAGGAGGACGGCGGCGTGATCGGCCGTGCCGCCCACCAGGCGCCCGAGACGGACGGCCAGGTGATCGTCACCGCCGACGCCGAAGGACTCCGGGAACTCGTTCCCGGCCGTATGGTCAGGGCGAAGGTCGTGGATACGGAAGGCGTCGACCTCGTGGCCGAGTGTCTTTTCGAGGAGGCGGGCAGATGACCGGAGTCCCGGCATCCGCGACGGGCGGAACCGGCAGGCCGGCGCCCGGTGGCAAGCTGGGCGCGGCGGCCGTGAACCAGGCCAGCCTCTGGAACATCGCCAACATCCTCACCATGATCCGGCTGGTGCTCGTCCCCGGCTTCGTGGTGCTGCTGCTCCAGGACGGCGGGCACGACCCGGTCTGGCGTGCCTGGGCGTGGGCCGCGTTCGCCGTCGCGATGATCACGGACGTCTTCGACGGCCACCTGGCCCGGGCGTACAACCTGGTCACCGACTTCGGGAAGATCGCCGACCCGATCGCTGACAAGGCGATCATGGCCGCCGGTCTGGTCTGTCTCTCCTCGCTGGGGGACCTGCCCTGGTGGGTGACGATCGTGATCCTGGCGCGGGAACTGGGGATCACGCTGATGCGCTTCTGGGTGATCCGGCACGGGATCATCCCGGCCAGCCGCGGCGGGAAGATGAAGACCCTGGCCCAGGGCACCGCGGTCGGGATGTACGTGCTCGTGCTGACCGGTCCACTCGCCACCCTGCGCTTCTGGGTGATGGCGGTGGCCGTCGTGCTGACGGTCGTCACCGGTCTGGACTACGTCCGCCAGGCGGTCGTGCTGAGGCGCCGGGGGCTGGCCGAGGAACGGGCGGCCCGGGCCGCCGAGGCCGAGGCCGCGGCGGCGGAGGCGGGGCCGGCACGATGACGGCCGCCGCCCGGGTGCTGGAACTGCTCGCGGAGCGTGGTCACACGCTGGCCGCCGCGGAGTCCCTCACGGGCGGTCTGGTGGCCGCGGAGCTCACCTCCGTGCCCGGAGCCTCCCGGGCCTTCCGCGGGTCCGTGACGGCCTACGCGACGGCCCTCAAGCACGATCTGCTCGACGTGGACGGGACCCTGTTGGGCGAGCGCGGCGCGGTGGATCCCGAGGTCGCGCTGCAGATGGCGGCGGGTGTACGCCATCGCCTCGGTGCCGACTGGGGCGTCTCGACGACCGGGGTCGCCGGGCCCGACCCGCAGGACGGCCAGGCCGTCGGAACGGTGTACGTCGCGGTCGCGGGGCCGGTCGGCGCCGGCAAAGTGGCCGCATTGCGGTTGAACGGCGACCGTGCGGAAATCCGTAGAGAGAGTGTACGGAGCGTGCTGGAACTGCTCCGCGACGAACTCTCGGGAAATGCGCGGGCACAGGATACGGAACAGAACGGGGGGAATTGATGTTTGCAGCCCTGAGTGAACACGACATCGCTCCCCGCACGGCCGCAGCGCGAGGCGGTACGGTGGGGCGTGAAGGATGCGGCTACGCGGTCCGAGGAGGGAGCCACCGATGATTCTGCTCCGTCGCCTGCTGGGTGACGTGCTGCGTCGGCAGCGCCAGCGCCAGGGCCGTACTCTGCGCGAAGTCTCCTCGTCCGCCCGGGTTTCTCTCGGCTATCTCTCCGAGGTGGAGCGGGGGCAGAAGGAGGCTTCCTCCGAGCTGCTCTCCGCGATCTGCGACGCGCTTGACGTACGGATGTCCGAGCTCATGCGCGAAGTGAGCGACGAGCTGTCGCTGGCCGAACTGGCCGAGTCGGCAGCGGCGAGCGAACCGGTGTCCGCGCCGGTCCGCCCGAGGCTCAATTCGGTGTCGGTGACGTCGGTGGCAGGTGTGCCCACCGAGCGGGTGACCATCAAGGCGCCCGCGGAAGCGGTCGACGTCGTCGCTGCCTGAACCGAAGTGGGCGAAAGCCCCGGTGCGGTGCCCAACAGGGCGCCTACCGGGGCTTTCGTCATTTTTCAAACACATTCGAGCGTGTTCGGCGGCCGAGTTTGAGATGCCCGATTCGGGTGATGCGTGCCATGGTGAGGAAACCTCCTAGTGGTTGGAGAACAGGCATGTCCGTGGTGAAGAGCTCGCTGTCCGACGCCGACCTGAAGACGGTCGGCAACGCGCTGCAGGGAGCACTCGTCGACCTCGTCGATCTCTCCCTGGTCGCCAAGCAGGTCCACTGGAACGTGGTGGGACCGCGCTTCCGCTCCGTGCACCTCCAGCTCGACGAGGTCGTCGCCACGGCCCGCCAGCACTCCGACGTGGTGGCCGAGCGTGCCTCGGCGGTGGGCGTGAACCCCGACGGCCGGGCCGCCTCGGTGGCCTCCGGCAGCGCCATCGGCGACACCCCCGCGGGCTGGATCAAGGACGTCGACGCGGTGAAGATCCTCGTGGACGCCCTGGGCGCGGTGATCGCGCGGATGCGGGAGCGGATCGAGGCCACCGACGCACCGGACCCGGTCACGCAGGACATCCTGATCGGCCTGACGGCCGACCTCGAGAAGCACGCCTGGATGTTCCAGGCGGAAAGCGCCTGACGGTGTCCGAGGGGCGCACCGCGCGCCGGGGGTCCCGGCCACGGTGGCCGTGGCACCGGAGGCGGCGTCCTGGCCGGGCGGTCCGTGGGGGCCGTGCGCCCGGTCTGCCCCCCATGCGCCCTGCCGCCGGGTGATACGGCCGGTCTAGCGTCGACCGCAGGAGGCGGCCATGGTACGGCGACGGGTTCCCGCGGTGACGCGCGCGCGTGTGGCGGGCGCACTGCTGGCCGGCGGGCTGTGGTGGTGGGCGGTGCTGCGACTGGCGCTGGTTCCGGAGCAGTCCGGGCTGGTCGAGGGGGCGGTCGCGGCCGGCGGCTGGGGGTTGAGTCTGCTGCCGGTGCACGTGACGGCGTCCGCCGCCGCGGGCGGCCGGGGTGGGCGGGGCGTGTCGGACGCCCGGTTCACCACGGCATCGCCACCCCGCCGTTCGGACGGAGTATCTGACCCGTCGTGAACGACGAGGCGTCGGAGGCGAGGTGGAGGACGGCGTGCGCGATGTCCTCCGGTTCGCCGACCCGGCCCAGGGGGGAGTACCGCACCATGGCCGCCTCCGCCTGCAGCTGTTCGGCCGGCTCGTGCCGGTCGGTCATGGGAGTGCGGATCCAGCCGGGCGCGACCGCGTTGACGCGGATGCCGTGCCGGCCGACCTCGGTGGCCAGGGTCTTCGTCAGCTGCACCACGGCCGCCTTCGCGGCGCTGTAGCAGAGCAGGCCGGTGCCGGCCGAGTCCACCGCTCCCGAGGCCATCGTCACGATCGAGCCCCGCGTCCCGGACGCGATCATCGAGCGGGCCGCCTCCTGGCAGGCGTACAGGACTCCCTTGAAGTTGACCGCGAGGACGCGGTCCAGATCCTCGTCGCGGGTCTCCAGGACGGTGCTCGTGTGCATGATCCCGGCGACGGCGGCCATGACGTCGAGCGGGCCCGCGCTCGCGACGGCGGCCGCGAGCGCGGCGCGGTCGGTGACGTCCAGCGGGTGGAGGCGGGCCCTGCCGCCGTGCCGTGAGACGAGCGCACCGGTCTCCGCCAGGCCGTCGGCGTCACGGTCGGCGCAGTGGACGGTGGCACCCGCCTGGGCGAGGAGCAGGGCGGTGGCGCGGCCGATGCCGCTGGCCGCGCCGGTGACGAAGGCCGTGCGGCCGGTGAGGTCGTACGCCATGAGGGGCATGACGGGACCGTACGACCGGATCTGACGGACCGTCAATCAGTGGGAGGGGCCCTTCTGGCAGCCGGGGCACCAGTAGCTGATCCGGTCCAGCTGCCCCGGGGGCTCCGCTTTGCGGACGAGAGTGCCGCAGCGCGGACAGGGGCGGTTCTCGCGGCCGTAGACGTGCAGGCGCTCCCGGCTCCGGGCGGTCGTCGTCGTCCGGCGGTCGGGCCGGTCCTTGTTCGCCTCCAGCAGGCGGTGGGCCGTGGCCACCAGCCGCTCGGGCACACCCGGCGGGAGTTCGCCGACGGGGAGCCAGGGCGTGACGCCCGCGAGGAACGCCAGTTCCACCTTGTAGACATTGCCGATGCCGGCGAGGTTGCGCTGGTCCAGGAGGGCTTCGCCGAGCGGGCGGGCCGGGTCCGCACCGAGCCTGCGGACCGCCTCCGCGGGATCCCAGTCCGGGCCGAGGAGGTCGGGACCGAGATGACCGACGACCTCGGCCTCGTCCGCGGTGCGGAGCAGTTCGAGGACCGGGAGGCGGTAGCCGACGGCGGTGTGCTCGGCGTTGCCGAGGATCGCCCGGATCTGGTGGGCGGGGCCCCCGCGCCAGCGCTCACCGGTGGCGAACACCCGCCACGACCCGTCCATGCGCAGATGGGAGTGGAGGGTCAGACCGCCCTCCACGCGGGTCAGGAGGTGCTTGCCGCGCGGGGTGACGTCCAGGACCGTGCGGCCGGTGAGATCGGCGGTGGCGAACCTGGGGACCCGCAGATCGGACCGGGTCAGGACCCGCCCGGCCAGCGCGGAGTCGAGCCGGTGCGCGGCCTTCCAGACGCTGTCTCCCTCGGGCATGGCACCCATGATGCGCGACCGGGCGCGGGTGTGGTGCCCGGAGCGGACGGCGGGGCGGCGGGGCGTTGGGACCAAGGGCGGCCCGGGACCTCCGGTGGACGGGAGCGGGG
>NZ_RDBI01000054.1:367624-388359 GCF_008042125.1 Streptomyces sp. MS191
GTTTCTCGGCGGTGTACCGGATCCTGTCGGCCTTCGAGGACACCGGTCAGGCCCGCCGCGGCTACGTCGTGGAGGGGCTGGGCGCGGCCCAGTTCGCGATGGACGGCGCCGTCGACCGGCTGCGGGCGGCGGCCACCGCGCGCGACCGGGGCGCCGAGGCGGGGGCCGCCGGGGCGGTCAGCCGGCGACCGGCTCGTCCCACGACCGGGGGCGGGGGAGCGCCACCCACTCGTCCCGCAGCAGGGCCAGGACGGCGACGTCGTGCCGCCGGCCGCGGTGCAGGCAGGCGGAACGGCGSACCCCCTCCTGGACGAAGCCGGCCTTCGCCAGGACCGCGAGGGCCGCGGTGTTGGTGGTGTGGGTGACGGCCTGGACGCGGTGCATGGGCAGTTCGCCGAAGGCGAGGTCGACCAGGGCGTTCACGGCGTCCGTGCCGTGGCCCCGGCCGCGCCGGCCGGGATCCGTCATCAGCATGATCTCGGCCGTGCCGTCGACGACGTCCTGGTCGATCAGGGCGATGTGACCGATCGGAGTGCCGTCCGGGAGCAGGACGAGGAAGTCGTCGCGGTCGTTGTCGTCACGATCGCGCTCGATGCGCTCGCGCACGCCGGACAGGGCGCGCGGCCACATGCCGATCTCGTACGCGGCCACCGGGTCGCTGCGCCAGGCGTGGATCTGCTCCGCGTCGTCGACGTCGAGCGCGGCGAAGGCGATCCCCCGGCCCCGCCAGCAGACCTCCCGACGCGCTTCCGCGTCCTCGGGGGCCCGGGACGGGTTCTGGCCGGGGTATTCCGCCATCTTCTCGATCATGGGCGGATGCTACGGGCCACCGGGACCGGCGGGCCAGCGGATTCGCGGCGCGGGTACGGGCGGGCAGCCGCCGGCTTGCGGGGCCGGGTCGGCCGGACCATAGTCCGAGGTATGGACCCGCGCGAGGCGGCGCTCCGGCAGGCGTACGACCATGGCGTCCGCTGGCTGACGAGCCTGCCCGACCGCCCCGTACCCGCCCGTGCCACCGTCGACGAGGTCGTGCGCGCGCTCGGTGCCGATCTGCCCGACGGACCCAGTCCGCCCGCGGACGTCGTCGATCTGCTGGCCACGGCCTGCGAGCCGGGGCTCACCGCGTTTCCCGGCGGACGCTTCTACGGATTCGTGGTCGGCGGCACCGAGCCAGCCGCGCTCGCCGCCGACTGGCTGGTGAGCGCCTGGGACCAGAACTGCGTGATGCGCGCCGTGACCCCCGCCTACGCGGCGGCCGAGGAGATCGCCGCGACCTGGCTGCTCGATCTCCTCGGTCTGCCGGACGGCGCCTCCGTCGGGTTCACCACGGGCGCCACGATGGCGAACTTCACCTGCCTCGCCGCCGGGCGGGACGCCGTGCTGCGCCGGGCCGGCTGGGACGTCGCCCGCGACGGCCTCGCCGGCGGCCCACCCGTCCGCGTCCTGGCCGGCGAGTCCCGCCACATGGCCGTCGACCTGGCCCTGCGCTACCTGGGGCTGGGCGGGCCCCGGCTCGTGAGCGCGGACGCCCAGGGGCGCGTCGATCCGGAGGCCCTGCGCCGTGCCGTCGCGGCGGGCGGGCGGGAACCCACGCTCGTGGTCCTCCAGGCCGGTGACATCCACTCCGGCGCCTTCGACCCCTTCGCCGACACCGTGCGGGCCGCCCGGGAGGCGGGCGCGTGGGTGCACGTGGACGGCGCGTTCGGGCTGTGGGCGGCGGCCTCCCCGCGGTACGCCCACCTGACGGCGGGCTGCGCCGACGCCGACTCCTGGGCGACCGACGCGCACAAGACCCTCAACGTCCCCTACGACTGCGGTCTCGCCCTCGTGCGCGACCCGTCGGCGCTCCGGGCGGCGATGGGACAGCGCGGCGACTACCTCATCCAGCACGAGCACGGCGATCCGATCGACAAGGTCCCCGAGCTCTCCCGGCGCGGCAGGGCCTTCCCCGTGTGGGCGGCGCTCCGGTCCCTCGGCCGGTCCGGCGTGGCCGACCTCGTCGAGCGGCTGTGCCGGCACGCTTCCGCCTTCGCGTCCGGCATCGCCGGGATCGACGGCGCGAGCGTCCTGAACGACGTGGTGTTCACGCAGGTGTGCGCCGAGTTCGGCGACGACGAGCGGACGGACCGGGTCCTGGCCCGGCTGCTCGACGACGGAACGGCCTGGATCAGCGGCTCCACCTGGCACGGGCGGCGCGTGATGCGGATCTCGGTGAGCAACTGGTCGACGACCGACGAGGACGTGGGCCGGACGCTCGCCGCGATCCGGCGGGCGGCCGCCGAGGACCGGCAGGGGTGACGCCCGGGCCGGGTGGCGGCACGCGTGCCGCCACCCGATCCGGTGGCCGGGCGGTCAGGGGCGCAGGCGCAGCCCCCGGGGAGTGGCGTGGAAGCCCGCGGCCTCCAGGGTCTTGGACAGCGGCGAGGTCAGCGCAGCGGTTCCGTTCATCCGCTCCACCGTGACCGTGCCCAGCGAGCCGGCGAGGGCGGCCGCCGCCAGGGCCTCGGCGGCCGCGTGGAGCGCAGGGTCGTCGGGTTCGGTCGGCCAGGACAGCACCGTCTTGCCGCCCCGCTCCATGTACAGCGTCAGTTCGCCGTCGACCAGGACGACCATCGACCCCGCCTTGCGGCCCGGCTTGTGCCCCGCCCCGGTCGGCGGCTCCGGCCAGGGCAGAGCGGCGCCGTACGCGTTGGCCGGGTCGGCCGCGGCCAGCACCACCGCCCGCGGACCGGCGCCCGCCTCGGCGCCCCGGTCGCGCGCGGTGGCCGCCGCCCGCAGCCGGTCGACGGCGCCGTCCATCGCGAACTGGGCCGCGCCCAGCCCCTCCACGACGTAGCCGCGGCGGGCCTGACCGGTGTCCTCGAAGGCCGACAGGATCCGGTACACCGCCGAGAAACCGCCCTCGACGCCCTCGGCGGCCACCGCGCCCCGGGTGACCACGCCGTGCCGGTCCAGGAGCGTACGGGCCAGGGCGTGCGCGCGGAGCGTCTGCTCCGGCTCCACCGGGGGAAGCAACGACCAGCGGCCGCTGACCGTCGGCGGGCCGGTCCGCGAGGCCGGGCGGGTGGCGCCGAGCGTGCCGTACCGGCCGCGCGGGACGGTGCGCTTGGCGCGGTGGGCCGTCGAGCCCGCCGTGCGGCCCGAGCCGAGCAGTGCGCGCAGCGGAGCGAGCGTGTCGTTGGTGAGCCGCCCCGACCAGGCCAGGTCCCAGACGGTGTCCGCGAGCTGCGGATCGGTCGCGTCGGGGTGCGTGGTGGCCCGGACCTGGTCGGCGATCTGGCGGAAGAACAGGCCGTAGCCGCCGGTCAGGGCCGTCAGGACCGACTCGTGCAGGGCCGTGAGCTCCAGGGGGTGCGGCGGCGGGAGCAGGAGCGGCGCCGCGTCGGCGAGATAGAGGGAGATCCAGCCGTCCTTGCCGGGCAGCGAACCGGCCCCCGCCCACAGGACCTCGCCGGTCGTCGTCAGCTCGTCGAGCAGGGCCGCGGAGTAGCCCCCCACCCGGGACGGCAGGACGAGCTTCTCCAGGGCCGAGGCCGGCACCGGGGCACCCTGCAGCTGCTCGATCGCGCGCGCGAGCCCGTCGATCCCGCGCAGTCCGTGCCCGCCCAGGTGCTGCCACTGGGGCAGGAACGTGGCGAGCGCGGCCGGGGGCACCGGCTCCAGTTCATGCCGCAGGGCGGCCAGGGACCGGCGGCGCAGCCTGCGCAGCACGGCCGAGTCGCACCATTCCTGGCCGATGCCGGAGGGATGGAACTCGCCCTGGACGACCCGGCCCGACGCGGCGAGACGCTGCAGCGCGCCGTCCGTGACCGCCGCGCCCAGGCCGAGGCGGGCCGCGGCCGCCGAGGAGGTGAACGGCCCGTGCGTGCGGGCGTACCGGGCGAGCAGGTCGCCCAGCGGGTCCTTCACGGGCTCGGTGAAGGCCTCCGGCACCCCCACCGGCAGCGCCGTGCCCAGGGCGTCCCGAAGCCGGCCGGCGTCCTCGATCGCCGCCCAGTGCTCGGCGCCGCCGATCCGGACCCGGATGGCCCGGCGGGCCCCGGACAGCTCCCGCGCCCAGTCCGGGTCCGCACCCCGCTCCACCAGCTCCGCGTCGGTGAGGGGACCGAGGACGCGCAACACGTCCGCCACGCCCTCCACGTCCTTGATCCGGCGCTCCTCGGTGAGCCACTGGAGCTCCCGCTCCAGCTCCGCGAGCACGTCCACGTCGAGCAGCTCGCGCAGCTCCGCCTGGCCGAGGAGTTCGGCCAGGAGCCGCGAGTCCAGGGACAGCGCGGCCGCGCGGCGCTCGGCGAGCGGCGAGTCGCCCTCGTAGAGGAACTGGGCGACGTAGCCGAAGAGCAGGGAACGGGCGAACGGGGACGGCTCGGGGGTGGTGACCTCGACCAGGCGGACCCGGCGGGACTCGATGTCCCCCATCAGTTCGGTCAGCCCGGGAACGTCGAAGACGTCCTGCAGGCACTCCCGGACCGCCTCCAGCACGATCGGGAACGAACCGAACTCACTCGCCACCTGGAGCAGTTGGGCGGCGCGCTGGCGCTGCTGCCAGAGCGGGGTGCGCTTGCCCGGGTTGCGCTTGGGCAGCAGCAGGGCGCGCGCGGCGCACTCGCGGAAACGCGACGCGAAGAGCGCCGAACCGCCCACCTGGTCGGTGACGATCTGGCCGATCTCGCCCTTGTCGAAGAGGGCGTCGGCCGCGCCGACGGGAGCCTGGTCCGCGTCGTACGTCGTGTCGGACCGCCCGTCCGGCGCCCCGGGGTCGTCGAGGAGGTCGAGCCCCATCAGGTCGGCGTCCGGCAGCCGCAGCACGATGCCGTCGTCCGCGTGCATGACCTGGGCGTCCAGCCCGTACCGCTCGGAGAGGCGGGCGCCGAGCGCGAGCGCCCACGGGGCGTGCACCTGCGCCCCGAAGGGGGAGTGGATGACGACCCGCCAGTCGCCGAGCTCGTCCCGGAACCGCTCGACCAGGATGGTGCGGTCGTCCGGCACGTGTCCGCACGCCTGGCGCTGCTCGTCGAGATAGGCCAGGACGTTGTCCGCGGCCCAGGCGTCCAGGCCCGCGGCGACCAGTCGCAGGCGCGCGTCCTCGGCCGGGAGGGAACCGACCTCGCGGAGGAACGCGCCCACCGCACGGCCCAGTTCGAGGGGGCGGCCCAGCTGGTCGCCCTTCCAGAAGGGCAGCCGGCCCGGTACACCGGGCGCGGGGGAGACCAGGACCCGGTCCCGGGTGATGTCCTCGATGCGCCAGGTCGTCGTCCCCAGGGTGAAGACGTCCCCGACCCGGGACTCGTACACCATCTCCTCGTCGAGCTCGCCGACCCGGCCGCCGCCCTTCTTCGGGTCCGCACCGGCCAGGAAGACGCCGAACAGCCCCCGGTCCGGGATCGTGCCGCCCGAGGTGACGGCGAGCCGCTGCGCGCCCGGCCGGCCGGTGACCGTCCCGGTGACCCGGTCCCACACCACCCGCGGGCGCAGCTCGGCGAACGCGTCCGAGGGGTAGCGGCCGGCCAGCATGTCCAGGACGGCGGTGAACGCCGACTCCGGCAGCGAGGCGAACGGCGCCGCCCGCCGCACGGTCGCCAGCAGGTCGTCCACCTGCCAGCTGTCCAGCGCGACCATCGCCACCAGCTGCTGGGCGAGGACGTCCAGGGGGTTGGCGGGGATCCGCATCGACTCGATGGCACCGCTGCGCATCCGCTCGGTGACCACGGCCGCCTGCACCAGGTCACCGCGGTATTTGGGGAAGACCACGCCCGTGGACACGGCGCCGACCTGGTGTCCGGCCCGGCCCACCCGCTGCAGGCCGGAGGCGACCGAGGGCGGCGACTCGACCTGGACCACCAGGTCCACCGCGCCCATGTCGATGCCCAGCTCCAGGCTGGAGGTGGCGACCACGGCCGGCAGCCGGCCCGCCTTCAGGTCCTCCTCGACCTGGGCGCGCTGCTCCTTGGAGACCGAGCCGTGGTGCGCCCGGGCGAGCAGCGGCGGCGCGCCGTGGGCGGCACCGGACTGGGCCATGATCTCGGCCGGCGGCGGGCCCTCGGGCATCGCCTCGCCGGTGGCCCGCTCGTACGCGATCTCGTTGAGGCGGTTGCACAGGCGCTCCGCGAGCCGGCGCGAGTTGGCGAACACGATCGTGGAGCGGTGGGCCTGGACGAGGTCGGCGATGCGCTCCTCGACCTGCGGCCAGATCGACGGCCGGTCACCGCCCTCCCGCCCCTCGGACGCCGGCGAACCGCCCAGCTCGCCCATGTCCTCCACCGGCACGACCACCGACAGGTCGAACTCCTTGCCCGACGGCGGCTGGACGATCTCGACGCGGCGCTGCGGGGACAGGTAGCGGGCCACCTCGTCCACCGGCCGGACCGTCGCCGACAGGCCGATCCGGCSGGCCGGGCGCGGCAGCAGCTCGTCGAGCCGCTCCAGCGACAGCGCGAGGTGCGCGCCCCGCTTCGTCCCGGCGACCGCGTGGACCTCGTCCAGGATCACCGTCTCGATGCCCGACAGCGCGTCGCGGGTGGCCGACGTCAGCATCAGGAACAGCGACTCGGGGGTGGTGATCAGGATGTCCGGCGGCTTGGTGGCCAGCGCCCGCCGCTCGGCGGGCGGGGTGTCGCCGGAGCGGATGCCCACCCTGACGTCGGGCTCGGGCCGCCCGAGCCGGACCGACTCCTGGCGGATCCCCGTCAGCGGGGAGCGCAGGTTGCGCTCGACGTCCACCGCGAGGGCCTTCAGCGGCGAGACGTACAGCACCCGGCAGCGCTTCCTGGGGTCGGCGGGCGGGGGCGTGGAGGCGAGCCGGTCCAGGGACGCCAGGAACGCGGCGAGGGTCTTGCCCGAGCCGGTCGGCGCCACCACGAGCACGTCCGAGCCCGCGCCGATCGCCTGCCAGGCCCCCTCCTGCGCCGGGGTGGGCGCGGTGAAGGCCCCCGTGAACCAGCCGCGGGTCGCGGGGGAGAAGGCGTCGAGCGCGGACGTGACCATGCCCTCCATCGTGCACCCCGGCACTGACAACCGCCGGGACCCGCGGGAACCCGCGGCCGGCGCCGGTGCCCCGGGGACGTCCGGACCGCCCGTGCCGGGCGCCGCGCCGAGCGCCTGGCGCAGAATGGGGGCATGGCGACAGGGGAGCGAGCACGGTACTGGCAGTACCCCGAGCTGCCCGGGGTCGACCTGCTGCACGCCCACTACGTCCGCAAGGCCTTCGCCCGGCACACCCACGAGACCTTCGTCTTCGCCGCGATCACCGAGGGCGTCGAGGCCTTCCACTACCGCGACGACCTCGTGTACGCGGGCCCCGGACAGATCGCCCTGGTCAACCCCGACACCTCGCACACCGGGCACGCSSGCGTGCCCGAGGGCTGGACGTACCGCACGATCTACCCGGACGCCGGGCTGATCCGGTCGATCGCCGCCGACACCCTCGCGCTGCGCGGGTCCGTCGGCTTCAGCGACCCCGTCGTGGACGACCCGTACGCCGCCCAGCTCGTCGTCGGCGTCCACCGGGCCGCGGAGGAGGGCAACGCCCTCGCCGCCGACAGCCTGCTGCGGCTGGTCACGGCACGGATGCTGCGCAGCCACGGCGGCCGGATCGGCACCCCGCTCGCGCCCCGCTCGGCCGGCGCCCGCAACGCGGCACGCGCGCGTGCCGTCCTGGAAGCCCGCATGACCGACCCGCCGACCCTGGAGCAGCTCGCCGCCGACCTCGGGACCAGCCCCTTCGCACTGCTGCGGGCCTTCCGGGACGCCTACGGGATGCCGCCGCACACCTGGCTGACCGACGCCCGCGTGCGCCGGGCGCGGCGGCTCCTGGACGCGGGTACGGCGCCGGCCGAGGCGGCCGTCGCCGTCGGGTTCACCGACCAGCCGCACCTCACCCGGCACTTCGCGCGGAGCGTCGGCGTCCCGCCGGGGGCGTACCAGCGCGCAAGAACGTACAAGACCGCGGGCCGCCGGGACCCGTAACGTCCCTGACGTGGCAGAACAGACAGCTCCCCCCGTCATACGGGCCGACGCCGCCCCCGCCAAGGCGGACGCGGCGGTCGTACGCGACGCCCTCGGCGTCGGCGTCGCCGTCGGACTCTCCGGCTTCGCGTTCGGCGTGACCTCCGCCGGGTCCGGTCTCACCCTCCTCCAGACCTGCGTGCTCAGCCTGCTCGTCTTCACCGGCGCCTCGCAGTTCGCCCTGGTGGGCGCCCTCGCCTCGGGCGGGAACCCGTTCACGGCGGCGGCCGGCGCGTTCTTCCTGGGGACCCGCAACGCCTTCTACGGGCTGCGCCTCTCGCAGCTCCTCGCCCTGCCCCGCGCGGTCAAGCCGTTCGCCGCGCACTGGGTGATCGACGAGACCGCGGCGGTGGCCCTGGCGCAACCGAGCCGGCGGGCCGTCCGGCTCGGCTTCACGGTCACCGGACTCACGCTCTACCTGCTGTGGAACCTGACCACCTTCCTCGGCGCGCTCGGCGCCGAGGCCATCGGCGACACCAGCGCCTGGGGACTCGACGCGGCCGGGCCCGCCACCTTCCTGGCGCTGCTGGCGCCCATGCTCCGCACGGCCACCGAGCGCACCACCGCCGGGCTCGCGGTGCTGCTCGGCCTCGGGCTGCTGCCGGTGCTGCCGGCCGGGGTCCCGGTGCTCGCGGCGGCGCTCGCCGCGCCCGCCGTGCTCTGGGCGCGGGGCCGCCGCGCCGCCGCGGCCGACGGCACCACCGCCGGGGACGCGGCGGATCCCGCGCCCCGCGCGGATGCCGTCCCGCGGCCCGCCGAGGACCATGAGGACGCCCGATGAACGTCTGGATCGCGATCGGCCTCACCGCCGTCGGCTGCTACGGGGTCAAGCTGCTGGGGCTGCTGGTCCCCGCCGGCGCCCTGGAGCGGCCCGTCGTCCAGCGGCTGGCGGCCCTGCTGCCCGTCGCCCTGCTGGCCGCGCTCACCGCCCAGCAGACCTTCAGCGCCGGCGGCGGGCTGGTGCTGGACGCCCGGGCCGCGGGACTCGCGGCGGCGGCCGTGGCACTGATCCTGCGCGCGCCCTTCCTGATCGTGGTCGCGGCGGCGGTGGTGGTCACGGCGGGCGTCCGGGCGCTCGGCGGCTGAGCGAGGACGCGGCGGGGCGCGTGCCCGCGCCCCGTCGGCGCCTGCCGCACCCGGGGCACGTCCCGCACCCGCCGCGGCACCACCCGCGCCGGGCGGCGCGGCGCCGAGTGCCCCGCCTGCCCGCCCTGCGCGGTGCCGGCGGCGGAAGCCGGCGCTCCGGAGGTCACTCGATCCGGCGGCCGTGGGCGCGCAGCGTCCGCAACGCCTCGATCGTCACGATCGGACGCGCCTCCAGCGCCGTGCCGGGGGCCCACTGCCGCCAGGCGACCGGCCAGCCCCCGTCCTCCTCCTGCGCGGCGGCGAGATGGTCCAGCGACCGGCGCATCTCCTCGTCCGTGAACCACCGCCGGGCCAGCGAGTCGGGGACGCGCGCGTAGTCGTACGGATAGTGGTGCTCGCCCGGCGCGTACCCGGGCGCCACCGGGAAGTCGTCGAGACGGTCCGGGTCCAGGACCGCGAGTCCCTGCTCCCGGACCATGCGCCCGAGCCGGTCCCCGGCCGCCTGCGCCCGCGACCGGTCGGGGACCCCGTCCAGGAAGGCGACCGCGGCCTCGACCTCGTACGGGTGCGACTTCTCCAGCGACTCGACGGCCGCCCAGCAGAACTCCGTGGCGCGGAACAGCCACGCGTGCCAGACCTGGTTGCGGTGCAGCAGCCCCACGACCGGCGCGGTGGACAGCAGCGCCGCCGGCGGGTCGTCGACCACCGGGACGAACGGCGCGGCCGGATAGCCGCGCTGGGACGGGTGCACGGCGGGCAGCGCGCCCTCGTGCGTCGAGATCTCGGTGAGATAGCGGCAGATCCGCTCGACCCGCAGCCCGCCGCAGCGGCCGATGGAGTCCAGCACCCGCAGCGCGTGCCCGGTGTGCAGCGGCTGGCTCACCGGACCCCGCAGATCGGGTTCGAGGGCGTGGCCGTAGCCGCCGTCCTCGTTGAGGTACGCCGCGAGGGCGACCTCGACCGGTTCCGCGCCGCCGCGCAGGAAGTGGTAGGCGAAGCGGCGTTGTTCGAGGACGCGGGCCGTCAGCCAGACGAAGTGCTCGGCGCGCGCGAGGGGAGTCGCGTACGGAGCCGCGGGCGACGCCGCGAGAGGAGTTCCAGCCATGGTCCGACGGTAGGCCGCACGGAGCGTGTGACAAGGGTTACGGACCGGGCTGCACTCTTGGGAGCGGGATACTGGGGGCATGCGGTTGACGATTTTCTGGGAACGGATGGCGGACCACTTCGGGGCGTCCTACGCCGAGTCCTTCGCGCGGGATCACGTGATGGCCGAGCTGGGAGGCCGTACGGTGCACGAGGCGCTGGACGCGGGCTGGGAGGCGAAGGACGTCTGGCGGGCGGTCTGTTCGGCCGTCGACGTTCCCGCGGACCGGCGCTGAGACCGGCTTGCGCGGCCGGGCGCGTCGCCCCCGCGCCGGCGCGGCCGGGCCGGGTACCCGCCCGCGGCGGGACGGAACGTCCGCGCGGTGCGCGAGACTGGCGGGGTGGCACCGACTGACGAGACCGACGAGACCGGCGACAACGCAGACACGACCCGTGAGCCGACGCCCACGGGCCTCCCGGTGAACGGCCGGGCGGAGGGGGCGACCGGACGGAGAGCCTCCGTGGTGCCCGCGGCAGCCGCCGCCTCCGAGGCGACCGCCGCCCCGGGACCGCTCGCGTCCCCCGCCGGCGCACCCGGCGGGACCGGGGCCGCCGCGGCGCGGATGCCCCGCTGGCTGCCCCGCGCCCTGGTGCTCGCCCTCACGCTCTACGCCTGCTTCCAGTTGGGCAGCTGGGCCTTCCACCAGCTCGTCGGCCTGCTCGTCAACATCCTGCTGGCCTTCTTCCTCGCGCTCGCCATGGAGCCCGCCGTCGGCCGCATGGCGGCCCGCGGCATGCGCCGCGGCCTCGCCACCTTCCTCGTCTTCCTCGGCGTGATCATCGTCAGCGTCGGCTTCGTCGTGCTGCTCGGCTCGATGCTCGCGGGCCAGATCGTCGACATGGTCGAGAACTTCCCCAAGTACCTCGACTCGCTGATCAACTGGATCAACCAGACCTTCCACACCGACCTCTCCCGGGTCGAGGTGCAGGACAGCGTGCTGCGCTCCGACTGGCTGCGGAAGTACGTCCAGAACAGCGCGACCGGAGTCCTGGACGTCTCCGCCACCGTCCTCGGCGGGCTGTTCAAGCTGCTGACGATCTTCCTGTTCTCGTTCTACTTCGCGGCCGACGGGCCCCGGCTGCGCCGCGCGCTCTGCTCCGTCCTGCCTCCGGCCCGCCAGACCGAGGTGCTGCGCGCCTGGGAGATCGCCGTCGACAAGACCGGCGGATACCTCTACTCGCGCGGCCTGATGGCCCTCATCTCCGGCGTCGCGCACTTCGTCCTGCTGGAGATCCTGGGGGTGCCGTACGCGCCCGCGCTCGCCGTGTGGGTCGGCCTGGTCTCGCAGTTCATCCCGACCATCGGCACGTATCTCGCGGGCGCGCTGCCGATGCTGATCGCGTTCACCGTGAACCCCTGGTACGCGCTGTGGGTGCTGATCTTCGTGGTCGTCTACCAGCAGTTCGAGAACTACATGCTCCAGCCGAAGCTGACCTCCAAGACCGTGGACATCCACCCGGCGGTCGCCTTCGGCTCGGTGATCGCGGGCACGGCGCTGCTCGGCGCCGTCGGCGCGCTGATCGCGATCCCCGCCGTCGCCACCCTGCAGGCGTTCCTCGGCGCGTACGTGAAGCGGTACGACGTGACCGACGACCCGCGCGTCCACGGCCACCGGCGGTACGGGGAGGCCGTGGTCGCCCGGCTGCAGAAGGCCCTGCACCACAAGCGGGAGCAGGGCCAGGCGACGGCCCCGGACTCCGCGGGGCCGGCCGAGCCGCCCGGGCCCCCGAGCGACGGCGCCTGACCGGTCGGCGGGCCGGGCTCGCGGACCGGGCGGCGGGCCGGTCTCCTGCCACCGGATCTCCGCCGGCCGGTCCGCCGTGCCGGACCTCCTCGGTCAGTCCCGCTCCAGGCGTACCTCCGGAAGGATCCGGCGCAGCGGCGCGGGGAGCCACCAGGCGCGGCGGCCGAGGAGCTGCATCACCGCCGGCACGATCAGGCAGCGGATGACGACGGCGTCGAGCAGGATCGCCACCGCCAGTCCGAGCCCGAACTGCTGCAGCATCCGGTCGGGGCTGAGCACGAAGGCCGCGAACACCACGATCATGATCGCCGCGGCGGCGGTGATGACCCGCCCGGTCGCCGCCAGCCCCTCGCGGACCGCGCCCTGCGGGTCCCGGGTGCGCTGCCACTCCTCGTGGATGCGGGAGAGCAGGAACACCTCGTAGTCCATCGAGAGCCCGAAGACGATCGCGAAGATCATCACGGGGATGAACGCCTCGATCGGGCCGGGCTGCACCCCGAACCAGCCGTGCTGGAAGACCAGGGTGATCACACCCAGCGCCGCCCCGATGCTCACCAGGTTCAGCAGCGCGGCCTTGACCGGGATCAGGACGGACCGGAACACCAGGAGCAGCAGCACGGCCGAGAGCCCGACGACGAGCGAGACGAAGAGCGGCATCCGGGCGGAGACGGTGGAGGCGAAGTCCTCGGTCGCCGCCGTGGGGCCGCCCACCAGCAGATCGGCGCCACTGGTCCGCTCCAGCGGGGGCAGCACCTCCGCGCGCAACCGGTCGACCAGCTCCGAGGTCGCCGCCGCCTGCGGGGCCGAGTCCGGGAAGGCGATCACCGTCGAGACGGCGGGATCCCCGGCCGGGATCGGAGGTGTCGTCGCCGCGATGCCGTCCGTCCCGTCCAGCAGTCGCCGCAGCTCCCCGGCGGTGGCGGCCACGTCCGCACCCGCGTCCCCGCCGGTGCCGGGGGCCGCACCGCCGTCCACGACCACGATCAGCGGTCCGCTGAAGCCGGGGCCGAAGCCCTCGGCCAGCAGGTCGTACGCCTGCCTGCTGGACTTCGCCGGGGCGTCGTTGCCCGCGTCGGCGAAGCCGAGACGCATGTCGAGAGCCGGCGCGGCCAGGGCCCCCAGGGCAGCCAGGGAGAGCAGCAGGGCCGCCCACGGCCGACGCTGCACCCCCGCCGCCCAGCGCCGCCAGCCCGCACCCTCGACCCGCACGGACCGCGCCGCGCGCCGGGCGACCTGCCGCCGGATCCGCCCGCCGAAGACGCCGAGCAGCGCCGGGAGCAGGGTGAGGGACGCGGCCATGGTGACCAGGACGGTCAGGGCGACGGCGAGCGCGACGCCCTGCAGCGAGCCGAGCCCCAGGGCCACCAGCCCGGTCAGCGCGATGATCACCGTGCAGCCGGCGAAGAAGACGGTCCGGCCCGCGGCGTCGAGCGCGGTACGGGCGGCCTGCTCGGGCTCGGCGCCCGCCAGCAGCTCTCCGCGGTAACGGGAGAAGATCAGCAGGGCGTAGTCCATGCCCACGCCGAGACCGACCAGCATCATGATCGGCGGCGTGAAGTCGGCGACGTCCGCCAGATGCGAGGCGAGGGCGATCAGCCCGATCGAGGCGGCGACCGCGAACACCGCGGTGATCACCGGCAGGCTCGCCGCGACCAGCGAGCCGAACAGGAAGACCAGGACGACCAGGGCGCCCAGCATGCCCGCCCCCTCCGCCGCGCCTCCGCCGCCCTCCTCGGCGCCGCGGGCCGCCTCGCCGCCGACGGCGGCCGCCAGACCGTCGCCCTGGGCCGCGCGCACGGTCTCGACGATCTTCAGGACCTGGGCCCGGTCGGTGTTCTCCGCCTCCTCGTCGAGTGTCACGGTCGCGTAGCCCACGGTCCCGTCCCGCGAGACCGCGGCCCCGTCCTCGTAGGGGCTGCGGACGTCCGACACACCGGGCAGCAGCGCCACCCGGTCGAGCAGCCCCTCCACGCGCGCGGTGACCGTGGCGTCGCGTATCCCACGCGCGTCCTCGACCACGATCTGCAGGGTCGCGTCGGCCTGGCCGGAGCCGTGCCGCTCCAGGACGGTCCGGGCCGCCTGCGCATCGGTCCCGGGAAGGGAGAAGTCGTTGTGGTAGGCGCTGCCCACGGCGGTCGACGCGCCGGTCGCCGCGGCCACCACCACGATCCAGAGCACCACCGCGGTCCAGCGGCGGCGGTACGAGAGGGCGGCCAGCCGCTCGAAGACGCTGCCGCGCCGACGGGTGACCGGGGGATCGCTGTCCCGCGTGACGGTCATGATCGTTTCTCCTGTCGAGGGGCCCGGTGCGAGCCGTGAAGGTGGGGGAAGGCGGATGGGGGATGCGCGAGGAGGGGACGCGGAAGCGGCCGGTGGTCAGAGGTAGGAAGGGCCGGTCACCCGCCGCCGGAAGGCGATCCAGGTCCACACCTGGGCGGCGACCAGGAACGGGGTGACGACCAGCAGCGCGGGGACGAGAAGGGCGAGCGTGGCGGGGTCCGCCGCGTGCGCGGCGAGCGGGAGGGTGCCGCCGGCGGCCGGCGGGAGCGCACCGAGGAGGACGGCGGTGAGGGCGAACGACTGCCACGGGCCGTTCCGTCCCACCAGCAGCCGGGCCCGCTCATAGGGCGGTCCGGTCAGCCGCAGCGTCGCGAAGCCCAGCCCGTGCACGGCGAACAGGGCGGCGACCGCGAGGGCGACGAGCACGCCCGCCGGGCCGCCGACGGGCTCGTACGGCGCCCCGGTCAGCAGGGCGGCGAGCAGCAGTCCCGCCGAGAGCGCGACGGTCCAGCTGCCGCACACCACCGCCGCGTCGCACAGCGCGCGCCGGCGGCCTCCCCCGTCCGTCCGCACCCGGCCGCGCGACCACAGCCCCGTGTCCCGGACGACCCAGCCGGTCAGCAGGGCGACGAGCACGGGGTACTGGCCCGCCAGCAACTCCCCTTCCAGCGTGGGAAAGCAGCCGGCGAGCACGCCGGCGGTGGCGATCAGCCAGACCTCGTTGCCCAGGAAGAACGGCGCGAAGGACGCGATGACCAGGCGCCTTTCGCGCGCGGTCCGGCCCAGGTACGGCAGGAGCATCCCGGTGCCGATGTCGGAGCCTCCGAGGATGAACCAGCCGGTGGCGAAGAAGGCCGGCAGGACGACGGCGAGAGTCTCGGGAGAGTGCACGGTCCGCTCCTCAGTAGCGTGTGGCGGGCAGGGAGGCGACCGGGTCCTCGGAGACGGTCCGGTCGTCGTGGCCGAGCCCCGAGTCGACCGGGCCGCGGCGGGCGTGCCGCACCAGCAGCCAGGTGTCGAGGACCAGGAGCAGCACGAAGAGCGTGGTGAAGACGGCCAGCGAGATCCGCATCGTGGTGGGGGAGAGGTCGGAGACGGCGTCCTCGGTCCTCAGCAGTCCGTAGACCACCCAGGGCTGACGGCCGGCCTCACGGAAGACCCAGCCGCCGATCATCGCGAGATAGGGCAGGGGCACCGCGGCCATCAGGGCGAGATGCCACAGCCGGAAGCGGAGGACGGCCTTCTTGAAGCAGGCCAGGATCACTCCGGCGAAGGTGAGGTACATCATCAGCGCGAAGCAGAGGAGCATGACCAGGCCTCCGCCCCGGGTCCACGCCTCGGAGGGGACGTAGTCGCCGGGGCCGTAGCGCGCGGTCAGGTCCGCCTGCACGCGTGCGATCTCGGCGGCCTTCCCGCCGAAGACGGCCGACTTCATGGGCTGGAACGTGCTCAGCGCGGAGAACTGGAGGCCACCGAAGACGGCGGTGACCATCAGCGCGGGGAAGGCGAGGAACACCCCGATGCGCAGGCTCCGTCCGAAGAACTCCCCTTCGGCCGTCCGTCGGAAGAGGTGGTGGGCGCTGACCCCGGCCATGAAGAAACCGGCGGTGAGCAGGGCCCCGGCGAGGACGTGCCCGAAGGCCAGCAGCGCGGACGGATTCGTCAGCACGGCCACCGGATCGTCCAGGACGAGCTCGCCGTCGTCGGTGCGGTGGCCGACGGGGTGGTTGAGGAAGCCGTTGGAGACGAGGATCCAGTACGCCGAGAGGTACGCGGTGAGCGTGACGACCCAGATCGTCGCGAGATGGGCCCACCGTCCGAGCCGGTTCCAGCCGAAGATCCACAGGCCCAGGAAGGTCGACTCGACGAAGAACGCCACGATCGTCTCGACCGCGAGCGAGGCGCCGAGCACGTTGCCCGCCTCGTGCGTGAGCCCGCTCCAGCTCATGCCGAACTGGAACTCCATCACGATGCCGGTGACGATCCCGACCGCGTAGTTGATCACGTACAGCTGCCCCCAGAAGCGGACCATGCGCGCGTGGAGCGGCTTGCGCCCGATCGTCGCCACGGTCTGGAGCACGGCGACGACGGTCGCCAGCCCGAGGGTGAGGGCGACGAAGAGGAAGTGGCCGCCCGCCGTCAGGGCGAACTGGAGCCGGGCGAGGTCGAGGACTTCTGGATTCACGCGGCCAGCGTCGGCGTACGCCTGCGGTCACCGCGTCGCCCGCCGGTGGACAACCGGCGTACCCCCTCGGTTGCGCCCTCCGCCGGGGCCGTACCTCCGGAGTTGCGGGCGGGCGGCGTCATCCCCTAGGGGGTGTCTTGCCGATCGTGCCGCTCTTGGCGAGGGAGGGGGGTCGGACCAAGGAAGGCCGCCGGGACAGCCGTCAGCCGAGCCAGCCCGGCGTGATCATCCCCGACTCGTACGCGAGGATCACCAGTTGGGCCCGGTCCCGGACGTCGAGCTTGGTCATGATGCGGCTGACGTGCGTCTTGGCGGTCGCCGGGGACAGGACGAGCCGCCGCGCGATCTCGTCGTTGGAGAGCCCCGCCCCCACCAGGCCCATCACCTCACGCTCCCGTTCGGTCAACGCGTTCAGGCGCGGGCTCGGGTCCGGCTGCCGGCTACGGCCGGCGAACTCCGCGATCAGGCGGCGGGTGACGGCCGGGGCGATGAGCGCGTCACCCCGCGCCACCACCCGTACGCCGTGCAGCAGTTCCATCGGCTCGGTGTCCTTCACCAGGAAACCGGAGGCCCCCGCGCGCAGGGCGCCGTAGACGTAGTCGTCGATGTCGAAGGTGGTCAGGATGATCACCCGGACCCCTTCCAGCCGGGCGTCGCCGGTGATGCGCCGGGTGGCCTCCAGGCCGTCCAGGCCGGGCATCCGGATGTCCATCAGGACCACGTCCGGTCGCAGTTCGCGCGCGAGCGCGACGGCCTGCTCCCCGTCGCCGGCCTCCCCGACCACCTCGATGTCGTCCTCGTCGGCCAGGATCGAGCGGAACCCGGCGCGGACCAGGGTCTGGTCGTCGGCGAGTACGACACGGATCATCGGGGGTCCCCCTGGGACGTGGTGGGCGGGTCGGTGGGGCCGGACGGTCCGTCGGAGCCGGGTTGCGGCCCGCGGACCGGCCGGGAGCGGGGTCGCGCGGGGGTGGTGTCGTCGGCGTGGTGCGCTTGACACCAAAATCGAACATCCATTCTTATGGGGTTCCGGCCCTTGGAATCACGGGGTTGTGGCCGAGTTGTCCACAGGTCGGAGAGACGCCGAGGCCCATTGTCAGTGGCAGGGGATAGCGTCTTTCACATGAAGCGATCGACTCAAGCAAACCGGGTGGAACCCATGGCAGGAACCGACCGCGAGAAGGCGCTCGAAGCCGCGCTCGCACAGATTGAACGGCAATTCGGCAAGGGTGCCGTCATGCGCATGGGTGACCGTACCCAGGAGCCGATCGAGGTGATCTCCACCGGTTCGACCGCCCTGGACATCGCCCTCGGCGTCGGCGGCCTGCCGCGCGGCCGTGTGGTGGAGATCTACGGACCGGAGTCCTCCGGTAAGACGACCCTGACCCTGCACGCCGTCGCGAACGCGCAGAAGGCCGGCGGCCAGGTCGCCTTCGTGGACGCCGAGCACGCCCTCGACCCCGAGTACGCCAAGAAGCTCGGCGTCGACATCGACAACCTGATCCTGTCCCAGCCGGACAACGGCGAGCAGGCCCTCGAGATCGTCGACATGCTGGTCCGCTCCGGCGCCCTCGACCTGATCGTCATCGACTCCGTCGCCGCGCTCGTCCCGCGCGCGGAGATCGAGGGCGAGATGGGCGACTCGCACGTCGGTCTCCAGGCCCGCCTGATGAGCCAGGCCCTCCGGAAGATCACCAGCGCGCTGAACCAGTCCAAGACCACCGCGATCTTCATCAACCAGCTCCGCGAGAAGATCGGCGTCATGTTCGGCTCGCCGGAGACCACGACCGGTGGCCGCGCGCTGAAGTTCTACGCCTCCGTGCGTCTGGACATCCGCCGCATCGAGACCCTCAAGGACGGCACGGACGCGGTCGGCAACCGCACCCGCGTCAAGGTCGTCAAGAACAAGGTCGCGCCGCCGTTCAAGCAGGCCGAGTTCGACATCCTCTACGGCCAGGGCATCAGCCGCGAGGGCGGCCTGATCGACATGGGCGTGGAGCACGGCTTCGTCCGCAAGGCCGGTGCCTGGTACACCTACGAGGGCGACCAGCTCGGCCAGGGCAAGGAGAACGCCCGCAACTTCCTGAAGGACAACCCCGATCTCGCCGACGAGATCGAGCGGAAGATCAAGGAGAAGCTGGGCGTCGGAGTGCGGCCGGAGGCAGCCGCGGCCGAGCCGGGCGCGGAGGCCGCGGGTGCCGCGACCGCCACGGACGAGGCGGCCAAGGCCGTCCCGGCCACGGCGGCCAAGGCCACCAAGGCGACCAAGGCGGCCCCGGCGGCCAAGAGCTGACACGGTGACCCGGCGTACCGAATGGCCGGGCGACAGCCCCGACTCGTCGAGGGCCGAGAAGGAGCTGTCGCCCCAGGATCCGGCTGAGCGGGCGCGGGCGATCTGCCTGCGCCTGCTCACCGGGACTCCACGCACCCGCAAGCAGCTCGCCGACGCCCTGCGCAAGCGGGAGATCCCCGACGAGGTCTCGGAGGAGGTCCTCTCCCGCTTCGAGGACGTGGGGCTGATCGACGACGCCGCCTTCGCCGATGCCTGGGTGGAGTCCCGGCACCACGGCCGGGGCCTGGCCCGCCGCGCCCTGGCCAGGGAGCTGCGGACCAAGGGAGTCGACCCCTCGCTGATCCAGGAGGCGGTGGGGCAGCTCGACTCCGAGCAGGAGGAGATCACCGCGCGCGAGCTCGTCGACCGTAAGCTCCGCGCCACCCGCGGCCTGGAGCGCGACCGCCGCCTGCGACGCCTCGCGGGCATGCTCGCCCGCAAGGGCTACCCCGAGGGCATGGCCCTGCGGGTCGTCCGGCAGGCGCTGGAGGAGGAGGGCGAGGACACGGAGGGGCTGGACGAGCCCTTCTAGGAGGTGTCCGGGCTCCACGCGACCGGGTCCGGCCGCGCCCGGACGACCGGCTCGCCTACCTGCACGAGGTGGAACAGCGGGGCCCGCGACCGCCCCGGTGGTGCTACTCCCGGATCGCCCGGGGCAGCAGGACCGGCAGGCCCGCCGCCTTCCAGGCCTGGAAGCCGCCGATCACGTCCGTCGCCCGGTGCAGGCCCAGCTGTCGCAGCGAGGCGGCGGCGAGCGAGGACGCGTAGCCCTCGTTGCAGAACACCACCACCCGCAGGTCGTGACGGTCCGCCTCGGGGGCGCGGTGGCTGCCGAGCGGGTCGAGCCGCCACTCCAGCTCGTTGCGTTCCACGACCAGCGCGCCCGGGATCAGGCCGTCCCTCTCGCGCAGCGCCGCGTAGCGGGTGTCGACCAGGAGCGCGTCACCCGCCTCGTACGCCTGGTGCGCCTCACGGGCCTCGATCCGGTCCAGGCCGGACCTGACCCGCTCCAACAGCTCGTCGATGCCGACGCGTTCGTCGCTCACTGCCAGTCCTCCGGTCGCTCGACCTGCTCCAGACGGAGTACCGCGCCCGAGCGGCTGAAGCGCCGGATCAGCGGGAGCGGCGGATAGTACGCGTGCACCGACACGGCGTGGGTGTCGGGGGACTCGTTGAGCACCTCGTGCACGTGGTGCCGGCCGAACGCGCGCCCCCTGCCGGCCGTCAGTTCACGCCGGCGGTCGACGTCGTCGGCCAGTTCCAGGGTCTTCCAGCCGCTCGCGGGCAGGCGCACCGCCAGCGAGTTCTCCTTCAGCGTGCCGCGGGCGGTGGTGAAGGCGCCGTGCGACTCGGCGTGGTCGTGCCAGCCGGTGCCGGTGCCGGGCGGCCAGCCGATCAGCCAGGCTTCGCTGCCGCCGGGTCCGTCGAGCCGCACCCAGGTCCGGCCCTCCGGATCCAGGGGCAGCGAGTCGATCAACGCGGTGTCCGACGCCGTACGGCGGACGAAGTCGAGGAGGTCGGCGGCGGTGGGTTCGGCCGGGACAGGGGAGGGCTCGGCGGCGTGCGGGACCACGGAGGCGTGCGCGGACACGGAGGCGTGCTGGGACACGGAGGACCGTCCTGGAAGTTCGCGGGAGAGGCGCGCGGGTACGCCGACGAGTCGGCGACGGCGTGGAGGAGCGCGCGAGGGAGGGGCGAATTCAGCAGGACGGGCGACACACGCAGCCCGCGTAGCGGACGAGGTCCATATGGACCCTCCGCCACAGGCGCACATCGGTGTCGGTCACGCTCCGGAGTACACCATGAGCGCCCGTGACGGTCAATTGACGTCCGCGGTGCGGTCCCTCTTTCCCGACGTCGGTCCCGGCCGGGAGCTCCGCCCGGCGGCCTTCCCGGACCGCGAGCCGGACAGCGCCCCGGCCCCGGCTCCCGCCTTCTCGGCTCCCGCCGTCCCCGTTCC
>NZ_RDBI01000055.1:0-5625 GCF_008042125.1 Streptomyces sp. MS191
TTCCTGGACCGCGTCCAGGAACGCGGCGAGTACCGGACTCGGGAGGAAACCGAGCGGGCGGCCCGCGTCGTCCTGGCCCTGCTGGGCGCACACCTGGTCGGCACCGTGCGGGCCGAGCTCGCCGCCAGGCTCCCCGAGACGTACGCCCTGATCCTCCTGAACCCCCTCCAGGCCGCCGAACCGCTCTCCCCCGAACGCTTCGTCCGCGCGACCACGGCCTGGATCGAGGGCGCCACCGAGAAGACGGCCCTGTGGGACGTCGGCGCAGTCCTCTCCACGGTGGCCGCCGCGGCGGGAGATGCCCTCATGGGCGAGGTCCTGCTCCAGCTCCCGCCCGGCTACGACCTCCTCTTCGGCCACCCCCGGCCCATGTGACCGCGGGGGCCGGAGACCGAACCCCGCGAAGAGAAAGGCAACCGCAGCCCATGTACGACCAGCCTCGACCGAACCCGGCCCTGGCCGTCATGACGTTCGACCAGATGCTGGAACGCGTGCGCTACGAGGGCGCCTACCCCACCCGCGAACGCGCGGAGGAAGTCATGCGCACCGTTCTCGGCGCCTTCGGCCGGCAGGTCACCGGAGACGAACGCGTCGACCTCGCCCACCGCCTCCCCGTCGAGGCCGCTCTCGCCCTGACCTCCCAGGTCCCCGCCACCGAACAGCTCACCGGCTGGGGTTTCATCAAGGATCTGGCCGCCCGCACCGGCGGCTCCCCCGCCACCGCGCGCTGGGACGCGGGCGCCGTGCTCGCCGTCGTCTCACGCGTCGCCGGGCCCGACCTCCTCGCCCGCGTCCTCCGCCATCTCCCCGGCGGCTACGCCCTGCTCTTCGGCCAGGCCGAACTCCGGCAGCACCAGGCCGCCGCCTGATCCCGCCGATCCCCGTTCCGGGACCTCCGCGGCGGCCCCGGGCGAGTGCGGGCGATCCGACGACGCCGCGAAGGGCCCTTCGGCCGTCCCGTCATCCCCGGCGGGACTCCCCCGGCCTCTGCGGCGGCGGGTTCCGGCCGGGGGGGCGGGTCAGTGGTCGGAGTAGCTGAAATCTCCCATGGTCCAGGCGCTGACGTCCTCGATCGAGACGCGGTACATACCACCCGTCTCGGGGATGCCCACGGTTCCCTGGAGGATCCGCGCCACATGGAAGTGCAGGTGCGTGGGCGGCCCCTCCTTGCGTGTCGTGGTGGTGAACACCTCGGAGAACTCGCTCAGGCGGGCGGAGTCCGTCAACACCTCCGACACCCGCTGCCTCCACACGGCCTCGGGGGCCAGCCGACCGGTGATGACAGCACCGCTGGTGACCACGGTCAGGGACATCTGGTTGCTCTGCCCGGACTCCACCAGTGCGGCGACGTTCACGAGCAGCTCGTCAGGCTTCGACATGGGAGCCGAGTGTATTCCTCACACCGCCCCGGCGGCCCCGGAGGCCGCGATCCGGCCGCTCGGCACGCCGACGCGCCGAGGCCCCGGGCCGTCGCCGGGAGGCGGCATCACCCGCCGACGGCCCGGGCATGGATACAGGCAACAGTCGACCCCGATTGTCTTCTCGACCGACACGCGAAAATCTATGACGGCCGCAGTAGACATTCGAGTACGGCATGGCTATGGTTTCTCTCGTAGCCAAGATCGAGGAAGCCCGGAGAGACGAACTGCCGGGCAGCGGTGACCGCAGTTGCAGTGCGTAGGACGGTACGGCGGTGGAGTCTCGAAGCCAGGGTCGTTGCAGGACGGCGACGGGGCTGACGGCCGGACCGGGTGGCCCGCGGTGATCAGGGGCCGCCGTGAGCAGTACCGCGGTTGACGCAGTGGCAGTACCCGCAAGTGCAGTACGCAGTTCCCCGTTTGAGAAGTGACATCCCAGAGGGAAGAACGGAGGAGTTGAACGCCATCGGGATCGCCCGGGCCGAAAGGCTGAGCCCGGGTACCGCAGGACATCGATCGACAGTGAGGTGGTCTCCGGTCAAGCAACCGCGATCCCCGCGATCCGGGCCGAGTACAGGCCAGGGCCGCGGAAACAGCAGGCCGACGCATTACTGGGGTCGGCGGATGGTGTAGCAGTTCCTTCGGGGCCCTGGTGCCGTACGGCGCCAGGGCCCCTCGACGCGTTCCGAAGAAGAAGAGAGGTGCAGATGACAGCACACGACTCGTTCGACGATCGTCTCGACGACGACGACTACCCCGCCTACACGATGGGCCGGGCCGCAGCGATGCTCGGCACCACCCAGGGCTTCCTCCGCGCCATCGGGGAAGCCCGCCTGATCACCCCGCTCCGCTCCGAGGGCGGGCACCGCCGCTACTCCCGCTACCAGCTGCGCATCGCCGCCCGCGCGCGGGAGCTCGTCGACCAGGGCACCCCCATCGAGGCCGCCTGCCGCATCATCATCCTCGAGGACCAGCTCGCGGAGGCCCAGCGCATCAACGCCGAGTACCGCCGCACCTCCGAGACACCCGGGCCACCGCCGGCCGCGGTGTGACCACCCCGTACGGAGGCGTTCTCCGGCGGCACTCGTGTGGCGTGCCCTGCCGCCGAGGAGCATCCTGAGGGCGAGATCGCCGGTGACGGGCCCGGCTCCCGTGTCCGCAGGACGGCAGCGCAGGCGCTACGCAACCCGTCCGCCGCCCTGCGAGAGGGAACGGGATGAGAGTCGGACCGCCCGGGGACCCGGATCGCTCGGAGAGCTTCGGAGAGGGGCTGCTGGGCGGGCTCCTGGACCGGGCCCACGAGCTGCCGCCCCATCTGGTCGGGCAGGTCCTCGCCGACGCGGTGGGCCGGCTGGGGGGACGGGATCCGCAGATCCTGCTCCAGGACTACGGGCAGCAGAGGCTGGTCCCCCTGCCGGGCGAAGGGCTGACGGGCGGCGAACCGGAGCCCATCGACACCTCCGAAGCGGGCCGGTGCTTCCTCACGTCCCGCCCGGTCGAACTCGTGCTGCCCGACGGCGTACGGGTCATGCTGCCGCTGCTGGACGGTGACGACCAGGCGGGCGTGCTGGCCGTCACCCTGGACGCCGTCGACGACGACGACCGCCGCCTGCTGCGCAGGATCACCGGGCTGGTCGCCGATCTGATCCAGACCAAGAACAGCCACACCGACCTCTTCTTCCGCACCCGCCGCAGCGAACCGATGAGCGTCGCCGCCGAGATCCAGTGGTCGCTGCTGCCGCCCCTGTCGATGGTGACGCCCCGCGTCGCCGTCGCCGGAGTGCTGGAGCCCGCCTACGACGTGGCGGGTGACAGCTTCGACTACGCGCTGAACAGGGACAGCTTCCACCTCGCCATGATCGACGCCATGGGCCACGGTCTGGACGCGGCCACGATGGCGACCGTGGCCATCGGCGCGTACCGGCACGCCCGGCGGATCAGCATCGAACTCTCCGAGATCTACCTCTTCATGGACCGTGCCGTGGCCGAGCAGTTCGCGCCCGACCACTTCGTGACCGCGCAGATGATGCGGCTGGACACCGACACGGGTCACCTCCAGTGGGTGAACGCGGGGCATCCCGCCCCCATGCTGATCCGCGGGCACCGCGTCGTGGGCCGCCTGGACAGCCCCACGACCCTCCCCGTCGGCTTCGGAGGCGCCCAGCCGCAGGTCAGCGGGGTGAACCTCGAACCGGGGGACCGCATCCTCTGCTTCACCGACGGGCTGGTCGAGGAACACATGAGCGGGCAGGAGCAGTTCGGCGAGGAGCAGCTGATCGACTGGGTGAACCAGCTGGAGAGGGCGGACCGTAAGGTCCGGGCGGTGGCGCGGGACCTCTCCCACACCCTCAAGCGGGCACGCGGGGAAGCCACTTCGGACGACGCCACCCTCGTGCTGGTCGAATGGCGCGGATGACGGAGGGGCGTGCCGCGAGGTGTTGGCGGGACGGTGCGCAGGAGGGCGGGAGTTCAGCCCACCGGATCACTCCGACTCCTGGCTCCCGGTCGTCGGCTCGGGAGGCGTGGCGACGAGGATCTCGGCGGCCTGGGTGAGGTTGCCGGCGTCGACCGCGCGGGCCATGGCGTCACGTGCCGCGTCGGGTGTCGTGTCCGGGGGCACCACCAGGAGGGCGAAGTGGTCCTTGTCGCCACGGGTGATGAGGACGGTGTCGTCGCCGACGGGGAAGGCGTCGACGTGCACGACCCGGTCCTCGACGACCACACGCGTCGGGACCTCCTCCCAGGCGTCCGTGTCGAGACCGACGCGCGTCACGGGGCCGAGGTGTGCGGTGAGCGCCTGGATCAGGGCGGGCAGCTCGGTCGCGACATCCCGGGAGCGGGGCCACCAGGCGCCGTCGAGGACGCCTTCGCGGGAGTGCGTCGTCTGCAGCCGGAGGAGAGCCGTACCGGGACCCACCGCTCGGTGGATCTCGTCCGGAAGGAGCTTGCGAGGGGTGGAAGTGTCGGAATCGGCCATGGTGGTCCGCCTGCCTGCGCGGGGCCGCCGACACCTCATGGCCGACGAGAGACCGCCGCGGTCTCACCGTACTCCGCGTGCCGGTGGTCGCGGCCCGTGACCGTCGGCACGGGCGGCTTCCCGGCAGGAAGTCACCTGGTCGGAACGGCTCGTTCGGCTGTTCGCCGGAGTACGCTGAAAGTACCGGGAGTCACTCGAACACCCGCTCCCACGCGGACGTCGTTTCCGGCGATCAAGACACTGGGCCGCTCTGCAGGGCGGCCCGGAGACGGGCCCGCGATCATGACCACCGTCCTCGCCCCCACGCTCCCGGCGCGTCTGTCACTGACGCCGAAGACCACCGTCGCCGGTCTCCTGGACGGCTCCTGGTGGCCTCGTTCGCGTGATCTCGTCGCCGAACTCCCCTCCCTGGTCGACGCACTGGAGGGGCGCTACGGACGCATCACACGCGTCATGGTGAACCCCACCCGCTGGCCCGTCGTCCCGCACAAGGTCGCCGTCACCGGGCACACCGTGCACGTCGGCTGGTTCACCGAACAGGATCCCGACAAGGTGATCCTGCTCTCCTACACCGTCGGCCGCTGCGACCTGCTGGTGATCCCGCCCGAGACCGAACCCGCCGCAGCCGCCCGGCTCATGACCGCCGCCGCCGTCCCCGGCAGCGTCCGGGCCGCCGGTGTCCTGATGTCCGACGAGGCCGCGACCGGCCGCCGGACGGGTGACGCCGACGGTGAGGACGCCTGGGAGGCCGACGGCGGGGCSGCCCCGCCGCCGCTCCGGCATCCGGTCGTCGGCGCGCGGATGATCCCGCTGCCGGGAAGCCCGCGGAGGTGACGTGATGGAGACCCTGATCGCGCTCGCGGTGGTCGCCCTGCTGATCGCACTCGGTACGCGCACCATCCACCGGCTCAACGTCCAGCACGACGCACGCATCGCGGCCCACCACTTCAGCGAGCCCTTCCCGGCCATTCGCCGGCCGCTCGGTCACCGCCCCGCCGCGCCGGCGGCGCCGGCCTCCCGCCGGCTCACGGGCACCTGGCCCTGACCACCGCGGACCACTCCTCCGACGGGCCGCGGGTGGGGCACCCGACACCCGGGACAACCCACCCGGTTCGCGTCCGAGCACAAGTGGATCTACGTGGGCTCGATCGTCCTGCTCGTCGGGATGGTGGTCGTCGGCCTGATCCAGTACTCCGCCGTCCGGCGGACCAACCAGACCGCGAAGAAGGC
>NZ_RDBI01000055.1:5725-7137 GCF_008042125.1 Streptomyces sp. MS191
CGCTGACCGCCGCCGCCCTGCTCGCGGCCGCCGCGGCCGCGAGCAGGGCGGCGGCGGTCAGCGCGAGGGCGCGGGGGAGGAAGGCGGGGGAGGGCATCGCACTCTCCTGTCGGAGGTGGGGGAGGCGGTCACGGGGAGTTTGACGCGTGCACGCCATGCAGGGCAGGGGGCTCGGCGCATCCCCCGCGACCGACATGGGGCGCACCGAAGACGCCGCCCCCGACCAGCGAGGACGTCTGCCGGCAGCGTGTCGGGGCGGCCCGGCTTTCCGCCATGCGGCGCGGTTCCACCTCGGTGGGCGGAGTCCGCGTACGAGTGTTTCCGGGGCCGGAGGTGCCGAGGTGTCCACTCGTCACTTCTACGACGGTCCGGGCATCCGCCACGACCGGATGTACGCCGACCGGGGGTGCGGATGTCGCCGTTCGGGGGGTGATGCGACCGGAACCGAATATTCCGAGGCTGCTTCGGAATCAGTGCCGGGGCGCCCCGATCCGCCCCTTCCCGGGTGGCGCGCCCCGTGTGCCGGAGCGGGTGGCGGGGTGCCGGCGGCCCGGGCCCGCCTGCCCGGGCGGCGCCGGTGGCGGGCCCCGTCCAGTCGTCCGGGAGGTGGCGGCAGGTGGGTGCCGGCGACCGTCCCGGCGCCGCTCCGAGCGCCCCTTCGGATTTCGTCGTCGCCGGCCGGTTCGGGGAAGTCGCCTGGTCGGGGCCGAAGTGGAGGCGTGCATTCAGTCGGTCCCGGGCGGGGAGGGGCCCGGCGTCCCCGCTACAGTCACCGGCCATGACGACACACGACCAGCCCTCCTTCGCCGTCCACATTCCCGACGCCGAGCTGGAGCCGGAGCCCCTCGACCCCGCCCAGATCGTCTCCGGGACCCCCGAGGTGACCGGCAAGGTCCTGTGGGAGTCGGCCGACGGCACGCAGGTGCGCGGCATCTGGCAGATCACCCCTGGCGTGGTGACCGACACCGAGGCCGACGAGCTGTTCGTGGTCGTGAGCGGACGCGCCACCGTCGCGGTCGAGGGCGGCGCCACGCTGGAGGTCGGCCCCGGCGACGCCTGTGTGCTGCGCGAGGGCGACCGGACCACCTGGACGGTCCACGAGACGCTGCGCAAGGCGTACCACATCACCCAGGCGGGCAACGCGAGTTGAGGGTCTGGTAGGAAGGTTTCCTATCGGATACGCTGCCGCCAGCGGCTCGGCGCGGCGCCCCTTCCGAGGGGCGTGACGCGCTCAGTGAGAGCTCTGACCCGGCCGCCGTGCGCCGTCCCCCGCCCCGGGCGGCGTCCCGTCGATCCCGCCGCCCGCGTGCGGCCCGATCCGCGGGACCGCCCCCGACCGGGGGCGCGGCGCTCCGCACCGGTGTCCAGCTCTCGCCGTCCCCAGGCCAGGGAGCCCAGGTATGCGCCTGAAC
>NZ_RDBI01000055.1:7237-10103 GCF_008042125.1 Streptomyces sp. MS191
CAGGGCGTCGCGGCCGCGGTCCGAACTCCACCCGGGCGGCAGACACGCGACCTGGGCCGGCACCCGGTCCAGGAAGTATGATCAAGCGATGTCTGACTTGACCGACACCACGCCCGGCTGGCTGAGCACGGACGAACTGAGCAGCGCCCGGGCTCGGATGCCCATCCTCTACGTCGAGGCCGTACCCGTACGCGTGGACGACAGCGGTGAGGTCGTCAGCATCGGTGTTCTCCTGCGGATCGGTGCGGAGGGAAGGATCAGCCGCACGCTCGTGTCCGGCCGGGTCATGCACCACGAGCGCGTCCGCGACGCCCTGCTGCGCCATCTGGAGAAGGACCTCGGCCCGGTGGCCCTGCCCCGGATCCCCGCCTCCCTCCAGCCGTTCACGGTCGCCGAGTACTTCCCCACGGCCGGCGTCACCGCCTTCCACGACCCGCGCCAGCACGCCGTGTCCCTGGCGTACGTCGTACCGGTGACCGGCGACTGCCGGCCCCGGCAGGACGCCCTGGACCTGGTCTGGATCA
The DNA here is from genome assembly GCF_008042125.1 of Streptomyces sp. MS191. Lineage (GTDB taxonomy): Bacteria > Actinomycetota > Actinomycetes > Streptomycetales > Streptomycetaceae > Streptomyces. The sequence continues at coordinate 7,762 of NZ_RDBI01000055.1, forward strand.
CGCCGCAGGAGGCGGCCTCGCCGGCCCTGCAGAGCGAGATGCCCGGCGGTCACGGCGTCCTGCTGAAGCAGGCTCTCGCGCACGTGGGACACATCTACTGACGCCCGCACCGCACCGTGCGGGCCGCACCCCTCAGGGGTGTCGCCCGCGCCGTGCGGTCGCGCACCCCGGCACGCGGCGCGTCGCGTTCCGGTGGCGTTCCTCGGACCGGCCGGCCCGGGTGGCCGTACGCCTCCCCGGGCCCGACGTGTTCCCCTTTCGGGGAACGACGGCTCACGGAGCGGCGGGGGCGGGAGCCTCCGTCGTGAGGCTGCGCAGGGCGGCCCGGTCCGTCTTGCCGTGGGCGTTGCGCGGCAGCGACTCCAGGTGCACGAAGCGCCGGGGCAGCAGGTGCACGGGCAGCGTGCGGCGCAGTGCTCGGACGAGGTCGCGCCGGGGCACCGGGCGGCCGGTGTAGCAGGCGACGAGTTCGGCGACGTCGCCCCGTGCGTCGGCGATCACGACCGCGTCGGCCACGTCGGGCAGACGGCGCAGAGCGGCCTCGATCTCGCCCGGTTCGATCCGGAATCCCATGATCTTCAACTGGTCGTCGAGCCTGCCCAGATGGACCAGCTGTCCCTGCTCCAGGCCGACACGGTCGCCGGTGCGGTAGTGGCGGGAGGGATCGGGGCGGCCGGGGCCGGTGTGGTCCAGGAAGCGGCCGGCGTCGTCGGCCGCGTCGAGGTAGCCGTCGAACCGCTGGGGGCCGCGTACGCACAGCTCGCCGAGATCCGGGGTGACGAGGTGCTCCAGGCTGCCGTAGACGCGGCCGATCGGCACCGTGCCGTTGGCCGTGCGGGGCCAGCGGCGGGGGTCGCGGGGCAGCCGGTAGCCGGTGCAGCCCACGGCGAGCTCGCTGGGCCCGTAGACGTTGTCGATCAGCGAATCCGGCACCGCCGTGTGCCACAGGGCCGCCTGTTCACGAGTGAGCTGCTCGCCGCCGAACATGCTCTGGCGCAGGGTGGGCACCGGCCGGCTGGGCAGGGTGCCGAACTGGGCGCTCACCGAGATGGCCGAGGGCACGGAGAACCAGTGGGTGAGGCTCCTGCGTCCGAGGTACTCGGCGGGGTCGAACATCTCGGACCGGTCGGCGACCACCAGGGTCGCGCCACCGCCCCAGGTGGCGAAGAGGTCGAAGACGGAGGCGTCGAAGGTCAGGTCGAAGGTGTGCGACATGCGGCAGCCGGGACCGATGCCGTACCGGGCGATGTTGTGCTCGACGAACGGCACGACGTTGCGGTGCCTGACCGGAATCCCCTTGGGCCGGCCGGTCGTTCCCGAGGTGAAGAGGACGTACGCGAGCCGGTCGGGATCCGCCGCGTACGGGGGGAGGGTGCCCCGGGGCGTGCCGCCGAGTGCCTCGTCGGGCGTCCGCGTCAGGGTGGGGAGGCCGGTCGGCCAGTCCGGGGCGGGGTCCGGCCACACCGTCGCGTCGGCCAGCACCAGTTCCACGCCCGCCCGTTCGCACACGTCGTGGGTGCGGGCGGCCGGATAGGCCGGGTTGAGGGGGACGACGGCCGCGCCGAGCCGCAACGCGGCCAGGTACCCCACGCAGGCCACGGCGCCCTTGGGCGCGAAGAGGCCCACCCGGGTGATCGGTCCCGCCGTGTCCGCGACCCGCTGGATCCGCTCCGCGAGGGCCTCCACGGCCGTCAGCAGGTCGTGGTAGCCCACCGTCCTGCCGGGCAGCTCCAGGGCGGGCGCCTCCGGAAGCCGCTCCGCGGTGCCGGCGACCAGCCGGTAGAGGGTGGTGCTCATGAACGGTCCCCCGGATACTTCCTTCGGGCACCCGCCGGAGGCGGCGCTGCCGGGTCGGTGGGGGCGGGCGGGTCCTCGCCGCGGACGCCTCGCGTCCCGGCGACGGCATGACCCGGGGCGCCGAACACCCTTGCTCCGTCGCCCACTTCGCCTCCCCCGTCGGTCGGCCCGACTGCCGGAAGCCCCGGTACGCGGTTACGGAGGCGAGCAGCCTCGCGTTCCGTCCGGCGGCGGCGGTGGCGGCGCGGCGTCGAACAGTTCGGCATCGTACTGGTGGACACGCGCGGTGTCCCCGGTCCGCGCGGGGGCGTTCGGTGCGGGGGGGGTGTCGCGGTCACTTGCTCCGTCGCCCACTTCGCCTCCCCCGTCGGTCGGCCCGACTGCCGGAAGCCCCGGTACGCGGTTACGGAGGCGAGCAGCCTCGCGTTCCGTCCGGCGGCGGCGGTGGCGGCGCGGCGTCGAACAGTTCGGCATCGTACTGGTGGACACGCGCGGTGTCCCCGGTCCGCGCGGGGGCGTTCGGTGCGGGGGGGGTGTCGCGGTCA
>NZ_RDBI01000056.1:0-12327 GCF_008042125.1 Streptomyces sp. MS191
GGCGGCTGGATCGAGGGCAGCGTGCATGTGCCCCTCCACCAGATCCACCGGCGCCTGGCGGAGGTGCCGGACGGCACCGTCTGGGTGCACTGCGCGGGCAGGTGCACCGACACGAGGCCGGCCGCGGCGGCCGGCAGCAGTCCCGCCGCCGCGAAGAGCAGGCCGGCACGCCACCGCACCGCTCCCGCCCTGGCGTGGGCCAGCAGCGCGGTGAGAGAGGTGCCGATCACGACGACGAGGCCGGCGGTGGTCGCGGCGAACGGGGCGAAGCCGAGCAGGTGGACCAGGGCGGGCACGGTGAGGATGCTGCCGCCCGCCCCCAGCGCGCCGAGGGCCAGGCCGACCACACCGCCCGCGATCAGGGCCAGCACGAGGGCGGTCATCGGCGCGCCCCTCGTGCCGGGCCGGGCACCCGCGCGCGGTCAGTCACCGGACGGGGTGACGAGCGTGAGACCGGCCTCGGCCGCCGCGGCGTACCCGTCGTCGACGGCCACCACCGCCCGGCCGGCGGCGGCCAGCACGGAGGCGGCGACGGCCGCGCGCATCCCGCCCGCGCAGTGCACCCAGACGGTGCCGTCCGGCACCTCCGCCAGGCGCCGGTGGATCTGGTGGAGGGGCACATGCACGCTGCCCTCGATCCAGCCGCCCGCGCGCTCGCTGTCCCGGCGCACGTCCAGCACCACCGGATCCGCGCCTCGTCGCCGCGCGGCGGCGAGGTCCGCGAACACGGCGCGCGGGAACGAACCCGGCTCGACGCCCTCCGCGAGCCAGTCGACCGGCCCGCCTACGGCCGCGGCGGCCGGACGGTCGATGCCCACGCGGGTCAGTTCGCGCTGCGCGCGGGCGATCTGCTCGGCGCTCTCCCCGAGGAGGGTCACGGGCTTGCCCCACGGGATCATCCACGCGAGATGGACGGCCGGCCGGCCGTCGACCTCGAAGTTGACGGAGCCGGCCACGTGGCCGGCCGCGAAGGCGACGCGGCTCCGCAGGTCGACCACCCACTCCCCGGCCGCGAGACGCCGCTCGATCTCGGCGGCGTCGGCGCGCCGCGGCGGGGTGAGGTCGACCGGCGCCGGACCGGCGGCGTTGACCGGGCCCATGTGCGCGTAGTACGCGGGCACGTCCTCCAGCCCCGCCAGCAGTTCCTCGACGAAGGTGTCCACGTCCTGCACGAGGGCGGGGTTGGAGGCCTTCTCGGTGCCGATGGTGCCGGACGTCCGGTCGGTCCGGCCGGCGGAGCAGAAGCTGCCGAAGCCGTGCGTGGGCAGCACGCGGACCGCGTCGTCCAGCTCGTCGGCCAGGCGGTGAGCGGAGGCGTGCTGGGCGCGTGCGAGGCCCTCGGTCAGCCGGGGCTCGACCAGGTCGGGCCGTCCCACGCCGCCGATCAGCAGGGAGCCTCCGGTGAAGGCGGCCACCGCGCGGCCCTCGTCCTCCAGGACGTACGAGGTGTGGTGCGGGGTGTGCCCGGGGGTGGCCACCGCCCGCAGCCGGAGTCGCCCGTCGACCGGCTCGACGTCGCCGTCCGTCACCGGCACCCGCGCGTAGGCGACGTCGGCGCCGGCCGGGACCAGATAGCGCGCCCCGGTCAGGCGCGCGAGCTCCAGGCCGCCGGTCACGTAGTCGTTGTGCACGTGGGTCTCGGCGACGGCCACGATGCGCACACCGCGGCGGGCGGCCTCGGCGAGCACGCGGTCGATGTCCCGGGGCGGGTCCACGACGACCGCGGCCCCGCCGCCTCCGGCCAGATAGCTGCGGTTGCCCAGCCCCTCGGTCTCCAGGGTGTCGACAAAGAACACTGCACTCTCCCTCGTGATTTTTTACCCCCGGGGGTATCTGTTCCCCACCGTAGCAGTAATACCCAGGGGGGTATCCGAGAGAGTGTGTGACGCCCACCATGACAGGGCGGCCGGAGGGGCGGGGCGCGGGAGGCGGCCCGGCGCGACGCCCCGGGAGGACGGCCGCGCGGGAGCGGACGCACGAGGCCCCGCCTCCGCTCTCCGGTGCGCCGGAGGGCGGGGGCGGGGCTCACGGGAACGTCACCTGGTCCCGTCCGGCCGCGCCGGGCCGGACGGCGGCCGGCTCAGCCGCGTTCGCTGATGTTGACCATCCAGGTGACGCCGAAGCGGTCCGTGCACATGCCGAAGACGTCGCCCCACATCTGCTTCTCCAGGGGCACCGCCACCGTGCCCCCGCCGGAGAGCTTCTCCCAGTAGCCGCGCAGCTCCCCGGCGTCCTCCCCGCTCAGGCTCACCGCGATGTCGTTGCCCGGCTTGTGCTCCATGCCCGGCGGGTTGTCGGCGCACATCAGGGTGAGGCCGCCGTCCGTCTCCAGCATGCTGTGCATGACCTTGTCGGCGACGGCGCCGGCCTGCTCGGGGGAGACGTCGCCGTAGGTGCTCAGCGTCAAGGTGCCGCCGAAGACCTCCTGGTAGAACTCCACGGCCTGGCGGGCGTCGCCGGCGAAGCTGATGTAGGGGTTGAGGCGAGTGGCCACGGGTCTGGCTTCCCTTCGTGAGACGTCGTCACCTCGGGCGGGGACGGCGGTCCGGACGGATCGAGCGTGCGCGACGCGGCCGCGCACCGCCAGCCGGCGCACGCCGGACAGCGCAACCGTGGACCCCGAGGCGTGACGGTCCGACGGATCCCGCGGGCCGGTGGACCGCCACCCCGACGACGCCCTGCCGCGCCGCCGGGCCGAGGGGAGCCCAGGGGAACGCAGCCGGGCGGCGGCCCGTCACCCCCCATTCCCATGACGATTACTCCTTCGTGACGACTACTCGACACACTGTGAGCATTTCCGCATGAGTGGCGCGGCTACGGGCAGAACCGCTCCAGACCACCCATACCGCCCCTCCGAAGGAGTCACCCATGCTCACAGGCCTCATCGACCGGCTGAAGCGGCGCCGCAGAGGGCAGGGCCGCGACACGGTCCCGGCGCCCTCGCGCGCGCCCGCGCCGGCGTCACCGGTGTTCACCGCGGACTTCCGCTCGACCACCCAGTGGGTCGCCGGCCACTCGTGGGCGTACCCGAACGGCGGTCCGACCAATGCCGGCGACAACAAGCTGGACCATCTCGTCGAGGATCCCGCGTACAGCCGCTCGGGTGTCTTCCGGGCGACCCGGCGGCCCGACGGCAAGTGGAACGCAGGCCTGCTGACGACGGAGGGCAGCGCCGAGGGGTTCATGGTGCGCGCCGGCGACGTGCTGGAGGCGCGGGTGAAGCTGCCGACGGAGCTGGGCGCCTGGCCGGCGATCTGGACCTGGCTGGACGGCGGGCAGGAGATCGACGTCTTCGAGTACCACCCGGACAACCCGGATCTGCTCGAGCTGTCCAACCATGTGCGGGGAGGGCATCTCTACTACCGGGATCCGGCGATCCGCCCGGGTGAATGGGTCACTCTGCGGACCGAGTTCGGCACCGGCTCGGTGGTGTGGAGCGTCAACGGCGTGCGCGCCTTCGCCGACCGGCGAGGGGTGGGCCGCAGTTGGCGGGCCCATCTGATCGTGAACCTGTCCGTCTGCGCCGGCCGCTACCACCCGGCGCCCGACAGGAACACCTCGGAGATGTCGTACACCGTCTCGGAACTGAAGGTGTTCCGGCCCTGAGGGCCTGGCGGGCGGCGCATCCTTCGGGCCCGGTCAGGGCATACCGTCTGAGCCCGGCACCTTCGGGACGCCCGACCGCACACCCGGGGGACGCCATGGGACTCCGCGCCGACCGCATCGAATCGCTCGTCCGGGACGCCGTGGACGCACGGGTCAGCCCGGGAGCCGTCTGGTCCGTCGGGGACGCCGGGGGCATCCTCGCGCAGGGCGCCGCCGGTCTCCTCGATCCCGCGCGCCCGCACGAGCCGATGCGGACCGACACGGTCTTCGATCTCGCCAGTCTCACCAAGATCCTCGCGGTCTGGTCCGTCGCCGGTGTCCTCGTCGGGTCGGGCCACCTCGAACTCCACCGGCCGCTGGGCGCGTTCTGGCCCGAGGCGGCCGGCCGGCCGCTCGGCGAAGCGACGGCCCACCACCTTCTGACCCACACCGCGGGTCTGCCTCTGCGGGCGAACCTCCGCCACCACTACGGCACCGATCCCGCGGACGTCCGCGCGGGGGTGCTCGACGCACCCCTGCGCCACCGGCCGGGCGAGGCCGTCGCCTACACCGACCGGGCGGCGCTCGTCCTCGGCTACCTCGCCGAACACCTCACGGGACGGGCGCTGGCCGAGCTCGCGGCGACCCGGGTCTGGAACCCCCTCGGCATGACCGAGACGCGCTACGGTCCGCTGCCGCCCGAGGTCGTCGCCCGGTGCGCCCCCACGGAGTTCGACGACGAGACGGGCACCCATCTGAAGGGGACCGTGCACGACTTCTCGACCCGGCTGCTCGGCGGCGCCTGCGGCATAGCCGGGGTCTTCGCCCCGGCCGGCGACCTCGCCCGGTTCCTCACCCTCATGCTCTCCCCCGGCTCTCCCCCGTTCGACTCGGGGTGGGTCGTCGACTCGCTGCGCGTCCACACCGGCGGGCTCGCCCCCGCGCGGGGACTGCTCTGGCACCCCGACCCCGACCTCGGAACCGGCGGGCCCGCCGACGTGTGGGCACACTTCGGCTTCACGGGCACGGCGATGTGGATCGCGCCCGGCCGCCGGCGCTGGGCGGTCCTGCTCACCAACAAGCTCTACTTCACCCGTGAGCGGGGCCCGGTGGCCGCCCTGCGGGCCGCGTTCCGCTCGTACGCCTTCGCCTGAAGGGGGCGATCGGCGGGGCGCGAACCCGCGCGGCTCCTCAGACCGCGCGGATCCTCATGCGCCACGACCCCTCGGCGGCCCTGAAGACGAGGAGGACGGGGCCCCGCGGGAGCGGACTACTCACCCGGTGGCGCTTGCCGGCCTCGTTGACCAGGAGGCTCTCCTCGGCGGCGGCGATGGTCGAGTGGCCGGCGACCTCGTGTCCCGTCATGTGGCAGTAGCTGCCGCCGGTCTCGTCGCGGAACCGCACCTTGAGATCCGCCTCCGGCCCCGTGTAGAGCAGCGCTTCGGGACCGCGGCCGGTCAGCTCGCTCTCGAGCCTGCGGGCATGGGCGAGTGGTCTGAAGGTCAGGCTCCACCGGCTGTGCGCCTGGACGCGCAGACGCACCGGGCGGTCTCCGACGGGATCGACAGCCGCGCTGCCGCGGAAGTCCGGCAGGGTGGAGTTGAAGACCAGCTGGTCGTCCTTGTTCCTCTCGTCCAGGGAGTGGACGCAGAAGTACCCGTCGGACTCGCGTGTCATCTCGACCAGGACGGGACCCGGCGGAATGCTGCGGTCCGCGGTGACGACCTGCGTTCCCTTTCCCTCGACGGTGCAGGGCTCGAAGACCGGCCCGAACGTCCACGCGTCGCCGGAGGGCGGCGGGGCGAACGGAACGGCTGCGGGAGCCGCCCCCGGGACCGTCGTCGCCGTCGGGGCGGGCCCGGGCGGCGGGGCGAACGGAACGGATCCCCCGTCCTTCGAGACGCCCGCGAACGGAACGGGGCCCCCGTCCTTGGAGACGCCCGCGAACGGAACGGGGCCCGGGGACGCGGGAGCCGGCGTCGGTGGAGCCGCCGCCGGCACGGTCCCCCGGGCCGGCGGGGCGATGCCGAAGTCCGCGGCGAGACCCGCCAGCCCGGAGGCGTACCCCTGACCCACGGCACGGAACTTCCAGCCGCCCGCACGGGGGTAGAACTCGCCGAGGACGAAAGCGGTTTCGGTCGTCGCGTCGGTGACGGTGTAGCGGACGACCGCGGCGCCGTCCGGCGCGAACGCCTCCACGGTGGGTTCCACCACGTCGCCGACCGTGCCGCGGTCGGTCGCGCACACGACCAGGACGCGGTCGGCCGCGGCCCCGAGCCGGGGCAGATCGAGTTCCAGCCACTGCACGGACGGGTCGGAGGCGTCGCCCAGGTGCCGTACCGAACCCGAGGGATGGACCGGCCTGCCGCGGAACACCAGGTCGGCGTCCCCCCGGGCCGTGCCGCTCGCGTCCAGGACCAGCGCGCAGGCGTCGACCAGGGGGGATCCGTCGCGACGTCCCTGACGCACGGCGACGCGCAGAGCGACCGTCGGCACGAAGGAGTTGGCGCCCTTGGCTATGTGACTCATGCGGCACATCATGCAAGAACCCGCCCGGCGGAGGCGATCACTCCGCCCTTCCGGCGCCGCCGCGACCGCGAAACCGCCCGCCGGTCAGGGGCGTTCGCGCAGCGCCCCCATGACCCGCCCCATCAGGCCGGGGACGTCCGCGTCCCGGACGCCGTCCAGCTGCCAGCGGCCGATCTGCACCGACGCCTCCACCACCGAGCGGACCCGCGGCAGGCGGCGCTCCGTGTACGCGTCGAGCAGCTTGTCGTCCCAGGCCGACCCCTCCGTGAGGAGCTCGGCCAGCACGAGGGAGTCCTCCAGGGACATCGCGGCCCCCTGCGCCAGGGTGGGCGGGCACGAGTGGGCGGCGTCGCCCACGAGGACGACGCGGCCGCGGTGCCAGGGGCCGTCCACCAGGTGCTCGGTGCACCAGGCGTAGTTGACCGGGGAGGTGTCCGTCAGCGCGGCGGTGATGGTCTTCCAGTGGCCGCCGTACCCCTCGGCGAGGTCGCGCATCTCCCGGACCAGGGAGACCGGGTCCGCGGCGGTCCGGTCGCGCGCGGTCTCGACCAGGTAGGCGTAGACGGTGTCGGGGCCGGTGGGGCAGAAGCCGGCGATGAACGCCGGTCCCCCGAAGGCGAGATGGGTGCGGTCGACACCCTCGGGGCGGGGCGCGGGAGCCCGCCAGACGGCCATGCCGGTGGGCCGGGGCGTCTCCGGGATGCCGATCAGGGCCCGGGTCGCGGAGTGGACGCCGTCGGCGGCGACGACGAGGTCGTACCGGCCGGAGGTGCCGTCGTCGAAGCGGACCTGCGCGCCCCGGGAGTCCTGGGCGAGATGGGTCAGGATGCGGCCCGGCCGGAAGCGCGCGCCCGCCGCGAGGACGGCGTCCGTGAGGATGCCCTGGAGCACGGGGCGCCGCATGCCGAGAGCGGCGGGCAGATCGTCTCCGCCGGTCCGCAGGTCGTCCTGGGTGACGAGGGGCGTGCCGTCCGGCGCCACGATGGTGACCCCGTCCGAGGCGGCGCCCCGGGCCCGTACGCGGTCCCACACCCCGATCGCGTCGAGCACGCGCAGCGCGTTGCCCTGCAGGGTGATGCCGGATCCGCGGCCGGCGTTCCCGTCGGGGCTCCGTTCGACGAGGTCGACGGCGATGCCCGCCCGGGCCAGCAGCACGGCGAGTGCGCATCCGGCGGTTCCCCCGCCGATGACGAGAACGCTTCGGGACCGGGTCATGGACGGGTCCTCCCCCAGGACGGGGCCGGGCGCGCCGGACGGGGCGCGGTGTCCCCGGGGATGTCTCGCCCCCGGGGCCGGCCGGACTGTGCCTCGGCCGGGCCGACGGCGACGACGACGGCGGCGGCCGGCGAGGCCGTGATCACGCCGAAGCGTACCGGCAGACGCCCATCACCCGTCCGCTCAGGGAGAGTTGGGAACCGTGGCCGAGGCCGGGTGGGCTCTCCGTCCGTCCCGCACCACCGGAACGGCCTCACCAGAAGGGGGTTGGTGAGGCCGTTCTCTCTCGGTGTCCCGTGGGGGGATGACGGGCTGCTGCCCCGGTTCCGGTGTCTCACACCCACCCGGTCGGGGCTTTTCCTCGCGGACCCGCCGGGCGGGGTGCCCGGCGGATCACGGAAGGGCCGCGCCGCGGGCGGTCACCCACAGCGTGTACCACTCCTCGTGGGTCAGGTCGGGCTCGCCGGTCGCCGCGTCCCGGCAGGCGCGGATCCGCCCGGGGTTCGACGAACCGATGACGGGGACGACGCGGGCGGGATGCCGACGGAGCCACCAGAGCACGATCGTCTCCGGCGTGGTGCCCTTCGCCTCGGCGAGCGAGCTCACGAGCGCGGCGGTGGCGTGCTCGTCGGGGGTCTCCGGCCGGCCCGTGTAGCGCCCCTGGGCGAGGGGCCCCCACGCCTGGAGGGAGATCCCGTGCGTCAGGCAGTGCTCGACGGTGCCCGCCGGGAAGCCGTTGGCGGCCGACTCGGGGGTGTTCACGAGCACCCCGTCCTCCAGCCACGCCCTGCGGTGCAGGCTCATCTCCAGCTGGTCGACCACCAGCGGCAGCGCGACGTGCGCCTGGAGCCGGGCGATCTGCGCGGCGTTCATGTTGGAGACGCCGAAGCGGCGGACCAGACCCTGGCGGTGCAGCGAGGTCAGGGCCTCGCCGATCTCGGCCGGGTCGGCGAGCGGGTCGGGACGGTGCAGGAGGAGTACGTCCAGCACATCGGTGCGGAGCCGGGTGAGGCTCTCCTCGACCTTCCGCTCGATGGTGGGCCCGCGCAGGTCGTAGAGCCCGGGCCGGTCGCCGTCGGCCAGCCGGATGCCGCACTTGGTCTGCAGGGTGATCCGGTCGCGGAGGCCGGCCGATCGGGCCAGGACCTCTCCGAAGACCGCCTCCGCCTTGCCGTGCCGGTAGATGTCGGCGTGGTCGAAGGCGGTGATGCCGCTGTCGAGGGCGGCCTCGACGGCCGCCTCCGCGGCGTCGACGTCGGCGGCCGTGTAGGGGCTCGTGTCCCAGGCACCGCCCAGGCCCATGCAGCCGAGGACGAGACGATCGGGCTTCTCACTCGTGGTCACGGGGCCCACCCTCGCACAGGTGCACGGCCGGGCGGGCCCCCGGCCGCGTCAGGTACGGCGGGAGGACCACCAGTGCCGCCGCCGCGGCGGGTGTACCGCCCGGCCGAGCCTGCGCCCGACGAGGGCGTACCCCAGCAGCGCCCCGAAGGTGTTGAGCACGACGTCGTCGACGTCGAAGGCGCGCCCCGTGATGAGCGCCCCCTGGACCAGCTCGACCACCAGCATCGTCGCCACCGTCAGCAGTCCGACACGGAGGAAGCCCCGGGTGTACGGGGACACCACCGGGAGCAGGAGTCCGAACGGCACCCCCAGCAGGATGTTGCCGCCGAGCTGCTTGACCGTGTCGCGGAACGCGGGCTGCGAGAGGTAGTTGCGGATCGAGTCGCCGGGTTGCAGGTTGGTGTGGGTGAGCACCTCCGAGGCCGGCGACGGCTGCAGGGTGAGGCGCGCGAGGACGACCGCGAAGGCCACCATGCCCGCCAGGGCCAGCACCGTCACGCCGATCCGGATGACAGGGCTCGGCCCCCTCCGCGCCGGCTTCGCCTCCTCGGCGCGGGGCTTCCGCCGACCGAGCCGGAAGGACCTCCCCTTCTCGGGCGGCGCCGGCTTCGCCTCCTCGGCGCGGGGCTTCCGCCGACCGAGCCGGAAGGACCTCCCCTCCTTGGCCGGGGCCGGCTTCGCCGCCTTCGCACGTGACGTCCCGGTGCCCGTACCGCCACCGACCGCCGCGCCGGCGGCCAGGCGGCGTCTGATGTGTACGCCCATCGATCCCCCCAAGTCCGTTGGTCTGTTCGTGGGGTTGCGGCTACCCCCGATGTGCCGAGGCACGCCCCCGGTCGTCACACGGAGGCTTCACGCGGCTCAGAAGGTGTTCCGGCGGCGCAGCCGCAGCGGCCGCCCGTCCGGGTCGACGAAGAGCCGGTGCAACGGGATCGCGACGGCCCGCTGCGCGGGGGAGAGTTCCGGAGGGACGTACCGGCGCAGCCGGCCCGACGGCCTCGGACCGTTTCCGCCGCTCGCGTACCAGGCGTCGAGCGCCGCCGCGGTCTTCTCGAAGGCGGCGAAGGCGGCCACCGGATCGGCGAGGGCGTCGGACTCCGGGACCCGCCCGCCCGCGCTGCGGTCGTCCAGGTGCTCGCGCATGAGCTCCAGCCGGAGCTCCCGGGCGAAGGGCCGCGCGCCGTCGCCGAGACCGGCCGGGTCGAGGGGCTCGCGCGGGTCCCTGCGTACGTCGAGCACGGCGCAGCCGAGCTCCGAATCGTGCGTCCAGGAGCGGAGGTTGACGTTGTCGGAGCCGACGGAGGCCCACACGTCGTCGATCACGCACACCTTCGCGTGGACGTACACCGGCGTGCCCACGGGGTTCTCGATCGCGTACACGGCGACCCGGTCGCCGCCCGCGCGGCGCAGCGCGTCCAGGGCCTCGATCCGTCCGATCAGGTTCATGGGCAGGGTCAGCCGGCCGTCCTGTTCCGGTACGGCGGGGACGACGGCGATCAGCCGCAGCCCGGGACAGGCCCGCAGCGCGTCGGCGAACGCGGCCACCACCCGGGGCGACCAGAGGTACTGGTCCTCGACGTAGATCAGCGCCCGAGCCCGTCGCAGCGCCTTGAGGTAGCCGCGCGCGATGCTGCGCTCGCCGTCCGGGGCGAAGGGGTAGCCGCGCAGCAGCCGGTTCGGATAGGTGCGGAGCACCTGGACGGCGTGCGGGCCGCAGCGTGCCGGATCGGCCGACTGGGGCGGCAGCTCGTCGGCCTCCGTGTCCTCCCGGTGCGCCCGCTCGCGCAGGCGGAGGAGCGGGCTGCGGCTGAGCGGCGACGGATCCTCCCAGCGTTCACGGAAGACGGCCTCGATGTCGCCGACGGCCGGCCCGCGCACGGCGAGCTGGACGTCGTGCCACGGGGGCCTCGGCCCGTACGCGGCGGCCATGGGCAGCGACTGCGGGTCGCCCCGGTGCCCGGCGTCGTCGCGGCGGTTGTGGCAGAGGTCGATGCCTCCGACGTACGCGACGTCTCGCTCCGGTCGGCCGGGGTGGCGCAGGACGACCATCTTCTGGTGATGGGATCCGCCCGGGCGTACCCGCATGTCGAGCAGGCACTCGCCGCCGGCCCGCGCGAGCTCCTCGCCGAAGTGCCGGTTCTCCTTCTCGCTGTACTGGAGGCTGTCCAGGTGGGAGCGCCACAGCAGGCCCTTGACGACGACCCCGCGCCGGGCCGCCCGGCAGAGGACCGGGCCGATCTCGGTGCCGGGACCCGCGAGCTGCTCGTCCGGGTCGCCGCGCCAGTCGGTGAAGAGGAGCAGATCACCGCCGCGCATGCCGCGCACGGCCGCGAGCAGTTCCGCGAAGTACGCGGCACCGTGCACGAGCGGCCGGACGAGGTTCCCCTCGGACCAGGCCGTTCCGCCGGGGCGGCGCTCGTCCAGGCGCGTCGCGGGGTTGCCGCGTTCGCCGCGTTCCAGAAACCAGTCCGCGCGGGTCACGACATCGAAACCTCCATGACTTCCCCTACCCGCTGCGGCGCTCCCCCACCCGGCGGGAGCGGAATCGGCCCGTGGGGAGGCGGCGCGGCGGACCGGCCCGTGGCCGCGGCTCGCGCTGGCCCGGGCCGCCGGGCGGCCCTACGGTGGAGGCACCAGCGTCTTCCCGCGGAGCGCGCCATGCTCGTCCCGAGCGCGGCCGGAGTGCCGAGGGTGCCGGCGCCGGCCGTCGCGGCCGCGCCTCCCCCGGCGCGATGACGGCCCCCGACCCCACCGGACGGCCTTCTCCGCTCGCGCGGGCACGCAGCGTGATCCGCCGGTTGCGGGCCGGTCACCGGTGGGGGCGGGTGACCGCACTCGATCTCTGGCAGCGCTCGCTCGGGTTCGCGGCACTGGGGTTCCTCACCCTCGTCCCCCTGCTGATCGTGGTGTCCGCGGCGGACACGGAGAGCGGACGCGGCTTCGCGCAGTGGCTCGGGGACGGGCTGGGGGTCTCGGCGCCGGCGCGGGCGGAGATCGCCCGGCTGTTCGCCCTGCCGGGCCAGGTCTGGCGGACGACCACGGCGTTCGGTCTCGCCGTGCTCGCGGTCTTCGGTCTCTCCTTCGGCACGGTGGTCCAGTCCGGCTACGAGAAGGTCTGGGATCTGCCGCCGGACCGCTGGTGGTCGCGGTGGCGCCACGTGGTGTGGCTGGCCGTGCTCATCGGCGTCCTCTACCTGTTCGCCGTCACGACCCTCTGGCGCGACAACCCGGGCCGCGGCGTGGGCACCGCGCTCGGCGGCACCCTGTTCTTCTGGTGGTCGCAGCGCTGGCTGCTGGGCGGCCGGATCGGCTGGCTCGCGCTCCTGCCGGGGGCGGTCGCGACGACGGTGGGTCTCCTCGGCCTCAGGATCTTCTCCCGGCTCGTCTTCTCGCCGCTGATCGCCTCCAGCGCCGTCACCTACGGCCCCTTCGGCGCCTTCCTCGTCATCCAGTCCTGGCTGCTCGCCGTGGGCGTCGTCGTCTTCGGCGGCGCTCTGGTGGGCCGGCTGCTCGACGACGAACTCCCCCGGCTGACACGGGCGGCGAGGCGCCGGAGGTGACGGCGCTGGAGGCGATCAGCGGCGAGAAGACGAGCCGGGAGAAGATCCTGAGGCCGAGGAGACCCACCGTCGTCGCGACCGCCCCCGGCAGGAG
>NZ_RDBI01000056.1:12427-15038 GCF_008042125.1 Streptomyces sp. MS191
CTGCACCACGGCCCCGCGGTCTGGGAGAGGACCTGGGCGCATGTGGCCGAGAACGCCTCCCTCGCCCAGGCCATGGGCGCGGAGCACCTGGTCGTCATCCCGTCCTTCTGGCGGGACGACAAGACCGGCGCGGTCCTGGAGGACCGGACGGTTCGCGACCCAGGTGCGGATGGTGTCCGGGTCCCAGTAGGGCTTGCCCGACTCCACGTGGTCGGGCGGCGGAAGCAGCCCGTGCTTCCGGTAGGAGCGGACGGTGTCCGGCTGCACCTTGATGTGCGCGGCAATGTCCTTGTAGGACCAGAGCCTTCTGTCCGTCATGCGGGCACCTTCCTGCGCGTCACGCAGCGGCGGCGGGGGTGCCGTTCGGGGGAGCTGCGGGGCGCGCGCTGGCGATCACTGAGCCTGTGCCCGGTGAACGACACCCCCCGACCGGAGGAGAACGGCTGTTGAACGCCTGTGACGGAAAGCCCGCGTAATGGAGATATGTGTGACAACGGGGGGACGGATGTGACGTACGTGACGCACGGTCATGTCGCGTACCGAAAGGGCCTGTTCGGATCCGGTCAGGCTCCGCAGGAGCGCAGGAAGCGGCGGGTGCGCACGGCGATCGGATACGGCCGGTCCGGCTCGCAGGGGTACATGTCCTGTTCGACGATGGCGAAGAGCTCCACGCCCAGCCCCTGCGCCGCCGCCAGAACCGGTTCGAGGGCGGGTACCCCGGCGGGCGGCTCGCACATCACCCCGCGCGCCACGGCCGGCCCGAAGGGCAGTTCCTCCGCCACGACCCCGGCGAGGACCTCCGGGTCGACCTGCTTCAGGTGGAGGTAGCCGATCCGCTCCCCGTACGTCTCGATCAGCTTCACGCTGTCGCCGCCGCAGTAGGCGTAGTGCCCGGTGTCCAGACAGAGGGCGACCAGGTCGGGATCGGTGGCGTCGAGGAAGCGCGCCACGTTCTCCTCGCTGTCGATGTGCGTGTCGGCGTGCGGGTGGACCACGATCCGCAGGCCGTAACGCTCCCGGACCTCCCGGCCGAGCCGCTCGGTGAGGCCCGTCAGCTGCCGCCACTGCTCGGCCCCGAGCGTCCGGTCCTCCAGGACCGCGCCGGTCTTGTCGTCCCGCCAGAAGGACGGGATGACGACCAGGTGCTCCGCGCCCATGGCCTGGGCGAGGGAGGCGTTCTCGGCCACATGCGCCCAGGTCCTCTCCCAGACCGCGGGGCCGTGGTGCAGCCCGGTGAACACCGTCGCGGCGGACACCTTCAGTCCGCGCCGGGCCGTCTCGTCCGCCAGGAGCGCGGGGTCGGTGGGCAGATAGCCGTAGGGCCCGAGTTCGATCCACGTGTAGCCGGCGCCCGCCACCTCGTCGAGGAAGCGCTGCCAGGGCACCTGCCGGGGATCGTCGGGGAACCAGACGCCCCAGGAATCGGGAGCGGAGCCGATGCGGATACGGGACAGTGGTGACGGCTTCGTCATGCAAGCCACCTTGACCGGGTCCGCGGAGCACCGTCAAGACGGTCGTCCGAATGTAAGGACATGGCGTTGACAGCGTTCCCGGCGGGCGGCTAGACCTGGGTGCGGGGCCGAGGCGAGAGGTGACGTGCATGGAGACGGAGCCGGGGACCGCGCCGCGCCTGGGGCCGGACACCGAGCCGTACGACCTGATCACCATGGGCCGCATCGGCGTGGACCTGTACCCCCTGCAGGTCGGGGTACCGCTGGCCCGGGTCGAGAGCTTCGGCAAGTTCCTCGGCGGCTCGCCCTCGAACGTCGCCGTCGCGGCCGCCCGGCTCGGCCGCCGGACGGCCGTCATCACCCGTACGGGCGCCGACCCTTTCGGGGACTACCTGCACCGCGAACTGCGCGCGTTCGGGGTGGACGACCGCTGGGTGACGCCCGTGGCCGCGTACCCGACACCGGTCACCTTCTGCGAGATCTTCCCGCCCGACGACTTCCCCCTCCACTTCTACCGGCGGCCCAAAGCCCCGGATCTGGAGATCCACCCGCACGAGCTCGACCTCGCGGCGATCCGTTCCGCGCGCGCCTTCTGGGTGACGGGCACGGGCCTGAGCGCCGAGCCGAGCCGGGCCGCCACCCTCGCGGCGCTCCGGGAACGCGACCGCGCCGGCCTGACCGTCCTCGACCTGGACTGGCGTCCGGCGCTCWGGCCCGATCCCGCCGAGGCCGCCCCGCTCTACCGTGCGGCGCTCGGCGGGGCGACGGTCGCCGTCGGCAACCWCGACGAGTGCGGGATCGCGACGGGGGAGCGGGAGCCCGACGCCGCCGCCCGCGCCCTGCTCGGCGCGGGGGTGCGGCTCGCGGTCGTCAAGCAGGGCCCCAAGGGAGTCCTCGCGCTGGCCGCGGACGGCGAACGGGCGGAGGTCCCGCCGCTGCCGGTCGAGGTGGTCAACGGGCTGGGGGCGGGCGACGCGTTCGGCGGGGCCCTCGCGCACGGCCTGCTCGCCGGCTGGGACCTGGAACGCACGATCCGCTGGGCCAACGCGGCCGGCGCGATCGTCGCGGGCCGCCTCGCCTGCTCCCCGGCGATGCCGTACGAGGACGAGATCGCCCAGGCCCTGGCCGCGGGCACCGCCTCGATCCCGGAACGGACGCCC
>NZ_RDBI01000057.1:0-13420 GCF_008042125.1 Streptomyces sp. MS191
GAGGACGGCCGGTCCCCGTCCATCTGGGACACGTTCTCCCACCTCCCCGGCAGGATCGACAACGACGACCACGGCGACGAGGCCTGCGACCACTACCACCGGTGGCCGCAGGACATCGCCCTGATGCGGGAGCTCGGCACCGACGCCTACCGGCTGTCCGTCGCCTGGCCGCGCGTCGTGCCCGGTGGGGACGGGCCGGTCAACGACCGCGGCCTGGACTTCTACGACCGGCTCGTCGACGGACTGCTCGACGCCGGCATCACCTGGTTCCAGTACACCTCGTTCTGGGTGGAGTAGCCCTGGAGCCCGACCGCGAGCGTGCGGGTGGTGTCGTTCGTCATCACCGACGCGAAGAGGACCTCGCCCCACGCCGTCATGAAGGCGTACACGGCGACGGCGACGATGCCGGGGATCGCGGCGGGCACGATGACCCGGAAGAGCGCGCCCACCGGCCCGCAGCCGTCGACCTCCGCGGCCTCGTCGAGCTCCCGGGGGACCGACTCGAAGTACCCGATCAGCATCCAGATCGAGAACGGCAGGGAGAAGGTCAGATAGGTGAGGATGAGCCCGCCGCGGGAGCCGAACAGGGCGATCCCGGTGGCGTTGCCGATGTTGACGTAGATGAGGAAGAGCGGCAGCAGGAAGAGGATGCCGGGGAACATCTGGGTCGACAGCACCGTCACCGTGAACACGCGTTTGCCGCGGAACGAGTAGCGGCTGACGGCGTACGCGGCGAAGACCGCGATGACGACCGAGCACACCGTCGCCGCTCCCGCCACGATCAGCGAGTTCACGAAGTAGTCGGCGAGGGGCACGGTCCGCCAGATGTCGGCGTACGGACGCAGGGTCGGCTTCGACGGGATCCACCGGAACGCGCCGGTCACGTCCTGCAGCGGTTTGAGCGAGCTGGAGACCATGACGAACACCGGCAGCAGCACGAAGCCGGTGAGCAGCGTCAGGATGATCCGCCGGCTCCACAGGAACGACGGCGAGGGCGCCATCGGGGAGCGGGGCCGTCGGATTCGGCTAGCCATCGGCGGCCCTTCTTCCACGGGAGGTGGCCAGCAGGTAGACGCCGGTCACGACGAGCAGGAACACCAGGAGCAGGACCGACATCGCCGAGCCCGTCCCGAAGTTCCAGGTCTTGAACGAGGACTGGTAGATGTGCACGGAGATCAGGTCGGCCGCCTCCGGCGCCGCCCGGCCGAAGAGCACGAACGGCGTGTTGAAGTCGTTGAAGGTCCACAGGAACAGCACCAGTACGAGGACCTGGTTGACCGGGCGCAGCGACGGCAGCGTGATGCGGCGGATCTGCTGCCACATGCCGGCGCCGTCGAGCGCCGCGGCCTCGTACATCTCGCGCGGGACGTTCTGCAGAYCCGCCATGACGATGAGGAAGGCGAACGGCCAGCCCTTCCACACGGACACCACCAGCAGCGTGATGAAGGCGTTGTCGCCGATCAGCCAGAACGGCTGACCGTCGACGAGGCCGAGCTGGTCGTGCAGGACGTGGTTCACCAGGCCGTTGTCCCGCTGGAACATGAAAGCCCAGGTGATCACGGCGGCGTAGACGGGCAGGGCGTAGGGGACGAGGAAGACGGCGCGCAGCAGGCCGCGGCCGCGGAAGGTCTCCTGGAGGCAGATCGCGGCCACGGTGCCGAGCAGCCAGCACAGACCGACCGACAGCAGGGTGAAGGTGCAGGTGGTCCAGAAGGACTTCAGCAGCCCTTCGCCCACGGCGCTGTCGAAGTCCACCGACATCGCGTAGTTGTCCAGCCCCGCCCAGGGGGCCGCTCCCCAGTCGCGCAGGGTGAACTGCGTGAGCTCCTTGAAGCTCATGGTGATGCCGATGACCACCGGGACGAGGTGGACGAGCAGTTCGAGGACCAGCGCGGGGAGCAGCAGCACGTACGGGAGGGCGACGCGGCCCAGCCGCCCCGGGCGGCGCGACCGCGTGGCCGTGGCGGTCGCGGTCACTTCTTGGGCATCTGCTGCTGGGCCTTGTCGAGCTTGGCGCGCACCGACTCGGTGGTCACCGGCCGGCCCGCGGCGGCGTCCGCGAACAGGTCCTTGACCGCGGTGCCCACCACCGTCTCGAACTGCGACTCCTCCGGGACCTGGGGCAGGGCCGCGGCGCTCTTGGCGAGGGTGTCGCGCAGGACGGCGAGCGCGGGAGTGTTGAACGCGGGGTCCTGCTGGGCCGTCCTGACGGGCGGTATGGAGCCGTAGGCGGTGTTGAGGATCTTCTGCTCCTCGTCGCCGGTCATGAACTTCACGAACTTCATCGCGCCGTCCATGTTCTTGGAGTTCTTGAAGACGGCCATGTTGATTCCGGTGACCAGGGAGTTGGTGCCGGTGCCGGGGCCGGGCGCGCCGGACTGCACGGGCACGGGAGCGACGCCCCACTCGTCGTCGCTCATCCCCTGCGCCTTGAAGGTGGCCGCCGCGGTCTGCCACAGGACCATGGCGGTCCGGTCGTTGGCGAAGTCGCTCAGCGACTGGTTCTGCGCGTACTCGGCGTTGCCCTTGGCGACGATGCCGTGCTGGGCCATCAGGTCCACGTACTGCTTGACCGCCGCGACGGCGCCGTCCGAGGTGAAGTCGGCCTTGCCGTCGGCCGTGAAGAAGTCCGCGCCGTGCTGCTTGCCGAGCACGAAGACCTGGTGGATGTTGTTGGAGAGGTTCGCGCCCTCGACGCCGATCGCGGCCTTGCCGCCGCCGCTCAGCTTCTTGCCGGTGGCGACCAGCTCGTCCCAGGTGGCCGGGGGCTTCTCGACACCGGCGTCCTTGAACATCTTCTTGTTGTAGTAGAGCGCGTAGGCCATGGAGTAGAGCGGTACGGCCGTCGGGTCCTGGCCCTGGGCGCCGGTGGAGCCGAGCGCGGCGTCGACGAAGCGGTCCTTGCCGCCGATCTGTCCGAAGTGCTTCTCGTCCCAGGGCACGAGCGCGCCCGTCGCCTGGAGGGAGGCGCTCCAGGTGTTGCCGATGTTGAGCACGTCGGGGCCCTGGCCGGAGGTGGCCGCGGTGAGGATGCGGTTGAGGAGGTCGGGCCAGGGGATGACCTCCAGCTTCACCTTGATCCCCGTCTGCTTCTCGAAGCGGTCGAGCTCGGGCTGGAGGACCTTCTTGTCGACCTCCAGGCTCGCCCCCTGGTTGGAGGCCCAGTAGGTGAGCGTCCTGGGCCGCTCGTTGGACCCCGCGCCGTCGGTGGTGCCGCCGCCGCAGGCGGCCGCGCCGAGAACGAGGGAGAGGGTGACGGCGCCGACGGCCGCGGCTCTGATGCTGCGCATGACTCCAGAGGCCTTTCGTGGAGTGGCGGATCGCCTGCGAGGGGAGGGTCGGAGCGTGGTCCCGCACCGCCCCGCGTTCGGGTCCTGAAGCCCCTCACGGCTTAATTTAGGATGTGAGTTAAACCTCAAGCGAAGGTCGCGTCAAGGGGTGCGACAGCGGTATGTTGCCTGCAAGGACAGACGACGAGGGGGCACGGTGACAGTGCGCAGTGGCCGTACGGTGCGTGACCTGCGGCGGGAAAACCGCACCGCGGTATTGCAACGGTTGTACTTCGACGGGCCGCTGAGCCGTTTCTCGCTGGGCCCGGTCACGGGACTGAGCTCCGGTTCGGTGAGCAACGTGGTGGCCGAACTGGTCGCCGAGGGACTGGTGGAGGAGGCCGGCAGCGTCGACTCCGCCGGCGGGCGACCGCGCACGCTCCTGCGCATCCGCCCGGACAGCGGCTACATGATCGGCGTGGACGTCGGCGAGACCAGGGTCCGGATCGAGCTCTTCGACCTGGCCCTCACGGAGCTCGCCCGCGTGGAGCGCCCCCTGGCGACCGAAGGGCCGCGCCGCACCGACCGCTACGACGTGGGCGTCGTCGTCGGGCACCTGCGCGAGGGCATCGCCGAGGTCCTCGACCGGGCCGGCATCGCGGCCGAGCGGCTCCTCGGCGTCGGTGTCGGCGTCCCGGGCATCGTCGCCGGGACGCCCGAGGACGGCGCCGTGGTGCACGGCCAGACCATCGGCTGGGACGCCGTGCCGCTGGAGCGACTGCTCCGCGCCTCGGTGCGGCTGCCGGCGAGCGTGCCGTACTACATCGACAACGGGGCCAAGACGCTCGGGCAGGCCGAGATGTGGTTCGGCGCCGGGCGGGGCGCCGACAGCGCCGTCGTCGTGCTGTTCGGCTCGGGAGTCGGCGCCTGCGTCGTCACCGACGACATGCGGCCCGGCCGCGCCGTCGAGTGGGGACACCTGACCGTACGGGTACGAGGCCGCCGCTGCCGCTGCGGAGCCCAGGGCTGCCTGGAGGCGTACGCGGGCGCCGAGGCGCTCCTGGAACGCTGGGCGGAAGCCGGCGGCCAACCTCCCGCCGGGGCCGCCGAGGAGACCGCGCTGACCGCCATGCTCGCCGCCGCGTACCCGTCCCCGGGCCCCGACGGCACCGTTCCCGAGCCCGACGCCACGGCCCTGGCCGTCCTGGAGGAGACGGCGGAGTACCTCGGCGCCGGATTCGCGGACCTGATCAACCTGTTCCAGCCCGAGCGCATCCTCGTCGGCGGCTGGGCGGGCCTCCAGCTCGGCTCCCGTTTCCTGGACTCCGTCCGCGCCTACGCCACCTCCTACGCCCTCGCCTATCCGGCCGCCCGCGTCCGGATCGAGCTCGGCACCCTCGGACCGGACGCCGTCACCGTCGGCGCCGCGATCCTGCCGCTCGCCGACTTCTTCGGGCGCGGCGGGCGCCCGGCGGAGGCCGACCCGGAGGAGCCGGTCCCGGCCTGGCGGACCACCCTCCAGGAGCGGGCGGTGCACTGAGCCCCGCGGGGCGGGCCACGGGCGGCGAACAGCGGGTGACCGGCGACGGGTGACCGGCGAGCAGGCCACGGCGGCGGGTGACGGCCGGGACGGGGTCCCGCGCCCGTACCCCGTCCCGGGCCGCTCGTAGGGGAAGCGTCAAGACCGGACCGCGCGGCGTATGGGAGACGTCAACGACCGCGGCGACCTGCGGGAAAGGGGGTTTTCTCGTCTTGTCCGAGAAACCGTCCTTCACTCAGGAGCCCACGATGGCCGATCTGGCCTTCGTCGTCACCACACTCGCGGTCTTCGCGCTGGTGGCCTTCATCGCCAAGGGGGTGGCGAAGCTGTGACCGCCGAGAACATCGTCGGCCTGCTCGTCGCCGCCGCCCTGCTGGGATACCTCGTCCTCGCCCTCGTCAAGCCGGAGAGGTTCTGAGCACGGATATGAGTCCCGTCCTCGCTGGAATGCTCCAGCTCCTCGCCCTGGTCGTCGCGCTCGGCCTGTCGTACCGGCCGCTGGGCGACCACATGGCGCGTGTCTACTCCTCGGAGAGGCACTACCGGCCCGAGAAGTGGATCTACAAGGCGATCGGCGCGAATCCGTCGGTGGAGATGCGCTGGCCCGCCTATCTGCGCGGCGTGCTCGCCTTCTCCGCGGTGAGCGTCCTCTTCCTGTACCTGCTCCAGCGGGTGCAGGGCTCCCTGCCGGGTTCGCTCGGCTTCGCCTCCATCGACCCGGACCAGGCGTTCAACACGGCGGCCTCGTTCGTGGCGAACACCAACTGGCAGTCCTACTACGGCGAGCAGGCCATGGGCCACGTCGTGCAGACCGGCGGCCTGGCGGTGCAGAACTTCGTGTCGGCCGCGGTGGGCATCGCGGTCGCCGTCGCCCTGGTCCGGGGCTTCGCCCGGTCCCGTACCGGTGAACTGGGCAACTTCTGGTCCGACCTGGTCCGGGGCACGGTCCGCATCCTGCTCCCGATCTCCGTCGTCGGCGCCCTGGTGCTCGTCGCCTGCGGGGCGATCCAGAACTTCGCCGGCATCCACGAGGTCGGCCAGTTCATGGGCGGCACGCAACAGTGGAACGGCGGTGCGGTCGCCTCCCAGGAGGTCATCAAGGAGCTGGGCACGAACGGCGGCGGCTACTTCAACGCCAACTCCGCTCACCCCTTCGAGAACCCCGACGGGCTCTCCAACCTCTTCGAGATCTACCTGATCCTCGTCATCCCCTTCGCGCTCACCCGCACCTTCGGTCGCATGGTCGGCTCGCTGAAGCAGGGGTACGCGATCCTCGGCACGATGGCCGCGATCTGGCTCGGCTTCACGGCGCTGATGATGTGGACCGAGTTCGCCCACCACGGCCCGGCGTTCGACCTGGCCGGCGGCGCGATGGAGGGCAAGGAGACCCGGTTCGGGATCGCCGGCTCGTCGATCTTCGCGGTCGCCACCACGCTGACCTCCACGGGAGCGGTGAACTCCTTCCACTCCTCGTACACCGGGTTCGGCGGCGGCATCACGATGCTGGGCATGCAGCTCGGCGAGATCGCGCCCGGCGGCGTCGGCTCCGGCCTCTACGGCATGCTGATCATGGCGGTCATCGCGGTGTTCGTCGCCGGCCTGATGGTCGGCCGCACCCCCGAGTACCTGGGCAAGAAGATCGGCACCCGCCAGATCACCTTCGCCGCCTGCTACATCCTCGTCACCCCCGCCCTCGTGCTCTGCTTCACCGCCGTCGCGATGGCCCTGCCGACCCCGGCCGACTCGATGACGAACACGGGCGCGCACGGCTTCTCCGAGATCCTCTACGCCTACACCTCCGGCGCCAACAACAACGGATCCGCCTTCGCGGGCCTGAACGCGGACACCCAGTGGTTCAACACCACCATCGGCATCGCGATGCTGCTCGGCCGCTTCCTGCCGATGGTCTTCGTCCTCGCGCTCGCCGGCTCGCTCGCCGAACAGCGGCCCGTCCCCGAGACCGCGGGCACCCTGCGCACCGAGAAGCCGCTGTTCGCCGGACTCCTCGTCGGCACCATCATGATCATCGCCGGTCTCACCTACTTCCCGGCCCTGGCGCTGGGACCGCTCGCCGAAGGGCTCGCAGCATGAGCACCATCACCCCTCCCCGGACATCCCGCCCGGACCTGCCGACCGGACCGCGGCCCGCCCCCGGCGGCCGCGTCGGCGGGGGACTGTTCGACCCCCGGCACCTGCTCACGTCCCTTCCGGACGCGCTGCGCAAGCTCGACCCGCGCGTCATGGTCAAGTCGCCCGTGATGTTCGTCGTGCTCGTCGGCTCGGTGGTCACCACCGGGCTGGCGGTCGCCGACCCGGGGGACTGGTTCGGCTGGGCGATCGCCGCGTGGCTGTGGCTGACGACGATCTTCGCGAACCTCGCGGAGGCAGTGGCCGAGGGGCGCGGCAAGGCGCAGGCGGACACCCTTCGCAAGGCCAGGACCGGCACCGTGGCACGCCGGATCACCAGGACCGGCGAGGAGCGGGTGCCCGGCACGGAGCTCCGCGTCGGGGACAGGGTGGTCTGCGAGGCCGGTGACGTCGTCCCGGGCGACGGTGACGTCGTCGAGGGGGTGGCCTCGGTCGACGAGTCGGCCATCACCGGCGAGTCGGCGCCGGTCATCCGGGAGTCGGGCGGCGACCGGTCCGCGGTGACGGGCGGTACGAAGGTGCTGTCCGACCGGATCGTCGTGAAGATCACGACGAAGCCCGGCGAGACCTTCATCGACCGCATGATCAACCTGGTCGAGGGCGCGGCCCGGCAGAAGACCCCCAACGAGATCGCCCTCAACATCCTGCTGGCGTCCCTCACCATCGTCTTCCTGCTCGCCGTCGTCACGCTGAAGCCCTTCGCGATCTACGCCGGCGCCGACGAGCAGACCTCGATGATCGTGCTCACCGCGCTCCTGGTCTGCCTGATCCCGACGACGATCGGCGCACTGCTCTCCGCGATCGGCATCGCCGGCATGGACCGCCTCGTCCAGCGCAACGTGCTCGCCATGTCCGGGCGGGCCGTGGAGGCCGCCGGCGACGTGTCCACCCTGCTGCTCGACAAGACGGGCACCATCACCCTGGGCAACCGCCGGGCGGCGGAGTTCGTCCCCGTCGAGGGCGTCACGGAAGCCGAACTGGCCGACGCCGCCCAGCTGTCGTCCCTCGCGGACGAGACGCCGGAGGGCCGTTCGATCGTGGTCCTGGCGAAGGAGAAGTACGGGCTGCGCGAGCGCCACCAGGGCGAGCTGTCCCACGCCACGTGGATCGAGTTCACGGCCCAGACCCGTATGTCGGGCGTCGACGTCGACGGCAGGCGGACCCGCAAGGGCGCGACCGGCTCGGTCGTCGCCTGGGTCCGCGAACAGGGCGGCGAGGTGGCCGCCGACGCTGGGACCCTGACGGACAGGATCTCGCAGGCCGGCGGTACGCCGCTGCTCGTCGCGGTCGAGGACGGCAGGGGCGCGCGCGTCCTCGGCGTCATCCACCTCAAGGACGTCGTCAAGGAGGGCATGCGGGAGCGGTTCGACGAGCTGCGCCGCATGGGCATCAGGACGGTCATGATCACGGGTGACAACCCGCTGACCGCGAAGGCGATCGCCGAGGAGGCGGGTGTCGACGACTTCCTCGCCGAGGCCACCCCCGAGGACAAGATGGCCCTCATCAAGCGCGAGCAGGCGGGCGGCAAGCTCGTCGCCATGACCGGCGACGGCACCAACGACGCCCCCGCGCTCGCGCAGGCCGACGTCGGTGTGGCGATGAACACCGGCACCTCGGCCGCCAAGGAGGCCGGCAACATGGTCGACCTCGACTCCGACCCGACCAAGCTCATCGAGATCGTCGAGATCGGCAAGCAACTCCTCATCACCCGCGGTGCGTTGACGACGTTCTCCATCGCCAACGACGTGGCGAAGTACTTCGCGATCATCCCCGCGATGTTCGCCGTCGCCTACCCGTCCCTGGACAAGCTCAACATCATGGGCCTGGCCTCACCCGAGTCCGCGATCCTCTCGGCCGTCGTCTTCAACGCCCTGATCATCATCGCCCTGGTGCCGCTCGCCCTCAAGGGCGTCCGCTACCGGCCCTCCAGCGCGGACTCGATGCTCCGGCGCAACCTCGGCATCTACGGACTGGGCGGCCTGATCGCCCCGTTCCTCGGCATCAAGCTCATCGACCTGCTCCTCTCCCTCATCCCCGGAATCGGCTGACCCACGATGAACAACTCAGCAGCGAACACCGGCCGCGTGCTCTGGGCGGGCCTGCGCGCCCTCCTCGTCCTGACCGTGATCACCGGTGTCCTCTACCCGCTGGCCGTCACCGGTATCGCCCAACTGGCCTTCCCCGGCAGGGCGAACGGATCCGCGATCGAGAGCGAGGGGAGAGTCGTCGGCTCCGAGCTCATCGGCCAGACGTACGACCTGCCGCTCAAGGACGGCGAGGAGACGGCGGCCCCGGACCTGA
Source organism: Streptomyces sp. MS191 (assembly GCF_008042125.1). Lineage (GTDB taxonomy): Bacteria > Actinomycetota > Actinomycetes > Streptomycetales > Streptomycetaceae > Streptomyces. Next base: position 9,259 of record NZ_RDBI01000057.1, read on the forward strand.
AGTGGTTCCAGCCCCGCCCGTCGAACGGCCTCGGCTCCAACAGCGTCAACACCCAGTACTCGATCATCCTCTCCGGCGCGACCAACCGGTCGGGTGACAACGCGGACCTGGTCACCTGGGTCAAGGCCGCCAAGGCCGCCGTGGTCAAGGACAACTCGGTGAACGGCTACCCGGTGAAGCCGTCGGACGTCCCCGCCGACGCCGTCACCTCCTCCGGCTCCGGCCTGGACCCGCACATCTCCCCGGAGTACGCCGAACTCCAGGTCCGCCGCGTCGCGGAGAGGAACCACCTCCCCGTCGCCCAGGTCGACGAGCTCGTCGCCGACCACACCGAGGACCGCCTCCTCGGCTTCGTCGGGGAGCCCCGCGTCAACGTCCTGAAGCTCAACATCGCCCTCAGGGCCCTGGTGGCCGCCGCGGACTGACGCCGGCGCGCGCGTGCGGTCCGCCCCGGCGGACCGCACCGTGAGCCCGTGGGGCCGGCCCCGCGGGTCAGGCCCCGGAGAACTCCGGCTCCAGGGACACCGCGACCAGCCGGTCGCTCGTCGAGGCGGGGTTCCGGCCGGTCACCGCCGCGCGGTAGTCCCGCACGGCCGGGTCCGAGAGGGTGAGCGTCACCACCGGGCAGTCCTGCGCGTCGTTCGTCCGCTCCGGCGAACAGGCGCCCACGGTGAACAGCGTGTAGCCGGGGCACAGCGCGGCGGCCGGCAGCTCCACGTCGAGCGACAGCGTCCTGCCGGGGGCGATGCGGAAGCCGCCGGGCGGGGGAGGCACCGCCTTGGAGGGGAAGTCGTCCGTGACGACCGTCGCCGTGAGCCCGCGGACGGAGGCCCTGCGGCCCTCGCCGTGCGGGCCGAAGACGTCGAGCGTCACCCGGCCCTTCGACACCGGGGCGCCGAGCAGGAGAGGACGGTGCCCGACCGCGACCGCCATGTGGACGGTGAAGTGCGGCCGGCCGCGCCCCGGTCCCGGGTCCTCGGCGCCGTAGCCCCCGTAGGTCAGCCGCGGAAGCGCGTCCCTCTCGCCCTCGCCGACCGCCCTGGGCCGGGGCCCGTCGTCCACCCGGCACGTGGAGAGCTGGGCGGTCGCGCCGCCGGGCAGCGGGGCGTCCGGGAGCGGGGTGGCGGGAACGGGCGGCAGCGCCGGCGTGTCCCCCCGGGACCGGGTGGACGGGAACGACAGCAGCGCGGCGATCACCAGCAGCGCGACCACGGGCACGGTGAGGAGCAGCCAGGAGCGCAGGGAGAGACGGAACATTCAGCCACGCACCCGCGTACCCGCTCGTGCGCGCCCGCCACGCGGTCGGCCGTCCACCGGAATCAACCCTGTCACCGTGTTCACGCTTCGTTCAGCGCGCGCCGGGCGCGAAACGTCACGGGGCCGCGGGTCCGGCGGCGGAGCCGCCCCGGGCCCACAGCGAGCGCACATGGCTGAGATGGCGGACCATGCACGCCTCCGCGCCCATCGCGTCGCCGGCCAGCATGAGGTCGAGCAGTTCCAGGTGCTCTTCGGCCGAGGGCAGCAGCTCACCCCGCTCGTCCAGCGCGGTCAGGCCGTACAGCCGGGACCGCTTGCGCAGGTCGCCGACGGTCTCGACCAGCCGCTGGTTCCCCGACAGGCCGAGCAGCGTGAGGTGGAAGCGGCGGTCGGACTCCAGGTACCCGATGAGGTCGTGGGCCCGGGCCGCCGCCACGATCTCCTCGGCGATCGGGCGCAGCGCCCTGAGGTCCGCGCGGTCCGCGGTCAGCGTGACCCGGCCGACGGTCGGCACCTCGATCAGCAGCCGGATGTCCGTGTACTGGTCGAGATCGCGCTCGTCGACCTCGGTGACCCGGAAGCCCTTGTTGCGCACCGGCTCGACCAGTCCCTCGCGGGCCAGGTCGAGCATGGCCTCCCGGACGGGGGTCGCGGACACGCCGAAGTCCTCGGCCAGGCCGGGCGCCGAGTACACCTGGCCGGGCCGTAGTTCACCGGATATCAGCGCGGCCCGCAGAGCGTGTGCCACCTGGTCGCGCAGCCGCTCGCGCGTGGTGATGAGATGGCTCGTCTTCAGATGGCCCATGTGCCGTTCCCCGACTTCCGCTTGTCACGCCGCCCGGCTTCCGGATCCGGGCGGTGCATCAGCGTACAATGTCACGTTTTCACGGTCGTCGACAGAGCCGGGACGCGGCAACGGCGCCTCGCCGAGGGCCGGTTCACGCGCGCGTCACAGCAGGAACCCGCCGGGGAACGGGTCGTCCGGGTCCAGGAAGTACTGCGCGGTGCCGGTGATCCACGCCCGCCCGGTGATGACCGGCACCACGGCGGGGACGCCGCCCACCTCGGTCTCCTCGACCAGCCGGCCGGTGAAACGGGTCCCGATGAAGGACTCGTTGACGAAGTCCCGTCCCAGCGGCAGCAGTCCGCGCGCGTGCAGCTGGGCCATCCGGGCGGAGGTCCCGGTGCCGCACGGGGAGCGGTCGAACCAGCCGGGATGGATGGCCATGGCGTGCCGCGAGTGCCGGGCGTCGGAGCCGGGCGCGGTGAGGTACACGTGCTTGAGCCCGCCGATCTCCGGGTGGACCGGATGCACCGGCCGGTCGGTCTCGTCGATCGCCGCCATGATCGCCAGACCGGCCGCGAGCAGGTCCTCCTTGCGCTCCCGGTCGAAGGGCAGGCCGAGCGCGTCCAGGTCGACGAAGGCGTAGAAGTTGCCGCCGAACGCCAGGTCGTACGCGACGGTGCCCAGGCCCGGCACCTTCACCTCGCGGTCCAGGGCGGCGCAGAAGGCGGGCACGTTGGTGAGCGACACGGCCTTCGCGGCGCCGTCCTCGACCCGGACCTCCGCCCGCACCAGCCCGGCGGGGGTGTCGAGGCGGACGGTGGTCACCGGTTCGCTGACCGGCACCATCCCCGTCTCCACCAGGACGGTCGCCACCCCGATCGTGCCGTGCCCGCACATGGGCAGGAGCCCGGACACCTCGATGTAGAGCACCCCGAAGTCGGCGTCCGGCCGGGTCGGCGGCTGGAGTATCGCCCCGCTCATGGCGGCGTGGCCGCGCGGCTCGTACATCAGCAGCGTCCGCAGGTGGTCCAGGTGCTCCAGGAAGTGCAGACGGCGTTCGGCCATGGTGGCGCCGGGGATCACCCCGACCCCTCCGGTGACGACACGGGTGGGCATGCCTTCGGTGTGCGAGTCGACGGCGTGGAACACATGACGGGTGCGCAACGTGGGGACTCCTCTCGGTGCCGGATCGGGTCAGCGACGGCCGTCGGCGACGGCCTTCTCGGTGGCGGCCCGTACGTCGGCGGCGACGGCACCGTCGAGGGGCGAGCGCGGCGGGCGGCACGGGCCGCCGGTGCGGCCGGCGATGTCCATGGACAGCTTGATCGACTGGACGAACTCCGTCCTGGAGTCCCAGCGCAGCAGCGGGTGCAGGGCCCGGTAGAGCGGCAGGGCGTGCTCCAGGTCGCCGGCGACCGCCGCGTGGTAGAGCTCCGCGCAGGAGACCGGGAAGGCGTTCGGGTAGCCCGCCACCCAGCCGACCGCGCCCGCCAGGGCCAGTTCGAGCAGCACGTCGTCGGCGCCGATCAGCAGGTCCAGTTCGGGGGCGAGTTCGGCGATCTCGTAGCCGCGGCGGACGTCGCCGCTGAACTCCTTCACGGCCACGATGTGGCCGGTCGCGTGCAGTTCGGCGAGCAGGGCGGGGGTGAGGTCGACCTTCGTGTCGTGCGGGTTGTTGTACGCGACGACCGGGAGCCCGGCGGCGGCCACCTCGGCGTAGTGCGCCCGGACCGCCGCGCGGTCGGCGCGGTAGGCGTTGGGCGGCAGCAGCAGGACGGAGCCGCAGCCCGCCTCGGCGGCCTGCTCGGCCCAGCGGCGCGACGCGGCGCTGCCGTAGGCCGCGACACCGGGCATCACGCGGGCCCCGTCGCCCGCGGCCTCGACCGCCGTACGGACGACCCGGGCGCGCTCCTCGTCGGTCAGGGTCTGGTACTCGCCGAGCGAGCCGTTGGGCACCACGCCGTCGCAGCCCTGGTCGAGGAGACCGAGGTGGGCGGCGTCCCCGCCGTGGTGCCGGTCATCACCGGGCGGGCGTGGATCACCGGCACCGCGCAGTACTTCCTGGACCCGGACGACCCGTTCCCCGGCGGGTTCCTGCTGTGACGCGCGCGTGAACCG
>NZ_RDBI01000057.1:13520-39574 GCF_008042125.1 Streptomyces sp. MS191
GCACCACCCGCGCCACCGTGTACGGCTACTCCCTCTGGGAGTTCCAGCACCACCCGCGCCACCGTGTACGGCTACTCCCTCTGGGAGTTCCAGGTCTACGGCACGTCCGGCGGCGGCCCCACCCTGCCCGGCGGCGGGGACCTCGGCCCCAACGTGCACGTCTTCGATCCGTCCACGCCCGGCATCCAGGGCACGCTCGACCAGATCTTCCGGGAGCAGGCTGTGGAACCGTACGCCGGGCTTCACCGGTGCCTTGAAGCCGTGGGCCTGACGGATGGTCGGGTCCACGTTGTAGTAGCAGTAGCTGCCCAGGCCCCAGCCCTCGTGGGTGTTGACGGAGTCGTCGACCCGGTAGGCGGCGTACCCCTTCGTCGAGCCGTTCTGGATCGCGGCCTGGTTCGGGGCGTCGTAGGCCTTCTCGTTCTGGAAGAAGATCGTCTTGCCGCGTTCGCCGTACCAGTCGACGTCGTACTTGTTGAAGTGCTCGACGAACAGCCCGGTGGCCAGGACGTCGTCGCCGTTGACGCGGACGCCGTAGTCGGCTCGGTTGGTCTCCCAGCCGACGCCCTCGCCGTGGTCGGCGCGCCACACCCAGGTGTGGTCGATGATCGTGTCGTCGTTGTTGACGACCATGCTGGTGGTGGCCTTGCCGGGGCCGGCACCGCCGATGCGGACGTAGACGTCCTGCACGGTGGTGGGGTCGGCGGAGTGGTCGGCGGAGGCGTTGGCCGGGCCGATCTCCAGCAGGGTCGGGGAGTTGACCGGGCCGGCGTCCACGAGGAAGCCGGCCAGCCGCACACCGTCGACGTCCGCGACGCGCAGGGCCGTGACCCCGTTGTCCGGGATGATCGTGGCGAGTCCGAGGCCGAGCACGATGGTGTCCGCCCGGTTCACCTCGATCGTCCGGTCCACGTGGTAGACGCCGGGCGTGAACAGCAGGTGGAGCCCCTGGGCGAGGGCGGTGTTGATGGTGGCGGCCGTGGCGCCGGGCTTGACGACGTAGAACCGGCTCAGCGGGATCGACTCGCCCTGCGGGGTGCCGTTGGCCCAGGTGGTGCCGCGGGCGCCGACGCGCTTGGCCGGGGCGAAGACCTTGAACTCGTTGCCGTCGAGGTAGAGGAAGGGCTTCTCGCGGGAGACCGGGGTGGTGTCCAGCGTGGTGTAGCGCGGCTCGGGGAAGCTGGTGGCGGGAGCGCCCTCGACACCCGAGAAGGTCATGTTCCAGACGCTGTTGGTCCAGCCGCCGATGGTGCTGTCGCGGGTGTACCACTGCTGCTGCGAGTACGGGCCGACGGTGCCGTCGATCTTGCTGTCGGCGATGTAGCCGCCGCTGGCCCAGCCGTAGCCGTCGGGGGCGAGATTGAGGCCGCCCTTGACGTGCATCCGGCGGAAGGAGGACGCCTGGGCGACCGCCCAGCGGTTGGTGCCGTTGACGGGGTTGACGGCCAGGTTCTCGGCGGAACGCCAGAAGTTCTGCGTCGCGTTGCCGTTGAACCAGCCCGCGTCGACGGTGATGTCACCGTTGATGGTGGTGTCGTCCGGCCGCAGGCCCAGTCCGGCGATCTGCGTGTAGAAGCCGATCTGCGCGTTCAGGGTGCCGTACGTGCCCGGCTTGAAGAGGAGCGCGTGCCGGCCGCTGCCGAACTGGGCCGACTCCTGCTCCCGGAAGATCTGGTCGAGCGTGCCCTGGATGCCGGGCGTGGACGGATCGAAGACGTGCACGTTGGGGCCGAGGTCCCCGCCGCCGGGCAGGGTGGGGCCGCCGCCGGACGTGCCGTAGACCTGGAACTCCCAGAGGGAGTAGCCGTACACGGTGGCGCGGGTGGTGCCGGTGAGCCGGACGTGCCGGGCGTTCCCGGCGACCGCGATGCTCTCGTTGCCGCCGGCGCCGGTGGTCGTGGAGTGGGCGGTCGTCCAGGTGGTGCCGTCGGTGGAGAACTCGATGCGGTAGGCCTTCGCGTACGCGGCCTCCCAGCGCAGGTCGACGCGCTCGACGGCGGCGGTGGAGCCGAGGTCGATCTGGATCCACTGCGGGTCGGAGAAGGCACTGGACCAGCGCGTGCCGGTGTCGCCGTCGACCGCGGCGGCCGCGGGGGTGCCGCCGTTCTCCTGGCTGGAGACGGTCACGGACCTGCCCTGGGAGAGCAGGACCGGCGCCGCCTGTGCGGCGGGGGCGGGAAGCAGTGCGAGCAGCGCGACGACGAGGGCGCCGACGACCGCGAGGGCGACGGCGCCGCGGCCTGGCGCGGTGCGTCGCCCGGGGGGCGGTGCCGCCGCCACGGGTATGCCGATGAGAGGCATGAAGTGGGCTCCTTGGAAAGGGAGTTGGGGAAACGGCAAGGTACGGAGAGCGCTCTCCCGCACCTTGCCCGGCTCCCCAGCCGGGGTCAATGACTCGGACACGACTTTTCTTATGTCTTTCATTAAGCCGATGACTGGCTGAGAACCGAGCCGCCCCGCACCTCGCCTTCGCAAAGACACCGGACCGCGGCACGGGTATTGCTGCTGACCGCCCCACACCCCGGCTAGGTTGTGCCGCATGAGCAACCTTGACCGTCAGGCAGTGCCGAGCGTGTGCGGTGGCCGCGGCTTCGTCGTCGCCGAGCCCGTCCGCGAGCTCCTGAGCCCCCGTCGTGTTCAGCTCGGCGGGTCGACCGAAGTCCGCCGCCTCCTGCCGAACCTCGGCCGCCGCATGATCGGCGCCTGGGCCTTCGTGGACCACTACGGCCCCGACGACATCGCGGACGAGCCGGGCATGCAGGTCCCGCCGCACCCGCACATGGGACTGCAGACCGTCAGCTGGCTCCACGACGGCGAGGTGCTCCACCGCGACAGCACCGGCAGCCTGCAGACCATCCGGCCGCGCGAGCTGGGCCTGATGACGTCCGGACGGGCGATCTCCCACTCCGAGGAGAGCCCCCGGAAGCACGCCCGCCTGCTGCACGGCGCGCAGTTGTGGGTGGCCCTGCCGGACGCGCACCGCCATGTCGAGCCGCACTTCGAGCACCACGCCGAACTGCCCACGGTCACCGCCCCCGGCCTCACGGCCACCGTGATCCTGGGCGACATCGACGGGTCGGCCTCGCCGGGCACGACGTACACGCCGCTCGTCGGCGCCGACCTCGCGCTCACGGCCGGCACCGAGACGCGACTCCCCCTGGTGCCCGACTTCGAGTACGGCGTGCTGTCGATGTCGGGCGAGGTGCACGTCGACGGCGTGCCCGTACTGCCGGGCTCCATGCTCTACCTCGGCTGCGGACGGAGCGAACTGCCGCTGCGCGCCACGTCGGACGCGGCGGTCATGCTGCTCGGCGGCGAGCCCTTCGAGGAGGAGCTGATCATGTGGTGGAACTTCGTCGGACGCACCCAGGAGGAGATCGAGCAGGCCCGCGAGGACTGGATGTCCGGTACGCGTTTCGGCGAGGTGAAGGGGTACGACGGCGACCCGCTGGACGCGCCGTCCCTGCCCGCGACCCCGCTCAAGCCCCGCGGCCGCACCCGGTAGGACCCCGCCCCGCCACCCTTGCGGGCGCCCGCCCACGCCACCGGCGCCGTCCCCTCCCGCACCGCGAGGGGGCGGCGCCGCATGCGTCCGCACGCCCGTACGAGGGTTCCCGCCCGCAAAACGGACGCCCGGAGACCGCCCACAGGTAGTGGAATGTTCAATCACCCTGGAGTGTTGTCGGGGATGACGCCCCACGGGGGCGGGAGGCACGACCGTTGTGGAGGAGACGAAGTGAGCGACACGTACTACGAGTTCGGTACGGCCGCCGAGCGCTGGGACCGCGCCCGCATGTTCTTCGAGGCGAAGGAGTACCTGTCGGCCGCCCGGATCCTGCGGGGCCTGGTGGCCGAGCACCCCGAGCAGACCGCCCAGCGGCTCCTGCTGGCCCGCGCCTACTACCACTCCGCCCAGCTCTCCCGCGCCGAGACCGAACTCCGCGCCGTCCTGGACCGGGACCCGGTGGAGCACTACGCACGTCTCATGCTCGGCCGCACGCTGGAGCGCCAGGGCCGGGCGGCCGAGGCCACGCCGCACCTTCGGATGGCTGCGGCGATGTCCGGCGAGCAGCTCGGCTGACGCGACCGGAGGGCCGGGCGCCGAACGCGAGGCCGAACGCGAGGGCGGAGACGTGGGCGGAGACGGAGGTCCGTCTCCCCCTCGTCCTCTCCGGAGGAGCGAGCGGACTCCCCCTCCCGCCGCGGCTTCGCTCCGGCGACCGCGCTTACGCCGTTCGGCCCGCCGTGAACCACCCACGGCGGGAAGGAACCCGACGCACTCGGTAGGCTCCGGGCAGGAGGTCCGAGCCGTGCACACGGGACGAGCGGAACGCAGCAGCGGTCGAGCGGGAGGCGCCCTGGCGCACCTGCTGCTCGTCGTGGTGCTCGCGCTCGGCGTCTTCGTGATGCACGTCGTGGGCCACCCCGAGGGCTCGTCCGGCAGCGGTTCGGAAGCCGGGGCGATGACCCACACGGGCGCCCCCGGCCACCCGGCACCGGACCGGGACCCGGTGCTCGCCGCACCCGGGCACGGAACGGTGGACAGCGGCCCGGCCTCGGCCTCGTCACCCGCCTCGGCCTCGTCGTCGTCGTCGCACGACCCCGGCATGGCGATGGACATGTCCTCGCTCTGCGTGGCCGTGCTCGTCGTCTGGCTGCTCGCCGGTCTCGTCCGGGCGGCACTCGCCCGCCGCCCCGACTGGCTCGCCCGGCTCCTCACCGGGCTGACGCCCCTTCTCGGGCCGAACGCACCGCCGCGCCGGCCTCCCGACCTCGCCCGGCTGTCGGTCCTGCGCATCTAGGGCGTGTCGCGAAAGTCCCGCCTGCCCCACGACGCCTGGCACGCGCCCTCGCTGCGTTGTCGGGATCGCCCGAGTACGCCCAGTACGAGAGCGACCCTCCGCCTTGCGATCGCACGCACCAGACGCCGCGAGGCCCGCCCTCCGGGCGGACGGCGCTCCTTTCGCAACACGCCCTGGGTCTGCCGCCACCGCGGGTGCCTCGTGCTGCCCGCGGACCCGTGGACCCGTCCGCCTTCCGGCGTGCGCGCGTTGGCGCACGCCGTACAGACAGCACAGAGGTGTGTCACAGATGCGTGCCTACGACAAGAACCCCGCCCGCGGGCTCGTGGCGGCCGTCGCCGCCGGGCTCCTGCTCGCCGCCTGCGGTTCCGGCGCCGGTTCCGGCAGCGGCCACCCCGGCGGGGCCGACCACGAAGCCTCCGCCCCGGCGAGCCCGTCCGGCACCCCCGGCCGGGCGCACGCCACCGGACCGTTCAACGACGCGGACGTGACGTTCGCGCAGGGGATGATCCCGCACCACCAGCAGGCGCTCGACATGGCGCGGCTCGCCGACGGCAGGGCCGAGGACGCCGACGTCCGTCGGCTCGTCGCCGCGATCAAGCAGGCGCAGGACCCCGAGATCCGGACGATGAGGACCTGGCTCACGGGCTGGGGAAGGCCCGAGTCGGCCGGCCACGCGGGACACGGCATGGCCGGGATGATGTCCGAGCAGGACATGAAGGACCTGGCGGCCGTCCGGGGCAGGGCCTTCGACCGCAGGTTCGCGGAGCTGATGATCGCCCACCACGACGGGGCGGTGCAGATGGCCAGGACGGAACAGCGCGAGGGGCGGGACGAGGCGGCGCTCAAGCTGGCCGGCGACGTGGTGCGGACCCAGTCGGCCGAGATCTCCGAGCTGAGGAGGATCCTCGAGCGGCTCTGACCGACGGCCGCCGGGCCCGGACGGTCCCTCCCGAGGGGGGGACCGTCCGGGCCGGGGTCCCCGCCCCGGCGGTGGGGTCGCTACGGGATGTAGCGGCGGAAGCCCTGCGCGCGGGCCTCGAAGCCGCACGCCGCGTAGAAGGTGTGGACGTACTCGTCGTCCGCCGCCAGGAGCTGGACCTTGTAGCAGCCGGCCGCCTCGCCCAGGCGAACGGCTTCCTCCATCAGCCGGCGGCCGACCCCACTCCGTTGAGAGGATCCGGCCACCACGACGTTCTCCACGAACAGGATGGCGCGGCCGCCGCGCGTGAGGTTCGGCACGACGATGCAGTCCGCCGTTCCGGCCACCGCGCCGTCCGCATCGGCCACCAGGACCGTCCGCCCCTGCTGCCGTGAGACGGCTGCCCAGACGGCGTCCGCGGACGCCCGGGGCAACGGCGCGTCGTCCGGGTTCAACTCGCTGTAGAGACGCAGCAATGCGGAGAGGTCCCCCTCGGTCGCCGGTCGCACGGTGATCTTCATGAGCCGAGCCTAGGGGGTGTCCCGTAATCCGCGGTGGGTCCGCGCACGGCGTCGGATGCGGTGCATCGCAAGGCGGAGGGTCGTCCTCATACTGGGCGTATTCGGGAGATCCGACAACGCGGCGAGGGGCCGTAGCCGGCGTCGTGCGCCCGCCGGGGATCACGGGACAGCCCTGGGGGGTGTCTTGAGGGCCACCCGGTCCGGCACCGCGCGGGTGGCGGACCCGGGGAGGCCCGGTCGTCAGTCGCGTCCCCGGCCGGCGACGACCTCGCCGCCCACCACCACGGTCTCGGCGACCGTGCCCGGGATCTCCTCCGGGTCGATGCGGAGGATGTCGCGGGACAGCACGACGAAGTCGGCCAGCTTGCCGACGGTGAGCGAACCCCGCTCGTGCTCCAGGAAGTTGGCGTAGGCCGAGCCCATCGTGTAGCCCTCGACGGCGGTGGCGACGTCGATCGTCTCGCCGGGCGTCCAGGGCTCCCCGCCACCCGCGAGCGGTCGCCGGGTGACGGCCGTGTAGATGCCGACCATGGGATCCATCTCGGCGACGTTCCAGTCGCTGGAGAGGGCGAGGACGGCTCCGGCGGCGTGCAGGCTCCGCAGCGGCCACGCCTTGTGCCAGCGGTCGGGGCCGATGTTCTCCGCCCAGTCCCGGCCGGGGCCCGCGATGTCGGGTGCGGCGTGCCGGGGCTGCATGCAGGCCACGACTCCGAGTTCGGCGAAGCGGGGCGTGTCGGCCGGGTCGAGGCATTCGACGTGGACGATCTGGTGCCGGGCGTCGCGCGGGCCGTTGGCGGTACGGGCCCGCTCGACGGCGTCGAGGACCGTGCGGATGCCCCGGTCGCCGGTGGCGTGGACGAAGCACTGGAAGCCCCGGGCGTCGAGGCGTGTGAGCAGGCCGGCGAACTCGTCCGCCGGATAGAAGGTGTCGCCCCGGTGGTGGCCGCAGCCCGCGTACGGCTCCAGGAGCGCGGCGGTGCGCGGCTCGACGACGTCGTCGATGTACAGCTTGAGCGGACCGACGCGCAGCCGGTCGTCGGCGAACTTCCGTGCGGCGGCGGCGAACTCGTCGAGGTCCGCCTCGGTGGTGCCGCGGGGGTGGAAGAGGGCGGCGACGACACGGGAGCGGAGCCGGCCCTCCGCCCGGGCGCGCTCGAAGAGGGCCAGGTCGTCGAGGGAGTTCTGGGGCTCGACGACGGTGGTGATGCCGAACCCGATGGCGTCGTCTAGGCTCCTGGCGAGCCGGCCGTACTGCCGGTCGGGGGCGGCCCACGGCACGCCGAGTTCGCGCAGTGCCCGGTGTCCCTCGCGGGAGAGCCCCTTGACGGCGAAGTCCTTGACGAAGCCGGTCGGTTCGCCGGTGACGGGGTCGGTGGCGGCTTCGCCGAAGGGCAGGCCGGTCCGGCCCTTGCGCACGCCGAGCCGGCGCATCGCCGCGGTGTTGAGCCAGGCGGTGTGCACGTCGTAGCTGAGAACGAGGGCGGGGGTGTCGCCGGTGACGGGGTCGAGGTCGGCGGCGGTGGGCATGCGGCCGTCGGGGATGGCCGAGTAGTCGAAGGCCTCGGCCTCGATCCACTCGGCGTCGGGGTGACCGGCCCGCCATGCCCGTATGCGGGCGTGCACGGCGTCCAGGGTGCGGGCTCCGGCCAGCTGGACACAGGCGTCGTCGGAGCCGAGACGGACGTGGTKGTGGGCGKCGATGAACCCCGGCAGGACGAGCCTGCCGCCCGCGTCGAGCACCTCCGTGTCCGGACCGGTCCACCGCGCGGCGTCGGTCTCCGCGCCGAGCCAGACGATCCGCCCGTCCCGGACGGCGAGCGCCTCGGCCTCCGGGAGGTCGGGGTCGACCGTGTGGATGCGGGCGCGGGTCAGGACGAGGTCGGCGGGGGCGCTGTGCTGCATGGGGCTGGACTCCACGTTCGGGTGGTGGTGTGTGCGGACGAGGCCGGGGGCGGATGTGCGGTGGGTGCCGGGACCGGGCGGGGTCAGGGCCGGAAGGGTGTGACGCGGCGGCGGGCGAGGAGGACGTAGACGAGGGCCGAGACCACCGCGCCGAGCAGGGTGAGGTCGGCGCCTCCCAGGGGCGCGACCAGCGGGCCCGTCCACAGCTCCGAGTCGCAGGTCAGGGCGGCGAAGAGCATCCCGGCGAGGAGAGCGGTCGCGCCGGCCGGATGCCAGCCGCCCCGGTACCAGTAGGCGCCGCGTTCGGCGGCGTGCAGTGCGTCGGCGTCGTAGGCGCAGCGGCGCAGCACCATGTCCGCGAGGAAGACGCCGCCCCACGGGGCGAACACGATGATCAGCAGGGAGAGGAAGGAGAGGAGCGAGGTGGTGAAGTCGGTGAGGAAGAGGGCGCCGAGGGAGCCGAGGGCAGTGACGGCGGCGCTGATGACGATGGCGCGGGCGCGGCTCCAGGGGATGCCGAGGACCTGGAGGTTCAGGCTGGAGGAGTAGAGCGTGATGATCGAGTTGGTGACCGAGCCGCCGAGGACCAGGGCGAGGAAGAGGGGCTGGAACCAGCCCGGGAGCAGGCCTTCGGCGCCGGCGACCGCGTCCGTCATGTCGGCCTGGGTCGCGGCGGCCACACCGGCCACGCCGAGGGCGACGGACGAGAGGAAGCCGCCGAGCGCGCCGCTCCAGGTGAGGGACCCGAGGGAGGTGGTGCGGGGCAGGTAGCGGGTGTAGTCGGCGGGCATCGGAAGGTAGGAGAAGGGGCCCGCTAGCATGACGACGAAGGCGAGGCTCCAGCCGGCGGCTCCGGGGCCGGCGGCGGGGGCGGTGGTGTCGGCGCCGGGCAGGACGAAGACGAGCAGGGCGGCGAAGCCGACGGCGAGGACGTACGCCATCCAGCGTTCGGCGAACTGGACGGTCGCGTGGCCCCAGAGGGCGACGGCGAAGGTCATCGCGAGGGTGACGGTCAGGGCGAGCGCGCGGGCGGCGTGGCCTCCGCTCCAGCCGAGGTCGGCGAGGAACGCTTCGAGGGCCAGGGTGCCGACGACCGTGTTGACGATGGTGTAGCCGATGCTGACGACCCAGTTGAGCAGCCCGGCGGGCCAGTTGCCGCGCACCCCGAAGGCGGCGCGCGAGATGACGAGGGTGGCGGTGCCGGTGCGGATGCCGCTGAGTCCGGCGGCGCTGATGGCGAAGAAGGCGAGCCCGCCCACCACGACGACGGCCGTGGCCTGCCAGAACGAGAGCCCGAAGGCCACGGCGAGAGCACCGTTGATCACGTAGGTGAAGGTGAGGTTGGAGCCGAACCAGAGCCAGAACAGGTCCTTGGCACTGCCGTGGCGCTCGGCGTCCGGGATCGGGTCGATGCCGTGCTCCTCGACCTGGAAGACCTCGTCGCGGCCGGTGCCGGCCGCTCCCGTCAGTTGTGCCATGCCACTCCCCAGACCTTGAATGCCGTTCTAGAACTTAGAACGGCATTCAAGATGTGCGAGGCGGGGCCGTCCCGTCAAGACCTCGCGGAACCTGCGGTTAAAGTCGTGACCTGACGTGAGGGACGACGGGTGACGAGGGCGGTACGGGTGGCAGGGGCGGCACGACGGCGGGACGGGCACGTCACGCAGGAGCGGATGCTCGAGGAGGCCATGGCGGCCATCGCCGAGAACGGTCTGGCGACCCTGACCATGTCGGCGCTCGCGGAGCGTCTCGGCACGAGCGGCGGCCACATCCTGTACTACTTCGGCAGCAAGGACCTGCTGCTGCTCGCCGCCCTGCGCTGGAGCGAGGCGGCCCTGGCCGAGGAGCGTCGCGCGCTCCTCGCCCGCCGGCTCGCGGCGGAGCGCAAGCTGGACCTCTTCCTGCGGCTGTACCTGCCGCGCGGCCCGCGCGATCCGCGCTGGACGCTGTGGATCGAGCTGTGGGCCCGCACCCCGGCCAACGCCTCGCTGCGCCAGGCCCAGCAGGAGCTGGACGACGGCTGGCAGGAGGACCTGGAGGCGCTGGTCGCCAAGGGAGTGGCCCAGTCCCGCTTCGCCCCGCTCGACGCGACGGAGGTGACCGAGCGCGCCTCCGAACTCCTGGCACTGCTCGACGGGTTGAGCACCCGGGTGGTGCTCGGCCCGGAGGAGGGCCGCGACCGTCGCCCGGCGCTGGAGGCGGCGCGGGCGGCCGCGGCGCGGCTGATCGCACGGGCCTGAGGCCGGGCCCCGGGCCGCGCCGTCGCCGGAACCCCCGCGGGCGCCCGGATCTCGTTCACACCGGCCGGCGCCGGACGCCGTGGTGCCGCGTGCCGCGTGCCGTCGGCCCCGTCAGCTGCGCGTGAATTCCTGCCAGGGCAGGGGGTCGAGCGCGGTGAAGGGCCAGTCGAGGGCGTCGGGGTGGCGGCGGGCGTGGTCGGCGTTCCAGCGGATCTGCTCGACGTGCAGGGCCGGCCGGGACAGCCGCGCGATCGCCGGATGGCAGGCCGCCACGGCCTGGGCGAGGACGAGCGTGGCCTCGGCATCGGAGGCCGCCTCGCCGGGGTGGGGGTGCGGGATGCCGTACCACTCGGTGACGTCCGCCAGCGAACGGCGGCCGGGCCGGTAGCGGTCGGCGTGCCGGTCGAGGACCAGCGGGTCGCAGATCGGGGCGACTCCGGCCGGCAGGCGCTCGGTCAGGGGCGGCACGCCGTGGCGCAGGAGTTCGGCGTGCAGGGTGCTCAGGACGTGCGGGGCGAACCAGACCACCAGGACCTCCTTCGACGCCAGGTGGCCGGCGAGCGTTCCGGCGAGCTCCTTCAGGGCCTCGGCCGCGGGCACGCCCTCGGCGCGGGCCCGCTCGACGCCGATCCCGTGCCCCTTCTCCGGGGCCACCGTGACGGGGTCGGGTCCGGGGTCGAGCAGCCAGTCCTCCGCCGCGCCGTCGCTGCCCCGGACGGACGCGGCGAGGATCCGGTCCACCGCCGCCCGGTTGCCGGTGGTGGCGATGTCCAGGGAGAGCAGGCGGCGCCGGTGCCAGCCGGGCAGGTCCTGCCGTACGGGCGGGGCGGGGTCCCTCGCGTGGTCCGTGTGGTGGACCGTCCAGCCGCCGGCCGGGTCGCGCCGGAGCACGCCGGTGCCGGCCGGGACGACCGTCCCGCACACGGCGCACGGCCCGTCGTAGTCGTTGACGGGGCCGCCCGGACCGGCGCCGGGGCTCATTCCGCCGCGCCGCCGTCGCGATACGCCTCCAGCAGGCGCAGCCACGCCTCGCTCAGCGTCGGGTACGCGGGGACCGCGTGCCACAGGCGGTCGATCGGGACCTCGCCGACGACGGCGATCGTCGCCGAGTGCAGGAGTTCGCCGATGCCCGGGCCGACGAACGTGACGCCGACGACGGTCTCGCTGTCCAGGTCGACGACCATCCGGGCGTGCCCCCGGTACCCGTGGGCGTACAGCCCGGCGCCGGCGACGTTCGTGAGGTCCAGGTCGACGGCCCTGACCCGGCGTCCGGACCGTTCGGCCTCGGCGAGCGAGAGACCGACCGCGGCCGCCTCCGGATCGGTGAAGACGACCTGCGGCACGGCGGCGTGGTCGGCGGTGGCCGCGTGCGCCCCCCACCGGCCGGTGTCCGTGCCGCGCCCCTGGGCGCGGGCCACGATGGCGGCGCCCGCGATGCGCGCCTGGTACTTGCCCTCGTGGGTCATCAGGGCCCGGTGGTTGACGTCCCCGACCGCGTACAGCCAGTCGCTGCCGGCGACCAGCAGGCTGTCGTCCACCGGCAGCCAGGATCCGGGCTCCAGACCGACGGTCTCCAGGCCGATGTCCTCCGTGCGCGGCCTGCGGCCCGTGGCGAAGAGCACCTCGTCGCCCTCGATCTGCTCGCCGCCCTCCAGCACCACGGTGACCGGTCCGGTGCCCCCGTCGCGCACCACGGCGGCGACGGAGACGTTCGTCCGAACCTCGGCGCCGGCTTCGGCGAGCGCGTCGGCGACGTGCTCGCCGACGAACGGCTCCATCCTGGGCAGCAGGCCGGAGCCCCGGACGAGGAGGGTCACGCGCGAGCCGAGGGCCTGCCAGGCGGTGGCCATCTCCGCGGCGACCACTCCCCCGCCCACCACGACGAGACGGTCCGGTACGTGGTGGGAGCTGGTCGCCTCACGGCTGGTCCAGGGGCGGGCGCCGGTCAGACCCGGCAGGTCGGGCAGGGCGGCGCGGCTGCCGGTGCACACGGCCACGGCGTGCCGGGCGGTCAGGAGGTGGCGCTCGCCCTCGGGTCCCTCGACGGACACCCGGCGGGTTCCGTCCAGCCGGCCGTGGCCGCGGTACAGCCGGGCCCCGATGGAGTCGAGCCAGCCGACCGCCCCTTCGTCCTTCCAGTCCGAGACATAGTAGTCGCGGTGGGCGAGCACCGCCTCCGCGTCCAGCGGGCCCTGGACCGCCCGGGCGAGCCCCGGCACCTTGCGGGCGTCGGAGCGTGCGATCGCCGGTCGCAGCAGGGCCTTGCTGGGCATGCACGCCCAGTACGAGCACTCGCCGCCGACCAGTTCGCCCTCCACCACCGCCGTGGTCAGCCCGGCCGCCCGGGCGCGGTCCACCACGTTCTCGCCGACCGGTCCCGCACCCAGGACCACCACGTCGTACTCGTGCTCCACTGCTCGCGTCATGGGCCCAGTCTGGTGGCAGGTGTGCACGGGCTGCCACAGGGAAGGCGCCCCGGCGGCCCCGGAATAGCGAGGCTCGGAACACCGTTGTGCGGGGCGAGTCCCCGGGGACCGCGGAAACGTAGGACAGACAGGCCGGGACCGGAAAGGTTGGCAGCATGAGCACCGTTGAGCTCACCAAGGACAACTTCGACCAGATCGTGAGTGAGAACGACTTCGTTCTGATCGACTTCTGGGCTGAGTGGTGCGGTCCGTGTCGTCAGTTCGCACCCGTCTACGAGGCCGCCTCGGAGCGCCACGAGGACCTGGTCTTCGCCAAGGTCGACACGGAGGCGCAGCAGGAGCTGGCCGCCGCGTTCGAGATCCGATCGATCCCGACGCTGATGATCGTCCGCGACAACGTGGCGGTGTTCGCCCAGCCGGGCGCGCTCCCGGAGACCGCTCTGGAGGACGTGATCGGACAGGCGCGGGGCCTCGACATGGACGAGGTGCGCAGGTCCATCGAGACGGCGAAGGAGAAGGCGGGCGAGCAGTAGCCCACCCCTCGGGGGCGATGGGGCGGTACGGATCACCCGTACCGCCCCGTCGCACGTCCGGAGCGGGAGCCGGGGACGGCGGTCGATCGGGGTGCCTCAGCGCTCCAGGACCAGGGCCAGACCCTGGCCGACGCCGATGCACAGCGCCGCGAGGCCCGTGCCCGAGCCGGCGGCGGCCAGCTGGTGGGCCACCGAGCCGGCCAGCCGCGCGCCGGAGGCGCCCAGCGGGTGGCCGATGGCGATGGCGCCGCCGAGCGGGTTCACGATCGCCGGGTCGAGCTCCGGCCACTCGGCGAGGCAGCCCAGCGACTGGGCGGCGAAGGCCTCGTTGAGCTCGAAGGTGGTCAGGTCGGCGAAGGACCTGCCCGCCTTCCCGAGGGCCCGGCGGACCGCCTCGACCGGTCCGAGACCGAAGAGCTGGGGCTCGATGCCGGTGACCGCGGAAGCGCGGATGCGGGCGAGCGGCTCGCGGCCGGTCTCCCGCAGCCCCGCCTCGTCGACCAGCAGGAGGGCCGCGGCGCCGTCGTTGAGCGGCGAGGCGTTGCCCGCCGTGACCGTGCCGCCGTCGGTACGGAACGAGGGCTTCAGCCGCCCCAGGGCCTCCATCGAGGTGGCGTCGCGGATGCACTCGTCGCGGAGCAGGTCCACCCCCTCGTAGGGGACGACCTCGGCGTCGTAGCGGCCCTTGTCCCAGGCCTCGGCCGCCTTCCGGTGGCTGGCCAGGGCGAAGGCGTCCTGCTGCTCCCGGGTGATCCCGTGGCGGTCGGCGACGAGCTCCGCGCCCTCGCCGAGCGAGACGGTCCACTCCGCGGGCATCCTCGGGTTGGTCATGCGCCAGCCGAGCGTCGTGGAGTGCAGCTGCTGGTGGCCGGCCGGGAAGGCCCGCTCCGGCTTCTGCAGCACCCAGGGCGCACGGGACATCGACTCGACGCCGCCGGCGATCGCCACCGAGGCGTCACCGAGCGCGATGGCCCTGGCCGCCTGGATCACCGCCTCCAGACCGGAGCCGCAGAGGCGGTTGAGGGTGACGCCGGGGACGGAGGCGGGCAGTCCGGCGAGCAGCACGGCCATGCGCGCCACGTCCCGGTTGTCCTCGCCCGCCCCGTTGGCGTCACCGAAGTACACGTCGTCGATCCGTGCCGGGTCGAGCGCGGGGGCGCGGTCCACGAGCGCCCTGACCACGTGTGCGGCGAGGTCGTCCGGGCGCACGGAGGAGAGGGCGCCTCCGAACTTGCCGATCGGGGTGCGGACGGCGTCGACGATGTACACGTCGCGGATGCTCATCGGTTGTCTCCCACGGGACCTGCGGTCGTGACCTGCGGTTCGGCAGCGGCTGGTGTTCGCCTGGTGAACGTTCGTTCATGAGGTGCGCGCCGAGTCTCTGCCCCGCGCGGCGTCCTGTCAACGGCCCGCGGCGCCCGGTAGGTGGTCGGTACACACGGAGCGGGCGGGTCGCCCGGCACGGCAGCGGGCGGCCCGGCGGGCGTGCGGCTCCGTGGGCGCGCCCGGGACGCGCCGCCTCACTGACCGGGCGCGTGCCTGATCAGCGCGGTCAGCCCGTAGTCCAGTTCGCGGCCGTCCACGAGGAGGGCCTCCACGGTGCGGGTCTCCGGGTCTATCTCGGCCACGATGCCGTGCCCCTCGTAGCGCGGATAACCCGAGGAGCCCTGCCGTCCGGTCACCTCGACCACGGCCGAGCGGACCGCGCTGTCCTCCACGGAGGCGTCGCCGCGGTCCTCCACGTGCTCGGGGACCAGAAGAATCTCGAAACGCTTCGGAACGGTGCTCATGCACCGACGCTAAGCGCTGGGCCGGACTCGCGCCGGACGACCGGGACCCGCCGGCTCCCGCGCCGAGAGGTCGACCCGGGCGCCGCGGACCGCTCAGCTGGACTCGCGCCGGACGACCCGGGTGTCCGCGAGCTCCCGCACCTCGGGCAGGGCCTCCGGTTCCCGCACGGCCCGGTCGACCAGCTCGGCCAGGTCCCGGCCGCGCACCATGTCCATCCGGACCGTGCTCAGCCGGGGCCGCAGCAGCCGGCCGAGGAGCAGGTCGTCCGAGCCCACCACCGCCGTGTCCCCGGGGATCGACAGCCCCGCGTCCTGGAGCGCCCGCATCAGCAGCATCGCGTACTCGTCGTTGTAGGCGAACACCGCGTCGAGGCCGAGTTCGCGCCATCGCCCGGCCAGTTCCGCCGCCGCGTCCTCCTCGTACCGCAACGGCAGCGGGACGACCGTGGCCGGCGTCCCCTCGACGGCCTGCCGGGCGCCGTCGAGGCGCGGGCCGGAGAAGAGTTCCAGACCGGGCTCCTCCGGGACCACCACGCCGATCCGGCGGCGGCCCTGCTCGACGAGGTGTTCCACGGCCGCGCGGCCGATCCGGGCCGGGTCGATGACGAGGGCGTGCGCGCCGTCGACCCGCTGCGGCCCGACGGTGAGGACGGCCTTGGCGCCCGAGCGCTTGAGGGTCTCCACGCCGTGCGGGGTCAGCTCGATCTCGCCGAGGGAGACGACGGCGACCGGCCGGAGCTCGGCCCAGGCGCGGGCCGCCTCGTCGGCGTCCAGGCCGAGGCTGCCGTACTGCACCACCGTGTAGTCGAGGCGCCGGAGCGCCCACTGGAGCTCGTCGAAGAAGCGGCTGTACAGCGGCCCGATCGGCACGTGCGCGGTGGGGAGCAGGACCATGCGGCTGTGACCGGCGCGCAGACTGCGGGCGGCGGCGTGCGGCACGTAGCCCAGCTCCTCGGCCGCCTCCCGAACCCGCCGACGCGTCGGCTCGCTGATCCGCACGGCCGAGGTGTTGTTCAGGACGTACGACACGGTGGCGCGGGACACCCCGGCGAGCCGTGCGACGTCGGCGCTGGTCGGGACGGGGCGCCCGGCGGGCTGCTCGGTTGGCTTCGTCATCGCTCCGGCATCTTTCCAGACCGATCCGAACCAGGGTCTGGCGGATGGCCTGATGCGAGTGCTACACAATGCTCACACGCGCCACTGACACGTGTAACCCCCTCTTCCCTTCCGCTCCTCGCCCCCTCGCCGGGGCGATCTCCCCAGGAGGGCACCGTGGCCCTTTCCTCCTCCGACACCGGCACGACCGGCGTCGACTCCCCCGCCGCCCCGCGGCCGACCCGCGGCCTGCTGCCGCTGCTGCTCGCCGGCAACGCGGCGATGTACGCGCTGTACGTGGGCGTCCCCGGCATCCTTCTCGCGCTCCAGATCGAGGGCATCGACCCGGCGAACAAGGTGGCCAATTTCGGTCTGGTGTCCGGTGTCTCCGCCATCTTCGCCACCGTCTTCAACCCGGTGGCCGGCGCGCTCTCCGACCGGTCGGGCCGCCGCAACCCCTGGATCCTGGCCGGCGGCCTGCTCGCGATACCCGTGATGTTCCTGCTGGGCAGTGCCGACACGATCCTGCTGGTGATGATCGCCTGGTGCCTCGGGCAGGCCGTGATGAACGTCTACCAGGCCGCCCTCACCTCCGTGGTGCCCGACCGGGTGCCGCTCGCCGCACGCGGCAGGGCGTCCGCCGCCGTCGGACTCGGCCTGCCCGTCGGATCGACCGTCGTCGCCCTGCTCGTCCCCGCGCTGTCCGCGAGCTGGACCGCGATGCTGGTGTTCTCCGTCGTCAACGGCCTTGGTTTCGGCTGCTACATGGCCGTCGACACGGCGCTGGTCACCATGGTGCTGCCCCGGGCCGAGGACGCCGCCCGCGACATGGGCGTGCTCAACATCGCCAACGCGGGACCGCAGATCGTCGCCCCCTTCGTGGCCTCCCTCATCGTCTCGGCGAGTGGCGGGTACCCGGCCCTGTTCCTGGTCGCGGCCGTACTGTCGGTGCTCGGCGCACTCGCCGTGCGCCCGATCCGCAGCGTGCGCTGAGCACGCCCGACGAAGGGGTACCACCGTGCTGCTGCACACCACCTCCTGGGGATCCGGCGACCGGGTCGCGCTCCTGGTCCACGGGATCATGTCGGACCACCGCACCTGGCGACGGGTCGGCCCGGCCCTGGCCGCCCGCGGATACCGGGTGACGGCGGTGGACCTGCGCGGTCACGGCGCCAGCGGTCGCGCCGCGGGAGCCGAGGGCTACACCCCGCGGGACTACGCCGACGACCTCGTCGAAACCCTGCCCGTGGGAGCCGAGTTGGCCATCGGCCACTCGCTCGGCGCGCTGGCCCTGGCCGGCGCCGTGGAACGGCTCGCACCCCGCCGCGCCGTGTACGCCGACCCCGCCTGGCACCTCCCGGCCGGGGAGGCGGGCTACCGTCCGGAGCTCTTCACCCAGGGCAAGGAGCTGACCCGGCAGCACATAGGGATCCTCAACCCCCGCTGGGCGGAGGAGGATCTGGACATCGAGGCGGACGCGATCAGGCGCTGGGACGAGCGGACGGCGCACGGCCTGGTGCCCAGCGTCGGCGCGGACATGTGGCCCGCGAGGCCCGCCGTGCCCTCGCTGGTGGCGCTCGCGGATCCGAGCATGCTGGTCGGCGCCGACGACGCCCGGACGCTCAAGGAGCGCGGTTTCGAGCTGCGTACGGTCGCCGGTGCCGGACACACCCTCCACCGGGACGACTTCGAGGGGTTCATGACCGCCCTGGACGGCTGGATCTGACGTACCTTTTGGTCATGGACGACGTCTCGATGGTGGGATTGCTCGGCCGGGTGACCGGCACCGTCGGGCCCGGCCTCGTCGGCGAGGTGATCGTCCGGATCCGCGGCGGGGCCGAGCACTTCCTCGCCTATCCGGCGACGGGTGAGGACCGGATCGGTCCCGGAACGGTCGTGATGGTCGTGGAACATCTTCCTCCGCGCACCGTCTATGTCACAGCCGCGTACGACAGTTGACCGATCCATTGAGCGGCGCCCCCCGTCGGGCGCACACTCCCTTCACCGGATCCGCACGGCTCCGGTGAAGGGGGAGCTGCCCATGGGCATCGGCATGGTGGCGGGCGGCGCGGCAGCCGCTCTCCTCGCTGTGATCGCAGTGTTCAAGTTGATGTGGCGCGTCGCGGAACCCAACGAGGCTCTGATCATCTCCGGCTCCAACCACAAGATGGAGGGCCTCGGCGAGGGCATGGGCTTCCGGATCGTCACGGGGCGCGGCACGCTCGTGCTGCCGGGCGTCCAGGCCGTACGGAAACTCTCGCTGGACCTCAACGAGACCCAGCTGTCCGTCGAGTGCGTGACGCACCAGGGCATTCCGCTCAAGGTCCGCGGCGTGGTCATCTTCAAGGTCGGCGACGACTTCGTGTCGATCGCCAACGCGGCCCGTCGTTTCCTCGACCAGCAGAAGCTGATGTCGGAACGGGTGCACATCGTCTTCGCCGGTCATCTCCGCGCCATCGTCGGCGGGTTGACGGTCGAGGACATGATCCGGGACCGGGAGAAGCTGACCGGGCAGGCCCGTTCGGCCTGTGGCACGGAGATGGAGAAGCTCGGCCTGATCGTCGACTCGCTGCAGATCCACGAGATCGAGGACCCGACCGGGTACATCAAGAACCTGGCGGCACCGCACGCGGCGGCCGTCCAGCGGGACGCCCGGATCGCGCAGGCGGAGGCCAACCGGCGGGCGACCGAGGCCGAGCAGATGGCCGCGGCCCGGATGTCGGAGGCGACCCGGGACAGCGAGATCCTCCAGGCCGGGTACCAGGCCGAGCGGGACCAGGCGTCCGCGAAGGCCCGGCAGGCCGGCCCGCTGGCGGACGCGGCGGCGCGCCAGGAGGTGGTCGTCCAGGAGACGCGCGTCGCCGAACTCGAGGGCCACCGCAAGGAGCAGCAGCTCCAGGCGGAGGTCCGGAAGCCGGCGGACGCGATGGCGTACGAGACGCGGACGCTGGCCGACGCCGAGCGCGACGCGCGGATCTCGGCGGCCCAGGCCGAGGCGAAGGAGACCGAGCTGGCCAGCGCGGCCCGGGCGACGGCGACCCGGCTCACCGGTGAGGCGGAGGCGGCGGCGCAGCACGCCCGGGGTCTGGCGGCCGCGGAGGCGACCCGTGCCAAGGGTCTGGCCGAGGCGGAGGCCATCAAGGCACGCGCCGCGGCGCTCGCCGAGAACCAGGAGGCGGTGGTCGCCCAGCAGCTGGCCGAGAAGTGGCCGGAGATCGTCGAGGCGGGCGCGTCCGCCTTCGGCAACGTGGACCAGATGGTCCTGCTGAACGGCGCCGACGGCATGGCGGACATGTTCGCCAAGGCGCTGACGATGGGGGGCACCGGGCTGGGAGTGGCCCGTCAGCTGCTCGCGTCGATGAACCCCGCCGGTACGCCCGCCCCCGCGAAGAACGGGGTGGCGGCGGCGCCGGCTCCCCGGGCCGAGGCGGTCCCGGCCGGTACGGAGGCGGCCGCGGCCGGCTCGACGGCGATCCCGGTCGACGACGACCGGGCGTGAGCACGGGGCGGGGCCCGGAGCCGTCACGGCGCCGGGCCCCGGCCCACGGTGTGTGCGAGCGGTGTCGGTCAGTTGTGACCGAACTTCCGCTCCTTCTTGTGGGAGACCTGCTGCATGAGCGGCCGCGGGGCCTCGCCCGTCGGGGAGGCGGCCGACCGTTCCTTCGCCGCGCTCTCGGTTCTCTGCTCGTGCCCGCCCGTGCGGGCGCCATGGTTCACCCGGGTCTGTTTCTTGCCCACGATCGTGCCTCCTGTAGCGGAACGTCGGACGCTGGGCCGTTCTCAGCCTCGCACGCGGGTGCGAACGCCGCACGTCAGGGACGGGCTCGCGCGGAGCGGCCGGTCCGGCCCCCTACGGTGGGCCCGTGACCATGTACTCGCAGTCCTCGCCGTCGTCGCAGTCCTCGCCGTCCTCGCCGTCGCAGTCGTCGCAGTCGTCGCAGTCGTCGCAGTCGTCGCAGTCCTCGCACGCCACCACCGAGGCCGATCCCCGGGAGGTCGGCCCCGTCCGGACCTCGTACGCCCCGGACCGCGACGGCGACCCGGACCCCGGGGAGATCGTCTGGACCTGGGTGCCCTTCGAGGAGAACGACGGGCGGGGCAAGGACCGCCCGGTGCTCGTGGTCGCGCGGGAGGCGGCCGGGACGCTGCTGGCCGTGCAGCTGTCGAGCAGGCGCCACGACCACGACCGGGAGTGGGTGGCGATCGGGGTGGGCGACTGGGACAGCGCGCGGCGCGAGTCGTGGGTGGATCTGGACCGCGTCCTGCGGGTCCACGAGGCGGGCATGCGCCGCGAGGCCTGCGCGCTGGRCCGGCCGCGTTTCGACCGGGTCGTGGACCGGCTGATCGAGCGCTACGGCTGGTCGTAGGACCCGTACGGAGAGTCCCGCCCGCTCGCGGCACGTGCGCGGGGCCGCTCCGGCGCCCGGACGGTCCCGGGCCGGGCGGGCCGGGCGGCAGGCGGCAGACGGGTCAGGGCGCGGGCCAGGCGGCAGGCGGCAGGCGGGTCAGGAGGCCTCGTACGCCCGCCGGAAGGCGCCCAGGGTGGTGCGGCCGTCGGTGCGGTCCAGGATCGCGAAGACGATCTCGTCGAAGTGGCCGGCGAACCGGCCCTCCCCGGTGAGCAGCCGCCGGAACGCGCCGGCCACCTCGGCCGGGTCGTTCCGGAAGACGCCGCAGCCCCACGCGCCGAGCACGAGCCGGCGGTAGCCGCCCGCCACCGCCGCCTCCAGGACCCGCTCGGCACGGGAGGCGAGGGCGGCCGGGATCCGGTCGGCGAGCTGGGGCGTCCGCCGGCGGATGACGCCCGCGTTCGGGGCCGGCGAGGTGAGGAAGCCGACGGTGAACGGCTCGTCGAGGAGCGCCCCGCGGTCGTCGCGGAAGACCGGCACCCCGGGCGAGTGGATGACGCGGTCCGTGTAGAAGGCGTCCCGCTCGGCCCGGTGGTGCTCGTAGTACGCGGGCGCCGTCAGGAGTGTCGTGTACAGGGCTGAGGCCCGGCAGACGGCCTCCTCCTGGGCCTGGGCGCCGTTGAGGTAGCCGCCGCCGGGGTTGCGGGCGGAGGCGAAGTTCAGAACGGCGACGGGGGCGGTGTCCGCCGCGGCCAGCCGGCGGGCGGCGGCCAGGCTGCTCTCGTCCGTCACCTCTATGGCGGTGTCACGGCCGCGGTCAGGGACGACCCGGACGGGTTCGGGGCCGTACAACGTCGTTCCGGCCACGGCGGCGGCCAGTTCCGCCTCGATGGACACCGTGCGGCCGTCGGGCGCCCGGTAGCGGCCCGCCTCCACGATCTCCTCGGTCTGCTTCGCGATCCCCCGCAGTCGTGCGCTCATGCCCCTGAGCTTGATCGATCGCGTGACGGTGGGGCAACGGGATTTCCAGAGGGGCCGAAGAGGCGGTCTTGCACGCCCGTCGGAGGTGGCTTTAGGTGGAATCAGCGCCTTCCCGAACAGGAGGTTCCGACATGTCGCCGAGCGGCATACCGCACAGCGGCCCCCCTCTCACCGAGAGCGAGGCGGAGGAGCTGCTGCGATGTATCTGCTTCAAGACGGGCCCGCCCCGCACCGTCGGGGTCGAGCTGGAGTGGTTCGTCCACGAGCTGCGTGATCCGCGGCTTCCCGTCCGGCCGCCGCGCCTGGCCGCGGCCATCGACGGCGTCCGGGCCCTGCCGCTGGCCTCGGCGCTCACCTTCGAGCCCGGCGGACAGCTGGAACTCAGCTCCCCGCCCGCGGCCTCCCTCATGGAGTGCCTCGACACCCTCTCCGCCGATCTGCGCGCGGTGCGCGGCGCGCTCGGCCCGCTCGGTCTCTCCCTCAGCGGCTACGGGGTCGACCCGTGGCACGCGCCCCGCGAGCGGATGCTGCACGAGCCCCGCTACGACGCGATGGAGCGGCTCTTCGACCGCACCGGGCCCGCGGGCCGGGCCATGATGTGCGACTCGGCCTCGGTGCAGATCTGCCTGGACGCGGGCCACGAGGAGCCGGGGCCGCTCGGGTACCACCGGCGCTGGCAGCTCGCCCACCTGCTGGGCGCGGTCCTGGTCGCCGCGTTCGCCACCTCCCCCGTCCACGGCGGCCGGCCGACCGGCTGGCGCTCGACCAGGCAGGCGTTGTGGACGGACCTCGATCCGGTGCGGGCGCTCGCGCCGGGACCGGACGGCGACCCCCGCGCGGCCTGGGCCGCGCACGTGCTCGACACCCCGGTGATGTGCGTACGGTCCGACGACGGGCCGTGGCAGGCGCCCGAGGGGCTGACGTTCCGGGAGTGGCTCCGCACGGGCCGGCCCCGTCCGCCCGTCGAGGACGATCTGCACTACCACATGACGACGCTCTTCCCGCCGGTGCGGCCGCGGGGCCATCTGGAGCTGCGGATGGTCGACGCGCAGCCGGGCGCCGACGGCTGGATCGTGCCGGTGGCCGTGACGACCGCGCTCTTCGAGGACCCGCAGGCCGCGGAGAGCGTCTACCGGGCCGTCAAGCCGCTGGCCGAGTACGCCGGCACCCGGCCGGCCCCGCGCAATCCGCTCTGGCTCGCCGCGGCCCGGGACGGGCTGACGGATCCCGAACTGCACGCCGCGGCGCTGGTGGCGTTCCCCGCCGCGCTGGAGGCCCTGCCCCGGATCGGGGCGAGCACCGCCGTGCAGGACGCGGTGGCCGGCTTCCACGAGCGGTACGTGATCCCGGGCAGCTGCCCCGCCGACGAACTCCAGGAGGTGCGGTCATGACCGTGACCGACGACCCGACCGCCCTGCGGCAGCGGGCGCTGGACGCGCTCACCACCGCACGCGAGCGCACCGCGCTGCTCACCTCCTGCGTGGAGGACGACGAACTCGTCGCCCAGCACTCTCCGTTGATGTCGCCCCTGGTGTGGGACCTGGCGCACATCGGCAACCAGGAGGAGCAGTGGCTGTGGCGGGCGGTCGCCGGCCGTGACGCGCTGCGGCCCGAGATCGACTCCCTCTACGACGCGTTCGAGCATCCGCGCGCCAGCCGGCCGACGCTGCCGCTGCTCCCGCCCGCCGAGGCCCGCGCGTACGCCTCCGACGTGCGCGGCCGGGTGCTGGACGTGCTGGCCGGCACCGCGTTGGCCGGAGCGCCGCTGGTCGAGGCCGGGTTCGCCTTCGGGATGATCGCCCAGCACGAACAGCAGCACGACGAGACCATGCTGATCACCCATCAGCTGCGCACAGGGCCCGCGGCGCTGACCGCCCCGCCGCCGCCGGCGACCGACACCGGTCCGCTTCCCTCCGAAGTCCTCGTACCCGGCGGTCCGTTCACGATGGGGACCTCCGACGAGCCGTGGGCGCTGGACAACGAACGCCCCGCCCACACCCGGGTCGTTGCGTCGTTCTTCGTCGACACCGTGCCCGTCACCAACGGCGCCTACATGGCCTTCGTCGCGGACGGCGGCTACACCGACGAGCGCTGGTGGCAGGCGGAGGGCTGGGCGCAGATCCGGCAGCACGGCATCGGAGCGCCGCTGTTCTGGCGGCGCTCGGGCGGGCAGTGGCTGCGGCGCCGGTTCGGCGTGACGGAGCCGGTGCCCGAGGACGAACCGGTGGTGCACGTCAGCTGGTACGAGGCGGACGCCTACGCCCGCTGGGCGGGGCGCCGGCTCCCGACGGAGGCCGAGTGGGAGAAGGCGGCCCGCCACGACCCGGCGACCGGACGGTCCCGGCGCTATCCGTGGGGCGACGCCGACCCCACCCCGGCCCACGCCAATCTGGGCCAGCGGCACCTGCGGCCCGCGCCGGCCGGGGGCTATCCCGAGGGCGCCTCGCCGCTCGGCGTCCGCCAGCTGATCGGGGACGTGTGGGAGTGGACGTCCAGCGACTTCCTGCCCTACCCGGGTTTCACCGCGTTCCCGTACAAGGAGTACTCGGAAGTCTTCTTCGGGCCCGCGCACAAGGTGCTGCGGGGCGGTTCGTTCGCCGTCGACCAGGTGGCCTGCCGGGGCACGTTCCGCAACTGGGACCTGCCGGTGCGCCGTCAGATCTTCTCCGGCTTCCGGACGGCGCGCGACGCGGAGCTCGCCTGATGTGCCGGCATCTCGCCTACGTCGGCGAACCGGTGGCCCTCGGCGAGCTGCTGGTGCGGCCGGAGCACTCCCTCTACCGGCAGGCGTGGGAGCCGCGGCTGCAGACCAGTGGCGTCGTGAACGCGGACGGCTTCGGGGTGGGCTGGTACGTCCCGGGCGACCCGGTGCCGGCCCGCTACCGACGGGCCGTGCCGCTGTGGTCCGACCTCTCCTTCGGCGACCTCGCACGGGTCCTGCGCCCCGGGGCGCTGCTGGCCGCCGTCCGGGGAGCCACCCTCCCCGGCGCCGACGGGGAGGCGGCGGCGGCCCCGTTCGCCGCCGGCCCGTGGCTGTTCAGCCACAACGGCGCGGTCGGCGGCTGGCCCGACGCGCTCGCCGGCCTGGCCGCGGCCCTGCCGGCCGCGGAGCTGCTCCGGCTGGAGGCGCGGACCGACTCGGCCCTCCTCTGGGCGCTGGCACTGCACCGGCTGCGCGCCGGGGACGGCGCCGGCCGGGCACTCGCCGACACCGTGCGGGAGGCCGCCGGCGCGGCGCCGGGCGCGACGCTGAACCTGCTGCTCACGGACGGCGCCGAGATCACCGCGACCGCCTGGGGCAACTCCCTGTGGTACCTGACGGGTCCCGACCGGAACGGCGCGCCGCGCACGGTCGTGGCCTCGGAGCCGTACGACGACGACCCGCTCTGGCGCGAGGTGCCGGACCGCACGCTGCTGTCCGCCACCCGCGCCGATGTCACCCTCACCCCGCTCAAGGAGCCCTCCCCGTGAGCCCGTTCCAGCTGACCCGCACCCTGCCCGAGGACGCGACGGAGGCCGCTCTGCGCGCCGACGTGCAAGGCGGTCTGACCCGCATGCCCAAGGAGCTGCCGCCGAAGTGGTTCTACGACGCCCGCGGCAGTGAGCTCTTCGAGGAGATCACCCGGCTCCCCGAGTACTACCCGACCCGCGCCGAGCGGGAGATCCTGATCGACCGGGCGTCCGACATCGCGGCGGCCACCGGGGCCCGCACCCTGGTGGAGCTGGGGTCCGGATCCTCGGAGAAGACCCGTTTCCTGATCGACGCGCTGCTGCCCGGGCTGGCGAGCTACGTGCCGGTGGACGTCAGCCGGTCCGCACTGACCGGGGCGGCCGAGGCGCTGCTGGCCGAGCGGCCGGGGCTGGACATCCACGCCCTGGTCGCCGACTTCACCCGGGGCCTCGAACTGCCCGACACCCCCGGGCCTCGCCTGGTCGCCTTCCTGGGCGGCACGATCGGGAACCTGCTGCCCGACGAGCGCGCGGTCTTCCTGCGCTCGGTGCGGGCGATGCTCAGCCCCGGGGACGCGCTGCTGCTCGGCACGGACCTGGTGAAGGACGAGGCGACGCTCGTCGCCGCGTACGACGACGCGGCCGGTGTCACGGCCGCGTTCAACAAGAACGTGCTGGCGGTCATCGCCCGCGAGCTGGACGCGGACGTGCGGCCGGAGGACTTCGACCACGTGGCGCTGTGGGACCGGGACCGGGAGTGGATCGAGATGCGGCTGCGGGCGCGGCACGCGCTCACGGTGAAGATCCCGGAGCTCGACCTGATCGTGCCGTTCGAGAAGGGCGAGGAGGTACGGACGGAGGTGTCGGCGAAGTTCCGTCAGGCGGGGGTGCGCAGCGAGCTCGCGGACGCGGGGCTGGAGCTGACCCGCTGGTGGACGGACCGGAAGGGGCGGTTCGCGCTGTCGCTGGCGATCGCGCGCTGAGCCGCCGCGGCGAGGGCGCGGCGGTCCGGGTAGCGGCCGCCGGGGAGCGGATCGAGGATC
>NZ_RDBI01000057.1:39674-68183 GCF_008042125.1 Streptomyces sp. MS191
ACTGCGGACGACGGTGCGGGCATGTCGGGCTCCTCCGGCGGGCGGAAGGGGACGGTGAGGGCCGGGCCGCGCGGCGGCGGACCGGCCCCTCGTTTCTTCCGTGACCGGCTGGATTCGACGTGACCGTTCGGAGGCAGGCGGGTGTGGAGGCGCTGAATGCTATTCGGCGAGCGTCGAGCTGATCTTCGCCGAGGCCGCCTTGGCCGCGGCCTTGGGGTCCTCGCCCTGCAGCACCGCCGTCATGTACGGCTTGATCGGGTTGTCCGCCTCGACGTCGGCCCACTGCGGGGAGTTGGGCGTGGCCCGGCCGCGTGCCGCGCCGACGGCCATCACGGACGTGGCCTCCCGGCCCCTGACGACCGAGGCGAGACCGGTCTTGTTCGGCACGTAGTTCATCGCGCGGGCGAGTTCGGACTGCCACTTGTCGCCGGCCAGGGCCTTGACCACGTCGAGCGCGGCGCCGCGCTGGGGGGCGTTCTCCGGGATGATGAGGTCCGAGCCGCCGGTGAAGACGGCGCAGGGCTTGCCGGCCTGCTTGCCCGGTATGGGGAAGAAGCCGAGCTTGTCCTCGAGTTCCGGGTTCACCTTGGTGATGGCGGCCACGGCGCTGGGCGTGGCGATGATCTGGGCGACGTCGCCCCGGGCGAAGACCTCGGCCTGCGGCGGGGTCTGCTCGTCGGCGTCCTTGGGACCCGAGCCGAGGGACTGCAGCTCCTTGTAGACCTCCATGCCGCGCAGCGCGGCGGGGGTGTCCAGGGTGCCGGACCAGGCGCCGCCCTGGTCGACGGCGAGTTCACCGCCCTCGTCCCAGATGAAGCCCGCGAGGGTGTACCAGTCCTGGCCGGCGAGGTAGATGCCCTGCGAGCCGCTGTCGTTGATCTTCTCGGTGTCGGCGAGCCACTTCGCCCGCGTCGTCGGCGGCTTGGCGATGCCGGCCTGTCTGAAGAGGTCCTTGTTGTAGATCACGATGCGGTTCGCCGCGTACCACGGGATGCCGTACTGGGCGCCGTCGATGCGGCCGGGCTCGGCGAGGCCGGGCAGCCACTGCTCGCCGCCGAGGTCGCGGGCCGACTCGAGGGTGAGGTCGTAGAGCCTGTCGGTCTCCGCGTACTGGGCGACCTGCGTGTTGCCCACCTCGATGACGTCGGGTCCGCCCTCCCCCTTGATCGCCCCGGTGACCTTCTTGCCGATGCCCGTCCAGTCCTGGATGGTGAACTGCAGTTTCACGCCCGCGTGCTGGGACTCGTACGCGGTGGTGAACCGCTGGAGGAAGTCCTCGCTGACGCTGTCGCGCATCAGCCAGATGCTGACGGTCCGGGTCTGGTCTCCGTCGCCGGGCAGGAGCCCGCACCCGGCGAGCGCGAGGGCGGTCACTGCGGCCAGGGGACAGACGAGATGGCGGTTCTTCACGTAGGTCACCTTCTGCGTTCCATGAATGGAGTGCGGCATGGGGAGCTGACCCGACGTGGGGGGACCGAACGGGTTGTTCGCGCGGGCGTGTGGCCAGGATTCTGGTCTGGACCAACCGGGTGGTCAAGTCCCGGAGGGTCGCGGCGGCGGCCTCCCGCGCCCGCCTCGCGCTCCCCCGGAGCCCGACGTGTCGCGGTCCGGGGCGTGGTGGGGCACCGTGGAATGACCCCCACCGAGAGGAGTTCGGCCCCCATGTCGAACCACACCTACCGCGTCACCGAGATCGTCGGCACCTCCCCGGAGGGAGTCGACCAGGCCATTCGCAACGGCATCGAGCGGGCCGCGCAGACCCTGCGGTCCCTCGACTGGTTCGAGGTGACGCAGGTCCGCGGCCACATCGTGGACGGCGCGATCGAGCACTACCAGGTCGGCCTGAAGGTCGGGTTCCGTCTCGAGGAGGGCGAGTAGGTCCGGCCTCACGGACGGACCGCTCGCCCGGGCCGGCGGTGCGCCGCCGCGGCGCCGGCGATGCGCGGCGGGCGGTGCCGGGCGGGTCTCGGACGGGTGCCGGAGGGTGCCGGGCCCGGTCTCAGGTGCGGCCCTCGCCCTCCTGGGCCTGCTTCAGTTCCTCGGACGGCGCCGCCCAGCGGGCCCGGACGACGGTGAATCCGGCCGCCTCGGCCGCGTCGCACACCAGCTCGTCGTCGTCGACGAGCATCCGGATCTCGCGGTCGCGGCCGAGACGGCGCAGGATCTCCAGCTTGGTCAGGCGCGCCGGGCGGAAGTCGCGGTTGCCGCGCATGTGGATGCGGCCGTCCGGCAGTCCCTGGGCGGCCAGCCAGGCCACGGTGTCCCGGCGGCAGCGCTCCGGTCGGCCCGTCAGGTAGACCACCTCGCACTCCCTCGCCGCCTCCAGGCACAGGGCGACGCCCTCGGCGAGCGGCGGGTCCTCGGGAGCCGCGGCGAAGAACGCGGACCAGTCGCGGGGCCGCCGCTCCAGGTGGTGCTGACGGTGGGCGGTCCCCGCGAGGGTGTTGTCGAGGTCGAACACGGCCACGGGCCTGCTGCTTCGGGTCACCCGCCCAGCGTAGGGGGTGTCCTGCCGATCGGGCCGGATCGGCGAGCGGCCTCCCCGGGCTTCGGATCCCGGGCGGAGGCGGGGGCGCCTCCCGCGCCGCCAGGCTGTGGGGGCGGCACCACGGCGGCGCCCTCGGCCACCGGGAATCGTCCTCGCCCCGATGCGTTGAACCCTGTGTGACCTCTTCCCTCGATGGTGTCCGGTTCTCCGTCCTCGACCGCTCCCGCACCCGCGAGGGCGAGGGCGGCTCCGAGGCGCTGCGCGCCACCGTGCGCCTCGCGCAGGAGGTGGAGGCGCTGGGGTACCACCGCTTCTGGGTGTCGGAGCACCACGGTGTGCCGGGGGTGGCCGGCTCCGCGCCGACCGTGCTGGCCGCGGCCGTGGCGGCGGCGACGTCGACCATCCGCGTCGGCACCGGCGGAGTGATGCTCCCCAACCACCGCCCGCTGCTCGTCGCGGAGGCCTTCGGTGTCCTGGAGGCGCTGTTCCCGGGGCGCATCGACATGGGGCTCGGCCGCTCGGTCGGCTTCACGGACGGCGTCCGGCGGGCGCTGGGCCGGGACAAGGACGACGCCGGGCGGTTCGCCGAGCAGCTGGCCGAGCTGCTCGGCTGGTTCACCGGCACGCAGACGGCGTACCCCGGGGTCCACGCCCGGCCGGCGGAGGGCCTGCGGGTGCCGCCGTTCGTGCTGGCGACGGGCGAGGGCGCGACGACGGCCGCGGAGGCGGGTCTGCCGCTCGTGATCGGCGATCTGCGCGGGCGCGAAAGGATGCTGGCCGCCGTGGACGCCTACCGCGCCGCGTTCCGGCCCTCGGCCTGGACGGAGGAGCCGTACGTCGTCGTGTCCGGCACGGTGGCGGTCGCCGGGACCGAGGAGGAGGCCCGCCGCCTGCTCGCCCCCGAGGCCTGGTCCGCCGCCTGGTCCCGGACACGGGGCGACTTCCCGCCGCTGGCGCCCGTCGAGCGGATCGCGGAGTCATCGATGACGGAGAAGCAGCGCGGCCTGTTCGAGGCGGGGCTGACGGGGCACGTGCACGGCACGGAGGAACAGGTCGCCGCCGAGCTGGAGCGGGTGGTGAAGGAGACCGGGGCCCGGGAGGTGCTGGTGACGACGAGCACCCACGACCGGGCGGCGCTGCTCGACTCGTACCGCCGACTCGCCCGCGTCGCCGGCCTGACCAGCGCGAACGACGGGACGTCGACCTAGAATCGGGGGATGTCCGCGCACTCCCCCGACTCCTTCGTCCGTGTCCGCGGCGCCCGGGAGAACAACCTCCTGGGCGTCGACGTCGACATCCCGCGCGACGCGATCGCCGTCTTCACCGGGGTGTCCGGCTCGGGCAAGTCCTCGCTCGCCTTCGGCACGATCTACGCGGAGGCGCAGCGCCGGTACTTCGAGTCGGTCGCGCCGTACGCCCGTCGGCTGATCCACCAGGTCGGCGCGCCGAAGGTCGGGGAGATCACCGGGCTGCCCCCCGCCGTCTCCCTGGAACAGCGCCGGTCGTCGCCGAACGCCCGGTCGTCGGTGGGGACGGTCACCACCCTCTCCAACTCCCTGCGGATGCTGTTCTCACGGGCGGGCCGCTACCCGGAGGGGGCCGAGCGGCTCGACTCGGACGCGTTCTCGCCGAACACGGCGGCGGGGGCCTGCCCCGAGTGCCACGGTCTCGGCCGCGTGCACCGCACCAGTGAGGAGCTCCTCGTCCCCGATCCCGGACTGTCGATCCGGGAGGGCGCGATCGCGGCGTGGCCGGGCGCGTGGCAGGGCAAGAACCTGCGCGACGTGCTGGACGCGCTCGGCCACGACGTCGACCGGCCCTGGCGCGAGCTCGACGCGCGGGACCGCGAGTGGATCCTGTTCACGGACGAGCAGCCGGTGGTCACCGTCCATCCGGTCCGCGAGGCGGGACGGATCCAGCGGCCGTACCAGGGCACGTACACGAGCGCCCGCCGCTACGTGATGCACACGTTCTCCGACTCCAGGAGCGCCACGCTCCGGGCGAAGGCGGAGCGGTTCCTGACCGCCTCGCCCTGTCCGGTGTGCGGGGGCAGCCGGCTGCGTCCCGAGGCGCTCGCGGTGACGTTCGCGGGCCGGACGATCGCCGAGCTGGCGGCGCTGCCGCTGACCGCGCTCGCGCAGGCGCTCGTGGCCGCGGGCCACGGCGGCGGCACGGCCGGTGGTGCGGGCGAGACGGCCCGGGTGCTCACCGCCGACCTGGTCGCGCGCATCGCCACGGTCACCGAGCTGGGCCTCGGCTACCTCAGCCTGGACCGCGCGACCCCGTCCCTGTCCAACGGCGAGCTGCAACGGCTGCGACTGGCCACCCAGTTGCGCTCGGGGCTCTTCGGCGTGGTGTACGTGCTGGACGAGCCGTCCGCGGGCCTGCATCCGGCCGACACCGAGGCCCTCCTGGTGGTCCTGGACCGGCTCAAGGCGGCGGGCAACTCGGTGTTCGTGGTGGAGCACCACCTCGATGTCATCCGGCACGCCGACTGGCTGGTCGACGTCGGCCCGCGGGCGGGTGTGCACGGGGGCCGGGTGCTGCACAGCGGGCCGCCGCAGGGGCTGGCGGCCGTCGGGGAGTCCGCGACGCGGCGCTTCCTCTTCGGTCCGGCACCCGCGCCCGGGCGGGCGGTGCGGACCCCCGCGGGCCGGCTGCGCACGGGTCCGGTCACGCGGCACAACCTCCGGGGTCTGGAGGCCGAGTTCCCGCTCGGGGTGCTGACGGCGGTGACCGGCGTCTCGGGCTCGGGCAAGTCGACGCTGGTGGGCGCGCTGACGGAGGAACTTCCCGGGGTGGAACGGCTGGTGACGGTCGACCAGAAGCCGATCGGCCGGACCCCCCGGTCCAACCTGGCCACCTACACGGGGCTGTTCGACGTGGTCCGCCGGCTCTTCGCCGCCACCGACGAGGCCCGCGAGCACGGCTACAAGGTCGGGCGCTTCTCGTTCAACGTCCCCGGCGGGCGGTGCGAGACGTGCCAGGGCGAGGGCTTCGTCTCGGTGGAGCTCCTCTTCCTGCCCAGCACGTACGCCCCGTGCCCGGACTGTCACGGTGCCCGCTACAACCCCGAGACGCTGCGGGTCCGGCTGCGCGGGCTGACCATCGCGGAGGTGCTGGACCTGACCGTGGAGGCGGCCGCCACGTTCTTCGCGGACACCCCGGCGGCGGTACGCAGCCTGGGCACGCTGCTCGACGTCGGCCTCGGCTACCTGCGGCTCGGCCAGCCGGCCACGGAGCTGTCGGGCGGCGAGGCGCAGCGCATCAAGCTCGCCTCGGAGCTCCAGCGCCGGCGCCGCGGCCACACCCTCTACGTGCTGGACGAGCCGACGACCGGGCTCCATCCGGCCGATGTCGAGGTGCTGATGGGACGGCTCCACGACCTGGTCGACGCGGGTCACTCGGTGGTCGTCGTGGAGCACGACATGGACGTGGTGGCCACCGCGGACTGGGTGATCGACCTCGGGCCGGGCGGCGGCGACGCGGGCGGGCGGATCGTGGCGGCCGGGCCGCCGGCCGAGGTGGCCCGGGCGGCGGCGAGCCGGACCGCGCCCTATCTCGCGGCCCGGCTCGGCGGCTGACCGGTCAGGACGAGGCCGGCTCGACGAACTGGACCTCCAGGTTCACCTTGATCACGTCCCCGAGGAAGCCGGGAGCGAAGTCGAGGCCGAAGTCGCTGCGCCGGAACTCGCCGGTGGCGTCGAATCCCGCGTGCCGGCTGCCGTCCACCGGCACGTCCACGAGACCGCCGAACTCGACGTCGAAGGTGACCGGACGGGTGACGTCGCCGATGGTGAGGTCGCCCGCCATGGTCCAGTCCTCGCCCGCGCCGTCGAGGCGGGTCGAGCGGAACGTCATCGTCGGCCGCTTCTCGACGTCCAGCAGTTCCGCACTGCGTACGTGCGCGTCCCGGTCCGCGTTGCCGGTGTCGAGCGAGGCGAGCGCGACGGTCGCGGTGATCGAGGAGTCGTCGAGGGTGGTGCCGACGACCAGCTCGGCCCGGAGGTCGTTGAAGCGCCCGCGCACCTTGGAGATCCCGAGATGGCGGATCGCGAATCCGACACTGGAGTGCAGCGGGTCGACGGTCCAGCGGCCGGGGGTGAGCGGAAGCGTGGTGGTGGTGTTCTGCGATTCGGTGGTCATGGCTCCACGCTGCGGCCCCGGGACGGCGTGAGGAAGGCCCGGCGGAGGCTGGTAGTGACAGGGCCACCCTCGGAACGCCGGGTCCTCTTACGATCGGTGGATGAGCGACAACGAACTCGGTGCCTTCCTGCGCGCCCGGCGCGAGGCGCTGACGCCCGCGGACGCGGGGCTGCCGGCGGGGCCGCGGCGCCGGACGCCGGGGCTGCGGCGGACGGAGCTGGCGATGCTCGCCGGGATCAGCGTCGAGTATCTGGCGAGGCTGGAGCAGGGCCGGGACCGCAACCCCTCGTCGCAGGTGCTGGGCGCGCTCAGCGACGCGCTGCAGCTGCCGCTCGACGCCCGGGTGCACCTGCGCCGGCTGCAGAAGTCCCAGGACCATCAGCACATGTGCGCGGCGGCGCCGTCGCCGGCCCGTACGGTGCGGCCGACCGTGCGGGCCCTGCTCGACCGGCTCGGGCCGACCCCGGCCGTGGTGACCAACGCGATCGGCGAGGTCGCCGCGTACAGCGAGGGGTACGCGCTCCTCGCCGGCCCTCTGGGGATGCTGGACGGGGACCCGCCGAGCCTGCTCCGCTACGTCTTCACCGATCCGCGGGCCCGTGCGGCGTACCCGGACTGGGACCGGATCGCCGACCAGCAGGTCGCGGCGCTGTACCTGCCCGTCACGCGATCGGACCCGTACGTCGCCGAGCTGGCGCGGGAACTCACGATCACCGCCGGGGCCGCGTTCTCCGAGCGGTTCGCCGCCACCGGGCTGATGCGGGCGCGTTCGGGCCGGGAGCGGCTGGTGCACCCGGAGGTCGGCGAGCTGCGGCTGTCGTACGAGGTCCTCGACCTGCCGGAGACCGACGGGCAGAGCGTGACGGTGCAGCTGCCCGCCGACGAGGCGACCTCCGCGGCACTGGACCGGCTGGTCGGCCGCCGGCCGGGCACCCTGCGCGCGGTCGGCGGCTGAGCGGCGGCGCGGGGGCCTACCCCCGCGCGGCCTTGCGCCGGGCCCGGAGCCACTCCTTGTTCATCGCGGCGATCGAGGGCAGCGGGATCCCCTTCGGGCACGCGGTCGCGCACTCGCCGGTCAGGGTGCAGCCGCCGAAGCCCTCCGCGTCCATCTGGCCGACCATGTCGAGGACCCGGGTCTCGCGTTCCGGGGCGCCCTGGGGCAGCACGTTCAGGTGGTTGACCTTGGCCGAGGTGAAGAGCATCGCGGAGCCGTTGGGGCAGGCTGCCACGCAGGCGCCGCAGCCGATGCACTCCGCGTGCTCGAAGGCGAGGTCGGCGGCGGCCTTCGGCACCGGCGTCGCGTGCGCCTCGGGGGCCGCGCCGGTGGGCACGCTGACGTAGCCGCCGGCCTGGATGATCCGGTCGAAGGCCGAGCGGTCGACGACGAGGTCCTTGACGACGGGGAAGGCCGAGGCGCGCCAGGGTTCGATGTCGATCGTGTCCCCGTCGCGGAAGGACCGCATGTGCAGCTGGCAGGTCGTGGTCCGCTCGGGGCCGTGGGCCTCGCCGTCGATGACGAGGCTGCACGCGCCGCAGATGCCCTCGCGGCAGTCGTGGTCGAAGGCGACCGGGTCGTCGCCGCGGAGGATGAGTTCCTCGTTGAGGGTGTCGAGCATCTCCAGGAACGACATGTCGGCGGAGATGCCGTCCACCTCGTAGGTGGACATGGCGCCGTCGGCGTCGGCGTTCTTCTGGCGCCAGACGCGCAGGGTGAGCTTCATGCGTAGCTCCGCTGGGTGGGGTGGACGTACTCGAAGACGAGGTCTTCCTTGTGCAGGATCGGGGCGTCGCCGCCGTTGAACTCCCAGGCCGCCGCGTACGAGAAGTCCTCGTCGCGGCGGGCTGCCTCGCCGTCCGCGGTCTGGGACTCCTCGCGGAAGTGGCCGCCGCAGGACTCGGCGCGGTGCAGGGCGTCGAGGCACATGAGCTCGGCGAGTTCGAGGTAGTCGACAATCCTGTTGGCCTTCTCCAGGGACTGGTTGAACTCCTCGCCGGTGCCCGGGACCTTGACGCGGCGCCAGAACTCGGCGCGGATCCGCGGGATGCGCTCCAGGGCCTTGCGCAGGCCGGCTCCGGTGCGCGCCATGCCGCAGTGCTCCCACATCAGCTCGCCCAGTTCGCGGTGGAAGGAGTCGGGGGTGCGGTCGC
Source organism: Streptomyces sp. MS191 (assembly GCF_008042125.1). Lineage (GTDB taxonomy): Bacteria > Actinomycetota > Actinomycetes > Streptomycetales > Streptomycetaceae > Streptomyces. The sequence continues at coordinate 48,457 of NZ_RDBI01000057.1, forward strand.
CGTCGACGGCGAGGAGCAGGTGGAGCCGGTCCTCGGTCTCGGCCAGGACCTCGCGGACCACCGGGTGCCCGTCGTCGAGCGGCTCGCTGGAGGGGTGCCGCGCGAGGTAGTCGCTGATCGTGGACGGCAGGACGAAGTAGCCGTCGGCGAGGCCCTGCATCAGGGCGGAGGCGCCGAGCCGGTTGGCGCCGTGGTCGGAGAAGTTGGCCTCGCCGACGGCGAAGAGCCCGGGGACGGTGGTCTGGAGGTCGTAGTCGACCCACAGCCCGCCCATCGTGTAGTGCACGGCGGGGTAGATCCGCATGGGCGTCTCGTACGGGTTCTCGGCGGTGATCCGCTCGTACATGTCGAAGAGGTTGCCGTACCTCTCCTCGACGGCCCCGCGGCCCATCCGGGCGATGGCGTCGGCGAAGTCGAGGTAGACGCCCTGCCCGCCGGGGCCGACGCCGCGGCCCTCGTCGCAGACGTTCTTGGCGGCGCGGGAGGCGATGTCGCGCGGGACGAGGTTGCCGAAGGAGGGGTAGACGCGCTCCAGGTAGTAGTCGCGCTCCTCCTCGGGGATCTCGCCGGGGGGCCGGTGGTCGCCCCGCTCCTTGGGGACCCAGATGCGGCCGTCGTTGCGCAGGGACTCGCTCATCAGCGTGAGCTTGGACTGGTGGTCGCCGGTGCGCGGGATGCAGGTGGGGTGGATCTGGGTGAAGCAGGGGTTGGCGAAGTGGGCGCCGCGCCGGTGGGCCCGCCACACCGCGGTGGCGTTGGAGTTCATGGCGTTCGTCGACAGGTGGAAGACGTTGCCGTAGCCGCCGGAGGCGAGCACCACCGCGTCGGCGTAGTGGGTGGTGATCGTGCCGGTGACCAGGTCGCGGGCGACGATGCCGCGGGCCCGCCCGTCGACGACGATCAGGTCGAGCATCTCGGTGCGGGCGTGCAGTTCGACGTTGCCCGCGGCGATCTGCCGGGACAGCGCCTGGTAGGCGCCGAGGAGGAGTTGCTGCCCCGTCTGCCCGCGGGCGTAGAAGGTGCGGGAGACCTGGACGCCGCCGAAGGAGCGGGTGTCGAGGAGTCCGCCGTACTCGCGGGCGAAGGGCACGCCCTGGGCGACGCACTGGTCGATGATCTCGACGGAGATCTGGGCGAGGCGGTGCACGTTGGACTCGCGGGCGCGGAAGTCGCCGCCCTTGACGGTGTCGTAGAAGAGGCGGTGCACGGAGTCGCCGTCGTTGCGGTAGTTCTTGGCGGCGTTGATGCCGCCCTGAGCGGCGATGGAGTGGGCCCGGCGGGGGGAGTCCTGGTAGCAGAACTGGACGACGTGGTAGCCCTGTTCGGCCAGGGTGGCGCCGGCCGAGCCGCCGGCGAGTCCGGTGCCCACGACGATGACGGTGTGCCTGCGCCGGTTGGCGGGGTTGACCAGCCTGGCCTGGAACCGGCGGGTGTCCCAGCGCTCGGCGATGGGCCCTGCGGGTGCCTTGTGGTCGACGGCGGGCTCCCCCACCGTGTAGTCGAGGTAGCTCATGTCAGCTCACCACTCCGGTCATGACGGCGACGGGGACGGAGACGAAGCCCGCGGTCAGGGCGAGCGCGAGCCCGTTCGCGAGGATCTTGAGGACGCGCTCGCGGCGGGCGTCGCCGACTCCGAGGGTCTGGGCGGCGCTCCAGAAGCCGTGCCGGACGTGCAGGCCGACGGCGATCATGGCGACGATGTAGACGAGGTTGCCGTACCAGGTGGAGAAGGTGTCCACGACGTTCTGGTACGGGTGGCCCTCCTGGAATCCGCCGGGGTGCGCGGTGCCGGTGGTCAGGTCCAGGATGTGCCAGACGATGAACAGGGCGACGATCACCCCGCCCCAGCGCATGGTGCGGGTGGCGTAGGTGGAGCGCCGTCGCCGGTGGACGTAGGCGGTGGGGCGGGCCTTGATGTCGCGCCTGCTCAGCTGGTACGCGGAGACGACGTGGGCCACGACGGCGGCGACGAGCACGATCCGGACGAGCCAGAGCGCCCAGGAGTGGTGCAGGACGGGAGCGCCCATGGTGCGCAGCCAGTGGCCGTAGGCGTTGAACTCCTCGGGGCCGAAGAAGACCTTGAGGTTGCCCATGACGTGGGCGACCAGGTAGCCGAGCATGAGGAGGCCGCTGACGGCCATGACCGTCTTCTTGCCGATCGTGGATCCCCAGAAGCCGCGTGATCGCCTCGGGGACGGCGGTCGGCCGGTGCCCCGGTCCGCCGGGGCCGTCGTCTTCGTTGCCAGAGCCATGCAGTCGACGCTAGGGCCGGAAGGCCTGAGAGGTCCAAGACATGGTCCGGCTCATCTCGATAGGCTGAGCCTATGCAGTTCCAGCAGCTCCTGTACTTCGTCGCGGTGGCCGAGACCCGCCACTTCACCCGTGCCGCGGAGCGGGTGCACGTCTCCCAGCCCTCCCTGTCGCAGCAGATCCGGGCCCTGGAGCAGGAGCTGGGCGCGGAGCTGTTCAGCCGCGCGCGGGGCAACATCACGCTCACGGACGCCGGTGAGGCGCTGCTGCCCTTGGCCCGCCGGATCCTCGCGGACACGGACACCGCGCGGCACGAGGTGCAGGAGCTGGCGCAGCTGCGGCGCGGACGGGTGCGGCTCGGAGCGACGCCGAGTCTGTGCACGGGCCTGCTGCCGGACGTGCTGCGCGCCTTCCACGACCTGCACCCGGGGATCCGGCTGCTCATCGAGGAGGGCGGCTCGCACGACCTGGTGCGGGAGCTGGCGCGCGGGGCCCTCGATCTGGCGCTGGTGGTCCTGCCGCTGCCGACCCCGTCCCCGGCGCTCACGACGGTGGAACTGCTGACCGAGGATCTCGTCGTGGTCTCGTCGGCCGCCGCGCCCGCGCCGCGCCGGCCGGTGCGGATCGCGGACCTGCGCGACCATCCCCTGGTGATGTTCCGGCACGGCTACGACCTGCGGGAGCTCACCGTCGCGGCGTGCCGCGCGGAGGGTTTCGAGCCGTCGTTCACGGTGGAGGGCGGGGAGATGGACGCCGTCCTCGGCTTCGTCCGGGCGGGCCTGGGACTGGCGGTGGTGCCGGCCATGGTGGCGGCCCGGACGGGACGTGACCTGCGGGTCACGGCGCTGGCCCGTCCCGGACTGCGGCGGACMATCGCGCTCGCGCACCGCAGCGACGTGGCCCCGCCCCGGGCGGCCCGCGAGCTGCAGAAGCTGCTGCTGCGCTCCGGGCGCGGCCCGGGGCACGGGACCTGAAGCGTCGCACCGGGGTGTCGGGCCCCGTCCCCTGTGCCCGGCGGCCCGCCGGGACGCCCCGCCGGGCGTCGCCGCTACACCGCGTCCGCGAGCAGCAGGGCGTGGATCCGGTCGGGGGCGCCCGGGCGGGCGTAGTACCAGCCCTGTGCCGTGTCGCAGCCCAGTTCGCGCAGCTGCTGCGCCTGGGCGCCCGTCTCGACGCCCTCGACGGTGACGGCGAGCTTCAGGCTGTGCGCCAGTGAGACGATCCCCTCGACGATCTTCAGGTCCACCGGGTCGGCCGGGTGCTGCTGCATGCCCCGGGTGAACGAGCGGTCCAGCTTGAGGACGCTCACGGGCAGCCGTCGCAGGTTCGCGAGGTTCGAGTAGCCGGTGCCGAAGTCGTCCAGCGCGATGTCCACCCCCATCTCGGCGAGCTGGCGGAGCGGCTTGAGCAGGTCGTCGTCCGCCCCTATCAGCGCGGACTCGGTGACCTCCAGGCACAGGGCACCCGGTTCGAGTCCGGAGCGTTCCAGCACGTCGACGGTGTCGGCGACCAGGCGCGGGTGGTGCAGCTGGGTCGGCGAGAGGTTGACGTTGATCCGCAGGGGACCGCCGTCGGAGTGCCGGGTCTGCCAGAAGCGGGCCTGGCGTACGGCCTCCTCCAGGACCCAGCGACCGAGCGGGACGATCAGCCCGGTGTTCTCCGCGAGCGGGATGAACCGGTCCGGTCCGAGCACGCCGTGCTGCGGATGGCACCAGCGCACGAGCGCCTCCGCGCCGTGCACGCTGCCGTCGCCGAGGTGCACCAGCGGCTGGTACTCGATGAAGAACTCGCCGCGCTCCAGGGCGGCGGGCAGCGCGGTGGTCAGGCCGTGCCGGGTGATCGCCCGGGCGTCGGCCTCGGCGTCGGCGAACTCGAAGCGGTTGCCGCCCGCCGACTTGGCCCGGTACATCGTGATGTCGGCGCTGCGCAGCACCTCGGCGGCGGTCCGCTCCCCCGCCGGCCCCTCGACCACGCCGACGCTGCCGCGCACGGTCAGTTCGCGGCCGTCGACCCCGATCGGGGTGGCGAGGGACGCCAGGATGCGGTTGGCCAGTTCCACGACCTCCCGTTCGGTGTGCGGTCCGGTGGTCAGGGCGACGAACTCGTCGCCGCCGAGCCGGGCCACCATCTCGCCGGGCGCGGTGGCGCAGCTCTGCAGCCGGTCGGCGACCTCGACGAGGAGCCGGTCGCCGGCCGAGTGGCCGAGGCTGTCGTTGATGGCCTTGAAGCCGTCGAGGTCGAGGTAGCAGAGCCCGAAGCGGGCGCCCTCGGCCGGGGCGAGCGCCTTCTCCAGACGCTCGAAGAACAGCGTCCGGTTGGGCAGCCCGGTGAGGGCGTCGTGGGTGGCCTCGTACCGCAGCCGCAGGTTGAGCAGCCGGCGCTCGGTGGTGTCCTCCATCAGCGCCAGCTGGTACTGCGGGAAGCCCTCGGCGTCCCGCAGCAGCGAGACGGTCAGGTTGGTCCACAGGACGGTGCCGTCGCCGCGGTAGTAGGGCTTCTCGACGCGGTAGTGCTCGCGTTCGCCGCGGACCAGCTCGTCGTAGAGCCGCCAGACGTGCGGGGCGTCCTCCGGGTGGGCCCATTCGCTGACGTTCTTGCTGCGGACGTGGTGCTCCAGGCCGCCGAACATCCGGGTGAGGGTCTCGTTGACCTCCAGGACGTTGCCTTCGAGGTCGGCGATCGCGATGCCGATGGCCGCACCCTCGAAGACCGCGCGGAAGCGGGTCTCGGTGGCGTGCAGGGCGACCTCGGCGGCGCTGCGGGCGGTGAGCGAGGAGCGGGCGATGGCCTCCTGCTCGACGAGGGTGCGCTCGCGCAGGGCCTGGGCGAAGCCGGCGGCCATGGCGTGCTGGAGTCGCGAGCAGCGGGCCCGCAGCTCCTCGCCGGGGGTGTCCTGCTCCGTGCCGCAGTACAGCACGAGGTAGGAGTCGATGACCCCGAGCGTGCGGCTGAGGGCGTCCGGGTCCGTGCAGTGGGCGGCCACGAGGGCGGCGCCGGCGCGGTGGGCGGGCGCCGTGTCGAAGGACCGGTCGTGCAGCGCGGTGCGCAACTCGCGGGCGAGGGGCAGCAGGTGCCCCTCGAACTCGGCGCGGGTCAGCGAAGTGGCGGTGACCGGGAAGATGGCCCGGCTCCAGATGGTCACGAACCGCCTGAGTCTGTCCTCGAGCCCGTCCGGTTCCGCGCCGGAACCGGTCGGCTGCGACGGCACCTTCACGCCTTGCGCCCCACCCCTGCGAAGCCGGAGAAGGCGTAGGGATCCTCCTCCTCGGCCGGGCTGTCGGGCCGCCAGCCGGGCATGGAGACCAGGCCGGGCTCGACGAGTTCGCACCCGTCGAAGAAGCGGGCTATCTCCTCGCGGGAGCGCATCACGAGGGGGTTGCGGATGTTCCGGTAGACCCCGACGGCGCCGCCGGCCTGGTCCTCCGGGAGCGGGATGCCCTCGTAGGAGGCGTGGGTGAGGATCACGAGGCTGCCGGGCGCCAGCGCGTCGACGAGCTCGGCGACGGCCCGCTGCGGCTCGTCCTCGTCCTCGATGAAGTGCAGGACGGCGACGAGGAGCAGCGCCACCGGCCGCTCCAGGTCGAGCAGTCCGGTGACCTCGGGGCTGCGCAGGATCTCCCGCGGCTTGCGCAGGTCGGCCGCGACGACGGCGGCGCCCGCGTTGCCCTCCAGGACGGCGCGGCTGTGCGCGACGGCGACCGGGTCGTGGTCGACGTAGACGACGCGGGCGTCCGGGGAGGCCGTCTGGGCGACCTCGTGGACGTTGCCGAAGGTGGGTATGCCGGAACCGATGTCGAGGAACTGGCTGATGCCGTTGTCGACCGCGTGGCGCACGGCGCGGCGCATGAAGGCCCGGTTCGCCTGCATGATCTTGGGCAGCCCCGGCATGAACTCCATGGCCTTGCGGGCCGCGTCCCGGTCGACCTCGAAATTGTGCGAGCCGCCCAGATAGAAGTCGTACATACGGGACACGCTCGGGACCGAGATATCGATACCCGGCGGGGCCCAGGCGGGACGCTCCATCAAAGTCTCCAACAAGTCGCCACGGGGAGTGCGGCCATGTGTTCGCGGCCGGTGTTCGAGCCGAGGCTACTGATCGCCCGCCAAGAGGGCGAGTAGAAACGGAAATTCGCGATCCGTTCTTGGTCACACGCCAATGGCACGTGCGATCAGAACGAAGAGATCGCGCCTTGCGGCCGTGCACTTTCACGTGCATGCGGACGTGCGTCCGGCCCGCCGTCACCGAGGGGGTGACGGCGGGCCGACCGGCCGGAAGCGCGGCGCGGGGGACCTACTTGGGCGCTCCGACCAGCTTTCCCTGGGGCGAGACCGCGTACCAGGTGCCGCCCACGCCCTGGCCATTGGTGTCGCCGGGCTCCTCGTCACCCGCGAAGGTGTAGAGCGGCCAGCAGTCCATGGTCTGCTGCTTGATGCCGTCGGGACGGTTGAAGGTGACGAATCCCTTGGTGCTGATGCCCTCGGTGTCCTTCTTGTCGACAGGGGCGACAACCGGCCACTTCTCCAGGCAGGCACCGACACAGGCGGTCTTCATGGGCCAGGCGGAATCCTTCTTGAAGCGGTAAACCGTCATTCCGCGCGAATCGACCACGATGTCACCGAGCTTGGGGTCCTTTCGCACCGAGAGCCCGGCGAGGTCCGAACCGGAATCCTCGCTACCGCCCTCGTCGGCGGCCGGTGCCGCCTTCTTTCCGTCGGGGGCGGCGGCGAACCAGGTGCCGCCCACTCCCTGCCCGTTGGTGTCGCCGGCCTTGGTGTCCTTCGCGTACCGGTACATCGGCCAGCCGCCGATGGTGAGCTGCTTCGTCCCGTCGGCGCGGACCACCTGACCCAGTTCGGCGGCCCCCACACCGTCCGGCGCCTTGGCGCCGACCGCGCTCACGACCGGCCACGCCTTGGCGCAGTCGCCCTCACAGGTGGCCCGGGGCGGGTTGGCCGAGTCCTTGTCGAAGCGGTAGAGGGTGAAGCCCTCGCTGTCGGTGACGACCTTGCCGAGCTTCGGGTCGTTCTGGACCTCCAGCTGCCCGGCGGACTTCGCGGCCTCGGCCGCCGCGCCGTCGGACCCGTAACCGCCGCCGCCGTAACCGTCGTTGCCGTACCCGTTCTCGGCGGGAGCCCCGGCCGGCTTCGCCGCGCCCGCGGGCTGACCACCCAGCGTCTGGTCACCCTGCTCCTGGCCGCACGCCGTCGTGAGTGCGAGTACGGCCACCGCCGTCACCGCGAGTGCGGCGTTCCTCCAGGTCTTCATGTCAACTCCCGTTGATTCATAGCTTGTTGGAGTGGCGTGGGCTGCCGTTCCTGGTCATGGATACGGAGCGCGCCGGCCGCGTACTCAACGGATCTCGAAAGTTTTTCGCCCGAACGTCAAACCGGTGCACTCCGAGAACCCCTCCATCCGGCGAATCCGCCCCGATTCACGGCGTGGTGCACCCGTCCTGTGATCATGCTCGTCGGCGTGTCTCTGTACGGATCCCTTCTGGCCCGGCCCCTGGCGGCCACCGCGCTGGTGTGGCTGCTGGCCGCTCCGGTACCCGCCGCCGCCGATGCCTGCGCCTACGCCGTCACCGGCCCGGGCGACTCGAACACCTCGGTCGCGGTGGCCGGACCGGTGACGGCGTAGGCGCAGGCATCGGCGGCGGCGGGTACGGCGGCCGGGCCGGACGCGGGAGCGCCGCCGGCGGGGCTGCGGCCGGGAGCCGGAGCCCCGCCGTCCGTCTTTCCGAGGCGGTCGGCGGTGAGGACGCCGACGGTGGCGGTGGCCCCCAGGGCGGCGGCCAGGCGCAGCACCGCCCGGCGCCCGTTGGGCTTCTCATCCTTTTTCATGACTAACTGCTCGCACGGTGGAGGGGCGCGGGCCGCCATCCACACCGGCCGCCCGTCGCGCTGCCCGCCTACCGCCGCACCGCGCGGGCCGAGCCCGAGGGCGGCCCCTCCCTGGTGTCCATGACGCTGCTCGTCACCGCCCCCGCGGTGCTCGCGACCGCGATCCTGCGCGCCCGCTCCCGCTGAGCCCCGCCGAAGGAGGACCACATGTCCGAATGGCTCGTCCTGTCCATCGCGATGGCCGCCGCCTGCGCCGTCGTCCTCACCATCGTCGTCATCAACCACCGGAGGATCACCGACGACGACGACCCCAGCGAGACCCCCGACGTCATCGAGTACATGACGATGATGATCGGCGTGGTGTACGCGATCGTCCTGGGCCTGGCCATCGCCGGCGTCTGGGAGGCCCGTAGCGCCGCCCAGGAGACGGTGCGCCAGGAGGCCCAGGCCCTGCACGAGATCTCGGCGCGGGCCGAGGTCTACCCGGCCGACGTCCGGACCCGGATCCGTGCGGACGTCGACGCCTACGTCTCCTACGTCGTGGGAGACGAATGGCGCCACATGTCGGAGCGGGAGGAGCTGAGCGGGAAGGGCACCGAACTCCTCGACCGGATCCGCCGCGACGTGACCGACTATCGGCCCGCCGACGACCACGAGGGACAGGCGTACCAGCCACTGGTGGACCAGGTCGCGGTGGTCGACGACGCCCGGGGCGCCCGGGGCCAGAGCGCGGGAGCCACCATGCCCGGGGTCGTGTGGTTCGGCCTGATCATCGGCGCCCTCGTGACGGTGGGCCTGATCTTCACCCTCCAGATCCGGCGGACCGGACGCGAACTGCTGCTGGCGGGACTGTTCAGCGCCATGATCGCGTTCCTGCTCTTCCTCATCTGGGACTTCGACGCCCCGTTCGGCCGGGGGATCTCGGCGACGGCGACCCCGTTCACCGACCTCTTCCCCCATCTCGCGGACTGACCGGCCCGTTCGGGCTCCTCGCCGCCGCGTGTCGATGGGCCGGCCGGGGGACACCGGTGCCCCATTCGCGCGCCTGGGATCGCGGCTGTGATAGTGCACTCCTAGCGTTTCGGGCATCGAGGTGCATATCAGGCCATTCGTGGAAACCGCTTCCGCACCTGCTCCTCGGGACCCGGAGGATTCACCATGCGCGCGATACGTGCCGCGTCCGCCGCCCTGCTGGGGGCGGCCACCCTCGCTCTGGCCGCTCCCGTCGCCGCCGCGGCGGACGGCGCCCCCGCACCGAACCCGCGGGCGGCGCGGGCCAAGGCGCCCGGCGACTTCGTCGTCACGCCCTCGGTCGTCGCACCGGGCGGACGGGTGACCCTGAGCGCTCCCGGCTGCGCCAGTACGGCGACGGCCTCGGCGGGCATCTTCGACACGGTGACCATCCCGCCGGGTGCCACGGCCACCGCGCTCGTGGACTCCGACGCCAGGCGGGGTGCCGTCTACACGGTCACGTTCAACTGCACCGGCGGTGTCCAGGAATCCGTCACGCTGACCATCACGGGCACGCCCACGGCCACGCCCACGATCAGCTCGACGGTGCTCACTCCCCCGCGCGGGGTGCAGGGCGGCCTCGGCGGCTCCGTGGACGGGATCGACACCGCGACCCTGGCGGTCGGCTCGGGCCTGGTCCTCGCCGCCGCCACCGGCCTGGTCCTCGTCGTCCGGCGCCGGGCACAGCCCGCCCGGGACCGGCGCCACTGACGGCGCGGGCGAGCCCCGAGCGGGCCCGCCCACCCGCCGCGCACGCCCGTCGCCCCCGGATCCTGGGATCAGGATCCGGGGGCGACGGGCGTGCGGCCGACCGGGAGGTTCGACCGGTCAGGCGCTGGTGCCGCTCATACGGCGACGGCGGACGATGAACAGACCGCCGCCGAGCGCGGCCGCGGCGACGAGCGAGCCGCCGACGGCCATCTCCGTGGAGCTCGGCGCGAGCGAGCCGCCGAGTCCGCCCTGCGAGCCCTGGCCGGCGAGCACGCGGAACGACTGCGTGAGCGTCCGGCCGTTGCACTGGACGGCCAGGTTGTACTGGCCGGGCGTGGCGTTGTTGTGGATCCGGGCGGTGGCGGTGGAGACACCGTTGTTGTTGCCGGACAGGGTGGTCGTCGGGAAGGCGTTGGACGTGACCGTGCCCCCGGCGCAGCCGCGGACGGTGATGGTGAGGGTCGAGCCCTGGTGGACGGCGAAGGGGCTGACCGTGACGCTGTTGGCGCCGTCTCCGCCCCGGTCGACCTGGTAGGGGCTGACGGTGAGGCTGCTGGGCCCGTGGGTGGCGGCGGCGAGGGGGGCCGCGAGCCCGACCGCCGCGAAAGCGGTGGCGGCCACCGCCAGAGTGCGTGCAGCACGCATGGTTGAACCTCCAGTGGAAGACGCCCCAAAGCGGTGCTCCGGGATATTCGACGAGTACGCCTTCCATGACGAACCCTCACAAGCCGGGGCGTTCCACGCATGTCGGCACTGGTCCACCCCGGTGAGGCGACACGCCGAGGAAAGCGGCCCGAATCTGACGGAGGCGCAGGTCACACCCCGTCAGGCCGCTTATCTGACGATTACTCGGATGGGTCATCGCACCGTCACCCCGGATGCCCCCGGCACGTCGCCCACGAGGGTGTCCGCCGGCGGCCCCCGCCTCCGGCCGCCACCCGTTCGCTCCGCCCTGATCGCCGGGCGGGCCCACCGCACTTACCGTTCTGACGACGCCACGAAGGGAGAATCATGAGCCCCAAGGACTTCAGCGTCTTTCAGCCGAGGAGGCGCCAACCGTGGGGTGTCCTGGCTCTCGTCATGCTCTCCGGCCTGGCGATGATGCGCAATGGAGTCGACGTCGAGCTCGGCCCGCCCCAGCCCGCGGCGGCCGCCCGTCCGGACACCCGGCCGATCGGGGTCCCGCCCTCGACCCCCGACGGACTGGAGCCGCTGCCGTACGCCCCGGCGTCGCGGGTGAAGATCCCGGCGATCGACGTCGCGGCCCCGGTCATCGACGTGGGGCTCGACGCGGACGGCTGGATCGAGGCGCCGCCCCCGCAGGACCCGAACCTGGCCGGCTGGTACCAGAACGGCATCGCGCCCGGCCAGCGCGGCACCGCCGTCGTCGTCGGGCACGTCGACAACACGGCCGGACCGGCGGTGTTCTACGGACTCGGCTCACTGGGCAAGGGCCAGCACATCGAGGTCGAGCGGTACGACGGCCGGGTGGCGGTCTTCGAGATCTACGGCGTGGAGGTGTACTCCAAGCAGAACTTCCCCGGCGTCCAGGTCTACGCCGACCAGGGCGTGCCCGAGCTGCGGGTCATCACCTGCGGCGGCGGCTACTCGCGGGCGAACGGCTACGAGGGCAACGTCGTCGTCTACGCCCGGATGGTCGGCTCGCGCTGAGTCCGGCACGACGGGGCCCCCGGCGCTCTCCGCGCCGGGGGCCCCGTCGTGCCGTCAGCGTCCGGGCACCGTGATGCCGTAGCCCGAGTCGAGGAGTTCGGGAAGGTAGCGGCGCAGCGCCGCCACGCTCTGCGAGCGGTTGCCGCCGGCGTCGTGGTTGAGGACCACGGCGCCGGGCGCGGCGCCGTCCCGCACGCGGCGGACGATGCTGTCGGTCCCGGGCTCCTTCCAGTCGAGGGTGTCGACGGTCCAGGCCAGCGGCTCCATCCCCAGTTCGGCGCCGATCTCGAAGGAGTGCTTGTTCCAGGCTCCGTACGGGGCCCGGTACCAGGCCGGGGCGGCGCCGATGGTGCGCTCGACGATGTCGCTGGTGGAGCCGAGTTCGTCGCGGATGCGGGAGGGCCGCAGTCCGGGGACGAGCGGGTGGGACCACGAGTGGTTGCCCACCACGTGGCCGTCGTCCGCCATCTCCCGCAGCAGGTCCTGGTTGTCGACGGCCATCTCCCCGCAGACGAAGAACATGGCCCGGCAGCCGTGCCGGCGCAGGATGGCGAGGATCTCCGGTGTGTAGCGGGGGTCGGGGCCGTCGTCGAAGGTCAGCACCAGGGAGCGGCCGATGCCGGACACCTGGAGGAAGGGGCGCTGCCGGACCGGTGGCAGCGCCCGGCGGAAGGCCGGCGGCGCGTAGGCCGTCATCGGCTGGAGCCGGTACGCGCCGGGGTTCTGCCGGACGGCGGCCGGTGGGCCGGCGGCCGGGCCGGACGCGGGAGCGCCGCCGGCGGGGCTGCGGCCGGGAGCCGGAGCCCCGCCGTCCGTCTTTCCGAGGCGGTCGGCGGTGAGGACGCCGACGGTGGCGGTGGCCCCCAGGGCGGCGGCCAGGCGCAGCACCGCCCGGCGCCCGTTGGGCTTCTCATCCTTTTTCATGACTAACTGCTCGCACGGTGGAGGGGCGCGGGCCGCCATCCACACCGGCCGCCCGTCCGAAAGCACCCGATGAGCCGATAGCCTCGAAGGGTGACCAGTCAGCAGCCCCACCGGTTCGAGCGCGGTACGGACGGCCCCCGGGTGATCGTGGCCGGTGTCGACGGCTCCGACTCCTCGCTGCGCGCGGCGGCGTACGCGGCGGGGCTCGCCCGCCGGCAGAACGCCCTGCTCGCCCTGGTGTACGTGCAGCCGGTACTCGCGGCGGGCGCGGCGCTCGGCGCGCCGGTCGCCGGGACCACGGACGAGATCGCCCAGGGGCTGGTGGCCGAGATCCGCGAGTCGGCGGAGCGCGTCCGGGAGATCTGGCAGGTGCGCTGGGAGTTCCACACCTTCCGGGGCGACGCGTACGCCGGACTGGTCTCGGCCGCGGACGAGCTGACCGCCGACGCGGTCGTGGTGGGCGCCTCGGAGTCGGCCGGTCACCGCTTCGTCGGCTCGGTCGCGGTACGCCTGGTCAAGGCGGGCCGCTGGCCCGTCACCGTGGTCCCCTGAGGGCCGTCCTACCTGTCGGCCATCACCAGTCCGTCCTTCGCCGCCCCGCGGCCGAGGACGACCTCGCGGATGGTGTCCCGTACGCCGGTGTACCGGGCGGCGCCGCCCTTGATCGCGGCGTTCAGGTCGACCACCCGTCCCCGGTCGGTGTCGAACCACTGCGGGACGAACTCCGCCCGGGTGACGTCCCAGCGGCTCCCCGGCGCGTTCGGCGGGGTGAAGGTGAAGCGGGCCAGCGTGCCCTGGTTGCCGCGGGGGTCGTACTCGCCCGAGTGGTTCACCATCCGGCCCGCGACCTGGTCGCCCATGCCGTACACGATCCAGGTCCCGTTGACCTTCTCGTACGCCTGGGGGACGTGGGCGTGGGTGCCCAGGATCAGGTCGATGTCCGGGCGGCCGCCGGTGCGCGAGGCGGTGAGGGACCGGCCGAGCGTCAGCTGCCGCTCGTCGGGCGCGGTCTGCCACTCGGTGCCCCAGTGGATGCTGACGACGACCACCTCGGCCCCTGCCTTCCGGGCGGCCCGCGCGTCGGCGACGATCCTCCGCTCGTCGATCAGGTTGACCGCCCACGGCTGCCCCTCGGGCATCGGGTAGCCGTTGGTGTCGTAGGTGTACGCGAGTTGGGCGACGGTCGCGTCGCCGGCCCTGAGCAGCGTGGGGCGGGCCGCCTCCTGCGCGGTACGGGCCGAGCCGGCGTGCCGCACACCGGCCCGGTCGAGGGCGTCCAGGGTCCGGGCGAGGCCGGCGGCGCCGTCGTCCAGGGTGTGGTTAGAGGCGGTGGAGCAGGAGTCGTAGCCGGTGGCCCTGAGGGCGGCGGCGATCTGGGGCGGCGACGTGAAGGCGGGGTAGCCGGTGAAGGGTCCGCCCTCGGGACCGTAGACGGTCTCCATGTGGCAGATCGCCAGGTCCGCCCCGGAGACGACCGGCGCGACGCCCGCCAGCATCGGCGTGAAGTCGTGGCCCCGGCCACCCGCGTCCGCGGCCGCCTGCTCGATGACCGAGCTGTGCGGCAGCACGTCGCCCGAGGCGACGAGCGTGAACCCGGTACGCGCGGAGGCGCCGCCGCCGACCGCCGAGGGTGCGCCGGGACGTTCGGGGGTCTGCCGCGCGGGCGGGTCCGCGGGGGTGCGGGCGGGACCGGCGCAGCCGGCCGCCGCGGTGAGCAGGACGACGGCGACGGCCACCGCCCCGCGTCTGGTGCGCTGGATCATCAGCCGGCCTCCACCATTCATACGATGAACATCTGACCGTATGAATTCACAGCGGATATTTTGCACAGTCAAGAGACAAAGCCGCTTGGGATGGCAAACCGTGCCGAATCGGATGCAGCGACTGCCGCCGACCGTTCACCGCACCACTCGCCGCTCGGTGCGACCGTTCGTCGCACACCGTTGTCCGTTCCCTGTCCCTCGCCGCCCTCATGCGTTCGTATACGCCCCGTGGGATGACGAGCCGGCAGGAGAGGTGTGGAGCATGACAACGGCGACGACGGACGAGAGGGCCCTCGCGGAGCTGCAGCGTGAACACGGCCCGGCACTGCTCGGCTTCCTGCTCGGGCTGACCTACGGCGACCAGCAGCGGGCCGAGGACCTCGTGCAGGAGACCCTGGTCCGCGCCTGGCTGCACCCCGAGGCGTTCGACGGGCCCTACACCTCCATGCGCCCCTGGCTCTTCACCGTGGCCCGCCGGCTGGCCATCGACGCCCGCCGCTCCCGGCTCGCCCGCCCCGCCGAGATCGGCGACGGAGTCCTCGCCGCCACCCCGGACCCGGCCGACGCCACCGAGTCCGCGGTCGCCGCGCTCGACGTGCGCGCGGCCGTCCGGTGCCTGAGCCCCGAACACCGCGAGGTCCTGGTCCGGCTCTACTTCCACGGCCTGACCGTCAACGAGGCCGCCGCCGACCTCGGCATCCCGGCCGGCACGGTGAAGTCACGCTCGCACTACGCGCTGCGCCAGCTCGGGCACCGGCTGCCCGGCTACCGGCCGGGCCGCAGGAGCGTTGCCCGCCCGCTGGCCGGGGCCCCACAATGACCGCGTGACGCTGACTCTCGCCGCCGCGGACAAGGTACTCGCCGACAACTTCGCCCCCTGGGTGCTCGATCTGGGGCTCTCGGTGATCGCCCTCGACGAGCACGGGGCCGTGCTCAGACTCCCCTGGTCCGACCGGCTGGCCCGCGAGGGCGGCGGGCTCAGCGGCCAGGCGCTGATGGCAGCCGCCGACACGGCCACCGTGATCGCGGTCGCCGCCGCCCGCGGCGGCTTCGTGCCGATGACGACGGTGCAGCAGTCGATCAGTTTCCAGCGGCCGGTGCTCGGCACGGACGTCCTGGTGCGGGCCCGCCTCACCAAGGCCGGGAAGCGGATGGCCTTCGCCGACATCACCATGACGGCCGAGGGGACGGACGAGACGGCGGCGCACGCCACGGCGGTCTACGCCCTGCTCGGCTGAGTACCGGCCGGGGTCGAGGCCGGGACCGGCCTCGACCCCGGTCCCACACGCCCCGGACGCACTCCCGGACCCCCTCCCTCCCACCAGCACCGATCCGGCGGGGGAACGTATCCGAAACCACACAGGCGAGTTGAGTAAAGAGCGACCCGTACGCGTCTTCCTCGGTGGAGGCTCGTCCTCGGGATCCTCGCACTCTGCGTCCGGGAGAAGGTGGGAACGTTGCTGCCCGAAAGCACGAACGGCACCAGCGGAGGCGGCCTCGCCGTCCCGATGGCCTGGCTGTGTGCCGAGTTCATAGCCGACGACCTGCTACGGGCGGGCTGCCTCGTCGAGCCCGGCTCGCTGGAGTACCGGGCCGGCCGGCAGACCCTGGCGCTCACCATCCACCTCTGCGAGGGCGCCGACGCCCCCTCGGGGGCGCGGACCGTGGGCCGGCTCGACGAGTGGCTGTCGCGGACCGCGTACGACCACCCGTGGCCGCAGTGGGTGCGCGAACGGCTGGCCGAGCGGGTCCGGGCGGGCGAGACGAGTCCTGATCTCGCCCTCGCCCGGGAGACCTGGCGGCAGTTGGAGGCGACCCAGTTACGGGCCGTGGACCTGGGCGGCCCGCCCCCCGGCGGGGGCCCCGGCGCCGCGATCGACGAGGCGGACCAGGTGTGGCTGCCGGCCTGGAAGCTGGGGCTCCCGCTCTGCCATCTGGCCCTGCACCTGTACTGAGCCGGACCGGCGGCGGACGGGCGGGCCCGGGTCCCGGGACGCCCCGCGGGCGGCCCCGGCCCGACGGCCACGCGACCTCACGGGGCGGCCGTGCGGTGCACACCCGCCCGGTACTTGGGGATCCGCACCGTCACCTTCATCCCCGCCCCGACCCCGGTCTCGATGACGAGGCCGTACTCCGGCCCGTAGACCTGCCGCAGCCGCTCGTCGACGTTGGACAGGCCGATGCCGGACGTGGAGGGCCGCTCGCCGCGGAGGATCGCGCGCAGCGCGGCCGGGTCCATGCCGACGCCGTCGTCCTCGATCGTCACCAGGGCCTCGGCGCCCMCGTCGCGGGCCGCGATCGTGACCCGGCAGACGTGCACGGAGTCCTCCAGGCCGTGCTTGACGGCGTTCTCCACCAACGGCTGGAGACAGAGGAACGGCAGCGTCACCGGCAGGACCTCGGGCGCGATCTGCAGGGTGACCTTCAGGCGGTCGCCGAACCGCGCCCCGGCCAGGGCCAGATACTGCTCGATCGACCGCAGTTCGTCGGCGAGCTGCGCGAACTCACCGTGCCGCCGGAAGGAATAGCGGGTGAAGTCGGCGAACTCCAGCAGGAGTTCACGCGCCCGCTCCGGATCGGTGCGGACGAAGGAGGCGATGGCCGCGAGCGAGTTGAAGATGAAGTGCGGGGAGATCTGGGCGCGCAGGGCGCGGATCTCCGCCTCGACGATCCTGGTCCGCGAGCGGTCCAGCTCGGCCAGTTCCAGCTGTACCGAGACCCAGCGGGCGACCTCGGTCGCCGCCCGTACGAGGACGGCCGACTCGCGTGAGCCGTAGGCGACGAGGGCGCCGAGCACGCCGTCCTCGCCGGTGAGCGGAGCGATCACCGCCCACCGCAGCGGGCATTCGACGTCCGCGCATCCGGCGTGCGCCGACTGGCTGCGGCCGGACGCGAGGACCTCGGCGACCTGGTCCATGACATGGGCGCGGTGGTGGTCGCCGCCCGGACCGTCCCAGGCGAGGACGGCGGACCGGTCGGTGAGGCAGAGCGCCTCGGTGCCCAGCAGCGAGCGCAGCCGGCGCGCGGCCCTGCGGGCGGTCTCCTCGGTCAGACCGGCGCGCAGGGGCGGGGCGGCGAGGGAGGCGGTGTGCAGGGTGTGGAAGGTGGCCCGTTCCACCGGGGTGCCCAGGTCGAGGTCGGCGGCCCGTGCGCCGCGGCGGGCGGCGAGGCGTCCCAGGGCGAATCCGGCGGCCAGCAGCAGGGCCGCGCCGGCGACCGCGGCGGCGACCGTCATCCCGGTCATCGCGCCGCCCCCTCGCGTGGACGGCCGGAGGCGGGCCCGGGTCCGCCGGGGTCCCGCGGGTGCTCCGGGCCGGCGCCGGGCGCGCCCGTGAACTCCTCCGGCAGGTGCAGCCGGGCGAGGAGCGCCGGCGTCCCCGGCGGGATGTGCCGGGGGGTGGCGAGGGAGACCAGGACCATCGTCAGGAAACCGAGCGGTACCGACCAGACGGCCGGCCAGGCCATGAGGGTGTGCGGCCAGCCCTCGGGCGGCAGTCCGGCCCGCGTCGCCATCACCGCGGTGAGCGCGGAGCCGCCGCCGAGCAGCAGGCCCGCCATGGCGCCGGGCGGGGTGAGCCGCCGCCACCAGATGCCGAGGACGAGCAGCGGGCAGAAGGAGGAGGCGGAGACCGCGAAGGCGAGGCCGACGGCGTCGGCGACCGGCACCTTGGAGGCGACGACGCCCACGGCGAGCGGGACCGCGGTGGCCAGCAGGGTCGCGAGGCGGAAGTGCCGTACCCCGCGGGAGGGCAGGACGTCCTGGGTGAGGACCCCGGCGACCGACATGGTCAGTCCGGAGGCCGTCGACAGGAACGCGGCGAACGCGCCGCCGGCGAGCAGGGCGCCCAGCAGGTCGCCCGGGACCCCGCCGATCATCCGGTCCGGCAGGACGAGCACGGCCGCGTCGGCGGCCCCGGTGAGGGCGAGTTCGGGCGCGTAGATCCGGCCGAGCGCGCCGTACACCGGCGGCAGCAGGTAGAACGCGCCGACCAGGCCGAGCACGACCAGGGTGGTGCGGCGCGCGGCGCGGCCGTTCGGGCTGGTGTAGAAGCGGACGGCGACGTGGGGCAGCCCCATGGTGCCGAGGAAGGTCGCGAGGATCAGCCCGTAGGTGGCGTACAGCTGGTGGCCGTCGCGCCCGCCGGCCAGCGGCTGCGACCAGCCGAGCGGATCGGCGCCTGTGGTGGCGCGCTCGGGCACCGGCGCGCCGCGGGGGAAGGACAGCTCGGTGCCGCCGTCGACGCGATGGGTGCCGGGGTCGAGGGTGACGGTCGCGCGGTCGTACGGCCTGGTGTCGACGCGGCCGGTGACGGTGAGCGTGAGCGGGGCCTCTACCTGGATCCGTACCGTGTCGGCGACCTTGACGACCGCGTGCTCGCGGAAGACCGCGGGTGCGTCGAAGCGGACCCGGGGCGCGTCGTCGCCGGACCAGGCGGCGGCGAGGAAGACCGCCGGCACGAGCAGGGCGGTGAGCTTGAGCCAGTACTGGAAGGCCTGGACGAAGGTGATGCTGCGCATGCCGCCGGCCGCGACGATGCCGGTGACGACGACGGCGACGAGGAGTCCGCCGACCCAGTCGGGCGCTCCGGTGAGGATCTCCAGGGTGAGTCCCGCGCCCTGGAGCTGCGGAAGCAGGTAGAGCCAGCCGATGCCGACGACGAAGAGGCTGGCGAGCCGGCGGGCCTGGGGGGACTCCAGCCGGGCCTCGGCGAAGTCGGACAGCGTGTACGCCCCCGACCGGCGCAGCGGGGCGGCGACGAGGGCGAGCAGGACCAGGTATCCGGCGGTGTAGCCGACGGGGTACCAGAGCATGTCGGGGCCCTGGACGAGGACGAGTCCGGCGATGCCGAGGAACGAGGCGGCGGAGAGGTACTCGCCGCTGATGGCGGCGGCGTTGAGGCCGGGGCGGACGGTGCGGGAGGCGACGTAGAAGTCGGAGGTGGTGCGGGATATCCGCAGGCCGAGGGCGCCGATGAGCACGGTGGCGAGGACGACGGCGGTGACGGCGGTCACCGCGTAGGTGTGGTTCACGTCCGGTCCCCCGCGCTCAGCGGCCTTCGACCAGGCCGGTGAAGTCGCGTTCGTTGCGCTCGGCGCGGCGGACGTACCAGTGGGCGATGCCCCAGATCACCGGGTACAGGCCGACACCGAGCACGATCCAGACGACGGCCTCGGGGGCGGGCAGGGCGAGCAGGGGCGGCAGTGCGCCGACGATCAGCGCGAGCGCCCCGAGCGCGGTGAGCCCGGCCCGCAGCTGGCTGCGCATCAGGGAGCGGACGTAGGTGTGGCCGAGGGTGGTCTGCTCGCTGATCTCGGACCGGGCGGGCGGGTGCCCCGGTCGCGGCCCGGGCACCGCGGCGTGCCGTACGGCGGCCGGCGGGCCGTCGCCGCGGACCGCGGAGGCGTGCGTGACGGTCTCGCGCCGGGGCCGACGCGACGGCGGCGGTGGCTGCTCGGACGTCGGTGTCCGCTCCGTCATCTGTCGACCTCGCAGGGGCTGGGGAGAGTCCACGGAGTCTACGCAGCGGCACGGGAGGACGGTAGGTCCGGTGGGGG
>NZ_RDBI01000057.1:68283-114705 GCF_008042125.1 Streptomyces sp. MS191
GGCGGCGCATCAGCAGGTCGCGGAGTTCGCGGGCGTGGCGGCGGCTCACCGCGAGTTCCGCGCTGCCGACGCGGACCGAGGTCGCGCCGCCGTCCAGGCGCAGTTCGTCGATCCGGCCGAGGGCGACGAGGTGGCTGCGGTGGATCCGGACGAAACCGCGCGCGGCCCAGCGCTCCTCCAGCGTGGAGAGCGGGATGCGGACCAGATGGCTGCCCTCGTCGGTGTGGAGGCGGGCGTAGTCGCCCTGGGCCTCGACGTAGGCGATGTCGTCGACGGACACGAACCGCGTGACGCCACCGAGCTCGACGGGTATCTGCTCCGGCGTCCCCAGGGTCGCCACCGGCGCGGGCGCGGGGGCGCCGGCCGCGTGCACCAGGTCGTGGACGCGGCGGACCGCCTCGGCGAGTCGTTCGCGGCGGACCGGTTTGAGGACGTAGTCGACCGCCTCGAGGTCGAAGGCCTGGACGGCGAAGCCCTCGTGGGCGGTGACGAAGACGATGAGCGGCGGCCTCGCGAAGCCGGCCAGCAGCCGGGCGACGTCGAGGCCGGTCAGCCCGGCCATGTGGATGTCGAGGAAGACGACGTCGACGGCCTCCTCGCCGTCGGGTCCCGCGTCCAGCGCGCGGCCGATCCGGCGCAGCGCCCCGGTCGCGTCGGTGGCGCCCTCGGCGCTGCGCACCCGGGGGTCGGAGCGGAGGAGGTAGAGCAGTTCCCCGAGGGCCGGCTCTTCGTCGTCGACGGCCAGTACGCGCAGCATGCGGCGGAGTCTAAGGGCTGTCCCGTGATCCCCGGCGGGCGCACGGCGCCGGCTACTTCAGCAGCCGGGACAGCCTCCGGTCGGCGAGCGGCTTCCCGCCGGTCTGGCAGGTGGGGCAGTACTGGAGGGACGAGTCGCTGAAGGACACCTCGCGGATGGTGTCGCCGCAGACCGGGCAGGCCTCGCCGGTCCGTCCGTGCACCCGCAGGCCGCTCTTCTTCTCGGCCTTGAGCCGGCCCGCGGCGACGCCGCGCGAGCGGTCGACGGCCTCGCGCAGGGTGGTCCGCATCGCGGTGTAGAGCGTGGCGGTCTCCTCCTCCGTGAGGTTCCGGGTGGGTTTGAAGGGGGACATCCTCGCGGCGTGCAGGATCTCGTCGCTGTAGGCGTTGCCGATGCCCGCGATCAGGCTCTGGTCCCGCAGGGCGCCCTTGATCCGGCGCTGCTCGCCGGCGAGCAGCGCGGCGAAGGCCGGGAGGTCGAAGGCGTCGGCGAGCGGGTCGGGGCCGAGCCGGGCGACGCCGGGAACGTCGCGGGGTGCGCGCACCACGTGGACGGCGAGCCGTTTGGTGGTGCCGGCCTCGGTGAGGTCGAAGCCGTCGCCGCCGGTGAGGGCGGTGCGCAGGGCCAGCGGCCCCTTGCCGGGGCGGGGGACGCCGGAGGGCAGCGGGTCCTTCCAGTGGAGCCAGCCGGCCCGGGCGAGGTGGACGAGGAGGTGGAGCCGCGCGTCGCCGTGTCCGGTGGTGATGTCCAGGAACTTGCCGTGCCGGTCGACCGCCGTGACCTCGGTTCCCTCCAGCGCGCTCAGCGGCGGGTCGTAGGTCTTGAGCACGCTGATCGCGACGGGCAGCACGCGGGCGATCTCCTTGCCCACGAGGTGCTCGTCGAGGAACTCTCGCAGGGCGTCGACCTCGGGCAGTTCCGGCATGGCTCCACCCTGCCGCACCGCCCGCCGGGCCGCGCGCTCAGCGGCCGGGCGCCGTGTCCAGCACCTCCAGTTCGTCGGCGAGCGCCGCGGCGAGCGCGTCGAGGTCGGGCACGGCCTTGCCGTCGGCGACGAGGCCGAAGTGGACCTGCCCGCCGTACGGCGACATGGCCACGGCGAGCGACTGGCCGCGGGCGAGCGGCGCCATCGGGAAGAGTTCGCGCAGCGGCGCCCCGCCGAGGGAGAGCGCCGAGCGGGGCAGCGGTACCTGGGTGACCAGGACGTCGAAGAGCAGCCGGGCGGCGCCGGACGCGATCGGCGCGCCGAATCGGTGGGCGAGCGGCGGGAGCTGGTCGGCGAGTACGGCGACGGCCCCGGCGCCGCGCAGCGGACCCGCGGCCTTGTTGCGGTCCATGGCCCGCCGGACGGAGGCGAGCCGGGCCGCCGGGTCGGGCTCGGTGACCGGCAGGTCCAGCAGGTAGGCGGAGAGGCTGTTGCCCGCGGCGGAGGGCGCGCCGGGCCGTCGGCGGGACACGGGCACGAGGGCGCGCGGGTCGACGCCGGGGACGGGTTCGCCGCGGCCGTCGATCCAGCGGCGCAGCGCGCCGGAGACCAGGGCGAGCAGGATGTCGTTGGAGGTGCCGCCCGCGGCGCGGCGGATCCGGTGGATCCGCTCCTGGTCCAGGGTGGCGGTGGCCACCCGGCGCGTGCCGCTGGAGCCGGCCGCGAGGGCGGCGGCGCCGCGGCCGTCGAGCCTGCTCGCGCGGACCACGGAGGCGCCGACCTCGACGGCCCGGCCGAGGTCCCCGATGCGGTCGCGGGCGGCGCCGACGAGCCGGCCGGGGCCGGGCAGCCAGGAACGCGGGGGTACGGCGCGGGCGCGCCGGCCGGGTACGGCACGCCCGCGGCCGGCGGCGATCTCGTCGAAGATCCCGGCGCCGATGGCGACGGCCCGCATGCCGTCGGCGAGGGCGTGGTGGAGCTTGACGAGGACGGCGAAGGAGCCGTCGGGGGCGCCGGTGAGGAGGTACATCTCCCACGGCGGCCGGCCGCGTTCGAGCGGCCGTTCCATGAGTTCGCCGGCCAGGTGGGCGCTCTCGGCGCCGAAGTCGGCGCCGGGCAGCGCGATCTCCCGGACGTGCCGTCGTACGTCGAAGTCCTTGTCGGCGGCCCAGGCGGCGCCGCCGACGGGCAGCCAGACGTCGCGGACCCGCATGCGCAGCCGGGGGATCGCGGCGGCGCGGCGGGCGAGGAGCTCGGGGAGCCCGGCCGGGTCGCCGGGCGCGGGCCCGAAGTGGGCGAGGGCGCCCAGGTGCATGGGGTGATCGGTCGATTCCAGATGCCAGAAGGCCAGATCAAGAGGTGTCAGCAGCTCGACGCTCAACAGTGCCTCGTGTCCTCGGGGAACGGCAGGTAACCGAAGTCAATCGTGCACGGTCGGTTACGGTCAAGTACGATCACTTCACGCTGAGTTAACACCGTGTTGCCCGACGGTGAACTCGCACCAGACGCACTTGCCGCCACCGCGGGGCTCCACGCCCCAGACGTCCGAGATCATGTCGACCAGCAGCAGGCCCCGCCCGGAGACCCCGGCCTCGCCCGCCTCGCGGCGCCGCGGCAGCGCGCTGGAGCGGTCCTCGACCTCCACCCGGAGCCGCCGCTCGGGGCCCGCCAGCATCCGCAGGGTCACGATCGCCCCGCCGTCGGTGTGCATCAGCGCGTTGGTGATCATCTCGTCCGCGACGAGCTCGATCTCGTCGGACCGCTCCCCGGCGCCCCAGGCCCGGACCGCCGCCCGGATCATGTGGCGGGCCGAGCTGAGGGCCTCGGGATCACTGGGGGCGACGTGCTGCTGGAGCCGGCCGCCGGACTGCGGGAAGTACACGCCCCGGCGGCGCAGGAGCAGGATCGCGACGTCGTCCTCGCCGCCGCGCTCGTCCACCACCTCGCACAGGTGGTCGGCGAGGTCCTGGAGGTCGCGCGGGCCGCCGCGTACGAGCGCGGAGAGCCAGCGCATGCCCTCGGCGAGGTCGGATCCGCGCTTCTCGACCAGGCCGTCGGTGTACAGCAGCAGGGTCTGGCCGGGGTCCAGCTCCAGCGTCGTCACGGGGTAGTCGAGGCGGCCGAACTCCGCCGAGAGCCCGAGCGGCAGCCCGCCCTCCACGGGCAGCCGGCGGCTGGTGCCGTCGGTGTCCTGGATCAGCGGGTCGACGTGCCCGGCGCGGACCACCTGCACGACGCCGGTGGCGAGGTCCGCCTCGGCGTAGGTGCAGGTGGCGAAGCGGTCGGTGTCCAGCTCGTGCAGGAAGACGGAGGCGCGCGCCATCACGGTGGCCGGGGTGTGCCCCTCCGCGGCGTAGGCGCGCAGCACGATCCGTAGCTGGCCCATGACGGCGGCGGCGTGCGTGTCGTGGCCCTGGACGTCCCCGATGACGGCGCCGACCCGGCCGCCGGGCAGCGGGATGACGTCGTACCAGTCGCCGCCGATGTCACGGCCGAGGCGGGTAGTGGAAGTGGGGCACGGTCAGGGACAGGATCTCGAGGTCGAAGCCGAACAGTTCGTACCCGGCGCGCTCGGCGACGAGGGCGAGGCCGGCGCCCGAGGGCGGACCGCTCGCCCGGTACCTCCCGCGGCCGTCCGAGATCGCCGTGCTCACCGCGCTGGTGACGCCCTCGGTCGCCGGCCTCGCCCTCGTCGCCGAGCGCGCCGGGTACGAACTGTTCGGCTTCGACCTCGAGATCCTGTCCCTGACCGTGCCCCACTTCCACTACGCGGGATTCGCCGCGGCACTCGTCGCGGGCCTCGTCTGCCGGACGGCCGACGGCCCCGCCGCACGGTTCGCGGCGCTCAGCGTCCCGGTCGGCACCCTGCTGGTGCTGCTCGGCTACTTCGTGGACGACTGGGCCGAACTGGTCGGCGCGCTCGTCCTCACCGCGGGCATGTGGGCCGTCGCCCTGGCGACCTGGCGGGACGTCCGCGCCCACACGCCCGACCCGGTCGCCCGGACCCTGCTGGCCGTCTCCGCCGCCGTGCTCGCGGCCACCATGCTGCTGGCCCTCAGCTGGGCCCTCGGCGAGGCCACCGGCCTGCCCCACCCGAGCCTGACCTGGATGGCCGCCACCCACGGCCTCGGCAACGCCCTCGGCTTCGCGCTCTGCTCGGTCCTCGCCTGGCACCGGCTCCGCGCGCGCCCCCTCGCTCCCGCCCGCCCCGTCCGAACGGAGACCGCAGCATGACCCGCCTGATCCGCAGCCTGTCCGGCGCCGCGCCCGCGTCGCTCACCTACCCCGAGGTCGGCGCCACCGGACGGGACCACCTCCCGCCCGGCTACCACCACCTCCACCACACCCTCCGGATCGGCCGGGGCCGGGACGCCTTCGAGACCGCCGGGACGGCCGTCACCACCTGGCGGATGCACCGCTCCTCGGGCGCCCGGATCCACTGCGAGGCCGAGCGTGCCGCACCCGGGGTGGCCGTCGAGGTCTCGGCCGGAATCGGCCCCGTCCGGTTCACCGCTCCCTGCGAGGTGATCTGGACGGCCTACGAGGAGACCCGCGCCGGCTTCGCCTACGGCACCCGGACCGGGCACCCCGAGCGGGGCGAGGAGTCCTTCGTCGTGGATCTGCACCCGGACGGCTCGGTCTGGTTCACGGTCACCGCCTTCAGCCGCCCCGCCGCCTGGTACACCCGCCTCGCGGGCCCCCTGGTCCCGTTCCTCCAGCACGCCTACGCCCGCCGGCTCGGCCGCACGCTGCGGCGGATCGCCGCGCCCGCCTGAGGACGGGCCGGGACCGGACCGAGCCGTCTCCTGGCTGCCGGGGCTCCCGTGCGGGCGGCACCGCGCGGCCTTGATGGAGCGGGCCCCAGGGGACCCGCGGCGTTACGCTCCTTCTGTACGGATGTGCCCGGTGCGGGCGCGGACGCGCCCGCCCGTGGACACCGATCGAGGAGGCGGTCATGCGCCGTTACGACGAGTACACCAGCCCCTCGCAGGCCGAGGGCGAACGCCTCGACGAGGACATGGACGTCCAGGAGCGGAAGCAGCGGCATCCCCAGACGACGCGCACGACGCCCTCCCAGGCCGAGGGCGAACGCGGCACGGACGACGACGAGAAGAGCTGACCGCCGGCCCGGCGCCGCCCGGGGCCCCGCCCGGAACGGGCAGCGATGGACTGGTTCACCGCACCCGACTACTGGCTGAGCCGGATCGTCTTCCAGCGAGGGCTCGCCGGGCTCTACTTCGTGGCCTTCCTCTGCGCCGCGCTCCAGTTCCGGGCCCTGATCGGCGAGCGGGGCATGCTCCCGGTGCCGGACCACCTGCGCCGGGTGGATCCCCGCCGGGCCCCGAGCCTCTTCCACTGGCGCTACTCGGACCGGCTGTTCGCCGCGGTGGCGTGGACGGGCGCGGCGCTGGCCCTCGCCCTGGCGGCGGGCGCCGGCGACGCCGTGCCCCTCGGGGTCTCGATGCTCCTGTGGGCGGTCCCCTGGGTGCTGTACCTCTCCATCGTGAACGTCGGTCAGACCTGGTACGCCTTCGGCTGGGAGTCACTGCTCCTGGAGACCGGCTTCCTCGCGATCCTCCTGGGCAACGACGACGTCGGGCCGCCCGTCCTGGTGCTGTTCCTGCTGCGGTGGCTGCTCTTCCGGGTCGAGTTCGGCGCCGGGCTCATCAAGATCCGCGGCGACCGCTGCTGGCGCGACCTGACCTGCCTGTACCACCACCACGAGACGCAGCCGATGCCCGGGCCGCTGAGCTGGTTCTTCCACCGCCTGCCCCGGCCGCTGCACCGGGTGGAGGCGGCCGCCAACCACGTCGTGCAGCTGCTGGTCCCGGTCCTCCTCTTCACCCCGCAGCCGGTGGCGACGGTCGCGGCCGGCCTGATGGTGGCGACCCAGCTGTGGCTGGTGCTCTCCGGGAACTTCGCCTGGCTGAACTGGCTGACGATCGTCCTCGCGCTGTCCGCCATGGACGGCTCCCTGCTCGTCGGAGCCCCCGCGCTGCCGTCGCCGCCCCTCTGGTACGTGGTCGTCGTCTGCGCCGCGACCGCGCTGATCCTGTTCCTCAGCCACCGCCCGGTCCGCAACCTGGCCTCCCGCCGCCAGGCGATGAACCGCTCGTACGACCCCCTCCACCTGGTCAACTCGTACGGCGCCTTCGGCACGGTCGGCAGGGTCAGGGACGAGATCGTCATCGAGGGCACGGACGATCCCGTTCCCCGCCCGGACACGTTGTGGAAGGAGTACGGCTTCAAGGGCAAGCCGGGCGATCCCCGCCGGCTGCCGCGCCAGTTCGCCCCGTACCACCTGCGGCTCGACTGGCTGATGTGGTTCGCGGCGCTCTCCCCCGCGTACGCCGGCGACTGGTTCGGCCCGTTCGTCGAGCGGCTGCTCGACGGGGACCGGGACACCCTGAGGCTCCTTCGGCACAACCCCTTCCCGGACGCGCCGCCGGCCCTGGTCAGGGCCCGTCTCTACCGCTACCGGTTCACGACCCGGCGGGAACTGCGCGAGACCGGCGCGTGGTGGCACCGCACCCTCGTCCGCGAGTACCTGCCGCCGACCCGGCTGCGCTCCGGCGCCTGGCGCTGAGCGGCCGGCCACCCGCCCCGGCCGCGGACATGCCCGTGCCCCCGGCCGGGGCGGCCGGGGGCACGGGCGAAGCGACAGCTACGACTCAGTCGATGCCGGGCAGGATGTGGGGCTCCGCGAGGTCGTCTTCGTAGCCGGCCAGCCGGATGGGGGCCGCATGCGCCCACACGTCCAGGCTGCCCAGCCGCTCGCCGGGCCTCTTCGACCGGTCCGGTTGATCGGCCGGTCGTGTTTCCTGCTTCGTCAGTTCTGGTGTCACCGCGCACTCCTTCGTGTCGCGAGCCTATGAGGACATGGCCGTTCGGTCGCGGTGGCGCCGTTCTCCGGGCGGGACCGCGGCCTTGGTGGCAGGCCAGTCCCCAAGCCGGCCGTGAGGGTTTGGTGAAACCCCGGTGGCCGACCGTGAGCATCAGAGTAACCAAATGAGCGCGCTCATGCTCTATGGGGCTCGGAAGTGTGACGCGATCGGGTGAGTTCCGGACAGATGGACGAATCCGAAGGCCCTGGCGAACCGCCGGACGGGTGAACCCGCGGGACGGGCGGCCCGACGCTCCGGGACGCGGTGTCACGGGCACGCCCGGGACACCCCGGGACACCCCCCGGGACACTCCGGGAAGAGGGCGGCGGGGCGTACGACGCGCGGTCACCCGGGCGGGCCCGGGTGACCGCGTGTCGCTCGGCCGGGCGGCCGGTGCGGGACCGGCCGCCGGCGGACCTACCAGTTCGCCTGGGCGTAGTCCTTGAGGAAGCAGCCGTACAGGTCCTCGCCCGCCTCGCCGCGCACGATCGGGTCGTAGACCCGGGCCGCGCCGTCGACCAGGTCGAGCGGGGCGTGGAAGCCCTCCTCGGCGAGCCGCAGCTTGTCGAAGTGCGGGCGCTCGTCGGTGATCCAGCCGGTGTCGACCGAGGTCATGAGGATGCCGTCGGTCTGGAACATCTCCTGCGCGCTGGTCCGCGTCACCATGTTGATGGCGGCCTTCGCGGCGTTGGTGTTGGGGTGACCTGCGCCCTTGTAGCCCCGGCTGAAGACGCCCTCCATCGCCGAGACGTTGACGACGTACGCGCGGCCGCTGGACGCCTTCGCGGCGGCCTGGGCCATCACCGGACGCAGCTTGCTGATCAGGATGAACGGCGCCGTGTAGTTGCACAGCTGGGTCTCCAGCAGCTCCACCGGGGAGATCTGCTCGATGGTCTGGACCCAGGTGTTCGACTCGACGACGTCCGGAACCAGGCCGCCGGCGTCGATCGCCGTGCCGTCGAGGTGGCGGGCCACGCTCGCGTTGCCCGCCACCAGGGCGAGGTCCGCGACCTTCTGCGCGTCGAGACCGCTGACACCGACGGGCAGCGCGGCCAGGCCGTCCACCGCGCCGGAGTTGAAGGCGCCGATCACGTGGTGGGCGGGCAGTTCACCGGCCGGCAGCGGCGCGGTCTCCCCCTCCACGAGGGCGGCGTAGGCGCTCGGCAGCCGGCGCACGGTCTGCGTCGCGTTGTTGACGAGGACGTCGAGCGGACCCGCCTCGGCGATCTGGTCGGCCAGGGCGACGGCCTGGGCCGGGTCGCGCAGGTCGATGCCGACGACCTCGAGCCGGTGCATCCAGTCCGCGGAGTCCTCCATCGCCTTGAAGCGGCGGATCGCGTCCTTGGGGAAGCGGGTGGTGATCGTGGTGTGGGCGCCGTCGCGCAGCAGCCGCAGCGCGATGTACATGCCGATCTTGGCCCGGCCGCCGGTGAGCAGCGCGCGCTTGCCGGCGAGGTCGGTACGGGCGTCCCGGCGGCTGCGGTTCAGCGCGGCGCAGTTCTGGCAGAGCTGGTGGTAGAAGTAGTCGACCTCGACGTACCGCGTCTTGCAGGTGTAGCAGGAGCGGGGGCGCTGGAGTATGCCCGCGATCCGGCCGGCCTCGGTGACGGAGGAGGGCAGGAGGCCCTCGGTCTCGTCGTCGATGCGCGCGGCGGAGCCGGTGGCGGTGGCCTCGGTGACGGCCTTGTCGTGCGCGGTCTTGGCGGCCCGGCGCTCCTGGCGGCGGCGCTGCTTCACCGTCCGGTAGATCCCGGCGGTGGCGCGCCGCACGGCGATCGCGTCGGGGTGGTCCACGTCCAGCTTGTCGAGCTCGTCGAGGACGCTCAGGCAGACGGCCAGGCGCTCGGGGTCGACCCCCGGGCCGTACTCCTGGGTTTCTTCGGTCACCGTCATGGCCTCTGCCGTTCCTCGATCACTCGTGCGCTCACGCGCTCCGTATCCCAAAAGCGGAATTTTACGGAGCGGAGGGCCCTGTCTCCAAACCCGTCGCCGGTGGGTGATCGAACACACAGTCGCCGCAGAGCCCGCCGCCCGGGGCCCGGTAGTAGAGGCAGCAGGACGCGCGGCGCAGGGCGGGGCCGCGGACGGTGCCGGCCAGGACGGGGTGACCGAGGAGCCCACCGGCGAGGGCCGCCGCACGCTCGGCCACCTCGGGGCGCTGCCGGGCACGGGACCAGCGGATCAGCTCCCGCAGCGCACCGGCCAGGGCGGACCCGGCGTTGCCCCGGAGGAGCCGCGGCGAGATGCGTCCGTCGGCGCGGAAGGCGGCGGCCAGCGGGACGAGGTGGGTGTCGACGACGACCTCGGTCAGCTGCTCCACGGTGGCGGGACGGGTGTCCGCACCGGCCCACCAGAGGTCGTCGGGAGAGGTCAGCGCCCCGTCCCAGTGCAGCTCGGCGGGGTCGAGGGCCGGGAAGCGGCCGTGGAGGGCGGCCGGGCCGAGCACCGTCGACCAGAGGCGCGCGGCGAGTCCGAGATGGGCGATCGAGGCGGCGACCCTGCGCTCCGGGGCGCGCAGGCGGGCGGCGACCCGGTCGACGCGGGCGGTGAGGGGGCCGGTCTCCCCCGCGTACAGCCGCGCGAGCGGCAGGTGCGCGCCGCCTCCGGGAGGTGCGGCCGTCCGCAGCGCGAAGAAGCCCCCGACCGATCCGCTCTCGACGAGATCCACCGCCGCGACCGCCCTTCCCGCCCCGTTTCGGGCCCCGCCGTGGGCCCTCGTCCGGCGATCACCGTAACGGCTCCCGGAGCGGGCCAAAGTGGACCGGACCGGGCGCCGACTGGCTCGGGATGGGATTCCGGTACGGCTCCGGATGGGCGGTGCCCGCTTCGCCCCGGATACCGGAAAGGTCGCGTTCCACCCCTCCTGACCTGCGGAGGCGTACGTCTTCAGGTGTACGTACGGGCCCTGTACTACGACGGCAGTACGGGCGATGGGGTTCCCAGGTACGACGACGTGAACGCCCGGAAGAGAGATCGTTGTACGTATGAGTCCCCTCGTGCTGTCCGTTCTCCTGTCGCTGGTCTCGGCGGTCGCCTACGCGGCCGCTGCCATCGTGCAGGAGCGGGTCGCGGCCGCCGTCCCCGGCCGCCCCTACGCACCGCTGCACAGCCCGGCCTGGTGGGGGTCGGTGCTGCTCAACGGTCTCGGTGCGACGCTGCACGTGGTGGCGCTCGCCTACGGCCCGCTCAGCCTGGTCCAGCCGCTGGGCGCCCTCACGATCGTCTTCGCCCTGCCCATGGCCGCGCTGTTCGTCGGCCGCCGGGCCGGCCGGACGGCCTGGCGGGGCGCGATCATGGCCACGGTGGGCCTGGCGGGGCTGCTCAGTCTGACCGGGAGCGCGGACTCGCAGGCGCTGGGCGGGGCCGAGCGGTGGATGCTCGCGGCCGGGACGGCCGGCGTGGTCACCGCGCTGTTCACCGTGGCGCAGCTGGTGGGGCGTCCGGTGCTCCGCAGCGTGGTCCTGGCCGCCGCGGCGGGGGTGTCGTTCGGCATCGCCTCGGTCTTCACCAAGACGGTCGCCGTGGAGTGGACGGCGAGCGCGCCCTTCGCCCAGTGGCCGAGCCTGCTGGTGCTCTCGGCGCTGGCGGTCACGGGACTCCTGCTCTCGCAGGCCTCGTACCGGGGTGCCGGGCTCGCCGCGCCGCTGGCCACCGTCACGGTCGTGAACCCGGTGGTCGCGGCGGCGGTGGGCCTGACCCTGTTCGGCGAGAGCTTCCGCTACGGCACGGCCGGCACCGTCGCCGCGCTGATCTGCGGGGCGGTGGCGGCCGGCGGACTGATCCAGCTCACGATGGACCGCCTGACGGCCGTGGACGACGGCCCGGCGGTGTCGTCGTCGCGGTCAGATGGAGACTCCGCGGGCCCTGAGGTAGGCCAGGGGGTCGATGTCGCTGCCGTACCCGGGACCCGTCCGCATCTCGAAGTGGAGGTGCGGTCCCGAGCTGTTGCCGGTCGATCCTGACCGGGCGATCCGCTGGCCGCCRCCGMCCCGCTGGCCCTCGCGCACGGAGAGCGCCGAGAGGTGCGCGTACTGGCTGTAGCGGCCGTCGTCGTGCCGGATGACGATCTCGTAGCCGTACGCCCCGCCCCACCCGGCGGAGACGACCTTGCCGCCTGCGACGGCCCTGACGGACGTGCCGGTCGGGACGGGGAAGTCCACCCCCGTGTGGTAGCCGCTGGCCCAGGAGGACCCGGACACCCGGTAGCGGGTGCCGATGGACGCGGAGACCGGGGCGCTGAACGCGTCGGTGTGCGGCTTGGCGGCCGGCCGGGACGCGGGCCGGGAGACGGGTTTCGCGGCCGGCCTGGCCGCGGGCTTCGCGGCCGCGGGTCCGGTGACCGGCTTCGCGGCGGGTTTCGCGGGGGCGGGCTTCGCGGCCGCGGGTCGCCGAGGCCGTCGCGGCGGGCGCCGGCGCCGTCCTCTGCACCTGTTCGACGATCGGCGCGGTGGCGGAGCGGGCCGCCGCGCGGCTCGGCGTGCCGGTGCTGCGGGTGGACGGCTTCCGTGCGGGCGCCGTCATCCGGAGGGTCAGCTTCTGTCCCGGGTGGATCAGGTCGGGGTCACCGCCGACCACGGTGCGGTTGGCCTCGTAGAGCCGCTGCCAGCCGCCCTTGACCCGCTCCTCCCGGGCGATCCGGGAGAGCGAGTCGCCGGGGGCGACCGTGTACGACTCGCGGACGGTGGGCACGGTGGTCGGCGTGGCGCCCGGGGGCTTGTGCCCCACGGCCGTCCGCTGCCCGGGCAGGGACGCGGGCCGGATGTCCGGGGCGTCCTGCCCCCGGGCCAGCCCCGCCCGCGGCGCGCAGGCGGGCCAGGCGCCGGGGCCCTGTCCCTTGAGGACCTTCTCCGCGACGGCGATCTGCTGGTCCTTGGAGGCGAGGTCGGCGCGGGGGGCGTAGTGCGTGCCGCCGTACCGCTCCCAGGTCGCCTGGCTGAACTGCAGGCCGCCGAAGTAGCCGTTGCCGGTGTTGATACGCCAGTTGGAGGACGACTCGCAGGCCGCCATCTTCTCCCAGACGTCGAGCGAGGCGGCCTGCGCCGTACCCGCTCCCATCAGGGGCAGCGCGATTCCCGCACCGCCTGCCGTCACCGTGAGCGAGGCTCGGTTGATCCGGCTCGGCTGCTGCCGGCGGTGTCGTCCGCGTACGGCCATGGGACCCCCTTGAACGCATCAGCAGTCGCCCAAGGTAAGGGACAGTCACAGGCCGTGACAAGGGCCTTCGGGAAACTCCAACTCCCTTGTGTCACATGGCCGTCAGGGACCGGCGGGACCCGGCTGGGGTTGAGGCTCGGGTTCCGGTACGGGAGCGGGCGGCGGCGGTCCCGGGACCGGGTCCGGCTCGGGTACCGGAGCCGGGCCGGGCACCGGCCCGGGCGCGGGCGGCGGCACCGGGTTCGGCGGCGGGATGGGCGACGGAGGTACCGGGTCGGGGTACGGGTGGGTCATGACGCGCCTCTCGATCGGCTGGTCCGTTGTGCACCAGGCTCTCCCGCTGCGCGTGCCCTCGCCCGCCGGATCCATTCATCCCTGACGCCGCGCGACGGCCTCCGCCCCGGCGGCCAGCCCGCTCGCCGGGCTGGACAGGACGGGCAGCGGGGTGCGGACCCGTCCGGCGACGTCGGCCAGCGACGCCTGCGCCAGGACGATCACCCCGCCGGCCGCCGGGTCGATCCGGTCGACGGCCGCGGCCACCGTGTCCAGGTAGCCGTCCCGGTCCCCGGCCTCGAAGTACGGCCACGCCTCCTCGACGAGCAGGGTCGTGACGAACGAGGTCCGTTCCCCCGACTCCTCCCGGAGCAGGTCGATCGTGGGCGCCAGGGTCGACCGCACGGTCGCGACGACGACGATCCGCTCCGCCCGGACCGCCTCGGCGGCCATCGGGCGGTCCACCCGCAGCACCGGCACGCCGAGCCGCGCGGCGGCCCGCTCCGCCACCGCGCCGATCGTCGAACAGGTGCAGAGGACGGCGCCGGCGCCCGCCGCGACGGCCTCGGCGAGGGCGCTCCGGACGTCGTCGTCCACCGCGTCGGGGCCCTCGGCCCGGGCGCGCGCCAGAAGGTCCTCGCGTACGAGGTGGTGCAGGACGAGCCCGGGTCGGTCCCGGTCGCGCAGCCCGTCGAAGACGGGCACGTGAACCGGTGAGGTGTGCAGCAGCGCCAGCGCGGGCGTCCCCGTCACAGGAGTTCCGGCGTCGCCTTGAGCTGGGTCTTCGCCGCCCGGACGAGCTCGTCCGACGGGACGGGCGCCTCGTCCGGGTGCTTCTCGGCCCACTTCGCGGCGTAGGGGCAGAGCGGCACGACGGGGACGCCCTCGCGTGCGGCGATCCCGTAGAACTCGCGCACCAGGGAGCCGGCGACGCCCTTGCCCTCGTGGCCCTCCTCGACGACCGTGTGCACGGCGACCAGCGCGTGCGGCTCGGCGTCCAGGACGAAGTAGACGATGCCGCCGACGTAGGTCTCGCCCTCGAACGCCCCCAGGCGTCCGGCCGCCCGGTCGTCGCGGATCTCCAGATCTGCCATGCGGTGCTTCTCCTCGTCTCAGACGTGCGCGGGAACGGCCTGCGGGCTGCGCTGCTGATCGGTCCCGGGCACGGGCGCGGAGGCGTCCGCCCCGAGCTCCACGATCCGGTTGTCCGCGTCGACGTGCACCACGCGCGGCACGAGGGCACGCGCCTCGGCGTCCTCGACCTGGGCGTAACTGATCAGGATGACGAGGTCCCCGGGGTGCACCAGATGGGCGGCGGCCCCGTTGATCCCGATCACGCCGGAACCGCGCTCGCCCTCGATGACGTAGGTCTCGAGCCGGGCCCCGTTGTCGATGTCGACGATGTGGACGAGCTCACCGGGCAGCAGATCGGCGGCTTCCATCAGCTCGCCGTCGATGGTGACGGAGCCGACGTAGTGCAGATCGGCCTGGGTCACGGTGGCGCGGTGGATCTTGGACTTGAACATGGTGCGCAGCACTATGGACTCCTCGAAGACGGCTCCCTGCCTGCGTTTTTGCAGGTCAAGGGCGGTTTCCCTACCTTACAACGAGTCGCATGTTCGGTCAGCTTTCACCAGGTTTTTGAGGACTAATGCTGACCAATTGCTGACCTTTTCTGATGCACCGTCAGGCAGGTTTCGAGGGGCTCAGCCGGCTCACTCGCGCCCCCACCGCGACGACCACGCCAGCCTACGCAACGACGGTCGGCAGTCGTCCAGGACCACCTTAACTGTGAGCGGATCCACGGCGGCGGGCCGACGGTCGGCACGCGCCGGCGCCTGCACACGGATCAACCCGCCCAGGCTGCGGCACCTACTCCGACGCCCTTGGCGGCGCCGCTCGCGGCTCGCCACAGGCAACGGCACATCGAGGCGGGTGCGGAATATAGCGGCAAAGCCCGGTTAGCGAAACCGGGGATTCTCGTGACCATTGGTGTTGTCCGCGCGACGGCATCTGGCGGTGCCACTCGGCGGGCGCACACCGATGCCTCGACTTCCTGCCAGACCGCGTGCCACTCCGCTTTCGGGATCGGCACGGCCAGCCCCAAAGGAGCACCATTGACCACAGACCCGCAAACGCCCCCCGAAAGGACGAGCTCTGGCACCAGCTCGCCCCACGGGAGGCGCCCGGTCGAGCCCGTGCTCATGGACTCGACCGAGGTTGCGACAATGCTCAATATGTCCAGGAGCTGGGTCTACAAGGAAGCCTCGAAGCTCGGCTTGAAGGGGTACAAACTCGGCCGGGGCAGGAATGCCAAGGTCCTCTACGAGAAGACCGAGGTCTTCAAGTAGCTGGAGCAGCAGAAGACCCATTAGTGGCGATCGCCAACGACGCCGGGCATCGCCGCAAAACCGCTGCACGTCGGTGCACGGAATGACACCATGCAGGAAATGACGACGCACCCGTTCCAGGACGTGACGCACGCCCCAGAGATCGAGCCTCTGCTGGACCGACTGGGCACCGTGTTCCAGAGGTTCGGCGATCAAGACTCCGGCTGCACCTCGTACGGGTTGCTGGCGTCGGGACAGCGCTGGTTCGTTAAGACCGCATCGACGCCCGAAGCCGTCGCGTCGCTGCACCGGGCAATCTCGGTCCACCGCGCCGTCGCACATTCGGCGATCGTGCCCCTGGTGCATTCCTTCACCACGGCCGTCAGCCCTGTGCTTGTATACCCGTGGATGGGCGGCGAGGTTCTCTACCATCCGACCCGGTCACGGCATGGCGGACGGGCCGCTCCCGGCAGCCCTATGGCAAGGTTCAGGGCCCAGCCGCTCGCTCAGATCAATGCCGCCTTGGAATCGCTTATCAGCGCCCACCTGGCTGTCGAAGATGCTGGTTGCGTGGCCGTCGACCTCTGCGACGGCTGCATGCTCTACGACTTCGACCAGCAGCGCATGAAGCTCTGCGATCTGGACGAGTACCGCCCCGGACCGTTCACGCTGGAAGCCGACCGCCTACCCGGCACCAGCCGCTATATGGCGCCCGAGGAGTTCGCCCGCGGCTCGCTCATCGACATCCGCACCACGGTCTTCAACCTCGGCCGGGCGCTGCACCTCCTCCTCGACGCCGGCGACGAGGAAACGCAGTGGCGCGGAACCCCTGCCCAGCTGACTGTCATCACAACGGCGACCGCAGTGGAGCCTGATAAGCGCCTTCCTACCGTTAGCGCCCTCGCCGACGCCTGGCATGCAGCAGGGAATCCGCGAACCAGCTGACAGCACGGGCGGGAGGCCCACCAGAGACACGGTGGTCACCGGCTTCTATTCGCCGGACCGCACGCCGCCCCACGCCGGCACGACCAGCTGGGAGCCCAATCGTTCCCAGGCTCCGAGGACAGCCTGGTGAGCGCCGGGGCGAGATGGGCGTACCGCTGTGTCGTCTGGTAGCTCTCGTGACCGAGTAGGTGCTGGACGTCGTACAGCGAGACGCCCTTTTGAACGAGCCACGACGCACACATGTGCCGGGTGGAGTGCGGCGGATACTGCGGCACCTGCCCGATCGTCCCGCTGGACTCTGCGTAGCGCGCCCGCCTCACCGCCGGCCACCGAGTCTGGGCTCGCCAGTTGCCGTCGTCCAACAGTCGGCCCGACCGCCCCTTAGACCGTGTCCTACGTGGTGAGGCGGACGAGGCGTTTGTAGCAGCAGATGGCGGCGGCGAGGCCGAGAAAGGCCAGGTAGTTGCGGGGGTGGCGTTCGTAGCGGTGGTTGAGGCGGCGGTAGCCGGTGAGCCAGGACATGGTCCGCTCGATCACCCACCTGCGCTGGCCGAGTCGTTCGGAGGACTCGACGCCCTTGCGGGCAGCACGGACGCCGATCCGTTTGCAGCGGAACCATTTTCGCAGGTGGGGAACGTCGTAGGCCTTGTCGGCGTGAAGGCGCTGAGGCTTGAAGAAGCGGCCGCGGTGGGGGTCGTGTCTCGTTTGGTGGCCCATGATCATGGGCTTCAGGGCGAGGCTGTCGTGGGTGTTGGCCGCGGTGACGCCGACGAGGAGGGGCAGTCCGTTCGCGTCCGACAGGACGTGCATCTTGGAACCCGGCTTGCCCCGGTCCACGGGACTCGGACCTGTGAGTTCGCCCCCTTTTTTTGGCACTGACGTGGGCGGAGTCCAGGACCGCCCGGGACAGGTCGAGGAGGCCAGCGTCGTCCAGGCGGTGCAGGAGCTCCTCGTGGAGCCGGCCCCAGACTCCGGCCCTCGACCAGATCAGGAACCTGCGGTGGGCCGTCGACTTCGATATCCCGAAGCACGGCGGCAGCGCCCGCCAGGCGCACCCGCTGACCAGGTCGTAGATGATGGCCGCGAACAGCGTCTCATCAGGCGTGTCCTGCGTCCCGCCGCCCTGCGACCGGACCTTCGACGGTGGGATCAGCGGCTCCGCGATCTCCCACAGTCCGTCCGGAACAATCCAACTCCAAGTACCCCGCCCCATACGGGGGTCAACGACGCCTCACCACATAGGACACGGTCTAAGGACGGCGGGGCGGCCGGAGGAGGCACTCACCGCCACCCAGGAGGCGGTCCGAATCCGCCGACAGCTCACCGCGAGTGACCCCACCACTCACAGACCCGATCTCGCTGCGTCGCTGAACATGCTCGGGCTCTACCTGTCCTATGCGGAGCGTCACCAGGAGGCTATGACCGCCATTCAGGAGGCTGTCGATATCCGCCGTCAGCTAGCCGCTAGCGACCCGGCCACCTACGAACATGGCCTCGCCGCCTCGCTGACTGGCTGGTCCTCGGTGGTGTATCAGGCGCAGCAAGATCCCTGCGGAGCGCTGGAAGCCACGGAGGAGGCAGTGGAAATCTACCGTCGGCTCACGGCGACTGCGCCTGCGCGATTCCTGGAGTCCCTCCATACTGGACTGCGCCTACAATCTGACCTACTTGTCCGGCTGAGGGGGTCGGACGAAGCGGCAGCCATTCGATAACGGCTCACCGCGAACAATGACACCACCGGCTTACAGGAGTAGGTACAGACCTGTTGCCCGGATCCGGCATTCCGCAGCGTACGTGTCGGACATAATCCTCCCCCCTCTTCACCCCGGGCCACCTCGGCCCGGGATACATCGGTTCCTTCTCCCGCGCCCAGGCCGGGCAAACCGGGCAAGTGCAGCCAGTGCCGCAGCCGTTACAGTCCCCGACCGGGGTGAGCCCGTTCACAGCTGCCGGCAACGCGGCCTCCCCACGATCGACTTCGACGCGCCGTTCGACGTCAGAGATCAAAGATCGAGCCGGCCCCGCTACGGAAGGATGGTGCGCAGGTGCGTGCGTAGGTGCAGTGCCTCATTCAGCGGCATCCGGAACAGCCCCGGATGCCGTGCGTCCAGTGCGGTGAAGACCTCCACCGCTTCCTCCGCCTCGGTCAGCGCCTCGCGCAGGCCGTGCGACAGGCCGCACCGCACCCGCGCCAGGAGGGTCAGCAGATGCCCGAGCTGGGGCCGATAGGTGGCCGGGTCTTCCCGGGCGAGCCGACGCCAGACGGGGAGCGCCTCCTCCCCGGCGGCGATGACGTCCTCGTACCGGTTCAGAGCCGAGAGCGGGCCGCCGAGGTTGCCGAGGGCAAGCACCAGCAGTAGACCGGTGGCAGGGTGGTCGAGGCGCCGCCAGAGTGCCACGGCCTGCTCGCCGACCATGACCGCCTCTTCGTGCCGCCCCACTTGCGCCAGGAGGTCGCCGAGCCGGTCCAGGGCCAGGCCCAACTCGAACTCGTAGCCGACGGGGTCGGCCTGTGCCAAGTGCCGCCAGACTGCGACCTCCTGCTCTGCGACCGCGACGGCCTGGTGCAGGCGGTTCAGCTCAGTCAGTGGCCGACCGAGGCTCTTGAGCGAGAGCGCCAGGTGCAGTCGATGGGCCTCCGGGGCGGTGTGGGCGAGCTTCAGCAGCAAGGCGACCGCCCGCGCGCCCTCCTTGGCCGCCTCTTCGTGACGGCCCACCCCGCTCAGCACGTCGCAGAGGACCACCAGTGCCGCTGCCAGGCCGGGCTCGTGTGTGCCGGGGTCGGCCTCCGCCAAGGGCCGTCGGATGGCTACGGCTTCCTGGGCCACGGTGACGGACGCCGCCGACAGCCCCGCCTTGCTCAGCTGGCCCGCGAGGTTGGTCAGGGCGCCGGCCAGGATCGGCAGGCCCGCGCCGGGGTTGTCTTCCGCGACCTCCCGGGCCAGGTCGGCCGCTTCCCTGAAACACTCCACGGCCCCCGCGGGATCCCGTTGCCGGGAGTGCCCGTTCCCCATGTTGATCAGTGCGATCGCGAGTTTGCGGCGGTACACGACGGGATCGTCAGGGCTCAGCCGACGGTACAGTTCGACGGCTTCACCGCAGGCGTCCCCGCCCTCCGCGGGCCGGTCGGCGTGCGCCAAGCGGGGTCCGAGGTTCAGGAGCGCCTCCGCAAGATTGGGTAGGTGGCTCTCGGAGTCGAGCCCGACGAGTTCGCGGAACAGCGCAACCGCCTCCTCGGAGAAGTCGACGGCCTCCTGGTGGAATCCCGACTCGCCGAGCCAGATGCCGAGGTTCATCACCGACCTCGCGAGGAGTGGCAGGTGGGTGGACCGGCTTGCGAACGCGAGGTCGCGGGACATGCCGACCGCTTCGCGGCAGTACCGAACGGCCTCCTGCAGGAAACCTGACTCGCCGAACCCGACACCGAGGTTCAGCAGGGCGTTGGCGAGGAGCGGCTCGTAGGCGCCGGGATTGTCCTCGGCGCCGGCCCGGAGGAATCCGACCGCTTCCTCGCTGGACACCAGAGCCTCGCGGTGACGGCCTTCGCCGCCCAGCGCGACCGCCAGGCCGTCGAGTGCGTTGGCCATGACGTCGATGTGGGCCCGGGGCTCTTGCTCCACCAACTGCCGGTAGATGGACACAGCTTCCGTTTCCGCGGACAGCGCCTCCGAGTACCGGCCGACTCGGGACAGTTGGGATCCCAGGTTGTGAAGCATTCCGGCCAGGTCGGGACGGAAGTCCGCGGGCCTCGCCTCGGCCGTGAGTCGGGTGATGTCGACCGCGTGTTCCAGGAGCTCGAGGCCGCGAGCGGTCTGCCCCTGCTGATCGAGCCGCAGGGACAAGGTCATGAAGGCGACCGCAAGACTGCCGATCTTCTCGGGATGGTTCTGTACGACCGCCACGAAGATCGCCACGGATTCCTCGGCCGCTTCCAGCGCGGTCCGGTGGCGGCCGGTCCAGTGCAGTTCGTTGCTCAGGCTGTTCAGCGCCCACCCGAGGTCGGACAACTCTTCCGCCTGGCCGCCGCGCGCCAGGATGCGATGGAGCTCCACCGCGTGCTCGATCGCCTCCAGGGCGTCGTCGTGCCGGCCCGAGTTGGACAGGCGCCACGCCTTCTTCGCGTAGAGGACGGTCTTGGCGGCGGGGTCCGCGAGGGACCGGATCCGTTCGGCGGAGGAGAAACGATCGGTGATTTCGGCGATCCCCACATCGAGGTCTGCATCCCTTGGGGGAGCGACCGCCTCGATGGCCTCCAGCGTTTCGAGCGGGATCTCCTTGATCCGGGCCAGGGTGGCCAGGGCGGCGTTGCCCGCGTGGAGTATGAGGCCGGGATGCTCGCGTGCCAGTGGGGCAAGTTCGTCGGCGGCGAGGTGTGGCCAGCGCGCGGCGGCATTGATCAGGTTCGTGAGGACGTCGCGGCGCCACTCCGGAGCGGGGGCGTCGGTTCGAACGCCGGCAGGGGTGTCGGCCGGAGTGTTCAGCCGGGCATGTACGTGGGGGTCGACCTCGGCATCAGCGGGCACGTCGGCGTTGACTCCGAGCAGCCGCGCCGCGGCCCGCACGGCCCAGCGCATCTGCAGGCGCTGGCCGGCCTGGGCACCCGGTGTGCTGAGGCCTACGAAGTCCTCGCCGAGGCGGTCGGGGTAGAGCGGTTCCAGGTACGTCTGCGCATCAGCGGCGGGGTAGCACGCGGCATGTTCCTCCAAGACCTGAAGATGGGACGCCGGATCACCCACCAGGGCGTCCTTCAGGGCGGCGAGCGCCGCCGGGAGTCGCCTGGGGCGCGCGAGAGTCGCGGTGTACACGGTCTGCGCCATGACGCCCGCCGGTACGGCACAGTTGTTCATAGCCTGCGCCAAGTCGCCTTCCGGTGCGGCGCAGTTGTTCTTGGCCTGCGCCAGCTTCGCCCAGTGGCTGTATTCGCGGTCCAGCAGGTATGCCGACAGTGCACCCGGATTCCGTGGTGGTTCGCCGCGGCAGATGTGGGCGTACACGGCCACCAGCGCGGCCATGTGCACGGTCAGCGTCAAGCCGTAGGCCTCGTGGTCCAGGTTCCCTGGCTCCGCGATGGTCTCGGCTTCTTTCCCCGGCACCCCGAGGGCGTCGGCGAAGCGCTCGCGGGCGACCGTGAACGCCTCGAGCCGGGTGGTGACGTCCCCCTCAGGAAGTGCCTTCACCGGGATCGCTTCATCTGCATAGCCCTTTTTGCGGAAATCATCCACCAGGGAGGACCACCAGCTCTCCGAGCGGGCGATGAGCAGGACCCTGAGCCGCGCGCCGCGCCGGGCGGAGAGCTTGCCCATGAGGGAATCGAGCTCCTGCGCGGGCCAGCGTTCGGCGTAGTCGACCACCACCAGCGCGTTGCGTCCCAGCGCCGACTTCTTGGGGTGGGGGGGGTCCGCCGTAACCGTGCCGGTCCGGACGGCCTGCCACACCTTCCATCCCCCTGCGGCGGCGGTGCGACGGGCCAGTTCGGTGGCCAACCGGGTCTTCCCCTGCCCTCCTCCCCCGTGCAGCAACGCCACCGAGGCCACGATCGGCCGCCCGTCCGGCGTCTTCCCGTCCCGCCAGCGCTCCAGCGTGGTCAGCTCGTCCGCCCGGCCGGTGAACGGCACCACCTCGTGGCGGGCCAGTAGCAACTGGCTCGGCTGTTCACCCAGATCCGCAACCGGCGGCTGCACGTCCTTCAGTGGGAAGCGCTGGACTCCCGGAGGGAGCTCGGCCCCTTCGTCCCTCCGGTGCGCCTCCGACAAGACCACCAGATCTGCATGGCGTCGTCGCCACAAGCTCTCCTCGTAGAGCGATTCGGTGACCGACCTCCTCTTCTCTTTGGCGAACGCCCTGCAGGCCTTGAGGAAGAGTTCGACGAATTCCCACTCCGGGAACTGGCCCAGAAGCACCCTGTTGACGGTGGACTGCGTCAGTCGCCCGCCGCTGACCCTCTCTATCTCGGCGAGCGAGGGAGAGTCAGCATCTCGGCGTACCTCGGCCAGGGTGCCCGCGAAGTACCGCCGGGCGTCTTCCAATGCCGTCATGTCGACTCTCCCCACCATGAGGCCCGTCCCGGATCGTCCCGGGTGATCCACATCCACACCTGGCGTGAACAGGGCAAATCCCCTGGTGTTTCCGAGGCGTCCCAATATCCCCGCTGCAGGCACCAAGACCTGGATCGTCTTCTTCGTCGGCCGACGCCACCATCCGACGTCCGTCCCGAAGGAGAACGATGTCCCGCACCCGCAGGCCCCGTCGATCCAGCCGGCCCCGCCCGCCCCGCCGCGAGCAGACGCCCTGGGCAGCAACCGTGCTCGGTGCCGCTGTCGGCGGCGCCGCCCGTGCCGTGTTCACCTGGCTGCTCGACCGGTTCTCGAACTAAGGTCCTGTCGGCGCTCCGGTCGCCGGCGCTCCGCACCAACCAGGAGCGTCGGCGACGCCCCGTACCATCCGCGGGACCTGCCGGGGCCCGGGGCACTGTGAGGGTGTCCACCAATCCATAAGAGCACGACGGCACCCCGGGCGGGCGTAGAACGCCGGATCCCCGCAACTCGACTGCCGTAGCGGGGCTAGCTTGATCTTTAACCTCTAACGTCGAACGGTGCGCCGAACTCGATCACTCGGTTCGGTAACCGCGGTCTCAATCGACCGCAGCCAACTGCCCTCCGCCATGGCCGCGTTTGCCGATGAAATGACTTGGCGGACCGGAAATGCCCGGGACGGCCCCGATGTGGTGACGAAGGTTCGCAACTACCTGGTCCACCCCGAGGAGGACCAGAAGGAGCACTACCGGCTTCCAGGACTCGTCACAGAGGTTTGGCTTGTCACCCGACACTGCCTGTCACTGCTGGGCCTCGACTCGCTGAACTACCGAGGACCACATCGGAACCTGTCAAGCATTCGCGGCTTTGCGGGCGAGGTCGAAGACACGCCTTGGCCGTGAGCCCGGACTACTGGCGCCCACACCTCCCCGACGGGCTCCCGGTACCGTCACCGGGACACCCGCATCGAAGGGCTGGATGAGAACACGGCTGGGCGGCCTCGCTGCTGCGCCA
Source organism: Streptomyces sp. MS191 (assembly GCF_008042125.1). GTDB lineage: Bacteria > Actinomycetota > Actinomycetes > Streptomycetales > Streptomycetaceae > Streptomyces. The sequence continues at coordinate 91,599 of NZ_RDBI01000057.1, forward strand.
CATATCCGACGCGTTGGCCGCAGATGCCGAGCGCCGGCCTGACGGCCTTCGCCGGAGACGGCACGGCCACCGCGCAGTACCTGACCAAGAGGCAGGGCCAGCGACACTTCACGGGCCTGATCCACGCCGCCACCGACAGCGTCCAAGACGCGTACGTACAGCTCCACGGCATCGACTTCGTCGGCACCGATCACGTCTTCCGTCTCAACAGGACCCGGGTCGAGGCCTTCTCCGGAGTCGCGAAGGACCTCTTCCACCACCTCGAGAACGGCCAGATCGAGCGGTACCGCACCGAGGTCCACGCCCACCGGAAGACATGGCCGCTGCTCGAATGGGACTCGAAGTGGGACGGCCCGGTCTCCGTCCATCAAGACGGCTCCGTACTCGCGATGCGCGTACTGACCTGAACCTGCCGGGGAAAGGGTGATGGTGTCACGCCCGGGTGCACACGGACGCGGCACCCACCAGGCGCTGACACTCGACAACCGCGCGAGCATGGGGGCTGGCACCGTATGGCACGACCGCTCCGGCCTCGGAATTGGCCATCCTGCCGCTGGCATGCAGCGGATGTGCTCCCGTTGGCGTTTGGGTCGAAGCATCGGGTCTGAGACCCAGACATTCGTCGGCATCGGCCCACGCGGCTGGCTCCACCGGGTCCGCGGGAAGGCATCTCTCGCTGCTCTCCCAATTCGATGATGTCGCGGACCTGCCGGCGGCGGGCCGCGGAACGGGCCGTCGCGGCGTCGTCGGGGGCATAGGAGCCCCCGGCCCGGAGCGGCCGGACCGCGGACGGGCCCGACCCCCGGGTCGGCGGCATCGGGGCTATGCGTGGTCCTTCCCGCGGGTCAGCCCGCGGGAGGTCTCCACCACGGCACACCGGGCGACCAGTTCGTCGATGTCGCCGGTCAACGTGGTTCTGATCTCCGAGCCCAGCCGGGTCCAGCCGAAGAAGCGGGCCACCTCGCGCAGCAGCTCCTCGCGGCCGGCCCCCGGCCCCTCGGCCACCACGTGGCAGATGACCAGCCGGCGTTCGACCGGCGGCACCAGTGCCACCTTGCGGTCGCACCGCGGGATGGGCTTGCGGGCGAACTCGACCTGGTGGCCCGGCAGGTCGTATGCCGTTCCGACGGCCACCGCCTTGCGCTGCCTGACCAGGTGCGTGAGCGCCCTGCGGATCCGGTCCTTGACGACGGTTCCGGAACTGGCCACGTTCCACGCCTGGCGGACGCGCGTGAAGACCAACTCTTCCTCGATCGGCCCCTCGGCCGTGATGACGCGCAGGGCGACGTCCGCCACGATCTTCATCGCGTCGGGGTCCTGGAGCGGGATGTCATCGCGGCCCAGCCGCCGCGCACCGCGGAAACGGGCGTCGATCAGCTCCGCGTGGTCGGCCACCTGGTAGGGGCGGCTCCACTCCGGCGGACCGCTCACCACCGGCGCGAACTCGACCGGTGCGGGAGCCGGCCGCGCCGCCGGGGCGGGCCGCAGGGGCTCCTCGCACGGACCGGTCGCGACGGTGCCGGCCCCCGTGGGCGCGGGCGTCAGCGCAGGTGCGGGTGTGGGTGTGGGTGCGGGGATGGCCACCTCGGGTGTGGGTGCTTGCGCGACCGGGGCCGCCTCCCGCGTCGGCCGCTTACGCGCGTGCGGGTCCGCGGCGCACGCCGCCTCCACGGCGACCCGCAGCCGCTCGATCGCATCGCGCCTGTTGCGGTACCAGTCGGTGCCCCAGATGCGGTGCAGCTCCCAGCCCAGGTCCCGCAGGACGCCCTCGCGCAGCCGGTCGCGGTCCCGGGCGGCTCGCGAGGAGTGGTACATCACGCCGTCGCACTCGATGCCCAGGGCGTACGAGCCCGGCGCGTCGGGGTGCCGTACGGCCATGTCGATACGGAACCCCGCGACGCCCACCTGCGGTTGCACGGAATAGCCCCAGCCGCGGAGCACGCCGAGGACCTCGTCCTCGAAAGGGCTCTCCGGCTCGGCGTCGGGGTCCGCGGCCGCGGTCTGCAGGATCTGCGGGCCCTGCGCCGCGTACTCCAGGTAGCGCTTGAGGTCCCGGACGCTCTTGTTCTGGCTCTCCGGGAGCTCGCCGCCGTGGAAGGAGGCGACCACCTCCATCCGCTGCCGGGCCCGGGTCACGGCCACGTTGAGCCGTCGCCAGCCGCCGTCCTTGTTGATGGGGCCGAAGGAGGTGGTCAGCTTGCCCTGGTGGTCCCGGCCGTAGCCGACCGACAGGATGATCACATCGCGCTCGTCACCCTGCACAGACTCTAGGTTCTTGACGAAGAACCCGTGCAGACGCCCCTCGGTGAAAAAGGGGTCGAGGTCGGGGCGTGCGGAGCGGGCCTGCTGCACCGCCGTCTCGATCGCATCGGCCTGGGACTTCGACAGCGCCACCACGCCGAGCGACTGGTCGGGCCGGGTCTCGAAGTGGTGGATGACCCGTGCCGCCACGACCTCGGCCTCGCCCACGTTGTTGCTGCGGCCGCCGCGGTCGTAGACCCCGTCCGCCTTGAAGAACTCCACTCCTACGTCGGGGCCCTCCTCCAAGGCTCCCGGAAAGGTCACCATCCCGCCCTGGTAGAACTCGTGGTTGCTGAAGGCGATGAGGTTCTCGTGCCGGCTCCGGTAGTGCCAGCGCAGCGGCAGACCGCGCAGCAGGCCGCTGGCCTTGCAGGCGTCGAGTACCGACTCGAACCCGTCGCCGCCGTTCTCGTGCCATTCGTCGTCGTCATCGCCGTCACCCGTCGCGCTGAAGAACGACGTGGGCGGCAGCTGCTTCTGGTCACCGGCCACAATCAGCTGGTCGCCGCGGTACACCGAGTTCACGGCGTCCTCCGGCAGCACCTGGGACGCCTCGTCGAAGATGACCACGTCGAAGCGGAAGTCCGGCGGCAGGTACTGGCTGACCGTCAGGGGGCTCATCATGAAGCAAGGCTTGATCCGCCGGACGACGTCCTGGGCCTCCCGCAGGAGAACGCGAACCGGCATGTGCTTGCGCTGCTTCTGCGCCTCGTTACGGATCAGGCTGGCCGCCCCCAGCGAGGTGCGGCGCGGCCGGCGGGCGTTGCAGGCGGCGATGACCTCGGCGTTCGCGCTCTCGACCAGGGCCTCGTCGGCCTCCCTGAACCGCTCCACCAGCTGGTCGCGCTCGATCGCCCGGATCGGGTTCAGCCGGAGGTCGGTGGCGAGCTGGTGCTCGACCCAGCCGGTGAGCACGGCCCGCGCCACCGCGTCGGGGAAATCCTCGGCCGAGACCCCGCGTCCGGCGAGCTGCGCGGGCAGGCCGTCCAGTCCGTGCCCGGCCAGCAGGGTCAGCGCCGCGGCGCGGTCCGTCCAGGCGGCCGGGCCGTACGGGTCCCTGTCGAGCCGGGTCAGCAGGATGCTGGCCTCGGCCAGCGAAGCCGCCAGCTCGGCCAGCAGCGGCTTCTCCCGGCGCGGTTCGAAGTAGGCGGCGAGCGCCTCGCGCTGGCGGATCCAGTCGGCGTGGCGGGCGGCGACCGCCGGGTCGGGGGCGGCCGTACGCATCATCCGCGCGGCCGCTGCGGGCAGTGGCGCGGAGCGGGAGCCGTGGGCGGTCCTGCGGACACGCTGCGCCCAGTCGAGGGCGTCGAGGACCTCGCTCCGGTCGGTGTCGGCACCCCGGTAGAGCTCGCCCAGCAGCGCGCGGTGGCCGGCCGCGTCCTGCTCGAAGCGGTCTTTGGCCGCGTCCGCCGCGCGGATCGCCCCCACCGCTTCGCGCGCTTCGGCCACCGTCGGCTCGGTGTCCTGGTCGGCCAGACGGGAGACCGCGTGCAGCAGTTCGGCGGCGTCCTCGAAGGGCTCGACGTGCGCACGGAACCAGTGCGCCGCGGCGTCCAGCGGGGCGGCGAGGAGCTCGGGCCCGGCCGCCGCGAGGTGCGGGAGCCGTGCGTGCCGTACCCAGTCGGCCAACTCGGCACGGGTCCGCTCGGCATGCCGCAGCAGCTCGTGCGGTACGGGGCGGCCGTCGGCGACGACCTCGGCGAGGCGGGCCCGCCGTAGCGGGTCGGCGAGGGTCCCCGGCGCGAGCCGGGCGATGGTGCGGGCGGCCGTCGCCGCGCCCGTCAGGGCGTGGCTGTCGGGGTGACCGTCGGCGGCGTACCGGCCCAGGAACGCGATGTCCTGCCCCGCCGCGTACGGGGCCGGCCGCTGCCGGGTCAGGTCCAGGGCCAGGCGCAGCAGCCGGCCGGTGGCCTCGAACCCGGTCGCGCCGCCGGGCGTGTCCTCGGCGAAGGCGGCCGGGTCGGTGTCGAGGCCCTGGTACCAGGGTCCGAGCAGGCACCGGTCCGCGGCCTCCCGTGCCGTGAACTCCGCGGTCTCGCGCCGGGCGGCCAGCCCGGAGGCGATGGCCGTACGGGCGTCGGCGAGGGTGGACCGGGCGTCCTCCTCCGTACCGCGACGGGTCACGGACGCGACGCCGTCCAGCAGCGCGCAGGCCTGCCGGGCCGGTTCCAGGTGCACGTGCAGCCAGCGGGCGGCGGCATCGAGCGGCCGGAACGTGAGCCGGCGCGTGGCGAGGTCCACCGCGTGACGGGGCAGGTGAGGGTGGTCCAGGCCGCGGCGCCACGCCGCCAGGTCCGTGCGCAACCCGGCGCCCGCCTCGAGCAGTTCGGGCTTCGGCATACGGCCGTCGGCCAGCTGATCGGCCAGCAGGCCGCGGCGGTGCGCGTCGGCCGTGGCCGCCGGGGCGAGCCGGTGCACCTGCTCGGCGTGTTCGAGGGCGCCCCGGAGCCGGGGGACGTCGGGGAGGCCGCCGGGGCCGGCACGGTGGCCGAGAAGTTCCGCGTGGGCGCCCGCGAGCGCGAGCAGCCGGTGGTGGGCGGTGTACCAGTCGAGGGCAAGGTCCAGCTTGCCGCCCAGGTCCTTCTTCCAGGACCCCGCGGGGGTGAGCCGGCCGATCAGTTTCCGGCCTGCGCGTATCTCGCCGTTAAGCGCGCCTCCGAGGCCCGCCGGGCCCTCCTGGAGCCGTCGGACCGCTTCGGGGAGGCCCGGAGTCTCGAGCGTCTCGGGCAGGAACGCGTCGCTGCCGGCCTGCTCGGCCTGCGCCAGCACGCGCGCGGCCGAGTCGATCTCCGCGACGGCCGCCCGTACGCGTGCCAGCACCTGCGGATCGAACCAGGTGGCCGGGGCACGGTCCGCGGCCTGGCTCAGCTCGACGAGAGCGGCCAGTGCCTCGGCGTCCGCCGTGGTCTCCGGGTCCGTGCAGCCCAGCTGGGCGGCAAGGGCGCGGGCAGAGCGCTCAGCGGACTCCAGGTTCCGTACGAGGGGAGCGAACCAGTCGGCGAGCGTGGCGATCTGCGGCCCGGTCAGCTGGGTAATGYCCAGGCCGGCCGGGTCGAGCGCGGCCAGGCCCGCCTCAGGGGCGGGAGCCGCCGCGCTCAGCTCCGGGCCGAGGTCGGCCCAGCCCGGTCCCGCGTCGGCCGCCGCCTGGGCACGGGCGGCGAGCGCGCGCTCGCGCCGTTCGAGGAACTCGTGCAGTGCGTCCGCCACGACCCTCACGGCCGCCTCCGCCGCCTCCTCCGGGCCGTCGGGGCCGAGCCACTCGGCCAGCGGACGGTACGCTCCGGCGGCGAGCGTGACGATCTCGCACACCGAGCCGGCGGCCTCGGCGCCGGCCGCGAGGTCGAGGCCGGCCGCCCGGGCGATCCCGGCGAGGGCGCCGTGCGTCCGCTCCAGATCCTCGGCCGTGCTCTGGAACTCCTGCGCCAGCTTCGCCGCCCGCTCCTCGGTCAGGGCGGCGGGGTCGAGCCCGGGAGGGGTGAGCGCGGCGAGCGCGCGCTCGGCCTCACCGGTCTCCGCGGTCCAGCGCTGCGACAGCTCTTCCCAGCGGGGTCCGCCGGCACTACGGGCAGCGATCCGGGCCCGGTTCAGCCGCCGCAGCTGCGAGGCGAACACCTCGACGGGCCCTTCGACCTCATCGGCGAACTGCTCGCTCGTCAGCCACTCCTCGGGCACGGGCCTGCGGGAATCGATCAGCTTGAGCAGGGCGGCCAGCCGGTAGACGCCCGCCTCGTCATCGACGGCTTCACCGGCGGGGACGAGGTCCGGGTAGGGGGCGATGGCCGCGGCCAGCCCGTCGCGTGCGGCCATGGCCTGATCCAGCGCCGCTCGCGGATGCGGCAGGCCGGCGCGCAACTGCCGCCAGGGGAAGGTGGGGTCGGCGACGGCGTCCCAGGCCCTGGAGATCGTCTTGGTCGCGCCGACGATGTCCTGGAGGTCCTGGCTGCTGAGGGCCTCGGGCTGGAACGCGGCTTTCTCGCCGTTCTTCTTCCCCTTCTTCTTCCCGCCCTTGCCTCCGTCCTTCGCCCCGTCCTTGCCCCCGTTCTTCGGCCCGTCCTTGCCCCCGTTCTTCGGCCCGGCTCCTTCCGAGTCCTCCGACCGCGTCGGAAGGAAGGCGACCGGGGCGCCGTGCAGGTGTCCGACGCGGCCGATGACATCGTGCAGGGTCTGCCCGAACGGCTCGCGCACCTCGTTCATCGCGCTCGCGTACCGGCTGAGCGCCTCGCGGGAGTCCCGGGCCCGCGCCACCACCTGCTCGCTGAGCTGCGGGGCGCGCGGCTCCTCGACGAGGGCCCGGCCAAGCTCCTGGGCGACGGCCCGCCGGCTCGTGTTGTGGCTGTGCAGGGGCAGGGCGTACGAATCCAGGCCGACGGAGCGCAGCCGGTCCAGGACGACGTCGAGGGCCGCGGCCTTCTCGCTCACGAACAGGACGCTGCGGCCGGAGTGCATCAGGCCGGCGATCATGTTGGTGATCGTCTGGCTCTTGCCGGTTCCGGGCGGCCCGTCGAGTACGAAGGAACGGCCGGCCACGGCCGCGGCGACCGCCTGGCGCTGAGAGGCGTCGGCGTCGAGCACGAGCGGGCTGTCCTCGGGCGGGCTGAGCTCGTCGATCCGGTCGAGCTCGACCTCCTCGAAGTCGAACCGGTCGGACGCCAGGCCAGCCTTGCGCCCGAGGGCGACGGCACGCACCAGGTCGCTGGCCAGCAGGTGGCCCTCGTTCTCCAACAGGTCCTGGTACATGGCCTCCTTGTGGGAGGCGAAGAGCGCGACGACCACCCGCTCCTTGAGCGTCCAGCCGGACTTGCCCGCGATCGAGGCGGCGGCCGCACGGAACACGGCGCGGATGTCCATGGGATCCTGGGCGGCCACGGTCGACCAGTCGATGTGGAACTGCTCCAGCTTCACCTTCAGGGCCGGGTTGAGCCGGGGGTCCTCGTCAGTGTTGGCCGTCAGCTTGACCCTGCCGTCCTCGGTGCGCTCGAGGTTCACCGGCACCAGGACGAGCGGGGCGTCGCTGCCCGACAGAGCCCCGTCCTCCCGCCAGTTGAGCATTCCGACGCCGAGCTGCAGGGTCCACAGACCGTAGTCATTGAACAGCTGAGTGGACTTGCGCCGCAGTTGGAGCAGCGCCCGCTGCAGGGCGGGGGTGGTCTTCCGCTGGGTGAGGATCCCGTCGGCTTCTTCCGGGAAGTCGCAGTCGTCATCTGGCTCTTCATCGGGAAGCGGAGCGAACTCCCAACCCTTCTCCAGCCCTGCGACCAACTCTTCCGCCGCCGGGTGGAGAATCTCCAACGTGGAGGCCCTGGTGTGCCGGAAGTTGAGCAGCCGGTTGCGACCGCTCAGATCCACCAGCGAAGTCCGGTACTGAGCCAGCTTCGCCTTGAGCTGTTCCAGCTCTCCACCGCCACCGAAGGAGCCCGCAGTCGTCACACTGGTCCTTGCTTCTCGTTTTCTCCGGGGTCGACGAAGTCACCCCCCTCGGATGCGAAATATAGACCAATATTCAAGGTTCGGACGGGGAGTCTGAGGAGTGGACACCGGGCCCGCGCGCCGGGGCCGTGCCCGTGGCGGGGTGTCAGTCCCGGGGGTGGAGCGTGACCAGGATCGAGCCGTCGGCGGCGGCCGCGACGGTGAGGCCGGTCAGGTCTGGGACGTGGGCCGCAGGGGCGTGGGCGGCGGCGCGGGGGCCGATGCCGATGACCCGCATGGCCGCCGCCCCGGCCGGCGGCGATCCCGGCGGCGGAGTCCTCGAAGAGGATGCAGTCGGCGGAGTCCATGCCCAGCGCGGCCGCGCCCTTGAGGAAGCCTTCGGGGTCGGGCTTGCTGGCGCCGACGGACGCGGCCGTGGCCCCGGGCCGTGTCGGCGGAGGTGACGAGGGCGTGCGGCAGACCGTCGAGCGCCGCCAGGAACGCGGGGGCTCCCGCGACCGGGACCACTCCGTCGGTGTGGGCAGTCTCACGGGCGAGCATCTCCACGTGGTTGACCTCCATCGGGCGGTCCAGGAGGAGGACAACCATGGTGGCGTGGCTCAGGCGGCCGTAGACCACCTTGAGGGCCTGCTGCGGGTCCAGCCCGTGGGAGACGGCCCAGCCGCGCCAGCAGCGCTCGACCACGGCGTCGGAGTTGACGATCGTGCCGTCCAGGAGCAGGGCACTGGCGGTCAGGACAACGGGTGCGGTGGTGGTACTAGCCGGCATCGACGGGGCTCCAGACCCATTTCAATGACGTCGCGGTAGCGGCATGACCCCAATCATCGTGCTGGCACTACGCCTGTCCCGGCGGCAACGCTTCGCCTTCCCCAAGAGCGCGCCACTGCCCTTCGTCGACGGGTGCAGTTGTCCGGAGTCAAGAGCTCGGTGATGCACGCGCAATCGAGCTGCGTCCGCCATCGGTAGTAGCGGTCCGGGTCCGGTGCGAGGAACGCCCACAGCACCGGAGGAATCCCCCTGCGGCGATTGGCATTGAATTCCTCTTACTCGCGCAGAACATCCGTACGCCGCTTCGCCCGGCCCGGAGGTCGGCGCACTACACCCGACGGTCGCACACCTACGCCTCCGGCGGGTCGGCCACATTCGATTACTCTCGCCCAGCGAAACACTGCTGCCGACGCTAGGAACCTTGAGATCGGACTGCGACGTGCTTTCGCGCGTGTTTCCCCTGAACGAACGAGGGGAAGTTGCCTCCGCATTGTCGACACTCGCCATCCGGTGGATTGCGGAGATCACGCACGTGACGACGTCGGTGGCCGAGATGGGTGAGCGCCCCCGGCTGTAAGGATCCAGTCGGGCCACCTCCTGCGCAGCAGGCGCGAACTGCACCCTCTGTCGCTGACAGGTAACCGGGCGCGGCCCCGAGGACGTCGGGCTGCCCGCGGCAGAGGCCGTAACGGCGCGCCGACAAGCCCCTGCGCCAGCAGTATGCGCGACCGCCCGGCTGCTGTGCCTCCGTGAGCGACCCAAGGGGCTGATGCTGACCGTTTGCTGACCAGAGCCCCACCGCCACGCCGCTGACCTGCGGAAACGCCCAGATGTCAGATGTAGGACTTGAACATGGTGCGCAGTACTATGGACTCCTCGAAGACGGCTCCCTGCCTGCTTTCTGCAGGTCAAGGGCGGCCTCGACTGTACACCGGGATGCGTCGGTCGAGGATTGTGAGGAACATCGCTCGGGTCAGGCGATAAGGGCCCCACCTGGGCTTCGCGCCATCACCGACACCTGTTCAGGCAATCCTCCGGGAATGCCCGGCGACTCATGCTGACCGAATGCCGACTTGCCCGATGGGCCATCAGACAAGCGGGAGACCACTTTGCACCGCTCTCGCGGCCGTCGAATCCTGGAAGAACGGTCTCTGCCGGCCGGAGGCCGACGAGATCCTCAAGCCGGCCCCGACGCCGGCCAAGGCGACCCGGCCTACCCGCACACGGTTGCAGGCCGCGCTCAAGCGGGCCGGTCGTCAGCGGGGCATCGCAGCCGACGCTGAGCGGCTTCGCGAGGTCTTCCCGGCCGACTGGGCCCACCAGCCGGAGCTGGTCGAGGTCGCGCTCGGCAAGCAGATGCTTGCTCTCCTGTTTCAGCTGGAGGCCGCCTGCTCCACCACCGACAACCTCGCCGAGGCTGTCGAAGAGGCATTCCCTCAGCACCCGGACGCTGAGATCATTCTCTGCTTCCCTGGCCTCGGCACCCAGCTGGGCGCCCGGGTGCTCGCCGAAATCGGAGACGACCGACAACGGTTCTCCAACGCCCGCGGTCTGAAGGCCTACGCCGGCGCCTCGCCCATCACCCGGGCATCCGGGCATCCGGCAAGAAGTCCGGCATCACCCGACGCTGAGTGAAGAACGACCGCCTCAACCACGCCGGATACCTCTGGGCGTTCTCCGCGATCACCACGTCGCCCGGCGCCGAGGCCCACCACCGGCGCCGCCGCGACACCCATGCAGACTGGCACGCCGCCGCTCAACGCAACCTCTTCAACCGCATGATCGGCCAGCTCTACCACGGTCTCCAGCACGGCGAACGGTTCGACGAGCTTGCGGCCTTCCCCACACCGCCCTCGGTGGCCGGGACGGCTGCTACCTGACCTGCGGCAACGCGCCTTGCTCAGGTCGCCCCCCGCAGCCGATCATTCACAACGACGCCTGAGGCAGCTCGTAGATCATTTACGGGACAACCCCTACCTGCGCTTCCCGTTGATCCGGCCGTAGAGCGGCATGCGGAAAGCACCGGGCCGCGGGGGAGGCGAACTTCCTCGCCTCCCCCGCGGCCCGGTGCGAACGTCAGACGCAGCGTCCGTCCATCCAGTCGGTGAAGCCCTTCGTCCACGAGGTGGCCACACGGGTCACGTCGGCGTCCAGTGCCTTCTGCCAGGAGGAGTAGTTGCCGGAGGCCGGCGGGGGCGGCTCCTCCCACTCGACGGCGTCGACCCCCCACGCGGGATGGCCGGTGAGGGCCGCGGAGAGGCCCTCGGCGCTGACCCGGCTCTGGAGCACCGGAATCAGATCCGTGTCACTCGTGTAGATCATGATCTCCTGGGACGCGATGCGCTCCTTGATCGGTGCGAGCACCTCGTTCCAGGCGTTGTCCCGGATCGACGAGTCGCTGCTGAGGAGCGACTCCTTCGTTTCCCCCTTCACCTCCACCAACACGGCCATGCCGTGCTCCTTGGCGCTGTCGAGCCACTCACGGAACGTGTACACGGTCTCGCCCGCGTAAGGGCCCCACCTAATGGTGCGTCCATCGAGCGGGTTCTCCCCGCTCGCCCACGTCAGATCCGAGATGGAAGCGGACGATCCGGTCAGCCCGTAGGTGGTTCTGTTGTGCCACATCACGGCCTTGGTGCCGTTCTTGGTCAGCCGCAGATCGGCCTCCACCCCGGCCGCGCCCCAGCTCTTCTCCTGGGCAAGGCCCGTGGGGTGGTTCGCCGCACGGATCTGGTCCTCTTCCCAGCCTCCCGCCTCCGTGGGCCACCCGCCGTGCCCGAACACCTCGGGACAGTAGGGCAGCGCGGTGGGGCTGGTGTACCCCTCCATCATGTGGACCTGTCCGAAGGTCCAGTTGCCGGGCAGGGACTCCCAGCTGTGCAGGGCACTGTTGAGGTCGCCGTCGGACTTGGCGGTGAAGGTGATCGTCTTCACCCGTCCGTCCCCGTAGCCGTAGAGAGTGGCCAGGTCGTCGCGGCCGTCCCCGTTGTAGTCACCGGTGACGATCTTCATTTGCGGACGTTCGTACGAGCCCGCCGGGAGGTTCAGCATCTCCCGCCGGCCGCCGAACTTTCCGTCCGTGCCGAGACTGAAGCCGATCACCGCGTCGTGACCGTCTCCGTAGTCGTACCAGGCAGCCACTTCGTCACGGCCGTCCCCGTCGAAGTCACCCGCGTGCAGACTCGCCTGACGGAACGTCCAGTCCTCGGACTCCCAGCCGTGCACGGGCTCGGCGAACCCGCCATCGGTCCGCCCGGCCCAGTACATCAGCTTCACTCTGCCGTCCCGGTACCCGTACAGCGCCGCGAGGTCGTCACGTCCGTCCCCGTTGAAGTCACCGGTGGCGAACTTCATGCGGTTGACGTACCAGCCATCCTCAGGGGCCCGCTGGAAGGAGAAGAAGTGCCCGCCGAAACCACCGTCCGGGCGGGCGAGCAGCCCGTTCCGGGAGCGCCGAAAGCGCCGTTCGAGCCCGCGAAGAAGGTGCGTACCGCGTCGTGCCCGTCCCCGTAGTCGTACCAGGCGGCCATATCGCTGCGGCCGTCACCGTTGTAGTCGTGGCGGACGTCGGCGCCCGCCACGGCCGCCACACTGGTCGACGCATCCGCCATGCCGTCGAATGCCGTGGCCGTCACTGCCGGTTGCCTGGGCGCGGCGGTCGCACCGGCGGAGCCCGTGAACAGGCCGAGCAGAGCGAAGCACAGCACCGCCGAGCCCGCTGCTATGGAAGGTCTCCTCATTCAGCTCTTCACATCCCTTGCCGTCGAACGAGAAAAATGCACCCCTCGGCGGGGGTGCATGGGGAGCGAGCCTCGCCCGACCGGATCGTTCATTTCGCCACAGTCATGACAAAGACGACGACCGATGCCTACGGGGCCGTCGATCATTAGATCATTCAAGATCGGTGAAGCAGGAGAACGGGCACACCCGAGGAGCTGGGTACGGGCCCGCCGGGTCACTGATACCGGCTCAGCCCGCCTACGTCGACGGGCGGACCCTGGAACCCTTCACTGCGGACTCTCCCTCACGTCCGACCCCCCAACCTCCCGGTAGCCGTCGGCTGGGGCGTCGGCCTCGATGCCAGCCTCCCCGGATTGCCCCTCTCCGCAGCCGAGTTCACCGAGCTGGGACACCGGCTGTACGAGCTCCTTGCCACGTTCGAGGGGCCGCACCGCGCGGGTCGGCTGGGATCCGGAGTCGCTGCTGGGCCACGCCGCCGACATCACGTGAGCCCGACGGCGTACCTCAACATGGCAGCGACAAGGTCACTTGAGACCAGCGGCCAATCCACCAAGGTCGCCTGAGACGACGAGAACGTCTCGCGAGACGGGACACCAAGTTCAGCAGCCACAGGCAACGCCAAAGAAACGGCGCGCAGACCGATTTCGAAGCGGCGCTCGAGCTCGGGAGACGACCATAGCGCTGGCGACGCCGCCGACTACCCGGGCCGCCACGGAGAGGCCGCAAGGACCCCGAGCGCGTCCTGAACGACGTCTTCATCCTGTTCGACCGGGCTGGAGCAACGTCTCACGAGTACCAGTCGGCCTCCGCCGGCCGCGCCCGGCGGGGCACGTCCCGGGCGGGCATGGGTGTGCGTTCGCCACCCGCGAGCAGAGTGCTTGCCGGGTCGCCGCCGAGAACGCCCGGGAGCGTCACCTCGACCTCGATGCCGCGGGGCGGGTCGGTGGGCAGGGTCGTGGTCATCACCGTCGTCTGGGCGTGGTGGCCGTGGGCGCGGGCGGCAGCGACCTGCTTCCCGTCCACGAGGAGCTCAAGCTCCCGCGTCCCGCCCATGTGCAGGCCCACCGTGACCGAGCAGCCGGCGTGCTCGCAGTGAAAGTGGTACTCGCGGCCCATGATCGCCTCCCGGAAGCGCCCGGCAACGAAGCCCTTCCGTCCATCGTGGCACCGGATGGTGGCTGCGTCAGCCCCGGATCTCGCGCCCCGGTCAGCCCTGCCGAGGGCCTGGGTGCGTATCGGAAGCCTCATGCGGTCAAGCTCGCATCGTTTCCTACCTCCCCTTCATGACCATCAGCGCACGGATCGCCCCTGGAAGGAGGTCGGCTCCCGGCCGCCGTCGGGGATGGCGCCGCCCCACCACACCACCCCGCATACGGCGTCTGCCGCCTCCAGGCCGAAAATCCAGCCAGGATGCGGGCCCACAGCCGCCGTGCGAGGCTGACACAGGGGGAAGCCTGCCCAGGGACCCGATCCGACGAGCGAGGGCCGATCGTGCCCCGCTCGCGGGGCCGGCCATGATCGCCGACTTCTTCCGGCCGCCCTTCCACCTCTTCGGGGCCACCGTGCCCATCGCCGTGGACATCTTCATCATGTGGGCGCTCTGCGCCGGACCGGCCGAAGAGACAGTCACGTCCGAGCTCGAGGCGTCCGCCCCGTCCGCCGCCGAAGAGGCCCTCCATCTCGAACGGGTGCTCATCGAGAGAACGGGAACGCTGACATGACATCACCTGACACCGACGAACTGGGACCGGTCGACTACGTCGTGGTCGAGTTCCCGCCGGCCACCTCGCACTTCACCGGCGAGATGGCCGAGGAGCTCGACAAACTGGTCACCTCGGGGACGATCCGGGTCCTGGACCTGATCATCCTGACGAAGGGGGCGGACGGCGAGATCGACGTCATGGAGGTCGATGCCCCGGAAAGCGTCGGCGAACTGCGCGCCGCGGAGGCGCAGCTGGCCGGCCTGCTCGCCGAAGAGGACGTCGTCAACCTCGCCGCCGCCATGGAGCCCGGCACGACAGCCGGCGTGCTGGTCTGGGAGAACGTGTGGGCGGGACCCTTCGCCTCCGCCGCACGCCGCTCGGGAGGCCAGCTCATCGCCAACGGACGCATTCCGATCCAGGCGATCCTGGCCTCTATCGAGGCCGACGAAGAAGGGGAATGAGATGCCTATCGGACCGATGCGCAGAGGGCGACGTGGGGTCATCGGCGCCCCTGTCGCCCGCACGGCGGCCGTCGCCGGCACGGCGGCTGTCGTCGCCCACGGGGTCGGTCGCCGCAGTGACCGCCGGGACGACCGTGAAGACCGCCGGGAGGACCGCCGGGACCGGCGCTGATCCGAGCCTCACCGGCCGATCCGGGTCACACGAAGTGGACCCGGGCGGTCAGCGCGTCCTGAAGCATCATTCCTGCCCGCGCCTCGCCGTGCCGCATGGAGCGGTCGGCGCTCGCCCGCACGGGGCTCGGCGACGGTTGCATCGTGACCCCCGCGGCCGCCCCTACGTGGCGTCGGTCTGGGGGTCGTCGTCCCGGTCGGTCGCCAGTGCGGCCGGCAGCGGCAGCCCGTACTTGTCGCACAGGAAACGGGTCTGGCAGTAACGCTGGGCGTCGGCGGCCACCCTGCCGAGGACCGCGGAATTCATGCCGGCACCGATGAGGACGCCCACGAACGGCACGACCTTGGCGACGTTCTTGACCGGCACCCTGGAGCCGGCTGGGCCCAGCTGCTGCATCAACTTCTCGAGGGAGGTCAGGAGGCGGTGGTCCTGGCGGAGTTTCTGTGACCAGTTCACGCGTCCCTTGACCGCGTCAGCCGCCCGTGCGGCATCACGCAAGGGTTTCGCCTTGGCCGCCTGTGCCATGAAGGACCGCTGGACCAGGCGTTGGATGAAGTCCTGCTCCCTCGGGTCTTTGGCATCGTAGCCGTAGGAGTACGCGATACGTGCCGCTATCGACGTGCTGAGGACCTGGACGACGAGGATGTCCGCTGTCATCGCGACGGGGATACCGGCGACGGGGACCATCGCCAACACACCCATAGCGCCGCCTTCGACCGCGCCGGTGGCCCGCCATTTGAGGGTGTTGCGGGTCAGCAGCCGGTCACAGACCTTGAGGTCCTGCTGCCGCAGTTCGGTGAAACTGTCGATGTCGAGGCCTCGCTTGCGGGCGAGCTTCTCGACGTTCTTCGGATCGTTGAGCTCCAGGGCCGAGTCGTTGACCAGCTCGAGCAACGCCGCCGCGCCGGCGAGCGCCGGTCGCACGGCCTTGTCGGCGACCGCCTCGCCTGCGCGACGGATGGGTTCGGTGACCGTCTCCGGTACCGCGTCCGTGACCCGTCTCACGGCGTTTCCCGTGAACTCACCTGTCCGACCGAGGGCGGCACTCGCCCAGTTCGGCAGACCACGGCGGTTGTTGCGGCCCTGCCAGTGCTCATTGAGCACGTCCCATACCTGCCCCTCGTACTCGCTCATCGGGGTCGCAGCTTCGACGAGTGGAGCGGCGTAAGTGCTCACTGAGGTTCTCCGTATCGACTGAGATCGCCGGGGGTCCGCGATGCGTACCGGAACGATGCGTGGTGACGCCGCGGAGCGGGGGCGATGTCCACAGCCGACCGCACCGCCACACACTCATGCGCATGATCTAGGAGCTCGAGCACGTCGCGCAGCCAAAAGGCCACATTCGCCAGGAGTGCTCCACTCGGACCAGGAGGCAGCGCCGGCTGGGCAGTTCGCACCGCAACCATCACTCAGGCGTGGGGGTAGCCCTGGTACGCACCTGGGAACGTAAGCAGGCAGGTGTCGGGGCCGCGGTGTCCTGCAAGCGGCGCGACCTGCTGGACCTCCCACTGGCCGACTTCGTCCGTCTGGCTCCCGAACCGGCCGAGGCCTTCGCCTGGGTGGGCGACTTCGTGGAGCGGCAGTGCATCGTCCGGCACGACGACCTTCCGTACGGGACGCAGCTCGTTCCTCTCGTCGCCACCGAGAACGCCCCGCGCGACAGCAAGGCAACAGTCAGAGCCTGCCGACGAACTCGATCGTGAACAGGACCCCGCTGTCCTACCGCGCCAACGATGGACATGGTGGAGCGAGCCCCGCCACCCGGCCGCTCGCCGGCTCCGCCGCTGCACACCGCACGACGCCGCCACTCCCGCCCCGAGAGACCTGCGCGAGCGATTGCAGGACGGCACACGGGCGTCTCCGCGTCCCCGTCGCGTCCGGAGTATTGACGCTTCATGAGACGGTTCAATAGTTTCAGTATCTTCGACTCATCGAGGGTGCGTCACCCGGCCGACCGACCCTCGCCGTCCCCACGTGAACGTCAGCACTCCGCGGATCCGTCCGGGCGCCGGCATCGCCCGGCGGCCGCCCCGCCGCCGGGCGGCTTCSGAAGCCGCCCGGCGACCACGGGGAGGCCGGCCAGGTGCTCGTCGACGCGGAGTCCGTCCACTTCTCCGACATGACCACCGCCGCACCGCGAGCCGGTGGCCGCGATTCGACAGGAGGGATCACCCATGGGCCGCTACAGCCGGCTGCGCCGCATCCAGCAGATGGATCCGCAGCAGGACTTCGAGCAGATCTACCGGTGGATCATCCACTACGAGTTCCCCAGCGACTATCTCCACGGGACGTCGATCGCGTTCCTGCGCGACTACGGCGTCCCGCGCATATCCCGACTCCTGGACCGCACGCAGGAGTTCGAACGTGCCGGTCAGAAGCGCTACGACGACACGGTGCTGATCACGTACGAGATGGTCCGCGAGGGGATGGACTCGGAGCACGGCCTGGCCGCCGCCCGCCACCTGAACCGCATTCACGGCCGTTACCGGATCCCCAACGAGGACTTCCTCTACGTCCTGGCCACCACGGTGGTCGGGCCGAAGCGCTGGATCGACCGGTTCGGCTGGCGGCGCCTGTGCGAGCAGGAGACCGAGAGCCTGGCGCTGGTGGGCTGGCGGATGGGCGAGATGATGGGCATCTCGGGTGTGCCCGGAACCTACGCCGCGTTCGAACGACTCCACGACGACTACGAGCGGGAGATGTTCGCCTACGACCCCGCCAACCGCAGGGTCGCCGCGGCCACCCTGCGGATCATGGCCTCCTGGTACCCGGCCCCGGTGCGGCGGCTGGCGTCCCGGGTCCCGCTCGCCGTCCTGGACGAACCGCTGCTGACGGCGCTCGGCTTCCGCCCTGAGCCGCGCCGGCTGCGGACCGCCGTCCACCGTGTGCTCCGCGCCCGGGCCGCGCTGATCCGTCTGCTGCCCGCGCGCCCCGAGCGGTTCCCGCGCCGGCCCAAGGCGCGCACCTACCCGTTCGGCTGGACCCTGGACGACCTGGGTCCGCACTGGGCGCACTCCCGTCCGCCGGCCCCGCCCCAGGACGAGGCGCCGGAAGCGCCCTCCGTCCCGGCGCGGTCGACCGCCCCCCGGACTTCCCGGCAGGAGACCCGATGACCGACACCACCCCGGCCGCGGCGGCAGAAGCGGCGACCTTCACCACGTACTCCCCCGCGACCGGCAAGGCCATCGCCGAACACCCGGTGAACGGGCCGGAGGAGGTCTCCCGCGCGCTGGCCGCGGCCCGGACCGCCCAGGCCGGCTGGGCGGCTCTGCCCGCGTCCCGGCGCCGTGACCTCCTGCTGCGCTGGAAGAAGGCCCTCGCCACCGACCTGGACGTGCTGGCCCGCACCATCGCCGAGGAGACCGGCAAGCTCGCCGGCGACGCCGCGCTGGAGGTCGTACTGACGCTGGAGCACCTGGGCTGGGCCTCCCGCAACGCCGGGCGCGTGCTGCGCCGGCGGAAGGTGGGCACCGGACTGTTCACCGTCCATCAGCGGGCCTCGCTGGTGCACCGGCCGCTGGGCGTGATCGGCGTGATCGGCCCCTGGAACTACCCCCTGTACACCCCGATGGGCTCCATCGGCTACGCCCTGGCCGCGGGGAACGCCGTGGTCTTCAAACCGTCCGAACTGACCCCCGGCACCGGGGTCCTGCTGGCCGAGCTCTTCGACGCCGCCGTGCCCGGGCACGCCGGGCTGCTCGCCACCGTCACCGGCGCGGCGTCCACGGGGGACGCCCTGGCCCGTTCCGGGATCGACAAGCTGGCGTTCACCGGTTCACCGGGGACGGCTCGCAAGGTGATGGCGGTGTGCGCCGRGACGCTGACGCCGTTCCTCGCCGAGTGCGGCGGGAAGGACGCGGTGATCGTCACCGCGGACGCGGACCTGGAAGCGGCCGCCGACGCGATCGTGTGGGGCGCGCTGAGCAACGCGGGGCAGACCTGCGCCGGGGTGGAGCGCGTCTACGCGGTGCGCGAGATCCATGCGGCGCTGTGTGAACGGGTGGTCGAGCGGGCCCGGGCGCTGCGCCCGGGTGCCGAGGCCGACGCCTCCTACGGGCCGATGACGCTGCCGGGTCAGGTCGCGATCGTCGAGCGGCATGTGACCGGTGCGGTCTCGGCGGGTGCGCGGGCCCTGCTGGGCGGGCCCGAGTCGGTTCGTGCTCCGTACGTCGCGCCGGTCGTGCTGACCGGGGTTCCGGAGGACGCGGCGGCGATGGCGGAGGAGACCTTCGGGCCGGTGGTCGCGATCAACCCGGTGGCCGACGTGGACGAGGCGGTGGAGCGGGCCAACGCCTCGCGTTACGCCCTGGGGGCCGCGGTGTTCTGCCGCAGCGGGCGCGCCGGTGCGGAGATCGCGGCGCGGCTGCGCGCGGGGGCGGTGTCGGTGAACTCCGTGCTGGGCTTCGCGGCGGTGCCGGCACTGCCGTTCGGCGGCTCGCGGGACTCCGGCTTCGGGCGGATCCACGGCGAGGAGGGGCTCCGTGCCTTCACCTCCGTGCAGTCGACGACGGTGCAGCGGTTCACTCCGCCGATCGCGCTGACCTCCTTCGAGGTGCCGGCCACCACGCGGGAGCGCGCGGTGCGGCTGGCCCGGGCGCTGCACCGGCGCCGCTGAAGGGCAGGGCGGCGGGACTGCCGGCCGCCGACCGTCCGCTCGGACGGTCCGGCCGGTCAGGCGTCCAGCAGCGGGGCCAGGTATCGGCGGGCGAAGGCCCGGGCCTGGTCCTCGTCGTCCATCTCGATGCAGCTCGCGGGGTTGAGCAGGAAGGACACGGCGACCCGCACCATCAGCTCGGCGACCGGACGCGGGTCCTCGTCGGGACGGCCCTCGACCTGCTGGGCGCGGCGCAGATGGAATGTCAGGTACTCGACGGTGGCGGAGAGCGAGGAGCCGCCCTGCACGGTCAGGTAGGGCAGCACCACCTCGGGTTCGAGGCGCAGGAGGCCCCCGTAGAGCGCATGGGCGCGGGTGTGGCGGAGGGCGACCACGAAGCCCTCGACGACCCGCTCCTCCATGGTCGGCAGCACCGCCACCGCCGCGTCCAGCCGCTGGAAGAACCGGCTGAGCTCGCGCAGCAGAGTGGCCTCGACCAGCTTGTCCTTGGTCTGGAAGCGCCGGAAGACGGTGACGCGGGAGACCCCGGCGCGCTTGGCGACGTCGTCCACGGACGAGCGGCGCAGGCCGAGCAGGGTGAACTGCTCCAGCGCGGCGTCGAGGATCCTCCGCGCCGTGGGGTCCTCCGCCTCCGCCTGGGCGATGGCCCGGGCGACGGCCGAGTCGTTCGAGTCGGTTCTCATGGCGCTCACGATACCGGCGGCCATCTCCCCAAGACATGATGAGACGCATATCATATCTCCGTATCGCGACACGAACCTCGGAGGATCTGATGGGCAGTCGCCTCACCGAAGAACAGGCCGATCTCGTCGCGGCCGTCCGCGATTTCGCCAAGCGGGAGTGCGGCACCCGGGAGCAGCGCGACGCGCTGACCGCGGGCGGCCGCGAGGCCCACAACCCCCGGCTGTACGGCAGGCTCGCCGACCTGGGCTGGCTCGGGGTGTGCCTGCCCGAGGAGTACGGAGGCTCCGGCGGCGGGCTGGCCGACGCCTGCCTGTTCCTGGAGGAGACCTCGTACGGAATGGTCCCGGCCGGGGGGTTCATCACCACCGTCATCGCCGCGAAGGCGTACGAGCGGTTCGGCACCGAGCGGCAGCGGCAGGAGGTGCTGTCCGGCGCCGTCCGCGGTGACGTGCTGTCCATCGCCATGTCGGAGCCGGGGGCCGGGTCGGACGTCGGCGCACTGCGCTGCCGCGCCCGGCAGGAGCCGGACGGTGCGTGGGTGATCGACGGTCAGAAGACCTGGATCTCCAGCGCGCACCTCGCGAAGAGCATTCTGCTGGTGGCTCGCACCGGGGAGGACAAGCACGGTGGTCTGACCATGTTCCATCTGCCGGCCGGCGCTCGGGGGGTGGAGGTGCGGGGCATCGAGACCATGGGCGGCAGGGAGGTCAACGACGTCTTCCTCACGGGTGTGCGGCTGCCCGCGGACGCCGTCGTGGGCCAGGTCGACAACGGCTGGCGTCAGTTGATGGCCGGCCTGAACCACGAGCGGCTCTTCCTGGCCGCGAACATGCTGGGCCTGGCGCGCCGCGCCTTCGACGACACCGTCGCCTACGTCCGCGGACGCGAGCAGTTCGGGCGGCCCGTCGGCTCCTTCCAGGCGCTCCGGCACCGGATCGCCGATCTCGCCACCGAGATCGAGTGCACCCGGCTCCTGGTGCGCGAGGTGGCGCTGGACTGCGACGCGCAGCCGGACAGGCTGTTCCCGCGCGAGGCGTCCATGGCCAAGCTGAAGGCCACCGAGATCGCGAAGCGGGCCGCCCTGGAGGGCATGCAGATGATGGGCGGTTACGGCTACACCACGGAGTTCGACATGGAGCGCCACCTGAGGGCCGCGGTCGTCTCCACGGTCTACGGCGGGACCAGCGAGATCCAGCGGGACGTCATCGGCAAGACCTACGGTCTCTGAGTCGTCCGGAACGCGAACGGCCGCCCGACCCCGGAGGGGGGTGGGCGGCCGTTCGCGTACGCGGGAGGCGCGGGCCGTACGGAGGGGCCAGGTGGATCGCGGCCCGGGTCAGTCCCGGTACAGCCCGGACAGCTCGTCGGCGTACTTGTCCCGGATGACCCGGCGCCGCATCTTCAGCGAGGGCGTCAGCTCGCCGGTCGCGGGGCCCCACTCCTCGGCCAGCAGCTCGTACCGCTTGACCTGTTCGGTGCGGTTGAGCCGGGTGTTGGCGGCGGCCACGGCACGGTCCACCTCCGCCCGGACGAGCGGGTGTTCCGCCAGCCCGGCCAGTCCCCTCTCCGCCGTGACGCCGTTGGCCGCGGCCCAGGCGGGGGCGGCCTCCGCGTCGAGCACCAGCAGGGCGACCAGGTAGGAGCAGTTGTCGCCGTGCACCATCGCCTGCCCGATCAGCGGGTGTTCCTTGAGCGCGTTCTCCACCAGCGCCGGAGAGACGTTCTTGCCGGTGGAGGTGATGATCAGCTCCTTCTTCCGGTCGGTGAGCCAGAGGTAGCCGTCCTCGTCCGTACGGCCGATGTCGCCGGTGGCCAGCCAGCCGTCGGCGTCCAGGGCCGACCGCACCGAGCCGTCCGACTGGAGGTAGCCGGAGAAGACGGACGAGCCGCGGACCAGGATCTCGCCGTCCTCGGCGATGCGGATCTCCACGGACTCCACCGGGCGTCCGACCGAGCCCAGTCGGAAGCCGGTCTTCGGGCTGTTGCTGGTGGCCACACCGGTGGTCTCCGTCAGCCCCCAGGCGTCCATGATGACGATGCCGAAGCCGGCCCAGAACCTCACCACGTCGGCCGACATCGGCGCCGACGCACTCGCCGACCAGGTCACCCGGTCCAGACCGCCCGCGGCCAGCATGGGCAGCAGCACGTCCGTGCGGACGCGTACGTAGCGCTCCTCGAGTTCGGCGGGCGGCGTCTCGCCCCGCTCTCGGTAGCCGACGTGCTCACGGGCGACCTCGAACGCCCGGTCGATGACCTCCCGCTGCTCGGCCGGCATCAGCGAGAGGACGGCCCGCACGGCGGCGGACAGCTTCTCCCAGATCCTCGGCACGCCGAAGAACTGCGCGGGGCGCACCTTGCGCACCACCTCGCCGACGCGCGTCGGCTCGGCGCAGAGACGGACGTGCGAGGCCCGGTGGCAGGGCAGGTAGATGCCCAGCATCCGCTCGGCGATGTGGGCGAGGGGCAGGTAGCAGATGTGCTCGACGTGCGGGGGCAGCTCCACCACGGCATCCAGCGCCAGGGCGTTGGCCATCACCTCGCGGTGGGTGAGGACGACGCCCTTGGGCTCGCCGGTGGTGCCGGAGGTGTAGACGACGGTCAGCGGATCCTCCGGGCGGGCGGCGTCCACCTCCTTGTCGAACTCCTCCGGCACCGGTTCGCGGAGGAGTGCGGCGTACGGGAAGTGGCCGTCCTCCGCGCCCGCCTCGGCCACCACCAGACGTTCCAGCGGGGTACCGGCGTCGGCCAGCAACGGCTCCCACACCGCGACCTGCGCCGCCCCCTCCACGACGGCGAGGCGGGCCCGGCAGTTGCGGGCGATGTGGGTGATCTGCTCGGGGGCCGCCGTGCCGTAGACACTGACCGGGATCGCGCCGAGGCGGACCAGCGCCAGGTCGGACAGCCAGTGTTCGGGCCGGTTGGCCATCATCAGCAGGACGTGGTCGCCACGGCCGATGCCGAGGGCCCGGTAGCCGGCGGCGAGGCTCCGGGTGTGCGCGTGGATCTCCGCCCAGCTGAGCGTCGTCCAGTCGCCGTCGCCGTCCGCAGCCTGCCAGGACAGGCCGGGCAGCCGGGGGTACTCGCGTGCGTTGCGGGCCAGCAGCTGCGGCAGGGTCGGCTGGTCGGGCAGGTCGCCGGTGGTCGGGGGTGCTGATGTCATCGGGGCCTCCTTGCGGGTGGGAAGGAAACGTCTGGGGAGACCGGGGCGGTGGAGAGCCCCTGCGGGTGTGCCGGG
>NZ_RDBI01000057.1:114805-159173 GCF_008042125.1 Streptomyces sp. MS191
CCGGTGCGCCTCGCCCCAGGAGGCGGCGTAGCGGACGAACTGGCGGCGCTGGCGTTCACGCAGCGGCAGATCGTGGACGTACTGCTTGAGGGACTTGCCCTCGGCGGCCGCGGCGGCGCGGACCTCCTCGAGCTCCTCATCGGTAAAGGTGACGTTCAAAGACGGCATACCCCTCATGGTACCTACTAGGTACCTGACCGGGCCAGAGGGACCAGCAGCCGCGATCACACAGCAACCCCGCGACACCACCGACCACAGCAACGACCTCATGAGCCGGCACCGAGTCGCCGTGCGACCCATCCACCCTCCCGGGCGCAGGGTCGACCGCGGCGGGTCCCCTCGAGATGCGGCTCCGCGAGGACCGTCCCCCGCGCCTACGGGGAGGCAGGTTCGGGTAGGCCGCGGTGGGCTACAACCCGAACCAAGTGACCGCCGGGCCCCGTGAGGCCCGGGCGTGCGCGTGCAACCGTGGGCTTTGGTACGTGGTCTTCCTTCTCATGGCATCCACTCGACGTCCGCGACCAGACCCGAGCGATCGAGAACTCCGGCTCTCGAAGGTCGGCCGGGCCCTGGCGATCACGTTCGCCGCCGCGGTCCTGGCAGCATCCGGCGTCTTCTACGGCCTGATAGTTCTGCTGGACGTCCAGCAGATCGACAACAACACGAAGCTCGACGCGAACACCCTCTTCGACCTGGTGAAGCTCTCCTTCGGAGTGGTCGCCGGAGCCGGCGCACTCGTCGCCTGGTCGTCGCCTACCGCCGCCAACGCGTCGACGAGGTAGGAGCCCACCGCGAAGCCACCCGCCTCCACACCGAACGCTTCTCCCAAGCCGTCGACAAACTCGGCTCCGACTCACCGGCCGTCCGCCTCGGCGGCGTCCACGCCCTCGCCGGCCTCGCCGACGACGCACCCGACGACAGCCTCCGCCAGACCTGCATCGACGTCCTGTGCGCCTACCTCCAGCTCCCCTTCACCCCCGACCCCGGCACCGACCCCACCCACCTGGAGGAACACCACCGCTACCTCGCCCTCCGCAAGGTCCGCCACACCATCCTGCGCCTCATCGGTGACCACTACCGCCGCCCGAAGGGAACCCACCGCTCCTGGCAGGGCTGCGACCTCGACCTCACCGGCGTCACCATCGACGGCGACATCGACTTCAGTCAGGCGGTGTTCTCGGGTGGCCGGGTGTCCTTCATGGGAGCAGTGTTCTCGGGCGGCAACATCGACTTCAGTTTCGCGAAGCTCTCGGGCGGCCGGCTGTCCTTCAGCAACGCAGAGTTCTCGGGCAGCGATATGTCCTTCTTCTGCGCAGCGTTCTCAGACAGTCTGGTGTTGTTCACGGGCGCGGTGTTCTCGGGCGGCCACGTGCAGTTCGATGCCGCGTCGTTCTCAGGCAGCGACGTGTCCTTCGCAGCCTCCAGAGTCGGCGGTCCGAGAGCAACCTTCTCTGGTGGCAATGTGACTTTCGCAGGCGCAGCAGGCCCGGCTCCCCAAGGGCTCCTCGTGGCCGTGGGCACCCCGGTTCCCACGTCCGTCATCCTTCCCGAGGCCTGGCTAGACCGCGCATGAGGAAGGACCGATGCAGGGGCGGGGGTATGCAATCACGACCAGCACGTGCCTAAGGGCTGTCCCGCAAGTGATCTCAGACGTGCTCCGCATCAGCCGTCGGCGTAGATCCGTTATCCGGTCAGAGCGAGGTTGTGGAGGCGGGCGATGCCGATAACGGCGTGGTGGACGCCGTCGCCTTTCAGGCGGCAGTCGCGGAGGATCTTCCAGGTCTTCATGCGGGCGAAGGTGTGCTCGACTCGGGCGCGGACTTTGCGGTGGGAGATGTTGTGGGCTTCCTTCCAGGCCGGTAGCTCGGTTTGGCCGGGTTCTCGGCGGTGCGGGATGATCAGACCGGTGCCGCGGTAGCCCGCCGTCGGCGATGACGGTGGTGTTGCCGACCAAGCTCTTGGCTCCGGACAGTTCCCATGCCTTGCAGTCGTTGCGGTTGCCGGGCACCGGCCGGCCGACGGAGACGACAAGGCGTGAGTCGGCATCGATGACGACCTGGTGGTTGGTCGAGTAGCGGTAGTTCTTGGACTGCTCCGCCACGCTGTGGTCCCGTGTCGGCACCAGGGTGCCGTCCACGATCAGCACCGTGTCTCGGCGGAAGCGGCTCTGCGGCCGCAGCGCGAACAAGGGCCCGAGCTGGCTCACGATCCGGCCTGCGGACGACTTCGAGATCCCGAATAAGGGGGCCAGCTGCCGCAAGGTCAGGTTCGTTCGCCAGTACGCGGCAACCAGCAGCACCCGGTCTTCCAGCGGCAGACTCCACGGACGACCCCGGCAAGCAAGGGACGGTTCTCCGCGTCGCAGCACGGTGATCAGTTTGCCGAACTGCTTCGGAGTGAGCCCGGAGTACGGCGCTATCCATGACGGCTCCGACGTCGTGATCACAGCCCCCACATGCTGATCATCTCAGTCGTGGGCGGCCTGGCTTTCCGCACGGGTCCAGACCTGCGGGCCCTGGATCTGCCGGCCGAGGTCAGTAGAGCCAGCGGTCCAGGTGCGCTGGCCAGAGAAACCCCTCGTAGCCGTTGAAGGCTGCCGGGTCGATCTCCTTCAGCTCCTCTGCCAGCCGGTTCAGCTCGGCGAAGGCCCGCTCTTCCTCGTCTTCGGAGAGGTACTCCTCGTGGCCGTCCGGCTCGCTGAGAAGCTCTGAGGCGGCTACGCGGCTGCCGTAGTGGTGAAGCACGTTGAGCCACACGTCGACACCCGAGTTGGCGAACCATGCCTCCCCATCCGGCATGACGAAATGGACCGTTCCGGACTCCGGCTCAACGCCGAACCATGATCGCTCAGCCGGTCTATGGGGGTCTGTGTCCTCCGTGAGGCGGTAGAGCTGACCCTGGGACGTGTGGAGGACTGGGTCGGCCTCGCTTTGCATCACGACCCGCTCGATGAGGCGCGGAGCCACCGGGATGCCCACCTCGACGAGCTGCGTCTTCATGAACTCCGGGATCCGCCAGCCGGCGACAATGTCCCGTCCGGCTCGCGTGACATGCTCCGGACCGGCCCATTCGGTCAGCTGGTCATACGTCGCCATCGAACGATCCTCTTCCGTCGGCTGCGGCCCTGACCCTATCGAGCAGACCTGAGGCCAAGGCGGCATCACGTTTGCGGGACAGCCCTTAGCCTGGACGCCCGACCGCCAGGGGGTTGCCTGGAGGGACACCGATGCCGCACACCACCTGGTCCGGCGCCATCAGCTTCGGGCTGGTCACTTCTCTGAACTAGCGATCGCTACGCAGGGCCTGGGTAAACCGCGGGCAGCTGGGTCATTCCTGCGTAAGGATGCAGCCATGCGTTATGCAAGCCGCGACCCCGAGCTGATGGACCTGGTCCGACGATTTGTCACGCCTGGCCGGCGGTACATGCGGCTGGGTGGAAGCTCACTGCGGTTGAGCGGACCTGAGCGCGACCTGTTCGTAAGGGAGCTGGTCCAAGCTGCCCGGGAGATCACTCCCAGGGAACTTGGCACCCTTTTTGAGGGCGGGTGGCGAGAGCGCAGGACCGCCTCCTGGCTGGTTGCCGTGGCCGGGAGGACCGAGTTCCGCAGCCGCATCGGCGAACTGCTGCTGGCCAGCGGAGGCCCCTACCAAGGGTCCCTCTGCATCGCTCTTGCCACCTTCGGCACCAGCGAGGACGCCGATCTGCTCTGCCAATACCTTGATCGCTACCTGCCTGAACCGGACCTCCCCTGGGACCAAACCGCGGTATTCAGCACTCTGCTTCACCTCGATGCCGTCCTTGGCACCGAGCGAGCAGCCCCATACCTTGCGGCCGATGGACTGTGGCAGCAGTGGACTGCTACCACACCGAACACGGTGCGGGACCCACAGGAGTACCAGCAGATCGTGGACCAGCTCTGTTCCTTCGCCAGCGAGTGCGCTGAACTCTTCGCCAGAACGGAACCCAGGAACTGAGCCCAGGAACTGAGCCCCCTCACCTGACGGCGCTGAAAGCCGACTGCTTCGGACGCCTCGGTAGAGTCTGAGCAATGACAGGAAACCAGGGCCGCTGGTCAAAGATCGACCAGGATAATGGTATCGAGGACGTGACGCTCCTCATCCTGGAATGGCTGGGTGAGCAGGGCGTGAACGCCATGATCAGAGTGGACGCCGAGAGTGCGGCCGACAACGCGCCGGCTTGGACGTTCGCCGCCAGTGGGGGTCCCTCGGAGCATGGCATGGGTGCTGATGGGAGGACTGTGCAGCAATGCATGTCCGCGGCTCTGTCCCAGCTGCGCAAGGCTGGAC
Organism: Streptomyces sp. MS191; assembly: GCF_008042125.1. Classification (GTDB taxonomy): domain Bacteria; phylum Actinomycetota; class Actinomycetes; order Streptomycetales; family Streptomycetaceae; genus Streptomyces. The sequence goes on from NZ_RDBI01000057.1 coordinate 119,114, forward strand.
TGTCAGTTCCGTTTTGATTTTCGTCTCGCTCACCTCTGACTCCGATCATGACGTTGGTCTCGGCGTCCCAGCGGTTCCTCCAGGCCGGCTGAAGCCCGGCATGCCGAGCTGGACCGCAGTCGACTTCCTCTCGGCCAATGCGTCGACCTGAGCGAGCTTGTCTTCGGCGCCAGCCAAGCTGACCCGGAGTCCTTCGACCTCGCCGTGCGGCCGACCCAACCGCCAGGCTCCACCAGTGCAAGCGGCTCCCCATCTGCTACGGGAAGGGCGAGGGAGGAAGGACCCCGTTCCTCCATCCCAGGATGCTTTCCCAGCAGGCGATCAGGCGCACGGCCGAGTCGTGCCAGGAGCCAGGCGCATAGCCGCGGGCGCGTGCGGGAACCGTGCCGTCGAGCAGACCTGTCACCAGCGAGCCGGGCATCCCGGCACGGCCCGGAGAGTAAAGGTGGGCGTGCCCGGCTGTGGTCTCCCGCAGCGCAGGCAGATCCGGTGCGACGACCTCACAGCCGCAGGCCAACGCTTCCTGCGACGGCAGGTGGCTTCCCTCGCCCACGGAGGCCGACAGGCATGCGGTGGCCCCCGTGTACAAGGCGGCCAGGTCGTCGTCATCCACGCGTCCCGCGAACCGTACGAAGTCGGCGGCGTCTAGCGTTTCCACCGCCCGGCGCGTCTCTTCGTCGCGTTCGGCGTGCCCACCGACCACAACGAACCGCGTGTCCGGCGGCAAAGCCGGGCGCACCCTGACGAGTTCCCGGATCAGCCAGGGCAGCCGTTTGCCGCGGTGAGCCAGCCCAACGTAAAGCACGTATGGGCCGACCAACCGGTGCGCGGTCCGTGCCGCGTCGATCTCTCTTCGGCCACGCGGTCTGAACACGTCGGTGTCCACCGCACCTGGGACGACCATGGATCCACCGGACGGTGGCACCAGTTCGGCCATCTCGCGCGCGGTGGCCTCGGAGACCGTGATGACATGGCTCGCGGAACGGACCAGCCTTCGGGTGAGCACCGCGAAACCGCGCGCGAAGACACCGCAGGAGGGATCCAGTTCGGCTGGGGCGGCCCGAGCGACCTGCGCGGACGGGCCGCGGTCCGAGTCGAGTACCTCGCTCCACAGGTCGTGCAGGCACTGCTTGCCGTACGTCTTCACGAAATCCTCGTCCGAGGCGGTGAGGCGGGGAAAGCGCCACCGCAGCAAGTCGTGGACGGTGAGCACGTAGGGGATGGGGCAGGCCAGGTCCACCACGTAGTGGGTGCTGTGATAGAGGGCGACACGACGCCTCGTCAGCAGACTACGAAGGACCGCCGAGTCGCGCAGAAAGCCGGTGTCGCCCGGAATGCCGACGATCTCGTGCGTGTCGGCGCACTCCTGCCCGACGAGCAGATCGTGCGTCGCCGCCTGTGCGCCATCCCGGACGACGACGAGCAGGCGGAACCCGGCAGCGCGGGCGGGCGCGGCCACGGCGGCCAGCAGCGACCTGCCGTAGCGGGCGACTCCGGTGTCATGGGTGCTCCTGAGATCCATCGCGATGAGCGGCACGCCCGGTCCTTCCCCTCGGCGCTTCCACGAAGGGCACGCATCACCCTGACTGGTGCCCATTCGACTTGTACGACCGCACTCCCTGTCGGTGCACTTCGGCGTAGCAGCGCAGGATCCGCCGCGCGTGCGTGTCCCACCGGTACCGGGCTGCCCACGCAGTTCGTTGCTGTTGTGCGGCCGCGCCAGAGGTCCGCCTGCCGAGGAGCGCATCAATGGCCTGGGCGAGGTGCGACGTGTCTCCCGGAGGGACGAACGTGCCGTGCGGGCCCAGGGTTTCCCGCAGCACCGGCAGGTCGGAAACGATCACCGGACAGCCGGTTGCGAGGGCCTCCAGAGGAGTGAATCCGAAACCTTCGTGATGGGACAGATGCAGCAGCCCGGCGGCTTGCGCGTAGAGCGAGCCGAGCAGTTCGTCTCCCACCTCGCCGAGACACACCGCATGCCGTCCGGCGGCGGCGGTCGCCCAGGCTGCCGCCGGACGGCCGGCGTCGAAGTCGCGTCCCGCGAACACGAGAGGAATGTCGCGTCGTGGGGCCGAGGAATGCAGGTATCCGCGCATGGTGGTTGACAGCCCCTTGTGCGCGCGGTTCTGGCCGACGTATAGCAGGTAGCCCGCAAAACGCAACGGCGCAGGCAGCGGGGGCGGTGGTCCGGGCAGCCGCAGGTGATCGGCTCCGGGAGGCGCAACGATGGTGTCCGTGTCGCGCCCCAGCGCCTCGTCGAGGTGGTCGGCCACGGTCCGGGTGGGGACGACGATCCGGGCAGCCCTCTCAGCCGCGAGCCACAGCATCCGGCCGTAGAACTCCTCATGCAGGGAGCGGGGTCTGCGCGTCGCACCGGGCGGCCATCTCGTCGTGATCCGCAGCTTCTCGACGGACGCGGAGAGCCCCGCAAGAGCGTTTCCACCGTAGCGGTGGGCGAAGACGCCGTCCGGGTAGCAATACTGGGGAGCGCGTAGTCGCAGCACGTCGTGCACGGTCACCAGCATCGGCACCGGTGCTGGCTCGAGCGGGACCCGGTAGTCCGGCAGGTGAAGCAGTTCGGCGCGGTGGTGGCGCACAGAGTCTACGAGGTTCGCACCTTCCGCCGTCGTGTACCGGGGCGCGGACGCGGGGGCTGTGCAGAGCTCCAGGCCTTCGCCCCCGACACGGCGCAGGGCAGCAATCAGACATGTCGTGTACCGCCCGATCCCGTCGGCACCGGCGATCTGTCCGTCCACCAGCACTCGGAGCATTCCCCACCTCCGCGCCGCGCGCAATGCAGTCGCCGATACCCCTGTTGCGGGGCCCGGGCGGCCTTCTGACACTGCCCGCCGCACGACGTGCTATGCCATCTCCCGATCGGCTGCAGCGGACAAATACGGCCAGGAACACGCGCGCGTCGATGCCGACGCTCTACTCTGAGAGAGGCCCATGCCCGGCCCCGAGAGGAGCGTGCGACTCGTGCCCCACCTTTCCGTCACAACCTCGGCGGCCTTGTCCGTCGTCCTTTCGGCCGCGACCGGGTTGGCGACCAACCTGTTGACCGACGAGCTGTCCTGGGGGCTCGGCACGGGCCTGGCGGTGCTCGTCGTTCTCTCCGCTGGACTGGCCTGGGTTCAGGCGCACGGCGCGTCGACGGGCGGGCGAACCGAGGTCCGTCAGGTGGTACGCAGTGGCGGCTCGATCACCGACGGGCGAGTTACTGCGCGCGGATCGGCTACCGTCACCGAACGAGCCCGACGCAACGGGCGTATCAGCCGTTCCACCGTGCAGGCGCGCGACGCCAGGGTCATCCGGGATGCCAAGAAGGGCACCATCGACGGTCAGCAGACGGACGCCCGAGGGTGACCGCGCTCGTCCGGGCCGACGGAAACGTCCTCGTCGACCGGGAGGAAGCGCTGGCGGCGTTCCATCGTCTGTGCCGGGATCCGCGTGAGCGGCTGCTGTTCGTGTACGGCATGGCCGGGCAGGGCAAGACCACGTTGCTCTCGCATCTGGTGGACACCATCGCTCCCGCTCACGGACTCACGGGGAATCTTCTCGACCTGGAGCACCTCACCGACTTCGAGGCGAGCACAGCCGACGGCATCGCTTTCGCGGGGCGCGCGCTGGATGCCGTAGCCCGGTGTTTCGAGATGCACAGCGGGACGGTCCTGAAGGAATACCGCCGAAGCCGCGGCATCGCGGCGGACACCGTCCGCAATTTCCTTACCTCCGTGCCACGCCTGCGGCTGCGTCAACGGGCGTCCCGCAACAGTTCGATCTCCAATGTGTCGATCTCCTGGGAGGGACACAGCGACGGGTGCCGCCTGGCCCTGCTGCGGGACAACGAACTCAGCCGGATGACCGAGGCATTGTTACGCGGCGTGGTTGATCACCGGGGCGAACTTCCGCCCGGCGCCCGCCACGTGCTGTGCATAGACACCTCCGAGCGCCTGCACTTCCTCGACGGGAGTGCAGCCGACCGGGCGGACGGCGGCAACGGCGTCCGTCACTGGCTTGTGTCCGACGTGCTGGCGAACCTGCTCGACGCGTGGCCCGGACTGGCCGTCGTACTGGCGGGACGCGAGCCGCTCACCCCGCCTGCGGGGCATCGCGCCAAACAGGTCCGGCTGGACGCGTGGCGAGAGCACCACACTCACACCTACCTGAGCGCCCACGGCATCACCGCACCCACAGCGGCCCGCTCCGTGCACCAGCTTTCCGGTGGGCTGCCCTTGTGGGCGAACGTGCTCGCCGAGATCTGCGCGACAGCCGGATCCCCGGCCTCGGACCTTGTGCTGCCGACGTCCGCCTACGAGCCGGATCCAATGTGGACCTCGAGGGTTCTACTCTCCCGGCTTCCGGAGAAGCGCCGCCGGGTAGTGGCCGCAGCTTCAGTCCTGCGTCGCATCGAACGTGACGCCCTTGTGGCTCTCCTCGATGTCGTGGACCCGGCTCACGCGGCCCTGGCCGGTCGCGCTGCCCACGTGCTGGAAGCCGCCGGAGACCAGGGCGGCGAGCCGCATGCCGACGGCCTGTCCGGCAACTGGTTCGAAGACCTTTGTTCGTACAGTTTCGTCCACAGTCAGCGCACCCCATCCGGCGGGTTCGAGCACCGCATGCATCCGCTGGTGCGAGGCGCGATCCTCTCCTACCTGGAGCGTGAACAGACCGGTCTGCTGCGCATCCTGCACAAGGCGGCCACCCGCCACCACCACGCAAGGGGCAACTGGATGGACGCGTTGTTCCATGCCTTGTCGACCGGAGAGGACACGGCGATGGCAACCTGGAAGGAACAGCTCGACCTTGCCCTGTCCCGCTACGACTTCAGTACCTCTCTGCGCCTTGTGGAACTTGTCGTCTCCGACGATGCGGGTCCGGCGACGGCCGACCGCGCGCAGCTGATGGTGGAGGCGCACATCGCGGCGGGACGGATCGCCTTCTTCCAGATGCGCCTCGACGACGCCGAGATCAGTTACCGCCGCGCCCGGGACATGGCCGACGAGAGGGGTGACCGCGTCGGGGCAGCCACAGCCCTTCTACACCTGGCTGAACTGAGCCACCGCAGACTGGACGTGCCGAAAGCGGACGAAGCGGTCAACGACGCGCTGATCTTGTTCGAACGGGAGCACCATGTGCGAGGGCGCGCCGAGAGTCTGCACCGGCTGGGACATCTTCGGTTGGCGCGCATGGACATCGCCGGAGCCAGCCAGGCGGCCGCCGACAGCCTCGTCCTGTTCCGCGCCCAGGGTGACGCGCTGGGCCAGGCCCGCGCCCTGGAGTTGCTGGGGCACATCCGGCTCGGACAGGCCGACCTCGCGGGTGCCAAGGAGCACATCAAGAACTCGCTCACCCTGTACGACCGCGAGGAAGACCTGCGTGGCCTTGCTTCCACCCTGGGGCTGGTCGCTGACATCTCATTGCTCCAGGGATTCGTGGCGGAGGCCACCGAGGCGGCGGACCGGGCCCGAAGCATCTACCGACAGACCGGTGACGCCTTCCGCGAGGCAGGAGCGGTGCACATCTTCGGCAGGGTCCGGCTGGCCGCGGGCGACCTACTTGGGGCGGAAAGCGACGCCCGCGTCGAACTGTCGGTGCACGAACGTACGGGCAACCAGCTCGGGCAGGCCAATGCCCTGCACTTGCTCGGCACCGTCCATCTTGCCGCCGGACGGACCGATGAGGCGGTTCAGGCGGCACTCGGCGCCCGCACAAGGTACGAAGAGGTCGGAAATCCCCTGGGTGCGGCACACGCGGTGCAGCTCCTCGGCCGAGTCGCCCTTGGCAAATGCCATGAGGCCGACGCTGAGCCCTTGTTCACGCAAGCCCTCGATCAGTACCGGCGGGTCGGGAATCCGCTGGGAGAAGCCGACGCCTTGTACTGGCGCGCCATGTGTGAAGAACGGCTCGGCAGGCCTGCTGATGCCGTGGCCGACGCAGAGGCCGCCGCCGACATCTACGCCAGGCTGGGCGGCAATCGGGGTCTGGGAGAGAGCGCATCCCTGGCCGCCCGACTGCACCTGGCTGCCAGCCGCTCCGATCGCGCGGAACTGCGGCTGCGGCAGGCACGCAAGGCGTTCCGGCTGATCGGCGACACGGAGCACGAACGTACGGCAGGCGGCTGCTGATACTGCAACAGGAACAGGGAGTCCAGTAGATGGCGTCCTGCGACCGCTGGACGACGACACTCGACCTCGACTTCGTTTCGATCGAACCGAAGCGGCTTCATCGAACGCTTGAGAACCGCGAACGTCGAGATCCGCAGGTATCATGCCGAGCCAGCCCTCCATGACGGTGCTCGATGTCGGTGCAGCACACCTCCTCAAGGGATCCTGCGCGGCGGCCGCCGTCCTGGAAGTAGACCCCCTCAGCCCCCGGCGGCGATCTCCTGCAGCTCCACATCACTGCCACCGGCTTCTTGTGCCTGGAAGAGGCGGGCGGCATAAGGCGGGGGCAGGGCAATGTTCAGGTGACGCACGCGGGACTCGTCCGTCGACCCGATCGGTGCTGTGTAGCCGAGGCGGGCGCGGGTGGGCGGAGTGTGGAGGCGCGGGGCATGTGCGTCGCGTGGTGACGGCGAGCAGGGGCTGCGGCGGTGACGGCACTGTGCCGGGTGGCTGCCCAAGCGGCACAAGCCCGAGCAGCGTGGACAGCACGAAGGCCGCATTCAATTCCTTGACCTGCGGCTTTTCGCCGAGGTCGGGCATTTCATGCGGCCTGGTGGGCTGCTACGGCACGGCCTGCCGCCTACCTTAGTTATGGGGCGCTGGACGGGGTTTGTTACCCGCGTGCTCGCATGATGGGCGTCACAGCTCGAACTCGATGTGCTCGACGTCGAGCATGCGGACCACTTCGAGGTCGCCGGCGCGGCGGCCGCGGTCCTGGAAGTCTTGTCGGTGCGTTTCCCCTGTTCAAGGGCGGCGTAAGTCTCGACGAGCTGGCCCTCGTGGAAGACCTGGACCATGGTGGCGGTGGAGCGGACGTCGACGCGACAGCCGATCAGCTTCCAGGGCACCGAGTAGAGGGTGCGGCCAACCTTGACGTGGATGTCGGGGCCGACGGTGGCGGTGGACCAGCGGGTGGACCAGCAGGCGAGCACGAAGGGCTTGTCCGGTAGCGGCAAACGGTTCCCGATGAGTAACATGATCGCTCAATACTCAACAGCGTTCCCGTGGAGCAGCCGTGCCGGCAGACCGCAGACCGTCGCCCGTCGCGCAGAACTTGGTCCGGTCAGGCCTGGTGCTCGCAGGAGCGGCCGGCATCATCGGCGACGCGGTGCAGAGCTTCCAAGGCGCCGGCCCGGCCGAGTTCTGGATCTACTTCACCATCCAGAGCAACCTGCTGCTCGTCGCCTACTTCGCCCTGCTGCTGGTCCGCGCCCCGGGCCGTTCCGGCAGCGGGCAGGACTGGCTGCCGGTGGTCAAGGGCGCGGTGACGCTGTACATCCTCATCACCGGCCTGGTCTTCAACCTGCTGCTCGCCAACCCGGCCAGCCCCTTCTACGTCATGATTTCGGAGACGCACTACAACTGGCACAGCGTCATGCTGCACATCGTCACTCCGACCGCAGCCCTGCTGGACTGGCTGGTCTTCGGCCCCAAGGGCTCCTTGGCCTGGCGGCACGCCCTCCAGTGGCTCGGGTTCCCGCTGCTCTACCTCGCCTTCGCCCTCGTCCGCGGCGTCATGGTCACCACGGGTACGCGCTACCCGTACCCGTTCGTGGACGTCGCCCAGTACGGCTACGGCGCGGTGGCCATCAACTGCGTGGCCCTGGCGCTGGCCTTCTACCTGCTGGGAGTCGTCCTGGTGGCCGTCGACCGCAGGTTCACCGGGCGCAGGCACCTTGCCCCCGTCGCCCCGACCGCCGAGACCGAGCCCACCGCGCACTCCGGCCGGCAGTACTGAAACCTGGTCCGCCGCGGGTCCGGCATGCCGTGACGTCTGCTCGAGGTCCGCCGGGGCCGCAGCGGTGCGGAGGGCCTCCCGGGCGCGGTCAGCTCGGGTCTTGCTCGTCCTCCAGGGCGGGGGGTGCCTGCCAGACCAGGGTTTCCAGCGGCCGCTGCAGGCGCCGCCTCGGGCCCGGCAGGGGGTTCGTCAACGCGGACATCTCGTCGCTGAACAGGACGATCGGCTTGGCCGGTGCGTCACTGGTCGTGGCGACGGCCGCGTGCGGGTTGTTCCTCGTCATCTGCTCTCCCCCGTGGTGGTGTGGGCGCTGCCTTGTGCGAAGCGCTGTGCTCGTTCGACCACCGCTTCACCATACGGGCCCGTCGTGCCCGCACTCCAACCAGTTCGGCGCAGATACGTCTGAACCAGGGCGGGGCTGTCGCGGTTCGGCGAGCCGGTCCTGCATCGGCTCCTGCGCCAGGCCCTTGCCTCCGCCTTCGAATCCCGCACCGACACCCGGGCCGGCACCGGCTTACGTCACCTGCGGCGCCTCTGGGGGGTTCCAGCGGGCCCGCCACCAGGCCAGCACGATTTGCCGACCTCGGCCGGCATCGTCCCGGCGACGGTGATGCTGATCTCCAAGCCCTATATGGAGAGGCGGTCGTTCGCCACTGCCCGCGAAGACCTCGCCGAACCGGCGGACTGGTCGGTGGCCCACCAGAAGATCGCACTGTCCCACCGAGACGCGCTTCTTGCGCCGTTGGATGATGCGGCCGGCTGCGTCGTAGGTCCACTTTGCGCGGGCGGCGACCACCTGAGAGTGATCGGTGCTGATTTGCCGCTGGACCCCGGCCGACCGCACACCCTTCTTCAAAAAGCCGGTGACGTCCACGATCAGCACCGCTCTGGCCGAGTACTGCCGCCGGCACGAGCTCGCCCTGCACGGGGCCTTCACCGAACGGACCGCGGGCAGCGTCGCGGATGAGCGACTCGTATGCGGCATGCACGTCCTCCGGGACGTCCAGCCGTGTCAAGGATCGCCTGGGTGTCCGGGCGGGGGTCGGTCAGCGCTTGGAGCTTCTCCCACTTGGAGACGGTCCGCACGCCCCATGCGCCGCCCGACTCATCACCGGAGAGGGACATCGCCATGGAAATCTTCGAGCGCGACAGGCTGGGCGCCTACTTCACCAAGATCGCCACCACCTTCGCCCCCGACGAGAAGACCGCAGCCCTGATCACGCACCTGCTGCCGGAGACCGGCCGGGCCGGCGTCAGCCGAGTGGAAACGCCTGGGGACCAAATGCCCGACGTCCGGTGTGCTCAGTCCGTGAGGAAGGCACCTGCGCGGCAAGCGCGGCACACGAAGACGTAACCCAGTTGGCCGCCCAGGTTCATCGCGGTCTCCGAGGAGATCCCTGCCTCCAGATGCGCCGCGAAATCCATCGCGCCCGCACAGGAGGGACATGCGGGCAGTCGGTCGTCCTCAAGATAGGAGGGGCTGCCTCCGAACGACCCGAGCACTTCGCGCTGCTTCCCGAACCGTTCTCCGGGTTCCCGCTTCCATCCCGACCGGGCAAGGTCGTATGCGTCAGGCACGAGTTCGTCGCCGTCATCGTCGTCGTATGTGTCATCGGGGTCGATCGTGACGACCTGGGTTCGGATCGCTGAGGTGGCGGGCAGGAGCGTCAGTCCCGTCTCGGGCACAGCCATCGGCTGCAGTCCCTCCCGGGGGAACAGGTAGGCCCGGTTCGCGCCGGAACTGGCGTCCCAGAATTCACATGCGCCGGGGTCGTTCTGGCACACGAACACCGACAGAACACCATCCTCGACGGGAAGATGAGCGAAGAACTGCAGCGGCCCTCCACAGCAGGAGCCGCACATGGGCCACGCGAATCCCGCAGGAGCCAGCGGCACGCCCCCGGTACGCGGGACGTCGGAGTCTGCCGGAGCGGTGCCGTCATAAATCATCAGAGTGGTCTGCATGGCGACAGGCTAGAGGCGGGTCGCCACCGCATGCCCCCGGCCCCGGCTCGGCCTCAGACGTTGCCGTAGCCGGCGCACCTGCTCCGTGACGGTGTACTCCGGTGGACGTGGCCGCGCCCCCGGACGGAGATGTACGGGGCGCGGTACGAGGCGGGTGGGTGAGCGAGGACCAATCGGCTCGGTGGCCCGTGTCGCGGCTCAGGGTAGGGGCGTCCTGCCCGTGTACGGGTCGGGACGCCCGTCAGAAGTAGGAGACGGCTCTCTTGGGGGTGGCCTCGGAGTTGTTGCCGTACGTCCGGGTCCAGTCGATGGTGCGGCCCTGGTACGTGCCGCGTGCCGTCAGGGTGACGGGGCGCGCTTGGCGTGCAGGTGGCGTGCTGAACGGCTGGACCTGCTTGATCCGCTCGGCGTAGAGGTCTGGGACGGTTTGCAGTTTGTCCCGCCGAGCCCGGTTCCAGTCGGCTGCGGTGCGGCAGTCCGGTAGGCCGACCATGCGCGGCTTGGACGGCTCCTGGCCGTCCAGGTGAGTTCCCACATGCAGGCGTCCAGGGCGCTCCGCAGCGGGTGCAGGGCATCGCCGAGGCAGAGGGACCATTCGTCGGTCGGCGGTGGAGCGACAACCTTGGAGAGGAACGATACGGTCGTCCGGTCGTCGCAGATGCGGGGCTCGACGGTGTAGGGGGCGCCGGCGGCCCACAGGTTGATTCGCGCGCGCAGGTCGGCAAAGGTCTGGATCGCGCGGGCGATCTTCATCTGCGGCCAAGTCGAGAATCGAGGCGTAGCGATCCCTACGTGTTTGTTCACTCCAGACGCTACTCGCGGGCACCGACGCGGCGCCTTACCTTTACCGACCATCGCAGGTCGGCTCCTTCGTAGGTGAGCCTGGATGCTCATGAATCGGCTGCGGGTCGGCGCTGGTCTTGGCAGGGAAGCCCCGCGGGGGGTGGTCGAGGTGCTCCCGCCGGTATTCCGTGTGCTCACCGCAGCCTGATCTACCGCCACGCTGACCTCCACGCAGCCGTGGCAGCCAAGGCTGACCAACAACACCAACGGGCCTCAGGTCAGCCGCAACTCCCTGCTGAGCAATCTGGCCAACCTCACCGAACGCAACATCCGCCTTGCGGGCCATGTGGCCCGCCTCGAACAACGCCTGTCCGAAGCCCTTGGCCAAGACGCCTGGCGCGCCACTGGCCTCGGCGCTCCCACCGACTCAGAAACCTTCCAGCGGAAGATCGACCACCTTGAACAACAAGTCGCCGAGCTCCGTGACCAGCTCTCCGAACGCGAAGAAGACCTCCAGGCATCCCGCGCCACGAACCGCGAGTTGATGACACAGCTCAACAGCACCCCTCACCGCCCCCGCTGACCGGCGAACCCAGACACCAACCGCTGGTCAGTCGATCACAGCCTTCACTTGGGGTGCGAGCAAGTCGGTTCCGCCCAGCGGTCAGGCGGGAACGCCAGCCCGGTCCAGGACGGCGGCCATCTCGTCCTCGGGGAGCACCGGGTTGGCACCCGCGCTGGATGCCAGTTCGGGGACGAGGAGGGCCTCGCGGAGCCGGTGGAACGGGAGGCGTGGGTCGCGGGCCGCCGCCTGACGCGTCCAGACGACGGGGTCGTGGCTGAGCCGTTCGATCAGCTCCGGCGTGGCGGCCGGATCCCGTACGGCCAGCCGGCGGTAGTTTCCGTCGGGGTGGTTCGCGTAGCGGGTGGCCAGGCCCTCGCGGGGAAACCGAGGGTGCGTCTCCGCCATCCAGGCGGAGAACGTCCCACCCAGCCGCGCAAACACCCGCATCAGGACCTCCTCCGGAGCGTCGGGGTGGTGAATGCCCAGGAGGTTCTCCACCACCGGGTCCTCGACGCGTGCGAGCAGGCGCAGCAGGTCAGGCGGCAGATGGGGGCTCCGGGCGGCGGCGCGCTGGAGCAGCGGGTGAGCGGAGGTCGCGGCCCGGCGCATTACCTCGGGGTCGGCGAGCCCGTCCCGCACCCACCACACGCCGTTGCCCCTGTCGAGGTCCCCGGCCGCGAAGTCGATGGCCATGCGCCGCGTCTCGTCCAGCTCGGGCCGAAGGGAGACGGCGAGCCGTACGGCCTCGTCGGGGTCCACGGCGAGCCGCTCTACGAGGTCCGGGGGCAGCGACGGGTTCTCGGCGAGGGAGGTCAGGTGCGTCCGCTCGGCGACGCACCGCTCGGCGGCGGCACGGTCAAGGAGCCCGCGGCGCAGCGCCTCGGCGACGGACTCGGGGTCGCGGAGGAGTTCGGCGGTCAGGCGGGCATCCCGCCGGCACTTCTGCAGCTCGGCGGCCCGCCGCACCTCGGGGTCGGGGTCGGCCAGCAGTGCCAACCGCTCGCCCGCCGACAGACCCTCCCATGCACTCACCGCTTCCCGGCGCGCTGCCGCACGGTGATGAGTGGCCATCGATGCCACGAACGATGGCTCCAGATGGGGCGACTCCAGCAGGGCCATGCGTACGGAAGGATCCGGGTCGTCGAGCAGGCGGGCGCACACGGCATCCGGGAGCGGCGCGACCCTTGCGCGCGGATCGTGCACCTCGGGTCCATATGCGAGAGCTGCCCGCACCTTGGGTGAAGGATCGTCCGCGAGCCGAGCCCGCTGTGCAGGCTCCGCCCTGGCACTCATGGCGAAATCGATCCGGGCCCCCGGGTTCGGGTGGGCCAGGATCAGCGCGACGGCCGACTCGGGGAGTCCGGCCCGGTGAAGAACATCACGGGGCGGACGGTCACCGTCTGCCCCGAGGGCGAGCAGGCGCAGCAGCAGCGGCGTCGGCAGCGCCGGATTTCGGGCCACTCCGTCCAGCGCGGATGCGTGGAACGCAACCATGATTCCCCTACCCCCTGTGTCTTCCCCGATAGGTCCGCGCCCATGATCTCCTATGCCATGCACGACATCTGTCGACCACCGTTGCACCGATCCTTGAGGCTTTGACCAGCACAGATACCTACCGAAAGGAGGACCACTAGGTCACCAGCCCAACAGAAAGGCGGAGTTGCTCCTGCGAGTGCAGGCCGTGAGGCTGGAAGCCGGGGAGAGGACGCGGGCCCCGCGACGGGGAGTACCGCGTCAGACGGGCGGTGCGCTCCAGCAGGCCACGGTCGACGGCGACATCGGCAGCGTCCCGGGGATGTCAAGCTCGACGCTGTCCTCGGGGACTCCGAGCAGGCAGGGCGCTCGCGTCCACCCCAACGGCCCGCCCGTGGGACTTCCTCGCAGGCGCGGGGAGCCGCTCCTCCCTTCGCGAGTTCGTCGGCTCAATCCGCAGGCCATCCGGGGCGAGGAGGCAGGCGACTCTACCGGTCGCCAGCGGCGTCAACACGTGGACCAGCTGCTCGCCATCAGGGCGGGCTTCCGTTCTACCGGAAGCCGATGCTCGGTGTTCATGTGAGAACCACAAGGTAGCCCGGCTGAACGCCATCGATGGTCTTGATTGCAGTGCCAGCAGTGATCCAGATGCTGCTGGGGTTCGAGGCTGCCGGTATCTGAAAGACCGCGTGCACCGGTCCCCGACTGCCCGGATTGAGACCGAAGGATGGCCCCGTCTGGCCCCTGCTGTTCCAGTACTGGGCGTAGTTTGTTGCGTAGTCTGCGTCCTTCTGAGACATCGTGTAGCGGGTGTCCGCGACGTTCAGACTCACCCGACTGTCGGCACCCCAAGAGGCCATGCTCTTACCTACGTTGAGTGCGTCCATAGTGAGAACGCAGAACTGCTTGCCGGGCTCCGGGGCAGGCCTTGCCGTCGGTGCGCCGACCGAGTCGGCAGCGTATGCCATGACCGCCCGGTCAAGGGGCTTGCCGCAGACGACGCTGCGTACGGTGAACTGCCACTTGTGAGGATCGTCAACAGTATCCGAGGCAAGGACCGTCACCTCGAAGGGCTGACCAGGTTCCACTGTCCCAAGTACCGCCCCCCCGGAGGCACACCTGCCACGGCCTCCGCCTGGGACGAAGGAACCGAGCTCGGGTACCCAACGTCGTCAGAGCCATCTGAGCAGGACACCAAGGCAACAAGGAAGGCACTCACCACCACAACGCGGCACGAGATCCGGCGCTCCATCATGAAGCCATGCTGAGGGGCCTCGTCCCCATTCGCACGCTGAACATCCGGCGCCCTCGCCTCCGCGTTCGCCACCGACACAGCAGCCTGGCCGCCCGCGACCGAGGCGACGGAACAATCGCCCAAACCTGCGGATCACGGCCGTCCGCTGAGGCCGAGCATCTTCTTGCCGCAGGGCATTGAAGGTCGATGCCCAGCCGGTCCAGCCGACGTGAACCTGGGCGATCTGGAAGGGCAGCGGCATTGGACATTCCCTCTGGTGCGGGGAGCAGACCAACGGCTCCCCCGCCGTGGCTGTGTTGGTGTGGCTGGCAGCGAATGTCGGTGGCTATTGGCATCATCCGCTGCCTGACAGACGTGGAAAGGTCGGCGAGAAGTGAGAGCGGTCCGCTCTCATCTCAGGGGCCAACAGCGCGGACGTGGTCTGCTGAAAGATGCAGTTCGTACGGACAGCAGCAGTCCGAGCTGAGCGTGGCGACGAGGGTTCCGCAGGCACACAGCTGGTTCATTCCGCCGGTCGGGGTCGCTCCGCAGCAAGCGGAGGACACGTGGTGATACTCCAGGCCGTGAGCGTCGTCCGGGTTGATGACGATGTTGCCTCGCGGGCCCTGTGACACGAGCCATTGCCCGTGCTCGTTACCTATCGTCCCGTAGCGCGGCATTGCCTGTGCAGAAACCTTTGAGGCCACCAGGGGGGCACCGTATGGCTCTGTCTCGATGGCGTAGCAGCCTGCCGGCACAGTCGGCGGCGACGGACCAGGCTCCTCGGCGTCCCACCACGCGTAGTACGGCGCTTCGGGAACTGCGGGCAGTCGAGTGAGGGGGCCCGTCAGAGGGACTTCACATGTCACGCAAACGAAGACCACTGCTTCGGCTTCTGTGGTGCCCTCGGCAGCGGAGGCACCACGTTTGGGCGCCGCCTTGCCGGTGCCCTGACCCGGGTCTCGTCGGTCGTACATGCGCTGACCGTACGCGGCGTGCTGCCTGGCTTTGCAGCCACCCCCAGGGCACCACACGACAGTAACCCCGCGTCAAGCGACCAAGTGCTGCTGAAACACGTCAACACAGCCTTCCGCGCACATGGAGTGCTCTCACACCCGGGCAACACACGCTCTCGCTACACACCGACAAAGCCACCCGCCGCGTCGCCGGCTTCGGGACCACCCCCGCGGGCGCAGGGAGCAGCGGGCGGCGACCGCGGCGCAGGAAGCGCGCGGGGGACCACCCCCGCGGGTGCGGGGAGCAGGTCCCGGTGATGGGCGCGATCCACGGCATCCTCGGACCACCCCCGCGGGTGCGGGGAGCAGACTGCGTGACCTGCGACATTACCGAAGCAGAACCTGGCTACGCGCCACTTGTAGAGAAACAGACATGTAGGTGATAAGCGATACTCTATTCCAAAAGTGGATCCGAAATTTGCTCCGCGCTACTGACGTTTAATGTGTGATGTCGGTCAGTCACGTGTGGCCAGTTCTGGTCCCAGCTGCGACTCGGTCTGTGACTACGCCGTCTACGTCGAACCCAAAGCTTCTGACGGGTCAGCATCCTCGCTCGTAGATCGCCCGCAGCCACGGTTCCCTGACGGCGGGAATCCGCGCGAGCGTGTACCGGAACGCCTCCCCGGAGGGCTGGAACGGGTACCACGCGTGCGGCGGCAGCGGGTCGTCCCGCTCCACGCCTGCCGGCAGCCCGCCGACCACAGGCAGCCGGGTCCGGCGCGGCGGGAAGGCCAACTCGGCCCAGAGCGCGGCATCCACAGGTACCGGCATCGCCCCGGTGCGCGGCTGCCACACCTCTCCGGTCTGCGGATGGACCGGCACCAGCACAAGGTCCGCGGTCGGCTCGCCGAACCCCGGTCCCGCCAGGTCCAGCCGCTTCGCGCCTTCCCCGGCGGGCAGCAGAGCGCCGAGTGCCCGCCCGAGGAGCTCAGCGACCGGCCCGGGTGCCACCTCGACCGGGGCGCCCCTGGCGGCCACCACCACATGGGCGAGAGCCACACCGGCCGGGATGTCCCGGTACTCACTCAGCCGGGGCCACAACGCGCCAGTGGCCAGCAGCTCCGCCCAGCCCATGACAGGCCGCTCCGGCGGACCGGGCAGCCGCACCACACGCAGCCTACGCCGACCACTCTGACTACCCCCGACACAGCTGAGACGGAGATCGTTTTACGGGACAGCCGTTAGGCATGAGCCGCCCCCAGCGCGGTTCGAGAACCCATCCCCCGCATGCGCGGCCGCCTCAGCTGCTGAGCAGCTGCGGCCGCCTCAGCTGCTGAGCAGCACGCGCGCGGCCCGGGCCAGGAAGCGGAGGTCCGTCAGTGCCTTCGGCGGGAGCTCCATGTTGACGACGCCCATGTATCGGGTGTTCACGGCGGAGTCGAGCACGGACGCCTTGGTGAGCTTGTCGGCAACCCACTTCTGTACACGGTAGCCGCGGGGGTAGGGGCCGGTGACGTGGGGCTGCGCGAGGTCGGCGGCAGTGGAGAGCTGCCACGCTCCGTCCACGACGGCTTCGACGAGGCGGAAGTAGTCCCAGGCCGGATCGCGCAGGTCAGGGTTGGTGCGGAGGTAGGCGCCGAGGGCGTTGGCCGCCAGGGCCGCCAGCGTCAGGCCCTGCCCGTAGATCGGATTGACGCTGGCCAGAGCGTCTCCCACGACAACGAGGCCGCCGGGGAACCGGTTCAGGCGGGAGTGCACCCGGCGGCGACTTTCGACGAAGCGGTACGTCTTGACGTCCCCGATCATCTCGCAGACGTCCGCAACCGTCCGGATCGGATCGACGCAGCGGCGCATCCGGCGGAGGAACTCCTCTGGGTCGGGGCCGGGCCGGTAGTCGGCGTACCCGGCCAGGACAACCGACCAGCGGTCTCCTTCCACCGCAACCAGAGCGCCTGGTTCCGTCACCTTGGGCTGGTAGTCGCTCGCGGGCCCCGGGCTGGAGTGAGCGACGACTGTGCTGCCCAGCTCATCCTTGCGGCGGAAGGAGGCGGTGGCGTATCCGAGGTCGATCCTCATGCTGTCCACGGGCGCCTTGTCCCAGCCGTCCCGGGCAAGCCAGTCCTCCAGAGGGCTGTTCCGACCCATCGCGTCGACCACGATCTCGGCGTCGAACGTCTCCCCGATCCCGTCGCCGCTCTCGGGCGCCGCAGTCGCCACGCCCACCACACGGCCCTCGCGGAACACGAGGCCGGTGGCCTGCGCCTGGCTGAACCGCACGTTCTCCAGAGCGGCGACACGGCGCCGCAGGTGACTTTCCAGGAACGGCCGGGTGGCGCCGAGCATGCGTGCACCCACAGCCGGGGCCTTGCGGCGTCCGTCCAGGTAGAACTGCACCTCATCGCCCTGACCGAGGAGGGCACCACCCTTCACCAGCTCCTCGGTGATCCCGGGGAACCACCTCTCCAGCTGCGTGTGGCCCATGGCCAGCAGGGCGTGGAGCTGGTGCCGCTGCGGAGTGCGTCGGCCGAACCCGTCCTCCGCTATGACGTCGGGCTCCACCACCACGACGTCCTCGGCGTAGTCGCTCATCACACGGGCAGCGAAGAGCCCTCCGTAGCTTCCGCCCATGACGATGGCCCGCTTCACATGACCCCCCACCTCAGCGCAACGGCTGAGTCTCGAAAGCTGGTTGATGACGCCGTGCCCGTCATCGGCCGATCAAGACGTTACCGCGCGCCCTTCATGAACCCCTGGGAGTCAGCGCCATGGGCCCGTAGCTCTCGCCGTGCCGGGACGACCCGCGGATGGTTCAGGCCGTGCGCCTCCCCTTGCATCGCACGGGCGCCCGGAGCACGAGAAGCCCGCTCGAGTGCCTCCCGTTGTCGGCTTACAGGCGGATGCACAGCTGAGGTCCGGGCACGCCGGCAGGCGACCGGGCTTCGAACTCCTCCGCCAGCGCGTCCTGCTGTGCTCCTGAGCTTTCCGTTCAGCCTTCGGCGTCCGGCGAAGGTGGTTCGTTCTCGGCGGCCAGGGTGACTTGGGCGGTCCAAGACCACGGCTCCTGCGGCGGATCCAGCGCACCTCGACGTCGGCGTCGTGGAAGTCGCGCGCGAGTTCGGTCACCAGCACCGCCGCAGCGGCCCGCGCGTCTTGCGGGGCGGTGTTGATCGGCACATCCAGCCGTCCGTAGAGATTTCCGCTTTCGGTGAGAACGCTGGTACGCCAGCCCTCCGGCGTGGCAGACAGGAAGATCCCCTTCGGAACGCCCAAGGTCGGCCGCTTCTTCTTCCCCTTCTTGCGCCTCACCATGCCGCCTATCCAACACCGTCGAGTTCATGGTGACGAGTCTGGTGGAGAATCAACCGCCGCAGCACGGTTCGGTGCCTGCCTTGCGCGGCAAGCTGAAGTCCTTCAGGACAGATCGTCGATGAGCCCGAAGCCCACCGGGCACTCCTCCAGGACTCACGGCGAGCGGGGTTGGTCTCGGCCGCTGTCATCTCCCCGAGAAGGGATCAGCTCCTGCTGCTGACCACTCGGCAGCATGCTGACCACGTGGGCGACCCGACCTTGCCGTTGAGGTGCGGCGACGCCGGCTTGATGTAGGCGTGGGCGGTGCCCTTGCCGAGTCCGTCGCGCCGAAGGGCTGACCGGAACTCCGCCACCGGGGCATGGCAGATCTCAGGAGTGGTGGAGACCCCGAGTGTCAACAACGTCTGGCAGTTCCCTGTCGCGTCGATCGCCCTCCCCCTGCATTCCACGCACCTGCCGGACCGTACGGCGACGAACAGGTGCCGGTACACCGTCAGCCGACGTCGAGGAATAGCGCAGAGCGTCGCGTTCCCCGCCAACGCGTGCTCCACAGCC
This sequence comes from Streptomyces sp. MS191, assembly GCF_008042125.1. Lineage (GTDB taxonomy): Bacteria > Actinomycetota > Actinomycetes > Streptomycetales > Streptomycetaceae > Streptomyces. Next base: position 137,859 of record NZ_RDBI01000057.1, read on the forward strand.
GCACCACCCGACTCTCGGCATGCGGCGAAACGTCGGAGCAAGCCCGATCCTGAGACACCACGAACCGATGCGGTGACCTACCCGCAGCATGACACCACCCTCTCGCTCGGCACCGACCGTGATGCGCAGTACCGGCTACTCGTCGGAACGGCGACACGGGCGACCCGGCCCGTCCAGGGCCAGGGCTCCAGGGGGGCATCCCGGAACACCCGCGACGAAGGTACCGCCCTTGATCAGCACACTGTGGCTCCCCCGTCGCCCGCAGGGCAACGCCGATCGGCACGTGTTCGGTGCCGAATCCGACGGCGCCGGGAGCGGAACGTACTCCAGCGTCCCGCGGACGAGGAACCGCGAGGGGCGCGCAGGGCCGGCGAGGGCGGGGTCAGCGTCGCGGCGCGGGCGGCCGGACGCACGTCCTCCTCGTGTCACACCTGCTCAGGCAGGGGTCCCTCCGCACGGCTGTCGTCGCGGCGCCGAGCGTGGCGCCAACGGAACATCATCGACTCACTGCAGTCGACTCGCTCCCCGGTGCCATCCCGCGGCGTCCGAAGCATCCACTCGGCCCGAAACATCCGAGGCCGCCCGAACAGCGCCGGCCGGGACGGTGGCGGGGTCACACGTCCACAGCCCCACAACGTAGTTGCCGCTCGTCCCGTAGCCGGAGAAGGTCGCCCAGCCGCCGGGCTCGATGACGCGGCAAGGCGCCCACTGGCCGTTCACATAACCGACCGTGACGGAGACGGTATCGCCGCAGCCGTTGTGGACGTCCGTGTAGCGCCAGCTCTGGAAGTACTCCACGCACTCCGGAGCAGGCGATCCGGAGTCCGCCGCAGCAGACGGAGCGGTGGTGACGGTCAAGAGACCTGCCGCGGCCATGGCGGCAAGAGCGACGGGGCGCGACACGCGAGTCATGTGGTTTGCCATGCCGCGAATCCTCTGGCCGCCGGGCCCACTCCTGCAAGTTTCTGCAAGTATTTTCAGCCATGTCCCCGCCGGGTGCACCAATGCACTGTTCAGCTACTCATTTGACGATTGAAAGAAGTTTCACAGCCCTACCTTCCATAGCCGCGACCGCACGTCCGGCGCCTACCCCAGGCCCCACCCCTCCGAGGCATCCGCGCAGCGCAAGGGACCCCAAACCCTGCCGTCGCACGAGAGGACCCCGATGCGGCGGACAACGTCGAGGTCGAGGTGCGGACGGGACGGATCTCGCAGGAACTCCCTGTCCCGCAGAGTGAACTCCTCCGTCGCAGCCTGGGTGAGTGCGTACAAGCTCTCCGGATCCGACGGCCGCTCGGCCTCGACGCGTTCGCAGAGCCGCAGCAGGATCGCTTCCCCCCTGGGCGACCACGTGATCAGGGAAGTACGGGTCGTCATACATCGGCCGAAGAAGCGAAAGCCTGCAGGATCGGACGGGCGGTCCGAGCCGGAACTATGGACAGGGCTTGGAGTCTGTCCGTTGCCCGTCGTCCGGGGTGGTGCGGCCGGCGGCGGTGAAGATGCGGCCGAGGTGGTGACGGAGTACGGCGATGGCTGACTCTGGTGACCGTTGGCCGACGAGGATGCTGGTGCCCATGGTCGCGGTCATGGCGAGCAGGCTGATGGCCTCGGTGCGTGCGTCGGCGCCGGGGTCGGCCAGGCCCGCCGCCTGGGCTCCTTCGATCAGGCCGGTGAGGGCGTTCTCGGCCGCGTCGGGGTTGTCGATGAAGGGCTGGGCGGCGAGTGCCCCGTCGGTCACGGACAGGATCGAGTAGGAGCTGTACAGGAGGTGGAAGGTCCGGCTCTCCTGGTCGGTCGGCAGGGAGGCCAGCAGCAGCGCCTCGATCGTCACGCGCGGGCCCGGGTCCGGGCCGGCGGCGGCCAGTCGGGCGCCCACGCGGGCGGTGAAGCGGTCGGTCAGGTGCTGGAGCCCGTAGAAGAGCAGCTTCTCCTTGGTCTCGAAGTAGTACTGCACGAGCCGGAGGGATACGCCGGCCTCGGCGGCCACGTCGCGCATGCCGACGGCGTGCAGCCCTCGCCGCCCGGCGACTTGGATCAGCGCTTCGGCGATCTGGGTGCGCCGTTCCTCGTGGTCCACGCGTTTTGGCATCAGGGCTGTCTCCGGCCGTGGGTCGGGGTGGTTCATGCGCTCGCAGTCCGGCTCGGTCCGAACATCTTCATGGTACCGCCGTATCAACATTATGGTACGTTCGTATCACGAAGATCGGATCTTCCTGGAGGTGCCCCGTGCCCGAGAACACGACCCGAGTACGCCGCGACGTCGGCCATTACGTGAGCGACGAGCTGCGCGACCGCTACTTCGCCACCTGCGACGTCCTCTACGCGAAGGGCGCGCCCGCTCGCTCCGAGACGGACGTTGAGACGAGCTTCGGCACCACGCACGTCTACCGGTACGGCCCCGCCGACCCGGCAGCCGAGTCACGCACGCCGGTGGTCCTGATACACGGCTCGGGAGGCTGCTCCGCCCAGTGGTACCCCAACACCCCTGCCCTCAGCGCCGAGCGTCCCGTCTACGCCCTCGACACTCCCGGCGATCCCGGCCGGAGCGTCCAACGCGAACCGATGTGGCAGCCCGAGCGCGCGGCGCAGTGGATGGACGAGGCCCTCGATGCGCTGGGGCTCGACAAGGTCCACCTCGTCGGTTCGTCGTACGGCGGCTGGCTGGTCATCAACCAGGCCCACCTTCGGCCTGGGCGGCTCGCCTCGGTCACCGCCCTCGACCCGGGCGGTCTGGAGAAGGTCGGCCTGCGCTTCTTCGTATGGATCTTCGCCAGCCTCTTCGCCACCTACGCCCCCAAGGCGTGGCGCCCCCGCCTCGCCAAGTGGTTGGAGCAGCCGGTGATCGTCGTGCCCGAGCTCCGCGCGATGATCCAGGCCAGCGTGAAGGCCTTTCGGATCCGCCGCCCCGCCCCGCTGCCGCTGTCGGACGCGGAACTGGGTTCCCTCCGGACGCCGTTCTACCTGATCATGGGCAAGCGCAGCCTGCTCGTACAACCCAAGCGGCAGCTGGAACGCGTACCGCGCGTGCTCCCCGGCGCCCGCGCCGAGATCGTCGCCGCGACCGGCCACGGCCCGCAGATCGACCACCCCGACCTGGTGAACGCCCGGATGCTGAGCTTCATGGCGGACGTCGACTCCCTCGATCCGGCGGCGGCGCGGGGCGCCACGGACGCGTAGCCGCGAGGGCCGCAGACACGGACTGTCCAGCAGTGCGTGAGGGAGTTCGGCGCGCGCCGCGCCCTGATCTTCGCGCCGGCCGGGCCGGCGGCCTTCGCGGTCCGTGCCCTGAGCTTGTCGTGTGAGGTTCGGCGTCGAACGGCGTCGCGAACGTGACTGGCGCTCCGCGGTTCGGGGGTCGATGACCTTCGTCGGCGCGCATCAAGAGAGGAAGGTGTTGATCATGGCGATAGATTCAGCGATCGTGCGACAGCGTGTGGAGGATCTGGATGCGGCGGTGCCCTTCTACGAGAAGTTGACCGGAAGCAGCGCATCGCGGTTCACCTTTGCCGGGGTCACCCTGGCCGGCGTCGGCCCGTTCCTTCTCTTTGCCGGGCCTGACGAGGCGGTGCAGCGCGTCGCGGGCGTGGCGGCGACGCTCACCGTCGCCGACCTGGACACCGCGGTAGAGGAGGCGGAGGCGGCAGGAGCCGAGGTCGTGATGCCCGTCCTCCCCACCCCCAACGGCCGCCGGGCGGTGCTGCGGCATCCGTACGGCGGCGTCTTCGAATACGTCGGCCCCTGACCTTGTCGTTCCGCTCGTCGTCTCTCCCCACGACGCGTCCGGGTTTCGTGCCCTGCTGGTGAGGGCTGGGGCGTGATGACGGTTCGCCGGTTCGAGGACTCTGCCGGCCTTCTCCGGCCCCCTCGTTGGTCACGTCGACCGACAGCACTGCGATGGCCGCAGCGCCGGTGCAGCACGTATGACGAACTCCACCCCGAGCGGCAGCGACTCCTCGCCGCGATCGGCATCACCGCGGAGGTGGCCCGCACGCCCCTGAAAGGTGCACGTACGGCTCCGAAAGCACCGGCTGCGGGGGGCCTTCGAGGTCGTGACCGGGTACGGGATCTTGAGACCACGAGCAGCCCATGGCAGGGTCGTGCCGCATGATCGATGAGTTCGCGAAAGACCACCTGCACGGGAGACTGCGGCGGGACCGCGAGGCGCTGCTCTGGAAACTCGACGGCTTGTCCGAGTACGACGCGCGCCGGCCTTTGACGGCTACCGGGACCAACCTCCTCGGCCTGGTCAAACACGTGGCGACCGTCGAGGCCAGGTACTTCGGCGAGGTCTTCGACCGCCCTTCGCCGGAGCCGCTGCCCCGATGGCGGGACTCCGACGGCAGCGATCTGTGGGCGGCCGAGGACGAGACCCGCGATCAGATCATCGGGTTCTACCGGCGCACGTGGGAACACGCGGACGGGACGATCGACGAGCTTCCCCTCGACGCCCCCGGCCACGTGCCGTGGTGGCCGGAGCCTCACGCCGACACCAACCTGTTCGCCGTCATGGTCCATGTCCTCGGCGAGTCCGTCCGGCACGCCGGGCACGCCGACATCCTGCGCGAGGTGGTCGACGGCCGGACCGGGTTGCGCGCCGAACTCGAGAAGCAGGCCGACGAGGAAGCTCGTGCGGCCTACCGCGCGAAGATCGAGCAGGCCGCCAGGTCGGCCGCATCGATCACGGCGTAGAGGCCGTCTGACGACGGTGGTCGGCCCGTCGAACCCGCCCCGGAGGCGGTCGCCCGGCAGGTCCGCCCCTCCGTGGTCGCCCTGTTCACCGTCTCCCCCGCCTTCCGGGCGGCGCCCGCGGCCGGCTGACGGGCAAGGCCAGGAACGAGCGCGGGCGAGCGGGATGCTCCGTGAGGTTCACCCTCGCGGAGCATCCCGCTGCTGTCACTGCGTGTTGTACGCGATGACCGCGCGGGCCAGGTCGCCCGGCTGGAGGCCGTCCGGGGCGCCGGTGACGTCGTCGACGGCGACGATGTTCAGGTTCCTTCGCAGCTCCGGGGCCTTCCAGGGGCCGAGCAGCTGCTGGTGGAGGAGTGCGTTGTAGGAAGCCGCCCGGTCCAGGAGGAACGTGCGGGTGATCCCGGAAGGGCCGCGGAAGGCCGCCGGGGCCTGGCGGAGGGGAGTCATGCGCCAGCAGGCGTTCGCGCTGGTGACCGGGGTGACGTTGCGCAGGTGGTCCGGCGGGCAGGACCAGCACTGCCCCTGCCAGGGGAAGGCGTCCATGCGGGGGTCCCAGAAGGTGCCCGCGGGGCAGTTCCACGCCCAGGTCTCGTTCCGCACGTAGGTCGCGGCGGTGCTGACGGCGCGGCTGGGCAGCCAGCAGGCGTCGCCCTGGGTGACGGGGGTGATGTTCCGTACGTACTCGGCCGGGCAGGCCCAGCACTCCCCTCCGTTGCGGGGATCGTGGAAGGAGCCCGCGACGCAGGTCATCGAGTCGGGCAGCGCCGTGAAGCTCTGCTGCAGGCCGGCGAGGCCGAGGAGGGTGTCCGGCTGGACGATCCCCGCCATGACGAAGAACTTTCCGGCGTCGCCTCCCGGGTCCCGTGCGAGCGCCGCCCGGTCGCGCGCGAGGGTCTCCGCGAACAGCGCCTGGGGACTGGCGAAGTCCCTCAGGTAGTTGCCGGCCGGTGGGCTGTCGGCGGGATAGCTTCCGCGGCCGGACGAGGTGGCGGTCGCGCTCCAGGCCCCGTCCCGGTCGGCCAGTCCGGAGTCGTCCAGCAGGATGACGTTCTTCCCGGCGGCGACGAGGCTGCCGTAGGTCGAGGTGGGGGCGAACCGCGTCCGGGGGGCGAGCCTCGCCGTACCTGCGACGGCGGCGAAGCGGTCGTACGCCTCCGCGGTGGCGGCGGGCAGCTCCGCCGGCGGGGCGCTCACGGACAGGCTGACGACGACGATCTCCGACGGGTGCGCGGCGATCCATCGGCCGATCTGCTCGGCCTCCCCGTTCGGTTCGAAGAACGGTGAGCCGAGGGGGGATCCGTGGAAGGTGAACCACTGGCCGTCCTGCTTGCACAGGCGCAGGTCGACGTAGCGGGATCCGTTCGAGAGCTGCTCGGCGATCGACACGCGCTGGGTCCTGGCGACGCTCGCGGCCAGCTGCGGGAAGCCTCTGGCCAGGTCGTAGATGTAGCCGGTGCGGCACTGCCCCGAGCGCGCGGTGATGCTCCAGGATCCCGCGTCGTGGCTGCCGGGCATCGCGATCCGGTTGAGCGGTGTACCGGCGATGCGCGGGGCCAGGTCGCCCATCCACGAGTCGAGGCGGACCTGCGTCGGTGCGGGAGGGGTGTCGGCCCGCGCCTGGCCGCCGGTCGGCAGCCACATCATGGCGAGTGCCGCCATCAGGAGGAGGAGGCGGGTCGACGCGTTGCTGATTCGTCGTGCCGTACTTGTTCGCGCAGCGGACATGGGCTCGTGCCTCCGAGGGGCATCGACGGGCGCGTGGTTCGGGCGCGGCCTGAGGGGCATCACAGAATGCCACGGCCGACTTGACGAGCCCATGCCAATCACTGCCTGTTCGCAACATGTCCGAATCCCTCCCCTCGGGGGCCGCCGGGGACGCCGCGCCGTCGTCCGGTCGGCCCGCCGTCCCCTCCGCCCCGCCCCCTCACGGATCGGGCACCGCCGGAGAACGGGCCACGCGCCGAGGGGCCACGCGCCGAGGGGCCACGTGCCCGGTGGAAAGTGGCACGTGGCCCCGCGCGGCCTGCTCGTCCGCCGTGGTGCGAGGTCGTCAGACGTTACGGCGGTACTGGCCGCCCACCTCGAAGAAGGCGTCGGTGACCTGCTGCAGCGAGCAGACGCGGGCCGCCTCCATGAGGACGGCGAAGACGTTCCGGCCTTCCATGGCCGCGCTCTTGAGCGCCGCCAGTGCGGCGTTCGCGGGCTCCTGGTGCGAGGCCTGGTAGTCGCGGACGCGGTCCAGCTGGGACTGCTTCTCCTCCTGGGTGGCCCGCGCCAGCTCGATGGCGACCGGCTCGGCGTCCGCGGCGTGCGGGTTGCGGAAGGTGTTGACGCCGATCAGGGGCAGGGTGCCGTCGTGCTTGCGCTGCTCGTACAGCATCGACTCGTCCTGGATGCGGCCGCGCTGGTAGCCGGTCTCCATGGCGCCGAGGACCCCGCCGCGCTCGCTGATCCGCTCGAACTCGGTCAGCACCGCCTGCTCGACCAGGTCGGTGAGTTCGTCGATGACGAACGCTCCCTGGAGCGGGTTCTCGTTCATCGCGAGGCCCCACTCCCGGTTGATGATGAGCTGGATGGCCAGGGCCCGGCGGACGGACTCCTCCGTGGGCGTGGTGACGGCCTCGTCGTAGGCGTTCGTGTGCAGGCTGTTGCAGTTGTCGTAGATGGCGATGAGGGCCTGGAGCGTCGTGCGGATGTCGTTGAAGTCCATCTCCTGGGCGTGCAGGGAACGGCCCGAGGTCTGGACGTGGTACTTCAGCTTCTGGGAGCGCTCGTTGGCGCCGTACCTCTCCTTCATCGCGACGGCCCAGACGCGGCGGGCGACGCGGCCGAGGACGGAGTACTCGGGGTCCATGCCGTTGGAGAAGAAGAAGGAGAGGTTCGGGGCGAAGTCGTCGATGTCCATGCCCCGGGCGAGGTACGCCTCGACGTAGGTGAAGCCGTTGGCCAGGGTGAAGGCGAGCTGGCTGATGGGGTTCGCGCCGGCCTCGGCGATGTGGTAGCCGGAGATGGACACCGAGTAGAAGTTGCGGACCTGGTTCTCGATGAACCACTCCTGGACGTCGGCCATCATCCGCAGGGAGAACTCGGTGGAGAACAGGCAGGTGTTCTGGCCCTGGTCCTCCTTGAGGATGTCGGCCTGCACGGTGCCGCGGACGTTGGCCAGCGCCTTCGCGCGCAGCTCGGCCGCCTCCTGCGGCGTGGGCTCCCGGCCCTCGTCCGCCCGGAAGCGCTCGGTCTGCTGGTCGATCGCGGTGTTCAGGAAGAACGCCAGGATGGTGGGGGCAGGGCCGTTGATCGTCATGGAGACCGACGTCGTCGGCGCGACCAGGTCGAAGCCGTCGAAGAGCGCCTTCATGTCGTCGAGCGTGGCGACGGAGACGCCGGAGGTGCCGACCTTGCCGTAGATGTCGGGGCGCTCGTCGGGGTCCCGGCCGTACAGGGTGACCGAGTCGAAGGCCGTGGACAGGCGGGTGGCCGGCTGGCCTTCGGACAGGAGCCGGAAACGGCGGTTGGTACGGAACGGGTCGCCCTCGCCCGCGAACATGCGCGCCGGGTCCTCGCCGTCCCGCTTGAAGGGGAAGACTCCCGCGGTGAAGGGGAAGTGGCCGGGCAGGTTCTCGTTCCGCCAGAACCGCACCAGCTCGCCGTGGTCGGTGTAGCGGGGCAGGGCGACGCGCGGGATCTTGTTGCCGGAGAGGGACTCGCGGACGAGCTTGGTGCGGATCTCCTTGTCGCGCACCTTCACGACCAGCTCGTCCTTCGCGTAGGACGCGACGACGGCGGGCCAGCCCTCGATCCGGGCGGTCACGTCGTGGGGCAGCTGCTCGCGGGCGCCTTCGAGGAGCGCCTGGACGCCGGAGCCGTCGTGGCCGGCGTCGGCGAGTTCCTCCCGGACCGCGGCCAGGCGCTGGACGCGGCGGGCGGCCTCGGAGAGGACGAGGGTCTCGGAGTGGTACCGGCGGACCGTCTCGGTGATCTCGGCGAGGTAGCGCACCCGGTCCGAGGGCACGACCCGGCGGATGCCCGAGGAGTGCCGGACGTCGACGGCCGGCAGCGTGCCCTCGGACAGCTGCAGGCCCTCCGCGGCGAGCAGGGTCTTGAGGTGCTGGTAGAGCGCGGTGACGCCGTCGTCGTTGAACGTGGCCGCCGAGGTGCCGTAGACCGGCATCTCCTCCGGCCGCTTGCCGAACGCCTCGCGGTTGCGGATGAGCTGGCGGGCGACGTCCCGCATGGCGTCGAGGGCACCGCGGCGTTCGAACTTGTTGATGGCCACGACGTCGGCGAAGTCGAGCATGTCGATCTTCTCGAGCTGGGAGGCGGCGCCGAACTCGGGCGTCATCACGTAGAGCGAGGTGCCGACGAACGGCACGATCGCCGCGTCGCCCTGGCCGATGCCCGGGGTCTCCACGATGACGAGGTCGAAGCCGGCGGCCTTCACGACGTCGATCACGTCGGCCAGGTGCTCGGGCACCTCGTGGCTGCCGCGGGTGGCCAGGCTGCGGAAGAACACCTGTCCGCCGTCCAGCGCGTTCATCCGGATGCGGTCGCCGAGCAGCGCGCCGCCGCCGCGGCGGCGGGTGGGGTCCACCGCGATGACGGCGATCCGCAGTTTGTCCTGCTGGTCGACGCGGAGCCGGCGGACCAGCTCGTCGGTGAGCGAGGACTTGCCGGAGCCACCGGTGCCGGTGATGCCGAGCACGGGGACCGTACGCGCCCCGGAAGCGGCGCGCAGCTCGTCGAGGAACGCGGCCGGAAGCCTGCCCAGCTCGGCCCCGGTGACGGCGCGGGCGACGGCGAAGCGGTCGCCCGCCAGGACGGCGGACGCCTCGACGGACTTGGTGTCCCACAGGTCGAAGTCGCAGTCCTGGACGACCGAGTTGACCATCCCCGCGAGGCCCATCCGCTGCCCGTCCTCCGGGGAGAAGATGGTGACGCCGCTCGCCCGCAGGCGGGAGATCTCCTCGGGGACGATCACGCCCCCGCCGCCGCCGACGACCCGTACGTGGTCGGCCCCCTGGGCGCGCAGCGACTCGACGAGGTACTCGAAGTACTCCACGTGCCCGCCCTGGTAGGACGAGACCGCCACACCGTGCGCGTCCTCCTCCAGCACCGCGTCGACCACTTCCCTGACCGATCGGTTGTGCCCGAGGTGGATCACCTCGACGCCTTGCGCCTGGAAGATCCTCCGCATGATGTTGATCGAGGCGTCATGGCCGTCGAACAGGGCGGAAGCGGTGACGAGGCGTACGGGGTTCGCGGGACGGTGCAGATCGCTCATGGGGGCCCTCCGGACCATGCGCTGGAGCTCATACCCAGGAGATACTAGGACGTCCTAGTAAATCGCAGGGCGTGAGCGCGTGTGACGGCGAGCACAGTCTCCGCCGGGCGCGGCTCCCGGGCGCGGCTCCCGGGCGCGGTTCCCGGGCGGCGGAACGGTCCGCCGGCGCGTGCCGCGGCGGCCACCGGACAGGGTCGGGAAGGGTCAGGGGGCGTCGGCCGCGGCCGCGGTGGTCACATCCGCCAGTACGTGCCGGAACGGGAATCGACATGCACCAGGTGCCCGCCGACCCGGACCACGTGGTAGTCCGGACCGGGCCAGGAGCCGCTCTCCAGGTCGTCGACGGGGAGCGGTTTCCAGATCTCGAGGAAGGTACTGCCGTCGGTGTTGGTGCCTCGCTCGACGAGATCCGCCCCCTCCGGGGTGAACGTGCCGATGTCCTCCCCGGGCTCTCCCGTGAGGTGGTGGAAGCGCACCTGCGTGCCGTCGAAGGTGGTGCGGCCGGCGAACCCCCGGCTGTCGGCGAAGTGAGGGCCGGTCTGGAGCCACACCACGACGCGGTCCTCCACCAGGGGCCCGCCGTTCCGGCTGATGCCGTGCCGCAGCCACGCGCCCCGCTCGGGGACCGGTACGGCGGGACCGTTCGGTGTCGGGTCGAGGTGGCGGCCGTCCGCCGGCTCAGGCATCGGCGGCGGTGTCGCTGTCGTCGACGGCCAGCAGGGTGAGCGGGATGTTCCCCTTCACCGCCTGCGCGTAGGGGCACACCGCGTCGGCCCGGTGGAGGAGGGGCAGCAGTTCCGCCGCCTTCCACCCCGGGAGGCCGACGGTGAGGGTGACCGCGAGGCCGTACCCCGCGGGGGTGTCCGTGGTGCCCAGCTGCACTTCGCAGGCGACCCGGGCGGACGAGGCGTCCGCCCCGAACTCGTCCGCCACCTCGGCCAGCGCGGAGGTGAAGCAGGCGGCGAAGCCGGCCGCGAAGAGCTGCTCGGGGTTGGTGGTGCCCGGCACGTTCTTGCGCGGCGGGGCCAGTCGGACGTCCAGGCGGGCGTCGCCGGTGGCGACCGATCCGGTGCGGCCGCCACTGGCGTGTGCGGTCGTCCGGTAGAGGGTGCGGGTGAGTGGCACGGTCACGGTTCGGCCCATCTGTGCGACGAGGGAGCGCCGTCCGGGTCCGGCCGGCGCGACGGCGCCTCTCCTGGGGAGGGCCGTGGTGCGTCGTCGTGCGTGACCGGGTACGGCGCATCTCGTCCGGGGCCGCGGGGACCGGGCCGCCGGACAATGTAGCAACGGAAGCGTGCTACGGAGCGGGGGCGGCCGGTGACCTTCCTCACCGGCCGGGATCTTGCGTGATGCGTCCAGTGGACGCATGATGTGCGTCCACTGGACGCATCACGGGAGAAGGTCGAGTGGACGCATCACGGGAGGAGGCCGAGGTGACCCGACAGCCGAAGGAAGCGGACGAGGTGACGCAGCCGCCGGAAGGACCGGCGGCAGGTCCGGCCCCTGAGCCCGGTTCCCCGGCCTGGTGGCAGGCCCGCTACGCCGAGCGCGACCGGCGCCGGCCCCGCGCGGGCGGGCTGACCCTGGCGCGGATCACGGCGGGCGCGCTCGAACTGGCCGACCGCGACGGCCTGGACGCCCTCACCATGCGCAGTCTCGGGGAGCATCTCCAGGTCCGGCACACCTCCCTGTACCGCCACGTGGCGAGCCGGGAGGAACTCCTGATCGAGACCGTGGACCACATGCTCGGCGAGATCCGGCTGCCTTCCCTCACCGCGGGCTGGCAGGCCGGCCTGGAGGAAGGCGCGAGGGAGTTCCGCCGGGTCCTCGGCGCCCACCCGGCCCTCGTCCCGGCACTCACCGGTGGCCAGCTCCTCGGACCCCATGCCCTGCGCGCCCGCGAGCACGCCCTCGGGCAGCTCCTCGACCAGGGGTGGGCCCCGCGCACGGCCGTGCACGTCTACCTCACCGTCACCCATTTCGTGATCGGCTCGGCCGTGCTCGACAGCGGTGGGGCGGCCCGGACCGGCCCGCAACGCGCGGCCATGACCGAACTGTTCGCGCACCTGTCCCCCGTGACCCATCCCGTCGTCCGCCGACACGCCGATCTGCTCAACGCGCCTGACGGCGTCGACGAGTTCACCTTCGGACTGCGCGTGCTGATCGCGGGACTGGGCCGGCTCCACACCGAGGAGACCGAAGCATGAGGAACACACCGCTCCTGCCGCCGTGGGAGACGTGGACCGCCGGCGGCGCCCGCGTCCCGGTCGGCGGTCACGAGATCTTCGTGCGCCACGACGGTCCCGCGGACGGGATGCCCGTCACCCTGCTCCACGGCTTTCCCACCTCCTCCCACGACTGGGCGCCGATCGTCCCCGCCCTCGCGGCGGCCGGACTGCGCGTCACCACCCTGGACTTCCTCGGCTTCGGGGCGAGCGACAAGCCGCGCCGCCACAGCTACTCGGTGCTCGAACAGGCGAACCTGGTCGAGGAGGTGTGGCGGCGGTCCGGCACCGGGCGCACCGCCCTGGTCGCCCACGACTACGGCGTCAGCATCGGCCAGGAACTGCTCGCCCGGGATCCGGCGCGGGTCAGCCGCATGGCCTGGCTCAACGGCGGGCTCTACCCCGACCTTCACCGCCCGGTGCTGACCCAGCGTCTGCTCCACGGACCGCTCGGCCCGCTCCTCGCCCCGTTCACCACGCGCGGCAGGTTCGGCGCGACCCTGCGCGGCGTACTGGGGCGGGAGCTCTGCGACGCGGACCTCCGGGAGCTGTGGGCGGGGGCGTCCCGAGCAGGCGGAAAGCGGCGCGCGCCGCGACTGCTGCGTTACATCGACGAGCGCCGCAGCCACCGGGAGCGGTGGACCGCCGCCCTGGAGGAGTACCCCGGTCCGGTGCTCTTCGTCTGGGGACCGGCCGATCCGATCAGCGGCGCGCACGTCCTGGCGCGCGTCCGCACCAGAATGCCGCGGGCGTCGGTCGTCGAACTCACCGGACCGCCCGCGGTCGGGCACTATCCCCAGCTGGAGGATCCGGCGGCCGTCACGCAGGCCCTGCGCTCCTTCCTGCGGCCCTGAGCCCGAGCGGCGACCTCGCGTTCGTGCGCCGCCCGCCACGAGGGCCGTTCGTGCACGGATCCCGCGGCACTCGTACGGAGCGCAGGGGAAGAGGGCACGGCCCGGCGGGCGGATCCCGTCAGGTGGGGCAGAGGACGAACAGCGGCAAGGCACGCCGGGCGGGCTGGTCGCCGATCTCGTCGAGCGCCGCGCGGATCTCGTGGAGATGGCCGGTGGTCAGCTGCAGGGGAGGTTCGTCCGGCTGGTACACCGTGCGGACGGGGTAGTCCACGCCCGGCCGGCGGGTCATCTCGATGTGGCATCCGAGCACGTGCGTGACCGTCCGCTCGGCGCAGAAGTCGACGAGGCGGTCGATCGTCCGCCGGAAGGCCGGCCAGTCCTCGATGTAGAGCCGGCCCGGGTAGACGGTGTCCCCGGTGAGGAGGATCCCGGTCCACCGGTCGTAGAACGTCACCGAAGCGTCATGGTGGCCCGGGGTGGCCAGGCACTCCAGCACGCGTCCGCCCAGATCGACCTGGGCGACGGACTCGGGACGGCCGTCGAATCCGAAGTACGGCCAGGCGGAGGTGCGTTCCGCGCCGACCACCGTCGTGTCCGGACGGTCGGCGAACTGGCCGTCGCCCGCGACATGGTCACCGTGCGGGTGCGTGTGCAACACCAGCAGCTGGTAGTCGGCCCGCGGATGACGAGCGAGCCAGGACCGGACGAGTTCGTCGACCACGCGGCGCAGCGGAAGGAACTGCGGGGAGGCGGTGGCCCCGGTGTCGATCAGCACCGCTCCCGTGTTTCCCATGAGCAGGAAGAGGAACGGCGCCTCGTAGTCGATCGCCATGTTCTGCCGGAGGATGAAAGTGTGCTCGTCGTAGGCGTGCACCTGGATGTCGGGGTCCGTGTTGTGCTTGGCCGACGGCGAGCCGTGGATCCACCGCACGTCGAGCGGCCGAGGCCGGGGCGGCGCGTCGGCGAAGTCGATCGGTGAGTTCCGGGAGCCCATGAAGTCCCCTCATCCGCGTCGCCGTCCCGAACGGATGCGCCGCACTGTGCCCAGGTGAGGCCCGCGCAGGCCTCGGCGACGAGGGTAACAACCCGGATCGACCGGATGTCCGCACGCACGGCCCGGGGCGACCGGCGCCACCCCGATCGCCCGATGAGCCCGGGCTCCGCGCACCCGTGGCTCCGCGCACACCTTTGTGGCACATGCGCCACCAGGCGCACCACCGCGCCAACACCGCGCGACGTAAGCAGCCGGCCGTGGGTTCTCGTACGCCCACGAGCGCGCGAGCCGACCTCAGGCGGGCACCCCAAGGAGCGACATGACGCCGATGCGCCGGGGGTTCCGGCGGTACTGGTCGCGCCGGGCGGCGTGGACGCTGCGTCGGGCGAGGCACAGGGACCCGGCCGGGACATGGCAGGTCGGGCAGGACTCCGAGTAGGCGCCGTGACCGAAGCGGGCCGCCGTCTCGTGCGCGGCGTCGTGGGCGGCATCCGCCGCGCGAGACGGCAGCACGCGGGCGAGGCTCGACACGGGACGCGGCCCCCCTTCGTGTCCGGGCAGGGAGCGGACGGTCGAGGTGAGGCTCATGGAGGGCTTCTCCTTACTGCGGGGCGAGGGCCGGCCGCCCCCGTCTACCCCGTGGTGACCGACTCACCCCTGGTGGCGATCACGGGAGCCCGGAGACGTCTCGCCCCGGTCCGACCGGTGGCAGGCGCGCACGACTGCGCACGCGAAAGGGACGGACCTCCCGACGGTAGGCCGGGGCAGGCACCCGGCCGGCCCGCGACAGCATCCGGGAGGACGGGCCCTCGCACCCGGCGTCCTCATGGGACGGCGCCGACATCGGACGACGGCTCCAGCGGCAACGCCGGAGCTGGACCGGATGCCGGGTGGGACGGAGCGAGGGCACGACGGCTTGAAGTCGACTCGTGGCGAGCGCACGCGAGCCGCCCGGCCGCTGTGTCAGGAAGGCCGGTGGATCTTGTTGGCTGACGAGGTGCGGGCGAACCATGCTTGTGTCTCGTCCGCGGTCAGGACGCGGGTCAGCTCGGCCTTGCCCGGGAGATGGGGGAAGAAGCGGTCGGCGTTCCAGCTGCGTCGGTAGGTCGGTTCGTCGAGCACGAGCAGGCGGTGCCCATGAACGATGGGGATGTCGTCGGGCAGTCCTTCGTTCCAGATCCGATCGCCGTCCGCGGTGAGGAGCTCGAAGGTGCCGGTCGCGATGGTCTGGGTGCGCCCTTGGGCGGGCTGGGGGTCGGTGGTCAGGCGGACGCTGGCTGCTGAGGGAGCAGTGCCGGGTACGTGGCCGCCGCCGACGAGGACGTGGGCGAGCAGTGTGTGCAGTTGGAAGTTGTCCCCGATGCCGCTGATGCGCACCTCGAATCCGGCCCCGGTCGGCCGGTGCAGCACGACAAGGGGCTCGTCGTCCAGGACTGCCAGCGCGTAGATCAGGCATTTGAGGTCGTGTCGGTGCAGGGCTGCCAGGTCGCGGCAGGCGGGGAGGATGTCGGATGCGTGCCGGCGGCGTACCTCGGTGCTGCGGCACAGCACGGCCAGTGCGGGCGGCTGCCATTCTTCGACCGAGCACCAGGCCAGCGCCAGTCGAGTGGCCTCGTGCCGGTCGTCGCCGAGGCGGGCCAGAAGCGCGTCATCGATGATCTTCTCGTCGGGCTCGGGCAGCTCGTCGTCGGCTGTGCCGGCGGAGGTCCAGCGGCGAGCGAACTCCAGGGCGTCGAGCACGTCCTGGTGGACGCCGCCGAGGATCGGCTCGGCGCAGCGTGCCGGATCGGCGCCGTGCTCGACGCAGAAGCCGGCCGCCATCGCCAGCATGGGTCGCGGGCCGGTGGGTGGGAAGGCTGGAATGAGTGCCGCCAGGCGGGGTCCTGCCAGGACGCGTTCGGCGTCCGGCGCCGACTGTACGGCGTTCATCATCGCGGTGAAGGCATGCTCGGTGCGGTCGCCGTCGCGGGCGGCGACCGCCTCTTCCAGCTCGGACAGGGTGGCGGTGAGGCTCGTAGCCCCTCGCTTCTTCTTGAAGATCACCGGCATACCCTAGGACCGAGGTTCGTCCGGCCTCATCAGACCCCAGGTCGTCCGATCCCTGACACCGCTGCCTGCTTCTCCCATGTCGGCCGGGCCGACAGCCAGACGCCGACGGGGTGGTCACGATCAGCGACCCAGCCTGTGTCGGATGTAGTCCGGCTGGGCCGGGCCGATGTCGATGCGGTTCTCGTCGAGCCCGTTGACGATCCGCAGACAACCTTCGGTGAAAGCGAACTCCACCGCCAGGGTTCCGGCTGCCAGGTCACGGCCTGCGGGCCGCCACTCGAGCAGCGCGACCTCGCGCAGCTCCTGGCCGACGAAGGGCTCGAGTCGTTCGTCGCCGTGGGACCACCGGGGCGTGAGCTCGGACCACTCCCACCCGGCGATGGCCGTTGCGGTGTCTATCGTGTTCCAGCCGATCGAGAGTTCGTCGAGCTTCGAATGGCAGACCTCCACCTGAAGGCCGTCGAAGTCCAGCACCACCGGACAGTCGGCGAACCAGTCCCCGTCCTCGACGAAGCGCACCAGGGCGTGCCCCGTCAGTGGCCTGCCGGCAAGCGTCGCCAGACGTGATCCGTGCGCCTGCCGAACCGCCTCGATCCCGACCAGGAAGGACGGCTTGAAACCAGAGATTCCCATGTCCACAACAGCTGAGTCTTCCGGCCAGTGGCTCAACCGGCCAGCCCATAGCGGCTTGTGGGCCAGGAACTCCATCCCGGGCAGCGGGCCTGAGCAGCCTCCGGGCACGAGGTCCCAGGAGGCAGGAGTCGGGCTGTGGTGCGGGGGCATGCCGGAGGGTGCCGCTGATGACAGATCAACGGCACCCTCCGGCACGAGGGGTCAGCGGCGTCTCGAGACCCGTCCGGCCCCGATGCCCGCCACATGCAACGCCAGGGCTATCAAACCCAGCAGCATCACGTTGGTGGAGGAGAACACGTCGTTGGTGGCGATGTCCGCCGCGTTGATCAGGAACGAGACGAAGAACAGAACCGCTGCCGCTATACCGAGCATGAACAAACTCCTTCTCACATAAGGGTCCTGCCCGTCTGCCCCCACAACAGCGATTCAAGCCGGCAGAAAGCCCACGGGCCGATGCCGGCCCGACCTGGCACGGAACACAGGACGGCGGACGCAGGAGTCGTGCGGAGTCGGTGCGGTGGCAGTCGGAAGTCGGAAGTCAGCAGTCGGCAGTCGGCAGTCAGGAGTTCGCATGACGCGGGACGGGAGCCGGCCGCGGGGCGGCATGGTGCGCCGGCCTACGCACTCGGGCGGAGTGCAGGCGGGGACGGTCTCCGGCGCGGCTGGCGCCGACGGTCCGTTGAGCCACGGCAGAAGGCGCGCTGTTCGCGGCCATCGGTGCGGGCTACCAGGTACGGGGTGAAGGCGTGGGCCGCCTTCACCCCGCAGCAAATCCCGTCAGTAGACCAGGCCCCAGGCCTGGGCGGTGTTGAACTCCGGGTTGCAGGTCCACAGGGTCAGCCAGGTTCCGTTGGCCGAGGAGTTGCCCTTGTTCGTGATGCACTTGCCGCCGAACTGGGTCCACGTCCGGCCGCTGTTGCCGGCGAACACCTGCGGGCTGGTGTCGCTCCAGTCGCAGGTCCACAGAGTGAGGACCGTGCCGTTGGTGGCGGAGGCGTTGCCGCGCGGGGTGAGGCACTTGCCGCTGACGTCGTGCACGATGTGCTGGTTGAGCCAGTGCCAGTTCTGCAGGTTGCTGCCGGTGCAGGACCAGACGGTGATGACGGCCCCGTTGGAGGTGCTGTTGCCCTCGGGAGTGGCGCAGCTGCCGAGGTTGTAGAGCCGGTTGCCGGCGGCGTTGGCCGTGCCGGTCGACAGGACGCTGACGCCGAGCACGGTGAGCAGGGAGATGAGTAGGGCTGACGCCTTGCGAATCATTTCCGTCTTCCTCGAAAGGTCTTGCCGGCCCGGGCATGCCGGGGCGGCGGGTGATGGGGTTGGTAGCCGCACTGAGAGGTCCCCCGTTGGCTGCGTCCGTTCGGCTCCGCGGCCATGGGGTGGTGGGTGGGCCGCTCGGTCCGGAGCCGGCCGGTGCGACCGGGTGCGGGCCTGGGGAATCCCAGGGGAGCCGGACGATCGGTACGGCCCCTGCACGGATCGGGTCGGCCCGGGTCGGCACGTTCGACCGGCATCTTCAGGTCGGTTGTGTACCGGCTGATCAGAACCACTGCCCGGCCACGCTGCCCACCCCTCTCGTCGCCGTGCCAGGTCGATGTCCTGTGGCAGCACGTTCGCTGCCGGCACGGATCTTTCGGCAGTAGTGAATCTAGGATCGGGTGGAGCGTGGTGGTGTGCGTAGCATGCGAGGCTTTTGTGCATCGAGTGCAGCACGGGCCAGGAGAAGCACGCGCATGGTGCGCGGCAGGGGCGCGGTTTTCGCGGAAGATCCCGTCCCACGGTGATCCACCTGTGGGGTTGAGGCGATCGCGCCGTGTCCGGCAACTCGGTCTGTGGCTCACCGCCCGGAGCCGGCGCGCCGAGCCGGTTGCCTGACACAGGCGGCGCGGGCTGGCGGGGGCCACAGACGCATGGCGCTCGGGAGCCGTGCCTGCGAGGGGTCTGTGCGGGGACACCCGAAGCGCCACGCATCACCTGGTCTTGGGCAGGCCTGGAAGTCGACGACGGAGCGTCGTGCTCGCGGCCCGTGGGCGCGGTCATCCGTTCTGCGCGCGTCGTGCTCGCGGCCCGGCCAACGGTGTCGGCGCAGGCGCTGATGGACTGCTTCCCTCGGATCACGTCAGGCAGTTCAAACCGTACCCGTCCTGAGCACGCCGTCCTGGCCGATCGGCAGGGAGTCCGGAGTGTCCCCTCAGGGACGGGTCACGGTCGGCGGGTTTGCGGGCCCTCCGTGAACGCTGCGGCGTGGTCGGCGGCCCACTGGCGAAGCGTTCGCGGCGCTCTCCCGAGGATGTCGGCCACCGTGGTGGTGACGTACGCGGGCTGTCCGACCGCCGCGTTCCACGCGGCGAGCAGCATGTCGATGACCGAGTCGGGTGCCGTGCCCTCCGACAGGCTCCGGAACTCGTCCGGCGTCATCTCCTCGAATGCGATCCGGCGCCCCAGGGCGTCACCGATGGCGCTCACCTGCGCGGCGTGGGTCAGCGACTCGGGGCCGGTGAGAACGTAGTCGCCTCCGACGTGCCCGTCCTGATAGAGCGTCCGGGCCGCGACGGCTGCGACGTCACGGTCGTCGACCGGTGCCGTCCGGGCAGCGCCGTAGGGCCACCGGACGACGTCGCCGGCGCGGATCGCGGGTGCCCACCAGGCCAGCGAGTTCGAGGCGAGCATGCCTGGCCGGATGATCGCCGACTCGAGTCCGGTGGCTGCGATGAGCTGCTCGATGCCGGCGTGCAGCCCCGCCATGGGGTTCGGCTGCTGGAAGAAGGGGTGTGGCGTCCGGTGCGGGGAGGAGAGGAAGACGACCCGCCGCACGTGAGCGGCGAGCCGCTCCACGACTGCCGCGGCGGTCGGCGGCGGGGCGGTCCAGACGAGGAAGACCGCACCGACGCCGTTCAGCGCCGGGTCGAGTGATTCGGGCACGGTGAGGTCGCCGGTGAAGACCTCGACCTTCGCCGGCAGCGTGCCGGCCGCCTCGGCTCGATGGGTGAGGGCGCGGACCGGCACTCCCGCGTCGAGGAGTCGGTCGATGACGATGCGGCCGATCCGGCCTGTCGCTCCGGTGACGAGCACGGGAGGCATGTCTGTCTGATTCACACCACCATAGAAACGTTACTCGGTTAAAAAAGCAACCCGGTCACTAATGTTACGCTGGGTAGATGAGCGAGCCGACGGGGCTGCGGGCCCGCAAGAAGGAACGGACGCGCGACGCCATCGGCGACGCAGCCGTCTCGCTGTTCCTGGAGCGCGGCTTCGACCGCGTCTCGGTCAACGACATCGCCGCGGCGGCCGAGGTGTCCAAGCCGACCCTCTTCCGGTACTTCCCCACCAAGGAAGACCTGGTGCTGCACCGGTTCGCCGACCATCAGGGCGAGGCAGCGCGCGTCGTGCGCGACCGCGGATCGGGCATCGAGCCGATGGCGGCCCTGCACCAGCACTTCCGGGCCGGACTCGATCGGCACGACCCGGTCACCGGCCTCAACGACCATCCCGAGGTGGTGGCGTTCCACCGGCTGGTCTTCACCACACCGAGCCTGGCGGGACGCCTCACGCGGTACCAGCTCGAGGACGAGGAGGCCCTGGCCGACGCCCTCGGCGAAGGCATCCGGGCACGCCTGCGAGCCGCCCAGACACTCGCCGTCCAACGCGTGCTCGCCCGAGCCAATTGGCAGAAGATCGCCGACGGCCGCACCGCACGCGCCGTCCACCCCGAAGCCGTGGCCGACGCCGACCACGCGTTCAGCCAACTGCCCTGACTGACCGCCCGCTCGCCCACGCCAGACAGCTCCCCCGCAGCCGATCCAAGGCTCGTACAGGTCACCCGGCGCCGAGCCAGGCGGTCCCGCTCGGACCACCTCGCCGCCAAGACGACAACGGCCGGCGGCTCCGCGCGTACGTACGCCCCGGCTCGCTCTCGACGCCCGGCCGGACAGCCCTCCAGGCACAGGGCCGGTCTCCGAGCGCCGCGTCGGGCGCTGATCGCACACGAGCCGACTGCGCCGGTCGCAGCGATCAACGAATGGCTACGCCCCCGCCTCACGCGTCATCACGTATGTGTTCCCGATGTCGGGATCGCCGTAGAAGAAGAAGAGCTTCAACTCGTCGTGCTGATCACGGTCCACATGGAAGGACCACGCGTGTGTCGCTGGGGGTTCCGGAGCCGAGGCGCCAGTGGCCGTCACGGCGGAACGATGCTCCACGCGGGTCCGGGCTGTCAGCGCGAGTCGGACGACCTGTCCGCCGTCATCGGCATTCAGTTGCCAAGTTCCCGTACCGGAGAGGCGCCAGCCGTCCTCGAAGTCGAAGCCCTGCCCGTCGAGCCTCTCGAAATGAGCCGTTCCGTCTTTGCGTAGCACCACACGGGTCCCCTCGACGTATTCCCAGCCTCCAGCGACTTCGGCCGCCGTGGCGTCGTGGATCCCTGTTCCCTCGTAGTACTGATACGGGCCGGCGCACGCCGTCAGAGCAGCCAGAACCACCATCAAGCCACCGAGGGTCGCCCCCCACGTGCGCAGCCTGTTTCCGCCCGCCACCAGGACCTCCCACCCTCAGTCCGCATCGGCCAACCAGTAGGGGCCGCCGTGGAGAGACACC
>NZ_RDBI01000057.1:159273-201928 GCF_008042125.1 Streptomyces sp. MS191
GCCCATCCCTACACGCGCGCCCTGCTCGCCTCCCGGCCCTCGGTCGCCGACGCCTCCGCGGAACTCCGCTCGATCCCCGGAAGGCCGCTGTCCGGTTTCGAGGCGCCCGACGGGTGCGCCTTCAGCGCCCGATGTCCCCACGTGCAGGACCTGTGCCGCAGCGAACGGCCGCGACCGGCCGCCGTCGGCGACGCCTCGGCGGCCTGCCACTTCCCCCGCACGCTCTCGCCCGAGGAGGCCGGCGGCCATGCTTGAGACACGCAACCTCCGCAAGCAGTTCGGCGACTTCGTCGCCGTGGACGACGTGACGTTCTCACTCCCGGAGCAGGGCTCCCTCGCGATCGTCGGCGAGTCCGGATCCGGCAAGACGACCACCGCCCGCATGATCGCCGGACTCGAGACACCGAGCGGCGGACACGTCCTCGTGGCGGGCGAGCGGCGCCGGGCCGGGCGGCCGCGGTCACGCGAACGCCGCGCCCGCGGCCGGCAGATCCAGATGGTGTTCCAGGACCCCTACTCGTCCCTCGACCGGCGCCAACGCGTCGGCGACGCCGTCGCCGAGGCGGCCGCGCTGCACCGGCACCTCCCGGCGGAACGGCTCCGCGCCCGCGTCGCCGAACTGCTCGACCTGGTGGGGCTGGACGACCGGCAGGCACGTTCCCTGCCCAGGGCCCTCTCCGGGGGCCAGCGCCAACGCGTCGCCATCGCCCGCGCCCTGGCCGCCGAACCACGGGTGCTGATCCTGGACGAGGCCATCGCGGCCCTGGACGTGTCCATCCAGGCACAGATCCTGGCCCTGCTCACCCGCATCCGGGCGGACACCGGCACCGCCCTGCTGTTCATCACGCACGACCTCGGCGCCGTCCGCCACATCAGCGACGACGTCCTGGTGATGCAGGCGGGCAGGGTCGTCGAGCACGGCCCGGTCGCCACCGTCCTCGGCCGTCCTCAGGACCCCTACACCCAGCGCCTCATCGCCTCGATCCCCAAGCCGGGCTGGACGCCGCGGAGAAGGGCGGACAGAGCCCTCGACTGACGGCCCGCACGCCTCGCGGCCCGCGGCGCGGGTGCGGCTGTCCCGACGAGGGAACGGGGCAGCCGACCTCGACCGGGCAGCGCGAGGCACGGACGGCGAGGCCCCGAGCAGCACACGCTGCTCGGGGCCTCGCCGTCTTCTCGATCCCGTCCCGCGACCCCGACCGGGCCGCGCCCGGAAGGCAGGGGGCATCGGCCGGGACGGCCGCGCGGCACGATGCCCCCCCCGCGACGTCAGTCGATACCGGTGAACGACCTGGTCCGGGCCGCTGTGCCCGGCGCGCGTTCAGCCGGCGTCCGAGGTCCTGAGGGCTGTCCCGTCATCCCCGGCGGGCGCACGACGCCGGCTACGACGCCTCGCCGCGTTGTCGGATCGCCCGAATACGACCGGTATGAGGACGACCCTCCGCCTTGCGATGCACCGCATCCGACGCCGTGCGCCGACCCACCGCGGATGGCGGGACAGCCCTCAGGCGACTGCCCGCCCAGCCGAGGAGGAAGCCCACCGGAACGGTGACCAGCGCGATGTTCTGGAGCGGGAACCAGTGGAAGTCGTGCTCCGGGAGGAGCGCGAAGGGACGCCCTGACACCGTCGGGCCGAAGAGCTGCAGGAGGAGGCAGCACGCCAGGGAGCCGTAGAGCGTCCACAGCATCCCGCGCCGGGTGAAGCGCTGCCAGAAGAGCGTGTAGACCAGTGCGGGAAGGATGACGGAGGCGGCCACGGCGGCGGCGAAGGACGCCAGGAAGACGATGCTCCACGAGTGCAGCAGCAGGGACAGGAGCACGCTCGCCACCCCGACGGCCACGACCGCCCAACGGGCCACCGCCGTCTCCTGCTTGTCCGTCACGGCCCCCTTGCGCAGGGCCCGGGCGTAGACGTCGTGCGACAGCGACGCCGCGGTGGCGAGGGCGAGTCCGGCCACCGTGGCCAGGGCCGTGACGAAGACCGCGCAGGCGGCCACCGTGAACAGGACCTCGCCCGCGCCCGCCCCGTCCAGGGCCCGGGCCAGCAGGAACAGCGCGGAGTTGCCCCGGGGGTCGTCGGCGACGATCGTCTGCGCGCCCACGACCGCGGCCGTGGCGATGCCGAGCAGCACCACCGCGCCGTGGAAGAGCGTGATCATGACCACCGCGCGGCTCGTCGCGCGGCGGGCGGTCCGGCCGTCGCGGGTGGATCCGATCCGCAGGAGGATCGGGGGCACCACCGCCGAGCCGAGCGAGACGGTCAGACACAGCGACAGAAGGTCGACCGTGCCCGTCACGGTGTCCCCGAACAGCAGGCCGGGGGCGTGGAAGACCTCCGCCCCGCCGCTCCCGAGGGCGGCTGCCGTCAGCATCCCGCCGAAGTCCCCGTCGAAGCGGCCGACGGCCACGACGGTCAGGGCGATCACCACGCCGAAGAGCAGCAGTGCCTTGCCGGCCTGGATCGCGCTGGTGCCCCGCATGCCGCCGAAGGCGGCGAAGGAGATGATCAGCAGCCCGATGAGCGCCGTGCAGACCTCCGCGGTCCCCGCCACGTCGAGGCCGAGGACGTAGGCGGTGACGTTTCCCGCGACCGTCAGCTGCACGACGATCAGGGGCACACAGACGACCAGCGTGAGCACTGCGCCCGCGATCCGTGGCGCCGTGCCCGCCGCCCGGGTCCGAAGGACCGACCCGAGCGTGAAGCGCCCCGTGTCGCGCAGGGGTTCGGCCAGGACCAGCAGGACGAGCAGGGCGGCACACGCGCTGACGGCCAGCATCATGCTGTCGTAGCCGCTCAGTGCCACCGTGCCGATGGGGCTCAGCAGGGCGGTCACCGGAATGTGGTCGCCGATCAGGGCGAGCGCGCTGCGCGGCGCCGGCAGGGACCGTTCGGCGACGTAGAAGTCGGCGGAGGTGTCGCTGTCCATGCCCGTGACGAGGCACAGCAGGAAGCAGAGGCAGACGACGGCCAGGAACAGGGTCAACGGGGTGATCAGGCCGGACCCGCCGGAGGCGAGGACACGGAACTCGTTCATCGCCGCTCCCCGCCGCCGTGCACGGCGGCGTGCTGCTCGGCGACGTGCGGGTCGTCGCACCGGTCACGGCACGCCCGGTCGTACCACAGGGCGGAGATCAGCATCGTGGCCGTCTGGAGGCTCAGCAGGAGCATGCCGAGCGTGTAGGCGCCTGCCACGGGGGTCGCGACACG
This sequence comes from Streptomyces sp. MS191, assembly GCF_008042125.1. Lineage (GTDB taxonomy): Bacteria > Actinomycetota > Actinomycetes > Streptomycetales > Streptomycetaceae > Streptomyces. The sequence goes on from NZ_RDBI01000057.1 coordinate 162,482, forward strand.
GCCGGCCAGCGTGTACGTGAGCAGGACGACGAGGGCGGTCGCCGCGGCGTTGACCGTCACCAGGCGGCGTCTGAGGCGTCCTGAGGCGCCGCGTGGCCGGCCGTGGGCCGGATGCTCGGCGACGACGACTCTCGGGGAGCCGTGCGGCGCGGGGTCGAACAGGGGCATCGTGGGACTCCCGGGGAAGTGGGCGTGAGGCGGAAGGGAGACGGCGTGCTCCGGTGGTCGTGGGGACCGGTGGAGCACGCCGTCGACGGGCTGGGGGAGGGAGCGGTCAGCCGGAGCGCGCCCAGGAGAGGGTCGGCCGGGTCCGGGTGGCCCGGGCCTCGATCGCCGTGGCGACGTGGAGCAGCAGGTCCTCCTGGAAACGGCCGCCGATCAGCTGCACGCCGGAGGGCAGTCCGTCGCGCAGACCGGTGGGCACGGAGACGGCGGGGAAACCGAGCACGGGGACCGCCTGCATCGGCCACTGCGCGGCGAGGAGTTCGCGCACCCGGGCGTCGCCGGCGAGGTCGGCGTCCTGCTCGAACGGCGGCTCGGCGCAGACCGGCGTCAGTACGATCCGGTCCCGGCCCAGGAACCGCTGGAGGCGGCTGACGAGGGTGCCGCGGCGGGCGTAGCCGCGGATGTAGTCGGTGAGGGTGGGCTGTTCGCCCCAGATCTCCGCGGCGGCGGCGAACGAGGCGGCGAGCGAGACGCGCACGGTGTCGTCGCCGAACCGCTCGATCTCGGACATCATCGTCTTCAGCTCCTGGTAGAGCAGCAGCGACCACAGCCGGGCGGCCTCGCCGAGGAGGGGAAGCTCGACCTCCTCCACCTCGTGGCCGGCCTCGCGGAGCCACCGCGCCGCGTCGTCGACGGCGGCGTCGACGGCAGGGTGCGGCTTGGCTCCTCCGGCGTCACGGACGACCGCGACCCTGACCCGGCCGGGCTCGCCCAGCGGCGGGCGCACCGGGAGGCCCACGGGGTCGTTCAGGTCGGGGCTCACCATGGCGTGCAGGCCGAGCCGGACGTCGTCGACGGTCCAGCCCAGGGCCCCGTGGACGGCCATGGTCTGGAAGGACAGCGGGCTGTCGAACTCCTCCGCGCCGCYCGGCTCGACACCGGAGACGAGCCCCATGGTGGGACGCAGGCCGACGGCGCCGCAGCAGTAGGCCGGGAAGCGGACGGAACCGCCGATGTCGTTGCCCTGCGCGATCGGGGTCATGCCGGCGGCGACCGACGCTGCGGCGCCTCCCGAGGAGCCGCCCGGTGTGTGGCCGGGGTTCCACGGGTTGAGCGTCCTGCCGTGCAGGTCGTTGCCGGTGAACCACCGCACGGCGAACGCAGGGCTGTTGCTCCGGCCCAGCAGGGTCGCCCCCGCGTCGCGCAGGCCGGCGATACAGACCGCGTCGTCCTGGGCGACGGCGCCGGCCCAGGCCGCGACGCCGTGCGAGCTGGCGTATCCGCGCTGCGAAGTGTTGATCTTGGTGGACACCGGGACGCCGAGCAGCGGGGGCAGGTCCCCGCCCGCGGCGACCGTGGCGTCGGCGGCGGCGGCCTGGGCCAGGACCTCCTCCGGCCGGACGTCCACGAGGGCGTTCAGCGCCGGGTTGGTCTCCTCGACGCGCGCGAGGAACGCCTGGGCGACCTCGGTCGCCGAGAACGTCTTCGCGCGGATGCCGGCGGCCAGTTCGGCGGCCGAGTGGTCCCACAACGGCGTGCCGCCGGTGGTGTCGGTCATCGTCGTCTCCTGGTTCGAAGGGGTGGCGGTCACTGGGTTCGAAGGGGTGGCGGTCACTTGTCGGTCCCGCCGAGGTGGGCGGCCCAGGGCATGCCCATGTACGCGAAGGAGGCCGGCGCGCCGCTGATGCGCTTGTTCATGAACATCCGCTCGTGCGTGGTGGCCAGGAACACCGCGGGGGTGTCCGGGGTGAACAGGGCCTGGGCCTCGGCGTAGGCCCTGGCCGATGCCGCGGGGTCGGAGGAGGTACGGGCCAGGTCGAGGAGCCGGGTCACCTCGGGGTTGTCGTAGCCCGTCCAGTTGAAGATGCCACGGGGGGTGACGCTCTCGGCCACGTACGACGACGGGTCGGGCATCGTGACGTAGCCGAAGGTGAGGATGAGGTCGAGGCCCTTGCGGACCGAGGGGTCGTAGAAGAGCGACGACATCTCGGTGGGCTGGAGCTGCTTGATCTCGATGTCGACGCCGATCTTCTTGGCCGCGGCCTGGACGAAGGTGAGGGCCTGCAGTCCGCGCTGGTCTCCGGCGGGGATGGCGGCCACCAGCGGACGCGACACCGGGCGGGCCTGTGCGACCAGCCTCTTCGCCTTCTCGGCGTCCGGCTCGGGGACGTCGGGCAGTGCCGCGTACGCCGCGTCGAACTGGGCGGCGGCCTTGTCGCCGCGCCAGGTCAGGGGCGGGACGAGCGACTTCAGGGGAGTGGCGGCGCCGCCGAAGACGTTCTTGATCAGCGCGTCGCGGTCGATGACCAGGGACAGGGCGTCCAGGAGCCTGCGGTCGGCGGCCGGAGACGCGGCGTGGGCGGGGATCAGCAGCACGTTCTGTGTCGACGGGCCGAGGTGCACCGTGCCGTTGTCGGTCTTGCCGAGCGCCGTGGCGGCGGCGGGCGGCAGCTCGTAGGTGCCGTCCACCTCGCCGGACAGCAGCGCGCTGGTCAGCGTGTTGCTGTTGGTGATGAACCGGAACTCGACCTGCTTGGCCTTCGGCTTCAGCCGGGTGTCCCAGTAGCGGTCGTTGCGTTCCAGGGTGATGCCGCCGCCCGACTTCCAGGAGCCCAGGCGGAACGGTCCCGTACACATCAGGCCGCCCTTGGCGGTTCCGTAGGCGGGGCCCGCCTTCTCGACGTACGCCTTGCGGTTGACCGCGCCGAACGACGTGGACAGTGCCTTGGGAAGCGTCTGGTCGTACCCCTTGGTCCGCAGGGTCACCTGGTGGGAGCCGGTTGCCTCGATCGAGGTGACGGCGGTCAGGTAGTTGCCGTAGAGGGCCTGCGTCCTCGGGTCCCGCTGCCGCTCCAGGCTGTGGATCACGTCCTCGGGGGTCATGGGCGAGCCGTCCCAGAACGTGACGTCCGGGCGAAGGTCGAGCACCAGGGCCCGGTCGCTGGTCCAGGTGACCTTCCGGGCGAGGCCGGGGCTCAGGGAGAAGTCCGCGTTCATCCGGGTCAGGGTGTCGCAGAGGTTGGCTTCGACGGTCTGGGGGGAGTAGTCGCCGATCCTGGCGGGGTCCAGGGTCGTCGGTTCGCCGTAGGGCAGGGCCCAGGCCACCCGGTCCACCTCCGAGCCTCCGGGCGCCGTGGTGGTGGTGAGGCGTCCGGACGCGGGGGGTGCGCCGTCCCCGGTCGACGAGGCGCTGCAGGCTGTGGCGGCCAGCAGCCCCACGCTCGTGAGAACCGTCAGCACCGATTTCTTCGCAGCCATGGCTGATGCTCCTTGCCGAGAGGAGTGAGAGGGAGGGGACGCTCGACATGGGGGGTGTGAGAACGCCGACGAGCCGTCGTAAACGAACGTCATATAACGTTGTTGCATGTCACGCTTGCATCTGGTGAGCTAGGACGTCAAGAGCAAGACGTGACCATCTCGCGGATCGGCTTCCGTCCCGTCGGAGTCGGCCCGGGGCCGGAATCCCCCTGGTCGGCGGTGACGTCTCGCGGCCACGCGGCTGACGCCGTCCCGCCCGTGTTCCGGGTGGCCGGCGGCCCGTCCCCGCCTGTACGGCGCGGGCGGACCACCCGCCGCGCGGTCGCGCCGCCCCCTTTCGAAGAAGCGGAGAACCACCATGTCCTTCACTCCCGCCCTCGACTTCGCGTTCGAGATCCGGGCCGAAGTGTCCGGCACGCTGCACATCGGCAACGGCGACGGAGAGGTCACCGAGTTCACCCCCATCACCGGGGGCAGCGTGGACGGGCCCCGGCTGCGCGGGACGGTCCTTCCCGGCGGAGGCGACTGGAGCAGCACGCGCGGCGAGGTGTGCGAGCTGGAGGCCCGCTACCTGCTCCGGGCCGAGGACGGTGCCGTGATCGACATCGTCAACCGCGGCTACTACCGGCCCAAGGCCGACACCCCGGACCAGTTCGACGGGGAGGTCCAGGTCTCCGAGGCCGGGCACTACTACCGCACCTCGCCGGTCTTCCGTACGGACGCGCCGGCCCACCGCTGGCTCGCCGAGACCGTCTTCGTCGGACTCGCCCGCCCGGACGGCGACGACGCCGTCGTGATCCGCATGTACGCGCTCAAGTAGCGGCCCGGGTCGTGGCCCGCGCCCACCGCGCGGGCCGCGGCGCGCCCGTCAGGGGCGTGGCGGGGCGACCCTCAGGACAGCGACCGCCACGTCCTCACCAGGGCTTCCCGCAGGGCGCCGACCTCCTCGGCGCTCAGGTCGGCGACCATGCGTTCCTCGAGACGGCGGGCCGGTTCGGCGTACTCGGCGAGCAGTCGCCGCCCCGGGGCGGTGAGCAGGACGAGGCGCTCGCGGCGGTTGGCCGGATTCGGCTCGCGGTGGATCAGGTCACGGCTCTCCAGTGCGCGGATCATGTCGGCCATCGACTGGGCGGTGACGAAGGAGTCGCGGGCGAGCTGTGCGGCGGAGATGCCGTCGTGCCGCTCCAGCACCGTCAGGGCGGTGTACTGCAGCGCCGTGATCCCGGCTGGCTTCAGCAGCTCCTCGAGACGGGCGCGCACCGCCAGCTCCGTCCGCTTGATCAGGTAGAGCAGCGAGGTGCTCACGTTCGTCCTCCCGTGGTGGTGGTCGGCGCGGGCGGCTCGCGAAGTCCCCCGTGGTCGGCGCCACCGGGCCGGCGACGCCTCCTCACGATAGGGCATTGACAGGAATCCTGTTGATTATCCAAACTGACGTTCATCAGGAATCCTGTCGATCCCGGTTCGGTCCGGCGCTTTCGGCATTCCTCCTCCATCCCTCACGAGAGGCACCCCTCATGGATCTTCAGGGCAAGGTCGCCGTCGTCACCGGCAGCGGCCGCGGTCTCGGGCTGGCCTACGCGCGGGCCCTGGCCGCCGCGGGCGCCGCCGTCGTCGTCAACGACGTCGACAAGGACACGGTCGACGCCGCCGTCGCCTCCCTCACCTCCGAGGGAGGCCGGGCGACCGGCGTCGTCGCGGCCGTCGGCGACAGCGAGGCGGCCCAGCGGCTCGTCGACGCGGCGGTGGAGGCGTTCGGGCGCCTGGACGTGCTCGTTACCAACGCCGGCATCCTGCGCGACCGCGTCCTGTGGAAGATGACCGACGACGACTTCGACGACGTCGTCCGCGTCCACCTCCGCGGCACCTTCACCTGCGCCCGCGCGGCCGCCGTCCGCATGCGCGAACAGGGCACCGGAGGCCGGCTCGTCCTCATCTCCTCGCCCGCCGGCCAGCGCGGCAACTTCGGCCAGACCAACTACGCCGCCGCCAAGGCCGGCATCGTCGCCATGGCCCGTACCTGGGCCCTGGAGCTCGGCCGCGCCGGCATCACCGTCAACGCGGTCGTCCCTGTCGCCGCCACCGAGATGACCAGGACCATCCCGGCGTTCGCCCCGGTCATCGACGAGTCCGAGCGCACCGGCGAGCCGCTGCCGGCCTGGCTGCGCAAGGACGAGGGCCTCGGCACCGTCGAGGACGTCGCCGGCCTGATCACCTTCCTGGCCTCGGACGCCTCCGACGGCGTGACCGGACAGGCCATCGGCATCGGCGGCGACCGGCTGGCCCTCTGGGCGCACCCGAAGGAGAAGGCGGTCGCGTTCGCCGCCGGCGGCTGGAGCGCCGACGCCATCGCCACCGAGTGGCCGGCCGGCGTCGGCGCCGCGCCCGAGACCTACGGCATCCCCGCGCCCCAGGCCCCGGAGGCGTGAGATGACCGACCGCCCCCACGCGCCCGCGCTCGACCTCGACGCGCTGACCGCCATCGACATGCACACCCACGCCGAGGTCTCCAAGGACGGCCACGGGGCCCTGAGCCCGGAGCTGTTCGGCGCCTCCGAGGCGTACTTCAAGGCCCACGGCCACCGGCAGCCGACCATCGACGAGATGGCCGACCACTACCGGGAGCGCCGCATGGCGGCGGTCGTCTTCACCGTCGACGCCGAACACGCCACCGGCCACCCGCGGATCCCCAACGAGGAGATCGCCGAGAGCTGCGCCGCCCACGCCGACGTCCTGATCCCGTTCGCCGGCGTCGACCCGCACAAGGGCCGCGCGGGGGTGCGCGAGGCGCGGCGCCTGGTGGGGGAGTACGGGGTGCGCGGCTTCAAGTTCCACCCCAGCATCCAGGCCTTCTCGCCGAACGACCGGCTCGCCTACCCGCTGTACGAGGCCATCGAGGAACTCGGCGTACCCGCCCTGTTCCACACGGGCCAGACCGGCATCGGCGCCGGCGTCCCCGGCGGAGGCGGCATCCGGCTGAAGTACTCGAACCCGATGCTGGTCGACGACGTCGCCGTCGACTTCCCCGAGCTTCGGATCATCCTCGCCCACCCCTCCTTCCCCTGGCAGGACGAGGCGCTGGCGGTGGCCACCCACAAGCCGCACGTGTACATCGACCTGTCCGGCTGGTCCCCGAAGTACTTCCCGCCGCAGCTCGTGCGCTACGCGAACACGCTGCTGAAGGACAAGGTCCTGTTCGGCTCCGACTACCCGGTCATCACCCCCGACCGGTGGCTCGCCGACTTCGAGCAGCTCGACATCAAGCCCGAGGTCCGGCCGAAGATCCTCAAGGAGAACGCCGCCCGTCTGCTCGGCCTGTCCACCGACTGAAGGAGCCGCTCGTGTTGAACCAAGGCATCGGCTCCTGGCCGGCCCGCCGGGCCCGCAGGACGCCCGACCGGATCGCCGTCGTCCACGAGGACCGCACCCTGACCTACCGTGCACTCCACGGGCGGGTCCAGCGCCTCGCCCACGGCCTGCGGGCCCTGGGCGTGACGAGCGGCGACCGGATCGCCTACCTGGGGCCCAACCACCCGGCCTTCCTGGAGACGCTGTTCGCCGCCGGAACGCTCGGCGCGGTCTTCGTCCCGCTCAACACCCGCCTCGCCGCACCGGAACTGGCCCACAACCTCGCCGACTCCGGCAGCACCGTCCTCGTCCACGCACCCGAGCAGGCGGAGGCGGCACGCGCCGCGGCGGCCGAGGCGGGAGTGTCCCACCGGATCACGCTCGCCGCCCCCGACGACGGCGCACTCGGTTACGAGGACCTCCTCGCCGGCGCCGGAACCGGCCCGCTGGACGAGCCCGTGGCACAGGACGACCCCTGCATGATCATGTACACCTCCGGGACCACGGGCCGCCCCAAGGGAGCCGTCCTCTCCCACGCCAACATCACCTGGAACAGCGTCAACGTCCTCGTCGACACCGACCTCAGCGCGGACGAGGTCACCCTGGTCGTGGCCCCCCTGTTCCACACCGCCGGCCTCAACATGACCTGCCTGCCCACCCTCCTCAAGGGCGGCCGGGTGGTCCTGCTCGCGGCCTTCGACGCGGACCGCGTCCTCGACACCATCGAACACCGCGCCGTCACCTACATGTTCGGCGTCCCCACGATGTACGACGCGATGGCCGCCCGGCCCCGCTGGGCGAGCGCGGACCTCTCCAGCCTGCGCACCCTCAACTGCGGCGGCGCACCGGTCCCGGCCCGCACCATCGCCGCGTACCTCGACCGCGGACTCGCCTTCAGCCAGGGGTACGGCATGACCGAGGCGTCACCCGGTGTCCTCTTCCTCGACCGGGAGCAGGCCGCGGCCAAGGCCGGCTCGGCCGGAGTACCCCACTTCTTCACCGACACCCGGCTCGTCCTGCCCGACGGCAGCGACACCGCACCCGGCGAACGCGGCGAGGTCCTCGTCCAGGGCCCCCACGTCATGACGGGCTACTGGGGCCGGCCCGAGGACACCGCGGCCGCCTTCACGGACGGGGACTGGCTGCGCACCGGCGACATCGCCCGGACCGACGCCGACGGCTACGCCTACATCGTCGACCGGGTCAAGGACATGTTCGTCTCCGGCGGCGAGAACGTCTATCCGGCCGAGGTCGAGGACGCGCTCCTCGGCCACCCCGCCGTCGCCGAATGCGCGGTCATCGGCATCCCCGACCCGCTCTGGGGCGAGGTCGGCCGCGCCGTCGTCGTCCTCGAGCCCGGCACCCGCGCGGCCGAGGAGGACATCCTCGGCCACCTGCACGGACGCCTCGCCAAGTACAAGATCCCCAAGTCCGTCGTCCTCGCGGACGGCCTGCCGCGCACCGCCTCCGGGAAGATCGTCAAGCCCGCCGTGCGCGACACCTACGGGCTCGGTCCCGCCGATCGCCCCCACCCGTGACAGACCGCAGCGCTCCCGAAGGCCGGGCCCACCCTCGCCTTCGCCATCGAAAGGACCCTCCATGCCCACCATCGCCAACGGCCTCGACGAACTCAAGGCCCTCAGCGGAGCCGACCTCGGCCGCACCGAATGGCTCGAGATCACTCAGGACCGGGTGAACACCTTCGCCGACGCCACCGACGACCACCAGTGGATCCACACGGACCCGAAGAAGGCCGAGGACGGGCCGTTCGGCGGCCCCATCGCCCACGGCTACCTGACGCTCTCCCTCGTCATCCCGCTCTTCGGTGAGCTGCTCGGCATCACCGGCACCAGGATGAGCGTCAACTACGGCCTGGACAAGGTCCGTTTCCCCAGCCCCGTCCCCGTCGGCGCGAAGCTCCGCCTGCACGGCGTCGTCGGCGCCGTGGAGGAGGTCAAGGGCAACGGCGTGCAGATGCCACTGACGTTCACGGTCGAGGTCGAGGGCAGCGAGAAGCCGGCCTGCGTCGCCGAGGCGGTCTACCGCCACTACGCCTGACCGGGGCGGGCCGGACCTGGCCGGGCAGGGCCTGGCCGGGCAGGGCCTGGCCGGGCTGGACCGGGCCGGACACCGGCGCCGTGCGGCGGACCGGCGGACCGCCGTCCGGGCACGCCGTGCCCCCGCGCGGCGCGCCGCCGGTCACGGCGTGGGCGGTACTCGCCCACGCTGCCAGTCGGCGGCGCCTCCTGCGCCGAGGACCCCTGCCGACCGTTCGAGCGCGGTCGTGTCGACGTCCGCCAGGGCACGGCGGGCGACGCGGGCGACGACGAACGGGAAGAGGGGGCGCAGGGGTTGCATGAGCCGGAGCCAGGGAGGGCAGTAGACGCTGGTCGCGCGTCGCTCGACGCCCCGGCGCAGCCAGCGGGCGACCTGTTCGGCTTCGTGCACCCGCCCGGCGAACCGCGGCTGGTGGGCGCGCAGCGCCAGCAGCACCGGATGCTCGTCGATGTCCTGGGTCATCGCCGTACCGGTCCAGTGCAGGTACGCGATGCCGACGCCGATCCGCCGGGGCGCGACCTCCGCCCGGAGCGACTGGGCGAACGACTCCGCACCTGCCTTCGAGGCGCAGTACGCGCTCATCATCGGTGCCGCGCCGAAGGCCGCGGTGCTGGCGATCTGGAGGAAGTACCCGTGGGTCCGGGCGAGCTGGGGCAGGAAGGCCCGCGCCGTGGTGGCGCTGCCGAGCAGGTTGACGTTCACGACGCGTTCCCACAGGTCCGGATCGGCGGTGGCGAACGGACCCGTCGCGGCGATACCCGCGTTCGCGACGACGACGGAGGCCGGCCCCATCTCGTCCGCCACCTGCTCGGCCACCCGGGTCATGCCCGCCTTGTCGGTGACGTCCACCGCGTAGCAGCGCGCCTCTCCCGGCAGGGTGCGGGCCACCGCGCGCAGGGTCGCGCACTCCCTGCCCAGCAGGGCCACACGCATCCCCTGCCCGGCCAGCTCCCGCGCCAGCGCGGCCCCCACACCCCGCGCCGCGCCCGTCACGACGGCGACCCGGCCGCGCAGTACCCGCTCGTCCATGGCGTCTCCCTTCGGCGGCCGCGGTCTTCAGTCCACCACGGGCCTCCGGGCGACGCCGCTCACGAGACCGCGGGCGGAGCCGGACGACGGCATCGACGGCATCGACGGCGATCATGGAAGGGCACTGCCCGCGGACGCCCGCGGGTGCCCGCGGGTGCCCGCGGACGCCCGCGGATGCCTGCGGGTGCCTGCGGGCAGTCCGGCCGGGCAGGCGTTGATCCCCGCCCCCGAACCGGCTCGCGCTCGCGTCACAACGCGATCACGGCCCGCACCAGGGTGCCCCGGTCGTCACACAGCACGGACCTGTCCACGGCGTACGCGTCGACCAGGTCCAGCCCCCGGCCGAACTCGACATCCATGTCGACCGGCTCACAGCGCGGAGCGGTGCGCTCCCGCCACCGCCCGTGGTCGCGCACCCCGACGGTCACCGAGTGGTCGTCGGCCTCCAACGCCACCACCAGATCGGGGCTGCCGCTGTGCAGGACGGCATTGGTCGCCAGTTCGCTGACGACCACGGCCAGGGCCTCCTCCGCGGCCGAGGACAGGCGGCGGGTGCGCGCCACCACCGTCGTCAGCCGACGCAGGCAGGGCACGGCTCGCGGGCACGCGGGGAGTACGGCCACGGCCAGGACGCATCCGGCACCGGACGTCACCCGCTCGAAGGGCTCCGCTTCCAGCGGCCCGTGCCCCGGGCGCGCCCCACCGCGGCTCGAACACGTCACGTCTCTCACGCGGGACTCCTGCCTGGCAGCCGACTGCGTCGGCGGCGGGCCCGCCGTCCGGCGGACGACGAGGCCTGACAGACTCCACGGTGCCCGCCGACCGGAGCGCGCGGCAATCAGGGCAGACTGAGTACGTATACGCAATCAACGATGAGGCGCGTGAGGACTCGTGACAGCCAACCCGGACCTCCCCCGAACAGCGGGCGACGCCGAGGCCACGCTGCGGAGGCGACTCGAGGCGGCTCTCGCGCAGGACGCACCCGGTCGGCCCCTGCTCCTGCTCGTCGAGGGTGCCGCCGGTACCGGCAAGAGCCGCCTCGTGCGGCGGCTGACGGCGGACCTGCCGGCGACCGTGCACCGTACGACCCTCACGGCCCCGGACGGGCCGCTGCCCCGCACCGCCGGGCCCGCCCTGCTCGTCGCCGAGGACGTCCACCGCGCCCACGCCGCCGACATCGCGGGCCTGGGCCGGCTGTTCGCCGCCCCGCCCTCTCACCTCGCCTGCGTCCTGAGCTACCGCCCCGAGGAGCTCGCCGCACCCGGGCTGGTCCTGGGTCCCGGCACCGAGTTTCCCGCCGCGCTCACCGTCGTACGGCACCGCCTCGCGCCGCTCGACGTGACCGCCGTGCGGGCGATGGCGGAGGCCGTGCTCGGAGCCGACCGCTGCACGGCCGGCCTGGTCGACCGCCTGCACCGCGTCTCCGGCGGTGTCGCGCAGACGCTCGCCGACCTGCTCGACGAACTGGCCGCACGGTCGGCGAAAGCCACGGGGGAGCCGCTTGCCGCCGCGCTCGGCCGCCTGGGCACCCCGCCACGGCTGGAGGCCCTGGTACTGCGTCGCACCGCCGCCATCCCGGAGGAGCACCGGCCGATCGTGGTCGCCGCAGCCGTTCTCGACGAGCCCGCGACGTCCCGCGACCTCGCCGCCGTGGCCGGTCTCACGGGTCGGACCGGTCACGACGCCCTGGTCGCGGCCCTCCGGGCCGCCGTCCTGGAGGAACGCGGCGACGGCCGGTACGGCTTCACCTCACCGCTCGCCGCCGCCGCCGTCCGCACCGCGGCGACGGGGCCCGATCGCGAGGTCCTGCACCGGCGGAGCGGACGCCTGCTCGCGGCGCGCCAGCCCGTCGACTGGGAACGCGTCGCCGCCCATCGTCTCGGCTGCGGCGACGAGCGAGGGTGGCTGCACGCCGTCGAGCGGGCCGCCGAGCGGTTCGAGGAAGCCGGTGAGCAGCAGCGGGCGGTGAGTCTGCTGGAGTCGGCGCTGGCCACGGGCCCCGTCCCGGGGCAGGCCCGGTCCCGGCTCGCCACGCTGCTCGCCCGCTGCGCCGTGGTGGGCCTGCGCTCGGACGAGACACTGAAGGTGCTCCGGCACATCGTGGCCGACTCCGGGCTTCCCGCCGGTGTGCGCGGCGAGATCCGCCTGGACCTCGGACTCCTCCAGTGCAATCAGATGGGACAGGTCATCGAGGGGCGGGCCGAGCTCATCCGCGCGGTGGGCGAGCTGGACGGCAGGCCCGTGCCGCAGGCCCGGGCGATGTCCGCCCTGGCGATGCCCTACGGACCCGGCCCCTCCCTCACCGAGCACGTCGTCTGGATCGAGCGCGCCGTGGCGGTCGCGGAGGAGTCGGGCGACCCGGTCGTGCAGACCGCCGTCGCGGCGAACCGCGTGAGCGTCCTGCTCAACACGGGCGATCCGGCCGCGTGGGAGCTCGTCGAGCGCCTGCCTCGGGACAGCAGGCTCGTCGGCTGCCGCCAGCAGACGGCCCGCGGCCTGTGCAACGCCGCGGACGCGGCGGTCTGGCTCGGCCACTACGAGAAGTCGCGGGCGCTGCTGGCCGAAGGCGTCGTCCTGGCCGCTCGCAGCGGTGCCGCCTACGCCGAACGGACCGGTCGCGGCTGCACCCTCGTCCTCGACTGGGCGACCGGAGCGTGGGCCGGCCTCGCCGACCGGGCCAGGGCCTTCGCCGACGAGGCCGGCGACATGCCCTACCTCGCCTCCGACGCCCGGATGGTCCTCGGACTGCTGGCCCTCTCCCGAGGAGAGTGGGCCGACACGGTCACCCACCTGACCGGTCCCGAGGCCGCGGACCTCGACACCGGCCCCGTGCCGGTCTCGGCGACCGTGTCCGGTGCGCTGATCAGACTGGCCCTCGCCCACGACGACCTGGCCGGCGCCGCCACCGAGGCCACCGCCGCCTGGAAGCGACTGCGGAGCAAGGGGATCTGGTCCTGGGCCGCGGAACTCGCGCCCTGGGCGGTGGAGGCCACCCTGCGAGCGGGGGAGGAGGCCACCGCCGCCGCGATGACCGACGAGTTCGCCGCAGGACTGGAAGGCCGGGACGCGCCGTCCGCGGAGGCCGCCCTCGCATGGACCCGGGGCATCCTGGCCGAGCGGACGGGGAGGACGGCCGAGGCCGCGGACTTCTACGGGACCGCCGCCGCCGCCTACCGCGTACTGCCCCGGCCCTACCACCAGGCGCTCACCTCAGCGGCCGTGGCCCGCTGCCGCCTCGCCCTCGAGGACGACGGCGGCACCGTCGTCGCCGAGCTCACCCGCTGCGCCACCGTCTTCGACACGCTCGGCGCCACCTGGGACGCCGCCCGTATCCGCGCCGATCTGCGCCATCACCAGCCGGCCGCGGAACGCCGGCCGCCCGGCCGCCCCCGTTACGGGGACCTTCTCTCGCCCCGCGAGGCGGAGGTCGCGGAACTGGCGGCCGCCGGCATGTCCAACCGCGAGATCGCCACCACGCTGCACCTCTCCCCGCGCACCGTCGAGCAGCATGTGGCCCGCGCCCTGCAGAAGACCGGTGTGCACTCCCGCCAGCAGCTCGCAGACGCTCTGGAGGCGGCTTCGAGTTGAATAGGTATCCGTAAAGCTCCGCCTCCGGATGCTTCGGTAGCAGATTTCACGCCACGATCGGTGCGGGCAGCGCCGCATTCCACCCCCATGCGGCGCTGCAACGGGGCTCGCCCCGGCATATCGGCAACACACCAGGCGCGCGCCCATCCCCCACGGGCGCGCGCCTGGCCGTTGTCCGGAGGATCCGGTAAGCCATCATCGAGAGCCCTGACTCACCCCACCCATGGCCTGCGCAGCCGGCCCGGAGCGCCGCCAGGCGTCGGCACCATGGCTGAAAACCATCGCATCAGCTCCCGGCGCGCCGGGTGACGCCGGAACGACGGACTGCCGAGCGGTCCCGCCCCCTTCCCCCCTTCCCCTGTCATTAAGTGGTAACGGCTGTTACCATCCCTGGTATGGGGAAGACGCAGCTGGGTGCCAGGGTGGACGCGGACGTGGCGGAGCTCGCTCGGAAGCGCGCCGCCGATCTGGGACTGAGCGTGGGGGACTACCTCGCGCGACTGGTCCAGGACGACGCCAGCGGGTTGCGGGCTCAGGCGGTGGACGCGGCTGCTCGTTTCCTGGCCGAGCACCAGGACGTCTTCGACGAGGCCGAGGACGCCCAGGCGCCGCGTGGGGCGCACGCGGCGTAATGGACCTGAACATCGACGTCCCCTGGATCCTGCAGGTCGCCGAAGCCGCCGGCGCGAACGATCCGGCACCCGACGACTACGGCGTGCCCATCGCGGCGGTCGCCCGCCACCGCGCGGAGTTGTTCGAGCAGCCCGTCTACGAAGGCCCCTACGCCAAGGCCGCGGCCCTGGTGCACACGCTGGGTCGGTGCCGGTGGCTCGAGCGTTCGAACATGGCCGTCGCGGCGGCGACGGGCGTCATGTACCTCGAGGCCGTCGGCATCTCCGTGAAGCCCACCCGCAAGGACGCCGTCGCCCTCAAGGACCTTCTTCTCGACCCGGCATGCACGGCGGGGAACATCGCCTCCCTGCTGCACTCCTGGCCCACGGCCAGCTAGGGCATGTATCGAAAGTGGATCTTGCCCCATGAATGGTCTTCATTCATGGGGCGGGGTGATCTCACTGATGAACAGTGGGCGGTGTTGGAGCCGTTGTTGCCGACGAGGACGAAGACGGGGCGGCCGCGCGTCCGCCCGATCGGGTGCGTGCCGATCAGGCGTACGCCTCCCGCAAGAACCGCGCTTACCTTCGTCGCCGAGGGATCCGCTGCACCATCCCGGACAGGTAGACCAGGCGCGCCACCGCAAACAGCGCGGCTCTCGCGGCGGCCGGCCGCCGAAGTTCGACCCGGTCGACTACCGCGAGCGCCACGCGGTCGAGTGTGGGATCAACCGCCTCAAGAGGTACCGCGCCGTCGCCACGCGATACGACAAGCGAGCGGTCCGCTATGAGGCGACCGTCCTCATAGCGGCCATCGGCGAATGGCTGCGACCAGCACACATCAAGCGCGTCCAAAACCAGCCCGCAGGCATCGAGGTGCTCTCACTCCACGGCAGCATCGAGGAGGATCTGCGCCAGCTCGCGCGGCTGGGAGAACATCGGCCAATGGCCGGTGTCCATCTGGACCAGCCGCCAGCGCTTGCTGTTCAGCAGCTCAGCCACAACTTCGTCGGGCTCGGCGTCGTCAGGCTCGGCCCCCGGCATCACGCACAGGATGTACGTCGCCGGAAGTTCACCGAGCGGCCCCGCCAGCACAGCGGGCTCGGTCAGCGTGGCACCCGGATGAGGCGTCGAGCCACGCACGAGGCGTGCGATCTGCTCATCGGTGAGACCCTCGCCGTCGTAATGAGCAGCTGGCGCGAGCGGCCAAAACCCTCCGCTCTCGGCGATCGACGCCTCCACGGCCGCCCCGCCGTCCGGCCAGGCGGAGACAAACGACTCGCCGTCAGTGGGAACACTTGAGTCGACGAATACCACGCGGGCCAGTCGGTCACCGATCCGCTCCGCGGCCTGACCTACCGGGATGCCCGAGTAGCTGTGACCCACCAGGACTACGTCACGCAGACCCTGGCGTTCTACCTCGGCAACGATGTCCTGGACGTGAGTCGCCTGCCCCGCCGGTACACCCTGCTTGTCAGCGAGACCGGACAGCGTCAACGGATAGACGCCGTGGCCAGCCGCGCGCAGATACGGCACCACCTCGCCCCACGCCCACGCCCCGAGCCGTGCACCTGCGACCAGCACGAAATTCACCATGCCCGCACCGTAGCCGGACAGCCTGACGATCTCCTGGAAAATACTTTCGATACGCGCCCTGGTGCGGTGTCAGGGCTGCGCGGCGGGGCAGAGGTCTCCGGGCGCGGCGCTACCGTCATGAGGGTGACGGGAAGCAATGCCGACCAGCGGTGGTCCGAGTCGATGCCGGCGGCTTATGAGCAGTACCTCGTACCGGTGGTCTTCAGGCCTTTCGCCGAAGAGCTGACCGCGAGGGCGGCGGCACTCCGCCCTCGGCGAATCCTCGAACTGGCCGCGGGGACGGGCGTGTTGACATCGTGCTTGCTCGCGACAGCACCGTCGGCCGACGTGACGGCTACCGACCTGAACGAGGCCATGGTCGCTTTCGGGTCGGCCCGGGCGCCGGGAGCCGTGTGGCGGCAGGCCGACGCGCAGCGGCTCCCGTTCCCGGACGGAGGCTTTGACCTGGTGGTATGCCAGTTCGGCGTGATGTTCTTTCCCGACCGGGTCGCGGCCTTCACGGAGGTCCGGCGGGTGCTGGCCTCGGGCGGCCGGTTCTTGTTCAACACCTGGGGCCCGCTCGGGACGCACGGCTTCGAAGTCGCGCTGCAGGCAGGGCTGGAGCGGGCTCTTCCGGTCGACCCACCGCGATTCTTCCCCACGGTTCCGCATGGCTACGCCGACCCCGCTGCCGTGGCCGCTGATCTGGCGGCTGCCGGGTTCACCGTCGAGGAGGAGCAGGAGCTGACGCTTCAGGGCCGGGCCGCGTCGACCGCCGACCTTGCCACCGGGTACCTCACCGGGACACCGGTGCGCGCGGCCGTTGAGGAGCGCGGCGACGGACCAGCTGTCCGGGCCACCGTCATCGAGGAGATGACTGCCCGCTTGGGCCCAGGGCCGGTCACCGCCCCGATGACGGCGTACGTCTTCCGTGCCGCGGCCTGAACACAGGGCGCGCCGGCGCCGAGGACGGGCGTGAGATGTCAGGATGGGGCACATGTTGCCTGATGCGGCACTGGGTCTGTCCGGGTGCTCTCCCCGGGCGCGCGACGACGGCCGCGCCCGGCCCCCGGACTGCCACGATGGCCGGTCTGCTGCGTTCGCGGCGGACCGCGGCCCGGCTACGGTTGCCTCACATGACCCCTACCGAGATCGAGATCACCGCGGAGCTGGTCCGGGACCTGTTGCGCGACCAGCATCCCGACCTGGCCGACCGGCCGGTGAGGCTCGGCGCGCGTGGCTGGGACAACCAGCTGTGGCGGCTCGGCGACGACCTCGCCGTCCGGCTGCCCTGGGCGACGCAGTCCGCCGACGCGCTGCTGCGCAAGGAGCACGCCTGGCTGCCCACCCTCGCGCCGCGCCTGCCTCTGCAGGTCCCCGTCCCGCAGCGGCTCGGGGAGCCCTCCGACAGGTTCCCGCGTCCGTGGATCGTCACCACCTGGGTGCCGGGCGAGCCCGCCGACCGCGCCCCCGCCACGCGCGCAGAGGACGCGGCCACCAGCCTGGCCGACTTCCTGACGGCTCTTCACCGTCCCGCCCCCGACGACGCGCCCGTCGGCCGCGGCCGCGGGGGACCGCTGGCCGACCATGCCGAGGGGTTCGCCGAGGGGCTCGCCTCGGCCACCGAGATGGGCCTGATCCCCGACCCGGAGGCGGTCCGCACCGTCTGGGAGGACGCCGTCGCCGCACCCCCGTGGGCAGGCCCGGCACTCTGGCTCCACGGTGACCTGCATCCCGCGAACATCCTCACCGCGGACGGCACCTTCTGCGGCGTGATCGACTTCGGTGACCTCTGCGCCGGCGATCCGGCCTGCGACCTCGCCGCCCCCTGGACGCTGCTGCCGGCCGGTGCCGTCGACCGCTTCCACGAGGCGTACCGGCCGGCCGCGGACACCGCGACGCTGCGCCGGGCCCGCGGCTGGGCCGTCATGCGCGCCCTCGGCGGCATCCTCATCGGAGAGGCCGGCCTCCGCGGGCGCCCGGGCGGCAAGGCGACCTGGGGCCCACCCGCCCACGCCGCGATGCGACGACTCGTCGCATCGATCCGCCGGCCCGTCGGGCACGACGGAGCGGCCGATGCCGCCGACGCTCCTCGCCCGGCGTGAACGAGCCGTCCACGTGCGGGATCCGCCGGTCAGGGCCGCAGACCCGCCCGCTTCAGTGCGACCTCGCTGAGCGTGGCGATGACGTGCTGATCCCCCTGGCGCCAGGCGTCGGCGAGACCGCCCGGCGGGACGGGAAGCGCGGCGAGGTCGCGCGGCGGGCCGGTGAGAGCGCGCAGGGCGAGCAGGTCGGCTCCTCCGGGCGCGTCGGCGAGGCGCCGCATGGTCATGCTGCGCCGGATCCAGAGCAGGCGCGGGGGCAGCCACAACAGGAGCACGAAGGCCACCGGGACGACGATCAGAACGGTCGTGGTCACGGTGGCGACGTGGCTGACGGCCTCCTGCAGCGATTCCCCGGCGTCGGCGAACCCCGTACTGGCGTCGGCCGCGGACTGGAGCGGCTTCCTCAGCAGGCCGCCGACGAGCGGCACGTCCCCGGCCGCGTCACCGGCGTTGCCGAGCTCATCGGCCAGGCCGTCGCCCGCGCTTTCGACCTTCCGCCCCGGCTCGGCCAGACGCATGATCGCTTCGCGGACGGCGAAGGCGCCCCACACCACCACGGCGATGAGGAGTAAGGCGATCAGATCAACGAGCACCTGACGGTTCCGACGTGCGGGAGTCTGAGCGTAGAGGCGCATCGGCGGGGCCCCGTTCGAGTCATGGTGTCGAGGAAGATCGGCCCTGTCGGGCGCGGGTCGGCCGACCGTACGTCGGACTCAACCCTTCCACCTCTCTGCTCGGACAAACGTCCATGACACGACCGGGGCTTCGTCGTTCAGGGCGTAGCCCGTCCGAAGCGGGTGGCCTTGAGGCCGTGGACCGCAGCGCTCAGCCGCGCCAGATGGCTCCACCGCCCGAAAGCCGCAGAGTCTGATCATGGCCATGCCCATGCGTGCATGATGGACCCTCACACGCGCACGCCCAAGGGGAGATCATGCGAACCACCCGTCTCGTCGCCGTCTTCGTCGGCGCCATGGTCGTCGGACTGTCGGCCTGCACCTCGTCGCCGAAGCCCGACTCCGCCCCCTCGATCAGCACCGGGCCCGCGCCGTCGATGAAGGGCTTCATGCCCGACATCATCGGCGGAAGCGTCGCGGGAGCCGTCGCCCAGCTGGAGGGCACGCTGCGGGTGGACGACGCGTCCGGGCAGGGTCGGGTGGTACCGACCGACGGCGCCGCCACGGGCTGGAAGATCTGCACGCAGCAGCCCGGCCCGGGCGCCGCGCTCGACGGTGGGCAGAAGATCATCCTCGGAGCGGTGAAGACCGGCGAAAGCTGCTGACATCAGGGGAGGCGGGCCCGGTCGCGTCGGCCTCCGGCCCGCCTGACCCTTGCTCACAGGGCACACGATCGTTCCACCGCTGACCGGCGAGCGCGGGGAGCGGCCGAGCCTGGTGGTGACAACACCAGGCTCAACACACCCTCCCTCCACTGTCGGTTCACTGCCACGGTGATCGCATGACCCAGCGCACCACTCTCATCACCGGCGCGACCCAAGGCATGGGCCGCGCTCTCGCACTCGACCTGGCCTCGCGTGGCGGCACCGTACTGCTGCACGGCCGGAACCGTGACCGGCTGGAGGCCGTGGCCGCCGAAGCGCGGGCCACCGCCCACGACGTCACCGTCCGTACCTACCTCGCCGATCTGGCCGACCTGGACCAGGTGCGCGCGATGGCCGACGAGATCCGAGCGGCGGAGACGCACCTCTCCGGCCTGATCAACAACGCCGTGGCGGGCGGCGGATCCGATCCGTTCACGCGCGAGCTGAGCCGCCAGGGCCACGAACTCCGATTCGCCGTGAACCACCTCGCTCCGTACGCCCTCACCAGGGGACTGCTTCCCCTGCTCACCGCCTCGGCCCCCGCCCGCGTGATCAACGTCGCCTCGATCGGCCAGGAGGCCGTCGACTTCGACGACGTCATGCTGGAACGCGACTACGAGGGCCTGCGCGCCTACTGCAGAAGCAAGCTCGCGCTCATCACCGCGACCTTCGAGCTGGCCGCGGAACTCGACGGCTCCGGCGTCACGGTGAACACACTCCACCCCGCCCACCTCATGGACACGGAGGGCGTCCGCGCGTACGGCCTGACCCCCGTCATCGGCACCGACGAGGGCGTCCGCCCGACCGTGCGGCTGCTCCTCGACCCGGAACTCGCCACCACCACGGGCCGCTACTTCGACCGCTTCACGGACACCCGCGCCCATGACCAGGCCTACGACGCCGAGGCCCGCGAGCGCCTGATGGAGCTGACCCACCGCCTCCTCGGCCACAGTCAGCAGCTGCGCGGCGCGACCAGAACGGATGCGTAGGCGAGGCGCACGAGCCGGGCACGGTCGCAGGCGTGGAATCAGGGGCCGGTGTTCACATGGGCGGCGATCCGGGCGATGGTCCGGGCGTTGTCCTCGAACAGGTGGCTCCGCATGCCCGCCGCTCGGGCCGCTTCGATGTTGACCGCGACGTCGTCGACGAAGAGGCAGTTCTCCGGGCGCACGTCCAAGCTGACGCAGGCGGCCTCGAAAGCCCGCCGGTCGGGCTTGGCGAGGCCGATCTCATGGGAGTAGACGATCTGCTCGACCAGTTCGTCGAATCGGTACAGCTCCGCCTCCCGTTCCCGGGCGCCGACGAAGCTGTTGCTCAGGATGCCGAGCCTGCACGAACCCCGCAGTCCTCGCACGTAGTCGATCAGTTCCTCGTTCGGCGTCCCCAGGTACTCCGTCCAGAGATCGGCCATGAACCCTTCGACCTGGTGGGCGTCGAGACCCAGGCGCGCCGCCACCTGCTCGTGCACGTCTCGTTCGCCGATGCTCCCGAGGCTGCCGGCACGCCACACATCGCGCATCCGCTCGTTCACGGTGCCCGACGGCAGCTCGAGCCGTTCCTCCCACCGTCGCACCCACCCCGTTTCCGGCGTGATCTCCAGTACGCCGCCGATGTCGAGAATGACGCAGGTCGCGGTCACGCGAAGTCCCCTCTTCCGTCCTGCCGGCCGGCGAGCGCACAGCGCTCGCCGAAGTGATCCACGGAGACACTGTCGTCCCTCGCCCCGAGGCGAGGTCAAGTGATCTTGGAACCCTGTGACAGCTCTGTCGCGAGCCGCCATGTCGCGGCTGAGCCGACCGCGGTGACCGGTCGGGCATGCGAGGGGGTGCTCATGCTGATCGCGACGGCGGGGCTGCCCGGCCGGACAGGACCTGGTGACCGTCGGTCGGGTCAGTCCGCGGCGTCGTGGGCGGCACGCGCGGCGAGCACCTCGTCCATGTGGTCCTCCGCCCAGTCCTTGATCGCGCGCATCACCGGGAGCAGTGAACGGCCGAGCGCGGTCAGTTCGTACTCGACGCGGACGGGGACGGCCGGCGTCACGGTCCGCGACACGAGCCCGTCCCGTTCCAGGTGCCGCAGGGTCTGCGTGAGCATCTTCTGACTCACGCTCGCCAGCGTGCGTTGCAGGTCGGAGTAGCGCCGAGGCCCGTCGGCAAGGGCGTTGACCACCAGACTGACCCACTTGTCGGCGATGCGGTCCAGCAGCTGCCGTGCGGGGCATCGGGCGAGGTAGGCGTCGTAGGCGGTGCTCGCCTCAGCCCGGCGCTCGGCGGCGGTGCGGGTCGGCATGGCTCTCCTCACGGTGCCTGACGCACCCTGAAGTGCGTACTTCCCGCCGGAGAGTAACAGTCCGTACGTTCTGCAACATGACTGCTGAAGAGTTCATGCGAGCGGTGGTGGCCCGTGGCCACGGCGGATCCGAGGTGCTCGAGTCGGTGACGGTTCCGATACCGGAGCCGGGCTTCGGGCAGGTGCGGATCCGCGTCGAGGCCGCGACCGTCCAGCCCGTCGACCTGGCCACCCGTTCCGGCGCGCTCGTCGAAGCCGGGCTGATGGCGGCCCGCGAGCGCACGGGCATCGGGTGGGACGTCGCGGGTGTGATCGACGGGATCGGAGCCGGCGTCGGCACGTTCGCAACGGGACAACGGGTGATCGGGCTGCGCGACCTGCTCGACGTGCCGCTGGGTGCCTACGCCGAACACCTGGTCCTGGACGCCACCGCGGTCGCCTCCGCTCCGCCCGGTGTCTCCGCCGCGGCCGCGGCGACGCTGCCGTTGAACGGCCTCACGGCACTCCAGTCACTCGACCTGCTCGGTCTCTCCGCGGGCGACACCGTGCTGGTGACGGGAGCGGCAGGCGCGGTCGGCGGCTTCGCCGTCGAACTGGCCGGCCGGCGCGGGCTGCGCGTCGTCGCCCAGGCCGGCCCCGGTGACGAGACGTGGGTCCGCGATCGCGGTGCCCGATGGATCGTCGCCCGTGACACCCGCGACCTGGCGGACGACGTCCGGCGGCTGGTGCCGGGCGGAGTCGACGGCGCGCTCGACACGGCGGGGCTCGGGGTCCGTGCCCTGGCCGCCGTCCGCACCAGGGGCGCGTACGTCACCGTGGTCGGTGGTTCGGCCCCGCCCCCGCTGCGGGGCGTCCGGGTTCACCAGCAGTGGATCAGTGCGGACGGGACCGCCTTGGCGGAACTCGCGGCCATGGATCTCACTCTGCGGGTGGCCGGCACCCTCCCGTTCGAGCGCGCGGCCGAGGCGCACGACCGGCTCGCCGCCGGCGGGATGCGCGGTCGACTCGTGCTCGTTCCCGCCGAGCGGACCTGATCCCCGGGAGGACACCCTTCCGCGGTTGTCCACTCCGGATGCGGCGCGGACCCGAGAAGATCGCCCGGAGGGACCTGGTGGTCCATCCGGTGCGTACCGCGCGATGGAGGGGAGCAGGTGACGAGGCACACCCCATCGCCTGAGGTATGCCTGTCACATGGATGACCACCGAAGGGGCTTCGTCCCGCGCCTCCACCGACGCGGTGGTCGACTGCTGCTCGTTGTGCCCTTCGCGCTGATCGCGGCGGTGACCGTGGTCGACGTCCTGGTCCCCCCTGACGTTCACCTCGGACCGTTCCTGATCGCCGCGCCCGCGATGACGGCGTCGTTCGCGGGACCGCGCATGACGGCTCTCGTGGGCGCCGTCGCCGTTGTGGCCCAGTCGGTCGTGGCGCTCGCCCGCACGAGCATCACCGATCTCAACCACACCTACCAGATCATCGCTCTGGTCCTGATCTCGATCATCGCGACCTTCTTCGCCCACCTGCGAGAGCGCGACGAGAACAGGGTGCGGCGCTTGCGCTCCATCGCCCATGCGGCCCAGAAGGTCGTCCTCCGGCCGATCCCGGACCGGGCGGGCCCCCTGCGCATCGCCTCGGTCTACCTGGCGGCCGAGGAGGAGGCACAGATGGGAGGCGACCTGTACGCGATGGCCCGGACGGCCGACGGGACCCGACTGCTCATCGGAGACGCCAGGGGGAAGGGGCTCGACGCGATCAGCGAGGCCTCACTGGTCCTGGGCGCCTTCCGCGTCACGGCCCGCGAGCAGGAACTGCCGGAACTGATCAGGCATCTGGAGGCGGGCGTCGGCTCCTCGACGGAGGAGACCGAGAGCGCGAGAGCAGCGGCGACGGACGACGCCGAGGAGGCCGACGATTCCGGCGAGGCCTTCGTCACCGCGCTGGTGCTGGACATCCCCGACGACGAGCCCGTCCTTCGCCTCGTCAACTGCGGTCACCCGCCGCCGCTGCTCCTCAGGGCAGGGAGCGTGATCCCCCTGGAGACGGCCGACCCGAGCCCGCCGCTGGGACTGGCGGGCGTCCTCGCCCCCGACGTGACGGTGGAGACCTTTCCCTTCGACGTGGGCGACGTGCTGCTCCTCTACACGGACGGGGTCATCGAGGCCCGAGACCCGACGAGGGCTTTCTACCCCCTGACGGATCGGCTCACGGCCTGGGCCGGAGACGACCCGCCGAGCCTGCTCGGCCATCTGCGGGCCGACCTGCACGCCTACGCGGGCGGCCATCTCGGTGACGACGCGGCGCTGCTCGCGGTCGAGCGCCTCGGGTGAGAACCCGCCCGTCCGCTCCCGCCGGCGGTGCCGCCTTCCGCCGGATGCGCCCCCGGCGGGTCCGCCTTCCGCACCGGCCGATCCGGAACCGCGTCTCCGCCCACGCCTCTCCGCCCACGCCTCCACCCTGGGSGCGGCACTACGAACAGGACGGCGTCGCCGCCCCGTTCGCGCGGATCCGGCAGAGCTCGATCAGCCGCTCCCAGGCCGGCACCGGCCTGCCGGTCTGCGCTGCCATGAGGGTGACGGCGACCAGGCCGTCGATGGCCAGCACCGGTTCGGCGCCCTCCGAGTCAGGTGTCCGAAGGCCACCGAAGGCGTTCACCTCGTCCGCGAGGCCTTCCAGGCGCGGGTCGTCGCGATCCCATCCGGCGGCCTGGTCGGCGGTCAGGTACAGCCGCTGGAAGGCGGGATCCTCGAACAGCGCCTGCTTCTGCCGCGCCCACTGCGCGACCTGGTCGGGGTACTGCGCCACGAGCAGGATCCACGTGTCGCGCTCGGTCCGTACCGTCTGGGGGCTGAGCCCGACCTCGCGGAGCCGGTCCAAGAGGACCACGACCTCCGAGGGCAGGAACAGCGCCTCGCCCGCGGCCAGTTCGGCGATCCGGCGCCGGCGTCGATGCAGGTCCCGGATCTGCTCCTTCAGATCGCTGTCGATGTCCGCGACCGCCGTGGCGAACCCCTCGGGAGAGGCGCCCATGAGCTCCTCGATCCGCGCCAACGGGACACCGGCGTCCGACAGGGTCTTGATGCGGACGAGGGCGACGATCGCGTCCGCCCCGTAGCGCCGGTACCCCGAGGCGTCACGCTCGGGCTCGGCGAGCAGGCCCCGCTGGTGGTAGTGACGGATGGCCCGCACCGTCACGCCAAGACATGCCCCGACCTGGCCGATCGTCAGCATCTTCGGTCCCCCGGAGAATCAGCGGCCGAAGCCGCTTGACCCTGACCCTGCGTCAGGGTCCGACGATCTCATCATGAACACGACGACAGCAACCCGACCGGCCTCCGGACCCGCCTCCGCCCCCCGGACCGCCCTACTGGGCAAACCCCTGCTCAAGCGAGTGGTTCACGCAGGCGGCCGACTGCTCATGGCCGCCTGCGCGGTGACCGAGCTGCTTGCCGTGGCCCCCTCGGCGTACGCGGCACCCGTCCGTACCGACCACCTCGAGATCCAGCGTGTGCTGGACCGGGCGGTGGCCGACGGCGGTGTCCCGGGCATGCTCACCGAGATCCGCGACGGCCGCGACACCTGGTTCGGCACCGCGGGGGTGGCCGACACCGCGACGGGCCGGGAGCGCCGGCCGCAGGACCGCTTCCGGATCGGCAGCACCACGAAGACGTTCACGGCCACCGTGATCCTGCAACTCGCCGCCGAACGCGAACTCGGCCTCGACGACCCGGTGGAGAAGTGGCTGCCCGGCGTCGTGCGCGGACCCGGCTACGACGCCGAGAAGATCACCGTCCGCCACCTGCTCAACCACACCAGCGGGATCTTCGACTACGTCAACGACCCCGTGATGCGGTCCCGAGGCGCGGGCCTGCCGTTCCTCCGGAGCCGCTTCGACGGCTACCGCCCCGAGCAGCTCGTGGAGATCGGCCTGTCCCACCCGCCGACCTTCGCTCCGGGCACCGGTTGGGGATACTCCAACACCCCCTACATCCTCGCCGGACTGATCATCGAGCGGGTGACCGGCAGGTCCCTGTCCGACGCGTTCGCACAGCGCATCACCCGGCCGCTCGGGCTGACCGGGACGTACTTGCCGCGCGGCGACGACCCGCTGATCCACGGACCCCACGGCCGGCACTACTCGAAGCTGATGCTGACCGAGCCCGACGCGGCCGTCCACGACGTGACCGAGCTGAACTCCTCCTGGGGCTGGGCGGCAGGCGGGATCGTCTCCACGGCCGGAGACCTCAACCGGTTCTTCGGCGCGCTGCTGGGCGGACGCCTCCTGCCCCACGCCCAACAGCAGGACATGTTCACGATGGTCGCCACCAAGAACTGGATCCCCGACACCACCTACGGGCTGGGCGTGGCTTCGCAGCGACTCGCGTGCGGCGTCACGGTCTGGGGCATGGGCGGTGCCATCAACGGCTCCTGGACCTACACCTTCGGCACCCGCGGCGGCCGGCGCACACTCGCGGTCAATGCCAACGGTGACTGGAACGACCCGATCGCCACGTTCACCGAGCTCCTGCAGAGCGAGTTCTGCCCCAGCGCCGCTCCGGCGGCGAGCAGGTAGCGGCCCGCTCACGCGGGGACGGGCGGCGAGAACGCCGGCGCTCCGGGGAGGCGACCGACGTGCGGGCCGGACGACGACGGCACGGTCCTTGCCGTCGGAGCCCCGAGCGGCCTCCGCGGGATCACTGCTCGTGGACGCGCCTGCACACGACGAATCCGGGTTCGATCTCCGAGCATTCGAAGACCGGCTGGGTGATCGCCGCCGTCGTCGTCAGACCCACGTCCCCCGCATGGCCCTCGGGGTGGTACGCGAGAGAGAAGTGTCCGGACGCATCGGGGTACTTCTCGAGGAGGCCGCGGAACTCTCCGATCAGTCCGCTGTATTCCTCGGGGATGGCTTCGCTCCTCTGGCGCTGCTCCGTCATGGTCGACTCCCTGATGAGAGAGTGGCTGGTATCGCCTCGAGGGGAAGTCCTGGCCGTCGACGACGTACCACCGCTCGATGGATGGGGACCCCTCCTCCAGCTTCACACGACGGACCCGTCTGCGCAGCGTGCGTCACGCGGGTCGGGAGCTCGGCCCCCTCGCGTCACCCCGGTTCCCCGTCGGCGGCGGTGTCCGGGGCGGGGGAGCGGGAGCAGGAAGCGTGCGGGGGGCCGTCGCAGGTCGAGGGTCCGGGGCACGGAGCGCCCCGGGGCGTCGCGAGGGGCACGCCGTTGGCGCGCAGCACGTCGCGGACCCGGAGGATCAGGGGGAAGACCTCGTGGTTGCGGTCCTCCCCCTGCTCGTCCCAGGCCCGCTGCTCCGCCTCGACCGCCCTGCGGTCCTCCGCGAACACCCGCTCGGTGAAATGCCGCACGAACGGCCAGGCCACGAGCAGGGCGGCGGGAATCCGCGGCTTCTCGATCATGAGCAGGCCGTAGACCCGGCACCTGCGCTGCTCCGCGTCCTCGGGGACGTACGCCGCCCAGAGGCGGAAGGCCGGAGCGTCCGCATGCTCCGGGACCAGGTCGAGCGTCTGGTACGGGTACTCGGTGCGGATGGTCATGACGTCACGGGAGTCCCCACCGCCGATTCCCTCGCGGGCCAGCAGGCCGGCGCTGCGGCTGCGCTTCCCGCCGGCGTGGGTGAACAGGTACCGGGCCTCCACCGAGCGCTCGTCGCTCCGGAATCCGAGCAGCTCGGGGTGGAGTCTGCCGACGACGCCCCGGTGAAGGAACTGGTGGTTCATGTCCAGCAGGTTCTCGTGCATGAACGAGTAGTGGCAGCGAACGGTGCGGGAGTACGTCATGGTCCGGTACCGCGGGGAGCCGAAGGCCGGCAGGTCGGGGAGGGGCGTCGACGCCGCTTTCCCTGGATCGCCGGGGAAGGCGAACACCAGGCCGTACGCCTCGCGGACGGGATAGGAGCGCACCCCGCGCGGCGGCCGGCCATCGCCCTTGGACAGGTAGGGGATCTGCGAGATGCGGCCGTCGCCGCGGTAGGCCCAGGCGTGGTAGCAGCAGCGGAGGGCCTCTCCCTCGACGACCCCCATGCTCAGCGGCACCTGCCGATGGGCGCACCGGTCCTCCAGGGCGTGGACCGCACCGCTGTTCCCCCGGTAGAGCGCGATGCGCTCGCCGGCGAAAGCGGTCGCGATCACCCGGCGGCGCTTCACGCTCCGGGACAGGGCGACCGGGTACCAGTGGTCGGGATGCGCTCCGACGCGCCGGAGGTCCACCGTGTCCGACCGCGGATCGGGGTGCCCCGGCAGCAGATCACGTGCCGTTCCGTCGACGTCGGTCATGGCGCTCCCTACGGGGTTGGGACGGCACGTCCATCCTGACGGCCGTCTCACGCCCCCGCCCGTCCAGCGCCTCCGGACGGGGGTACGGTCACGGCCGACGTCAGGGTCGAGGCGGTCGCGCTCGACACGGCCGGGAGCGGCAGATCGGCACCAGCGGCCGGGATGACGCGGTCAGGCGGGCTGCCACAGCTCGATCCGATTGCCCTCGGGATCGGTGACCCAGCCGAACCGGCCGACACCCTCCATGTCCTGCGTCTCCTCGGCCACGTCCGCTCCCTTGGCGCGCAGTTGCGCGAGCATCGCGTCCAGATCGCCGACCCGGAAGTTGACCATGGTCCGCTGCGCGCGGGATCCGAAGTAGTCGGTCCCGGACTCGAACGTCGCGAACACCGTCACCCCCGTCTCCTAACGCCACAGGCCGTTCTCATCGGCGTCCAGGCCCAGGCAGTCCCGGTACCACGCGTTCAGCGCCGCCGGATCGGCGGCCCGCAGGAAGTAGCCGCCGATTCCCTTCACACGTTCCATGCCGTCATCCTGCCAGGACCGCGATCGGGCGGCCCCGGCACGACACCCCACCTGCCTCCCGTTCGCCGGGGGACCCGTCGGGACCCGGCTGCGTTCCGCAGGTGGAGTACGGCGTACGGCCGGTCCCCGAGGTCCGGTCCGCCCGACCGCGGCTGATCCTCGGGAGGCCGTCAGCCGGTGCAGCCCGGGATCGTGCCGACCGGGCTGCAGTTGTTCGGTCGGTTGTCGCGGACGACGTCACCGTCGAGGGTGAGGGCGCCGGAGGCCTTGAAGATGCCGCCGCCGTCGCCCGCCCGGTTATGGGTGAGGGTGTTTCCCTTCAGGGTGGTGGTGCCCAGGCCGGTGGACCCTCCGGCGTGGTAGAGCCCGCCTCCTTCCGCGGTGCCGTTCCTCGCGGTGGCCGTGTTCCGGAGGACGTGGTTGCGCGTGGCCGTCAGGGTTCCGCCGTCGGGGTTGTCGAGGCCGGCGCCCTGGGCCGTGCCGTTCGGCGCGTCGACGGTGTTGCCCGTGATGTGGCTGCCCGTCAGGTCGAGGGTGCCGAAGGGCCCTACGCGGACACCGCCACCGCGCGCGGTGCCGTTCCTGGCGACCGCTCGGTTGCCGCTGATCCTGACCTTGCTCACGGTCATGAGGCCGTTGTTCGCGAGGCCGCCGCCCTGTGCGGTGCCGTGCGGAGCGTCCGACGTGTTGTCCGTGACGGCGCCGCCGGTCACCGTCAGTCTGCCGGGTTCCGGGATGCCGTTGGACAGGGCGGCACGCGCGAACCCACCCGGGGCGTAGGAACGGTTCCTGCTGATGATCGTGTCCTTGACGGTCGTCTCGGCGAAGCTGATGATGCCGGCCCCGAAGGCGGTGCTCTGGGTGTCCTTGGTGACGGTCGCGGTGTTCGCGGTCAGTCGCGAGCGGCTGACCGTCAGCGGTCCGTCGTTCGCGATGGCGGCGCCGGCGGCGCCCCCGCCGGCACCGGTCCCGCTGTAGACGACGTGGTTGCCGGTCACTTCGGTCTCGCTCACGCTTCCGGTACCGGGGCTGTCGACGGCGCCGCCCTGGGCGAACACGTCGGACCGGGCCGTGTTGCCGACGAACTTGCTGCGGGTCACCTTCATCGTTCCGGTGTTGGAGACACCGCCGCCGCAGACGATGCCCGGGACCTGCTCCTCGAAGAAGGGGCAGTCCACGGCGTAGCCGCCCCTGATCGTGACGCGGTCGAGTCTCAGATCGCCCGTCCCCGCGACGAAGAGGATGCGGAACTTCCGGGCCTTCGTGTCGCGGGCGATCGTCGCGCCGCGGCCGTCGATGCGGATCTCGCCGCGGATCTCGGGCAGTCCGTTGCCGGGACTGCCCGCGGCGGGCGCCGTCAGCCGGTACGTGCACCCGCGTGCCAGCCGGAGGGTGTCCGGGCCCGCCGAGCTGTTCGCGGTGTTGATCGCCGCGACGAGATCCGGGACCGAGCAGCGCACCTCCACCGCGGCGGCGTGAGCGGCCGGCGCCGGTACCGCGACCAGCGCACCCGCCACGAGGCCGAGGACGGCCGGCGAACGACGACGAGACATCAGGACTCTCCATTCTGCGGTGAACGGCCGGCGTCGGGGGATCGCGATCGACCGGGCCCAGCCCACCACGCGCGGTCCCCGCCGGCTTCCCGGCGTGATCCGTCCGGGGCGGGCGCATGGCTCGTCCGGGCGAGTGGTGGCCCGGACGGAGCACTCCGTCCGCGTTCCGCAGCCGCGCCCCGGACAGCGGGCGCGGTGTGTCCCTTCGCGTTCGGCGACGGGGCACCGGACACCCTGCGAGGGGGCACCCGCGGGCTCGGCCGCGTCAGTCCCCTTCGTGTCCCGTGACAGCCGGCCCCGGGGCACGCCGGGCCCGCCCGGACAGGCAGCCGAGGCGGTCGGCGGTCACCGGGGCGCCCTCCGCCACGTTCCGGTCGTAGGTGACCTTTCTGACCGCCGCCTGCCGGGTGCCGACCGCCACGTCGAGGTACGCGCCGGTGCCGGCGACGACCTGCCTGCGGGCACCGGGGAGCGCCGCCGCCAGAGTGGCGGCCTCCGTCTCCCGCCCGGCCGGGTACCGGATCACCGCCGGACCGTCGGGACGGATCCGCGGTGCGGTCGCGGAGGTGTCGGTGACGACGAACCCTCCGGCCTTCAGCGCCGATGCCGCCCCGGCCTCGTCCACCCGCACCCTGATTCCGGCGGGGTTGCTGGGCGCCGGAGTCCGGGGGACCGGCTGGATGCGGCGGTCGCCCGTGATCGGCCGGTCCTGGGCCAGGGCCTTCCACAAGGCCTGCGAGCGGGCCTCGTGCCAGACCAGCGTCGATCCGACTCCCGGCACGCGGTGGTCGAACAGCCGGATCGGGACGGTGGCGAACTCCGTCCGACCGGGACTCAGCCGCGCGAGTGCCATGCCGATACGGGCGAGGTCGAGGGCGTCCGTGTGCCCGTCGGTCCGTACCGACTTCAGCAGCGTGACCGCGGTCCCGGCCGCCGCCACCGGATCGGCCAGCGCCCCCTCGGCGGTCAGCCGGGTCAGCAGGTCGGAGACGGTGCGCTGCTGGCGCCGTACCCGGCCGAGATCGCCCGGCCGATGAATGTGCCGGGCCCGGACGTAGCGCAGTGTGCCGTTGCCGTCCGCGTGGTGCATGCCCGGTGCGAGGTCGAGCCCGGAGTTCTCGTCCGTCAGGTGCTCGTCGGTGCACAGGGTCGCGCCGCCCAGCCCGTCGACGGCCTTCTCGAATCCGGTGAACCCGGTCTCCAGGTAGTGGTCCACGTGCAGTCCGGTGACCTTCTCGACGGTCCGCACGGCCAGCGTCCCGCCACCGCGGGCGTACGCACCGTTGATCTTGCCGCGGACACCGCTGCCGTCGGCGTACTCGACGTAGGAGTCCCGGGGCAGGGACACGACGCTCATGCGGCGACGGTCCTCCGAGAGGTGCACGAGCATCATCACGTCCGTGCAGTTGCACCCCTTGCCACCGACGTGCAAGCGGTTCTTCTCCGCCTTCGACAGACCGGCACGGCTGTCGACGCCGACGACGAGGATGTTCGTCCCGTGTCCCGCGGCGGTTCGGCCGGCCGGCGAACCGGCCCAGGCCGCTCCCGAGACCAGAGCGGTCAGCACGGCGACGGTGGTGGCGGTACGCAGCAACGCGACCTCCCTGAGGCTGGGGACCGGCGCGTGGCGTGTCGCCGTCGACGGTCGGCGGATCGGATGCCCGACGCTAGCGACCGCCCGCCGTCCCGCCCCGGCTACACGCCGGAGACTGCCCCTGCCGGAGCACCGTCGGCACCGTAATGGAGCGCCACGGTGTCCACCGCGGGCCGTGCGCGCCCCGCCCGGCCGAGGGCGAACGCCCGCAGCAGGTTTCCCGTCACGGTGCGCGTGAACGCCCCGGCCCGGCCGTCCAGGCCGTGGTTCGCCTTCCCGTCGCCCGGGCCGTGCGCCTCCAGGGACTCCACCCAGCGCATCGTCCCTGCGGCGAACAGGCCGGCGCCGGACGGCAGGGAGGCGTACACGGTGTCCGCGTACGACGCACGCCCCTTGCACACCACCGGCGAGTGGGCCAGGACCTCCATCGGTCGCGGTGTCGGATACCGGAGGTCCACCCGGTCGTACTCCACCCCCACCAGGTGCGCGAAGGAGTCGCCCGCTGCCACCCCGGTGCCCGCCAGCAGCCAGTGGTCGGGCCGCGCCACCACGTAGGGCGCGTCGACCGGATACCCGTCGTACATCACACCCAGCAGACGGCTCTCGGGTTCCGGAGCGGGCCGGCGCCGGAAGTCGTTCGTCGGCGGCAGTCCGCGGCGGAACCCCGGATCCCGCGCGTAGTCGTCCTTGTAGCAGACCACGGTCCGGTCGGCACCGGTCGTGGACGCCTCGAACCGGACGCGCCGGTAACAGCAGTTCGCCCCGAACACCGCGAGGTTCATGCCGGCGTCCCGGGCCTCGGTGACGTGGCGCCGCTGCTCCGGGCTCCAGTACTCGTCGTGCCCCGGCGACAGCAGCGCCGCCGCCCCGGACAGCAGGGACCTCTCGCGTGCCACGTCGACACCGGTGGCGTACGCGAGGGGGAGGCCCATCCGCTCGGCCAGCGCGAGCAGCGGCGCTTCGTACGTCAGGAACAGACCGGCCCCGTGCGCGTTCCGGTAGGGCCGGTCGAAGCTCACCGCCAGGGACCGCGAACCCTTCTTGCCCGTCGTCCCCTTGTACAGGTCGGCTCCGCCCCAGCGGTTGTACGCCTGCCAGGTGGCGACCGCGTTGACGAACACCGTGCGCCCCGCCGTCGACGCGGACCGCACGGTCACCGGGACGTACCGCTGCGCCCGCTCGCCGCCGACCGTGTCCAGCCGCAGCAGGTAGCAGCCCTCCGGCCACCCCGCGGTGCCGATCCGCGCGCTCTCCTGCCACCCGGCCCATGCCGTCCGGGTGCCGGCGTCGACCCGTGCCGCCGGCTGGAGGAGCCCGGGCAGCGCGGCGGAACGCCACACGAGCCGCGCCCGGGTACCGCCGTACCAGCCCATGCGATACGCCGAGACCGTGTAGGACGGCGCGGTCGTCGACACCCGCAGGGCGAGCGTCTCGCCGGACAGGACCGAACTGCGGTCGGCGAACCCCTCGATGGCGCGAGCGGCCCCGGCGCGGGTGATCCGCCAGTCCGCGGCGCCGGGACGCAGGTTCTCGGCCCGCACGTCGAACCAGCCGGCCCCGCCCTCCACCGCGGAGGCGGCACCCGTGGGCACGGACGAGACGGCGACCGCCGCCGCGAGTCCCAGCACCTGCCGTCGCGTGGGCCCGGGACCGCGCCCGCGATCCGGCCGCCCACCGTTGCCGTCCTGTCCCACCGCGACTCCTCACCTGCCCACTCCGTGCAGCACCCGGCCCGGCCCGCCACCGTACGTCCGCAGGTTCGTCGCGGACGCCCGACAGCCCGGAGCGGCCGCACGCTCCGTCCGCGGTCACCGGTTCGGACGACCGGAACGAAGGCGACCCGCCCGCGGGCGGCCCGGCGCGGGTCGAACACCGGGCTCGCGGTACCCGGTTGGAGGAGGCTGTCGTCGCGGACTCCGGCGGACGTGGCCGCCCGTGTCAGGCGATCAGCTCGGCGACGCTCCGGGCCGTCAGCCACAGGCCGAGGAGCAGGGAGAGTGCGACGACCAGCTGTTCCTGATGCTGCTCAAGCCGGCTTCGCAACGCGTTCAGCCGAGCGTCCGCCCGCCCGGGCGCACAGACGGTGTACGTCTCCATGACGATGAGACTGAGCGTGGCCAGCAGGCAGTAGCCGGTCAGCGCCAGCCAGTCGGCGAGGGTGGAGAGGTTCGCGTCGACGGCGGTCGCCGCGCCCGCGCCGACCATGGCCCAGGGCTGCAGCAGCCAGGCCAGGCCGGCCGCCGTCGACAGGGAGGCGTCGTCGATCCGGGCGGTCCACCGCGGCGGACCGTGCGGGCGGGGAGGCCGCCGGCGCCGGTGCGCGCCGTACAGCACCAGCGCCAGGCCGATGGCGAGCTTGACGGCGGTCGCGGCCGTCGAGGGCGCGCTGTGGCGGGCCGGGGGCTGACCGCCGGTCAGCAGCATCACACAGGCGATCACCGCGATCAGGTTGACCAGCCATGACAACAGGAACGCCAGGCCCTTGCGCATCCCGCGCCGCGAGGCGAGCAGGAGGATGAAGGCGCTGTTGTGCAGGGGCCCCAGGGTGATGGCCGTGCCGATCACGATCAGATCGAGGACCATCGGAGGAGGCGCTCCTGGCTGTCGGTGCCGTCCGGAACCGGAGCCGGGTGAACGGTCGGCGGATCCGGGCGGCTCCGCGGGGCCGCCTCCCGACTCTGCTGGCGGCCGTCCGATCGGTCAAGCAGGCCACGCCCGCGTCTCACCGTGCCGTGCTCGGGCGGCGCAACGCGGACCGAGGGCCCGCCTCCCCCTCAGGGGGAGCGGAGACCGCGCATGCCGGGAGCAGAAGCCGGCTGCCGGTCCGGTACGCGTCACCGGCCTTCCGCCGGGCGCTGTCACCGTCGACGAACCCGTGGTCGCCGTCCGCGCCGCGTCCGGCATCGACGTCGCGGTGCGTGCCGTCGTCCGTCAGATGCGGGACCGACCGGATCACTCTGCGACGGGCAGGCACTCGGCGAGTAGATCGACGATGTCCTGCCAGGCTCGCTGTGCGTGCCGCGGGTGGTGGCCGACACCGGCGCGCACGGTGTGGTCGACCGGTGGGTGGTGGAAGGCGTGCAGGGCGCCGCCATAGACCACGAGGCGCCAGTCGACGCCCGCGGCCTGCATCTCGGCCGCGAACGCGTCCCGTTGCGCCGGCGGCATGATCGGATCCTCCGATCCGACCCCGGCCCACACCGGGCAGCGGATGCGGGCCGCCTCGCCCGGTCGGCCCGTGGTCAGCGCGTTGACCGTCCCGATCGCGCGCAGGTCGACGCCGTGGCGTCCGAGCTCCAGCGCGATCGCGCCTCCGGTGCCGTAGCCGACGGCGGCGATCCGGTCCGGGTCCGTTCGCGGCTCGGCACGCAGCACGCCGAGCGCCGCGTGGCCGATGTCCCGCATCCGGTCGGGGTCGGCGAGCAGCGGCATGCAGCGGGCCAGCATCTCCTCGGGGTCGGCCAGATGGCGCCCGCCGTGGAGATCGAAGGCCAGGGCCACGTATCCCAGCTCGGCCAGGGCATCGGCTCGACGCCGTTCGACGTCGCTGAGCCCCGGCCCCTCGGGACCGACCAGGACCGCGGGCCGGCGGTCGCCGCCGGCGGGGAGCGCGAGGTGCCCGACCATGGTGAGGCCGTCGGCCCGGTATTCGACCGTGCGTGTGGTGACCGTCGTCATGAGCCGGACTGTACTGACCGTCGGGTCCGCCCGGGCCGCTGTTCACCGGAGGCGGACGGTGGCCTTCAGCGAGAGGGCCGCGCCGCCTGCCGAGTCGGAGGGCTGACCAGCCCGTCCCCGGCGCGCTCATCGGCCCGTCCCCTCCCGCGCGGCGTCTGCGCCGGAGCGACGGTGAGGACCCGGTCGGCGACGCCGTCGCGCAGACGGGGCGCAGGTCCCCGACGTTCGTCGACGCGCGCGGGAGGCGCCCGCCGTGTTACCCAGCGACGCGAGACCTACGACCGCGGTGACGGCGCCGTCGTCCTGCCCTACGACACCGGGCGCGGCTGCGTCCTGCTCACCCGCCAGTTCCGCTACCCGGCCTACGTCAACGACCATCCCGACGGCATGCTCGTCGAAGCAGCCGCGGGGCTGCTCGACTCGGAGGATCCGTCGACCGCCGTCCGGCGGGAGGCGGCGGAAGAACTCGGCGTCACCCTCGGCCCGCTCACCCGAGTCCTCGACGCCTACTTGAGCCCCGGCTCCGTCACCGAGCGCCTCCACGGTGCACCGGATGTCCGCGCGCCGGCGCAGTTCGTCGTCAGCGGATGTCGTAGGTGAGGTGCGTCGCGGTGGATGTCGCCGTCACGCTCCGCTGCACGAGTGTGCGGGGTGTCGCGCCGGTGAACAGGGGTGTCCCCGCGCCCAGTACGACGGGCGCGAGGTGGAGCGTCAACGTGTCGACCAGTCCGGCCTCGATGGCCGAGCCGACGGTGGCGCCGCCGCCCATGAGGACGACGTCGAGGTCCTGGCCGGTGGCCGCCGACGCGGCTTCGGCACGCCGGCGCGCGGTGTGGACGGCGTCGGGGAGGCCGGTGGTGATGAAGGTCCAGTCGAGGTCGGTGAGCCGGACCGACCGCGGTGGCGCGCTGGTCACGACGACGAACGCGGGCTTGCCGACCTCGCCGGCGCCGTAGCCGGTGGTGTCGTCCCAGCCGCCCGGGCCGTCGACCACGTCGAAGAGCCGGCGGCCGAGGACGACTGCTCCCGAGCGGGCGGTCCCCTCGTGCAGGTACCGGCGGTCGTCGGGATCGTCGGAGAACGCCCAGGTGTGCAGGGCCTCGCCGCCGGTGCCCAGACCATTGTCCGGGCCGGGGTCGGGTCCGGTGACGAAGCCGTCGAGAGAGACCGAGATGTCGGCGATGATGCGCGTCATACCAGGACAGACTAGGCCCTGTCCGGGCGGTTTTCTCGGGCCCGGACAGGACCTGGCGCCTGGGTCCGCTGCCCGACCTCGTCGCCCGTCGGGCCGATCTGCGTGTCGCGGCTCGGGCGCTTCGCCGGGGGACGCGTGGGGCGACGACGGACGGGAAGGCGTCCGCGGGTCATCCGCCTTCGGCGTCCTCGGCCTCCCAGCGCAGCAGGTCGCCCGGCTGGCACTCGAGTGCTTCGCAGAGCGCGGCGAGGGTGGCGAAGCGTACGGCCTTGGCGCGGCCGTTCTTGAGGACGGCCAGGTTGGCGGGCGTGATGCCCACGCGGTCCGCGAGATCGCCCACGGACATCTTCCGCCTGGCCAGCATCACGTCGATGTCGACGGCGATCGGCATCAGATCACCTCGTCCAGCTCGGCCTGCATCTGTGCCGCCTCGCCGTCGCGCGCGACGGCCTGGGCGAGCAGCATCCGCAGGACGAGCACGACGAGCGCGACCCCCAGGATGGCCAGGCCGATCCCGCCCATGATCACGGTGACGCCCGGGTCTTCTCGCTGGCCCGGCGCGTTGACGGCCGTGACGGCGAACCACAGGAGGGCGGCCGCCACGATCGCGCCGATCACGCCGTCCACGTACCGGAAGGCGGCGTCGGAGAACACCGTCCCGCGTCGCACCATCGTCACCAGCCGCCACACGCAGACCAGGGCGACCTGGGCCGACACCATGCCCAGGATCGTGATCAGGCGCAGCGGGGTCAGCGGGAGCGACCCGTCCTCCGGGTCGGTGGCCAAGGCCCACACCATCGACGCCTGTACGAACACGGTGCCGGCGAGCACCACCGCGAGCACGGCGCGCAGCGCCCGCACGGTCAGCTTTCCCATGGCCCTTCCTTCCATCGAGTTCCGATGGAAATCTATCGATAGTCGATAGTCGTGGCAAGGGGTCGGAGGGAGGTCCTGATGGCGGCCGTGGATACCCGATTCTCGGCACAGCGCGGCTGCGCCCTCGTGGCCGACGCGGCAGCGCAGGCGCACCCGGGCTCGCCCCACTCCGGCGGCGCGGCCCGGCAGGCATCGGACCGGCCCTCTCGGGTCTTCCTTCTCGGGCTTTGCCCCCGCCTTTGCTCGAACAGATGACGAGGAAACGGTGAATATGGAGCCTGCTTGGCTCCCGCTCATGCTCCAGCCGGAAGTGGGCACATGACGGTCGTGGCGGGAGTCGCCTGTCCGGCTGTACGACGCACCCGCCGCGCTCCTGAAGCCCCGACGTACGCGGAGGTATCGATGAAGACATCAAAGATCGCCTACAGGCCGGTCGGTCTGGCCCTGGGCGTCGCCGGCGGTCTCCTCGCCGGGGCCGTCTTCAAGGAGGCATGGAAGCGGATCGGGCACGAGGAGTCCGCCCCGGACGCGACTGACGAGGACCGGACCTGGCGGGAGATCCTCATCGCCGCGGCCCTGCAGGGCGCGATCTTCGCCGTCGTCCGAGCGGCTGTCGACCGGGCCGGCGCCACTGCCACGCGGCGTCTGACAGGAACCTGGCCCGGCTGACGGCAGCCGGGCACGACGCGTGCCCACCGCCTCCCTACGGCTGCCGGGCCCTCGCGGACGGGAGCCCGACGCGAGGAACCCACGGCGTTCGGGCTCGCTCGGCGCCGACCGGCGGCGGCAGGAGGGGCGGGCGGTGGTCCCGCCCGCGGACGCGGAAGCGCGGGCTGCATCGGACCGTGCCGAGTGGGCAGTCGCCGGCCGACAACCTCGAAAGGAGGGGTCGACCCATGACCCGTCAACCCACCTCACACCCCTCGCACGGCGAGGGGCCCAGCAGGCACGAAGGAACCGAGCAACACGGCTGGTCGCCCGACGTGGACGCCACCCGGCAGGAGGAGAACCCGAGCGCCGAGCGCTCGTTCCACCCCGAGAAGCACGCCCCCGACTCGCCGTCCCGCTCCGCGCGTTCCACCGGACGCCAGAAGGCCGACGAGGGCACACCGGTGAAGAGTGACAGCCGTCGCGGTGAGGAGCAGGCCGGGAAATCCGGCACGGAGAAGGGCCGACAGGACTTCGGTCCCCGCGGGCGCTCGCAGCGTCCCAGCGGCGGAAAGGACGCGGAGGCGTACACCGGTGTCGATCCCCAGCACCCGCCCGAGCGCCACCGGCGCGGATGACGGCACCCGCCCGGACAGGAACGTCGGCGGTCGGTGCGTGATCCTGCGGGCCCGGAAGGATGCCCGCGCGCGGGCAAAGTGGCCGTGCGGGAACTCAAGATCCGGACCGCCGACGTGCTTGAGGGGTGTGCGTGGGGTACAGGCAGATCATGGAACAGGAACAGGGCGGGTCACAGCCCCAGGACGCGCTGCTCGCGGGGCTGCGCGTGGACGCGAGCAGGCCGGAGCAACCGGTTCTGCTGGACGGATCCGGAGCACCGATCCGGACGTGGCGGGAGAACTACCCGTACGACCGGAAGATCAAGCGGGCCGAGTACGAGCGAACGAAGCGCGTGCTCCAGATCGAGCTGCTCAAGCTGCAGCGCTGGGTCAAGGAAACCGGCGCGCGCCTGGTGGTGGTCTGCGAGGGCCGGGACGCCGCCGGCAAGGGCGGCACGATCCAGCGGTTCACCGAGCGTCTCAACCCGCGTGGCGGCCGCATCGTGGCCCTGGACAAGCCGAGCGAGCGCGAAGCCGGCCAGTGGTACTTCCAGCGCTATGTCGCCCACCTGCCCGATCGCGGGGAGGTCGTCTTCTTCGACCGCTCCTGGTACAACAGGGCCGGTGTCGAGAAGGTCATGGGCTTCTGCACCGACGAGGAGTACCAGCGCTTCCTGCGCCAGTGTCCGGCCTTCGAGGCCATGCTCGTCGAGGACGGCATCCTGCTGGTCAAGTTCTGGTTCTCGGTCTCCCGCGCCGAACAGCGCACTCGCTTCGCGATCCGCCAGGTCGACCCCGTGCGCCAGTGGAAGCTCTCACCCACGGACCTGGCCTCGCTGGACCTGTGGGACGCCTACACCACCGCCAAGGTCAACATGTTCCGCGCCACGGACACCGCCCATGCTCCGTGGACCGTCGTCAAGAGCAACGACAAACGCCGCGCCCGCCTGGAGGCGATGCGCAGCCTGCTGTGGCGCGTCGACTACGCCGGCAAGGACGGGGACGCCGTCGGCCCGCCGGATCCGCTGATCGTCGGCGCCGCCGACACCCTGCTCGAGGAAGGGGAGGAAGCCGCGGACCTCTCGCCCACCCCCCTGGGCCGGTGGGGGGGCCCGGTGGGGGGGCCC
>NZ_RDBI01000058.1:0-3785 GCF_008042125.1 Streptomyces sp. MS191
CGGGAGCCCGATCCCCCCAGGCCCGCGCCCGCGCCCCCGCCGATGCCGGTCCCGGGGCCGCCGGCGCCCGCGCCGCCGCGTACACCGCCCCGGCCGTCGTCGGTGTCCCACCCGGGCGCCACGGGGACCTTCCGGCAGCCCACCTCCGTACGGCCGCTGCCCACCCGGACCGTGCGCATCGGGCGCGCGCCGGACAACGACCTGGTCGTGGACGACCTGGTGGTCTCGCGGCGGCACGCCGAGCTGCTGGCACAGGCCGACGGGACGTACTGGATCCACGACCTCGGCAGCCACAACGGCACCTACCTGAACGGCCGGCGCGTCGAACGCTCCCGCGTGACCCCGGACGACATCGTCGGCATCGGGCACTCGGCGTTCTGCCTGCTCGGGGACAAGCTCGTCGAGTTCACCGACACCGGCGAGGTCTCCCTCGACGTGCAGGATCTCGCCGTCACCGTGGACCACGGGAAGAAGACGCTGATGGAGGACGTCTCCTTCCCGGTCGGGCAGAAGTGCCTGCTCGCCGTCGTCGGGCCCTCCGGCGCCGGCAAGTCCACCCTGCTCGGCGCGCTCACCGGGCAGCGGCCCGCCGACCGCGGCACGGTCCTGTACGACGGCCGCGACCTCTACCAGGACTACGCCGAACTGCGCCAGCGCATCGGCCTCGTCCCGCAGGACGACATCCTGCACCTGCAGCTCACCGTGCGGCGGGCGCTCGGCTACGCGGCCGAGCTGCGCTTCCCCGAGGACACCGCGGCGTCCGAACGCCGGGCCCGGGTCGACGAGGTGATCCGCGAGCTCGGCCTGGGCGAGCGGGTCGACCAGCCCATCCACAGCCTCTCGGGCGGGCAGCGCAAGCGGGTCAGCGTGGCGCTCGAGCTGCTCACCAAGCCCTCGCTCCTCTTCCTCGACGAGCCGACCTCCGGCCTCGACCCGGGCATGGACCGCTCGGTGATGCACATGCTCCGGGGGCTGGCCGACGACGGCCGTACGGTCATCGTCGTCACGCACAGCGTGCTGAGCCTGGACGTCTGCGACCGCCTGCTGGTGCTCGCGCCCGGTGGCCGGATCGCCTACTACGGACCGCCGGACGAGGCGCTGGAGTTCTTCGGCTTCGACGAGTGGCCGGAGGCCTTCGAGGCCTTCGAGAACGAGCGCGACCGGGACTGGGCGGGGCAGTACCGCGCCTCCCGCTTCCACCGGCAGTACGTCGCGGACGCGATGGACCGGCCGGGCCTGCCCGCGTCGGGTCCGGCCGCGGTGCCGGAACCCGGACCGCCGCCGAAGGCGCAGAGCTGGGGTTCCCAGCTGCGTACGCTCGTCAGGCGGTACGCGGCCGCGCTGGCCGCCGACCGGACCTTCCTGATCATCATGGTCGCCCTGCCGTTCGTCATGGGTGCGATGGCCCGCGCGTTGTCGGAGGGCAGCCTCAACCCCGAGTCGACCCTGAACGTCCTGCTCATCCTGTGTGTCGGCGGTGTGCTGACGGGTGCGGCCAACGCGGTGCGCGAGCTGGTCAAGGAGCGCACGATCTACCGGCGCGAGAGAGCCGTCGGCCTGTCGCGTTCCGCGTATCTGATGTCCAAGATCGTCGTCCTGGGGACGATCACCGTCGTGCAGGCGGTGGTACTGACCCTGGTCGCCCTGATCGGCGTGCCGCTGAACGTGCCGGACGGCAAGGGCGTGCTCCTCCCCCCTCTGGTCGAACTCACCCTCGCGGTCGCCCTGCTCGCCTTCACGGCGATGATGCTGGGGCTGCTCGTCTCGGCGCTGGTGCGCAAGGAGGAGGTGACCATGCCGCTGCTGGTCCTCCTCGCCATCGTCCAGGTGGTCTTCTGCGGCGCGCTGCTCACCGTGCGCGGGGCGCCCGTCCTGGAGCAGCTCGCCTGGCTGGTGCCGTCGCGATGGGCGTTCGCGGCGATGGGGGCGACCATCGACATCGGCGAGATCGCGCCGAGCGACAAGACGACCGATCCGCTGATGCACCACACCCTGGAGGCCTGGTTGTTCGACATGGGGATGCTGGTGGTCCTCTGTCTGGTGCTCGGATTCGTGGTCGCGCGCCTGCTGCGCCGACACGAGCCGGTGATCATGCGGAAGTAGCCCGGATCCCGCGGCCCGTCCGAGGCCGTCGTACGTCCCGCACAGCGAAGGCAGGCGGTCCATGGCTTTCCCCGTCACACCCCCCGTCCCCGAGTACGTCCCCGACTTCCGGCCGACGCACGTCGTGCCGCGCGACGGGCTGCCCGCGTGGGAGGCCCCCGATCCCGGTCTGCCCACCGAGCCCCTCGACGCCTTCCTGCCCGTGCAGCTGACGGAGCGGGTCGGCGACTGGGGCCGGATCCTGTGCTCGAACGGCTGGTCGGCGTGGGTCGACGCGCGCCTGCTGGTCGCGGTGCCCGTCGACCCGCCCGAGGCCCGCAAGCCGCTCGCGCGGACCGCGGACCCCCGCCAGCTGATCGCCCGGGCCGAGGAGTCCCTGGGCCGCTACCGGCGCGCGGCGGAGGAGCTGGCGGCGGGACGCACGGACGGCGACGCCTTCA
Source organism: Streptomyces sp. MS191 (assembly GCF_008042125.1). GTDB lineage: Bacteria > Actinomycetota > Actinomycetes > Streptomycetales > Streptomycetaceae > Streptomyces. The sequence continues at coordinate 2,544 of NZ_RDBI01000058.1, forward strand.
GGCGGCGCACCCGCGGGCTGCGGATCGGGATGGTCGTGGACGGCGAGGCGGTGTGGCTGTACGACGCCGAGCACGAACGGTGGGTGTTCTGCGACGGGACGGGGCTGACCACGTACGCGGCGTCGGCCGCTCCGTCGGCGGCGGCCGCCGTACCGGCCGATGCGGCCCCGGCCGCGGCCGCGGCCGCGGCCGGGCACGAGCCCACGCAGGTGGTGGAGCGGTTCGACGAGGAGGGCGACCGGCCGCGGACCGATCCGGCGGGCCCGCCGCCCACCCGGGTCGTGGACCCCGGGGACCTGCCGGGTGAGCGCTGATGGCCGGGGCCACCCGGGGCGCGGATCTGCCGGCGGGCCGAGAGTCGGGGCTGGTGGGGAAGCAGATCGCGGGCTACCTCGTCCAGGGCGAGATCGGGCGGGGCGGGATGGCGGTCGTGTACCGGGCACGGGACCTGCGACTGGACCGCACGGTCGCGCTGAAGCTGCTGGCGCCCGAACTCGCCCGCAACGACACCTTCCGCAAGCGGTTCGCGCACGAGTCCCGGGTGGCCGCGGCGATCGACCACCCGCACATCGTCCCCGTGTTCGAGGCCGGCGAGACGGAGGGCGTGCTGTACATCGCGATGCGGTACGTCGCCGGGCAGGACCTGCGGGCGCTGCTGGACCGCGAGGGCCCGCTGCCGCCGGCGACGGCGGGCCGGATCGCCGCCCAGGTGGCGTCCGCGCTGGACGCGGCGCACGCCCACGACCTGGTCCACCGGGACGTGAAGCCGGGCAACATCCTGGTCGCGGAGGGAACGGACCGGGACCACCCGGAGCACGTGTACCTCACGGACTTCGGCCTGACGAAGAAGTCCCTGTCGCTGACCGGCCTGACGACGGTGGGCCAGTTCGTCGGCACGCTGGACTACGTGGCCCCGGAACAGATCTCCGGCAAGCCGGTGGACGGCCGGTGCGACGTGTACAGCCTGGGCTGCGTGGTCTTCGAGACGCTGACCGGGATGCCGCCGTTCCGCAGGGACGACGACATGGCGCTGCTCTGGGCCCACCAGTACGACCCGCCGCCGCCGGTGTCGGCGGAGCGCCCCGGCCTGCCGGAGGCGGCCGACACGGTGCTGGGGAAGGCGCTGGCGAAGGTCCCGGAGGAGCGGTACGACACGTGCGTGGAGTTCGTCATCGAGCTGCGCGCGGCGCTGGAGCACGGCGCCCCCGGCCCGACGCCGTCGGGCACCTCGGAGCCCCGCCC
>NZ_RDBI01000058.1:3885-57795 GCF_008042125.1 Streptomyces sp. MS191
GTTCACCTTCGGACTGTGGACCGTCGGCTGGCAGGGCCGCGACCCCTTCGGCGACGCCACCCGCCCGGCCCTCGACCCCGTCGAGTCGGTGGAGCGCCTGGCCGGCCTCGGCGCGTACGGCGTGACGTTCCACGACGACGACCTGATCCCCTTCGGGGCCTCCGAGGCCGAGCGCGAGACGGCGGTCAAGCGCTTCCGCGCCGCGCTGGAGCGCACCGGCCTGAAGGTGCCGATGGCCACGACCAACCTGTTCACGCACCCCGTCTTCAAGGACGGCGGCTTCACGGCCAACGACCGCGAGGTGCGCCGCTTCGCGCTGCGCAAGACGATCCGCAACATCGACCTGGCCGTCGAACTGGGCGCCACCACCTACGTCGCATGGGGCGGCCGCGAGGGTGCCGAGTCCGGCGCGGCGAAGGACGTCCGGGTCGCCCTCGACCGGATGAAGGAGGCCTTCGACCTGCTCGGCCAGTACGTCACCGAGCAGGGCTACGACCTGCGCTTCGCGATCGAGCCCAAGCCGAACGAGCCGCGCGGCGACATCCTCCTGCCGACGATCGGACACGCCCTCGCCTTCATCGAACGCCTGGAGCGCCCGGAGCTGGTCGGCGTGAACCCGGAGACCGGCCACGAGCAGATGGCCGGCCTCAACTTCCCGCACGGCATCGCGCAGGCGCTGTGGGCGGGCAAGCTGTTCCACATCGACCTCAACGGCCAGTCCGGGATCAAGTACGACCAGGACTTCCGCTTCGGGGCCGGGGACCTGCGGCAGGCGTTCTGGCTGGTCGACCTGCTGGAGTCGGCCGGATACGAGGGTCCGCGGCACTTCGACTTCAAGCCGGTGCGGACCGACGGGTTCGACGGCGTCTGGGAGTCCGCGAAGAACTGCATGCGCAACTACCTGATCCTCAAGGACCGCGCGGCCGCCTTCCGCGCCGACGCCGAGGTCCGGCAGGCACTGGCGGCCTCCCGGCTGCCCGAGCTCGCGGTCCCCACGGCGGCCGACGGGCTCGCCGCCCTCCTCGCGGACCGGTCCGCGTACGAGGACTTCGACGCGACGGCGGCGGCCGAGCGGTCCCTCGCCTTCGAGCGCCTGGACCAGCTGGCCCTGGAGCACCTGCTCGCGGTGCGCTGACCCGTACCCCCCTCAGGGAGGTCCCGCCGATCGGGCCGGCACGCCGGGAGCCCGGCAGGACACCCCCAGGACCGGTCGGGGCGTCGGGTGGATCCCCACCCCGGACGCCCGATCGGGCCGGTGCGACCTCGCTCCGGCCCTGCCCCGGCCCCGCGCCTCGTCCGGACCCTCCCGTCCCGCTGTGGTCKGGACGAGGCGCGGACCACCAGCTCCGTCGGCAGCACGCGGCGGGGCTGCTCGGCGGACTCCTGCGCGATCTCCTGCAGCAGCAGGCGCGCCATGGTGCGGCCCATCTCCTCGATCGGCTGGCGCACGCTCGTCAGCGGCGGGTCCATGTGCCGGGCGACGGCCGAGTCGTCCACCCCGACCAGAGCCACGTCCTCGGGGACCCGGCGCCCGGCCTCCCGCAGCACCGACCGCGCACCGGCCGCCATCACGTCCGAGGCGGCGAACACGGCGTCCAGGTCCGGGCTCCGCTCCAGCAGGTCCCGCATCGCCAGCCGGCCGCCCTCCTCGGTGAAGTCGCCCGTCGCCACCAGCGACTCGTCCGGCGCCAGACCCGCCTCCGTCAGACCGGCCCGGTAGCCGTCGAGACGGCAGCGGGCCACGTACATGTCCAGCGGACCGGTGATGGTCGCGATGCGGCTCCGGCCCCGGCCGGCCAGGTGGGCGACGGCGGAGCGGCCGGCGCCGACGTTGTCGGAGTCGACGAACGCCACCGGCTCCTCCTCGGACCGGCGTCCGTTGAGCACGGCGGGCAGCCCCAGCATCCGCACCTGGTCGGGCAACGGGTCCTCGCGGTGCACGGACACCAGCAGCACGCCGTCGACGCGCTGGGCCGCGAGATAGTGCTCGAAGCGCTGCCGCTCCTTGTCGTCACGGATCAACGTGAGCAGCAACTGCTTGTCGGCATCGGCGAGTTCGACGCTCACGCCGCGGATGATGTCGAGGAAGTACGGCTCGGTGAAGAGTCGGGCCTCGGTCTCGGGGATCACCAGGGCGACCGCGTCGGTACGGCTGCCGGCGAGGGCCCGCGCCGCCCGGTTGGGCACGTACCCGAGCTCGGCGACGGCCCGCTCGACGGCCGTCCTGGCCTGCTCGCTCACCCGGGGCGAGCCGTTGATCACCCGCGAGACCGTGCCCCGGCCCACCCCGGCCCTGGCCGCGACCTCCTCCAGGGTCGGCCTGCCGGTCTGTCGCCCGCTCACCACCATCTGCCGTCTCCCCTCACGTTCCGGTGTGCCGCCGACCCTATCCCTATGGGAGCGCTCCCACGATCTTCTCGCCGCCGGGCCGTCCCGACCCGGCGCGGGCGCCGGGAGCCCTGGTCAGGGGTTGCCCCGCGGCGCGAGTTCGGCCATGGCGCCCCACCCCTGCTGAGGCACCTCGACATTGATGATCTCGGGCGTCGCGGCGATCGCGCCCGCCATGGCGTCGAGGCCCGCCGCGAAGTGGTCGGAGCCGACGTGGGCGGCGCCCGCCTCGGCGTCGGCGAAGGCCTCCAGGAGGACGTACACGTGCGGGTCCTCCACGCTGCGCGACCAGTCGAAGAAGAGGTTCCCCGGCTCCGCGCGGGTGGCCCGGGTGAAGTCGGCCACGAGGTCGAGCCAGGAGTCGGCGACCTCGGGGCGGGCGGTGAAGCGTACGGCGATGAAAATCATGCCTCCAGCCTGGGCCCGCAGGGGCGGCGGGGCCAGTGGACCACCGACGGGACGGTCGGGCAGCGGGATGGGATGACACTCACATTTCCGACAGATCTCACTCCACTGGGCGTATTCTCGTCCGGGTATGTCCCGCCCGTCCCGATCCTCGAACGCAAACGGAGGCCGTGTGCGCCGCCCCTTCAACGACGTCGACACGACCCCCTCGCACCCCTCGGGACGGCGCAGCCGCACACGGATCGCCGTCATGGTCGCCGGGGCCGCCGTCGCCGCCGGCGGCGGTCTGTACGTCGCCGGACTCGTGGCCGCGGGGGACGAGATATCCCAGGGAACGACGGTGGCCGGCGTGGACATCGGGGGGATGAGCCGCGCCGAGGCGCAGTCCAGGCTGGACGCCTCCGCCCCCGACTCCTGGACGCGCGCCATACCGATACGGGTCGGCGAGAGCGCCGGAGCGGTCGCCCCCGGAACCGTCGGCCTGCGGGTCGACACGGCGAAGACCGCCGAGCGGGCCGCCGACCCCTCGCGCGACCCGGTGACGGTGATCGGCCGCCTCTTCTCCTCACGTGAGCGGGTCGTCGAGCCGGTCGTCGCCTTCGACCAGGGACGCGCCGCGGAGGGGCTGACGGCCGCCTCCCGGACGTACGACCGCGAGAAGGCCGAAGGCGCCGTCTCCTTCAAGGCCGGCAAGGCCGTGGTGGCCGAGGCGCGCACCGGGCAGAAGCTGGACACCGCCCGGGCCGTGGACGCGCTGCGGAGCGCCTACCCCTCGACCGGCCGGAGCCCGGTGGCACTGCCGACGGCGGTGTCCCGTCCCACGGTCGGCGAGGCCGAGGTCGCCCGCTTCATGACGGAGTTCGGCACTCCGGCGATGTCGGGTCCGGTGACCCTGACCGTCGACGGCACACCGCTGCGGATCTCCCCCGCGACGCTCTCCGACCACCTGAAGGTGAAGGCGGACGAGCACGGCCGGCTCTCCGCGTCGCTCGACGCGGAGGGGCTCCGGCGCGACCCGGACGTGGCACGTCCGCTCGACGCGCTCGCCACCGGCCCGGTCGAGGCGAAGCTCGGCGTACAGGGCGGCCGCGTGGTGGTGGAGTCCGACGGCCGCGCGGGACACGAGGTGACCGCCGCGGCACTGGGCGACGCCGTCCGCCCTCTGCTGACGAAGACCGGCGACACCGCGCGCACCGCGCCCGTCGCCACCCGGCTGATCCAGCCGGAGCTCACCCGGAAGTCCGTGGCGGAGCTCGGGATCAAGGAGCAGATGTCCAGCTTCACGGTCGAGTTCCCGACCGCGCCCTACCGGACGACCAACATCGGTCGGGCGGTGGAGCTCATCAACGGCTCGGTCGTGAAGCCCGGCGAGGTCTGGAGCTTCAACAAGACCGTCGGCGAACGCACCAAGGCGAACGGCTTCGTGGACGGCACGATGATCCTCGACGGCCAGTACCACTCCGCGCCCGGCGGCGGGGTCTCCGCGGTCGCCACCACGACCTTCAACGCGCTCTTCTTCGCCGGGGTCAAGCCCGTCGAGCACGGTGCGCACTCCTTCTACATCGAGCGGTACCCGGCGGGCCGCGAGGCGACGGTCGCCTGGGGTTCGCTCGACCTGAAGTTCCGCAACGACTCCGGGCACGGCATCTACATCTCGGCCCGCGCCACCGACCACTCGGTGACCGTCAGCTTCCTCGGCACCAAGAAGTACGACCGGGTGGAGGCCGTCGAAGGCCCCCACACCAAGCTCACGAAGCCGGCGGAACGCAAGGGCACGGGCGAGAAGTGCGAGCCGCAGACACCGCTGGAGGGCTTCGACGTCTCCGTGGACCGGGTGTTCCACAAGGGCGGGGCGGAGGTCGGGCGGGAGACCTTCCACACGCACTACACCCCGCGCGACCGCGTCACGTGCGAATGAGCGGCGCCTCCGCCGCCAGTATCCCGAGCAGGTGAGTGACGGCGTCCGCGACGGCCGTACGCGCCGGGCCGAGGTAGCGGCGGGGGTCGACGGTGCCGGCGTGTTCCGCCAGGTGGTCCCGTACGGCCCGGGTGAACGCCTTGTTGAGGTGCGTCGAGACGTTCACCTTCGTCATCCCGGCGTTGACCGCCCAGCTGAGGTCCACGTCCCCGACGCCGGACGAGCCGTGCAGGACGAGGGGCACCGGCACGGTGTCCCGCAGGCGTGAGACGAGGGCGAAGTCGAGGACCGCGTCCCGGGTGAGCATCGCGTGCGAGCTGCCCACCGCCACGGCGAGGGCGTCGACGGCGGTGGCGGCCACGAACTCCCGCGCCTCGCCGGGATCGGTGCGCACACCGGGGGCGTGCGCACCGTCCTTTCCGCCCACCTCGCCCAGTTCGGCCTCCACCCAGACGTCGTGGCCGTGGCAGTACGCGGTCGTCTCGCGGGTGGCCGCGACGTTCTCCTCATACGGGAGCTTCGATGCGTCGAACATGACGGAGCCGAAGCCGAGTCGGACCGCCTCGCGGACGAGCTCGGGCGACTCCGCGTGGTCGAGGTGGACGGCGACCGGGACGCTCGCACGGCGTGCCGTGGCGAGGGTGGCGAGCGCGATCGGTTCCAGGGAGCCGTGGTAGCGGGCGGTGTTCTCGCTGATCTGAAGGATCACCGAGCGGCCGGCCGCCTCGGCGCCGGCGACGATGGCCTGCGCGTGCTCGATCTGGACGACGTTGAAGGCGCCGGCGCCGATCCCGGCCTCGCGGGCCCGGAGGACGATCTCGCCGGTGGGGACGAGCGGCATCAGGCGTCCTCTCCGGCGGACACGGAGAGCACCACGGACCGGGTGAGGTTGCGGGGCCGGTCCGGGTCCTGCCCCTGGGCCTCGGCGAGCAGGACGGCGAGCCGCTGGGCCCGGACGAGGTCGGCGAGCGGATCGAGGGCGGGGGACGCGAACGGGGCACGGCCGCCCCCTCCGGAGCCGGATACCGTCCCCGCGCCCGAATCGGCGACGAGCGTGCCGCCGACGCGGGCGACGTCCTCGGCGAGACCGGCGGGCACGGGCCCGAACACCCAGGCCACCCGGCCGGGTCCGGTGATGCTGATCGGCCCGTGCCGGTACTCCATCGCCGGGTACGCCTCGGTCCAGGKCCCGGCGGCCTCCCGCATCTTCAACCCGGCCTCCAGCGCCAGGCCGTAGGTCCAGCCGGTCCCCAGGAAGGTGAACTGCTCGGCGTCCGTGACCGCGTCGGCCAGGGGTTCGGCGACGGCGCGTTCGGCGTCCTCGGCCGCCCGCGCGACGGTGCGGACGCCGGCCGGGAGCGCGTCCTCGGCCTCCAGGTGCGCGCGGAGCAGGGCGAGCGCGGTGGTGGCGAACCGGGTCTGCACCACCGACTCCTCGTCGGCGAAGTCCAGTACCGCGACGGCGTCGGCGGCCGTCATGACGGGGGTGGCCGGGTCGGCGGTGAGGGCGCCGGTGACGGCGGTGCCCCGGACCTTGGCGAGCAGGTCGAGGACCTCGGTCGTGGTGCCCGAGCGCGTGATGGCCAGGATCCGGTCGTAGCCCCGCCCCAGGGGGAACTCGGAGGCCGCGAAGGCGTCGGTCTCGCCGTGCCCGCCGCTCTCCCGCAGCTGGGCGTAGGCCTGGGCGACGAACCAGGAGGTGCCGCAGCCGACCACGGCGACACGCTCGCCGCGCACGGGAAGAGCGGCGCGGTGACGGGGAAGGGTGTCGGCGGCCTCGCGCCAGCAGGCGGGCTGGGACGCGATCTCGACGGCGGTGCGGGAGGGACCCGTGGTGGGCACGTGCGGCTCCTTCACAGAGTGAGTCATGCTTGCTTGTGCGTGAAACAGCAGACTTTCAAGCACTTCCGAGCATCATGGTGATGCGCAGTATCCATCAGCCAGGGCCCGCGGTCCAGCGTCGCGAACCCGGCGACCGCACGCGTCCGGTGCCCGCGCCCGTACCCTGGCCCTGCTCGCGGGGTGCTCCGGAACTGCTCGGACCCTGCGCGTTCGGTTGGCGCCCCCGGTGCTCGCACGGTGCTCGTTCCGTGCGCGTGCGGCGCTAGACTCGCGATCCCGCACGGCGTGCGGTGCACCGCCCGGAAGGAATCCCGATGTCGAAGCACGAGCGGTGGAACACGCTCCTCGAACTGCTCGCGGCCACCGGCCGGCTGGAGGTCGAGGACGCGGCGGCGACCCTCGGCGTGTCGCCGGCCACGATCCGCCGGGACCTCGACGAGCTCGCCGAGCAGCGGCTGCTCGTCCGCACCCGTGGCGGCGCCGTCCCCCAGGGCGTCTCCTACGAACTTCCGCTGCGCTACAAGTCATCCCGGCACGCCTCCGAGAAGCAGCGGATCGCCGCCGCGGTGGCCGAACTCGTCCACGAGGGCGAGGTGGTGGGTCTCAACGGCGGCACCACGACGACCGAGGTGGCGCGCGCCCTCGCGCTGGGCTTCGGCGCGGGGCGGCCCGAGGCCTCCCCCGGCGCACCCACCGCCCCCGCCCTGACCGTGGTCACCAACGCGCTGAACATCGCCGCCGAACTCGCCGTGCGCCCCCAGATCAAGCTCGTGGTGTCGGGTGGTGTGGCCCGGCCCCAGACGTACGAGCTGGTCGGCCCGCTCGCCGCCGGGGTGCTGGGCGAGGTGGTGCTCGACGTCGTCGTCCTCGGCGTCGACGGCATCGACCCGGGGCTCGGCATCATGGCGCACCACGAGGACGAGGCGGGCATCAGCCGGCTCTTCGCCGAGCGGGCGAGCCGGGTCGTCGTGGTCGCCGACGCCTCGAAGATGGGGCGGCGCGCCTTCGCCCGGATCTGCGGGCTCGACCGGGTGGACGTCCTGGTGACGGACACGGCGATCCCCGCGGAGGCGGTGCGGCAGCTCACGGACGCCGGGGTGAAGGTCGTCACCGTCTGACCGCCTCCACCGTCCGGCCCGGCGTCCGGGCCCACTCCTCGCACCAGCCTCGGGCCCTCCGCTCCCCGCACCCGCGCCCGGGAGGTGTCCCGCCGACCACGCCGATCACGCCGGGCTTCCGGTGACCGGCGCGACCGTCGGGACACTCCCCGGGGACGGCCCCGCTCAGCCGGTGGCGATGCCGGGGTCGCTGACGCCCGCCGCGCCGTTCTCCACGTGGCCCGCGAAGCGGCGCAGGAAGGTGGCGGCGCGGTCGGAGACCACCGACACGTCGTACCAGCGACCGCCGGCGCGCAGGTCGACGGTGTGCCGGACCGTGGCGCCCTTCGCCACCTTGAAGGTCTGCGACCCGCCGCCGTACGCGGCGGCGCGGGTGACGGTCAGGTTGACGTCGACGGCGCCCGGGTTGGTCAGGGTGAGCACCAGGTTGCCGCTGACCGCGTCGTGCCGCGCCGTCACCTCCGGGCCGGCGGTCGTGCCCGGGCCCCGGAAGGTGCGCAGGAATCCGCCGGGGCCGGTCACCGTCAGGTCGTAGACGCCCTTGGAGTACGCGGAGTTCCAGGTGTCCGAGACGGTCCTGCCGGGGCCGGCCGTGTAGGTCCACGGCCCGTCCGTGCGGACCGGCGCCGTGACGTGGAAGAACGCCCCCGCCCTGGCGCCGGCGCCGAACGTGAGGGTGTAGCGGCCGGTGGCGGGGGTGGCCGAGCCGTCGACGACCAGGTCATAGGGCAGCGCCCGGGTGGGCCGCGTGCCGCGCTCCTGCACCGGCAGGGCCGGCTTGGCCGGCGGCTTCGGGACGTAGCTGGGGTGCCGGTCGCCGTCCGGCGGCCGGTAGCCCGCCGTGTCGGGCAGCGCCACCGGGGCGGTGTCCTCGAGCCCGAAGTCGAAGGCCGAGGTCAGGTCGCCGCAGATCGCCCTGCGCCAGGGCGAGATGTGCGGTTCGGCCACACCGAAGCGGCGCTCCATGAAGCGGATGACCGAGGTGTGGTCGAAGACCTCGGAGCAGACGTAACCGCCCCTGCTCCAGGGGGAGACGACGAGCATCGGGACCCGCTGGCCGAGTCCGTACGGTCCGGCGGCGTAGCGGGCGTCGCCGGGGAAGTGGTCCAGGGAGGTGTCGACGGTGGACAGCCCCTGGGCGGCCGAGGCCGGCGGGTAGGGCGGGACGACGTGGTCGAAGTAGCCGTCGTTCTCGTCGTAGGTGATGAACAGGGCGGTCCTGCTCCACACCTCGGGGTCGGAGGTCAGCGCGTCGAGGACCTGGGCGATGTACCAGGCGCCGTAGTTGGCGGGCCAGTTGGGGTGCTCGGAGAAGGCCTCCGGGGCGGCGATCCAGGACACCTGGGGCAGGGTGCCCGCGGCGACGTCGGCGCGCAGGACGTCGAAGAGCCCGTCGCCGTTCCTGGCGTTCGTGCCCGTGCGGGCCTTGTCGTACAGGGGGTCGCCGGGCTGGGCGTTGCGGTAGTTGTCGAAGTACAGCAGCGAGTTGTCGCCGTAGTTGCCGCGGTAGGCGTCCTCGATCCAGCCCCAGGACCCGGCGGCGTCCAGCCCGTCGCCGACGTCCTGGTAGACCTTCCACGAGATCCCGGCCTGCTCCAGGCGTTCGGGGTACGTCGTCCAGCCGTAGCCCGCCTCGTCGTTGCCGAGGACGGGGCCGCCGCCCGTCCGATCGTTGCCCGTGTGGCCGGTCCACAGGTAGTAGCGATTGGGGTCGGTCGCCCCGATGAAGGAGCAGTGGTAGGCGTCGCACACGGTGAACGCGTCGGCCAGCGCGTAGTGGAACGGGATGTCGCCGCGGTCCAGGTACGCCATGGTGCCCGCGGACTTGGCGGGTATCCACTGGTCGTACCGGCCGTTGTTGAAGGCCTTGTGGCCGCCGGCCCAGTCGTGGTTCAGCCCCGCGATGAACTGCATGCCGAGGTCCGCGGCCGCCGGGTGGTAGGGCAGCACCTCCTTGCCGCCGTCGGCCTGGTACCAGACGGGCTTGCCGCTGGGGAGCGTGACGGGGCGGGGGTCGCCGAAGCCGCGGACACCGCGCAGGGTGCCGAAGTAGTGATCGAAGGAACGGTTCTCCTGCATCAGCACGACGATGTGCTCGACGTCGGCGAGAGTGCCGGTGGCGCGCGCGGCGGGGATCGCGGCGGCACGGGCGATGCTGCTGTTCAGAGCCGCGAAACCGGCGGTGGCGCCGGCGATCTGGAGGAAACGGCGCCGATTGAGTTCGGTCATGTGTCTGAGCACCTCTGATGGATTCCGGGGGAACGGTGGTCCGGGCGAGCCCAAGATCAGTGGGGCGGGAGGACGGTGCGTGGCGACGACACGTGGGGGCGCGGTACAGGACGTGAACGGCGGGCCGTGCGGGCGCCCGTACGGCCGGGTTCACCGTAGGGGGACGGCGGTGAGCCGCGGGGGCGGTCGTCGAAGAGTCCATGGAGTCGTACGGGAAGTCCATGCGCGGACAGGTAGGTCCCGGGCGGACCGGATCCCGGACCCGGCCGCGGACCGCGCGTCCCGCGGCTGTACTCCCGGCCGTGGACGGGAACCGCACATGTCCGGAAACTGTCCCCCTAGGGGGCGATCGGCCCGCGACGCCGAGGGGGCGGGGATGAGCACATGGACGGTCCCGGGGTACACCGAGTCCCGGGAGCTGGGATCCGGCGGCAGCGGACGTGTCGTCCTCGCCGTCCACGACGGGACCGGCATTCCGGTGGCGGTGAAGTACCTCAGTGAGCGGATGCGGTCGGACTCCCGCTTCGTCCGCGACTTCCGGGCGGAGGCCCGGCTGCTGGGGGCGCTGCACTCGCCGTACGTCGTCGGACTGTACGAGTACGTGGAGGCGCCGGGCGGCGCGGCGATCGTGATGGAGCTGGTCGACGGCGTCGCGCTGCGCGCGCTGCTGGCGCGGGAGGGCTCGACCGGGCCGGAGGCGGCGCTCGTCGTCCTGAAGGGCTCCCTGCTGGGCCTGGCGGCCGCGCACCGGGCGGGCGTCGTGCACCGCGACTACAAGCCCGAGAACGTGCTGGTCGCGCCGGACGGCTCCTCCAAGCTCGTGGACTTCGGCATCGCCGTGGACCACGGCAGCCGGCCCGGCGTCGCGGGCACGCCCGCCTACATGGCGCCGGAGCAGTGGAACGGCGAGCCCGCCTCGCCCGCCGCCGACGTCTACGCGGCGACGGCGACCTTCTTCGAGTGCCTCACCGGGCGCAAGCCGTACTCGGGCGAGAACTTCGCCGAGCTGGCACTCCAGCACCTCGACGCGCCCGTGCCCGACGACGCCGCGCCCGAGCCGCTGCGCCCGCTGATCCGGCGCGGCCTCGCCAAGCAGCCGGAGGAACGGCCGGGGGACGCCGCGGAGTTCGTCACCGAACTGGAGTCGGCGGCCGCGGCCGCGTACGGACCGGACTGGGAGGAGCGAGGGCAGCGGAAACTGGCCGCGCTCGTCGCCCTGCTGCCGCTGCTCCTGCCGTCCGGCGGAGGGGTGGCGGCCGGCACGACGGCGTTCGCCACGACCCGCTTCCACGACGTCCCCCGGCGCCTCGGCCGGTGGACCCTGCGGGGGCTGCCGGCGGCCGCGGCCGCCCTGGTCCTCGGCCTCCTGATCGCCCTCACCGCGCGCGCCGGCGACGAGGCCCGGGGCGACACCACGGACCGGGCCACGGCCGTCACCACGGCGGTTCCGGTCGCGACACCGGCCGGCACCGGCCCGACGGCCGGGGCACCCGGGACCGCCACCCCGTCGGAGAGTCCGACGGCTCCGGGCGCCGACCCGAGCGCCTCCGGCACCGCGGACACCGGGGCGCCGACTCCCACGGACGCGCCCACGGACACCCCGACGGACGCGCCGACCACCACCGCACCGGGCACGCCGACCGCGACCGCACCGACGGTTCCGACCGCGGAACCCACCTCGTCGAGTCCGAGCCCCCGGCCGGCCGGGGTCCGCTCGGTCGCGGTGACGGGCCTGCGCCAGACCGGCACGAGCACCGCCGAGGCGACGTTCGACGTCACCACCGACGGCACCGGCCCGGTGACGGTGACCGTCGCCTGGTACACCGGCGACGCCAAGGGCGAGCTCGGCGCGCCGGACGGCTCCGCGACCTACCGGCGCAGCGGGGCGACCAGCTACGCCCTCACGCTGACGCACGCCTTCCAGGGCGGCGGCTGCTACTGGGGGGTGCGCGCCACGACGAACCCCGTAGCGGCGAACGGCGGTTCCACCCAGCAGATCCTGATCAGGCGGTGCACGATCCGATGAACGATCCCCGGGTCCCCTACGACTCCGATGAAACGGTCCGCCGGTCGGCGTCCGACCCGGCCGACGGTCCCGCCGAGGGTCCCGCGCCGGGTTCGGCCGCGGGACCGGCGAGCGGGCCCGCGTCCGGCCCGGAGGCGGGCGTCGAGGAGTACAGCGCGACGGTCCTGGGCAGCCACTGGTTCGAGCGCCCGGCGGAGGAGGTCGCGCCGGACCGCGTCGAGGGCGAGGTGCTCCGCTTCGGACCGGGCGTGACCGCCGCGGCGCTCCGGCGCGGGGGCGGTACGTCGACCACGGCCGAGATGATCTGGCACGGCACCCTGCCGGGCGCCGGAGGCGCCGCCCCTCCCCCACCGCGGCGCAGGCCGCGAGCCCTGAGCCGGTACGCGCTCGCCGCGGTCGTCCTGCTCGCGGTGCTCGGCTACCTGGGCTGGCAGCGCCTGGGCCCCACCGTCTCCGTACACCGGGTGACGGTCACCGCCCCACGGGAGACGCTCGGTTGCGACGCGACCGCGGACGTCGTGGCGGTCGTGGCGACCGACGGGCGCCCGGGCACGATCAGCTACCGCTGGGAACGCAGCGACGGGACGACTTCCGGCCCGCTGCGCGAGGTGCTGACCCGAGGTCAGCGGGAGGCGCGGCTGCACCTGCTGTGGACGTTCCACGGGCCGGGCTCCCACCAGGCGACGGCCACCCTGGTGATCACCTCGCCCGCGGGCTCCACGACCACGGGCAGCTTCCGCTACCGCTGCGACTGAGCGGGAGACGACCGGGACCCGCCGCGGCCGTACCGGGGGGCGCCCGGGCGTCAACCGGTGACGAGCGCGGACCAGACTCCCTCGGGATGCTCGGCCGGCCTCAGCCACAGCCGCGGCTGGGACCGCCCGTACGACTCGGCGGTCCCCACCTGCCAGAGGAACCGTCCCTCGGCGTCGGGCCACACCACCTGCAGCACCGGGAACGGAGGGCGCCGGTGGAAGGCGATGGCCCCTCCGAAGAACTCGCGGTACCAGCGGAGATCGGCCGTCCGCAGGGCGACGGGCCGCCCCTCGACGACCTCCTCGTACTCCCGCCCGGGCTCCAGGACCGTCCCGGCCGCGGCCTGGCGGCCGAGGGTGTTCAACAGCACCCGCATCGTCCCGATGTCCAGTCCGAACACGGCCAGCTCCGGCACCCGGTGCGTGTGCCACAGCCCGATCGTGTAGGCGAAACCGGGGCCCTCGGCGTCGGCCGGCACCATCACGACACTCCAGCCGTGGTCCCTGACCTGCTCGATCGTTCGCAGGTCCGTGTGATCGGCCTCGTCGCGGTCGCCGTAGTCGTGGCAGATCACGCAGCGGCAGGCAGGAAGGTCATGCGGCATGCCGACGACCGTACCCCGCCCGGGGCCGGGGCCCTTCGGCCCCTCGGCGGACGCCGCTCACGGCTGCTCGCCGCAGGGCGCGGTCGTCGGGCCCCGCTCCGGCCCCCGGCCGGACCGGAAGTCAGCCGCCGCGGCGGATGCGGGCGGCCTGGCGGGCCTCGGCCGTGCGGCGGGCCTCGGCGGCGCGGCGGGACTCGTTCTTGGCGCGGCCCGGCCGGCCGGGGGTCGTGCCGATGCCGCGGAAGGCGGCGCCGCCGCGCTGGGGGCGTTCCTTCGCGGCCGGGGCGCTGCCGTCGACCGGGACGCCCGAGGGGGCCTGGGCGCCGGTGATGCGGGTGAGTTCGGCCTCGCCCGAGCGGACCTGGGTGATCTGCGGGCGGATCCCGGCGTCCGTCATGACGCGGGCCATGTCCCGGCGCTGGTCGGGCAGGACCAGGGTGACGACGCTGCCGGCCTCCCCCGCCCGGGCCGTCCGGCCGCCGCGGTGCAGGTAGTCCTTGTGGTCGGCGGGCGGGTCGACGTTCACGACCAGGTCGAGGTCGTCGATGTGGAGGCCGCGGGCGGCGACGTTCGTGGCGACCAGCACCGTGATCTCGCCGCGCTTGAAGCGGTCCAGGGTGTGGGTGCGCTGCGGCTGGGACTTCCCGCCGTGCAGGGCGGCGGCCCGGACGCCGCTGCCGAGCAGGTGTCGGGTGAAGCGGTCGACGGCGTGCTTGGTGTCCAGGAACATGATCACCCGCCCGTCGCGGGCGGCGATCTCCGTGGCGGTGGCGAACTTGTCGGCGCCGTGGACGTGGAGCACATGGTGCTCCATGGTGCTGACGGCGCCGGCGGACGGGTCGACGGAGTGGACCACCGGGTCGTCGAGGTACTCGCGCACCAGGTGGTCGACGTTCCGGTCCAGGGTCGCGGAGAACAGCAGGCGCTGGCCGCCCGGGCGGACCTGGTCGAGGAGCGCGGTGACCTGGGGCATGAAGCCCATGTCGGCCATCTGGTCGGCCTCGTCGAGCACGACGGCGTCCACCTGGTCGAGTCGGCAGTCCCGGCGTTCGACGAGGTCCGTCAGCCGGCCCGGGGTGGCGATCAGGACCTCGGCACCGGCGCGCAGCGCGGCGGACTGCCGGCCGATCGACATGCCGCCGACGACGGTCGCCAGCCGCAGCCCGAGCGCGCGGGCGTACGGGGTGAGCGCGTCGGTGACCTGCTGGGCCAGCTCACGGGTGGGGACGAGGACGAGCGCCAGCGGCTTCCTGGCGTCGGCGCGGCGGCCGGCGGTGCGGGTCAGGAGCGCCAGGCCGAAGGCGAGGGTCTTGCCCGAACCGGTGCGGGCGCGGCCCAGGACGTCGCSGCCCGCGAGGGCGTTCGGCAGGGTGGTGGCCTGGATGGGGAAGGGGGTGATCACGCCGAGGTCGGCCAGCGTCGTCCGTACCGCGGCGGGCAGCTCCATGGCGTCGAAGGTCTCGGCCGCCGGAAGTCCGGGCGTGACGGTGACGGGAAGCGCGAACTCCCCCTTCGACGGAACGGGCCGACGGGTGTCGTTCGTGCGGTCCGAGCGGTTCATGGGTGCCTTCCTCGACAGGCCGCGCGTCCCGCGGTTCACGCCGGGAATTCACCGGCTGAATTGCGGGGGCGAGCGGAGGGGTGATGTCCGTGGGAAATCCGTCCGCCGCGCCGCCGCATGACGGGCGGGCGGCAGCGGGAAATGACCGGGCGGACACCGCGGGGAATCCGCGGCCGGTCGATTCCCCGGAGAACGGCGACGAGCCGGCGCCCGCACCCTGAGGGTGGGGGCGCCGGCCTCGGCGCGTGCTTCGGAACGTCGGACGACGTCAGGCGGGGAGGATGTTCTCCGCCTGCAGGCCCTTCTGGCCCTGCGTGACGTCGAAGGTGACCTTCTGGCCCTCGAGCAGCTCCCGGAAACCGGAAGACGCGATGTTCGAGTAGTGGGCGAAGACGTCGGGGCCGCCGCCGTCCTGCTCGATGAAGCCGAAGCCCTTTTCCGAGTTGAACCACTTCACGGTGCCGGTAGCCATGTCTTTTCTCCTTCGGGGCAGTACCCGGGGATTCACACGGTGCGAATCCCGGTGTCGTCGCGATGATTGCCCGTCGGAAAAACACCGAAAAACAAAAATGCCCGGCGGTGTCGCCACCGCCCAGGCACTTGAAGTCATATGGGAACCACAACTGCAACAGATATCGACTGTAGCACAAAACGGACCGACGGCGGGGGCGGAATGCGCCGCCGCCATTTCCGCACCCGCCCGGAATGCCCGGAGGGGGCGTCTTGTCGATCAGGCCGGGAGGCCGGCGGGAGGGGCGGCAGGGCCCCCTCTACCCCGCGGGGGACTCCGCCGCCGGGCGGTTCTTCGCGGCGCGGTGCTCGGCCACGGCGTACACGAGCCCCGGCAGCATCACCAGGACCGTCAGCCACAGCGGCACGCTGAACAGCGTCCCCTCCCCCACCACCCGCTCGGTCAGCACCGCGGCGGGCAGGCCGACGACGAGGCCGACCACCCACGTCCGGCCGAGACCGAGCGATCCGCGACGCAGTTCCAGCAGCACCGTCGCCGCCGCGAGGGCCACCCAGAAGGCCAGCGGGCCGGGGGTGACGTCCACCGCCGGGGACCACCGGCGCAGGTGGACGAGCAGCAGCAGGAGGCCGGCGACCAGCGGGACCAGCGCCGCCATCCGCAGCGCGCGCCGGTACAGGGGGCGGTGGGCCCTCGCCCAGGAGGCGGCGAAGGCCGGCACGTCGTCGCCGACGACGTCCCGCGGGGCGCGGCCGGCCGCCGCGGCGTCCTCGAGGTGGGCGGCCAGCTCCGCCAGCATCTCGCGGACGGCGGCGT
The DNA here is from genome assembly GCF_008042125.1 of Streptomyces sp. MS191. Lineage (GTDB taxonomy): Bacteria > Actinomycetota > Actinomycetes > Streptomycetales > Streptomycetaceae > Streptomyces. Next base: position 20,018 of record NZ_RDBI01000058.1, read on the forward strand.
CGTCGATCCCCCGGTACTCCCAGTTGCTACGGCAGACGGCGAGTATCCGCTCGTTCGTCATGGTGTCGTTCCCCCGTCGGTGCGTCGGTGTCGGCCAGGATCCGGCCCGTCGCGACGGTGAACTCCCGCCACACGGAACGCCCCCGGTCCAGTGCGGTCCGGCCCTCCTCCGTGAGCCGGTAGTACTTGCGCGGCGCCCCGCCGCTGGAGGACGGGGCGCGGTACGAGGCGACGAGCCCGGCCCGCTCCATCCGTGCCAGCAGCGGATAGATGCTGCCCTCGCTCACCAGCTCCAGGCCGCTCTCGTCGAGGGCCTCCACGAACTCGTAGCCGTACCGCGGACGTTCGGCGATCAGGGAGAGCAGGCAGAGGTCGAGCACGCCGCGCAGGAGCTGGCTCCGCCGTTGGTCGGCGGCGGTCGGCAGCTCCTTTGTCATGCGGTGCACGATAGTGAGGCACTGTCTTGCGCCGCAAGGCAGTGCGGGCGGCCCGGTGGGGTGACCGCCGGGCGGACTCCACCTCGCGCCGCTCACGCCGCCCGCATCATGGTGCGCACCGGGACCCACCCGTCCGCACCGCATCGCATCGCATCGCACGAGGAGACGCCATGACGCCGGCCGAGCAGCCGACCGTGCCCCACCGCAACGTCCAGCCGCCGACGGCGCAGGCCTCCTTCGGCGCGGGCGTGGTCGTGACCGACGAGGCCGGGCGGGTGCTCCTCGGTCTGCACCCGTCGGGGACGTGGGAGCTGCCCGGCGGGAAGGTCGACCCCGGCGAGTCCATCGAGGAGGCGGCGGCGCGCGAGCTGACCGAGGAGACCACGCTCGTGGCGGATCCGGCCGACGTGGAGGTCGTCGCCCTCCTGCTGGACTCCCTCACCTCGAAGGCGCTGACCCGGATGACCGCGGTGGCGGTGGTACGGACGTTCACCGGCACCCCGTCCGTGGCCGAGCCGGACAAGATCGAGCGCTGGGAGTGGACACCGCTCGACCGGCTGCCGCAGCCGCTGTTCCGGCCGTCCGCGCAGGCCCTGAAGGCATGGAACCCCGAACTCCCCCTCGAGGAAGGTCCGTTCCACCACTACCCGTTCGCCGCACGGGCCCGCCCGGCCGGCACCGGGGACTGAGGGGCGTCCCGCCGGGCTCCGGCACCCTCGGCCGGGCGAACCGCCGCGCCCTGGCGTCGACGCCGGTGAAAACCGGTGGAAGGGCGCCGTCGCGTGCCATTACCGTGCCGGCGAACCCAGTCGCCCAGGCAAGGACGTCCCGTTGTACACCCTGTGAGACCTCCCGAGTGCTGATGTGTCGCGCGTCGCGCCTGTGCGCCGCGCTCCTTTCTGCTGCGGACTTCTCACTGGAACCGGTGTGTCTCTGTGCTCGAGAACTGGGTGGTCGCTCCCACCTGCCTGCCCCTCGTCCGCCGACGTTGCCACGCGTGCGCGTCCGATCGCTTCCGGGCGAGCGGCAGGTTTCGCGTCAACGCCCACCACAAGCTCATCGACGTCTGGCTCCTCGTGCTCTGCACGGCCTGCGGGGACACCGCGAAGCTCACGGTCCTGGAGCGGACGAACGTGCGCGCCGTACGGCCTGGGCTGCTGGACCGGCTGCATGACAACGACCTCGGTCTGACGGCCGAGTTGCTTCAGGATCCGGTCGTACGGCGCCGCAATCGCGTCGCCCTCGACTGGGACGGCGCCTGGCGCCTCGACACCGGCGGCTCGGATCACCCGGACCGCGAGGTGGTCGACGTCTCGGTCCGCTTCGCGGCGCCGATACCCGTCCGACCGGTGCGACTGATCGCCGAGGGTTTCGGTCTCCCCCGGGCCGAGGTCGAGAGGATGGTCACGGAGGGGAATCTCGTCGCGGCGGTCCGGCTGGGCGGACGGCTCTCCAGCGACTTCACCTTCACGCTGAAGCGCTGAGCCCTCCTCGGGACCCACGGCCCGTCGCGTGAAGCGCCCGGCGGGCCGTGGGTCCCGGTCCGCGGCAGCCCCGCGTGTCGGTGCGGCGGGGCGGGCCGGGTGAGGGGCCCGGCCCTACCGTGGGGCCATGGTCACCGCCCAGCCGTGGAGGGTCACGCACGCCGGCGCCCCGTCCACGCCGCTTCCCGCGTCCGGCGCCCTTCCGCTCGCCCTGTCGCCCTCCGGCTCCCCCGGTGCGGCGGCCCCGGCGGACCGGTCCGGCTGGTCCGTGGCCGGAGATTGCGGCGCCTCCCTCGTCGAGCGGGGTGGGCGCGACGGGGGCGACGGACTTCGGCTGGCGCACTGGGCGCCCTCCGCGTACCGGGTGGAGACGGGTCGGCAGCTGTCGGGGCTGCCCGACGGGCCGTACACACTGACCGCCTGGGCCCGCTCCGGCGGCGGGCAGCGGGCCGTCCACCTCGTGCTGCGCGACCACGCCGGGGCCGAGCAGCGCACGGACCTGCCGCCGACACCGGCGGGCGAGTGGATCCGCGTGGTCGTCTCCGCCGAGGTGACCGGCGGCCGGTGCACCGTCGCCCTCGGCTCGGACGCCGAGGCGGGCCAGTGGGCGCACCTGTCCGACGTCACGCTGACGCCGGGCACGACCGGGCTTGCGGTGAAGGGCGGCGATCTGTCGAGCCTGCCGCGGAACGAGGAGCGCGGGGCGGTCCACCGGTACGCCGACGGCACCCGCGGCGACGCGCTGGCCGTGCTCGCGGCCGCCGGGATGAACCTGGTCCGGCTGAAGGTCTGGGTGCACCCGGCCGACGGCTACGACGGCACGGCGCGCGTCCTCGCCATGGCGCGGCGGGCCGCGGCCCTGGGCCTGGGGATCCTGCTGGACTTCCACTACTCGGACACCTGGGCCGATCCGCGCAACCAGGTCAAGCCGGCCGCCTGGTCGGCGCGTTCGTACCGCGGGCTCCTCGAGGGGGTGCACGCCCACACGTACGAGGTGCTGAGCGCCCTCGCGGCGCAGGGCACCCCGCCCGGCATCGTCCAGCTCGGGAACGAGATCGACGCGGGACTGCTGTGGGAGGACGGGAGCACCTCGCACTGGGACGGGCTCGCGGGACTGCTGACCGCCGGGGCGCGCGCGGTCGAGGCGGCGTCCCCGGGCACCCGGGTGGCGCTGCACCTCGCGTGCGGCACCGACAACGCGGCGACCCGCCGCTGGTTCGACCGGGCCGTCGCGCACCGGGTGCCGTTCGACGTCGTCGCCCTCTCCTACTACGGCTACTGGCAGTGCGGGCTCGCCGGCCTGCAGGCGAACCTCGACGACGTCGCCGCGCGGTACGGCCGGCCGGTGCTCGTCGTGGAGACGGGCTACCCGCACGCCCCGGGCGACGGCCGCTTCCTGGGGCACCCGGTCGCCGTTCCCGCCGAACCGGTGGCCGGCTATCCGGCGACCCCGGCCGGGCAGGCGGCGCATCTGCGGGACGTGATGAGTGTCGTCGAGGCCGTCCCGGACGGACGTGGTCTGGGCGTCGTCTACTGGGAACCGGCGTGGACGGCGGTCGCGGGCAGCGCCGATCCGGCCGATCCGGCCACGCTCCAAGGCTGGGAGCACCAGGCGCTGTTCGGTCCCGAGGGGCGGCTGCTGGAGGCGGCCCGCTGGTTCCGCCACCGCTGAGCGGCCGGTACCGGTCGACCGGCTGTCCCGCGGTCCGGGGCGGTAGGGCGGCGGGACCGCTGCCGTCGCGTCCCGGGGCTCGTGACCACCGCACGCCGTAGGGACCTTGGACACCGGTACGACGCGTCACTACCATGACGGTGATCACTGCCATGGCGATGATCACCGTCGACGCTCGGACGACGGGGTCCACTCCGGGGGGAGCATCCGTGGATCGGTACGACGTGCCCGTGGGTCCATCGGCCGTACGCGGACCGCGCTACCGGTTCCGCGACCCCGCAGGACCGGCGCTGGTCGCCCAGTGCCTGATCGCCACGTCGGCCCTGGCCGACGTCTTCGTCATCGCCACCGGCGGCGCCGACTCCCCCGCGGTCACGGAGGCCAACGCCCTCCTCGGTGTGCTCCAGATGGCCTGCTGGATCACGTTCCTCTTCTGGTTCCACCGCTGCCGCTGCAACGCCGAGGTGCTCGCCCCGGGCACCCACACGTACGCCCCGGGCTTCGCGCTCGGCGCCTGGATCATCCCGCTCGCCATGTGGTGGCTGCCCCGCCGGATCACCCTCGACATCCGCCGGGCCGGCGGACCGCCGCGGGACGTCGCGCTGATCAACGCCTGGTGGTTCGCCTGGCTCTGCGACGGCCCGGTGTCGGTCGCGGTCCACCTGCTCGTGCTCCATCAGACCGACTACCACACCCCGGTGGACCACGGTCTCGGCATCCTGTCGTCGATCCTGGCGATCGCGGTGATCCGCCGCGTGACGGCGGGCCAGCCGGCAGGTCCTCTGCCGTACTTCAACATGACCTGAGCCCCGGATCCCCCTCGCGGGGAGGCAGCCGCCGTGACCCGGCCGGCCGAGGACGCGCGCCGGACAGGCGGCGGTCCCGGCCGGCCGGAGTCGTCTCCGGCCGGGGTCGTGTCAGGTCCTCCTGCCGGGGGGGCGCGGCTGCCCGCGGGCCGAGGAAGCGGCCTTGCGGGGGCCTCGGTCATCGAAGATTTCGATCGCCGTGATCGAGCATCCCCATCCCCGACGCGTTGAGTGCGGCGCCGGCTGCCGTGAGGATCGGACCACGCCCATCGCGCCTTCCCACACGGGGTGTTCCATGCCGAAGACCAACCGCCGCCCGGGGACGTTCGTCGTCTCCACCGTCTCCTCCGACGCGCACACGTGGAACCTGGTCTTCCTGCAGCTGATGCTGGAGGAGTACGGCCACGAGGTGGTCAACCTGGGGCCCTGCACGCCGGATCAGGAGATCGTCGACGCCTGCCTGGCCACGCGCCCGGACGTGCTGGTGATCAGCACGGTCAACGGGCACGGCCGGCTGGACGGTCTGCGGCTCATCCGCGTCCTGCGCGCCCACCCCGAACTCGCCGCACTGCGCGTGGTCATCGGCGGCAAGCTCGGCGTCGCGGGCGAGGCCGGCCGCGAGGGGCACGGCGACGCGCTGGCCGAGGCCGGCTACGACGCCGTGTTCGACTCCGACGACGCGCTCGACGAGTTCGCCGACTTCCTGGGCGAGTTGCGGCCCCGGCGGCGGGCCCCCGTGGAGTCGGCGGCATGAACGGCACGGTGACGCCCCCCATGGGCCGGTTCTCGCGCCATGTCCGCCGCTCGCGCGAGGCCGGCCGGCTCGTGGTGCAGCCGCGGATGGGCTTCGCGACCCCGGAACGGATGCGCGCGGGACTGGCGGCGGTGCGGGACGTGGCCGTCGGCCCCGCTCCCCGGGCCGTCACGGCGGGCACCGTCACGCTCGACAGCTTCACCCGGGTCGACGACCACCGCGGGGCGCTGCGCGCGCTGCGGTCGGGCGCCGAACTGAACGGCTTTCCCCTGGTGGTCCACGGCCCCGAGGCGACCCGCGCGATGCTCGCCGGGATCGTGGCCGAGGACTTCCCCCTCCAGGTGCGGCACGGTTGCGCCCTGCCGCTGCGGCTCCTGCGGACCATGGCCGCGGCCGGCGTCGACGCCACCGAGGGCGGCCCGGTCTCGTACTGCCTCCCCTACGGCAGGGTGCCGCTGCGGGACTCGGTGCGCGCCTGGGCGCGCTGCTGCGAGCTGATCGCCGCCCAGGACGAGCCGATGCACCTGGAGAGCTTCGGCGGGAGCATGCTCGGGCAGCTGTGCCCGCCGTCGGTGCTGGTCGCCGTGACCGTCCTGGAGGCCCTGTTCTTCCGTGCGCACGGGGTGCCCAGCGTCTCGGTGAGCTATGCCCAGCAGACGCACCCCGGGCAGGATCTGGAGGCGCTGGCCGCACTGCGGCGGCTGGCCGGTGAGCGGCTCACCGGCACGGACTGGCACCTGGTCCTGTACACGTTCATGGGCGTGTTCCCGCGGACGCCGGTCGGCGCCTTCCGGCTGGTCGAGGAGAGCGCCCGGCTCGCCGTGCGGGGCGGCGCGGACCGGCTGGTCGTGAAGACGCCCGCGGAGGCGCACCGGATTCCGACGGTGGCGGAGAACGTCGACGCGCTGGAGTTCGCCGCGGCCGTCGCCGCCGACGAGGCCGGCCGCGCCGCCGCCGACGGGCCGGCGCGCGTCACGGGCGTGTACGAGGAGGCGGCGCTGCTCGTCGACCGCGTGCTGGAGCTCGCCGACGACGTCGGGGAGGCACTGGTGCGCGCGTTCGCGGCCGGACTGCTGGACGTCCCGTACTGCCTTCATCCGGACAACGCCAACCGGGCCCGGGCCCGGGTCGATCCGTACGGGGTGCTGCGCTGGGCGGACCCGGCGGGTGTGCCGGTCGCCGGGGACGCGGTCCCGTCGCGTGAACCCGTCGGCCCCTGGGGGCTGTTGGGCATGCTGAGCTACCACGAGCGGCGCTGCGACGCGGAGGACCTGCTGGGTCGCCGGCCGGCCGAGGGGGTGTCCGCGTGACCCCGCCGACGCTCGCCGCCGTCCGGGCCCGCGGCGCCGTCGGCGCCGTGGTGAGCCGGGACGTGCCGGGGCTCTCGTACCGCACGCCGGAGGGCCGCTGGAGCGGTCTGGACACGGACGTGGCGCGGGCCGTCGCGGCGGCCGCGCTCGGGGATCCGGAGGCGGTGGAGTGGCTGCCCGCCGATCCCGACGCGCGGTTCCGGCCGTTGCTGGCGGGCGCGGCGGAGCTCACCGTCGCCAACGTCACCTGGACCATGGGCCGTGAGGCGGAGTTCCCGGTGCTGTTCGCCGGGGTGACCTGCTACGACGGGGAGGGGTTCCTGGTCCGCGCCGACGACGGCTTCGCGGACGCGTCGGACCTCGCCGGCCGGCCGGTCGCCGTGCAGGCGGGCACGACGAGCGCGGCGAACCTGGCCGCCTGGTTCGGGCACCGCGGCACCGCGGTGCGGACCGTGGTGTCGGACTCGGTGGCCGGCGCGCTCGCCGCCTACGCGGAGGGCCGGTGCGCCGCCCTGGTGCTGGACCGGGTGGCGCTGGCGGGGCAGCGGTCCCGGCTCGCCGCCCCGGAGCGGCACCGGATCCTCGACACGGTCATCTCGCGCGAGCCGATGGCGGCCGCCGTGCGGGACGACGACCCCCACTGGCTGCGGCTGTGCCGGTGGGTGCTGCATCTGCTCCTGGCCGCCGAGCACGAGGTGGCCGAGGCCGGGCCGGACGCGCGGGACCGGGCCCTGACCGGGGCCGCGCGGGCCGCGGGCCGGCACGGGCCGGCCATCGGGCTGGACACCGAGTGGGCGGCGCGGGTGCTCGACGCGGTCGGCACGTACGCCGACGTGTACGAGCGTGCCCTCGGCCCCGGCTCCGGACTCGACGTGCCGCGCGGTCTCAACGCGTTGTGGACCCGCGGCGGCCTGCACCATCCCGTACCCCTGCACTGAACCACCCTGCCCGAGCCGCGCCGCGGGCCCGTACCCCACGGCACCCGGCGGCACCCTCAGATCGGAGACACACCCCATGACACTCGTCAGCGACCCCGCCGCCCCCCGCATCGCCGTCGTGGGGGCGACCGGCGCGGTCGGCGGCACCCTGATCGACCTGGTCGAGGAGCGCGGCCTGCGCTACCGGGAGCTGCACCTGCTGGCCTCGCCCCGGTCGGCCGGGCGCGAGATCTGCGTCCAGGGCCGGTACTACACCGTGCACGACGTGGCGGAGTTCGACTTCGGCTCGGTGGACCTCGCCTTCTTCTCCGCGGGGACGGCCGTCAGCGAGCGCTGGGTCCCGGTGGCGGTGGCCGCGGGCGCCCTGGTCGTCGACAACACCGTCGCGTTCCGGATGGATCCGTCGACACCGCTGGTGGTGCCGCAGGTCAACGCCGGTGCGCTGGACGCGCGTCCGGCGAGCGGGATCGTCGCCAACCCCAACTGCTCGACGATCCCCCTGGTGCGCGTGCTGCGGGACGTGGAGCGCCGCTGGGGGGTGCGCCGGGTGGTCGTCAGCACCTATCAGGCGGCGTCCGGGCTGGGCCACTCCGGGGTGGAGGAGCTCCAGGAGGCGACGGCCCTCGCGCTGCAGGACCCCGGCGCGGAGCCGCTGTCCAAGGAGTTCGTGCCGTCGCTGGCCTTCAACGTGGTGCCCCGGATCGACCGCGTCCTGGACGGCGGCTTCACCCGCGAGGAGGAGAAGCTGCTGCACGAGTCGCGCAAGATCCTCGGGCTGCCGGACCTCGACGTGACCGCGACCTGCGTCCGGGTGCCGGTGATCAACGGCCACTCGGAGGCGGTGTGGGTGGAGTGCGCCGCCGAGGTGGACCGGGGGGAGCTCGTGGCGCTGCTGTCCGGGCTGCCGGAGGTCACCGTGCACGACGGCGGGGGCGGCGCGTTCCCGACGCCTGCGACGCTCGACGACCCGCACCGGGTGCACGTGGGGCGGATCCGTGTGTCGCCGACGGACCCGCGGGGCTTCTGGCTGTGGCTGGTCGCCGACAACCTGCGGATCGGGGCGGCCCTGAACGCGGTGCAGATCGCGGAGGAGCTCGTGGCCAGGGGCACGCTGTGACGGGGCCCGCGGTCCTGAAGTTCGGCGGGTCGAGCTTCCCCTCCCCCGAGGCGTACGACGGCGTGGCGGCGGGTCTGGAGCGGCGGATCGCCCGGGACGGCCGGCCGCTGGTGGTCGTGGTGAGCGCGGGGCCGGGCGAGACGGAGGGGCTGCGGGAGCGGCTGCACCGGATCGATCCGCGGCCGTGCGACGAGAACGCCGCCGGCCTGATCACGCTCGCCGACACCGTGGGTGCCCGGCTTCTCGCGGCGGCCGTGCACCGTCGCGGGCTCGGCGTCGGTGTGCTCACGGGGCACCGGACGGGGCTGGTCTCCGACGAGGTGTTCCTGCGGGCCCGGCTGGCGCGGATCGACCCGTTGCCGCTGCGGGAGGCGGCGGCCCGTCACCATGTGGTGGTCGTACCGGGCGGCCAGGCCGTCGACGGTCACGGCCGGCCGACCTGGCTGGGGAAGAACAGCTCGGACCTGTCGGCGGTGGCGGCAGCGGTGGCGACGGGCGCGGACCGCTGCGAGATCCACTCGGACGTCGACGGCGTGTACACCGGGGATCCGCACCTGGTGCCGGGCGCGCGGCTGGTGCCGAGGATCTCGTACGACGCGGCGGCGCTGATGTCCCGGTACGGGGCGAAGGTGATCCACCGGCGTGCGGTGGAGCTGGCCCGCCGGCACCGGATCGAGCTGGTCCTCCGGGACAACCGGCCCCCGTACGCCGCCGGCACGACCGTCGGGGCCACCGGTGCCCCGGTGGCGTCCGTCGTCCTCGACCGCCGGTCGACGTGCCTGCGCTACGCCTCCGAGCACTCCGCCGACCTGGCGTTCGCGGCACTGCACGCGGCGCACGTCGAGGCGGTGCGGCTGCCGGACGGGCCGCTGGTCGCGGTGGTCGGCGGCTATGTCGACCTGGACGACTTCCACCGCCGGCACGGGCTGCGGCCCGGTGTCCCGGCGGGCGTGCCCGTGACCGTGCTGCGCGGGTCGGCGGGCTCCACCCATCTCGCGGCCGACGGGGACGAGGCGCTGGTCCTCGCCCGCAGGCTGCACGACGAACTCGACGAATCCGGCGGTGCGCCGCGGCGCCTCCGCCCCGCGGGTGCGGGCGCGCCGCGAGCCCTTCGTCTCACGGGAGTGTGAGTCAGATGACCATGACCGTCGCCGACATCCGGGGGGTGCGGCCGGGCAGCGGCTCGGCGCTCGCCGTCCTCGGCCTGTCCGACACCGACCGGGACCGGTTGGGGCGTGAGCTGGCCGGGCTGGCCGACCCGGGGGGCGACGTCGACCGCGTGTCCACCCGCTGCCACCAGGTCTTCGCCGGCCTGCCGCTGGACGTGCTCCAGCGGATCCTGGACTTCGGGCGCCATCCCGACACCCCGGGGGTGGCCCTGATCGGCAACCTGCCCGTCGACCCGGTGCTGCCGCCGACGCCGCGGGACGGGCGTCCGTGCCCGGACAAGCCGGGGTACGTGGCGGAGGGCGTGCTCCTCGGGCTCAGTTCGCTGCTCGGCGAACCGGTCGGGATGCTCTCCGAGAAGGAGGGGCGGATCATCCACGACGTGGTGCCCGTGCCCGGTGGCGAGCGGACCCAGACCAACCAGGGCTCCGAGGCGTCCCTGAACTTCCACAACGACATCGTCCACGACCCGGTGGGCCGCTACGACCTGGCCAACCCGGACTTCCTCGTCCTGGTCTGCCTGCGCGACGACCACGAGCGGCGGGCCGTCACCTCCTACGCGGACGCCCGTGACATCTCCGCGGCGCTCGCCGACGACGTGCTGTCGACGCTGCGCAGCCCGCTGTTCCGGCTGAACGCGCCCGGCAGCTACACCCGGCAGCACGCGGGCGGCGCGGAGGTCCTCTCCGATCCGGTGCCGATCATCAGCGGCAGCCGCGCTTACCCGGAGATCGCCGTGTCGGCCAACGGCGTGCACGCCATGACGAGCCGGGCCGGCGCGGCCCTGGAGCGGCTGCGCGAGACCTGCCGGTCCGTCGCCCAGCCGGTGCGTCTGGAGCCCGGTCAGGCGCTGCTGATCAACAACCGCAAGGGGGTGCACGCCCGTTCGGCGTTCACGCCGCGCTACGACGGGTTCGACCGCTGGCTCCAGCGCACCTACGTGCGGCGCAGCCTGTGGACCATCCGGCACCGGGCCGCCCCGGAGGCGGGTCGACGGATCCATCTCTGAGCCTCCGTCAGGCCGCGACGGGGGTCCGGTAGAACTCGGCCATGCAGCCGACCGCCTGGTCGACGAAGAGCCGCATCTCCCGGGTCAGCCGCTTGCCCCTGCGCCAGGCGATCTGGGTGAACACCTCGAACGGCGGTTCCCAGTCGAGGACGGCCAGGGTGCCGGCGTCGACGGCCTCCGTGACGGTCATGAGCGGGAGCAGCCCCACGCCGAGGCCGGCGGCGACGCCCCGCTTGACGGACTCGATGTTGCCGAACTCCAGGAACGGGGCGGGTTCGCCGGTGCCGTCGGCGAGCTCGGCCTCGAAGAGGTCGCGGTAGGCGCAGCCGGCCTCGGGGGCGAGGACGGGCACCGTGCGCAGGTCGTCGGTCGTCACGTGCCGGGCGTGGGCCAGGTGGTGGCCGGGGGCGGCGACCGCCACCAGCGGCTCCGCTCCGAGGACCACGGACTGCACGCCGGCGTGCTCGGTCTCGGCCTCCATCAGGAAGGCCAGGTCGAAGACGCCCTGGCGCAGCGCGTGGCAGGTCTCGACGCCGAGGCTGGGGCGCAGCACCAGGTGGAGGCGTGGGAAGCGGTGGTGGAAGAGTTCGAGGACCGGCGGCATGCGGTAGGAGGTGAGGCTCTCCATGGTGCCGATCGTCAGGAGTCCGGCGGGGTCGGAGAAGCCGGCGGTGGCGCCCCGGGCCTCGTCGGCCAGGGTCATGATCCGTTCCGCGTAGGGAAGAAGGCGTTCCCCGGCGGGGGTGAGGCGGATCCCTCCCCGGAGGCGTTCGAAGAGCTCGACGCCGAGTGAGCTCTCCAGCCCTTTGATCTGCGCGGTCACGCTGGACTGCGCGTACTTCAGCTCGGAGGCGGCCCGGGTGAAGCTCAGGCGGGTCGCCACCCGATGGAAGGTCGTCAGCTGTCTGATGTCCACGTGGTCTCCGTGAGGTGCCGAGAGGCCGGGGCGGTGCGCGACGGATCGGTGGCGAGCGGCGGGTTACTGCCAGCCCATGTCGTCCTTGGGGCCGTCCGTGGTGGTGCTCGTGCCGCTGGTCTGTCCCGTGGTGGTGCCGGTGGCGCCGTCGGCGAGGACCGTTCCGGCCGCGGTGGAGGCGACGGGGACGAGGAGGGCGGCGGCGAGGGCGGCGGCGGCGGCGGTCGTGGCGATGCGGGCGCGGAACATGACGGATCCCATCCGGTGCTGGTGGAGTGACATGAGGGTGGAGGTCACGTGGCGCGTCCCGCGGTTGACGCGCTCGTTGTCTCCGGGAAGTTCCGGTGGGGCTGCGACCCCGCCGTGCAAGAAGCATCCGCCCGGTCACGGGGCTGAGGAAAGGGAAGACGCCTGGCCCGAAGGGGCCCTGGCCCATAGAGGCCACCGGGCCGCCGACGGCGGGACACCCCGCCGGGGACGCGGGGCGAGGAGCAGCGCGGGCCCCGCGGGCGGCCCCGCGGCGGGGGCCGTCGGGGCGGCGTGGCCGGTTCGGGCCGCGGACGGACGGCACGCGTTCCCGTGATCCCCTCGATCCGCCGTGGCGTCTTTGGCATCATCGACCCGAAGCGATGGCGACGGCGCTTCATATCGGGGGTACGGATGCTGGAATCTCTGGGCCTGGACGGTCCCACCGAAGCCGTGTACCGCTGCATGCTGGCGAATCCGGGGGATGATGCCGCGGCTTTGGCGAAACGTTTGGACCAGGCGGAAGAGGACATCCACCGGGCCTGGGAGCGGCTGACCGAGCTCGATCTCGTGCGCGAGCTCGGGGACGGAACCGGCCTGCGGCACGCCATCAGCCCCGAGCTGGGCCTGGAGTACCTCCTGGCCCGCCAGCAGGCCGAGTTCGCCGAGCACCGCCAGCGCATCGCCGCCTCCCGCGCGGCCGCGTCCCGGCTCATCTCCGAGTACGCGGGACTCCAGCAGCCGGCCACCGGCCACGCCAGCGTCGAGCATCTGAACGGCGTGGACCAGATCCGCGCACGCCTCGCCCAGCTCACCAACGACGTGCAGAGCGAGGTCATGGCCTTCGTCCCGGACGGCGCGCAGACCCGGGAGAACATGGCCGCCTCCCGCCCGCTGAACGAGCGGCTCCTCAAACGCGGCGTGGTGATGCGGACGATCTACGTCGACAGCGTCCGCAACAGCCCCGCCACCGTCGAGCACGCCAACTGGCTGACCAGCCAGGGCGGTCAGGTGCGCACCGTGGCCACGCTGCCCACGCGGATGACGATCATCGACCGGAAGACCGCGCTGATCCCGGTCAACAGCGAGGACAGCAGCGCCGGTGCCGTGGCCCTGACCGGCCACGGCACCCTGACCGCGTTGTGCACCCTCTTCGACACCACCTGGGAGGGAGCCCAGCCGCTCGGCGAGGCGTGCCCGTCACGGGGCGACGACGAACGGCCGAGCCGGCAGGAACTCGCCGCGCTCCGGCTGCTCGCCGAGGGCCACACCGACGAGGGCATCGCCAAGCGGCTCGGGGTCTCGCACCGCACCGCCCGCCGGATCGCGACCGTGCTCATGGAACGCCTGGGCGCGCGGAGCCGGTTCGAGGCCGGCGTCCGCGCGGTCCGCAGCGGCTGGCTGCCCTACGAGCCGTGACCGGCGCGCGGGGCGGCCGGGTCGAGCGGCCGCAGACCGGCGAACCGGCCCGCGTGGTACAGCAGCGGCGGCCTGTCCCCCGGCGGGCAGTCGCCGGTGAGCAGTTCGGCGACGACGATCCGGTGGTCGCCGGCCGGGACTCTTCCGGCCACCCGGCACACCAGCCGCACCGGGCATCCGGTCAGCTGGGGCACGCCCCACGGGCCCGGCTCCCAGTCCGCGCCGCCGAAGCGGTCCGCGCCGCTGCGGGCGAAGAGCGCGGCCAGCGCGCTCTGCCCCTCGTCGAGCAGGTGGACGCCCAGATGGGTGGCGGTGGCGAGCGCGGGCCAGGTCGAGGCGTCGGTGCCGACCGCGAGGGCGAGCATCGGCGGTGCGGCGGACACCGAGACCACCGAGGTCGCGGTGAAGCCGTACGGCCGCCCGTCCCCGCCCCGCACGGTGACGACCGCGACGCCGGCGGGATGGCGCCGGAAGGCCGACCGGAAGAGCCCGTCGAGGGCGGACTGCGGCACGCCGGGGCCGCGGGTGACGGGCTGCCCGGTGGCGCTCGGGGTCGTGGTGATCGTCATCCGACCCGGCTTCCTTCGAGCAGCTCGCCGATCACCTCGGCGAGGGCCGGCGCGCTGCCGGACCGCATGACGCTGAAGTGGTCACCGGGCACGAGCCGGGTGCGCACCGGGCCGTCGCTGTGGCGCGCCCAGCCCTGGGCGAACCAGTCGACGTCGCCGGGCCGGTCCGCGACGAGCAGTTCGACGGGCCCGCGGTAGGGGGTCGCCTTCCATACGGACGCGGCCCTGGTCATGGCGGTGAACATCCGCGCGCGGGCCAGGATCTCGGTCCCCTCCCCGTCCCGTACGAGCCCGGCCTCGGTCATCCGGTCGAGGACCGCCCCGAACTGCGCCTCGGTGTCGAGGGGACGGAGCGCCGCCAGGTCGATCGCGAGCGGCGGCCGGCCCATCGAGAGGGCGAAGCTGTCCGCGAAGGCGCCGACCGACTCGGCGTGCCCGAGCGCTTCGGCGAGTTCGGCCGGGGGCTGGGTGTCGAGGAGCGTGAGCAGTCCGACCGTGTCGCCGTCGGCCTGCAGCCGGGAGGCGACGGCCCAGGCGATGCCGCCGCCGAGGGACCAGCCGAGCAGGTGGTACGGACCCTCGGGCTGGATCTTCCGGATGCTCGCGCAGTAGCGCTCGGCGAGTTCGTCGAGAGACTCCTCGGGTGCGCCCGGCACGATCGGGGCGGCGTCCACGCCGTACACCGGGCGGTCCTCGCCGAGGTGCGCCGCCAGCGGGTAGTACGAGGCGGAGGTGCCGGTGCTGGAGTGCAGGCAGAAGAGCGGCGGGCGGGTGCCCCCGGACCTGATCGGGATCACCGTGGCGCCGGTGGCGGTGACGGCGTTCTCCTCGCCCGCGGACTCGGCGAGTTCGGCGATGGTCTGGTGCTGGAAGAGCTGGCGGGCGGTGATCCGGATGCCGCGCTTGCCGGCGAAGTCGACGGCCCGGATGACGGTGATCGAGTGGCCGCCGAGCTCGAAGAAGTTGTCCCGGATGCCGACGGACTCGATCTCCAGGGCCTGCTTCCAGACCTCGGCGAGCTCCTTCTGCAGCGGGGTGACGGGGGCCTCGGCGGCCTGCGCCGCGTCGCCGGCCGCCGGGTCGGGCAGCCTGAGGCGGTCCACCTTGCCGTTGGCGTTGAGCGGCAGTTCGTCGAGCCGGACGTAGCGGGCCGGGATCATGAACTCGGGGAGCCGGCCGCGCAGATGGGCGCGCAGCTCCTCGGCGTCGGGTGCCCGGTGGTCGGGTGCGGCGACCAGGTAGGCGGCCAGGTACTGGGCGCCGGCGGGGCCGCGGGCGGCGACCACGCACGAGCCGACCGCGGGATGGTCGCGCAGCACGGTCTCCACCTCGCCGAGCTCCACCCGGAAGCCGCGCACCTTGACCTGGTCGTCGCCGCGGCCGAGGAACTCCAGGCGGCCGTCGGGGAGCCACTTGGCGTGGTCGCCCGTGCGGTACATGCGGGCGCCCTCGTGCGGGCTGAACGGGTCGGGCAGGAACCGCTCGCGGGTGAGTCCGGGCTGGTGGAGGTAGCCGCGGGAGACGCCGTCCCCGCCGATGTACAGCTCGCCGGGGACGCCGACGGGAAGGGGTGCGCCGTGGGCGTCGAGCACGTACACCGAGGTGTTGGCCAGGGGGGTGCCGACGGGCACGGTGGGGGCCTCGGTGTCCCGGCCGTCGATGGGTCCGCCGGTGGACCAGACCGTGGTCTCCGTGGGTCCGTACATGTTGTGGAACGCGGCGGCGGTCGCCTCGCGCAGCCGCAGGGCGAGGGCGGTGGGCACCGCCTCGCCGCCGACGAGCAGCACGTCGAGCGCGCCGAGCGCGCGGCGGGCGTCGCCGGTGGGGTCGTCGAGCATCAGCTGGGCGAGCGACGGGGTGCACTGGAGGTGGGTGACGCCGTGCCTGCCGACGAGTTCGGCGAGCGAGGCCTCGGCCGGGGCGTCGTCCGCCGTCGCGCCGTCGGCGCCCGTGGCCTCCTCCCCGGTCCTCTCGTCGACCAGGCGGCGGAGCCGGTCGAGCGAGACGAGTCCGTCGAGGACGTGGTCGGCGTCGATGCCGAAGTCCACCAGGCAGGCCACCTCGTCGACCCCGATCTCGCTGAGCCGGTCCACGAGTTCGAGGCAGTCCTCGGGGGTGCCGAAGAGGCCGCTGGTGTGCACGTAGCGGTCGAAGGAGTGGTTGAGCAGCGCGTCGAGGTCGTCCTCGCCGATGTTGCGCGGGTCGATGTCGACCCCCATCCGCTGGCCGAGCACCCGGACCAGGTCGAGGGAGGTGCGCAGATAGCCGATGAAGGGCTCCCGGACCAGTTCCAGGGCGCGCTCGCGGTCCTCGTCGAGGAACGCGTGCAGCATCAGGGTGACCTTGCCGCCGTCCGTGCCGAACTTCTCCCGCCAGGTGTCGTGGTAGAGCCGGATCGACTCGGCGAGCTGGTCGAGGTCCTGGCCGAGCAGGTGGGTCAGGATGTTGGCGCCCTGCTCGGCGGCCGCCTTGAAGGTGGCGGGGGTGCCGCCGGAGGAGAGCCAGACGGGGAGCTCGGGCTGGATCGGGCGGGGCCGGATGCGGACCTCGACGTCCTTGCCGTTGCCGGCCTTGAGCGTGGCGGACTCGCCGCGCCACAGCGAGCGCACGGTGGCGATGCCGTCGATCATGACCTGCTTGCGGTCGTCGTAGTTCTCGGGCGCGAAGACGAAGTCGTCGTGCAGCCAGCCGGAGGCGAAGGCCATGCCGACACGGCCGCCGGAGAGGTTGTCGACGACCGACCACTCCTCGGCGACGCGCACCGGGTGGTGGAGCGGCAGGACGACGCTGCCGGAGCGGATGGAGACGCGCTCGGTGACCATGGCGAGGGCGGCCGCGGTCACGGACGGGGCCGGGTACAGGCCGCCGAACTCGTGGAAGTGGCGCTCGGGGGTCCAGACGGCCGAGAAGCCGTTGCGGTCGGCGAACTTGGCGCCCTCGATGAGCAGCCGGTACCGGTCGGGGGTGCCGGCTCCCCGCTCGCCGGCGGCCTCCGCGGAGCCGCCGTCGGCTCCGTCCCCGGAGTCGCTGGCGAAGTAGAAGAGGCCGAACTCCATGGGCCGGGTGCGGCGGCGGGGCGCCGTCGGCGCGGAGCGCAGCAGCTCGTGCGGCCGGCCGCTCGCCACGACGACCTTGAAGCCGCGCGTCAGGGTCCAGAACATCTCCACTTCGGACATGTCGAAGGAGATGCTGCTGATGGCGAGCCAGGTGCCGGGCGAGTGCTCGCCCAGCCGCTCGTCGAGGCCCTGGAAGAGGTTGACGAGCTGGGCGTGCTCCACCATGACGCCCTTGGGCCGGCCGGTGGATCCGGAGGTGTACGTGACGTACGCCAGGTCGTGCGGGTCGACGACGGTGTCGGGGGCGGTGTCCGGGACATCCCCGAGGGTGTCCGCGGACAGGTCGACGAGGACCGGGCGCGCCGGCCCGTCGGCGGCCTCGGCGGCGGCGGAGAGCCGCTCCGTGCTGTACGCGTCGACGAGGACGGCGGCGGGGGCCGCGTCGCCGAGGACGTGGGCCAGGCGGGCGGCCGGGTAGTCGGGGTCGAGCGGGACGAACGCGGCGCCGGCCTTGAGGACGCCGAGGAGTCCGGCGGGCATGTCGAGGGAGCGGCCGAGGCAGACGCCGACCAGTGAGCCGCGGCCGACGCCGAGGCCCCGCAGCCGGTGCGCGATGCGGTTGGCGCGCCGGTCGAGCGCCGCGTAGTCGAGCGAGTCGCCGCGGTGGACGACGGCCGTGGCGCCGGGGGTGCGGGCGACCTGCGCCGCGAAGGCGGCGGGGACGCCGCCCGCGTTCTCGACGGGGGTGCGGGTGTCGTTCCAGCGGACGACGGTCTGCTCGCGCTCCTCGGGGGTGAGCAGGGCGAGTTCGCCGAGGCGGGCGTCGGGGTGGTCGACGGCCGATTCCAGGACCCGCCGGTAGTGACCGAGGAGCCGGGAGATGCGGTCGGCGTCGAAGAGCTCGGTGGCGTACTCGGCCATGAGGTCGACGCCGCCCGCGGAGCGCTCGGACAGGCCGATGGTCCAGTCGAACTTGGTGGTGCCCATGTGCAGCGGCAGGCCGGTCATCTCGATGTCGCCCATGCGGACGGTCTCGACCGGGGTGCCGAGCTGGTAGATCGCGTGCTGGAAGAGCGGGTTGCGGCTCTGGTCGCGGTCCGGGCGGAGCTCGCCGACGAGCTGGTCGAAGGGGAGGTCCTGGTGCTTGTGGGCGCCGAAGACCGTGTCGTTGGTCCGGGCGAGCAGTTCGCGGAAGGTCGGGTCGCCGGCGGTGGAGGTGCGCAGCACCACGGTGTTGGCGAAGTAGCCGATGAGCMGCTCGAACTCGGTGCGGGTGCGGCCGGAGAAGACCGAGCCGAGGACGATGTCGTCCTGGCCGGTGTAGCGGGACATCAGGGCGGTGAGTCCGGCCACAGCCACCGGCAGCAGCCGGGTCCGCTCGCTCTCGGCGAGCCGGTTCAGGTCGCGGTGCAGCCCGGGCGGCAGGTGCTCCGCGACGGTGTCCCCGGTCCACCGGGGGTCGGCGGGCCTGGGGCGGTCGCCGGGGAACTGGAGGGCGCTCAGGCCGTCGAGCCGCTCGCGCCAGTACGCCAGCGAACGCCCGCCGTCCGGGCCGGCCAGCCGCTCCCGCTGCCAGACGGCGAAGTCACCGTACTGGATGGGTAGTTCGGGCAGCACCGGGGCCCGGCCGGAGCGGCCCGCGAGGTAGCACTCGGTGAGCTCCTGCACCATGCGGGTGGTCGACCAGCCGTCGGTGGCGATGTGGTGCATGGCGAGGACGAGCACGTGGTCGTCCTCCGCCTGCCGGGCGAGGGTGGCGCGCAGCATCGGCCCGGTGGACAGGTCGATGCGGCGGCGTGCCTCCTCGGCGGCGATGGCCCGGGTCCGCTCCTCCCGCTCGTCCTGCGGCAGGCCGGAGAGGTCGAGGACGCGCAGGGCGGTGTCGCCCTGGGCCGGGTCGACGATCTGGCGGGGCCCGTCCGGGGTGGACGTGTAGCGGGTGCGGAGCGTCTCGTGGCGGGCGGTCACGGTGGTGAGCGCGGCGCGCAGCAGCGGCACGTCGAGCGGACCGCGCATGCGCAGCGCCAGCGGCGTGTTGTAGAAGGCCAGGCCGTCGGACCACTGGTCGAGGAACCACAGGCTCTGCTGGACGTAGGAGAGCGGCAGGGGCTCGGTGCGGTCGGCCACGGGGATGCGGTCGCTGTCTGCCCGGCGCTCGCGGTGGGCGCGCAGCTCCTGGATCAGCGCGGCGCGCTGTTCCGGGCTGAGCCCTGCCAGTCGGTCGTTGACGTTTCGCGGCATACCGGGGCTCCTCGTCGACGTGTGTGTCTCTGCGGCAGCATCCCGGCCGGGCCGCCGGCGGTGGAGTCGGGGGAAATCCGGACTCGGCCGCGCTGCCGCCCGCTGACAGCGTGAGCGCCCGTCAAACGCATCACGTGTGAGGGGCGATCGTGACAACTACGGGAGTGACCGCGACAGCGACCGGCGTACGGCCCGGTCCACCGGTCGACGAGTACGCCGCCGCGTACGGCGTGGGCCGGTACGCCGCGCGGACGGCCCGGGAGGGCTTCGTCGCGCTGCGGCGCGACGCGGTCCGGCCGCTGCTGTCGGACAGCGCGCTGGCGGAGTTCCAGGGCGCCTGGGAGGACCTGGAGCTCGACGCGTGCATTCCTGGCGGCAAGCTGTTCCGCCGGCGCCGCTACGGCCGGATCCGGGTGGACGTCGCGCCCGGCGGTGCCGGCGCGGAGACCACGGTGTCGTTCGCGCCGCTGCCGCACACCGCGTTCCGCCAGGACGTGATCCGCATGTGGCGGGGCGAGGAGCGGGTGTTCGCGCCGATCGCGCCCGAGGTGCTGCTGCACGAGGGCATGCGGGCCCTGGTCGGTCTGGACGCCCGGATCGCGACCGCCGTCTCCGGTGTCACCGCCTGGGAGGTCGGCGTCCACCTCGTACGGATCCTGGCCGAGCCGGGCGGCGAGGGCGAGCCCACGCCGGAGGGCCGGCACCGCGACGGCCACTGCTTCGTCGGCATGCACCTGCTGCGCAGGGAGCGCTGCGGCGGCGGCCTGTCCACCGTCCACCCGGAGGGCGGCGACCCGGTGCGCCTCACCCTGCTGGACCCGCTGGACTCGATGTTCGTCGACGACGCGCGGGTGACGCACGAGGTGTCGCCGATCAGCCCGCTGGGCGGCACCGGCGTCCGCGACATGCTGCTCGTGGACCTCAACCCGGCCCCGGCCGGGGAGTGACGCCGGCGATGGACCGCACAGCGGAGATCGGCCTGCTGCGGGCACTCGTGGACATCCCGTCCGTCTCGGGCACCGAGCGGGAGATCGGCGCGTACCTCGCCGGCTTCATGACGCGGCTCGGCTTCGACACCCGGATCGACGAGGCCGGCAACGTGCACGGCAGCACCGGCGCCGCGACCGGCCCCGAGCTGCTGCTGCTGGGCCACATGGACACGGTGCCGGGCGAGGTGCCCGTCCGCGTGTCGGGCGACGTCCTGTACGGGCGGGGCGCGGTGGACGCGAAGGGACCGCTCGCGGCCATGGTGTGCGCGGCGGCCCGGCTGGCGCACCGCACGGACGCCCGGATCACCGTCGTCGGGGCGGTCGACGAAGAGCGGGCTTCGGCCGGTGCCCGGCACCTGGCCGGCACGCTCCGCCCGGACGCCGTGGTGATCGGTGAACCGAGCGGGGCGCACTGCGTCGGCATCGGCTACAAGGGCGTCTTCCGCTTCCGGATGACGGCCGAGCAGCCGGCCGCCCACACCAGCTCGCCGGAGCCCACGGCCGCCGAACTGGTCGCCGACCTCTGGTTCGCGGTCCGCGAGTGGCTGGCCCTGCGCTACGGTCCGGACGTCCCGGCCGGGGCCCCGTCCGGCCGCGCCTCCGTCCCCCTCTTCGACCAGGCGCTGCCCTCGGTCGTCGGCATGGGGGGCGACCTCACCCGGGCCTGGATCGAGGTGTCCTGCCGGGTGCCGGTGCACTTCGACGCGGCCGCGTTCCGCGCGTTCCTGCAGGAGCGGTCGGCGGGCCGGCCGGTCACGGTGATCGAGCAGGTGCCCGCCGTACGCGCGGCACGCACCGACCCCGTCGTCCGCGCCCTGTCCGCGGCGATCCGGGAGACCGGCGCCCGGCCGGTCCCCAAGCTGAAGCTGGGCACCGCGGACTGGAACGTGGTGGGCCCGGTCTGGGGGGTGCCGACGGCCGCGTACGGCCCCGGTGACTCCCGCCTCTGCCACACCGAGAACGAGCACATCGCTCTGCCGGAATACCTGACCGCCGTCGACGTCCTGACCGCGGCGCTGCCGCGGCTCGCGGCCGCGACGGCGCCCGTCGGCACCGCACCCGGTGCCCTCACTGGAATGGGAGGCGGCACGCCGTGACCACAGTCCGACGACCGCTGGCAGTTCTGACCTCGCGGGTCCGTGTGGAGGAGCGCCTGCTCCTCCAGGAGCTGCGCAGGCGTGACATCGAGTTCGAACAGCTCGACACCCGCCGTCTGACGTTCTCGCTGGACGGACCCGGCCGGCTCCCCTACCGGGGTGCGCTCAGCCGGGAGATCTCGCACACCCGCAACGCCTACGCCAGCCGGCTGCTGGAACACGCCGGGGTCCCGGTGCTGAACAGCTCCCGGATCATCAACCTCTGCGGCGACAAGCTGCTGACCACGCTGGCGCTGCGCGAGGGCGGGCTGCCCACCCCGCGGGCGATGGTCGGCCTGGTGCCGGACGCGGCGCTCGACGAGCTCGACGGCTTCGGCTACCCGGCCGTGGTCAAGCCGCTCACCGGCTCCTGGGGCCGGATGGGGGCCCGGCTGCACGACCACGAGACCGCCGAGGCGATCTTCGAGCACCGCGCCGCGCTGCCGGGCCCGCAGCACCAGATCACGTACGTGCAGGAGTACATCGACAAGCCGGGCCGGGACATCAAGGCGTACGTCCTCGGCGGCGAGGTGGTCGGCGCGATCTACAAGATCTCCGACCACTGGCGCACCAACACCGCGCTGGGCGGCCGCACCGAGGTCTGCCCCCTCACCGACGACCTGGTCAAGCTGCTCACCGCGACGGCGGAGGCGATCGGCGAGGGCGTCCTCGGCGTCGACGTGATCGAGCACCGGGACGGCCGCATGGTCGTCAACGAGGTCAACCACACGCCCGAGTTCCACGGAGCGATCGAGGTCCTGGGCACCGATCTCGTCGGCGCCTACGTCGACTACGTGCTCAAGCGGCTCGCCGTCTGGGACGCCGAGTGAGCACGGACGGGCGCACGAGCGGGGGCCCGGCCGGGGCGCGGACCGCGGACGGCCGGCACGCCCCGGTGCCGCTGGCCGGGCCGCGGGCCCTCGACGGCGGACGGCTGGAGCTGCCGGCCGGCCGGTACGACTGGCTGCACGCGCGGTTCCGCGCCGACGAGGCCGCGACCGTGACGTGGTGGCTGCACTACGCCACCGGCGCGGACCCGGAGACCCTGCACGTGCCGGCCGGGGAGTCGGTGGCGGTACGGGTCCCGGTGGCCCGGCGGGCCGAGCTGCGGGCCGTGGGACTGCCCGAGCACCCGGCGCTCACGCTGCTCGCGGTGACCGCGATACGTCCTCCGGCGACCAGCCGGACCACGCACGAGGCGGACGAGTTGGTGACGACATGACGAAGCTGGCGATGTTCGGCGGGGCGAGGACGCTGCGCCGGCAGGACATGACCAAGGAGCTCACCGGCTGGCCGGTGATCACCGAGGAGGAGCACGCCGCGGTCCGCGGCGTGCTCGAGGGCGGGCTGTTCACCTCCAACGACGCGGGCCGGGGGGAGGTCTCCGCGCTCCAGCGGGACTGGGCCGAGTACACCGGCGTCCGGCACTGCGCCGCCGTGTCCAACGGCACTGCGGCCCTGGAGCTGGCGCTGGCCGCACTGGACCTGGAACCCGGCTCGGAGGTGCTGGTCCCGGCGCTCACGTTCATCGGCACCGCCGTCCCGGTCGTCCAGCGGCTGCTGGTCCCGGTCTTCGTGGACGTCGACCCGGTCACTTTCACCATGGACCCGGAGCGGGCGGCGGCCGCGATCACGCCCCGGACGAAGGCCATCGTCGTGGTCCATCTCCACGGCCTGCCGGCCGACATGACGGCGCTGCGTACGCTGGCGGACCGGCACGGGCTGCGGCTGATCGAGGACGCCGCCCAGGCGCAGGGCGCGCACTACCAGGGCCGCCGGGCGGGTTCGATCGGCGACATCAACGCGACCAGCCTCAACGTGGTGAAGAACCTCCCCACCTGCGGCGAGGGCGGACTGATCACCACCGACGACGACGAGCTGTACGAACGGGTCGTGCTGCGCCGCCAGTTCGGCGAGGACCTGCGGGCCGGCAAGGACCGCGACTACATCTCGCGGATGCTGGCGGGCAACGAGAAGCTGAGCGCCGTCCAGGCCGCCTTCACCCGGCGGCAGCTGGCCCGGCTCGACGAGTACCACCTGCTGCGCGCCAAGAACGTGACGGGCTTCCTGGACCGGATCGGCGGGCTCCCGGGCGTCGTCGCCCCGTACTGCCCGCCGGACCGCACGCACGCCTGGCACATCCTGCGGCTGCGGTTCTCGGCCGCCGCCCTGGGCCACCCGGAGATCTCCGACGGCGCGCTGCGGGCCGTGGTCCAGCGGGCGCTGCGGGCCGAGGGCGTGCCCGTGCAGCCGTACCAGGTCGTGCCGCTGCCCGGCCAGCGGGCGTTCCAGCGGCTGACCGGCCTCGGCGGGTACCCCTGGCGGATCCCGGGGGTGGAGCGTCCGGACCACCGCATCGAGAACTTCCCGGTGTCGCTCGCCGTGATCGACGACTCGCTGACGCTGCAGCGCGTCCACCTCAACCCGGCGGCGGGCCCGGTGCTCGACCGCTGCGCCGAGGCCTTCGAGAAGGTCTGGGCGCGGATCGACGACCTGCTGCCCCTGGCCCGAGCGGCGGAGCACCGGCCTCCGTGGCACGCGGCGATGAACGCCCCCGAGGAGACCCCGTGACCACCGCACTCGACACCGCACCCGCCACGGCGGCCCCGGACGTGACGGGCCCCGTCGACGGCGCGGCGCGTGAGGCCGCCGTGCCCCCCGGTGCCGCCGGACCGGCGGGCCTCGCCGACCTCGCCGACCTCGCCCACGAGGTGCGGGAACTGGTCCTGCGCATGGGGACGAGCCCGCACGGCACCCACGTCGGCGGCAGCCTGTCCTCCGCCGACATCCTGACCGTGCTCTACCACCGGGTGCTGCGGCTGCGGCCGGAGGACCCGGCGTGGGCCGAGCGCGACTGGTTCGTCCTCAGCAAGGGGCACGCGAGCGCCGCCCTGTACGCCGTGCTGGCGCAGCGCGGCTTCATCGACCGCGCGGAACTCGACACGTACAGCAGACCGGGCAGCCGACTGGCCGGCCACCCGCTGCGCCGGCTGCCCGGGGTGGAGTTCCCCACCGGGTCGCTGGGGCACGGGCTGTCCCTGGCGTCGGGTGTGGCGCTCGCCCTGCGCCGCACCGGACGGGCCGGCCGCGCGTTCGCGCTGCTGGGCGACGGCGAGCTGCAGGAGGGTTCGGTGTGGGAGGCGGCGATGACCGCCGGCCACTACGGCCTGGACAACCTGGTGGCGGTCGTGGACCGCAACGGGCTCCAGATCACCGGCTCCACCGAGGACTGCGTCGGCCTCGAACCGCTCGGGGAGCGCTGGCGCTCCTTCGGCTGGGCGACCGTCGAGGTGGACGGGCACGATCTCGCGGCTCTGGACGAGGTGTTCGCCTCGCTGCCGCACACGCCGGGGCGCCCGACGGCCGTCCTCGCGCGGACGGTGAAGGGGCGGGGCGTGCCGCTCTTCGAGGGCAAGAAGAAGTCCCACTCGGTGCAGCTCAGCCCCCGGCTGTTCCAGCGCGCCATGACCGGTCTGAACGCGAGGAGAGCACGATGACGACCCCGACGATCGAGGCGGCGCCTCCCGGCACGGTGCCGGAGCCGGACTGGCAGGAGCGGTACGGGGTCGCCTCCCGCGACGTGTACCGGCGGACGCTCGTGGAGCTGGCCCGGGAGGACCCGCGCGTCTTCTGCGTCGACTCCGACATGGGCGGCCTGGAGACGCTGTTCGGCGAGGAACTGCCCGCGCAGTACGTGAACGTGGGCATCGCCGAGGCCAACCTGATGGGTGTCTCCGCGGGCATGGCGGCCACCGGGCTCCTCCCCTACGCCCACACGATCTCCGGCTTCGCCGCGACACGCGCCTGCGAGCAGCTGAAGGTGGACGTCGCGGGCAACGACCTGCCGGTACGGGTGGTGGTGACCCACGCCGGCCTGTCGGCGGGCCACTACGGTCCCACGCACCACGCGGTGGACGACCTGGCGATCGTGCGGACCCTGCCGAACATGACGGTGGTGGTGCCGGCGGACGCGGTCGAGACCGAGTACGCGGTGCGCGCCACCGCCGATCTGCCGGGGCCGCTGTTCCTGCGCCTGGGCCGGGCGGCGACGCCGCTGGTCCACCACGAGCCGTACGAGTTCCGGCTCGGCGAGGCCCGGCTGCTGCGGGCGGGCGACGACGTCACGCTGGTGGCGACGGGCCCGTACCCGGTCTCGATGGCGCTGGAGGCGCACGAGGCGCTGGCCGGGATGGGGATCTCGGCGCGTGTGCTCAACATGCACACCATCAAGCCGCTGGACCGGGACGCGGTGCTGCGGGCGGCGCGGGAGACGGCCGGCATCGTGACGGTCGAGGACCACCTCGTCGCGGGCGGTCTGGGCGCGGCGGTGGCCGAGGTCGTCACCGAGGAGGCACCCTGCCGCGTGCACCGGATCGGCGTCCCCGACCGCTTCTTCGACCATGTGGCGGACGAGCGCGAGCTGCTGGTCGAGGCGGGTGTGAGTCCGGAGCGGATCATCCGGGCCGCGGCCTCGCTGGTCCGGCCCGCCGGATGACACGGCCGCTCCGGCCGGGGGCGGCGGACCGCCCGGCGGGTCAGCCCCGGGCGGCGGGGCCGCGCCACCAGGCGAGCAGCCCGCCGTGCACCAGCCGGGGCTGGACGAAGGCGGGGACGAGCGCGGCCGGCCGGCCGAAGAACTGCGACCCGTCGTCGTCCACGCGGTCGGCGGCGCGCACCGACTCGCGCTCCAGGAGGGCGCGTTCGGGCTCCGTGGCGGCGGGCAGGCAGTCGACGCCGAGGAGCCCGTCGGCCCCGGCCTCGGGCATGCCGGTCCCGGTCACGCGCCGGGTACCGCCCGGCACGGACCACCAGGTCGCCACCCAGCCGGTGACGTCGCGGTCGTACGCCCCGGCGAACGCGTCGGCGCCGGAGCGGCGTTCGACCGGCTCGCGCGGATCGCGCACCATGTGGACCTCGGAGAGCGGCTTGTCCGGTGCCCCGAAGTGGCGGACCGTGCGGAACCCGACCCGCGCGTAGAACGCGGGATTCCCGCGCTCCACGACCGCGTCGAGCACCACCCGGGCCGCGCCCGCGGTCACGGCGGCGTCCTCGAGCCGGGCCAGGAGGCGGCGTCCGAGCCCTCCGTGCCGCACCCAGGGGGCCACGGCGAGCCGCCGGACCTCCCAGTCGCCGTCGGCCCGGATCGTCGCCCGGACGCTGCCGGCGACGTCGCCGTCGACGGTCGCCACCCACAGCGGCCGACCCGCCGCGAGATCGTCCCGCACGTCCCGGGCGGTCTCCCGCGCCCCGTCGGCCACCGGCAGTCCCGGGACCAGGTCCCCGACCTCGTAGGCCGCGGAGGTCACCGCGGCCACCTGCTCGGCGAGCGGTCCGGAAAGGGATTCGACGTATCGGATTTCGACGGCTTCGGCCGCCGTTTCAGTGGTGAACACAGCCGCAACATACTGGATGTGATGAGATTGGGAAACACCGTCATCGACCTTTCCGCGCACTACGACAACCGCGGAATACAGCCGCCGGACGAGCCCGGTGAATTCGGGTTCAATATCTGGCGCAATACTTTTCCGGCGGAGGAACTTCCGGAGCCGGGATCGCTCGTCGAGGTGGCGGGCACGGCCTTCGTGTTCCCGCCCCGGCCCACCGCCGGGGGCGACAACATCCGCTGCCGCGGCCAGCTGGTCGAGCTCCCGGACGGGGCGGCCGGCGGCCGCTACGACTGGATCGGCCTCGTCGGGGCCGCCGAGCGGCGCACCGAGGACGAGGTCGAACTGCACTACCGCGACGGCTCGGTGAGCCGGGCGTGGCTGCGCATGTCCGACTTCTGGCCCCAGACCGCGGCCTACTTCGACGAGCCCCTGGCCTTCCGCACGGCGAGCATGCGGTACCCGCGCCACACCCACCGCCATCACGCGCCCGCGCTCTGGCAGCAGCGGATCGCGGTGGTCCGCCCCGAGCCGCTGGCCGCGGTCCGGCTTCCGGACAACCCCGCCATGCACGTCTTCGCGATGACCGCCGTAGTGGACGAGGAGAGCCGCCTTGCGCGTTGAACTGGCACCGGTCGGATACTGGCGGCACGAGCTGTCGCACTGCCTGCACACCACCGCCGGGGTCCTGCTGGGGTTCCACGGCCTCGACCCGGTCCACGTCCTGGGCGCGGGCTGGGGCTTCGACTACCGGCCCGGGGACGTCCGCAGCGAGGAGTACTACCTGCCGGGCGCCGCCGAGGACCTCTTCGGCGGGCTCGCCCCGCACCACCGGATCCACTCCCGCTGGCACACCCCCGCAGACGCGGAGGAGGGCCGGCGGCAGGTCCTGGCGGCGCTGGTGGCCGGTACCCCGGTCGCGGTGGCGGCGGACAACTTCCACCTGCCCTTCCGGCCCGCCTACCGCGACGTCCACACCAACCACCTGATGGTGCTCTACGGCTTCGACGACACCACCGGGGACGTGTTCGTGGCCGACCCGGTGCCACCGGCCTTCCAGGGCACCATCCCGCTGGCCGCGCTGACCGCGGCCCGGGACTCGGGCAATCCGGTGGTGCACGACCGGGACATGTTCTTCACCGCGAACCCGATCGGCAACCGCTGGCTGGAGATCGAGGTCGACGAGGACCAGCCCGTCTTCGACCCGCCGTTCGTGCGCGGGGTCGTCACCGCGAACCTGGCGGGCTTCCGCGCGCCGGACACCGCCGGGGCCACCGGGGGCCTCGCGGGGCTGCGCCGCTTCCTCACGGACGCCTTCGACCGGCTGCCGGCCGACCCGGCGGTCGGCGACGAGGTCTTCGTGGTGGTCGGCCCCGTCCTCGCGGTGACCGGGCTGCACGCCGAGTTCCTGCGTGACGCGGGCCGCCGCTTCGGCGACACCCGCCTGCTCGAACTGGCCCGCGAGGTCGACCGGGTGGCGCACCACTGGTCCGCCCTGCGGATCGCGGTGGCCACGGCGGGGCCCGAGCGGGCCTCCTCGGTGCCCGGTCTGCTGCGCCGGACGGCGGCCCTCCTCGACGCGTACGACCACGTCCTCGACGGCCTGGAGCGCTGGTCCCGGACCGCGTAGGGGTTATCCCCGACTGCCTCGCACCGTGGTGTGAGGAGAGGCTCGAACCCGGCGCGGAAAACGAATGCGCCGACCGCACGAAAAGCCCCGGGTGCGGCCCGGGGTCCCGGACGACCACACCGATCCGTTCACCCGTCCCACCGGAAAGGAATTCCCTTGCTCAAGGAAGCGTGCCCCGAATGCGCGGGCGATGTCACCGTGGCCCCCGAGATCGAGCTGAACGAGATCGTGGAATGCGCGGAATGCATGGCCGAGCTCGAGGTCGTCTCGCGCGACCCGTTCATCATGGCCATGGCTCCCGAGGCCGAAGAGGACTGGGGGGAGTAGGAAGTGATCCGCGCCGGAATCGTCGGAGGAGCCGGATACATCGGGGGCGAACTGCTCCGGATGCTGACCGGCCACCCCGAGGTCGAGGTCGTGGCCACCACGTCGACCCGCCTGGCCGGCAGGCGGGTCGACGGCAGCCACCCCAACCTGCGGGGCCGTACCGACCTCAGCTACGTGGCCCCCTCCCAACTCCCCGACTGCGACGTGCTGTTCTTCACGTCCTCCAGCCTGGACGACCTGGCGGGACGGGCCGAGCTGGCCGCCCGTGCCAAGATCGTCTATGACCTGAGTGCCGATCTGCGGCTCAAGGACCCCGCTCTCTACCGCAAGCACTACGGCCGGGAGCACCCCGCGCCGGAGCTGCTTCCCGAGGCGGTCACCGGGCTTCCCGAGACCCATCGCGAGCAGCTGCGCACCGCCGACCTGGTGAGTGTGCCCGGCTGCATGGCCACGGCCTCCATCCTGGCCCTGCGCCCCCTGGCGGCCGAGGGACTGATCGAGTCCACCGTCACCGTCGACGGCCGGGTCGGCTCCAGCGGCTCCGGGGCGTCGGCGGGCGAGATGAACCTGCACTCCGAACGCAGCGGCGTCCTGCGGGTGTTCGCTCCGCTCAACCACCGGCACCAGGCCGAGATCAGCCAGGCGACGGGGCTCGACGCCCTGATGACGGCGACCGGGGTGGACGCGGTCCGCGGCGTGCAGGCGGTCTGCCGGGCCACGGCCCGGCCCGGCGTCACCGAGGCGCAGATCCGGTCGGCGTACCGCGCCCACTACGCGGACGAGCCGTTCGTCCGGGTCGTCGCGCAGAAGCGGGGCAACTACCGCTTCCCCGAGCCCAAGATCCTGCTCGGCTCGAACCACTGCGACGTCGGCTTCGCGTACGACCCCGCCTCGGGCCAGCTCCTCACGATCGGGGCGCTGGACAACCTGGTCAAGGGCGGTGCCGGCAACGCGGTCCAGAGCCTGAACATCCGGATGGGCTGGGACGAGCGGGCCGGGCTCGACTTCACGGGCCTGCACCCGCTCTGAGCCCCGCACGTCGTCCTCTCACGTCGTCCCCTCCCCTCGTCCCGGCTCCATCGGGCCGATCCGATCCGCTTCCGAGAGGCAGCAAGAGATGAATCACCCCGTCACCGTGGTCAAGTGCGGCGGCAGCCCGGAGATCGACCGGGAGGCGATGTGCGCCGACATCGCCGCGCTCGCCGCCGGCGGCCACCGGGTGGTGCTGGTGCACGGCGGCGCCGCCGAGGTCGACCGGCTGGCGGACCGGCTCGGCGTCCCGCAGCGCCGGCTCACCACCCCGAGCGGCTCGTCGAGCCGCTACACCGACCCGGCGACGCTGGAGGTGCTGCAGCTGGCGCTGGCCGGGAAGGTGAAGCCGGCCCTGGTCGCCGCCCTCGGCCGGGGCGGCGCCCGCGCGGTCGGGCTGACCGGCCTCGACGGCCGCACGGTCACCGCCCGGCGCACCGCCGCGCACCGGGCGGTCCTGGACGGCCGGAAGGTCATGATCCGCGACGACCACAACGGGCGGATCAGCCGCATCGACCCGGCCCTGCTGCGACTGCTGCTGGACGACGGGATCGTCCCGGTCCTGTCGCCCCCGGCACTCGCGGAGGACGGGGCGGCGGTCAACGTGGACGCCGACCGGACCGCCGCCGCCGTGGCGGTGGCGCTCGGGGCTGCCCGGCTGGTCCTCCTCACCGGGGCGCCGGGCGTGCTGGCCGACCACCGGGACGAGTCCTCGCTGCTCCCCGGCTACGAGGTCCCGGCGGAGGGACCGGTCGGGGACGCGGCCGTCGGCGGCATGAAGGCCAAGCTCCAGGCCGCCCGGGACGCCCTGCTCGGGGGCGTGGCCGAGGTCCTGGTGGCGGACGGGCGCACCGGCCGCCCGGTCTCCGCGGCGATCGAGGGTGCCGGAACCACCGTGCGGACGACCGCCGCACGGGACACGGGCGGCGCGGCGCCGCTGACCACGGTGGGGAGCCGATGACGATGCGGGACACCACGAACACGGACACCTCCGCGTCGCCGCGGGCGGCGGGTACCGACGGTCCCGCGGACCTGTCGGCCGCGCACGGCACGACGGCACCGGCCGCGCCCGCGGGCGGAACCGGCGGCGCCCGGAGCCTCGCCGAGACGCGCAAGGCACTGCTCGCGCTGCGCGAGCGCCAGCGCGACACGGCCAAGGCCACCACGGACACCATCACGCCCGCCACCCGGGACCGCGCCCTGCCCCTCTCCTTCACCCAGCAGCGGCTGTGGTTCCTCAACCAGTGGTCGCAGGGACAGCCGGTCTACAACGCCCCCTCGGTGCTGCGGCTGCGCGCCCCGCTGGACCTGGCCGCCTTCCGCCGGGCCCTCACGGCCCTGTTCGCCCGGCACGAGATCCTGCGCACCCGCTACCCCGAACAGAACGGCGTGGCCTACCAGCACGTCGACCCGGCTCCGGCCGAGGTCCCCCTGGCGGTCCTCGACCTCACCGGCGCCGCGGACCCCGAGCAGGCCGTGCGCGAGCACGTCCTGACCGAGGTCCGGCACTCCTTCGACCTCGCCGCCGAGCACGCGCTGCGCGCCTCGCTGGCCCGGCTCGGTCCCGAGGAGCACATCCTCGTCCT
Source organism: Streptomyces sp. MS191 (assembly GCF_008042125.1). Taxonomy (GTDB): domain Bacteria; phylum Actinomycetota; class Actinomycetes; order Streptomycetales; family Streptomycetaceae; genus Streptomyces. The sequence continues at coordinate 51,240 of NZ_RDBI01000058.1, forward strand.
GGCCATGCACCACATCGCCACGGACGGCTGGTCCACCGACATCCTCACCCACGAACTGGTCGAGCTGTACCGGGCGGAGAGCGCCGGACGGGCTCCCCTGCTGGCCGACCTCCCCGTCCAGTACGCGGACTTCGCCGTGTGGCAGCGCGGCCGGCTGACCGGAGACGTGCTGGACCGCCAGCTCGCCTACTGGCGGGAGCGGCTGACCGGCCTGCCGACCCTGGACTTCCCCGCGGACCGGCCGCGGCCCGCCGAGCCCACCCGGGCCGGCGCCACGCGGGTGGAGCTGCTGCCGCCGGACCTCCTGTCGGACCTGCACCGGCTCGCCCTGAACGAGCGGGCCACGCTGCTGACCGTGGTGCTCGCCGCGTTCAACGGGCTGATGTCCCGCTACACCGGCCAGGACGACATCGTCCTCGGCTCGGTCTTCTCCGGCCGCACCCGCCCCGAGATCGAGCAGCTCATCGGCTTCTTCTCCAACACCCTGGTGCTGCGCACCTCGACGGCCGGGGACCCCACCTTCCGCGAGCTCCTCGCCCGCACCGGCGAGACGGTGATGGGCGCCCACTTCCACCAGGACCTGCCGTTCGGGATGCTCGTGGACGAGCTGGCGCCCGAGCGCGACCCCAGTCGCAATCCGCTCTTCCAGACCTGCTTCACCCTGCAGCACGCCGCGGCCGGCGAGGCCCGGGTGGGCGAGCTGTCCGCCGAGCCGTACCCGGTGGACCCCGGCACGGCCCGGTTCGACCTCGCCGTGCAGCTGACCGAGGTGCCGGGCCAGGGCCTTCGGCTCTGGGCCGAGTACTCCACGGAGCTCTTCGACGCGGACCGCATCGAGCGGCTCTTCGGCCACTACGCGCGGATCCTGCGCGCGGTGGCCGCCGATCCCGGCCTGCGGCTGAGCGAACTGCCCCTGCTGACCGGCGCGGAGCGCCGGCGGCTCCTGTCCGACTGGAACGACACGGGCCGGGAGTTCGGCACCGAGGACCTGTGCCTGCACCAGCTCTTCGAGTCCGCCGCCGACGCCCGCCCGGACGCGGTCGCCCTGACCTACGAGGGCGAGCGCGTCGGCTACCGGGAGCTCGACGAGCGGGCCAACCGGCTCGCCCACGCGCTGCGGGAGACCGGTGTGGGACCGGAGTCCGTGGTCGGCGTGCTGGCCGCGCGCGGTCCCGCCCTGCCCACCGCCTTCCTGGCCGTGCACAAGGCCGGCGGCGCCTACCTGCCGCTCGACCCCGACCATCCGGCGGCCCGCCGGGAGCTGCTGCTGGCGGAGGCCGGCGCGACCGTCGTGGTCACCACGGCGGAGCTCGCCGCGACCCTCCCCGACGCGGTCACCGCCGTCCTCGTCGACGATCCGGCGCTGGGCTCCCGGCCGGCGGACCGGCTGCCCGCCGCGGCGGGTCCGGAGAACCTCGCCTACGTCATCTTCACCTCCGGTTCGACCGGCCGCCCCAAGGGCGTGCAGGTGGAGCACCGCTCGATCGTCAACTTCGCGCGGGCCATCACCGAGCTGTTCCGGATGGGGCCGGACGACCGGGTCCTGCAGTTCGCCAACCCTTCGTACGACGTCAGCCTCTTCGACTTCTTCTCGGCGCTGACGAGTGGGGCGACCCTGGTCCAGGCGCCGCGCACGACGCTGCTCGACCCGGACCTGCTGACCGGGCTGCTGCGCGCCGAGCGGGTGACGGTCGCCGACCTCCCGCCGGCCGTGCTCGGCGCGCTCGACCCGGATCGGCTGCCCGACCTGCGCACCCTGTTCGTGGGTCTGGAGGCGTTCCCCGGGGAGCTGGTCAACCGCTGGAACACCGGGAGCCGCGAGTTCCACAACGGCTACGGCCCCACCGAGGCCACCGTCGCCTGCGTGGACTACCGGTGCGAGAAGACCGAGCACACGGCGATGCCGCCGATCGGTCTGCCCCTGGCCAACTACCAGGCCCACGTGGTCGACCGCTTCGGCGCCCTGGTACCCGTCGGGGTGCCCGGCGAGCTGCTCGTCGGCGGGGTCGGGGTGGCCCGCGGCTACCTCGGCGACCCCGAGGAGACCGAGCGGAAGTTCGTCCCCGATCCGTTCGGGGCGCCGGGTGGGCGGCTGTACCGCACCGGAGACCTGGTCTCCCGCCGGGCGGACGGCCGTCTGGACTTCCTCGGGAGGGTCGACCAGCAGATCAAGGTCCGCGGACTGCGCATCGAGCCGGGCGAGATCGAGCAGGCCGTCACCGCGGAGGCCGAGGTCGCCGAGGCCGTGGTCGTCGCGCACGGCGAGGGCGCCGACGCCCGGCTCGTCGCCTACGTCACCGCCGTGCCCGGCGCGGAACCCGACATCGAGTCGCTGCGCCGGCGGCTGGGCGCCCGCCTCCCCGCGCATCTGGTGCCGGCCGTCTTCGTCCCGCTGGCGGAGCTGCCGCGGGCCGCCAGCGGCAAGCTGGACCGCAAGCGGCTCCCCGAGCCGGACGCGGCCGCGCCCGTGGCCGCCTTCGAGGCGCCCACCACGGCGACGCAGCTGGCGCTCGCCGGGATCTGGACGGACATCCTCGGCCGCGACGGCTTCAGCGTGCACGACAGCTTCTTCGGCGTCGGCGGCAACTCCCTGAAGATCACCCAGTTCGGTGCCCGCGTCCGGGACCGGTTCGGGGTCGAGCTGGAGCTGCGGGACCTGTTCGTCAACAGCACGCTGGGGCAGCTCGCGGACCTGATCGAGCGGCGCGAGCTGGAGTCCGTCGACGAGGCCGAGCTGCTGGCCCTGCTGGAGCTCGCGGAACAGGACGACGCCCGATGAGCGCCCCGGTGGTCCCGACCCGTACCCCCGCTCCGGCCGGCGCGCTGCCGGACGCCGGCGCCCCCGCGGGCACCCTCGCCGGGCTGTCGGCCGGCGAGGCCGCGTTCCGCGCCCAGGTCCGCGAGCTGCTCGCCGACGACTCCGTCCGGCGCCTGGCCGAGGAGATCGCCGCGTACCCCCCGGGGGTCGAGGCCGCCCATCTGGACGTCCGCCGACGCCTCGGGGAACGCGGCTGGCTCGCCCCGAACTGGCCTTCGGAGTACGGCGGTTCGGGTCTGGGCGCCGCCGAGGCGGCGATCGTCACCGAGGAGATGACCCGCGCCGGGATCCCGGACGACGTGCATGTCCTGAGCATCGACATCGTCGGCCGGTTCCTCCTCGAGGTGGGCACCGAGGAGCAGAAGAAGCGTCACCTGCCGCCGCTGGCCGCCGGAGAGGAGATCGCGACCGTCCTGTTCACCGAACCGGAGGCCGGGTCCGACCTGTCCGGGCTGCGGACCACGGCCCGCCCGGACGGCGACGGCTGGCGACTGTACGGCAGCAAGATCTACAACATGAAGTCGCTGTACGGCGAGGTGGCGCTGTGCGCCGCGCGCACGACCGACTCGCCCGTCGCGATGCACGGGATCACGCTGTTCCTGCTGCCCCTGCGCTCCCCGGGCGTCCACGTCGAGCCCGTCCCCGCGATGTGCAACGACCGGTTCAACCTGGTCGTGATGGACGGCGTACGGCTGACCGGGGCGGACGTCGTCGGCGAGGTCGACGACGGCTGGCGCCTGATGACCGAGCTGCTCCAGCTGGAGCGCACCGGGATCGACTTCCACGCCAAGGCACGCCGGCTGCTCGATCTCGTGATCGAGCGCGCCGCGGCCGGCGGACGGCTCGACGACCCCGCCTACGCGCTGCCGATCGCCGCGCTGGACGCCCGGCTCAACGCCGGGCACGCGATGGCCTGGGAGCAGGTCCGCCGGCTCGGCGCCGGCCGTCCCGACCCGGTCTCCTCGGCGATGGCGAAGTGGTACGTCTCCGAGCAGATCCGGCCCGTCCTGGAGACCGGCCTGGAGGTCGGCGGCCTCGACGGCGTCCTCACCGCGTGGGACGGCGGCGCGCCCGACGGCGGCCTGCTGGAGGCGGGGATCCGCCTCGGCCCCTCGCACCGGCTGGCCTCCGGGACCTCGGAGGTCATGCTCTACCTGATCGCCACCAACGGGCTGGGGTTGCTGTGACGACGACCGCGCTGCAGGAGCTGTACACCGACGACCTGGCCCCGGTACTGCGCCGGCTCGGCGAGCGCCCTCGCGGCGCGGGCGCCGACGCGCCTCCGGACGAGGAGGACGCCGGGATCCGGGCGGCCGTGTGGGCCACCCTCGCCGAGCTCGGCGCGCTGCGTCTGGACAGGCAGGCCGACCTGGTCGAGGCCGTCGAGCTCATGGGGGCGGCCCTGCACCAGAGTCCGTTCGCCGACACCGTGACGGCGGCCGAACTCCTGACGGCGACCGGGGCGCCGGAGTACCGCCCGGTGCTCGACGCGATCGCCGAGGGCGCCGCGACGGTGGCCCTCGCCGTCCGTGCCGAGGGACGTACCGGGCCGGGCGCCCCCGGGCCGCTCGTGACCGAGGGGGAGGCGGGCGCGCTCACCGTGAGCGGCGGCCGCGTCTTCGTGGCCTTCGCCGCCGACTGCGGCCATCTGGCCGTTCCGGGCACCGTGGACGGCCGTGTCGTGCTCGCGCTGGTGCCGGCCGGCGGTCCGGGCGTACGGCTGCGCCGCCAGGACGACATCGGGCGGGGCGACCTGTACGAGGTGGTCCTCGACCGGGCGGCGGTACTCGGCTCGGTCCACGCCGTCGACGCCGCCTACCCCGCGGTGCTGGCCCGTGCCCGCGTCCGGCAGGCGGCGCTGCTCGCGGGCTCGGCCCGCGGCGCCCTGGAGCTCACCCGGGACCGGCTCCTCTCCCGCCACGTCTTCGGCGAGCCGCTGGCGCGCCATCAGGCGCCCGCGTACCGGCTCGCCGCGCTGGCCGCCGAGATCTCCACCGTCCTCGCCTTCGCCCGCGCGTGCGCGGCCGCCGCCGACCGGGGGGAGGACGTGCGCCGGCACGGTGCCCAGGTCCTCCATCTGGCGGGCGAGCTGGCCCGCCGCACCGCGGCCGAGGCGGTCCACCTGCACGGCGCGTACGGCATGACCGAGGAGTGCGACGCCCAGCTCTTCCACCGCCGCGCCGCCGTCGACGCCCAGTGGCTCGGCACCGGCACGGAGCTGCTGCGGGAGACGGCCGCGCTGCTGACCGCCGCCCACCGGGCCCCCTGACCCCGAAAGGTCCCCTTTCCATGCCGGCCGATCCCGCCGCGTCCCCGTTCCTCGATCCCGTGCCCCTGCTGCGGGACCTGATCCGAATCGACACCACCAATCCGCCCGGCGACGAGAGCGCCCTGATCGCCCACCTCGAACGCCTCCTGGTGGAGGCGGGCGTGACCGACTACAAGGTGGTGGGCCCGAGCCGGGAACGCGCCAACCTCGTGGTCCGCTTCGCCGGCCGTGGCGAGGCCCCTCCCCTGCTGCTGCACGCCCACGCGGACGTCGTCCCGGTGACCGGGCAGCGGTGGACGCATCCGCCGTTCGAGGGGCGCCTCGTCGACGGCGAGGTGTGGGGCCGGGGCGCCATCGACATGAAGGGCGGCCTGGCGATGATGCTGGCGGCCCTGTTCCGGCTGCGGGAGCGGGGCGAGCGGCCGGCCGGTGACGTGATCCTGGCCGTCGTCGCCGACGAGGAGAACGGCAGCACCGCGGGGGCGACGTACCTCGTGGAGAACCATCCCGAACTCTTCGACGGCGTCCGCTACGGCATCGGCGAGGAGGGCGGCGCGGGCATCGAGCTGGCGGGCGTCCGCTTCCACCCCGTCGTCGTCGCCGAGAAGCGTCCCGGCTGGCTGCGGCTCACGCTGCGCGGCCCGGGCGGGCACGGCTCGCGGCTGGCCGCCCCCGGCAATCCGGTGGCCCGGCTCGGCGGGGTGCTCACGGCGCTGAGCGGGGTGCGGCTGCCCCGCCACCGCACCCCGGTCGCGGACCGGATGCTCGCCTCCCTCGCCGGGGCGCTGCCGGACTCGCTCGCCGACGCCGTCGAGCGCCTGCGGACGGACGACGCGGACGACGCGCCGCCCACCGGACTGCCGCTGGACGAGGCCCTCCAACTGGACTCGGTGCTGCGGCACACGGTCAACCCGACCGTGGTGCGCGCCGGGCGGAAGATCAACGTGATCCCGGCGGAGATCACCGTGGACGTCGACGGGCGGATCCTGCCGGGCGCGTTCGAGGTGGCGGACCTGATCGCCGAGATCCGTCCGCTGATCGGCGAGGACGTCGCCGTCGAGCTCCTCCACGAGGACCCCCGGGTGCGCCAGGAGCTGATCGCGGAACCGGAGTTCGGGGCGTTCTACGACCGCCTGGAGTCGATCCTGCGGACGGCGGACCCCGAGGCCGTGCCGCTCCCCATGATGAGCCCCGCCTCCACCGACGCCGGGATCTTCGCCCGGCTCGGCATCCGCTGCTACGGCTGGCTGCCGCTGCGGCTGCCCGCCGGCAGCGACCACCGGCGGCTGCTGCACTGCGCGGACGAGCGGGTACCCGTCGACGCCCTCGAGTTCGGCACCGAGCGCCTCATCGAGCTGCTGCGCAGCCACCCCCTGACCCGGCCCCTGCGGACGAAGGCCCGTGACCCCATGGATTCCGACCTCCTCTCCCCCCGGCGCGCCGCGCTCCTGAAGCGGCTGCGCGAGCAG
>NZ_RDBI01000058.1:57895-61537 GCF_008042125.1 Streptomyces sp. MS191
GCCCTGCTCACCCTCGCGCTGCCCGGATCCGTCTACGTCTACCAGGGCGAGGAACTCGGCCTGCCCGAGGCCGAGATCCCCCTCGACCGCATCCAGGACCCCATGCACGCCCGCTCGGGCGGCACCGATCCGGGGCGCGGCGGCGGCCGGGGTCAGGAGCGCAGCCACACCGCCGTGTCCGAGGGCAGCCGGCCGTCGGCGTCCAGCGCACCGCTGGCGAGCAGCAGTTCGCCGTGCGGCGGCAGGTCGGCGGGCGTCGCGGCGAGGTTGACGACGCAGACCAGGCCGTCGGTCCGGGTGAAGGCGAGGACACCGTCCGGGGCCGGCAGCCAGCTCAGCGGGCCGTCCCCGAACCCGGCGCCGGTGCGCCGGACGAGCAGGGCCTCGCGGTAGAGCGCGAGCATCGAGTCCGGATCGGTGTCCTGGCGGTCCACGGCGTACTCGGCCCAGTCCCCGGGCTGCGGCAGCCAGGGTTCGGTCGTCGCGCCGAATCCGTACCAGGGCGCCTCGGCGGACCAGGGCAGCGGGACCCGGCAGCCGTCGCGCCCCGGATCGGTGCCGCCCGAGCGGGCGTGCATGGGGTCCTGGATGCGGTCGAGGGGGATCTCGGCCTCGGGCAGGCCGAGTTCCTCGCCCTGGTAGACGTAGACGGATCCGGGCAGCGCGAGGGTGAGCAGGGCCGCGGCGCGGGCGCGGCGGGTGCCGAGCCCGAGGTCCGTGGGCGTGCCGTAGGTCTTCGTGGCGAAGTCGAAGCCGGTGTCGGTGCGGCCGTAGCGGGTGACGGTCCGGGTGACGTCGTGGTTGCACAGCACCCACGTGGCGGGGGCGCCGACCGGGGCGTGCTCGGCCAGGGTGTCGTCGATGGTCCGGCGCAGCCGGTCCGGGTCCCACGGGCAGGAGAGGAAGTTGAAGTTGAAGGCGGTGTGCAGCTCGTCGGGGCGCAGGTAGCGGGCGAAGCGCTCGGAGTCGGGGAGCCAGACCTCGCCGACGAACACCCCGCCGTACTCGTCGGCTATCGCGCGCCACGAGCGGTAGATGTCGTGGAGTTCGTCCTGGTCGATGTACGGGTGGGGGTCGACACCCTCCTCGAAGTCGGCCAGCGCCGGGTCCTTGGCGAGCAGGGCGGCGGAGTCGATCCGTACGCCGGCGACACCGCGCTCGAACCAGAAGCGCAGCACCTCCTCGTGTTCGCGTCGGACCGCCGGGTGGGCCCAGTTGAGGTCGGGCTGTTCGGGGGTGAAGAGGTGCAGGTACCACTCCCCGTCCTCGACGCGGGTCCAGGTCCGTCCGGAGAACTGGGAGGGCCAGTCGTTGGGCGGCAGTTCGCCGTGTTCGCCGCGGCCCGGCCGGAAGTGGAACAGTTCGCGCTCGGCGCTGCCGGGGCCGGCGTCCAGCGCCGCGCGGAACCAGGCGTGCTGGTCGGAGACGTGGTTCGGGACGATGTCGACGATCACCCGGACTCCGAGTCCGCGGGCCTCGGCGATGAGCTTCTCCGCCTCGGCCAGCGTGCCGAACGTGGGGTCGATGGTCCGGTAGTCGGCGACATCGTACCCGCCGTCGACCAGCGGGGAGAGGTACCACGGGGTGAACCAGACGGCGTCGACGCCCAGTTCGGCGAGGTAGGGCAGTCTCGCCCGGACTCCCGCGAGATCCCCGGTCCCGTCACCGTCACCGTCGGCGAAACTGCGGGGATACACCTGGTAGATGACGGCGTCGCGCCACCAGTCTTCGGTGCGGGACGAGTGAGGGGCTGCCACGTGACGGTCCTTTCGGGCAGGTCGGGGTTCTTCGCCGCCGGCCCGGTTGCTGCGGGGCATGGGACGGGCCGGCGGCGAAGGCTTCTGGGTGCGGTGCGGAGGCGGTGTCGGCTGCGGCGCGATGCGCCCGGTCAGCCCTTGAGACCGCCGGCGGTGAGACCGCTCATGATGTTGCGCTGGAAGACCAGGAAGATGAGCAGCGTCGGCAGCGAGGCGATGGTGAGGGCCGCGATCAGCACGTTCACCGGGACGCCGTTGGACAGCGAGTAGATGCCGACGTTGAGCGTCTGCTTCGTCGGGTCGGGCAGGGTGAGCATCGGCCAGAGGAAGTCCTTCCAGACGCCCACGACCGCGAAGATCGACACCACTCCCAGGATCGGCCGCGAGATGGGCAGCACGATCGACCACAGCGTGCGCATCGGGGACGCCCCGTCCATGGAGGCGGCGTCCAGGAGTTCCTTCGGGATGGAGTCGAAGAAGCGCTTGAGCAGGAAGATGTTGAAGGCGTTGGTGACCGAGGGCAGCCAGATCGCCCAGGGTGTGTTGAGCAGGTTGCGCTCCACGATCGGCACGTCGAGCACCGTCAGGTACTGGGGCACGACGAGGACGGTCGCGGGGATCATCAGGGTCGCGAGCATCATGCCGAGCACGGCCTTGCCGAGGACGGGCCGGAGCTTGGAGAGCGAGTAGGCGGCCGCGACGTCGAGGACGAGCTGGAAGGCCAGCGCCCCGAAGGCGTAGTAGAGGGTGTTGAACAGCAGGGTGGAGAGGTCCATGACCTCCCAGGCGCGGCTGTAGTTCTCCGGCGCGAACGATCCGGGCACCAGGGTCGGGGGTGTCTGGACGACTTCCTGGGTGTCCTTGAAGCCGCTGGACACCATCCAGTAGAGCGGGCCGAGGAACGCCAGGGTGAAGCCGCCGACGACCAGGGCGAAGACGGTCCAGTACACGGCCTTGCCGCGGGGGCGGGCGAGCTGCGCCGGTGAGACGAGTGTGCGTGTGGACATGCTGGTCTCCCCGGATCTACTCGTCCTCGGCGCGGCTGAGCCTGACGTACGCCGCCGAGAATCCGGCGAGGAGTACGAGCAGGAGCAGGCCGAGCGCCGCGGCGGCACCGTAGTTGTTGAAGTTGAAGGCGTACTGGTAGATGAGGTGGACGACGGTCGTGGTCGATCCCTCGGGGCCGGCGCCGCCCGTGAGCAGGAACGGTTCGACGAAGACCTGCATGGTGGCGATGATCTGCATGAGCAGCATCAGCGAGAGGATGAGGCGCGTCTGCGGGATGGTGACGTGCCAGATCTTGCGCAGGATGCCCGCGCCGTCGAGCTCGGCGGCCTCGTACAACTCCCCGGGGATGCCCTGGAGGGCGGCGAGGTAGATGAGCGCGGCGCCGCCCATGTTCATCCAGGTCGAGGCGATGACGACGGAGAGCATCGAGAGGTCGGGGTCCTGGAGCCACTGCTGCTCGGGCAGGTGGAGGAACCGGAGCAGTTCGTTGAGCAGGCCGTACCCGGGGTCGTAGAGGTACTTGAAGAGGAGGACCGAGGCGACCGGTGGCAGCATGACCGGCAGGTAGACGAGGAGCCGCAGGTAGCCCTTGCCGTGGTGGAACTCGTTGATGACCAGGGCGACGACGAACGGGACGGCGAAGCCGAAGACCAGTGCGAGCACCGTGAAGAGCAGGGTGTTGCGCCAGGCCTGCCAGAACGCCGGGTCGTTGAAGACGGTGGTGAGGTTGTCCAGTCCGACCCAGGTGGTCCGGCCGCCCTCGGTCTTCTGGAAGGCCAGGAAGAACTCCCTGACCATCGGGTACCAGGAGAAGACCGCGAAGCAGACGACCGCACCGATGAGGAATCCGTGCGCGGTGAGGTTGCGCCGCAGGCTC
>NZ_RDBI01000058.1:61637-75674 GCF_008042125.1 Streptomyces sp. MS191
GGCCTGGCGCAACACCCTGCTCTTCACGGTGCTCGCACTGGTCTTCGGCTTCGCCGTCCCGTTCGTCGTCGTGCGGAGGGTCTGGGTGCGGGCCGCCCTCGGTGGGGGCGGCGGACCGGCGGAGGGCGGCGGGACCGGCCGCCCTCCCCCGGTGTCCGGTCACCCGTTGGCGAGGACCTGGTTGACCTGCGTCTCGGCGGTGGAGAGGAGCTTGGCGATGTCGGCGTCCTTGTTGGTGAGGATCCCCGACATCACGTTGTCCAGGACCTTGTAGACCTCCTGGGCCTTCGGCGGCTCGGCCTTGCCCGGGACGGGGTTGTCCATGAACGACTTGAAGTTCGCGACCGGCATCGTGGCGTGCTCGACACGTGCGGCGTCGTCCGTGGTCTTGGACTCGTTCAGCCAGAAGTTGGGCTGCGGAACGCCGACGGGCAGACCGTCCTGCTTGGTGCGGGACCAGGCGAACTGCCCCTTGCCGACGGTGAGGTTCTTGAAGTTCAGCCAGGCGACCGCGGCCTTGATCTTGTCGCCGGATATGCCCTGCTTGATCATGTAGTTGTTGCCGCCGGCCAGCGTGCTCTTCTCGCCGGGGATCGGGCCCATGCCGAAGTTCTCGTACTTGGCGCCCAGTTGCTGCACCATGTACGCGATGTCGTCGGGCGCGGCGAGGAACATGCCGAGCTTGTCGGTGGCGATCTGCTTCTGGAGGTCGCCCCACTGGAGCAGCTGGGTCTTGCCCATGCTGTCGTCCTCCCACCGCATGGCGTGGAGGTTCTCGGCGACCTCCCTGCCGATCTCGTTGTTGAACGCGGCCTTCTTGCCACTGGCGTCCACGACCTCGCCGCCGCGGCTGTACATCTGCGCGGTGAAGTGCCACCCGCCGGTGTTGCCGGCGCTGTACTCGCCGAAGCCCGCGATGCCCTTCCCCAGGCCCGCGATCTTCTTGGCGGCGGCGCGGACCTCGTCCCAGGTGCGGGGCGGGATGTCCGGGTTCAGGCCGGCCTGCTGGAACAGCTTGCGGTTGACGAGCAGGCCCATGGTGTAGTTGCTGGTGGGCAGACCGTAGAGCTTGCCGTCCTGCTTGAGGGAGCCCAGGACGTTCGGGTCGATGTCCTTCAGGAGCGGGACGCTCTTGTCGTTGACGTACGCGGTGATGTCCGCGSCGCCGTTGTTGTCGAGCACCTGCGGCAGGTCGGTGAAGTACGTGTAGAACACGTCCGGCTGCGACTTGGCCTTGAGCATCGCGGTGAAGCGCGGGGGTTCCAGACACTGGCCGGGAGTGGAACGGCCCTCGATGGTGACGTTCGGGTACGTCTTGTTGAACTCGGCGACGTCCTCCTTCCACTCCTTGAGCTCGGCCGCCTTCGCCGCGGGAGGCATGCAGTCGATGGTGAGCGTCACCTTGGTCTTCGGGTCCAGCGGGGCGGCCGGGTCGGACGACCCGCCACCCTCGGAACCGCCACTGCCGTTGTCGCTGCTGCTCGTGCCGCAGGCGGCGAGAGCGGTCAGCGTGAGCGCGGAGACGAGGGTGACCGCGCTGGCGCGGCGCGTACGGCGGAACCGGGCACTTCTCATGGGTGGTCCCCTTCGGGCATGAACGTGGAGGTCGCCCCACCGCCGGTGCGTTGTGGGGCGCCGCACACTCAACCATCCCCAACAAGTGAACGCAAGATATCGCGCTGATTTCGTAATTGCCTGACAGTCGACAGCAGGACGGCGCGGATCACGGCTTACGAAGCGGACAACGCGGGGGCGGACCGGGCGGACGGAAGCACCCGCCGTTCCCCGGGCGGAGCGGGCCGTACACCCCTGGAAACAGAGGCCGTCGGGGCCGGAGACCTGCCGTTCACGACGAAGCGGGAGCGGGGCCCGCCGGCCCCGCTCCCGCTTCAGCACTCCCCCACGGGCCTTCCCGACTCGCCCATGGGCCCTGCACGTCGGCCACGGCCCGCAGAGCGCCGTGGGGCACCCTGCGGGCCGTGGCCGCCGGATGGCGGGCCCTCGCCCTCTGAGGGCAGCGCGGAGGCCGCGTAGGGCGCATCCAGCCACGCAAGGCCGGTGCAAGCAGCTGCAAGCCACCGGCACCGACCTCGCAGCGCGCGGACGGTCTCACCCGGAGGCCCGCTACGGATTCACGGTGATCCTGAAGGTGGACGTCGTGTTGCGGATGTCGACGGCGTTGCCGCTCATCCTCAGGCCGTTGAAGGTCACCTCCCCGACGGCGGGGCCCTGCCCGGACTCGGGCATCTCGTTGGCCCACAGCCCGAAGCCGGACTTGGCGTCGTAGGCGTCACCGCTCCGGCGCGCGCCCGTGATCGAGATGTCCGAGAACACGGTGTCCTTGATCGGGAACTGCGGCTGCCCGCCGACGTAGTTCGTCTGGAACATCACACCGCTGTAGGTCGGTTCGACGATGTCGACGTGGTTGACCCGGATCCCCTGGAAGACCTTGGAGGCGGAGAAGACCCAGACGCCCGGGAAGGTCTGCGAGCCCCAGAAGTGCCCGCCGGCCCGCACGATCGAGATGTTCTCGAAGGTCGTCGGCGTGGTGCCGAAGCCGTTCATCGGGTAGCCGAAGTCCAGCGAGGAGATGGTGATGCCGGAGTAGACGAGCGTGTCCGCGATGTGGATGTTGCGGAAGGTGTTGTCGTACCCGCCGTAGACGGCGACGCCCGCGGCCCGCCAGGTCAGCGTCGAGGTCAGGTTCTCGTAGACGTTGTTCTTCATGTCCGCGCCACCGGCGTCGATCGCCGAGAACAGGGCGAAGCTGTCGTCCCCGGTGGCCCGCGCGTCGTTGTTGGTCACGAGGTTGTCGGTGGATCCGTTGGTCATGTTGATGCCGTCGGCGAACATGTCGCGGATCCGGGAGTTCCTGATCGTGATCCGGTCGGCGTTGGCACCCCAGTACAGGCACACCATGTGCTCGTTCCAGATGTCGTCGATCACGATGTCCGACACGTTGGCGAAGTCGAAGACCTTGCCGGGACCGTCGATGCGCGAGGTGTAGTTGCCGAAGTACGCGAAGCCCTTGAAGAGCGAGCCCTTCGCCGCCGCCTCGGCCCGGAAGCCGATGTCGGTGTTGTCCTGCGTCGAGGGCGCGTGGAACCTCGTGTACCAGGGACCGGCCCCGACCACCTTGACGGCCTTGCCGTACACCTGGAACTTGCTCGCCGTCTGGTAGTCGCCCGGCGGCAGGTAGACGCCGACCAGCGTGCCGGTGGAGTCCATCCGGACCTTGTCGAGCGCGTTCTGGACGTCCTGGTGGGTGAAGCCCGCGGGCACGGTGTACGAGGCGGGGTCCGGGTTGGCCACCGGCACGACCTGCTCCAGGTTCACGAAGTCGATCGCGTACGTGGAGGTGTTCGCGGCGTCCTTCTGGAGCCTGATCCTCGAGCCCGCCGGAACCGTCTCGCCGAGGAGCAGGTTCGCCTCGTCGTAGATGTGGCGCGGGGCGCCTGCGCCCGGGGAGTTGCCGGGGGCGGTCTCGGCTCCGTACAGCCAGGCGTACTTGGACGTCAGCGGCATCGCCTTCTTCAGGACGCCGTCGACGTACACGTCGATCGTGGCGTCGATGCCGCCGCCGCCGGGCGCGTCGGGGATGGAGAAGCGGGTGACCAGGGTGTTGGTCGGACGGCGGGTGGTGAACTCGACGTACTCGCCCGTCGCGTCCAGGTTGACGGCCTTGCGGCCGGACGCCTCACCCGCGATGTCGCCGACGGTCCGGTTCGGGCCGACGACCTGGGCGCCGCCGCCTGCGGTGCCGTCCTCCGCCTCGTACATGTCGTACGGCATGTTGGCGCCGCGGCCGACGAAGAGGGGCTGGGTGGACGTGTTGTTCTCCCGCTTGACCGGCGGCTCGTTCGCGTCGTCGGCGACCACGGTCCTGACGGTGTACGAGCCGTTGACCGCCGTCCACGGGCCGAGGGCCACCTCGGCGGTGGCACCGGCGGCGAGGGCGCCGGAGTGGGCTCCCGTCAGCGTCTTGACCGTCGCGCCCTTGGAGTCGATCAGGGAGAGCGTGACGCCGTGGCCGCCCGTCGCGGCGGCCTGGGTGCCCTGGTTCTTCACCGCCACCTTGAAAGTGACCGTGTCACCGGCGGCCGGGCTGGACGGCGAGGTCGTCACCGCGGCCGCGACGAGGTCGGAGCCGGCCACCGGCTTGACCACCAGGGCGGTGGGGCTGGTGAAGGTGTTGTTGGACTCGTTCTGCTCGATGATGGCGTTCGCCTCGTCGGCGACGGCGCTGAGCTGGTAGCTTCCGGCGTCGCGCGCGCCGATGGAGGCGCTGACCGTCGTCTGCGCGCCGGCGGCCAGGGCGCCGACCTGCGCGGTGGCGACCTTGGTACCGCCCAGGCGCAGCGCGACCGTGCCGGCCGGGGCGGCGGCCGGGCCGCTGTTGCGGACGGTGGCGCTGACCGTGATCGGGTCCGACTCGACCGGCGCGGCCGGCGAGGCGGTCAGGCCGGTGACCTCCAGGTCCGGGTTGGGCGCCGCGACCCCGATCACCTGGAACTCGGCGACCTGGCCGGCGGAGGAACCGGAGTTGGCGGTGAACCTGAGCTGGACGTCGGCCACGCGGGCCGAGACCGGGATGGTCACGGTGTTGCCGCTCGCCGGGTCGAAGGTGTAGCTCCTCGAGGCGACCAGGCCGCCGAAGCCGGAGGCGCTCTGCTCGCGACCGAGGACCTCGACCGTCTGGCTGCGGGTCGCCCAGGACGCGTCCGGGTTGAGCTTGAGGACGACCCTGTCGACGTCGGCGTTCGAGCCCAGCTTGACGGTCAGGGTGTTCGGGTAGCTGCCGCCCGCGCCCTCCCAGTAGGTGCTCGTGCTGTTGTCGTTGGCGTTGGCCGCGACGAAGGTGTGCACCACGGAGGAGGCGGCGATCTCCTTGCCGACCGCGAGGTTCGAACCGGTACCGCCGGTGCCGTTGCGGGTCACCTTGTTGCTGTCGGCCGACTGGTTCCCGGCGGCGTCCTTGGCGCGTACGTGGTAGGTCACGGTGGCCGAGGCCGGCTGGGTGTCGGTGTACGTGGTGACGTTGCCGGCCACGCTGCCGCGCAGCGTGTTGTTGGCGTACACGTCGTAGCCGGTGACGCCGGTGTTGTCCGAGGAGGTGTTCCAGACCAGTTTGACCTGGCCCGACGCGGGCTCGGTGAAGGCGAGGTCCGCCGGCGCGGTGGGCGCCTGGGTGTCGCCGGTGTCGCCGGTGCGGGTGACGGCGTTGCTGTTCGCCGACTGGTTCCCGGCGGCGTCCTTCGCACGGACGAGGTAGGTCACGGTCTGGTCGGCGGGCCGGGTGTCGGTGAAGGTGGTGACGTTCCCGTCGACACTGGTCAGCAGGGTGCCGTTGGCGTAGATGTCGTAGCCGGTGACGCCGGTGTCGTCGGTGGCGGCGTTCCAGGTGAGCCGGATCCGGCCGGTGGCCGGCTGGGTGAAGGCGAGGTCGGCCGGCGCGCTGGGCGCCTGGGTGTCGCCGGTCCGGGGGCCGTAGACCTCCAGCTCGGAGAGCTGCGCGGCGGGCTGCACGCTGTTCGCCGTGACGAGGACGCGGACGTAGCGGGTGGTGGTGGCGTCGAAGGTGATCGTCGCGGAGCGCCCGCTCGCGGCGTCGAAGGTGTACGCCTGGGCGGCGGTCAGGTCGGTGAAGGCCGTGCCGTTCGTGCTGCCCTGGATCTTGAGGGTCTGGCTGCGCGCTCCCCAGCTGTCGGGCAGTCGCAGGACGACCCGGTCGACGCGCACGGACGCCCCGAGGTCGGCCTGGATCCACTGCGGCAGGGCGTTGTTGGCGCTCTCCCAGTAGGTCGCGCGATTGCCGTCGTTGGCGTTGCCGGCCGTGTACACCTCGGTGTGGCTGCTCGCGGTGAGGGTGCGTCCGCTCGCCAGGTCGACGGAGACCCCGTCGGCGGCGTGCACCTCCAGCTCGGAGAGCTGGGCGGCCGGCCAGCCCGTGTTCGCGGTGATGTCGATCCGTACGAACCGGGTCTGGGTGGCGGGGAACGTCACCGTGACCGTGTTGGCCGCTCCCGGGGTGAAGGTGTAGGAGGCGGAGCCCTTGAGGGTGGCGAAGCTGGTGCCGTCGGCGCTGCCCTGCACGGAGAGCGTCTGGCTGCGGCTCTCCCATCCGGCGGGCAGCTTCAGGACGACCTCGTCCACGCGGGTCGGGGTGCCGAGGTCGGCCTGGACCCACTGGGGCAGGCCGCTGCCCGCGCTCTGCCAGTACGACCCCTGGTTGCCGTCGGTGATGTTCGCGGCGCCGTACTCGGCGTGGGCGCTGGCGGCCGCCGCCGGGTCGCCCAGGGCGATGTTGGGGCCGCCCGCCGCCCGGGCGGTCATCAGCGGACCGCCCAGCGCCAGGAGGCCGGTCGCGATCGCGGCGCTCAGCCACCGTGATCTCCAGTTGCGGATAGTCATCTGTCCTCGATCTCGGCCTCGCGCACGACGGCGGCGAGACGCGGCTCAGTCGGATATGTCCACGAGAGACGCAGAGTTGTAGCTTCTTTGCGTTGAACGCTCAGAGAGTTCCAGAGGATTGTGAGAACGTCTACGGCTGCGACGGGGCGACTTCCCCCGCCTCCCCGGCCCGCGGCAGCCCGTACGCGGACACGCCGGTACGGCGGCCCGCGGAAGCGGGCCGCCGCGGCGGTGCCGGGAGTGTCAGCCGGTGCGGTTCACCACGAACTGCGAACCGGGTTCGACGAGGACGTCGCCCTCGGCCGAGTTGGTGATGGTCACGCCCGTCAGGGTCGCGCTGCCGCGGGCGCCGCTCATCGCGAGGACGCCGGAACCGTTGACCGACCTGTCGATCCGGACGTTGCTGATCCTCACGTCCGGTATCTCACCGCCACCCGTCTTGAACTGGATGCCGTCGTAGGTCGAGTCGAGGATCTCGGAGTCCCGGATGGTGACGCCCGGGATGCCCTGCCCCTGGGCGAAGAGCGTGATGGCGCCGAACTCCTGGTCCTCGTTCCAGAACGCGCCGCCCGTGCGGTGCAGCGCGTTGTTGGCGATGAGGGTCTGCCCGGAGAAGGGCAGCGGGTCGTGGTCGGTCGCCAGCATGATCCCCGGGTAGTTCATGGTGTCGGAGATGATGTTGTTCTCGATCGTGTTGCCGTACCCGCCGTAGACGGCGATGCCGTTGGCGCGCCACGGCAGCTGGATGGTGTTGTTGCGGAAGTGGTTGTCGTGGCCGACGTCCACCGAGGTGTCCTTCACGTACTTGCTGGCCCACACGGCCAGCGCGTCGTCGCCGGTGTTGCGGAACGAGGAGTTGAAGACGGTCGAGTTCCGCGTGCCGTTGGCGAAGTTGATGCCGTCCGCGTAGGTGTTGCGGATGCGCATACCGCTGAACTCCAGGCCGTCGCCCGGTCCCCAGAGCTCGGGGATGTTGGAGTAGTCGCGGCCGGCCCAGACACCCACGTTGGCGTGCTCGATCCAGACGTTGCTGATCTTGGTGCCCTTGCCGAAGCGGCCGTTGAGGCCCACGCCGCCCTCGGCGTTGCCGTCCCCGCCGCGGATCGCGCCCGAGCCGAAGATGGCGATGTCGGAGATCTGCGTGTTGTGGTCGATGTCGAAGCCGAAGTTGCCCTCGTGCGGGTGGTTGATGCCGCCGGCCTCGTGCGGCGGGGTGAGGGTGTACAGCTGGGAGTGCCACATGCCCGCGCCGCGGATCGTGACGTCCCGGATGCCGACCTGGTTGAACTGCCCGCGGTTGAGCGGATCGTCCGTCAGGATCTTCTGCTCCTGACGCCACTGTCCGGCCGGGATCCACACGCACGGGATCTGGCCGTTCTGGTCGGCCGTGACCGCGCGCTGCAGGGCGTCGGTGTCGTCGAGGCCGTCGTTGGGGACGGCGCCGTACTCGGTGATGGAGACACAGTTCGCGGGCTTTGCCGCCGGGGCCGCCACCTGCTCCAGGTCGATCAGGTCGACGATGTAGAAGGATGCCTTGTCGTCCGCGTCGCGCTGGAGGCGGAACTTGGTGCCCGTCGGGTAGGACTGCGCCAGCAGGGCGTGCGACTCGTCGAACAGCCGGCGGGCGTCGCCGCCAGGCCGGTTGGTCAGGCCCTCGGGGTCGTCCGTGCTTCCGTACAGCCAGCTGTGCTTGGACGTCAGGGTCAGCTTGCGGACGAAGACGCCGTCGGCGTAGAGGCTGATCGTGGCGTCCGCGCCACCACCGGCGGCGGCGTCGGGCACGGAGTTGCGCACCACGAGGGAGTTGGACGGAGTGGTGGAGGTGAACTCCACGTACTGCCCGGTGGTGTCGAGGCGCACCGACTTGCGGCCGGAGGACTCGGTGGCGAAGTTGGTGTGCCCGAAGGTCCGCTTCTGGTCCGAGGTGAGCAGGGTGCCCTGGTAGCGGGCGTCCTCCGCCTCGTACTCGGCGTAGGGCACGGCCGCGCCGCGGCCCACGACGAGGGAGCGGGAGAAGACGTTGTTCGTCTCGTCGGTCTCGGCGACGGTCCCGGTGGCGTCGGCGGTCGCCGTGAGCGTGGCGCCGCCCGAGGCGGCGGTCCAGCTGCCGGAGATCGCGACGTTGACCGTCTGGCCCGCGGCGATCGCGCCCGCGGTGCCGTTCAGCGTGGTGGTTCCGGCGGTCAGCCGGGTGGTTGTGCCCGCCGCGACACCGGTGGTGCCGCGGTTCTCGACCGCCACGGTGAAGGTGACGGCGGAGCCGACGGCCGGGCTGGCCGGGTTCGTGGTGATGCCGGTGACCCGCAGGTCCGGCCCGGGGCTCTGGCCGACGACCAGCTTCCCCGCCGCCGTCCGGCTGTTGTTGGTGTCGTCCTGTTCGGCGACGGTGTCGGTGGGGTCGACCACCGCCGAGACGGTGTACGAACCCATCGGGCGCTTGCCCACGGTGACGGGGACGGTCGCCGAGGCACCCGCGGCGAGGGCGGCGACCGGGGCGGAGCCGGCGACGGCGCCTTCCAGGCTGACCTCGACGGTGGTGGCGGCGGCCGCGGCGGAGCCGGCGTTGCGCACCGTGGCGTCGACCGTCACGGCGTCCGTCTCGGAGGGGGAGGACGGAGCCCAGGTCAGACCGGTGACGGTGAGGTCGGGGTTGGGCGCCGCGGCGCCGACGACCTGGAACTCCGCGACCTGGGCCCCGGGGGCGCCGGTGTTGGAGAAGAAGGTCAGCCGCAGGTCGGCGTACCGGCCGGTGACCGGGATCGTGACGGTGTTCTGCCCGGTGGAGGGGCTGAACGCGTAGTCGGCCCGTGCCTTGAGGGAGGTGAACCCGGAGGCGGACTGCTCGCGCCCGAGGACCTGGATCGACTGCGTGCGCGGGCCCCAGGCCTGGTCGGGGTTGAGCTTGACCACCACGGCCTGCACGTCGGCGTTCGCGCCGAGCTTCACCGTCAGACCGGCCGGGAAGCCGGCGGACTCCCAGTAGGAGGCGGCGCTGTCGTCGTTGGCGTTGGCGGCGACGTACGTCTGGGTCGTCGAGGTCGCCTCGATCGGCTTGTTCCGGGCCAGGTTGGTGCCCTCGACCGGCGGTTCGCCGGGGCCCTGACCGCTCTCGCCCCAGATCTCGACCTCGGACAACTGTGCCGCGTTCCAGCCGGAGTTGGCGGTCACCTGTACCCGGACGTACCGGGTGGTGACGGAGGACAGGGCGAGGGACACGGTGTTCGCCTGAGCCGGGTCGAACGTCCGGGGCTGCGCGGCCGCCAGGCTGGTGAAGGCGCTGCCGTCGGTGCTGCCGAGCAGTCCGACGGTCTGGTTCCGGGCCTCCCATCCGGTCGGGAGCTTCAGCACGACCCGGTCGACGCGGGCGCTCGCACCGAGGTCGACCTGCACCCACTGCGGGAAGGATCCGGCGGGCCCTTCCCAGTAGGACGCCTGGCTGCCGTCGGTGACGTTGCCGGCCGGATAGGCGCCGTGGGCGCCCGTGGCCGTCACCGTCCTGCCGAGGGCCAGATTGGTGCTCGCGGCGGCGTACGCGGTCACCGGCAGCAGCCCGACGGCGATCAGCGCGCCTATCAGCGCGCCGACGGCCAGCCGCCAGCTCGGATGTTTGCCTCTCATAGGGGCCTCTCCATGTTCTGGGCCACGGCTCGACGACAGGAGCGACGCTCGCCAGGAACCCAGCAGGTCTCTGACAATGAATGACGACGCATTACAGGCTAATTAAGCTTCATAGTTAAGTTTTTGCGTCGCCGGGGTGTCAGGTTTCTATCAGGTCACCGCTTTGTCAACAGCCGTGACAGAAACCGCAGTTGACGGACCCTCTGGTTCCGGACAACGGAACGGCTCCGGTGCCGGGAGGCGGCGAGGCCTCCCGGCACCGGAGCCGGGGAGTGGGAGAAGGCGGGTCGAGCGGAGGAGAGGGGCGGGCGATCAGGCGAGCGGCGGCGGCGCCGTCGATCCGCGGACCACGAGCTCGGGCTCGAAGAGGAGCTCACCCGGGTCCGTCTGTGTGCCCTGGATCTGGGCACACAGCAGCTCGACCGCGGCCCGGCCCATCGCCTCGATGGGCTGGCGCACGGTGGACAGCGGCGGCTCGGTGCAGTTCATGAAGGCCGAGTCGTCGAAGCCGACGACGGAGACCTGCGAGGGTACCGACAGCCCGCGCCGGCGGGCGGCCCTGATCGCCCCCAGGGCGAGCGGGTCGCTGGCGCACACGATGCCGGTGACGCCACGCTCCAGGAGCCGGTTCGCCGCCGCCTGCCCTCCCTCCAGCGAGAAGATCGAGCGCACCACGTGCTCGTCGGGCAGCTTCGTGCCCGCCGCCTGCGCCGCGGTGCGGGCGGCTTCGAGCTTGCGCCGCGAGGGGACGTGGTCGCTCGGGCCGAGGACGAGCCCGATCCGCTCGTGCCCGAGCGAGGCGAGGTGACGCCAGGCCTGCTCGACGGCGACCGCGTCGTCGCAGGAGACGCAGGGGAAGTTGAGGCCCTCGATGGAGGCGTTGATCAGCACCACCGGGATGTTGCGCTCCGCCAGCTGGTGGTAGTGGTCGTGCGGGGCGTCCGCCTGCGCGAACAGGCCGCCGGCGAAGACGACCCCGGAGACCTGCTGCTGGAGCAGAAGGTCCACGTAGTCCGCCTCGGAGACGCCGCCCTTGGTCTGCGTGCACAGCACGGGCGTCAGCCCCTGCTGTGCCAGCGCGCCGCCGATCACCTCCGCGAACGCGGGGAAGATGGGGTTCTGCAGCTCCGGCAGGACGAGGCCGACGAGGCGCGCGCGCTCTCCGCGCAGCTGCGTGGGCCGCTCGTACCCGAGCACGTCCAGAGCCGTGAGGACGGACTGCCGCGTCGCCTCGGAGACACCGGGCTTGCCGTTGAGGACACGGCTGACCGTCGCCTCGCTGACTCCCACCTTCTTGGCCACTTGAGCAAGTCGTCGCGTCATGAGCGCAAGAGTATCGCAAGTTCCGCAAGCTGGTTGCGTCGATCTCGTATGCGTACGCTGTACTGTCCGTTCGTCCGCTGCGCTGTCCGTTCCGTCCCGGGCAGACCCCGGACACCGGGGGCGATCCAGCCCGTCGGGGGGCTGTTCCGGTGCCCGRACCCCGACATCCGCGCGCAAGTGCTTGCGCGCGGGTGCAACAAGGACGCGCGGCGCCGGTCCTGCCCGACGACGGACGGGACCGGCCCCGGCGGACCTCCCGACGACGGGACGGACCCGCCGCGCCGCCCGCGGAACGGCCCTCGGGGCGCTCCTGCGGTCGAACGGCTCCCCGGACGACGGGAATTCGGGTCTTCGCGCAGGTGACCGCCCCCGTCCGCGGCCCGGAGCCGCCCGGCCCCGCCCGGACACACCTCGTCACGCTTCCGGGGCAGGGACACGGGGGAGGGGTCGTGAACGACACGATGGT
Source organism: Streptomyces sp. MS191 (assembly GCF_008042125.1). GTDB lineage: Bacteria > Actinomycetota > Actinomycetes > Streptomycetales > Streptomycetaceae > Streptomyces. The sequence continues at coordinate 73,456 of NZ_RDBI01000058.1, forward strand.
CACGCTCGTCGGGAACGTGGCGACGGCGGTCGAGTACCGGGACACCGCTTCGGGCGGGGTGGCGAGGTTCCGCTTCGCGGTCACGGCGCGTCGCTGGGACCGGGAGCGGGGCACCTGGTCCGACGGGCACACCAGCTTCTACACGGTCTTCGCCTGGCGGACTCTCGGCGCCCATCTCGCGGCGTCGGTCTCCGTCGGCGAACCTCTGGTGGTGCACGGCCGGTTGAAGGTGCGTGAGGAGGAGCGGGAGGGGCAGCGCCGCATGTTCGTGGACGTCGAGGCGGTGGCGGCGGGTCACGATCTGACGCGCGGCACGGCGGCGTTCAGACGGACGGTGACGGCCGAACCGCGGGCGAGGGAACGAGGGGAGAACACCTTGCCCGCCCCGCCGGTCCGGCCGGATCGGGAACCGCAGGCCCTGGAAGCCGTCCCCTGAGCCCGAGTTGTCGGCGATTTGTCGATACGTTGACCTGCGTTCTTCGGGTAACAGGCCTCTCTGATAACGATTATGAGTCGGAATGGTTATCAGACCGTACGAACGGGCACTCGGGCCTCCCTCATCCCTAGGATTCCCGGATACTCATGCGTCACTTGAGTAATCGGGTCTGTGAGTCTGCGGCGATGTGCTCCCCCCACGTGTCTCGACCATGACGCGGAGCAGCTCGCCCGGAGGGGAAATCCATGTTTTCTGTTCGGAGGCGCGGCCTTGCCCGCCTTGCCGCTGCGACCGCCGTCACCGGCCTCGTCGCGGCCGGTGCGATAGCCGTCGCTGGACCGGCGGTGGCCGACGAGGCCCCGCAGGGCACCGGTGGCGCCACGGCCACGCTCGGTGACCTGAAGATCTATGACACGGTCAAGATCAAGGGTCGCGAGAAGGGCATCTCGGCGGGACTCTTCGAAATGAAGGTCACGCCGGGTGGGACGATCCAGACCTACTGCATCGACCTGTACACCGGCGCCAAGACGGGCGAGGAGTACAAGGAGGTCGGCTGGGACCAGTCCTCCCTGCACGACAACCAGGACGCCGGCAAGATCCGCTGGATCCTGCAGAACTCCTACCCGCAGGTGAACGACCTGGCCGCGCTGGCCAGTAAGGTCGGCGCCGGCAAGCTCACCGAGAAGACCGCCGCCGCCGCCACGCAGGCCGCGATCTGGCACTTCTCGGACGACGTCGAGGCCATGCCGGTCAACGACGACGCCAAGAAGCTGACGGAGTACCTGGAGAAGGAGGCGAAGAACCTGGAGGAGCCGAAGGCGTCCCTCAGCCTGAGCCCCTCCTCCGTCGCCGGCAAGGCCGGTGAGCGCCTCGGCCCGATCACGGTCAACACCAACGCGGAGAAGGCCTCGGTCTCCCTCGCCCCGGGTGCCGCGGCCGGCGTGAAGATCGTCGACAAGGACGGCAAGGTCGTCACCGAGGCCGCCAACGGCGCCCAGCTCTTCCTCGACGTCCCGGCCGGCACCGCCGACGGCGCCGCCGAGATCGACGTGAAGGCCGACACCACGGTCCCGATCGGCCGCGCGTTCGTCAGCACCCGCGTCAAGAGCCAGACCCTGATCCTGGCCGGCACCAGCACCTCCACCGTCTCCGCCAAGGCCTCCGCGACCTGGGCGAAGAAGGGCCCGATCCCGGCCGTCTCGGCCGAGAAGAACTGCGCCAAGGGCGGCCTGGACATCACGGCCTCCAACGAGGGTGACGAGGACTTCACCTTCGAGCTGCAGGGCAAGCAGTACACGATCGCCGCCGGCAAGTCGGAGACCGTGACGATCCCGGTCGCCGAGGACCAGGCGTACGACTTCACGATCACCGGCCCGAACGGCTTCGAGAAGAACTTCAAGGGCGTTCTGGACTGCAAGACGGCCACCCCCGGCCCGCTGCCGTCCGAGACCCCCTCGACGTCTCCCTCCCCGGCCACGGCCGGCGGCTCCACCACGGGCAACACCACCGGTGGCGACCTCGCCGAGACCGGTAGCTCCAACGCCACCCCGATGATCGCCGGCATCGCCGTCGTCCTCGTGGTGCTCGGTGGCGGCGCGGTGTTCTTCCTCCGCCGCAAGAAGGCCATGGGCCAGTAGTCACCCGCTGAACGGCAGGTGACGAGGGTTCGGCCCCCGTCACCGACGGCCCCGGTGCGCATCAACTCGGCGGCGAGCAGCCGGTTCTCGACGACGAGGGAGTCGATGTCCGGCGCGTCGAGCAGCGCGAGGCCGCGGGGCAGGGC
>NZ_RDBI01000059.1:0-944 GCF_008042125.1 Streptomyces sp. MS191
CGTGCAGTTCATGCTCGCCGACATGGCCATGAAGCTGGAGGCGGCCCGGCAGCTGACCTACGCGGCCGCGGCGAAGTCCGAGCGCGTGGACGGCGACCTGACCTTCTTCGGCGCCGCCGCCAAGTGCTTCGCCTCCGACGTCGCGATGGAGGTCACCACCGACGCCGTCCAGCTCCTGGGCGGCTACGGCTACACCCGCGACTACCCCGTCGAGCGCATGATGCGCGACGCCAAGATCACCCAGATCTACGAAGGCACCAACCAGGTCCAGCGCATCGTCATGGCCCGCAACCTCCCGTGACGCGGCGGCGGCCGGGGGCGCCACGGCGTCCCCCCGGCCGCCCGGCCCCACACGCGAAAGGGGCTCCCCGTCCCGGGGAGCCCCTTTCGCGTGTCGTCCGGCCGCGCCGGCGGGCGGTCAGCGGTCCGAGGTGACGGTCACCTTCTCGTCGTTCTGGATCTGCTGCACCAGCTGCTTCACCTTCGGCATGTCCCACTTCAGGGAGCCCTGCGGCGCCGTGCCGGAGATCGGCATGTTCATGGACTTGCCGTCGCCGCCGTTGATGCCCTTCATCGCGAAGAACATCTTGCCGAGGTCGTACAGCGACATGTCCTTGTCCACGATCAGCGTGTCCAGGCCCGCGCCCAGGGTCGGGTAGAGCTTGAACGGGTTGAGGATCGTGCCCGGCGTCGCCGCCTGGTTGGCCAGGGCCGAGAGGAACTTCTGCTGGTTCTTCGTCCGGGCCAGGTCCGACTGCGCGAACGCGTACCGGGTGCGGACGAAGGCCAGGGCCTGCTCGCCGTTGAGGGTCTGCTCACCGGCCTGGAAGTCGGCGCCGGAGTTCTTGTCCTTGAACCCCTTCTCGATGTTCAGGTCCACACCGCCGAGCGCGTCCACGATGTTCGCGAACCCGGCGAAGCCGATCTCCGCGTAGTGGTCGATG
>NZ_RDBI01000059.1:1044-1814 GCF_008042125.1 Streptomyces sp. MS191
CCAGGGTCGGGTAGAGCTTGAACGGGTTGAGGATCGTGCCCGGCGTCGCCGCCTGGTTGGCCAGGGCCGAGAGGAACTTCTGCTGGTTCTTCGTCCGGGCCAGGTCCGACTGCGCGAACGCGTACCGGGTGCGGACGAAGGCCAGGGCCTGCTCGCCGTTGAGGGTCTGCTCACCGGCCTGGAAGTCGGCGCCGGAGTTCTTGTCCTTGAACCCCTTCTCGATGTTCAGGTCCACACCGCCGAGCGCGTCCACGATGTTCGCGAACCCGGCGAAGCCGATCTCCGCGTAGTGGTCGATGCGCAGGCCGGTGTTGAACTCCACCGTGCGCACGAGCAGCTCGGGGCCGTCCATCGCGTAGGCCGCGTTGAGCTTGGTGGCGCCGCGGGCCGCGTACTTCTTGCCGGACTCCGAGCCCACGAAGGAGGGGATGGTGACCCAGGAGTCGCGGGGGAGCGAGATCATCGTGTTCCCGCTGCCGCAGGCCGCGAGGATCATCATCGAGTCGGTCCGCTTGCCGGCGGCCGAGCCGGTGTGCAGCTTCTTCTTCTCCTCGGCCGACATGCCCTCGCGGCTGTCGGAGCCGACGATCAGGTACGTCGTGCAGTCGCCCTCGGCCGGCCGCTCGATGACCTTGGAGAGGTCGACCTCGTTGCGCATCCGGGAACTGGCCCAGGCGTACGTCCCGATGCTCCAGCCGAGCACCGCGACGACCAGCACGATCGAGCCGATCTTGATCCGGCGCCGCCAGTCGGGGGCGGGGCGGCCAGGC
>NZ_RDBI01000006.1:0-22956 GCF_008042125.1 Streptomyces sp. MS191
CTCCCGCACCGAGCGGGAGCCAACGAAAGGACACGGATGAGCACTCGCCCCCTCGGCCGCCGCACCCGCGCGGCCCTCGCCCTGACCGCCCTCGTGGGCAGCGCCGCGCTGGCCACCCTGCCCGTCACCACCGCCTCGGCCGCCGCCGACGGCCTGGCCGTCCAGTACCGCACCAGTGCCGGCGGGGCCACCGCCGACCAGAGCGAACCGTGGTTCAAGGTCCGCAACACCGGTTCCGCCACCGTTCAGTTGAGCCAGGTCAAGGTCCGCTACTACTTCAAGGCGGACTCCCCGGGCGCCGCCTACCGCTTCGCCTGCTCGTGGGCCGTGCGGGGCTGCTCCGCCGTCACCGGCACCTTCGGCACCCTCGACCACCCCACCGCCACCGCCGACCGCTACCTGGAGATCGGATTCACCGCGGGCGCGGGAACCCTGGCGCCCGGCGCCGACACCGGCGACATGCAACTGCGCTTCCACCAGTCCACCTGGCAGCCCCTGAAGCAGAGCGACGACTACTCCTTCGGCGGCGGCCAGACCGCGTACGCCGACTGGACCAAGGTCACCGCACAGGTGAACGGCGCGACGGTGTGGGGTGTCGCCCCCGAGGGCAACGACCCCACGGACCCCACGGACCCGACCGATCCCACGGACCCGACCGACCCGCCGGGCGGCGGCCAGACCCTGTTCGACGACTTCAGCTACACCGCGCACACGGACCCCGCCCTATCGGCGCACGGCTGGAGCGTCCGCTCCAACTCCGGCGGGCCCGGCGTGCCCGGCGCCGTCTGGGACCCCTCGAAGGTCACCTTCGTGGACCAGGGCGGGAACAAGGTGATGAACCTGCGGACGTCCACCGCCGGCACGGGCGAGTCCACCCGGCACACCGAGGTCCTCACCCGGGCGACGAAGTTCCGGAACGGCACCTACGCGGCCCGCGTCAGGTTCTCGGACGCGCCGGTGTCCGGACCCGACGGCGACCACCTCGTCCAGACCTTCTTCACCATCAACGACCTCAAGGCGCCGATGGCCGACGACTACGCCGAGTACGACTTCGAGTACCTGCCCAACGGCGGCTGGGGCGAGCCCGCGAACATCCTTTACACGACCTCGTGGGAGACCTACAACCCCGACCCCTGGCAGGCCGTCAACCAGCACAGCGAGAGCCGGCAGAGCTTCGCCGGCTGGCACGACCTCGTCGTGACCATCGACAACGACGCGATCACCTACTACGTCGACGGGCAGCAGTTCGGCACCCACGGCGCCCAGTACCTGCCCGAGCGGCCCATGTCGATCAACTTCAACCAGTGGCTGATCGACCTGAACGGCCAGACCTCGACCACCCCGCGCGCGTACGACCAGCAGGTCGACTACGTCCTGCACGTCAAGGACCAGGTCCTCACGCCGGCCCAGGTGGCCGCGAAGGTCGCCGGTCTGCGGAGTGCCGGAACGGCCTTCGTCGACGAGGTCCCGGCCTCCTGACCCCGGGCACGACGAAGGCGCCCGCCGGGCACGTCGCCCGGCGGGCGCCTTCGGGTGTCCCGGGCGCCCCGCGCCGCTCCCCGGCGCGGGTCGGACCGGTTCAGGCCATCAGGACGGAGTCGTCCTCGGGACGCGCTCCCGGCAGCCGGTGGCGGGCGGCGATCAGCGCCGTGTCGACGTCCCGGGTACCGGTGGAGACACACAGCGTGTACGCGAGGTCCTCCATGCGCCGGCGCACCGCGGGACTCCCGTTCTCCGCGTGCAGCACGCTCAGCGTCTCGTACTCCTCGACCAGCTTGCTCAGCACCACGGGATGGGCCATCAGCACAGGGATCTCTCCTCGCCGCCTGGGCGCCGGCCGCCCGGCTCGGAGCGGCGCCTACCCCGGTTTCCGGGCCGCATGCCGGTGCCCGGGGACGTGACGCCCGCCACGTCCTCACGGCCGGATCCCCGGGAATCGGCGCCCGCAGCGCAGGTTTCCGGCCGCTTGGTCCGCCGCCGTTCCCTTCCGGCGATCACGGGGGAGTAGGCTCCTGTTTGATTGTCGTACGGCAACGGTCGCGAGGCCGGAGACGTACGCGAGGGGTGACGGCCTGACCTGGGGCCGTCGGCAGCCGAGCCCCTTGGCAGGTGCCCGGCTAACCAGCGAGGATGAGCCATGTCCGAGACGACGATCGAGAGTCCCTCCACGCCGCGCCGGCGGAGAGCCGCAGCGGTGAGCGAGCCGGAGCTGCGCCAGCTCCTGGCCGGCCTCACCGCCGTCCGGGACGGGGACTTCGGCACCCGGCTGCCCGACGAGGCGAGCGGCCTCATGGGCGAGATCTCCAGCGTCTTCAACGGCATGGTCGACCAGCTGTCCCTCTTCACCTCCGAGGTGACCCGGGTGGCCCGCGAGGTCGGCACCGAGGGCACGCTCGGCGGCCAGGCCGAGGTGCCCGGGGTCTCGGGCACCTGGGCGGACCTGACCGACTCGGTGAACGCGATGGCCGGCAACCTCACGACCCAGGTGCGTGACATCGCCCAGGTCGCGACGGCCGTCGCCAAGGGCGACCTGTCCCAGAAGATCGACGTGGACGCCCGCGGCGAGATCCTGGAACTCAAGAACACCATCAACACCATGGTCGACCAGCTGTCGGCGTTCGCCGACGAGGTGACCCGCATGGCCCGGGACGTCGGCACCGAGGGCATCCTCGGTGGTCAGGCGGACGTGAAGGGCGTGTCCGGCACCTGGCGCGACCTGACCGACTCGGTCAACTCCATGGCCGGCAACCTCACCGCGCAGGTCCGCTCCATCGCGCACGTCGCCACCGCGGTGGCCAAGGGCGACCTCTCGCAGAAGGTCGACGTGGACGCCCGCGGCGAGATCCGCGAGCTGAAGAACACCATCAACACGATGGTCGACCAGCTGTCGGCGTTCGCCGACGAGGTGACCCGCGTGGCCCGCGAGGTCGGCACCGAGGGCAACCTCGGCGGCCAGGCCACCGTCCGCGGCGCCTCGGGCACCTGGAAGGACCTGACCGACAACGTCAACGTGATGGCGTCCAACCTCACCGGCCAGGTGCGCTCGATCGCCCAGGTCGCCACCGCCGTCGCCCGGGGCGACCTGTCGCGCCGGATCACCGTCGAGGCGAAGGGCGAGGTCGCCGCGCTCGCCGACACCATCAACACGATGGTGGACACGCTGTCGGCGTTCGCCGACGAGGTGACCCGCGTCGCCCGCGAGGTGGGCACCGAGGGACGCCTGGGCGGTCAGGCGCGGGTGCCGAACGTCGCCGGCACCTGGAAGGACCTGACCGACAACGTCAACTCCATGGCGAACAACCTCACCGGCCAGGTCCGCAACATCGCCCAGGTCACCACCGCCGTCGCCAACGGCGACCTGTCGAAGAAGATCGACGTGGACGCCCAGGGCGAGATCCTGGAGCTGAAGACGACCATCAACACGATGGTCGACCAGCTGTCCTCCTTCGCCGCCGAGGTCACCCGCGTCGCCCGCGAGGTCGGCAGCGAGGGCCGCCTCGGCGGCCAGGCCGAGGTCGAGGGCGTCTCCGGCACCTGGAAGCGGCTCACCGAGAACGTCAACGAACTCGCCGGCAACCTCACCCGGCAGGTCCGCGCCATCGCCGAGGTCGCCAGCGCGGTCGCCGAGGGCGACCTGACCCGCTCCATCACCGTCGACGCCTCGGGCGAGGTCGCCGAGCTCAAGGACAACATCAACTCGATGGTCGGCTCGCTCCGCGAGACGACCCGGGCCAACCAGGAGCAGGACTGGCTGAAGTCCAGCCTGACCCGGATCTCCGAACTGATGCAGGGCCACCGCGACCTGGCCGTCGTCGCCGAACTCGTCATGGACGAGCTGACCCCGCTCGTCTCAGCCCAGTACGGCGCCTTCTACCTCGCGCAGGAGGGGGAGGACGGCACCGAGCTCGTCCTCGTCGGCTCCTACGGACGGCCCGCCGACAGCGCCGGCCCCGGCCGGTTCCGGCTGGGGGAGTCCCTCGTCGGACAGGCCGCCCGCAGCCGCCGTGTCATCGCGGCCGAGAACGTGCCCGGCGACTACGTCTCCATCTCCTCCGGCCTCGGCCGGACCACCCGCGGCAGCCTGGTCGTGCTGCCGATCGTCGTCGAGGACCAGGTCCTCGGCGTGATCGAGCTGATCTCCTTCACCCCGTTCACCTCCGTGCACCGGGACTTCCTCGCCCAGTTGATGGAGACCGTGGGCGTCAACGTCAGCACGATCGTCGCCAACGCCCGTACCGACGAACTCCTCGGCGAGTCCCAGCGGCTGGCCGACGAGCTGCGGGCGCGCTCCGAGGAACTGCAGGTGCAGCAGGACGAGTTGCAGCGCTCCAACGCGGAGCTGGAGGACAAGGCGGCCCTGCTGGCCTCCCAGAACCGCGACATCGAGGCCAAGAACCTGGAGATCGAGCAGGCCCGCCAGGAGCTGGAGGAGCGTGCCCAGCAGCTCTCGCTGGCCTCGAAGTACAAGTCCGAGTTCCTGGCGAACATGAGCCACGAGCTGCGCACCCCGCTCAACAGCCTCCTCATCCTGGCCCAGTTGCTCGCCCAGAACCCGACCCGCAACCTCACGGCCAAGCAGGTCGAGTACGCCGGCATCATCCACTCGGCCGGATCCGACCTCCTGCAGCTGATCAACGACATCCTCGACCTGTCGAAGGTCGAGGCGGGCAAGATGGACCTCAACCCGGAGCGGGTCTCCCTGCGCCAGCTCCTCGACTACGTCGAGGCGACGTTCCGGCCGCTCACCACCCAGCAGAGCCTCGCCTTCACGATCTCCACCGCGCCCGGCGTGCCCGTCGACCTGTTCACCGACGACTCGCGCCTGAAGCAGGTCCTGCGCAACCTGCTGTCCAACGCCGTCAAGTTCACCGAACGCGGCAGCGTCGAGCTGCGCATCGAGCCGGCCGCCGACGACGAGCTGCCCGGCACGGTCCACCGCGGCGGCGCGGTGGTGGCCTTCCGGGTCAAGGACACCGGCATCGGCATCGCCGCACAGCACCTGGAGGCCATCTTCGGCGCCTTCCAGCAGGCGGACGGCACCACCAACCGCAAGTACGGCGGCACCGGCCTCGGCCTGTCCATCAGCCGCGAGATCGTCCATCTGCTCGGCGGCGCCCTGACCGCCGAGAGCGAGCCCGGCCAGGGCAGCACCTTCACGCTGTACCTGCCCGTGGCCCGGGCCGACTTCCAGGAGCAGTCCGCCCACGAGCACGTCGACCGCGACGCCGACGGGGGTCCGGCGGACGAGGCGGACACCCCCGCCCGCGCCGCCGCCCCCGTACCGGCGCCGGAGCGCCAGCCCCGGCGCCTCCTCGTGATCGAGGAGCGCCCGCGCGGCCTGCTGTCCCTCGTCGCCGAGAACGCCGTCGCCGAGCTCGGCTCCGGCCGCAGCCCCCAGGACCGGGAGGACATCGAGGTCATCGCGGCCGTCGGTCCCCAGGAGGCCGCGACCGCCCTGGCCACCCGTCCCTTCCACTGCGTCGTCCTCGAGGTCGACATGGCCCAGGGCGAGGCCCTGAACTTCCTGGACGCCGTCGACGGAGACCCGGCGCTGCGCGGCGTCCCGGTCCTCGCCCACAACAACCGGCGGCTCACCGCCGCCCACGAACGGGCTCTCCAGAAGCGGGCCGAGAAGCGCCCGCTGGAACTCATCTCCAGCCTCGACGAACTGCGCGAGCGGATCGCCCTGCACCTGTCCGCCGACCAGCCGGGCGACGTCGTCCCGCTCCTCGGCGCGGAGCAGCGCGTCCCCGCCCCGCGGACCGTCGACCCCGGCCTGCACGGCCGCACCGTGCTCGTCGTCGACGACGACGCGCGCAACCTGTACGCCCTGAGCGGCATCCTGGAGCTGCACGGCATCGAGGTGCTGCACGCGGAGAACGGCCGCAAGGGGATCGACGCGCTCGCCGCACACCCGGACATCGACCTGATCCTGATGGACGTGATGATGCCGGAGATGGACGGCTACACGGCGACCGCGACGATCCGCCAGATGCCCGCCCACGCCGGCCTGCCGATCATCGCGGTCACCGCCAAGGCCATGCCCGKCGACCGGGAGAAGAGCCTGGCGTCCGGGGCCAGCGACTACGTCACCAAGCCGGTCGACGCCGACGACCTCATCGACTGCATCCGGCGGTGAGCCGCCGGTTGTTGTGGGCGAGGACCGGGACGCCGCGCAGCGCCGGGTCTCCGTCGACGGCGTCCAGGAAGTTCAGGGCCGCCCCGGCCCCCTGGGCATCGAGCCGTCCGCGGGGCGGGCCGCCGACGGCCCCGTACCCGACCTGGCCGTTCCCGCTCCGGCCACCGGCGGTCGCACCGGCACGACGCCCGGCGGGGAGTCCGCCGACGCCCCGTACGGCGACACCGTCGGGCGGCTGGCCGCGACGGTGGAACGGCTGCGCGGAGAGGTGAGGGCGGCGCACGCCGCGGCCGACGGGCGCGCCCTGATCGAACTGGCCAAGGGCGTCCTCGTCGAACGCCTGCGGTGCGGCCCGGCGCAGGCGGCGCGCCAGCTCGCCGAACTCGCCGCCCAGGCCGGGCTGTCGCAGCTGGAGCTGGCCGCCGACATCGTCAACCAGGCCGCCCGCGACCAGGTCGCGGAGGTCGCCGAAGACTTCGTCCGGCGGGCCGTCGGCGAGCCCGGCACCGACGCCGCGCCCGACGCGCCCGACGCGTCGGTCGCCGTGCGGCTGCGCACGGCCGAGAGCGCCGCGCTGAACGCCGGGGACACCCAGTCCGTCGCCGAGTCCCTCCTCGAACACGCCCTCGCACCTCTGGGAGCCACCGCCGTCGCCGTCTGGACCGTCGGCCCCGACGCCTCGCTGACGCTCTGCGGCCACGCCGGCTTCGGCGCCGAGGAGTCCGCGCGCTGGCGCTACGTCCCGCCGGGTGTGGCCACGGTCGCCCGCCAGGCGCTCACCGGGCGGCGCACCGTGTGGTTCCCCTCGCTCGAAGCCGCCGGCATCCCCTCGATCGGGCACACGCGTCACCCCGACGGCGCCCGGGTGGCCGTACCCGCCGGCACCGGCGGCCGGATACACGGCGTCCTGGAGATCTGCTGGCCCCGGCCGCTCCCGCCCCAGCCGCAGGCGGTGGAGCGCCAGATCGAGGCACTGGCCGAGCTGTGCGGCCACACACTCGAGAGCGCCTCCGCCCCGACGGTCACCGTCGTCCCGCGCCCCGCGACCGGGGTGTCCGAGCTCGTGGACCTCGCCGGCGGGCTCTACGACCCCGCACTCGTCCTCACCCCGTACCTGGATCCGGAGGGCCGCCTCAAGGACTTCCGCATCCGGCACGCCAACGAGCACTTCCAGGACCCCGCCGGCCGCCCCAGGAGCGCCGTCGACGGCGCGCTGCTCCTGGAGGCGTACCCCGCGGCGGCCGGCGAGGGCGAGCTGTTCGAACGGGTCGAGCGCGTCTACGCCACCGGCGAGCCGTTCCGCGCCCGGCGCGCCCGGGTGACCGCCCTCGTGGACCAGGTGCCGCTGGCGTCCGTCGCCGACCTGAGCATCAGCCGGCACGGCGACAGCGTCCTCCTCATCTGGCGCATCGAGGACGAGACCGCCCGCCTCGCGAGCCTGCTCCAGCACGCCCAGCGCCTCGGCCGGATCGGCGGCTTCGAGGAGCACGTGCTGACCGGCGAGATCACCTGGAACAGCCAGCTCTTCGACCTGTACGGCAGGGACCCCCGGGAGACCCCGGTCTCGCTGCGGGACCTCGCCGCCCACGCCCATCCGGACGACTCCGTCGCCATCGGCCGCTTCCTGCAGGCGGTCCTGCACCACAGACGCGCGACCTCGACGGCCTTCCGGCTGCTCCGCCCGGACGGGGTGACCCGGCACATCCGGGTCATCGCCGAACCCGTCCTCGACCCCGACGACGCGCTCCTCGCCGTGCGGGGCGCCTACCAGGACATCTCCGCACAGCACTGGACCGAGGTCGCCCTCGCGGCCACCCGCGACCAGCTCGCCGTCACGGAGCAGGAGTCGGCCGAGCGCAACCGCCTGGCCCTCCAGCTGCAGCACGCCATCATGCCGCCCACCCGGGCCCCGCTCGACGCCCCCGGTCTGGACGTCGCGGTGCGCTACCGGCCGGCCGAGACGGAGTCCCTCGTCGGAGGCGACTGGTACGACGCCGTCGTGCTCCCCTCCAAGAAGATCCTGCTGTGCGTCGGCGACATCGCCGGCCACGGCATCGAGGCCGCCACCGGAATGGTCGTCCTGCGCAACGCCCTGCGCGGCCTCGCGGTCACCGGGGCCGGCCCGGGACAACTGCTCTCCTGGCTCAACATCGTCGCGCACCACCTCACCGAGCAGGTGACGGCCACCGCCGTCTGCGGCGTGTTCGATCCGGAGACCCGCATCCTGCGCTGGGCCCGGGCCGGGCACCTCCCGCCGGTGCTGGTGCGGGGCGAGGAGGCGAGCACCCTCCCGATGCTCCGCGGGCTCCTCCTGGGCGCCCTCGCCGAGGCGGAGTACGAGGAGGCGGAGTGCCGGCTGGAGCCCGAGGACACGATCCTCATGTACACCGACGGCCTCGTCGAGCGTCGGGACACCTCCGTGCACGACTCCCTGGCCCACCTCCTGGCCGCCGCGCAGGCGCCGGCGGCCGGCCTCGAGGCCCGGCTGGACGCACTGCTGACCCACAGCAGGTCCGACACCGACGACGACACCTGCCTGATCGGCGTGCGCGTCTCCTGACGGGGTAGGCGTCGGTAGATCTCCATCCACAGAAAGCAGGGAGTATGCCCGAGCGAGCAGTGAACCTGGACGTCGAGGTGGCCATTCGCGGCGCGGACACGGCGGTGCTGTCCGTAGGCGGCGAGCTCGACATCGAGACGGCCGACCTCCTCCACCAGCATCTGGCCGACCAGATCCTGCACGGCCGTCACCACGTCGTCCTCGACCTGTCCTCGCTCGAGTTCATGGACTCCTCCGGACTGAACGTCCTGATCAGGGCGGGGCGGTCGGCCCGGGACGCGCGGGGCGACATCCATCTCGTCGCGCCGACTCCCGCCGTACGGCGCATCCTGGAGATCACCGGACTGACCACGACGACCCCGCTGCACGCCGACGTGGAGCAGGCGCTCAGCGCCGCCGGCGGCGCGAGATAGCCGACTTCTGCCGCGCCCGCCCGGGAGGTCCCGGGCGCGCGGCAGGGGTCCGGAAGCAGAGAAGAGGAAGAGAAGAGCACGTGGACGAGATCGCCGCCGTCGAGCTGGCCCTGCGCGAGGCCGCGCCACACCTCCTGCCGACGGTCGTGCAGGACGCCCTGCGGGAGCACTACGGAGCCCGGCGCGCGGAACTGCGACTGGTCGACTACGGCCTGCGCTCGCTGCAACTCGTGACCCAGACGCCGGACACCGGCGAACCCGTGGCCGTCCACGACAGCCCGCAGGGACGTGCCTTCGGCTCGCAGGAGCCGCACGTCACCCGGCACCCCGACGCCGTCTCCGTGCACCTCCCGGTCACCGTCCGCGGGGACCGCATGGGAGTCCTGACGGTGACCCTGCCGCCCGAGCGGGACCCCCGGCCCCTGCTGGCGCAGCTGCTGCGCATCGCCGAGGCGCTCGGTCACGAGATCCTCGTCGCCGAGCGGGACACCGACCTGTACGCGCTGGCCCGGCGGGCCACCCGGCTGACCCTCGCCGCCGAGATGCAGTGGCAACTGCTGCCCGGACGGGCCTGCGCCCGGCCCGAGTTCGAGCTCGGCGCGCATTTGGAACCGGCCTACGCGATCTTCGGCGACAACTACGACTGGTCGGTCTCCGCCGACCACCTGACCCTGACCGTCACCAACGGCATGGGGGAGGGCATCGAAGCCGCGCTCCTCAGCAACCTCGCCGTCCACGCCCTGCGCAACGCCCGCCGCGCCGGCCTCGGCCTCGCCGACCAGGCGGCCCTCGCGGACCAGGCCGTGTACGAGCGGTACCGGGGCGCCGCCCACGTCGCCGTCCTGCTGCTGCGCTTCGCCCTCGACACGGGAGAGGTCGAGATCGTCGACGCGGGCTCTCCCCGCCTGTGGCGCCTGCGCGACGGGTCCGTCGACCCCGTCCTCTTCGAGGCCCAGCTCCCGCTGGGCATGTTCGAGGAGACGGACTACGCCGTCGAGCGCTTCTCGGTCCTGCCCGGCGACCGGCTGCTCTTCGGCAGCGACGGTGTGTACGACGCGCCCTCGCCGGCCGGCGAGTTCTACGGCCAGCGGGCGCTGGCCCGCGCGCTCACCTCGACGAGACTCCTGCCGCCCGCCCAGGTCCCCGCCGCCCTGCTGCGCGAACTCGCCGTCTACCACGGCGACACCCCACTGGACGACGACGCCCTCGTGGTCTGCCTCGACTGGCACGGGCGGCCGGCCGAGGTCAAGCCGATCGGGCGTCCTTGAGCGGCCGGCCCGGCCGGGGCGAGTGCCCGGCCTTCTCCCACGCCTCCTGGAACCCGGCCAGCCCCCGCAGCAGCGCCTTGCGGGTCGTCGGCGACATAGCGTTGACGACGCCCAGGAGGGCCTCCTCCCGCTGGGCCCGCAGGTCGCGCAGATACGCCTTGCCCGGACCGGTCAGGTGCAGTTCGAGCTGCCGCCGGCTCACCGGGCTCGGCAGCCGCTGCACGAACCCGAGCGCCTCCAGCCGGTCGCACATCCGGCTCACCGACGGCGGCGCGGAGCCGAGCAGTTCGCCCAGGGCGCGGAGGTTGATCCCCTCCTCGCGGTCCAGGCTGTACAGGACGCGCAGCTGGGAGGCCGAGACGGGCGTGGGCGACACGGTGTGCCTGCCGCGCTCCCACAGCACCTCCAGGAGCTCGATGAGCTCCCGGGCGGACCGCGTCGTCTCCTCCGGCGTCCGCCGGGACGGGTCGGGGTTCTCGTCCATGGCCGATGGACTCCCTCCGTGTCGATCCGGGTCCACGGGTCGCCTTTCCCGCCCGTCCACCCTATCTTCGCGGCGGAGGAGAGAACCGACCGCGTGCCTCCCCCGATGTCCGGGTCTTCGGATACAGGCGGTGTGGAACGCGTGCCTGGGGGAAAATGCGCAGGACGAGACGAGACACAGAAGGCCGTAGGAGGAGGAGAGGCGTCGATGACGGACGCGATCGCCGCGGAGAGCATGACCCGACGACCTGCCCGGTCGGCGAGCGTCGCGTACGACGGAGCCGACGACATGATCGCGTCCGCAYGCGACTTCGCCGCAGAGTTCCTGTCCGCCGCGGCGGCGGCCGGCCACGCGGTCACCGGTGAGCGCGTCGATCTGGCGCGCCTGGTGGTCAGCGAGCTGGTCACGAACGTGGTGCGGCACGCTCCGGGGCCCTGCCGGGTCCTGCTGGAGCTGTTCCCGGGAGCCGTGGAGATCTCGGTGTTCGACGGTCGGGAGGCGTCTCCCGTGCCCCGCGGCCACGATCCGGCCCGCGTCGGTCAGCACGGCGTCGAGATCGTCGTGGCCGTGTGCGAGAGCGTGAGCGTCGAGCCGCAGCCGTCGGGCAAGCGCGTCAGGGCGCGCCTCGCGCTGGTGTGAACGGCGCCGCCCACGGCTTCCGGCGGCGTTTCGCGCRGCMGGGCGGACCCGGAGAAAAATTGTTCGGGATTCGTCGGCATGGGTCGGGGAAGTGGGGGTAGGCGACGCCTCCACGGGGCAGGAACAGTTGTCGAGGGGCAAGGGAGGGCATCGAAGTGCCGACTACGGTGACGACGCAGACGAGGGCCGGTGCGGAGACGTGGGTGGGGAACCTGCCGCTGGTCGAGGCTCCCCGCAAGGTCGCCCCGACGGACGCACGCGAGCTGTCGAAGGTGTTCTTCGACGAGCTGGCGGTACTCGAGGAGGGCACCCCCGAGTACCAGTACGCCCGCAACACCCTGATCGAGATGAACATGTCGCTCGTGCGCTACGCGGCGGGTCGCTTCCGCGGCCGCGGTGACGACATGGAGGACATCGTCCAGGTCGGCACCATCGGCCTCATCAAGGCCATCGACCGCTTCGACCTCTCCCGTGAGGTGGAGTTCACCAGCTTCGCCGTCCCGTACATCGTGGGCGAGATCAAGCGCTTCTTCCGCGACACCTCCTGGGCGGTCCACGTGCCCCGCCGGCTGCAGGAGGCCCGGGTGGAGCTGGCCAAGGCCACCGAGGAGCTGAGCTCCCGGCTCGGCCGCGCGCCCCGCGTGGCGGAGCTGGCCGCCCTGATGAACCTCTCCGAGGACGAGGTGATCGAGGCCCGGCTCGCCTCCAACGGCTACAACTCCTCCTCGCTGGACGCCGTCGTGGGCGGCGGCGACGCCGAGGACGGCGACGCCGCGCTCGCCGACTTCATCGGAGTCGAGGACCCGGCGCTCGAACTCTTCGAGGACTTCCACACCCTCGCCCCGCTGCTCGTCCAGCTCGACGAGCGGGCCCGCCGCATCCTGCACCTGCGGTTCGTCGAGGAGATGACGCAGTCCGAGATCGGCAAGGAGCTGGGCATCTCCCAGATGCACGTCTCCCGGCTCCTCTCGCGCAACCTGAAGCGCCTCCGCGAGGGCATGCTGGGGCCGATCGGCGCCTGATCGTCCGGCACGAGTGCGGCGGCACCGGGGAGCGTGTTCCCGGTGCCGCCGCACCGTCATGCGGCGGGCAGCCTGCTGGGCCCGCCCGCGAGGTCGACGTGCAGGCCGTCCGGCCGGACCCGCAGCGAGGWGGCCCGGAGTCCGAGCGGATACTCCTTCGGCGCGCCCGCCCGTGATCCGGTGCCGTCCACCCCGAACCCGCCGCCCGCCCCGAGCCGGCCGGTGGGGACGGCGCGCCCGAACAGGGTGAGGCTCTCGACGGTGAACGTGACCTTCCCGTCCGCGAGCACGGGACGCAGCGTCAGCAGTCCCGCGCCGCCGGGCCCCACGGCGGCGAGGACGGTGCCCCGCGCCGGATCGGTGGCGACCCGGGACACCGGGACCGACGGCGCGGCGGCGCGCAGTGCGGCGGCGAGCGACTCCGTCGGCACGGTCACCTGGGCGCGGCTGCCGCTCACGGCGGGCTCACCCGCCAGGCGCACCCCGTCCAGCCGCACCCGGACGCCGACTCGGGGGAGCGGCCCGAACGCGGCGGTGTCGCTGCTGACCCGAAGGCTCGGGATGGTCCGCCGGGCCAGGTCCCACAGGGCCCAGTCGCCGGCGGTGGACACCGTCACGTCGTCGCCGAGCGCGGGCGCGGCGCGGGCGATCCGGTCCCGGATCACGGCCCGGGCCGTGTACTCGGCCGCGCCCGCGGCGCCGACGGCCAGCACCGCCACGACGGCCGTGACCGCAGGGACCAGACGGCGGCGAGGGAGGGCGCGGAGCGGCGCCGGGAGGAGCCTCACCGGTCACCGCCCGGGGCGGTCGTGAGCACCGGGGCGGTGACCGGCGGGGATCCCGCGGCGGGCCCCTCGGGCTCGAGCCGCGGCAGGAGGCGGTCGAGCGGACCCGGCAGCCACCAGTTGGCGCGGCCCAGCAGGAACATGGAGGCCGGCACCAGAAGCAGGCGGACGACCGTGGCGTCGAGGACGACGCTGACGCCGAGGCCGAGCGCCAGCATCTTCACCGCGACGTTCGACGAGAGCAGGAACGCCAGGAAGACGCTCGTCATGATCAGCGCGGCGCAGGTGATGACCCGGGCCGTGGCGGCGAGGCCGGTGACGACGGCCAGGTGGTCGTCCCCGTCCCGGAGCCACGACTCGCGGATGCGGGAGAGCAGGAAGACCTCGTAGTCCATCGAGAGCCCGAAGACGATCGCGAACATCATCATCGGCACGTAGGACTCGACGGGCACCTTCTCGGTGACACCGAACAGCGCCCCGCCCCAGCCCCAGGAGAACACCGCGACGACCACGCCGTAGGCGGCGCCCAGGGACAGCAGGTTGAGCAGGGCGGCCTTGAGGGCGATCAGCGGGCTGCGGAACACGACGAGCAGGAGCAGGAACGCGCCGGCGACCACCACGCCGATGATCAGCGGCAGCCGGGTGACGAGCGTGTCGGTGAAGGTCTGCGCCGAGGCGGTCACGCCGGTGACGTAGCCCGTCGCCCCGGTGCCCGCCAGCATCCGGGGGACCGTGGTGTCCTGCAGGGTGTGGATCAGTTCGGTGGTGGCCGCTTCCTGCGGTCCGGAGGCGGGGGTCACCTCGGTGACGAGCAGCACCCCGTCGCCGCTGGGGGCCGGCGGCGTGACGGATGCGACGCCGGGCACCCCGCTCAGCTCCCGCTGGACCGAGGCCCCGAGTGCGCGGCGTCCGCCCGCGTCGGCGATCAGCCCGCTGTCGAGCTGGACGACGACGGTGAGCGGGCCGTTGGCGCCGGGGCCGAAGCCCTCCGTGATCAGGTCGTAGGCGCGGCGGTCGGTCCGGTCGGTGGGCTGTGCCCCGGAGTCGACGTGGCCCAGGCGCAGGGAGGCGACCGGCACCGAAAGGAGGCCGAGCACCAGCGCGCCGGCGCTCAGCCAGAGCCAGGGGCGCCGGCTCACCCGGAGCGCCCAGCGGTGCCACACGTCGGACGCGCCGGTGGGCTCGGCGACCGGCCGCCGCACCCGGAGGCGGTCGATGCGGTGGCCGATCAGGCCCAGCAGCGCGGGGGTCAGGGTCACGGAGGCGGCCGCGGCCACCACGACGCCGAGCCCGGCCGCCAGGCCGAGGGTGCCGATGAAGCCGACCCCGGACACACCGAGGCCGCCCAGGGCCAGGGCGACGGTGGCGGCGGCGACCAGCACGGCCCGGCCACTGGTGGCGACCGCCCGTCCGACGGCCTCGTCCGCCGCCGTGCCGGCCTGGAGCATGGCCCGGTACCGGGTGGTGAGGAAGAGCGCGTAGTCGACGCCGACGCCCAGGCCCATCATCGCCGCCAGGGTGGGGGCCGCCTGGGCGAAGTCGACGGGTGCGGCGAGCAGCCCCAGCCCGGCCAGGGCGACGGCCAGACCGAGCGCGGCCGTGAGGAGGGGCAGGGCGGTGGCCAGGACGCTGCCGAAACCGATCAGCAGCACGAGCACGGCGACGCCGAGACCGATCGCTTCCGACGCCCGGTCCGCGGAACGCGGTGCCGCGAGCTGCCCGAGCGGGGCGCCGTACTCGACGGTGACCCGGTCGGCGCGCAACGGCCGGACGGCGCTGTCGACCCCGGCGAGATAGGAGGGGTCGAAGCTCGCCGGGTTGCCGCGGAAGCGGACCGTGATCTCGGCGACGGCCCCGTCGGCGGAGACCGCTCCCGGGGTGGTGAGCGGGTCCGCCACCGACAGGACGTCCGGCAGGCGTTCCAGGTCGCGGACGGCCGCCTCGATCGCCGCCCGGTGTCCGGTGACGGCGCCCCGCTCGGAGCGCAGCACGACGGACGAGGCCGTGCCGCCGGCCGTGTCGGTGTGCGCCTGGAGCAGGTCGGCGCCGGTCTGGGTACGGGTGCCCGGCAGGGAGAAGCTGTCCGCGAAGGTGCCGCCCCAGGCGCGGTCCGCCGCCCCGAGGGCGAGCAGGAGGAGGACCCAGAGGGTCACCACGTGCCAGGCACGGCGCGCGCACCAGCGCCCGCTCCGGTACAGGAGTCCGGGCGCCTCGGTCGATGAAGTGTTCATGTCGCCTCACGGTGCCCGGCGCGGGTAAGGCGTGCGTCGGCGCATTGTTCGGGAAAGGTACGGGCGGTGGGGACGGTCGGCGCACCGGTGCGCGGCGGGCGGCCGGGGCGTGCCGGGGCCGGCCGCGGTCCGTGCCGGGCGCTCAGGACGTGCCGGGCTCCGGCGGCAGGGTGACGGTGAAGCAGGCACCACCCTCCGGCCCGTGCCCCTCGACCCGGAGGGAGCCGCCGAGGCGGCCGGTCAGACGGTGGGCGACGGTCAGCCCCAGACCGCTGCCGACCGGCCGGGTGCCGCGGTAGCGGGCGTGCAGGGCGCCGGGCTCGAAGGCGACGCGCTCGTCGTCCTCGGAGAGTCCGGGGCCGCCGTCCCGGACCTGGATCCGGGCCCCGCCGTCCGCAGCCGGCCGGACCGCGAGCACCACCGGCGCCCCCTCGGGTGTCACCCGCAGCGCGTTCTGCACCAGCCCGTCGATCAGCTGCCGGACCCGGAAGGCGTCCGTCTCGACGACGACGGGCGGCGCCGGCCGTTCGCACCTCAGGTCCACGCCCCGGCGGGCGCAGGGTTCGGTCCAGAACACGGCGGCCTCGCCGACGACCGCGCCCAGATCGGACGGTGCCATGTCGAGGCGGAAGTCGTCCGCCTCCAGCCGGGCCAGGTCCAGCAGGTCCGCGAGGAAGCGGTCCAGCCGCCGTGTCTCGTCCGCGAGGACGGCGCCGACCTCGGCCACCCGCTCCGGTTCGATCAGGCCGTCCGCGAGCGCCTCCGCGTACCCCTGCAACGCGGTCAGCGGGGTGCGCAGGTCGTGGGAGACGGAGAGGAGGAACTCCCGCTGCCGGTTCTCGCTGTGCGCGAGCGCCTCGTCCAGGACGTTCAGGGCCTGTCCGATCTCCGCGGTCTCGCGGGGGCCGTCGACCGGCGCCGGTACGCCGCGCTCGCCGGCGGCGAGCCGGTGCGCGATCCCCGCGGCCCGGACGAGCGGCCGGCCGATCCTGCGCGCCAGCAGCGCCCCGGCCAGCCCGGCGCCGAGCATGCCGACGACGAGGGGCACGATCACGTTGCGGCGGACCCGGTTCGTGTTCTCGGTGACGATCGCGTACGGCTCGGTCAGCACGACCGCCCCGCCGCGGACGCCCGGCCGTCCCACCAGCAGCACGTCCTGGCCGCCGAGGATCCCGTGGGTGGCGACCGGTTCGCCGGCCAGCAGGGACGCCTTCGACACGGTGTCGACGGCCGGTGTGGCGGTGCCGCTCACCGTTCCGTCGGGGGCGATGACCGCCAGCTGCACCCCGTCCGGGCCTCCCAGGACCTGGGCGCCGTGGAACAGCGCCTCCGACAGGGCGGGCAGCCGGCTGAGGACCGTGGCCTGACGCGCCAGCCGGTCCCGCTCCCGCTCCTCGGCTCCCCGCGCGGCCGTCTGCCAGGCGACGAGCCCGGTCAGCGTCACCGCGAGCGCGGCCACCACGGTGGTGAGCAGCACGAGCCGACGGGCGAGCGAGGCCCGGCGGGGGCCGGTGCCGGACCCCTTCACGCGCCGGGTGCCGTCGCGCGGTACCCGACGCCGCGGACCGTGTCGATGGGGCTGGCGTCGCCGAGCTTGGCGCGCAGCTGCGAGACGAAGACGTCGACCATCCGGGTGTCGCGGTAGCCGGCGTACCCCCACACCTCCGCCAGGAGCCGGTCGCGGGTGAGGACCTGGCCCAGGTGCCGGAGCAGGTGCGCGAGCAGGTTGAACTCGGTGGCCGTGAGGTCGACCGGCTCGCCGTCGCGGTGGACGGTGCGGGCGGCCGGATCCAGGCGGAGGCGGCCGACGCGCTGCTGCGCCGCCCCACCCGGCGGCCCGGCGGCCCGGCGCAGCACGGTCTTGACACGGGCGACCAGCTCGCGCGGCGAGAACGGTTTCGTCAGGTAGTCGTCCGCGCCCAGTTCCAGGCCGAGGATCCGGTCGGCCTCCTCGTCGCGCGCGGTGACGAGGAGGACCGGCGTCCAGTCGCCGGCCTCCCGCAGCGCGCGGCAGAAGGTGATGCCGTCGATGCCGGGCAGGCCGATGTCGAGCACGATCGCCACCGGACGCATCCGCCGCGCGGCCGCGAGCCCGGCCGTCCCGTCCGTCTCCACGTGGACGCCGAAGCCCTCGCGGACCAGATAGAGCCGCTGCACATCGGAGATGTGGCGCTCGTCCTCGACGATCAGCACGAGGCCCCTGGACTCCGTCATCTCTGCCTCTCAGGTGCGGTAAGCCTGGTCGATGCTAGCCGCACGGATCCGGCGTTCGACGGGCCGGAGCCCCTCCCGTACGTTCCCCGAACATCCGGCCGCGGCGCCGCTCCGGGGCATGGGATCGAGGAGCGGGGGAACGCGAACGTCCGTGACGCCCCTTCCCCCGGCGGAAGGCGGCGGGCGAATCGACCGCACCCTGACGTGGAAGGAAGCGAACGGATGACCGACAAGAGTCTGTGGGCCTACGGCGACACCTCCGGCCACGCCGCCGGCGCGATGCTGAGCGGATACAAGGTCGAGGCGCTGGACGGCTCCATCGGCAAGGTCGACAAGCACTCCGACGAACTCGGCTCCGCCTGGATCGTCGTCGACACCGGCGTGTGGATCTTCGGCAAGGAGGTCCTGCTGCCGGCCGGGACCGTGACCCGGATCGACCCGGACGAGCGGGTCGTGCGCCTGAACCGTACGAAGGAGGAGATCCGCAGCGCTCCCGAGTTCGTGCGCGAGCGGCATCTGGAGGACCTCGAGTACCGGCGGATGCTGAGCGGACACTACGGCGGCCCGCAGGCCTGACGGCGGACCGCGGCCCCGGCGAGGGGCGCGAGGGGCGGGGGAGGTCGTTGCGACCTCCCCCGCCCCTCGCGTGCCAACTCCCCTGCGATGAGGCTTGGTTGAGGCATGGACTTTCCCAAGGCGGGCACCCGGAGTACATGCGAGCAGAAGATGATGACACACCACCGCGCAAGGCTTCGGCCCGTGGTCGGGCGGCCCGCCGCTGGCCCGCCGTCGCCGTCGCTCTCCTCGCGCTGGCCCTGGTGACGGTCCTCCTCGGGCGGTTCAGCCTGCTGCCCGGCCTCGGCGACGTGTTCGGCGTGGACACGAAGGACCGCTCCGGCCCCGCGCTGCTCAAGTCGATCCAGGACATGCACCGCTACGAAGGAGCCGCGGGCAACTTCCAGGTCGTGGTCGACCTGGAGAAGGACGCCCGGTTCCTGCCGGACTCGATCCGCGGCACCCGCACGCTCTACGTGGCGAGCGGCACCGTGGGCGCGTACGTGGACCTCGGCGGCATCGGTCAGGACAGCGTGACCGTCGACGCCGAGCGCACCACGGCCACCCTGCGCCTGCCGCACGCGCGACTGGCCGACCCCGCCCTCGACCCCAAGAGGTCGTACGCGGTCTCCAAGCAGCGGGGACTCCTGGACCGGCTCGGCGACCTCTTCTCCGACAACCCGAACGACGAGCGGGCCGTGCACGTGCTCGCGGCCCAGCGCATCGGCGACGCCGCCAAGGAGAGCGACCTGCCGCTGCGGGCCGAGAAGAACACCACGTCCATGCTCCAGGGCCTGCTGCGTGCCCTGGGCTTCGAACGGGTCACCGTGACCTACGTCTGACCCCGCGCGTACGACGGTGCCCGGCCTCCAGGAGGCCGGGCACCGTCGTACGTCGTCCTGCGGGCGTCAGGAGATCGTCAGGAACTTCGCGATGCTCGGCACCCCCTGCGCGTCGAGCGCGAAGAGCATGTAGTTCCCCGGCAGGACCACACCGGTGTCGGTCGGGATCCGCACCGTGTGCTTGCCGGTGCCCGCGGCCGTCGACACCAGCGGGACCCGCCGCTGGTCGTTGTCCGTCGAGTGGGTCGCCGCCGCGGCCCGCATCAGGACGAACGACGCGACCGAGCCCTGGGTGTCCACCGTCAGCGAGGCACCGGGGGCGGCACGGGAGGGGACACCGCCGGCGATGACGGGGCGCGGCTTGGGCGAACCGTCGGAGTTGAGCAGGTACGGCGGGGTGAACACCGCGCCGTCGGCGTGGTTGGTCGCGCAGTCGCCGCAGAGTCCTCCGCCGCCGGAGAAGATCCGTCCGTCCGGCAGGAGGTTCGCGACGCTGTGGTAGTTGCGCGGCACGGCCATCGTGGCGAGCGGGGTGAAGGACCCGGTCGCCGGGTCCCACAGCTCGGGTGCCAGGACCGAGGTGGCGTCGCTGAACGGCACCGGGTATCCCTGACCGCCGAAGACGGCCACCTTCCCGTCGGGCATCACGACGCTGTTGCTGAAGGCGCGGGCGTGCGCCATGTCGCCGGTGCGCGCGGCCCGGACCTGGTCGCCCGAGATGTCCACGGTGTACGCGCGGCTGGTGGCGGGGGTCTTCTCGTAGGCCGGTGAGCCGCCCAGCGTGAGCAGCTTGCCGATGTCGTAGGCGACGGCGTTGCCCGTCATCGCGTCGCCGCTGTCGGCCCGGGTGCCGGCGGAGGTGATGCTGCCGGCGCCGGCGGTCGTGATCCAGTTCATCTGCCTGCTCGGGCCGAGCTGCAGCACCTTGCCGCCTGAGGTGGCGTGCAGCCACATGTGGTTGTCGGAGCGGTAGGGGCCCGCCGGGTCGGCCGTCTGCGCGGGGGAGGCCGGCACACCGGTGAGCTTGCGCCAGGCACGGGTCTCCGGCGACCAGACCTCGCCCGCCTTGTCGCCCGCCCCGCCGCTCCACGAGCCGCCCAGGACGAACGCCTCGCCGGTGGAGAGCAGCGTCATCGACTGGTAGCCGCGCGGGATGTTCATGTCGGTCGTGGTGGTCCAGTCGTCCAGGACCGGGTCGTAGATGCTGGCCTTCTCGGCGTTGCTGCCGCCGGTGACCAGTACCCGGCCGTCGGCGAGCATCGCTATGCCGGGACAGAACATGTCGTGGCCGGTGTGGTCGATGCGGCGCTGGGTGACCTTGTTGGTCTTCAGGTCCAGGATCGCGGTCTGGGTGTAGCCGTTGCTCCCGCCGAAGCGGTCGGTCGCGTACGCGGACCAGGCGAGCAGCTTGTCCCCGGGGAGCACCGCGGTGGCGACCGGCACCAGCGGGAAGCCGGTGATCCGGCCCCAGGAACCGTGGACGCCGGCGGTGGCCGGTCCGCTCAGGCCTATCTCGGAGGCCGAGGTCCAGGGGCCGCGCCCGCCGGCCTCGGTGGTCACCGTCAGGCGTATGTAGCGGGCGCTCCGGGTCCGGGTGAAGGTGGCCGTCTTGACGGTGTCGTCGTCCCGCCAGGTGCCCATGGCCACCGGGGTGCCGAAGTTCGCGCCGTCGGTGCTGGTGGTGATCGAGAACGCGCCCGGCCGGCCGTTCGCCTTCCCCTGGCGCGGCTGGAGGGTGAGGGCCGAGACGGCCTGGGTGCGGTGCATGTCGATGGTGATGCTGTGCGGCAGCGGGGCGGGGGTGCCGCTCCATCTGCTGTGCCAGATGGTGGCGTCGTCGCCGTCCAGCACGTTGGCGGCGCGGCCGTCCTCGGAGGCCGTCTCCTCGTCGCTCGCGGTCGCGGTCCAGCCGGACCGGGACAGGTTGACGGTGGCGGCGGGGGTGCCGGGGTCGCCCAGCAGGTTGAGCTCAGCGGCGGCCGTCCACGGGCCGCGCCCGCCGGCCTCGGACAGCGCCGTCAGACGGACGAACCGGGTTCCCTGCGGGGCGAACCCGAGCGACTTCGCGGTGCCGTCGTCGGCGAGGGTGCCGCCGGCGACCGGACTGCCCCAGTTCTGGCCGTCCGTGCTGAGGCTGATGCTGTACTCGCCGATCCGCCCGTTGGCACTGTCGGACCGGGGGCGGTAGAGGATCGCGGACACGACCGCCGTGCGGTGCATGTCGATGGTGACGCTGTGCGGGAACGGGGTGGCGGTACCGCTCCACTTGCTGTGCCAGAGGGTGGTCTCGTCGCCGTCCAGGACGTTGGCCGCGCGGCCGTTCTGGCCGGCGGTCTCCTCGTCGCTCGCGGTCACGGTCCAGCCGGTCCGGTCGAGGACGGGAGCCGCGCGGCGCATGGCGTTGGCGGGTGCGACGCCGTGGTGCGGCGGCGTGGTCCCGGCCTGCTGGAGGAAGGGAGTCGGCTTCGGCGCGGGAGCGGCGGGCGCCTGCCCCGCGATCCCGAGCCAGGGGGTCATGCCGGCTCCGACCGCGGCGATTCCCACGGCGACCAGGAGGTGCGAACGGCGAAGCCCACGTCGACGGGCATGGGTACGTCCGAACTTCACAATCCGACCTCCTGGGATCCACCGGCGCGCCTCGAACTGAGACGGCGAGCGATTAAATCACTTGTCGGACGGTCATATTGGCGCGAATGCGCGCCGCCGGTATCTCTCGGGTCGGCGGCGCGGGAGGAGTGCAAAACAGGGCGAAGAATGTCAACTCGGGTCATAGCGACGCGCGCTGAGGGGACACGTCGGACAAAGACGCCGGGCCGGGAACACGGGTCTCGTGGCTCGGAGGGCCGTCACGCCGTCCGCAGGGGCGGAAGCGTCACGACCGGCGGGACACCCCGCGGAGGGTGTCCCGCCGGTCGTGATCGGACGGGGAAGTGGACGTGGCGGAGGTGGCGGTGGCCGTGGTCGACTCGGCCGTGCCGGCCGCGCGCGGGTCGTCCGGCCGCCCGCCGCGCCACCGCGCTCCGCGTCAGGGCCGGTCGGCGGGGACGCGGGTCGGGATCGTCGGGAGGACGACGTACTGCGGGGTCGGCGGCGGTACGCGGCCCGAGCGGGCGATCTCGAAGAGGTCCGGCAGCGCGTAGTCCTGGGCGGCGTCCAGATCGACCTGGTACCCGAGGTCCTCCAGGCTCGCCACCGTCACTCGGCTCAGCGGGTTGTGCGCGCCGTCGATGTTCGGTGACATCAGCTCGTTGTCGAAGACGGACTCCCGCCAGTGGCCGCCCGCGCTGCCGACACCGCCGACGTTGGCGACCGGCACCGGCAGGGGGCCGGTGTCCCGGAGCCTGCCGAACTCCCGCATCGCGCCGGGGCCGACGAAGGTCGGGTCGGAGCCGGGGAAGTCCTTCAGGACGCCGAAGTCGGCCCAGACGGTGCCGATGCCCAGCACGTGTCCCATCTCGTGGGTGATCACGTCGAGGAGTGTGCCCTCCTCCTCCATCTGCGCGAGGTCGGCGCTGTCGAAGCGCATGCGGCCCGTGGCGGGGAGCCCCGCCCCGGCGGCCGCGTCGCTCCGGCGGAACCGCGTCGGGCCGGCCTGGCCGAGGATGTTGGGGACGTTGTCGACACCGTCGATCGGCACGCCCTCCGCGTCGATCAGCAGGTCGTCGACCACGACCGTCCCGCTGAAGTCCTGGACGACCGCGGTCTCCAGGTCTCCCACGATCACGCGTGCCCAGCGGTCCGCGGCTTCGGCGAACACATCCCGCTGGCTGCTCGTCAGTCCGCCGATGAAGCGCACTTCGATCT
>NZ_RDBI01000006.1:23056-40495 GCF_008042125.1 Streptomyces sp. MS191
CCGGGGCCGCGCTGCGCGAGGGTGCCGTGCGCGCGGTCGGGGTCGTCGTGGCCGGTCCAACCGCAGTCGGGGCCGTCGTACACCTCGATCCACGTGCAGTGCAGGTCGCCGGCGGCGGTGTGGAGGGCGCCGGTGTGGGCGGTGGAGAGTGCCTGCCAGGACAGGGCGTCGCGGGCCCAGGACTCCACGGGGCGGCGGACGCCGTCGGCGTCCGCGACCGTGTCCAGCGGGTGTTCCCGCAACAGGTTGTTCCCGTCGAAGCGGGGGACGCTGAACCCGTCGGCCCGGGCACGGGCGACCGCGAGGGCGGCGCGGAGGAACGCGCGGGCGCGGCGCAGGGCTTCGACGTGGCGGGCGGTGAGGTCGCCGTGGAACCGGGCCGTCAGGGTGGTGAGCGCGGCCTGGTGACGGGCCGTCCAGGTCCAGGACCGCTGGGGCCGGTCCACGTGGTGGAGGACGGCGAGCGCGCCCTCGCGGTACGCGGCGGGCAGGTCGGTGGCCGCCCAGCGTTCGGTGAATCCGGCGACGGCCCGGTCGAATGAGGCGAGGGCCTGGTGGAAGGCGAGGGCGGCGGCGCGGGTGAGGGCGAGGGCGCTGCGGCCGGGCCGGATCACGGCGAGCGCGGCCAGGAGCCGCGACTGCGCCGTGGTGAGGATGCGCCAGGCGGCGGTCACGCGGGCGGTGGCGTCGGCGACGAGGGCGACGAGCCGGGCCCGCGCGGAGCTGCGCCGCAGCGAGGTGGTCATCAGGACCCCCCGGCGGGACGGGCGGGTCCGGGGACGCCTGCCCGGAGGCGAGCGGGCCACGCGCCGGGGCCGGCGTGGTCGGTGGCGAGGGCGGTGCCGATGCGGCTGATCGGCCCGGTGCGTACGGCGGCGTCCATGCGGCTCCTCCGAAGGGTCGAGTGGGAAGGGCGGGCGGATGCGGGCCCGACTCCGGCGCCTCACCGGGGCCGGGCCCGTAGTCGCTCGACGTCCGCCGGTAGCCTCGGCGGACGTGGCGTCCGGTGTCGCGTCTCCCCTCCTTCCTGGCCGTGGTGCGGGCACGGCCGGTCTGGCCACCGATACGGATTCCGGGGCCGACGTACTCAGTTCGCGAGAGTTCTCGCCCGACGATTCGTCTCGGGACGCCCCGGACGACGGGCGTACGGGGCGACGGGGCGTGCGGCGGCGTGCTCGGACGGCATAGGGTCGGCCCGCGTGCGCCGGGCGGGTCGACGGTGGCCGTGCTTCTCATCGGAACGGATCGACGTCGTGGACCGACGTCGCGGACGGACGGACTCGCATGGAACTGCTCCCCTTCGCCGCGGCGCACGCCGGTACGGTGGCGGGCTGGCCGGCCACCGCCCAGGAGGTCGTCATGTGGTGCGGGCGGCAGGAGTTCCCGCTGCCCGCGCGGACGGTCGCCGGCTGGCAGCAGGACGAGGACGTCCAGGCGCATGTCCTCGTCGTGGGCGGGGACGTCGTCGGGTACGGCGAGCTGTGGTTCGACGCCGAGGAGGACGAGGTCGAGCTCGCCCGGATCATCGTGGCGCCGGGCAGTCGCGGGGCGGGACGGGGCCGCGCGCTCGTGCGCGGGCTTCTCGCGCACGCGGTCGCGGCGGGCCACGGTGACGTCTTCATGCGGGTCCACCCCCTCAACGCGGCGGCTCTGCGCTGCTATCGGGGCGCCGGATTCGTCACCGTCGACGCCGAGCTCGCCGCGAGCTGGAACGCCGCCCAGCCGACCGAGTACGTCTGGCTGCGGTACGAGGAGGACGCTCCGGCGGCCGGCTGAGCGTCGGCGGACGGCACGGGCCGCCCCTCCTGCTCACGTCGCACGCCCGGTGCGGTGGAAATCATCATCGAGGCGCATGAACGGGCGCGCGGGCGACGTGAGGATGGCGCGTATGGCAGCAGACATCGGCATCCTCGCCCAGCGGACCGCGGACCGGCTCGCCGAACGACAGGTCGGCGTCGTGGTGGCCGCCGTCGCGGGCGGCCACGTGGAGATCAGGGGCGCGGGGCGCACCGGCGGCGACGCCGACGGAACTCCGGACGCGCACACCCTGTTCGAGATCGGTTCGGTGACGAAGACGTTCACCGCGCTGGCGCTCGCGCGGACGGCGGCCGCGGGCACCGTGCGGCTCGACGATCCGCTGGCCGCGCTGCTGCCCGAGGGCGCGGCGGTACCGTCCCGGGGCGGCCGGCAGATCACCCTGCGGCATCTGGCCACCCACACCTCCGGTCTGCCGCGGCTGCCCAAGGGCATGCTGCTCCGGGCGCTGCTGCGTCCCGGGACCCCCGACCCGTACGCGGGCTGCACCGCCGACGTCCTGCTGTCCGGTCTGGCCCGCACCCGCCTCGGTGCCACGCCGGGGGAGCGCTTCCGCTACTCGAACCTCGGAGCCGGGCTGCTCGGACTGGGCCTCGCGCGCAGGGCCGGGACGGGCTACGAGCAGCTGGTCAGGGAGCAGGTCTGCGCCCCGCTGGCGATGAGGGACACCGCCGTGACGGTGGACGCCGCCCGCGCCGTGCGGGCGGCCGGTGGGCACGACGGCAGGCGGCGGCCCACCCCGCCGTGGAACCTGGCCGCCCTGGCCGGCGCCGGCGCCCTGCGATCGACCGCGACCGATCTGGTGGCCTACGTCCGCGCCCAGCTGGACGGCGGCCCGCCGGAACTCGCGGAGGCGATCCGGCTCAGCCGGGAGGTCGAGCACCGCAGAAGCCCCTTCGCCCGGGTCCACCTCGGCTGGATGGCGCACCGCCTGCACGCGCGCCAGGGTGCCCACCTGCAGAACTGGCACAACGGCGGCACCGGCGGGTTCAGCTCCTTCGTGGGCTTCGACCCGGAGACGGGGACGGGCGTCGTCGTCCTCGGCAACACGCGGCACTCGGTGGACGGGCCGGCCTTCGAGCTGTTGCGCGCACTCCAGGCAGCGCGCTCCTGAACGGAGCCCCACGCGACGGGAGCCGGCGGGGAGCAACGGGTCCGCGGAGGCCGACCACGGTGCACCGTGAGGCGTCCCGGCGCAGGGTGAAGGGGCAGCCGCGCGCCCTGTCCGTCGCCCGGCTGCCGCGTCCGGCTCGCCCGAACGCCGCCGACACGATGGGATCGGCAGGGTGCGAAGCAGCGATCCAGGGGCAGGCGAACGGTGATCGCGGCAGACCGCTCGGAGCCGCAGAGAGGGATGAAGACCATGACACGACCCAGGATCCTGGTGGTCGGAGCAGGTTTCGCCGGCGTGGAGTGCGTCCGTCGGCTGGAGCGGAGGCTCTCCCCCGGCGAGGCGGACGTCACCCTCGTGACACCTTTCGCCTACCAGCTCTATCTGCCCCTGCTGCCGCAGGTCGCCTCCGGTGTGCTCACGCCCCAGTCGATCGCCCTCTCGCTGCGGCGCAGCAGCAAGTACCGCACCCGGATCATCCCGGGCGGGGCCATCGGGGTGGACCTCAAGGCCAAGGTGTGCGTGGTGCGCACGATCACCGACGAGATCGTCGACGAGCCCTACGACCACATCGTGCTGGCCCCGGGAAGCGTGACCCGGACGTTCGACATCCCCGGGTTGACGGACCACGCGTTCGGCATGAAGACGCTCGCCGAGGCCGCGTACGTCCGCGACCACGTGATCTCGCAGCTCGATCTCGCCGACGCCAGCCAGGACCCGGCCGAGCGTGCCTCGCGCCTGCAGTTCGTGGTGGTCGGCGGCGGCTACGCTGGCACCGAGACCGCGGCCTGCCTGCAGCGGCTCACCCACGCCGCGGTCAAGCGCTACCCGCGGCTGGATCCGGGGCTGATCAAGTGGCACCTGATCGACATCGCCCCGAAGCTGATGCCCGAACTCGGCGACAAGCTCGGTCGCAGCGCCCAGGAGGTACTCCACCGGCGCGGCATCGAGGTCTCCCTGGGCGTGTCCATCGAGAAGGCGGCGGCCGAGGAGGTCACCTTCACGGACGGACGGGTGGTGCCCACCCGCACCCTGATCTGGACCGCGGGTGTGGTGGCCAGCCCGCTCATCGCGACGCTGGGCGCCGAGACGGTCAGGGGGCGCCTCGCGGTGACCCCCGAGATGTGCATGCCGGGCGACGACGGCGTCTTCGCCCTCGGCGACTGCGCCGCCGTGCCCGACCTCGCCAAGGGCGAGGAGGGCGCGATCTGCCCGCCCACCGCCCAGCACGCGATGCGGCAGGGCCGGCACATCGCCGAGAACGTCATCGCGGCCCTGCGCAAGCAGCCGTTGCGGCCGTACGTCCACAAGGACCTGGGGCTCGTCGTCGACCTCGGAGGGAAGGACGCGGTGTCCAAGCCGCTCGGCGTGGAGCTGCACGGCCTGCCCGCCCAGATCGTGGCCCGCGGCTACCACTGGTCGGCGTTGCGCACCGGCGTCGCCAAGGCCCGGGTGGCGACCAACTGGTTGCTCAACGCGGTCGCGGGCGACGATTTCGTCCGCACCGGCTTCCAGGCCCGCAAGCCCGCCAAGCTGAAAGACTTCGAGTACACCGACAGCTATCTGACACCGGACCAGGTGCGGGAGCACGTCGAGCGATCGGGCCGCGCGGGACGGTGATCCGCCGCTCGGTGCCCCGGGGCGACCACCGGTGCTCCGGGGTTCCCCGGGGCGATCCCGGTGCGGTGCCGGGGCCCGGCCGCCGGTGAGAGCGGGATGGCGGTGAGAGCGGGGCGCCCGTGTGAGCCGGGCGGCGGTGTGAGCCGGCGGTGAGCGCAAGGCGGCAGCTGCCGGTGGGCGGCCCCCCAGCGCGCCGGAAGGGGGTCCGAACGCCACCCGCGGCTTCCCGTGGAGTCGTCGTCCGGGCCGGTGCACGACGGAAGGGGGCGCGGCCCGGGCCGCGCCCCCTTCCGCTCTCCCCCGCCGCCGGGCCTCAGGTGACGGCGGCGAGATGGGCGAAGACGACCAGGTTGTCCTTGTAGTCGCGGGCCTTCTTGTCGTACACGCCGGCGCAGGTGATGAGGCGGATCAGCGGCCGCTCGGTGTCGGCGTACACCCGGTCGTCCGGGAACGCGCCCTTGGAGAAGGTCTCGAGCGTGTCGACGGCGAACGTGGCCGTACGGCCGTCGGCCCGCCGGACGTCGAAGCGGTCGCCCGGGACCAGCCTGTCGAGTCGGGCGAAGACCGCGGCGGACGTCTTCGTGTCCACGTGGCCGGCGACGATGGCGGTACCGCTCTCGCCGGGGCTCGTGCCGTCCGCGTGCCATCCGACGAGGTTGGTGTCGTTCGGGGGCGGGGCTTCGAGCTGCCCTCCGGAGGCGATCGCCAGATCGGTGAACGGCGCGTCCACGCCGATCCGGGGGATCACGAGCCGCATCGGCGCCGAGCGGGGCAGCGAGAGTGGTTCCGCGGGGGTCTCGGAGGCGCGGACCGGTGGTGCGGAGGCTTGTGGAGCCGGCGCGGGTGGCACGACCGGGTCCGGTGCCGGCAGCCGCCCGAAGAGGGTCAGTGCGAGCACCACGAGGCCCAGGGGCCACAGGATGACGGCGATCTTCCGTCGCCGACCGCGGCTCTCGCTGAGGGGAACCGTCTTCCGGGACATCCGCCACCTCCGCGGCGTGCAACGCGTCGACTGCGGTCCGGGTTCCGTCCGGCCGCTCGTGTGGGGGCGGTGGCCGCCGTGTGCTGTCCGTCGCCGGACGGCGGCCACCGCCTGCCCCTGCTCATCGCAGGGGTGTCCTACCGGGGGGAGCTCAGGCCGTGGCGCCGGCCCGGCGGCGGCGCAGCAGGTAGACGCCGGCGCCGGCGCCGCCGAGGAGCAGCAGGCTCGCGGCGGCGACGTTGGTGCCGGAGTCGGCGAGGCCGCCGCCACCGGTGTGCACGCCTCCGTGCGGCTTCTCGTGCTCCTTCTTCGGGTGTTCCTTCTTGTCGGACGGGTCCGCGGCGCTCTTGTCCTTCTCCTTGTCCCAGTCGCCGTCGTTCACGAGCGACAGCGCGCCGCCACCGGTGTGCACACCACCGTGCGGCTTCTCGTGGTCCTTCGACCACTTCCCGCCGTCCTTCTCCTTGTCCCAGTCGCCGTCGTTCACGAGCGACAGCGCGCCACCACCGGTGTGCACACCACCGTGCGGCTTCTCGTGGTCCTTCGACCACTTCCCGCCGTCCTTCTCCTTGTCCCAGTCACCGTCGCCCACCAGCGACAGCGCACCACCACCGGTGTGCACACCACCGTGCGGCTTCTCATGGTCCTTCGACCACTTCCCGCCGTCCTTCTCCTTGTCCCAGTCACCGTCGCCCACCAGCGACAGCGCACCACCACCGGTGTGCACACCACCGTGCGGCTTGCCGTGGTCCTTGTCGTGGTCCTTGTCGTGGTCCTTGCTGTGTGACGAGTCGTCCTTGTCCCAGTCGCCGAGGGGTGCGGCGATCGCCGTGGGGCCGGCGACCGTGAGCGCCACCGTTGCGGCGGCGGCGAGAAGGATGCGGGCAGAGCGCATGATCTTTCCTTTCGTCGCCGGCGGCGTCAGCTGACCGTTCGTCGGCTTCTTCTCTACGCGGCGGCGACTGAACCACCGTCGAATCCCCGGTGTCGTGGCGCCACCGGGGACAGTCCGGGACAGGGCTCAACGGGTGGTGGTTCACCGGTCGTCATCCGTTGGGCGGAGCGCCACGCCGTGGCGGTGTTTGACGGGTCGACAGGCGGTGCGGGTCGGCATCTCGAACGACGGGGGAGCCGGCACCGGCCGGGGCGGCTCATCGTGTCGGCTCGTCGGGCTTGCGCCCCCAGACGGTGAGCATGCCGGCCGACAGCGCGGCGCAGGCGTCGGAGTCCAGGTACCGGATCGCCGCGTCGACGTCCTCGTCGTCGACCAGTCCGGTGGCGGTCATCGCCGCTCTGCCGCGGTCCCATGTGTCCGCCCAGAAGCGGCTGATGGGGCTGCCCGGCACCAGGGGCGGCACGTGGATCTCCGCGGCGACCTGGTCGAGCCCGGCCGCGCGCAGCAGGTGCGGGTAGGACGGCACGCCGGAGACGTCGGTGCCGATGGTGGCCCGCAGT
The DNA here is from genome assembly GCF_008042125.1 of Streptomyces sp. MS191. Lineage (GTDB taxonomy): Bacteria > Actinomycetota > Actinomycetes > Streptomycetales > Streptomycetaceae > Streptomyces. The sequence goes on from NZ_RDBI01000006.1 coordinate 30,040, forward strand.
CCCTGCCACATGGCCCGCATCGCCGTGGTGTACGGCGTGTCGGGGGCCCGGTCGCTCGTCAGGTCGACCGCGTCGCTGAGGACCAGGACACCGCCGGGTTCGACGAGTTCGGCGAGCCGGGTGATCAGGTGTGCGCGCTCCGCCAGGTGCATCAGGACGAAGCGCGCGTGCACGAGGCGGAACCGGCCGGGGGCGAAGTCGGGGGCGGTGACGTCGGCCTCCAGCACGTCGAGGCCGGGCACGGGACGCGCGGCGAGGAACCGTACGTCGCGGTCCACGGCGAGGACGCTCGCCACCTCGGCCTCGGCGAGCAGCCGGCGGGAGACGGTTCCCGTGCCGGCGCCCAGGTCGAGGCAGTGCCACCCCGGGCCGGCCCCGAGGGCGAGCAGCCGCGCCAGGGTGATGTCGTCGTAGGCGAGAGCGCCGAAGTCGATGCGCTCGCCCTCACCGGCCTGTTCGGGACGGAAGACGGCCTCGCCGTAGCGGCCGCCGCCGGGCGCGTCTCCGCGCGGGGCGGCGGTCACGCCGCCACCCGCGTGGTGCCGGGGGTGTCGTACGGCCCGACGGGGTCGTACAGCGGGTCGTCGAACATGCTCATGGCCGGACCTCTTCGCGCGCCGGGGTGGCACTGCCTCGACCTGGGCGCCGGCACGGGAACCGTCTCCCGCCGGCTGCTCGCCGAGGCCGAGGTGGCGAGCGTCCTCGCCGTGGACCGCGACGTACGGTTCCTCGCCGCGCGTCCCGTGCCCGGCCTCGACGTGCGGGCGGAGCGCGCACCGCCCGGCCGCGCCCCGGTGCGCGCTCCGCCCTCTCAGTGCCGGTGGCCGCCGCCGGAGGCCGGCCCGGCGGCCGGCTCCTCCCGCACGGCCCCCGCGTGGTGGGCACCATGACCGTCGTGGCCGGGCACGGTGCCGTCGGGTTTGGCCACCAGGAACAGACCGGCCATGCCCATGTCCGAGTGGCTCTGCACATGGCAGTGGTACATCCAGGCACCCGCCCCGACATGTTCGCCGGCGACGACCTGGAACCCGAACGAGTCCGCGGGGCCGGTGATCTTGTTGTCGATGACCCGGCTCACGTCCTCCGGGCCGGCCAGCAGCCCGGTGCGGTTGTCGGCCCAGCGATGACCGTGCAGGTGGAAGGTGTGGTAGTACTCGCCGTGCGTGATCATGACGACTTCCACGCGGTCCCCCACCGTGGCGAGGAAGTCCGGCGGTTCGGCCGCCGGCCGGTTGTTGATCGTCATGTCGTTGAAGACGATCGTGAACTGCCTGTCCGGCAGGACGTCGCCCTTGCGGCGTACCACCAGGGCGCCGTACAGCCCCTTGCGGATGCCGCCGGTGCCGTGGTCGGTGCCCACGACGTGGTCGTGGTAGTGCCAGTACCCGGCGCTGCCGGGACGCCAGGTGCCGTCGGGGCGGCGGCCGGGGGTGTGGGTGCGCCAGGTGTACGTGCGGGTGGCGCCCGGTGCGACGTGGCTCCCGCTCATCCTCGTGCCGTCGCTGTCGATGTCGTAGTCCACGCCGTGGGGGTGGACGCTCGCGGGGACGTCCAGCAGGTTCTCGAACTCGATGTGGAGGGTGTCGCCCTCGTTGATCTCGATGAGCGGTCCGGGTACGGACGGCTTGCCCTTTTCCAGGCCGTATCCCATCAGACCGTCGGCCGTCTTCTCGGCGAAGAGCTTGAGATGGCGTATCTGCCCGCCGGCCGGGGCAGTTCTGAGCGTGACCGCCGTCCCGGGTGCGGCGTTGGAGGCCGAGGCGATTGACAACGATGTCACACCGGTCGCGGCGACGGCCCCGCCCGCGAGCAGGCGACGGTGGAAGCTGCGTCGGTCCATGTCGAACTCTCCGGTCGTCAGTGGAGATCGGTGGGGCGCGGAGTCCCTGGCGGACGCCTCGCCCCCTGGGGACGGGCCAACACGGTAGCGGGGCAAGGGCAGTTCATCCACACCCAGGACAAAGTTTGTCCAGTTGTGGTCATAGCTCTTGGCGATCCGAGCAAAGCGGTCTAGCTTCACTGGCTGTTGTTGTGACCTCAGAGGGATGGGTGACTCATGAAGCGCACACCACATCACCGTTCGAGATCCGGAACAGGCCTTGCCGTGGCGGCACTCGGAGCCTGCGCCCTGGCCGCCTCCCTGCTCGGGGGCGGCCCCGCCTCGGCCAGGCCGTATCCGGATCCCCCGGCGACCACGGATTCAAGGGATTCGACGTCCTCGACACCCCCGACAACGTTGTCCTTACCCTCACCGCCGGGTGGCGCGAACGTGCGGGTGCTCGTCTTCCACGGATCCGCGACCGCGGAGTCGCCGACGGTCGACGCGGGCATCGCGGCCGTCGAGAGCATCGGACTGTCCGGCCCGGCCGCCGGACGCTTCCGTACGGAGGCCACCGACGACCCCTCCGTGTTCACCGACGCCCGGCGCCTCGGCCGCTTCAACGCGGTGGTGTTCCTCACCGGCGGCGGCGACGTGCTCGACCCCGAGCAGGAGGCCGGCCTGGAGGCCTACATGGAGGCCGGCGGCGGATTCGTCGGCGTGCACGAGGCCGCACGGACCGAGCCCTACTCGGCCTGGTTCACCGGCCTGATCGGCGCCCGGCCGAACGGGGCCCCCAGCGGCACCCAGCGCGCGGTGGTCGAGGTGGGCGACCGGCAGCACCCGGCCACGAAGTCCCTTCCGCTGGAGTGGAAGAGGCCCGACAAGTGGTTCAACTGGGACCGCAACCCGTCCGGCACCGTGCACACCGTGGCGCGGGTCCGGGAGGCCTCGTACCAGCCCGCCGCCAAGCCGAACGGCTGGGACCACCCGGTCTCGTGGTGCCGCGACTACGACGGCGGCCGGTCCTTCTACACCGCCATGGGCGGCACCGTCGACAGCTACGCCGAGACGGACTTCCGCGACCACCTGCGGGGCGCCATCGCCTGGACCTCCCGCATCTCCCGGGCGGACTGCAAGGCGACCATCGACGCCAACTACACCGCCGAGCGCGTCACCAGGCCCAACCAGCCCGGGCAGAACGACCAGATCGGCGAACCGCACGGTCTCGTCGCCGCTCCCGACGGGCGCGTCCTGTACATCGGCCGCGGCGGCGCCGACGCGAGCGTGCCCGTGGTGACCGACTGGAACGACCCGGACGTCGGCAAGGGCAGCGGCGAGATCCACGTCTACGACCCGACGACCCGGCAGGTCACCAAGGCCGGCGCGCTCACCGTCTTCGGCAACAAGGGCGGCGGCGACGAGCTGGTCAAGAACGAGGAGGGACTCCTCGGCATCGAGCTCGACCCCGGCTTCACGAGCAACGGCTGGGTGTACCTGCACTACACCCCGCACGCCCGGATCGACCGCGCGGCGCACATGGGCGAGCGGCGGGTCTCCCGCTTCACACTCGACCTCGCGACGAACCGGCTCGACCTGGCGAGCGAGAAGGTGCTGCTGAGCTGGCCGGTCCAGATCCACAGCTGCTGCCACGCGGGCGGCGGCATGGCCTGGGACTCCGAGGAGAACCTCTACATCGCCACCGGCGACACCAACTCGTCCGGTTCCAGCGGCGGTTACTCGGGCAACAACCCCGCCCCGAACTTCGGGGGCGTCTCCTTCGCGGACGCCCGCCGCACCGCCGGCAACACCAACAACCTCAACGGCAAGATCCTGCGGATCCACCCCGAGGACGACGGCACCTACACCCTCCCCGCGGGCAATCTCTTCACCGGCGAGGAGACCGCCGAGGGCGGCGGCAAGACCCGCGGCGAGATCTACGTGATGGGCGTCCGCAACCCGGCGCGCATCTCCGTGGACAAGAAGACGGACATCCTCTACGCGGGCTGGGTCGGCCCCGACGCGGGCGCTCCCTCGACGACCTGGGGCCCGGCCAAGTACGACACCTTCGCCGCGATCACGAAGGCCGGCAACCACGGCTGGCCGTACTGCATGGGCAACAAGCAGCCCTACCGGGACCGCAACCTGCCCGACCCGAGCGTGCCGCGCGGCTGGTACGACTGCGACGCCCCGAAGAACGAGTCACCGAACAACGACGGCCTCGTGAACCTGCCCCCGGTGACGGGGAACACGATCTGGTACTCGCCCCAGGGCGGCGGCGTGGACTACCCGCGGGACGCGAACGGGGTCCCCAGCTACAAGCAGGAGGAGCAGCGGCTCCTGCTGCCGTGGCTCAAGGGCGGCGGGCAGGCGACCATGAACGGTCCGCTCTACCGCTACGACGCCGCGAGCGCGTCGACGGTGAAGTGGCCGTCGTACTGGGACGGCAAGTGGTTCGTCGGCGACTTCTACGACGGGGACCAGCCCCGGCACGCCGTGCTGACGGACCCGAGGACCGTCGGCAGGGGCGGCCTGCCGGTGCACGCCGAATCCCTGAAGAAGATCGTTCCGGTCGGCCAGGGCGGCATCCGCAACCTGATGGACTGGAAGTTCGCCCCGGACGGTTCGCTGTACGTCCTCGACTACGGGCGGGGCTTCTTCACCTCGCACACCGACTCCGCGCTGTGGCGCGTGACCTACAAGGGCGGCGGGCCGACCCCGGCCGCGGACCAGCTGGCACGGAAGGCGGCGCAGTGATCACGAGACACCGGGGCGCGAGTCTGTGGGCGGCCCTGCTGGCCGCGGTGGCGATGGTGGTGGGCCTGACCTCGGCCCCGGCCCACGGCAGGTCCGACGACGGACTCCGGGCCGCCGCGGCGCAGGTGCTGACCTGGAAGGCCGGCGATCCGATCGACCACTACCTGGAGTTCCCCACCACGGCGGTGGCCGGCGCGGCAACGATCGTGTTCGAGAACAGCGCGGCCACGGGCAACACGACCGGGATGCCGCACACCCTGACGTTCGACGTCTCCGACCCCGAGTACAACAACGACGTCCCGCTCAACATCCTGGCCAACCCGAACGACGCGAACGGCGGCCGGCACACGGTGGAGGTGACGCTGACGCCGGGGCGGTACCTCTTCAAGTGCACGATCCCCGGGCACGGCCAGATGCAGGGCATCCTCACCGTCACCGAGGGCGGCGGGGAGGACACCACCGCGCCGGAGACGACGGCGAAGGTCGAGGGTGACCGCAACGCCGACGGGGCCTACGTCGGCCAGGCGACCGTGACGCTGGGGGCGACGGACGGCGGGTCGGGTGTCGACACCGTCGAGTACGCGGTCGGCTCCGGCGGCCCGTGGCAGCCGTACACCGTCCCGGTCGTCGTCGACGCGGTGGGGGCGCACACGATCCGCTACCGGGCGAGCGACAAGGCCGGCAACACGGCCGCCGAGAAGTCGGTCGGCTTCACGGTCGTCGCCCCGCCCACGGACGACACGACGGCGCCGGAGACCTCGGCGACCGTGTCCGGGGAGCGGGACGACCAGGGCCGCTACCTCGACATGGCGACGGTGACGGTGACCGCCTCCGACACCGGGTCCGGCGTCAACGCGGTCGAGTACGCGATCGGCGACGGCGCCTGGCAGCCGTACACGGCGCCCGTGATGGTGCACCAGGCGGGCACCCACACCCTCCGCTACAAGGCGAGCGACAAGGCCGGCAACACGGCCGCCGAGAAGTCGGTCGGCTTCACGGTGGTGACGCAGCCCGACCCCGACACGACCGCCCCGGTGGTCTCCGTCTCGGTCGCGGGCGAGCGGAACTCCGACGGCGCCTTCATCACCAGCGCCACGGTCACGCTGTCGGCGACCGACGCGGAGTCGGGCGTCGACCGGATCGAGTACTCGCTCGACGGCGGCCCGTACCTCGCGTACACCTCGGCGGTGATCGTCGACCGCGTCGGCCGGCACACGGTGCTGTACCGGGCGACGGACAAGGCGGGCAACACCGCGACGGCGGGGAGCACGGCCTTCACCGTGGCCGAGGGCGGCGGGGTGCCCGCACCCGACTGTCCTGAGTTCGACGAGCGGCTGACGGTGATCGTGGGGACGGTCGACACCGGCGTCCCGAACCGCATGACGAACCGGCGCTGCACGATCAACGAACTCATCGAGGACGAGAAGGACTGGGCGTCGCACGCGCTGTTCCTCAAGCACGTCGACGCGGTGGTCGACCGGCTGCTGGCCGACGGAGTCGTCGACGCCCGCGAACACCGCCTCATCCACCGTGCCGCCAAGCAGTCGGGCATCGGCAAGCCTGGCCGGACGGAGGGTTACCGCGACCTGTTCGACGGCACCGCGGCGAGCTTCTCGAAGTGGGAGCACGTCGGCGGCGGCAGGTTCGCGCTGAGCGCGGACGGGGCCATGACCAGCAGCACCACGGTGCCGGGCATGGGCATGCTGTGGTTCCCGCAGCGGCAGTACGGCGACTTCTCGCTCAAGCTCCAGTGGCGCGACGACGCCCCCGGCGCCGGCAACGCCAACGGCGGCGTCTTCGTGCGCTTCCCGTACGTCCACGGCAACCCGGAGGAGTCCCGTCCGGAGTGGGTGGCCATCAAGTACGGGCACGAGATCCAGGTCCTGGACCGGCCCGACGGCGACATGTACAAGACGGGTTCGGTGTACGGCTTCGACCGCGTGGGCCTCGCCGGCGCCGCCGTGACGCCGAAGGGCACCTGGAACGACTACGAGATCCGGGTGGAGGGCCAGCACTACTCGGTCTTCCGCAACGGCAGGCTGATCAACGAGTTCGACAACACCGGCGGTCAGGTCTTCGAGCCGCCGCGCTCCGACGATCCGGGCACCGACGGCCGGCGCTACGCCTCCGGCTACATCGGGCTCCAGGTCCACGGCACGACGGACGTCATCTCGTACCGGAACATCCGGGTGAAGACGCTGTAGGGCCGGTGAGGGGCCCTCTCCCGTACCGGGGAGAGGGCCCCTTCGCGCGCGGGTGCGGGTTCCTTTCGCCGGCAGGAGCCGGGGCACGGGCCGTCGCGTGCCGGAGCGGTCCCGCGTCATCGAACATACGATGGGCGGGAGCCGGCGCGGGCTGCTCGTGCGTGCCGGCGGTCCGGAGCGCACAGGGCGGAGAAGCATGCCACAGGCCGGCGACGCGGCACGGACCGTCATCCTGACGGTGGACGACGACCCGGGGGTCTCCCGCGCCATCGCCCGCGACCTGCGGCGCCGCTACGGCGGCGGGTACCGCGTTGTGCGCGCCGAGTCCGGTGAGTCGGCGCTCGAGGCGCTGCGCGAGCTGAAGCTGCGGGGCGACCTGGTGGCCGTGATCCTCGCCGACTACCGCATGCCGCAGATGAACGGCATCGAGTTCCTCGAACAGGCCCTGGGCGTGTACCCGGGGGCTCGGCGCGTCCTGCTCACCGCGTACGCCGACACCGACGCGGCCATCGACGCGATCAACGTCGTCGACCTCGACCACTACCTGCTCAAGCCGTGGGACCCGCCGGAGGAGAAGCTGTACCCGGTCCTGGACGATCTCCTCACGGCCTGGCGCACCAGTGACTACCGGCCGGTACCCGCCACGAAGGTGGTCGGGCACCGCTGGTCGGCGCACTCCTCGCGGGTGCGCGAGTTCCTGGCCCGCAACCAGGTCCCGTACCGCTGGTACTCCTCGGACGAGCCCGAGGGGCGGCGGCTGCTGGACGCGGCCGGGGCCGACGACCGCAGGCTCCCCCTGGTGGTCACACCGGACGGGACGGCCCTGGTCGAGCCGGAGGCGCCCGAGCTGGCGGCGCGGGTGGGACTCGCGACGACGCCGGCGGCCGAGTTCTACGACCTCGTCGTCATCGGCGGCGGCCCGGCCGGGCTCGGCTCGGCGGTGTACGGGGCCTCGGAGGGCCTGCGGACCGTGCTCGTCGAGCGGTCGGCGACGGGCGGGCAGGCCGGCCAGAGCTCCCGCATCGAGAACTACCTCGGCTTCCCGGACGGCGTCTCCGGCGCGCAGCTCACCGACCGCGCCCGCCGTCAGGCGAGCCGCTTCGGCGCCGAGATCCTCACCGCGCGCGAGGTCACGGGCCTCGAGGTCAACGGCGCGGCGCGCGTCGTGCGGTTCTCCGACGGCTCGGCGGTCGCCGCCCACAGCGTCATCCTGGCGACGGGCGTGTCGTACCGGCAACTGGGGGCGCCCGGCTGTGACGACCTGACCGGCCGAGGGGTGTACTACGGCTCCTCCCTCACCGAGGCGTCGGGCTGCGAGGGCCAGGACGTGTACGTGGTCGGCGGCGCGAACTCGGCCGGGCAGGCGGCGGTCTTCCTGGCGCGGGGCGCGAAGTCGGTGACGCTGCTGGTGCGCGGGGAGTCCCTGACGGCCTCGATGTCGCACTACCTGGTCCAGCAGATCGAGGAGGCGCCGAACATCACCGTGCTGCCGCGGACCGTGGTGGAGGCGGCGCACGGCGAGGGACATCTGGAGCGGCTGACGCTGCGGAACGTCGCGACGGGTGCCACCGAGGCGGTCGACGCCCAGTGGATGTTCGTCTTCATCGGCGCCGCGCCGTTCACCGACTGGCTGGACGGGACGGTCCTGCGTGACGAGCACGGTTTCATCCTGGCCGGACCCGACCTCACGGCGGACGGGCGCCCGCCGGCGGAGTGGGAGCTCGACCGGCCGCCCTACCACCTGGAGACCAGTATTCCCGGCGTGTTCGTGGCGGGCGACGCGCGCGCCCAGTCCGCGAAGCGCGTCGCCTCCGCCGTAGGAGAGGGAGCCATGGCCGTGATGCTCGTCCACCGTTACCTGGAGCAGTCGTGAGCGGGCGGGTGATGCCCTGCGACCCGCAGGAGATCGCCACGCTGTTCCTGTTCGAGAAGCTGTCCCCGGAGCAGCTCGGGCGCCTGTGCGCCGAGGGGCGTACGGAGCGGTTCGACACGGGTCCGGTGTACACCGAGGGCGATCCCGCCACCTGCTTCTACGTGATGATCGAGGGCACCGTCGTGCTGTACCGCCGGGTCGGGGGCGACGACGTGGAGGTGAGCCGTACCTCGCAGCGGGGCGTGTACGCCGGGGCGATGCAGGCCTACCTGGGCGACCGGGTGCCGCAGACGTACGTGAACTCGATGCGGGTGACCGAGCCCACCCGGTTCTTCGTGCTGCCCGCCGAGTCGTTCGCGGAGGTCATGCGGGAGTGGTTCCCGATGGCCGCGCACCTGCTGGAGGGGCTCTTCTTCGGCTCCAAGAACACCCAGCGGGCCATCGGGCAGCGGGAGCGCCTGCTGGCTCTCGGGTCGCTGTCCGCCGGACTCACCCACGAGCTCAACAACCCGGCCGCGGCGGCGGTCCGGGCCACGGCGGCGCTCCGCGAGCGCGTGGGCAAGATGCGGCACAAGCTGGCCGTCATCGCCCGGGGACCCTATTCCCGCGAGGCTCTCGCCGACCTCATCGAGATCCAGGAGCGTACCGCCGAGCGGGTGGCCAAGGCGCCGGTGCTGAGCCCGCTGGAGGCGTCCGACCGGGAGGACGAGCTGGCCGACTGGCTCGACGACCACGGGATCGCGGAGGGCTGGCGGGTCGCACCGACCTTCGTGCAGGCCGGGCTGGACACGGACTGGCTGGACCAGGTGGCGGCGACCGTGGCCGAGGACATCCTGCCGGGGGCCATCGGCTGGCTCAACTACACGGTCGAGACCGAGCTGCTGATGGACGAGATCGGCGACTCCGCCACCCGCATCTCGCACCTGGTGGACGCGGCGAAGCAGTACGCGCAGCTGGACCGCGCCCCGCATCGCGACGCCGACGTCCACGAACTCCTCGACAGCACGCTGCTGATGCTGTCGGGCAAGATCGGTCCCCTGATCCGCGTGGTGAAGGACTACGACCGGTCCCTGCCCGACGTGCCCGCCTACCCCGCCGAGCTCAACCAGGTGTGGACCAACCTCGTCGACAACGCGGTCGCCGCCATGGGGAACACCGGCGGCGAGGGCACCCTGACGGTCCGCACCGCCCGGGAGGGCGACCGGCTGCTCGTCGAGTTCCGGGACACCGGCCACGGCGTCCCGGAGGACATCCGCGGCCGTATCTTCGACCCCTTCTTCACCACGAAGCCGGTCGGCGAGGGCACGGGGCTCGGACTCGACATCTCGTGGCGGATCGTCGTCAACAAGCACCACGGCAGCCTCGAGGTCGAGTCCGTGCCGGGGGACACCCGCTTCCGGGTACTGCTGCCGCTGACGGCCCCCGGGACCGCATCCGAGGCCGAGGCCCTGGTCCCGACCGACGCCGAGAGCACCGAGGAGCCGGCATGACCGAGATCGACGGCATCGACCCGAGCGTCCCGCCCAGTGGCACCGGCTGCGCGGACTGCGACACGGCCGGCGGCTGGTGGTTCCACCTGAGGCGCTGCGCGCAGTGCGGCCACGTCGGCTGCTGCGACTCCTCACCGGGCCGACACGCCACCGCCCACTGGAAGTCCACCGGGCACCCTCTGGTGCAGAGCTTCGAGCCCGGCGAGGACTGGTTCTGGAACTACGCCACGGACGCCCTGTACGAGTCGGGCCCCGGCCTCACCCCGCCGGCCGGCCACCCTTCCGACCAGCCCTCCCCTGGACCGGTCGGAAG
>NZ_RDBI01000006.1:40595-43879 GCF_008042125.1 Streptomyces sp. MS191
GCCGCGGCGCGGTGCCGGCAGGACCCGGCCGTAGAGCAACGGGCCGGGGCCAAGGGAGAGGAGACCGGGGGCGGCGGTCAGCCGCTGCCACAGTTCCGCGTCGGCGACGAGGTCCGCCACGACGGTGGTCGTTCCGGGTGCCCGCAGGGCGAGTTCACCCGCCAGCCAGTGCCAGGGCAGCCCGGTGTACCGGAGCGTCGCGGCCGTGGTCCGCGCGAGGGCCAGGTGCGGCAGCTGCTGGCGGCGGTCCAGGTGCAACTGGCCCGCCAGGTAGACCGCCAGCGGTCCCGGGGCGGCCGCCGCGGCCCGCAACCGGGTCAGGACCGTCTGCGGGTCCAGGGGGTCGGCCAGTTCGACGACCGTCGCCGCCGGCGTACCGGTCAGCGCGCTCGGCGGCACCGCCGCCAGCGCGGGCAGCACCGAGGCCGCGTCCATCGCTCGTCCGCGCCCCGCGGGCGCTGCCGCCAGCAGCAGCGCCGTCCCCACCGTGTCCACCTCGTTGCTCACCACAGCAGCACCGTAACCTTCCTACCGGCGCTTACCGTTACCATCCTGAGGGCCGATACCCGGCGGGCCTGCGGCATATGCCGCAAGCACCACCGTATCGAGTGTTGCCAAATCCCTTACGGCCTGTCGTCGCCTGTGCCACAGTCGTAACCGGGCCTTGTTCCACTTCCGGCCGTGCCGCGCCTGTATCGGAGTACGACATGCCGTCCCCTCGCTTCGCGGACCGTCCCGCCCAGCCGTCAGAGCATGGCACGGTGGACGCGTTGATCTCGCAGACCCGGCGTCTGCGCGGAGACGTCGACGCCGTGCGCCGGGACGCCGTTCTGGACGAGGACGACCCCCAGAACCGCTGGCAGCGCGCCCTCTGCGATCTGGCCGTGCATCAACTCGACGACCTCGGCGCCCATCTCGGGCAGCTGAAGAACGGTCTGCCCGACGACCTGCCGACCACGCCCGGCGCCGCGTACGGCAGCGCTCCGGCACCCGCGCGCGCGTCCGCCGGCTCCCTGCTGAGCCGCGTCGGCAGCGCCGAGTGGAACCTGCTGACCGACGAGGTCAGCTGGTCCGAGGAGTTGTACCGGATCTTCGGCCGCACCGAGGAGAGCGGCCCCATGTCGCTCGACGAACTGCCGTCGATGGTCTTCGCGGAGGACCAGTCGCTGCTCCAGGCGATGGTGACGGACTGTCTGATCGACGGGAAGCCGATCGACGGCGAGTTCCGCATCGTCCGCACCGACGGCCGGGTCCGGACCCTGCACATGATGGGCGAGCCCGTCCTCGACCAGGACGGCTGCACCGCCTCCATGTGGGCCGTCTTACGGGACGTCAGCGAACTGCGCCGCAGCGAGCGCGCGGTCCGCGAGTCCCGTGACTCCCTCCAGCGCCGTCGTCACGTCGAGCGCACCGAGCGCAGGGTCGCCGTCGAACTCCAGGAGGCCGTCCTCCCCCCGTGGCGCGGTTCGCTGAGCTTCGCTCACGGCGGCCCGGGCGCCCCGCTCGACGTGGCGGGCCACTACCTGCCGGCCGCCAGCACCGGCCTCATCGGCGGCGACTGGTACGACGCGCTCGCGCTTCCGGACGGGGACGCCCTGCTGACGGTCGGTGACCTCACCGGGCACGGCGTGTCGGCCACCTCCTCCATGGCCATGCTGCTGGGCGCGCTGCGCGGGATGGCGGTGGCGGGGATCCGCCCCGCGGCTCTCATGGGTCACCTCAACCAATTGCTCGAGACCTCGGTCCAGCCGGCCCTGGGCAGCGCGATGTGCTGCCGCTACGACCCGGCGCGCCAGACGCTCTCCTGGGCGCAGGCCGGACACCCCGCCCCGCTGCTCTTCCGCGACGGGACGGGACGCGCCCTCGCCAGGCCCGACGGCGTGCTGCTGGGCGCGACGGCCGCTGCCTCGTACGAGGAGGCGGACATCCGGCTGCTGCCCGGCGATCTGCTGGTCCTGCACACGGACGGATTGACCCGCGGCCATGACGGGGACGACTCCGGTACGCAGCGGCTGCTGGAGCTCGCGCCACGGCTGGCGGCGGCGCGGGACGCGCAGGACTGCGTCCGGTCGGTGGTCGCGGAGTTCGGCGAGGCGCCGCGTGAGGACGACGCCTGCGTGATGGTGGTCAGGGTCGGTCGGTAGGGGTCGGGGGGACCTCGGCGAGGAAAGGGGTCCGGCTCCCGGAGTCGGACCGTGCGGGGGCGTGCCGCTCCCGGGCGGTGGCCGCACACACCGGTGAGACGAGGTCACCGGGTCGTGCCTCGTTCCAGGGCATACCGGCGGAGCCGGTGTGCCCTCGTGTGTGCGTGCGGGTGCCTGCGCGCCGGGGGCCCGGGCGTGTGCGCGGGAGTATGCGGAGGGGCACCTGGGTCCGTGCCCGTGACGTCGTACCCGGCGTCCCGCCGTCAGACCGTGCCGGTCCCCTGCGTGCCGGCCGCCGGGGTCGGCAGGGCGAGGGCGATCTCCTCGCGCAGGTCCTCGATCTTCGAGTAGCCGGCGTACTGCCCGGTCAGCCGGTACATCTCGCGCAGCCGGTCCCAGGTGCGGTGCGAGGAGGTGTCCCCCATCGACACGAGGGCGAGCCGGGCATAGCGGTCGGCCTGCTCCGGATCGTCGGCGATGAAGCAGGCCGAGGCCAGCGAGATGTAGTCGAAGAGCTTCGAGCGGTTGTGGCCGTTGCGCCGGAGTTCGAGCGCCAGCTTGGCGTGGCGCTGCGCCGGGACGGCGGCGGCCGGGTCGTGCTCCGCGAGGGTGCGGTAGGCCAGTGCCTGCATGCCGTGCATGTCGGCGTCGTCGAAGTTCTGCATCCAGCTCGGCGGCGGGACGTTCGCCCGGTCCGAGACGAAGAGGTCCTCGGCCTCGCCGAGCGTGCGACGCATGGCCTGGCCCTTGCCCATGGACGCCTGGGCCCATGCCTCGATGGTGTGCAGCATCGCCTGCGTCCGGGGCAGTACCTCGTCGCCCGAGCCGGACTTGGCGAGCTTCATCAGGTCGAGCGCGTCGTCGGGACGGCCGAGGTGCACCATCTGGCGGGCGGCGCGGGACAGTGCCTCGCCGGCCCGCGGCCGGTCGCCGCCCTCGCGTGCCGCGTGGGCGGCGATGACGAAGTACTTCTGGGCGGTCGGTTCGAGGCCGACGTCGTGCGACATCCAGCCGGCCAGCACGGCCAGGTTGGCGGCGACCGTCACCACCGAGCGGCTGCTGCTGCGGTCCGTCCGGACCGGCGACGTGCCGGCCGTCACCCGGCTGTGGACCGACCCGGAGGTGCGACGCCACCTGGGC
>NZ_RDBI01000006.1:43979-54507 GCF_008042125.1 Streptomyces sp. MS191
CGCGGCGCGTCACCGAGCACCGCCCAGATCGTCGCCAGGTCGTATCCGGGCAGGTACCAGCCGGCGTGCAGGGGATCGGTCCGGCGGGGGGCGGCGGACGGACGGGTGGGTTCGGTGTGCAGCCAGTCGTGCATGGCACTGGTGAGTACGGAGCCGGCGGCGAGCGCGGCTCCCGCGCCCACCATGCCGCGTCGGTTGAGCATGAGGTCCATTCCCGTGAATTCGGTGAGGACCGCCGCCGTACGCTCGGGCGCCCAAGGCAGCCCGTCAGGGTTGTCGGTTTTCCTGACGTTCTGCCGTTTCCCGGCGCCACCGCGTCGTACGAACCCGAGGTCCTCGATGGTCACGACACGGCCGAGTCGCTCGGTGAACAGTGCTGCCAGCACCCGGGGGACGGGATCGCGAGGGGTCTCCCCCAGGTCGATCCACCGCCGCACCCGCGAGGTGTCGGTCGCCAGCTGCGGGTGGCCCATGGCCGCCGCCTGCCGGTTGACGAGTCTCGCGAGTTCGCCCTTGGACCAGCCGGCCAGGCCGAAGAGGTCTGCCAGGCGGGTGTTGGTTTGTCCGGTCACGTCTAAGCCCCCAGGTTCTCGGCTGAGTTGACAGTAACCCCCTGTCATAGGGCTGGCGACTATTCGCCAGGGTTCGCCAGGGTGCGCCCGATGTTCCGCCACCCGCGCCCGGGTGTCAGGTAGGAACGCGCCACCCCGCCCCGGTAACCGGCCCACATTCCCCAGGGTGCGGCCCGGAGGCCGGGCGGGGCGACGCACGCAACTCGTCGGCACACGAAGGGATCTGTTTCCTCCATGTACACAGCATCGTCCTCCGTGTCCGCCCCGCCCCGGCCCCAGCACCGCACCGTGCCGGTCGGCAGCGGACCGTACCTCGCCCCCGTGACGCAACCGGGCCGGGCCAGGCGGTGGGTGGCGAACGCCGCCCAGCCGCTCAGCGGACGCATCGACCTCTCGGGTCCGCAGGGCGCGCAGTTGAGGATGGCCATCGCGTCCGTCCACCGGATCTGCCCGGAGTTCAACCCCGTCCAGGTGCTGCGCCGCAGCGGCCGCTCCGTCCTCATCGTGGGGGCCACGGGACGGACGACGGCGGTCGCGAAGTGTTTACTCGACCACTCGCCCGCGTGGGTCGAGCGCTTCCAGCACGAAATAGCCGCCTACCGCTCCTTCGTCCGGCACCGCCCGCCGGTCCGGGCCCCCCGGCTCGTGGCCGCCGACCCGGACAACTGCACGCTGGTCATCGAGCGGATGCCCGGACGCGCGGCGGCGCTCACGCGCCACCCCGTGGAGGCACCGCCCCGCGCGGACGTGCGGGCGGCGCTCGGCGCGGTGGCCCGGCTGAACGCCTGGCGCCCGCCGGCCGGCACCTTCGACGCCCCGCTCGACTACGCCTCGCGGATCTCGCGCTACCACGAGCTGGGCCTGTTCACCGACCGGGACCGCGACGACCTGCAGAAGCTGCTGCACGGCCTGGCGCACGCCGGCGGCCGTCAGGGCATGGGGCAGTTCTGCCACGGCGACGCCCTGCTCTCCAACATCCTGCTCTCCCCCACCGGCCCCGTGCTGGTCGACTGGGAGCACGCCGGCTGGTACCTGCCCGGATACGACCTGGCGACGATCTGGGCGGTGCTCGGTGACGCGCCGCTGGCCCGGCGCCAGATCAGCCAGCTCGCGCAGCAGGCGGGACCGGCGTCCCGGGACGCCTTCCTGGTCAACCTGATGATCGTGCTGACGCGGGAGATCCGCACCTACGAGACGGCGGTGCAGCGGACCATGAGGGAGGCGCCGCCCGCCGGTTCGGTCCCCGTCCCGTCGGGCGCGGTCTCCCCCGGCGAGGAGCAGCGGCGGCTGCTGCGACGCCTGCACGACGACTGCGCCATGGCGCGGCGGGCCGTGCGCGCCGCGGTCGGCACGCGCTGAGGCGCGCCGCCCCAGGACCTGTCCGGAGAGACGGAAGCACGCCCCGCGTGCCCGGTGCCGAGAGCACCGGGACGCGGGGCGTCGCCGTGTCCGGAGCGGACACACCGGGTGCCGGTGCGCCATTCCCCCGTGCGCGCGGACGTCGCCTTCCCGGTCGTCACCGCGCGCGGTACGGACCCGTGGCCGGTCGCATGCGCCCGGTCACGGGACGGCGGCATTGGTCCACTCCACTGACGCGCCGCAGGCCCGCGCACTGCCGTCGCGAAACTCCGGCACACCACTCCTGACATGGGAAATCCCGTGCGCCGAGGGGTGATTGACGGATCGTCCGGGAGCCGATACCCCTGTACGGGTCCAGCCCCGCACGCCCCGTCGTCACCCCACGCCTCCGGAGGCTGCCTTGCACCGATCCGCGTCCCGCAGACGTGTCACCCGAGCGGCGGGCGCCGTGGCGTCCGCCGCTCTGCTCTTCCCGCTGCTCGCCGCCACGCCGTCCGCCACCGCCGCCCGGCCGGAGGACTCCGGCAGCCTGCAGCAGCAGTTCACCGCCTCAGCCGAGCGTCAGGGCGTGCCGCGGAGCGTGCTCCTCGCCGTGTCGTACCTCCAGTCGCGGTGGGACGCGCACGGCGGGGCCCCGAGCGTGACGGGCGGCTACGGCCCGATGCACCTGACGGACGCCGTGACGGCCCTGGCCGAGGCCCCGCACCACTCCCACGGCGAGGAGGACGCCCGCGGCGACGACGCGCGCGCCCCCCGGACCCCGGCCGGGGCCGCGGCCGCCGCGGCGACGACCGCGCCGCCGACGGCGGAGCAGCTCCCGGCGCGCCTCAGGACGCTGGAGCGAGCCGCCCGGGTGGCCGGGATCCCCGCGGAGGAGCTGCGGACGAGCAGCGCCGCGAACATCGAGGGCGGGGCCGCCCTGCTGGCCGCCGCCCAGCGCGAGTCGGGCCGGCCGCTGAGCGCCGACCCGGCCGACTGGTACGGCGCCGTGGCGCGCTACTCGGGTGCCGACGACACGGCGACGGCGTCGACGTACGCGAACGACGTGTACGAGGTGATCCGCTCCGGCGAGACCCGGAGGACGGACAGCGGCCAGGTGGTCACGCTGGCGGCCGATCCCGACGTGGCGCCCGCCACGGAGCAGCTCGCCTCGCTCGGGCTGCGGACCGCGGACGCGGGACCGACCGAGTGCCCGCGGACGGTGGCCTGCGAGTGGATCCCGGCGCCGTACGAGGAGTTCGGCGACGGGGACTACGGCAACCACGACAAGGCGAACCGGCCCGTGTCCCAGTCGATCGACTACATCGTGGTGCACGACACCGAGGCGTCCTGGGACGTCACCCTCCGGCTCGTGCAGGACCCGACGTACGTGTCCTGGCAGTACTCGCTGCGTTCCTCGGACGGGCACATCGCCCAGCACCTGCCGCTCAAGGACGTCGGCTGGCACGCGGGCAACTGGTTCGTGAACGCCAAGTCGGTGGGTCTGGAGCACGAAGGGTTCCTGACCTCGCCGGACGCCTGGTACACGGAGGCGATGTACCGGACCTCGGCGCGGCTGGTGCGGTACCTCGCCCAGCGCTACGACATCCCGCTGGACCGCCGGCACATCCTGGGGCACGACACCGTGCCGGGGACGACCACGGCGACGATCCGCGGCATGCACACGGACCCGGGTCCGTACTGGGACTGGGCGCACTACTTCCAGCTGCTCGGCCGCCCGATCACTCCGAGTGCGGGCCCCCGGGCGGGCGTGGTCACGATCCGTCCCGACTACAGCGCGAACCAGCCGGTCTACACGGGCTGCGTGACGGCGGGCGAGGCGTGTGCCCCGCACGGCAGCAACGCCGTCCGGCTGCACACCTCGCCGAGCGCCGACGCCCCGCTGGTGAAGGACGTCGGCCTGTACCCCGGCGGCCAGGACTCCACCACAGGGGTCAACGACACCGGCGCGCGGGCGTCGACGGGCCAGCAGTTCGCGGTGGCGGAGCGGCGGGGGGACTGGACGGCGATCTGGTACCTCGGTCAGATCGCCTGGTTCCACAACCCGAAGGCGCGGCCGACGGCGGTGAACGCGCGCGCCCTGGTGCTGACGCCGAAGGAGGGGGCGACGTCGGTCCCGGTGTACGGGCGCGCCTACCCGGAGGCGTCGGCGTACCCGGCGGGCGTCCCGGTCCAGGCGGTGTCGCCGCTGCCGTACCGGCTCCTCGCCGGCCAGCGGTACGTGGTGGGCGACCGGACCCCGGGCGAGTACTACTTCGCTCCGGTGTTCGACACCACGGGCCACACGGTGGTGCGCGGGCAGGAGGAGTACTACGAGATCCAGTTCGGCCATCGGGTGGCCTTCGTGAAGGCCGCTGACGTGCGGGTTTCCCAGGGCTGAGGGCGACCGGCCCGGAGCGGCGGAGGGTGTCGGCGGACCACGGGTTCACCGGCACCCTCCGCCGTTCATATGACTAACCTCGGGACGGCGTGCGCCGTACGGGCGACGGGTAATGCTGGGCGGGCATCAGCCCCGCTCGACCACGCTCACCGGAAGGCCCCGCACGCATGGCTCAGCCCTTCGTTCTGCCGGATTTCTATGTTCCGTATCCGGCGCGGCTCAACCCCCATGTGGAGGCCGCCCGTTCGCACACCCGGGAGTGGGCGCGGACGATGGGGATGCTGGAGGGCTCCGGCGTCTGGGAGGAGCACGACCTCGAGTCGCACGACTACGCCCTGCTGTGTTCCTACACCCACCCGGACTGCGGCGCCGAGGCGTTGTCGCTGGTCACCGACTGGTACACGTGGGTGTTCTTCTTCGACGACCACTTCCTGGAGGTCTTCAAGCGCACCCAGGACCGCTCCGGCGGCAAGGCGTACCTGGACCGGCTGCCGCTGTTCATGCCGAGCGACCCGGTGACGGCCGTGCCCGAGCCGACGAACCCGGTCGAGGCCGGACTCGCGGACCTCTGGCGGCGCACGGTGCCGGCCATGTCGCCGGCCTGGCGGGAACGGTTCGCCGAGGCCACCGAGGCGTTGCTGTACGAATCCCTCTGGGAGCTCGACAACATCAACGAGGGACGCGTCGCCAACCCCGTCGAGTACATCGAGATGCGCCGCAAGGTGGGCGGTGCCCCCTGGTCCGCCGGGCTCGTCGAGTACGCGGCCGGCGCCGAGGTCCCCGAGCAGGTGGCCGGCAGCCGGCCCCTGCTCGTCCTGCGGGACGCCTTCTCGGACGCCGTCCACCTCCGCAACGACCTGTTCTCGTACCAGCGGGAGGTGGAGGACGAGGGCGAGAACAGCAACGGCGTCCTCGTCCTGGAGCGGTTCCTCGGCTGCACCACGCAGGAGGCGGCGGAGGCGGTCAACGACCTGCTGACGTCACGGTTGCAGCAGTTCGAGAACACGGCGCTCACCGAGGTGCCCGGGCTCTGTCTGGAGAAGGGGCTGGGCCCGGCGGAGTGCGCGGCCGTGGCGGCGTACGCGAAGGGGCTCCAGGACTGGCAGTCCGGCGGCCACGAGTGGCACCTGCGGTCCAGCCGGTACATGAACGAGGCTGTGGAGAAAGGCCCTTCACGGCTCGACGGGGTACTCGGCACCTCGGCGCTCGACGTCCGGACGCTGTTCGGCCGGCCGGCCGCCGCCCGGCTGCGCGCCCACACCCACGTGCCGCACCAGCACGTCGGCGCCTCCCTGCTGCCCGAGTTCGACCTGCCCTACCCCCTGTCGCTCAGCCCGCACCACGGGGAGGCGCGGCGGCTCTCGGTCGACTGGGCCGAGCGCATGGGGCTGTTGGAGGACGTCTGGGACCGGCCCATGCTGGAGGGCTTCGACTTCGCGCTCTGCTCGGCGGGCCTGGATCCGGACGGCACCCTGGAGGAACTGGAGCTCAGCGCGGAGTGGCTGACGTGGGGCACCTACGGGGACGACTACTACCCGCTCGTGTTCGGACGGCCGCGTGACCTGGCCGGCGCCAGGCAGTGCACCGAGCGGCTCAAGACCTGCATGCCGGTGGAGGAGCCGGCGACCGGCCCGGGTCTCGCCGTGAGCCCGATGGAGCGGGCGCTCGCCGATCTGTGGGCCCGGACGGCCGGCCCCCTGCAGCGCGAGGCGCGCGGCAGGCTGCGCGACGCGATCGACCTCATGCTCGACAGCTGGCTGTGGGAGCTGCACAACCAGGCGCAGCACCGGGTCCCCGATCCGGTGGACTACATCGAGATGCGCCGCCGGACCTTCGGCTCCGACCTGACGATGCTGCTCTGCCGGTTGCGGCAGGCCGACGCGCTGCCCCCGGGGGTCTACCGCACCGGGACCGTCACCCGTCTGGAGAACTCCGCCGCGGACTACGCGGCCCTCGTCAACGACCTCTTCTCCTACCAGAAGGAGATCGAGGTGGAGGGCGAGGTGCACAACGGAGTGCTGGTGCTCCAGAAGTTCTTCGACTGCGACTACCCGACGGCCGTGGCGATGGTCGACGACCTGATGCGCGGGCGGCTGCGGCAGTTCGAGCATGTGAAGAAGCACGAAGTCCCCTTGCTGTACGAGGACTTCGACCTGGACGCGAAGGGCCGGGCGGCCTTCGGGGCGTATCTGCGCGAGCTGGAGGACTGGCTGGCCGGAGTCCTCAACTGGCACCGGAGCGTACGCCGTTACGGGGAGGGCGACGTCCACGCGGGCAGTGGTACGGCGCTGCTGCGCCGGGGGCCCGCGGGGATCGGCACCTCGGCGGCCCGGCTGGCGGCCCTGCTCGGCTCCGCCGCGCGGTGACGGCGCGGTCGCCCCCGGGGCGACCGGGGGCGGCCGACGGGCTCCCGGCGGGGACGTCAGGGACGGTGCCCGCGGAGCTGGTCGAGTTCGCGGCGGTCGCGCTTGGTCGGCCGACCGGTGCCCCGGTCGCGGACCGCGGCGACGGCCACGTGCTCGCGCGGCGGTGGCGGCGGGCTGTTGTCGACGTACGCCTCGACGGCCACAGGCGGTCCGACCCGCTTGGTGTGCAGTTCCTTGACCTCGACGATCCGCTCGCGGCCGCCGTGGAAGAGCCTGACCTCGTCGCCCGGCTTCACGGGCTGGGCGGGCTTGGCACGGTCTCCGTTCACCTTGACGTGGCCCGCCCGGCAGGCCGCGGCGGCCTGGGAGCGGGTCTTGGTGAGGCGTACGGCCCAGATCCAGCTGTCGACGCGCGCGCTCATCGGCCCCCGCTCCCGTCAGCCCTGCTGGAACAGCTCGGCGGGCAGCGGCTTGAGCAGCGCGTACAGGTCGTCCGTGATCGGGCGGTCCCAACTGGCGATCGTCACGAGGACGTTGTCGCTGCGGTCGAACTGCACGCAGGAGATCCGGCTCTCGGAGAGCTTGAGTCGGCGCACGATCAGCAGGTTGTCCCCCTGCATGACCGGCATGTCCTCGGTGTCGAGGACCTCGACCGGCTCGTCGTTCTCCAGAGCGGCGAGGAGCTGGGCGACCTCGAAGGGGATCTGGCCCTCGGCGAGCTCGCGCGCCGGGGAGCCCTCCGGGAGGTTGCCGATGATCATCGCGGGGCCCCGGCCGCCGAACAGGTCGTACCGCAGGAACACGCCCTGGCAGGTCCCGTCGGGGGCGGGCAGCAGGCCTGCGCCGAGGTTGCCGGGCCAGTCGCCCGGGTCCATGGCCAGGACGTCGAAGTCCGGGCCCGCGGGAGTGGCGGGGCTGCGGCGGCGGAGGAAGGACATACGGCCATG
The DNA here is from genome assembly GCF_008042125.1 of Streptomyces sp. MS191. GTDB lineage: Bacteria > Actinomycetota > Actinomycetes > Streptomycetales > Streptomycetaceae > Streptomyces. The sequence continues at coordinate 51,604 of NZ_RDBI01000006.1, forward strand.
GTACGTGCCCCGACGCCGTGTGCAGCGCGCCGGGGCGGGTCCGGTGGCGGCTCTTCGGTCAGGCGTGCGGGGCGCTCTCGCGGGGCTCCCGGCCGGTGTGCCGCAGGGCCTGCGCGAGGCCCGCCCGATCGGTGCCGAGCTTGCGGTAGACGGCGGAGAGCAACAGTGTGACGGTGGCGTGGTCGGTGCCGAGGGCGACCGCCGCGTCCTCGCCACGGACGGTGAGATCCGCGGCGGACCGCTCACGCGCGGTGAGGGCGTCGGTGCCGGCCGGGCGGAGGGTGCGGGGCCGGAGTCCGGCGGCGGCCAGCTCGGCCCGCGCCTCCTCGCCGAGGCCGTCGGCGCCGCAGGTCTGGGCCGCCTCCAGGCCGCGGTAGAGGTACTCGGCGGCCTCCCTCGTCCGGCCGCCCCGGCGCAGGGCCGCGCCCAGGGCGACCAGGGAGCGCGCCAGCTCGTACGCGGCGGGTGAGCGCTCCAGCCAGTCGACGGACTCCTCCAGCAGCTTGACCCGCTCGCTGCCGCCCACCACCTCGGCGGTGACGCGGAGCGCCTGGCCGATCGCGGAGGGCGCACCGTACTGGCGGGCCCGGTCGACGGCGTCCAGGGCGGTGTCACGGGCCCGGTCGGGGGTGTCCCGTACCTCGGCGAGGGCGAGGTGGAGCTGCCAGGGGCACCAGGCCGGGTTGCGCATGCCGCGCGGGTCGAGGCGGCGTCCGACCGACGCCAGCTCGGCGGCGGCCTCGTCGGTGCGGCCCAGGGCGAGGAGGAGTTCGGCGTGGACGGTCTGGGAGTCGGGGAAGGTGACGGCGGCGGGGAAGGGCTCGCCGAAGTCGTGCGTACGGGAGACCTGCTCGGCCTCCCGGACCCGGCCGCGGGCCAGCAGCACCTCGATCATGACCCCGACCGCGTACCAGTGGGCGGGGGTGCGCGGCCCGACGCGTTCGGCCAGGCGCAGTCCGGCCCGGACGAAGTCCTCGGCCTCGACGAGCCGGCCGCGGCGGTAGCGGATGTATCCGAGCAGGGTGTAGGCGAACGCGAGGTGCGCGCCGCGCCAGCCCTGGCGTTCGAACTCGGCGGTGCCCGCCGCGAAGAGCTCCTCGGCACGGCCGGGGCGGTCGGCGTACAGGTACGTCAGCGCGACCAGGACCGGGACCTCGAAGCCGCGGCTCTCGTCGGCCCAGCTGAGGCCGCCTTCCAGGGCACGTTCGGCGTGGCCGACGGCGACGGCCGAGGGTTCGGCGCGCAGGGTGGCGTCCCAGGCGCGCAGGCCGATGACGTACCGCTCGGTGAGGTCGCGGCCGCTGAGCCGGTCGGCGAGCCGGGCCAGCCGGCGGGAGCGGGCCGGGGAGTCGGGTTCGTCGGCGCGGAAGGCGTCCCACATGAACTTCTCGGACTGCATGCGCAGCCGGCTGCGGGCGTCGGTGGTGAGCCGGGACTCGCGGGCGAGGAGCTCGGAGGCCTCGACGAGGCGGTCGCTGTGCGCGAGGACCTGGGAGAGGCGGTAGACGATGCCGTGGCGCAGCGCCGAGTCGGAGACGGGCTCCTCCAGGGCGGCCCGCAGGTGGTTGACGGTGGTGGCCGGCTCGGTGAGCAGTGAGGCGCTGCCGAGCTCGAAGAGGACCGCGGCCCGTTCGTCGTGGCAGGGGGGTTCGCGCAGGGCGCGGGCGAGGTACCGGCGGGCCGCGTCGGGTGCTCCGGCGCGGAGGGTCTCGCGGGCGGCGGCGCGCAGCTCCTTGACCACCCAGGGATCGCCCTCGGGGTGGGTCTCCAGGAGGTGCCGGGCGGCGGCGGTGGGCCCGAGGCCGGCGTCGACGACGCACCAGGCGGCCTGTCCGTGCAGGGCGACCCGGGTGGCGGCAGGGATCGCCTTGTAGACGGAGGTGGCGATCAGCGGGTGGACGAACTCGAGGGTCTCGGTGCCGGCGAGGATGCGGGCCTCGCGGAGGTGTTCCGCGCAGTCGGCGACGGCTTCGTCGCCGAGGCCGGCGACGGCGCCCRCGAGCTGCGGGGAGATCTCGGTGCCGAGGACGGCGCAGGCCCAGGCGAGCCGGACGGTGGAGGTGCCGAGGCGTTCGAGCCGGGCGATGAGACCGCTGCCCTTGACTGCGGCGGCGAGGTCGCGCAGCTCGTGGGCGCCGTCGGCGGTGGGGGCGAGTCCCAGACCGCGGATCTTGGCGGCGAGCTCGACGGCCTCGAAGGGGTTGCCCGAGGTGACGGTCCAGTACTCGCGGCAGAAGGCGTCGTCGGCGTGGTCGCCGACGAGGTCGCGGACGAGGTCGGCGATGGCTCCGGAGGTGAGGGGTTCGAGTCCGAGGGGTCGCTGTCCGGACCGCCGGCCGGTGAACTCTTCTCCGGTGTCGGGAAGTTCGTCGGGCCGGTAGGCGACGACGAGGAGCATGGGGAGCTCCTCGGCGCGCGGCGCGAAGGCGGAGAGCCAGCCGAGGGACTCGGGGTCGGCCCAGTGGGCGTCGTCGACGACCACGACGAGCGGGGCGCGCCGGACGGCGAGGTGGGTCAGGACCCAGTCCAGGCCGTCGCGCAGGCCCTGCGGGTCGGGCGGGGCGCCGGCGGCCGCGGTGCACAGGCCGAGGGCGGGTCCCACGATGTCGTACCAACTGCCCAGCTGGCGGCGGAGTTCGGTGTCGGAGGCGGCGGCGAGCTGGGGCTGCAGGAGCTGGCGGGCGACGTGGAAGGCGACCTGCTGCTCCTGGTCCCCGCCGCGCGCGGAGAGCACGGTGCAGCCCTTGGCGGCGGCGCGCCGGCGGATCTCGGCGAGCAGGGTCGTCTTGCCGAGTCCGGCCGGGGCCGCGTAGGCGAGTACGCCGCCGCGCGGGGTCCGGGGCGCGGCGTCGCCCCGTACCTGCGGACGGTCGTCCGGCGGGAGGGTCCGCCCGGGCGGGGCGG
>NZ_RDBI01000006.1:54607-84828 GCF_008042125.1 Streptomyces sp. MS191
GTCCGGCTCCGGCCCGCCGACGACGTGCAGGGCCGGGCCGGTCGGCCGGCGGCCGGCCGGAGGGGCGCCCGGGGGCTGCCTGCGGACCGCCGTCTCGCGGGACGGCGGGGTCCGTTCATCGGGTGTCCGTTCATCGGGGACCCGCTCGGGTCCGCGCGGCCAGGGCACCTCGGCCGTTCCCAGACCGGTGAGTTGGTTCAACGCCTCCTCGGCCGCGGCGAGTTCCGCCTCACGCTCGAAGAGACCGATTCTTCCGCGGCCGGTCCTGCCGCTGTGTCGCTCCACGTTCCACCCCCACGCCGGGGGCGCGCCCGGCGCGCGGACGAGTGCGGCCGGGCCGACAGGCCCCGCGAAAAGCCCAGCGTACGCCCGGAGGCACTCGTTGTGACCGTCAATCGGCAGACCCGGCGGAACGTGTCGACAGAGCCAGCAGCACGGCCAACGCCCGTTCCGCGCGCTCGTGTTCGACGAAGAGGTGATCGTGGTGGTATCCGGCGACGACGTTGCAGCTCAGACCGGCTTCGGCGAGTGCGCGGGAGACGGCGGCGGTCAGTCCGACGGCGTCGAGGGCGGAGTGGACCCGCAGGGTGATCCAGCCGGCCACGTAGTCGTAGGAGAGGGCGGCCCGGTCGGCGTCCTCCTGGCGCAGGACCAGGGTGAGCCCTTCGGGCTCGGTGACGGTGACGAGCGGGGTGATCCCCGGCGGCACGGCCCCCGGGACGGTGGTGAAGACGTAGCGGCCCGGATCGAGTTCCGGGCGCATCCCGGCCAGCAGCCGGCTCAGGTCGCGTTCTGCGCTCATGGCCGTCAGCCTAGGGACTGCCGCGTCGTCCGCGGCGGGTCGGCCTCCGACGCGTACGGGGGAAGGGGACGGACGCCCCTGCCCCCGTACGCTCACCGCGACGTCCGCCCCGCCCGGGCCAGATCGGCCCGGGTCGGTCAGGTCAGGTCAGGTCGAACTCGCCCTCGCGGGCGTTGACGACGAACGCCCGCCACTCGGCCGGCGTGAAGATCAGCGACGGGGCTTCGGGCCGCCCGCCGTTGCGCATCGCGATGAAGCCCTCGACGAAGGCGATCTGGACGTCTCCCGCGCCCCGGCTGCCCGACTGCCAGTCGGCCCGGCTGAGGTCGAGATCCGGCTTGTCCCAGCCCGCGAAGGCCTGCTGGGTGGTGGTGCTCTCCGACACGTCCGTGCTCCTCCCGCATCACGCCTGGTCGTCGTCCGGGGCCCAGCCTAGCGAGGGGCACGGGGTGCCGACAGACCTCATGCGGTGGGCGGCCGGTCGCCGACCAGCCACATGGAGAAGAACTGCGCACCCCCTCCGTACGCGTGTCCGAGCGCCCTGCGCGCGCCGTCCACCTGGTGTTCGCCCGCCCGTCCCCGGACCTGGAGCGCCGCCTCGGCGAACCGGATCATCCCGGACGCGCCGATGGGGTTGGTGGAGAGCACGCCGCCCGAGGGGTTCACCGGCAGGTCCCCGTCGAGTTCGGTCACGCCCGCCTCGGTCAGCTTCCAGCCCTCGCCCTCGTCCGCGAAGCCGAGGTTCTCCAGCCACATCGGTTCGTACCAGGAGAAGGGCACGTACATCTCGACGGCGTCGATCTGGCGCCTCGGGTCGGTGACGCCGGCCTGGCGGTAGACGTCGGCGGCGCAGTCCTTGCCGGCCTGCGGCGAGACGAAGTCCTTGCCCGCGAAGAGGGTGGGTTCGCTGCGCATCGCGCCGCCGTGCACCCAGGCCGCCGGCGCCGGCGCGCGCTCCGCACCCGCCCGGTCGGTGAGGACCATGGCGCAGGCGCCGTCGGAGGACGGGCAGGTCTCGGAGTAGCGGATCGGGTCCCAGAGCATCGGCGAGGCCTGGACCTTCTCCAGGGTGATGTCGTGCTCGTGGAGGTGCGCGTACGGGTTCCTGAGCGCGTTGCGGCGGTCCTTGTACGCGACGAGGGAGCCGACCGTGTCGGGCGCGCCGGTGCGGCGCATGTAGGCCCGCACGTGCGGGGCGAAGAAGCCGCCCGCGCCGGCCAGCAGCGGCTGCTGGAACGGGACGGGCAGGGACAGCCCCCACATGGCGTTGGATTCGGACTGTTTCTCGAAGGCGAGGGTGAGGACCGTGCGGTGGACGCGCGCGGCGACCAGGTTGGCGGCGACCAGCGCCGTCGACCCGCCGACGGAGCCCGCCGTGTGGACACGGAGCATGGGCTTGCCGACGGCTCCGAGGGCGTCGGCGAGGTAGAGCTCCGGCATCATCACGCCCTCGAAGAAGTCGGGGGCCTTGCCGATGACGACGGCGTCGATGTCCGCCCAGGTCAGCTCGGCGTCCGCGAGGGCGCGCAGGGCGGCCTCGCGGACGAGGCCGGCGATCGAGACGTCCTGGCGGGCGGCGACGTGCTTGGTCTGGCCGATCCCGACGACGGCCACGGGTTCCTTAGACACCTTGCCTCCTTGTGGTTGCCCGGATCGGACGCCGGGGCGCTTCCCCCGTCTCCGGCCGGGCGGCGGGCAGGCCGCCCGTTCGGGGCCGTACGGCGCGGAGGTGCCGGATCGGTGTGCGGCCGCGGCCCGCGGCCGGGCGGGCGTCGCTCACGAGGCGGGTTCCCCTTCCAGGACGGCGACCAGGTTCTGCTGCAGGCAGGGTCCGGAGGTGGCGTGGGCCAGGGCGCGGTCGGAGGCCCCGCGGTGGATGCGGGCGGCGGCCTCGCCGATCCGGATGAGCCCGGCGGCCATGATCGGGTTGGCGGCGAGCGCACCGCCGGACGGGTTGACCCGCACCGTCTCGTCGAGGTCGAGGGCCTTGCGCAGCACGACCTCCTGGGAGGTGTACGGAGCGTGCAGTTCGGCGGTGTCCACGGGCCGTTCGAAGGCGCCGGCGCGCTCGGCGGCGAGTCGGGTGGAGGGCGAGTCGGTGAGGTCGCGCACGCCGAGGGAGTGGGCTTCGATGCGGTGGTCCATGCCCCGGATCCAGGCGGGGCGCGCGCACAGTTCGCGGGCGCGGTCGCCGGCCGCCAGGACGACGGCGGCCGCGCCGTCGCCGATGGGCGGGCAGTCGCCGGCGCGCAGCGGGCGGACGAGGTAGTCGCCCTGCGGGCGCGCGCCGGGCACCTGGGCGTGCGGGTTCGCGGTGGCGTCCTGGCGGCTTCGGGCCGCGATGCCGGCGAGGGCGGGCTCGTCGGTGTCGCCCGCGTCGATGAGCGCCTGTGCCTGGAGCGCGGCGAGGGCGACGGCGTCGGGCCAGAGCGGGGCCAGGTAGTACGGGTCGAGCTGCCGGGTGAGAACGTCGCGCACGGGCCCGGGCGAGGACTTGCCGTAGGAGTAGACGAGGGCGGTGTCGGCCTCGCCGGTCAGCAGCTTCACCCAGGCCTCGTACAGGGCCCAGGCGCCGTCCGTCTCGACGTGGGACTCGGAGATGGGCGGCCAGGCGCCGACGCCGTCGAGGGCCATGGTGAAGGAGAAGGCACGGCCGGCGAGGTAGTCGGAGGAGCCGGAGCAGGTGAAGCCGATGTCGGAGGTCTTCAGCCCGGTGCGGCGCAGCACCTCGTGCAGCACGGGCATGACCATCTCGACCTCGGAGAGTTCGTCCGTGCGGCGCAGGTGGTCGGTCTGGGCGAAGGCGACGATCGCCACCTCTCGGTCCGGCGTCACAGCAGCTCCTTGTACGTGTCGTAGTCGGCGTCGGGTTCGCCGCAGGGGCGGTAGTGGTCGGGGTATCGCCCGCCCTCGCTCCACACGGGTTCGACGCGCAGACCCATCCGGACCTGGTCGTAGGGGATGCCGCCGATCCGGCCGTGGAGGGCGAGGCCGGCGCCGTCGAGGGCGATGTGGGCGTAGACGTAGGGGACTTCGATGTCGAGGTTCTTCGCCTTGATGTTGACGATGCAGTAGGTGGTGACGGTGCCGCGGGGACCGACCTCGACGCGGTCGGTGGTGGCGACGCCGCAGGTGGGGCAAGCGCCGCGGGGCGGGACGTACACCTTGGCGCAGGAGGGGCAGCGCTCGCCGACGGTTCGCTGTCCGGCGAGCGCGTGGAGGTAGGCGGTCTGGGCCCGGCCGGGGCTGTAGGTGTAGTCGAGTCGGGCGGGCGCGACGATCCCGGTGACGGGGTCGGCGAAGTCGCCGTCGTGCGCGCGGGGCGGCAGGGCCGCGGGCGCGCCGTCGTACGGTTCGAAGCAGGCGATGTCGGTGATGGCCCCGGTCCGCTCGGCGGCCCAGCGGATCCGGACGCGCATGCCGGTGCGGACGTCTTCGGGTCCGGGGGCGTCGAGGGCGTGCAGCAGGGCGGTGTCGGCGCCGTCGAGCCGGACGAGGGCCCAGGCGAAGGGGGTCGACAGGGGCTGGCCGGTGCGGGGTTCGGGGTTCCAGGCCCATGTGGTGACGGTTCCGGTGGCGTCGACCTCGACGAGGTCGTGCAGTTCGTCGGCCGTCTCGGGGTCGTACTCGACGGGCGGGACGAGCACGCGACCGTTCCCGGTCCGCACCCCGAGGACGGTCCGCTCGCGCAGCCCGGTCAGGAAGGCGGACTGGACGGGCCCGAGGGACCGGGTGAACGGGAACTCGACGACGAGCGGGGCGCGCAGTGTCTCGGGGGCGGCTGTCATGGGCGGGCTCCTTCTTCGGGTGTCGGCGTGCGGTCGGGGCGGCGGTGCCTGCGGCCGACCCGTCACTCGCGGCGGTAGACCGGGGGGCGCTTCTCCGCGAACGCGCGGGCGCCCTCCTTGGCGTCGGCCGTGTCGAAGACGGGCCAGCCGCGCTTCAGTTCGGCCGCGAGGCCGTCGGTCTCGGTCATCTCGGCGGTCTCGTACACGGAGGCCTTCACGGCCTCGACGGCGAGCGGACCGCAGGCGTTGATCTGCTCGGCGATCGCGAGGGCCGCGTCCAGGGCGGTGCCGTCGGGCACCACGCGGCCGACGAGGCCGATGGCGGCGGCCTCCCCGGCGCTGTAGGGGCGGCCGGTGAGCAGCATCTCGAGGGCGTGGGTGCGGGCGATCTGGCGGGGCAGCCGGACCGTGGAGCCGCCGATCGGGAACAGCCCCCGCTTGACCTCGAAGAGCCCGAACGTGGCGGAGGTGCCCGCGACGCGGATGTCGGTGCCCTGGAGGATCTCGGTGCCGCCGGCGACGCAGTAGCCCTCGACCGCGGCGATGACCGGTTTGCGGGGGCGGTGGTGGCGCAGCATCGCCTTCCAGTGCAGGTCGGGATCGGCCTTCATCCGGTCCCGGTACTGCTCGCCCTCCATCCCCTTGCCCGCCAGCGCCTTGAGGTCCATTCCGGCGCAGAAGGAGCCTCCCGCGCCGGTCAGGACGACGGAGCGGATCGTGTCGTCGGCATCGGCCTCCAGCCAGCCGTCGTACAGCCCCACCAGCATGGGCAGTGAGAGCGCGTTCTTGGCCTCCGGCCGGTCGAGTGTGAGCACGAGTGTGGCGCCTTCGCGCCGCACGGTCAGGTGTTCGGTGCCACCCATGGACGTCCTCCCGTCTCCAGACTGGAACAGGTTGCAGGAGGCGCGGTCGCAGTTCAATAGTTTTCTGACACTCAGTCAGATTCTTCTGCGCGAACCCTTCCCACCTCCGTCCGGCGGCGCTCTAATGACCGCCTGGCCCGTGCGGGGCCCGGGCGGTCACGAGGTCAGGAGGAACGGTGGAGTACAACCTTGCCGACCTGTTCGAGTCGGTCGTCGACGTGGTTCCCGACCGCGAGGCGCTCGTGTACGTCGACCACCCCGGCACGGGAGCCGAACGCCGGCTCAGCTACGCGGAGCTGGACGCCGCCGCCAACCGCGTGGCCCACCACCTCGTCGACTCCGGGATCCGGTCCGGCGAGCACCTGGGGCTGCACCTCTACAACGGGATCGAGTACCTGCAGACCGTCCTGGCCTGCCTCAAGGCCCGGATCGTGCCGGTGAACGTGAACTACCGCTACGTGGAGGAAGAACTCGTCTACCTCTACCGGGACGCCGACCTCGCCGCGCTCGTCTTCGACGCCGAGTTCACCGAGCGGGTCGCGGCCGCGCTGCCGCAGACGGAGAAGCTGCGGCACCTCGTGCGGGTGGGGACCCCGCCCGAGGGAGCGCCGGACCTCGACTGCACGGCCTTCCCGGACGCCGAGGCGGCGGGCTCGCCGGAGCGGGGCTTCGCCGAACGCAGCGCGGACGATCTCTTCATCATCTACACCGGCGGCACGACCGGGATGCCCAAGGGCGTCATGTGGCGTCAGGAGGACCTGTTCTTCGCGGGGCTGTTCGGCGGCGACCCGGCGGGCGAGCCGGTCAAGCGGCCCGAGGAGCTGGCCGAGCGGGTCGCGGCGGGCGGCTCGGGCATCACCTTCTTCCCGACTCCCCCGCTGATGCACGGCACGTCCACGCTGACGTCGTTCATCGCCTTCAACTACGGGCAGCGGGTGGTCGTCCACCGCAAGTACGTGCCCGAGGAGGTGCTGCGCACCATCGAGAAGGAGAAGGTGTCCAGCGTGTCCCTGGTGGGCGACGCGATGCTGCGGCCCCTGGTGGACGCGCTCCACGGCCCGCTCCGGGGGACGGACCTCTCGTCGCTGTTCAGCGTCTCCTCCTCCGGCGCGATCATGTCGGACACGGTCCGCGCCCAGTTCCAGGCGCTCGTCCCGAACGTGCTGCTGCTGAACAACTTCGGCTCCTCGGAGTCCGGTTCCAACGGCAAGGCGACGGACGACTCGGGGCCCGAGAAGGGCTTCCGGCTGGAGGTGAACGAGCGGACGCGGGTGGTCGACCCCGTCACGTACGAGCCGGTGCGGGTGGGCGAGCCGGGGCGGCTGGCGCAGCGCGGCCACGTCCCGCTCGGCTACTACAACGACGCCGCGAAGACCGCCGAGACCTTCTTCCGGAAGGACGGCGAACGCTGGGTGCTGCTCGGCGACATGGCGACGGTCGACGAGCAGGGCATCGTCACCGTGCTCGGCCGGGGCTCGCAGTGCATCAACACCGGCGGCGAGAAGGTCTATCCGGAGGAGGTCGAGCAGGCGCTCAAGTCCCATCCGGACGTGTACGACGCGCTGGTCGCCGGGGTCCCGGACGCGAAGTGGGGCAACCACGTCGCGGCCGTGGTCCAACTGCGGCCGGGCGCGACGGCCTTGGACCTGGCGTCGGTGCAGGACCACTGCCGCACCCGGCTCGCCGGCTACAAGGTGCCGCGCCAGCTGGTGCTCACCGACCGGATCCAGCGCTCGCCCAGCGGCAAGGCGGACTACCGCTGGGCACGGTCGGTGGCGGCGGAGGACGCCGGCGCGTAAGGGTGTCCTGCCGATCAGGCCGGGCTCCCGACGCCCTGACCCGACGGCCGGCGCGGGAGCGGATCCCGTACGCCGGCCGTCCGCACGCCTGCGAACGGACTCGCCTCAGGGCGGTCCCGCAGTCCCCGGCGGGCGCACGACGCCGCGGATCGCGGGACAGCCCTCAGGGCGTGTCGCCCGGGGAGGCCGCCGAGCCGATCCCGAAGTCGCGCAGGGCCGCGAGGAACGCCTCCGGCCGCGTCGCGTGGATCAGGTGGCCGGTCTCGACGGTGACGAGGCGGCAGTCGGGGATCAGGTCGGCCAGCGAGGACTGCTGCTCCTGCGGGAGGTGGCTGTCCGGGCCCCCGCCGAGTAGCAGCGTCGGGGCGGCGATCGCCGCACAGCCCGCACGCCAGGCGGGGTCCGGAGCGTCGAGCTGGGCGTCGGTCGCGTGCACCACCTCCCAGTCGAGTCCGAGCGGACCCTCGGGGCGCGGCACCCGTCCGCGCGGCGGGTCGAGCGGGACGAAGGCCGGAGCCTCCTCCAGGACGAGCCGGCCGACCAGTCCGGGCTCGGCGGCGGCCAGGAGGAAGGCCGCGGCTCCGCCCATCGAATGGCCGACGACGTCGGCGCCGCTCAGGCCCAGGGCCTTCAGGAAGCCGCGCAGCTCGTCGCGGAACACGTCGTAGCCGTACCGGCCGGGCCAGTCGCTGAGCCCGTGTCCGCGCAGGTCGACGGCGTACACCCGGTGGTCCTCGGACAGCGCCGCGGCGACCTCGGACCAGTCGGCGCCGGATGCTCCGCGGCCGTGGACCAGGACGACCGGCGGCGCGTCCTCCCGGCCCCGCACCCGGTACGCGAGCCGGACCCCGTCGACCGTGACGGTCCGCACGCCCGGGTCGAGGAAGGCGGCGATCGGGCGCGCGAAGGCGCCGGCGTCGTCCACCCACGGGAAGTGCCCGGCGCCGTGCTGCACCACGAGTTCGGCGTGCGGGAAGAGGGCCGCCAGTTCGGCGGCGCGCGCCGGCGTCGGGCCGCCGTCCCGCTCCCCCGCCAGGATCAGGACGGGCGCGGTGACGGCGGCCAGGGCCGCCCGGGTCGCCTCGGGGTCGAAGGCGCCGGGCCCGTAGTAGGCCTCCGCGGCGGCCCAGTGCGCCTCCCGTTCGATCCCTGCCGCGTGCGCCCGCGCGGCCTCGTCCCACCGCCCGTAGGCGAACGGCGAGACGATCTCCATCACCTCGGGCAGCGGGGTGCCGGGGCCGATCGTGTCCACCGCCGCGCGCGCCGACGCGTACCAGGGCTGGTCCGCGTGCACCGTGACGGCCTCGTCCCACTCGTCGTCGCCGATCTCGATGCCCACGGCGCGCACGCCGGGAGTGACCAGCACGAGGGCGCGCACCCGCTCGGGGTGCGCCGCCGCGTACAGGGTGGCGAGGTTGCCGGCGGCGGAGTGGCCGAGGAGGTCCACGCGCTCCAGCCCGAGGTGGGCGCGCAGGGCCTCGACGTCGGCCACCTGGCGGTCGCAGCGGTAGGTCGCGGGGTCGGCCGGCTCGGCGCTGCGGCCGGTACCGCGGAGGTCGAGCACGATCAGCCGGCGGTACGCGTCCAGCCCGCCGAGGTCGCCGAGGTAGTCGGCGTCGCGCATGGGGCCGCCGGGCAGGACGACGAGCGGTTCACCCTCTCCCCTCACGCGGTAGGAGAGTTCGGTTCCGTCGTACGTGGTGAACTGCGGCATGGCCCGATCCTCGGCGCCTGTCGTTGATCTTCGCAAGCGAAATTCGCCGCCGGCGTACGCGGGCCCCGGGATACGGTGGGGCTTCTCCCCCGACCCGCGAAGGAACGCACCACCATGTCCGACACACTCCGGGGCGACTGCGCGAACTGCTTCGGGCTCTGCTGCGTCGCACTCCCCTTCGCGAAGTCCGCCGACTTCGCGGTGAACAAGGCGCCCGGGGAGCCGTGCCGCAACCTCCGGGACGACTTCCGCTGCGGCATCCACACGAAGTTGCGGTCGAGCGGGTTCCCCGGCTGCACGGTGTTCGACTGCTTCGGGGCGGGCCAGAAGGTCTCTCAGGTCACCTTCGGCGGTGTCTCGTGGCGTGCGGCACCCGAGACCGCGGGGCTGATGTTCGATGTGTTCCTCGTGATGCGCGGGCTCCACGAGATGCTCCATCAACTCGGCCAGGCACTGGCGCTGCCGGCCGCCCGCCCGCTCCATGACGAACTGCGGCGGGCCGCGGCCCGGGTCGAGGCACTGACCGGGGGCTCGGCGGAAGAGCTGGAGAAGACGGGAATGGCGGCGGTGCGCTCCGAAGTGCATCCGCTGCTCGCCCGGGCGAGCACCCTGGCACGGGCGGCGGTGAGCGGCGGGACCAGGAACCACCGGAACGCCGACCTGATCGGTGCCCGACTGCGCGGGGCGAAGCTGCGCGGCGCCGAGCTGCGCGGGGCGCTGCTGATCGCGGCGGACCTCTCCGGTGCCGACCTGACCCTGGCCGACCTGATCGGAGCGGACCTCCGGGACGCCGACCTCTCGGGCGCGGACCTGACCGACGCGCTCTTCGTCACCCAGCCGCAGCTGAACGCGGCGCGCGGCGACGGCTCCACGCGCCTGCCCGCGGGCGTCGAACGGCCCGCGCACTGGACCCGGTAGGGGCGTCCCGTTGGTCACCCGGGGCTCCCGGCGCACCCCGTGCGCCGGCTATCCGGCGGTCTCCGGCGTGTGGACGTAGGGGGTCGTGGTCGTCAGGGGTGTGAAGCCCAGACGCAGGAGGATGGGGCGGCTGGTGTCGGCGGCGTCGACCTGGACGTAGCGGTGTCCGCGTGACGCGGCGATGCCCGCCCGGTAGGCGACCAGCGCCCGGTAGAGGCCGCGGCCTCGCCAGGACGCGACCGTGCCGCCGCCCCACAGGCCGGCGAAGTCCGTGCCGGGGTACAGCTCCAGGCGCGCCGCGCTGACAGGCTCGTCGCCGGCCATGGCGAGGACGGCGGCGACGTCGTCGGGCGTGCTCGCGAGCCGGTCCAGGAGCCGGCGTCCGATGTGCGCGCTGTCCGTGCCGAAGGCCCGTTCATGGACCTCGGTCACCAGCCGGACCCCGGCCGCGTCGGTGACCGGGACCAGCTCGACACCCGCGGGCAGCTCGACGGTCCGGGGCAGCGCGGCCGCCTCCGCGACCATGAGGGTCTCCTCGTCCTCCGCGGTGAAGCCGGCCGCGAGGAGCCGCGCGGGCAGGTCGGCGGGACCGTCGTGCCCGTACGCCTTCCACTCGAAGGACAGGCCGAGCCCGTCGTAGTGGCGGACCTGATCGGCGATGACGGCGTCGGCGTTCGTCGCGTCGAGGCCGGACCAGAGGATGCCGTTCCAGGCGTGCCGGGAACCGGTCTGGCGGACTACGTGACCCGTGCGTTCGACGCGGCAGCCGGGGCCGTCGGGCCGTGCCTCCCGGCGCAGGCCGCGGTCGAACGAGGCGAGCGTCGCCGCGTGGCCGCCACCCTCCGGGTGCTGCGGCAAGTCAAGGCGGACGGCAGGGCTTCGCGGGGCAGGGTGGTCCATGCGGGCACTCCACCATTCACCCGCCGGGAGCCGCAATCGGATTACCGGCGGGCGGTCGGGGTCTCGGGTCCCGGCTCCCAGAACTGGGCCAGGGCGCCCTCCTTGTACGGTGCCGGGCTCACGCTGAGCTCGCCGGCGAACGGCCGGTCGAGCACGACGACCAGGAGGAGGCTGAAGCCGATCAGGGCGGCCACGGCGCCGACGAACAGCAGCTGCATGCGGCGGCTGCGCATCCCGTAGAGGAACGTCAGCGGGATGATGACCAGGGCACCGCCGACGGCCAGCACCTGCAGGAGCGGGGGGAGCTGCTGGCCGGCCATGGTGAGCCGGGCCCGGCGTTCGGCGGCCACGTCGTCGAGGCGGGCGGCGGCCTCCGCGTAGAAGGTCTTCTCGGACTCGGTGCGCGGCTCGAAGGACTGGAGCGCCGCGTAGAGGTCGTCGAGCTTGCCGCCCGTGACGCGGTAGTCCGCCACGCCGTCGCGCATGAGCGGCCACTGCACCTCGACCACGGTGTGGACGTAGCCGCCGGCCGCGGCGTGCACGCGGTCCCGGTCCTCGGCGGGAAAGGCGCGGGCGTCGCGGACGATCAGGGCGATGTCGGTGGCCTCGGCGGCGACCACGTTCTGGGTGCTCTCCATCTGGGTCCACAGCGTGACGATCACGAAGGCGAGGATGATGCCGTAGATCGCGCCGAACATGCCGAGCACCACGCCCACCATGTCGTTGTGTTCACCGTCGGCGATCTTCGGATGCCGGCGCCGCACCAGCACGCTCCCGAGCAGGGAGAGGCCGACGGTGCCGCCGACGATCAGGACGGCGAGGGCGAAGGTGTCGAGGTGGTTGAGCAGCCAGAGGATCACGCTCACCGAGCGTAGGGGCCCGTGACCGGCGCGGCGCCCGCCACCAGGGCCTTCCGGGCAGGAACACCCCGAAGGAGCGACCCCTGTACGAGTGGCGGCAGAAAATCCGCCCCGACCTCTTGCCAGGGGCGGGGTCCGGGTGGATTTACTGGCCCGGAGACATCTACCGAATGATCGGTCGCCCGTTTTGGGTACCGGGGCGGGAGTGGACGGCACATGACGGACCTGCTGGACAGTGGCGAGCGGCTCGGGCGTGCGGAGCTGGAGGCCCTCCAGCTGGAGCGGCTGCGGGCGACACTGCACCACGCGTACGAGAACGTGGACTTCTACCGGCGGTCCTTCGACAAGGCGGGAGTCCACCCGGACGACTGCCGCTCGCTCGCCGACCTCGCCCGCTTTCCCTTCACCGTGAAGGCGGATCTGCGCGACCAGTACCCCTTCGGCATGTTCGCCGTCGACGAGTCCAGGATCCGCCGCATCCACGCCTCCAGCGGCACCACCGGGCGCCCGACCGTCGTCGGCTACACCGACCGCGACCTGGACACCTGGGCCGACGTGGTCGCCCGCTCGATCAGGGCGGCCGGCGGGCGCCCCGGCCACAAGGTCCATGTGGCCTACGGATACGGCCTGTTCACGGGCGGTCTGGGCGCGCACTACGGCGCGGAGCGGCTCGGCTGCACGGTCATCCCCGCGTCCGGCGGCATGACCTCCCGTCAGGTCCAGCTCATCCAGGACTTCCGGCCCGAGATCATCATGGTCACGCCCTCGTACATGCTCACCCTGCTCGACGAGTTCGAGCGGCAGGGCGTCGACCCGCGGTCCACCTCACTCGAGGTGGGCATCTTCGGCGCCGAGCCGTGGACGGAGGAGATGCGGCGCGAGATCGAGGAGCGCTTCGCCATCGACGCGGTGGACATATACGGGCTGTCGGAGGTCATGGGCCCCGGCGTCGCCCAGGAGTGCGTGGAGACGAAGGACGGTCTGCACGTCTGGGAGGACCACTTCCTGCCCGAGGTGGTCGATCCCTTCACCGGCGAGGTCCTGCCGGACGGCGAGGAGGGCGAGTTGGTCTTCACCTCGCTCACCAAGGAGGCCATGCCGGTGATCCGCTACCGCACGCGGGACCTGACCCGTCTGCTGCCGGGTACGGCCCGGGTGTTCCGGCGGATGGAGAAGGTGACCGGCCGCAGCGACGACATGATCATCCTTCGCGGTGTGAACCTCTTCCCCACCCAGATCGAGGAGATCGTGCTGCGTACGGCGGGCGTGGCCCCGCACTTCCAGCTCCGGCTGACCCGGGAGGGCAGGCTCGACGCCCTGACGGTACGGGCCGAGGCCCGCCCCGGGGCGACACCCGAGCAGCGCGCGGAGGCGGCCCGGGCGATCGCGGCGGCGTGCAAGGACGGGATCGGGGTGTCGGTCACCGTCGAGGTGGTCGACCCGGAGACGCTGGAGCGCTCGGTGGGCAAGATCAAGCGTCTGGTGGACCTGCGCGACACCGTCTGACGGACGCGCCAGGTCCGCACCGGGACCGGGACCGGGGCAGTCGCGGCACCCCGGGACCGGGACCGGGACAGGGACAGGGACCCGTCGCGGCACCCCGGGACCGGGAAGGCGCGCCTTTCCGGGCACCGCCCTGGGTGCTTGGGGTGCTGGGTCCTTCGCTGGTTTCTGGTGGTTGGCCGCCCTCTCTCCGAGTGTGGCGTGCTGCGCGAGGGGTACGGGCTCGCCGAGGGGGACCGCGTCGCCACCTACGGACACAACTCCGACGCGTACCTCCTCGCGTTCCTCGCCTGCTCCCGCGCGGGCCTGGTCCACGTGCCGGTGAACCACAACCTCACGGGCGAGGGGGTTCCTGTTCCCCGTGCTGCCGTACGGCGGGCCGCGGCGCTCGACGACCCGCGCGGCTGGGAGTCCTGGCGCGAACGGTCACGCGGGCCGAGGTGGGCGCATCAGGCCCGTACGGCAGGGCAACGGCCGGCTCCACTTGCCCACTCGACGGAAAACCGCCCACCAGCCGTGTCGACAACGCCGCGGGTCAATGCACCTGGGCCCCGCCGAAGCGGTCGCGCAGCTCGCGCTTGAGGATCTTGCCGCTCGCGTTGCGCGGCAGGGCGTCCACGAAGACGATCCGCTTCGGGGCCTTGAAGTGGGCGAGCTTCTCCCGTGCGTGGAGCAGCAACTCGTCCTCCGTGACGCCGTCGCGCGGGACGACGACCGCCGTCACCGCTTCGATCCAGCGCTCGTCCGGCAGGCCCACGACCGCCACCTCCGCGACGCCCGGATGGGTGTAGAGCGCGTCCTCGACCTGACGCGAGGCGACCAGCACCCCACCGGAGTTGATGACGTCCTTCACCCGGTCGACGACCGTGAAGTACCCCTCGGCGTCGCGCACCGCCAGGTCGCCGGAGCGGAACCACCCGTCGCGGAAGGCCTCCCTCGTCTCCTCGGGCTTGTCCCAGTAGCCCTCGCACAACTGCGGTGAGCGGTAGACGACTTCGCCCGGAGTACCGTCCGGCACGTCCTTGCCGTCCTCGTCGACGACCTTCGCCTCGACGAAGCGCACGGGGCGGCCGCAGGAGTCCATCCGGCCCTCGTGCTCGTCGGGGCCGAGCACGGTGGCGAGCGGGCCGATCTCGCTCTGGCCGAAGCAGTTGTAGAAGCGCAGTCCGGGCAGGCGCCCGCGCAGCCGCTCCAGGACCGGCACCGGCATGATCGACGCGCCGTAGTACGCCTTGCGCAGCGCGGACAGGTCGCGGCTCACGAAGTCGGGATGGTTGGACAGGCCGATCCAGACCGTCGGCGGCGCGAAGACGCTGTCCGCCAGGCCCGCCTCGACGAGGTCGAAGAGGACGGCGGGATCCGGGCCGTCGACGAGGGTGTTCTCGGCGCCGACCGCGAGGTACGGCAGCAGGAACACGTGCATCTGCGCCGAGTGGTACAGCGGCAGCGCGTGCACCGGCCGGTCGTCCTCGTGCAGGTCGAGGGCGTCGATGGCGCTCGCGTACTCGTGGACCAGCGCCCGGTGCGTCATCGTCGCGCCCTTGGGCAGCGCCGTCGTGCCCGAGGTGTAGAGCAGCTGGACGCAGTCCCGGGCGTCGCGTGCGGCGTCGTACGAACGGGGCTCGGCGAGCGCCGTGAGGAAGGAGTCCCCGGTGTCGCGCAGTTCCCGGACGGCCGGTCCGGCCGGGACGCGGTCCGCGATCCCCGGGTCGGCGAGGACCAGCGCGCTGCCCGACTGGCGCACGATGTAGGCGAGGTCCTCGCCCGTGAGGTTGTGGTTCACCGGCACGTGGACCAGGCCCGCGCGGGAGCAGGCGAGGAACGCGAGGAGGTACGCGTCGGAGTTGTGTCCGTAGGTGGCGACGCGGTCCCCCTCGGCGAGCCCGTACCCCTCGCGCAGCACGKCGGCGCCGGTGCTGACCGCGGCGTCCAGTTCCGCGTAGGTCCAGGTCCGGTCGGCGTACCGCAGGGCGATCCGCTCGGGGGTGCGCTCGGCACTCGCGCGCAGGACGCCGTCGACGGTGCGGGTCAGGAGTCGTTCCATGGCGTGATCCTGGGCGGGTGCCGTGGGGCGGGTCAAGTACCGGGAGGACATCGCATGGCGCCGGACCTCGGATACCGAACGGGATGTTGACAAGGCGCCGTCGTGCTGCGTGCATGGTCCAACCCGCTTTCCCCGCACGATCGTTGGGAGGAATCTTGCACGTCCGTACCCGCCTGAGACACCTCGTGCTCGCCGCCGCGGCCTTCGCCGTCGTGACCGCGTCGCTGCCGGCCTCCGCCGTCGCCGACTCCGCCGACCGGCACGGACACCCGTCGGACCGGGGTCTCTCGGCCGTCATCCGGTACACCGAGTACGGCATTCCGCACATCGTCGCCAAGGACTACGCCGATCTCGGCTTCGGTACCGGCTGGGCCCAGGCCGCCGACCAGGTGTGCACGCTCGCGGACGGTTTCCTGACCGTGAACGGCGAGCGGTCCCGCTGGTTCGGCCCGGGCGGCGCCCCGGACGGCTCGCTCTCCTCCGCGACCGGGAACCTCTCCAGCGACCTGTACTTCCGCGGGGTGCGGGACGCCGGGACCGTCGAGGCCCTGCTGGCCACGCCTGCCCCGGCCGGGCCGAGCCGGCAGCTCAAGGAGCTGATGCGAGGCTGGGCGGCCGGCTACAACGCCTGGCTGAAGCAGAACAGGATCACCGACCCCGCCTGCAAGGACGCCGCCTGGGTCCGGCCCGTCACCCAGTTGGACGTCGCCCGGCGCGGCTTCGCCGTCTCCGTCCTCGGCGGCCAGGGGCGCGGGGTCGACGGCATCACCGCCGCGCAGCCGCCGGCCACCGCGCCGGCCGGCCCCGCGGACGCGGGCGGTACGGCCTCGGCCGGGGCACCCGACCCGGCGCGCGCCGCCGCCGCGGCACGGGAACTGTTCGCGGCCGAGAACGCCACCATGGGCTCCAACGCGGTCGCCTTCCAGGGCGGGACGACGGCCAACGGGCGCGGGCTGCTGCTGGGCAACCCGCACTACCCCTGGCAGGGCGGGCGCCGGTTCTGGCAGTCGCAGCAGACCATCCCCGGCGAGCTCAACGTCTCCGGCGCCTCGCTGCTGGGGACCACCGTGGTCAACATCGGCTTCAACGACAAGGTGGCCTGGAGCCACACCGTCGCGACCGGGGTCACGCTCAACCTGCACCAGCTCGCCCTGGACCCGTCCGACCCCACCGCCTACCTGGTCGACGGCCGGACCGAGAAGATGACCAGGCGGACCGTGAGCGTGGCCGTGAAGGACGGACCGCCCGTCACCCGGACCCAGTACTGGACCCGGTACGGGCCCGTGGTCAGCGGCCTCGGGGCCCAGTTGCCCCTGCCGTGGACGGCCACCACCGCCTTCGCGCTCAACGACCCCAACGCGGCCAACCTGCGCGGCTCGGACACGGCGCTCGGCTTCGGCAAGGCCCGCTCGACGCAGGACCTCGTCGACACGCTGCGCCGCACCCAGGGGCTGCCCTGGGTGAACACGATCGCCGCGGACTCCGCGGGGAACACGCTCTTCACCCAGTCGCAGGTACTGCCCCGCGTCACCGACGAGCTGGCCCAGCGCTGCTCCACCCCGCTGGGCCGGGCGACCTACCCCGCGTCCGGGGTGGCGGTCCTCGACGGTTCCCGGACGGACTGCGCGCTCGGTTCGGACCCGGACGCGGTGCAGCCCGGGGTCTTCGGCCCGTCGAAGATGCCGGTCCTGCGCAACGCGCCGTACGTGGAGAACTCCAACGACAGCGCGTGGCTGACCAACGCCGACCGGCCGCTGACCGGGTACGAGCGGATCTTCGGCACCGTCGGCACCCCGCGCTCGCTGCGCACCCGCGGCGGGATCGAGGACGTGGCGGCGATGGCGGCCCGGGGCCGGCTGACGGTGGCGGACCTCCAGGCCCAGCAGTTCGCCAACCGGGCGCCCGCGGGTGACCTGGCCGCCGCCGACGCGGCACGGGCCTGCGCCACGGTGCTGCCCGGCGACCAGGAGGCCTGCCGGGTCATCGGGGCCTGGGACCGGACGGTGGACACCGACAGCGCGGGGGCTCTGCTCTTCGACCGGTTCTGGCGGAAGTTCACGGGCACGGTGACTCCGGCCGAGCAGTGGAAGGTGCCGTTCTCGGCGGCCGACCCGGTCCGTACGCCGAACACGCTGAACACGGCGGCGCCGGGCTTCGGGAAGGCGCTCGCCGACGCGGTCGCGGAGCTGCGGGCGGCCGGGATCCCGCTGGACGCGCCGCTCGGTGCCCACCAGTTCGTGGTGCGGAACGGAAAGCGGATCCCGGTGAGCGGCGGGACCGAGTCGCTCGGCATCTGGAACAAGACCGAGCCCGTGTGGAACGCGGCCGGCGGCGGCTACGTGGAGGTCGCGCACGGCACGAGCCACGTCCAGGCGGTCGGCTGGGACGGCGGCCGCTGCCCGGTGGCCCGCACGCTGCTGACGTACTCCCAGTCGTCCAACGCGCTCTCCCGGCACTTCAGCGACCAGACGGAGCTGTACGCGGGCGAGCGCTGGGTGACCTCGCGGTTCTGCGAGAAGGACATCCTGCGCTCGCCGCAGCTGAGGGTGGTGTTCGTCAGGGGCTGAACGACAGGAAGACGAAGGCGGCGAAGATCGCGAGGTGGACGCCGCCCTGGAGGAGGGTGGCTCGTCCGGGCACCACGGTCAGGGCGCTCACCACGGCGGTGAGCACGAGCAGGACCATGTGCACGGCCCCCAGCCCCAGGATCAGGGGCCCGGACAGCCAGATCGAGGCGAGGGCGATCGACGGGATCGTCAGGCCGATGCTCGCGATCGCGGAGCCGTAGGCGAGGTTCATGCTGGTCTGCATGCGGTCGCGGCGGGCGGCGCGGACGGCGGCGAGCGTCTCGGGCAGCAGGACCATCAGGGCGATGACGACGCCGACGACGGCGTTGGGGAGCCCGGCCGACTCGACGCCGTCCTCGATGGTCGGCGAGACGAGCTTGGCGTTGCCGACGACGGCGACCAGGGCGAGGAGGAGCAGACCGAGGCTGGTCCAGGTCTGGCGGTCCGTCGGCGGGTCGGCGTGGTCGTCCTCGGAGTCGTGGCCGGCGGATCCCTCGCGGGGCACGGGCAGGAAGTAGTCGCGGTGCCGGACGGTCTGCACGGCGACGAAGAGCGCGTACAGGCAGAGGGAGGCGACGGCGGCGAACGCCAGCTGGGCGCTGGAGAACTCCGGGCCGGGGTGGCTCGTGGTGAAGCTGGGCAGGACCAGCGTCATCGTGGCGAGGGTGCAGACGGTGGCGAGCGCGCCGCCGGATCCCTCGGCGTTGAAGACGGCGACGCGGTTGCGCAGGGCCCCGACGAGCAGGGAGAGGCCGACGATGCCGTTGCAGGTGATCATGACCGCGGCGAACACGGTGTCGCGGGCGTACGTGGCGGTCTTCTCGCCGCCGCCCGCCATCAGGGTGACGATGAGTCCGACCTCGATGATCGTGACCGCGACGGCGAGGACCAGCGAGCCGAAGGGTTCACCGACCCGGTGGGCGATGACCTCGGCGTGGTGGACGGCGGCGAGGACGGCGACCAGCAGGCAGACCGTGATGAGCGCGACGGCGAAACCCGGTAGTCCGCGTCCCCAGGCGACCCCGAGGGCCGCCCCTGCCACCACCGGCCCCCAGGTCGTCCACTCCCGTGTCAGCCCCACCGCTTTCGAACTCATGATCACTATCCTGCCATAAGCGGACGAACAGACTCCTGAGCGTGGAGGCGCGACGCGACTGCGCCACGCCACCACCCGGGTCCGCGTCGCCGGCACGACCGGGCGGGCGACGGCGGCCGGACCCCGGCCCGGACCCGCCCACCCGTCCGGCGGGATCGGCAGGACACTAGAGCGGGCGCTCGTGGCCCTCCCAGTACGGCGCGCGCAGGCGGCGCTTGTAGAGCTTGCCGTTCGGGTCGCGGGGCATCACCGGGATGAAGTCGACCGACCTGGGGCACTTGTAGCCGGCCAGGCGTTCGCCGCAGTGGGCGAGGATGGCGGCGGCCAGGGACTCGTCCGGCTCGTGGCCCTCGGCCGGCTCGACCACGGCCTTGACCTCCTCGCCCCAGTCGCCGTGCGGGATGCCGAACACGGCGGCGTCGGCGACCGCCGGATGGGTGAGGAGCGCCGCCTCGATCTCGGCGGGGTAGATGTTGACCCCGCCCGAGATGATCATGTCGATCTTGCGGTCGCGGAGGAAGAGGTAGCCCTCCTCGTCCAGCACGCCGAGGTCGCCGACGGTGAAGAAGTCGCCGATGCGGTTCTTCGCGGTCTTCGCCTCGTCCTTGTGGTACGCGAATCCGCCGGTGCTCATCTTCATGTACACCGTGCCGAGTTCACCGGGCGCGAGGCGGTTGCCGTCGTCGTCGAAGACGGCCAGTTCGCTGATGGGCCAGGCCCTGCCGACGGTGCCCGGCTTCTTGAGCCAGTCCTCGGCTGTGGCGAAGGCGCCACCGCCCTCGCTCGCCGCGTAGTACTCCTCGACGCAGCTCCCCCACCAGTCGATCATCGCCCGCTTCACGTGGTCCGGGCAGGGTGCGGCGCCGTGGATGGCGTGGCGCATCGAGGAGACGTCGTACCGTCCGCGGACCTCCGCGGGGAGGGCGAGCAACCGGTGGAACTGGGTCGGGACCATGTGGGTGTGGGTGCACGCGTGGGCGTCGATCAGCCGCAGCATCTCCTCGGGGGTCCACTTGTCCATGAGGACGAGCGGGTGCCCGATGTGCAGGGCGGCGCTCGCGAACTGCAGTACGGCGGTGTGGTAGAGCGGCGAGCACACCAGGTGGACGTTGCCGTCGAAGGGCCGGATGCCGAAGATGCCGAGGAAGCCGCCGAGGTAGGTCTCCTCCGGGAGCTTGCCGGGCAGCGGGCGGCGGATGCCGCGGGGCCGGCCGGTGGTGCCGGAGGTGTAGTTCATGACCCAGCCCAGGGTGCGGTCGTCGGGCGCCGTGGCCGGCCGGCCGTCGAGCAGCTCGGCG
Source organism: Streptomyces sp. MS191 (assembly GCF_008042125.1). Taxonomy (GTDB): domain Bacteria; phylum Actinomycetota; class Actinomycetes; order Streptomycetales; family Streptomycetaceae; genus Streptomyces. The sequence goes on from NZ_RDBI01000006.1 coordinate 74,760, forward strand.
AAGGGCCGGAATCCCCCGGCCGCCGCGTCTCCGACCAGGTACCGGTGGGTGGCGGGCAGACGCGCCTCGTCGGCCGCCGCCGTCGCCGCGTCCGCGAACCGCTCGTGGGCGACGAGGACCTTGGCGCCCGAGTCGGCCACGATCCAGGCGATCTCGGGCCCGACCAGGTGGTGGTTGACGGGGACGAGGTAGAACCCGGCCTGGGAGGCGGCGAGATGGGCGACGAGGAACTCGACGCCGTTGGGCAGGACGACGGCGAAGGCGTCACCGCGGGCCAGCCCGGCCGCGCGCAGTCCGTGGACCATCCGGTTGACGTCGGCGTGCAGGCGCCCGGCGGACCACGTCTCCCCGTCGGGGGCGACGAGGACCGTCCGGTCCGGGTCCGCGGCGGCCTGGGACCAGAATCCGTTGGGCTGTTCGCTCACGAGGTACTCCGTCCGGCGATGCGGTTGATGCGGTCGACGGCCTGCTCGAAGCCGCGGGTGAGGTCGTCGAAGACCTGCCGGACGGAGCGTTCGGAGTTCATCCGGCCGACGATCTGCCCGACGGGCGTGCCGAGCAGCGGCTCGACCTCGTACTTCTGGATGCGGGAGACCGCTTCGGCGACGAGCAGTCCCTGGAGGGGCATGGGGAGGGTGCCGGGCCCGGCCGGGTCGTCCCAGGCGTCGGTCCACTCGGTGCGCAGCTGGCGCGCGGGCTTGCCGGTGAGCGCGCGGGAGCGGACGGTGTCGCCGGACCCGGCGGCGAGGAGTCTCGCGGTGAGCGCGCGCGAGTGGAGGTCCGCCTCGGTGGTGGTGAGCCAGAGCGAGCCGAGCCAGACGCCCTGGGCGCCGAGGGCGAGTCCGGCGGCGATCTGCTCGCCGCTGCCGATGCCGCCGGCGGCGAGGACGGGGAGCGGCGAGACGGCCTCGACGACCTCGGGGGTGAGGACCATGGAGGCGATCTCGCCGGTGTGGCCGCCGGCCTCGTAGCCCTGGGCGACGACGACGTCGATCCCGGCCTCGGCGTGGTGGCGGGCGTGCCGTGCGCTGCCGGCGAGGGCGGCGACGAGGACGCCGTGGTCGTGCGCGCGGGCGACGACGTCGGCGGGCGGGGAGCCCAGCGCGTTGGCGAGGAGTCTGATGGGGTAGTCGAAGGCCACGTCGAGCTGGCTGCGGGCGACCTGCTCCATCCAGCCGGTGATGCGCCAGCCGGAGGCCTCGCCCTCGGCGAGTTCGGGTACGCCGTGCTTGGCCAGGGTCTCCCGGACGAACGCGCGATGCCCTTCGGGGATCATCGCCTCCACGTCCGCCTCGCTCACGCCCTCCACCTTCTTGGCGGGCATGACGACGTCGAGGCCGTAGGGCAGGCCGTCGGTGTGCTCCTGCATCCAGTCCAGGTCGCGGGCGAGGTCGTCGGGCGCCGTGTAGCGGACCGCGCCGAGTACGCCGAACCCGCCGGCCCGGGTGATCGCGGCGGCCACCGCGGGGAAGGGCGTGAAGCCGAAGATGGCGTGCTCGATCCCCAGTTTTTGGCTCAGCTCCGTCTTCATGGGCGGCAGGATGCCGCAGCCCGCCGGCCGAGGGAAGAGATTTTCTGATGCAGTGTCAGATTCTTTGTGGCGCCGCCCGCTTCCTTGACGCCCTCCACCCCGGTAAGAAAGTTTCACGTGTTACGGGTGTGGCCGAAGGATTCTTTCAGGGACGTGGGAGAGGCTGGGCATGACGGAGGAATCGGTGGACCGTGGAATCGGCCGCCGCGATCACCCGGGCCGGCGGGTTCGGCGTACTCGGCGCGGTCCGCTACACGGCGCCCGACGACCTCGCCCGCGACCTGGACTGGATGCAGGAGCACACCGACGGCCTGCCCTACGGCCTCGACGTCGTCATGCCCGCCAAGAAGGTGGAGGGCGTGAGCGAGGCGGACGTGGAGGCGATGATCCCCGAAGGGCATCGCGCGTTCGGGCGCGTCATCTGCCGCYCGAGCCGCAACAGCACCTCCTGGACAAGGCGTTATCCGTTTGCCGCCGGCCGACCGGGTCGGATAGGAAGCTCACATGCTGAGAGGTACCACAGTCGGGCTCAGGGCTCGGCACGAGGACGACATCCCGATCCTGCGGACCGAGCTCTACGACGACGTGGCCAACGCCGCGCGGGCCGAGAGCGMGCCGTGGCGGCCGATCTCGCCCGGCTCGAAGGATCCCCGGCTCGTGGTGGACGACGCGGAGCAGGGGCATGTCCCGTTCTCCGTGGTGGAGCTGGAGGGCGGCACGCTCGTCGGCGCCGCGACGCTCTGGGGCATCGACAACCACAACCGGTGCGCGCACATCGGGCTCGGGCTGCTGCCGTCCGCACGCGGCAAGGGCTACGGCACCGACGTGGTCGCGACGCTGTGCCACTACGGTTTCGCCGTCCGCGGCCTGCAGCGGCTGCAGATCGAGACGCTGGCGGACAACGACGCGATGCTGCGCTCCGCCGAGCGCAACGGCTTCGTCCGCGAGGGCGTGCTGCGCTCCTCGGCCTGGGTGATGGGCGAGTTCCTCGACGAGGTGCTGCTGGGGCTCCTCGCCCGCGACTGGAAGCCCGCCGCCCAGGCATAACGGGTGGGGTGTCCCGTCGACCGGGCCGGACCGGCGGGGCGCGGTCCGTTCAGCCGCTCCCGGTCCCGCCGCACCGGGTGAACGACGGCTGCCTCGCTTCCGTATCCCCTCCGCCGGAACGTACGGGCGAGGGGACCACGGCGTGGAACGAGCAACACGATGGGGGCGGTACCTGGCGGGCGTTCTGCTGGTGCCGGCCGTACTCGCGGGGGCACTGCTCGCCGGAGCGGCACCGGCCGCGGCGCATGCCGTGGTGACCGGCAGCGATCCCCGCGGCGACTCGGTACTGGCCACGCCGCCGGACCACGTCACGGTCACTTTCAGCGAGGCCGTCGCGCTGTCCGCGAACGCGCTCCGGGTACTCGACCCCGAGGGCCGGCCGGTGCACACGGGCAGCCCCGGCCACGCGGACGGCAAGGCGGAGACCGTACGCATAGGGCTCGCCGACGGCCTCGGGCAGGGTACGTACACGGTCTCCTGGCGGGCGACGTCGGCCGACAGCCACGCCATCTCCGGCGCCTTCGTGTTCTCCGTCGGCGCGCCGTCGCGGGACGGCGCCGCTCCGACCACCGAGCCGGAGGTGAACGGCGCCGCAGGCCTGCTCGAGGACGTCGGGCGCCACGTCACCTACACCGGCCTGGCCCTGCTCGTCGGGGTCGCGGTCTTCGGCCTGGTCTGCTGGCCCGGCGCCCTGGCCGTACGAGCGGTGCGCCGCCTCCTGGCGGCCGGCTGGTGGGCGCTCGCGGGATCGACGCTCGCGCTGCTGGTGGCGCGGGCGGCCTGGGAGAGCGGGGGCGGCTCGGCCGGCCCCTTCGACCCGCGGCTGCTGTGGGACACGGTGAGCAGCCGGCAGGGTTGCGCGCTCCTGGTCCGCCTGGCCCTGCTGGCGGCGGCGGCCGTGGCCCTCAGGCGCCGGGTGCGCGCCGGGCGGGCCGGGCGGGGCGAGTCGTCCGGCGCGGCGGTACTGGCGGCGGGGCTCGCGGGGACGTGGGCGGCCTCCGACCATGCCTCGGCCGGTGTCCAGGTGCCGGTGGCGATGGTGTCGTCCGTGGTGCACCTGCTCGCGATGTCCGTGTGGCTGGGCGGACTGGCCGCGCTGTTCGTGGCGCTGGCGCGCGCACCGCTGGACACTCCGGTCCCCGCCGCAGCCGTGGGCCGGTTCTCCCGGCTCGCCCTGGGGTCCGTGGCCGCGCTGGCGGTCAGCGGCGTCTACCAGTCCTGGCGCGGGCTGGGCTCCTGGGAGGCGCTGGCCACTCCGTACGGCCGGGTCCTCCTGGTGAAGGCCGGTGTGGTGGCGGCGATGTTGGCGGTGGCGTCGTACTCCCGGCGCCTGACCAGGCGATCGGTGCCCGAGCCGGTCGAGGAACCGGTGCCGGTCGAGGAGCCCGTGCCGGTGGCCGCGGGCGACGGCCCGGGGCCGCTGCCCGAGGCCGCGGCGGGGCGCGCTGAACCGGGCTGCGGTGAGACCGGTCCGCGACACCCCCCAGGTGCGGCGTGGCGGCGCGGACTGCGCAGGTCCGCGGCGGCGGAGGCGCTGATCGGAGTGGTGGTCCTCGTGGTCACGACCGTGCTGACGGGTACGCAGCCGGGCAGGGCCGACGGCGAGACGGTGACGGCCTCCCGGGTGCCCGGGTGGCCGGACGTGAACCTGGTCGCCCTGCCCTTCGACACGGGTGGCGCCGGCATCACGGCGAGCGGCCGGATCCAGATCACGCTGGAGCCGAGCCGGGTGGGCCGGAACGCGGTGGAGGCCGTCGTCCTCGGCGCCGACGGCGGCTTCGTCTCCGCGCCCGAGGTCCGTCTCATCTTCACCCACGCCGCGGACGGCATCGGCCCGCTGGACGCCGAACTCGTCGACCGGGGCAGTCACTGGAGCAGCGACACCCTGACCCTTCCGGTCGCCGGAACGTGGACGATGCGGGCCACCGTCCGTACCTCGGACCTCGATCAGGTCACGGTGGAGCAGGCGGTCGAGGTCGTTCGCTGAGCCCCGGCCGGAGGCGTCCCCGGCCGGGGAGCAGCGTCGGGCCGGCGCGCCGGGCGTCCCGGGTACGGCGTCACGGGGACGCCGAGGGGGTGCCTCGCGCGGCGTGCCGGCGCCGCTGAAACGCCCTCAGGAGCCGGTGGCCAGCACGGAGTCCAGCTTTCCCGCCCGTGCCTGTGCGACCAGATCCGCGAACTGGTCCGCGCTCATCTGGACGTGCTGGCCGAAGTCGTCGGTGATCCGGATGCGCCGGTCGTCGGGCGCGTCCGCGTCGACGAACAGCTGCGGGCATCCGCAGTCGCACTTGCCGCAGAACGTCGCGACCGGTGCGAGCCGGGGGTTCTGGCTCATGTCACTTCCCTTCCTGGAACGCCGGGCCGCCGGCCGGTGTGGGCCGACGTCCGGAACATGCCCGAACCGCCGGGAAGCACGCCTGATCCGGGCCTCAGCCGTCCCCGTCCACCAGCCAGCGCAGTTCGATCTCGAGCCACCGGCTCTCGTCGCGCCACGCGTCCAGGACCGCCACCATCCGGCGGCTCACCGCGTCGGCCGTGAGGGAGCGCCAGCGGCAGCGCGCCAGGGACCCGACGAGCAGATCGATCCGCTCGTCGTGGCGGGGCACCGGTACCGGGCCCGGCGTGTCGGGGGCGTCGAACGCGGCGAGCGCGCGGCGGCAGACCATTTCGGGGGTGAGCCTTCGCCACTCGTACGGGCCGAGTGCGTCGGTCACCGCGCGCACGCGTGGGTCGGTCAGGGATGCCGGGCGCAGCATGCGACCTCCGCGGTGTGGACGACTCCCGTCGACGGCCTCTTCGTCGGTGCGGGGCTTTCCCGCCCGCCGATCGGACCGAAGGGGGGTGAATGGCGCAGATCGTACGCGCCTGGCCCGCCGGCCGCTGTGTCGCCGCTCACAGGGCGGGGCGCGCCTCCGCGTGGGTGCGGACGGCACGCAGGGCACGGCGCTGGACCAGTCCGATGACCGGACCGCAGGCCCATGCCAGCGGGGCGACCAGGGGGGTCGGCCGGATCGCCATCGTCCAGGTGAGGCGTGAGCCGGAGGGTGTGGGCTCGATGGTCCAGTCCTCCGCGGCGTGCCGGAGTCCGGGACGCGACGCCTCGTAGACACTGAAGGTGTACCGGCGCCCTTCGTCCCAGCGGAAGAAGCGTTCCCGTGCCGTGAGGAACGTGAGCAGGGTGACTTCGCGTACCGTCCCGACGCCGAACGGACGTGGTGAGTTCCATTTCAGGTCGGTGAAGGCCCACACCCAGTGGACCAGCTCCTCGCCGGTCAGGATTTCCCATATCCGCTCGGCCGGCGCCCTGGTCTCCACGGAGTGTTCGTACCGGAAGGGCGCGGACGCGAGGAAGCTGTCGCCGGTCTCGGTGACCGGGTACCAGTGGCGAGCCATCGGGTACGTCCTTCCCTGGAGCACGGATCGCGGCGGGCGGGTTGTCATGGCACACGCGCTGGAATTGCGGGGAACCGCCGGAGGCTGTAGGGAGGGCGCGGACTCGGCGAATCCCTGGATGCCGCGCCCGCTGCGGCTGCCTTCGGCCACCGAAAAGGCGGCGGAATTCGCGCCCGCGCCCCTCACCGATGACCCGGAAGGCGCAGTGGCAGCCGCCTTCTGACGGACCTACCATGATTATCGTGCTGCACGCGTGGCAGGCCGGCAACCGGCTGCCCTGCCGGCCGCGGGCTCGGACGAGCACATTCTCACGCGGTTCGGCGCGACGTGAATTCTGGCTTCTGAGCCCCCGCGCACATCGGCCCGTCTGCCGGACCCCCAGTGGGTCGGCAGGAACGGAGGACGACCACGATGCCAGTGAACGAGTACAAGCCGGGGAGCGCCTTCTCCGGAGTGATCGGGCGGACCACGGACGTCTCCAGCCCGGCGTGGCCCGAGCCGCCGGGGGCGGTCCCGGGATCGCCCAACGTGCTGACGATCGTGCTCGACGACACGGGTTACGGACAGCTGGGCTGCTACGGGAGTCCGATGCAGACGCCCCGCCTCGACGGTCTGGCCGCCAACGGACTGCTGTACAACAACATGCACACCACGGCTCTGTGTTCACCGTCGCGTTCGTGCATCATCACCGGCCGCAATCACCATGCCAACGCCATGGCGGCGATCACGGAGTTGGCCACCGGCTACCCGGGCTACAACGGCAACATCCCGTTCGAGAACGGGTTCCTGTCCGAGATCCTGCTGGAGCACGGCTACAACACGTACATGCTCGGCAAGTGGCACCTGATGCCCTCGGCCCAGGAGTCCCCCGCCGGACCCTACAACCGCTGGCCGCTGGGCCGTGGTTTCGAGCGGTTCTACGGCTTCCTCGGCGGTGACACCAACCAGTGGTATCCGGAGCTCGTGTACGACAACCACCAGGTCGAGCCCCCCGCCTCGCCCGAACAGGGCTACCACTTCACCCCGGACCTGACGGACAAGGCCGAGCTCTTCATCTCCGACGCCAAGCAGGTCGCCCCCGACAAGCCGTTCTTCCTCCACTTCTGTCCCGGGGCCACCCACGCGCCGCACCACGTGCCCCGGGAATGGGCCGACCGCTACCGGGGGCAGTTCGACGACGGCTGGGACGCCTACCGCGAGGTGACGTTCGCCAACCAGAAGCGGCTCGGTGTCGTACCCGCCGACGCCGTTCTCTCACGCCATGACCCGGACGTCCCCGAATGGGAGTCCCTGTCCCCCGACGCCCGCCGTCTCGCCGCGCGGATGATGGAGGTCTTCGCCGGGTTCCTGTCCCACACCGACCACGAGATCGGACGGTTGCTGGACTTCCTCCAGGAGATCGGCGAACTGGACAACACGCTGATCATGGTCGTCTCCGACAACGGGGCGAGTGCCGAGGGCGGCGTCACCGGGACGGCCAACGAGGCGCAGTTCTTCAACAACGCTCCCGAACCGCTCGAGGAGAGCCTGAAGGCGATCGACGAGCTCGGCGGTCCGACCACGTTCAACCACTACCCCTGGGGCTGGACCTGGGCGGGCAACACGCCGTTCCGGCGCTGGAAGAGGGAGACCTACCGCGGCGGCGCCAGCGACCCGTTCCTCGTCCACTGGCCTGCCGGCATCAAGGCACGTGGCGAGGTGCGCACCCAGTACGCCCACCTCGTGGACATGGTGCCCACCGTGCTCGACATCCTCGGGATCGAGCCGCCGGACACCATCAAGGGCGTCACCCAGTCGCCCCTGCACGGCGTCAGCTTCGCCCACACCTTCGACGACCCCGCCGCGCCCACCCTCCACCGCACCCAGTACTTCGAGATGCTCGGGCACCGGGCCATCGACCACGACGGCTGGCGCGCCGTATGCCCCTGGCCGGGCCCGTCGTTCAGCGAGGCGCAGCAGCCGTTCGGGACCCCCATCAGTTCGGAGATGCTGTCCGAACTGGACGCCCACGCCTGGGAGCTGTACCACATCGACGAGGACTTCGCGGAGAGCCGTGACGTCGCGTCGGAGCATCGCGCCAAGACCATCGAGCTGATCTCCCTGTGGTACGTGGAGGCCGGCAAGTACGGGGTGCTGCCGATCGACGGAAGCGCGCTGGCGCGGATGACGACGGAACGTCCGCAGATCAGCAGGCCCCGCACGAGCTACACGTTCCGGCCCGGCACCCAGTCCCTGCCGCCCTCCGTCGCCCCCAGGGTGCTCAACCGCCCGCACAGCATCACCGCCGACGTGGAGATCCCCGCGGACGGCGCCGAAGGCGTGCTGATGAGCCAGGGTTCGATGGCCGGCGGGTGGAGCTTCTACATCAAGGACGGCCTGCTGACGTACGTGCACAACTACGTCTCACGGGCCCTCTACACGGTGTCCTCGACGGATCCGGTACCCGCGGGCCGGCACGAACTGCGCTTCGAGTTCGAACCGACGGGCAAGCCCGATCTCGCCTCGGGCAAGGGCGCACCCGGGCGTGCCGAGCTGTACGTCGACCGCAGGCTGGTCGCGGTGGCCGAGTTCCCGGTGACCACGCCCGTGATGTTCAACCCCGGCGGGATGACCTGCGGCGCCAACCCCGGCCAGCCGGTGACCCCCGACTACCGGTCGCCCTTCCGGTTCACCGGCGGACTCCACACCGTGGTCATCGACCTTTCGGGCGAACTCATCGTCGACGCGGACAGCGAGATGCGCATGCACATGGCCCGGCAGTGAGGACGTAGCGCGGTCCTCAGCGGCGGACCCGGGGCATCCCGAGACCGATCCAGGAGATGATCTCGCGCTGGATCTCGTTGTTGCCGCCGCCGAAGGTGAAGATGACGGCCGAGCGGTAGCCGCGTTCCAGTTCGCCGTGGAGGACCGCTCCGGCCGAGCCCTCCTTCAGCGCGCCGGCGGAGCCCACGACCTCCATGAGCCAGGCGTAAGCGTCGCGGCGCGCCTCGGAGCCGTAGACCTTGACGGCGGAGGCGTCCTGCGGGGTGAGGGTGCCCTGCTGGACGGCGTTCACCATCTGCCAGTTGAGGAGCTTCATCGCGTCCAGGCGGGTGTGCGTGCGGGCCAGCAGGCGGCGGACCCAGGGGACGTCGATCACCCTCCGGCCGTCGGTGAGTTCGGTGTCGGCCGCCCATTGCCGGACGTCGTGCAGGGCGCGGATCGCCATGGTGCCGTGGGCGGCGAGGGTGACCCGCTCGTGGTTGAGCTGGTTGGTGATCAGGCGCCAGCCCTTGTTCTCCTCGCCGACGCGGTGCGAGACCGGGACGCGGACGTCGTCGTAGTAGCTGGCGGTGGTGTCGTGCGAGGCGAGGGTGTTGATCAGGGTGCAGGAGTAGCCCGGGTCCGTCGTCGGGACGAGCAGCATGGTGATGCCCTTGTGCGGCGGGGCGTCCGGATCGGTGCGGACGGCAAGCCAGACCCAGTCGGCCGTGTCGCCGTTGGTGGTCCAGATCTTCTGCCCGTTGACGACGTACGTGTCGCCGTCCCTGACCGCGCGGGTCTTGAGGGCGGCGAGGTCGGTGCCCGCGTCGGGTTCGCTGTAGCCGATGGCGAAGTCGATCTCGCCGGAGAGGATCTTCGGCAGGAAGCGGGCCTTCTGCTCGTCGGTGCCGAACTGCATGATCGTGGGGCCGACGGTGTTCAGCGCCATCAGCGGCAGGGGGACGCCTGCCTGGGCCGCCTCGTCGAAGAAGATGAACTGCTCCATGGGACTCAGTCCGCGTCCGCCGTACTCGGTGGGCCAGCCGACGCCGAGCCAGCCGTCGGCGCCGAGCCTGCGGATGGTCTCGCGGTAGAAGCGCTTCTGGGCGGCCGGGTCGGCATAGCGGGCGTACACGTTGTCCGGGACCAGCTCGGCGAAGTACGCCCGCAGCTCGGCGCGCAGGCGGTGCTGGGCGTGCGTGTACTCGAGGTGCATGGGGGCCTCCCGTGGCAGCGTCCTTGGAGCGTGCGCGCGACGGCGGCCACGGTAGAACGTGTTCCACAAATGCGGAAGCCCCGTGCGCACGGGTGGCGCGGCCGGGGCAGGTGAGGCGGAAGGGGGCGAGGCCCGGGGGG
>NZ_RDBI01000060.1:0-1557 GCF_008042125.1 Streptomyces sp. MS191
GTCCACACAGGGCCGAAGAGCCGGCTCGGGGGCGCCCACGAGGGGCGAGAACATGGCGATGCACAGGGGACGTGGGCGGCGCGGGCGACTGGTGGCTCCGGCGCTGGCGCTGGCGCTCGTCGGGCTGACGGGCTGCGGCGGTGACGACTCGGCCGCCGGTGGCGGCGCGAAGGCCGCCGCGTGCGAGCCGAGCAAGGAGCCGGTGAAGCTGGAGTACTGGTCGTGGGTGCCCGGCATGGAGAAGGCCGTGGCCGCATGGAACGCGAAGAACCCGCGGATCCAGGTGAAGGTGAAGACCACCCCGGCCGGCAACGCGGGGACGTACCAGAACCTTTCGAACGCCCTGAAGGCGAAGAAGGCTCCCGATCTCGCCCAGGTCGAGTACGACTCGCTGGCCAGCTTCCGTCTCAAGGAGGGCCTGCGGGACATCGCGCGGTGCGACGGCGTTGCGGCGGCGAAAAGCACCTTCGTGGACTGGACGTGGTCCCAGGCGACGTTCGGAGCCGACGGCAAGGACGGTGTCTGGGCCGTGCCCCAGGACACCGGCCCCATGGCCCTGTTCTACCGCAAGGACGTCTTCGACAAGCTCGGCCTGGCCGCCCCCACCACCTGGGCCGAGTACGAGGCGGCGGCGCGCAAGATCAAGGCCGACGCCCCCGGCCGCTACGTCACCCACTTCTCCCAGACCGACCCGAACTGGTTCACCGGACTGCTGTGGCAGAACGGCGCCGGCATGTTCGACCGCCAGGGCGACACGTGGAAGGTGACGGTCGACCGGCCCGAAAGCCGGAAGGTGGCCACGTACTGGCAGCGCCTGATCGACGACAAGCTCGTCGCGACCGACCTGCAGGGCTTCTCGCCGGCGCTGTACAAGGCGTGGTCCGACGGGGAGGTCGTCACCTGGATCGGCGCCGCGTGGGGGTACAGCACCATTCGTGACAACGCCGCCGCGACCGCGGGCAAGTGGGCCGTGGCTCCGATGCCGCAGTGGGACAAGGGAGACAAGGCCGCCGGGAACTGGGGCGGATCGACGACCGTCGTCACGGCCGGTGCCGAACACCCCTACGAGGCCTCGCGATTCGCCCTGTGGCTGAACTCGGATCCGGAGGCTCTGGAGATCCTCAATCGGGAGGGCGGGCTCTACCCGGCGGCCAAGGCCGGACTGAAGCTCCCGGCGCTGCAGCAGCCCGTCGACTTCTACGGCAAGCAGAAGATCTTCGACGTGTTCGCGGAGGCATCGGGGAACGTCGACACCGACTTCACCTGGGGTCCCACCATGACCGACACCTACCGGTTCCTCAGCGACGGAACCTCGGCGGCCATCTCCGGCAACGGCACCCTCGGCGACGCGCTCAGGACGGCCGACGCCAAGAGCGTCGAATCGCTGCGCAAGCAGTCCCTCGACGTCACCGACTGAGCTGCCGTGCACCTCGCACCCACCCGGACCGCCGCAGGCCCCGTGACGCCCGCGGCGGTCGACCGCCCGACCGCGAAAGGTCACCTGACATGACCACCGAGGTGGCCGCCGGCGGCCACCTCGGTGGTCATGTCAGGTGA
>NZ_RDBI01000060.1:1657-3739 GCF_008042125.1 Streptomyces sp. MS191
CGTACGCGGTGCGAGCGCACGCCGCCGCACCCTCGCCCCCCTGGGCTTCCTCGCCCCCTTCTTCGTCCCCTTCGTCCTCTTCACGCTGATCCCCGTCGGCTACGCCTTCTGGCAGAGCCTGCACCGGACCGAACGTACCGGCGGCACCTTCGGCCGCACCCACACCGTGTTCGCCGGCTTCGAGCAGTACGCCACGGTCCTCCAGGACACCTCGTTCACCGCCGGCATCCTGCGCGTCCTCGTGTTCGGCCTCGTCCAGATCCCCGTGATGCTCCTGCTCGCGCTCACCCTCGCCCTCCTGCTGGACTCCGCCGTCACCCGGCTCAAGAGGTTCTTCCGCATCGTCTTCTTCGTCCCCTACGGCATCCCCGGTGTCGTGGCGGCGCTGATGTGGGCCTTCCTCTACGACCCCAGACTCTCCCCGATCGTCGACCTGCTCCACAGCGCCGGGTCCGACCTCGACCCGCTGGGGCCCGGAGCCATCCTCTGGTCCATCGGCAACATCGTCACCTGGACCTACACCGGCTACAACATGCTCATCATCTACGCCGCCCTGCAGACGGTCCCCGCCGACGTCCTGGACGCCGCCCGCGCCGACGGCGCCGGTGCGCTGACCACCGCGCTGCGCATCAAGATTCCGATCATCCGGCCCGCCCTCGTCCTGACCGGGGTCTTCTCCATCATCGGCACCCTGCAGCTGTTCACCGAGCCCCAGGTGCTGCGGGCCATCTCCACCAGCGTGACCAGCACCTACACGCCGAACCTCGCCGCCTACTCGGCAGCCGCGGCCGACAACTACGCCGAAGCCGCCGCCATGTCGGTCCTGCTGGCCGGCGCGACCTTCCTGCTGTCCTTCGGCTTCCTCACCTTCACCCGACGGAAGAACTCATGAGCGTCCTGACCCGCACCGCGGGAGCCCACGCCACACCGCTCCGGGCACGCCCACGCGCCCGGGTCGAGGGCTGGTCCACGGCCGCGGCCATGCTCTTCCTGACCTTGGTCGCCGGCTACATGCTGCTGCCCGTGTACTGGCTGGTGACCGCCGCCACGAAATCGCAGAGCGATCTCGTCGGCACCCCCGGCCTGCTCCCCGCCGACTGGCACCTCGGCGACAACCTGACCGCGCTCTTCACCCACCAGGACGGCGTGTTCGGCCGCTGGCTCCTCAACAGCCTCGGCTACGCGGGCGCAGGCGCCGCCGTCGGGACCCTGCTGTCCGCCATGGCCGGCTACGCCCTGGCGACCTACCGCTTCCGCGGACGCGAAGCGCTCTTCTCCCTCGTCCTCGGCGGCGTCCTGGTGCCCGCGACGGCCCTGGCCCTGCCCCTCTTCCTGCTCTTCGCCCAGGTCAACGCGACCAACACGTACTGGTCGGTCTTCCTGCCCAGCGTCGTCAGCCCGTTCGGCGTCTACCTCTCCCGCATCTTCGCCACCGCCTCCATACCCGGCGAGGTCGTCGAGGCGGCCCGCCTGGACGGCGCCGGGGAGGCACGGATCTTCTTCACGATCGCCCTGCGCATGATGGCCCCCGCCCTCGTGACGATCTTCCTGTTCCAGTTCGTCGTGATCTGGAACAACTTCCTCCTGCCGTTGGTCATGCTCCAGGACGAGACGCTCTACCCCGTCACCCTGGGCCTGTTCACCTGGCAGTCGCAGATCAGCCGCCTCCCCGAGTTGCAGACCCTTGCCATCACCGGGTCCCTCGTCTCGGTCCTCCCGATCGTCCTGACCTTCCTCACCCTGCAGCGCTACTGGCGCGCGGGTCTCGCCGCAGGAGCAGTCAAATGACCCGCCGCACCGACGACCGCTTCGTCCGGCACCGCGACGCCCTGAAGACCGTCACCGACCGGCTCGGGGGCATCGCGTACGGGGGCGACTACAACCCCGAGCAGTGGCCGCGGGAGGTGTGGACCGAGGACGCGCGCCTCATGCAGGAGGCCGGCGTCAACCTGGTCACCGTCGGCGTCTTCTCCTGGTCCCGCCTGGAACCCCGCCCCGGCAGCCACGACTTCGCCTGGCTCGACCACGTGCTGGACCTGCTGCACGAACACGGCGTCGCCGTCGACCTCGCCACCCCCACGG
>NZ_RDBI01000060.1:3839-12912 GCF_008042125.1 Streptomyces sp. MS191
CCCGGAATCCCTCCCGGTCACCCGGACAGGCACCCGCCAGGTACCCGGCTCCCGCCAGGTCTTCTGCCCCAGCAACCCCGACTACGCCCACGCCGCCGACCGCATCGTGCGCCGCCTCGCACAGCGGTACGCCGACCACCCGGCCGTGGTCCTGTGGCACGTCCACAACGAATGGGGCAACCACAACGCCCTCTGCTACTGCGATGTCAGCGCCACCGCGTTCCGCCTCTGGCTGCGGGAGCGCTACGAGACCCTCGACGGGCTGAACGCCGCATGGGGCACCGACTTCTGGAGCCAGCGCTACGGCGACTGGCAGGAGATCCAGCCGCCCCGCGACACACCCGCGTTCGTCAACCCCACCCAGGACCTCGACTACCAGCGCTTCTCCTCCGACGCCCTGCTGCGACGCCACCGGACCGAGAGCGCCCTCATCCGCGAGCACGCCCCGGACACGCCCCTGACCACCAACCTCATGGGCACGCTGGAGAAGAAGATCGACGGGTTCGCCTTCGCCGAGCAGTGCGACGTCGTCTCGGTCGACCACTACCTCACCGCCGCCGACCCACAGGCCCACATCGGCCTGGCGCTCAACGCCGACCTGGCCCGCGGCATGGCCTCCGGCGCCCCCTGGATGCTCATGGAGCACTCCACCTCAGCCGTCAACTGGCAGCCCGTCAACGTTGCCAAAAAGCCCGGCGAGATGCGCCGCAACAGCCTGGCCCACATCGCCCGGGGGGCGGACTCCGTCATGTTCTTCCAGTGGAGGCAGGCCAAGGCCGGAGCCGAGAAATGGCACTCCGCCATGCTTCCCCACAACGGGACCCAGAGCAGCACCTGGCGAGAAGTCACGCGTCTCGGCCGGCACCTGCGCGCCCTGACCGACATCCGCGGATCCACCGTCGACGCACACATCGCCCTCGTGTTCGACTGGCACGCCTGGTGGGCACTGGAACTCGACGCCCGCCCCTCCTCCCACCTGCGCTACCTGGACCTCGTCCACTCCTGGTACGAGGCGCTGTGGTCCCTCGGACACACCTGCGACATCGTCCCGCCCGGCTCCGACCTCACCGCCTACCGCGCCGTACTCGCGCCGAGTCTCTACCTCGTCACCGACGACGACGCCGAAAACCTGCACTCCTACGCACGAGGTGGGGGACACCTCCTCGTCGGAGCCTTCAGCGGCGTCGTGGACGTCAACGACCACGTCCGACCAGGACCCCAGCCGGGAGCCTTCCGCGACCTCCTCGGCCTGACCGTCGACGAGTACCTGCCCGTGCGCCCCACGGACCGCATCGCCCTGGCCGACGGCTCCGCGGCACACACATGGGCCGAGCGCCTGGTCCTGCACAGCGCAGCCGCGACACTCCGCTTCGCCCCAGGCGCCGCCGGCGCACCAGCGGCGGGTGAACCCGCCATCACCCACAACCCGGTGGCCGCGGGAACCGCGGGATACCTCGCCACCCATCCGGAACCCGCCGTGCTGCGCCGGACCATCGAGGCGTTCTGCCGAGCGGCGGGTGCCCGGCCCGCGGCAGACGTACCGGTGGGTGTGGAAGCGGTACGGCGGCGCACGAGCGCAGGGGGGAGCTTCCTGTTCCTGATCAACCACCTGGACGAGGCGGTCACCGTACCCGCACGGGGCACGGACATGATCAGCGGCCTGAGCTACGAAGGGAAGTGCCGGCTGGGCGCGGGCGACGTGGTCATCGTGCGGGAGTAGGCGTGAACAGCTGCCCGAGAGCCGGATCAGGCCGTGGCGCGGGGCGGCCCGGGCTCTCGGACACGTCTCCGACGAGGCCCGCGCAACGCACGTCGGTCAGGACCAGGACCGGAGTGAGCGCGGGGACTTCCGTGCTCGTATCCGTGGGCGACAACCGGCCGGCCCCGCGGAAGCCGGTACCGGCGCCGCGCCCACCGTCGACTGCCCCGATGTGGCAGCCAGCTCGGCTCCGGGGGCTCCCCGACGGGACGCGTCACCGCTTCGGCGTGCGTTGACAGCCACTCGTCCCACACCTGATCATGACCGGGCGGTCAGCCAGCCGCCCGGTCATCTCGGGGAGTGTCCATGCCCACCACCACCTGGTCGCATCTTTCGCCGGAGCGCCGCGAACGAGTGCTGGTCGCCGCGATGGACGAATTCGGCACCCATGGCTACTCCACCGGCAGTCTCAACGTCATCGCCCGCGAAGCGGGTGTGGCGAAGGGCTCTCTCTTCCAGTACTTCTCCGGGAAGCTGGACCTCTTCACCTACGTGGCCGAGCAGACCTCGCTGCGCATCTTCGACGCCATGCGTCCGTGGCTCGACGACTACGACGGAACGGTCGCCTTCGACGCGCACCTCGTAGCGGCCATGGACGCATGGGTCGACTACTTCGAGAGGAATCCGCTGGAGCGCGGCGTGACCGCCGCGACCAACATGGAGATCGACCCGCTCGTGCGTCAGGCCGTCCTGGAGCCCGTCCAGGAGCTCTACCTCCTCGGTCTCCGCCCACTGCTCGAACGTGCGCAGGCAGCAGGGCACCTTCGTCCGGACGCGGATGTGGACGCGCTCCTGTCCCTGCTCCTGCTGCTGCTGCCGCACGTCGCGCTGGCGCCGTTCTTCCCGGCGGTGACGGGGCCCGTGGTCCTGCCCAAGGGAGACCGGAGCACGCGTCGCGCCGCGATCGAGCGGCTGGTCCGGCCCGTCRTCGGCAGCTTTCAGGCGGGGTGACCACCGGAGCAGACGTGGGCGGCGGCGTGCGGAATCCGACGGATCCCGCACGCTCACTCGGGCGGGACTTTCGTGACACGTTCTAGGAGGACAGGCGAGAGGAGCGAGCCGATTCGCCGGCGCCGAACGTGAGGGTGAAGTCCTCCAGGGCGAGACTGACCGTGGGGGGCCGGGCGGGGAGAGGGACGGCGCTGCGCGCGGGGACCTCCCACACGCCCCRGGCAAGGCGCAGGGTGCTTCGGGAGCGTACCGGGCTCGTCTTGAGCCGGCCGTCGAGGTCCTGGCACACCTGGTACGAGGCAGGCCACCGGCCGGGCAGCCGATGCCTGACGTGGAAGGCGGCCGAGGCCAGGGGGGTGCGCTCGGATGCGGCGAAAGTGATCCGTGCGTCCCGCGTGATGTCGAAGCGCGCCATGTCCTTGGGGATGCCCCACAGTCGGCGACCACCGTCTCGGGACTGCTCGCTGTCCACCCAGATGTCCGTGATGGTGACGCGCGGCCGCAGCCCGTCGCGGACCAGGACCGCGGTCAGGAGTTCGTTGTAGTGCAGGACGCTGTCGCGTTCGTACACCACCCACGCGCCGCCGATGACGGCTCTGCCCGCCACGGTCAGAGGCTTGACGGCGTCCGGCAGCACCGGCAGTCGACGTCTCGGGACGACCCACAGGGACAGGAACATCTGACCGGCGAGATGCCAGGGCTCAGGTGGGTAGGTCGGCATCGGACTCCTCCTCGTCCAGGGGGTGCGGCACGAGGCTCAGCCGGCCCACGGCGTGCTCGGGTACGGCCGGATGGGCGGGCGGCACGGGAGCCACGTGTCGGTAGGGCGTGCCCGGCTCGGGCCGCGGATCGGTCCCGCCGCGATTGGGCCACAGGGCGATGGCCCGCTCGGCGAGTGCGGCGATGGTCAGCGAGGGGTTCACTCCGAGGTTGGCCGAGATGGTCGAGCCGTCGATGACGTGAAGTCCGGGATGCCCGTGCAGCCGGTGGTAGGGGTCCACGACACCTCGCTCGGGCGTCTCGCCCATGACGCACCCTCCGATGAGATGGCCGGTGGAGGGGATGTCGAGGAGGTCGGCCCATGTGCCGCAGGGCAGGGAGCCGTTCTGCCGTGCCGCGGTGCGCGCCAGTTCGTGGCCGGCCGGAATCCACGTGGGGCTGGGCGGGCCGTCGCCGGGGCGGCTGGACAGGCGGGATCCGAAGAGCCCCTTGCGCAGGAACGTGGTGAGGGAGTTGTCCGCCGACTGCATGACCAGCAGCACGACGGTCTGTCTCGCCCAGCGTCGCGGGCGGTGGAGGGCCGGCAGGAGCGACACGTTCCTCGCCATCTGGGCCAGACCCGACAGGAGCCGCGACCGGCCGGGGACCGGGTCCGTCAGGGGCGCGCCCAGCAGAGCGAGCAGGTCGCTGCCCGGGCCGTAGCGGACGGGTTCGACGTGGGTGGCATCGTCCAGGTGCACGGAGGAGGTGATGGCCACGCCCTGCGTGAAGTCGGCGTCCGCGCGCGGGGAGCGGACGGCGAGGAGTGCCTCCGAATTGGTCCGGGTCAGGTGCCCGAGGCGTGGTGAGAGTTCGGTGAGGGCGCCGGTGGACCGCAGCTTGTGGAGGAGGCGCTGGGTGCCGAGGGCGCCGGCGGCGAGGACGACATGCCGGGCGGTCGTCGTGTGACGGGTGCGCCCGGGCCGGCCGGTTCGGGTCGACGTGACGTCCCAGCCGGCGGAAGTGCGGCGGATGCCGACGACCGTGCGTTCGGGACAGACGGTCACGCCGGCCCGCTCCGCCAGGCCCAGGTAGTTCTTCGGGAGGGTGTTCTTCGCCCCGTGGCGGCAGCCCGTCATGCACTGGCCGCAGTGAAGGCAGGTCGACCGTTCCGGTCCCGCCCCGCCGAAGTAGGGGTCGGGTGTGCGTGTCCCGGGCGCGGTCCGGGGCGGTCCGAAGTGCACCCCCACGGGTGCGGGTCGAAAGGTGTGTGCGCGGCCCATCTCCTGCGCGGCGTCCTTGAGGAGTCGGTCGGCAGGTGTCATGAGTGGGTTGACGGTCACTCCCAGCATGCGGCGGGCCTGATCGTAGTAGGGCGCGAGCTCCCGCTTCCAGTCGGTGATCGAGGCCCAGTCCGTGCCGCCGTAGAAGGCCTCGGGTGGGTCGTAGAGGGTGTTCGCGTACCCCAGGGACCCGCCGCCGACGCCGGCTCCCGTCAGGACCAGGACCCTGCCGAGCAGAGTCATGCGCAGGATGCCGCGACATCCGAGCCGCGGGGCGAAGAGGTAGTCGCGCACCTTCCAGGAGGTGCGGGGGAAGTCTCCGTCCTCGAAGCGCCTGCCGGCTTCGAGGACGGCGACCTCGTAGCCCTTCTCGCGCAGGCGCAGCGCGGCGACGCTGCCGCCGAAACCGGAGCCGACGACGAGGACGTCGACACGTCGAGGTGGTGCGCTGCTGGGTGGCGCTGTCCGCATCACGGCTCCCGCCCGGGCTCCTGGCCGGCACACCACGGGCACGGGGGAGTTGCCCGCGGTGTGACCGGGCGGTCATGTGACCACCTGGTCATACTGGTGCCGCCTCCGGCCGGTGTCAATGCGGCGGCGGCCCCTCGGCCCCTCGCCGGCTGGGTCGAACGGGAGGCGCCGACAGGGTGATTGACAGACGGGACGGGTGAATGGAGCCTGTGACCAACCGGTCATGTGACCGGGTGGTCATACGGGAGGTCGACGTGAAGCGTGTCTGCGTGATCGGAGCGGGCTCGTCCGGCATCGCCGCGTGCCAGGTCCTGTCGGAACGGGGCATCCCCTTCGACTGCTTCGAGAGCGGATCCGAAGTCGGCGGGAACTGGCGCTACATGAATGACAACGGCATGTCCTCCGCCTACCGGTCGCTGCACATCAACACCTCTCGTGAGGTCATGGAGTACGCCTGCTATCCGATGTCCGGCGACTACCCGACGTACCCGAGCCACTTTCAGATAGCCCGCTACTTCGATGACTTCGTCGACCACTTCGGGTTGCGGACGTCCATCACCTTCCGTGCCGAGGTGACCGGGGTCGAGAAGCGCCCCGACGGGCAGTGGTCGGTCGCGGTCCGCGGCCGGGACGACGGGACGGAGTCCACGCACCTCTACGACGCGGTACTGGTGGCCAACGGCCACCACTGGAGGCCGCGCCACCCCGACCCGGCGCTGCCGGGGGCGGACTCGTTTCCCGGAACACAGGTGCACTCCCACCACTACCGGACGCCCGAGCCCTACCGGGACCGCAGGGTGCTCGTCCTCGGCATCGGGAACTCGGCATGCGACATCGCGGTCGAGACCTCCCGCGTCTCCACCCGCACCTTCCTGTCGATGCGACGAGGGGCGCACATCCTGCCGAAGTACCTCTTCGGCCTGCCGACCGACCATCTCACCGGGTCATGGCTCGCCCGGGCGCCGCTCGCCGTCCAGGCGGCCGGCCTCTCGGCTCTGCTGAGGATCAGCCGGGGCCGACTCGACGCGTACGGCCTGCCGGAACCCGGCCACGGGATCCTCGCCGCCCACCCCACCATCTCCGACGACCTCCTCACGCGCATCGGCCACGGAGACGTCACCGTCGCGCCGATGATCACGGGATTCGACGGAGGGCGCGCCCTGTTCGACGACGGCAGCCACCAGGAGATCGACAGCGTCGTCTACTGCACGGGCTACGACATCGACTTCCCCTTCCTGGCCAAGGACCTCATCGACCCGGCCGGCAACGAGGTCGGCCTGTATCGCCGCGTCGCCTCACCCGACCATCCCGGGCTGTTCTTCATCGGTCTCATCCAGCCCCTCGGCGCCATCATGCCGCTGGCCGAGGCCCAGTCGCACTGGGTCGCGGACATCCTGTCGGGCAGAGGCGCTCTGCCCTCACCGCGCGCCATGCGGGCGGAGATCGCCGCCTACCAGGCTCGCACCAGGAGCCGGTACGTCACCTCGGCCCGCCACACCATCCAGGTCGACGCCCTCGACTACGCGAGGGAACTGCGCCGCGAACGCGCCCGGGCCGGCAGGTCGGCAGGAACCGCCGGGGCCCGCGTCCTCCGCGGGCGGGGATGAGCGGGGTCGTGCCCGTGGTTCCGGCACCGCGCCGCTCCGGCCGCGGACGGGCTCACGCGGCGATTCCTCAGTGGCCGCGGAGCAGGCGTCCCATCCCGGTGACGCGATCGTCCAGACCGTGCTCACGCAGGGCGTGCCACAGGGTCGCCGCGTTGATCGCGACGACCGGCTTGCCCAACTCGGATTCGAGGGCGTCCGCCTGAGCCGTGAAGGAGAGGTTGGTGCCGACCTGCACGATCGCCTCCACGGAGGAGGTGTCGAGCGCGCGCACCGTGTCCAGGATCAGCTCCGGCCCCACCCGGGCGATGTCCGTGGCCGTCGGGCACCGCAGTCCCGTGATCGCGGCCACGTCGAACCCGGCCTCCGTGAAGTACCGGCCCACCTCGCGGTCGGCGACAGGCTGGTAGGGGGAGAACACCGCGATACGACGGCAGCCCAACTCGCGCAACGCGGCCCGGCACGAGCTCGCGCCGGTGGTGACGGGCAGCCCCGTACGCTCGACCAGCCGGCGCTCGAAGGCCTCGTTGCCGGCCACGCCTCCCCAGAACGTCTCCGCGGACATGCCCATCACCATGCGGTCCGGTTCCGCGGTCAGGACATCGCGGACCGCGACGTCGATGGAAGCACGGATCTGCCCGAGCAGGGCCTCGAAGTCCCGATCGCTGCCCATGACGGGATGGGGGATGTGCATCGAACCGGCGCGATAGGCGACGCCTGGGATTCGCGCACCCCAGTAGTCGTGCTCGACGACGGTGTTGGTGCTCGGGACGATCACTCCGAACACGGCCCGAGGGCCCACGCTGTTGGTCACGTCGCATGCTCCAGTCCGGATGTCGTGAGGAGGGCGGTGGGCCGAGGGGCGCGGCCGACGATGATGGGGTCGTGTTTCCTTCGAAGAAACAGTGTTTCGCCAAACTAGAACCGGGTCCCTCGATCGTCAACGGGTGTCCCTCCGGGGTCGCCCCTGATCCGCCGTGGCCCGGTCCGCGGTCCTGTCGCGGGGCGGATTCCGCGTCGCGGGATGTGCGGCGCGATCGGCCGGAGAGGCCGACTCCGCCCGGGATCGGCGCGGTTGTGGTTCCGGTCGTGGCTGTCGGCGCGGTCTCGTTCATTGACAGGACCCCCGAGGCGCCGCACCATGACCGGGCGGTCACATGACCGCCCGGTCATGCCGCGTGCGGAGGCCCCTCCGCTTGCGGCCGCCGGAATGCCGCAGGGCGGGAGCCGTGATGCCCCAGTTCACCGTCGCCACCTGCCGCGACCGGGCCACGCCAGGACCACCGCCACCGACCGAGGCGACGAGCAGACCCCCGCGTCCTCGCCGACCGTGCTCTCACCGGCATCCGCCCCGCGACGCGGACCGACCGCCGGATCGCTCGTCCCCGGGCGAAGCGGACCCGGCCGGCAGTCCTCCGACGACCCCTTCTGCGCGAGGAGTTCAGATGACGACACCGAGCAGTATGCCGACCAACCTCTGCGAGGCCTTCCAGCGGACGGTCGCGGCACGGCCGCGGGAGCCCGCCCTGCTCACCCTCGAGGGCACCGCACTGACCTGGAGGCAGTACGCCGACCGCGTCGCCTCCGTCGCCGCGGCATTGCGCGGCCTCGACGTGCGGCGGGACGAGCCGGTGGCCCTCATGCTCACCAACCGGCCCGAGTTCCACGTCGCCGACTGCGCCGCCCTGCACGTGGGGGCCGTGCCCTACTCCCTGTACAACAGCCTGCCGGCCGACCAGATACACGAACTGCTCCGCTCGACGGCTGCCCGTGTCGTCGTCACCGAACGCCGCTTCCTGCCCGTGCTGCGCGCCGCCTGCGCGGACACCGCCGTGCACTCCCTCGTGTCCGTCGACGGCTCCGAGGGCACGGCCGAGGACGGTGTCCTCTCCCTCGCGGAAGCGGAGGCGCTGGCGCCCGCGCCCCTCGACCTCGCCGCGGCTCTCCGCGACGTGCGCCCCGACGACGTCATCACCCTGATCCACACCTCGGGCACCACCGGCCGGCCCAAGGCCGTCGAGATCACCCACCGCGCCATGCTGAGTCAGCTGTCGGGAACGCAGCGGGTGCTGGAGGTCACCGGCGAGGACGGCGGCGACGGGGAAGGCGCCGGGTGCGGCGTCCGCGTACCGCAGAGTGTCCGCCCAGGCGCGGGGCCGCAGGTGCAGTCCCGGCAGAGTGGTGACGGCGCCCAGCACGACCAGGGCTCCGGCGATGGTCCACGCCCCGAGGAGGGCGGTGCGACCCGCGCGCAGCGTGAGCGCCGCGCACGGCAGCACGAGAGGCGTGGCCAGGACGTGAACGAC
>NZ_RDBI01000061.1 GCF_008042125.1 Streptomyces sp. MS191
GGTCGACGTGCCCGGCGCGGACCACCTGCACGACGCCGGTGGCGAGGTCCGCCTCGGCGTAGGTGCAGGTGGCGAAGCGGTCGGTGTCCAGCTCGTGCAGGAAGACGGAGGCGCGCGCCATCACGGTGGCCGGGGTGTGCCCCTCCGCGGCGTAGGCGCGCAGCACGATCCGTAGCTGGCCCATGACGGCGGCGGCGTGCGTGTCGTGGCCCTGGACGTCCCCGATGACGGCGCCGACCCGGCCGCCGGGCAGCGGGATGACGTCGTACCAGTCGCCGCCGATGTCACGGCCGAGGCGGGCCGAGCGGTAGCGGACGGCTATCTGCGCGCCGGGCACGTCGGGGATGCGGCGGGGCAGCATCGCCTGCTGGAGACCCTCGGCCAGGTCGTGCTCCTGCTCGTACAGCATGGCGCGCTGCAGGCTCTGGGCGATGCTGCTGCCCAGCGCGACGAGCAGGTTGCGTTCGTCGGCGCTGAAGCCCGTCTTGTCGTTGTAGAGCAGTCCGAGGGCGCCGATCGGCCGGGCCTGGGCGATGAGCGGCAGATAGGCCGCCGAGGTGATGCCCAGCCCGCTGATGTGCGGCCACAGGACGGGGTACGAGTCGGCGAAGTCCTGCCGGGACTCGATGAACCGGGGGGTGAGGGTCCGGACCACCTCACTCATCGGGTACGGCTCGTCCACCCGTGTGAACCGGGTGCCGGGGACGAAGGCCCCGTCGGGCCCTTCGGCGACCAGGTGGATCCGGCCCGCCTCCAGGAGTCCCATGACCAGGCTCGTGGCGCCGAAGTACTCCAGCCCGTGCGAGTCGTTGAGCAGGTCGATGACGTCCTGGACGGTGCGGGCGTGGGCGAGGGCCGCGGTGGTGCCCTCGACGACGCTGGTGCGCTTGCGGCGGCCCTCGTCCAGTCCGAGGCGTGCGGCGTGCTCGGAGACCTCCTCGGAGGCGTCGCGGACGATGCCGACGATGCGGCGCGGCCGGCCGGTCCCGTCGCGCTGGATCAGGCCCTGGGTGTGCGTCCACTGCGGGTGCCCGTTGCGCAGGCGGACCCGGAAGTAGGCGCCGTAGTGGTCGCTGCCGTCCTTGAGCGCGTGCGTGACCATGGTGTCGAGCCGGTGGCCCTCGTCGGGCGCCACACGGGAGGAGAGGCTCGCCGGGTCGCCGTCGTACTCCTCCGGGTGCACGTCGAAGACCAGCAGAGCCCCTGCGTCCAGGTCCATCACGCCGGTGTCCAGGTCCCAGTCGAAGCTGCCCATCCGGAACTCGGTGCCGAAGTCCCGGAGGAAGCAGCAGGACACCCCGCCGGTCCCCGGTTCGCAGCGGCACCGGTCCGCCGCCTCGCCGCCCCCGCTGCCCGCGCTCATGAGCCCCACGCTAGGCGCAGCCCCGGCCGCGCGCACGGCGGAGATCACCCCTCGAAGGTCTCCGGCTGGTCCGCTCCGGTGTCGCTCGGGAAGAGGTCCTCCAGCGAGGGCGCGTCCGGCTCGGGTTCGGCCAGCGCCGCACTCGCTGGAGGGCCTCTTGGTCATGCTGCGGTCTCCGTTCGGACGGGGCGGGCGGGACGGACTCACGCGGGGTGACGGAACCGTCCGGGCGCGTCGACGGTTCCGTGTCCGGCAGCGGCGTGGTGGCGGGGTCGCACGTGTCCGGGTCGCACGGCGGCGGGACGGCGGGACGGTGGTCCCGCTCGCCGTCGGAGCCGGTCCGGCGCTCGATCCAGGTGTCGTCCACGACGTTCACGATCACCAGGCTGTTCACGATCGTCGTGGTCGGCCGGACGACGACGACCCGGTCGGGCCGGTAGCCGCTCCACGGCCGCCCGCTCTGCACGGCGCCCTGGACGGCCACGGGTGAGCGCAGCGGGTTTCCGCAGGCGCATCGGACGCGGGGTGCGCCGTACTGGTCGACGAGCACGGCCGTGCCGGACTGCAGGACCGACTGGAAGGCGGTCGCCCGCCCGTCCCGGAGGCCGTGGTTGGTGACCCGGGTGTCGGCGCGCAGCTGGACGGGGGTGAGGCCGCGGAGCCAGGAGGCGACCCGGGACTCGGGGATCCCGGCGGCCTCGGCGAACGCACGCGACGTCGCCGGGTCCTCGGCGAGGAGGGCCACCTGCCGTTCGACGTCGCAGCTGGCGACGGACCGGGTGCCGCCGTAGAGGCCGGGGGTGGAGCCGGTGACCTCGCGGACGGTCAGGTCGGGAGCGGTCGTGGCGGAGGCCGGCGGGTCCGGCGGGACGGTGGCCGGCGGCGGGGCCGCGGCGGGGTTCACCGTGGAGGCGGTGAACGGGTCGGGCCCCTCGGCGGCGATCGGCTGGAGGAACACCTCCCGCGGCGCGGACGTCTGCTCGCTGCCGCCTCCGCCGTCACCGCCGCTCGCGGAGCAGCCCGCCACCAGCAGTGCCGAGGCCAGGACGGCGACCGCGGCGCCCAGAGCTCGTCGTGGACGGCGTGTGGATGCGCGCACGTGGTTCTCCCGCCTCGAGACAGTCCTTCCTGTCTGTCGCACCGCGCGGGGCCCCGCAAGCCGGGTACGGCCGACCGGACGACGCACTTGAACACGTTCAAGGAAAGCCCTACGCTCGGACCCATCGGGTTGAACGCGTTCAATCGAGGGGGTCCCGATGTCCGTTCTGGTGCATCTGATCGTGATGCTGGGCATGTTCGTGGTCGTCCCCCTGGGCCTCCGGCTGATCGACGGGCCGCAGCCCGCCGGCCTGCGCCTGCTCCGCCGCGCCTGGCCGCTGTTCGCCGTCCCCGGCGCCGTCGCCCTCTGGCTGCCGCGCTCCCCTGCCGCCGCCGGCGCGGCCGCCGTGTACGCACT
>NZ_RDBI01000062.1 GCF_008042125.1 Streptomyces sp. MS191
GGCATGGTCCGGTCCTCTCGCTCGGGGTCTGGGCGACCAATTTGTTTTCTGTGATAACTAATACGGCACCACGGCGCGTCCGCGCCAGAGGGAATCGGGATCCGGTGGTCCGGATCCCGTCGGCCGGCCGGCCACCCGGACCGGTTCGACGGCGCACCCATCGACAGGAGAGGCGGCATCCATGCCCGTGCAGAACCCCGTGGTGATCGGGGTGGACAGTTCCACGCAGTCCACCAAGGCGGCCGTGGTCGACTCCGTCACCGGCGCGCTGCTCGCCGTCGGCCGGGCCCCGCACACGGTCACCGGCACCGGCGGCGCGCGAGAGAGCGACCCCGAGCAGTGGTGGTCGGCGCTGCGGGAGGCGGTCGGCCGCGGCCTGGGGGAGTCGGGCGTGTCGGCGGGTGACGTCGTCGGTATCGCCGTCGCCGGTCAGCAGCACGGCCTCGTCGTCCTCGACGCGGCGGGCGGCCCCCTGCGGGCCGCGCTGCTCTGGAACGACACCCGGTCCGCCCCGCAGGCCACCGCGCTCACCGAGGCGCTCGGCGGACCGGGCGCCTGGCTGGAGCGCACCGGATCGGTCCCGGTCGCCGCGATGACCGCCGCCAAGTGGGAATGGCTGCGGGCCCGCGAACCCGCCACCGCCGCCGCGGCCGCCGGGGTGCGGCTGCCGCACGACTTCCTCACCGAGCGGCTGACCGGCGTCGCCGCGACGGACCCCGGCGACGCCTCCGGCACCTGCTGGTACTCCACCGCCGACCGCGCCTACGACCCGGGGCTGCTCGACCTCCTCGGCCTCGATCCCGCCCTGCTGCCGACCGTGGCCCCCACCGGTGCCACCCGCGTCGGCACCCTCACGCCGGCGGCCGCCCACGCGCTCGGCCTGCCCGAGGGCGTCGCCGTCGCCGCCGGCACCGGTGACAACATGGCGGCGGCCGTGGGCCTCGGTCTCGGCGAGGGCGGGCTGCTCGACCACCCGGTCGTCAGCCTCGGCACCTCCGGCACCGTGTTCGCCGCGACCCGGACCCGACCGGCCGCTCCGGGCCTCGCCGGGTTCGCCGCCGCCGACGGGACGTACCTCCCGCTCGGCTGCACCCTCAACTGCACCCAGGCCGTGGACCGGTTCGCCCGGCTCCTGGGCCTCGACCGGGAGGAGGCCGTGCCGGGTGACGGCGTGGTCGTCCTGCCGTACCTCGACGGCGAACGCACCCCCGACCTGCCGCACGCCACCGGCCTGGTCACCGGACTGCGGCACACCACCACCCCGGGCGCCGTCCTCGGGGCGGCCTACGAAGGGGCCGCCTTCACCGTCCTGCGGGCCCTGGACGAGCTCCTCACCGCGTGCGGCCAGGATCCGGCGGACCCCGCCGTGACCGACCGCCCGCTGCGCCTCGTCGGCGGCGGCGCCCAGGGCCGGGTGTGGCGCGACACCGTCCGCCGGCTCTCGGGACGCTCCCTGGTCGTCCCGGCGCAGACCGAACTCGTCGCCCTCGGCGCCGCGGCGCTCGCGGCGGGCGCGGCCGGCGGCGGCGACCCGGTCGCGCTGGCCGGCGCCTGGGGCACGGGGCCCCCTGCTCGACCCGCGTCCCCGTCCCCGTACAGAGAGAGGTCCCCACTCATGAAGATCCTGATCGTCGGCGCCGGAGCCACCGGTGGGTACTTCGGTGCGCTGCTCGCCCGCGCCGGGCAGGACGTCACGTTCCTGGTCCGCCCGGGCCGGGCCGCGGCGCTGCGCGAGCGCGGACTGCGGGTGGTGGGGCGCGACGAGGAATGGTCCCTGGAGCCGCGTCTGGTCACGGCCGACGCCCTGACGACGCCGTACGACCTGGTCCTGCTGTCCGTGAAGTCCACCGCCCYGGAGCAGTCGGTGCGGGCGGGCGAGTGCCGCCGTGACGGGGTCGTCGTCCTCGGCCGTGGGGGCGAGGCCGGGGCCCGGGGTGACGAGGGTGTCGGCGGCCCCGACCGCGGCCCCGCAGCCGGTGCAGCGTCCGTCGGCGGTGAGCGGGGCGTCGTCGAGGGTGTGCCGGAAGACCCGGCGCGGGCCGGTGCCCGCGCCGTAGAACTCGTCGCCCCAGTCGGTGAGGGCGCGGACGGCGGGCCAGAGCGCGACGCCCTTGGGGGTGAGGGCGTAGACCTCCCGCCGTCCGGTGTCCGGGAGCCGCTCCAGGACCCGCGCCTCGACCAGCGTGCCGAGCCGGTCGGTGAGCACGGCCCGCGGCAGGCGCAGATGGGCGGCGAACTCCCCGAAGCGGCGCACCCCGTGGAAGGCGTCCCGCACGATGAGCAGGGTCCAGCGCTCACCGACGATCTCCATCGAGCGGGCGAGGGCGCAGGCCTGGCCGCTGTAGTCGCGCGGAAGGGGCATGGCCGCGACTCTAGCCCGAAAGAGTTCGGTGGTTGAACTGTTCGGCGGGACGATTAGGCTCGGCTCACGATGACGAAGACTCCCGGCACCGGCCGCGTCCAGCCGGTGGAACCCAAGGCCGACAAGGCGAGCGTGCGGCGGCACAACCTCAGCCTGGTGCTGCGGACCGTGCACGCGGCGGGGGAGACCACCCGCGCGGCGGTCGCGGCCCGGGTCGGGCTGACCAGGGCCGCGGTGTCCTCGCTGGTCGAACAGCTCATGGAGAACGGGTTCCTGGTCGAGTCGGGCAAGACCTTCAGCGGCCAGGCGGGGCGCCCCGGCACGGTCCTGAAGGCCGCGGACACCGGCCCTGCCGGACTCGGCGTCGAGGTCAACGTCGACTACGTGTCCGCCTGCGTCGTCGACCTCGCGGGCGCCCAACGGGTGCGTCTGACCGAGTCCGTCGACAATCGCGCGGCCGGGCCCGCCGAGGTCCTGGAGCGGGCCGCGGGCCTCGCCGCCCGCGCCCTGGAGGAGGCGGCCGGACACGGACTGCGCCCCGCCGGCGCACGGCTCGCGCTGCCCGGACTCGTCTCCGCCGGCACCGTCCACCAGGCTCCCAACCTCGGCTGGAACCGGGTGGCCGCCGACCGGCTGTTCGCCGACGCGCTGACCGCGCGGCGCCCGGGGCGGCCCGAGCTGCCCGTCGCCTCGGACAACGAGGCGAACGCGGCGGCCCTCGCCGAGCTGTGGTTCGGGGCGGCCGGGGAGGCGCGGACCTTCCTGCACGTCACCGGCGAGATCGGCGTCGGCGGCGCGATCGTGGTGAACGGCGAACTCCTGCGCGGCGCACACGGCTTCGCCGGCGAGATCGGCCACATGGTGGTCTCCCCGCAGGGCCGCCGTTGCCGCTGCGGCTCGTACGGCTGCCTGGAGCAGTACGCCGGCCAGGCGGCGCTGCTCCGCGCGGCGGGCCTGGCGCCGGCCTCCGACCCGTACGACGGGCAGGGGTGGGCCGCCGTCCCCGAGCCGGGCGGGACGGGGACGGCGGACGGTCCTCCCGGGTCGGCCGGACCCCGGCAGGACGACGGCGGCGGCGCGCAGCCGGCCCGCGGAGGGGGTCCAGAGGCCGGAGACGACCCGGCGGCCGAGTTCGGCCTCGACGGCCGGGCCCAGCCGGGACATCAGGCGCGGGTAGATGCCGCCGAGCACCACCGTCTCCGGGTCGACCAGGTTGACCGCGCCGGACAGGGCGAGGCCGAGCATGGTGCCCGCCTCCTCGACGGCGGCCACCGCGCGTGCCTCGCCGGCGTCGACGCGCCGGGCCAGCTCGTCGACCCCGGCCGGGCCTGCGGCGCCGCCGCCGTCGTCCTGCCGGGGTCCGGCCGACCCCTTGTCGTACGCGGCCTGACGCACCGCCGGACGCCTGCCGTCCGACTCTCATCCGCCTCTCACCCCGGCCTTATCCGGCCATCACCCCGGGTGCCTAGCTTCGCGCCCATGTTCTTCACCTACCTCCGGCGCGAACTGCGCCGTCGCAGAAAGGCGGCGCTGGTCGTCGCCTCCGGGCTCGCGCTCGGTATCGCGCTGGTCATCGTCGTCAACTCGGTCGCCTCCGGCATGAAGCAGGCGCAGACCCAGGTCCTGGAGTCCCTGTACGG
>NZ_RDBI01000063.1:0-17945 GCF_008042125.1 Streptomyces sp. MS191
CGCCCCACGGGTCCCCGGGACCTGCGGCACCGTCGTGCCCGGCGCCGAACTGCGGCTCGTCGACCCGCGCACCGGCCGCCGGGTGGCCCCCGGCGAGGAGGGGGAGGTCCTGGTCAAGAGCCCCGGCCTGCTGCTGGGTTACCACGGCCGGCCCGAGGAGACCGCCGCCGGCTGACCTTGCCGGAGCCGGTGAGCGGCAGGGCTGTGGTCTCGTACAGCGCGACCGGGACCTTGAAGTAGCTGAGCCGGTCCCGGCAGGCGGCGATCGCGGCGGCCGGCGACCAGCCCCCGGGACCGGGGACGACGTACGCGACCGGGACCTCGCCCAGGGCCTCGTCGGGGCGGCCCGTCACGGCGACGTCGCGGACGCCGGGGACGGTCCGCAGCACCGCCTCGATCTCGCCGGGCTGGATGTTCTCGCCCGCCCTGATGATCAGTTCCTTGACGCGGCCGGTGACGGCCAGCCGGCCCTCCTCGTCGCGGGTGGCCAGGTCTCCGGTGCGGTACCAGCCGTCCCGCAGCGCGGCGGCGGTCTCCTCGGGCCGGCCGTGGTAACCCAGCAGCAGGCCGGGGCTCTTGACCAGGACCTCCCCCTCCTCGCCGGGGGCCACCCGGCGGCCGGTGCGCGGGTCGACGAGCCGCAGTTCGGCGCCGGGCACGACGGTGCCGCAGGTCCCGGGGACCCGTGGGGCGTCGGGGCGGCTCATGGTGATCGCGCCACAGGTCTCGGTGCTGCCGTAGCTGTTCACCAGGGGCGCGCCGAGCACCCGCTCGACCGCCTCGGCCAGTGCCGCGCCGGTGGCGGCGCCGGTCACCAGGCAGACCCGGAGGTCCGGGACCGGCCGGCCGGACTCCTCGACCGCGTCCAGGAGGCGGAAGTACATCGAGGGGACGCCGAGCAGCATGGTGTACGGCTCGGCGCGCAGGGCCTCCAGGACGTCCCGGGCGCCGAAGCCCGGCAGGATGCGCGCGGTGGCGCCGGTGACGGTGACGCCGAGGACGCAGAGGATGTGGGCGAGGCTGTGGAAGAGCGGCAGCGGCCACAACAGCCGGTCGTCCGGGGCGAGTCCGAGGACGCCCTGGTAGGAGGAGTGGACCGACCAGAGGCAGCCGCGCTGGGTGGAGACCACGCCCTTGGCCCGGCCCGTCGTGCCGGAGGTGTAGAGGATCCAGGCCGGCTCGTCGAGCCCGAGGTCGTCCCGCGGGCCCCGTGCGGGCTCCGTCGTGGCGAGGTCGTCGAAGGAGAGGGCACCCGGGTCCTCTCCGTGTGCGAGGACGACCGTGAGGTGGGGGCGCTCCGCCCGCAGCCGGGTGACCTGGTCCAGGTGGGATCCGTCGGTGATGACGAACCGAGCCCCGCTGTCGTCGAGTTGATGGGACAGCTCGGCGTCCGAGGACTGCGGGTTGACCGGGACGCCGACCGCGGCGGCGCGGGTGACGGCGAGGTAGCCCTCCACCGTCGCGACGGTGTTGCCGAGGAGGAGCGCGACCCGGTCGCCGCGGCCGAGTCCGTGCGCCGCGAGGTGGCCGGCGAGGCGCGCGGTGCGCTCCTCCAGCCGGCCGTAGGTGACCTGTCGTTCCTCGTCGGCGAACGCGACCTGGTCCGGTCGGTCGAGTGCGTGCTCGCGCAGCACTTCGGAAAGTGGCCGGATGCCTTCGACCTGCGTCACTCGTACGCTCCTGCCTGCTCTGAGTCTCCACCGCCGGCGCAGCACCCGGGAGGCCGGGCGGCGCCGTCTCCTCCGGCTCGCCCGCCGTCGGGCCGCGCCCCGGTGAGCACACCTGGCGGTAACGCTAGAAAGTGCGGGACGGCGAATACAACCCCTATTCGATCCGCCGAACCACTGTTTCCGCCCCTAATCCAGCGGACGCCCGGATTCGCCAAGAAGGCGTCCAGACGGCGTGCAGAAGGCGTTCAGCG
Source organism: Streptomyces sp. MS191 (assembly GCF_008042125.1). Lineage (GTDB taxonomy): Bacteria > Actinomycetota > Actinomycetes > Streptomycetales > Streptomycetaceae > Streptomyces. The sequence continues at coordinate 1,922 of NZ_RDBI01000063.1, forward strand.
TGCGTGCTCGAATCTGGCTGGGTCCAGCCAACGCAGTGCTGCTGATACCCGCTTCGGCGGTACGTGGCACGTTTCAGATCGGGAAGGTCGCACATGCCGTCCACTCTCACCGGCATACCCACTGAATTCGATGTCATCGTCATCGGTGGCGGGCCGGCCGGTGCCACCACCGCGGGACTTCTGGCCAAGCGCGGACACAAGGTCCTGGTTTTCGACCGTGAGCGCTTTCCGCGGTACCACGTCGGAGAATCCCTGATTCCGGTCGTGATGGCCCCGATGGAGGAAATGGGGCTGACCGAGCGGATGGAGCAGCGCGGATTCGAGCGCAAGTACGGCGGCACGTTCGTGTGGGGCAGCGAGCAGGCGGCCTGGGACTTCTCCTTCGTCGACGGCGGGGACTACCCCTTCGCGTACCACACCCGGCGGGCCGACCTGGACGCGCTGATCCTGGACCGGGCGCGCGAGCTGGGGGCGTTCGTCGTCGAGGACGCGACCGTGAAGGAGCCGGTCGAGGACGAGGAGGGGCGCGTCACGGGCGTCCGCTTCACCGTGCGGGGCAGCAAGGAGACCTACGAGGTCAGCGCCTCGATGGTGGTGGACGCCTCGGGCCAGGCGCGTGTCCTCACCCGCAAGTACTCGGAGATCAACTGGCACGACAAGCTGCGCAACGTCGCCGTGTGGACGTACTTCGACAACTGCGAGCGACTGCCCGGCGACCAGTACACCAACATCCTCATCGAGGGCATCGAGAACGGCTGGTTCTGGGGGATCCCGCTCGACAAGGGCACGGTCAGCGTCGGTTTCGTGACGCCGAGCTCGGTCGCGGGCGAGAGCGACCAGAACCTGGAGCAGCTCTTCCACGACGAGGTCGAGAAGACCACCAAGCTCAAGCACATGCTGCGGGACGCGCGCCAGTCGGCCGGCTTCCGCAGTGCGCGGGACTGGTCGTACACGAACCAGACCGTCTACGGGAAGGGCTGGGCCGCCGTCGGCGACGCGGCCGCGTTCGTCGACCCGCTGATCTCGACCGGTGTCGCGCTGGCGACGACCGCGGGCAGCATCCTGTCCCGGGTCATCGACAAGATCCTGCAGTACCCGGAGATCGAGGAGGTGGCGCTCAAGCGCTACGCCACCGCCTACCTGAGCTTCTTCAACGAGGTCCGCTCCTTCGTGGAGCGCTTCTACGACCGGACGCTGAAGAAGGAGGACTACCACAAGCTGGCCCAGTCGATCATCGACCCGGAGGAGAAGAACACCCCGGCGACCGACTTCGTCACGCTGCTCGGCGGCCTGCGCGGCAAGCACCTCGCGCTGAACATCACCGTGGACGACCTCGTCCCGCAGGAGTCCCTCTCCCCCGCCGCCAAGGGCTGAGCCGTCCCGGTCGACCGTCCAGGAAAGGACAATCTGGTGCCAGGCAAGAACTCCGCCTCCGCGGCGGCAGAACGATACGACGTGGTGATCCTCGGCAGCGGCATGGCCGGCGGCATGCTCGGCGCGGTGCTGGCCCGCAACGGGGTCAGGACCCTCATCGTCGACGCGGGCACCCATCCGCGGTTCGCGGTGGGCGAGTCGACCATCCCGTACACCTCGGGCATGGCGCGGCTCATCGCCAAGCGCTACGACGTGCCCGAGCTGAAGGCGCTGTCGAACTACCGGGGGACCATCGAGGAGATCTCCCCCAACTGCGGCCAGAAGCAGAACTTCGGCTTCGTCTACCACCGCGAGGGGCAGCCGCAGAACCCGCGGGAGATCAACCAGCTGGTCGTCCCGCTCGAACTGCGCACCGAGACGCACCTGTTCCGGCAGGACGTGGACGCGCACCTGTTCCACGTCGCGATCACCTACGGGGCCGACGCCCGGGTCGGGACCCGGATCACCGAGATCGACATCGACCCCGACGAGGGCGCGGTGCTGCGCTCCGAGCACGGCGAGGAGTTCCGGGCCTCCTACGTGGTCGACGGCAGCGGCTTCCGCTCGCCGCTGGCGGAGAAGTTCGACCTCCGGGAGACGCCGACGCGGGCCCGGACCCACTCGCGCTGCCTGTTCACGCACATGATCGGGGTGAAGCCGTTCGACGACTCGCCGACGGCGCAGCCGCACGACCAGCCGAGCCCGTGGCACCACGGCACGCTGCACCACGTCTTCGACGGCGGCTGGCTCTGGGTGATCCCGTTCGACAACCACGCCGAGGCGCGCAATCCGCTGTGCAGCGTCGGTCTGACCCTGGACCCGCGGAAGTACCCGAAGGGCTCGATGCCCCCGGAGGAGGAGTTCGCGGACTTCCTCGAGCGGTTCCCTGAGATCGCCTGGCAGTTCGAGGGCGCCAAGGCGGTCCGCCCGTGGGTGTCCACCGGCCGGCTCCAGTACTCGGCGGGGCAGGTCGTGGGCGACCGCTTCTGCCTGACGTCGCACGCCGCCGGGTTCATCGACGCGCTGTACTCGCGCGGTCTGGCCAACACGCTGGAGCTCGTCAACGCGCTCGGCTGGCGGCTGATCGCCGCCTCCCGCGACGGCGACTGGTCCCGGGAGCGCTTCGCCCACGTGGAGGCCCTCCAGCAGGGGCTGTTCGACTTCCACGACGACCTCGTCTACAGCTCGTTCGTCGGCTTCGGCCACTACGACCTGTGGAACGCGGTCAACCGGACGTGGATGCTCGGCACGATGAGCGGCAACATGATGGTCGAGGACGCCTACTACCGGTACAGCGAGAGCGGCGACCCCGATGTCTTCCTGGAGGCCGAGCGCTCCGGCAATCCGGGATCCCCGCTCCCGATCAGCGAGACCTTCGTGCGCCTGGGGACGCTGACCCGGGAGCTGTGCGAGTCGGTCGAGGCCGGCACGCTCGCGCCGGAGGTCGCGGCCGAGCGCATCCACGAGTACATCCGCAAGGAGGTCGACTTCATCGCGCACGCGGACAAGTTCGGCCTGCCCGAGAACCGCTGCTTCAACATGACGCGGGAGCGGATGGACGCGGCCGAGGAGTGGTCCCGCACCCAGGCGCCGCCGGAGATCGGCCGGCGCATGCTCAACGCCAGCCGGGGCATGGCGCTCGCCAAGGAGGCCGAGAGCGGCGCGGGGGCCTCGGACTACTGAGCCCGACCTCCCGGCGCCCGGGCCGCGGACGACCGCGCCCGGCCCCGGCGCCGGGGCCATGACCGCCCGGCCGGCCCCGTGGACCCGTACTCCGGCCACGGGGCCGTCCGGTACCCGCCCCGTCCGTACGCGTCACCCGTGGCCGAGCGGGCCACCCGTGACCGACACAAGTGAGGACCCATGTCGCACCAGCGGTACGAAGCCGATCTGCGCCGTCTGATGGCCGGATTCCCCACGGGTGTCTCGGTCGTGACGGCCACCGCCCCGGACGGTGTCCCCTGGGGGATGACGTGCACGTCCCTGTGCAGTGTCGCCCTCGACCCGCCGACCCTCCTGGTCTGCCTGCGCCGCGACAGCCCCACCCTGGGCGCGGTGCTCGGCAGCGGGAGGCTCTCGGTCAACCTGCTGCACCAGCACGCCCGTTCCACCGCCGAGCTGTTCGGCTCCGGGGCGGCGGACCGCTTCGAGCGGATCCCCTGGGCGGCCGCGCCGGACGGCGGTCCCCACCTGGTCGAGGCCGCGCACACCATCGCCGACTGCGTGGTCACCGAGGACCAGGCCGTCGGCGACCACACGATCGTGATGGCGCGCGTCACCGTGGTGACCTCGCTGCGCTCCCCCCTGCCGCTGCTGTACGGCATGCGGCGGTACGGGTCCTGGGCGGAGGACGCGGAGAACGGCTTCCTCTCCTACGACTTCATCTCGTGACCGCCACGGCGGCCCGCGCCGGAGGGTGAGGAGGGCCATGGACGTCTCCGCGATCGCCCCGTACCCGATGCCCGGGGCGGACCGGCCCGTCGTGAACCGGGTCGACTGGATCCCCGACCCGGGACGGGCCGTGCTGCTCCTGCTGAACATGCAGGGCTACTTCCTGCGCCCCTACACCCCGGGTGAAGCGCCCCTCACCGGCCTGCTGGCGAACGCCGCCGCTCTCGTCGACCTCTCCCGCCGGCTGCGGATGCCGGTCATCCACACCGTGCAGCCGGGCACCCAGGCGCCCGGGGAGCGCGGGCTGCTCACGGACTTCTGGGGCAAGGGCCTCGACGACGTCCTGGAGGACGCGGCGATCGTCGGCGAGGTCGCACCGGACGCGGCCGGGGTCGTCCTGCCGGCCTGGCGGTACAGCGCCTTCTCGGGGTCCGGTCTGGACCGGGAGCTGCGCGCGGCGGGGCGCGACCAGCTCGTCGTGTGCGGGGTGTACGCGCATCTGGGCTGCGTCACGACGGCCCTGGACGCCTTCGACCGCAACATGGAGGTCTTCCTCGCCTCCGACGCGGTCGCCGACTTCGACGCGCACCGGCACCGGGCGGCCCTGGAGTGGGCGGCGAGCTGCTGCGCGGTCGTGCGGTCCACCGCGGAACTCGCGGGCGCCCTGTCGGCCGGGGCCCGCCCCGCCGCCGTCTGACCCGCCGCCGGCCCCGATCCCGCTCGACAGGGGCACCCTGCGTGGCTACTATTTATACATGTACAAAAATACTGCACGAGAGGAACGTTCCGTCAGCCCCGGCGGGGTGTTGTGGACGGTCGCGATCGCCCAACTGATGGTCTCGCTGGACGTCTCGGTGGTGAACGTCGCCCTGCCGTCCATGCGGACGGCGCTCGGCTTCGACGAGTCGGGACTCTCCTGGGTGGTCAACGCGTACACGCTGACCTTCGGCGGCTTACTGCTCCTGGGCGGCCGCGCGGCCGACCGGTTCGGCCGCCGGCCGCTGCTGTTCGTCGGTCTCGCGCTCTTCGGCGTGACGTCACTGCTCGGCGGACTCGCGCAGGGCCCGGGCCAGCTGATCGCCGCGCGCGCCCTCCAGGGTGTGGGCGCGGCGCTGATCGCCCCGGCCGCGCTCGCCGTGCTCACCACGACCTTCCCGGCCGGCCCGCGACGCGGGAAGGCGCTCGGCGTCTACAGCGCCGTCACCGCGGGCGGCGCGGCCGTCGGCGTGGTGGTGGGCGGCCTGCTCACGGAGTACATCAACTGGCGCTGGGTCATGCTGGTGAACGTCCCGCTGGCCGTCGTCGGCCTGTTGCTGGCGGGCCGTCACGTCCCGGCGGCCCAGGCGGGCGACACCGCGCGACGGCTCGACGTCGTGGGCGCGATCCTGGCCACCCTCGGCACCTCGCTGCTGGTCTTCGCCCTGGTGAGGACCGACGTGGAGCCGTGGGGCTCGGCCGCGACCATCGGTTCGCTGGCGGTCGCCGCGGTGCTCCTCGCCGGCTTCTTCGTCTACGAGGGCACGCGGGCCAAGGAACCGCTGCTGCGGCTCGGAGTGCTGACCAACCGGTCCGTGTCCGGGGCGAACATCTACATGATGATGGTCTCGATCAACATCTTCACCTCGTTCTACTTCGTCTCCCTCTACCTCCAGGAAGTCCTCGGGATGGGGGCGCTGACCGCCGGCCTCGCCTTCCTGCCGTTCTGCCTGGGCCTGGTCGTGGGCTCGCTCTACGCGGTCCGGCTGCTCGCCCGCTTCGAGGCCCGTCACCTGCTGATCGTGGGCGGGATCATCGGCGCCGTCGGCATGTTCTGGTTCAGCCAGATCCGCCCCACGGGCAACTTCCTCGTCGACGTCCTGGGCCCGTCCCTGGTGACCAGCTTCGGCATCGGGCCGCTCCTCGTCCCGATCGCCAACGCCGCCACCGCGGGCGTCGCCCCGAACGAGGCCGGCATGGCCTCCGGCCTGCTCAACAGCGCGCGGCAGATCGGCGGAAGCATCGGTCTGGCCGCGATGAGCACGATCGCCCTCGCGAGCACCGACGGCGCGCCGGTCTCGGACTCGCCCGGCGCCCGCCTCACCCACGGCTACAGCATGGTGTTCACGGTCAACAGCGGTCTGCTGCTGGTCGCCGTCCTGGTCGCCGTGTTCGTCCTGCCGCGCCGCGGGCCGAGCCTCGGCCCGAGCCCGGTGGCCCAGCAGAACGGCGCGCCCGGCCGCCGGCCGGAGACGGTCGGCAACGAGGGCTCGCGTTCCTGAGGAACACCCGGCCCGTCTCCCGTACGACCCGGTCCGACACGACCGGCCGCACCGGATCCCCGGCGCGGCCGGTCGTCCGCGTACGCGGCCACCGTGGTGTCCGTGCCCGCTCCGGCCGCGGCGGCAGCCCTGCCGCCGCCCCCTGGGCCGGCGACGGGGAGAGAACGTCCAGCAGTCGTTCAGACGATCTCCCGCAGACTGAACCGGTCACGGCGCCCGGCACGCCGAACGCCGCAGCCCGTCGCTGAGGGGCGAACGGACGTCTGGAGGAGGTGCACACGGATGGTGCTGGTCGAACGCGACCCCGAACTCACCCTGCTGTCCGACCTGCTGGACGACTGCCTGGACGGATCCGGCAGCGTCGTGGTCGTCCGGGGACCCGTGGCCGTGGGCAAGACGGAGCTCCTGCACACCTTCTCCGAGCAGGTGGCCGGGGACCGGGTGCGCCGGCTCGGGGCCGCGGCCTCCCCGGCCGAGCGGCACCTGCCGTTCGGGCTGCTCAGCCAGCTCCTGCACGGCGCCGACGCCGCGTACGCCCGGCGCGCCGACGCCGTGCTCGCCGAGGCGGGCGGGACGGACGGCACGATCGAACCCCGCGTCCTGGAGGGCGTCTCGCGCGTCTTCCTCGACATGAGCGACGCCGAACCGCTGCTGATCGGCGTCGACGACGTCCACCACGCGGACACCGGCTCCCTCCAGTGCCTGCTCTTCCTCGCCCGCCGGCTGCGCCGTTCCCGCGTCATGCTGGTGCTCGGCGACCAGGACCGCGCCGGCTCCGGCTCCGCCGACCTGCGGACGGAGCTGTCGCGGCATCCGTACTGCCGGCAGCTCCGGCTCGACCCGCTCGGCTGCGACGGCGTCGCCGCACTGCTCGCCCACGAACTCGACGCCCACGTCGCCCACAGCCTGGCCGCCGGCGCGTTCGCCGTCACCGGGGGGAATCCGCTGCTGGTCCGCGCGCTGGCCGAGGACTGGCAGGCGGCGGCCCGGACGGCGGGCGGCGCGGGCCCCTCGGGCCTCGTCGTCGGGGACCGCTTCGCCGAACGTGTCGTGAGCTGCCTGCACCGCGTCGAACCCGACGCCCTGGCGGTCGCCCGGGCGGTCGCCGTGCTCGGCGGGACGCCCGCGGCCGGACTGGTCGCCGGGCTGTCCGGACTCGGCGGGATCGAGACCCGCGCGCTCGTCGAGCTCCTGGAGGACTCCGGCGTCCTGCGGCAGGGGCGCTTCCGGCACCAAGCGGCGCAGGCCGCGGTGCTCCGGGACCTCGGCGCCCGGGAGCGGGTCGCCCGGCACCGGTGCGCCGCCCGCATGCTGCACGCCGAGGGCGGCCGGCCGACCGCGATCGCGCACCACCTCGTCGCCGCCGGGGAGCCCACCGAGCCCTGGGCGGCGGCCGTGCTCCACGAGTCCGCGGCCGGCGCGACCGCCGACGGCCGGGTCGACTTCGCCCTCGACTGCCTCAAGCTGGCCCACACGATCGCCGACGACGAGCACCAGCGGGCCGTGAGCCGGGCGGTGCTCGCCGACGCCGAGTGGCGGATCGAACCCGCCCGCGTGGTCCGCCACCTCGGGCAGCTCACCGAGGCCGTCGACCGGCGGCTGCTGGCCCACCGCGACAGCCTCGCCACGCTGGAGTACCTGCTCTGGCACGGCCGGGTCGACGACGCCGCGTCCGCGCTGCACCAGCTCGCGGCCACGACGGCGGGGCCGGACGCCGCCGAGCTGCGCGAGGTCCGGGCCGTCCTCGAACTCTGCTACCCCGGGCAGCCCGTCCAGCTGCTCCTCCAGCAGGGCGCGCGCCTCGGCCCGGCGACGCAGCCGCAGCAGGGCCTGCGCGGCGTCGATCCGCCACGGCAGGGCCCGCGGTCCGTCGTCGCCCCGGTCGCGCAGGAGCCGTCGGCACCGTGCTGCGCGCGATGGGCGGCGACGAGGCCGTGCCGGGGGAACACCTCTGGCCCGGCCTGCGCCCCGAGGAGCCGCTGTCCCGGATCTCCCTGGGGCTGCTGACGCTGGCCCGGCCGGAGCGGCTGGCCGCGGTGGCGCCCTGGTGCCTGCCGATGCTGGACGACGCGGCCGGACAGGACGGCCCGGAGTGGCCGGGGCTGTTGCGGGCGGCGCGCGCCGAGGCGGCGCTGCTGCGCGGCGACCTGCCGGCCGCCGCCGAGCTCGCCGCGGCGGCCCTGGACGAGACGTCGCTGCCCAGCTGGGGCGTCCTGGTCGGGGCACCGCTCGCCTGCCTGCTCACGACGGCCGTCCGCACGGGCCGGTACGAGGACGCCGCGGCGTACCTGACGATGCCGGTGCCGCCGGCCCTGCTGGAGACCCCGTTCGGGCTGCGGTACCTCCAGGCACGCGGCCAGTACCAGCTGGCTGTCAACCGGCCGTACGCGGCGCTCAGCGACTTCCAGACCTGCGGGCAGCTCCTGCGCGACCGGGGCGACGACGGACCGCGGGCCCTGCCGTGGCGGATCGACGCCGCGCAGGCCCTGCTGCGGCTGCGTCGCCGGGCCGAGGCGCGCGCCCTGCTGGAGGAGCAGCTGGACGGGCTGCCCGGGGACGACGGCCGGACGCTCGGCCGGGCCCTGCGGCATCTGGCGGCGGCGCTGGAGCCGCACGAACGCCCGGCGCTGCTCACCGACGCCGTGGAGGCGCTCCAGTCGGCCGGCGACCGGGTCGAACTCGCCCACACCCTGGCCGATCTGGGGGGCGCGTACCACGCGACGGGCGACGCCCGGCGTGCCCGGCCGGCGCTGCGACGGGCCTGGCGGACCGCGCGGGAGTGCCAGGCGGAGGGCCTGAGCAGGTCCCTGCTGCCCGGACTGTCGGCGACGTCGCAGGCGCAGGGCGCGGGCGCGCTGCTCGGCGGCGACCGGGCGGCCGAACTCAGCGCGGCCGAGCACCGCGTGGGCAGTCTCGCCGCGCAGGGCCACAGCAACCGGCAGATAGCGCACCGGCTGTGCATCACCGTCAGCACCGTCGAACAGCATCTGACGCAGGTCTACCGGAAACTCCGGGTCAAGAGCCGCACCGATCTCCCGGTTTTCCTGGAGGACGACGACGGACCGGACTCCGGCCTGGCGCGGGACGACCCGTCGCTGTGCCGCTGAGGAACCGCCACCCCCGAACCGGGATACCCGACCCCGGAAGCGAACCCCTTATGCCTTCCGCGTTTTCCGCATTCAGCCCCCTAGTCCCCCTATGAAAGGCGGTGACGGCGTTCACACGAAACAGGGATGACATCGTCTCCCCGGTCCGAACTAGGCTGAGGGCACGGCTCTTTCCCGAAATATTCGAAAGCCGATTCTCCCGCACTCCCGATGCACCGGCGTGATTCCCCGCCGGCTATCAGCAATGGGCGGTCAGCATGCTCCTGAGCGAAAACCCGGTCCGGCAGGACGACATCCGACTCTCCGACGCCCCCTGGGCCGCGACCCGCGGCGGTCCGTCGATCCTGGGCGTCGGCACCTCGAACCCGGATTCCTCCTACACGCAGGAGGACCTCCTCGATCTGTACGACATCCAGGACCGGCGGATCCGTTCGGTCTTCCTCAACTGCGCGATCGACAAGCGGTTCCTCGACGTGCCGCCGTACGGCGACGACGGCCGCCCCCGGACGGAGACCCAGGGCGAGCTGCTGGCCAAGCACAAGGCGCGCGGGACCGAGATGGGCGCCCGGGCGCTCCAGTCCTGCCTCAAGCAGATCGGCGCCGCGGTCAGCGACATCGGCTACCTGGTCTGCGTGTCCTCCACCGGGCTGCTCACGCCCGGGTTCAGCGCGCTGCTCATCCGCGAGGTGGGCATCCCGACCGACTGCAGCCGGCTCGACGTCGTCGGCATGGGCTGCAACGCCGGCCTCAACGCCCTCAACGCCACCACCGGTTGGGCCTCGGCCAACCCCGGCAGGATCGCGCTGATGGTGTGCATCGAGGTGTGCTCGGCCGCCTACGTCTTCGACGGCACCATGCGCACCTCGGTCGTCAACAGCCTCTTCGGCGACGGCGCCGCCGCGATCGCCGTCTCGCACGGCACGCCGGAGACCGAGCGGACCGGCCCGCAGGTCCTCAAGTACGCCAGCTGCATCGTCCCGGACGCCGTGGCCGCGATGCGCTACGACTGGGACGACGACCAGGGCAAGTTCAGCTTCTTCCTCGACCGCGACGTTCCGTACGTGGTGGGCGCGCACGCCGAGACCGTCATCGGGAACCTGCTGAGCGGGACCGGCCTGCGGCGCAGCCAGATCGCCCACTGGCTGATCCACTCCGGCGGCAAGAAGGTCATCGACTCGGTCGCGGTCAACCTCGGCCTCACCCGGCACGACGTGCGCCACACGACCGGTGTGCTGCGCGACTACGGCAACCTCTCCAGCGGCTCCTTCCTTTTCTCGTACGAGCAGTTGATGCGGGAGGGGGTCACGCGCCCGGGCGACTACGGCGTCCTCATGACGATGGGCCCCGGCTCGACCCTCGAGACCGCGCTCGTCCGCTACTGATCCCCTTCCCGACCAGACGAGTAGGACCAGACATGTCTTCCGCAGAAACCGCACAGGCCCCCTCCCCCGCCGCGACGATCGACATCGACAGCTCCCGGCCGCTGTCCGCGCCCCTGGTCGCGGAGATCAACGCGCTCTGCGACCGGCTGGAGGACTCCGAGGGCGGTACGACCGCCGTGATCCGGCTGCACGGCACGGACACCGCGACGCAGTGGCCGGGCGCCGTCGGCATCGACCTGGTGAGCCGCTGGGAGAAGGCCCTGCGGCGGCTGGAGCAGACCCGGTCCGCGAAGATCGTGATCGTCGAGGGCGTGTGCAGCGGCCCGGCGTTCGAGGTGCTGCTCACCGCGGACCTCCGCATCGGCGCCCCGGGGCTGCGCATCGACGTGCCGGCCAACGACGGCAGCGTGTGGGCCGGGATGTCCGTGCACCGCCTCACGAACCAGTTCGGCGGCACGCGGGCGCGTCGGCTGGTGCTGTTCGGCGCCCAGGTCTCGGCGCAGCGGGCGCTGGAGACGGGGCTGATCGACGAGACGGCCAAGGATCCGGCGGCCGTCGCGGCGCGGCTCGCGGAGCGTTTCGGCCGGCTGGTGCCCGCGGAGCTGGCGATCCGGCGGCAGCTGGTCCTCGACGCCGGCGTCACCGCCTTCGAGGAGGCCCTGGGCAAGCATCTCGCCGCGTGCGACCGGACCCTGCGCCGTTCGCGGGGCGAGCTCGCCCCGGCTCCGCGGTAGCTCCGCCCGTCCCGTCCCGTCCGCAGAACGCCGAAGGAGTACCGATCGTGACAGTCAGCGCCGTGGGCAGCACGGAGCAGCAGTGGCGCACCCCGGCCCCGGTCTTCGGGGGCTCGCTGCTGGGCGACGCCAACGCCCTGATGACCTGCACCGCAGCGGCGGAGAAGCTGCTCGCGGAGCTGCCGGCCAAGCCGGACCGCAGTCCCGACGAGCAGCAGCTGGCCGCCGAGTTGTTCCGCGACCAGCGCCGGGTGCGCGGCGCGTTCCTGCGGCTGCACGCCGAGCGGGTGTACGAGGTGCTGACCGGCGAGCTCCGGGAGCAACGCAGCCTGTCGGAGCTGGTGTTCGCCGCCGCCGACGCCTTTCCGGGGCTGACCCCGACCGAGGCGCAGATGGCGGCCGAGCGCGAGTGCGCCCAGGCCGACAAGGAGGGACGGGAGATCGACCAGGGGATCTTCTTCCGGGAGGTCCTCCGGTCGCCGGTGGCGGGTCCGCATCTGCTCCAGGCCATGCTGCGGCCCACGCAGCGCGCCCGGTCGCTGCTCGGCGAGTTCGGGCGGACGGGGCTGGTCGAACTCGGCACGGTGCACCTGGAGCGGATCGACGGCACCGCCCATCTGACGCTGTGCAACGGCCGGTTCCTGAACGCCGAGGACAACCAGCTCGTCGAGGACGTGGAGACGGCCGTCGACCTGGCCCTGCTCGACGACCGGGTCCGGGTGGGCGTGCTCCGGGGCGGCCGGATGACCCATCCGCGCTACCAGGGCCGCCGGGTGTTCTGCGCCGGGATCAACCTGGTCGACCTGCACCAGGGCCGGATCTCGTACGTCGACTTCCTGCTCCGGCGTGAACTCGGCTACATCCACAAGCTGATCCGCGGGGTGCGGGTCGAGGACGGCTGGCCCCGGCCGCTGGTGGAGAAGCCGTGGGTGGCCGCGGTCGACACCTTCGCGATCGGCGGCGGCATGCAGCTGCTGTTCGCGGCCGACCACGTCGTGGCCGCCGCCGACTCGTACCTGAGCCTGCCGGCGGCGCAGGAGGGCATCGTCCCCGGCATGGCCAACCTCCGGCTGACCAGCCTGGCCGGTGCCCGGCTGTCCCGTCAGGTCATCCTGTCCGGCCGCAAGCTGTGGGCGCACGAGCCGGAGGCGCGGCTGGTCTGCGACGAGGTGGTGGACCCGAAGCTGATGGACGCCACCGTACGGGCGGCGGCCGAGCGGCTGGCGACTCCCGCGGTGGTGGCGAACCGGCACATGATCAACCTGGCCGAGGAGCCGGAGGACCGGTTCCGCGCGTACGCGGCCGAGTTCGCCTTCGAACAGGCCCTCCGGCTCTACAGCGACGACGTCATCGACAAGGTGGACCGCTTCAGCGCGGGGACGTCCGGCGACCGGCGGACGGGGTCGGGATCGTGAGGCCGATCGACGCGATGCTGGAGATCCTGCGCGACGAGGGGGTGACCCGGGTCTTCGGCAATCCGGGCACCACCGAACTCCCCTTCGTCGAGGCGGTCGCCGCCGCCCCCGACCTGAGTTACGTGCTCGGGGTGCAGGAGGCGTCCGTGGTCGCGATGGCCGACGGCTACGCGCGCGCCACGGGCCGGCCCGCGTTCGTCAGCCTGCACGTGGCGGCGGGGCTGGCCAACGGCATGGTGGGCCTGCTCAACGCCAAGCGCTCGCGGACTCCGCTGGTGGTGACCGCCGGGCAGCAGGACCGCCGCCACCTGGCGCAGGACCCGATGCTCTCCGGCGACCTGGTGGGGATCGCCCGGGCGGCGGTGAAGCACACCTTCGACGTCCAGCACGCCCACGACCTCCCGCGGATGCTGCGCCGCGCGTTCGCGCTGGCCGTGCAGCCGCCCGCGGGTCCGGTCTTCCTCTCGATCCCGATGGACCTGCTGGAGGAGGAGACCGCGGTCGACCCGCCCGCGCCCCGGTCGGCGCTGCGCGGGCTCGGGCCGGCCGCGGGCTGGCCGGAGGCGGCCGAGCGGCTCGCCGCCGCCCGCCGGCCGGCGATCGTCGCCGGCGACGGGGTGGGCCGGGACGGCGCGCTGGCCGAGATGGTGGCGGTCGCGGAGGCGGTCGGGGCGACCGTCTACCACCAGCCCCTGCACGACGGGGTGGACTTCCCCACGGTGCATCCGCTCTACGCGGGCATGCTCGACGCGCGCTACTCGGCGATCCGCACCGCGCTCGAAGGCCACGACGTGGTCCTCATCGTCGGGACCCGGGCGTTCATGGCGCACCACTACGAGCCGGGGCAGCCGATCCCGGCCGGCACCGAGGTCGTCCAGCTCGACGACGACCCGGGCGAACCGGGACGCAACTTCCCGGTGGCGCTCGGCCTGGTCGGCGGCGTCCGGGAGACCCTCGCGGTGCTCGCCGGGCAGCTCGCCGGGAAGGTCCCCGAGGCGCGCTCGCGCACGGAGCGGACGGGGCGGGTCCACGAGAGGGAGCGCGCCCTGGTGCGCGAACGGGCCCTGGCCGCCTACGGCGAGGCCCCGCTGGACCCGCTGGCCGCGGTGCACGCCGTCGTCGCCGGGCTCCCGGCGGACGCCGTCGTCGTGGAGGAGGCGATCACCAGCGGGGTCCTGCTGCGCCAGGTGCTGCCGCTGGAGTCCCCCCGCTCGTACGTGCACACCGTCGGCGGCGGGCTCGGTTCGGGCATCGGCGCCGCGGTGGGTTCCCGGATGGGCGACCCGAGCCGCCCGGTCGTGGCCGTCCTCGGCGACGGCTGCACCCTGTTCGGGCTGCAGGGGCTGTGGAGCGCGGCGCACTACGGGGTGCCGGTCACCTTCGTGGTGATGAACAACGGCGAGTACCGCACGCTCAAGGAGACGGTCGTCCGCCGCGAGCGGCACCGCGCCGCCGGCGGGCGGCGCGGCTCGGGCGGCCTGGATCTCACACCGCCGCGACTCGACCTCACCCCGGCGGCGGAGTTCCTGGGCCTCACCGTCGGGTCGGACCGCCGCCCCGACGGGCTCGACCTGGCCCCGCCCGACCTCGACTTCACCCGCCTCGCCGGCTTCTTCGGCATCAGCGCGGTACGGGCGGGCTCGACCGCGCACCTGACCGAGGCGGTCTCGTGGGCGGCGGCCGGCACGGAGCCCGTCCTCATCGACGTTCCCCTCACGGGTCACCGTGACAGTGCCTGATCCGTGCACCGCCGCGGACGGGAGATCGGCAGGAGGAAGACATGACGAGCCTTCTCGACGGTGACCTGCTCACCGGCGGCATACCGGGCGACGGCCGGGGCGCCGGGGCCGGCGGCACCGGCACGGCCGGCACCGTCGACGTCGTCGAACCGGCCACCGGCAAGACGCTCGCCGTCGTCGGACTCGCCGACGCGGCGGACGTGGGACGCGCCGCGTCGGTGGCCGCCCGGGCGCAGCCGGACTGGGGCGCGGTGCCGGCCGCCGGCCGCGCCGGGGTGCTGCGGCGGGCGGCGGCACTTCTGGAGGAGCACCGGGCCGAGGTCGCCCGCTGGCTGGTCCGGGAGGGCGGCGCGGTGCGGGCGAAGGCCGAGTTCGAGATCGCGGACGCCGTGGAGGAGCTGCTCCAGGCGTCGGCCCTGCCCACGCAGCCGCACGGACAGGTGCTGCCGTCGGAGCCCGGGCGGTCGAGCACGGCCCGCCGGGTGCCGCTGGGGGTGGTCGGGGTGATCAGCCCGTGGAACGTACCGCTGCTCCTCGCGCTGCGTTCGGTGGCGCCCGCGCTGGCGCTGGGCAACGCCGTCCTCCTCAAGCCCGACGTGCGCACGGCGGTCTCGGGCGGCCTGGTCGTGGCCCGCCTGTTCGAGGAGGCGGGGCTCCCCGCGGGCGTCCTCCAGGTCCTGGCGGGCGACGCGGTCGCGGGCCGGGCGCTCACCGCGCATCCGGCGGTCGCCATGGTCTCCTTCACCGGTTCGACGGCCGTCGGCCGGGAGGTGGGGGCCGCGGCCGGGCGCACGCTGAAGCGCGTCTCGCTCGAATTGGGCGGCAACAACGCGCTGATCGTCCTCGACGACGCCGATCTGGAGTCGGCCGCGGCGGCCGGCGCCTTCTCGTCCTTCTTCCACCAGGGGCAGATCTGCATGGCCGCCGGCCGGCACATCGTCCACGCGTCGGTCGCCGACGAGTACGTACGGCTCCTCACCGAGCGGGCCGGACGGCTGACGGCGGGCGATCCGTGGACCGATCCGGTCGACCTGGGCCCGATGATCGACGCGGGTCAGCTGGCCCGCACCCACCGGATGGTCGCCGACAGCGTCGCGGCGGGTGCCGTCCTGCGCTGCGGCGGCGTCCCGGACGGCCCGTTCTATCCGGCGACCGTGGTCACCGGAGTCACCCGCGCGATGCCGGTGTTCGCCGAGGAGGTGTTCGGTCCGGTGGCGCCCGTGGTGGTGGTCGCGGACGACGACGAGGCGGTCGCCGTCGCCGGGGACACCGAGTACGGCCTGGTGGCCGCGGTGCGCACGGGATCGGTGGAACGCGGCCTGCGACTGGCCGACCGGCTGCGGACGGGGATGATCCACGTCAACGACGGGACGGTGAACCACCAGGCGGTGGTGCCGTTCGGCGGCTTCGGTGCCTCGGGGAACGGGGCCCGGCACGGGGCGCAGTACAGCTGGGACTCGTACACCCAGTGGCAGTGGATCACCGCGCGGAGCGGCGCCGCGGTCCGCGGGCGGTCCTGAGCGGGGGCGGTCCCGCGGGGGCCGGGGCGGGACCGCCGCCCCGGCCCGGCCCACGTGGCGTGCAC
>NZ_RDBI01000063.1:18045-46934 GCF_008042125.1 Streptomyces sp. MS191
CCGGTGGCCCGGCGTCCTCAGGGCGTCCGGGCCGTCGTCGCGTACGGCCGCGGGCCGGGGACGACCGGGGCCGGCCCCCCGGTGATCTCCAGCGCGCCGTCCGGGAGCCACCGGCCGCCGAACCCGGAGCCGAGCGGTGCCCCCGGCCGGCCGGCGGCGCGGTCGCCGATGACGTCGAAGGGCAGGGTCCGCCCGCTCGCGCACACCTCGCCGACCTCGCCGGCGCGCAGCGCGTCCCCGAGGACGTCCCGCACGCTGAGCCGCACGCCGGGGGCCGGGCCGACGACGGGTGCCCCGGTGCCGTTCGCGTCCCGCCCCGCGGCGAACACACCCACGGCCCAGGGCAGCACGCTGCCGCCCGGCGCGAACTCCGCCCGCAGGGCGGTGTCCGGCAGGACCTCGGTGTGCCGCGCGGCGAGCGCCGGCGGGCACGGGGCGCCGACGAGCAGCACCGACCGCGGCGGGGAGAAGGGCGGCGCGGCGGCCAGGGCGTCGAGCAGCGCCGGGTACTCCGCCGTCCCGCAGACCGCCACGACCCCGCCGAGGGCGGCCGGGACGAAGCCGTCCGGTGGGACGTGGAGCGTGCTGCCGGAGCCGAAGGCCCACCACATCGCGGACAGGGTGGCCGGTCCGGTGGGCTGGTCGGCGACGGTGACGGTGTGCCCGGCCGGCCCGGCCTTCGCCGACCTGGCGGCCATCGCCAGGTGCCAGGCGCGGTGGTCGACGAGGTGGCCCGAACGCCAGAGCCCGCCCTCGGCGGCCGTCAGCAGGTAGGCGGCTTCGGTGGGCGCCGAGCGGGGCAGGGCGCGGTCGAGCGGCCGGGCGCCGATCCGCTTCCACAGCTCGGGGTCGTCCAGGGCGAGACGCCGGAACCGCCCGCCGTGGCCCCATCGGTCGTGGGTCGTCAGGCTGCACAGCACCGCCCCGGCGCCGCTGACCGCGGCGACGGCGGCGGTCTGGCCGGCCGGCAGGTCCGGGGGTACGGGCACGCACACGCCGCCGGCCTTCAGCACGGCCAGGTGGGCCACGAGCGCCTGCCGGTGGTCGGCGCACTGCACGACGACGGGGTCGCCGAGCTGGACCCCGGTCCGCAGCAGTGCGGTGGCGAGCTGCGAGGACAGCACGTCGGCCTTGCCGTACGAGAGCTGGTGGAGGCCCTCCCGGACCACGACGGCCCGCGGCTGCCGGCGGGCCGCCCGGGTGAAGAGGCCGTCGAGCGTCCGGGCGGACTCGGGCGGCCGGGCCGCGGGACGGGGTCGTGCGGTGTCGCGGAGTTCGGCCGAGAGCATCGCTGCGGCTCCTTCTGCTCCTGCTGGGTCCTGTCCGGGCGGTCCGGCGCTACGCGGACGGTGTGACGGACCGCCGGGTCTCGCGCCGCTCCTCCGTCTCCGGCACGACCACGGGCTTGGCGTACGTCCGGGTCAGCAGGGGGCCCGTCATCGCGGTGGTCACCAGGGCCATGACGACGAGGAGGGAGTACAGGTCTCCGTCGAGCAACCCGGCCTGGAGCCCGACGCCGAGGATGACCAGCTCGGTCAGTCCCCGGGTGTTCATCAGGGCGGCCAGGGCCGTGGCCGGCCGGCCGGGCAGCCCGGCGGTGCGGGCGGCGAGGTACGTACCGCCGAACTTGCCCGCCACGGCGACGAGCAGGACGGCGGCCAGTTCGGTGGTCTCGGCCCAGCCGAACTGGCGGAGGTCGACCTTGAGTCCGGCGACCACGAAGTAGACCGGCAGCAGCACCGAGGTCACGTTCCGGGTGTGCTGCATCAGGTCGCCGCGCAGCCGGTCCCCGCACTCGGCGGGCACGATCAGGCCGAAGAGGAAGGCGCCGAAGATGTAGTGCATGCCCATGAACTCGGTGGCGGCGCCGCACAGCAGGGCGCCGATGAGCACCTGCGCCAGCAGCCACGGCGTCGCCGGACCGCGCCCGTCGCCCCGTGTCATCAACCGGCGCAGCCAGGGGCGGACGAGCAGGACCAGCAGCAGCACGAACGGGATCATGAGGGCGACGCGCCACATCCCCCCGTGCCCGCTGCCGACGGCGGCCTGCACGCCGGCGAGGGCGGTCCAGGCCACGATGTCCACCAGGGCCGCCGTGGCCAGGGCGATGCCGCCGAGCGTGGACTTGGCCAGTCCCCGGTCCGAGAGGATCCGGGCCAGGACGGGGAAGGCGGTCACGGACACGGCGAGACCGATGAAGACGATGAACGCGGCCTTCTGCTCGGTCGGGTGGTCGCGGAGCAGGAAGAAACCGAGCCCGGTGCCCAGGACGAAGGGCACCGCGGTCGAACCGACGCTGACGGCCGCGGCCATCCTGCCCCGGCCGCGCAGGGCCTGGCGTTCGATCTCGAGCCCCACGCCGAACATGAAGAGGGTGACACCGACGTCGGCCATGGCGCTGAGCAGCGGCCTGACGTCGGTGGGGAAGAGGGTGTCGGACACGGCCCCGTCGAGGAGGGTCGGCCCGAGGAGGACGCCGGCCAGGATCTCGCCCACGACGGGGGGCTGGCCGATCCTGGTCGCGAGGTACCCCAGTCCCTGGGCGAGCACCAGGATCAGGGCGAGATCGAAGAGGAGGAGGGCCACCTGATGGCTGTTCATACCTGTTGTGCTCGCTCCCTGGTCTCGGACGCGTGGAACCGGCCTCGTACCGGGCCGGCGGGGTGGTCGCGACCAGTCTTCCGGGAGCGCCTACAGATGGTCTGAAGGGTCTCTGCCCGTCTCCCCCGGGCCCCGGACGGCCGGGCCGCGGGCGCGCGGGTACCCCGTGCGCGTCGCCGCGGCACGGGGTACGGGGCGGGCACGGGGCCCCGGTTCAGGCGACCGAGGCGGCTCCGGCTCCCTGGAGCAGCCGGGCGACGGCGGCACTGCGGTGGGTCAGCGGCTCGCGCTCGGCGCACTCGGCCGCGTAGAGCCGCATCAGCTCGTGGAAGCGGTACTCGCCCCGGTCCGCCTCCACCAGCAGGTGGCGGGCCGCCAGCAGCCGCAGCGTCCGGGCCGCCTCGGGTTCCGGCATGCCGGTCAGGTCGGCGGCGGTGGACACGGTGATCAGGCCGTCGCTGAACAGACCGAGGAGCCGGAACATCCGGGCCGCCTCGGCGGACAGCGCCTGGTAGGACGTCTCGAAGAGCGCGTGCAGACTCATCGAGTTGTCCCCCGGCGTGGTCATCCGGTCGAGTCTTCCGTGCTCCACGGCGAAGTGCTCCACGAGGGAGGCGAGCGGCACGTCCCGGTTGGCGGCCACGGTCTCGGCCATGATGCGCAGCGCCAGCGGGAGGCCGCCGGACAGGCCCACCAGCCGCCGGGCGACCGACTCGTGGTGGCGCAGCCGGTCCCCGCTCAGGCATCCGAGCAGCCGCAGGGCGTCCTGGGTAGCGAGCGGACCGAGCCGCAGGAGGTGGGCGCCGTCGCGGACCGCGAGGCCGCCGATCCGCTGCCGGCTGGTGCTGAGCACGCAGGACGAGCCGCGCGGGATGAGCGGACGCAACTGGTCGGCGCTGAGCACGTCGTCGAGCATGACGAGCATCCGCTTGCCGTGCAGCAGGCTGCGGTAGAGCGTGGCGCGGCTCGCGAGGTCGGCGGGGATGCGCGAGCTCTCCACCCCGAGGCTGCGCAGCACCTGCAGGAGGGCGTCGGAGGCGCTCAGGGAGCGGCCCTGCATGCTCGTCCCGTGCAGGTCGACGTAGATCTGACCGTCCGGGAAGTGCTCCGAGAGGCGGTGCGCCAGCTCCAGGGCGAAGGCGCTCTTGCCCACGCCGGCCGGCCCGTCGATGACGGCGACGGGTGTGGAGGCGCCGCGCCGGCCGTGGTTCTCGGTCAGCAGCCGCTCCAGATGGGTCAGTTCCCGCGAGCGTCCGACGAAGCCCCGTGCCACGGGCGGCAGCTGGGCCGGCCGTGGGGTCTCGGGAAGGACGATGCCGGCGGCCGGTGTCTCGCCGCCGGGGGGCCAGGAGGCGGGGGTGGCGCTCCCGGATCCGGTGGCCGGCGGGGTGACCGGCCGGCCGGCGAGGATCTGCTGGTGCAGGACGCGCAGTTCGGCGCCCGGGTCGATGCCGAGCTCGTGGCGGAGCAGCCGCCGGGTCTCGGCGTAGACCTCCAGGGCGTGTGCCTGGCGGCCGCACCGGTAGAGCGCGTTCATCAGCAGCCAGCGCAGCTTCTCGCGCAGCGGCTCCTCGGCCACGGCGCCGAGCAGCACGGTGACGGCCTCGACCGGCCGGTCGGCGTCCAGCATGTCCGCGGCCCATTCCTCGACCGCCGTCAGCCGCATGTCCTGGAGCCGGGTGCGCTCCATGGCGGCGAAGGGCCCGGGGACGCCGGAGTGCGCCTCGCCGTGCCAGAGCGACAGCGCGGACTCGGCGAGTTCGAGGGCCTCGGGCAGTCGCCCCTCGGCCCGGGCGCGGCGGGCCTGCGCGTGCCGGAGCGCGAAGAGCGTCGCGTCGACGGTGGACGGCTCGGTCTGCAGCGCGTACCCGCCGGCCGTGGAGACGAGCAGGTCTCCGCTCTCCCTTCTGCTGCGTTCCGGTTCCAGCACCCGGCGCAGTCCGGCCACGTAGGTGTGGACGCCGTTGGCCGCGGTCTGGGGGATGTTGCCGCCCCAGACGGCGTCGATGATCTGCTCGACGCTCACGACGTCGTTCGCCCGGCCGGCGAGCAGCGCGAAGACCGCGCGTTGTTTGGGTGGTCCGAGGACGACTTCCCGTCCGTGCCGCCAGGCCCGCACCGGGCCCAGCAGCTGTACACACAAGGGCTCCCCCGTTGTCGGCATGGCCTTGCCGCCTCCTGAGATCGTTGTCGCGGTCACGGGACCGCTGTCCTGCCAGTGGTGGGAACTCACGGACGCGTCTCAGGCGGCGCACGTGGCGTCGTCGCCCCCGGTGCCGGTCGCGCGGGCCACCAGCCGGTCCGCGACACACCGCAGCTTCTCCCGCGTCTCCTCCAGTTCGCGTTCGGGCACGGAGTGCTCGACGATGCCGGCGCCCGCCCTCAGCCAGGTCGCCCCGCCGCGGCGGAACACGCTGCGCAGGGCGAGGGCCGCGTCCATGGAGCCGTCGCGTGCCACGGTCATCACGGTGCCCGCGTAGAGACCGCGTTCCGTCGGCTCGTGGGCGCAGATGCTCTCGTACGCGGCGTGCTTGGGCACTCCGGAGGCGGTGACGGCCGGGAAGACGGCGGCGAACGCGTCCCAGGGGCTGGCGCCCTCGGGCATCCGGCCGACCACCCGGGAGGCCAGGTGCTGGACCGAGCCCCGCTCCTTGACGACCATGTACTCCTCCACGACGACCGTCTCCGGCTTGCACGGTCCGGCGAGCTCGTCGACGGCGACCTTCACGGAGATGGCGTGCTCGTGGAGTTCCTTGGGGTCGGCGAGGAGCCGTTCCCGAAGCCTGCGGTCCTCCTCCGGGTCGCCGGTCAGCGCCCGGGTGCCGGCCAGGGGCTGGCTGGAGACCCGGCCGTCGATGCCGACCTCGACCACGGTCTCCGGGCTGAAGCCGAGCGCCTGGAGGCCGCCCATGTTCAACAGGTAGGAGCGAGCAGGGGTGTTGGCGCGTCGTCCGACGACGTAGCTGGCGGGGAAGTCGACGTCGGCCGGGGCCGGGACGGCCCGGGAGACGACGGCCTTCTGGAGTTCCCCGGCACGGATCCGGTCCACCACGTCGCCGACGGCCGCCCGGTAGTCCTCGGCGCCCACCTCCAGATCGACCGAAACGGGCCGAACGACTATGTCAGGTTCAGACTCCAGTTCGACCACGAACTTCTTTACGGCGGCGATCTCCTCGGCGTCCAGGCCGCGCACGTGCGCCGCCTTCCCGGTGAGCCGCACCTCAGTGCGGGGGACCACGAGGTGGAGCAGCACGTCGTTGTCGACGGGGCGGCCGGCGACGGCGTAGGCGAGTTCGAAGGCGCTCCAGCCGTACGCCCGCCAGTCGGCCAGGTCGAGGTCGTCGAGGAAGGCCCGGACCTGGGCCAGCGGGTCTCCCTCCCAGGGCCGTTCGGTGGTGACTCCGTACTTCGTACATCGCACCGAACGGGGCTTCAGCACGACTTCGGCGGCGACCCCGCCGGCGACCGACCAGGCGTCGGGGCTCTCGTAGACCACGTAGGTGTCGAAGAGACCCGAGGCGGCGAGGCCCGAGGCGACGGCGAGCGGTTCGGTCGCCGTGTGCACCACGGTGGACTGGTAGAACTCCATGTCTTTTCCTCCTGCAGCATTACGACCGACATTGACCACGATGCGCGAGGCGACTCGACCCGGGAGGCATCGGTCCGCGCGGCGAGCGGACGCGAGCACCACAGAACCCGGGCTGGGGAAACAATGGTCATGCGTGAAGTGAATCCGCGACGTCCCCCGCCCACAGGAAAGGAACGCCGAAAACCACTCGACCGAAAATTCTCGACGGAGAATCAGAAGAATGACAACGTTGCGCGCGCGGCGAACAGGCGCGAAGGAGACGGCGCCGGCCCGGGACACGGGAGGGGCGCGCGGCACACCGCCGGACGGACGGGGCGCGGACAGCGCGACGCGCCCACGAGCGAGCCGTCCCGGGCCGTGCCCGCGACCCTCCGTCACCGCAGGGACGACGGCCTCACCTCGGACGTTGCCGTCACACGGCGAGCCACCCGCCGGTGCCCGGTGGCGCCGGCGGGAGAACCCGGACGCACCCGGTGCCGACCGGGGCGACGCCGACGTCACGGATACGCTCCGGCACGGCGGCGGACGTACGGAATCTCGCTCCGGTCGGCACAGTTCGACATGCGCACTGAAAAGACATCATTACCCCGGTGGGCCGAATCCCCCCTCGCCGCTCCAGGCTATTTCCCGAAGCGGTGTAACCGAGGTCGACTCTACCCAACCGCACCAGACCGAATCAACAAGTATCCGTTTCCCGCTCGTTACTTGACCGCTTTTTGTCAGGTCGCGTTATAGATCTCCACGCACCCCGAACGGGAAATTGATTTTCCCGTTCGGGGTGTTCGCGCGGGAGGCGGCCCGGCGCCTTTTGCACGGGGGAGATACCGAGCCGCCGTGGCCCTCGTTGCCCGTGCCGCGAACCGGCGCGGGAGAGAACCAGTCCTCGTCGCGTCACGGCGCCCTGGAGCCCACCCGCCCGGGGGGCGCCGCGACCGTCGCGCAGCCCGTCCGCCGAGAGGCCCGGCCCGCGGCGGCCCGGGGCCCCGCGCCGGACCCGTCGTCGCGCCGGCGCGGGTCAGGAGGGACCGGGCCCGCCCCCGGGCCGGCGAGGGCCCACCCGCACCGCCGGCCCGCCACGGGGAGCAGCGCCGCCACCCACACCGCGGGGACGGCCGGCCAGACCCCGGACAGCCGCCAGGCTCGCGCCGCTCCGAGGACGAACAGGCCCGCGACCACCGCCCCGAGGAGCAGCCCGACGACACCGGGCAGGGTGGCGAAGGGCGCCTGCCGACGGTGCGGGGCTGCCTCTCGCACGGATCCTCCCGACGTTTTTTATACTCGTAAGACGTACGCGTACAATAACTGTAGCCCCGGGCACCTGTCGTTGTCACCCCCGGCCTCAAGTCCCCAGCCCAGCAGGGTGATCCGGCCGACGGACAGAGCAACGGACCGGACCGTTCCACGATCTCCGACGGGAGAAGCACGATGAAGCCCCGAAACGGCCGCAGAGGTACGGCACGGCGACCGGCGCCGCTGTCGCAGGAGTCGATCGTCACGGCTGCGCTGCGCATCCTCGACGAGGAGGGCCCCCGGCGGCTGTCGATGCGACGGCTCGCGAAGGAGCTCTCCATCACGCCGATGGCGCTCTACCACCACGTGCGCGACAAGCACGAGTTGCTGCTCCTGCTCCTCGCCTCCATGTCCCGCGACCGGCCCCGCCCCGTCCTGCCGGACGACCCCCGCGAGCGACTGGTGGCCGCCGCCCAGCTGCTCCACGACGTCCTCGCCCAGTACCCCTTCCTGACCGAGATCCTGGCCTCGCCCGACCTGCTCGCCGTCTCGGCCCTGTGGGTCATGGAGGCGCTGCTCGACGCGGCCGTCGAATGCGGGCTCACCCTCGAACAGGCGGCCCAGGCCCATCAGGCCATCTGGCACTACACGGTCGGGGTCCTGCTGATCCGGACGACCCGGATCCAGCACCACGCGGAACTGACCCGGCCCACCCAGCGCGAGCAGGTGTTCGCCACGCTGCCGGCCGACGAGTTCCCCCGCGTGACCTCGCTCGCCGACCGCTGGGGACCGCTGACGACCCGTGACACCCATCGCGAGGGCCTGGAGGACATCGTCGAGGGGCTCCTCGGACCCCGGCCCGGGCGCCCGGGGGGCCTCGCGTGACCCCGGCCGGAGCGCCCCTGATCGGGATCATCGGCGGCTACGGCCGCGTCGGCGGTGTCGCCGCCCGGGTGCTGACCGCCGAGTGCGGCTACCGCCTGCGGGTGGGCGGGCGTTCCGCCGACGCGGCCTGGTCCCTGGCCCGCACGCTCGGCGCCGGCTCCGAGGCCGCCGTGGTGGACGCCGTCGACAGCCAGAGCCTGCGGCACTTCACCCGGGGATGCGCCACCGTGCTCGACTGCTCGGGCACCGCCTTCGTGCTGCGCGGCGCCGTCCGGCGGTCCGTCCTGGCGGCGGGCGCGCACTACGTCGGCATGACGGACGACGGCGGGCCCCGCACCCCCTACGGCCCCGCCACGGCCGTCCTGTTCACCGGTCTGGCGGGCACGCTGGCCGGCTGGCTCCCCCGCCTGCTCGCCGAGGGGCTCGCCTCGGCGACGTGCTTCGACGGCTGGTACGGCGGACTCGGCCCGGTCACCCCGCACACGGCGGTCTCCGGGCTGCTCGCCAGGCGCCGCGCGCTCGACGTCCCGGCCGGCGCGTGGACCGGCGCCCGGACCGGTGGCGGCTCGCCCGACGGCCCCTTCGACGGAGCCCTCACCGCGGCGGCTCCCACCGGTCCGGCGCTCCCGGCACCGCCCGGCGGTGAAACACCCCTGGCCGCACGGGAGTCGCCGCCTCCGTGGCCCCTGCCGGCCCGCCCCGCCGCGATCCACCGGATCCTTCCCGAGGAGCTGCGCCGCCAGATGTACCGGCTGTGCCTGGAGGAGGCACGGTGGCGCGAGGCCTTCCCGGGGCCCGCGACACCCGCCGTCCTGGACCGGCTCGCCGGACGGCCGCGGGGGGCACTCGACGCCCGGACTCTCCTGGGCGTCGCCCGGGAGCTGTCCCGGGCGAGCCGGCTGGACGCGGAGAGCATCTCCTCGTATGCGATGACATATGGCACGCTGGACGGGCTCACGCCCGACGGTCTCACCGTGCGGCGGAGCGCACTGATGCACTGCACGGACGTGTCCGGCCTCGCCGGGGTCATCGCCGCGGCCACCGCGCACGAGGCCACCGAGAACCGGTTGACGTCCGGTGTCCATGTGGCGGCGGATACGCTGCCGCCCGAGGGCACCGCGGACTGGATCGTCCGCCACCTCCCGCGGGCGACCGTGCGGAGGACGGAGATCCCGACCGGCGGGACGGGCAGGACGACGTCCACGCCGGTGGCCGCCCGACGTCCCGGGTGAGGACGTCGCCGCGCGGCAGGGAGCGCAGGGCGACCGCACGCGGACCACCGCACCCCGCAGCGCTCGGCCGCCCGCCGGGCGCGGGAACCGACCTCACCCGACCGGATCGACAGGAAGACACACGGATGACGCCTCGTACCCGAAGCACCGGCAGGATCGGTCGCCCTCCCCGGCTGTCCCAGGAGGCCATCCTCACGGCGGCCCAGCGCATCCTGGACGAGGAAGGCCCCGAGCACCTGTCGATGCGTCGGCTGGCGCAGGAGCTGTCGAGCACCGCGATGGCCCTGTACCACCACGTGCGCGACAAGGACGAACTGCTGCTCCTGTTGCTCGAGCGGCACGCCCAGGGCTTCCAGCGGCCCGAGCTGCCCACCGATCCGCGGGAGCGGCTGATCACGGCGAGCCAGGTGCTGCACGACATCCTCGCCGAGTGCCCGTGGATCGTGGAGGTCCTCGCGTCCGACGACCTGATGGCCGTCTCCGCCCTGTGGATCGTCGAGAACATGATCGACGCGGCGATCGAGTGCGGGCTCAGCCCGGAGGAGGCCGTCTACGCGTACCGGGTCATCTGGTACTACACCGCCGGCGAACTCACCATCCGCGTCAACCGCGAGCGGCACCACGCCGGTCTGGAGCGGCCGCCGCACCGCGACAAGGCCTTCGCCTCGCTGGCGCCGGAGGAGTTCCCCCGGCTCGCCTCGCTGGCGGCCCGGTGGGACGAGATCACCACGCGGGACACCCACCGTCAGGGGCTCGTCGCCATCGTCGACGGCCTGCTGTCCCGGACCGGCACCGAGCGCCGGCCGGGATGACCGAGGGCCCGGACCGCCGCGCCGTGGGAACGGTGCGGCGGTCCGGGCCCTTCCCGTGGTCCCGGGTTCCGGTCCCGGGCGGTCAGGCGTCCAACTGCGCCCGCAGGGCCCGCTTGTCGACCTTGCCGACACCGGTGAGCGGAAGCCGCTCCAGCACCACCAGCCGGTCGGGCACCTTGTACGCCGCGACCCCCCGTCCGCGCAGTGCCGCCTGCACGTCGCGCAGGGTCGGCGGGCGGGCCGGGTCGCGGGGGACGACGCAGGCGCAGGTCCGCTCCCCCATGTGCGGGTCGGGCAGCCCGATCACCGCGGCCGCGACGACCGGGACGGCGGCGAGCAGATGCTCCTCCACCTCCTGCGTCGGGACCTTCTCCCCGCCGCGGTTGACCACGTCGTTGATGCGCCCGACCACCTGGAAGTCGCCCTGCGCGGTGCGCCGGACCAGGTCGCCGCTGCGGTAGTGGCCATCCTCGGTGAACCGGGTCGCGTTGCGCTCCGGCGCCCGGTAGTAGCCGCGCAGGGTGTACGGCCCGCGGGTGAGCAGCTCGCCGGTCTCGCCCGGTTCCGCGTCGGATCCGTCCTCCCGGACCACCCGGACCTCGTCGCCGGGCGACAGCGGTCTGCCCTGCGTGTGCACGATCACGTCCTCGGGGTCGTCCAGCCGGGTGTAGTTGAGCAGGCCCTCGGCCATCCCGTACACCTGCTGGAGCGTGCCGCCGAGGGACTTGGTGACTTGCCGGGCCGTCTCCGGGTCGAGCCGTGCCCCGCCCACCTGGAGCACCCGGAGCGAGGAGAGGTCGTGCTCCGTCCACTCCGCCGCGTCGAGCCAGAGCGGCACGAGCGGCGGCACCAGCGAGGTGACCGTCACGCCGGCCCGCTCGATGAGCGGGAAGCAGACGTCGGCCGTGGGCGCCGGGGCGAGCACGGCGGTGCCGCCGGCGCGCAGCGTGCCGAGGACGCCGGGGCAGGCCAGGGCGAAGTTGTGCTGGGCCGGCAGGGCGGCGAGGTACACGTCGTCCTCCCCCACCGCGCAGAGCCGAGCGCTCTCCCGGAGCTGGTAGGCGTAGTCGGCGTGGGTGCGCGGGATCAGCTTGGGCGGTCCCGAGGTGCCGCCGGAGAGCAGGAAGAGGGCCACGTCCTCCGGGTCCGGCGCGGGGAGTCCGACCGGGTCGGCGTCGAGGGAGGACAGGGCGGTGTACGGACCGGGCTCGCCGGCCACCAGCACGTGCCGGAGGCTGTCCGTCCGGTCGAGCACCTCCCGGGCGACCAGCCGGAAGTCGCAGCCGAGCACCTGGTCCGGGCACACGTAGGCGACGGCCTCCGCGGTGGCCACCAGGTGGGTGATCTCCGCGGAGCGGTGGGCGGGCAGGGCGTAGACGGGCAGCACACCGGTCCGGAAGCAGGCCAGGCTGAGCACGATCAGCTCGGCCTCGTTGGGCAGGTGGACCACGATCCGGTCACCGGCCGCGAGACCGGCCCGCAGCAGTCCGGCGGCCATCCGGTCGGCCGCCCGGTCGAGTTCGGCGTGGGTCAGGGTGCCGGCGGACGTGACGAGGGCGGCCGCGGAGTCCTGTCCGGGTGTCCGAGGCCAGGTGCCCAGGACGTCCGCGTTCCAGTACCCCTGCTCGCGGTAGGCGCGGGCCGTCGGTTCAGGCCACGGAACACAGCCTTCCTGCATGGAGGTTCCCCCTTGTCTTCCGGTACGGGACGGTGGTCGGGGCCGTACGGCGGGCCCTCACGGGGTGGCCGGCCAGGCCGACACGGTGACGGGCAGGGCCGCCCGGACCGCCTTGAGCACCCGGGCGAGCACCTCCTCGCGCCGGGTCTCCAGGTAGAAGTGCCCGCCGCTGAAGGCGGCCACCTCGCACGCGCCGTCGGTGACCTCGCTCCAGGCGAGGGCCTCCTCCGCGGTGACCTCGGGGTCGTCTCCGGCGTACAGCACGGTCACCGGGAGGGTGAGCCGACAGCCGGGCAACGGCCGGTAGGTCTCGATCAGCCGGTAGTCGCCGCGGACGGCGGGCAGCAGCGCCGCCAGGAGCGGGCCGTCGTCCAGGACGTCCTGCCCGGTGCCGCCGAGCCGCCGCAGGTCCGCGAGGAGTCCGGCGTCGTCGGCGAGGTGCAGGGTGCCGCCGCGGGTCCGCCGGGGGGCCGGCTGGCCCGAGACGACGAGACCGGCGGGCGGGCGGCCGGTCACGGCCAGTCGGCGCGCGGTCTCGTAGGCCACGGCGGCGCCCATGCTGTGCCCGAACAGGACGGTGGTCGCGAGCGTGTCGGCGGTGTGCTCCCGCAGCAGCCCCGCGACGACGTCGTCGACCAGGCCCGCCATGTCCGCCGCCACCGGCTCGCCGAAGCGGTCGCCGCGGCCCGGGTACTGGACGGCCGACACCTCGACGTCCCAGGGGGATTCCAGGGCCCAGGCGCGGTAGGCGCCGGCGGCTCCGCCGGCGTGCGGGAAGCAGATCAGCCCGGCCCGCGCGTGGGTGCGGCGGGAGAAGACCCGCGGTGCGGCGGGGGCGGGGTGGCCGGTCGGCGTCACAGCTCGCCCTCCTCGAAGTCACCGAGGCCCCCGGCCGGGWCCCGGCCGGGTCCGTCGGGCGCCCGCGACTCCGTGACGAGCGCGCTCATGCCGGCGACCGTCGGGGCCCGCAGGACGTCGCGCATCGGCAGCTCGACGCCGAGCCGGCCGCGCAGCGCGGTCACCAGCCGGGTCGCCGTGAGGCTGTCGCCGCCGAGGGCGAAGAACGTGGCGCCGCGTGCCGTCACGGGTACGCCGAGGACCCGTGCCCAGAGTTCCGCGACGACCTCCTCCACCGGGCCGCGGGGCGGGTCGTCCTCGCCGCCGCCCCGGGCCGCGCCTTCCGCGAGGACCCGTTCGACCCGGCGCCGGTCCACCTTGCCGTTGGCGTTGAGCGGCAGGGTCGCGAGTCCGACGAGGGAGCCGGGGATCATGTGGGCGGGCAGCCGGTCGGCGAGCCAGCCGCGGAGCGCCGCGGGGTCCGGGCCGGGGACGCCGTCGGGGCGGCGGGCGGTGAGCAGGACGACGCCGTCCGGCTCGTGACGCGCCCGCTCGACGGCGGCGAACCCGGCCGCCTCCAGCGCCCGTGCCCAGCCCGCCGCGTCCGCCGGGGAGGAGGCGGGCGCGGCGGCGGTGGGCAGGGCCAGGGCGGAGCCCGTCGTCCGTGCGACGAGGAACAGGCGGCCGCCCGGGCGGGTGAGCAGGGCGAGGGTGCGCGCCGCGGCGTGCGGGTCGGGCTCCCGGCCGAGCATGTCGTTGGCCACCAGGACGTCGTAGGCGGCGAGCCGTTCCTCGGGGACGGCGAAGGCGTCCTGACGGGCGGTCCGGACGTGGTGGCCCGACCCGGCGAGCCGGTTCTCCGCGGCGGCCAGCCGGGTGGGCCGGGCGTCGAGCAGGGTGTAGGCGACCGCGCCGGGCTTGAGCCGTTCCAGGAGTGCGGCGGCGGTCCGGCCGCCGCCGGCCGCCCAGTCGGCGATCTCGGGCGTCCGGGTGCCTTCGGGGTGGGCGGCCTCCACCTCGGCGGCGACGGCGTCCAGGCAGGCGGCGACGCCCGCCCACCGGTGGGCGAGGCCGTCCGGGGAGAGGACGGGGTCGTCGGCGAGCGCCTCGGCGTCGGTCTCGCCGGAGAGCAGGGGCATCAGGACGGGCATCGCCCCGGCCCAGGCGTCCACGACCGGCTGGAGGGGGGTGCCGGCCACCCGGTCGCGCAGGGCGGCGGCCCGTTCCCGGTCGCGGGCGGCGGCCCAGCGGGGGCCGGGGGCGACGCCGCCGCCGGAGCGGGTGAGGACCTCGCGCGCCGCGAGGAAGTCGAGCCAGGCGTCGAACAGCGGGCGCCGTTCCCGCGCCACCGGGAGCGTGCCGGTCTCGGCCGGGCCGCCGTCGGGGCCGAGCACCCGCTCCAGCAGGGCGGCGAGCAGTGTCTCGGTCAGTTCCGCCTCCAGCTCGCCCGCGTCCTCGCCCGCGTCCGGTGCGCGGGCGGGCAGCGGGGCCGCCGTGTCCGACGCGCCGTCAGCGGGGCCGGTGCGGCCGGTCGCCGGCGCGGAGGCGGCGGACGTGGGCAGGAAGGCGGCCGCGACCTCCCGGGTGCGGTCCCCGACCACGGCGGCGAGGACCTGGGACACGGCCGGATGGGCCTGGAGCACGGACTCGATCTCGCCCAGTTCGACCCGGAACCCGTTGATCTTGACCTGCTGGTCCATCCGGCCGAGGAACTCCAGGGTCCCGTCCGGCCAGTAGCGGCCGGTGTCGCCGGTGCGGTACCAGCGTCCGTCGGGCTGCCGGGGGAATCGTTCCCGCGTGAGTTCCGGGTCTCCCCGGTAGCCCTGGGCCACGCCGGCGCCGCCGATCCACAGCTCGCCGGGCACCCAGTCCGGGCAGTCCCGGCCCTGCGGGTCGACGACCCGGAAGCGCTGGTTGGAGAGGGGCGTGCCGTACGGGACGGACCGCCACTGCGCGGGCACCGAGCGGACCTCGTGGGCGTTGGACCAGATCGCGGCCTCGGTGGCGCCGCCGAGGGCGATCAGGCGGCAGCGGCCGTCGGTCGCGGCGGCCAGCCGGTCGGGCAGGTCGAGGCCGATCCAGTCGCCCGACAGCAGGGCCAGGCGCAGGGTGTCCGGCAGGGGCTCCCGGTCGGCGGCGGTCAGCAGCATGTCCATCAGGGCGGGTACGGAGTTCCACACGGTCACGTCGTGGCGCCGGCACAGGGCGAGCCAGCGGTGGGCGTCGCGCCGGTCGGCCTCGTCGACCAGGACCAGGGCGCCGCCCTCGGCCAGGGGGCCGAACACGTCCCACACCGAGAGGTCGAAGTCCAGGGCGGAGACGGCCAGGACGCGGTCGGCGGAGCCCACCGCGAAGCGCTCGTCGACGTCCTCGACCGTGTTCACGGCAGCCCGGTGGGAGACCTCCACACCCTTGGGCGTGCCGGTGGATCCGGAGGTGAAGATGACGTACGCGGTGTCGTCGGCGGGGACCTCCACCGGGGCGTCGAGCGGCGCGGCGCGCAGGGCTCGGCGCAGCGGCAGGACGGGCAGCCGCGAACCGGCGGGCCGTGCGGGGTCGTCGCCGTCCAGGACCAGGACCGCGCCGCTGAGGGCGTGGATGCGGTCGCGGCGTTCGGCCGGCTGGTCGATGCCGACGGGGACGTACGAGCAGCCCGCCGCGAGGACGCCGAGCACGGCGGCGATCTGGTCCGGGCCCTTGGGGGCGGTGACGACGACGGGGCTGCCGGGGCGGACGCCGTGGGCGGTCAGGGCCCCGGCGACGCGCAGGGCGCGGTCGGCGAGTTCGCCGTGGGTGAGGCGGCCGTCGTCCCCCCACAGCAGGGCGGGGCGGTCGGCCCGGCCGGCCGCGCGTTCGAAGAAGGCCTGGTGCAGGAGCCGTCCGCTCTCCTGCCGGGTCACGGAGTTCACCTCGTCGCGACATCGGGTCTGGGACGCGGGCAGGGGTATGTGCGGCGGGCTCGTCCAGTCGGCGGTGGCGAGTCCGTGCAGCAGGGCGGTGTACGCGCCGAACATGGTGTCCAGGACGCCTTCGGGGAAGAGCGCCTCGACGGCGTCCCAGGCGAGCAGCAGGCCGCCCTCGCGGGTGCCGTAGACCTGGTGGTCGAGCCACACCTGCGGGGTCTGCGAGACCATCCAGGACAGTTCGCCGAGGACGGCGGCGCAGTCGTCCGGCACCAGCGGCGCGTCGAGGTTGCAGGCGAAGACGACGGGGGCGGTGCGCGGGGCGCCGGTGTCGGCGCGGACGAAGTCGCGCAGCACGTCGACGCCGGTGTAGGCGGCGTGGCCGACGTCGTCGTGGAGGCGCTGCTGGAGGGCCCGCGCCCGCTCGGCGAAGCCGTCGCCCGGGGCCGGTGCGACCTCCAGGAGCAGCAGACTGGTGAAGTCGGCGACCATGCGCCCGATGTCGGGGTGGACGTCCTGGTCGCGGTCGAACAGCGGGATGTTGAGCAGGAACCGCTGCTGTCCGCTCCAGCGGGCCAGGATCTCGGAGAAGGCGGTGGCGAGCAGCACCGCGGGGGTGATGCCGTGTTCGGCGGCGCGGCGCCGCAGCAGCGCCCAGTCCCGCGGGTCCAGGGTGTGGTTCCGCCGGACGAACCGCGGGACGCCGATCTCGTCGGGGTCGGCGGCGAGCGGCAGGTCGGGCCCGCCGGGGAGGTCGGGCAGCCGGCGCTGCCAGTACTCCCGGGCCTTGTCGCGAGCGGCCGCCCGCCGGGCCGCGGTGTCGGCGGTGTACTGCGTGAAGGTGTAGTGGAGTTCGGCGCCGGTGGCGGGATCCCGGTAGAGCGCGGCCAGGTCGGAGAGGAGGAGCCGGATGCTGGCCACGTCGGCGACGAGCAGGTCGACGTTGACGTGGAGCCGGGGGCCGGCGCCGGGGCGGCGGCTGAGCTGGACGTCGAGGACCTCGCCGCGGGAGACGTCGAGGACCCGGTGGGACAGCCGCTCGCGCAGACGCAGCAGGGCCTCCTCGGCGGCGGCCTCGGGGAGCCCGCTGTGGTCGTGCACCGTCAGGCCGGGCCAGGCGGAGGTGCCGAGGACGCGCTGGGTGCCGTCGTCGGCGAAGGAGGCGCGGAGCATCGGGTGCCGGCGTAAGAGGTCCCGTACGGCGTCCTCCAGCCGGTCCGCCGCCACCTCCCGGGTGTCGATCTCCAGGTAGGCGTGGCAGCCGACGCCGCCGAGCGGCCGGTCGGTGCCGCGGCCGATCCAGYAGGCCTGCTGGACGGCGGTGAGCCCGAAGGGCGCTCCCGGGTCGACGGGGGCCACGCCGGCCGGGGACTCCGCGGCGGGGGCCGGCCCCGCCGGGTCGGCCCCGAGCAGCCCGTACCAGGCGGCGAGGCGCGGGTCCTGTGCCATCTCGGTGAAGTCGACGCCGATGCCGGCGCGGTTGAGCTTGTTGATCAGCCGCATCAACTGGATGGACTGGAGCCCGAGTTCGAAGAGGTTCACCTCGTCGTCCGACGGGCTCAGCTCGGTGCCGAGGAGCGCGGCGACCTCCTCGCGGAGGTCCGCCGGCCGCCATGCGGCGGACTTCCCCCCGGCACGGACGTCGGACCCGGCCGCCGTGTGCTTGCGTGACATCCCTACCCCTGTGTCGGATGGTGTGTGACGGGCGAACGATCTGCCATGCTGCCGTTCACGCCGCGGCGAGCGCGGCGATTCGCCGGAACTCGGCGTAGCGGCCCTGGTGCCGCAGGAGTTCCTCGTGGGTGCCCTGTTCGACGATCCCGCCGTCCTCCAGGAAGACGATGAGGTCGGCCTGTTCGACCGTACGCAGCCGGTGGGCGACCATGAGGGTCGTCCGGCCCACCATGAGCCGGTCGAGTCCCTCCTGGACGGCGGCCTCGCTCTCCGGGTCGAGGGCCGAGGTGGCCTCGTCGAGGAGCAGGACGGGAGCGTCCTTGAGCAGGGCGCGGGCGATGGAGACCCGCTGGCGCTCGCCGCCGGACAGCGACGTGCCGCCCTCGCCGACCTGGGTGTCCCAGCCGTCGGGCAGTCGCTCCACCACCTCTTCCAGGCAGGCCGCGGCGGCGGCTCCGCGTACCTCCTCCGCCGTCGCGTCGGGCCGGCCGATGCGGACGTTGTCCTCGATGGTGCCCTCGAAGAGGTACACGTCCTGGAAGACCACGGAGAGGCCGGCCATCAGCTGTTCGGTGTCGATGTCGCGGACGTCGACACCGCCGAGGCGCACGGAGCCCTGGTCGACGTCGTGGAAGCGGGCCACGACCTGGAGCAGGGTGCTCTTGCCGGCACCGGAGGAGCCGACGATGGCGACCCGCTGCCCCTCCCCGACGTCCAGGGAGAGTCCGTCGAGCACCGTGCGGTCTCCGCGCCGGAAGGTCACGGAGTCGAGCGTGACGCCGTGGTGGGCGGGCAGTTGCGGGTTCTCGGTGTGCGGCAGCGGCGGTTCGGTGAGGACCGCGTCGATGCGCTCCAGTTCGCCGCGGGAGGCCCGCATGATCCCGCCCAGGTCGGCGAGGGACAACAACGGGTCCACACAGCGGGCGGCCAGGACCATGATCGCGAGGAGTTCGGCGGCGCCCAGGTCGCCGTCCAGCGCGAGGTGCACGCCGAGGGCCAGGACGGCGGTGAAGACGGCCTGGACGGAGAAGCTGAGGCCGAGCATGCCCGGT
The DNA here is from genome assembly GCF_008042125.1 of Streptomyces sp. MS191. Lineage (GTDB taxonomy): Bacteria > Actinomycetota > Actinomycetes > Streptomycetales > Streptomycetaceae > Streptomyces. Next base: position 36,539 of record NZ_RDBI01000063.1, read on the forward strand.
ACGCCGCCGAGGGCGGCCCGCCGGCTGGTGCGCCACTGCTCGTTCAGCGCGTCGTCGAGCAGGGCGAAGCGCTCGCCCGTCCGGCCGCCGGCGCGCAGCACGGGCTGGGCACGGACGTACTCGACGACCCGGCCGGCCGCGTCGTCGCTGCTCCGGGCCCGGTCCGCGTCCTGCTGCGCGGTGGCCCGCGAGGTCCAGCGCTGCACGCCGGCGACGAGGGGCGCGGCGACGAGTCCGGCCAGCGCGATCCGCCAGTCGAAGACGAAGAGCACCACGACCGTGGTCAGCGGGATCAGGGTGGCGTTGATCAGCGGGCGCAGCCGGTGCGCCGGTACCGACATGACGCCCATGACGCTGCGGCTCGTGAGGCCGGAGACGTCGCCGACGCGGCCGGGGGTGAACCAGCCGAGCGGCAGCGCGGCCAGGTGGTCGCCGAGCCGGTGGTGCAGTCCGCGGGAGAGCTCGCCGCCGGTTCGGAAGCCGGACTTGTCGCTGAGGTAGCCGAGGACCGACGTGACGATCACGGCCACGGCGAAGGCGGTGAGCCAGGGCGCGGCGGCGCCGGCGTCGCCGTCGAGGAGGGCGTCCAGCAGGGGGATGAGCAGCGCGTACGACAGCCCTTCGAAGACCGCGCACACGGACATCGCCGCGACGGTGCGGCGCAGGGGTCCCGAGTGCCGCTCGCCCAGGACTCGCAGCAGCAGCCTGATCATCAGTGGGTCTCCCTCTCCTGGCCGGCGCGGGCGTGCTGGGCACGCCACATGGCGGCGAACCTGCCGTTCATCCGCATCAGTTCGTGGTGGTCACCGCTCTCCACGACGCGTCCGCCCTCCATGACGACGATCCGGTCCGCGCGGACCACGGTCTCCAGCCGGTGGGCGATGACGAGTCGGGTACGGCCCCGCGCCAGGGTCTCCAGGGCGGCGCGGATCTCCGCCTCCGTCTTGGCGTCGGCGAAGGACATGGCCTCGTCCAGGACGAGGACCGGCGCGTCGACGAGCAGGGCCCGGGCGATCGACAGGCGCTGGGCCTCGCCGCCGGAGAGGCCGACGTCCTCGCCGATGACGGAGTCGTAGCCGCGGGGCATCGCCTGGACGCGCTCGTGGATTCCGGCGGCGCGGGCGGCCCGTTCGACGTCCGCGCGGTCGGCGTCCGGTACGGCCAGGGCGATGTTGTCGGCGATGCTCGCCCGCAGCAGCCGGACGTCCTGGAGGACGAAGGAGACGCTGCGGTAGAGCCGGTCGGTGGCGATCTCGCGGGCGTCGACGCCGCCGATCAGCACGGCGCCGCTCGTCGGGTCGGCGAAGCGCGGGACGAGCTGGGCGAGGGTGGACTTGCCGGCGCCGGACGGGCCGACGAGTGCGGTGGTGGTGCCGGGTTCGAGGGTCAGGTCCACCCCGTCCAGGACGGGACGGCCCTCGTCGTAGCAGAAGCCGACGCCGCGGAACTCGACGCGGTGACCACGCGGTTCGGCCGGGTGGGCCGGCTCCGGCAGCGGCGGGACGTCGAGCATCGCCCGGATCCGCTCGGCGGACGCCTCGGCGGCGCGGACGTTGTCGAGGCCGTGTCCCAGGGCGGCGATGGGTGCGGTGAGCGCCACCGCGAGCAGCGGGAAGGGCAGCAGGTCCGCGGGCGGCATGGCGTCCGCCGCGATCAGTGCCGTGCCGCCGGCGCAGACCAGCAGCAGGACGAAGGGCGGTGACAGCACCAGGGCGGCCAGCGAGGCGAGTCCGGCGGCGCCCGCCACGTAGCGCAGGAAGAAGTCGGCGAAGTCGTCGGCGGCCTTGCGGTAGCGCCGGTGCGCCCGGCCGCCGCCGCCGAAGGTCTTGACGACGGAGATGCCCTCGACGAACTCCACGGAGGCGGCGCCGATGCGGCCCATCGCCTCGCCCATCTTCCGTCCCTCGCTCTGCCGTTCCTCGGTCATCAGCGCGCGGTGCAGCACCAGGCCGAGGAGCACCGGGACGAGCGCGACGAGCGTCAGGCGCCAGTCCACCCAGGCCAGGTAGGCGAGCGAGGCGAGCGGCACCACGACGGCGGAGGTGGCCTCCACCGGCGCGTGGGCGATGAGGTGGTGCAGCTGGTCGACGTCGCCCTGCACCACGCCGTTGATCTCGCCCGAGCTGCGGCGGGAGTACCAGCCGAGCGGCACCTTCCCCAGCCGCTGGGCGAGCAGCCTGCGCAGCGTGAGCTGGATCCGCCCGTCGACCAGGTGCGCGATGCCGCCGGAGGCGGCGGTGAGCACCACCCGGACGAGCAGGCCGGCGACGCCGATCCACACGGCGGTCCAGGCGGCGCCGTGGTCGGCCGGGCCCGGCGCGAGCAGCACCCGGCCGAGTTCCACGACCGCGAGGAGCGGCGCGAGACCGGCGAGCGAGCCGACGATCTGGAGGACGAAGACGGCGACGATGCCGGCGCGGTAGGGGCGGAGCAGCCGCAGGAGCACCTGCCTGGGTGTCGTCGCCGCACCGGCCGGATCGTTCCCGGGACCGCCGTCGCCGACCGCCTCCCGGCTTTCGGCACGGCTGTGCAGACCCTCTGCCGTGGCCATGGGGTTCCCCACCTCTCAGGCGCGACCGTCCGGCCCGCGGGCGCGGTCGCGCGACCACGGGCGGACGGCAAGATCCGTGAATACCGAGAGATAACTTTACACGTATAAGAACCTGCGTCGCAACCGCCTCACCGGGCTTCCGAGCGCTCCCCGAACCACCTCGGCCACGGTCTCCACCAGGGCGTTTCCGCATCGAGATTCCACCCAGACGATGCCCAGGACGGGGTTGAAAGGATCGGCCGCAACCCCTGCCAGGGGCGGTCACCACAATCCCAACGGGAGCGGGTACGCGTGCGCTTTCTCCTTCTGAGCGGGCTCGGGCCCGCCAACATCAATTCGCCCTATCTGGAGGGCTCGCTCTTCGCCGCCGAGACCCCCGAGCGCGCCCGGGAGATGCTCCGCCGCGCCGGCGCCCCGGACCTCGCCCTCGGCCGCCTCGCCTTCACCCGGGCGGGCACGGAGTACGCCCTGCTCCGGCCCCGCGCGGACACGGCGCCCCATCTGACCACCGTCACCCTCCTGTCCATCCTGGAGAACAGTGGTCACTGCTTCGAGCGCGTGGACCTGGAGGACGTCTGGGAAGGGCGCGCCAAGGCCCCGGTCGGCGACGTGGACTACGTCCTGCTGTCGACCACGTACATCTGGAACGGCCCGATCCTGGGCGCGGCCGTGGCCTGGGTCCGGGAGAACCTGCCCGGCACGGGGATCGTGACGGGCGGGCAGTTCACCAACCTGAAGTTCATGTCCGCGCTGCGCGACCACCCGGAGATCGTCGCCGTGGTCCGCGGCGACGGCGAGATCGCGCTGCCGCGCACGCTGGACGCGCTGTCCGGGCGCGGCGAACTGAGCGCCGTGCCCAATCTGGTGTGGCGCGACGAGGACAACATCCGCATCAATCCGACCGAATACGTCGACATCGAGGATTTCCCGTCGCCGCTGGTCATCGGAAATCAGCCGATCATTCCGTACGAGTCCATGCGGGGCTGCCCCTTCGACTGCAAATTCTGTTCCTTTCCGGCCGCCTCTCCGAAATGGCGGTACAAGTCGGCGGAGAAGATCCGCGACGACTGGATCGCGTACGCCGAGCGGAACGCCGCGGACTCCATCTCGGCCATGGACTCGACGTTCACCATTCCGCCGACCCGGCTGCGCCGGCTCCTGGAGATCCTGCCCGGCTCGGGAGTGCCGAGGTGGGAGGGGTTCAGCCGGGCCAACACCATCAACTCGGCCGAGCTGGTCGCCGGCCTGGAGGCCGCGCACTGCTTCCAGCTGCACATCGGGTTCGAGTCGATGAACGACGCCACGCTGAAGCGGATGAGCAAGCGCGTCTCGGTCAAGCAGAACCGTCGCGCGGTCGAACTCCTCAGCGAGGGCGGGCTCTCCTACTACGGCCTGTTCATCGTCGGATATCCGGGTGAGGACCCGGAGATGTTCCAGGACACGCAGGACTACCTGCTGCACGAGTACTCCGGGCACTTCGCGCTCTCCAAGTTCTCCATCACCGACGAGACCATGCCGCTGTGGCAGGACCGGGAGGAGTTGCGGATCGTCGCGGACGACCCGACGGACCCGGCCTCGCCCTGGTCCCACATCGGCATGGACAGCGCCCAGGCCGCCCGGCTCCAGAAGGAGACCCTCGACAAGGTCCGGCTGACCAACGACAAGGCGGTGCTGAGCCTCTGGCAGCACGACTACCAGCACTGGCTGATGCCCCGGCACGACCACACCACCAACATCGCCGTCGAGAAGTGCCTGGAACGGATGGCCATGGCCCCGGTCGACCACGCCGACCTCGACGAGGGCGCCGCCGTCGTCCGGGACAGCCTCCACCGGCTGAAGGACTTCGGCGTCGAACTCGCCCCGCCCGGGCGGCCCCTGGTGTGCGATCCGGCCTGATGCCCACCGGATCGCGCGAACGGCGGTGGCTCGGACGGAGGATCCGTCCGAGCCACCGCCGTGAGCGGGCCCGCCGACGTGCGGCCGGCGGGCCGGGCGCCCGGAGGAGGAGAACCCCCTACAGCACGCCGTCCTCCATGTCGTCCCCCGCCGTGGACACCGCGACGGCCTTCCGCGCCGGCTCCCCGTCGGAGACGGTGACGACCGTGCCGGGCAGATGGCGCCGCAGCGCGTCCGTGACCAGCCGGGGCGGCAGTACGGACGCGGCCCGGTGGATCCCGGGGCGCACCCGGCCGAGGGCCACCTCGCGCGCCGCGACCGCGCCGACCACGCCCGTCATCGCCGAGCCGTCCTCGCCCCGGATCAGCGCCGTGCGGCGCCGCACCGGGTACTCGGCCGACGGGTCACGGGACGGCTCCAGGGGCTCCAGGACGCCCCACAGCACGTGGTACGGGGTCCGCCCGAGTGCGTCCAGGGCGCTGGCCCGCACCACGGCGTCCGCCTGCGCGGCCGGGCCGCCCGCCCGGTCGCCGCCCGCCCCGGCGTCGCCCGCCGCCCGGGAGCGGTTCAGCGCGTCGAGCAGGTGCCGGCCGTCGAAGGCGTTGTACCAGCGGGCCTCCGCCAGACCGAGCGCCCGCGCCTGGGCCGTCAACTCCCGGGTGAGGTAGGGGTGGGCGGTGACCGGGTGCGGCACCCCGGCCACCACGCACTCCTCGGCCACCCTCAGGGCGCCCGGCACGACGCGCCCGTCGCGCCACTGCGCCCGGGGCGTTCCGTAGCCGCGGTCCATGCTCATCAGGTAGTCCGTCGCGCCCGTGCGGGTGAAGGCGCCGAGCGAGACGTAGTAGCCGGTGAACCGGGCGGCGCCCGGCTCCGGCCACCCCGGCCGTCCCCCGGCGCCCTCCGTGAGGAGGCGGGGCAGCAGTCCCGACAGACCCGGCGCGACGCCGGCCGAGAGCACCACCGTGCCCTCGCCCGCCGGCGCCCCGCCGGGACCCGATCCGTCCATCACGTCCACGTAGTCGGCGCCGGCGGCGGCCGCCGCCCGCCGGGGGCGGTCTCCCAGTACATAGGCGGGCCCGGCACAGTTGAGGACGACGTCGCAGCCGTGGACGAAACGGCCGAGGGAGTCGTCGTCCAGGGCGTCGGCCGCCACGCCCGCGGCGGCCCCGCCGAGGGCGGCGGCACAGCGTGCCGCCGCCTCGGCGTCCCGGCCGCCGATCCGCAGCCGGAGCCCGCCCCCGGCGGTGAGGACGCGGGCGGCGGCCACGCCGACCGCGCCGTATCCGCCGAGGACGCCGATCACGGGCGGGGCGCCGGTCACCGCTCCTCCCCGGGCAGCAGCGCCCGCGCCACGGAACGGGCGTGCGGCGGCTGTACGCAGCTGAAGTGGTCGCCGGGCACGTCCACGATGCGCAGACCCGCGCCGCAGACCCGCTGCCAGTAGTCCGTCATGTCGTCGTGCATGCCGGGGAAGATCTCCGCCTCCCCGGTCTGGCGGACGAAGGTCGCCGGGACGTCGCAGGGGGTCGGCTCGTGCGAGGCGACCGACACGAGGCTGTGCTTGACGATGCGGAACAGCCGGGTGAGGCGTTCCTCGGAGCGCAGTGCGGCGTCCTCCACCGGCATGCCCGCGCCGATGGCCCGGAGCCGCTCCTCCTGGGGGCGTTCCGCGAGGGCCTGGAAGGCCCGCAGTGCCTCGCGGCCCCGCCCGGACAGCGTGTCGGCGGGCCGGTCGACGAGGCTGCCCCGGGGCACGGTGTCGCCGTGCTCGGCGGTGGCCGCCTCGACGAGTTCGCGCGTCGCCGCCTCGTCCTCGGGATAGCCGAGGGCGACCAGGTCGGCCCGCATGAGCCGGGCGAAGATGTACTCGGCGAGCAGGTCGTCCTCCACCAGGTACGGCACCCGGTAGCTGCTGATGACGGTCAGTCCGGTCACCTCCACGCCGGCGGCGGTCMGCCGCCGGGCGAGTTCGGGGACCAGCAGACCGCCCATGCAGTACCCGACGAGGTGGACCTGCCGGAGCCCCTCGGCGAGCAGGGCCTCCGCGTGCCGTTCGGCGAGTTCGGCCACCTGCGTGCGGGGGTCCGCCTTGAGGAAGGCGTCGATGTCGTCGACGACGAGCGCGGCGAGCGCCATCCGGTCGGCGAGTTCGCCGATCACCCCGCGGTACGGGATGACCGTGCCCGTGCCGTCGTGCACCAGGATCCGCGGCACCGTGTCGCGCGCGCCGGCCGGCGCCTCGCTGATCCGGACGAACGGGGAGGCGGGTGCGGCTCCGGCGGGGCCGGAGAGGGTCTCCCGCGGGGCGGCCAGGCGGGCCGCGAGCGCGGCCACGGTCGGCCGGTTCATCACCAGGCGCAGCAGGTCGTCCCATTCGAGGTCGGCGGCCTCGGGGAGCCGTTCGCGCATCCGGGTGACCAGGCGGGCCACCAGCAGCGAGTCGCCGCCGAGGTCGAAGAAGCCGGCGTCGCGGCCGACGGTGGTGACCGGCAGGACGTCCGTCCACAGGGCGGCCAGGGTCTGCTCCATGCCCTCGTGCGGCGCGTCACCGCCCTCGTCGACCCGGCCCCGCGCCGCCGAGGCGGTCCAGGCGTCCAGCCGGGCCCGGTCGATCTTGCCGTTGCCGGTGAGCGGAACCCGGTCCACGACCTGGAGTTCGGCGGGGATCATGTAGCCGGGGAGCCGGTCGCGGAGGTGGCCGAGCAGCGTCTCGGGGCGCAGCTGCGCACGGTCGGCCTTGAAGCGGGAGACGAAGACGTGCTGGCCGATGCGGTCGAGCGCGGTGCCCTCGTCGGGCAGGCAGACGGCGACCTCGGCGCCGGCGCCGCGCAGCATCCGCAGCCACTGTTCGCGGCCGAAGAAGGTCTGTCCGGTCTCCCGGCGCTCGTCCTCGAAGCCGTGCAGCCCCGCGTTGAACTCCATCGAGGTCATGACGTGGTAGGCGTCGCGGGTGGCCTCGATGAAGACCAGCCAGCCGCCGGGTGCCAGGAGTTCGCGCAGCCGGGCGAGCACCTTCTCGGCGTGCACGGAGTTGTGCAGCACGTTGGCCAGCAGGATGACGTCGAAGGAGTTCGGCGCGTGCCCCTGGGCCCGGTAGTCGCGGTTCAGGTCGAAGAGGCCGTAGCGGACCCAGGGGTGGGCGCGGAAGCGCTCCTCGGCCGCGGTGAGGAAGAAGTGGGACAGGTCGGTGAAGAGGTAGTCGACGCCCAGGCCGTCGAGTGCCGGTACGAGCACGGTGCTCGTGCCGCCCACGCCGGCGCCGATCTCGAGGAGCCGGAGCGGTTCGGGGCCGCGGTGCCGGCGGGCGATCTCCTGGAGCGCGGCCACGACGGCCGCGTTGTTGTGGCGGCTGATCAGGTTGTCCCGGTAGGCGGCCTCGGCGGTGTCGAGGCGGCCCTCGGGGAAGAGCAGCGTCTTGAGGTCGATCTCGTTGCGCAGCAGCGGGGCGAGGTGCTGCTCGGACACCCGGTGGTAGCGGACGAGTTCGGCGCCCCACGCGATGCGGGGTTCGAGGGCGTCGATCCGTCGCAGCACCTCCTCGTGCCGTTCCCGGCTGTCGGCGCGCAGGGCCCGGTAGCGGCCGGTGTCGGGGTCCTGGGTGAGCCGCCCCTCGTGTTCCAGGGCGGTGAGCCAGCGCAGCACCAGGTAGTGGTTCTCCGGGGCCGCCCCGGTGGCCTCGACGACCTCCTCCAGGGTGTGCTCGGAGGCGGGCTCGGGGAAGAGGCCGCAGGAGCGCAGGAGGGCTGCCATCGACTGGAGGGCGGAGAGGTCGAGGAGTTCGACCATCTCGGTCGTCTCGGCGTCGGAGACGTCGCGTACGGTCTCGGCCCCGCCCGCCGCCGCGGTCTCCCGCAGCCGGGCCGGGAGCGCGGGTGCCTCGGCCCGGCCGGGCTCGGCGAAGGCCACCAGGCGGCGGGCGCCGCCCTCGCCCTGGATCGTGGCCGCGGCGAGCTCCACCGCGGGGTGGGTCTGGAGCGCGGCCTCGACCTCGGCGAGCTCGACCCGGTGCCCGTTGAGCTTGACCTGCCGGTCGACCCGGCCGAGGAACTCGATGGTGCCGTCGTCGAGCCGGCGCCCCATGTCGCCGGTGCGGTAGAGGCGTTCACCGGTGGCGGGGTGGGTGACGAACCGTTCCGCGGTGCGCTCGGCGTCGCCCAGGTAGCCCAGGGCCAGTCCGGCTCCCGCGATGTACAGCTCGCCGGTGACATGGGCGGGGCACTCCCGCATCCGGCCGTCCAGCACGTGGAAGCGCTGGTTGGCCAGCGGCCTGCCGTACGGGATGCTGCGCAGGGCGGGGTCGACCTCCGCCACCGGGTGGCAGATCGACCAGATCGCCGCCTCCGTGGCGCCGCCGAGGCTGACCACGTGCAGTCCGGGGATCCGGCGGCGGACGGCGTCGGGCAGGGTGACCGGGAGCCAGTCGCCGGAGAGCAGGGCGAGCCGCAGCCGGGAGACGTCGGTCCCGGGCCTGCCGCGGAGGTACTCCTCCAGCATCTGCATCTGGGCGGGGACGGAGTTCCACACCGTGACGCCGTGCCCGGCCAGCAACTCGGCCCAGTGGGCGGGGTCGCCGCGGCGCGCGGGGTCGGGCAGGACCAGGGCGCCGCCGACCGCCAGCGGGCCGAAGACGTCGTAGACGGAGAGGTCGAATCCGAGCTGGGCGAGTCCGAGCACCCGGTCGCCGGCGGTCACGCCGAACCGGGCGTTGACGTCGTCGACGGTGTTGCGGGCGGCGGCGTGACTGATCATCACGCCCTTGGGGGTGCCGGTGGAGCCGGAGGTGTAGATGACGTACGCGAGGTCGTCGGGGGCCGTGCGGTGGCCGAACGCGCGGTCCGCGGGCCCCAGGGTGTCGACCCCGACGGCCGGGAGCCCCGCGGGCAGCCCGAGCGAGGGCAGCAGCGCGGACTGGGTGAGGACCAGGCGGGCCCCTGCGTCGGCGAGTACGGCGTTCCGGCGCAGCGGGGGCTGGGTGGTGTCCACGGGCAGGTAGACCCCGCCGGCGAGGAGCACACCGAGCACGGCGGCGACCTGCTCCCAGCCCTTGTCCATCACGATGCCGACGCGTTCCCCGGGCCGGCAGCCGGCGTCGGCCACGGCGACCGCCACCGACCTGGCGCGGCCGAGGAGTTCGCCGTAGCTCAGGGTCCGGGTGGGGGTCACGACGGCGACGCGGTCCGGGGTGCGGACGGCCTGGGCGACGACCTCGTCGTGCAGGAGCCCGGTCCGGCGCGGGGCGGCGGTGTCGTTGGCCCGTGCGACGCGCGCCGTCTGGCCGGCGGGCAGCTCCACGGGTTCGGGGTGCTCCCAGACGGTGTTCCCGTCGACGAGCCGCTCGACCAGCTCCGCGAAGGCGGCGAACATGTCGTCCACGACGCCGTCGGGCAGTACGCCGTCGCGCACGTCCCAGTGGGCGAGCAGGCCGCCGCCGTCCTCCATGACCTGGCAGTCGATCCAGACCTGGGGGGTCTGGGTGATGCCGTGGACGAGCTCGCCGTGCGGCATCAGGGAGGGCGCGGGCTCGGTCCCGGTCCCGGTCCCGGTGACGGTGCTGGTGAAGGTGACGGGCAGCAGTGCCTCGGTGCGGCCCCGGCGACGGGCCAGTTCGCGCAGGACCTCGACGCCCGAGCAGAGCCGGTGGTCCATGTCCTCCCAGAGCCTCGCCTGCACGGTCCGCATGCGGTCGAGGAGGGTCGCGCCCTCGTCGAGGTCGACGGCGAGCAGGCTGGTGGAGCTGAAGTCGCCGATGACGCGGTCGGCGTCGGGGTGCAGGGGAAGCCGGTTCTGCACGGTGAGGCTGAGGGTGAACCGCGGGGTGCGGCTCCAGCGGCCGACGGTCTCGGCGAAGGCCTGGAGCAGGGCGCCGGAGGCGGTGACGCCCGCCTCGGCGGCACGGCGGCCCAGCGTCCGCCACTGCTCGGGGGTCAGCCGCAGGCCGTGCCGGGT
>NZ_RDBI01000063.1:47034-48142 GCF_008042125.1 Streptomyces sp. MS191
CAGGTCGGGGGCGGGCGGCAGGGCGTCCACCCGGTCCCACCAGTAGGCGCGGTCGCGGTGGTACCGGCTGCCCTCGCGGGCCCGGCCGGCCGCCAGGACGTAGTCGCGGAAGCCGGCTCCCGGCGGCTCGGGCCGCCGGGAGCCGGTACAGATCGCGTCCAGTTCGGTGAGCAGCAGCCGGATGCTGCTGTAGTCGCAGATCAGCAGGTCGACGGCGACGTGCAGCAGCAGGGCCCGGTCGGTCTCGGTGACGCGCAGGTCGAACAGCGGCCACTGCTCGGTGGGACGCACCTGGTGCGACATCTCGGCGCGGGTCGCCTCCAGGGCGCCGGTCCGGGTGGCGGTGTCCGCGCCGCGCAGGTCCTCGCGGCGGACGTGGTAGCGGGGGACCTCCGGGAGCACCCGCTGATGGCCTTCGGCCGAGACGACGGCCCGCAGCATCGGGTGCCTGCGGATCAGCTCGTTCCAGGCGTCCTCGATCCGGTCGGCTCCCCAGTGCGGGAGCGCCAGTTCGAGGTAGCCGTGGCAGGCCACGCCGCCGTAGTCGAAGGCCTCGCTGCGGCCGAGCAGGTAGGCCGCCTGGACGTCGGTGAGCGGGAACGGCTCGTGCGCCGCCTCCGGGTCCGCGACGACGGCCGGGCCGTACTCCTGTGCCCGTAACAGGGCGAGCACCTCGTCCCGGTGGGCCTTCAAGGTCTCCAGCCGCTCCGGCGTCATCACCCCTCGGGGGGCGCGGTAGCGCAGCCGGCCGTCCTCCTCGTACATCGTCACACCGGCCGCGCTCAGCTCGGCCACGAACTCCCCTGCATTCACGATCCGTTGCCCTTTCTCGGCGTCCTGCGTGCACCACAAAGCGGCCATGAGACGCCTGACAGCCTCACGCATCCCCCCTGGCGAAGTTCTGGATGGCCCGCCACCGGCCGCGGCTGCCCGCCGCCCCGCCCGTGCAACGGTCAATTCACACCAAAGGGCGGCAACGGGTGCGTATAGGCTGACCGGCGCACACGCTCCTTCCCGTACCCCGCCGCCCCTCTGGAGAGTCTCCGGTGTCCGTCGCGTCCGCACCGTCCGAATCCGACACTCGTACCGCCGTACCCGCCCCCACCGC
>NZ_RDBI01000063.1:48242-61339 GCF_008042125.1 Streptomyces sp. MS191
CCCATGACGCGAGCCTCGCTCCTGAGCCGGATCACCGACTACGCCAACCGCGCCGACCCCTACCCGCTCTACGAGGAGCTGCGCAGGACCCCCGTCCTGCACGAGGAGGAGGGCGGCCCCTACGTCATCGGTTCGTACTGGGACATCCTCAACCTGCTCCACGACCCCCGGCTCAGCTCGGACGCCGCCAACCTCACCGCCGGCGGCCACACCGGCGAGCCGGGTGGCGCGGAGGAGACGAACCTGCCGCCGAGCTTCATCCGGCTCGACCCGCCGGAGCACGACCGGCTTCGGCGGATGGCCAACCGCCCCTTCGGCCCCCCGCACAGCCCCCACCGGATCGACTCGCTGCGCGGCGAACTCGCCGGCATCGTCTCCGGGCTCCTCGACGGCCTCGGGGACACCGAGCGGATCGACCTCGTCGACCAGTTCGCCTACCCGTTCCCCGTGACCGTGATCTGCCGACTGCTCGGGGTGCCGCGCGAGGACGAGCCGCGCTTCCGGTCCTGGGTCGACCCCATCGTGGCCGCCCTCGACCCCGACCCGGACGGCGACGACCCCGCGCGGCGGCAGGTCGCCGCCGACGCACGGATCCAGCTGGGCACGTACCTGGCGGGGCTGGTCGAGGAGCGCGGCCGCGAGCCCCGGGACGACATGCTGTCCCAGCTGGTGGCGGGTCACGGCGACGAACGCATGACGACGATGGAGGTGCTCACGACCAGCGTCCTGCTGCTCATCGCCGGCCACGAGACGACGGTCAACCTCATCACCAACGGCATGCTCACCCTGCTGCGGCACCCCGAGGTCCTCGACCGGCTGCGGCTCGACCCCGGACTGGCCGTCAACATCGTCGAGGAGCTGCTGCGTTACGAGCCGCCCGTGCACCTGGTGCCGCAGCGCACCTGCGTCGCGGACATCGAGGTGCGCGGGGTCACGATCCCCAAGGGAGCACGGATCTGGCTCGTGCTGGCCTCGGGCAACAGGGACCCGGAACGCTTCCCGGACCCCGACCGCTTCGACCCCGACCGCGAGGACGTGGAGCACCTCGGCCTCGGCAGCGGCATCCACAGCTGCTTCGGGGCGCCCCTGGCCCGGCTGGAGGCCCAGATCGCCCTCTCCGAACTGGCCCGCCGCCTGGAGAACCCCCGTCTGCTGGAGGACCCGCCGCCGTACCGGCACAACGCGGTGCTGCGCGGCCCGCGCCACCTGCACATCGCGGTCGACGGGGTGCGCCGCTGAATCCGGCCGCCCGGACCGGGAGAGCGCCGTCCGTCCGCCCACGACGGCGCACCGACCACGCCCCGGTCCTCACGCGGGGACGTCCCGCCGACTTCGGGATCCCCTCCGGCACCCGGGCCTCCTCGAAGTAGGCTTCGCCCAGCACGGACACGGCACGGGGGGCGGAGCACATGACGGCCGACACGGAACACGGGTGGGAGTCGACCCTCGACTCCGTCGTGGTGTACGCGCGGGGCGCGGTCTGCCGCCGCCTGGCACGGGGCGGGGTGGGGCCGGACGGCCGGGTACGGGTGACGGGCCTGCCCCGTTCGCTCGACCCGGGATCGCTGCGGGCCCGCGTGCTCGGCGCCGACGGGGTACGCGTCACCGAGGCCCGGGTGGAGGTCGAGGCCGAACCGCTCGGCACCGAGGCACCCGACGCGTTGCGGCGCGAGGTCGAGCGGCTGCGGGCGGAGTACGAGGCGGCCGCCGGACGCCGGGACCGCCTGCTGCGCCGGATCGAGGAGGTCGCCGCGCTGCGCCCGTCCCCTCCGGCCCGCAAGCGGGAGGACCCGCACCGCCGCACGCCGGTCGAGGCGTGGCTCGAGCTCGCCGAGTTCGTCGACGGGCGGCTGACGGGCCTTCACGAACGCCTCGCCGACGGTGAGGAGGCGCTGCGCCGCGCGGAGCACGCGTACGAGGTCGCCGCGGACCGTCTCGCCCGCGCCTCCACGGCCACCCCGGCCGCCCACGTCGGGACCACGGTCTCGGCGCTGCTGACCCTCGCCGGCGCCGGCGACGCGGAGGTGGCGCTGGAGCTGGAGTACGGCGTTCCCGGCGCTGTCTGGGTGCCCGCCTACCGGCTCACCCACCGTCAGGGCGACGACAGCGGACGGCTGGTGCTGCGCGCCTCGGTCGCCCAGCGCACCGGCGAGGACTGGACCGGCGTGCGCATCGCCCTGGCCACCGCCGACCTGCGGCGGGGCACCGAGCTCCCGAAGCTCCGCTCGGTCCGGGTGGGACGCCGCCAGTCCGCCCCGGCCCCGTCCGGCTGGCGCGAGCCGCCCGCCGGTCTCGCCGACCTGTTCACGGCGTACGACGCCGCCGGGCCCCGCCCGCCGGCGGCGCCGTCATGCCGCCGGGAGCGGCCGGGGCCGCGGGAGCCATCGGGGCGGCGCCGGTGCCACGCGGCCGGCCGGTCCGCCGCGGCCCCGGGACACCGAACTCGCCGGTGCCACGCGGCCGGCCGGTCCGCCGCGGCCCCGGGACACCGAACTCGACTACACGGGCCTCGTCCTTGCCGGCCCCGAGGCGCACGGCGGCCGCCGGGGCCGGCTGTTCCCGGGCGCGCCCCTCGACCCGGTGGCCGACGAGTACCGCCGCCGCGCGGAGTCGGTGGCCACGCTGCCGCTGCCCGGGCACTGCGTACGGCCCCGCGAGTCCGCGGGGTCCTTCGACCACCGCTTCGACGCCGCCGCCCGCGCCGACATCCCGTCGGACGGTGTCTGGCACACCGTCACCGTCGGCGAGATCCCGGTCGGTCTGCGGACCGAGTACCTCTGCGTGCCGTCCGTGGAGGAGACCGTCTACGCGACCCTCGTGCTCTCCAACGCCACCGACCAGGCGCTGCTGGCCGGTCCGGTGGAGGTCACCGTCGACGGCGACTTCCTGCTGACGGCCGCCCTGCCCACGCTCGCGCCCGGCGCGGTCCGCCGGGTCGGGCTCGGTCCGGCCGAGGGCGTCCGGGTCACCCGCCGCGCCAACCTGCGGGAGTCGACCTCGGGCCTGCGCAGCAACACCACCGTGCTCGACCACCGCGTCCGCGTGGAGCTCGCCAACCGGCTCGCCGCGCCGGTCACCGTCGAGGTCCGCGAACGGGTGCCCGTCACCTCGGAACCGGAGGTGCGCATCGAGGAACGGGCCGACTGGACGACCCCCGAGGACGGCGCCGGAGCCGACCGGCACGCCCCGGGCACCCGCCTCTGGCGCGTGGACCTGCCGGCGGGCGGCACCACCGCTCTCGACGGCGGCTACGAGATCCGCATCCCGGCCGCCAAGGCCCTGGTCGACGGCAACCGCAGGAGCTGACACACCCCATGTCCACCACCACCAAGCCGATCCCGCTCCCCGTCACCGCCGTCACCTGCCTGGAGGACCGCGCCCACGTCGAACGCTCCGCCGTCCTCGACCTGGCGGCCGGGGTGCAGCGGCTGCGCCTCGGACCGGTCAGCGCGCTGGCCGTCGACCGCACGTTGCACGCCGAGCTGACCGCCGATCACCCGGCGACCGTGCTCGACGTGCGGATCGTCCGCGACTGGACACCGCGCGAACCGCTCTCCGCGGGCGCGGACGACTCGGCGCTGCGCGGGCGCGTGAGCGCCCTCGAACAGGAGTCGCTCACCCTGGAGCGGGAGGCCGACCGGCTGCGCACCCGGCTCGACCTCCTCGGCCGGCTCGCCACCGACCTGCTGCGGGAGATCGCCGAGGGCGCCGGCTCCGGGGAGACCGACGGCCCGCGCTGGACCGGCGAACTGGACCGGGTGGACGAGGAACGCGACACGTACGGCGAGCGCCTGCGGATCGCGGAGGCCCGGCAGGCCGCCGTCGCCGCCGAACTCCGCGAGGCCGAACGGGTCCTGGACTTCTCCGAGGAGGAGCCGGCCGAGCTGGTCGGCCACGTCGAGCTGACGGTGGAGTCCGCCCTCGCCGGACCGGTCGGCCTGCGCCTCGGCCACCTCACCTCGTGCGCGCTGTGGCGCCCCGCCTACCGGGCCGTGCTCGACGGGGACTCCGTGACGCTGGAGACCGACGCGATGGTCTGGCAGCGCACCGGCGAGGACTGGTCCGGCGTGTCACTGACGCTGTCGACGGCGCGCTCGGCGCTCGCCTCCGAGCCGCCGCGGCTGGGCGAGGACCGGCTGACCCTCAAGGACCGCTCGGCCGCGGAGCGCCGCACGGTCGACGTCGAGCTGCGCGAGGAGGAGATCGGGACCCTGGGGCCGGCTCCGGTGCTCGGCCTGCCGGGCGTGGACGACGGCGGTGAGGCCCGGGTGCTGCGGTCCGACGTGCCGGTCTCGGTGCGGAGCGACGGCCGCGCCCACCGCGTGCCGCTGTCGTCGTTCACGACGGGCGCGCGCCGCGAGTACGGCTGCTCGCCGGAACTGTCCCCGCTGGTGACCCAGGTGGCCCGGTTCGACAACCGTTCCGGCCACGCGCTGCTCGCCGGGCCCGTGGACCTCGTGCGCGGCAGCGGGTCCGTCGGCCGCGGCACCCTCGCGTTCGCCGCGCCGGGCGCCGCCGTCGAGCTGGCCTTCGGCAGCTGCGACGACCATCGGGTGGTGCGGCACACCGAGGAGTCCCGCGACTCCACCGGATTCACCCAGCGGACCGTGGTCACCCGCACGGTCAGGCTGCACCTGTCGCGGTTCTCCGCCCCCGGTGAGGAGGGCGACCGGGTGGTGGCCCTGCGGGAGCGGATCCCGGTCTCCGAGGTCTCCGCGGTGGAGGTCCGGCTGCGCGAGGAGTCCTGTTCCCCGGTGCCCGACGCGGTCGACGCCGAGGGCATCGTCCGCTGGGACGTCGCCCTCCCGCCCGGCGGCCGGCGGACGGTCACGCTGGTGTACGAGCTGTCGGCGAGCGGGAAGGTCACCGGCCTGTAGCGCGCCTTGCCGACCGGGCCCGTCGTCGCAGGTCAGGGACGTTGTCAGACCCCCGTCGTAGCGTCGTGGACAAGGGTCGGGCGACTGCCGGCCACCGAGGCACGGGAGCGGGCCATGGGTGAGATCAGTGTGGACCAGCGGCATCTCGACCACCTCCTCGCGGACAGCGCGAGCGCGTACGGCGCGCCGTACCAGAAGGCGTTCGCCGAGCTGGCCGTCTCGCACCGGGGCCGCCCGGTCGCCGAGATCCTGCCCTTGTTGCGCCGGGCCGCGGACGCCGCGCTGCTCGGCTTCACCGGCGCGGACCTGAGCGAGCAGGCCGAGGCGATCAGCAGCGGCCGGCCGTACGTCCTGCGGGTCCGGGTCACCGGCGACCGCCCGCCGGCCCACGGCGGGGCGCGGCGCGCGTGAGACGGCCGCCGCACGCTCAGGCGGCGGGCGCGTCGGTGCCGCGGGAGCCGGTGCGCAGCGCCAGGGCGCACCAGACGGCCGCCGCCGCCAGCGCGGCCGCGCCGAGGGCGGCCAGCACGGGGGCGTCCGGCCGCCAGCCCAGGGAGAGGCGGGTGCCGAGAAGCGTGAGGACACAGCCGATCCGCCCCGGAGCGTAGACCGGCACGCGCGCGGCGGTGGCGCGCAGGACGGCCGCCGTCAGGAAGCCGATCGCGGTCCAGGCGGCCAGGTACGGCCAGAGGGGCCCCGGAGCGGTGGACGGCAGTCCGTAGTCCTCGGGGCCGATACGGAAGAGACCGGTGCCCCAGCCCAGTCCCACTCCGAGGACGGCGATGCCCGCCGCCCACACCGCGTGGCGCCACAACGGCCCGGGGCGCACGGTCTCTTCGTCCTCGTCGGACGTGGCGGCGTCGAAAAACTCGATCATGCACTGAAGGACGCGTCGCAGGGCGTCCGCGTTGCCCGCGCGTCCCGGCTCGCGCGACGGCCACGGAGGTACGGCGGCCCGGACGGGAGGGGGTCGGGCCGGTGCTCCGGCGGCTGTTCCCGGTCCCGGCCTCCGTCTACGCCTGTGCCCCGGGGCCCCCTGGGGCGACCTCGCGTGCGCCGGCGCTGACCAGCCCCGTCTCGTAGGCGACGATGACGGCCTGGACGCGGTCGCGCAGTCCGAGCTTGGCGAGGATGCGGGCGACGTGCGTCTTGACGGTGGCCTCCGCCACGTGGAGGCGGGTGGCGAGTTCGGCGTTGCTCAGTCCGCGGGCCAGCAGGCCCAGGACCTCGAGTTCGCGCGGGGTGAGCGAGGCGAGGTCGCGGTGCAGGGCGGCGGTGTCGCTGCCGTGCCGGGTGAAGCGCTGCACGAGGCGGCGGGTGATGGCGGGCGCGAGGAGGGCGTCGCCGGCGAGGACGGTGCGGACGGCCGCGGTCAGGTGCTCGGGGGTGACGTCCTTGAGGAGGAAGCCGCTGGCTCCGGCGGACAGGGCCGCGTAGACGTACCGGTCGAGGTCGAACGTGGTCAGGATGATGACGCGGGGGTTGTCCGGCGCGCCGGTGAGGATGCGCCGGGTGGCCTCCAGGCCGTCCATCTCCGGCATCCGGACGTCCATGAGCACCACGTCGGGACGGGTACGGCGGACCGCTTCGACCGCTTCGGCCCCGTTGGTCGCCTCGGCGACGACGTCGATGCCGTCGGCTCCGAGGATCAGCCGGAACCCGGTGCGCACGAGGGTCTGGTCGTCGGCGAGGAGCACCCGCAGCGGCTCGGTCACGATGCCTCCAAGGGGATCAGGGCCTCCACACGGTAGCCGCCGGTGAGCCGGCGGCCGGCGGTCAGGGTTCCGCCGTGGACGGCGAGGCGCTCGCGCAGCCCGATCAGGCCCCGGCCGCTGCCGGCGCCCGCGCCCGGGAGTCCGCCGCTGTCGGTGACCTCCACCCGGAGCCGTTCCGTGCCGTACTCGACGGTGACGGCGGCCGCGGCGCCGGACGCGTGCTTCACCGTGTTGGTCAGGGCTTCCTGGACCACGCGGTAGGCGGCGAGTTCGAGCCCGGGCGCGGGCGCCGGCAGCGGCCGGGGCCTGATCGGGCTGCGCGAGCGCCTCGCCGTCCACGGCGGAACCCTGACCGCCGGCCGCCGGCTCACCGGCGGCTACCGTGTGGAGGCCCTGATCCCCTTGGAGGCATCGTGACCGAGCCGCTGCGGGTGCTCCTCGCCGACGACCAGACCGGCAGTCCGGTGTCCCGCACCCGTCCGACCAGCGTCTCCAGGCAGTCCGGTGTCCCGCACCCGTCCGACCAGCGTCTCCAGCTGGTCCAGGCCGGGTTGCGGGGCCAGCTCCGCGGCCGGGTCGGCCGCGTCCGCCGCCTCGTCCTCGTCGGTCGTGGTGAGCAGTCCCATGACGTGGCGGAGTTCGGTCATGGCGRCCCGGCCGCCCGCCTCGACGGCGAGCAGCGCCTCGCCGGCCCGGTCGGGCGAGGTCTTCATGATCGTGCGAGCGGCCCCCGCCTGGATGATCATCACGCTGACGTTGTGCGTGACGACGTCGTGCAGTTCGCGGGCGATCCTGGCCCGTTCGTGCTCGACGGCCCGGCGCAGCGCCTCGGTCTGTTCGCGTTCCAGCGCGGAGAGCCGGCTGCGGCCCTCGTCGGTCCGGAGTCTCCAGGTGCGCAGGCCGACGGCGGCCACGGCCATCGGCCCCAGGATGAGCAGCGCGATGTACTCGTTGGGGACGATCGGTGTCACCGAGTTCCCCGAGGTGCCGACCAGGACGACCGACACCGGCAGCGCCGTCAGGGTCGCCACCCGGTACGGGCTGTACACGGCGGCGCTGTAGACGGCGATGACGAACGCGTAGAAGGTCAGCCGCATGACGCTGTGCGGTGTCGCCAGTGTCGCGGCCGTCACGACCAACAGCACGGCGAGCGGGCAGCGGCGGCGCAGCACCAGGGCGCCCGAGGCGACGGCCGCGAGGGTCACCATCAGGGCCAGGCCGGCGGGGCCGGACGGGCGCGGTAGCGCGAGCACGACGCCGGGCGCGATCTCGCGGAACACCACGTTGCCGACGTTGTCGACGCCGTAGTAGACGGTGGCGATTCCGAGCACCAGGGCCACCAGCACGTCGAACCGCCAGGCGCGCCGGGTGGGCCGGGGCGGCGGACCGCTCGGCACCCCGGCGTCGCGAACCGTCCGGCGGGCGGCTTCCCCGAGCCGCACCAGCGTCGTACGTACGTTCCTCACCGGTTCATTGTCGCCGTCGCACGGATCCACCGAGTCCGTCCCGGTGGTCATTCCCGCCGCCTCGCGTACATCGCCCGCCTACATCGCAGGGATGACGTCACCGGCGCTCATCCCCACGCGGTAGCGGAAGGCGTTCGGGCGGGCGACGCGTGCGGGCAGGGCCCGCTCCTAGCGTGCACGCATCCCGTCGCCGAGGCCCGAGGAGCCCTTCATGACCCAGCCCGTGATCGAACTGCGCGAGGTGAGCCGCCGATACGACGACGGCCCGCCCGCCCTGCGCGAGGTGTCGCTGACCGTGCGGCCGGGCGAGGCCGTCGCGGTCCTCGGCCCGTCCGGGAGCGGCAAGTCCACGCTGCTCAACCTGATCGCGGGACTGGACCGGCCCGACTCGGGGACCGTCACCGTGGACGGGGTGCGGGTGGACCGGCTGAGCGAAGCGGGATCGGCGCTCCACCGGCGGTCGAGGATCGGCATGGTCTTCCAGTTCTTCAACCTCCTCGACGACCTGACCGTCACCGAGAACATCGTGCTGCCCGCGCGTCTCGCGGGTACGGCACGGGGCGAGGCGGACCGCCGGACGGCGGAACTCCTCGAACTCCTGGACATCGGCCGGCACGCCCGCGCCTATCCGGGGAGGCTGTCGGGCGGCGAGCGGCAGCGCGTCGCGGTGGCCCGGGCGTTGATGAACCGTCCGGCGCTGCTGCTGGCCGACGAGCCGACCGGGGCGCTGGACACGGCCGCCGGACAGGACGTCAGCAGGCTGCTCGCCGACCTCAACGCCGAGGGCCAGACCGTCGTCGTGGTGACCCACGACCTGGCGTTGGCCGGGTCCTGCACGAACCGTACGGTCCGGATCGCCGACGGCGGGATCACCGAGGACGTCCGGACGCGGGACGTCGCGCCGGAGGTCGTCCGATGAGCGGACTCGGCAGGGTCGTGCGTTCGGGGGTGGGGCGCCGCCGCGTGCAGACGCTGGTGATCGGGCTCGCCGCGATGATGGCGGTGGCCGCGTCCGTCCTCGGTGGATCGCTGCTCGTGGTCTCCGGCGCTCCCTTCGACGATGCCTTCGCCGGGCAGCGCGGCGCGCATCTGTCCGTGGAGTTCGACGCGGGCGCGGTGGGTGCCGGGCAGCTGGCGAGGTCGGCGGACGCCGCGGGGGTGAGCGCCGCGGCCGGGCCGTTCCGTACGGCGACGGTCAGCCCGCGGTCGGACGGGGCAGGGCCGGGTTGGCCGATGACCGTGGTCGGCCGGGGCGATCCCGGCCGGGAGGTGGACGAGGTGGCCCTGCTCGACGGCCGGTGGCCCACCCGGGCCGGCGAGATCGCGGTGTCCGCGGACTCCGCGCTGTTCCCGGCCCTGGGCATGGAGCTCGCCTTTCCCGGTCTGCCCGGCGATCCGACGCTGACCGTGGTCGGTGTCGCCCGCTCGGTCACGAGGACCGCCGACGCCTGGGTGGTTCCGTCCCAGATGCCGGCGCTCACCGCGCCCGGGGGCGGCGGGTACCAGATGCTCTACCGCTTCACCGACGCGGSCACCGCCGCTCAGGTCACCGCCGGCCGCGGGGCCGTGACGGAGTCCCTGCCTCCGGGAGCGGCCGTCGGCGAGACGTCGTGGCTCACCGTCAGGAGGGCGGCCGAGCGCGACACCGCCCTCTACGTCCCGTTCCTCCTCGCGTTCGGCGCCCTGGGCCTGCTCATGTCGGTGCTCGTCGTGGGCAACGTCGTCGCGTCGGCCGTCGGCACGGGAACGCACCGCATCGGCGTCCTCAAGGCCGTCGGCTTCACCCCGGTCCAGGTCGTGCGGGCCTACGTGGGCCAGGCGCTGATCCCGTCCGCCGTGGGCACGGCCCTCGGCGTCCTCGCCGGCCACCTGCTCGCGGTTCCCGTCCTGGCCGAGACCGGGGAGGTCTACGGCACCTCGTCCCTGGCCGTCGCCCCCGGGGTCGACGTGGCGGTGGTCGCCGGGGTGCTCGGTCTGGTGACGGCGACCGCGTGGGCGAGTGCCTGGCGGGCCGGGCGCCTGCGTACGGTCGACGCGCTCGCCGTCGGGCGCGCCGCTGCGGCCGGGCGGGGCCGGTGGGCGGCCCGGGCGGCCGGTCGCCTGCCGCTGCCGCGGCCGGTCTCCCTGGGCCTGGCCCGGCCGTTCGCCCGGCCGGTGCGCGCGTTGGCCATGGGCACGGCGGTCCTGTTCGGCACCGTGGCCGTCACGTTCACCGTCGGGTTGAGCGCCTCGCTCGGCGAGGTGATGAAGGCCAAGGCCCATGACGCCGCCGACGTCACGGTGCCCGCGCCGCTGCCGGACTTCGGTCCTCAGGGGCCTGGTCCCGGCCGCGGCCCCGGGCTGGCGCAGCGGCCCGAGGTCGATCCCGCCGCGGTCGCCGCGGCAGTCGAGGCCGGCACCGGGACCGGGCGGTACTACAGCGCCGCGACGGTACGGGCGACGGTGTCCGGCCTGACCGGCACCGTCGACGTGATCGCCTTCACCGGCGACGCCTCGTGGGGCGGCTACACGATGGTGTCGGGGCGCTGGATCGGCCGACCCGGCGAGGCCGTGGTCCCGACCCCGTTCCTGTCCACCACCGGCACCAGCGTCGGCGACACCGTCACCCTGAACGGCCTGGCCGAACCGGTCACGGTCCGGATCGTCGGCGAGGTCCTCGACCCCCGCAACGACGGCATGCAGGTCTTCACCGACGCCTCGACCCTGACGGCCGCCCGTCCCGACCTGACGGAGACGAGCCATCACATCGCCGTCGCGTCGGGCACCGAGGTCTCCGCCTACGTCGACGCGCTGAACAAGGACCTGGCACCGCTGGGCGTCACCGCACAGGCCGGGGGGCTCGGCGCGGGTGGCGACATGGTCGTCACGCTCGACGCGCTGTCCGTGACCCTCACCCTGATGCTCGTCGCCGTCGCCGCGCTCGGCGTGCTGAACAGCGTGCTGCTCGACACCCGCGAGCGCGTCCGTGAGATCGGTGTCCACAAGGCGCTCGGCATGACGCCCCGGCAGACGGTCGCGATGGTCGTCACCTCGGTCGCCGTGACCGGTCTGGTCGCGGGCGCGCTGGGAGTGCCGCTCGGTGTCGCCCTGCACGGCCGAGTCGTCCCCGCGATGGGCGACAGCGTGGGGCTGCGCCTCCCTGGTTCCGTCATCGCCGTCCATCACGGGGCGGAGTTGCTCCCGCTCGCGCTCGGCGGCCTGGCCATCGCCGTCCTGGGTGCGCTGCTCCCCGCCGGCTGGGCGGCCCGGACCCGTACCGCCACGGCCCTGCGCACCGAGTAGGAAGCCGGACCACGGGGCTGCCCCCCGCCGCGCGGGGGTGGGCGCGGGGCGCCCCGGCGCCCGGCCTCCGGCGGGCCGGGCGGCGTACGCGGGAGTCCTCGACGGCACGCGCGCGGCCCGGCGGGTGCCGCCGGCGGGGCGCGCGGGCGGCAGGATGTACGCAGTGGCACACGCCGCGCCGTCTGACCTGCGGATCCGTGGGTAGACGGGCCTGGAGGACCCCCGCGACACCTGGAAGCGAACGATGACGACTCACCGCCCCCGCCTGGTCGACCGCGCGGCCCGCCGTGCTCGCGGCGCGCGGTCGACCGCGACCCGTTCGGCACGGCGCTGGTGGCCGGCCCTGCGGGCCACCCCCGTGGCCCTGTGGCGCGACGACGTGGCGGACTGGGCGGCGGCCCTGACCTACTACGCGATCCTCGCGCTCGTACCCGCCCTGCTCGTCGCGGTGACGCTGACCGGTCTGGTGAGTCCGGACGGGACGGACCGGCTGATCGTCCTGGTGTCCTCCTGGGCGCCCGCCGAGTCCGGCGCCACCCTCCGGGACGCGCTGCGCGGACTGGCCGAGGAACGCTCGGCGGCCTGGGTGCTGATCGGCGCGGGCAGTGTCAGCTCGCTCTGGTCGGCTTCCAGCCATCTCGCGGTCTTCCGGCGCGCGCTGCACGCCATGCACCGGGTCGAGGACCGCCGCCCCGCGCTCCACACCGCGCCGCTGATCGTGCTCAACGCGCTGTTCCTGCTGGCCCTTCTGGTGGCCAGTGCCGGTGTCCTCGTCTTCACCCAGCCGGTCGCGGCCACGGTCGAGGGCTGGCTGGGGATCGACCTCGTGTCCGCGACGACATGGACCCTGCTGCGCTGGCTCGGCCTGCTCACCCTGGTCGCGCTGCTGGTCGTGGTGCTCTTCCGGACGGGTCCGGCCGCGGCGAAGGGCCGCTCCCACGCGGCGCCGGGCGCGGCGCTGGCGGTGCTCCTCTGGCTCGCCGGTTCGGCGGGCTTCTCCTTGTACGCGACGGGATTCGGCACGTACAGCAGGGTCTACGGCTCGCTCGCCGGGGTGGTCGTGTTCCTCGTGTGGCTGTGGAGTTCCCACCTGTCACTGCTGGCGGGCGCGCAGTTCACCGCCGAGCTGGCCAGGGCGTCCGCCCCGGTGCCGCCCTCCCCCACCGCCGGGACGCCGCGGTCGTCGGTACCCGAGCCGGCCCGGCCGCCCGCCGGCGACGGCCGTACGGACGGTGCGGATCCGGTGCGGGAGTCCTGAGACCGCTGGGGGCGGCCGCACCTGCGGGGATCCCCCGACTCGCCCCGGTCACGGTGGACTTGGCGGATCGGCCCGTCGCCCGGCCCCGTGCGGGGAGGGTTTACAGCGTCCTTTCAACGATGTAAAACCTGCGTGCAGTCGCTCCACCGCGCTGTCGACCGGTCCGCGGGACCGGTCCCCGGCGTCGCTGCGCGCTGCCCTGCGCGCCTCCCTCCGCCCCGCACCGCACCTCCTCGCTCCGCCCCGTTCCGACCGGCCCCGCGTACCGCCCCGGCCGGCGCGGCCGCCCGCACGACCTCGCGCACGTTCCCCTCCAAGGAGCTCCGATGCGTACCTCCCCACCCCGGCGAACCGGGCGCCCCTGGCAGGCGCTCACCGCGCTGCTCGCCCTCTACGCCCTGGTGTGCGCCGGCCGGGGCGGTACGCGGGGCCGGTCGGAACGGGGCGGAGCGAGGAGGTGCGGTGCGGGGCGGAGGGAGGCGCGCAGGGCAGCGCGCAG
>NZ_RDBI01000064.1:0-20599 GCF_008042125.1 Streptomyces sp. MS191
ACGGGGCGCGCAGCCCGGGGTCGTAGACGCGGCTGGTGAGCAACGGCTCGTACTCCTTGGCCAGTTCCGGCGCCGCGCGCAGAGCCGGGACGACCGCGTAGGTCATGGACACCGGGCAGCCGTGGCCCGCCTCCGCGGTGCTCCACACCATGAAGCCCGCCGCGCGGGCGACATGGGCGCCGGGGCGGCTGTCCGCCCAGGGCGCCCCGCCGAGGCCCTCGCCGATCGCGACGTCCATCAGGGCGTGGTACGAGGGGTGGAAGTCGACCTCGTCGACGCGGTTGCCGTAGCGGTCGTGGGTGCGGAGCTCGGGCTCGTGGCGGTTGGCCTCGTCGGCCCACCGCTGGACCTCCTCGCTGCCGGCGCGGCGGCCGATGCGGTGCAGGTCGTCGACGTACCAGCCGGCCCCTTCGCGGCGGACGCCCTCCAGCAGGACGGGGTCGTCGGCGACGTCGTGCCCGACGAGGGGCGGGACCTGGTTGGTCACCTCGTGGGTGTGCGCCGTGGGGTTGCTGCGCAGCGGCGGGATGTCGGCGGTCGCGGTCATGGACGGTCCTCCGGAGTCAGTGGGACGGGCGATCGGCGGGACGGGCGCCCGCGCAACGCAGCGCCACGGCGGTCAGTTCGGTGAGCAGGTCGTCGACGGAGCCGGAGTCGGGCGCGCCCAGCGGGTCGACGAGGACCTCGCCGACGGCGCCGGTCAGCGCGGCGGCGGTGATGTGCGCGTCCTGCGCGGGCAGCAGCCCGGCGGCCATGCCCTCGCGGACCACCTCGGCGAACAGTTCGCGGTAGCGGCGCCGGAAATCCAGCCGCTCGGCGCCCAGCGCCGGCTCGGCCGGCGCCGCCAGCAGCGCGTAGGCCAGTCCGCCCCGCTCCAGGGCGCGCCGGGCGAAGACGCGTACCCCGCGGGCCAGCCGCTCCACCGGGTCCCCGCCGCCCCGGAGCACCTCGCCCAGGACCTCGACCTCGCGGCCCGACGCGCGGCGGAAGACCTCCACGGCGAGCGCCGCCTTGGACGGGAAGTGCTGGTAGACGGAGCCGGCCGAGATGCCCGCCGCGGCGGCGACGGCGGTCACGGAGGCGTTCGCCCAGCCCACCTCGGCCACCACGTGGGTGGCCTGGACGACCAGGCGCTCACGGGCGGCCTTCAGGCGTTCGAGCTCGGCGGGGGTCTTGCGGTAGGCCATGCGAAGAAGTGAACCATCATTCAGTGCTTCGATCCAGACCTCGGCGGGTGTCGCCCGGAAGGGCCGGCCGTGACGGGAGCCCGCGGCCGGCGCACGGGTCCCGCCGCCGGCTCCGCTTCCGGTTCCGTCTCCGGCCTGCCCGCGTCTCGCTGCTGACGCCGGGCCGCCGGGTGCTCCGCGAACCGCCGCCCCGCACCGACTCCGGCCCGGGGGGCCACCCTCGAACGTCGCACCCGCTTCACCGCGAAGCCGGGCTTCGGCAGACTGCCCGGTGTCATCGCCTCCGCGCTGTGGGGCCGACCCGACGTCCACCCACCCGCAGGACCTCAACCCTCCTCCGCAGAAACGAGAGTTCGCAGTGAACCTGGCCGACCTTCTCAGCCGAACCGTGGCGGTCCACGGCGACCGGATCGCCGTCGAACTCGGCGACGACTCCCTCACCTACACCGAACTCGACGCGTACGCGGGCCGGGTGGCCGCGCTGCTCGCGGACCGCGGTGTGGTGCCCGGCGACCGCGTCGGTCTGATGCTGCCGAACCTGCTCGAGTTCCCGGCCCTGTACTTCGGCGTCCTGCGGGCGGGCGCGGTCGTCGTCCCGATGAACCCGCTCCTCAAGGCCCGGGAGATCGGACACTGCCTGCGCGACTCGGGCGCCGCGCTGCTGTTCGCCCACGACTCCGCCGTCACCGAGGCCGAGCGCGCGGCGGACGGCACCGACGCCGCGGTGGTCCCGTTCCGGGCGGGCGCGCTCGCCGAACTGCTCGCCGCCCACCCGCGTCCCGTACCCGCGCAGGACCGCCGGGACGACGACACCGCCGTCATCCTCTACACCTCCGGTACCACCGGTGTGCCCAAGGGTGCCGAGCTGACCAGCGCCAACATCGGGAGCAACGCCGAGATCTGCGCGCGCTCGCTATTCGACCTCCGCCCCGAGGACGTCGTCCTGGGCTGCCTGCCGCTGTTCCACGCCTTCGGGCAGGTCTGCGCCATGCTGACGGCCGTCACCGCGGGCGCCCGACTCACCCTGCTGTCCCGCTTCGAGCCGGATCTGGCGCTGCGGACCATCCAGGACCGCCGCGTCACGCTCTTCGCGGGCGTCCCCACCATGTACGCCGCGCTGTCCGCCACACGCGCGCGGCAGCCCGACGCGTACGACACGGGTTCGCTGCGGCTGTCCGCCTCCGGCGGCGCGTCCCTCCCGGTGGAGGTCCTGCACACCTTCGAGGAGGCCTTCGGCTGCCCCGTCCTGGAGGGCTTCGGCATGTCCGAGACCTCGCCCGTGGCCTCGTTCAACCACCCCGACCGCCCGCGCAAGGCCGGGTCCGTCGGCACGCCGATCGAAGGCGTCGAGATGCGGCTGGCCGACGTCGAGGACGGGGTCGGGGAACTGTGCGTGCGGGGCCACAACGTCATGAAGGGCTACTGGGGCCGCCCGGCGGCCACCGCCGAGGCGGTCCGGGACGGCTGGCTGCACACCGGCGACCTCGCCCGCGTCGACGAGGACGGCTTCTACTTCATCGTCGACCGCAAGAAGGACCTCATCATCCGCGGCGGCTTCAACGTCTATCCCCGTGAGGTCGAGGAGGTCCTGTACGAGCACCCCGCCGTCGCCGAGGCCGCCGTGGTCGGTGTGCCCCACCCGGCCCTCGGGGAGGAGGTGGCGGCCGCCGTCGCGCTGCGCCCCGGAGCGGAGGCCACCGCCGACGAGCTGCGGGACTTCGTACGCGAGCGGATCGCCCCCTACAAGTACCCCCGCGAGGTGATGCTGCTGGAGACCCTGCCCAAGGGCGCCACCGGCAAGATCCTCAAGCGCGAGATCCCCTTCGGCCGTTCCTGAGTCCGGCCGCGCGGGCCCCGGCCGACCCGCCGGGGCCCGCCCGCGCCAGGCATCGCGGTCCGGGCGCCACGGCACGGGCGTTGCGGTCCGGGCGCCACGGCGAGGAGGCGGGTCGGCGGGACCCTCCCTACGCTTCGCCCTTCCGGCGGACCATCTCGGTGATCCAGACGGGCGCGAACGGAGACGTGCAGCCCGGGGGAGTCGGGTAGTCCTTGAGCACCTCCAGGCGCTCACCGATGTCCAGGGCGCGGGCGCGGTGTTCGGCGTGCTCGATCCCGATCTGGGCCAGGCAGTGGTTCATCGCCCACTGCAGGCGGTCCGGGGCGTCCTTCATCTCCGCCTCGACGACGTCGAGCAGCCCCGCCAGGTCGAGGCCCTCGGGCTTCTTCCCCACGCGTTCGGTGGTCAGCGCCCAGCCGGCGCTCGCGACCACGGGATCCGGATCGGCGCACCAGGCCAGGCGCAGCTCCTCGGCGTGCGGGCTCTTCTTCACCACGTAGTTCACGAGCCAGTCATGGACCTTGGGCGTGCGAGCCTCGCGCAGCATGGCGTCCAGCTCGTCCCGCTCGAACGCCTTGGGGCGGCAGATCAGGATCGCGAGCAGTCGCGCCGCGGAGTCGCCCGACTCCCAGAGGCGGCACGCGAGGTCCTGCTGCGTCCTGAGCCGCTTGGCGAGCGCGCGCAGCTTGCCGAGGTTCACCCCGTGGTCGTCACCGTGCCTCTCGTTCACCGCGCGGACCTTCGGGTCCTCCAGCGCGGCCAGCTCGGCCATCACCTCGGCCGGCTCGGCTTCGATCGTTCCGGCCACTCCAGCCTCCTGTCGGTCAGTGCGGATTCAGCCTACGACGGGTGGCGGAGTCTTCCCGCGCGGGACCCGGCTTTCTATCTCCAACCTGCGTTGTTCCTAGAATGGCGGGATGGAGGACATCGAAGCGATCGCGGCGCTTCAGGATCCGGTACGACGCCGCCTGTACGAGTACGTTGCGGCGCAGGGCCGCGAGGTCGGCCGCAACGAGGCGGCCGAGGCGGCCGGGGTGGCGCGGACGCTCGCCGCGCACCATCTGGACCGGCTGACCGAGGTCGGGCTGCTGGAGAGCGGCAGCCGACGTCTGACGGGACGCTCGGGTCCGGGCGCGGGACGCCCGGCCAAGGTGTACACGCGGGTGCGGACCGAACGGTCGGTGTCCCTGCCGGCCCGCGACTATCGCACCGCCGCGGAGCTGCTCGCCCAGGCCGCCGAGGAGGCCGGGCTGGACGCCGGGCTCTGTGCCGCCGCGCGCCGCCGGGGCGAGGTCCTGCGGGGCTCGGCGGCGCCCTGCGGCGGACTCGACGAGGCCATGGAGATGCTGGCCGCCCGCGGCTACGAACCGCATCGGGAAGGCGTCGGAACGGCCGACGGCGCTCCGGGTGCCGACGGCGCCGACGGTGCCGCGTCCGGGGCAGGCCCCTCGGCCGTCGTCCGCATGCGCAACTGCCCCTTCCACGCGGTCGCCGAACGCTTCCCGCCGCTCGTCTGCGGCATGAACCTCGCGCTGCTGGAGGGGCTGCTCGGCACGGACGGCGCCGTCCGTGCCCGCATGGACGCCCGCCCGGGGGAGTGCTGTGTGGTCGTGGAGCCTTCTAAAAACAATAATCATTGACATAGAAAACCGGGCCGTGCTGGGATGACGCCATGACCGCATCCGCGCCTGCCGCCCACCTCGCCCAGCTCAACCTCGCCACGCTCCTCCACCCCTTGGACGACCCGCGCATGGCCCCGTTCGTCGAGATGCTCGACCCGGTCAACGCCGCGGCCGACGCCGCGCCCGGCTTCGTGTGGCGGCTGGTGGAGGAGGGCTCGCCGGACGCCACCGGACTGCGCCCCGCGGGGGAGGGCGTCATCGTCAACATGTCGGTGTGGGAGAGCCAGGAGGCGCTGTGGGACTTCACGTACCGCAGTGGGCACCTGGAGGTGATGCGGGGGCGCCGCGACTGGTTCGCCCGGCACGTGGAGGCCCACCTGGTGCTCTGGTGGGTCCCCGCCGGCCACCGCCCGACCGTCGGCGAGGCGCTGGAGCGGCTGGCGGACCTGCGGGCGCACGGCCCGTCGCCGCGCGCCTTCACCTTCTCCTCCCGCGGTCCCGCCGCCCGCGCCGCCACCGCGCCGGACGCCGGGACCGCGGAGCCCACCCGGCGCCGTACCCCCCGGCGGATCTGGATCCTGGCGGCGCTCGCCCTCATGCTGATGCTCTGCGAAGGCGTGGCCAACGACTGGAGCGTGCTCCACCTGCGCGACGTCCTGGACGCCCCGGCCGCCACCGCCGCGCTCGCCTACGGGGCCTTCTCCACGGCCATGACCGCCGGACGCCTGCTCGCCGACCGCCTCACCGGCCGGTTCGGTGCGGTGGCGATCCTGCGCCACGGCTCCGCGGTCGCCGCGCTCGGCCTGACCGCGGCCGCGCTCTCCCCCTGGATCCCGCTCGCGCTGGCCGGCTGGGCCGTGTTCGGCGCCGGCCTCTCCGGCTGCATCCCCCAGCTCTTCAGCGCCGCGGGCCACGCCGACAGCGACGCCGCCGGGGTCAACGTCTCACGGGTCGCCGGACTCGGCTACCTGGGCATGCTCGCAGGCCCCGCCGTCATCGGGCCCCTGACCCACCTCGTGCCGCTCAACCTGACGTTCCTGCTGCCCGTGGCCTTCTGCGTCGTCGCCGCCGGCGCGGCCGGCATCCTGCGCGAGCCGGAACCGGAGCCCACGCGTCCGGGCGTCCGGCCGCGGACCGAGACCGTCTGAGCCCGGAGGGCCCAGCAGACCGGGGCCGGCGCGGACACGCCGATGTCGGCCGCCGTCCGCGTGCTCCGAACGGGTCCGCCGCCACGGGGCCATGCCGCCGGGTCCGCGCCCGTCCGCGGTCAGGTCCGACCGGCGCGCCCGGTTCAGGTGCGACCGACGCCCCCGGGGGTGGCCTCGCGTGCGAAGCGGACAGGAGGGGCCGGGCGGCCTCGGGCGAAGGACGTCGCCGTTGCGCGGCGGGGGAGCGCACCCGGGCGCACAGCGGCCGCGACGCGAAGAGGGGGGAGTGAGGGAGAGGGAGGACAAGGAGGAGTACCCACTCCTTTCCACTCTCAACTTATAGCGCACGGGGGGCCTTGCGGCAAGGCCCCGGTGGTGCCGCAGAATCATCGGCCGAAGCCGGAATCCACCGAACGAGGAGACTCACTCAGTGCGTGTGTTGTGGTCGGTCCAGAGGGCGTGCGGTGACGGCGAGCGGGCGCTGCGAACCGCCCGGCCGTCGCGGGCACACGGTGCCGGGAGGCGGGCCCGCCCGCGACCGGCCCGCACGGGCGTGAACACGGAACGGAGCCGATGACATGAACTCTCTGACCACCAGCCCGTTCGAGCTGTCCGAACGCCTCTCCGCCAAGGCCGACCCGGCGCTGATCGCCGGCGACGAGCGGCACTTCGCGGCCATCGCGGAGACCCTGGAGCAGACGATCGCCGAACTGTCCGAACGCCTCGACGCCACCCGCCGGGCCCCCGGCGGCGTCGGCCGGGAGGCCATGGACCGCGACGCCGAGATCCACCGGCTGACCGGCCGGCTGCGCGCCCTGCGCCGCTTCGGCCTTGACCTGTGCCTCGGACACGTCGTCAGCGCGGACGACGCCGAGCCGCTCTACATCGGACGGCTCGGCCTCACCGACAGCACGGGCCGCCGCCTGCTGGTCGACTGGCGTTCCCCCGCGGCCGAACCGTTCTTCGCGGCGACCCACGCCCGGCCCATGGGCCTGACGAGCCGTCGCAGGTACCGCTGGACCCGAGGCCGGATCGGCGACTACTGGGACGAGGTGTTCACCGCCGACGGGCTCGAACGGCACGCGGCCCTCGACGACCAGTCCGCCTTCATCGCCGGCCTGGGAGCCAACCGGACGGAGCGGATGCGCGACGTGCTCGCCACCCTCCAGGCCGACCAGGACGCCATCGTCCGGGCCGGCTCCCGCGGCGCCCTCGTCGTCGACGGCGGCCCGGGCACGGGCAAGACGGTCGTCGCCCTGCACCGCTCCGCCTACCTCCTCTACTCCGACCCCAGGCTCGGGCACCGGCGGGGCGGCGTCCTCTTCGTCGGTCCGCACCAGCCCTACCTGGCCTACGTCGCCGACGTCCTGCCCAGCCTCGGCGAGGAGGGGGTGCGGACCTGCACCCTGCGCGACCTCGTCCCCGAGGGCGCCACGGCCCCGGACGAGACCGACCCGGAGGCGGCCCGGCTGAAGTCGTCGGCGGCCATGGTCAGGGCCGTCGAGAAGGCCGTCGCCTTCTACGAGGAGCCGCCGTCCGAGGCGATGACGGTCAGCACCCCGTGGGCCGAGGTCCGGCTCACCGCCGACGACTGGGCCGAGGCGTTCGCGGCGCCCGGACCGGGCACGGCGCACAACGAGGCACGGGACCAGGTCTGGGACGAGCTGGCCACGATCCTGCTGGACAAGCACGACGGCGAGGTCCCCGCCGACCGCTTCCGCCGGACCCTGCTCGGCGACCGCGAACTCGTCGACACCTTCCACCGGGCATGGCCCCTTCTCGAGGCGACCGACCTCGTCGGGGACCTGTGGTCGGTGCCCGCCTACCTGAGGATGTGCGCCCCCTGGCTCGGTCCCGACGAGGTCCGGCGGCTGCAGCGTGCCGACGCCCAGGCGTGGACCGCGTCCGACCTGCCGCTCCTGGACGCGGCTCGGCTGCGGCTCGGCGACCCGGAGGCATCCCGTCGCAGGCGCCGGCAGGAGGCGTCCGCCGCCGCCGAACGCGAGCGCATGGCCGGCGTCATCGACAACATCATCGCGGCCGACGCCGACGGCGAGGGGGCGGTGACGATGCTGCGCGGACGCGACCTTCAGGACAGCCTGGTCGACGAGGGCGCGCTGCCCGGCTTCGGGGCGGACCCCCTCGCCGGTCCCTTCGCACACATCGTCGTGGACGAGGCGCAGGAACTGACCGACGCGGAATGGCAGATGCTGCTGCTGCGCTGCCCGTCCCGGAGCTTCACCATCGTCGGCGACCGTGCCCAGGCCAGGCACGGCTTCACGGAGTCGTGGCGCGAACGGCTGGAGCGGATCGGGCTCGACCGGATCGACGTGACGTCCCTGAGCATCAACTACCGGACCCCGGAGGAGGTCATGGCCGAGGCGGAACCGGTCATCCGGGCCGCGCTCCCGGACGCCAACGTGCCCACCTCGGTGCGCAGCAGCGGCGTCCCCGTCGTCCACGGATCCGTCACCGAGCGGGACGGGATCATCGAGGCCTGGCTCGCCGAACACGCCGAGGGGGTCGCCTGCGTCATCGGCGACCCGACGTTCCGGGACACGCCCCGCGTCCGCTCGCTGACGCCGGGGCTGTCGAAGGGCCTCGAGTTCGACCTGGTGGTCCTCGTCGACCCGGAGGACTTCGGCACGGGCGTGGCGGGAGCCGTCGACCGCTACGTCGCGATGACCCGGGCGACACAGCGACTCGTCGTCCTCACGAGCCAACGACCCTGAGCGGCGCCGAGCGGCCCCGCCCGGGATCCGGGCGGGGCCGCTCGGCGGCCGTCAGCCCCGCGCGAGCGTGTCGAACCAGCGCACGACGTGCGGTCCGGCCAGCTTGAAGGAGCCGTTGTGGTCGGCCTTCCCGTGGTCGACCACCGGCGCCGTCACCCCGTGGCGGGCCAGATCGGCCGCGCAGTGCACGGAGTTGGCGATCGGCACGTCCGTGTCCCCGGCCGCCGTGTGCAGCCGGACCGGGACCGCGGGCTTCCAGTCGCAGGTCCCGTCCTGGGCCCGGAGCGCCGCCGCCAGCGCGCCGTCCGGATGCCGCAGCCGTTCGAGGAAGGAGTCGGTCAGCAGCTCCCGCACCGAACCGGGCAGCCGGCCGACCACCTCCTCCTCGGTGTGGCGGGTGTCGAAGAGCTCCTCCACCTGGCCGGCGTACGGTCCGCGGAAGACCTCCGCGGGGTCCTCGTACAGCGGGTGCAGCCTGTTCTGCGCGGTGAGGAAGTACGCCATGTAGAAGACACCGCTGATGTCGTTCACACGTCCGTCGAGCAGGCCGGGTACCTCCGCGCCCCGGAGGTCGTACGGCCCCGCGACCGGCGCGAGACCCCGCAGCCGGAAGTGCCGGTCCGCGCCCCGTGCCAGCTCGCGGCCGAGCGCCATGGCCACCTGCCCGCCCTGGGAGAACCCGGTGCCGTACACGTCGCCGGTGAGCGGCCTGCCCAGGCGGCCGGCGGCGGTGCGCGCGGCCCGCAGCATGTCGAGGGAGGCGGAGACGGAGGACGAGGTGTCCATGTACGGGTGGAGTCCGGGACCCCGGCCGAGACCGAGGTAGTCGGGGGCGGCGACCGCCCGCCCGGCGGAGGCGTGGAGGTAGGGGGCGTACAGCCCGAAGTCCTCGGTGACGGACGGGGCGTAGTCCCGGTGGACCATCGTGCCGTGCGTGTCGGACACCAGGTCGAGCCGCGGATCCCCGCCCCGGGGGAGCACCAGCAGACCGGTGGCGACGGTCGGAGCTCCCTGCGGGGTGACGGTCCGGTAGGTCAGCCGGTAGCCGCGCACCCCGTGGCGCACGGTCCCGGTGTCGATGCCGCCGGCGCCCAGGAACGCGGCGACCTCGGCCCGGCCGAGGTCGGACAGCGGTGTGACGGCGAGGAGGGCCCCGCGCCCCGCTTGCTGCCGGTGCTCGACGGCGGTGCCGGCGACGCCCGCTCCCGCCGGTGCCGCGACGGCCGGAGCGGCGACGAGGACGGCGAGGGCGACGGCGGTCGAGGCCGCCGCCAGACGGCGGACGCGCCGGCCGCGGGCCCCGCCTCCGGGCGAGTCGGATGTGAAGGTCTCGGTCATGGCGACGACGCTACGGAGCCGGCGCTCCCCGGGACATCCGGCGGCCCCCCGGCCTCCGGGGGCCCCGGCCTCACCCCGGAAGCGGGGATTCCCCCCCGCGGCGGGGAGGGGGCGCCACCCCCTCGGTGCCCGGCCCGCGGCCGGCCGGGCACCGCCGACGGAGCGCGGCTACCGGTACTCGACCGTCAGCGTCACCGGCGTGTCCTTGTTGACGAAGAGATACGCGGTCGACGTGGGCGCCGCCTCGAACCGGAGCCGGAACTGCGTGGTCCCCGAGCGGTCGATCGCGGCGAGGGCCGTTGCCGAGAGGTCCGTCGAGACCGCGCCACCCGAGGAGAACGCGGCGATCCGGGCCCCGCCCGCCACCGTGGCGGTCGCACCCCAGTCCGCGGCCTCGACCGCGCAGCCGCCGAAGCAGCCCGTCCGGACGTCCACCAGCAGCTGGTGCCCCGCGGGCGAGGACCACGGATCGCCCGAACCGCTGCTGCGGTTCACCGTCAGGTACGCCCGGGTGATCTCCTTGCCCGCGGGGATCGTCGACGTGTCGAAGGACAGCAGAGTCCGGTTCACCTTGCCGTCGGTGCCCCGTCCCAGCGCGAGCCCGTACGTGTCCTCCAGCGTCCCGACCGCCGCCCCCGAACCGTCGGCCGCCGCCTTGACGTACCCGTCCTGCGCGTCCGTGCCGGCGATGGTCACCCGGTCACCGGCCGGCGGGGGAGTGCCGCCGCCGCGCAGTGCCCGGACCATGCCCATGATCGCCTCGATCTGCTTGCCGCCGTGCCGGGCGTACGCCGAGTCGCCGAGGTAACCCCACCAGTTCCAGCAGCCGTTGGGGTTCTCCAGCGTGGCCGTCGCGGCCGCCTGCGGGTACAGCACGATCATCCGGTTGGTGTCGGCGTACTCGTTCAGATACGCCTTGTCGATGAACTGGGTGCCGAAGCCCTGGTACCCGTGGCCCTGCTTGCAGCCGTGCAGGGCCACCATCAGCGTGCACGTCGCCCCGCCCGAGCAGGAGGCGGGGACGTACACGAAGCCGTTCTCGTCCAGCGACAGCGGTGCCGCCGCGCCGCCGGGGGCGTAGACGTTCTGGTCGAACCGGATCAGCGACCCCGTCGGCGAGGCGCTCGGGGCCGCGACCGTGCCCAGCAGGTGGCCGAGCAGGTCGCGCTCGGCGTCGAGACCGCAGTTGTTGATCCACGGAGTCTGCGTCACCGTACAGGAGTTGGGGCCCAGCGGGCTGATCCAGGCGTGCCCGGCCGCGGTGCTCCGGTTGTACTGGACGCGGGCGCCGAACCGCCCGTAGTAGTCGGCCAGCGCGTCGGCCACCGGCCGCTTCACGGTCGTGTCGCCCGAACCGCTGAACACGTAGACGGGGTCGCCGGCCAGCTGGGACACCGGGTCGACGAGTCCCTGCGCCGACCAGTTCCGGGTGGTCTGCTCCAGCTGCGCGAGCTGCAGGTCCTGAGTCGTGTTCATACAGGCGTTGAGCGCGGTGGCGAGCTGGTTCTGGGCGCAGTCGAACGGGCCGGAGGCGAAGGCCGCCGATCCGCCGAAGGTGCCGGAGTACGCCACGTGCAGCTGCGTGGCCATGTAGCCGCCCGAGGAGACTCCCGAGCTGTAGACCGCGCCGACGTCGTACGGCTGGAGGGTCCCGGGCACCGGCGCCGGGGCCGCCGCGGCGGCGGGTGTCGCGCCGCCGGGCGCCGCGAGGGGGAAGAGGGCCGCGGCCACGGACAGCAGCAGCGCTGCCAGCCTGCGCGGACGGGTGGTGTGGGGTGGTCGCATGGGTACTCCCGGGCGGCTCGGTCATGGGTGATGGCCGGGAGGCTAGGGGCGGCCGGGCCGCGGCTCCTATGGGCCGGGGCGCCACAAACACCGGGGCGGAGTATGGCGGTCCGTCATCTGGAGTGCTCCCGCCCGCTTCAACGGCGACCTGCGAGGATGGCGGCATGAGCGACGAACACGTGAGCGGCGCCCGGGACGAGCTGCTGGCCGAGGCGGTCGGCCTGCGGGAGCGGGGCGCCCGCGAGGAGGCCCGGGAACGTCTCCTCGCCCTCGCCGCACGCCACCCGGAAGACCCCGAGGTGGCCTACCAGACCGCCTGGGCGCACGACGTCCTCGGCCTGGAGGCCGAAGCCGTTCCCTTCTACGAGACGGCGCTCGGCGCCGCCGCCGCGCTCGGCGAGGAGGACCGCCGGGGCGCGTTCCTCGGACTCGGCAGCACCTACCGGGTACTCGGCCGCTACGAGGAGGCCGTGGCCATCCTGCGCCGCGGGGCCGAGGAGTTCCCCGACGACGGCGCGCTGCGCACCTTCCTCGCCATGGCCCTGTTCAACACCGGCGAGCATCACGAGTCGACGCGGCTCCTGCTGCGTCTGCTCGCCGCCACCAGTGAGGACCCGTCGGTGCGCCGCTACCGGGAGGCCGTCGAGTACTACGCCGAGGACCTGCACGCGACGGTGTGACGGTCCGTCCGCCCTGTCCACCCTGAACCCCGCCGGTCCTCCGAGCGCGGCCGTGCCACCGGGTTCCCGCGGCGGCGCGCTCAGTCGTTGACGGCGGTGAGCAGGACGACCGCGTCCTCCAGCGCGGCGAGCCCGTGCCGTTCCTTCGGGATCATGTGCAGCTCGCCCGCCGACAGCTCCTGCGACCGCCCTCCGGCGGTGAGCGCCACCCGGCCCCGCAGCACCTGGAGACTCGCGGCGGGCGGCGCGTTGTGCTCGTCCAGGGCCGTACCGGACACCAGCGCGATGACGCTCTGCCGGAGCACCCCGTCGTGGATGATCACGTGGGCGCTCCGGCCGTGCGCGTCGGCGCGCGCCTTGGCCAGGTGTTCGTCGGCGAGGGCTGCGAGATCCTGCATCGTTTCTCCCTGCGGGCTGCGCGGGCTGTCCGTCCCAGCCTTGCGCGAGTCCGGCGGGACGCAAGTCGAGATCCCGGGCGCGTGCGCCGCGCCGGCCGATGTCGCCGTCCCCGCGCCGCGCGGTACCCGCCCTCGCCGCTCCGACGCGGAGGGAGTTCACCGCCGACCGGCGCCGATGCCGGCCGGCCGCTGCCGTGCCGCCGGGGCCGGGCCGGCCCCCGAACGGCCGGTCGTGAAGAGACGGTACGGATTTCTTACCGAGGGGTAGGCCCACCCCAGGCTCTTGTTATACGTTCCGTCTAACAGCTTGCTAGACGTGACGTCTAATAAGCCGACGGGTCGATCACTCGATTCAAGGAGCCGCAGGATGGCAAGCAGCACCGTTCGGCCGGACAGCCGGGGTCAGGAACAGGGCCCCGCCCGGGGCGACGACCGTGACCTCCTCGACGAGCAGGAGGTCGCGCGGCGACTGCTCGACTCCGCCGCGAAACTGTCGTACGACCCCGCCACCGACGTGGACTGGGACACCCCGCTCGACAAGGAGTTCCACGGCGCCAGCCCCGAGTGGAGCACCCTGTACGGCACCGCCTACTGGAACGAACTCACGGAGTCGCAGCGCAAGGAGCTGACCCGGCAGGAGGCCGCCTCCGTCGCCAGCACCGGCATCTGGTTCGAGATGATCCTGCAGCAGATGGTGCTGCGCGACATCTACGCCAAGGACCCGACAGGGCCGGAGTTCCAGTGGGCGCTCACCGAGATCGCCGACGAGTGCCGCCACTCCATCATGTTCGCCCGCGGCGCGGCGAAGCTGGGCGCCCCCGCCTACCGGCCCCGCCGCGCCGTCCTCGAACTCGGCCGGGCCTTCAAGACCCTCGCCTTCGGCGAGGCCGCCTACGCGGCGATCCTGGTCGCCGAGGAGGTCCTCGACGTCATGCAGCGGGACTGGATGCGGGACGAGCGCGTCGTCCCCTTCGTCCGCACCATCAACAACATCCACGTCGTCGAGGAATCGCGGCACATGAAGTTCGCGCGCGACGAGACCCGCAAGCGGCTGCGGCGCGCCGGCCCCCTCCGCCGCCGGATCCACGCCTTCGTGATCGCCGTCGCCTCCTACTTCATCGTCATCAGCATGGTGAACCGCGACGTCTACGCGAACGCCGGGCTCGACGCACGGCGCGCCCTCGCCGAGGCCCGCGCCAACGAGCACCACCACTCCCTGATGCGCTCCAGCTGCTCCGGCCTCATGGAGTTCCTGGCCTCGGCCGGCCTCCTCACCCGACCCGCGCTGGCCTTCTACAAGCGCGCCCACCTGATCTGAGCCGTCCCCGTCCCCGAGCGAGCGACCCGAGCCGACGACATGACCTACGTCATCACCCAGACCTGCTGCAGCGACGCCACCTGCGTCGCCGTCTGCCCCGTCAACTGCATCCATCCGACCCCCGAGGAACGGGCCTTCGGCAGCACCGAGATGCTGCACGTCGACCCGAAGGCCTGCATCGACTGCGGCGCCTGCGCCGACGCGTGCCCCGTCGACGCGATCCTTCCCGCGGACAGCCTGCCGAAGGCGCAGCGGCACCACCTCGCCCTCAACGCCGCCTACTTCGCCGACCAGGAGCCCGAACCGACGCCCCCGGGGCCCAACTTCCACGCCTGGGGCCGGCCCGACTTCGCCCGCGGCATCCCCTCCGACTTCGCGCCGATCCGGGTCGCCGTCGTCGGGACCGGCCCGGCCGGCATGTACGCGGCCGAGGACCTGCTGCTCCACACCAACGCCGAGGTGACCCTCGTCGACCGGCTGCCCGTGGCCGGCGGCCTGGTCCGCTACGGAGTGGCGCCGGACCACCCCGCGACCAAGAAGGTCGGCGAGACCTTCGCCCGCTTCCACGACCACCCCCGGGTGCGCATGCACCTGGGTGTCGAGGTCGGCAGGGACGTCACCGCCGAGGAGCTCGCCGCCCACCACGACGCGGTCGTCTACGCCGTCGGCGCCTCGACGGACCGCCGGCTCGGCATCCCGGGCGAGGACCTGCCGGGCAGCGTCTCGGCGACCACGTTCGTCGCCTGGTACAACGCCCACCCCGAGGTCGCGCCCGACGCCGTCACCCTCACCGGCCCGCGCGTCGTCGTGGTCGGCAACGGCAACGTCGCGCTCGACGTCGCCCGCATCCTGGTCTCCGACCCGGCCGCACTCGCCGCCTCCGACATCGCAGGCCACGCCCTCGCCGCACTGAGCGCCGCCCGCGTGCGCGAGGTGGTGCTG
Source organism: Streptomyces sp. MS191 (assembly GCF_008042125.1). Classification (GTDB taxonomy): domain Bacteria; phylum Actinomycetota; class Actinomycetes; order Streptomycetales; family Streptomycetaceae; genus Streptomyces. The sequence goes on from NZ_RDBI01000064.1 coordinate 14,988, forward strand.
CTCGGCCGGCGCGGTCCGGAGGACGCCGCGTACACCACGTCCGAACTGCTCGCGCTGCGCCACCTGCCCGGAGTGGACCTGGTCGTCGACGACCACGATCCGCGGGTCGGCGAGGCGATCGACGCCGCGGCTCCCGGGGACCGGTCCGCCCTCCTCGCGGGCGTACCCCGCGAGACGGTCGACTGGTCGGGGGACCCGGATCCGAACCGGCGGCGCATCGTCCTGCGCTTCCACTCCGCACCCGTCGAGCTCGTCGGGGAGCCGGCCGCCGAGGCGAGCGGGGAGACGAACGGCCGCCCCGTCGCCCCGGGCCGGGGCGATCTCCCCCCGTGGGTCGTCCGCGTCACCGGCGGCCGGGGCCCGCAGGACCTGCCGGCCGGCATGCTCCTGCGGGCGATCGGCTACCGCGGCGCCCCTGTCCCCGGGCTGCCCTTCGACGAGGCGACCGGCACCGTCCCGCACGAGGGCGGCCGGGTGACGGGGCGGCCGGGAACCTACGTCGTCGGCTGGATCAAGCGCGGCCCCTCGGGCGGCATCGGAGCCAACCGGACCTGCGCCGCCGAGACCGTCGGCACGCTGCTCGCCGACGCCGTCGACGGCGCCCTGGCCGCGCCCTCGGCCGCGCACACCGCGAAGGCGTTCCAGCGGCTGGCCCGCCGCCGCAGCCGCCACCTCGTCGACGCCCGCGGGCTCGCCGCCATCGACCGGGCCGAACGGTCCCTGGGGCGCGACGCCGGGCGCCCCCGGGTCAAACTCGGCACCGTCGCGGAGCTGGTGGCGGCGGCGAAGGGCGGCCGCTGGAAGTGCTGACCGACCGCACCGCGCGGGCGGGCCCCCTCCGACACGCCGGAGAGGGACCCGCCCGCGCAAGGGTGGCGCGCCGCCCGCGTCCGCCGCCCGCGTCACGCCGACGACCCGCGTCACGCGGGGCCGGGTCAGCCGGCGAGACCCGCCTTGACCCGGCGGGTGATCTCGTCGGCGAGTACCTCCTCGCGTCCCGCCTCGACCGCGTCCAGCGTCTGGGCGGCCACGTCGGCCGGGCCGGTCTTGGGCTGGGCGACGCCCGCCGCCATCTCCGTGTCGATGAAGGCCGCGTGGGTGGCGACCACCAGGGTGCCCTGCTCGCGCAGTTCCTCGCGGATCGCCCGGGTCATCGACCAGGCCGCCGCCTTGGACACGCCGTAGGAGCCCGCCTGCGGCAGGCTGTGCCAGGCGAGCACCGAGAGCATGTTGACGAGCGCGCCGCCGCCGTTCCTCCGCAGGACCGGGGCGAAGGCGCGGCACATCGCCAGGGTGCCGAAGTGGTTGGTCTCCATCTCGGCCCGGGCGTCCTCCAGGCCGGGCGCGGTCAGCAGCGAACCCCCGCGCAGGATGCCGGCGTTGTTGACCAGGAGCGTGGTGTCGGAGCAGAGGCGTGCCGCCGCCGCGACCTGTTCGGGGTCGGTGATGTCGAGGCGCACGGGGACCAGGCGGGGGTCCGTCACCTCGACGGTCTTCGGGTCGCGGGCCGCCGCGTAGACCGTGCGGGCGCCCCGCGCGAGCAGGGCGGTGGCGAAGGCGCGGCCGAGACCGCGATTGGCGCCGGTGACGAGTGCGGTGCTGCCGGTGAGGTCCACGGGTGCTCCGGAGGGATGCGGGCGCGGGGGGAGACCGCGCGACGGACGGTAGTGAGTTTGAAATCTGGATTCACCCTAGACCGGTGCGTGCGGAAGTCAAACCCGGGGGGCGTTGTCAGTGGCGGGGTGGAGGATGGTCCCGACCGTGCCGACGAGGGGAGAGAGGCGCATGTCGATCACGAACCAGCAGGTGGCGGGACACGCCTTCCTGCGCGCGCTCTACGAGGACGGGTACTACCCGGACCATGTCGTCGACCGGGGGAGGGCGATCCTGCTGCGGCTCTGCGAGCGGATCGAGGCGGAGCGCCCGGCGGACCTGCCGGCGCTCTACGCGCTCACGGACGCGGCGACGGAGGAGTTCAACGCGCTGGAGGCGGAGTTCGAGGCGGCCGGGAGCGAGATCGAGACCGTCGCCCGCGAGGAGATCGCCGAGGACTTCTCCTTCGTCGCGTCGGCGTACGGGTTCCCGCACGCCGACGCGGAGGAGCTGATCGCCGTGCGGGAGTGGTGAGCGCCCCGGCGTGACCCGGCCCGACCGGCGCGAGGCCGTGCGCTCGCCGTTCGCGCGGCCCCGCTCGCTCCCGACCGTCCGCGGCGACGGGCCGCCCGATAGGTTCGCCGTATGACCGCGCAACGGGCAGACGTCCACCACTCCGTCTCGACCTGGCGGCAGCCGCTGCCGCCGACCGCCTCACCCCGGCGCGACGCTCTGGTCGGTGAGATCGCGCAGGAGATCCTGGCGCGCGGCACCGGTCGGCTGCTGGTGGGGATCGACGGATTCACCGCGGCCGGCAAGACGAGCTTCGGTCACGAACTGGCGGAGCGGCTCAGCGCCGCCGGACGGCCCGTCCTGCGGGCGACGCTCGACGACTTCAAGAAGCCGTGGAAGGACCGCCACCTCCACGACCGGGAGTCGGGAGAGGGCTACTACCGCAACGCGTACGACTACGAGAGCGTCCGACGCCTCCTGCTCGACCCGGCCCGCTCGCCCGCGGCCGACTCCTGCGCGCTGTGCGGCATCGACCCGCTGACCCAGCGGGACCACTCGGCCGAACGGACGCCACTCACCCCGGACACCGTGCTCGTCGTCGACGGGGTGTTCGCCTTCCGCCCCGAGACGGACCGGTACTGGGACTACCGCATCTGGCTCGACGTCGACGCCGAACTCTCGGTCCGCCGGGGCGCCGCGCGCGACCGGAACTGGGCCGGAACCGACGCGGAGTCGATCCACCGCGACCGCTACCTCGTGGCGGAACGCATCTACCTCGACGAGGTCGACCCGCTCCCCAGGATGGACGCGGTCATCGACAACACGGACTTCGCCGGTCCCGTCCGCCTCGCACCGAGGAGGCGGCCGGCCCTCACCGGGCGCGGCGCGTTCGACGCCCTCGTCGTCCGCACGGACTACGCGGACGAAGACGGCTGGCGCCAGGTGAGGACCGCGCTCGCCGAGGACCCGGAACTCGCCGTGCACGTCGTCGACGACCCGGCCTGGTCGGGCGCCGACCCGGACGAGGTACGGACGGCGGCGGCCGACGACGAGGACCTGAGCGTCGTGTTCCTCGCCGACGGTGTGACGATGACGGCGCCTCACCGCGCGCTGCTCGCCGTGACCGTCCTCGACCGTGCGGACTGCGACGACGAGGACCACGCCCGCCTCACCGAGTTCGGCGACCGGTTCCGTACCGTGCCGGCGGGCGTCCACGGCGTCCACGTCGACCTGTCCCTGGGGAACACGGACTTCGAGGAGTTCGCCGCGTGGGCGGCCGAGGACCCGGAGGGGGTCCTCCGGGAGGCCTGACGCGGGTGCGCCCGGGCCGCCGGGCCCGGGCACACCGCACGCCTACGGCTCTGTCACACGAAGATCTCGGTCAGCGACCAGATCGCCAGCCCGGCCATGCACAGTCCGCCGATCCGCTGGACGGTCTTCAGCGGGACGCGCTTGGCGATGAAGCGGCCCGCGAGCAGGGCGAGGGCCGAGACGCTCATCAGGGCGGCCGCGGCGCCGATCGCCGTGGACCAGGTCCCGTTGGTGGCGGCCAGGTTCGCCGTGGTGATCTGCGTCAGGTCGCCCCACTCGCTGATGAAGACGGCCATGAACGCCGTCGAGTACACCGGCCAGAAACCGGTCACCGTACGGCTGCCGGCCTCGTCCTCCTCGTCACCGCCCCCGCCGCGCAGCAGCATGAAGGCGCCGAAGGCGAAGAGCAGGGCCGAGATCAGTTTGACGATCCAGTCGGGGAGCAGCCCGATGAGGCTGCCCGCGCCGACGGCGATCGCGACGTGCACGAGAAACGCCGTCGAGGTGCCGTACCAGACGTACAGCGGACGCATGCGGGTGCCCATGGCGAGCGACGCGAACATCGTCTTGTCGGGGAGTTCGGCGAGGAAGATCAGCCCGAAGGCGGTGAGGATCGCCAAGGGGTCGAGGTGCATACCGGGGCTCTCTGCTCGGTCCGGGCCCGGGATCCGCACGGCACCACGGTGGGCGACGGGAGAACCACTCGGCCCGGCATGACGGACCACACCCGCGGGGAGGCGGGCATGGCGAAATACCTGGCCGAAGGTCTCGCCCGTCCGCGCGTCCGCACGGACCCGGTCACCGGGAACCTGAGGGCTCCAGTGTGTCGACGACCGGTTCGCAGGGCTACTCCCCTTCGCTGTCGCCCAGTGTAACCGAGGCGGACCAAGCCGATGAGGGACCCCTCCGCCGGCCTCATTCCCGATCTTGGTAGACAGTGTCTACGCCCGCCTGGTAGACACTGTCCATGACCTCAGAGCCGCCCGACCCCGACCCCGGCGCCACGCCCGCTGTGTCCGACGCAGGCCGCGACGCCGACCCCGGCCTGCGCGGCCGGCTCGTCGCCGCCGGAGTCGAACTGGTCCACGCGGAAGGAGCCCAGGCCCTCACCCTGCGTGAGATCGCCCGCCGCGCCGGCGTCTCCCACGGCGCGCCCCGCCGCTACTTCCCGACCCACCTGGACCTGCTGTCCGCCATCGCCAGGGAGGGCTTCACCGAACTGGCCGCCCGCGTCGCCGCGACGACAGCCGGCGACGACGCGCCCGACGCAGCCGCATCGGACCAGCCGCCCGCCCGAGCCCGCCTCGACGCCCTCGCCTGCGTCTACCTCGACTTCGCACTGACACGCCGGGGCATGTACGAGCTGATGTTCCGTCACGACCTGCTGGAGAGCGGACGACTCGGCCTGCGCGAGACCAGCCTGCCCCTCTTCGCACTGCTCACCGAACTCGTCGACCGCGTGCGTGCCGGGAGCGGCACCCCGTCCGGCCCGGACTCCGCCGTCGTCGCCGGCGCGCTCTGGGCCAATCTGCACGGCATCGCCCAGCTGTGGAGCTGGGGAAGCCTCGCACTCGCCGCGCGCACCGAGAACCCCGAGGACCTCGACACCCTGCTCCGGGCCGCCCTCGACGCCCATCTCGGCCCCACCAGGAGCGAACGGTGATACCCACCCGGCACCTCACCCTCACCTGCAGCGTCGTCGGCGCCGCGGTCGTCGCCCTCGACGGCACCGTCCTCACCGTCGCCCAGCCCGCCCTGCGGCGGGACCTCGACACCGGACTCGCCCAGGTGCAGTGGGCGAGCACCGGCTACCTCGTCGCCGTGGCGGCCCTCCTCGTCTTCGCCGGACGCCTCGGGGACCGCTACGGCCACCGCCGCGTCTTCGCCCTCGGCACCCTCGGATTCGCCGCCGCCTCGGCCGGCATCGCGCTCGCGCCGCACATCGGCTGGGTGATCGGCCTGCGGATCGTCCAGGGCGTCTTCGGGGCGCTGCTCCAGCCCGCCACCCTCGGCATGCTGCGCGCCGCCTTCCCGCCCGAACGCCTCGCCATGCCCATCGCCCTGCGCACCAGCGCCATCGGCCTCGCGGCCGCGGCCGGCCCCGGCCAGGACGGCGGCAGCCAGGACGAGCAGGGTCGGTGCCGTCGCGCCGTCCCGTGGCAGCGCGACGAGTACGTGTACGAGCCCGGCGAGGG
>NZ_RDBI01000064.1:20699-52802 GCF_008042125.1 Streptomyces sp. MS191
GTGGGGATGTGAGCGGGTGGGGCATCGCGTTCTCTCCTGGCGGGCGGGGGCGCGGCTGCGTCGCCCCTGAACGACGCCCACCAGACCAGCCGCGTCCGGGCACCTCCATACGCGGGGCCGGGCCCGTTGCCCGCTCCCAGTCCCGGGCGGGTGCGGTTGTGCCGGCGCCCAGCGGGACCGGCCGGCCGCGACGGGAGCGGGGAGTGACGGGCGGGACCCGCCGGCCGGTCGGTGGCGCGGGTCCGGCCGGCTCCTGCGCGGTACCGATCCGGCCGACTGGCACGCGGGCCGGGGCGGATGGGCCGGTCGTGGTGTGGGTCCGGCCGACTGGCGCGCGGGCCGGGCCGGTCGGTGGCGCGGGTCTGCGCGGCACGGACCGGGTCGGGCTGGGTCGGGCTGGGCCGGGGCGACCGTCCGGCTTCGGGTCAGATCCGCTGACCGTCCGGCTCGGCTTCGGCGGTGCCCAGGGCCGCCGCCGGTCCGAGCAGTCGGTGGGCGTCCAACGCGAGGGTGAGGTGCACGAGATCGCGTGGCCGGGCCAGGGCGAGGCCCGTGATCTGCTCGAAGCGGCGCAGGCGGTTCAGGACGGTGTTGCGATGGCAGAACATGCGGCGCGCGGCCTGGGCGGTGGAGCCGCCGCTCTCGATCCAGACGTCGACGGTGTCGAGGAGCATCTCCCGGTCGACGGGGTCGAGGTCGTACAGCGGCCGGAGGACGCGCTGCGTGAGCGCGGCGGACAGGTCGGGCCGCGACACGAGGAGTCCTTCGGGCAACCTGCCGTCGAGCCGGGCGATCTCGCCGTCGCCCCGGCAGGTGCGCAGGGCGAGCCCGGCCATGTCACGTGCCCTGGCCAGGCCTTCCAGGCCGGGGACGACGGGGCTGACCCCGATGCGCAGGCCCGGGCCGGCCGCCAGACCGGTCACGAACACGTCCAGCGGACCGTCCGCGAGATGGGCGACGAGCACGGCGCGGTGTCCCCAGGCCTGGTACAGGACGCGGACTCCGGCGATCTCCGGGGCACCGGTGGGCAGGCGACCGTACGGCGGTGTCGCCTCGACGACCGCCACCGCGAAGCGTCCGTCGAGCGGCAGGTCGAGGACCTCGGCGGCGCTCCGGGTGAACGCGGGTTCTCCACGTGCCTCCAGCAGCGCGGCGAGGATCAGGCGGACGCGTTCGGCGTGCCGGCCCGCGACGCCTTCGACCGCCTGCCGGTAGGCGTCGGCGACCATGACGGCGTCGCGGTCGTTGCTCTTCCACACCATCTCGGCGACGTGCACGAGTCCGCGCGCTTCGCCGAGGCCGTCCCGCTCGACGACGCCGACGAGCCCGTTCCAGACGCCGGAGCCGGCGACGCGGAAGGCGTGCAGCACCTCGTCGAGGGGGCGGCCCTGTTCCGCGCGGCGGATGCCGAGTTCCCGGGTGTAGCGCTCGACGTCCACGATCCTGCTCGGGTCGAGGCCGGTCTCCAGCCCGTGGCGGATGCCGGTGCGGACCGTGGTGCGCACGTCGGAGGGTGCCAGCACCGGGTCGGCGTAGTAGGGGACTTCGGTGCGGATCCTCGCCACGACGCCGTCGGTGAAGTCCGTGCCGTAGGCGAGCAGGCTCCGGCACGCGCGATCGAAGAGGAGCAGGGCCGAGGGGTCCGTGGCGCTGTCGGCGGACGGGGCGCCGAAGTCCGCGGGGAAGCCCCGGGGGCGGATGCTGCCGGCGGCGGAACCGTTGTGCATGGACGCTCCAGGTGGACGGCGGGCAGGTGCGCCGCGCACGGTGCCGTCGTGGCGGCGCCGGTCGTGGCGCGTGCTTCCAGCGGGTCGATCACGGGCGCGGACGTGGGGCCGCACCGCTCCCGGGGTCGCCATGCTAAGCGGTCGGTCAGGCCGAGGCGAGGGCTCGGCCGAATCGTGATGTCCCGGCCAGGGCCCCGGACGGGGACCGGATCCGTGGTGCCGCCGGTCGCCGGGGCGGGCTGGGATCGTGGTCCGACCGGGTGACGCGGCGGACCGAAACACGCTCCGCCGCGCGTGCCGGTCAGCGCGGCCGCGGGGACGGGTGCTTTCGTCTGTCCGGGTGGCCGAGGCGTGCCCGGACGGCGTCCCGACCGGGACGTCGGCGGCCCTCCTCGCACATCCCCTGAGCGTTCGCGCTCCCCCGGGACCCCGGCAAGATCGGCAAGACACCCCTAAGGGCCTTCCTTTGACGACGAACCAGGTATTCATCGGCGTCGGCCTCACCGTGCTCCTCGCCGTCGGATCGCAGCTCCTGGCCGGCGTCCTGCGCGTTCCCGCGCTTCTCGTCCTGCTGCCGGTCGGCTTCACCGCGGGTGCGTTCGTCGAGGACATCAACCCCGAGCAGCTGCTGGGACCCGCGTTCTCCCCGCTGGTCTCCCTGGCCGTCGCGGTGATCCTCTACGACGCCGGCCTGGGCCTGGACCTGGCGCGGCTCAAGGGGCACGACCGCCGTGTCGTCGTGCGGCTGATCTGGATCGGAGCCCTGGTCAGCTGGGTGGTCGCCACCCTGGTGGCCGCCCCGTTGCTCGGCATGTCCCAGCGTGCGGCCCTGATGATCGGCGCCATCCTCGTGGTCTCCGGTCCGACGGTCGTCGGGCCGCTGCTCGCCCTCGTACGGCCGAAGGACCGGCTCCAGCACGTCCTGGCCTGGGAAGGCTCCCTGATCGACCCGGTCGGCGGCATCCTGGGCGCGCTGGTCTTCCACATCGTCGTGGCCGGCACGGACCACGGCGTGGGCGAGGTGGTGGCGGGCTTCCTCGCCAGCGTCGGCGTCGGAGCGGCGGGCGCGGTCGTGGGTACGGCCCTGCTGTGGGCGTTGTTCCGGGTGCTGCGGCCCGGCGAGATCCTCGGCACCACCGCGCAGCTGGCCCTCGTGGTCGGTGTGGCAGCGTTCTGCGACGTGCTGCGCGACGACACGGGCCTCATCGCCGCCGTGGTCATGGGGATGGCGATGTCCAATCTGCCCGGCATGGACAGCGCGGTGCGGCGGCCGTTCTTCGAGACTCTGGTCAGCCTGATCCTCGGGCTGCTCTTCGTCTCGATCTCGGCGACCGTCACCCCGGATTCCCTGGAGCACGTGATCCTGCCCGCGCTCGGCCTCGCCGCGGCCCTGGTGCTGGTGGCGCGGCCTCTCGTGGCGGCCGTGTCGACCCTCGGGACCGACCTGACACGGGGCGAGCGGTGCTTCATCGGCTGGATGGCGCCGCGCGGCATCGTCGCCGCCGCCACCGCCTCGACCTTCTCGGCGGGGCTGGTGGCCGAGAACATCGAGGGAGCGTCCAAGATCCTGCCGGCGACGTTCGTGGTCATCGTCGCGACCGTGACGTTGTACGGGCTGACGGCGGCGCCGGTGGCCCGGCTGCTGAGCGTCGTCCGCGCCTCCCGCTCCCGTCCGCTGCTGGTGGGCGGCGACGCGTGGGTCGTCGAACTCGGCACGGCGCTGGGATCGGCGGGTCTGGAGGTGCTGATGTGGGCCGGCGACGAGGAACAGCGGGAGCGCATCGTCCGGGCCGGGATCGACCTCGCGCCCGGCGAGCTGATGGCCGCGGCCACCGAGGGCGCGGCGCTGGAGGGCATCACGGCGGTGTACTTCCTGACGGCGGAGGACGACTTCAACGCGCTCGCCGCCGAGGTGGTGCGCGGCAGCGTCCGGGGGCCGGTGCACCGGCTCGCCGCACCGCCGGAGAGCCACGGCGTCGTGGCGCCGTTCGTCGGCGGCGACGTGCTGTTCGGCGCGGAACTGACGTGGCAGGCGCTCGACCGGCGGCACGCGCGGGGAGCGGCCGTCGTCGTACGGCCCGCGGACGACGCCTGGCCGTCCGGCAGCGAACTGCTGTTCCTCGTCCGTCCGGACGGGAGGCTCGTCCCGGCCCTGGAGGGCAGCCCTCCGCGGCGGGAACCCGGGGACTCCGCCGTTCTGATGGCCCCCGAGCGGAGCGTCCTGCCCTGACGCGCCGGAGGCGAGCGGCCGACGGCTCCACACGGAGACTCGGTGACGTCAGGCGAGTTGGTAGATGCTCTTGCCCGCCAGCCAGAACCCGAGCGCGAGGGACAGGATGACGACGGCCTGGTCCTGGTGGCCCGTGATCCAGGTGAGCAGTGACTGGAGCCTGGCCTCGGCGCGGGCGGGCCGGAAGGTCGCGTACAGCTCCATCGCCAGGAGGCTGGCGGTGGCCAGGACGCAGTACAGCACCAGGACCAGCCAGGTGGCCGTGTGGGAGAGGTTCGCGCCCATGACGGTCGCCGCGCCCGCCGCGACCAGGCCCCACGGCTGGAGGAGCACCGCCATGCCGGCGGCCGACCAGACCGAGATGTGGCGCAGTTTCCCCAGCCAGGCGGGTTCCTCGCGAGGCCGCGGGCCCTTGCGACGCTTGTGGATCCCGTAGGCGATCAGCCCGAGGCCGACGGCGAGCTTGACCGCGAGCGAGGCGGTCGAGGACGAGCTGCCCACGGAGGGCGGGGACCCGTCGGTGAACAGCAGGACTCCGGCGATCACCAGGACCAGGCAGGCGAGCCAGCCGAGGATGAAGGCGAGTCCCTTGATGATGCCCCGRTGCGCCGTGAGGAGCAGGATGAAGCCCATGATCGGGAAGGGCTCCAGGGTGATCGCCAGACCGATCAGGATCAGGTCGAGTGTCATGGGCGGGCGCTCTCGTCCCACGCCGCCCGGTCGCGCCGGGCCACCGGCCTCACGGCGGCCTTCGGGCGCTGCGGGACGCCGGTCCTGCGCTGGCGCATCGGGGCCCACCTCCGTGATCGCGGTGCCTGTCCGGAGCTCGTCCGGTCCGCTGGACGCGATCGGGGACGCGCCCTCCGAACCCAGCCAGCCACGGAACCGCGGGCGGCGCGAAATCTGAGCCTCCGTTGGGGCGAGCGGTGGGGGCCTGACGGGCGGACGCCGTTCGTCACGGCCGCCCGTCGTCGTCGCAGGGGTGGCTCCTGCCGTCGCCGGCCGCGTTGTCGGCCTCGTCCGCGGACGCCTTGCGGCCCACGGCTTCCGCACCCTCCTCGCCGCCGGGCGTGGTGAGGGACCCCAGCGGCTTGGCGAGATGCGTCTCCTGCGCCACGACCGCGCCCACGGTGATGCCGAGGGCGACCGCCGCACAGAGCACGATCAGCCAGGACAGGATCGTGAAGACCGGCCCCAGACCCCCGTACTCGGCCAGCGTCCGGTTGAGCGCCGTCGGCATGTAGAACTGTGCGCCGATCACCAGGACGGTCACCGCGCCGGCCGTCAGCACGGCGCCCGGCAGCAGCGGCAGCCAGCGGACGAGGCCGCCCAGCAGCAGGTGCTGACTCCACCACCACAGTGCGGTCTGGCTCACCAGGGTGACCGGGACGCCCAGCCACAGTCCGAGACCGAAACCGTCGTGCAGGGGGGCCTGGACCACGAGGACGACGAGCCAGACCACGATCCACACCAGCCAACGCCAGGGCGCGACCTTCATCCCGCCCTTGGGGACCTGCCAGGCGCGTCGGCACAACCGCTGCATCGCCCGGCTCACCGCGGTGGCCGAGACGATGACCATCAGCGCCCCCACGACGCCGGTGACGTCCTGGAGGGACTGCGAGTGGGACTGGTACAGCTTCTCCAACTGGGCGTTCGCGGCACCCGTGAGGCCGAAGACGGTCCGGACGGAGGTGACCAGCTGGTGCTGCACGCCGTCGGGCGCGACGGAGGCGAAGAGGAAGAGCAACGGGATCGCGGTCAGGAAGCACTGTGCGGCCAGCCGGGTGGCGGCGTCCAGGATGTTGACCGCCAGCATCCGTTCACTGAGATGGGTGACCGCCGGAAACCGGGTCTCGGCCGTGTTCCGCAGCCGCAGGGCGTCGGCCTGCGCCTTCTCGTACCTCGCCCGCCACCACGACGGTCGCAGGGCACCGCCACGCCCCGACGGCCCCGTCCGCGCCCCGCGGTCCGCGTCCGCGGGACGGCGCGGAGGCCCGTCGCCCCCCATCAGGCACGGGACGCGCCGCTCACGGGCAGCGGTGTGGCGGTCGGTGTCATCGGTGTCGGTCCCGAGGTCGGCATGGGCGCACGCTCCTTCCCTGCGTCCAGGGTGCGGGACGGGACTCCGTGGGGCACGTCGGCACTCGGGCGAACCACGAGCGGTGTCGGCGTGGCCGGGTACGCGCGCCGGGTAGGCGCCGGAGCGGCCGCGGGTACGTGACGGAGCAGCCTGGCGGGTACGTACCGGAGCGGCTCCGGAGTGACCCACCGCGTCCGCGGCGCCGCGCGGCTCGGCAGGGGGTGGGCGCCCGGAACCGACACATCCCCGCACGCCCGGACGTCCGCTCCATGACCGCCGTCGGGCGACCGGGCACTCCTGCCGACCTGACGGGCGATGATATGAATTGCCGTACAAGGCAGTTGCTCAGTCAGGACGGCCAAGACACGCAGGTGGGGGACCCGTACGTGGACGACGCAGTCGAGCTTGCCGACATGATCGCGCAGTTGCGCCACGAGCTGAGCCGCGCGATGGCGGATGGGGAGGGCGCGGACCTGCGCTTCAGGGCCGAGAAGGTGGAGCTCGAACTCACCGTCGGCGTGGAGCGCTCGCGCGAGCCGGGTGTGAAGGTGCGGTTCTGGGTGCTCGACGCGAGCGCCGCGGCCAAGCGGTCCGCGACCGCCACCCAGCGACTCACCCTGACCCTGCAGCCGGTGGCCGCGGACGCGCCGGACCGGACGCCGCTGATCTCCGATGACGAGATGCTCGGTGAGATCTGACCCCACGCCGCCGGCCGGCGGAATCGACCCGCACCGGATCGCGGAGATCATCGTCACCGCCCCGAACGGCCGGGGGCGCCGCGGATCGGGCTACCGGGTGACCGGCTCCGCGGTCCTCACCGCTCATCACGTGGTGGCCGGCGCGGCGGCGGTACGGGTCCGCTTCGACGCCGACCGGCCCGGCCAGTGGAGCACGGACGCGGCCGTGACCTGGTCCGACGCCGGATTCGACCTCGCCGTGCTGGTCATCGAACCCGGCCCGGACGTCGTCCCCGTCGCCCCCGCGGTCTTCGGCCGCGTCGGGGACGAGCGGCACGCGGTCGTCGAGGTGCACACCGCCGGCTTCCCGCTGTGGAAACGGCGGAGCGGCCCCGACGGCAGGCAGTTCCGCGAACTGCACCAGGCCGACGGCACCGTTGCCGCGCTGTCCAACCTGCGCACCGGCACGCTGGAGATCACCGTCCCCGTGGCGGCGGCGGACCCCGACCCGGCCGTCTCGCCCTGGTCCGGGATGTCCGGAGCCGCCGTCTGGGTCGGGCCGCACATCGTCGGCGTCGTCGCGGAGCACCACCGTGGCGAGGGACTGGGCCGGCTCACGGCCGTCCGCATCGACCACGCCCTGCGCGGGATCGGCGAGCGGAGCCGGTCGGCACTGGCGGAACTGCTGCCCGTCGCAGGCCCGGAGGCGCTGCCCGACGTGACGGCGCTCCCCGGGCCCCGTCCGTCCGGTCCCGTCGGCTCCCGGGTCATCGGACTGCCCGTCGCTCACGGGCTCGAGCTGTTCAAGGACCGTACCGAGGCGCGCGAGGCGATCGGCCGCCACCTTCGTGATCCCGCCGTCCGCATGGTGACGATCACCGGACGGCGCGGCATGGGCAAGAGCGCCGTGGCCGCCAAGGTGATGGACATGCTGGCGCACGGCGAGTGGCCCGGCGACGCGCCGGCGGCCGCACCGGTGGGCCTGGTCAACCTCAGTACCCGCACGTCGGGCATCTCCCTGGAGCGCGTCTTCCTCGACTGCGCACGGGTCCTCGGCCCCGAGAGCGAGAACCGCCTGCTGCGGGTCTGGGCGACGGACCGCGACGTCCGCGACAAGCTCGGAGAGCTGTTCGACGCGATGGAGGGGCTCGTCGTCATCCTCATGGACAACCTGGAGGACCGGCTGCACGACGACGGCCGGCTCGACGAGGAGGACGAGCTCCACGTCTTCCTCGACTGCCTCTTCCGGGCCCGCGAGACGCCTCGCCTCCTGGCCACCTCCCAGATTCCCGTCCGGCTCGCGCCCGAACTGCGGCGCTTCGCCGCCGAGGTCGAGCTGTCCGACGGCCTGCCGCCGGCGGAGTCCGTCGCGCTGCTGCGCGAACTCGACCAGGACGGCGGCCTCGGCATCGCCCAGCTCTCGGACGCAGAGCTGCTGGACGCCTCCGTCCACGTCCACGGAGTGCCGCGCGCCCTGGAACTCCTCGTGGGGGCCGTCGCCGACGACATGGTGGCGCTGCCGACGCTCCAGGACGTCCTCGAGGACTTCGCCCTGCGCGGCGACGTGGTCGCGGGGCTCGCCCAGGACCGGTACGCACGCCTCGGGGCCGACGGCCGCCTCGTCCTCGGGATTCTCGCGGCACTGCGCACCCCGGTGCCCCGCGAGGCGATCGAGTGGATCGCGGCGGGTGTGGCTCCGGACCTCGACGTGCTCGGGACCCTGGCCGAACTCCTGCGGATCCGCATGGTGTCGGTGAACCGGGCCACCCGTACCTACGCCCTGCACCCGATGGACGCCGACCTGGCGTACGCGGCCATGCGACCGGACGGACCGCGGGGCGTGAGGGCGGTGGAGCGGCGCGCCGCCGACTGGTACGCGCACCGGGCGGCACCGCGGGCGCGGTGGCGGCACCTGGACGACGTGGAGCCGCAGCGAAGGGAGTTCGCGCACCGGGTGCGTGCCGGGGATCCGGACGCGGCGGCGCACGTGCTGGGCTCCATCAGCGAGTGGATGGTGTGGCACGGTTCGGTGCTGGCCGCCATCTCCATGCATCTGACCCTGGAGGGACAATTGACCGACGACCGCGCACGTCTCGCCCATCTGATCAGCTTCGGGCACGCCCGGCTCAGCGGCGGTCCCATGCAGGACGCGGTCACCCTGTTCACGGAGGCCGCGGAGCTCGCCGAACAGCTGGGAGACCGGCGCGCGTTGCAGAACGTCATGTTCGGGCTCGGGGACGCGCACCGCCAGCTGGGGAGGCTGTCCGGTTCCCTGACTCCGCTGTCACGGGCCGCGACGCTGGCACGGGACAACGGCGACGCGGAGGGCGAGGAACACGCCATCCTCAGTCTCAGCCTCGCGCACAGCTACGTGGGCGACGGCGCCGAGGCACTCGCCGGGGCGGAGCTGCTGGCGGAGCTCGCGCGGACGACCGGCAACCCGCTCACCGAGGCCCGCGCGTGGAACGCGCGCTCCATCGCCCTTCTGGTGCTGGAGCGCTGGGACGAAGTGATCACCGCGGGCGGCGAAGCGGCCCGGGCGTATCGCAGGGCCGACAGCATGGAGGCCATCACCTACGCGCTGAACGCCCAGGGCATCGCGATGATCGCCTCGGGCCGCGCGCGTGAGGCACGGGCCACGCTGGCCGAGGCCCTCGACGAGGCGTCCCGCATGGAGAACCCGCGAGCGGAGGGCGTCTGCCTCCACAGCCTCGCCTGGGCCCACTGGGCCGCGGGCGGCCACTCGGACGCCGCCGAGGCCGCCGAGCGTGCGGCGGTGTCGTTCCAGCTCGCCGGTGCCGCCGAGGCCGCCGCGGCGCAGGCGCTGGCCGAAGCCGCCCGGGCCCGCGCGGACGACCGGCCCCGCGAAGCGGCCGAGGCGCTGTCCCGAGCCGCCGCGGGCATCGGCGACAACGTGGAGATGGTGCGCCCGGCGTGGCTCGTCGAGGAGGCGGAGCGGCTGCGCGCCGAGGGCTGACGACGCCTCGCCGCAGCACCGTCCGGCCCGGCGCCCGGGCACGGTTGCCCGGGCGGGGGCCCTGCGCCCAGGACGCCGTCGTGGGCCGACGGTCCGGCGGGCGGGTTCACGCCGGCTGACCGGCGGCCGCCGGTGCCTCGGCGCGCGTCGCCCGCAGTGCCTCCTGGCGGCCCGGGCCTCCCGAGACGCGGTGCAGGCGGTACGTGCCGGGCTTGTGCGCCTCGTCGGCCAGGTGCTTGACGATGCCCTTGCAGATGAACTCCTTGAGCTTCGCGCCGGGGCGGCCGTCGACGTGGAACCAGACCGCGACGTCGTGGCGGCGGGCGAACTGGAAGATGCCCGCGCCGCGCCCCAGGCTGATGCACTGTCCGGCGAACACCTGGTTGAGGTCCGCGGGCAGGTGCCCGTCGATCCGGCTGAGTACGGTGTCCGCGGCCCGCGCGCCCAGCGGCATGGCCGCCTGGCAGCTCATGCGCAGCGGCAGGCCGGACGGCGCCGCCGAGTCCCCGGCGGCCACGATGCGCACGTCGTCCACGCTCGTCAGCGTCTCGTCCGTGAGCAGACGGCCCAGGTCGTCCGTGCTCAGCCCGCTGGTCGCGGCCAGGTCCGGTACGCCGAAGCCGGCGGTCCACACGGTCACCGCGCTCGGCAGCTCGACACCGTCGCCGAGACGCACGGCGTCGCGCGTCACCGCCGTCACCCGGGCGTCGGGGCCCTCGAGGACGGTCACCCCGAGCCGGGCCAGCCGCCCGGCCACCGAACGCCGCCCCCGGGCGTGCAGGTACGGACCGAGCACCTCGCCGCACACCAGGGTCACGGAGCGGCCCGCCTCGGCCAGTTCGGCGGCGGTCTCGATGCCCGTCGGGCCGGCTCCGACGACCGTCACGGCCGCCGAACCGGGCGTGGCGTCGAGGGTGCGGCGCAGCCGCTGCGCGTCCTCCAGGCTCGCGATCGGGTGGGCGAACTCGGCCGCTCCCGGCACGCGCGGGTCGGCGCTGCCGCTGCCCACCGCGTAGACCAGGTAGTCGTATCCGACGGTGCCGCCGGTCCCCAGGGTGAGGCTGCGTGCGGGCGCGTCGATCCGGGTCACGCTGTCGACGAGGAGGGAGACGCCGTCGGCGAGGACGTCCTCGTAGTCGACGACGGCGTCGTGGGTGCCGCCCGCCAGCTGGTGCAGCCGGATCCGCTCGACGAACCGCGGACGCGGATTGACCAGCGTCACGGCCACGCCGTCGCGCTGTGTCAGGCGGTTGGCCGCCATGACACCCGCGTAACCGCCGCCGATCACGACCACTTCGATGTTCCCAGCCATGATGTCGTCTCCTTCGCTTCGAACGCTTCGCCCACAAGACGCAGCCCGCGCGACTTCTGTGACATCCCCGCCGGGAAGTTTTTCGCGCGGCTTCCGCACGGCGTCCCCGTCGCCCGTCCGAGCGGCTGCGCACAGGTCCCCCGTCGCCCGCCACCGGGTGCGCGAGGCCCTCCCGCCGACCTGCCCGTCCGACGGGTCCACGGCCCTTCCACGGGCGGGGCGGACGGCGCGCGGGTCCCCTCGTCCCGGCTCTCCCCCGGCGGGCCCGGAAGCCGTACCGTGGAGGTGTACGAGTCGAGGAGGGCCGCACATGAGCACGCTTCCGCACGAGTCGCCGACGCCCGGTTACGCGAGTCCGTACCGGATCGAGTCGGACGAGGGCCCGCAGACCCTGGCCGAGCTGCGTGCCGCCCTGGCCGTCATCGATCCGGCCGAGCTCGTCGCGTTCAACGCCAGGCTGGACGCCGCCCGGTTCGGCAGGGATCAGGCGGTGGTCATCACCCAGGCCCGCCACCTGGTGGCGCTGCGGACGCGTCCCGAGGTGCGGCAGGCCGTGCAGGCGTCCCTCGGAGCCGAGGACGACCTCATGAGCGCGGACGACCTGTGGGCCGAACTCGACAAGGGCGCTGCGTGACCTGGACGGTCCAGGTGCCGCGGCGCCTCTACCCCGAGTTCGCGCACCTCTCCCCCGACGGTCGCCGTGCCGTGCACGACGCCCTCGCCGCTCTCGCCGAGGACCCGCGGAGCCCCGCGTCCAGTGCCGAGCCCGTCCAGGCCATCGAGCTCCGCCGCCTCACCACCAGACCGACCACGGACACCGGCGTCACCATCACGCTGCTCTACCGCGTGCACCCGCCCCTGGGCCGCGCCAAGACCGGACGCGTGGAGATCGTCTTCATCATCGTCGGTCCCTGAGCGGGCCGGAGAGCCACGCGAGACCGGTGCGACCGCCGCGACCTGGCTCGGTGCAGGGCGGCGCGCCGGGGTTCATACGGAGCTGCCCGTCCCGCTGACCTCGCCGTCGTCCCGGGCCTCGGACGATCCGGGCCCGGTCTCCGCCGGGCCGGTGAGGTGGTCGAGGACGTTGGTGACCTGGAGCATGCGTTCCAGCACGTCCGGCCGGTTGTCCAGGTGCAGGACGGCGCCGCGGGCGGCGGCGCGGCGGTGGATCAGCAGCAGGGCGGCCAGGCCCGGCGCGTCGATGTGGGTCAGGGCACCGAAGTCGAGGCGTACCTCGTCGAGGGGTTCCGCATCGTCCGCGAGGATCCCGGCGACCGCGGCGACGAGGTCGTCGCCGGTGTCGTAGTCGAGTTCGCCGCGCACCCGCACACGCAGCGAAGGGGGCTCGTGCACGACCGCGAGGGCGAACTCCGCGGGTGGGTGCCMGGTCATGAGCGGGGCCCGGGGACCGGGTGGTCGGGACGCCGCTCCAGGACGTCCCGGCCCTGCCGGATGGCGTGCTTCGCGCGGGGGAAGTCCCGCAGCTGACCGGTGAGGATGTCCAGGGCGAGGTCGAGGGACCGGGTGGGGACGTGCCGGGCGTGGAGGATGTCGGCGGTCCAGGTGAGGAACGTGGTGAACAGGTCGGCGTCGTCGACGTACAGGGCGGCGGCCAGGAAGTTGACGATGTGTGCGATGTCCTCCGCGGTGCGCTCGCGCTGGAGGTCGCTGTACGCGCGCAGGGCGGGGAACCGCTCCTCCATGCCGGCCAGGGTCTGTCCGACCAGACGGTGCCGGGACTGGACGACCATCGTGTACTCCTGGTCGGCCAGGTGCGGCAGGTCGTCCACCGCGTGACGGCTGGCCGAGGCGTCCGGCCGGGGCATGCCCTCGGCGAGGACCGCCAGCGCGCCCTGGGCGTCGGCCGCCCACCGGTCGGCGCGCAGCATCCGGGCGTACCGGCCGTCCGGGCCGAAGGCGCGGCCGCCGGTCAGGACGGGGACGCCCACGGCCTGGCAGGCGGTGACGGCTCCGTGCGCGGTCGGCAGGTGGGTCGGGATCGATCCGGACAGCAGCACGGCGTCGGGGTTGGTCCGGTGGAGGTGGGCGACGAGGTGCGGGGTCGGGGTCTGGGCGCCCAGGAAGTCGACCTGCCAGCCGTGCAGGGCGAGGACTTCCGCGACGAGCCTGGCGGGAAAGGCGTGCCACTCTCCGTCGACGCACCCGACCGTGACCCGGCCCCGCGACGCCCGGCCGGGGGCCCTCTCGCGGCGGTGGGCGAGGGAGGCGATGATCCGTTCGTTGATGGCGGTGGCGGCGTGCTCCTGCGCCACCGTGATCCGGTCGGCCGCCCATTCGAGGCCGACTCGCTCCTGGACGGGTGCGAGCACCTCCAGCAGCAGCGTCTCCTCCCGTACGCCGGTGTCGAGCGCCTCGTGGACCATCGCGGACGCCGTGTGTTCGTCGCCGTCGGCGACCGCCTGCCAGAGCAGCTCCGCGACCGTGGCCGTGGCGACGGCCGTCGGATGTGTCACCGGTTCCTCCTGCGGTCCCGGCCGTACCCGTCGACGACGGTCAGCACGGGTGCCTTCGGGGCGCTGATGGCCACGAGGGCCATGTCGTCGTGGCGGCCGTCGCCGAGCCAGTGGGCGGCCACCATCTGCAGCCGTTCCACGACGGCCTCCACGGGCATGCCCGCGCACTCGGCCAGGGCCCGCCGCAGCCGGTGCTCGCCCAGGAACTCGTCCCCGAGCGGGCCGCCCCGGGCCTCGACGATGCCGTCGGTGTAGAGCAGGCAGGTCTCCCCCGGCGCGAGCACGGTCTCCACCGTGCGCGCCTCGACGGCGGGCAGGGCGCCGACGAGGGTGCCGCGCGTGGTGACCTCCTCCACCGTTCCGTCGATGCGGACGACGAGCGGCGGCAGGTGTCCGGCGCTGGTGAGGCGCAGGTGGGCCCGGCCGGCGCGGCGGCGCACGGAGGCCATGACGAGCGTGGCGAAGCGGGTGTGGTGCGAGGAGAGCAACGCGCCGTTGAGGAGGCTCAGGACCCGCTCGTGGTCGTCGGCCAGCGGCAGCAGGGCGTGCAGGGTGTTGCGGATCTTGCCGGTGAGGACCGCCGCTTCCAGGCCCTTGCCGGCGACGTCGCCCAGGACCACCAGCGTCTCCTGGGAGGCGTCGGCGCCGGGGTGGACGTCGTAGAAGTCCCCGCCGACCCTCTCGTGGTCCCTCGCCGCCCGGTAGCCGCCGGCGTACTCGACGCCGTGGACGTGCCGGAGCTCCGGCGGCAGCAGTTCGCGCATCAGGGTGGAGGTGATGGCGGCCTGTTCGGTGTAGAGGCGGGCTGCGGACAGGGCCGCACCGGCGCGGGCCGCGAACAGGCGGGCGAAGACCTCCTCGCCGTCGGTGAAGGCCCGCTTGGTGCCGGAGCGCAGCAGGATGAGCGCGCCGGCGGGTACGCCGTGGCCGGGGAGCGGCGTGACGATGACGGACCCGATCGGTGAGGTGAACCCCTCGGGCGCCACCCAGTCGGGCAGGTCGGCGGGGTCCATCCAGCGTGCCGGCACGGGCGGGAAGCCCTGGAGCGCCTCGGCCAGTCCGGGCACCGCGGCGATGTCGACCTGTCGTACGGACTGCGTGACGGGCGCGCCCTGGTGGGCGAAGGTCAGGGGGTGGCGCCGTCCCTGCGGCGGAGCGACGAGCACGGCCGCCTCGGCGAGGTGTTCCGCGGCCATGGAGGTGATGACCTCCATGCAGCGCTGCACGTTCAGCGTGGACATCAGGGAGTTGGACACCTCGSCGAGGATCCCCGATCGTGCCTGGGCATCGCTCAGGGCCGTCTCGGCGAGCCGCCGGTCGGTCTGGTCGACCAGCCACCACACCACGTCGCCGCCGTCGCCGAGCGTCGGGTACGCCTCGAGGAGACGTTCTCCGATCCGCCCCGTCAGCGGGCCGGCCGAGGCGGCGGGCAGCCCGTCACCGATCCGCTCGTGGGCCTCGGACAGCCACGGCGGGACCCGTTCGTGCAGCCAGTCGCCGGTCGCGGCGTCGGGAAGGAGCTGTCGGGCGGCCTCGTTGAGCCGTACGAGGCCGCCGTGCCGGTCGACGACCAGCACGGGACAGGGCGCCTCGATCCACGTCGCGCCGAGGTGCAGGTCGGCGTCGTGCGGACGGGCGGTGGGACGGCGGGGAGCTGACACAGACGGAGGCACGCTCGATGCGCACCTCACCACCTTCCTGCGATGGAAAACAGAGGCGCCCACCGTCTCGCACCCACCCCGCCGGTCGCAACCCGCCCCGAAAACGGGCACGTAAACCTCACAACTCGGTTGAGTTCGAATGGCCCGATTCGAACAGAGCCGCGCCTCGCGGTCGGGTGAACCGCGGCGGCCCTCCCTCGCGGCGAGAGCTCCGGGCGGCGGACACTCCTCGGACCGCCCGGACAGGACCTGACCGGCGCCGGGGGGTGCGCACCGTCGGCTGCGGCCCGTTCGCGCTAGGCCCGTCCGCGGGGTGCCAGGTGGCGGGCGAGGACGTCCAGGGCGCCTTGGACCTCGGCCAGCGCGGCCGGATCGGTGCCGGCCAGGGCCGCGGTGAGCGCCGCCGTGGTGTCGGCGGCGCGGACCGCGGCGACCCGGTCGGAGACCCGCGAGGCAGGGCGTACCAGCGTGCGCCGCCGGTCGGCGGGGTCGGCGGCGCTCTCGATCGCACCGGCCTCCCGGAGCCGTGCGACCGCCGTCGAGACGCGGCTCTGCGGCAGCCCCGTACGCGCCACGATCTCGCCGACGCTGGTCTCGCCGTTCGCCGCGATGTCACTGGCGACGACCAACGTGAGCCGGGCGCCCCCGTCACGCCCTGCGCCTTCGCCGGGCGCCGCGGGAATGGCCTCCTCGCCGATCTTCATCAGCGTGCGGCCCAGCAGGAACAACTCGACTCCGTCCATGACGTCACTATATCCAATTCGATGCATCCACTTGTATACATCCAGATGGATGGATACCGTGGTGCGCACGACGCGGACCGGACGGCCGGGCCGCGCGCCGAGGGAGGGAACACGGCCATGACGCCGACTTCGACCGAGGGACGGCTCGCCGTCGACGGTGCGAGCCTGCACTACCAGGTGCGCGGCACCGGACCGCTCCTGCTCGTCTCCCAGAGCGGCGAGGGCGACGCGGACCGCGGCGGCGATCTCGTCGAACACCTCCGCGACACGTACACCGTGGTCACCTACGACCGGCGCGGTCTGTCCCGCAGCCGCCCGGACGACCCCTCCCGCGGCGCCACCCTCACCGAGCACGCCTCCGACGTGCACCGCGTCCTCGCCGAACTCACCGACCGGCCGGCGCTGATGCTGGGATGCAGTCTCGGAGCGTCCATCGGTCTGCACGTCGCTCTCGCCCACCCGGGCACGATCAGCACCCTGATCGCCCACGAGCCGGTCACCCCGCGCCTGCTGCCCCCGGCCGACCGGACGCGGCACGAACGCGAACTCGCCGGACTCCAGGACCTGTACCGACGCGAGGGCCTCACCGGAGTCCTGCCCGAGGTCGCCCGCGTCCTGGGCATCGACCCCCACCACCGGGACACCGAGCCGGACCTGACCCCGGAGCCGTTCGACGACCGGCGGCGGGCGAACTTCGCGTACTTCATCGAGCACGACTTCACCGCGATCATCCGCGACACGCTCGACGTCGGCGCGTTGGCCCGGCCGTCCGGTCCGCGTCGTGCGCACCACGGTATCCATCCATCTGGATGTATACAAGTGGATGCATCGAATTGGATATAGTGACGTCATGGACGGAGTCGAGTTGTTCCTGCTGGGCCGCACGCTGATGAAGATCGGCGAGGAGGCCATTCCCGCGGCGCCCGGCGAAGGCGCTCGGCGGTTCGGCGGTTCGGCGGTTCGGCGGTTCGGCGGTTCGGCGGTTCGGCGGTTCGGCGGTTCGGCGGTTCGGCGGTTCGGCGGTTCGGCGGCGGAGGGTGCCGGCGGCCCTGGCGGTACGGCGCGGGCCACCGGTCATCCGCCGAGGGTGTTCACCAGGATGATGGCGACGAGGTCCGCGAGGATCACGGCGATGACGCCACCGATCATGAACCAGGCTCTGCGTGATTCGTCCATGAGCGCACGTCGCCTCCCGACTCGGGGTACCGCGCGGGTCCGGCGGATCCGGATGCCGCGCCGTCGGCCTCCGACCATGATGGACCGGTTCGGGGCTGGAGGCCAGCCACAGCATGACCTCGAACCACGACACGGGAAGGTTGTGGGCCTTCACGAGGGCGCGGTCGACGCGGTCGGTCATCACGGTGCCGGCCCAGACCAGCCCGTAGAACGCGTAGTCGGCCGTGGGCATCTCGGCCTCGGTGAGCTTCTTCGCCATGTCGGCAGTCTAGAGGTTGCGTGCACACGCACATAAACGTATGGTGTGTGTACACGCACATAAATTACGTTCCGTGAAAGGCACCCCTCATGTCGACCCTTCCCGTCACCTCCGCCGCCGAGCCCCGCACCGTCCTGATCACCGGCACCTCCTCAGGTATCGGCCTCGCCGCAGCCGTCGCCGCGGCGCAGGCAGGCTGGCGGACGATCGCCACCCTGCGTGACACCGGCCGGGCCGACGCGCTGCGCAAGGCCGCCGCCGAGGCGGGCGTCGCACTCGACATCCGGCAGCTCGACGTCGTCGACCCGGACTCCGTCGCCGCCGCCGTGGAAGGTGTGATCGCCGACTACGGGCGCCTGGACGCGGTCGTGAACAACGCCGGCGCCGGGCACGTCGGCACGCTTGAGCTCGAGTCGGTCGACGACGTCCGCGAGGTCATGGAGGTCAACTTCTTCGGCGTCGTGAACGTCTCGAAGGCCGCGCTGCCGCACCTGCGGGCCGGCGGAGGCCGTCTCGTCACCGTCACCAGCGTCGGGGGCGTCGTCGGCCAGCCCTTCAACGAGGCGTACTGCGCCGCGAAGTTCGCCGTCGAGGGGTACATGGAGAGCCTGGCCCCCGTCGCGGGAGCAGTCGGGGTCCGCGTGTCCGTCGTCGAGCCGGGCGCCGTGGCGACGGAGTTCGTCAACAACATCGGGCTCGACGTGGAGGCCCGCCTCGCGGCGGCCGGCCCGTACGCGGACGCGATGCGCCACTACATCGACCGCACGGTGGGCAGCTTCCTCGACGGCGCCCAGACCCCGGCCGGCGCGGCCGAGGCGGTCATGGAGGCGCTCGACGCCGAGACCCCGGCCTTCCGCATCCAGACCTCGCCGTGGGCTCGCGAGTTCACCGGCGTCAAGCTGGCGGACCAGGACGGCTCGGCGGTCGTCGGCATGACCGGCACCTGGGTTGCCTGACCGCGTGGCCTGACCGCGTGACGGGTCCCGCGTGCGGACCGCGTCGACCGCGCCCTCGTGAAGGCCCACAACCTTCCCGTGTCGTGGTTCGAGGTCATGCTGTGGCTGGCCTCCAGCCCCGAACCGGTCCCCGCGTCCGTCCTGGGCAACAGCACCCTGCTCAGCCGCAGCCAGGTCTCCCGGGTCGTCGACGCCCTGCAGACCCGCGGACTGGTGACCCGCACCCCGTCGGCACGCGACGCCCGGTCCGTGGAGGTCTCCCTGACGGAGGAGGGGCGCCGCGCCTTCGCCGAGGCCGACGCCACGCGGCGCGAGGCGCTCGGCCCCGTGTTCACCGAGCTCCTCGACGAGAAGGACCTCGAAGCGCTGGCAGCCGTCTGGCGCAAGCTCAAGGCCGGGACGACCGGGAGTCCCGAGACGTCCGACAGGTCCTAGAACGAGACGTCGGCCAGGACCTGGAAGACGCCGCTCGCCCATCCGGCTGATCGACGAGCCCCGCGGGGTCCACACGCCGGCCTGGCCACGCCGAGCGACCGGCCGCGAGGGCGGGCCGGCGCAGGCCCGTGACGAGCCGCGAGCAGCGAGGGACGTCAGTCCGACCGGCCTTCGGGGGCGAGGGCGGCAGCCGCCGCGAAGAGGCGCGCGCAGCGCTGCGTCATGGCCTCGGGCGTCTGCTCCGGGTGCTTCACCCACCAGCGGACGAGGGTGGCCACCAGGTCCCGCCAGACGTACTTGAGCGCGTCGGCGTCCAGCGGGTCGCCGGACCCGGCCCCGCGGAGCAGTTCGGCGGTGCCCCCGGCGGCGAGGTCGTCGATGGCCGACCGGTAGACCGCTGCCCGGCGGGCCGCCTCACCTCCGGGCGGCAGCGTGGTGTCGTACAGCACGAACCACGCCTCCCGCCTCCCTTCCAGGGCGGTGAAGATGCCGTGGAGGACGCGCAGCGGCGTGTGCCCCGTGGTCCCGCCGGGCCCCATGGCCGCGCGGATGGCCTCCAGGAGGCGGTCCCCCACGGGTTCCAGGCAGGCGACGTACAGCTCCTCCTTGGTGCCGCAGTACTGGTGCAGCAGGGTCTTCGTGACCCCGACCCGGGCGGCGATCCCGGGGAGGGAGGCGGCCGCGTAGCCCCGGCTGCCGAACTCCTCCGT
The DNA here is from genome assembly GCF_008042125.1 of Streptomyces sp. MS191. GTDB lineage: Bacteria > Actinomycetota > Actinomycetes > Streptomycetales > Streptomycetaceae > Streptomyces. The sequence continues at coordinate 40,117 of NZ_RDBI01000064.1, forward strand.
CGCGGCCTCCAGCATCTGCCGCCGGCGGTGCTCCCGCGGGACTCCCTTGGTGCCGGCTTTCGAAGGTGGGGTTGCCATGGACGGATATTATCAGTAGGTAATTTACCCACAGGTAAATTACTGCGATCCCTGGAGCGCCCATGTCCGGCACCATCCCGCAGCCGTCCGGTTCCCGCACCCGCTCCTGGTGGGGGTGGGGCTGGACGGACGCGCATCCCGACGACGCGGAGTGCGTCGCGATAGGCGCTCTGCTGCCCGGCACCCTGAGCCGCCCGCTTCCCGTGCCCCGGGTCCGCGACCTCGGCATCGCCGACCCCGCCGTGACACCCCCGCGGAGCCTGGCCACGCTGGTGTCGGCGGACCCCGGGGACCGGGCCGCCCACGCCATGGGGAAGGCCTACCGGGACGTCGTACGCGCCCTGCGCGGCCGTCCCGGCCGCGTGCCCGATCTCGTCGCCCGGCCCACGGACGAGGCGGGCGTCGCCGACCTGCTGGACTGGGCCGGCGACCGGCGAATCGCCGTCATCCCCTACGGCGGCGGCTCCTCGGTGACGGGCGGCGTGGAGTACCGCGGTGACACCCACCAAGCGGTGCTCTCGCTCGACCTCACCGCCATGTGCCGGGTCATGGAGGTCGACGCCGAGAGCCGCTCCGCCCGCATCCAGGCGGGCGCTCTCGGCCCGAGCCTGGAGAACCAGCTGCGACCGCACGGTCTGACCCTGCGGCACTTCCCCCAGAGCTTCGAGTTCTCCACCCTGGGCGGCTGGCTCGCCACTCGGGCCGGTGGCCACTACGCCACCGGCCGCACCCACATCGACGACTTCGTGCAGTCGATGCGCGTCGTCACACCCGCCGGCACCAGCGCCTCGTGGCGGCTGCCGGCCTCGGGGGCGGGCCCCTCTCCCGACCGCCTGTTCCTGGGCTCCGAAGGGGCACTCGGGGTCATCACCGAGGCATGGGTCCGCCTGCAGGAACGCCCGACGCACAAGGCGTCGGCCGCCGTCGCCTTCGCCGACCTCCACGACGCGCTCCGGGCGGTGCGCGCGCTCGCGCAGTCCGACCTGTCCCCCGCCAACTGCCGCCTGCTGGACGCGGGCGAGGCCGCCCTGTCGGGCGCGGCTCAGGACGGCTCCGCCGTGCTGGTCCTGGGGTTCGAGTCGGCGGACGAGCCGGTGACCGGCCGACTGGAGCGGGCCGTCGACCTCGCCCGCTCGCACGGCGGCCGACCCGAAGGCACGTCCGGCCAGGGCGGCGGGGGCGACGACACGGCCGTGGGCGCCTGGCGCTCGGCCTTCCTGCGGATGCCCTACCTCCGCGACGGGCTGGCCCGGATGGGCGCCGTGGCGGAGACCTTCGAGACGGCCGCCACCTGGGACCGGATCCCGGGCCTGATCGACGCGGTGCGGACCGAGGTCTCCGAGGCCGCGCTCAAGGCCACCGGGCACCCTGCGATGGTCAACTGCCGCCTGACGCATGTCTACCCGGACGGCGCGGCTCCCTACTTCACCGTTCTCGCCGCGGGCCGCCCCGGCGACGAGGTCGCCGTCTGGGACGACCTGAAGGCGGTCGCGAACGAGGTCCTGCACCGGCACCGGGCGACCATCACCCACCACCACGCCGTCGGCCGGGACCACCGCCCGGGCTACGACCGCCAGCGCCCCGAGCCGTTCGCCCTGGCGCTGCGGGCGGCGAAGACCGCGCTCGACCCGCGAGGGATCCTCAACCCCGGGGTGCTGGTGGACTGACGAGCTCCACGGCGGGGCGGGAGCGGGAGGAGCGCGGGCAGCGGCGGCGTGGCGCCGGTCGGCGGGGAGCCCGTGTCGTCGACTCGCTCCTCGCGTTATAGATCACGAACATCCCTTTTGCGTATGGCTTGTTCCCGCCTTCCGCCCGCACTCGTCCGGAGGTCCGTCATGACGGCCGAACACCCCAGCAACGCGCAGGGCGGAGCCGCCTTCCCAGCCGCCGAGCCGTCACCGTCCCTGCCCACGGAGCGCGTTCTGGACCTGGCGGGATTCCGGTACGTGTGCCGCACCGCGCCGAGTCGGCGTCCCGGCGCCGAAACCCTGCTGGTCCTGGGCGGGTTACTGCAGGACCGCTGCTCGTGGCTGCGGCACGAGCAGCGGCTGACCGAGGTCTGCTCGGTCGTCACCGTCGACCTGCCCGGGTACGGCACCGCCGACTTCCTCCCGGCCTCCTACGGCACCGAGTTCCTCGCCCGGGCCGTACGGCACCTGGTGACCGAACTCGGCCTCCCGCGCGTGAACCTGATGGGCGCCTGCTTCGGTGGCAGCGTGGCGCTCCGATTCGCCGAGGAATCGCCCGAGTTGGTCGAGCGCATGATGCTGGTGGGCGTGGCGACGCATCTGCCGGAACCGCACGTCGCCGCGATGCCGCGCTGGGACGCGATGCTGCACCGCGGACAGATGGACCTTCTCGCCCGGGAACTGACCGACGTCTTCATGCCGCCCTCCGGCGCGTCCACGGTCCGGCGCCACCACGTCATCTCCCGCCTGCTGTACCAGCAGATCTCGGGTCAGGACCCGCAACAGCTGCACAGGTCCGCGGAGCACATCACCCGGCTGATGCGGCACGCGTGGTACGCGCCCCGTGGCGGCGCGACGTGCCCCGTCCTCGTCGCCACAGGCGAACACGACACCCTCACCACTCCCGCCATGGGACGCTCGGTCGCCTCCCGCATGCCCACCGGCCGCTTCCTGACCATCCGGGCGGCGGATCACCTCGCCCCGCTCGAACGCGTCGCCGACTTCGCCGACCTCATGGTCCGCTTCTGCACGGACGCCCCGCTCGACGACCTGCCCTACGCCTCCGCCGTGGAGCACCCATTCGCCCCGGGCGGGGTCCTTCCGCAGCAGGCCGCCGCCCGGGGGCGCACCGGGCACGCGCGGGGCGCGCTCCTGGCACGCCCCGCCGTGGGCGGCGCCGTCTGAGGGGCGCTCCCCCGACCACCCCTGCCCACGTGCGGGGAAGAACGCCCGGCACGTCGAACCGAGCACGGCCGAGGCCCCCGTGGTCTTCCACGGGGGCCTCTGTCTCCGTCGGCCGGCCGACGGGCCGGACACGCCGGTGTCATGCGCCGAGCAGGCGTTCCGTCACCTCGCGGTAGGTCCGCAGGGTGAGCCGGAGCTGTTCGGTGTCGGCACCCCGGTCCCGTGCGTCGCCGCCCTGCTGCCAGCCCGCCCGCAACGCGGTGCGGCGGTCCTTGAGGGAGGCGATGAGCTGCTCCTCCGTCTCGTCGAGGACGTCGGCCGCCTTGGCGACCGCGTCGCGGGGCGAGTCGACGAAACCGGCGAGCGCGTGGTGCAGGCGCTGACCGAGACGCTCACGGTCACGGTCGCCCAGCAGGGCACCCGCGGGGCCGGTCCCCTCGAGGTCGGCCGTGGGGCCGGTGCCTGCCGCGTGGTGGTCACCGCGGCCCTCGCCCGGCGCCACGCGGCCGGGCTCGGGGGCCTGGCCTTCGGGTGCCGGCCGGTCCGTCGCGGTCCGTCCGCGCGGCGCGGCGGGGGTCTCGGCGGGAGTCTCCTTGCGGCTCCCCCCGTTCCTGCCCGTGGCGCTGGGGGCGTCGGACGGTGCGGCGGACTGGGGCGACTTCGACAGCGGAGACGCCGGGGTGCCGGCGGCCGGCGGCGTGACCGGCGGTGCGGGCGGCGGCACGGAGGGAGCCGGCGGCGCCGTACGGCCGGCGCGCTGGGCCGGTACTGCGGGGATCGCGGGATCGTTGTCCGATCCGCCCTCGGTCCGGCCTTCCGTCCACTGGTCCCGGTTCTCGCGTGCCATCACGCACCACTTCCCTTCGGCTTGAGCAGGTGTCCACGCCGGTGCCCGGACGTCCCGTGCGGTCGGGCCGTGGCGACGGTCGCCGACTCGGCCGTGGTCAGGTGGTCGAACAGGGCCCGGGCGTGCACCAGGGCCTCGCGCAGTTCCTCGGTCGACGCGGACTCGGAATCCGCGCCGCGACGGGCCGTTCGCAGCCCCTCCACCTGGCGCGGGTGGTGCACCGACAGCGCGTCGAGCTGCTCCTCGGGCCGGTCGGCGTCCGGGAAGCCCCGGGTCGCCGCGACGCGTCCGATGAGGGCTCCGGCGTCGGCGACGGCCTGTCGCGGCGCGTCGACGAAACGTTCCTGGAGCGTGGTCCACTGAGCGGTGTACTGCTCACGGACGGCGGGCTCCAGCGGCAGCGGCTTGAGATGGCCGTACCGCTCGGTCCGCTCGCGCAGGTCCCGGTCGGCGGCCTCGCCGTCTCCGCCGTGCCGTGCGAGAGTGCGGTCGTACTCGGGGCCGAAACGCCGCTTGAGGGAGCGCGTGCCGCCGCTCGGGCCCATCCGGGCCCGGAGCAGGACTCCGGCCGCCAGCAGCACCACGAGCACCGCCGCGATGATGAGAACTGTGGTCAGGATCGACATGGCCGCCTTCCTGGATCGTGACTCCTGGCTGTCTGTCCGCTACTGCTTGACGAGCGCTCGACGGTTCGGCTTGCCTGTTTTCCCGGGACCAAACCCGAAGGTCTCGGACCTCGCCCGCTCGGCGGAGTGTTCCGGCCGCCGGGAACGACGGGTGCCGGACGCGGCGCGGCTGCCCGGGACCACGGGTGCCGGAGGCGCCGCGGCTGCCGCGCGGCGGGTGGGGCGCGGGTCGTCCACGCACAGTTGGGCCACCGTTCACGGCACACCCACCCACCGGAGGGCGGCCGTTCGGCCCGTACGGCGAATCTCGTGCCGCCCAGCAGCACTACGACCCCGGGACGGACACCATCGTGACGGACTCACGCGCGCGCCGACGGCGCCGCAGCATCACCCTCCTCCTCGTCGCGGGACCGGCGCTGGCCGCCGSCGCCCMCACCGCCGCCCCGGCCCACGCGGCGCCGGCCGACGACATCCGGGTCAACGAGGTGGTGACGACCGGGTCCGTCGAGGACTCGATCGAGCTGTACAACAAGGGGACCACCACCGTCGATCTCTCGGGCTGGATCCTCAAGGACGACAACAACGGCTCCAAGTACAAGATCGGCTCCGGCACCACGCTCGCTCCCGGCGCGTTCCGCGCCTTCGACGTCCACGGTTCCTTCGGCCTGCGTTCCAGCGACAAGGCGCGGCTGTACCTGGCGGACGGCAGCACGCTGGTCGACACCTTCACCTGGAGCGCGCACTCCGCCCCGTCGTGGTCGCGCTGCCCCGACGGAACGGGCGCGTTCGAGGCGGCGGCGCTGACGCTCGGCGCCGCGAACGACTGCGGCACCGGCGGCGGGGGCACCACCCCGGTGGCCTGGCCGGGCAGTGGCACGGTGGCCACCGCCGACGCGTCGAACGTCTTCGGCCAGGACCTCAGCGGCCTCTTCCAGGAGGGCGGGGCGATGTGGGCCGCGCAGAACTCCGGCAAGCTGTGGCGTCTCGTCCCCGACGGCTCGGGCGGCTGGACGCCCGACACCGCGAACAGCTGGTCGTCCGGCAAGACGCTGCGCTTCCCCGGCGGTTCCGGCGCGCCCGACAGCGAGGGAGTCACGCTCACCGGCGCCGGGTCCGCGGGCGGGGTCTTCGTCTCCAGCGAGCGCAACGGCGACGCGTCCGGCACCAGCCGCCTGTCCGTCCTCAGGTACGACGCGACCGTGTCCGGCTCGACGCTGACCGCAACCAAGGAGTGGAACCTGACCTCCGACCTGCCGTCGGTGGGCTCCAACCTCGGCCTCGAGGGCATCACATGGGTCCCCGACGCCTACCTGACCGGGGCCGGTCTCAAGGACGCCTCGACCGGCGCGGCCTACGACCCCGCGCGCTACGGGGCCCACACCGGCGGGGTGTTCTTCGTCGGGGTGGAGGGGACGGGCGCGATCCACGGCTACGTCCTGCAGGACTCGGGCACCGCGACCCGCGTGGCCACGATCGCCGGCGGTACGGCGGGCGTCATGGAACTCCAGTGGGAGCCGCAGGCCTCGCGCCTGTGGGCCGTCTGCGACGACACCTGCGACGGCCGTCACCGGACGCTGCAGGTCGACGCCTCGGGAGCCTTCGTCACCACCGCCGTGTACGACCGCCCGAGCGGCATGTCCGACCTCAACAACGAGGGCTTCTCGCTGGCGGGCGCCGGTGAGTGCGTCGGGGGGACCAAGCCGGTCTACTGGTCCGACGACGGCAACACGGGCGGCCACGCCCTGCGCAGGGGCTCCGTGACCTGCTGACGCGTCGGGAGCGGGGGCGGGGCGGCCGGGGGGCCGTGCTGCCCCGCTCCGAACGCGCCCGGRCGYCCGGGCGCCGGCCCTCGCATCCGAAGTCCCGACCGGCGGTGAATCACAGGTGTCCGGCCGGTGGGTACCGAGCCAGCCCGGCCCGGTGGCCCCGGCCGTGATCTTTCTGCCTTCTCTCACTGCATCCCAGGGCGGAGGACGAGACGATGAGCAGCCCCGAAGAGGAATACGGCGCAACAGCCGACCTCCACGCCTACCTCGGGTACGAGGACGTCGCGGCCGCCCTGGACTGGCTCGCCGCTGTCGGATTCCGGCTGGTGGCCCGGCGGGACTCGGCCGATGGCGAGATGGTCCACGGCGAGGTACGCCTCGGATCGGTGGTCCTCATGATCACCGGCGACGAGGTCGGCCACGGCAGGCCGGCGCTGTTGGGCAGCAGCACGGGCGGCGGGCTCTATCTGTGCCTGCCGACGTCGGCGGCCGTCGACCAGTGGTTCTTCCGCGCGGTGGCCGCCGGAGGCACCCCGGTGATCGAGCCGGAGGAGACCGCGTGGGGCGCGCGACGCGCCAGGGTCCTCGACCCCGAGGGCCACGAGTGGAGCGCCGGCACGTACCGGCCTGGATAGCGGCGCCGGCCGTGCCGCCCGTCCCGGCGGCGAGGCCCTTGGTCCGAGGCCGGAACCCCGCGGGGTTCCGGCCTCGGACCAAGGGCCTCGGACGACGGTGCTCAGCTCCGCCGGGTCGCGAGCGTCCCCGCCACGGCGAGGAGGCCCGCCCCGGCCGCGTAGGCGACCCACGCGTTCGCGTCGTTGACGCCCGGCACCAGGCCGGACTGCATGGACGACGGTGACGGGCCGGCGCCGTCGAGGGTCTGCACCTTCAGTGCGAGGTCCTTGTCCGCGGCGCTGCCCCAGGCGTAGACGACGTTGCTGGTGCCTTCCTTCAGGTCGAGGTCGGCCGGTCCGATCGCCACCGTGTTCGTGCCCGCGAGGACGACGTCCGCCGGCACCGTGCCGGCGTCGACGACGGCCGAGTTCTGGTTCGGGTTCGTCAGGTCCTCGAACACGGGCTGCCCGCCGGCCCGTACGTCGACGGCGGGTGCGGCGGCGACGTGGCGCACGGTGAGCCGGGCCTTGCCGTCGGGCACCTTCGACACGTCGTTGACGAAGGCGTCGAGCCGCGGTTCGCCGTCGGCCGAGAGGTGGGCCACGACCGTGGCGTTCGCGCCGGCCGGCACGTCGACGGTCTTCTGGAGGGCAGGCGTGCCCTTCGGGTCGGCTCCGGCCTTGAAGACCTTCAGGTCGTACGAGCCGGCCGGCAGTGACTGCGGCTCGGTCAGTGTGCCGGGCTTGAAGTCGGGGAGGAGTTCGTCGCCGTTGGCGTACACGTCGACGTCGAGGCCGGGTACGGCGTGGAACACCGAGATCGTGGCCTTGTCGTCGTCGGCGGACGCCGGTACAGCCGCGCCGAGCGCCAGAGCGCAGGCGCCCAGGGAGGCGGCTATCACGACGGGGGTTCGGGTGTTCATGGCCGAGGGTCCCTTCCAGGCGGTTCACGCGTGCGGAGTCCCCTCCTGGTGTGCACTCCGTGCGAGTCGTTGAGTACCTGGTCTTCACCGGCCCCCGCGCCGACGGATGCATCGACCTCCTGCACCCGGCCCGCGAGCGGACCGCCGGCCGTGGAGCCGCGAGGTCGCCCTCCGGTCGTGCGGACCGTCACGGTCCGCGAGAGTTCGGGCACCCGGCGGAAGTGGGGCCAGCTCCGCGGGGCAGGGACGAGGGGTCCCGATCTGCGCCGGTGGGAGGTGCGGGGTGATCCTGGAGGAGGGCGCGCCGGCCGGGGGAGGGTCGTGGGCCGCGGCACGGCGCGGACGAGCGGCCGAGGGAGTGACGATCATGAACGAGCCCGCCCCGAGCCTTCCGGTCACGGTGACCGCCACGCTCGACTCACCGCTGTCGCGCTGGCTGTYGCTGGTCAAATGGCTCCTCGCCCTCCCCCACTGGCTGATCCTGATCTTCCTCTGGATCGCCTTCTTCCTCGTGACCGTGGTCGCCTTCTTCGCCATCCTGTTCACCGAGCGCTATCCCCGGTCGCTGTTCGACTTCAATCTCGGGGTGCTCCGCTGGTCCTGGCGGGTGTCGTACTACGCGTACGGCGCGCTCGGCACGGACCGCTATCCGCCCTTCAGCCTGGGTCCCGAGCCCGGGTATCCGGCGCGGCTGGACATCGCCTATCCGGAGCGGCTCTCCCGCTCGCTGGTCCTCGTCAAGTGGTGGCTGCTCGCCATCCCCCAGTACCTCGTGATCGCCTTCTTCACCGGCGGCATGCGCGCCGGCTGGTGGAGCGGCGGCCTGATCAGCCTCCTGACCCTCATCGCGGCCTTCGGCGTCGCCTTCACCGACCGGTACCCGCGCGATCTGTTCGCGCTGGTGATCGGCCTGAACCGGTGGGTTCTGCGGGTCGCCGCCTACGCGAGCCTGATGACCGACGCGTACCCGCCCTTCCGGCTCGACCAGGGCGGTGCGGAGCCCGCCCTGTCGTACCGGGCCCCGGGCGCACCGTGACGGGTCCGCCCGTCGCGGTATCGGTGCTCCCGGGTGGTGGTCAGCGCTCGTGGCCGGGGCGGCGGTGCGGGGTGCGCGGGGCGCGTCGTCGGCGCGGGCCGGTGTCGGGCGCGCCCTCGCCCGGGGCGCCGGCCGACGAGAAGCCGCCCGGGACACTCGGCCGCGCGGGGCCGGGGACCTGGGCGCCGGTGGGCTGATCCGGTGCGGCGGCGACCGGTCGGGGGCGTACGGACCGGGCGACGACGAGGGCGTGCGGAACCAGCGGCGCGCAGGCTTCGCAGACCTCCTCGACGCTCCAGACCTGTCCCACGCTCGGATCATGGCGCACGATCAGCACCACTCCGCCGGAGCAGCGCACCTTGAAGTCCGCGTGGGTCTCGCAATGGTCGGCACGGCAGCGGCAGGAGGCGTGGGGGCGGACGGTGGCGGCCTTGGCGTGGGCGGCCGCGTGCCGCGCGGCGAACGCGCGGAGCGCCGCGAGGTCGCGGGATCGGGCCGGCATCCTGCAGCCGGCGGTGGAGCAGGTGAGGGTCGCGGTCCGGTCCGCGTGGCCGGTGAGCCGGATCGTCCAGGCCCGGCCGGGGACGCGGTCGGTGGAGGATTCGCTGTAGGTGGTCGTCACTCGGTCGTCCGTTCACTGGTGCTCTTCGAGGGGTTCGGTCCACCATGCGCTGACTGCCCGTCATGTGGTCCACAGGGTTTCTCCCCGCTCGCGGGCGTTCCCAAGCCGTGTTGCGGCCTGTCGGGGAGGGTGTCCCGGGCGTCGGCCCGGAAAGGGCGCCGCCTACACTCGCTAGCCGTTGCCACCGACGGAGAAGGACCAGCACCGTGAACCTGCAGGACCGCGCCCACACAGCGCCCAGCGACGCCCCGATCTACGCAGGGCTCGTCGAGGAGCTGGGCGACATTCCGACCGAAGTGAGCCGGGCTGCCGAGCAGGTCCTGCGCGAGGCCGGCCAGGCCGTCGACTTCGGCCGGATGCGCGCCGCGATCTGACCGTGCCCCGCTCGTCCGCGAGGACGGCGGAAGCGACGCTGTCCCCCGGCCTCGTCCGGCGGGACACCGCCGCGCCCGTTCAGCTGCGGGGGCGGCCCATGACGATCGTGGCCGCGCTCAGGGCCCCGGAACCGAGCACGGCCAGGACGATGCGCAGCGTCAGTGACGCGTCCCCGCCGAGGATGGCCGGGGTGGCGACCAGGAACGCGCCCAGGGCGCTGATGGCGACCCGCGAGACGAGCCGTACGCGGGAGTGCTTGATGACGACCGGGAAGCGGACGGCCGCGACGGGTGTCGGACCCGCCTCCACGGGCCCGAGCCGGATGGTGACGTGGGTCAGGGCGTCGAACGACGACGCGTCGGGCTGGAGCCAGAACTCGGTGGAGTCGTAGCGCAGGGCGACGTCGTGGGACGCGTCCGAGGAGACGCGCAGGAAGCGGCCGTCCGTGTCGCAGGCCAGGGTGATCTTCGGCGCCTCGGTGTAGCGCTGGGCGTAGAAGCTGACGGGGAGCCGCGCGGGCTGCAGGTCGCCCAGACTGAGGCGGCCCTCCGGTTCGAAGGCGAAGGAGCCGGTGCCGGCGAGGTGGACGGGCTGGTCGACCCGCATGAAGTAGGCGTCCTCGAAGGTGGGGTGGAGCGCCAGGCGGCGGGCCACGCTGATCCACAGTTGCGCCTGGTCCCCGCCCGTCCGGATGGGGAAGGCCGGGAACTTGAGGACGGCGGGGTAGTAGGAACCGCCGTTGCCTTCCATGATCTTGTCGATGACCCTGCGGCTCTCCCCGCAGATCTCCGTCCGGGAGAGCGAGTAGTCGTCGAGGTCGACGTGGTCGGTGACGCGGAGCCTGAAGAGGAAGACCTCGGCCACGCACTCCGCGGCGACGATCTCGGCGACGCGGACGGGAAGCAGGAAGGCGTCGGCGGGTGAGGCCGCGTCGGCGATGAAACCGATGAGGGCGCGCTGCTGGAGGATGGTGCCGTTGGCGACCTTCTGCTGGAGCGACGGGGCCACGTACTGGGCCTCGTACCGGAACTGGAGTACGGCGCCGGGCGGGAGTGCCAGGGCGGCGAGGACGTCCTCGGCGTAGCGGCGCCGCAGGTTCGACGACAACAGCAGAACCTGCGGGCGCTCTTCTTGACCGCTCACGTCCCCCCCGGGTCCGATCGTGGAGCACTCAGGCGTGGTCGTACAGGTTCTCCATGCCCTCCTGGGCGCGCATGGACTCCTCGAGCCGCAAGTAGCGCGGCCAGACCCGGTCGCCGGGGAGGTCGTCGACCGTGAGTCGCGTGGCGGGCTCGTACCGGACGCCGGTGCGCGCGAGTTCGTCGTGGCGGCGGTAGATCACCTTCTCGTCGAAGCCGTCCGCCTGATCACACGTCAGGTCGACCACCTGGCGGGCGGCGTCGTTCGGCGAGCCGATCTCCAGCCAGCAGTGGTGGTCGACGGAGGAGATGCCGGGGTCGTCGAAGCTCAGCCGGCCGTAGCAGTACGTCGCCTCGATCCGGCGCTTCCGCAGCAGGCGGGCCAGCCACACGGAGCTGACGCCGCACTGCCCCTTGGAGGACAGGGGTTCCCGGGCATAGCTGGGGTGTGCGGTGGTGAGCGACCACGCCGCCTCCAGCCGGTGCCGGAATCGGCGGAGTTCGTCCGAGTCGAGTGGGTCGAGGTGGCCGGCAGGCGCGTCGCGGGGCGGCTCTGCCACGTCGTACAGGGTCGTCACTTTAAGGGTTTCTTTTCTCGATGTGCTGTCGGTGCCGAGCACCACCAGAAGGTTCCGATGGCTGGTCGTCCGCCGATCCGTACCGGGGTCCGACGTCGATCGGCGGCGCGTCACATAACCGCCGAACCGGTCGTAGGAATAGGCGACCGGCGCGGTCGCGAAGGGAACGAAATTGCTGGCGTGCAAAGCCGATCCGGTGAATCCCAAGAGGGGATTGAATGCCGTCACGATGAATTTGCACCCCATGGTCCGTACATGCCTCACGGCTTGACCGATGGTGAAGCTCATGAGGTTCCGCGCCGCACCCGACAAGCCTAGGGCACGGGTGAGGATGAGCAAGTTGCCCCGCTCGGCGGGAATTCCCTGGAGTTGCAGGGCGCGCAATGTTCCGGGCCGGTCGCACAGGGAGAACGCCAGATAGGTGACGGGGTGCGTCGCCCCCTGCAGGTAACAGCCGAGTTCCACGATCGTGTCGGCCCGGGGGCTCAGCATGTAATGCAGCTTCGACTGGTAGAGGAAGCCGGTACTCGGCGGGACGACCTCGAAGTTCACTCCGACGGAGGATCCGTCGGGACGTCGTACGGTGAACCCGCGTCGCGCCTCGCCACCGCCGAGCAACAGGGCGCTGTTGGCGAGGAGGTCGGCGTCCTCGGTGTAGGCGGCGATCCGGCTGCAGCGGGCGACGAGCCGGGGGCGCAACTCGTCGTAGACGAGCGGGGACGGCTGTCTCGATTCCAGGCGATCCCGTACGGAAGGGGCGTGCAGACGCAACTGGATGTCGAAGTCCCGCGAACTCATTCCGCATAACGCGGCATCTTCCGTGACCCGTTCCCGACAGGAGTCCGATAAATCGTCGATCAGCGGGTCACGCAGTTCCCGAACCAGCCCGGGCCACGAAAGGGAGGCATCGCAGGAACGCGATCCACGCGTCTGCCGCGGAATGGAGGCCGCGGGCACGTGAATACCGGACCCCGGTGTCGACGCGGGTAAGAGGGGTCCGGATTCGGCCGGTCCGAGGGCGGTTCTGGCCATCAGTCGTCTCCGCAGTCGGTCGGCTGCAAGACTGAACATCGTACGGCGATCCCCGACGGACTGTCAGCCGGATCGGAAGCCGGGCGACCGCGGCCGTCCGACGCCGGTCAGACGCGTTCCAGGGGGTGGTGCGGGAGCGGCGGGAGTTCGACCTCGACGGGGTCGTGCGGGCGAACC
>NZ_RDBI01000065.1:0-10903 GCF_008042125.1 Streptomyces sp. MS191
GTCCCGCGTGATGGCCACGGTCCGCTTCGTCTCCTGGGGTGCGATGCCGCTCGGCGCGCTCACCGCCGGCCTCCTCGCCACGCACGTCGGCGCCCGCACCGCGCTCTGGACCGTCTGCGCCGCCGCCCTCCTGCCCCCGCTCTACCTCTTCTCCACCAAGGTGGGCCACCACCGCGCCGTCCGCCGCCCCGGCGCAGGTCGCCGCCGCGACGACCGCCTACGACGCCACCTACTACGAGGACGCGATAGGCAAGACCGGCACGAGCCTGAAGTCCTCGCTGCACACCATCATCAGGACCCAGACGAAGATCTCGTACGACGCCGTCTGGAACGCCCTGAAGGTCACCGACCAGGACCCCGCCAACAGCAACAACGTGATCCTGCTGTACAGCGGCACCTCGCGGAGCAAGTCCCTGAACGGGGGCGACGTGGGCGACTGGAACCGTGAACACGTCTGGGCCCAGTCCCACGGGAACTTCGGCACCTCCGCCGGCCCCGGCACCGACCTCCACCACCTGCGCCCGGCGGACGTCCAGGTCAACAGCACGCGCGGGAACAAGGACTTCGACAACGGCGGCAGCCCGGTGAGCGGCGCGACGGGCAGCTACACGGACAGCAACTCCTTCGAGCCGCGCAACGCCGACAAGGGCGACGTGGCCCGGATGATCCTGTACATGGCCGTCCGCTACGAGGGCGACGACGCCTGGGCGAACCTGGAGCCCAACGACTCGACCACCAACGGCAGCGTCCCGTACCACGGTCGTCTCTCGGTCCTGAAGCAGTGGAACGAGCAGGACCCGCCGAGCGCCTTCGAGCAGCGGCGCAACGACATCATCTTCGGCACCTACCAGGGCAACCGGAACCCCTTCATCGACCACCCGGAGTGGGTCGAGGCGATCTGGTAGCGGGACCGCGCCCCGTGCGCCGGACCACCCGGCGCGTCCGGAGGTCCGGCGCCGGGGCCCGGCCGCGGGCGCACGACGGCCGGTGATCCACTCGCAGGTCACGGCCGCCGGCATGCTCGTGCCGCGCGGCCCGATCCGATTCGGCGACAGCTGTCATGGTTGTGAGGCCACACGGGTGAGCGGGCGGACGACTTCGTCGGCACTGGCGTGGCGTTCGATCATGCCGCCCGACCAGGCGAGAGAGTGGGCGGGATTTTCGGCCGGCCCGACCCGGACCCGTATCGACGTCGGCGACCGGGCCGTGTTTCGCCGCCCGACCCGCCCACTCGTCAGCAGGGGATCGCATCCATGACCGACACCGGCACGTCCTACCGTGGTCTCCGCGCCCTGGTGATCAACTGCACCCTCAAGCGGTCGCCGGAGCGGAGCCACACCCAGGGGCTGATCGACATCAGCACCGGGATCATGGAGCGCCAGGGCGTCGAGGTCGAGGTGCTGCGGGCGGTGGATCTCGACATCGCGACCGGTGTGTGGCCCGACATGACGGAGCACGGCTGGGAGACGGACGAGTGGCCCGTCATCTACTCGCAGGTGATGGCCGCGGACATCCTCACCCTGGCCGGACCCGTATGGCTGGGAGACAACTCCTCCGTCATGAAGAAGGTGATCGAGCGTCTGTACGCCTGCTCGTCGATCCTCAACGAGCGCGGCCAGTACGCCTACTACGGTCGTGTGGGCGGCTGCCTGATCACCGGCAACGAGGACGGCGCCAAGCACTGCGCGATGAACGTCCTCTACAGCCTCCAGCACCTCGGATACGTCCTTCCGCCGCAGGCGGACGCGGGCTGGGTCGGCGAGGCCGGCCCGGGCCCGTCGTACCTCGACCCCGGCTCCGGCGGGCCGGACAACGACTTCACGAACCGCAACACCACCTTCATGACCTGGAACCAGCTCCACCTGGCCCGCATGCTCAAGGACGCCGGCGGCATCCCCGCCCACGGAAACCAGCGCTCCGAGTGGGACGCCGGCTGCCGGTTCGACTTCGAGAACCCCGAGCACCGTTGAGCGCGGGCCGGATCGGTCGTCGGTCCGGCGGACGTTCCGGCACGGACTCCGGACGGTGCGGATCGTGCGCCGTCGCCGGAACACGTCCACGTGATCAGCGATCTGACGGTGCCGTGGCGCCGGGGCGCGGGACGAGGTCGCGGTGGCGGCCCACCTTGGTGGAGAAGAGGTAGAGCGGGGGCAGGAGGGCGGCGGCGCAGACGGTCCAGAGCGCGGTGCGGGCGCCGACGTGCGTGGCGAGGAGGCCGGCGGTGAGCGCGCCGAGCGGCATCGCACCCCAGGAGACGAAGCGGACCGTGGCCATCACGCGGGACAGCATCTCCGGGGGCGACTGCGTCTGCCGGTAGGTGCGGGTGGTGATCGAGCCGATGACGGTGCCGAAGGCGAAGCCGGCGTTGCCCAGGGCGAACCAGTACGCGTCTCCCGCCGACGTGGTCAGCGGGGCGAGCAGGAGCAGCGCGCCGCCGGCCAGATCGGCCACGATGATGCCCCACGCGGTGCCGAGGCGCGTGGTCACCCGGACCGCGACGGCGGCGCCGGCGAGCGCGCCGACCCCGTCCATGGCGAGGACGAGACCGAGCTGTACGGAGTCCAGGCCGGCCCCGCGGACCAGGTAGAGGGGGGTGAGGGCGACGAGGGCCGCGTTGAGGAAGTTGGCGGCGGTCGCCCAGATCATGCAGGGGCGCATGATCGGGTGCTTGGTGACGTACCGCCATCCCTCCCGCATCAGCCGCAGCGCGCTCTCGCCGGTGCGGGGCGCGGGGCGGCTCTCGGGGAGGGTGCGCAGGAGCACGGCGGAGGCCAGGTAGCTGGCGGCGTCCACGACGAGCGCGCCGACCGGGCCTGTCGCGCCGATCAGGACGCCGCCGAGGGAGGGGCCGCCGGTGTCGGTGACGGCGTGCGTGCCCGACATGACGCTGTTGCGGGCGGCCAACTGCCGGGCCGGGACGACGGCGGGCAGGAAGGTCGAGTTGCCGATGTCGAACAGCACGGTCGCCGAGCCGGTGACGAGCGCCGCGAACAGCAGGTGCGGATACGTGAGCGTGCCGATCCACCAGGCGAGCGGCAGCGATCCGAGCGCCGCTAACCGTACGAGGTCGAGCGTGACCTGGAGGCGGCGCAGCGGCACGCGCTGCGCGACGACGCCCGCCGGGAGGCTGAGGAGCAGCCACGAGACCTGCCCGGCGGCGGCGAGCAGGGCGACCTCGAAGGCTGTGGCGTCGAGGACGGTGAGGGCGATGAGCGGCAGGGCGAGGGCGGTGACGGCGGTGCCCGCGCCGCTGACGGTGGCGGCCGCCCAGAAGCGCCAGAAGACGCCCGGCGACGAGGTCTCCCGTTCGTCGTCGCGTCGGTCGTGTTCCTGGATCGCTCGTGTTCCGCTCATACGGCGCGCCCATCCCCCGGATCTTGTTAGTCTCTTTTCGGAACTCACTTGCTCCAGGTGAGTTTCTATCCGGAACCGACCTGATGGCGCAAGATGGTCCCGACGAGCGGCCGCCGTGCGCGCAGAAGTGGAGACGCAGATGAGGTCGGTTCCCGAGCGGGACGCGGCCTGCGCGATCGCGCAGGCCGCGTCGGTGGTCGGCGACTGGTGGAGCCTGCTCCTGATCCGGGAGACCGCCCGAGGGCGCCACAGGTTCGACGCGCTCCAGGAGGAGCTGGGCATCTCCCGGAAGGTGCTCACCGAGCGCCTGGCGCACCTGGTGGAGACGGGGGTGCTGGAGAAGGTCCCGTACCAGGAACGGCCGACGCGGCACGAGTACCGGCTGACCGAGAGCGGCCGGGGGCTGCTGCCCGTCCTGCTGTCGATGCAGGACTGGGCGGACCGCTGGCTCCTCGGCGACGGCTCGCTCAGCGGCACCGCCGACGAGACGAGCGCGGAGGCACGGCGCGTCGCGGACCTGACGGGCCGGCGGCTGCCGCGCCTGCGGCTGCCCGGTCACCGGGACGGCGCGCCGGTCGACCCGGTGGCCGGCGGCGTGGCCACCGTCCTGTTCTGCTATCCGGCGACCGGGAGCCCCGGCCCCCTGCCGGAGGGCTGGTCGCACATCCCCGGCACCGTCGGCTGCACGCTGGAGAACCGGCTCTTCCGGGACGCCTACGAGGACTTCCGCGCCGCGGGCGCGGAGGTGCACGGCGTCAGCACCCAACGCCCCGACGAACAGCGCGTGTTCGCGAGCCAGGAGGACATCCCCTTCACCCTCCTCTCCGACGTCGACCTCCGCCTCGCCGCCGCGCTGCGCCTGCCCACCTTCCGCGCCGGACAACTGCTGCGACTGAAGCGGACCGTGCTGGTCGTCGACCGCGACGGCACGGTGCGGCACGCGCGGTTCCCGGTGACGGACATCCCGGCAGCGGTGAGCGAGGCGCTGGCCGAGGTGCGGCGCCTGGCCGCGGAGGACTGACACCTACGGGATTCCCGAGGGAGGACCCTCGCGGACCTCCGTGGACCGTGGAAGGCGCGCGCAGACCACGCCGCGGGGATCCTGGGACAGTCGGGCACAGCCGCGTCCCGGCTGACCGCCGACGGCCGCGCCCAGGTGGGCCACGCCGCTGCGCACGGAGGCTTCCCGCGGCCGGGCGGGACCGGCGGGACACCCCGTGGCACCCGTGCGCCGGCGGCGGTCGGCGACCGTTCTGACGGTCCCGCAGAAGAGCCCGCACAAGGCCGTTTTGGATTGTCGGAAGATCCTCCATACGATCCGCCAATGATCACGAGAAAACGGCTGGCGACCGGGGCCTGCGCGCTGCTCGCCGCACTGGCCGTCGGGCTCGTCCCGACCGGCGCCGCCGCCGACGAACCGGCGGCCAAGGAATCCCCCAAGGTAGAGCTGGTGCTCGACGTCAGCGGCTCGATGCGGGCCCGCGACATCGACGGCCAGTCCCGTATGGCCGCCGCGAAGCAGGCGTTCAACGAGGTGCTCGACGCGGTGCCCGAAGAGGTGCAGCTCGGCATACGTACCCTCGGGGCCGACTACCCCGGGCAGGACCGCCAGAAGGGCTGCAAGGACACCCGTCAGCTCTATCCCGTCGGCCCGCTCGACCGGACCGAGGCGAAGACGGCCGTCGCCACCCTGGCGCCCACCGGCTGGACCCCGATCGGCCCGGCCCTGCTCGGCGCCGCGGAGGACCTCAAGGGCGGTGACGCCACCCGCCGGATCGTGCTCATCACCGACGGCGAGGACACCTGCGCCCCGCTCGACCCGTGCGAGGTGGCGCGGGAGATCGCGGCCAAGGGCATCCATCTGACCATCGACACCCTCGGCCTGGTGCCGGACGCCAAGACCCGTCAGCAGCTGACCTGCATCGCGGAGGCGACCGGCGGCACGTACACCTCGGTCAAGCACACCGAGGAGCTCTCCGGCCGCGTCCGCGAACTGGTGGACCGCGCGGCCGACCCGGTCGTCACGCCGATCGCCGCAGCGGGCGCCGGGCGGTGCGCCGACGCGCCCGTGCTGAAGCCGGGCCTGTACACCGACCGCGAGACCTTCGGTCAGCACCGCTGGTACCGGGTGGACGTCCTGCCCGGCCAGGAGCTGCGCGCCTCCGTGAGCGTGTCCGCCGACCGCGCCGTGAACGACGACTACGGCGTGCTGCTGCGCGCGGTGACCGTGCACGGCCGTGAGATCGTCCGCGGCTCCGAGGCCGGTGACGGAAGGACGGACCTGATCTCTACCGGCCTGCGCTACCCCAAGGCTCCCCGGGACGACGTCGACGGTGAGAAGCCCGCGGCCGAGACCGTGTGCCTCCAGGTCAGCAACTCCTTCTCGGCTCCGCCGTCGGTCAAGACGACGCCGGGCATGCCGATCGAGCTCGCCGTCGACCTGGTCGACGCGCCCGACGAGGCCTCCGACGTCGCCGCCTTCGGGCTCGGCCGCGGCTGGTGGCTGCTCGGTGTGCTGGTACTGGCCGGTTTCGTGGGCGGTCTGCTGTGGGGCTGGCTGTCCCGCTGGCGCGTCGCCGTCTGGAGGACCAACTGATGCGTACCGTACGCACGCTCACCACCACCCTGCTGACGGGCGCCGCGCTCCTGGGCGCCGCGGCCCCCGCGTCGGCCGACTCCCCGACGCCGAGCGGCAGCGCGAGCGCCGGGGCCGGCGCCGGGCCGACGCGCGCCGGCACCGGCTTCCGTGACGCCGCCTTCTTCCGGCAGGGCCAGGAGGCCACCGCGAGCGCCTCGACCGGCGCCTACCTCTACTGGGTGTTCCCCGCCGACACCGGGCAGCGTCCGACGGTACGGGCCACCGTGACCCTGCCCGACGCGGCCCTGCGGCACGGCTCCTCCACCTGGCGGGTCGACGTCTACGACGGACTGCGCCGCCGCCAGCCGTGCATGTACGGGATGCAGTCGCGCACGGCGGCCAAGGACGCCGCGACCGTCGAGCTGTCCTGCACGCTGCGGACGGTCCGGCCCTGGGCGGAGACCTGGGACGAGGACCCGCTTCCGGGCAGCTACTTCGTGCGGCTGACGGCCACCGGTCTCCCGGAGGAGGACCTCGGCCAGTCGTTCACCGCGCGGATCGGGGCGGTCTCCGCCGAGAAGGGCGGCGCGTACGCCGCCGACGGCGCGCTCGCGGCGCCGCTGGTGCCGGGCGCCACCACCGAGGACGAGTCCGAGGCGGACACCGCGAAGCCGTCGGCGGTGGAGGCACGTTCGCCCGAGGACGGCTGGTCCTCGGGCTGGTGGTCCGACCGCTGGATCTGGACGGCGGTGGGCGGTGTGCTCGGCGCGCTCGCCGGTATCGGCGGCTACACCCTGACGCGCGGCTCGGGCCGCCCGTCCCGGGTGCCCCCGGCGGTCTGACGGTCGGCGGATCCGGGGCGCGCGGCCGGCAAGCGCCGAGCGCCCCGGATCCGCCCCGGACGGCGGTCCCCCCGGGGCGCCGTCACGGCGCGAGGGGCGTGTTCAGTGGCCGGCCGGGCGGACCAGGCCGGTGTCGAAGGCGAAGACGGCCGCCTGGGTGCGGTCGCGCAGTCCCAGCTTGACCAGGATGCGGCTGACGTGGGTCTTGACGGTCTGTTCGGCCACGACGAGACACGTCGCTATCTCCGCGTTCGACAGACCTTGGGCGACGAGGGTCAGGACCTCGGTCTCCCGCTCCGTCAGCACCCCGACGCGGTCCTTGAGAGGGCTGCGCGGGGTGGCGCTGAGCCGGGAGAACTCCGTGATCAGACGTTTGGTGAGGTCCGGGGCGAGGAGGGCGTCGCCTCGCGCCACCACCCGTACCGCCTCCGCGAGTTCGTCGGCGGAGGCGTCCTTGAGCAGGAACCCCGAGGCACCGGCGCGCAGGGCCTCGTAGACGTACTCGTCGAGGTCGAAGGTGGTCAGCACGAGCACCTTGACGGTGGAGCCGGCGGCCGTGGTGAGGACTCGGGTGGCCTCGATGCCGCCGGTGCCGGGCATGCGGATGTCCATCAGGACGACGTCGGGCGCGAGTTCCGCGACCTTGGCCACCGCGTCGGCGCCGTCCACGGCCTGGCCGACCACCTCGATGCCGGGCTCGGCGTCGAGCAGCACCGTGAACCCCTGTCTGACCATCATCTGGTCGTCCGCGATGAGGACACGGATGGTGCCGTTGGTCATGTGCCGTCCTTGGGGGTGTCGAGGGGCAGGGTGGCGGTCACCTCGTAGCCGCCGTCCGGGGTCGGCCCGGCGACCAGCTCGCCGCCCAGCATGGCGGTGCGTTCCCGCATGCCGAGCAGGCCGTGGCCGAGGCCCGGGGAGAGCGGTGCGGACGCCGGGTCGACGGGGCGCGTGGCCGGGGTGTTGGCGATCCGGAGGGTGAGCCCGGTGGGCAGGTACCCGGTCTCCACCCGCACCGGGGCACCCGGTGCGTGCCGCATGGCGTTGCTCAGCGCCTCCTGGACGATGCGGTACGCGGAGAGTTCCACGCCCGGCGCGAGCCGGCGGCGTTCGCCGCTGGTGGCGGCGGCGACGGAGAGGCCGGCGGCGCGGACGTTGTCGAGGAGCTCGTCGAGCCGGTCCAGGGTGGGCTGGGGGGTGTGCCGTACGGAGTCGGCCGACGGGTCCTCCGCGCGCAGGACGCCGAGGACGCGGCGCAGTTCGGTCAGTGCCTCGACGGCGTTCTGGCGGATGCCCGCCAGGTTCTCCCGCAGTTCGTCGGAGGGGTTCTCGACGAGGTGGGGGGCCACCTGCGCCTGGATGGAGATCACGGACATGTGGTGGGCGACGACGTCGTGGAGCTCCCGGGCGATCCGGCCGCGCTCCTCCAGGACGGTGCGCAGGGCCCGTTCCTCGGCGGTGAGGACCTCCTGTTCGAGGAGCTTGTTCCGGGCGACCCGGCTCAGGCGCAGGGACGCGCCGACGACCGCCGCGACCGCGAAGGCGAGGGTGCCGCCGACCACGTCCTCGTTGTGCGCGATGCCCGAGGGCACGGCGGCGCTGCCCGTCCCGGAGAGCACGGTGAGGAGGAGCGTGACGGCCGTGATGTGCGGGGGGACGCGCAGCGCGAGGAGCAGCACCACGAAGGTGTGCACGACGATGCCCCAGACGCTCCAGGGCCAGAGCATGTCGACGCCGACGGTCGCGTCGGCGATCTCGGCGGTCAGGAACAGACTCAGCGTGGACAGCCACCAGGCCGGCACGGGGCGGCTCATGGCGAGCACGAGGGATGCGGCCTGGAGGACGACGAGCAGTTGGACGGGGGCGCTGAGGACGGTCGTCGCCTCGGCGTACTCGGCCATGTTGGCGATGCCCGCGACGACGGCGAGGAGCACGAGGTGTCCGTGCGGCAGCCAGCCGAACCAGGTCTGACGGGGCAGCGGGTCGCGGGCCGCCGTCCACAGATCGCGGCGCAGTCTGAGCGCCGCCCCGCGCAGGGCGGCGCCCAGCGCCTGCCCGTAACCGTCCCCCACCCGTTCCCCCTTTTCGGTCGCGTCCACCCTATGCACGTCGTACCTGCCTTCTCGCGGCGGGTCGCCGCACTCGGGAGGGGCGGTCGCCGCCCGTTTCGTGGGTTCGGAAGACGGCGACGCACGCGAGCAGGGCGAGCGCGAACACCGGTAGCCAGGCGAGCCGGGCGAGGATCCAGTGGTGTCCGTCGGGGAGGGTGTGCAGGCCGGTCAGCGGTCCGTGCCCGGTCACTCCGCCGACGAGCAGGCCCAGCATCGTGACGGCCATCATCGCGGTCTGGTGCCACAGGAAGACCGTCATGGCGCTGAGGTTGAGGAGGGCCACGGCCGCCCAGGCGGCGGGCCGCCGCAGGGTCGGGCGCAGCGGGCCGACGAGGAGGAGGGCGGCGCCGCACTGGGCGAGGCCGAAGGTGACGGCGGCGAGCGTGGGCGGGTTGAGGTTGGAGACGGCCGCGCCGGGCACGCCGACCATGGACGCCGGGTAGCCGGCGAGGAGGACGAGCAGGACGGTGGCCACGGTGCCCGTGCCCAGCAGGGCCCATCCGACGGCCCGTTCCCGGATGCCGTGCCGGGCCCACAGGGCCCCGAGGCAGTACGGGACGAGCCAGCCGGCCGCCACGTTCGTCCAGCCGAGCCATTCGGGGCCGTCGAGGCCGAAGCGGATCACGTCGACGTGCAGGACGACGGCGAGCGGCCACAGCGGGTGCACCTTGGCGACCAGTGGGGTGGCCGCTGTGAGGGCGGCGAAGACCAGCAGGAACCAGAGCGGGGAGAGGACGAGCCTGCCCAGCGTGTGCACGGTCTGCCAGGGCACCCCGCTCAGGGTCATCGCGAGCACCGCCGCGGCCCACACGACGAGGACGACGGCCAGGGGCCGGAACAGCCGGCCGAGGCGCGCGGTCAGCCAGTCGCGGTAGGACGTGCCCCGGGCGAGGGCGGTGGTGCGGCTCGCGGCGGCGACCCGTCCGCCGACCAGGAAGAAGACGGCCAGGGTCTGGAACACCCAGGAGACCGGCGTGAACTCGGGGAGCCGGCTGAGGGGGCTGACGGCCCGTAGGGTGCCGCTGTCGTTGGTCAGGGCCGTGACGAGCCAGTGTCCGAGGACCACGCCGAGGATGGCGAGGGCGCGCAGGGCGTCGAGGGCCCGGTCGCGGCCGGGCGGGGTGGCGGCGTCGATCCGGCGGGCGAGGTCACGCATCGGCCGGCTCCGCTCCCGCGACGATCCGGGCCATGTTCCGCAGGGATACGGAGCCGGGGCGGAGGTAGTCGCTGTGGCCGCCGGGTCCGGCGTCGAAGACCCGGGCGCCGAACCGCGGGGCGACGGGGTCGGTGCCGAAGCCGATCTCCCCGAGGCCCAGGGAGACCCGGACGTGGGGGACGTGGGCGATCCAGTCGTCCGTGCCGCGGCCGGCCCAGACGGTGGCCCGGGTGCCGAGGTCGGCGGCGCGGTCGGCGCCGGTGCCGGGGCTGCCGTAGAGCACGAGGCCGGCGATCGGGAGGCCGTCCGCGGCCTTGGCGCAGACGACGGAACCGTAGGAGTGGCACAGCAGGGTGAGGCGTGCCCGCGGTGCGGCGGCGGCCAGTTCGCGGACGAAGGCGGCGAGGAGCGGGGCGGCTTCCTCGGCGCGCCCGGGGGTGGCCGCGGCCGCGCTGAGGGTGGCGGGGGTCCGGTAGCCGAGCCAGGCCAGGACCGCGGTCCCGCGGCCCCGTTCGCGTTGCAGCGCGACGGCGCCGGACCGGAAGCGGTGGCTGTCGAGCTGGGTGTCGGAGCCGGGCACGAGGACCGCTATGCGGGTGGCGCCGGCGAGGTCGCCGAACACCTCGACGCTGCGGCCGCCGTCGCGGCCGTCGAAGGCGAGGAGCCGGTGGTCCTCCGCGGCCATGGCCCGCAGGGTGGCGGCGCGGCCGCGGTCGCCGTGTGCCTCGGCCATGTCCGCGGCGGACCGGACGGCGGAGCGGTTGGCGTCGTACCGCGCGGCGAGCACGCCGGGGTCGGCGAGCGCGAGGGGGCCGAGCACACCGCCCACCGCCGTCCAGATCCAGCGGTCGGACCACCAGCC
>NZ_RDBI01000065.1:11003-43446 GCF_008042125.1 Streptomyces sp. MS191
CCCGCGTTCCCGTATCCCCTCCGGGGCGCGGGTGATCCCGTTCCCGTATCCCCTCCGGGGCGCGGGTGATCCGGGTAGCGTGATGCTCTTTCGGCGGCCGTCGACCGTACGGCCGCTCCGCGAGGTGGGAGGGCGCGGCGAGGGGGGCGCCGGGCCGCGGCCGGCGTCGGGGGTGCCTCAGCCCTGCGCGCAGGCGGGGGCCGGCTCGTCCACGGAGAGCGGGGCGCCCTTCGGCAGCAGGTAGGTGACGTAGAGAACCACCGGCTCGGTGCCCAGGTTGCGTCCGATGTGGACGTGCTTGCGGCCGGCGGGCTCGATGAACGCCTGGCCTGCGGAGGTCTCCTCGACCGAGCAGTCGTCCAGGGTCCGGGTCAGTGTGCCGGACTGGACGACGGCGACGAGCTGGCCGGGGTGGTGGTGCCAGCCGGTGGAGCCGCCCGGCGCGACGGTGATGGTCCGGACGGTGACGTCGGTGTCGCCGTGGGGCGGTTTGATCCGCAGCCTGCCGTCCGAGGTGCCCTTGGCGAGGACCGTGCCGCTGACGCCGGTGCCCGGCGTGGCCAGCGCGGCGGACGGGACGACCGCCACCGCCGCGATCGTGCCGGCGGCGACCAGGCCCTTGCGCAGCCGAGCGCCGCGCCGTCTCCCGCGTATCTCCGTCTCCATGGAAATCCCCTCCCACCTCGCGGAGCGGCCGTACGGTCGACGGCCGCCGAAAGAGCATCACGCTACCCGGATCACCCGCGCCCCGGAGGGGATACGGGAACGCGGGGAGCGGGAACGCGTGGACGCGGGGACGAGCCGGCGGTCAGGCCGGCCGAGCGGTGACGACGGTCAGACCGACGGCGCGGTGGCGGGCGCGAGTTCGGGGTCCCGGGCGCCGCCGGTGCGACCGGTGAACTCGGCGCGGCCGGTCGCCACGGCCTGCGCCAGGGTGAGTTCCCCGCTCGCCAGGGCCCGGCAGGTCGCCGTGTCCGTCCGCAGGTGCGCCTCGGCCGTCCCGGCCGGGCCGTCGCCGTACTCCGGGGCGCCGTCGCCTCCGACCCGCAGATGGAACTCGCCCTCCGGCAGCGTCACCTGGACCACCCCCTCGGCCGTACCGGCCAGGGCGCGCAGCAACGGGATGGCGAACCAGTGCGCGCGGACGGCGTCGGTCGGCCGGGGTTCCTCCAGGGCCGTCGCGCCCCAGGTCGCGAGGGCCTGCAGTACGGGGAGCAACGTCCTGCCGCGCGCGGTGAGTTCGTACACGTAGGCCGGGCCGGGGGGCGGCAGGCGGCGGCGGGTGACGAGTTCGGCGCCCTCCATGTCCTTGAGCCGGCCGGCCAGCATGTCCGTGCTGACGCCGGGCAGATCGGCGTGCAGGTCGGTGTAGCGGCGCGGTCCGGCGAGGAGTTCACGGACGATCAGCAGCGTCCAGCGGTCGCCGACGGCGTCGAGGGCACGGGCGGCGGCGCAGTACTGGTCATAGCTTCGGCGACGTGGCATGCGACGCAGTCTAGACAAGTTGTTGGACTTTCCAAGCTCGAACTTGGTAAAACCAAGCATCAGTGTTTCTGGGGAGGTCGTCGCTATGGAGTTCCGGCAGTCGAGCAAGTTGAGCGAGGTCTGCTACGAGATCCGCGGTCCGGTGATCGAGCACGCCAACGCCCTGGAGGAGGCGGGCCACAGCGTCCTGCGCCTCAACACCGGCAACCCGGCCCTCTTCGGCTTCGAGGCACCCGAGGAGATCGTCCAGGACATGATCAGGATGCTGCCGCGGGCCCACGGCTACACCGACTCGCGCGGCATCCTGTCCGCCCGGCGGGCCGTCGCCCAGCGCTACCAGGCCCAGGGCCTGCCGGATGTCGACGTCGACGACGTGTTCCTCGGCAACGGCGTCTCCGAACTGGTCTCCATGGCCGTCCAGGCCCTCCTGGAGGACGGCGACGAGATCCTGATCCCCGCCCCGGACTTCCCCCTGTGGACCGCCGCCACCACCCTCGCGGGCGGCAAAGCGGTGCACTACCTGTGCGACGAGTCGGCCGACTGGTACCCGGACCTCGACGACATGGCCTCGAAGATCACCGACCGGACCCGGGCCGTCGTGATCATCAACCCCAACAACCCCACCGGCGCGGTCTATCCGCGCGAGATCGTCGAGGGCATCCTCGACCTCGCCCGCCGCCACCAGCTCATGGTGTTCGCCGACGAGATCTACGACCAGATCGTCTACGACGACGCCGTCCACCACACGGCCGCCGCCCTCGCCCCCGACCTCGTCGTCCTCACCTTCTCCGGGCTCTCCAAGACCTACCGGGTGGCCGGCTTCCGCTCCGGCTGGCTGGTCGTCAGCGGCCCCAGGCAGCACGCGAAGAGCTATCTGGAGGGGCTGACCATGCTCGCCTCGATGCGGCTGTGCCCCAACGCCCCCGCCCAGTACGCCATCCAGGCCGCGCTCGGCGGACGGCAGTCGATCCACGAGCTGACCGCTCCGGGCGGCAGGCTCCACGAGCAGCGCAACCGCGCGTGGGAGAAGCTCAACGAGATCCCGGGGGTGTCCTGCGTGAAGCCGAAGGGCGCGCTCTACGCCTTCCCCCGGCTCGATCCGAAGGTGCACCGGATCCACGACGACGAGAAGTTCGTCCTCGACCTGCTGCTGCGCGAGAAGATCCAGGTGGTGCAGGGCACCGGCTTCAACTGGCCGCGTCCCGACCACTTCCGCATCCTGACCCTGCCCTACGCCGACGACCTCGACGCGGCCATCAGCCGCATCGGCCGCTTCCTCGGCGGCTACCGCCAGTAGGGCGACTCGTCGGCCAGGTCCCCTGCGGCCCGCCGCGGCGGGCCCGTCGGGCGCGGGGTCACGCCCGGAAAAGGAGCGGGTCCGAGGGCGTAGCCTGCCCCCGGACCCTGTCGATGCCGCTCACGATCACACGCCGGCACACTTGAGGACCCGGGTCATTCGTCATTGCGTCGCGTCCTGCCGTTGGACCACCGCCGATCGAGCTCGGCGGACCAGATTCGAACTGGCATTTCGACGCACCAGGGCCCGGGCCCGGTCGATCCGGCGATGAGCGGCGAATGCTGAGTCTGGAGCAATAGTCTGAGATTGACCGCGGTCTGCCTCTGCCTGGTTGGGCCACCCCGGCAGGAAGTGCCGGGAGGAGGACTCGAACCTCCACTGGAACCGCGGATGTCACGACAAGGCTCAGCTTCAGCTTTGCGCTCCTCGCGCACCCCGGCCGCGCTGTGCGGCCGGGGAGTCTGTGGTGTCCCGGCTACCCGAAGAGGTAGCCGAAGACGGCGTCGCCGACACGCTGGTCGGTGACCTCGGAGCCGTTCGCCTCCTCACGGGCGAACTTCACCGCCTGCTGGAGCTTCTCCACCCGCTCCAGGAGTTCGTTGACCCGTCGGGCCGGCAGGGCGCCCGAGAACTTCACCGTGGTCCAGTAACCGACCGGCACGTCCTCGTAGTAGACCTCCACCTGCGCCGGGTGCTTGTCGGTCGCCTCCGCCTTGACGTGGTTGCGCGGCACCTTCTTCGTGCGGACCGTCCGGACGACCTCGGTCTTCCACGCGTCGGTCGACGGGTCCTGCGTCCACGACTCGGCGGCGTCCAGCACCGGCAGCTTGCGGACGAAGGTGTTGATGTCCGTCAGCTGCTTCTCCAGGAAGAGCAGATAGGCGACGGGCACCTGCCCGACGAGCACCCGCCCGTCGACCGTGATGTCGGCGCGCGCCTCGCAGTTCGCCCAGTCCTTGGTGGCCGTCACATCGAAGAGGCGGGTCAGCGCCCGCGCGGTGTCACGGAGCACGTCCTCGGCCTTGACCTGCACCAGCGTCGACTCGGGCGGCAGCTGCTCGCCCTCCTCGTCCTTCGGCTGGTAGGTACGGGAGATGCCCGCGAGCAACGCGGGCTTCTGCAGCCCGTGGTGTGCCGTCGTCAGGTCCTGGTGCGCCCGGGACTTGACGCCCTTCTCCACTGCGATGATCTGATTGAGTTTCGTTGCCACGTCGTCGACCTTAGGGCGGGGGCCCTCATGGATCGAATGATTTTCCCGCCGGCCCCGACCGCGCCGGGCACCCTCGCCGGTGCGCCGGCCGCTCCCCCGTTCCGTGGCACCACGCCGCTCGTGCGGGACACGACCGTGCCGTCCTGCGCCTCGCCCGCCCTTCGCTGAGGAGGACCGTCGTGGATCTCGTCGCGCCCGTGGTCGTCGAGCCGCTCAAGCGCCGCCGCTGTTCGGAGTGTCACCGCGGACCGCTGGAGCGGATGATCGTCGAGTTCAACGCGCCGGTCTGCCTGGACTGCGCCGACCTCGGCCACCTGGTGTTCCTCCGCCGCGGCGACACGGCCCTGACCCGCCGGGCCCGCGAGGGCTCCACGCTGTGGGCGGTGGTCGTACGGCACAACCGGCGGCGCACCCGGTACGAACGGCAGGGCCTGCTCGTCGAGGAGCCGGCCCTGGCCCGCGCGGAGTCGGCGTGTCTGGCGGACGCGGAGGCGCGGGCACGGCGCCGGGCACGGGACGCGGACCGCCGGGCACGGCACGACGCGGAGATCACCGCCGTGCTGGAGGCCGAGATCCTGCGTCTCTTCCCGTCCTGCCCGGCCGGACGGGCCGCGGAGATCGCGGCGCACGCCTCCCGGAAGGGCAGCGGCCGGGTGGGACGCACGGCGGCCGGCCGGGCACTGGACCGGGGAGCGGTGACGGCCGCCGTACGGGCTTCCGTACGGCACGTCGACACCACCTACGACACGCTGCTGATGCGGGGCGTTCCCCGCCACCAGGCCCGGGCGAGAGTGGCACCGGCCATCGAGGCGGTGCTCCGGGCCTGGCTCACGGAATGAGGCGGCGACGGCCTCAGGCCTCGCCGCCCATCCGGCGGGCGCGGCGGTACATGAGCGCGCCACCGAGCAGGAGCGCGGCCGCGGCCGGGGCGGCGATGCCGGTCATGTCCGAGCCGGTGCTGGCCAGCGCGGCGGACTCGGCCTGCGGCGCGAGGCCCGGCACCTCGGTCTCGACGCTGGGGACCGACGGGATCACCCTCTCCTTCGGCGGGGTCACCACGCGGGGCGTCTCGGGCGTGGCGGGGCCGTTGACCGCGGTGTTGCCGAAGGCCGGGTTGCCGATGCCGACGACGTTGACCGAGTTGCCGCTGAGGTTGACGGGGAGGTCGATCGGCAGCTGCAGGCCGTTGCCGGACAGCACGCCCGGGGAGTTGTGCGCCACGCCCTCGGCGGTGGAGCCACCGCCGTTGGAGGCGCCCCCGCCGGTGTGTTCTCCGGCGGGTCCACCAGCGTGTCCACCGTTGTGACCGCCGTTCTGACCGCCGTTCTGACCGCCGTTCTGACCGCCCGACTGTCCGGCACGCGGCGTGGCGGGCCGGTCCTTGTGCGCCCGGCCACCGCCGTCGGAGCCGCCCGAGCGGTTCACGCAGCCGTTGCCGAAGGCCGGGTTGAGCAGCCCGACGACGTTGACGGTGTTCCCGCACGCGTTGACCGGCACGTGCACCGGCAGCTGAACGGAGTTGCCGGAGATCACGCCGGGCGATCCGACAGCGGCGCCCTGTGCACCGGAGTCGGCGTGCGCGGCGCCCGCCGAGAGCGCGATCGCGCCACCCGTGACCATCAGTGTGGCCAGACCACTTCGGCGAATCTGCCTCATGGCTTCCTGCCTTCCGGAAGGTGTTCCGCGGGCATTCGCCCGCATCCGCAATAACGCCGTCCGGGCACGGCGGGATCAGGGCATCGGCGTGATTCACCCCATCGAGTGGGTATGGCATCGAACGTACGTGGGCAGAATCGCGCCGCACATCGCGGGCCGTCGCGCGGTCGGTGAGAGGGCGGGTCGACGAGGGGCGAGGACGCCGGAACGCGGACCGGACAGCGGGGTGGTGCGGGGACGCCCCACGGCCGCGGGACCCGAGCGGCCCGTTCCTCCCTCGCGCCGGTTCCCCCGCGCTCCGGTCGGCCGGCACCCGAATCGGTACCCGGGCCGGTCAGCCGCCGAGCAGGTCGGTGAGCGCGCCCACGGGATCGGCGTCGGGCGTGCCGCGGGGCCACCAGTCCTCGCGATCGGCGTCGGACTCGTAGCCGTACCAGAGCCCGTCCCGGCCGAAGCGGAGCTGGAGGGAACGGGTGGAGAGCCGGTTGCGCCAGGGACGGAACGACGGGAAGTCGGCGGCGAGCAGCGCGGGGCGGGCCCGGTCGAAGGGCCCGGCGGGCGGATCCCAGGGCTCTTCGAGGACGCCGAGCCCGGCGAGGCCGCCCTGGCGCCACGCGGCCACCGCGCGGGCGAGGTCGGTGGGGGTGCGGTCGAGGGCGCCGCCCAGGTCCCGGTAGAGCGCGCGGGTCGACGCGGTGAGGCCGGAGCCGGGGTGCGCGGCGGCGAGGCGGACCGCGTCCTGCCACGGGGTGAGCGTGGCGACGGTGTCCTCACCGGTGACCAGGAAGGCGTGGGCCCGGGCGGCCGCCTCGGTGGCCGGTGCCACTCTCGCCCGGGCCTGGTGGCGGGGAACGCCCCGCATCAGCAGCGTGTCGTAGGTGGTGTCGACGTGCCATCAGCAGCGTGTCGTAGGTGGTGTCGACGTGCGCGGGCCGGTGACCACGAGCAGGGTGCTGAAGCCGCAGCCGTGCTCCTGGATGTACACGGCGCCCGCCGTCTTGCGTTCCTGGTGCACCCCGTACTCGTTGTCCCAGTCGTCCCAGGCCGCCTGGAAGGCCGCGCCGTCGGCGAAGTCCTTCTCCAGCGGCTCGCGGTCGTCGAGGTCGTCCTCGTAGGCGCGGTAGGAGTCGGGGTGGGGGAAGTCCGTGCGGAGCAGGTCGTAGTTGGTGTCGGAGTCCCCGTCCCAGCCCCAGCCCGCCGCGTCGCGGCGGAGGCGGTTGATCCGGCCACCCGCGCTGCGCCGGAGCAGGTGGTCCCGGTAGTCCTCGGGGAACGTGATCCCCAGCTCCTCCTCCGCCTCGCGCAGTTCGGCGGTGGTCAGCGGCGCCGGGGGCTCCTCCCGGTGCCGGCCCGTGGTCCGTTCCCCCGCGCCGTGCCGGTGTCCCTGCAGCATGCGCCGGTACTCGGCGGCCCAGTCGGTCGTCATGCGACGAGGTTAGACAGCGGTGATCACCGGCGGACGTCGGGGTCCGGCGCCCGCGGGTGCCCGGCCGGGCCCGCCGGGCTCTCGACACCCAGGAGCCGCGCGATCCTGCGGCAGGCGGCCGGGATCGGGGCGATCACCGGCGTCTCGAACCGGGCGCGCAGCACTTCCGCCGCCTCGGCGAGCGGTCCGCCGCCGATGACGACGGCCCGGGCCCCGTCCTCGGCGACGCAGGCGCGGACCGCACCGGCCAGGGCCTCGTGCAGCGACTCCGGGTGGGCGGCGAGCTGTTCGGGGTCGCCCTCGGTCAGGCGCAGACCGGTGAACCGGTCCGCGAGGCCGAGGGCGGCGACCCGCTCGACGACGGGACCGGCGAGGCGGGGCGTGGTGGTGGCGATGCCGAACGGCCGCCCGGACGCGGCGGCTTCCAGGAGCGCGGCCTCGCCGATGCCGACGACCGGCACGGGTCCTCCCGCGGCGCGCAGGGCGAGGCCGCGCAGTTCCGTCACGCCCGGATCGCCGAAGGCGGCCACCAGCAGCGCGCGGCACCGGCCCTCTGCCAGGGCCTGGCGACCGGCCGTGGCGACCTCCCCGGCGGCGGCCCGCAGGGCGGCCGGATCGGTGAGCATGCGCGGTCCCCGTGCCACCGTGACGCCGCGGACGCCCACCTCCGGCCCCAGTGTCCGGCGGGCGATCGCGGCCATCGTCGCGGTCGTGTCCACCGCGGTGTTGGGATTGATCAGCACCACCGTCGGCGCCCCGAGGCCGTCGCCCCGCGCGGATGCGTGGAGACGCCCGGGCACGGCGGAGACCTCCCTCACGGGCGCGGTCCCGGGGGGAGCCGCGCCGGTGGGCGCCGCGCCGCCGGTGCGCACGGTGGCCGGGGCGCGGCCCGCCCCCGTCCACCCATGCTCCTCGCCGGTCCCTGCCACCTCAGCCACCCCGCATTCCTCGGACGCCGGACGCTCCGTCACTCCCCTCGACTGCCCGCTCCTTCCCCGCGCACGCCACCGGTCCCCGCGGCGGGCGCGGGGACCGGTGTGGGCTGTCGGGTCACGTGCGTCGTTCAGTGGACGTGCGCCGCCTTCGCGGTGCGGGTGCCGGAGATCTCCTCGCCCGGCTCCATCGGCGCGGTGACCGTGTCCTCGTCCCGGCCCCTGCCGAGGTGGTTGAAGACCAGGTTCAGCAGGACCGCGGCGACGCAGCCGGTCGAGATGCCCGAGTCCAGGATGATCTTCGCGGTCTCCGGGAAGGCGTGGTAGAACTCCGGCTCCGTGATCGGGATGATGCCGACGGCCAGCGAGACCGCCACGATCAGCACGTTGTTGTCCTTCTCCAGGCCCGCCTTGACGAGGGTCTGGATGCCGCTCGCGGCGACGGAGCCGAAGAGGACGACGCCCGCGCCGCCCAGCACCGGCCGCGGCACGACGGAGATCAGCGAGGCGGCCACGGGCGACAGACCCATCAGGACCAGGAAGCCGCCACCGCAGGCGACCACGAAGCGGCTGCGGATCCTCGTCATCGCGACCAACCCGATGTTCTGGGCGAAGGCGCTGCACATGAAGCCGTTGAACAACGGGCTGAGGGCCGAGCCGAGGGTGTCGGCGCGCAGTCCGGCCGCGATGGTCCTCTCGTCGGCCGGCCGCTCGACGATCTCGCCGAGGGCGAGCATGTCGGCGGTCGACTCGGTCATCGAGACCAGCATGACCACGCACATCGAGACGATCGCGGCGAGCGCGAACTGCGGGGCGCCGAAGTGGAACGGGCTCGGGAATCCGACGACGGACGCCTCGGTGACCGGACTGAAGTCGGTGACGCCGAACGGGATCGCTATGAGCGTGCCGATGACCAGGCCGACGAGGACGGCGACCTGCTTGAGGAAGCCGCGGGTGAAGCGCCGCAGGACCAGGACCACCACGAGGGTGATCGCGGCGAGGGTCAGGAAGGAGGTGGAACCGTAGTCCTCGGCCGCGGGGTCGGGACCCTGGGCCCAGCCGAAGGCGACCGGCAGCAGCGAGACGCCGATGAGGGTGATCACGGTGCCGGTGACGACGGGCGGGAAGAAGCGGACCAGCTTGGAGAAGTACGGGGCCGCGACGAAGCCGAGGACGCCCGCGACGATGATCGCGCCGAAGATGATCGGCAGCGCGTCGGCCTKGTCGTCGGTGGTGTCGACGATCGCGAGCATCGGCGCGACGCCGGCGAAGGTGACGCCGTTGACGAACGGCAGCCGGGCGCCGATCTTCCAGACGCCGAGCGTCTGGAGGAAGGTGGCGAGTCCGGCGGTGAAGAGGCTGGCTCCGGTGAGGAAGGTCAGTTCGGTGCCGGAGAGCCCGACGGCCGCTCCGACGATCAGGGGCGGGGCCACCACGCCCGCGTACATGGCGGCCACGTGCTGGAGGCCGCTGGTGAACATCTTCAGGGGCGGCAGCGTCTCGTCGACCGGATGCTTCCGGTCCTCGGAGTCGGTGGCGCTTGCATCGTGTGCATCATTGCGAAACCTGGGCTTGGCGGCCACGGCGGTTCCTCCGGTCGGTTACACGTCGGCGGTGACGCGGATGTCAGGGAGGTGGTGCAAAGTGGTGCAGATCGTGCGCCTCACGGTGTGCGGCTCATGAGGATGTGCGGAGGGGGGTGCGGTGGCTCGGCGTGGGGCGCCGTGCCGGGTGTTCCGGGAGGAGGAACCTCTTCTCACCTTCCGGGGGGTGCCGTACGTCGTGCACGGCACCCCCCGGCCGGCTGCCGCGAACCCCGCTCGGGTCCGCGGCGACCGACCGAGGGCCGTCCCCCTCGGTCGGACTCCATGGGGAGGGTCAGCCCTGGGCCGCGATACGGGCCAGGCGCTGCGCCTCCGCGCGCGCGTCGCGCGCGATGGCCTCTTCGTCCGCGAAGAGCAGTCGGTTGTTCTCGACGATCTGCCTGCCGTTGACGAACGAGGCCGTCACCGGGGCGGCCGCGCCGAACACGATCGCGGTGACCGGGTCGGCGATCGAGGAGTGGCCGAGACCGTCGATCTTCCAGAGGACGAAGTCGGCGAGCTTGCCGGCCTCCAGCGAGCCGATCGAGTCGGCCCGGCCGAGGACCTGGGCGCCGCCGTACGTTCCGAGGCGCAGGGCCTGACGGGCGTTCAGCGCGGCCTCACGGTGCGCGCCGAGGCGGTTGATGAGGAGCGCGTTGCGCAGTTCGGTGTGCAGTTCGCCCGACTCGTTGGAGGCCGTGCCGTCGACGCCGAGGCCGACCGGGACGCCCGCCTTCAGCATGTCGGGGACCCGGGCGATGCCGGCGGCGAGGCGGGCGTTGGACGAGGGGCAGTGCGCCACACCGGTCTTCGTCCGGGCGAAGGCGGCGATGTCGGAGTCGTTCATGTGGACGCAGTGCGCCATCCACACGTCCTCGCCGAGGAAGCCGGTCGACTCGAAGTAGTCGGTGGGGCCCATGCCGAAGAGCTCGTGGCAGAACTTCTCCTCCTCCACGGTCTCCGAGCCGTGCGTGTGCATCCGTACGCCGAGACGGCGGCCGAGCGCCGCGCCCTCCCGCAGGAGGTCGGTGGAGATGGAGAAGGGGGAGCAGGGGGCGACGGCGACCTGGGTCATCGCGTCGAAGGAGGCGTCGTGGTACTTCCGCACCGTCTCCTCGGTCGCGGCGAGCGCGCCCTCGGTGGTCTCGACGGCGAAGTCCGGCGGCAGGCCGCCGTCCTTCTCGCTGCGGTCCATCGAACCGCGGGCGAGGGTGAAGCGCACGCCCATGTCGGAGGCGGCCCCGATGATGGCGCCGGACAGGTCGCCGGAGCCCTTCGGGTAGACGTAGTGGTGGTCCATGGCGGTGGTGACGCCGCCGCGGGCCATCATGGCCAGCGAGCCCTGGGCGGCGACGCGGACCATGGCCTCGTCGATGCGGGCCCAGGTCGGGTAGAGCGCGACCAGCCAGTCGAAGAGGTTGTGGTCGGTGGCCAGGCCCCGGGTGATCCACTGGTAGAAGTGGTGGTGGGTGTTGACCAGACCGGGCGTCACCAGGTGACCGGTGGCGTCGATCCGGCGGACCACGTTCTCCAGACCCTCCGGCGCCTTGCCGGCGCCGATGGACTCGATCCGGTTGCCGGCGACGACGAGGTACCCGGAGGCGTACTCGGTGTCGTCGGCGTCCACGGTGGCGATCGCACAGTTCTCGATGACGGTGCGCTGGGGTGCCGAAGGTGCTGCCATGGCGGTGGTTCCTTCATTCCTCTTAAGTGGTGTGGGCACGGCAGGACCCTAGGAGGATTTGAGTGCCGGGGCCGTGTGGTGGCTCCGGGTGCCGAGGTGGTGGAAGAACAGGTTGAGCAGGACGGCGACGAGGGCGCCCGCGCTGATCCCGGAGCCGAGCACGGTCTGCGCCCAGGCCGGGAAGTCGGCGTAGAAGGTGGGGGCGGCGAGCGGGATGATGCCCGCGCCGAGCGCCACGGCCACCAGGATGATGTTGGAGCTGTCGTCGAGGCCCGCCTCGGACAGCGTACGGATGCCGCTGACCGCGATCGAGCCGAAGAGGACGATGCCCGCGCCGCCGAGGACCGGCATGGGGACGGTCGAGACGACCGCTCCCAGGACGGGGAAGGCGCCGAGGACGAGGAGCGTCCCGCCGGCGACGGCGACGACGTAGCGGGAGCGGACCCGGGTCAGCGAGACGACGCCGACGTTCTGGGCGAAGGCCGAGGTGGGGAAGCCGCCGAAGACGGGGCCGAGGAGGGTGGCGATGCCGTCGGTGCGCAGGCCCCGGGTGATGGTCCGTCCGTCGCTGCGGCGGTCGCAGATCTCGCCGAGGGCGAGCATGCCGGCGCTGGACTCGGTCATCAGGACCAGCATCACGATGCACAGGGACAGGATGGCGGCGGGCTGGAACTCCGGCGCGCCGAAGGCGAACGGCGCGGGCAGCGCGGCCACCGGGGCCTCGCGGAGCGTGCCGAAGTCGGCCATGCCGAAGGGGACGGCGGCGAGGGTGCCGATGAACAGGCCGAGCAGCAGGGCGATCTGCTTGACGAAGCCCTGGCCGAAGCGCTGGAAGAGCAGGATGACCACGAGCGTGAAGGCCGCGAGCGCCAGGTGCCTCATGGCGCCGAAGTCGGCGGCGTCGCTGTCGCCGCCCTGGGCCCAGCTCACCGGCACGGGCATCAGGGTGACGCCGATGAGGGTGATCACGACGCCGGTGACGAGCGGGGGGAAGAACCGGAGCAGCCGGCCGAAGAAGGGGCCGACGGCGAGGCAGAAGACACCGGCGACCATCACCGCGCCGTAGATGGCGGGGAGTTGGTGCCCGGGGGCGCTGGTCTCGGCGATCGCCAGCATGGGGGCGATGCCGGCGGAGGACGCCGCGTTGACGAAGGGCAGCCGGTTGCCGGCGAAGCGTCCCGCGCCGATGGTCTGCAGGATGGTGGCGCAGCCGGCGATGAGCAGGCTCGCGGCGATGAGCCGGGTCATTCCGGCAGCGTCGAGGCCGACCGCCTGGCCGATGATGAGCGGAGGGGTGACGACTCCCGCGTACATGGCGGCGATGTGCTGGAGCGCGGCGGGTACGAGCCGCGCGGCGGGGAGCTTCTCGTCCACGGGGTGGACCGAGGACCCCTGCGGGGTGGAACACGGGCCCTCGGCTGTCGCCGGCCCCGATGCGGGCTGTGCCATGGAGGTTCCCTCCGGTCCGGTGGCGGCCCCCGCCCGACTGCGGGCGGACGGGGGCGGCCACGCAGTGCCGCTTAGAGGTTGGTCATGTCGACCGGGATGTGCGCCGTGGCTCCGTCGCGCAGCACCGTGGCCTCGATGAGGCCGTACATGCGGTCGGCGGCGTAGTAGACCTCGTTGTCGTTCTTGAGCCCGAAGGGCTCCAGGTCGACGAGGAAGTGGTGCTTGTTCGGGAGCGAGAAGCGGACCTCGTCGATCTCCGAACGGTGGTTGATGATCCGC
This sequence comes from Streptomyces sp. MS191, assembly GCF_008042125.1. Lineage (GTDB taxonomy): Bacteria > Actinomycetota > Actinomycetes > Streptomycetales > Streptomycetaceae > Streptomyces. The sequence goes on from NZ_RDBI01000065.1 coordinate 24,005, forward strand.
GAGGCCATCTGGTACAGCGTCTGCTGCAGCGAGAGGGAGTACGTCTCGGCGAACGCCTGCAGCATGTGCTTCCTGGTCTCGGCGTAGGACTTCTCCCAGTTGGGCATCCGCTGCTCGTCGTCGGTCCAGTTGAACCGCCACCGGCCGGATACCTGGGTGGCCAGGATGCGGTCGTACGCCTCCTGCAGCGTCGTGTACTTGTCCTTGATGTAGCCCCAGAACTCCGAGTTGGTGGAGTTCATCACGACGAGGTCCTTGAGGCCGGAGATGACCTCCCACTTCTCGCCGTCGTACGTGATCTGGGTGACGCGGGTCTCCTGGCCCTTGCGGGCGAAGGAGTGGTTGACCTCGTCCGAGCCGATGAACCTGGAGTTGGAGTCCGAGGAGGCGATGCGCTCCCAGGAATACTCCTCGATCCGGATCCGGGCCCGGTGGATGGGCTCCTGGCTGGACACGAAGTGCCGGGCCAGGTGGATGCCGAACTGCTCGGCCGACTCGATCCCGTACTCCTTGGCGAAGGCGAATACGGTGTTCTTGGTGGTGTCGGTGGGCAGGCAGTGGGCGTTGGAGCCCGAGAGGTGGACGTCGTCGAGGTCGCCGGAGAGGGCGACGGAGACGTTCAGGTCCTTGATGTGGTGGGTGTCGCCGTCCCGCGTGATCTTGACGACGCGGTTCTCTGCTTTGCCGTACTGGTTCTGGCCGAGAATCGTGGGCATGTCTGCTAGCTCCCTCGGTAAACGGAGTAGCCGAACGGGTTGAGCAGCAGCGGTACGTGGTAGTGCTCGCCCGGCGTGACGGCGAACGTGATCGCCACCTCCGGGAAGAACGCACCGCTGTCCCTTACGCGGGGGGCGTCCTGCTGCGCCTCGGCTTGCTTCTTGGAGAAGTACGTCTCGGTCTCGAAGTCGAGACGTACGTGGGTCGTTCCCTCCGGCAGCGCCGGCAGGTCCTTGCAGCGCCCGTCCGCGTCGGTGGCCGAGCCGCCGAGCGCGACCCAGTCGGCGTCGGATCCGCCGCGGGCCGCGAGCGTGACGGCCACGCCCTCGGCCGGGCGGCCGATGCTGGTGTCCAGGATGTGGGTGGACACCGATGCGGTGGTGTCGGTGCTCATGCGGGGTTCTCTTCCTCTACGAGTCGGGTCAGGCGGATACGGTTGATCTTGCCCAGTTCGGTGCGGACGATCTCCCGCTCCCGTTCGGGCGAGTTCCCGATCCGTTCCCGGACCGCGTCGCGCATCTGCTCCCCGGTCCTGCCGGTGGCGCAGATCAGGAAGACGTGCCCGAACCTGTCCTGGTAGGCCAGGTTGAGTTCGAGCATCTCGGCCTTGAGTGCCTCGGAGGCGCCGGCCATCCCGCTCTGCTCGCGGGAGGAGGTCGGGTCCCCTGCCTTCGGACGACCGATCGGCGGGTGGCCCGCCATCGCCTCGGCCAGGTCCTCGGCGGTCAGCTCGGCCGTGGCGGCGTCACTGGCGAGGAAGAGGTCGTCGGCGGTGGCGTACGGGCGCTGGGCGAGCAGCTTGCTCCCCCACGCCGAACTGGAACACACCTCGTGGAGTGCGGCGACGGCGTCGCCGTCCGCCGAGGTGTTGAACCGGGTGAGGCCCGGTGTCGTACCTGAAGTCACGGGAAGCCTCCGTGGCTGTTTTTCGCTGTGCGTCGGACGGGCTGCGGATAGCTAACGCCCTCCGCAACACAACGTCAACACTTTGTTGAAAAGTCGGCCACACAAAAGCCGTCGTCCCGACATCCGGACGACGGCTTGTGGCCCATCATGATCAACTAGCCGTTCCCGGCAGCCTTTTCCCTGTTCAGGGCGGTCTCCCTGTTCAAGTAGTTGTACACGGTGAAGCGGCTGACACCCAGCGCCCCGGCCACCGTCTCCACCCCGTGCCGCACCGAGAAGGCGCCGCGCGCCTCCAGCATCCGCACCGCCTCCTGCTTGGTCTTGCGGTCCAGCTCGGACAACGGCATCCCGTGCCGTCGCTCCATCGCGGCGAGGATGTGGTCCAGGGACTCGGACAGCTGGGGCAGCCGTACGGCGATGACGTCCTCACCCTCCCAGGCGAGGACCACGTCGTCGGTCCCGGCCTGCTCGGGTCCCAGTATCTCCGCACCCATCGCGTCGACCAGCGGCTTCACCGCGGCGACCAGGGGGTGGTCCAGGGGGCGCTCGGTCACTTCCCACCCTCTCCGATCACGTTGACCTGGAGCGAGACACGGGTAGCGCCCGCCGCCAGGGATCTGCGCAGCAGCGCGTCGACGGCGGTCAGCACCTCGTCGGCGCCACCCTCCGCCGTGTTGCCGAAGGGGCCGACGTCCACGGCGTCCAGTTCGGCCGCCTGGATGACCTCTCGGGCCACGACCGCGTGCGCCGGCGCCTCGTCCAGGTCGAACGGCTCGGTCGTGAACTCCACTCTCAAACGCACCATGCCCCCACGCTACTGGCCGCCCACCGGCCGGCGGCAGCCCCCGACCTGCCGGGCCCCCTTGACAAGTGGGCGGCTCGACTTGCAGCATTCCGTCAGACAGAAACTTACTTCCGCAATACGGAAGGAGCGCCGCCCCTCATGGGATACACGGACCAGCGCTTCGATGTGAACCTGTCGATCCTCTTCACGGAACTCCCGCTCCTGGAGCGCCCCGCGGCCGCCGCCGCGGCGGGCTTCACCGCGGTCGAGCTGTGGTGGCCCTGGATCGACACCGCCACCCCCGACCAGAGCGAGCTCGACGCGCTCAAGAAGGCTCTGGACGACGCCGGCACCCAGCTGGTGGGCCTGAACTTCTACGCCGGGCAGCTGCCCGGACCTGACCGCGGCGCGCTCTCCGTGCCCGGCGAGGAGTCCGACCGCTTCCGCGCCAACATCGAGGTGGCGGCCGACTTCGCCGCCTCGGTCGGCTGCGGGGCGCTCAACGCGCTCTACGGCAACCGCGTGGAGGGCGTCGACCCGCAGATCCAGGACACCCTCGCCCTGGAGAACCTGGTCCTGGCCGCCCGCGCGGCGGACCGGATCGGCGCGATCCTGCTGATCGAGACCCTGAACAAGCCGGAGTCGCCGCTCTACCCGCTGGTGAGCGCCCCCGCCGCGATCGAGGTCGTCGACAGGGTCAACGCAGCCACGGGGCTGGGCAACGCCAAGTTCCTCCTCGACATCTACCACCTGTCGATGAACGGCGAGGACGTCGGCGAGGTCATCGCGCGGTACGCCGACAAGACCGGCCACGTCCAGATCGCGGACAACCCGGGCCGCGGCGCGCCGGGCACCGGCGACCTGCCGCTGGAGCAGCTCCTCGACGAGCTGAGGAAGGCCGGCTACGACGGCTGGGTCGGCCTGGAGTACAAGGCCGCCGACGCCGCCGCCTCCTTCGCCTGGCTTCCCGCCGAGGCCCGCGCGGCCCGCTGACCCTCCCCGTACCACCTGTTTTCGAGAGGCACCTCATGAGCAACCTTCCCAAGATCGCGTGGATCGGCCTCGGCATCATGGGCTCCCCCATGTCCGAGAACCTGATCAAGGCGGGCTACTCCGTCACCGGCTTCACGCTGGAGCAGGACAAGCTGGACCGCCTCACCGCGGCGGGCGGCACCGCCGCCGCGTCGATCGCCGAGGCAGTCGCCGACGCCGACGTCATCGTCACGATGGTGCCCGCCTCTCCGCAGGTCGAGGCGATCTCCTACGGCCCCGAGGGCATCCTGGAGAACGCGAAGTCGGGCGCGCTGATCGTCGACATGTCGTCGATCACCCCGCAGACCTCCGTGGACCTGGCGAAGCGCGCCGCCGAGAAGGGCCTGCGCGTCCTGGACGCCCCGGTGTCCGGCGGCGAGGCCGGTGCCGTCGAGGCCGTCCTGTCGATCATGGTGGGCGGCGAGCAGGCCGACTTCGACGCGGCCCTGCCGATCCTCGAGGCGCTGGGCAAGACCATCGTCCTGTGCGGTCCGCATGGCTCCGGCCAGACGGTGAAGGCCGCCAACCAGCTCATCGTGGCGGTCAACATCCAGGCGTGCGCCGAGGCCGTCGTCTTCCTCGAGAAGTCCGGCGTGAACCTCCAGGCCGCCCTGGACGTCCTCAACGGCGGTCTGGCCGGCTCCACGGTGCTGACCCGCAAGAAGGACAACTTCCTGAACCGGGACTTCAAGCCCGGCTTCCGGATCGACCTCCACCACAAGGACATGGGCATCGTCACCGACGCGGCCCGCAACGTCGGCGCGGCCCTCCCGGTCGGTGCCGTCGTCGCCCAGCTGGTCGCCTCCCTGCGCGCGCAGGGCGACGGCGGCCTGGACCACTCGGCCCTGCTGCGCGCCGTCGAGCGCCTCTCCGGCCGGCAGGTCTGACCCAGATTTCCGGACGGCGGTGGCGCTGACACCTGTCCTGTCGCGCCCAGGCGTCGCCGCCGTCCGGAACACCACACTTCAATTTCAACAAACTGTTGACGTTGCTCCGGGGGCGTACCTACGCTCCAGAGCACCCCCAGCAGTGCAGCTCCCGTACGGAAGGTCACGATGTCGAAGCGCGTGCTCACGACCGAGTCCGGCGCCCCTGTCGCCGACAACCAGAACTCCGCCACCGCCGGCGTCGGTGGCCCCATCCTGCTTCAGGACCAGCACCTGCTGGAGAAGCTGGCGCGCTTCAACCGTGAGCGCATCCCGGAGCGCGTGGTCCACGCCCGCGGCTCCGGCGCGTACGGCTACTTCGAGGTGACCGACGACGTCACCGGCTTCACCAAGGCCGACTTCCTCTCCGCGGTCGGCAAGCGGACCGAGACGTTCATCCGCTTCTCGACGGTGGCCGACTCGCTCGGCGGCGCGGACGCCGTCCGCGACCCGCGCGGCTTCGCGCTGAAGTTCTACACCGAGGAGGGCAACTACGACCTCGTCGGCAACAACACCCCGGTGTTCTTCATCAAGGACCCGATCAAGTTCCCCGACTTCATCCACTCGCAGAAGCGCGACCCCTTCACGGGCAAGCAGGAGCCGGACAACGTCTGGGACTTCTGGGCGCACGCCCCCGAGGCGACGCACCAGATCACCTGGCTGATGGGCGACCGCGGCATCCCCGCCTCGTACCGTCACATGAACGGCTACGGCTCGCACACCTACCAGTGGACCAACGAGGCGGGCGAGGCCTTCTTCGTCAAGTACCACTTCAAGACGAACCAGGGCATCCGCTCCCTGTCCGCCGACCAGGCCGCCGAGCTCGTCGGCAAGGACGCCAACTCGCACCAGACCGACCTGCTCCAGGCCATCGAGCGCGGTGTGAACCCGTCGTGGACCCTGTACGTCCAGGTCATGCCGGCCGCCGAGGCCGCGGACTACCGGTTCAACCCGTTCGACCTCACCAAGGTGTGGCCGCACGCCGACTACCCGCTCCAGCGGGTCGGCCGCCTGGTCCTCGACCGGAACCCGGACAACGTCTTCGCCGAGGTCGAGCAGGCCGCCTTCTCCCCCAACAACTTCGTCCCGGGCATCGGCCCCTCGCCGGACAAGATGCTCCAGGGCCGCCTCTTCGCCTACGCGGACGCCCACCGCTACCGCCTCGGCGTCAACCACACCCAGCTGCCGGTGAACGCCCCGAAGGCGACCGTCGCCGAGAACTACGGCCGCGACGGCTTCATGGCCACCCGCCAGGGCTCGCGCCACGACAAGAACTACGAGCCCAACTCGTACCAGGGCCCGGCCCAGACGGACGAGGCGCTCTCCGCGCCGCTCGCCGTCCACGGCTGGACCGGCACCCACGCCGCGCCCGAGCACGTCAAGGACGACCACTTCTTCCAGGCGGGCGAGCTCTACCGCCTGATGTCGGAGGACGAGAAGGGCCGTCTGATCGCCAACATCGCCGGCGGCCTGTCCCAGGTCTCCCGCGAGGACGTGATCGAGCGGAACATCGCGCACTTCGCCGCCGCGGACGCGGACTACGGCAAGCGCGTCGAGGAGGCGGTCCGCGCCCTGCGCGAGGACTGATCTCGTCGGAATCCAGACTGCGTACGGCACATGACGGGAGGTCAGATGCCGTGCGCCGTCCGGACCGCCGGCCCGGATGAGGGGTGGCAGGCGGTACGGACAAGCGTGAGGACCGCGGCGGCGAGCGAGCCAGTGCGGTGGTAAGGACGACCGGCTCCCCTTCCTGACCTGAAGGAAGGGGACACGCCCGGCGCGTCCGTCGCCCACCGCCGCGGTCCCCGACGCCCCCTCAGGGGGAAACCCTCGAAACCCCGCCCGGCGGCGCGAACGTCCTGTCGCGCCAGCCTCGCACCGTCGGGCGGACTCAGACGAGAGCGCGGAACCAGGTTTACGGTCCCTGGTTCCGCGCTCTTTCGTCGTACAGTCCCCGGGCGTCGCCTCCGCGGTGAGGATCCGCACCCGTCCGGGCGGGCCGCCGGGTCCGCGGTCGGCTCCCGACCGTCGGCCGGGCCGGCCGCGGACGATCAGGCCGTTCGCCGGCCGACCCGCCGGGGAGACGGCCGCGGTCCGGTCGCCGGCCTCCCGGTGAGGGCGAGTGCGGCACTGACCGTGAGGGAACCCGCGGCGAGCACCGCCATCGCCGGTCCCGGCCCGGTGAACTCGGCGACGGCGCCGGCCAGCGCCGCGCTCAGGCCCTGGAAGGCGAGCATGCCGGAGGCGTGCAGCCCCAGCGTGTGACCGGCCGGTTCGTCCGGGGCCAGGGCCATCAGCCGCTCCTGGAAGAGCAGCGAGGCGCTGTATCCGACGGCGGAGACCGTCACCGCCGCGATGGCGAACGGCAGGCCGGGCGCCGTGGCGAAGAGCAGGAACGGGGCCGCCAGCAGCAGGTGCAGCGGGTGGGCCAGCCGGCCGCGCCAGGCCGCCGGCGCCAGACGGCCCACCGCGGTGTCCCCGGCGAGCATCCCGAGCGCGCCGCAGGCGAAGAGCAGGCCGGCCTGCTCGGGGGCGTACGGGACGAAGAGCGACTCGCAGCCGACGATCAGCCCGTTGGGGATCCACAGGGCGAGGTACACGTGTCGGCGTGGGCGCGGGGACCACAGGCGGGCGTTGGTCCGCCAGGTCTCGGCGACGGAGGCCCGGCCGGCCGCGCGCGGGGCCCGCCGGGCGAGGCCCAGCCGGGCGGTGAGGGCCGCGGCCAGGTGGAGCGCCGCGCTCACGAGCAGGGTGCCGCGCGGGGAGAGCAGCGCGATCAGCAGGCCGCCGCCGGCGAAGCCGCCGATCTGGCAGAGCCCGACGGCCGTGTTGAGGACGGAGCGGCCGAGCACGTACCCGTCGCGGTCGAGGATCTGGTCGAGCAGGCCGTAGCGGACGCCGCCGGCGACCGAGCCGACCAGGCCCTGCAGGAGCAGGATCCCGTAGGCGGCCCCCAGTGGCAGGCCGGGTACGGCCTGGAGCAGGGTGGCGAGCGCGAAGAGCAGCGCCGAGCCGGCGAGGGCGGCGCGCGGCGGTGTCCGGTCGGCCGCCGACAGCAGGGTCGCGGCGCCCACGAGCTGGGCGAGGGCGGGGCCGAACAGGGCCAGTGAGGACAGGAGCGGGGAGCCCGTCGACCGGAAGACGAGGGTGGCGAGCCCCAGCCCGGCGACCGTCTGGGCGGCCACCTGGACGGAGGCGGTGAGGAAGAGCGGGGTGAACTCGGGCGTGCGGAACAGCTCGCGGTAACTGCGCATGTGCCGGAGTCTCGGAGAGCCGCGGAGAGGGCCGATATTGTTTCGCGGGGAGGCGAAACTGACGTGGGCTGGTGGCAGATCGACGCGGACTCGCTCGCGGGCGGCAGGTTCGTGATCTCGCCGCTGGCCGAGACGGTCGCCGCGCTCAAGGCGCGGGAGCACGCGTCGGCGGCGCACCCGGGCGAGCGGGAATGGCTGGCCGCTCACCTGGGCCCGTACCGCGCGCGGTTGGCGACCGATCCGGTCGACGCCCGGCTCGTCCGGGCCGCGCTCGGACCGACCTGGAACGCCGACTTCCTCACCCCCACCCCGCGCGGCGAGGGCGACACGCCGTCCTTCGAGCAGGAGCTGGAGGCGGTCCGCTCGACGCCGCCGGCCGCTGCCGTCGGGCATCTCGCGGTCTCCCTGGGCAGGCAGGTGCCCGAACCGTTGCGATCGGCGGGCGACCTGCCGGAGCGGCTGGCCGCCGTGCTCCGCTGGGTGTGGCAGGAGACGGTGCGGCCGACCTGGCGGCGGCGCCGGCAGGTCATGGAGGCGGACGTGGTGGCGCGCACGGCGCGCCTGAGCCGGGGCGGCTGGGCGGCGGCGCTCGACGAACTCGCCCCCGGCCGGACGCGCTGGCTCGGCGACGGACGCCTCCAGGTCAACACCCGTGACTACCCGCCGAGATCGATCGACGGGGCCCGGCTGCTGCTCGTCCCGGTGACGCCGGGGCACGGCTGGGTCTCGTGGGAGGGCACCGAGCGCTACGCGATCGTGTACCCGTGTGCGGGCGCGCTCGCGGACACCGAGGGACCGGTCGTGCCGCAGGCGCTCGGCGCGCTGCTCGGGACGGCGCGGGCCGGAGTGCTCGTACGGCTCGGAACCCCCACCTCCACCAGCCAGTTGGTGGCGCTGACGGGTCAGGGGCTGGGTTCGGTGGGACGGCATCTGAAGGTGCTGCTCGACGCGCGGCTGGTGCGGCGCCGGCGGGCGGGCCGGTCCGTCCTCTACGACTGGACCGAGGCGGGGCGCGCCCTGGTGCGGGCACAGGACGGCCCCCGCCCGGGTGCTCTGCGGGCGGGGGCCGGTCCTTCGCCGTGACGTCCGGMCCGCGCGGKCCGGACATCACGGCTCGGCGGCTCAGACCTTGAGGGGCTTGATCGCCGTCGGCGCGTGGCCGGGCTCCGTCGCGAGCTCCTCGAACTCGGTGACGTCGCTCATGTCGACCGTCTTGCTCATCGCGATGTTGGTGATGCGCTCCAGGATCGCCTCGACGACGACCGGGACCCGGAACTCCTGGGCCAGCTTCTTGGCCTGCTCCAGCGCCTCGCCGAGCTGGTCCGGGTCGGTGACGCGGATGGCCTTGACGCCCAGGCCCTCGGCGACCTTGACGTGGTCGACGCCGTAGACGCCGATCTCCGGGGTGTTGATGTTCTCGAACTCGAGGTTGACCTCGAAGTTGATGCCCAGGCCGCCCTGCGCCTGACGGATCAGGCCCAGGTAGGCGTTGTTCACGAGGACGTGGACGTACGGGACCTTGTGCTGGGCGGCGACCGCCAGCTCCTCGATCATGAACTGGAAGTCGTAGTCGCCGGACAGGGCGACGACCGGGGTCTCCGGGTCGGCCGTGGCGACGCCGATCGCGGCCGGGATGGTCCAGCCGAGCGGGCCGGCCTGGCCGCAGTTGATCCAGTGGCGCGGCTTGTAGACGTGCAGGAACTGCGCCGCGGCGATCTGGGACAGTCCGATGGTGGTGACGTAGCGGGTCTCGGGGCCGAAGGCCCGGTTCATCTCCTCGTAGACGCGCTGCGGCTTCATCGGGACGGCGTCGAAGTGCGTCCGGCGCTGGAGGGTGGCCTTGCGCTCCTGCGCGGAGGCGGCCCAGGCGCCGAAGTCGGGCAGCGTGCCCGCGGCCTTGAGCTCCTTGGCGACCTCGATGAAGAGCTCCAGCGCGGCCTTGGCGTCGGAGGCGATGCCGAAGTCCGGGGCGAAGATCTTGCCGAGCTGGGTGGGCTCGACGTCGACGTGGACGAACGTGCGGCCCTTCGTGTACGCCTCGAGGTTGTAGCCCGTGTGGCGGTTGGCCCAGCGGTTGCCGATGCCGAGGACGAAGTCCGACTCCAGGAAGGTCGCGTTGCCGTAGCGGTGCGCCGTCTGGACGCCGACCATGCCGGCGGCCAGTTCGTGGTCGTCCGGGATGACGCCCCAGCCCATCAGGGTGGAGATGACCGGGATGCCGGTGAGCTCGGCGAACTCGACGAGGAGGTCGGAGGCGTCGGCGTTGATGATGCCGCCGCCGGCGACGATCAGCGGGCGCTCGGACTCCAGCAGGAAGCGGATCGCCTTCTCGGCCTGGGCACGGGTGGCCCGCGGCTTGTAGACCGGCAGCGGCTCGTAGGTCTCCGGGTCGAACTCGATCTCGGTCAGCTGGACGTCGATCGGCAGGTCGATGAGGACCGGGCCGGGACGGCCGGAGCGCATCAGGTGGAAGGCCTGCTGGAAGACGCCCGGGACCTGGGCGGCCTCGAGGACCGTCGTGGCGGCCTTGGTGACCGGCTTGGCGATGGTGGCGATGTCGACGGCCTGGAAGTCCTCCTTGTGGAGCTTCGAGACCGGGGCCTGGCCGGTGATGCACAGGATCGGGATCGAGTCCGCGATCGCCGAGTACAGGCCGGTGATCATGTCGGTGCCGGCCGGGCCGGAGGTGCCGATGCAGACACCGATGTTGCCCGCCTTGGCACGGGTGTACCCCTCGGCCATGTGCGAGGCGCCCTCGACGTGTCGGGCGAGCGTGTGGCTGATGCCGCCGACGTTCTTGAGCTCTCGGTAGAAGGGGTTGATGGCCGCGCCGGGCACGCCGAACGCGTTGGTGACGCCTTCGCGCTTGAGGATCTCAACGGCCGCTGCGGCGGCGGTCATACGGGGCATGGGAGGGCTCCTGCTTCAGCCAGGCGGATTCGGGTGGGCCACCGTCTCGTGGCTTCGATTCCGTATTGCGGAAGTATTGTTCTGCTATGTGGAAGCAATGTAGGTCGGGGTGGCGATGACCGTCAAGGGAGTGAGGACGGACGTTGGCCGAACTCCGTCCCCGCCGGTGGCGGATTGGTGGACGATGGAGTCGAACGACAGGGGGTTCGAAGTGGGTGAGTCGGTACCGGTGCGCTGCCCGCGGTGTCTGCGGACGCACGCGTTCGCCGCGCCCGCCTTCCCGTGCGCCTGCGGCGCCCCGGTCACGCCCTCGCTGGTCCCGGGCGAGACCGGTGTGGCGGTCACGCACCGCAACTGGTCGGACGAGTGGGTCGTGGTGTCCTGCGCCGCGTGCGGCCGCCAGGACGAGTGGCCGCACCCGGAACTGGGATGCGCCTGCGGCACGGTCCTGCGGGTGCCGGTGCGGCCCTCGGGGGCGGCCGGCGGCGCCGCGGGCCGGCCCGCCGGACACGTCGTGGAAGAGGGCGAGGACTCCGGCGGACACGTGGTCCGGCCCGCCGTCGCCGACGCGGACGGGGGCGCCCACACCGGCCAGGTCCCGCACGCCGCCGGCGACGGCGACGAGGGCCCGGGGACCCACCCGTGGGTGGAACCGGGCCCGGCCGCGGCCCACCGCGAGGAGGCATCCGGGACGGGTCCGCCCGCCCCGCCGCCGTACGCCGAGCCGGCCTCCGCCGCCGCGGACCCGTACACCCCGCCGCCCGGTGCCGGGGACCCGGCAGGGGGCCCGCCCGCCGGCCCCGAGCCGGAACGGGGCCCGGCGCGGGCCGACGCACCGGCCCCGGAGCCGCCGACCGGTCCGGACGACGACGGGACCCGGGGCGACGCCGAGGCGCACACCACCCACGCGGCGGGACACCGTGCCGCGGCCCGCGCGGCCGGCGGTGGCCCGCGTCCCTTCGCCGAGCGCTACCCGGCCCACATCCCGTTGCCTCCGACGGCGCCGATCGCGCCACCGCCCCGGTCGCCGTTCCGGCCCATGACCATCCGCACCGCCCGGGACGCGGTCGCCACGTCCGCCGGGTACCTGCGCTGGCTCGGTTTCCGCGACGTCGTCCAGCCCGAGGAACGGGTCGCCGACGGCGTCGACCTGCGGGCACCCGGACTGGTGGCCCAGGTCGACCCGAGCACCCGGCCGGCGGCGCTCCGCGCCGTGGAGTGCCTGTGGCTGAACGGTCTCAGCGCCTCGGCGGTGAGCGTCTTCTTCTCGCTCGCCGGCTACACCCCGGAGGCACGCTCCCGCGCCGACGAGCTCGGTATCCCGCTCTTCGTCCTCGATCTCACCGGCACACCGCAGCCGGTCAACGGCCCGGCGGGCGACCTGGCCTCCGGAGCGTAGGGCGGGACACGGGTCCGGTCCGGACGGAGCCGGCGGATCCGTGCGGGCCCGCCCCGCGCATGGGGCGCCGAACGAGTGGACTCGCCGGAACGCGCACGGACCGGCCCGTCCTCCGGTCGGTCCGGGTGGTGACGTAGCCGTCCGAACCCCGTTTCCGGAAGAGGCGCCCCCGCCATGCGACACATCCCCACCCGCCGCCTGTTCGCCGCAGCGCTGCTCGCGGCGTCCGTACTGGCACCGATGGCCGTCACCCCCGCCACGGCCGTCGACGCCGTGGCGGCAGACCGGCACGACCGGGACGACTGCCCGGCCCACGGTCTCGGCCCCGAGCTGACGGCACGGCTGGACAAGGCCGTCGAGGACGTCCGCCGCCAGGCCGGCATCCCCGGAATCGCCGTCGGCCTCTGGCTGCCGGGCAGGGGAAGCTACGTCCGCGCCACCGGTGTCGCGAACACCGCCACCGGCGAGCCGATGACCACCGACGGTTACGTCCGCATCGGCAGCGAGACCAAGACCTTCACGGTCACGGCGCTGCTCAAGCTCGTCGACGACCGCCGGATCAAGCTGGACGACCCCATCTCCGCCTACGTCGACGGCGTGCCCGACGGCGAGAACATCACGCTGCGCCAGCTGGCCGGGATGCGCAGCGGCCTGTTCCCGTACACCTCCGACCCGGACTTCCAGCACGACCTGCTGAGCGACCCGACGCGCTCGTTCACCCCGCACGAGGTGCTCGCCTACGGCTACAAGCACAAGAACGTCTTCGCGCCGGGGGCGCAGTTCCAGTACTCCAACACCAACCTCGTGCTGCTGGGCCTGGTGGTCGAGAAGGTCAGCGGCCGGCGGCTCGTCGACTTCATCGACAAGCGGGTGCTGCGCCCGGCGCACCTGCGCCACACGCTGTTCCCGGAGGGCGCCGAGTTCCCGTCGCCGCATCCGCGCGGGTACACCGACCAGACGCTGACCGGCGCGGTCGCCGACGCCACGGACTGGAACCCCAGCTGGGCCTGGGCCGCCGGGGCGATGATCTCGGACATGCAGGACCTGCGCCGCTGGGCGAAGATCCTCGCCACCGGCGAGCTGCTGTCCCCGCGGACCCAGGCGGAGCGGCTGAAGACGCAGCCGACCGGCTTCCCGGGGACGAGTTACGGCCTCGGCATCTTCGACGCCGACGGCTGGATCGGCCACAACGGCTCCATCCCGGGCTACGAGACCGTCACCGTCTACCTGCCCTCGCAGAAGGCCACCATGGTCCTGATGCTCAACACGGACAGTTCCTCCCAGGGCCAGGAGCCGTCGACGCTGCTCGCCCGGGCCGTCACGCAGATCGTGACCCCGGACAACGTCTACGACGGCGCGGTCCAGCCCCGATAGGCACCGGTCCGGCGGGCCCACCGGCGCCCGCCGGGCGCGCCTCGCTCGAAATACACCTCGGAATTCGGCCAATTCACGCGTGATGATCAAGGTTCCCCGGGCACAACACCCTCGGGGGGTGGGCGTCATGCCGGCGGAGATGTGGTGGTTCATCGGTGCGGCCTGCGGGCAACTGCTGTGTGCCGTGGTCCTGTTGAAAACGCGCAGCCAGGAACGGGGCGAACTGGCCCCGCAGGCGCTCGCGCTGCTGCGGGGCGGGCGCCGGGCCGCGGTCACCGTGGCCCTGGTGGCGCTCCACCAGCGCGGCGCGGTGGCCGCGGGCCGCAGGGGAACGATTCGGGCCAACGGTGGCCCCGGCCGGACCCGCGATCCCGTGCAGCTCGGTGTGCACGGATCGCTCCACCGGGCCCTGGGCATAAGAGTGCTGGCCACCCAGCCGAAGGCACGACGGGCCGTCGACGCGCTGCGGGCCGAGCTCGGCGGGGCGGGGCTGGTGCGCCCGGCCGGACGGCTGCGGGCGGCCCGCACGCTGCTCGCCTGCGCGCCGGCGACGGTGTTCGCGGGCCTGCTGCTGAGCGAGCCCGCCGGTGCGGGACTCGCGCTCGCGCTGGTGATCGGCGCCGGGCCGGTCGCCGCGGCGCTCTTCCTGTTCCGGCTGCCCGCGACGACCGGCGCGGCACGGCGGCTCCTGCGGGCCCTGCGGGAACGGCATCCGCTGCCGGCCCACCGCCGCGAGGTGACGGACGGCGAACTCGTGCAGCTGTACGTCGCCCTGTACGGCGACCCCGCGCTCGCCCTCTTCCTGCCGCGGTTCTCCCGCGACGGCGGGCTGCTGGGCCGCGGCGGCGGCGAGGACGGACACGCCACCGGCCGCGGCTGGTACACGGGATGGCCGGGCTGGGGCCTCGGCGACGGCGGAGCGGGCGCAGCCGGCGGCGACGGCGGGGGCGGTACGGACTGACTCCGCGCCATACTGGCGTATGCGCATCCGAGCGGCCGAACCGGCCGAACTCCCGCTGCTCCAGGACATCGAAAGGGCGGCGGGCGAACCCTTCCGCACCCTCGGCATGGCGGCGATCGCCGACGACGAGCCCCTGCCCCTGGACGTTCTCGACGGCTACCGCCTGGCCGGGCGCGCCTGGGTGGCCGTCGACCCCGGCGACCGGCCGGTCGCGTACCTGCTGACGGACACGGTCGACGGCGCCGCCCACATCGAACAGGTCTCGGTGCATCCGGTCGCCGCCCGCCGCGGCATCGGCCGGGCGTTGATCGAGCACCTGGCGGCGGGGGCCGCGACGCGCGGCCTGACCGCGCTGACGCTGACCACCTTCACGGACGTCCCGTGGAACGCCCCGTACTACCGGCGGCTCGGCTTCCGCTCCCTCGCCGCGTCGGATCCGGAGCTGACCAGCGGTCTGCGCGCGATCCAGCAGGCCGAGGCCGCGCACGGCCTGGCGACCTGGCCCCGGGTCTGCATGCGCCGCGACCTCGTCCCGGCACCCCGCCTGGAGCCGTCGGACGGCTGAGCACCCGTGGCTCCGTCCGGGCCGGCCGCCCGCCTGTCGGCACGGAACGGCCCGGGCCGACCCCGCCCGGACGTCCGCGGGACGCGGTCCGCAGGGGTGCCGGCCGGGGGTCACCCCCTGGGTCGTGGCTAGTCGATCTCGGCTGCGAAGCCGGCGCGCGGCTTGGTTGCCGAACTACCGCCCGTTGCACGCCAGTTCCTCATACTGTATGTTCCTGACTGCGTGTATCGGCTGGAAACCTTCGCACGCGCTTGACCCTTCCCGAATTCGAAAGGTGTCCGACTGACGGTAGTTGGCCTCGCCACCACGGCGCAGGCTCGGGAGCGGCTTGCCGGCTCCCGACTGGAGATCTCACTCAGGTGAGGTGTGTCTCCATGCATACGCGTCAGTGACACTCGGGAGGAAAACAGCGTGACGTCCAGCGGCACCACCACTGTCTGCGCACACCCGGTCCGCGATCTCATCATCGTGGCCTTGATCGGTGTAGTGGTCGGCCTTCTCGCCTTCATCGTCGTCACCCAGCTTGGTGGCGCCGCACTCGACGGCGTCAGTGGGGCAGGAGCCTCCTCCATCGCCGTGAGCGGTGTAGGTCTCATCGTGCTCCAGTACCTCAAGCGCAACTGACGCCCCCGAACGGGGCGACCCTCCCGGGTCGCCCCTTCGGCGCGTCGGGCCGCTTTCAGCGCTCCGTGAACGTGCAGCCCTTCTCCGTGAAGGGGTTACGGCTGCCCGTTGGCGCCGATGGTGTCACCGAGGAGCTCGGTCCCGCTCGCCCCGTGCGCGTACGACAGGCTCATCCCAGGTCCCCCTCGGTGTACTCCGTGCCCTCGCCCTTCGCCGTGCGCTCGCGCAGTTCGATGCGGCGGATCTTGCCGGAGACGGTCTTCGGCAGCTCGGCGAACTCGATGCGGCGGACCCGCTTGTACGGGGCGAGCACCGCGCGCGAGTGGGCGAAGAGCTGTTTCGCCGTCTCGGCGTTCGCCTCCCAGCCCTCGGCGAGCACGACGTACGCCTTGGGCACCGCGAGCCGCAGCGGATCGGGCGCCGGGACGACCGCCGCCTCCGCCACCGCCTCGTGCTCCAGGAGCGCGCTCTCCAGCTCGAACGGCGAGATCTTGTAGTCGGAAGCCTTGAAGACGTCGTCGGCGCGGCCGATGTAGGTGATGTAGCCGTCGGCGTCGCGCGAACCGATGTCACCCGTACGGTAGTAACCGCCGGCCATGGCCTCGGCCGTCCGCTCCGGGTCGCCGTGGTACCCGGTCATCAGCCCCACCGGGTCGGCCGAGAGGTCCAGGCAGATCTCGCCCTCCTCGACGTCCGCCCGGCCGCTGACCGGGTCGACCAGGGTGACCCGGAAGCCCGGGCTGGGCCGGCCCATCGAGCCCTCCTTGAGCGGCTGGCCGGGGCTGTTGGAGACCTGGACGGCGGTCTCGGTCTGGCCGAAGCCGTCCCGGATGGTGACGCCCCAGGACCGTCGTACGGACTCGATGACCTCGGGGTTGAGCGGCTCCCCGGCCGCGACCACCTCGCGGGGAGGAGTGCGCAGCTGGGTGAGGTCGGCCTGGATCAGCATCCGCCACACGGTCGGCGGCGCGCAGAAGGAGGTGACGCCGTTGCGCTCCATCTCGGCCATCAGCCGGGCGGGATCGAAGCGCGTGTAGTTGTGGATGAAGACGGTCGCCTCGGCGTTCCACGGGGCGAAGAGGTTCGACCAGGCGTGCTTGGCCCAGCCCGGCGACGAGATGTTCAGGTGCACGTCGCCGGGCCGGAGTCCGATCCAGTACATCGTGGCGAGATGACCGACCGGATACGAGGTGTGGGTGTGCTCGACCAGCTTGGGGCGGGCTGTCGTACCGGAGGTGAAGTAGAGCATCAGCGGGTCGTCGGCCCGGGTGACGCCGTCGGGCCCGAAGGCGGCCGGCTCCGCGTAGGCCGCCTCGTAGCCGAGCCAGCCGGCGCCGTCGCCGCCGACCGCGATCCGGGTGTAGTCCCCGGGCACGTCGTCGAACTTGGCGGTGTCCTCGGCGCGCACGATCACGTGCCGGGCCCGGCCGCGCTCGACCCGGTCGCGCAGGTCGGCGGGTCCGAGGAGCGGGGTGGCGGGGATGACGACGGCCCGCAGCTTCATGGCGGCGAGGGCGGTCTCCCACAGTTCGGCCTGGTTGCCGAGCATGACGATGATCCGGTCGCCGGCGCGCACGCCCTGCGCGCGCAGCCAGTTGGCCGCCCGGTCGGAGCGCGCGGACATCTCGGCGAAGCTCACCTTCGTCTCGGTGCCGTCCTCCTCCACGATGTGCAGGGCGGTCCTGTCGTTGCCGGCCGCGATGACGTCGAACCACTCCAGAGCCCAGTTGAAGCGCTCGGGGCGGGGCCAGGCGAAGCCCTCGTACGCCGTCTCGTAGTCCTCGCGGTGCTGCAGCAGGAAGTCGCGGGCGGCCCGGAACCTCTCCGTCGCGCTGCTTGCCGTCATGTGTCCTCCTCGTTGCGGGACCGTGCTCCGCCATCGTGTAATCAGTGACCCAGGTCTCACTACCCCCGTTCGGGGGTGAAGGAGTGGTCCCGTGCCCGAGCGGACGGAAACGGTGGAGCTGCGCGCCGCGCTGCTGCGGCTGCGCCGCGCCACCGGACTCCACGTGGTCTTCGGCGGCCTGTTGCAGGACGGCCGCCGGCTGCGCATCGCGGAGCTGGACGGCGCGGCGACGCCGGCCCTGCGCGGGCTGGCGATCTCGACGGGCAGCGGGCTCGGCGGGAGGTGCCTGGCGCTGTCGCGCCCGTGCGCGGTCACGGACTACCCGTCGGCGCGCCACATCACGCACGAGTACGACGGCCCGGTGTCTGCGGAGGGACTGCGTTCGGTGATCGCCGTCCCCGTCGTCGTGCGCCGCAAGGTCCGGGGCGTGCTGTACGGGGCGCTGCGGGAGTCCCTGCCGATCGGCGAGCGCGTCCTCGACGCGGCGGTCGGGGCGGCGCGGGACGTGGAGCAGGCGCTCGCGGTACGGGACGAGGTGCGCCGCCTCGAGGCCGCCGAGCGGGAGCCGGTCGCGGGCCCTTCCTGGGAGGAGGTCCGGCAGGCCCACGGCGAGCTGCGCGAACTGGCCCCCCGGATCCCGGACCCGGAGCTGCGGGCCCGGCTGCTCGCGGTGTGCGGCCGCCTGGAGACGGCCTCGACGGGGCCGGAGCGGCCGGCGGACCTGACGCTGACGCCGCGCGAGACGGACGTCCTGGCGTCGGTGGCGTCCGGCGCGACGAACGCGACGGCGGCGGAGCGGCTGGGACTGCGCCCGGAGACGGTCAAGGGCTACCTGCGCTCGGCCATGCGCAAGCTGGGCGCCCACACCCGCTGGGAGGCGGTGGTGGCGGCGCGCCGGGCGGGGCTGCTGCCGTAGTCCCGGCGGGCGCCCGCCGGGACGGCCCTCAGCGGTGGACGGTGCCGAAGCCGATCTCGAACGGGACGTCCTGCGGTGCCGTCGTGGCCAGCATCCGCTCCGCCTCCGCCGTCAGCTCCGCCCGCTGGGCACGCGTGGGCCGGCCGAACGGCTCGATGGTCATGACCGTGCGCTCCTTGGACTCCTCCAGCCGCCAGATCCCGGCGAGGAAGCCGTCGAGGAGGAAGACGCAGTACGCCTGGTTGCCCTTCCAGGTGCGGCCCTTGTGCTCGGCGGCCACGACCCGGCCGCGGTCGGCGTGGGAGAGCAGCAGGTTGTCGAACTCGGGGAGGAAGCGCGGCGGGGCGGGTGTGTCCTCGTCCGGCCGGGTGGCGTCCGGCAGGTCGAACAGCTCGACGCCGTTCTCGTCCCGGAACGTGACGAGCCGGGGCCGGAGGCGCTCGAAGGCGTCCCGGAGCCGGGTGAGGCCGCACCAGGTCTGCATGTCCTTGACGGAGGCGGGGCCGAAGGCGGCGAGATAGCGCAGGACGGTGCCGTCCGGGGCGGGTACGGGTTCGGCGGGGCGGCCGAGCCAGTGCTCGGCGGTCGTCAGGCTGACCTGCCCGCTCCGGCGCCACAGACCGCGCGGGGTGACCTGGACGAGGGGCAGCCGGCAGCGCGCGGCGACGGTGAGGGCCTGCGGGTCGGCGTCGGGCCATTCGGCGAGGAGCGCCTCGCGGATCTCCTTCGGCGTCCGGGGCCGCTCTTCGACCAGCTCGCGGGCGAGCACGGCGAGCCGGTCGAGGTCGACGCCGACGAGGCCCTTGCGGAAGAGAGTGAGCTCGCGGTCGCGGGCGCCCTGCACGAGGGGCCGCAGCGTGAGCACGTCGTCGGCGGTGTGGGTGTGGATGGTGGAGCGCATGGTGACGATCCGGGCGACCTCGCGCGCCTCCATCAGCGCGGACAGTTCCTCGGGCCGGAAGCCGTCGAGCCGGGCGGCGAGGGCGTAGTACGGCGGCTTGGTGTTCTGCGCCTGGAGCCCGAGGAGGTGGGAGACGGCGTCCCCGGCGGACATCGCGGCGCGGCTCAGCAGCAGCTGGCGGGCCAGCGTCGCGCGGTTCAGCGCGCGGGGGGTGAGGAGCGGGAGTGTCGTCGTCGAGGCCATGCACCGCACGCTACGCGGCCTTGCGGACAGATACGGTCCGCAAGGCCGGGACGGTGTCCCGCGGCGGACGCCCGGGGAGCCGTC
>NZ_RDBI01000065.1:43546-120103 GCF_008042125.1 Streptomyces sp. MS191
GATCGCCGCCCGCCGCTAGCACCCCACATGCCGCCGGGGCCGGCGGGCGGGGGATGGACCGCCGACCCCGGCGGCATGTGGGGTGCTAGCGGCGGGCGGCGATCAAGCAGTCGGCCTGGTACTTCGCCTGCTCCGCGGCCTGCTGGGCTTCCTGCGCTCGAACCAGTGCGGCCTGGGCCTCGCGGTCAGCGGCGGTGAGGTCCTGCTCAGCCACGGCGATCACCGGGCCTTGCGAACGTGCGTGGCGGCGGCGTGGGCGTCACGGTCGGCCTGCGACATCTCGATCACGATGGGGCTGCGGCCGATCTTCCGGCCGACGGCGATCCTGCGACGCTGCGGGGCGACGGTGGCGGTCTTCGTGTCAGCCACGGGACACCTCGCGGGCGGTCCGGGCCAGCTCGCGGATCTGGGCGGCGAACGCGACCAGGTTGTCGGCGAACGCGTCGGCTGCGTCGGGCGTCATGTCCGCCGCGTCCGAGCTGTCCGCAACCACAACGAACGGCTGACGGCGAAGCGGATTCTTGGACGCAGGGTCCATGCCCAGTCGGGCAAACAGGACGATGTCCTCGCCGCGACCCATGACGGGCGCCGTGAGATCCGCGTAGTCACTTCCGTGCCACAGATCCTCAGGGCTCGTAAGGTCCGTCGCGTGGTCGTTCGTGCACCAGGTCGGGCAGTCCGCGCCAGCGACGACGGCCGGCACGAAACGCTGGGCGGGGATGATGGCGCTCACGAGGCCACCGCCAGGTCGCTGGCCGGGATGCCGCGGTCGGCGACGTACTGCTCGAAGGCGGCGCGGCTGATACGGATCGTGCCGCGGCCGGCGCCAACGCGATAGGCGGGGAGGTCGCCCTGGCGGATGGCGAGGTAGACCGTCGACACGTCAACACGCAGCGCGGCGGCGACCTGCTTTGCCCTGAGCGGGGCGATTCTGGAGACGGATCCAGCCGTCTCCGGGGTAGAGTTCTCCTGCATCGGTTTCTCCAGATTCCAGATGCGTGGCCTCGACGGGCTCAGTGTTCGTAGCACTGAGAACCCCCGTCGGGGCCTTTGACGTGTCTGACCTATCCCAACCTGTCGTTCCGGTGGGCTTGCGACTACGATGTCTTAAGACTCTTGGTGGAGTCAAGCAGGTTCTCTAAGAAACTTAAGACGGGAGAGTTCGGATAGTGAGTACACCCCAGCGGCTGCCGGCGTACCGGCAGGTCGCCAACGAGATCATCGAACGCATTAAGAGCGGGGAGCTGCAGCC
This sequence comes from Streptomyces sp. MS191, assembly GCF_008042125.1. Taxonomy (GTDB): domain Bacteria; phylum Actinomycetota; class Actinomycetes; order Streptomycetales; family Streptomycetaceae; genus Streptomyces. The sequence continues at coordinate 44,799 of NZ_RDBI01000065.1, forward strand.
TGGCGACCCGATTCCCTCTGCGCGGGAGATCGTCGAGGCCAAGGGGATCAGTAGCGCCACCGCCGCCCGCGTGCTCGGAACCCTGCGGGACGAAGGATGGGCCGACACCTCGCCAGGACGGCGAACCCTGGTTCGAGCCCCGGAAGTCCTGACGCAGGGCGCCAGTCGCATCGGCATGGTCCGTCGAGGCGGATCGGGTCTCCTTGACGGGGAGACGGTCGAATTCGTCGAAGCCCACACGGAACCCGCCACCCAAGAGGTGGCCGACGCCCTCGGCGTTCAGGAAGGCGACACTGTCGTGTTCCGGCGGCGGCGGTACGTCGACGGGACCGGCATCTCCGTCGTGTCCACCACTTGGGTCACAGCCGAACTCGCAGGGCGACTCCCCGCGTTCACCGAACCGAGCAAGCTGCCGAAGATGACCATGGGGTACATCGAGGATCAGACCGGCCGCAGGGCCACCCAGCAACGCGAGACGCACTCCATCGGATCCGTTCCGGAGGACATCGCGCCGAAGCTCGGCGTTGAGGCGGGCGAACGGGTTCTCAAGGTCACCAATCGCTACGTAGACCAGGATGCCGAGCCGACCGAGTACGCCGTGGACTGGCACGCGCCCGGCAGGAGTTGGGTGGCCGAAGGCCCGGTCGAGTAGATGGGCAAGCGGATGAGCGCACACTCGCCGCACATGACGAAGGCCCCGCCGAGCTTTTGGCGGGGCCTTCGTCGCACTACGCGCGACCGATCGCCTTCTCGTCGGCGATGATCTGCATCTGCATGCGCTTCCACTCTTCGAGCGCCTGACTCATCTGCTCAGGCGTCGCCCCCTCGGCGGCGCGCACGACGATGATGATGCGGGCGCCAGAGTCCTCCAACTCGATGACCTTCGTGTCGACCAGGTCCCCGGCATCGAGCTCGTGGGCGACCGCGAACGGCAGGTCCGTTCGAGTCGTGGACGTCTCAGGGTTCGCCAGCGGAGGGTTCTTCGCAGGAGGGCCGGACACTGAGCCCGCGAGCAACTGCTCAATGTGACCGTCTGGCCATCCCAGAATGGCCGCGATCTCCTGCATCCTGCGGCTGATCCTCTTGCGCGGTTGTCCACTCTCAAGGTTCTGGATCGTGGAACGAGAGGTGCTGGCACGCTCTGCCAGCTCCTCCTGCGACATCCCCGCCGCCAAACGCGACGCCCTGAGCGCATCGGCCACGCTCTGCCAGTTCTCCTGCATGCCTCCATGGTGCACAGAAGAGTGACCTAGGCCAAGTTAAAGCTTCCGAAAGTAGAGAACTACTTGCAGGATGACCATCTAAAGCTTAGTTTTAGCGCAGCAGGCCCACCCGGTACTTGGCGGTTCGGGGTGGGCCTAGCGATCAATCCACTGCGTTACAGACAGGAGAGACCATGACCATGGTCGCATCCCTCGCCAGCCCTGACGACGACGGGGCCGTAGGGCGCTTCAGCTTCGAGGGGGTCGAGGTCCGGACTGTGATCCGCGACGGCGAGCCCTGGTGGGTCGCCGCGGACATCTGCTCGGTTCTCGGCATTACCGATCCTCGCAAGTCCGTGGGCCTGCTCGACGAGGATGAGCGGAATACTGTTCCGGTCACCGACTCCCTGGGTCGCCAGCAACAGTCGTTCATCATCAACGAGTCTGGGCTGTACTCCCTGATCCTGCGAAGCCGGAAGCCGGCAGCGAAGGCGTTCAAGAGGTGGGTCACCCACGAGGTGCTCCCCGCCATCCGTAAGACCGGCAGCTACGGACAAGCCCCGAAGCCCCGCGAGATCACGGCGGCTGCTGGCCCCGTGCCGTACAAGGAGCAGGCGGAGATCCTTTCGATCCTCTACCCGATGCTGCCGGATTCCTACGCCACGGCGACCGGGAAGATCATCATGGCGCGCGTCATGGGTGAACGGCCCGAGCTGGAGTCGTCGGAGACCCCGCTGTACGCGTCCACGTTCCTCGCCGAGAAGGGCCACAAGCCGAAGACGGTGGCGAAGTTCCAGTCCGGGTTCGGGTCGCGAGTGTCGAACCGATACTTCAAGGTCCACGGCCGGCGCCCCGGGAAAATCCCTGGCCCGGCCGGGTCACGGATCGACCAGGTCGCTGTCTACACGGAGGACGACCGCCCGATCCTGGAGCAGGTCTACCGGGAGATCGCCGACCTGATCGACGACTTCGAGGGCGGCGGCCAGATGCGCATGTCCGCCTAACACCGAACGCGACAAGGCCCGCCACCCCATCGGGTGGCGGGCCTCGTCGTGTCCTGCTCGGCATGCGCGCGGTTGTCTGTGCATGGAGTCTGAGCTGCCTACTGCCGGCTACCCCGACGACCCGCGCCTGCCGTTGCTGACGGCCGCTGAGGCGCGGGAAGCGGTGGGGTACCTGCTGTTGCTGGAGTCGCTGGACCTGTCGCCGCGGGGCGAGGCCGCCGGCCAGCTGGCTGCGGACCTGGCGCGGCGCCTGCCGGAGGGCTAGGCGGGGCCGGTCTTCTGGTTGTAGTCGACGAGGGCCCGGATCTGGATCTCGACGAATTCCTGCTGCTCGACGGTGAGTTCCCGGAAGGCGTCGACGATGCGCTGTTCCCTGTCCGGGGCGACTCGTCCCGGGGTCTTGCGGCCGGCAGCGGTGAAGACTTCGGATTCGGGTACGCCGAGTACCCCGGCGAGCTTGGTGAGTGTCTCCCGGTTGGGTCCTCGTCCGGTGCCTCGCTTGCGCCTGACCCAGCTGTTGACTGCGGCAGGAGAGATGCCGATCCGTCGCGCGATCTCACTCTGGGTGAGCTGGGGCCGCTGATCTTGGATGCGGCGGATGAGGCCAGACAGGTCTTCGTCGTTTCGGTCCACGCTTTCCGCCTTCCTCAGGATCGTAGCGACCCTACTGCGGGCCTCCTCGCCTGCTGAAGGGTTAGCTATGGGAGATGGGCTGCTCGGTACTCGCGCGTGATCCGTTCGATGTCCTCGGATTCGGCAGTGACTGCGAAGCCTGGCGCCCAAAAAGTGTGCTCACCTGGCGCGAGCCCTTCCTGGGCCGGTCGCCCCACCTCGATCTGGGTTCGCCAGTGGCTCCACGCCGGGACGACCACCTGAACCCAAGGGCCGCCTGGCTTGTCCACTACTGCCGTGACGCGCCCCTTGAGGAGGCCGCCGTTGCCGGGGAGCCGAACTTCGACCCGAGGGTGGGGCGGGCTGACCTGGTGAGTCTTCTCTTTCACGGTTGTCTGTCTAGCGGGCCGCGGTGGGCCGAAGGTCGGGGGCGCGGCGTCGGGGCTGGGTTTCATCCGAATGGCTCGCCGAAGGAGCGCCGTGCACTCCCCGGGCGACCCTCTGGCCTGCACTTTTACTCACGTCAACAAGGTGATACGCGTGCGCCCGAAGGTGCGGAACTTACGTATTTTCTGTGTTCTCTGGGGTGTGCCAGAGAGAGTCGGCGGCTATGATTGGCATGTCAGACGCGCTGACGTCATGACGTCACAGGAGCCCTCTGGTGGGCTGCCGGGATCAGGTCGGAACCAGGCAACTGGATCCTCCACCCAAGTGGTGGCAGTGGCCCCCGGAGCCCTCCAGAGGGCTTCTCCTGTGTGGCAGTCAGGCGATGCTCCACTTCTTCCACCAGCACCGGTCCGTGACGAAGCTGTCGTCTCGCGCGATGACCTTGACGCCGACGCCTCGGAGGATGCCCGCCGGAGAACGGTGCAGCTGGTGCTTGCACAGCAGCAGGTTCTCTGCGCAGGTGGCGTCATCCTTGGCGCCCGTGAGTGCCACGTTCAGCAAGCCGGCGTGGATGTCTGCGAGTTGGATGCCGTCCCAGTCGGTTCCGGTCCAAGCGGGGGGCCACTTGATGTACTGCCAGGGGACGGCGAGGCCGAACCTGTCGAAGTCGCCGCGTCGCGCCCTGTTCAGGTAGTAGGCCGTCTGGCTGTGATCCATGCCTTTGACTGCACCGAGTCGGACGATGGCAAGTCTGGGCCCACCGGGCCAGTTGCGCGCAGCATGGGCGACTCGTTCGAGAAGGTACTTGCAGGTGAAGTTGTAGAAGCGGTCGGTGTTCTGCAGCCCTCGGTAGTAGTCGCGTCGGATGTCTTCCTTGGGTGCGATCACATGGACGACCTTCGCGGAAGGCATGTCGGCCAAGGCCCGGGCGGCCCGGTAGCGCCGTTCCGGTCTCTTGGCCTTGAAGTGATCCACCCAATGCAGGGGCTTTGTGGTGTTCGGGAGGCTGGTGTGGATCAAACCCCTGAGGCCGCAGGCGGCGTAGCGGACGGTCCAGTCATCTTCGTGGGGAACCATGAGGGCGGTCATGGCGAAGAACGGCGAAGCCCCGTTGGCGAGGCCCCTGTCGCCAGTCTCGTCGACGTACACGTTGAGCTTCGGCAGTTGACCGAGCTGTGCGGGAGTGAGTGGGGCGGTACTCATCGCCCCTGCCGCGGCTTTGCTTGGTAGCGCGCGGCGCTACGGTTGGGATGTGCCACTGGAGGGCGAACTCCTTTGGTTTTCGCCCCCGATGGCCGTCCGCTGTCGGGGGCGTTCCTCATTCCGGTTACCGTCCAGTCACTTAGCGTGACGCGTCCGATTGGATGACGTTACACCGGTCCGAGGCGTGTCCGAGGCCCCCCACGGGTCATGTCGCGCTATGCCGCGGCTCCCCGTCCGGCGAGGCCGCGACCGAGGATGTCACTGCGCTCGTATCCGGTGCCGCACGCCCGGCACGTCTCGCCGTGGGTGTTGAGCGTGAACGGGACCACTGCCCCGCATGCGCAGGCGAACCGCAGCCTCCGCGCGGGCTTCTCTCCGCTGGTGATGCCGGTCAGCGTGCGGTGGATGGTGCCGATCTCGGCCGCGAACTCGTCGGCCGCGGGGTGATTCGCAGCGGCCCAGGCCAGATTGAACCTGAGCGTCCTGCAGGCGTGGTCGACGCGCCGCTGCAGGTTGCCGGCCTCGCACATGTCGGCGTGGCCGTGGGTCTCCCAGTCGCGTACCCACGTCTCCAGTGGGCCGAGGACGGGGCCGCCGGCGCACTGAAGGCTGAGGATGTCGACGCGCAGCGGGGCCGGCGCTGTCTTGCTGCCGGAGACGGCCGGCCCGCCGCTGCCGGAGCCGCGCTGCAGGTGGTGGGCGAGCTGGGCGTACAGGCCGCGCGGGCCCTGGATGGCGCCCAGCTGCTGGGCGGCCCGGTCCTCGCAGCGGCAGCAAAGTACGCGCCCGAGCTCGTCGTCGCGGAGCTCGTAGGCGCAGCGGGGGCAGGTCGGGAAGTCGATCACGGCGGCTCTCCTTGCGGCGGTGCGGGGTTGAGTCAGGTGGTGGGCTGTTCGCCGAGCTGGAGTCGCTGGACGAGTGCGTCGGCGATCGCGGTGCGGCCTTCGATGGCGAGCCAGTAGCCGGCAGCGTTGATGGCGGTGCTGATGGTGTCGAGGATCAGCGCGCGGGGCTCGGGGCCCTGTGCGCCCGCCTGCGGGCCGTTCGCCGTCCCGGCGTCCCGATCCTTGGATTCGGCGCCAGAGGCCGCCACAGGCCCGTACAGGCCGTCCGGCGGGGTCGAGTTGGGGTTCATGCTGCCTGTCCCTTCGGTCGGACCGAGATGCGGGAGTCGTTGAGGTCGATGAGGCCGAGGCGGGCGGCGACCACCACGGCGTGAACCCGGTTGCGGGCGCCGAGCGTTCGGGCCGCGCTCTTCAGTCGCAGATGGACGGCCTGTTCGGAGACGCCGAGGACGCGGCCGGCTTCGAGGCTGGTGAGTCCGTTCGCGACGAGTCGGAGGGCTTCGAGCTGCCCGGGGCTGAGGTGGTCGGCGGTGCGCGGCATCACAGGCTCCTGATCACGTTGACGACGGGGCGGCTGGGTATCTGGGCGCGGGCTGGGGAGCGGCCGTGGTCGCAGGGCACCGTCTTGGCCCATCGACCGCGGGGCCGGGGTGGGAGGCCGAGGCCGGCTTTGGCGTCGGCTTCGGCCTCCCACCCGTCGGGCCACAGGGGCGGCTGGTCGTGCACGGCTAGTCGTCGGTCCCGGACTGCGGCTCCTGGGGGTCGAGGGCGGCGCGGATGCCCGCTTCGGCCATGGGTTCGATGTGGATGGTGCCGAGGTCGCGGCCGAGGTGGGTGAAGGCGTAGTCGCTGATGGCGAATGCGGCGGCGCGGATGGCCGTGGGGCTGGTGACGCGTTCGATGGCGGCCTCGGCCTCCCGGAGCTTGCGTGCCCATGCCTGGCTGACGGCGTCGTGGCCGGCCTTGTCGATGCGGAGGTTGCCGAGCTCGTGCTCTTGCGCGGCCAGCCTGGACTCCGCCTTGTCGACGCGTGAGTGGAGCCGGGCGAGGGCTTCGGTGGTGATCGTGACGGTCTCCGGCCCGGTCCGGCGTGCCTGTTGGGCTGTGCGGGCGTGGTCGATGGGGCCGAGGCGGGGCTGGTCGGTCATCGGGTGCTCCTGGTCCAGGTGCCGAGGGGGAGTCCGGCGAGGGTGGCGGTGAGGGTCACGTACAGGACGACGGCGAGGACGGTCACGACGGCTCGGGCTGGGAGGTTCGGCGGCCGTTGATGACGTCGGTGATGTCGCGGAGGGCTTCGCGGTAGCCGTTGCCGAACTCGCTGCGCGCGGTGACGGGGTCGCTGGCGATCCATGCCTGGACGCGCTCGACGGCGTCGGTCGTGGGCTGGGTGGCGTCCTGCTGCCCGACGGCGGCGTACTGCGGGCAGTCGCGGTAGTGCCCAGCAGGGACGAAGGCGGGACCCGCCGACCCGCAGGTGCAATCGGCGGCAGTCTGCTCGAAGCTGTGCAGCTCGTGGCCAACGACTTTCTGGCACTGCTGGCCGTAGTCCTCGAACTCGGCGGCAGGGCACTGCTGCGTCTCCTCGGCGTCCGGCTGTTGTGTGCTGGCCTGGCGGGCCGCGTCCCGAACCGCGGCAGCGGCCTGGAGCGCGAGCACCGCGTCGGCGGCGGCTTCGGCCTCGCTGTAGTTCAGCATCACGGGACGGCCCTCATCAGCGAGGCGGAGGCTGTTGGGGCCGAGGCGGACGCGGACCGCGTCGCGGATGGCGCGGGCGTACTGCTCGCGGAGGCTGGTGGTCTGGTCGGTCATGGTGGGCTGCTCCTGTGTGGTGGACTGGTGGGGTGCCCGCCCCTCCCGAATCCCGCGGGAGGGGCGGGCCGCTGCGTGGGTCAGGCCGAGGCAGCGGCCAGGCAGGCCGCGACGATGACAACGGCTGGGGTGTCGCCGGGGAACTCGATGACGGCGCCGCTCGGGCAGTCGAGGCCGGAGTCGTCGGACTCGTTGTGCACGGCCCAGACGGCGCCGGACGGGTGGCGCAGGATGCTGAGTGGCATGTCGGTGTCGCCGGTCCAGCCCGCGGACTCCAGGGCTTCGACGACGTCGAGGCGGCCGAGCCAGTCGCCGGGGCCCGGGCGGCTGATGATCAGGTGCAGGTCGGTCATGGCGGTGTTGCTCCTTGGTGTCGGGTGGGGCGGGCCGGCGGGCGGCTACGAGACGGGCGTGCAGGTCGGGCACTCGTCGCGGACGTCGGGCAATGCGCGGCCCTCCATGGCGGCAGCGATCTCCATGTCGGTGGCGTCGCCGAGGGTGTAGCCGCAGCCGTTGCAGGCGCGCTTGACGCGGCGGGTGGTGGTGCCTCCGTCGTTCTTGCGGGGCGGGGTGTCGGGTCGGGTCATGGCGGTGGGTCTCCCTGCGTGTGGGGCGGTGGAACCGGATGACCGGCGGTCAGGCGGTGAGGCGCTTGCGGAGCGCGTAGGCCGTCTCGTCGTCGGCTGTCGGCGGGGTGATGCGGAGGGCGTGGAGGACGGCGTTGAGGACGGTGCCGGGGTCGGCGTCGGGTTCGCCGGTGGCGTGCTCGATGGCGTGCCAGGCGCGGTCGTGCTCCAGGACGGTGAGGGTGCGACGGGTCTCGGGTGGGGCTGGGTCTGGACGCGACCGGTAGCGGGGACGGTGCACGGCTTGTGGATGCCGGCGCCGCAGTGGGGGCAGGCGACGGAGCGGGAGGGGTGCTGGCCGGCGCGCATGAAGTGGCGGAGCTCGGCGGGCATCGGGGCGTTCGGGCGGATGGTCACTGGTCCTCCTGGGCGTTGTCGGGGGTGTCGCATCCGCCGCATCCGCACGGGTCTCGGTCGCTGCCTTCGCCTGCTCGGTAGCGGTCGAGGGCGTGGTCCCATGCGCCGGGCGGCTGAGACTTGAGTGGGTCTGGCGGGCGGCTGCCGGTGGGCCAGGCACCTGGCGGGCGCCCCGTGGGCCTTCTGGCGGGCTTGGGGGCGGGCTGCTCGCGGCGGGCTTTGCCGATGGCGAGCTGGGCCCGCATCAGGGCCTTGATCCCGGCGGCGCCTTCCTCCCTGCGGATGGCGGCGATGTCGTCGACGTCGAAGTCGTCACTCACCGAGGGCCTCCTCGCGGGCGGCTTCCTGGTTGGCGATGATCTGTTCGAGCTTGGCGATGGACGCGGCCCGCCGGTTCTCGATCTGCTCCACCGTCTCGCTGGCCACAGGCTGGCCCTGCGCTGCACGCCGGCGAGCGGGGTGAATGACCTTGCTGGCGCGGCTACGAAGGGCCGACTTGCACGGCCGTCCGATCGGGGCGGCGCAGGCAGGGACTGGGCATTCGATGCCGAGGGGCCCGGATCGCCTTACCTCGGCGACCGCATCGTCCTCGCCAGGTACCTGTCGGCCGACGCCGTCGAAGTCGAACTCGTTCTTCAGTCGCTGGAGAACGTTCGGGTGGAAGCTGCCCTCGAGGGCCGGGATTTCTGTGGGCGCCGGAACCTGGCCGGACGCGACAGCCTTCATGCTGCGCCGAAGGTTCGCCAGGTACTGGGCGGGGGTCTCGTCGGGGTTGCCTTCGTAGACGAAGTTCTCGAGGCGCTCCTTGCGGAGGATGTCTCGGTGGCTGCGGACGTCGTGGGGTTGGATCCACAGTCGCTGGCCGGCCTCCTTGGGCGGGGTGCCGTAGTAGCGGGCGACGGCGTCGAAGCAGTCCTGGTCGAGGGGGAGGTCTTTGAGCGATGTGGCCCAGGCGCGGGCGGCGATGAGGCTGGGCTGCCGGTTGTCGAAGGCGGCGCAGGCTCCGAGGAGCTGCTTCGCGTCGTCGGGTGTCACGGGTTCTCCTCGGTCGGAAGGTTGAGCCAGCCGGCTACTCGGGCGTCGGTGCCGGTGAGGGTCTGGCCGGTGGGGAGCTGGATGACGTTGCTGGGGCGCTGGCCGCGTTCGGCAGTCCATTTGGCGGAGCGGCGGATCCACTTCTGCCATTCGGCGGCCCAGTTGGGGCGTCGGCTGCCGTTGGCGCGGTGGTGGTCGAGGAACTGGGCGGTCTCGTAGTCGAGGTCGAGGCTGGGGCCGAAGGTCTGGAGGGCCCAGCGGCGCATGGCGTCGGTGACCGCGAATCCGTCGTCGTCGATGGGGGCGTGGAACGCCCGCCCCTGGGGTGGGTCACTGTGCTTCCCCACCTGAGCGACGACGGTTGTTGGTGGTTCTACTGATGGTTGATTGGTGGTTACGGCGGCTCTGAGTGCGTGACCGACGGATTTAAAGTGCGTGACGTCACGCACTTCGAGTGCGTGACCGACGGAGTTTGAGTGCGTGACATCTGTCTTGGTCACGGCTTCTGAGTCCGTGACTGTCACGTCGTTTGAGTGCGTGACGCTCTTGGCCCTGGACCGCCTCTTGCGCGCTGTGGCGGCCTCCCGCGAGTCCTCTTCTGCGCGCTCCAGCTCGTCCCAGTCGGAAGCCGGTCGCAGCAGGTGCATGTGCAGCTTCCAACGGGTCCGGTCCTGAACCGTGCCGTCAGGCGAGATGAGGCCGGCGTCCTGCAGGCGGCGCAGCGCCCGCTGGACGGTCCGACGGTCGAAGCCGGTTCGGTACTGGAGTCGGGTGACGGACGGGTGGGTGTTGGTTCCGTCCTTCCGGGCGTGCTCGGCGAGCGCCTGCAGGACATGCCGCGCCGTGGCGTCGGGCTTCCCGGACGCGGTGCGCAGCATGGGCGCGTCGTCCATTGCCCACTTCACGGCCTCGGTGCTCACGTCGTCTTCTTCCTGCTGGCAGGGGTGGGTGGTCTAGGCGGCGGTCTGCTGCTCGGGGTGGCGGCCGAGTTCCTGCTGGAGGTACTGGCGGGTGATGCCGAGGCGCTGGGCGGCGACCTCATAGGAGGCGCCGAGCCGCATGAGTTCGCGGGCGTCCTCGACGATGGCGGCGCCGCGGTTGGAGGCTTCGGCCTTGGCCCGGCCGAGAGCCTTGAAGCGGTCGCCGTGGCTCAGGCCCTGGTGCGCCTGAAGCCATTCGTCGTGTGCGTTCTGACATCTCTCGCACGCGGCGATCCGCTCGAGGCGGTGGGTCCACCAGCCGCGGTCGGTGCCGCAGAAACCGGTCCAGTCCGGGTGGGCTTCCGGGTCGTCGATGCTGTCCGAGTCCCAGCCGTCGGGTCCGGGCCAGTTCTTCGAGGCCGCGGCGATGCGGGCGGGACGTGACGGGCCCGGGGTGGCTTCGTGTCTCCGGTACAGGGCGGCGAAGCGTTCGGCGAGCGTGCGGTCGACAGCGTCGACGGTGCCGTTGAGGATCTCGTAGATGTGCCGGTTGGAGCAGGCGACCTGGGTGGCGGTCCAGTCGATGGTGTAGCCGGCCCGGGCGAGCGCCTTGATGCGGCGGATGCTGCCGAGCGGGGGAACCTTTGGGCTGTGCTCCGGCTTGACGTTGAGGAGTCGGAGCCCGTTGTCGCGTTGGACCTGGGGCTGCCCGCCGAGGATGTAGCGGATGGCGCGTTCGGAGACGGTGCTTGCTTCGGCGAGTCCCAGTCGGGTCCAGCCGGCGTCGAGGCACTTCCGAATGTGGTCGGCGACGATGCTTCCGGCGATGTGGCCGTCGATGCCCTGGCGCTGTCGGCTCGCCTTCCGCTGGCGGGCGACCCTGTTGGCGGTCCGCTGGGTGTCGGTGGTCACTGTCCGGTCTCCTTCCGGGGCTGCGGGATTTCGGTGAGGTTCCAGATGGCTTCGCAGGCTTCGCGGTCGGCGATGGTCTGCTGGGTGAGGCGGTCGGCTCGGTAGCGGGCGACGTCGGCGGCGACCTGCTCGGGGGTGCGGTAGGGCGGGTGGTTGTCGCGGATCCAGATCGCGAGCCAGGCGGCGGCGAGGACGACCGCGCAGGCGGCGGAGATGGCGCCCATCACGCGGCGGCCCTCCTGGCTGCGGCGGTGCCCTTCCAGGTGCGGACGCCGGAGTGGTGGACGGTCGGCCGGTCGCTGCAGGCCCAGCCCGCGGTCCGGATGAAGCCCTCGTCCTTGAGGAGGGTCATCAGCCGCCCCCAGTGGTGGGCGGAGTCAGGCGGCTCCGGCAGCTTGTGGGCGTCGGCTATCTCGAAGCAGGTGAAGGTACGGCCGGTGGCTGCGGCGTCGAGGTACTTGGGCCAGACGGCAGCGAGCCACGTCTCGTAGTCCTCGGCGCGCTGGCGGGTCCTCGATTCCGGGACGGTGCCGTCGAGGGCGGGCTGGATGGCGGCCATGGCGGTTCTCCTCTCTGCGTGGTCTGCTGGGTGGTGGGCCGGCCGCCTTGCCCGCGGCCGGCCTGAAGGGGCTACTGGGCGGGGTTGCTGCGGAGCCAGTCGAGGATCGGCTTGGCGAGGTCGCGGACGCCGTCGGGCCGCTCGAGAACCTGCTGGTGCAGGGCGGGGCAGCGGGACTTGAGAACCCGGAGCCGGTTTTCGATGTTCATCTCGACGGCGATGTCGAACTCGTACTCGATGCCCTTGCGCTGCTCGGCTCGCATGCCGACCATCACCGGCTCGCGTCGGCCACGAGCGTTCTCCTGCAGGACCCACTCGGTCTGGGACCGCATCGTGGCGACGACGTGCCCGGGATAGGTGAGGATCGCCTCGACCATGTCGTTCTGGAGGGGCGTGCCCTCCTTCCAGCCGGCGAAGGAGTTTCCGCCGAACCGACTGGCAGCCTTCTCGACCTGGTCGAGGGTGCCGTCGGTGCCCTTCCAGAAGTGGCTGAGGGAGTCGACGGCGATGACCGGGTAGCCGGCCTTGGCTGCGGATTCCAGCGCTTCGATGAGGAGGCGGGGGTCGTAGCGGTCCATCTGGAGGGTGTCGAACTGGATGCCGCGCTCGCCGACGTAGAGGGATGAGGCGCCGTTCTCGGTGTCGATGACGCCGAACCGGTTCCCTTCGGCGAGCCCCCAGGCGATGGAAAGCCCGGTCCAGGTCTTGCCGCTTCCGGAAACGCCCTGGAGGGAGACGCGGGCCTTGCGGCCGTCCTTCGTGGCGGGCCGGAATCCGGCGGCGGTTCCGGCGGCGGGCTGGTCCTGGCGGGTCTGTGCCCGGCGGACGGGCGGGGGCAACTGGTTCACGAGATCTCCTCGATGGCCTTCTTCTCGGCCCACGGCGGGAGCGAGATGTGCAGGGTGGTGGGGCTGTAGGCGGGCCACTCGCCGGTGGCCTGGCACAGGCGGTAGGTGTGGGCGGCGCGCAGGTTGCGCTCGTGTCCGATGGCGCGGGCCGGGAAGTCGAGCTCGACGACCTGGACCAGGTACGGCGGTTCCTTCTCCTGCATCACGAACTTGAAGGCGCCGTGCGGCGGGATGAGCCCGAGCTCGATGGCGATGCGTCGGTAGTGGGCGTCTTGCTGGAAGTAGCCGTGCTCCCAGACGGTCTTGGCTATGGCGTCGGGGTGGACGGAGCGGGTGGTCTTGTAGTCGCTGATGTCGTCGGCGAGCCAGTCGAAGCGGGCCCGGTGCCAGGTGCCGTGTTCGTCGGGCCAGAACGCGGACTGTTCGGCGATGCCGCTGCCGGGTGTGAAGATCTCGGCTGCCTCGGGGTGCCGGGAGAGGACTTCGGCCATGTCGTCGATGCGCTGCTTGGCTTCGCGCTTGAGGGGCACGTTGCCGGCTGCGCGGATCGCGGCGACCTTGGCCTTGAGCTCCTTGGTGTCCCAGCGCTCCGCGTCGACGACGATCAGTTCCGGGCCGTCGCCGAGGATCACGGTGTGGGCGGCGGTCCCGAACTCGAAGGCCGGCTTGTAGGGCTCGGGGTTGTCGAGGAAGTGCTTGAAGCGGGCGGGGCAGTCGGTGAGGCGTCGGATGCCGGTGGAGGAGAGGCTGCCGCCGGGGATGGGGTCCTGGTGGTACAGCTCGGCGGGGATGTCGTACAGGCCGGGCTCGACCTCGTCCCCGGCGGCGGTCACCGGGCGTCCTCGGTGCCAGCGCAGTCCTCGCAGCGCGGTCCGTCGGGGGTGATGACGAACGGGCCGTCGGTGTCGCCGCACTTGCAGGTGATCACGCGGCACCGTCCAGCTGCTCGACGCCGACGAGGCGGACCTGGGGGCCAACGCGGTAACTGGCGGCAACGTCGTAGTGGTCTTCGACGCAGACGCAACCGGTGTGTCGGAAGCGGAGGTCGCCGTCGCGGCTGAGACCGGCTGCGATCTGGCGGCGCATATCGTCGATCAGGTCGAGCAGCTCCTGGCGGCTCAGATTCTGCACTTCGGGCTCCTTGAGGGTGTGAGAGGCCAGCGCCGCCCGCAGTCGCGGGGGTCGGGCGGCGCTGGCTGGCGCGGAGCTGGGGGCTCGGACGCGCCGTCTATGGGGTTGGGTCAGGCGGTGAGGTCTTCTCCGCACTTGGCGCAGCGGGAGTGGGCTCCGCTGATCGCGCCCATCTCGTCGTGGAGGTGGACGAGAAGGACATCGCCGCCGCATCCGGCGTGCTCGACGTTCTCCGCGCGGTAGGTGCGCTCGAGGCCACCGCCCCAGTCGTCAGTGTTGGTGAGGGTCCAGATCACTTCGTCGGGAAGGTTGCTCATGGTGGGTCTCCTGGGATGCTGGGGGTGCGCCCCGTCGAATTCGCCTCGACGGGGCGTCGGGCTGGGTGGTCTTGTCCCGCCGAGCGTTGGCCGGTGTCATCCAGCGGCCGGCGGGTGGTCTAGGTCCGCTTGTGCGGGAGGGTGACGACGCGTCCGGCTACGAAGCGGCGGAGTATCGGGACGGGCTGGGTGGGCTGGTCGCCGGGGTCAATGTCCCGCTCGCCGGCCGGGATGGTGACCGCGTTGACGTTGGCCTTGAACGCCCGCAGCGCGAGGAGCTCGGCCCGCATGCTGGCGACCTCGTTCTCGGCAGTGACCGCGCGGACCCGCAGCCGGTCGGCGGCGTCGAGAGCGGCGCGCCTGTCCTGGCGCAGCCGGGCGAACGCGTCGTCGGATCCCGCCACGATCTTCAGCAGGCGCCGGTTCTCGTCACGGAGCTCGGACGGGCTGGCTGAGCGGTGCAGGCCGTGGCCACGGAGGATCGGCAGCGATATCAGGCTCATGCCATCCTCCGGCGTGCCATTCGGTTGTCCGCCGCTGTGAGGTGCCTGTCGTACTTGCCTTGCGCGTCTTCCTGGTCCCAGAAGGCGCGGATCTTGTCCAGGTAGGCGGCTCGGAGCGACCTGAGCTTGCTGTAGTCCTGGGCGATCGAGAGGAGTTCGGCGGCCTCGAAGCGCGGCGGGTACTCCTCGTATGCGTAGTCGAATCCTTCCCAGTCGACCTTGGCGTCGAAGGCGGCGAGCTCGAGGAAGTCGTACTCGGACAGCTCGGGCTGTTGACTGGTCACGGTGTTCCTCCGCGGGTGTCTCGGATGGCGCGCCATGCCGCGCGGCGACCGGGGTCGCGCTCGGCGGCGATCCGCTGATCGATCCAGCTACTGGGTTTCTGATTGAGGTGGCGCCCCAGCTTCAGGAGCGCGGCAGAGATGGCGGTGGTGGCGGCGAGCAGCAGCCAGACGCGGCTCACGGGGCGGCCCCTGCGGTGCGGCGGGCCCAGTCCTCGTAGGACTCGACGTAGCCGGCCTCGACCGTGCGGGCGAAGTCGCCCGAGATGGCGTCCTTGAACATGGCCTTCGACGGGCGGGCCGGCAGCGGGATCAGCGGGCCGTGGTCGCGGTAGACGACCGACAGCGGGAGCGGGGTCTTGTCGCCGGAGCCGATCAGCAGCGGCTCGCCGGTCTCGGTGCACTGGCCCGACCAGCGCCACTCGACGCCGATCACGTCCACAAACCCACGGGCAAGGTCGAATGCGATGCCGTCGTGGACGTATTGCGTCATGAGGCTGCCGCCTTCGGTGTGGCGAGCTTGGTGTAGTCGCGGCCGGCGAGGTCGGGGTCGATGTCGAGGAAGGCGTGCCAGTCCTCGAGGTGCATGCCGTCCGGGTCGGGGCAGGCGCGGCGGGCGTTGGCGCGAATCTCGGCGATCTGCTGCTCGAGGTCAGCGGCTGGCACGTCGAGCTTCTCGATGGCGTTCATGCGGCACCTCCGGCGCGGACGATGAACCGCGGGTCGAACGCCGCGAGGATCTTGTTGGCGCGGGCCAGGTCACCGAGGGCGTACTCGCGGGCCTCGGCGTAGCGCGGCGATCGGCAGAGGCTGATGTTGTAGGCCTGGTTCACGGCCTCGACCTCGGCCTGCAGCACGCGCTCCGGGATCTGCTGGCCGATCAGGTCGGCCACACGGTCCGGGACGGGCACGGCGGGGAGCTGAAGGGTGATCACGCCGCCACCGCCTCGGTGCGCATGTCGAGGATCAGGCCGAGCGTCTTGCGGTCGCGGCGCCAGATCGAGGCGCCGTTCGCGGCGGCGCGGGCGTTGCTTTCCTCGGTGAGGGTGCGGCAGTTGTCGCAGTGCTTCTCGTGCTCGGCCCGTGCGGCAGCGGTGTACCAGTCGGCAGGACGGGGCGCAGGGGCGCGGCGGGCCCGGGAGGTAGGGTGGTTGGACACGGGGTCCTCTTCTCTCTTCGCAGGTTGGATGCGTTGCGAGGGGTGGATCTCGGAGGGCGGCCGTCGGTGGTCAGAGACCGGCGGCGGCCCGCATACCGCTCTAGGCGGCGAGGACGCGCGGGCTGTACTGGTGAGGCGTGACCTCGCCGTGCTCGATGACCCAGCGGATGTGCTGAGCGGTCAGGCGGGGGGTCCGGCCGATGCGGGTGTGCGGGATGGTGCCGAGCTGGATCTGCTCGGTGACCCAGTTCTCCGTCTTCCCGAGGTAGGTCGCGGCGTCGGCCGGCGAGTAGGTGCGGATCTCGATGTCCGCGTCGCTCTTCAGGCCCTCGACGGCGCGGATGAGGCGCTCGAGCAGGTCTCCGTCGGAGCTGCCGAGGTCAGTTACAGGGGCCAGGGCGGTCTTCCTGGTCACGGGGCTTCTCCCTTGTGATGGCTTCGATGGGGACTGCCAGTGATGTGGCAATCCGGCCAAGCGTTTCCGGCGATGCCCCGTCGTCCTCTGTCTCGATATGTGAGAGGAATCCCGGGCTCCGCTCTATGAGGCGAGCGAGCCGTCGCAGGCTCAGTCCGCGTGCCTCACGGATGGACCTGATTGCGGCTCCGTTCGGTGTCACGACACCTAAAGTATGGGTGCCGCTACGGCTGCGCAACCCGTTGGGCCGGATTAGTTGGGTGTTTCTCCGCCCCCGATGGGTGACTTTGGGTGCACTGGGTGCCCGGCGCACCCAATCTCGGTGGCACCCGGTGCACGCGCCGGAGCTTGAAGAGGCAACATATGTGCGCCTTAAGCACCGATCGTTACAGGTCAATTGGGTGCCCCGGTGGGTGTGTGTTGCCTGCAAGTCGTGCATCATGAGCCCATGGGCAGGGACTGGAAGCGCCTGGCGGACGCCGTCGAGGCAGCGAGGGACGCGAAAGACCTCACACAGGTAGCGCTGGCTGCACTGGCCGGCGTGAGCGAGTCGACCGTGCAGAACCTCGAGTCTGGAGCCGAACGCAAACGAGTGCCGGCCTCTCTGCACCGCGTCGAGAGGGCACTGGGCTGGGCTCCGGGGTCGGGAGAACAGGTCCTGGACGGCGGAGACCCCGAGCTACAGGAAGAGTCCGCCCCACCGCCGTCCGACCTTCCGTTGCGCATCGTTCAAGAGCTGCAGGACGGTCCGCTCCTCGACACCACCGTTCTCGACCTCAGCCCGCTCGGCTCAGGCGCCAGGATGATCGTGGTGGTCAAGGGCGCGCCGGACGCCAGCCCCGAGCAGATTCGGGCCGACCTTCTCGCCTGGGCCAAAGCGCAGCGCCACCTGCAAAACCTTGGCGAGGACGACGACCCCGACGAAGCGGCTAACTGACTGCAACATTTCGTCTACTCAGCATCACCGACCCCTCCCCGCGCAGGCGTACATGTGATGTCATGTCGGTTACCAACGAGCGGGCCAACCTCGGTGGTACAGGGGGACCTATGTCACTCCGGGTTCTTCGAGCGTCAGGCATGCCGCACAACGCTCAAGCGTGGCTGACTGATCGAGACGGTCAGCAGGTCCTCTATGTCGATGAGGGCCTGACCGCTAGTGAAGTGGCGCAACTGGTCGAAGGGGCGGTCAAGGCTGCCTCTCACTTCTGGAACAGCGCCGCGGACCACAATCCGCGGTGAAGTCTCACACTGGATGACGGCGATGCCGGCAACCCCCATGCGCCGGCGAGCCGTTGCCCAACCGTCCAGTGAGGTGAACGTGGCGTTCTCAGAGAAGCGCGGCAAGGGCCGAGACGGCCGGATGCGGTATCGAGGCCGCTACAAGCTGCCCAACGGCAAGTGGGGATCCGTCTCCCGCGACGACCAGGGCCACCCCTTCTACACCGCGCGCTCCGCCGAGCAGTTCGCCGTCGGCCTAGAGACGGACGTGCGGCGCAAGGCGTTCATCAACCCTCGCGACGGCCGCATGACGGTCCAGGCATGGGCCGATCAATGGCTCCAGTCCATCGACGTGGGACCTCTCAGCGAGAAGGACTACGGGCTCCGCCTGAAGAACCAGATCCTGCCCGAATGGGGACCCGTCGCCATCGGCGACCTCTCCCCCGCAGGCATCGCCAGGTGGGAGAAGACTCTGCGGCAGCGGATCAGCAAGAACTACGCCGACGGAGTCATGTCGGTCTTCCGCACGATGATGGACGACGCCGTTGCCGAGAAGATCCGGGGCGACAACCCCGTCATCGCCCGCAAGGCGGGACGCCGCGGCCGGTACAAGGCTAAGCCCAAGGACGAGCGAGTCACCGCGACGCCACGGCAGGTGCTGCTCATGGCCCGCAACGGGCTGGAGATGCGCGGCCTGAACGAGTACGCCATCGTGCTCGCGTCCGCCTACACGGGCCTCAGAATCGGCGAACTCGCCGCCGTGCACCGGGACCAGGTGGAGCTGGACGACACAGGCCAGGGTGCCCGCCTGTACTCGGTACAGCAGAGCCAGTACGTGCAGGGCGCCTTCACCCAGATCGACAACAAGTACGCCTCGGGGCGCGGCCTCATCCTGCCGCCTTTCCTCGCCGACCTCCTGCGCGAGCTCATCGATAGCCGGCCGGACAGCGAGTGGGTGTTCACGGCCCCGAAGGGCGGGCGACTGCTGCGCGGCGGCGACTGGTACGCCGAGACGTGGCGTCCGATGGTCGAGGGTCGGGCGCCTCGCGGAGTGGTGCGGGGCGCCAAGGCCAGGTGCGGCATCCGTCCCGTTCTCGGCGTCGAGGGTCTGACGCCCCACGGTCTGAGGCACTCGCAGAAGGTGTGGCTCGACGAGGGCAGCCATCCTCGGGTCGCGGTGGAGGCCAGGATGGGCCACGTCCTTCCGGGGGTGGAGGGCACCTACTCGCATGTGACACTGAAGATGGAGCTCGCGATCGCGGCCTACCTCCAGGAGATGTGGGAGGCGTCGCTGAAGCCGGTCGTGGCACGGCGGGAGTTCGGCCCCTATCCCCCGCTGGAAGTGCCGACCTCTAAACGATCTCCCAGGAATCTCCCAAGCCGCTCGGTAGTCACCCAGACGGCATGAAGAAGGCCCCCCGCCGCGATGGCGGGGGGCCTTCTTCGTCGACTCGATCTATGCGCGTCCCGCTGGGAGTTCGGCTGGTGTCGGGCGTCAGCGGGCGAGGCCGCGGCTGATCACCAGCCGCTGGATCTGGTTGGTCCCCTCGAAGATCTGCATGATCTTCGCCTCGCGCATGTAGCGCTCGACCGGGAAGTCACGGGTGTACCCGTACCCGCCCAGGACCTGCACCGCGTCCGTGGTCACCTTCATGGCGGCGTCGGTCGCGATCAGCTTGGCCGCGCTGGCCTGGCGGCTGAAGGGGCGGCCGAGGTCGCGGCGGCGGGCGGCGTCGAGGTAGGTGGCGCGGGCGGAGTCGACGGCCGCGGCCATGTCGGCGAGGAGGAAGCCCAGGCCCTGGTGGTCGACGATCCGGCGGCCGAACGTGGTGCGCTCGTTGGCGTAGTCGACGGCGGCGTCGAGGGCCGCCTGGGCCAGACCGGTGGCGCAGGCGGCGATGCCGAGCCGGCCGCAGTCGAGCGCGCTGAAGGCGATCTGGAGGCCCTGGCCCTCGTCCCCGATGAGCCGGCCGGCGTCGAGCAGGGCGCCGTCCCAGTGGGCGGAGGTGGTCGGGACGGCCTGGAGGCCCATCTTCCGCTCGGGCTTGCCGAAGGAGAGGCCCTCGGCGCTGCCCGGGGCGAGGAAGCAGGAGACGCCGTGGCTGCCGGGGGCCGTGCGGGCGAAGAGGGAGTAGAAGCCGGCCTTGCCGCCGTGGGTGATCCACGCCTTGGTGCCGGTGACGCGGTACGCGGTGCCGTCGGCGGTGCGCTCGGCCTTGCACGAGAGGGCGGCGGCGTCGGAGCCCGCCTGGGGCTCGGAGAGGCTGTATCCGCCGACCAGGTCGCCGGCGAGCATGGCGGGCAGCCAGCGCTGCTTCTGCTCGTCGGTGCCGAAGGAGTTCAGCGGGTGGCAGGCGAGCGTGTGGACGCTGGTGGCGACGGCGACGGCCGCCCAGCGGGCCGCCAGCTCCTCCAGGACCTGGAGGTACACCTCGTACGGCTGGCCTCCGCCGCCGAACTCCTCGGGGTACGCGAGGCCCAGCAGCCCCGCGTCGCCGAGGGTGGTGAACAGACCCTCCGGGTACGTCTCGGCGGCCTCGTGTTCGTCCACGCGGGGAGAGAGCTCCTTGTCGGCGATCTCCCGGGTGAGGGCGATGAGGTCCGCTGCCTCGGGGGTGGGAAGCAGGCGGTCGACATCCATGGCGACTCCAGGGACACTCAGCACCGCTCGAAACGGTACTGGGGGCGGTACGGCAGTACCGTTGAGAGTAGCGCAGAAGTGGGACGCCGTAACCCCCGGAACAAGCCGACCGGCATACTGTTCGGGTGATCGAGACCTCAGCCGCCGACGCGCCCAAGCTGACGGGCCGTGGCGCGGCCCGCCGGTCCGCCCTGTTCGAGGAGCTGGTGGCCCTCCTCGTCGGCGAGGGCTTCGCGCAGCTGACGCTGGACGATCTCGCCGCCCGCCTGCACTGCTCGAAGCGCACGCTGTACGGCCTGGCGGGCAGCAAGGAGCAGCTGGTCCGGGCCGCCGTCGTCCACTTCTTCCGGCGCGCGACCACCAGGGTCGAGTCGGTCCTCGCCGCCGAGAGCGAGCCGGCCCCGCGCCTCGCCGCCTACCTGCGGGCCGTCTCGGCGGAGCTGGCCCCGGTCTCGCCGCAGTTCTTCGACGACGTGGCGGCCTTCGAACCGGCCGCCGAGGTGTACGAGCGCAACACGCGGGCGGCGGCGGGCCGGGTGCAGCAGCTGATCGAGGAGGGCGTGCGCGCCGGCGCCTTCCGCGAGGTCCACGTGACCTTCGCGGCCGACGTCATCGCCTCGGTCATGGTCCGCATCCAGCAGCGCCAGGTGGCGGCGACGACCGGACTCGCGGACGCCGAGGCGTACGAGCAGTTGGCGGAGCTGCTCCTGAACGGCCTGACCAAGGCGTAGCGAGGCGGCCCCGGCCGGCGACGCCCAGGTCCTGTCCGGGCGGTCTCCGCGGGCCCGCGACGACGGCTGTCAGCGGGCGGGGACGACCGGCGGGTTCGCCAGGCGCAGGAGTTCCAGGGCCTGGGACGGGAACCACTCCCCCGCCCGCGGGTCGGCGATCCCCCGTTCGGGATCCAGCGGTCCCGCCGTGCCGCGCAGGCACTGGCCGTCGGACTCGCCCGGGATCTTGATCCAGAGGCGGGCGTCGTGGAGCGGGTCGCCGGTGACGGTCGTGGGCGGGGCGCCGAGCCCTCGGCCGGGCGGATTGCACCAGTCCTGCGGGTCGGTGTAGCGGCCGGCGGGCGGTGTCCAGGGGCCCTGGCCGTTGCGGCTGGAGTCGGTGACGAAGTGCCTCATCCGGTCCGCCGGCGTGGTGACGTGGGCGGCCAGCCATGCCCGGGCCTGCGCGCGGGGCAGCGTGCGGTCCGGGCAGCGGGCGGGGTCGCCGCCGCCCTCGGCGTGGGCGAGGCAGGAGGCGACGAGCGTGCCGTACCAGGTCGTGTCGTCGTCGGTGCGGTGGTTGGAGACGTTCACGGCGAAGCCGGTGGCCCGCCCGGCCCCCGCCTTCAGCAGGCGGGTGACGACGGTGGGAACCGCGTGCCAGGCGGCGTGGCCGGCGTCGACGTACACCCGGGTGGCCGGGAGGGGTTCGAGGGTGTCGACGGCCCGGGCGAGCGAGGCGTACCGCTCGGCGGTCCGGGAGCCGGCGGCGTCGTCCTGTCCGCACTCCGAGGGGAGCAGGGCCAGGCCGTCGGGCTCCAGGACCACCAGGGCCCGGTGGTCGCCGATGCCGCGGGCGACGGCGTCGGTCCAGGCCGTGTACGCGGCCGCGCCGCTCGCGCCTCCGCCGGAGTACTGGGCGCAGTCCCGCCCCGGGAGGTTGTAGAGCACGAGGACGGGAACGCTGCCGTCCTTCTCCGCGGCGGAGACGGTCCCGCGCACCTCGCGCTCGGTGTTGGCGGGGGTCGCGTCGCCGAACCACACGGCCTGCGGGGTGCGCGTCATGGCGCGCAGGGCCGCGGCGGTGGACGCGTCGCCGCGGGCGACGAGGTCGCGGTGGTGCGCCTGGGCCTCGGCGGACGGTTCGGGTGCGTACAGCCGGACGGGGGCCGCGGGGTCCACCGGGTCCTCCGCCGGGGGCGGCGTCCGCGCCGGCAGCAGGGCGACGAGCCCGAGCACGAGGGGAGGAAGGAGGGCCGGCAGCAGGGTGCGTCGGCGCATGGGCCGTCCCTTCGTGCGCGTCACGGGATCGGGTCCCGTGACCGGGATGCCCGGCTCCCGGGAGCGTTCCCCCCGAGCCTCACCCCCGGCCCGGCGCGCGTCAATCGCGCGAACGGCTGACCACGGGGCCGGGCGCCCGGTCGCCCGAGGGACCCGACGACTCCCGTCGCGGCTCCCGCTCAGGCCGACCCCCGGCCGTCGGGCGACCCGTCAGGCGACCCGTCAGGCGACCGAACCAATCCGGCCGGCGGGCGGGCGCGGGCTGTCGTGGTGGATCGGGGTGTGCGCGCCGGTCAGGGAGGCGCCCGTGCCGCCGCGGCGGTTGGCCACGATCTCGGCGGCGATCGACAGCGCCGTCTCCTCCGGCGTGCGGGCGCCGAGGTCGAGGCCTATCGGGGAACGCAGCCGGGCCAGTTCGAGCTCGGTGACGCCGACCTCCCGCAGCCGCTTGTTGCGGTCCTCGTGGGTGCGGCGGGAACCCATCGCGCCCACGTAGGCGACGGGGAGCTTCAGGGCCGCTTCGAGGAGCGGCACGTCGAACTTGGCGTCGTGGGTCAGCACGCACAGGACCGTGCGGCCGTCGACCTCGGTCGACGCCAGGTAGCGGTGGGGCCATTCCACGACGATCTCGTCGGCCTCGGGGAACCGGGCCGGCGTCGCGAAGACGGGGCGGGCGTCGCACACGGTCACGTGGTAGCCGAGGAACTTCCCGACCCGCACGAGCGCCGAGGCGAAGTCGATGGCGCCGAAGACGATCATGCGCGGCGGCGGCACGGACGACTCGACCAGGAGGGTGAGCGGCTGCCCGCAGCGGCTGCCGTCCTCGCCGATCACGACGGTGCCGGTGCGGCCGCCGTCCAGCATCGCGCGGGCCTCGCCCGCCGCGGTGCGGTCCAGTTCCGGATGGCCGCCGAGCCCGCCTTCGTACGACCCGTCCGGGCGGACCAGCAGGGCCCGCCCCATCAGGTCGGCGGGGCCCTCGACGATCCGGGCCAGGGCCGCGGCCTCGCCGGAGACGGCGGCTTCCAGCGCGGCGGGGTAGACCCCGCCGCGTACCGGGGTGACGAGGATGTCGATGATGCCGCCGCAGGTCAGACCGACCGCGAAGGCGTCCTCGTCGCTGTATCCGAAGCGCTCGACGACGGTCTTGCCGTCCTCGAGGGCCTGCGTGCACAGGTCGTAGACCGCGCCCTCCACACAGCCCCCGGAGACCGAGCCGATCGCCGTGCCGTCGCTGTCGACGGCGAGCGCGGCGCCGGGCTGCCGGGGCGCGCTCCCGCCGACCGCCACGACGGTGGCGACGGCGAACTCGCGTCCCTGCTCGACCCACCGGTGCAGCTCTTCGGCGATGTCCAGCATCTCGGTCTCCTCGGGTGGTGTGGGGAGGGCGGCGGTGGGGGCGTCAGCTGACGCCCAGCCAGCTCTCGATCGGATGGATCGCGAAGTACACGATGAAGATCGCGGTCAGGCCCCACATGAAGGCGCCCACCTCGCGTGCCTTGCCCTGCGCCACCTTGATGACGACGTAGGAGATGACGCCGGCCGCGACACCCGTGGTGATGGTGTACGTGAACGGCATCAGGACCACGGTGAGGAACACCGGGATCGCGACGGAGCGGTCGCTCCAGTCGACGTGCTTGGCGTTCTGCATCATCATCGCGCCGATGACGACCAGGGCGGCGGAGGCGACCTCGGCCGGCACGATCGCGGTGAGCGGGGTGAAGAAGAGGCAGGCCGCGAAGAACGCGCCGGTGACCACGGAGGCGAGACCCGTACGGGCCCCCTCGCCGACACCGGTCGCCGACTCGACGAAGACGGTCTGGCCGGAGCCGCCGACGCCGCCGCCGAGGATGCCGCCGGCACCGTCGATGAACAGCGCCTTGGACAGGCCCGGCATCCGGCCCTGCTCGTCGGCGAGCTTGGCCTCGGAGCCGACGCCGATGATCGTGGCCATGGCGTCGAAGAAGCCCGCGAGCACCAGGGTGAAGACGATCATGGTGATGGTGATGTAGCCGACGTCGCCCCAGCCGCTGAAGGACACCTCGCCGATGAGCGAGAAGTCCGGCGCGGAGACGGCGCTGCCGTGCAGCTCCGGCGGGCCGGAGAACCAGGCGCCCGCGCCCTCCTTCGGGATGTCCGCGACCGCGTTGACGATGGCGGCGATCACCGTGCCGGCGACGATGCCGATGAGGATGGCGCCGGGGATGTTGCGGGACTGCAGGGCGAAGATCAGGAGCAGGGTGACCGCGAAGATCAGTACGGGCCAGCCCTGGAGCTCACCGGCGGGGCCGAGGGTGACCGGGCCTCCGCCGGGAGAGGGGTTCTCGTGCACGAAGCCGGCCTTCACGAAGCCGATGATCGCGATGAAGAGGCCGATGCCGATGGTGATCGCGTGCTTGAGCGCCAGCGGGATCGCGTTCATGATCATCTCGCGCAGCCCGGTGACCACCAGAAGGCAGATCACCACGCCGTAGGCCACGCACATGGCCATCGCCTGGGGCCAGGTCATCACGGCGATGACCTGCGAGGAGAGCACACCGGAGACGCTGAGACCCGCCGCCAGGGCGAGGGGGACCTTGCCCCAGAAGCCCATCAGCAGGGTCGTCGCGGCGGCGGCCAGAGCGGTCGCCGTGATGAGCGCGGGCTGGCTGAGGACGTTGCCGTCCACGTCCTTGCCGCCGAGGATCAGGGGGTTGAGCAGGAGAATGTACGCCATCGCCATGAAGGTGGTGACGCCGCCGCGTATCTCCGTCGCGACGGTGGATCCTCTTTCCGAGATGTGAAAGTACCGGTCGAGCCAAGAGCGGCCGGCGGGGACGTTCGAGCCGGAGCCCGCGTCCTCCGAGGCGGTCTTGGGCTCCACTGACGACTGGGTCATGGGGCCTACTCCCAAGGTTCAAAGGGACACCCGCATCCGACGGGGAAGACGGAGGTGCTGCGGGATTTGGGATGGTGCGTTGGCTGCACGACCCGGGGGACGGCCCGAGACGGACGTGGATGGATCGGATCCATCCGGTGTTGCGCGGTACTGCTGGTGGTGCGGGTGGTGCTGGAGGCTCCGGACGGCGCGGGCGGGGAGGTGTGACGTTCCCGGATGGCGCGCCGCCCGGAGAGTCCTACAAGGTGCCGGTGAGCGCCTCGGGGCGGACCGGCGTCTTGTTGAGCTCCAGACCCGTCGCCTGCCGGATCGCCGCGAGGACGGCCGGCGTGGACGAGAGGGTCGGGGCCTCGCCGAGTCCCCGCAGGCCGTAGGGCGCGTTGGGGTCGGCGAGTTCGAGCACGTCGACCGGGATGGTCGGCGTGTCGAGGATCGTCGGGATCAGGTAGTCCGTGAAGGAGGGGTTGCGCACCTTCGCGGTCTTCGGGTCCACGATGATCTCTTCCATCACCGCGACGCCCAGGCCCTGGGTGGTGCCACCCTGGATCTGGCCGACGACGGAGAGCATGTTGAGCGCCTTGCCGACGTCCTGGGCGGTGGCGAGCTCGATGACCTTGACCAGGCCGAGCTCGGTGTCCACCTCCACCACCGCGCGGTGCGCGGCGAAGGTGTACTGGACGTGGCCGTCGCCCTGACCGGTGACGAGGTCGAACGCCTGCGTAGGCCGGTGGCGGAACTCGAGCTCGATGTCGATCGTCTCGTCCTCCAGGACGTCCGCCAGGGAGGCGAGGACCTCGCCGCCGTCGGTCACGACCTTGCCGCTCTCCAGGAGCAGCTCGGCGGTGGCCCACGCGGGGTGGTACGAGCCGAACTTCCGCCGGCCGATCTCCAGGACCCGCTCGCGGACGGCCTCGCAGGTGTTCTTCACCGCGCCACCGGTCATGTACGTCTGCCGGGAGGCGGACGTCGAACCGGCGGAGCCGACCTGGGTGTCGGCCGGGTGGATGGTCACCTGCGTGACACCGAGCTCCGTACGGGCGATCTGGGCGTGCACGGTGACACCGCCCTGACCGACCTCGGCCATGGCCGTGTGGACCATCGCCACGGGCTCGCCGTTGATGACCTCCAGGCTCACCCGGGCGGTCGAGTAGTCGTCGAAGCCCTCGGAGAAGCCGACGTTCTTGATGCCGACGGCGTAGCCGACGCCGCGGACGACGCCCTCGCCGTGCGTGGTGTTCGACAGGCCGCCGGGCAGCGCGCGGACGTCCGCGCCCTCGCCGGCGGTCTCCCACTGGCGCTCCGGCGGCATCGGGCGGGCCTTGACCCGGCGCAGCAGCTCGGCGACCGGGGCCGGCGAGTCCACGACCTGGCCGGTCGGCATGATCGTGCCCTGCTCCATGGCGTTGAGCTGGCGGAACTCGACCGGGTCCATGTCCAGCCTGGCCGCGAGCTTGTCCATCTGCGCCTCGTAGGCGAAGCACGCCTGGACGGCGCCGAAGCCGCGCATCGCGCCACAGGGCGGGTTGTTGGTGTAGAGCGCGATCGCCTCGATGTCGACGTCGTCGATGACGTACGGGCCGACGGAGAGGGAGGACGCGTTGCCGACGACGGCCGGGGAGGCCGAGGCGTAGGCGCCGCCGTCGAGCACGATCCGGCACTTCATGTGCGTGATCTTGCCGTCCTTGGTGGCCCCGTGCTCGTACCAGAGCTTCGCCGGGTGGCGGTGGACGTGGCCGAA
This sequence comes from Streptomyces sp. MS191, assembly GCF_008042125.1. Taxonomy (GTDB): domain Bacteria; phylum Actinomycetota; class Actinomycetes; order Streptomycetales; family Streptomycetaceae; genus Streptomyces. The sequence continues at coordinate 71,390 of NZ_RDBI01000065.1, forward strand.
GAAGGACTCGAAGCGGTTGTAGACGATCTTGACCGGCTTGCCGGTGCGCAGTGCCAGCAGGCAGGCGTGGATCTGCATCGAGATGTCCTCGCGGCCGCCGAAGGCACCGCCGACGCCGGAGAGCGTCATGCGCACCTTCTCCTCGGGCAGGCCGAGGACGGGGGCGATCTGCTTGAGGTCCGAGTGCAGCCACTGGGTGGCGACGTACAGGTCGACGCCACCGTCCTCGGCGGGCACGGCGAGGCCGGACTCCGGGCCGAGGAAGGCCTGGTCCTGCATGCCGAACACGTACTCGCCCTCGACGATCACGTCGGCCCTCTTGCGGGCCTCCGCCACGTCGCCGCGGATGATCGGCTGGCGGTGCACGATGTTCGGGTGCGGGACGTGACCGATGTGGTGGTCGTCGCGGCCCTCGTGGATGAGCGGCGCGTCGGCGGCGAGTGCGGACGCCTCGTCGGTGACGAGCGGCAGCTCCCGGTAGTCGATCTTCACCTTGGCCGCGGCGCGACGGGCGGTCTCCGGGTGGTCGGCGGCGATCAGGGCCACCGGCTCGCCGTGGTGACGTACCCGGCCGTTGGCGAGGACGGGGGTGTCCTGGATCTCCAGGCCGTAGTTCTTCATCTCGGCCGGCAGGTCGTCGTACGTGAGCACGGCGTACACGCCGGACGTCGCGAGGGCCTCGGAGACGTCGATGGAGACGATCTCGGCGTGCGCGACGGTCGAGCGGAGGGTCTGGCCCCACAGCATGTCCTCGTGCCACATGTCCGAGGAGTACGCGAACTCGCCGGTGACCTTGAGGGTGCCGTCCGGGCGGAGCGTGGACTCGCCGATGCCGCCCTGGTTGTGCTTCTGGGTGACGTTCGTCGGTGTGCCCGCCGGAGCGGTGCGCGTGTTCTGCGCCATGGTCAGACCGCCTCTCCCTGACGGGCGGCCGCCAGGCGGACCGCGTCGAGGATCTTCTCGTAGCCCGTGCAGCGGCAGAGGTTGCCGGACAGGGCCTCCCTGATGTCCTGGTCGGACGGGTCGCTCTGCCGCTCCAGGAGCTCGTCGGCGGCGATCAGCAGACCAGGCGTGCAGAAGCCGCACTGGACGGCGCCGGCGTCGATGAACGCCTGCTGGATCGGGGAGAGTTCCACGCCCTCGCCGGTCTGCGAGTCCTGGCCGGCCCGCGCGCCGGGCTCGCCCTGCGAGGGGCGCGCCTCCCACTTCCGGGCGGTGTCGAGCGAGGTGCCGCAGGCGCCGGTGGCGCAGCCGCCGTGGCCGGCGTGCTCCTCGCGCTGCCTGGCGAAGTCGGCGAGGCCCTCGACGGTGACGACGTCGCGGCCCTCGACCTGGCCGGCGGCGACCAGGCAGGAACAGACCGGCACCCCGTCGAGGCGGACCGTGCAGGAACCGCATTCACCCTGCTCGCAGGCGTTCTTGGAGCCGGGCAGGCCCATCCGCTCGCGCAGGACGTAGAGGAGGGACTCGCCCTCCCAGACGTCGTCGGCTTCCTGCGGACGACCGTTGACCGTGAAATTGACGCGCATGGTTATGCAGCTCCCTCAAGCGGGCGGCCGGCGCCGCGGTACTGCTCCCAGGTCCAGCCGAGCTGGCGGCGGGCCATGATGCCGACGGCGTGGCGGCGGTACTTCGCGGTGCCTCGGACGTCGTCGATCGGGTTCGCCGCGCCCGAGCACAGGTCGGCGAACTGCTTGGCGATCGACGGGGTGATGATCTTGCCGCTCTCCCAGAAGCCGCCCTCCTCCAGCGCCGCGTTCAGGAAGGCCTCGGCCTCCTTGGCGCGGATCGGGGTCGGTGCGGCCGAACCGATGCCGGTGCGGACGGTCCGGGTCTCCGGGTGGAGCGCGAGGCCGAAGGCGCAGACCGCGATGACCATCGCGTTGCGGGTGCCGACCTTGGAGTACTGCTGGGGGCCGTCCGCCTTCTTGATGTGGACGGTCTTGATGAGCTCGTCGGGCTCCAGCGCGTTGCGCTTCACGCCCGTGTAGAACGCGTCGATCGGGATGAACCGGTTGCCACGCACCGATTCGACCTCGACCTCGGCACCCGCGGCGAGCAGCGCGGGGTGCGCGTCGCCGGCGGGGGACGCGGTGCCGAGGTTGCCGCCGACGCCGCCGCGGTTGCGGATCTGCGGGGAGGCGACCGTGTGCGAGGCGAGGGCCAGGCCCGGCAGCTCGGCCCGCAGGCGCTCCATGATCGTGGTGTACGGGACGGAGGCGCCGAGGCGGACGTTCTCCTCCCCGACCTCCCACTCGCTCAGCAGCTCGATACGGTTGAGGTCCAGGAGGTACTCGGGGCGCCGGTGGTCGAAGTTGATCTCGACCATGACGTCGGTGCCGCCTGCGATGGGCACGGCCGTGGGGTGCTCTGCCTTGGCGGCGAGCGCCTCCTCCCAGCTGGCGGGGCGAAGGAAGTCCATGGTGGCTCTCTTCTTGTGCTTCTAGTGGTCGGGGGTCCGTCGTACGGGCCCGGGGGGACGGCCGGCCCTCGACTTCGAATTCGTGTTCATGTGCTGTTCACGCGATGTGTGGCCTAGTACACAAGCCCGGCGCTGCCCGGTGCAGTCACCGAAAACATGAAGGAGTTGGCTGGTGACCTTCCTCGTCTTGTAGATTCGAACGAAAGGCGAGGCTCGGCAACCTCTCCGTTTTCCCCTGGAAACCCCGGCACCGGGCCACCGTCGACAACGCGACACTCTCCCGCGCCGCGGATCCTGGGGATCCACCTGTTTATGTCTTACCCACGAGTGACTGACGAGAAGGAACGGCGGCGACGAGATGCGGCTGCGCGCACTGCTGGAAACCGACGCGCTGGGGCTGCGCCTGCTCGGTGGCGAGGACGAGCTGGACCGCACCGTCCGCGGCGTGATGACGACGGACCTCAAGGACCCCAGCCGGTATCTGTCCGGGGGCGAGCTGGTCCTCACCGGGCTCGCCTGGCTCCGCGAGCCGGCGGACGCCGAGCCGTTCGTACGGATCCTGGCCTCCGCCGGGGTCGCGGCCCTCGCGGCGGGCGAGGCGGAGCTCGGGGACATCCCCGACGACCTCGTCCAGGCGTGTTCTCGCCATCGTCTGCCGCTCTTCGCGGTGAACGAGTCCGTTGCGTTCGCGACGATCACCGAGCACGTTGTTCGACAGGTCTCCGGCGAGCGGGCCGGCGACCTGGCCGCCGTCGTGGACCGCCACCGGCGGCTGATGACCTCCGGCCCGGCGGGCGGCGGTCCGGACGTGGTCCTCGATCTGCTCGGCTCCGACCTCGACCTGCGGGCCTGGGTCCTCTCCCCCACCGGCCGCCAGATCGCGGGGGCGGGCGAACCGCTGGACGGGGCCCTCGCCGCGCGGCTGGCCGGCGAGCACCTGGCCGCCACCCGGACCGGCCGGCGCGGCCCGCACCGGCTGAACGCGGCCGGGGCGACGTACTCGCTCTTCCCGATCCGCAACACCGGCCGCGGGGCCGCACCCGCCTCGCGGGACGTGCGGGAGACGGTGCTGTCCGACTGGCTGCTGGCCGTCGAGGCGGACGCCGGGGACTGGCCCGCGGCGCGCCTGGACCTGCTCCAGGGCGTCACCCAGCTGATCGCCGTGGAGCGGGACCGGCGGGACGCGGCCCGCACGGTCCGGCGCCGGCTCGCCCAGGAGGTCCTCGAACTGGTCCAGACGGGCGCGGCACCGGCCGAGATCGCGGCCCGCCTGCGGGTGGCCGCGCCGGTCCTGCTGCCGGGACTGGGCACCGCGCCGCACTGGCAGGTCGTCGTCGCCCGGGTGGAGTGGGAGCCCGAGGGCGCGGCCGGCCAGACGGTGGACGGCGGCSCMGWCGCCCAGGCGCTGCTGGAGGAGGTCCTCGTCGACCCGGCGACCGTCGGGCCGGACTCGGCCGACCGGATCGCCGTGGCCCACCACGGGGACGAGGCCATCGCCCTGGTCCCGCTGCCCGCGGGCCCGCTGCCGGACAGCGAGGACGAGGACCGGGGCGCCGGCGCCGGCCTGCACGCGGACGAGCTCCTCGCGGCGGTACGGGACCCCCTGTCGTCCGGCCTCGCCGACGACGGCCGCCTCACCCTGGGCGTCAGCGCCGCCGTCCACTCGGCGGAGGGCCTGCGCGGCGCGCTGGAGGAGGCCCGGCACGCCCGCCGGGTCGCCGCCGCCCGTCCGGGCCGGGTCTGCGCGGCCGGCCATCACGAGCTGGCCTCGCACGTCCTGCTGCTCCCGTTCGTGCCCGACGACGTCCGCCGCGCCTTCACGGCCCGGCTGCTCGACCCGCTGCGGGACTACGACCGCCGGCACCGTGCGGAGCTGATCCCCACGCTGGAGGCCTTCCTGGACTGCGACGGGTCCTGGACACGCTGTGCGACGCGACTCCACCTGCATGTGAACACCCTGCGCTACCGGGTCGGCAGGATCGAGCAACTCACCGGGCGGGACCTGTCGCGCCTCGAGGACAAGCTGGACTTCTTCCTGGCCCTGCGGATGAGCTGAGCCGGACCCGGGGGGGGCGGCGCCCGGCTCCCGGCTCCCGGCTCCCGGGGCGGGCCGCCCCGCGGGGGCCCGCGGGTGCGGACACGCGCACCCCGCGCCGGGTGGCCCCGCTGCCGTTCCGCCGCCCTCCACACCACCCGTCCGGCCCAAGGGGGAGTCCCGTCCCGGTCCTCACCCGGAAGACGGACACGGAGATTCATCTCTTCGAGCGAGGGCGCGGATCCCGCGCACGGGAAATCCGGCCCGCGCACGGCGCCGGGCGGAAGCCCCCAGCCCTTCCGGAAGGGCCGGGAACCGCTCCGAATCGGCCCGTCCACCGGTCACATCGGGCCTTCCGTGTCCGTATACCGGATAAACACAAGGCACTTGTGAATTCATTCACCTGACCCCTTGGCCAGGCCCGCCCGTTCGTGCTGAGATTCCAGCCTCACTCAACAGCTCAATGGTGCGCTCGGGGAGGGCAATGTGGCGGACACCGCCATGTCTGGTTCCGAAACGACGGAGGGTGACGATCCGTCCCTTGCCTACGGCAAGGCGACCCCCATGGAGACGGCCATATGGCGGCTGCGTTCGCGCGGCTGCTGGACGGACGCCGCCGCGCTGCTCGCGCCCCGCGCGGCCGAACCGGCCGCGGCGCTCGAACGGGCCGCGCTGCTGATCGAGCGGTGTCTGTACACCGAGCAGGGCTGGGCCGAGGCGGACGAGGCCCTCCGGGCGGCCGAGGCGGTGGCCCGGACCGACGAGGAGCGCGGGGCGGCGGCCTGCGAACGCGGCTACCTGGCCTACGCGTCGACCCTGCTCGGCGTTCGGGACCGTGCGGACGAGGCACGGGCGGCGCTGGGCCGGGCCGCCGCGCTGATCAGCCCCTCGGCCGAGGGGCGTCCCCTGCTCGACTTCCGGCGCGGCCTGGTCGCCCAGAACCTCGGCGACTCCCCGGAGGCGGCCCGCGCCGCCTACCGTCGCGCCCACGCCGGGGCGACCGCCCAGGGTGACGCCCTGCTGCTGTCCTTCACCTGGCGCCATCTCGCCGGAATCGCCCTGCGCGAGGGCGAGTTGGCGGAGGCCCGGCACGGGTTCGCCGAGTCGCTGCGGATCCGGGAGGAGCTGGGCTATCTCGTCGGCACGGCACCGGCCCTCACCGCGCTCGCCGACACCGAGACGGAACCCGAGGCCGGGCGGCTCCGGGAGGAGGCCCGTCGGCTGTTCCGGCTGCTGGGTGGCGTCCCCACCTGGCTGGCCGGACAACTGGCCGTCCCGCACACGGCCGTCTGAGAGCGACCCGGGGCGTCCCGGCAACGGGGTGACGACGCGTCCGCACGTGACGCGTCGTCACCCCGCTCTGATGCTGCGGGACTTCACCGATTCTCCTGGGGGGCCGGGTCCAGCAGGACCAGCACCTCGTCCATCCCGATCACCAGCCCGCCGTCCGGGGTGACCGCCACCGCGCGGACGGGCGGCCCCGGGCGGAAGGCCAGCCGGGTGCCGGAGTCGAGGTGGTGCAGTTCGACGAGCCCGTCGGCCCAGGCGACGGCGAGCGCCGGCCCGGCCGCGGTCGGCGTCGCGTGCAGGTCCACGACCGCCGCCTCCCGCGAGGTGAGCGGGCCGGGCTTGGGGTCCCGGCCCGGGACCCAGACGCGGACCGTGCCGTCCGCGCCGCCGCTGCAGACGAACGGCGTGGCCGTCTCGACGGCGGTCACCGCGGTGACGCGTCCGCTGTGCAGCGACGCCTGGTGAACGCCCGTCAGACCGAAGGCGTGCACGGAGCCGAGCCGGTCGCCGACCACCACCGAGCCGGCGATCGCCGCGAGCGCGGTGCCCGGGTGCCGGCTCAGGGTCGCCGTCACGGCCTCGGTGAGCCGTTCCAGATACGGCGGACGGGGCGCCGAGCCCCGTACGGTGTGCAGCCGGCCGCGCTCGTCCAGGAGCAGGACGGCGCCGTCGGGCGCGGGCGCGAGGGCCTTGACCCGGCCACCGGGACTGGTGGCCGGTTCGCCGACGGGACGGGCGTCGACGGGATCCAGCAGGGTGACGGTCTCGGCCGGGCCGGCGACGAGCAGACCGCCCCGGCCCACGCCGAGGGAGGTCGCCGGGCCCGGCCAGGGCGGGGTCAGGTCGCCGCGGACCCGCGTCCACCGCACCCGCCAGGGCGCGGCGGCCGCGAGCTCCGCGAGGGCGGGACGGAGCCGGGGGTCCGCGCCGTCACCGAGGGAGCCGAGCAGGACGAGGGCGCGGTCGGCGGGATCCTGGTCGCGGCTGAGGGACTGACCGGCACGCAGCCAGGCGGCCCGCAGTCCACCGTGTTCCTCGTCCGGGTCGGCCATGTAGGCGGTGGTGACGCGCACCGGGTCGGCGGTGCAGACGGCGACGGGGTCGGCCGGGTCGGGCCCCGGCTCCGCCTCCCCCGGCCACGGGCCGGTCGGCGCCGCCGCCCCGCCGTCCACGGACACCGTCGCGGCGCGCCGGGCGGTCAGCGCGGCGGGCGGGTGCGGGCCGGTCTCGACGACCATGCGGACGCGACCGGACTCGGCCAGGTCGGCGAGCAGTTCGGCGCAGGCCTCCGGTTCGGCGGCGGCCTGCAGGTCGGTGAGGAGGAGCACGGCGCGGCGGGTCTCGGTGGTGGCGAGGACCCGGACCAGCTCCCCCGGGGTGCGGGCGACCACGCCGAGGCGGTTCGCCAGCGCCCAGGCGGCGCCGAGGGCGCTCTGTCCGGCGAGCGGCACGACCGCCCGTGCCGACCGCCTGCGGCGGCCGCCGGAACGGGAGCCGTACGTGGCGAGCCAGGCCAGCAGGGCCGATTTGCCGCGCTCCGGCCCGCCGGTGACCAGACAGAGCCGCGGCGCGTCGGGGTCGGTCAGCCAGCCGAGCAGTGCGGCGGCGGCGGCCTCGGTACCGGCGGGGGGCCGCTGCCCGCGGGGGGACCCGCTCACGGGCGCCCTCCCCCGGCCGTGCGCCGGGGAGATCCCCACCGCACCGGAATCGGAGTCGCGGACGGCATGGGACACCTCACGGACGGCGCTGCGCGAGCCGGCGTGCGGGCCGGCCGGCGGGACGGGCTGACGGCAACGACCTTAGTGGTCAGCCACCCGATCCGGTGAAGTGCTCGCGCACCAGGGACTGCACGACCGTCAGGTCCTGGGCGATCAGCGCGTCGAGCAGGGCGGTGTGCTCGGCCGCGTCGGCGACGAGGTCGCCGTGCCGGGTCACGGGGGCGCTCGCCAGCGGCCACTGGGAGCGGCGGTGCAGGTCGTCGGCGACGGCCAGCAGCTGTGCGTTGCCGGCCAGGGAGAGGACGGCGCGGTGGAAGGCGCGGTCGGTCTCGGCGTAGTGGGCGCGGTCCCCGCGGGCCGCGGCCGCCCCGGTGGCCTCGGCGAGGGGCCGGAGCTCGGCCCAGCGGGCGGCCGGGACGGTGCGGGCCAGCCGCAGCATGACGGGGACCTCGATGAGCGCGCGGACCTCGGCGAGCTCGSCGAGCTCGCGGGGGGTGCGTTCGGTGACCCGGAAGCCGCGGTTCGGCACGACCTCGACGGCGCCCTCGGTCGCGAGCTGCTGCATGGCCTCGCGCACGGGGGTCGCGGAGACGCCGAACCGTTCGGCGAGGGCGGGGGCGGAGTAGACCTCGCCGGGGACCAGTTCGCCCCCGACGAGGGCGGTGCGCAGGGCCTGCAGGATCTGGCCGCGGACGGAGTGGCGCTGGACCGGGCGCGGGAGGCGGGGTGCGGGCGGCTCGCCGTGGGTGTGCTCGCCGCGGGCGGCGCCCGAGGGCTCGGGGCGGGGTGCGGCGCCGCTCCCGCGCGCCTGTGCGGGGACGCGCGCGGCACCGTCGTACGGCGGGTACGGCTCCTCCGCCGCCCGCTCGCGCGCTCTGCCCTGCTCCACCCGGGTCCTCCTGCGGCTTCGTGCCGGGCCCGGCTCGCGATCCCGGGTCCCCCTGTGCACCATAGGCGGACAAGGCTGCAGTTCAAACATCGCACGCGTCGGGTAAGGTAAGGCTTACCTGCTAACGATCGCGATTCGGTGGTCCCGTATGGCCGTCCCCGCTCTGCTGCCCGCTCCCCTCACCTCGCCTGTCGCGGCCTCCTACGCCCGCCTCGGCGAGGTGTTCCCCGGCCTGCGGATAGACGAGCACGACGGGGACGAACGGATGCCCCGCGGCGGCGGCTGGGTCGGCGCCGACGAGCTCGGCGCGGGGGGTGCCGCCCTCGACGCCTTTCTGGCCTGGGACGACGCCCAGGTGATCCGTGACTACGGCACGCGGGCCCGACCGGACGTCGTCGCGAGCTTCGGCCTCCACCGCTACGCCTGGCCCGCCTGCCTCCTGGTCACCGTCCCCTGGTTCCTGCACCGCCGGGTGCCGCGCCTGCCCGCCCGCAACGTGGCCTTCCAGCGCGCGCTCGGGCGGCTGGCCGTGCGCGTCGAGGAGTTCGCCTGCCTGCCCGGCGACCCCGCGGCCGCCCTGCCGGGGGCCCGGGTCGTGCCGGACGAGGAGGCGCTGCGCGCCGAGGTGCGCGCCTCGCTCGCCGAGCACTTCGAGGAGATCCTGGCCGGCTTCGGCTCCCGGATGCGCCGTGGACGGCGGGCGCTGTGGGGCATGGCCACGGACGAGATCGTGGAGGGGCTCTGGTACATCGCGACCCTGCTCGGCGAGGAGCCGCGCGGGATGGCGGAGCTGGAGCTGCTCATGCCGGGCACGGCCAAGCCGTACGCCGGGGCGGCGGGCTTCCGCGAGCTGCCGGGCTCCGGTGCCGCCGGGGAGGAGCCGCGGGCGACCCGGGACCGGGCCACGTGCTGCTTCTTCTACACGCTGCGCCCCGAGGACACCTGTCTGACGTGTCCGCGCACCTGTGACGAGGAGCGGGTCCGGCGGCTCGCCGCGACCGCCTGACGGTCAAGCCACCCCGAAGGGTGGCTTGAAATCGAACGCAACTCCCTTCACCCGGCCGCCCGTTCGACCAGATCACACCTATTCGCATGCCGTGCGGCCCCGATGGCGTGCTCTTGCCGTGAAACCCCCTGTGCGCCCTGCGAGGTCGGCCAGTATGGGCCGCCGAAACGCCCTACTGCGATGCAAGGGACACCGCATGAGACTGACCGACATATCGCTGGACTGGCTGCTTCCGGGTGGCGTGATGGTGGCCGGGGTCCTGACGGCGGTGGCGGTGCTCGCGCGCGGCAAGCGCGCCGGTGACCAGGCCGCGGCCGAGGACTCCTGGGAACGCAGCGAGGAGCGCCGCAGACGCAAGGAAGCCGTCTACGGAACCGCCTCCTACGTCCTCCTGTTCTGCTGTGCCGCGGTCGCCGCGGCCCTCTCCTTCCACGGACTCGTCGGCTTCGGCCGGCAGAACCTCAACCTCAGCGGGGGCTGGGAGTACCTCGTCCCCTTCGGGCTCGACGGCGCCGCCATGTTCTGCTCGGTGCTCGCGGTCCGCGAGGCCAGCCACGGTGACGCGGCGCTCGGCTCGCGCCTGCTGGTGTGGACCTTCGCCGGCGCGGCCGCCTGGTTCAACTGGGTCCACGCCCCCCGCGGTCTGGGACACGCGGGAGCCCCGCAGTTCTTCGCGGGCATGTCGCTGTCGGCGGCGGTCCTCTTCGACCGGGCCCTCAAGCAGACCCGCCGAGCGGCGCTGCGCGAGCAGGGCCTGGTGCCCCGCCCGCTGCCGCAGATCCGGATCGTGCGGTGGCTGCGCGCACCCCGGGAGACGTTCGCCGCGTGGTCGCTCATGCTCCTGGAGAACGTGCGGACCCTGGACGAGGCGGTCGACGAGGTGCGCGAGGACCGGCGCGAGAGGCAGCAGAACCGCCTGCGCAGGCGCGATCAGGAGAAGCTCGACCGGGCGCGGCTCAAGGCGATCAGCCGGCAGCACCGGGCCTTCGGGCTCGGCCGCGGCGGCGGTCGTCAGGTGGAGGTGGCCGCTCTGGGCTCCGGTACCGGTTCCGCGACGTCCGCAGGGACGGCCGTCGCGGAGCCCGCCATAGCGGATCCCGGACAGTTGCCGCTTCGACCCCGGCCCTCCCTCGCGGCCGTGAAGGGCGCTGAGTCCCGGACGGTGGATCTCACCGCCGAGGACGACACCCAGGCGCTGCCCCGACTGGACTCCCTGGAGCGCAAGCTCAAGGACCTGGAGCAGCAGTTCGGCTGAGGCTCACCCTTCGCGTACCGCCCCCGACGGTGGGGCCGCCCGGTTCAGGCGGCCCCACCGTCCAGTTCGAACCACACCACCTTGCCCACGCCGTGGTCCTCCACCCCCCAGGAGTCGGCCAGCGCCTGGACCAGGACGAGCCCCCTGCCGTGCGTACCGTCGTCGGCGATCGGTACGTGCGGTCCGGGAAGCCCGGCCAGTCCGGAGACGTAGTCCCGGACCTCGACCCTGAGTCCGTCGGGGACCACGGTCGCGGTCACCACCGCGCCCTGCTCCGTGTGGATCAGCGCGTTGGTCACCAGCTCGCTGGTCAGCAGTTCCGCCACGTCGGAGGCGCCTGGGCCGCCCCATTTCCGCAGCATCGCGCGCAAGGCGTGTCTGACCTCCGGCACCGCCGTGAGATCCGCACCTCCCAGCTTCTTCAGCAGTTGAGTCGGCTGTCCCGCCTCCCCGGCCATAACCCCCACCCACACGTCGGTACCACTTCACGGACTCCCTGCCTCGAACAGGCTCACGGGGATGCATGCCCCGCAGGCCCGCCCGCATTCATGCCGGACCGGCACCGAACGGACGTGTCGGGGCATCTCCGGTCCGCGCGCCGGGCGAAGGGGGCGCGTTGCGCCGGCTCAGGGGCAGCTGTTGCGGTAGTCGCCCGAGTCGGTGGAGCAGGTGTCGAAGCCGAGCCCGCCGTACGCGGCGTCGTTGCCGGCGACGCCGTCCCGGGTGTCGAGGGTGTCGTTGCCCGCGTCCCCGTTGAGCCGGTCGTTGCCGCTCTGCCCGTAGAGCCGGTCGGCGCCGTTGCCGCCGTCGACCCAGTCGTTGCCCGCACCGCCGTGGACGGTGTCGTTCCCGCCACCGCCGTTCACGGTGTCGTTGCCGCTCAGCGCGCAGATCACGTCGTTGCCGAAGGTGCCGTTGAGGGTCTCGGTGGCGCTCGTTCCGATGATCGTGCAGCCGCGGGCGTTGTTGACGGTCGTGGCCGCCTTGGCGTTGTTGTTGGCGGGCGCCGGGTCGGCCTCGACCGCCGCCGTCGCCACCCAGTCGGTCAGGGTGCCGGTGGCCCGCGGTTCGGCCACCACCGTGACGGTGGCGGACGCGCCCGCCGCGAGGTCGCCCAGGCGGCAGTTCATCGTGGTCGGGTTCACCGTGCACGGGCCGCCCTGGCTGGGCGCGGCCGAGAGCAGCGTGCCGGAGCCGCCGGTCAGGGTGTCGGAGATCGAGACGGCGGTCGCGGTCACCGCGCTGTTGTTGGTGACCCGGATCGTGTACGTGGCCTGGTCCCCGATGCTGACGGTGGCGGGACCGGTCTTGGTGACGGACATGTCCACGCTGGGCGGCGGGGGCGTCCCGCTGATCTGGTAGCGGGCCACCGCGTGGCTGTCGCTGCCGTTGCCGGCCACGACGATCTTGCCGTCGGGCTGGAGGGCGACCGCGCGGCCGTCGTCGAAGTTGCCCTCGAAGTCGGTGGTCACCTTGCCGTCGCCGCTGAAACCGGTGTCGAGGGAGCCGTCGGTGTTGTAGCGGGCGAGCGCGAAGTCGGAGTTGGCCGCTCCGGCGACCACGATCCTGCCGTCCGTCTGCACCGCCATGTCGCGTCCGGCCGCGCCGGTGCCGCCGAAGGAGGTGGTGACCCTGCCGTCGCCGTCGAAGGCGGGGTCGAGGGCGCCGTTCTCGTCGTACCGGGCCACCGCGAACTGCGAGCCGAGGCCGTCTCCGCTCGACCCGGCGGCGACGATCTTCCCGCCGGGGTGGAGCGCCACGCTCTCGGCCGAGGTGCCGAACGCGGTGGCCACCTTGCCCTCGTCGCCGAAGGTCACGTCGGCCAGGCCGGTCTCCTGGTAGAGCCGTACGAGTCCGAAGCCCGCGGGGCTGGAGCCGGCGGCGATGAGCAGTCCGCCGGGATACACCGTCAGGTCCTGGACGGAGGAGCCCCCGCCGGCGAAGGGGAAGACGGACTTGCCGGAGTTGTCCTCGCCGAAGACGTCCAGGGCACCGGAGGCGGTGAAGGCCGCGACCATGGCGTCGCCGCCGTAGGTGCCGCCGACGAGGATCCGGCCGTCGGTTCCCGAGGTCACGGCGTTGCCCACGGTGGAGACGCTTCCGCCGAGCGCGGTGACGACCTTCCCGTCGCCGTCGAAGGCCGTGTCCAGGGAGCCGTCCGGGAGGTAGCGGGCCACCGCGAGCTGGGCCCTGCTGCCGTCGGGGGTGTCACTGCGGCCGACCGCGACGATCTTGCCGGCCTGCAGGGTGAGGGCCCGGGCCTCGTCGTTGGTGGAGGCGCCGAAGTCGGTGACGACGATGCCGTCGCCGCCGCCGAAAGTGGTGTCGAGGCTGCCGTCGGCGTTGTAGCGCACCAGCAGGAAGTCGTTGGGCCCGTCGAAGTCGAAGCCGTTGCCGAGGGTGAGGATCTTGCCGTCCGGCTGGACGACGACGTCCTGGCTGTCCTCCACGTTGGCCACGTCGGTGACGACCTTGCCGTCGCCGCTGAAAGCGGGATCGAGGTCGCCGGGAGCGGCGGTCGCCGCTCCCGGCAGGCCGAGCACGAGGGTCAGGCCGGCGGCGCTCGCCGCAGAGAGGCGCCCGGCGCGGCGCCGGGGGAATGCAGGGACATGAGGGATCGCTCCGTCGGTAGGAACCTGGGAGCCCTCAGCTTTCTGGGACGCCTGTGCCGCCCTGGTCAGCGGCGGGTCGCGCTGCGCCCACTGGACGCCGGGGTTCCACTCTCCGGAGTGACGGTTCGCGCAGGCGAGCGAATCCCGCCGTCACGGCCTGGGCAGGTTGCGGAGGTTGGACCGGGCCATCTGGAGCATGCGGCCCACTCCCCCGTCGAGCACGATCTTGCTGGCGGAGAGGGCGAAACCGGTCACCATCTCGGCGCTGATCCTGGGCGGGATCGACAGCGCGTTGGGATCGGTGACCACGTCGACCAGGGCCGGACCCTTGTGCTTGAACGCGTCCTTCAGCGCGCCCGCGAGCTGCTTCGGCTTCTCGACCCGGACGCCGTACGCCCCGGCCGCGCGGGCGATGGCGGCGAAGTCGGGGTTGCGGTTGGTCGTCCCGTACGAGGGGAGTCCGGCCACCAGCATCTCCAACTCGACCATGCTGAGCGCGGAGTTGTCGAAGAGCACGATCTTCACCGGGAGGTCGTACTGGACCAGGGTGAGGAAGTCGCCCATCAGCATGGAGAATCCACCGTCGCCGGACATCGAGACGACCTGCCGCCCCCGGTCCGTGAACTGCGCTCCGATCGCCTGCGGGAGGGCGTTGGCCATCGAGCCGTGGGAGAAGGAACCGAGGATGCGACGACGGCCGTTGGGCGAGATGTAACGGGCGGCCCAGACATTGCACATGCCGGTGTCGACGGTGAACACAGCGTCGTCGTCGGCGAGTTCGTCGAGGACCGAAGCGACGTACTCGGGATGGATCGGGACGTGCTTCTCGACCTTGCGGGTGTACGCCTTGACCACGCCTTCGAGGGCGTCCGCGTGCTTCTTCAGCATCTTGTCGAGGAAACGGCGGTCCGTCTTGGCACGCACCCGGGGCAGGAGGCAGCGCAACGTCTCGCGCACGTCCCCCCAGACGGCCAGGTCGAGCCTGGAGCGCCGGCCGAGGCGCTCGGGCCGCACGTCGACCTGGACGATCCGCACGTCGTCGGGCAGGAAGGCGCTGTACGGGAAGTCCGTGCCGAGCAGGATCAGCAGGTCGCACTCGTGGGTGGCCTCGTACGCGGCGCCGTAGCCGAGCAGTCCGCTCATGCCGACGTCGAAGGGGTTGTCGTACTGGATCCACTCCTTGCCGCGCAGGGCATGGCCCACCGGCGACTTGACGCGTTCGGCGAACTGCATCACCTCGGCGTGCGCGCCGGCGGTCCCGCTGCCGCAGAACAGCGTCACCCGTTCGGCGTCGTCGATCATCCGGGCCAGGGCCTCGATCTCGGCGTCGCTCGGCCGGACGGTGGGCCGGGCGGTGACCAGTGCCGTCTCGACCGTCTTGTCCGGGGCCTGCTCGGAGGCCACGTCGCCGGGCAGCGCCACGACGCTGACGCCGCTCTGGCCGACGGCGTGCTGGATCGCCGTGTGCAGCAGCCGGGGCATCTGGCGCGGGTTGGAGATCAGCTCGCTGTAGTGGCTGCACTCGCTGAAGAGGCGGTCGGGGTGGGTCTCCTGGAAGAAGCCCAGACCGATCTCGCTGGACGGGATGTGCGAGGCCAGGGCCAGGACCGGGGCCATCGAGCGGTGCGCGTCGTACAGGCCGTTGATGAGGTGCAGGTTGCCCGGACCGCAGGACCCCGCGCAGGCCGCGAGCCGACCGGTGATCTGGGCCTCGGCCCCCGCCGCGAACGCGGCGACCTCCTCGTGGCGGACCTGGATCCAGTCGATGTCGGGGGTGCGGCGGATGGCGTCGACGACGGGGTTCAGGCTGTCGCCGACGACTCCGTACAGGCGTCGCACGCCCGCCCGGACGAGGATGTCGACGAACTGTTCAGCGACATTCTGTTTGGCCATGGGTCCATCAACCCACGGGCCGCGCCGTCACGCCTCCCAGACGGCGGCCCCCGTACGGTCGTCGGCGTAGCCCTTCACCCTCAGCTGGACGTCGGCGAGGAAGGCGGCGAGTCCGGGCGGTTCGGGGGCGGCCCAGCGGGTGGCGAGCTCCATGGCGAGGGCGGGCTGGCCCCGCATCGGTTCGGCGAGGCCGTTCGAGGCGAGCAGCAGTATGTCGCCGGGCCGGGCGACGGAGGCACGGAAGCGGAAGGGTTCGGCGGGGGGCGGCAGCGGATCCTCGACGAGGGGGCCGGGAGCCGTGGTGATGCCGAGGTCCATGGTGAGCCGGTCGCCTTCCGGCGTCGCCTCGGGGACGTCCGCGGGCGGCGAGCCGAACCCGACGACGGGTGCACCGGTGAGCGACGAGGGTTCGGGGACGAGCGGCTCGATGTCCTGCCAGGCACCGTCGCGGAGGCGGAAGAGCCCACCGCGGCCGATGCCGAAGAAGACGCGCGTGCGGCAGTCGGGATCGGCGGACAGGAGCAGGCAGCGCAGGCTCGCGGTGTACTCCTCCGGTGCCACGCCCTGGTCGGCCGCCCGGGCCCGGAGCCTGCCGTAGGTGCGGTCGGTGAGGCGGTGGAGACCGGACTTGAGGTCGCCGCGGCGACCCGCCCGGATGTCCTCGGCGAGCCGGGAGTGGCTGCGGCCGACCGCCTCGCCGATCCACCGGCAGGCGTCGGCGGCGGCGCGGTGGGCGCCCTCGGCGGTGCGGGCGCCGGCGGCCACGGCCACGAGGACGAGAGCGGACTCGTCGTGGCCGAAGCGGGCGGTCAGCAGGGCGTCGCGGCGGGGTTCGCCGCGATAGCGGGCGGAGTCGCCCCGGACGGCGGCGGCGCGCAGGGTGCAGACGCCGTAGCGGGCGCCGTCGAGGACGGTGTCGGCGACGAGGTCGGCCAGCTCGCCGGGGTGGGCGGCGGGCAGCGCAGTGGGCTCCGGCTCGTACGTGGGCGGGCCGCTGCCGATGTGGCCGGTACGGGGCCGGGGGACGGGGACCTCGACGGTCGGCGCGGGCGCGGCGGACTCGGGAGGCTCGGGCGCGGGTGCGGGCGGCTCGGGACTGGCGCTCCAGGGGGCCGGCGCCTCGTAGGCGGGCACCTCGTAGTGGCCCCGGCCGCCGTGGCCAGCGCGGCCGAGTCGAAGCGGTCGTCCAGTGTGTCGCCCGTCGCCGTCGGTCCCGTCTCCGGTACCGACTCGTCGTAGAGCTTGTCCCACCAGTTGTCCCCCTGCTGAGTCATGCCCTTATTGTCCACCGCGCAGGGCGCCCGAAAACGGGACATCCGGAAATGCGCGGGAAGAGGCACGAAAAAGGGTGGTCCGCCGAGCGACCCCACCCCCCACGGGAAGGACGCCCGGCGGACCGGCGTGATCAGCGCACGTCGTAAGCGCGGACCACGGTCTGGGTGACGGAGTTGCCGTGGGCGTCCGTCAGTTCGGCTTTCAGGGTGACCGGCTTGCCGGCCGCGCCCGCGTGGTTCACGGTCGCGGTCCACCGACCGCCCTGCTGCGACACCTCTGCCTGCGTCCAGGTCGTACCGCCGTCGTACGAGTAGGCGAGTCCGGCCGAGGTGAGTGCGCCGGGCTGGTAGCCCGCGTGACCCGTCACGGTCAGACCGATCCGCTGGCCGTCTTCGGCGGCAAGGGTCTTGAGTCCGTCCTCCGGCAGGTCGTACCGGGGGAAGAGAATCGGAATGCCCTGAGAGTAGACCGTCTCATCGAGCTTGGAGGTGAATTTCCAGACCGAGTTGACGGAGGTGGAGCGCTCCCACACCTTGCTGCCGAACTTAGCGGTGTTCTGTTCGAGAGTGTACGCGCCTTCTTCGGACGGGACTTCGAAGACCCCGAACGGCCAGCTGGAGGAGCCGAGTTCCGCCCCGTCCTTGCTCAGCCGGAGGCTGCCGACGTCACCGAACGAGCCGGCCTGGGCATAGTGACCGCCGTCGCCCCACAGGGCGTCGGCGAAGCCGATGAGGTTGCCCTGCCGCTCGGCGACGAGGACCGGCAGGCCCGCCGCGTCCAGCGGCGCGGTCGGGGCGACGACACCGTCGTACCAGCGCTCGGTGCGCTTCTCCCCCGCCCGGTAGGCGTGCCTCGCGCCCATCATGAACTCGCCGAACGGGAAGCTGGAGGACAGCACCTGCTCCCACCGGGTGTCCCCGGCGGAGTAGAACTCCGTGCGCGTGCCGGGCGCGGGCACGGTCTCCAGCGCGGCGAAGAACACTCCGGTGCCGTCGGGCCGGTAGGCCGCCGGACTGTCCACGAAGTCGGTGGCGACGCCCATGGAGCCGTAGGTGGACTCGGTGCGGCCCAACTGCCCGTCGTGGACCCGGTAGTTCTTGTCCTCGCGGATCGAACCGGTCTCGTGGAACGCCAGGTTGTAGAGGTAGGGGCTCTTCGCCGTGGCCTTCCAGGACAGCGTGACCTCCCCTGCGGTCAGCCGGGCGAGCAGCGCCGCGCCTTCCGCGGAGCTCACGGCGAGGGCCGGCAGGCCGGCTCCGGTGAAGCCACCGGTCGGGTACCAGCGGCCCGTTGAGGCGCGGTGGGCGAGGACCGCCACGGCTCCGGCCGCCTTGGCGTTGCGGGCGACGGTGAGCACGCTCGTGGCGGTGTCCGGGATGCGGACCAGGGCGATCCGGCCCCGCACGTCCGCGGCCTTCAGCTCGTCGGGGGTGCCGGCGCCCGCGTCGACCAGCCGGGCGGAGCCGGTGCCGTCGAGGTTGTCGGAGCCGGTGGAGGCGGTGACCGGGTGCAGGACCGTGCCGTCGTCCGTCCTGAGCTCGGAGATCAGCGGGGCGGCCGAGCGCCAGTAGCTGCCGAACTCGAACGCGCCCTCGTCCGCGCGCCCTTCGACCGAGGCGTAGTAACCGCGGATGGTCCGGGGGCCGCCGGCCGTTCCGGCGTGCAGCCAGGTGTCGTCCCAGGAGCGGGAGAAAGCCAGAGTGGCGCCGCGGGACTCACCGGGCTTGTCGGTCTGCACCGACAGCCGGTGCGCCCGTCGGGCGTCGAGGACGACGGTGGTGTCCTTCCTCAGCTCCAGCTGAGGGCGGGCCAGGTAGCTGAGCGAGTCGTTCAGCGTGGCGCCCTCGCCCGCGTCGGGCGTGGTGACGAAGGAGGACAGGAAGTAGCTGCCCGGGCGGACCCGGAAGACCTGGTCGGTGGCGCCCTCGTTGAAGCGGCGCTCACCGCTCGCGTCGTCGGTGCCGATGACGTCGAGCGAGGACGCGCCGTCGGCCGGCCTGCCCTGGCGGTCGATCAGCTTGACCCGCAGGGTGACGGTCTCGGGCTCGACGTACAGCGAGAACGGGGTCGAGACGTGGACGCCGCCGGGGGCGGTGGCCACGATCCGGCCGGTGACGTCGCCGTACTGGGCGCGCTCCAGGCGGGCGGCCGGATCGAGGTCCAGGGGGACCTCGACGGTGGCGCCGGCCGGAACGGTGACGGTGCGCCGCCCGAGCCGGGCGACCGAGCCGGTGACGCGCGAGCCGTCGTTGCCGGTGACCTTCTCCACGGCGAGCGTGAGGGTGACCGGGCGGTCGGAGACGTTGGTGTACGGGACCGGGACCGTGGTCCGGTCGCTCCTGTGCTGCGGCCAGGCGAAGCTGCCGCCCTGGACGGCGCCGGCACCCAGGACCGTCTGCTCGACGGCGGCCTCGACGTCGAGCCGGCCGCCGCCGACCTCCCGGACGTCACCGGGGACGGCGCTCTCGGCCGAGGAGACGAGCGCGGCCTTGATCTGCCGGGCGGTCCAGTCGGGGTGGCGCTGCTTGACGATCGCGGCGGCGCCCGCGACGTGCGGGGTGGCCATCGACGTACCGGACATGGAGCGGTAGGCGTAGACGCCCCGGCCGCCCGCCGCGGCCGCGGATATCGCGACACCGGGGGCGGCGATCTCCGGCTTCAGGGTGTGGTGGACGGTCGTCGGGCCGCGGCTGGAGAAGTACGCCGTGGAGTCGTCGCGGTCGGTGGCACCGACGGTCAGCACGTCGGGGACGCAGCCGGGCGAGGAGACGGTGTTCAGGGTGGGGCCGGTGTTGCCGGCCGCGACGACGAACAGCGTGCCCGCGCTCTGCGCGAGTTCCTGGGCGGCGGCGCTCATCGGGTCGGTGCAGTCGGTCGGTTCGGGGCTGCCGAGGCTCATGGAGACGACGTCGGCGCCCTGGGCGACGGCCCACTCCATGCCGGCGATGATCCACGAGGCGGCGCCGGAGCCGGAGTCGTTGAGGACCTTGCCGTTGAGGAGGTCCGCGCCGGGGGCGACGCCCTTCTTCCTCCCGTCGCTCGCGGCGCCCGAGCCGCCGGCGGTGGAGAGGGTGTGGGTGCCGTGGCCCTGGTGGTCGCCGGCGTCCGCGGAGTCGGTGAAGTTCTCCGCCGCGACGATCCGGCCCTTGAGGTCGGGGTGTTCGGCGTCGGCGCCGGTGTCGAGGACGGCGATCCTGGTGCCCTTGCCGTCGAAGCCGGCGGCCCAGGCCTCGGGGGCGTGGACCTGCTTCGTCGAGCGCTCCAGGGCCGCCTCGACCTTGCGGTCGAGCCAGAGCTTGCTCGGTCCGGCGGCGGAGCGCCCGGCGAGGGTGCCGGCGACGTCCGCCCAGAAGGCGGTGGCCTGCTTCTTGTCGGCGCGCAGGGCGACGCCGCCGACCGACTTCAGGACCTGGCCACGGGTGGCGCCGCGCGGGGCGGCGGGCACGGACCGGGCGAGGTCGGAGCCGTAGACGGCGATGAGCGGCAGGGTCGCGCTGCCGGCGTCGTCGTAGCCCTGCCGGATCAGGCCGGTGACGTTGAAGAGCTCCTGGTCGACGCGGCCCGCGGCGAGGGCGGCGGTCGCGGCCTCGGGGTAGACGTACAGGTCCGGGCCCGAGCGCCGGGTCTGGACGAAGGGCACGGTCCCGTCCTCGCGCGGCAGTGCCGCGGCGGCCGGGTTGCCGGCGTCGTCCCGCGTGACCAGCACCCGGTCGCCGGTCACCAGGGTGACCGTGGCGGGTCGCCCGCCGGTACGGGCGGCGGCCTCGCCACCCACCAGCGGCCGGCCTGCGGCCGGGTCGTCCTGCGGCGCGGCGGCCACGGACGGCGCGACCGCGGTGACGGCCAGGACGGCGGCGGTCGCCGCCCCCAGGGCCGTACGCGAAATCGGACGCATCGCTCTCCCCATCTGAATCCGGCACGAGGCGGGCAAAAGCGCCGTGCGCGGAGGCTGTTGGTGCTGCGGTGGCGCCACATTGGCAGAGGTGAGGGTGGTGCAGGGATGATGGGCGCGGCGGGAATGCGCCGTGGCCGATTCCCGCCAGGCACAAACGGAACCAATGCGTCCGGAGATGTCCTGTGACGTCCGGGACGTCCGGCGAGGGGTGGGGACAGCGATGCTCGGAGCGATAGGCCTCGACGAACGGCAGGAGTCCGCGTACCGCGCGCTGGTCGCGCTGGGCGCGGCCGAGGTCACGGACCTGGCACACCGGCTGGCGCTGCCGGAGTCGGACACCGAGCGGGCGCTGCGAAGACTGGAGGCCCAGGGCCTGGCCGCGCAGTCCTCGGCGCGCACCGGCAGGTGGGTCGCCGCTCCGCCGGGGGTCGCGCTGGGCGCGCTCCTGACGCAGCAGCGGCACGAGCTGGAACAGGCGGAGCTGGCGGCGGCGCTGCTCGCCGAGGAGTACCGGGCGGAGGCGAGCGAACCGGCCGTCCACGACCTCGTCGAGGTGGTGACCGGAGCGAGCGCGGTGACCCACCGCTTCCTCCAGCTCCAGCTGGGCGCGACCGAGGAGGTCTGCGCGCTGGTGACCGGGAAGCCGATCGCCGTGAGCGGGATGGAGAACGACGCCGAGGAGCTGGCGGCGGAGCGGGGCGTGGCCTACCGGGTGGTCGTCGAGCGGGAGGTCCTGACACTGCCGTCGGGCATCGTCGAGCTGTCGGCGGCGCTCGGCCGCGAGGAGCTGATCCGGGTCGTCGACCGGGTGCCCACCAAGCTGGTGGTCGCCGACCGGACCCTGGCGATGGTGCCGCTGACCGGCCGCGGGGCCGAGCCGGCGGCGCTGGTGGTCCACGCGAGCGGGCTCCTGGAGTCCCTGATGGGGCTCTTCGAGTCCGTCTGGCGCGAGGCGCTGCCCCTGCGGCTGGGCGCGGGCGCGCACGTGGCGGAGTCGGAGGTCCCGGGCCCGGACGCGACGGACCTGGAGGTCCTGTCCCTGCTGCTCGCGGGCATGACGGACGCCAGCGTGGCCAAGCAGCTGGACCTGGGCCTGCGCACGGTCCAGCGCCGGGTGAAGGGCCTGATGGAACTGACGGGGGTGACGACGCGGCTCCAGCTGGGCTGGCACGCGTACGAGAAGGGCTGGGTGGCCCGGACGTAGGACGCCGCCCGGTCGGCGGCCTCGGCGGGCTCCGGGCGGTGGCCTCGCCGGGCTGCGGGGGCCGGTCGCGGGCCGGGGACGACGGCATACCCCGGCGGGCCCCGCGACCTGCGAGGACGCCGCCGGTCCGGCACGCTGGGCAGATGGGTGTGTGGCAGCTGTTGCTGGTCGCGATGGTCATGCTGCTCGGCCTGTTCGGGGTCCTCGCTCCCGGCGTGCCGGGGCCGTGGCTCGTGTGGGCCGCGATGCTCTGGTGGGCGCTGCACGAGCGGACCGGACTCGCCTGGATCCTGCTGGTCTCCTCGACCGCCCTGCTGCTGCTCACCCAGGTGGTCGTATGGCAGCTGCCCCCGCGCCGGATCCGCGGACTGGGCATCACCCGCCGGATGGTCACGTACGCCGGACTGGGGGCGCTGTTCGGCTTCGTGCTGATCCCCGTGATCGGCGCGATCCCCGGCTTCGTCGGGGGCATCTACCTCTGCGAACGCCTCCGCCTCGGCGGCCACGGTCAGGCCAGGGCCTCCACCCGGACGGTGATGCGCGCGGTGGGTACCAGCGTGCTCGTGGAGCTGTTCGCCTGCCTGCTGATCGTCGGCGCCTGGGCGGGCGCCGTCCTCTGGGGCTGACCCCGGGCCGGACCCCGCGAGCCACCGGCGCTCCACGGCGCCTGCCCCGCCGGCCCACCGGCGCTCCTTCGACGACGGGACCTAGGACCACCGTCCTGGGCCGGAATCGGTCCGGACGCCGATGCCGCGGCCGGGTCCGCGCGGGACGCTTGCCCCATGAGGGATTTCGAGGGATTCACCGACGCGGAGCGCGCCTATCTCGGCACCCAGCGTCTCGGCCGGATGGCCACCGTCGACGGCCAGGGCCGGCCGCAGGCCAACCCCGTCGGGTTCTTCCCGCAGGAGGACGGCACGGTGCTCGTCGGGGGCATGGCCATGGGCAGGTCGAAGAAGTGGCGCAACCTCCAGGGGAACCCGCAGGTCGCCCTGGTGGTCGACGACCTGGCGAGCGTCCGGCCGTGGCGGGTGCGCGGGGTGGAGATCCGGGGCGAGGCCGAACTGCTGGTCGGGCCGCACGAGCTCGGCCCCCACTTCAGCGAGGAGGTCATCCGGATCCACCCGCTACGGGTCCACAGCTGGGGTCTGACGGCCCCTACGGAAGATCGATCTGGTACTTGACGAAGCCGGTGTCGCGGGCGACCCGGTCGTACAGGCGCCGTGCGGTGGTGTTGGACGCCTGGGTGTTCCAGTAGACGCGGCCGCAGCCCTGCGTCCGGGCCCAGTCGGTGACGGCGGCGATGAGGGCCCGGGCCACGCCCCGGCCACGCGCCTCGGGCTCGGTGAACAGGTCCTGGAGGTAGCAGACGTCCGGGCCCGAGGTACTGGGGTGCACGAAGAAGTGGGTCAGGCCGACGACCCGTCCGTCGAGCCTGGCGGCCAGGGCGTGCAGCCGGCTGCCGTCCTGGAACTCCCGCCAGGCCCGCTCGTACATCGCGTCGGGTTCGGTGCGGCCGTAGAAGTCGATGTACGCGCGGAAGAGCCGCTCCCAGGCGTCGCGGTCCTCGGGTCCCAGCGGGTCGGTCGTGATCATGACCGCGATTGTGCCGGATCGGGCGCCGGCACCGCGTGCAGGTACCGCAGGGCGTACGAGCGCCAGGGCCGCCATGCCGCGGTGTCCGGACCGCCCTCGGGGGACACGTCCGGGTCGCCCAGCGCCCGCATCCGGACGAGGCCCGCGACGGCGGCGCTCACGCCGTGGACGGCCAGCAGCGCCCGTTCGGCCTCGTCCCGGTCCGCACCGGGGTCGAGGCGTACGGTCCCGTCGGCGAGCGCGGCGGCCAGGGGACCGGCCACGGGGTGCGCGACGAGGGCCGCCGGGGCCGGGAACAGGTGGGTGAGGCTGCCACAGGCCGCGTCCAGCGCGGTGCCGTGCGTCCGCGCCAGCAGCGCGGCCTCCGCCGGGCCGAGGAGGGTCCGCAGCGCGAACTCCTCGGGATCGGCCGCGCCCGGCGAGCGGACTCCGGGACGGGCGGCGACCCGCTCGGCGAGGTCCGGGTCGGCGCCGAGGCGTTCGGCGACCGCGTAGGGGTCGGCGTCCAGGTCGAGGAGCCGGCGCAGCCGCTGGACGGCGGTGGTCAGGTCGCGCAGGTCCGTGAGGTGGATCCGGGCCTCCAGCCAGGGTCCGCTCCGGCGCTCGTCGACGGACACGATGCCCGTGCCGTACGGCAGGCGCAGGGTGCGCCGGTAGGTGCGGGCGCCGGTCTCGCCGAGCACCTCCTCGACCTGGGGAAGGGCCTCGGCGGCGAGCAGGTCGAACACCTCGCGGGCGGCGTACGGGCCCCGGTACGCGAGCCGCAGCGGCACCCCGGCGGCGAGCGCGGTGCGCGGTCCGGCGCCGGTGCCCGACTCGGTGCGCAGGTCGGAGGGGGTGCGGGCGTAGATGCGGCGGATCGTGTCGTTGAACTGGCGCACGCTCGCGAAGCCGGACGCGAAGGCGATCTCGGTGACCGGCAGGCCCGTGGTCTGGAGCAGGAGGCGGGCGGTGTGCGCACGCTGCGCCCGGGCGAGGGCGACGGGGCCGGCGCCGAGTTCGGCGGTGAGCTGGCGCTGGACCTGCCGGGCGCTGTATCCGAGCCGGCCGGCGAGTCCGGGGACGCCTTCGCGGTCGACGACGCCGTCGCCGATCATCCGCATGGCGCGTCCCACGACGTCGGCGCGGACGTTCCACTCGGCGGACCCGGGCACGGCGTCGGGCCGGCACCGCCGGCACGCCCGGAAGCCGTGTCCCTGCGCGGCGGCGGCCGTCGGGAAGAACGTGACGTTCTTGCGCTTCGGCGTGACCGCCGGGCAGCTGGGCCGGCAGTAGATCCCCGTCGTCTCGACGGCGAAGAAGAACGCGCCGTCGAACCGCGCGTCCCGGCTGCTGACCGCCTCGTACCTGGTGTCCTCGTCCATCACAGGTCCAGTGTGCGCGCCCGCCGGGTGGGCGCGCACACTGGACCTGTGATGGACGAGGACACCAGGTACGAGGCGGTCAGCAGCCGGGACGCGCGGTTCGACGGCGCGTTCTTCTTCGCCGTCGAGACGACGGGGATCTACTGCCGGCCCAGCTGCCCGGCGGTCACGCCGAAGCGCAAGAACGTGGGGGAAGGCGCGGACCACGCGCGCCCGGCCCCACCCGCCGATCCGCACGGGCCCCTTCCCCGCCGGCCCCGGCCCGCGCGTACGGCAGGCGCCGGCCGCTCAGTGCGGGGCGGTGGCGGGCACCACGGCGACCGGGCAGTGGGCGTGGTGCAGCACCGCGTGGGTGACGGAGCCCATGAGCAGCGACTCCATCCGCGGCCGGTGGCGGTGCCGGCCGACGACGACGAGCCCCGCGCTGCGGGACTCGTCGACCAGCCGGCCGGCCGCGTCGGCCGGCACCACGTCGACCACCACCTCGACGTCCGGGTACCGCTCGGCGCACGGCCGCAGCCGCTCGGCCTGCCGGCGCTCCGTCTCCGCCACCAGCTCCGTGGCCTCCGACATCGCCATCTGCGGCGGCATCTGGAGAGCCGGGGCCGGCGGTCCGACCAGCATCGCCGGGGAGGCCGGCAGGCGGAAGGCGGTCACGGCCTGCAGGGCCACGCCGCGCTGCGCCGCGGCCCGGAAGGCGAAGTCGATCACGTCGTCCGCGGTCTCCTCCGTGTGCAGCCCGAGCAGCACCCGGCCGGCGCCCGCACCGCTCTCCAGCGACACCGTGCGGGCCTCGTGCGGCACGACGACGACCGGGCACGCGGCGCTCGACGCGAGCGCGCGGCTGGTCGAGCCCAGCAGCAGGGTCGCGAAGCCGCCGTGCCCGCGCGAGCCGATCACCAGCAGCCGGGCGTCGCGGCAGAGCGGCAGCAGCGCGTCGGTCACGGTGCCGTCCAGGGAGAGGTACCGCACGGGCACCCCCGCCCCGTGGCGCTCGACCCAGGCCCGCACACCGTCGGCGACGGCGTCCGGGATCTCGGGTGTCCCGCCCAACGAGGCGATCCGGGCGGAGCCGACCTGGAGCGCGTCGGACCGTACGTGCGCGACGAGCAGGGGCGCGCCGATCCCCTGGGCGGCGCTCAGGGCCCAGCCGAGGGCCCGGAGACTGTGCTCGGACCCGTCCACACCGACGACGACTGACGACTCTTCACTCATAACGGGATTATCACTGCACAAGGGATCTTCTTCCGGGAACGCGCGGGGCCGGGTGCCGGTGAGACGGTCGCGCCATACTGGCACCGGCGGGACCGGAGAGGTGGAGTGGTGACCCAACAGCACACGGATTACGACGTCTTGGTGGTCGGCGGAAGCGGGGTGGACACCATCGTGCGGGTCGACGCGCTTCCGGTCCCGCTCGCGGACTCGGTCCACGTCGGCCCGATCGAGGAGTGGCCCGGCCACACCGGTGGCAACGTCGCCCTCGGCGCCCGCGCCCTCGGACTCAGGGTGGCCCTGCTCGACTGGATCGGGGACGACTGGATCGGCGGCCTGGTGCGCGAACGCATGGCGAAGGGGGACGTGGAGTTCGTCGCGCTGGTCTCGCCCGCGGGGACCCGGCGCGCGGTGAACCTGGTGGACGCGACCGGCCGCCGGATGTCCTTCTTCGACTCCCGGGATCCCGCCGGTCTGCGGATGCCGCCGGAGGTCTACCTCCCGCGGCTGCGCCGCACGCGCCACGTCCACCTGTCCATCACGGACTTCTCCCGCCACCTCTACGACGACATCGCGGACGTCGGCGTCCCCGTCTCCACCGATCTGCACGACTGGGACGGACGCGCCGACCACCACCGGGACTTCGCGCTCCGCTCGGACCTCGTCTTCCTGAGCGCGGCGGGTGCGGGGGAGGACACGCCCGCCCTCATGCGGGAGATCCTCCGCGAGGGCCGCGCCGACACCGTGGTGGCCACGGCGGGTGCGGAGGGCTCGTACCTCCTCACCCGGGACGGCGGCCCCACCCCGCACCACATCCCGGCGGCCCCGCTGCCGATGCCGGCGGTGGACACCAACGGGGCGGGTGACGCGTACGTCACCGCCTTCCTGTACGGACGGCTCGCCGGCCGCGACGTACGGGAGTGCGCCCGGCTGGGCGCGGTGGCCGGTGCCTTCGCCTGTACGGCACCGGGCTCCACGGCCCTGATCGGCGCCGACGCGCTCCTGGCCGGCGAGGACACCCGGGACGACCGGACCTGACCCGGGGGAGGCCGGCCCCGCCACCCCGCACGGGGGCCGGGGCCGGCCGCCCTGCCGCGCACCGGCCGGCGGGCGGGCGACACGGACCGGCGGCGCGCCGGGGCCCACCGGGCGCGCCGCGCGGCCCGCCGCCGTACGGGTCGCCGCTTGGTAGCGTCCGGCCCGTGACCACGACACCCCGGGGCGAGGACCGCAGGCCACGCCCCACCACCGGCACCCTGCACCACGTCGAGATCTGGGTGGCCGACCTCGACCGCGCCGTCGTCTCCTTCGGCGCCCTCCTGGAGGCCCTGGGGTACACCCCGTTCCAGTGCTGGGCCGCCGGCCGCAGCTGGCGTCTGGGAGCGACGTACCTGGTCGTCGAGCGGTCCCCGGCGCTCACCGCCGGGCACCACGACCGGCTCCGCCCGGGACTGAACCACCTCGCCTTCCACGTCGAGGGCCGCGACGCCCTGGACCGGCTCGTGGGTGACGTCCTGGGGCACGGCTGGACCCTGATGTACCCCGACCGCCATCCGCACGCCGGCGGGGAGCAGACCTACGCCGCCTACCTGGAGAACGACGACGGATTCGAGGTCGAGCTCGTCGCGACCGATCCGCCGGAGCCCGGCGGCGCCTCGCAGGCATGACGTCCGTTCCCGTGGGCAGGGCCGAAGGGACACTCGGCGTCCCGTGTCCGCGGACGGATGGCACACTGGCCGCCGATCGTTCCGAGGAGCCCACCGTGCCGATAATCAGCAACCTCCGGCGCACCGTCCGCCGCGCCTACCGCCGGACCGTCGACCTGAGCCACCCCGCGCGCTCGCCGCTGGGCAGCTCGGTCGTCAACTGCGTGGTGTACGAGGACGGTGCCCGCCAGAAGGGCGCGTGCCCCGCGGCCGAGGCGGTGCGACGGGTCCGCAAGTCCGGCGACGGGTTCGTCTGGATCGGCCTGCACGAGCCCTCGGCGGAGGAGTTCGCCGGGCTCGCCGAACTCTTCGGCCTGCACCCGCTGGCCGTCGAGGACGCCGTCCACGCCCACCAGCGGCCGAAGCTGGAGCGGTACGACGGGACCCTCTTCGCCGTCTTCAAGACCGTGCGCTACGTCGAGCACGAGGAGCTGACCGCGACCAGCGAGGTCGTGGACACCGGCGAGCTGATGGTCTTCACCGGGCCCGACTTCGTCATCACCGTCCGGCACGGCAGACACGGTTCCCTCGGCCCCGTGCGGGAGGCGCTGGAGGCGGCCCCCGACCAGCTGGCCATGGGGCCCGCGGCGGTGCTGCACGCCATCGCCGATCACGTGGTGGACGACTACCTCGCCGTGACCGACGCCGTGCAGAACGACATCGACGCCGTCGAGACCGCCGTCTTCAGCGAGCAGTCGTCCCGCGGCGACGCCGGCCGCGTCTACCAGCTCAAGCGCGAACTCCTCGAACTCAAGCGCGCGGTGACCCCCCTGGACCGGCCGCTGAAGGCCCTGGCCGCCCAGCCGCTGCCGCTGGTCGGCCCGGACATGCAGCCCTACTTCCGTGACATCGCCGACCACCTGTCCCGGATCACGGAGCAGATCACGTCCTACGACGCGCTCCTCGACTCGATCCTCCAGGCCCACCTCGCGCAGGTGACGGTCGCGCAGAACGAGGACATGCGCAAGATCACGGCCTGGGCGGCGATCATCGCCGTCCCCACCATGGTGTGCGGGGTCTACGGGATGAACTTCGAGAACATGCCCGAACTGCGCTGGACCTACGGCTACCCCCTGACGGTGGGCGTGATGGCCGTCGCCTGTTTCGTGCTGCACCGGAGCTTCCGCCGCAACGGCTGGCTCTGACGCAGGGGCTCCGGCCGGGGCCGTCCGGGAACGCCGCCGCCCGCGCACCCGCGGCCGCTCCCCGGCACGTCGGGGAGCCGCCGCGCGGGGCCGCCGCTACGCGCCGGTGACGCTCGGCCCGCCGGTCTCGATGTGGCCGGTGTAGCGGCGCGACCAGGTGCCGTCGACGTCGGCGAGGATCGTGAAGTCGTACCAGCCCTCCTGGTAGGCCACCGCGTTGAACCAGTCCTCCCGCGCGGAGTTCGCGGCGACCGTGTAGGTCCACGGACCGTCCGTGCGGTAGGCGTTGGAGCGGATCGTGAAGGTGACGGGACCCGCGGAGGCGTTGGTCATCCGGAAGTAGACGGCCGCCTTCCCGGTGCCGGGCTCGGTCGCGAACCGGGCCGCGACCTCGATGGCCTTCCCGGCCTTGGTGGCGTCGCCGGTGAAGCGGCGCAGGAAGCGGTTGGGGCCCATCATCGAGATGTCGTACTTCCCCGAGCCCGAGCCCGTGCCGATGTTGAAGTAGTCGGTGGCGGAGGCGCCGGGGTCGACGGTGTACTGCCAGGCGGCCGTGTCGCGGTACTGGTGCGGATGGATCGTGAAGTGGGCCGCCCGGGTGGCCGGGGAGCCCTGGTTCGTCATCGAGAACCAGGCCAGGATCTTGCCGGCCGCGCCGAACTCGAACCGGTCCAGGTTGCCGTTGACCTGGTACGGCAGGGCGCGCGCCG
Organism: Streptomyces sp. MS191; assembly: GCF_008042125.1. Taxonomy (GTDB): domain Bacteria; phylum Actinomycetota; class Actinomycetes; order Streptomycetales; family Streptomycetaceae; genus Streptomyces. The sequence goes on from NZ_RDBI01000065.1 coordinate 100,617, forward strand.
GGCGGTTGCCGGGCTCCTGGGCGGGCAGGGCGTTGTCCTGCGGCACCGGGTTGGGCAGCGGTCCGCAGGTGGCCTGGCCGATCACCTTCGCGGTCGACGGCAGCCCGGCGGGCATCCCGTAGACGGGGCGGGCGAAGTCGAAGACCCCGGTCAGGTCCCCGGTGACCTTGCGGCGCCAGGCGCTGATGTTCGGGCAGCCGGCGGGCTTGCCGATGGCCGCGGTCCACGTCTCCATGAAGCGCAGCACGGAGGTGTGGTCGAAGACCTCGGAGCTGACCCAGCCGCCGCGCGTCCAGGGCGACATGACGATCATGGGCACCCGGAAGCCCAGGCCGATCGGCACGCCGTCGATGTACTCGCCCGGGGTTCCGGGCGGTGCCACGGGCGGCGGCACGTGGTCGAAGAAGCCGTCGTTCTCGTCGTAGTTGAGGAACAGGACGGTGGAGTCGAAGACCTCGGGGTCGGCGGCGAGGGCGCGGTGGACGAGGTCCACGAAGTGCGCGCCGTCGCCGGGCGGGGCGTACGGGTGCTCGGAGAAGGCCTCGCTGGCGACCACCCAGGAGACCTGCGGGAGCGTGCCGCCGAGGACGTCGGCGCGGATCGCGGCGGCGATGTCGTCGGGCGTCGACCCGGTGACCCTGGGGACCGAGCCCATGCCGCGGTCGTACAGCGGGTCGCCCGGCCGGGCGTCGGTGAAGCGCTTGAAGTAGGCGAGCCCGTTGTCGCCGTAGTTGTCCTGCGCGTTCTGGTAGACCTTCCAGCTCACCCCGGCGCGCTGCAGCGCCTCGGCGTACGTCTCCCAGGTGAGTCCTGACTCGTCGCCGCCGTCCTTGCTGGAGGCGTCGATCCTGCCGCTCCACAGGAACGTCCGGTTGGGGCCGGTGGCACTGAGCGCCGAGCAGAAGTACGCGTCGCAGACCGTGTAGTGGTCGGCGAGCGCGTAGTGGTAGGGGATGTCGCCGCGGTCGAGGTGGCCGAGGGTGCGGGTGTTGCCGACGCCGGTGACCCAGTTGTCCATCCGGCCCTTGTTCCAGGCCGCGTGCTGCGAGGTCCAGCTGTGCGGCAGATCGCCGTTGCACTGGGCCAGGGTCTCGCCGTCCACCCCACCGGCCGGCGGGGTGGAGCTGAACTTCCAGGGGTACTGCCGGCCGCCCCAGTTGGGCTGGTTGAAGGTGCCCCAGCCGCCCGGGATGTTGCCCGCGGCGCGGTCGCCGAAGCCGCGGACCCCGCGCAGCCTGCCGAAGTAGTGGTCGAAGCTGCGGTTCTCCTGCATGAGGACCACCACGTGGCGGACGTCGGTGATGTCACCGGCGGCGGATCGGGCGGCGGCCGACGTCGCCGCCGCGGCGCCGGGCGGCAGGGCCGCTCCGGCCACGAGCCCCGCCCCTATCCCTACGAATCCCCTGCGACTGATGGGAGTCATGCCCCGCCTCTCGCGTCTCGGCATGCCCCTGCGGCACGCCGTGGACAGGATGAGGGACGCCGCTCCAAAGGTATACGGCCGTGCAGTAATCCTTCGGTTAACTTCCGGGGCAGTCTCTGTGCACGCGACGCTCGGGGTCCTGTGCCGCATGTTGACGCCTCGCCAGGTCGGGGACCGGCGAGCAGGGCGATTGGTCCTCATCCGCACCAATGGCATGTGGTCGGCGCCCGGAAGGAGCAGTGCGGGCGAGGCTGACGACCCGTCGGGCGGACCGGACGGGCGAATGCGGATGAAATGTAAGTATTTTCAGCTACTTGGTGGGGTTCCATGGAGGCCTGTTGCCCGACACGGAGGGAAGGGGGTGTGCGTGGGGGTCAGGAATTCCCTCATCGCCCTGGTGCTGGCGGTGTGCGCGATGCTGGCCGGCGGGCCGGTGGCGCGGGGCGCCGAACCGGTGCCCGACACCAGGTGGACGCCACGCGCGCTGACCGTACGAGGGCTGGACCTGCACGATGCCGTGATCGCCCGCTACGACGGCACGTACTTCATGTACGGCACGATGTACGGCTGCGGCTACGAGTGGTTCGTGGCCCGGACCCCCTGGTGCGGCTTCGGCGTGGCGACGGCGCGGTCGCTCGAGGGGCCGTGGTCCGCGCCCCGCCTGCTCTTCGATCCCGGCTCGGACGATCCGTCCACCCGTCAGACCTGGCAGGACACCTGCGGCGGAACGGGGCAGGGCTGCTTCAACCCGAGGATGCTCCGGCGGTCCGGCTGGGGCAAGGACGACGGCGCCTTCGTCCTGTGGTTCAACGCGCCGCGCCAGTACAACCTGGGCGCGCCGCACGCCTACAACGCGATGGGGTGCGACGGCCCCCTCGGACCCTGCGGACCCACCACCGGTTCGCCGTCCGGCTGGTACCGGAAGCCGGCGCTCGACATCTGCCGGGGCAACGGCGACTTCGGCTTCATCGAGTCGGGCGAACCCGGCGGCCGGCCGGCGCTCGTCTGCACCCGGCCGGGCACCGCGGCCCTCTCGCTCCAGCAGCTCGACGAGTGGGGGAGCGGCGGCGAACCGGGTGTCGGCGTCGCGAAGGTCGCCGGCCTCTCGCACGTCGAGGGACCGGGCGGATTCTGGGACCCCGTGCACCGCACGTACGTCCTGACCTACTCCGACCAGGGCTGCGGCTACTGCACCGGCACCCCGATCGGCTACGCCACCTCCCCCTCCCTCTACTCGGGCTGGAGCGCGCCGGGGAACGTCGGCTGGGGCGCGCCCGTGTACGGGCGCCGCATCTTCAACGGCAACAGCTGCGGAGGGCAGCCGCGGACGGTGAGCGTCCTGGACGGCCGGCCCTGGCAGATCATCGACCTCTGGCTCGGCACCCGCAACGAGGCGGCCGCGGGCACCCATCTCGTACCCCTCCGGTACCGGCCGGCCCTCGGCACTCCCGGTGACGGGCAGGTCTGGCGACCGCCGTTGCGGCTCGACTGCTGAACCCGACGTCCATACGGAGGTGATCCTTCCGTCACGTCGACACGGGCCGACCTGCGATGACGAAGGATCGGACGCGTGAAACCCTTGATTTGGAGATAAGGGAAACCTAACTTAGCTTTGCCTAAGTACTTATCGGCTTCCGGAGCCGGGATCAGGCCTGCGCGCGTTCCGTGCGCGTGGGTCCCCCTCCGCATGCCGACTGCCCGCAGAGAAGGATCGTCCATGACCCTCGCAGTGACCCGCACACGCCGTCGCGCAGTCGTCGCCACGGCCGCCGCCGCCACGCTCGCCCTCCTCGTCGGGGGCTGCGGCGCGGGCGAGAAGAAGGACGCCGCCGGCTCCGGCGAGGCGAAGGCCGCCGGCGCCGCCTTCCCGGTGACCATCAAGAGCGCGCTCGGCGAGGCGACCATCACCAAGCAGCCCAAGCGCGTCGTCACCCTCGGGCAGGGCTCCGCCGAGACCGCCATCGCCCTCGGCCACACCCCCGTCGGCATCGAGAGCTACCCCTGGGGCAGCGACAAGACCGGCTACCTGCCGTGGATCCACGAGGCCGTCACCAAGTCCGGCGGCAAGCTCCCCAAGCAGTTCAAGGGCATGGAGGAGCTCGACATCGAGGCCATCACCGAGCTCGAGCCCGACGTGATCCTCGCGCCCTGGTCCGGCGTCACCAAGGAGCAGTACGACGTCCTGAAGGACATCGCGCCGACCGTGGCCTACCCGGACAAGGCGTGGAGCACCGACTGGGACCAGCAGATCGACATCGTCGCCCAGGCCCTCGGTGAGCCCGAGGAGGGCAAGCAGCTGACGGCCAAGATCCGTAAGCAGCTGGCCGACGCCGCCGCGACCCGGCCGAACTACAAGAACGTGACGTTCTCGTACATCTACAACACCGGCCCCGGCACCCTCGGCGTCTTCAAGCCGAAGGAGCAGCGCGTCGAGATGCTCACGTCCCTCGGCCTCAAGGTCGACCCGGTCGTGAACGGCTTCAAGGAGACCGACGGCACCGACTCCGCCCTCATCGGCCTGGAGAACGCCAACAAGCTCTCCGGCAGCGCCGTGGCCTTCACGTTCTACATGGACGAGAAGTCGCGGAAGGAGATCGAGGCCCAGCCGCTGTACGGGGCCATCCCCGCGGTGAAGAAGGGCGCGATCGTCTACAGCCACGACACCCCGTTCGTCACGGCCTCCTCGATGATCAACCCGCTGACCGTGCCGTGGAGCATCGAGCGCTACCTGCCCCTGATCGACAAGGCCGTCGCCAAGGCCGGGAAGTAAGCACGGTTCCCTTCGCATGGCTTCCTCCACGCTCGTCGAGCCGGGCGGTACCAGCACCTCGCGTGCCGGTGCCGCCCGGCTGGCGTTGTCTCTGACGGTCTGTCTCGCCGTCCTCGCGCTCGCGATGCTCGCGAGCGTGATGTTCGGCAGCAAGACCACCTCGTTCGGCTCCGTCATGGACGTCCTCAGGGGCCATGGCGACGCCTACCTGACCACCGTCGTCCAAAGCCGCTACCCCCGGACCGCGATCGGCGTGCTCGCAGGCGTGTGCCTGGCGGTCGCCGGCACCCTCATGCAGGGCGTCACCCGCAACCCGCTGGCCGAGCCCGGACTCCTCGGCATCAACGCGGGCGCCTCGGCGAGCATCGTCGCCGCGACCGCCTTCCTCGGCGTGACGGGCCAGTCCGCCACCCTGTGGTGGGCCCTGCCCGGCGCCCTGCTGGCCGGACTCGTCGTCCACGTCATCGGATCCGCCGGCACCAGCGCCGGCCCGGCCCGCCTCGTGCTGGCCGGAGCCGTCCTCTCCGCCGTCCTCGCCGCCTTCATCCAGGCCGTCACCCTGAGCCTGCCGCGCGTCTTCGACAGCTACCGCTACTGGGTCGTCGGAGCCCTCGGCGGCCGGGACTTCGACGTCTTCTGGTCGGTCCTGCCGTTCGCGGCCGTCGGCCTGCTCGTCGCCCTCGTGATCGCCCCGGGTCTCAACGTGACGGCACTGGGCGACGACACGGCGACTTCGCTCGGTGCCCGCCCGGCACGGGTCAAGGCGGCCGGGCTGCTCGCGGCGACCCTGCTCAGCGCGGCGGCCACCGCGGCCGTCGGTCCCATCGCCTTCGTCGGCCTCGCCGTACCCCACCTCGTACGGGCCCTCGTCGGCGTCGACTTCCGTCTGCAGATCCTCTTCTCCGCCCTCGTCGGTCCCGCGCTGCTGCTCTCCGCCGACGTCGTCGGACGTGTGCTGCTGCGGCCGCAGGAGGTCATGGTCGGTGTCATCACCGCGTTCATCGGGGCGCCCGCGCTGCTGCTGGCGGTCCGCAGGATGAGAGGAAGCGCATGAGCGCCCGTCAGGCCCCGGCGCCCGCACCCGTCAGGACGGCGCCGCGCCGGCACGTGGTCAGGATCGGCGGCTCGGTGTCCCTGCCGATCCGCACCTCCACCGTCGTCCTGGCCGTCGGCCTGCTCCTGCTGATCGTCGCCGGAGCGGTGGCCACCCTCACCCTGGGACGCCTCGGCATCCGGCTGGCCGACCTCCCCACGGCCCTGCTGGGAGGGGCGGAGGGCAAGAACGCCTTCGTCCTGAACCGGCTGCGCGGACCGCGTCTGGTCGTCGGCATCGGCACCGGCGCCGCGTTCGGCCTGTCCGGCGCGCTGTTCCAGTCGGTCACCCGCAACCCGCTCGGCAGCCCGGACGTCATCGGGCTGGGCGCGGGGGCCGGAGCCGGCGCGGCCGTCGTCGCCCTGCTCCTCCCGGACGTCGTACCGGTCCCGGTCGGCGCGCTCCTCGGTGCCGTCCTGGCCATGGTGCTCGTCTACGTGTCGACCGGGACGGGCTTCCGCAACCCGGTGCGCCTCGTCGTCGCCGGCATCGGTGTCTCCGCCATGGCCGTCGCCGTCATCCAGTACGTCGTGTACGCGGTGGAACGGGACAAGGCCACGGTCCTGAGCGCCTACGTCAACGGCAGCCTGTCCGCCCGTTCGTGGGACGACGCGACGACGATCTGGCTCGTGCTGGCCGTGGTGCTTCCGCTCGCCGTCCTGCTCTCGAGGGACATCGGCATCGGCGAGATGGGCGACGACACCGCCGCCGCGCTGGGCGGCCGTCCCGGGCGGACCAAGACCGCGGCGGTCACCCTGGCGATCGTGCTGTCCGCCGCCGCCGTGAGCGTGGCCGGGCCGATCGCCTTCATCTCCCTGACCGCCCCCCAGATCGCCAAGCGGCTGTCGCGCGGGTCCGGCCCCCAACTGGCCCTGTCGATGCTGGTGGGAGCCCTGCTGCTGGTCCTCGCCGATCTCGCCGCCCAGCAGATGCCGTACCTCGACAACCTGCCCGTGGGCATCTACACGATGGCCATCGGCGGGCTGTACCTCGGTCACCTGCTCGTCCGGGAGTGGCGGCGGGGCGTGCTGTAGGCGGCCCGCGCCGAAGGCCCCGACGGCGGGCCCGGAACGCGAGGAAGGCCCCGACCCCCGAGCGGTCGGGGCCTTCCCCGTCGTATGGGCCGGCGCGCCCGTCAGGAGGCGCCGTGGCCCCGTCAGTAGGCGCCGAAGACGTTGTCGATGGAGCCGTACTTGTCGGCGGCGTAGTTGCACGCGGCCGTGATGTTGGCGACCGGGTCGTACATGTCCATGGACGTGCCGGGCACGTGGTAGGCCAGGAAGGTCGGCTCGATGACCTGGAGCAGGCCCTTCGAGGGGGTGCCGGCGACGGCGTTGGAGTCCCAGTTGTTGATGGCCTGCGGGTTGCCGGAGGACTCGCGCATGATGTTGCGGTGGATGCCCTCGTAGGAGCCGGGGATGCCGTGCTGGGCCATGACGTCCAGGGACTCCCGGATCCAGCCGTCGAGGTCGTTCGTGTAGCTCTTCACGGCCGCGGGGGCGGCGGCCGGAGCCGCCTGCTGCGTCTGCCGGGCCTGCGGCGCGGGGGCGGTGCGCTGCTGGGAGCGGCTGGCCCGGTCGGCGGACGAGGACTTCGCCGGCTTGGCGGCCTTCGACTTCTGCGCGGGCGCGGGGGACTTGGGCTGCGGCGCCGCGGAATTGCGGTGCAGCGTCAGCTTGAGGCCCGGGTGAATGAGTGACGGATTGTCACCGACCGCGGAGTGGTTGGCGCGGTAGAGAACCTTCCAGCCGCCCCGGACGCCCTGCTCGTAAGCGATCATCGAAAGGGAATCACCCGGCACGACGGTGTAGGTCTTGGGGGCTGCGGCCGGTGCCGCGGGCAGCGATTCCGTGATCTTCTGCGACACATTTGCTGCCGCATTCGCCGTGGCAATGGCCGGCGTGATCTCGGGCGCCGTGCGCGGGGCGGCGTGGGCGGTCGCGGAGGCGACGAGGGGGAGGGCCAGTGCGGCTCCACCCGTGCTCGCGAGGGCGATACCGCGGGCGAGCGGACGGCGCTTCGGGCGTCGGTGCTTACCGTTTGCAGGCATGACGGATTCCTCTCCGGAGCCTGCGGGGTGAGCTGTCGGGTTCGGGCTGGAGATGCCCGGCCGCACATGTGCGACTTCACCCCTAGCCGTTCCGGAATCCGGACCGGCGAATACTTGGGTCCCCCGCTCCTGCCGGCGGTGAATAGTGGGAATTGCGGATGGTGGCAGGATTCGGCGTTCCATCCGAATGGAGGTGACCGTAGGCGAGGAATACCGTCGGGAACAAGGCGCCTCGACGATGTGATAAACGGCCCCGCGGAGGCCCCCGAAGCCCCGAAGTTCCCTGAATCACGGGGAGATGGGGCCCGAGGGCGGGCAGGGCGGCCGGCCACCCGTGAGCCATGTCACCTGAAAGAAATGTCCGACATCACCCCATAATTCCGAGCAAAGGAAGATTGATGCTCATGGGGTGGGTGGTCGTTTTATGGCCTTTTATGCGCGCCGATGTGACGGCTCGCCGTCGGGCCCCTCTCTGCTCCCCCGATTCGCGTCCCGGACACCCCTCCGGTCCCTCGCGCCACAAGGTCTCCCGTCCGGCTGCGGGGCCGGTCGTGACCTCCCTACGATCTGTCGCGACCGAGGGGGGCACATGAGCGTGACCGGTGGGAGCGTGCGGCGAGGGCAGCGGGCCTGGCTCGTCCTGGTGTCCGCCGCGGCGATCGTGCTGACGGTGCTGGGCGGGGCCCAGGTGCCCGATCCGATCGACCTGGTGCCGTCCGTCGCCGCGGCCGCGGCCGTCCCGGGCGTCCTGGCCCTCGCCCAGTACCTGCTGCTCCGTAGCGGGCGCATCGAACCCGGCACGATCGGCGTCGCCGGGCTGAGCGCGGCCATCGTCGGGGTGAACAGGGCGGAGGGCGACGGGCGGATGCTGCTCGGAGTGCTCCTGGCGTTCGCCGCGGCCCTGCCCTTCGCCCTGCTCAGTGGCTACCTCGCGTGGAACGCCGGCCTCGGCTACGCGATGGTGTCCGCCGCCACCGTGCTCATCGCCGCGGACCAGCTGGTGCTCCAGGTCGTCGACGAGACGGTGAACACCCACGCGCCGCTGATGCGGGCCCTCGGGGGTGCCGACCTCTGGCTGCCCAGCGTGTTCCTCGTGGCCGCCGCCCTCTTCGGGCTCGTCGCGCTGCTCCGGCCCACCTCGGAGCCCATGCCGCCGGCGGAGGGCGAGGGATGGCTCCGGCCGACGCTGCTGATCTTCCTGCCGGCCTTCGGCCTGTCGGCCCTGGCCGGAGTGCTCTACACGGCTCGCATCCAGGCCGCGATCCCCGGCGGCCTGAGCCGGGACCTGCTGACGGTGTGCCTGCTGGGTCTCGCGGCGGGCGGATGCAGCCTGAGGACCGGCGAGGCCCACCTCGTCGACGTCGCGGTGGGGGCACTGTTCGCGGGCTCGCTGACGACCTTCCTCGCCATCGAGTCGGTCGACGCCGCCACGGCCTCCCTCGTCGTCGCGGCGACGGCCGTCGTGTTCGTCCTCCTGGACCTGGCGCGGCTGTCCCCGGCACCGGCTCCCGATCCGGCGCCGGCCCCTGTGCCCGACCCCCGCTGACGTCACGTCGCCGGTCCGGGCCGGGCAGGCACCGGGGAGGCCGCGGACGCGCGCACGCGCACGCGGGGTGGAGCGACTCCGCCCGCCCGGTCCGTGAGGACGCCGCACCCCCGGAACCGCCGCACGACCGCCACCTGACGCCCGAGGACTCCTGGGACCGGTCGGGCCCCCAGGGGAACGGTGCGCCGTGCGGAGCGCCGTCGGGCAACTCCCGCTTCCCCAGAGGCTCGTGGGATGCTGGAGTCATGGGGGATCACGTGGACCACGCAGCCGTCCGGCGGAGTTACGACACCGTGGCGGAGGAGTACGCCACCCGGCTCGGGAACGAACTGGACGGGAAGCCGCTCGACCGGGCCCTGCTCGGCGCACTCCTCGAAGAGGCCGGACAGGGGGCCGTCGTCGCCGACCTCGGCTGTGGACCCGGGCACGTCACCGGCTGGCTCGCCGCCCACGGTGCGCGGGCCGTCGGCGTCGACCTCTCCCCGGGCATGGTCGCGACAGCCGCACGGCGCCATCCCGAGGCGGAGTTCCGGGAGGGCGACCTGCTCGCGCTGCCCGCCGGGGACGGTGAGTTCGACGCGGCCGTCGCCCTGTACTCCGTCATCCACGTCGCCCCCGACGAGCTCGGCCGCGCCTTCGCGGAGGCGCACCGCGTGCTGCGCCCCGCCGGGCTGCTCCTGGTCTCCTTCCACCGGGGCGAGGAGGTGCGGCACCTGGACGAATGGTGGGGGCACGCGGTGGACGTCGACTTCCGATTCCTGGACCCTTCCCGGGTGGGCGCACTCCTCGCCGACGCCGGGTTCACCGTCGAGATGCGGATGGAGCGCGGCCACTACGCTCACGAGGTCGACACCCGCCGCGTCTATCTGCTGGCCCGCCGGAACTGAACCGCACGGCGACCGGCGAGTGCACGGCGCCGGGTCCGTGCCGCCGGGGCCGGCCCACCCACGAGAGGGGACCCACATGGCCGAGGTACTGCTCTTCCACCACGCACAGGGACTGACGCCGGGCGTCACGGCCTTCGCCGACACGCTCCGTCTGCACGGCCACGGCGTGCACGTCCCCGACCTGTACGACGGGCGGACGTTCGACACCCTGGAGGAAGGCGTCGGCCACGCCCGGGACATCGGCTTCGGCACCATCCTGGAGCGGGGCGCCGGCGCCGCCGAACCACTGCCGGCAGGGCTCGTCCTCGCCGGCTTCTCCCTGGGGGTGCTGCCCGCCCAGCAACTGGCGCAGACCAGGCCGGGCGCCCGCGGCGCGCTCCTGTTCGACGCCTGCCTCCCCGTCACCGAGTTCGGAGCCGCCTGGCCCGACGACGTCCCCGTCCAGGTGCACGGCATGGACGGGGACGAGTTCTTCGTCGGCGACGGCGATCTCGACGCGGCCCGCGCGCTCGCCGCTGCCACGGAGCGGGCCGAGCTGTTCCTCTACCCCGGCAAGCAGCACCTGTTCGCCGACAGCAGCCTGCCGTCCCACGACCCGGCGGCGGCCGCCCTGCTCACCGAGCGGGTGCTCGCCTTCCTGGACGCCGTCCGGTAGGAGGGGGCGCGCGCCTCAACGGCCCGCGGACATGGGGCCCGGCCCCTTCCGCCGTCGGTCAGCTCCCGGCCAGCAGGGCGTGTCCGAGCGGGGTGAGGCTGTGGAGCACCGCCGTGCCCGTCCGTACGGTGTCGACCAGGCCGGCGCCCCGCAGGACGCCCGCGTGCTGGCTGGCCGCCGCGAGCGAGACGCCGGCCCGTTCGGCGAGGGCCGTGGTGCCGGCGGGCGAACGCAGCAGCCGGAGCACCTGCGCCCGGGTACGGCCCAGCAGGGCCGCCAGCGCTTCGGGCCGGTCGTCGGACCGGCCCGAAGCGGCGCCGTCGCACATCGGGTAGACGAGCACCGTCGCCGCCTCCGGGCGGAACATCACCATCGGGCCCGTCGCGAACCACGAGGGCACCAGCAGGAGTCCGCGTCCGCACAACGGGATGTCGTACGACGACGCCGACGGCAGGTGAAGCGTCGGCGGCTGCCACCGCCAGGTCGTCCCCAGCGTGGTCAGCAGCGCGTCGACGCCCCCGCGCAGCAGCATCTCGGCCCGCAGCGCACGATCGGTCAGGGTGTCGGCGCGGATCCGGGGCCAGAGCGGTTCCACCGAGGCGTGGAAGTAGGCACGCGTGTCGCGGGCCAGGGCGTGGCGCGCGGCCGAAGTGCCCTGGGCGAGCTCCCGGGTCCACCGGCCCGGGCGGGCCAGGCCGCCGTTCCAGCCGGAGACCTCCGGCACTCCCAGATCGCGCGCCAGCGTCCCGGCGGGGGTCGCGACGGCCGCGTCCAGCGCGTCGGTGAAGTCGTGCGCCGACGGCTGCAGCAGGAAGTCCGGCACGAACCGGTCCTCGGCGACCAGTTCGGCGAGGACACCCGCCCCGGCGGCCGGGCCGCCGCGCACGGAGCGCTGCCACTCCCGGGCGGCGGGACGCGTCCGGTGCAGGAGGGCGGCGCCCGGGCCTGAGCCGTCGCCGGGACGGCCCGCACGCAGCCCCAGCCGCAGGCTCAGCGCCGTCTCCGAGAGGGCGTCGGCAGCCGGGGCGAGCGTGATCTGACGCAGGTCGGCGGCCGTGAAGTGAAGGCGGATCACGACGACCGATTATCGGCCCCCCGGACCCTTTCGCCCAGGGGTGAAAGGCCTCGCGTTCCGCGCGGCCGGCCCGCAGGCTCCGGGTGTCCGCCTCGCCGATCCGACTCCTCCGGAGGTCGCCCCGATGCGCCGCATCCCCATCCGTACCGCCTGCCTCGCCGCGGCGGCCCTGCTCGCCGGCCTCGCCGGAACGCCGGGCCCGGCCGCCGCCCGGGAACTGCCCGACGACTACGTCGTCTCCCGCGCCCCCGGCGTGCTCCCCGAGGGGATCGCCGTCGCCCGCGACGGCACCATGTACGTCTCCTCGGACGGCACCGGCGCGCTGTACCGCGGCCACGTCAGCCGGCCGGAGCTGCGCCCCTTCCCCGCGGACGGCCTGCGCGACCGGCCCAGTTCGCTCGGCGTCCACACCGACCGCCAGGGCCGTGTCCTCTCCGTCGGCGGCGCCACCCTCACCGTCCACGACCGGCACGGCCGGCTGCTGGCCACCCGTACCGCACGCAGCGGGCCCCTCGGCGCACCCGACCTGAACGACCTGGTCGTGACCCGGGACGCGGTGTACGTGACCGACTGGGCCAACCCCGTCGTCCATCGCGCGAAGATCCGCGGCGGCACCCTCGGCCCGCTCGAACCCTGGCTCGACATCCGCGGCGCCTTCCCGCAGTTCCCGGCGCAGTACTGGCTCCTGAACGGCATCGTCGCGAACGAGTCCGGCACCGCCCTGCTGGTGGCGTCCAACGGGACCGAGGCCGTCTGGCGCATCGGCACCGCCGACAAGGAGGTCGACCGGGTCGACCTGGGGGAGGAGTCGTTCGGCCCCGACGGGATGGTGCTGCACGGCCGCACGCTGTACGCCGTGCTCAACTACGGCGCCCCGCACGGCGTCTACATCGCGCGGCTGGACGGCGACCTGCGGACGGGCACGGTCACCCACCGCCTCACCGGCGAACCCTTCGACCTGCCGACCACCCTCGCGCGGTACGGCTGCCGCCTGTACGTGGTCAACAGCCAGCTGGACGAACCGCCGGGCCGTCCCCCGTACACCGTGAGCGCGATCGACGACCCGACCTGCGGCACCTCCTGACACCGGCGGGAGCGCCCTGTCCGGGACRYGTCCCGGACAGGGCGCTCCCGTGGCGAACGGGCGCGGCGGGGCCCCAGGATGACGGCCGGGGCGGCGGACCCGTCGCCCCGTCTCCGACCACAGGGGGAACAGTTGACGAACCGACACACGAGGATGCGAGGTCCGCGGCCCGGACGCCGGGCGGCCACCGCGCTGACCGCGGCGGTGCTCCTGCTCGGCGCCGGCGTCACGACGGCGTCCGCGGCGCCCCGCACCGACACGAGCACTCTCTCCGCGCAGGCCGGCTGCACCATCCGCTGGCGGACGACGGACAACTACGCCGGATTCACGGCGGGTTACAGCTGGGCCTGGAACGTGGAGGTCGGCCCCGGAGCCACCGGCGACCGGGTCCGCGAGATCCAGTGCCTGATCAACAACCACGCCTACTACGACGGCCCGCGCCTCACCGTCGACGGCGACTACGGCAACGCCACGAAGACGGCGGTCCGCACGCTCCAGCGGAACTGGGGCGGTATCGGGGTGGACGGCATCGTGGGCCCGGACACCTGGCGCGCCCTGCGCCACGCCTGACCGCGTGACGGCCTGACGGCCTGACGGACACGACCGGGTACGGCCCGGTACGCGCACCGGAMCCGTACCCGGTCGTGTCTCAGCTCGGCACCGGCGTCGGCTCCCCCCGCCCACCGGCCTCCCCGGAGGTGAAGGAGACGTCGGCCGAGCGGGAGGTGATGTCGGCCTCCCCGCCCAGCGCCCAGGCGGCCACCCGCGAGACCGCCCGGGCCGGGATCCGTCCACTGATCCCGGCCGCCGCCGGGACGTCCTGCGTGGCGTGGGCGTCGTGCGGCAGCACCACCCGGTACCCGCGCGCGAGGGCCGTCCGCGCCGTCGCCTGGACGCACATCTCGGACATCACGCCGCAGACGGCGACCGCTCGGACACCCCGCTCCTCCAGCAGGTCCCCCAGCCCGGTCCCCGCGAAGCCGTCGTCGCGCGTCTTGCGGAGCACGAGCTCCGTCGGCCCGGCCTCGACGGGGTGGTGGAGCTCCCAGCCGGGCGTGTGGGGCTCGTCCGCCGCCCCTGGCCGTCCGTCGTTCTGCAGGTGCACCACGAGCGCCCCGGCGGCGCGGGCACGGGCGATCAGGTCCGCGGTCCGCTCTTCGAGCCGTGCCGCGTCGGGCACCGCACCCTGCCCGACGACGAACGCCGACTGGACGTCCACGACGAGCAGGGCCGCTACCGGAGCCGGTGGTGGGGTCATCGCGCCATCATGGCCTTCAGCCGCGTCCCGCCCCCACTCGTCTTCCCGCACCGCTCACGACCGCGGGGAACCCGCGCCCTCGCGCTGCAGGAACCCCGCCAGCCGGGTCTCCAGCCGGGCCCGGCAGTCCGGCCACTCCGCCGCGACGACCGAGAACATGGCGGAGTCGCGCAGCAGATGCTCCTCGCCCGGTGCCCAGGACCGGTTCCAGTTGCGCAGCACGCCCTCGAAGMGCGCACCCACCTTCGACAGGGCCGCCCGTGAGCGCTCGTTGCGGGCGTCCGTCTTGAGGTCGACCCGTGCCGCGCCCCAGGTCTCGAAGGCGTGGCGGAACAGCAGGTACTTGGACTCGGTGTTGAGCCCCGTCCCCTGCGCCGACGCCGCCAGCCAGGTGTAGCCGATCTCGACCGCGCACAGGGCGTCGTCGTCCTGCGGCATCGGCCGCGGATCCAGGTAGGCGGTCGCCCCGACCACCCGCCCCGACCGGCGGTCCACCTGCGCGTACGGAGCGACGGTCCCCTCGGCGGCGCGGCCGAGCTGCGCCTCGACGTACCGGCCGACCTCGGCGGCCGGCGGCACCCAGGTGAACCCGTACGCGTGCCGGTCCTCCTCCGCGGCCACGGCCAGCTCCGCCGTGTGCCGGTGGTCCAGGGGCTCCAGGCGCACCAGCGCGCCCTCGAGCACCGGACCCTCCAGCGTGAAACCCATCGACCGCCACTCCGTCCGCCACCGTGATCACGTGCTGTTCGCCCCCGAAGGGTGACAGAGCCCGGGTGCGTTGTCGTGCGAAATACGCGGCGTGGCCGGGCACGGACCGGGCGGGTTTGAGCGGGGGCCGCGACGTGTCAGGATCGGAGGATGGTGCAGAAGATCATCGCGGCGTGCGACGGCGCGTCGAAGGGAAATCCCGGGCCGGCGGCCTGGGCGTGGGTCATCGCGGGCGCGGACGGCGAGGTGGGGACCTGGGAGGCGGGCCCGCTGGGGCGGGCGACGAACAACGTCGCCGAGCTGACCGCGCTGCAGAAGCTGCTGGAGACGCTCGACCCGGCGGTTCCGGTGGAGGTCCGGATGGACTCCCAGTACGCGATGAAGGCGGTCACGACCTGGCTGCCCGGCTGGCGCCGCAAGGGCTGGAAGACCGCGGCGGGGACGCCGGTGGCCAACAAGGACCTGGTCGTCCGGATCGACGAGCTGCTGACCGGCCGGGAGGTGGACTTCGTCTACACCCCCGCGCATCAGGTGGACGGTGACCGGCTGAACGACGCCGCCGACCGGGCTGCGAGCCACACCGCCCGCAGCCAGCAGGCCATCGGCTCCGCGGACGGCTCGGCCCTCCCGCCGCCCGAGCCCGCCGCCGGCCGCTCCACCGCCGGACCCCGACGCGCCGCCGCCGCGTCCGGCACCCGCACGACGAAGCCCCGCAGCCAGGGTCCGCGCACCGGGGGAGGCTCGGTGAAGGCCAAGTTCCCGGGCCGCTGCCGCTGCGGCTCCCCGTACGCCAAGGGCGAGACGATCAGCAAGAACCCGGACGGCTGGGGCCACCCGGCATGCGCGACGGCGGCTGCGGGAGAGTAGGGGGCGGCCCGCCTGATCGCGCCGCGGGGGACCGGGCCGGTCGGGGGTCGCCGATCCCCGCCTGATCGACCGGGCCCTGCTACACCCGTCCGACGGCCGAGTCCAGCGCCGGGGCGACCAGCGCGAAAGCCCGGTCGATCAGTTCGACCGGGTCCTCGGCGCCGTCGGTGGTGCTCCAGCGGCGCAGGACGGCGTCGAAGGCGGTGAGCGCGATTCCGGCCGCCAGCTCCGGACGGAGGTCGCCGTCCCCGTCGAGCCCGGTACGGCCCACCAGTTCCGCCGCGAGGGCGTCGCGCCACTGGGCCTGCCGCTCCAGGAAGCGGGCGAGCAGCGCCGGGGTGCGCAGGATCAGCTGCACGACGCGCAGCGCCCGTTCGGAGTGGTCGGAGTGGTTCGCGCAGGCGGCGAGCGGCAGGGAGACGGCGCGCAGCAGCGCGACGGAGGCCGGCTCCTCGGCCGGCCGGGCGGCCAGTTCCGCGCGCATACCGGAGCCCATGTCGGCCAGGAACTGCACGACCACGTCCTCCTTGGACGCGAAGTACCGGAAGAACGTGCGCTTGGAGACGCCCGCCGCGGCGGCGATCTCGTCGACGGTGACTCCGTCGAAGCCCTTCCTGGCGAGCAACTGCAGTGCCGATTCGGTGAGTTCGTCCGTGACGAGCCGACGCTTGCGCTCGGCCAGAGTGACGTCGGGTCGCGTGTTCACCCCCTGATCTTACACAGCGTGCCGCATGTGGCACTTGGTAGCGTGTTGACACCGAGTGTCAGAGGCGGCAGCGTATGCCATATGACGGAGCGACAGAACTGGACCACCGAACGGATTCCGGACCAGACGGGGCGGGTGTTCGTCGTCACCGGGGCCAACAGCGGACTCGGCCTCGCGACGACCCGGGCGCTCGCCCACCGCGGCGGCCACGTGATCCTGGCCGTGCGCGACGAGGAGAAGGGCCGCCGGGCCGCCGCCGGCATCACCGGCGAACTCCCGGACGCGCGACTCGAGGTGCGGCGGCTCGACCTGGCCGACCTCGACTCGGTCCGCGCCTTCGCCGAGCGGACGCGCGCCGACCACCCCCGGATCGACGTCCTCGTCAACAACGCCGGTGTCATGGCTCCGCCCCGCACGCTGAGCGCGCAGGGTCACGAGCTGCAGTTCGCCGCCAACCACCTCGGCCACTTCGCGCTCACCGGGCTGCTGCTCGGCGCGCTGACCGACGGGCAGGACCCCCGCGTGGTCACGGTGAGCTCGGCCAACCACCGCCAGGGGCGCCTCTTCCTCGACGACCTCACCGGCGAACGCGCCTACAGGCCCATGGCCTTCTACAACCAGTCGAAGCTCGCCAACGCCCTCTTCGGCCACGAGCTGCACCGGCGTCTGACCTCGGCGGGCAGTCCGGTGCGCAGCCTGCTCGCCCATCCCGGCTACGCCGCCACCAATCTGCAGCGGGACGGACCGGTCGGCATCGTCAGACTGCTGTTCGGGCGTGTCCTCAGCCCGCTCGCCCAGACCCCGGACCGAGGAGCCCTGCCACAGCTGTACGCGGCGACCGACCCGGGGGCGGAAGGCGGCACGTTCATCGGCCCGGACGGCATGGCCGAGCTGCGCGGCGCGCCGACCCGGGTGACCCCCGCCCCGAGAGCCGTCGACGCCGCGACGGGACGCCGCCTGTGGGAGCTGTCCGAGCGGTTGACCGGCGTACGGTACGCGTTGCCGGCCCCGGCCTGAGCGCCCGTCGCTCCGGTGGGCCCGCGACGCGTCGCGCGACCGCGCGCGGGTGCCGTCCGAGGAGCGCCCCTCCGGTCATCAGCCGGCGCCCGCGCCCACGGACGTGCCGGGCCTCGCCGACGCACCGGGATCGGCGGACGTGCCGGGGCCGCCGGTCGTGCCGGGGCTCGTCGACCCGCCCGGACGGACGGCGGGGCGAGGGCTCACGGTGGGGAGGACCGGGCGGCACTTCTCCTGCGGCAGGTCCCGGACGACCGTACGGGCGCCCTCGCCGCCCGGGACGGGCACGTCGAAGGCGTAACACCCCGCCACCGTCCGCTCGGTCACGAAGATGAACGTGCGTGGGGGCCCGTGGCCGAGCAGCCCGGCGACGACCGTGACAGACCCGCCGCTCCGGGTGACACCGACCGCGCCCGGCGCCGGCTTCGCGGCGGGGAGGATCCGGGCGATGTCGACGTCCGACAGGTCGCCGTCGGCCGCCGCCCGGTCGAACTCCTCGCGCCGCGCGTCCACCTGGGCCCGCAGATGGTCGCGGGCCGTGCTCTCGTCGCGCGCCGGTTCCGTCGCCAGCCAGATCCAGGTGACGGTGACGACGAGCAGCAGCCCGCCGAGTACCGTCAGGCATCCGTTGAACAGGCAGCCGCCGACCGTGCCGCTCCGGACCTGTGATCGTCTCCCCATGGGCTCAGCCTGTCCCGCGGGCACGGATCGGACCGCCTCCGTACCCAAGTCGACACCGGACCGAGCCCTGCGGGCTACCAGCACCGATCGCACCCGCGCCGGCCGTGGCACCCCGGCGGATGCCGCGCGTGCGCGCGTCGTGTCCCGGCGGGGCGGGATCCGTCAGAGGCCTTCGAGGCTGTCCATGAACGAGCTCACGGAGAACACGGCGCGGCCGGGGCCCGCCGGACCGTAGCCGGGAGGGGAGCTGAGCCCGAACTCCTCGAGCGTCGCCCGGTAGGCCTCCAGCAGGCGGATGTGGTACTCCAGCGGCGCGCCCAGCGGATTGGCCTTGCCCAGCGGCGTGGTCGGCTCCGGGCACCAGGTGGTGAAGCGCGGGACGACGCCCTTCGACATGAAGAACCGCAGGCCCTCGGTGGTCGACTCGATCGCCTCGCTCACCTTCGTGAAGCCGAACGGCTCGGCCATCTCGATGCCCGCCACGAAGTTCGGGATCACCTGGCGGGGGCCGAACACCTCGGCCGCGTCGAGGATCCGGCGGTGCCACTCGTCGCGGCCGACGTAGCGCTCCTTGCCGGGGCAGTGGAGCTCGAACAGCCGCCGGTCCCACACCTCGAAGTTGGGGTGGTAGATCCGGATGCCGTAGTCGTGGAAGCGCTGCACGGCGTCACGAGGCAGCGCCTGCGCGACGACCTTGCCCGTCCAACGGCCCGGGAAGCGCTCCTCGATGGCCTGGGCGTACTGGCCGTAGAAGTCGGCCTCGTCCCGGCCCCCGACCTGGGAGGTGATGGAGCCGCCCGTCAGGGTGTAGGCGCGCGAGGCGCCGGCCGTGTCGTACCGGTCGATGATCTCCAGCGCCTCCAGCACCTCCTCCACCGGCTTCACCCCGGTGTACGGGCGGCCCGCCGCCTTGTGCTGGCGCCAGTTGTGGTTGATGTCGCAGAACTGGCACTCCTCCTTCGCGCCGAAGTACTGGCACACCCGGAAGACCGTCAGATAGATGAGATAGCCCCACTGGATGGTCGGCGCGACCTCCATCACGGACTTGCCGTTCGACAGCGTGTGCCGGTAGTACTCCGGCATCGGCGGCAGACCCACGTCCGCGATCCGCGCCCCGTCCAGGTACAGGCCGAGCGCCCCGTCCTCGCCGGCGCGCACGACGTACGGGGAGTCGGGATTGACGCGTACGGACACGACGGTGCGCCGCAGCCCGTACGGCCCGCCGGTGAGCACGATCTCCTCCGGCGGCCGGTTGAGCGCGGCGGCGCCGAGCTCCGGCAGCGTGCGGTGGTCGAAGGAGAAGATGAAGTACGACTTGGGCTTGACGTCGCCGGAGGCGCCGTCGGCCGTGCCGCTCAGCGCCGACTCGTCGAAGGCCATGCCGCCGCGCAGGAGGTCTTCCTTGATCACGGCTTCCCGGGGCACGTGCGGGAAGCGCCCCATCAGATCCTCGACCAGTGCGGTGCGGCTGAGGCTCTCCATGTGCTGCTCCATCCCTGGGTCCCCGCACCACCGGGGCCCCGGGCGGCTGGGGCCCCTGAGGTCCGCCGTGCCGTCCGGGTCGCCGCGGCCGCCGCGGGAGCTTCGGTCCTTCTCGGTCGCTTCGAAGCGTAACCCCGGCGAATCTCCGAGCTCACGCGGGTCGGGCGGGGCGGCGTGAGGCGGGC
>NZ_RDBI01000065.1:120203-166422 GCF_008042125.1 Streptomyces sp. MS191
CGGTACCGCCCGCTCCCCCGTCCCGCCGTCCCGGCCCGTCCCGTCAGCGGATGCGGCCCCGCTTCGCCTCCATGGCCGCGCGGCCCGCCGCGCCCTTGCGCTTCCAGTCCTTGAGGATCTCGGCACGGACGCGGGCGTCCGTCTTGGCGACGATGCGCTGGTTCTCGCGCAGCAGCTTGCGGTAGCTCTCCAGCCGGCGGACCGGCAGCACGCCCTCCTCGACGGCGGCCGTCACCGCGCAGCCCGGCTCCGACTCGTGGGCGCAGTCGTGGAAGCGGCAGTCGGCCGCCAGGCCCTCGATCTCCGAGAAGACCTGGCCGACACCGGTCTCGGCGTCCCACAGGCCCACGCCCCGCAGCCCCGGGGTGTCGATGAGGACGCCTCCCCCGGGCAGCAGGAGCAGGTTGCGGGTGGTCGTGGTGTGGCGGCCCTTGCCGTCCACGTCACGGGCCGCCTGGACGGTCATCACGTCCTCGCCGAGGAGCGTGTTGGCGAGCGTCGACTTGCCGGCGCCGGACGCGCCGAGCAGCACGCTCGTCCCGCCGGAGACGACGGCCGAGAGCACTTCGACGCCCTCACCGGTCGCGGAGCTGACGGGCAGCACCTGCACCCCCGGCGCCGTCGTCTCCACGTCCTCGRCGAGGTACGAGAGCCCCGTCGGGTCGGGGACGAGGTCGGCCTTGCTGAGCACGACCAGCGGCTGCGCGCCCGACTCCCACGCCAGGGCGAGGAATCGTTCGATACGGCCGAGGTCCAGCTCGACGGCGAGCGAGACCGTGATGATCGCGTGGTCCACGTTCGCGGCGAGGATCTGGCCCTCGGACCGCTTGGAGGAGGTGGACCGCGCGAAGGCGGTCCTGCGCGGCAGCAGCGTCCGTACGTACCGGGGGTTGCCGCCGACGGGTTCCACCGCCGCCCAGTCACCGGTGCAGACGACCTTGAGCGGGTCGTGCGGTGTCACGAAGGCGGTGTCGGCCCTGATGAGGCCTTCGGTGGTGACGAGGTCGCACTGCCCGCGGTCGACGCGGACGACGCGACCGGGGAGCAGTCCCTGCTCGGCGTGGCGGGCGAACTCCGCCTCCCAGCCCGCGTCCCAGCCATAGGGAGCGAGGGCGTGCGAGGGCGAAGCCTGAAGAGAAGTGGAAGCCTCGGAAGAGGAGAAAGACAAGGGGAACCCTTCGAAGGGTGGCCCCGGCGGCGCGCTCCGCGCGCGGAAGTCGAGTGGGTGTCAGCCGGAGACCACAGGGGTGGGAACGATGAACTCCTGAATGCGGGCAGCGCCCGTCACCATGACAGTCATCAATGTCCTCACCTCCTGCTTCTTCTCGACGATCCGACACCGTCCTCCTCGGGAACGGACAGGCGACACCCTAGCCCCGCTCCAGGGCGCCGCACCACCGATTTAATCGGACACCTCACCCGCCGGCATCAGCTGCGGAACCGGTACGACCGTCCCTGCTGATCCCCGGCATCCGGGCGGAGGCCACGGCGCACCGTGCTCCGTGGCCTTCGTGGTCGTCCGCGGCTCCACGGCTTTCGTGGTCAGCGGGCCCCCTGAGCGGCGGCCGAGACGGCCCTGTCCGCCGGGGAGTCCGGGCCCGCCCGTTTTCGGTGTCGGGGCCCCTGCCGGCCGCTCCCGGTGACCACGAGCCCTCACCGGCCACGGAACGCGCGACGGTCCATGACGCGAGGTCGCCGTTTTCGCACTCCACGAGAGCGTGGCCCGGCGGACGACGTCCCGGCCGCCGGGGACGGGCGGCCCGCCGACGGCCGCGGTCGCCTCATCGGACGAAGTCGCGAGTCAGCTGGGAGACGTTCTCGCTGACCACCAGCCAGGCATGTTCCACACAGCCCACGTTGGTGTTGGCCGCTCCCGACAGCACCGTGCTGCTGTCGGGGTTGATCAGTTCGTCGCAGGACGACCAGAAGGTGCCGTAGTTCACCGCGCCAGGCGTCTCGTCACCCGAGTTGAGCTGGGTCAGGAAGGAGCTGCCCGTGGCCATCTCCTTGCAGGACGCGAGCGCCCAGTCGCAGACCTGGGCCGCGTTCGTCCCGTGGTTGGGTCCGCCCAGCGACACCCAGTCGTCCACGTACGAGGTGCCGCCCAGGAACTTCAGGTACCAGCGCGAGCCCAGGCCGCCCATCGAGTGCGTCACCACGTCCACCTTGGCCGCACCGGTACGCGCTCGCAGCGCGTTGACCTGGTCGCGAATCTGCTCGGCCGTCGTCACATTCGACTGGAACGGGTTGTAGGACATCGCGTAGAGCCGGTCGGCCGGCCAGCCGGAGGCCTTGAAGTCGGCCACCATCAGATCGAAGTTCCATGCGCCGCCCTTGTAGCCGTGGACGAACAGCACCGGGTCGGGCGTGGCCGCCTGGGCCGGCGCCGAAGGCACGAGAACGGCCGCCGTGGCGGCGCAGGACAGCGCGATCGCGGCCAAGGCACGTCTGAGTGGGCGCATCGGGGCTCCTCGGGTTGTCGGGAGCCCACAGGGTGCGGTCGCCCACACCGTGCTGCCATCGGTTGAATCGCCAGTCTTTACACGGGAGTAACTTCCTCCTAACTTCAACGACCGTGACGCAAGTTTCAGCAAGTTTGACGCATGCGCCTGTTGACGATGTCGCGCTCGCCGCGCAGCCGCCGCATGGGCAGGCCTCCGTGCCCCTCTCCGAAGGCGTCGCCGTCCGCGTCCTTCGCGCTGTCCACGGCCACTCCACAGCCGCCGCCGAACTCGCCGCCACCCTCACCCCCGGCGAACGCACCGGTCAGTTGCCGCTACCGGACCCCCTCGCCCGCCGGCTTCCCACCACCGAGGGCCACCGGGCCCGGCTGGCCCGCCTCCCCGCACCGAGCCGCCGGTTGCTGCTGCTCGCCGCCGCCGACCAGCACCCGGTCGACAGCCGGGCCTTCCTGCGGGCGGTCGCCGCCACCGGACTCGACACCGCCGACCTGGCCCCCGCCGAGGAGGCCGGGCTGGTGCGGTCCACCGCCGCGGGGCCCGTATTCCCCGACGCCCTGCTGCGAGCCGTCGTCTATGACAGCGCCCGCCCCGAAGACCGGCGATCCGCCCATCAACTGCTGGCCCGCGTCCTGGACCCCCGGTCCGAGCGGGGCCCCTGGAACTGGCACCGCGCCTGTGCGGCCCTCGGCCCCAGTCGGCGGCTGGCAAGGGACCTGGCCGCCGCTCCCGCACCCGACCCCGTCACCGCCTCCCACCATTGCGAACGTGCCGCACTGCTCGACCCCGACCCTGAAGGGAGGCTCCGCGGTCTCGCCACCGCCGCGGTTCACGCCTGGCAGGGCGGCCAGTCGGACCGGGCCCGCACGCTGCTCGCGGCCGCCGAGCACCTCGCCGCCAGGGTCTGCGACGGCGACTCCCGCGTCCCGCTGCTGCGCGGCATCATCACGCTCCGTTCCGGCCATGCCCCAGCGGCCCTCGACGACCTGGCCGCCGCGGCGACCGGCGAACCGCACACCCCGGCGCGCGCCGTCCGGGCCCTGGCCCTCGTCGCCGAAGTGGGCCACTACACCGGCGACCTGCGCCGCTGCCATCAGGCCGCCCGCGCATCCGAGGCCCTTGCGCGCCGGTGCCCGCCCTCGGCCGACCCGGCCGTCCACGCACTGCTCGCCGGGCTGATCGGCACGGCCGCTTCCGGGCGGGGTCGCGACGGAGAGGGCATCGATCGGCTGCGCGAGTCCGTCACCGAAGCCCGACGCAGCGACGACCCCGCCGCCCTGGTGCTCGCCACCGTCTCAGCCCTCTGCCTCGGCGACGACGACCAGGCCCTCGCCGCCTCCCGCCACGCGGAAACGGCTGCCCGCGCCCAGGGCGACGCGGCCGCCCTTCCCCGGGCGCTGGAGTTCCGCGCGTACGCGGAGGTGTGGTCCGGGCGGCTCCCCGCCGCCACGTCGACGGCCTTGCGCGCTCTGCGCCTCGCCCACGAGACCGGCCAGGACAACATCGCCTGCCATCTCCAGGCCGGACTCGCCCTCATCGCCGCCATCCAGGGCGACGCCGGCACCTGTCTGGCCCGTGTCCGAAGCGCACAGGCTCACGCCGCAAGCCACGGCCTCGGGCTCGCCACCGCCCTGAGCATATGGGCCCTGGCCTATCTCGACCTGACCCGCGGCCTCCCCGCCGAAGCGGCCTCCCGGCTGCGCGCACTCGCCCGTATGCGACCAGGTGACGGACACCCCGCCATCCGCCGCCTCGCCACTCCCCACTACGTCGAGGCAGCCGCCCGAGCAGGCGACGAGCCCGCGGCCCGGGC
This sequence comes from Streptomyces sp. MS191, assembly GCF_008042125.1. Taxonomy (GTDB): domain Bacteria; phylum Actinomycetota; class Actinomycetes; order Streptomycetales; family Streptomycetaceae; genus Streptomyces. Next base: position 124,476 of record NZ_RDBI01000065.1, read on the forward strand.
CGCCCTCGCCGCGTACGAGCGCTGGGCCACCACTGCCACCAGCCCGTCCCATCTCGCGCTCGTCGCCCGTTGCCACGCCCTGCTCGCCACCGGCGAGGAGGCCCTCGACCGCTACCGCGAGGCCCTGGAGCTGCACGACGCGGACGGCCGCCACCTCGAACGCGCCCGTACCGAGCTGCTGTACGGCGTCGCCCTGCGCAGAATGCGACGGCGTACGGAGGCCCTCGACCGGCTGCGCTCCGCCCATCAGGCGTTCGAGCGGTTCGGCGCACTCCTCTGCGCCCAGCATGCCGCCGCGGAACTGCGTGCCATGGGCGACTCCACCCCCCGCCCAGCCAGTACCGCAGCCGAGGGTTCCGGTGGTGCGCCGACCGCCCCAGCGCTCCAGGCCCTCACCGCCCAGCAGTTGGTGGTCGCCCGGATGGTCGCCGAGGGCGCCACCAACCGGGAGATCGCCACCCGCCTGACCCTCAGCCCGCGCACCGTCGACCACCACCTGCGCAGCGTCTACGCGCGGCTCGGCATCTGCTCCCGGGTCGAACTGGTCCGTCTGGTGGACGCCTGAGTCCGACCGACTCGGCTTGCGCACGCGGGGCGCTTCCCTCGACCWCGCGWGGTCGAGGAAGCGTTCGATACGGCCGAGGTCCGGCTCGACGGCGACCGAGACCGAGACCGTGGTGATCGCGTGGTCCAGGTTCGCGTCGAGGATCCGGCCTCGGACGGCCCGCCGACCGGTCTCGGCCGACCGCCGCCCGGCGGGACCCCGGCCCGCCGGAGCCACCCCCGACGCCTCGCCCGGGTCGGCCGGATGGAGCACCACGCAGGCGGCGGGCCGGCGGAACTCCGATGCTGAGTCGGACGCGACCCGCCGGACGGCCGCCCGCCCGGCACCCCCAGCTCAGGAGGAACCCTCGTGCCGGCACGCCTCGCAGTCCGCTCCCGTACGCGCTCCCGCTACCGCTCCCGTACGCGCCTGTCCGTCGCGGCGCTCTCCGCCGCCGCGGCGCTGTGCGGCCTCGTGCAGCCCGCGCAGGCGGCGGCGACACCGCCGTCCCCCGAGCGGAACCTCCAGCGGGAGCTGGAGGAGATCGTCGCCACACCCGGCGGACCGCCCGGGGTGATCGCCCTGCTCCGCCGAGGGAACCGGACCGAGGTCGTCCGGGCCGGCGTCGCCGACGTCGAGACCGGCCGGCCGCCGCGGGCGACCGACCACATGCGGCTCGCGAGCGTCGCCAAGGCGTACAGCGGTGCCGTCGCCCTGCGCCTGGTGGACCGGGGCGTTCTGCGGCTCGACGACACGATCGGGAAGTGGCTGCCGACGCTGCCGGCCGACTGGCACCGGGTGAAGCTCCGTCAGCTGCTGAACCACACCAGCGGACTGCCCGACTACACGTCGGCGCCCCGGTTCCTCGAGATCCTGAGGGCGGACCCCCGGCACCACTTCGACTCGCGCCGGCTGCTCGACTTCGTCGCGGACCAGGACCTGGCCTTCACCCCGGGGTCGCAGTACGCGTACTCGAACTCCGACAACATCGCCGTCGCCCTGATGGCCGAGGCCGCGACCGGCCGTCGCTACGAACGGCTCCTGGAGCAGCAGGTGTACCGGCCGCTCGACCTGCGGCAGACCAGCCTTCCCGCGGGCTACCGGCTGCCGCGGCCGTACCTGCACGGCTACGACGTCACCCCGCCCGCCGCTCCGGAGGACATCAGTGAGGTCCTGAGCGCCTCCGGCATCTGGGCCTCCGGCGCCGTGGTCGCCACGCCGAAGGACCTCGCCTCCTTCATCAGCGGCTACACGAGCAGGGACTACCTCTCCGAGCGGACCCGTCGGCAGCAGCGGACGGTCGTGCCGGGCGGGGCGTCCGAGCCCGCCGGACCGGGGACGAACGCGGCCGGACTCGGGATCTTCCGCTACACGACCCGCTGCGGGGTCGTGTACGGCCACACCGGCAACTTCCCCGGCTACACCCAGCTGGCCGCCGCGACACCCGACGGCAAGCGGTCCCTGACGTTCTCGATCAACACGCAGACCAACAAGACGACGAAGCCGGAGCTGCTGGCCCGGGTGCGCGCCGTGCAGGAGGACTTCGTCTGCGCCCTGCTGCGGAAGCGCTGAGCCGTCCCGCCGGCCGGACACACGGCCGGCGGGGCCGGGTCCCCGATGACCGGGGACCCGCCGCGCGGCCGGGGCGGGCGGGCCACCCTCCGCCCGGACCGCCACGCCACGTCCGATTCGTACAAGACGTCCGCGCCGGACCCTGCCTACGGTGCGGGCATGAACGCACCACGACTCGATGTCATCGGCCTGGTGGTCTCCGACATGGCCGCCTCGCTCGCCTTCTACCGACGGCTCGGGCTGGACCTCCCGCCCGGAGCCGAGGACGCGCCGCACGTGGAGGCCGACCTGCCCGGCGGGATGCGGATCGCCTGGGACACGGAGGACGTCATCCGCTCCTTCGACCCGGGCTGGACCCGCCCGGAGGGCGGCGACCGGATCGGCCTCGCCTTCCGCTGCGGCACCCCCGAGGAGGTGGACGCGACGTACGACTCCCTGGTCGCCGCCGGCCATGCCGGCCACCTGAAGCCCTGGGACGCGTTCTGGGGTCAGCGCTACGCGGTGGTACTCGACCCGGACGGCAGCGGCGTCTCGCTCTTCGCCCCGAACGCTCCCGACGAGACGGACGCCCCCTAGGTCCTGTCCGGGATCTCGCGCCGGGCCGCGGCGTACGCGCCGACCGTCGTGCCGGCGAGGGCGCGCATCTCGCGGGCCAGGTGCGCCTGGTCCGCGCAGCCCGCGGCGATCGCCGCCTCCGCGAAGGGCGACCCCGCCCCGACCAGGGCGAGGGCGCGCTGCAGTCGCAGGATCCGGGCCAGCGTCTTGGGTCCGTAGCCGAAGGCGTCCAGCGACCGCCGGTGCAGTTGCCGGGCGCCGAGCCCGACCGCGTCGGCGGTCTCCGCGACCGGCCGCCCGGCGTCCAGCCGGGCCGCGACGGCCCGCATCAGCGGATCCGGCGCCGGGGAGTCCGCGGCCCGCCGCAGGACCAGGTCCTCCAGGGCGACGGCGGGGTCCGCGGCTCCGGCGATCCGCTCGCCGAGCCGCCGCGCCTCCGCCCCGCCCCACAGGGCCCCGGCGTCGACCCTCCGGTCGCGGACCTCCCGCGCCGGCACCCCGAGGATCGCCGGCGCGTCACCGGGTGCGAAGCGGATCCCCGCGTACTGCCTGACCGGGCCCTCGGGAACGTACGCCCGGGTGTCGGGGCCGGCCACGAACAGCCGCCCGTCGGACCAGAGCAGGTCCATGCAGCCGTCCGGCAGCACGGGGTACGGGCCGTCCCCGGTCCCGGGCCCGACGGTCCGGGACCAGACGACGGCACCGTCCAGCCGTGAGGGACGCTCTTCGTACACCCCTCCAGGGTAGGCATCGAGGCGGCGCGAGCGGGGGGCACCTCCCGGGTGAAGCCCAGGGGGAGCGGCTTCGAACACGGGCCCCGGGCCCGAGCCCTCGGTCCTCCCCCACCCCGTGACCCGGGCCCCTCAGTCCTTCTCCCACCCCGAGTGCAGGCGTGACTTCACGTCGTCCGGCGGCAGGAACTTCGACCAGCGTTCCGGGAACTCCGACGGCATGTCCGGGTCGTCGTCGTCCACCTCGTCCGCCTCCGCCCGCAGTCGGGCGACCAGGTCGGCGGCCTGGGCGGCACGGGCCCGGTCGGAGGCCTCGCGGGCCGCGGCGGTGGCGACCGACGGCCAGACGCGGTCGATCGCCGCGTTCACCGCCGCGCCGACCAGCACCGCGAAGGCCGAGATGCCGATCCAGAGCAGCACGGCGATCGGCGCCGCGAGGGAGCCGTAGATCGTGGGTCCCTCGACCTGGCTCGTCAGGTAGATGCGCAGCAGGAAGCTGCCGAGCACCCACATGCCGAGGGCCACCAGGGCGCCGGGGATGTCCTCGATCCAGGGCGAGCGGACGGGCACGGAGACGTGGTACAGCGTGGTGAGGAAGGCGACCGAGAGCAGGATGACGGCCGGCCAGTACAGGACGGAGACGACCTCCGTGCCCCAGGGCACCAGCTCCACCACGCGGTCGGGGCCGACCACCGCGAGCGGGAGGACGACCGCGCCGATGATCAGGGCCACGATGTAGAGCAGGAACGCGAGGAGGCGGGTCTTGACGATGCCCCGGTGTCCGTCGAGGCCGTACATCACGGTGATGGTGTCGATGAAGACGTTGACGGCGCGCGATCCGGACCACAGGGCGATGGCGAAGCCGAGCGAGATGAGCTCGGGCCGTTTGCCCTGGGTGACGTCGTCCAGGACCGGTTTGGCGATGTCGCGGACGCCTCGGTCCGACAGAACCGTTCCGGCGGCGTTGAGGATGTTCTGCTCGATGCTGGCCACGGTGTCGGTGTTGGTCCAGTCGTCGGCGTAGCCGAGGAGCGCGATCATGCCGAGCAGCAGGGGCGGGAGCGACAGCAGCGTGAAGAACGCCGCCTCGGCGGCGAGGCCGAGGATGCGGTACTCGATGCACGAGTTGACGGTGTCCTTCAGGAGCAGCCAGACCAGCTTCCGCTTCGACACGTTGCGGTAGAGGACTCGGGCCCGGTGGAGTCTGCTCCCGGGCCGCCGCTCGGGTGTTTCGTTTGCTGCCTGCACCTCCTTACCGTATCGGCATGGCAGCCGGCACCCACACCGTGACCAACCAGGCTCCGCCCCTGGTGGGATATGACGTCTTCATGTCCGACCGGGCCCTGACGGAGGCGGTGGAACGACATCTGACACCCGAGGTCTTCGCGGAGGCACGTGAGGAACTCGTGACCCTGGGCCGGGCCGCCGGTTCGGCCCAGGTGCGGGAGTGGGGCGAGCTCGCCGACACCTGCCCGCCGCGGCTGCGGACGCACGACCGGTACGGGAACCGGATCGACGAGGTCGTGTTCCACCCGGCCTGGCACCGGCTGCTGGGCAAGGGGGTCAACGCGGGGCTGACGGACGCGTGGGGCCGTCCGGGTGGTCATGTGCGGCGGGCGGCGGGCTTCCTGGTGGCGTCGCAGGCCGAGCCGGGGCACGGCTGCCCGCTGTCGATGACGCACGCGGCGGTCCCCGCGCTGCGCACGGATCCGGAGCTGGCCGCCGTCTGGGAGCCGCTGCTCACCTCGCACGTCTACGAGCAGGGCCTGCGGCCGCCGCGGGAGAAGGCCGGGGTGCTCCTCGGGATGGGGATGACCGAGAAGCAGGGCGGCAGCGACGTCCGGTCCAACACGACCGAGGCGCGTCCGCTGGCCGAGGACGGCACGTACGTGCTCACCGGGCACAAGTGGTTCTGCTCGGCGCCGATGTCGGACGGGTTCCTGGTCCTGGCGCAGGCCCCCGGCGGTCTGACGTGCTTCCTGGTGCCGCGGGTCCTGGAGGACGGCACGCGCAACGCGTTCGCGATCCAGCGTCTGAAGGACAAGCTCGGCAACCGGGCGAACGCCTCCGCCGAGGTGGAGTTCGACGGGACGACGTGGGCGCGCCGGGTCGGCGAGGAGGGCCGCGGGATCCGGACGATCATCGGGATGGTGGCGGCGACCCGGCTGGACTGCGTGCTGGGGTCGGCGGCGCTGATGCGGCAGGCGGTGGCGCAGGCCGTGCACCACACCGCCCACCGCCGGGCGTTCGGCGGCGTGCTGATCGAGAAGCCGTTGATGCGGAACGTGCTGGCCGACCTGGCGCTGGAGTCGGAGGCGGCGACGGTCCTCGGGCTGCGGCTGGCCGCCGCGTACGACACCGACTCGGAGGCGGAGCGGGCGTTCCTGCGGATCGCCGTGCCGACGGCGAAGTTCTGGGTGACCAAGCGGTGCACGCCGGTCGTGGCGGAGGCCCTGGAATGCCTGGGCGGCAACGGCTACGTGGAGGAGTCGGGCATGCCGCGGCTGCTGCGCGAGTCGCCGCTCAACTCGATCTGGGAGGGGTCGGGGAACGTCCAGGCTCTGGACGTGCTGCGTGCGCTGCAGCGCGAGCCGCGGGCGCTGAACGCGTTCCTGACGGAGGTGGGGAGGGCGCGGGGCGAGGACCACCGGCTCGACGGCGCCATCCGGGGGGTGCTGACCGAGCTGGCCGACCTCGACGGGATCGAGGGGCGGGCGCGGCGCCTGGTGGAGCGGATGGCGCTGGTGCTGCAGGGCTCGCTGCTGGTGCGGTGGGCGCCGCCCGAGGTGGCGGACGCCTTCTGCGCCTCGCGGCTGGGGGGCGACTGGGGATCGGCCTTCGGCACGCTGCCGACCGCCCTGGACCTGGGCGCGGTGGTGGAGCGGGCGCGTGCCGTGGGCTGAGGTCCCGTCAACCTGCGGGCGCGTCGGACGGTCGCGCGCGGGTGCAGCTGCGGGGCGGGTGGTTCGCGTCCCGCGTCCCCGCGCATCCGTTCCGTCCGCGCGTGCCAGGGGTGGACCCGAGGGGTCGGCACGCGCGGAAAAGCCGGGGGTGGTGCTGCGCCGACACGGCACCACCCTCGGCTGTTGCACCACCCTCATGCACCTGGCGGGTGTCCGCCAGAGTTGCAAAGGGTTGCAGGATTACCCGAACCGTCCTTCACCGGGGAGCACCGGGCGGCACGATGGGCTCCGACACTCCGGAAATCTGCAGAACCGATACAGCACCGCAGGTGGCTGGGAGAGACCGATGAAGAACACGCAGCTCGACATGCACCGGCTCGCCGCCATGGACGCCGCCCAGGCCACACGGCTGCTGTACCGGGTACGGGAGGAGACCCTCGCGGGCCGCACGCCCCCGATCGCGCCCCGCCCGGTGATCGACGCGTCGTGGCAGCGGATGTTCCGGCTGGGCGTCGATCCGGACCAGGGCACCAGCAGTGTGCTGCTGCGCCGCGACGAACTGGAGGAGCGGCGGCGCACGACGGTCCTGGGCGAGGTGATGCGGACCCTGAGCGAGGGACTCGCGGCGATGGCCGACGCCTCCCTCCAGATCATGGTGGTGACGGACGAACAGGGCCGGGTGCTGTGGCGCGAGGGGAACCTCGCCGTGATGCGGCAGGCCAACGGCATCTGCCTGGAGGAGGGCGCGGCCTGGACCGAGCACACCACCGGCACGAACGCGGTGGGGACGGCGCTCGCCATGCGCCGGCCCGTGCAGGTCCACTCGGCCGAGCACTACGTCCACACCCTGCACCGGTGGACCTGCGCGGCGGCCCCCGTGCACGATCCGCGCGACCAGCGTCTGCTGGGGATCGTGGACGTCAGCGGTCCGGCGTCGACGTTCCACCCGGCGACGCTGGCGCTGGTCGGCTCGGTCGCGCAGCTCGCGGAGGCGGAGATGCGCGAGCGTCATCTGCGATCGATCGAACGGCTGCGGTCGGTGGCCGCACCGATCCTCTGCCGGGTGGGGGGCCGGGCGATCGCCGTCGACACCCACGGCTGGACGGCGGCGGTGACCGGGATGGCGCCCCAGGACCGGATCGCCCTGCCGAAGTCCTTCCGCGCGGGGCGGGTCTGGCTGCCGTCGCTGGGGGCGTGCGCGGTGGAGCCGCTGCCGGGCGGCTGGCTGCTGCGGGTGGACGACGAGGAGCGTCCGGAGTCAGGCGGGCCGGTGGTCCCGGCGAGCAGCGTGGTGCTCGACCTGAGCCGGCCGCGGCGCTGGTCGGTGGCGGTCGCGGGGGCGGCGGGCAGCTGGACGCAGGAGCTGAGCCCGCGCCACGCCGAGCTGCTGTTCGTGCTGGCGCTGCACCGGGACGGGCGGACGGCGGCACAACTGGCGCAGGACGTGTTCGGGGACCGGACCCGGACCGTGACGGTACGGGCGGAGATGTCACGGATCCGACGGAATCTGGCGGGGGTGCTGGCGCACCGTCCGTACCGCTTCAGCGAGGAGGTCGGGGTGGAAGTGCTGCGCCCGCCCCACCCGGAGGACCTGCTGCCGCACTCGACGGCGCCGGCGGTACGGGCGGAACGGGCGAACCGCGCGGAACGGCGGAGGTAGTAGGGAAGAGAAGGAAGAGGGCTGTACAGGGCCCCGGGGACCGAAGGGCGCCCGGGGTGGCCCTGCGGACACGACCTAGAGCTTGCTCATCTTGTTGTACGGGCTCACGATCCGCCGTTGCGCCGAGCCGAAATCCACGACAGCCGCGATTCCGTCCTCGATGCCGACGACGCGGCCGAGGCCGTACATGTCGTGGGTGACCTTGTCGCCTACGGCGAACTCCTTGGGGGGCAGCGCGACCGGGGCCTTGAAGGGGCTGGTGGGCAAATGGCGCTTCGGTGCAGATGGCTTCGTCATTGCCCCCAGTATGCGCCAGCGCGCACCCGTTCGGTGCGGCCGTCCGGCTCCCTTTCTCGCTCGGGGGGCCGGGACGGCCACCCGCGGCCGGGCCCGCGCGGCGGATCGCGGGCGCCGACACGGGCGCGCGACCCGTTCCGGTGCCCGCCGGACCGCCGCGGACCGGATGCCGGAGGCGGGTGTCCACGATCCGGACAGTCCGTTCACGGCGGCGGGGGCCGCCTGGGCGTCGCCGCCGCGGCCGTGATGCGATGAGCGCATGAGCACTACTGTCACCACCTGGTCCCTCGAACAGACCTCGCCGTCCGATCTCCGCCCCGCCGTCGCGCCGGAGGGTGACGACCTCACGATCGTGCGGGCCGAGGTGCCCTCCCCCGAGTTCAGCCGCTTCCTCTACACGGCGGTCGGCGGCGACATCCACTGGAACGACCGCTTGCACCTGTCCTACAAGGAGTGGCAGGAGATCGTCGAGAAGCCGGGGTCGGAGATCTGGGTGGCGTACGAGAAGGGCACGCCGGCCGGGTACGTGGAGCTCGACCCGCAGGACGACGGCGTCGTGGAGATCATCTACTTCGGGCTGATCGCCTCCTTCCGGGGTCGCCGGATCGGCGGTCACCTGCTGACCGAGGGCGTGCGGCGGGCCTGGGACCTGGCCGAGCGCTGGCCCGACCGCGAGCCGACGCGCCGGGTGTGGCTGCACACCTGCTCGCTGGACGGCCCGCACGCGATGGACAACTACCGGCGCCGCGGCTTCCGGCTCTTCGACACCAAGGTGGAGGAGGCCGAGGAGACGGCGACCCCGGGCCCCTGGCCGGGCGCCCTGGGCTGACGCCCCCGCCCCGCCGCCGGACACGCCGGGGCCGGTCCGTCCGGGCCCCGGACGCAGAACCCGGACGCTGAACCCGGCCGCTCGGCACCAGGGGCCCGGCCCCGCCCGTACCCGTACCTCCCGGACGCGGCGGGCGGCACCCGCGGCGCGCCGCCGAGGGCCCCGGAAACGGCGCCCCGCGCGCGCCCCGCGCCGGGCCGCTCCCACCCCGCCTGCGGACCACGGACCCCGACAGGCCCCCGGCGCACGACCCTTGGGCACCGCCCGCCGAAAGTGACCCACAGCACACCGTCTCGCCATGCGGGACGTCTGTGTCCACATCCTGGACGAAGCTGGACTGGGTCCAAAGTCCCGTGACACGCTTCCGTCATGTCTGGAACTGGAATTGCCTTGGTGAGTCGGCGGCACGTCGACCTCGGCCGCATGTCCAGCGCCATCTGTCCGGCGCGCTGAGAGAACCAGCACCGCCGCGATCACTTCTCTGCCCGACCCTGCTGCGCACCGCCGCGCCATCATCACACCTGCGCGCGAGTGTGCAGGTCAGAGCCGCCCTCCCGCAGTCCCGAAGGACGAAAAGCCATGGCCGCCACCCCGGAAAACCCCGCACCCGCCACGCCCCGCCGCAAGGTGAGCCGTCACCGTGGCGAGGGTCAGTGGGCCGTGGGGCACTTCACCCCGCTGAACGGCAATGAGCAGTTCAAGAAGGACGACGACGGTCTCAATGTGCGGACACGCATTGAGACGATCTACTCGAAGCGTGGATTCGACTCGATCGACCCCAACGACCTCCGCGGGCGCATGCGGTGGTGGGGCCTCTACACCCAGCGCAAGCAGGGACTGGACGGCACCAAGACCGGCGTCCTGGAGCCGGAGGAGCTGGACGACGAGTTCTTCATGCTCCGGGTCCGTATCGACGGCGGCCGGCTGACCACCGAGCAGCTCCGGGTGATCGGTGAGATCTCGCAGGAGTTCGCTCGGGGCACGGCGGACATCACCGACCGGCAGAACGTGCAGTACCACTGGATCCGGATCGAGGACGTCCCCGAGATCTGGAACCGCCTGGAGGCCGTCGGCCTGTCCACCACCGAGGCCTGCGGCGACACGCCCCGCGTCATCCTCGGCTCCCCGGTGGCCGGCATCGCCGAGAACGAGATCATCGACGGCACGCCCGCCATCGACGAGATCCAGCGGCGGATCGTCGGCAACAAGGACTTCTCGAACCTGCCCCGCAAGTTCAAGTCCGCCGTCTCCGGATCTCCGCTCCTCGACGTGGCGCACGAGATCAACGACATCGCCTTCGTCGGCGTGCACCACCCGGAGCACGGTCCCGGCTTCGACGTCTGGGTGGGCGGCGGCCTGTCCACCAATCCCAAGCTGGGCGTCCGGCTGGGCACCTGGGTCTCGCTCGACGAGGTCCCGGACGTCTACGAGGGCGTCATCTCGATCTTCCGTGACTACGGCTACCGCCGGCTGCGCACCCGCGCCCGCCTGAAGTTCCTCGTCGCCGACTGGGGCGCGGAGAAGTTCCGCCGGGTCCTGGAGGACGAGTACCTGAAGCGGAAGCTGACGGACGGGCCCGCCCCCGAGCAGCCCGCCGGCCGGTGGCGCGATCACGTCGGTGTCCACCGGCAGCAGGACGGCCGCTTCTACGTCGGCTTCGCGCCGCGCGTCGGCCGGGTCGACGGAGCCACGCTCACCAAGATCGCCGAGATCGCCGAGGCGCACGGTTCGGGCCGGATCCGCACCACCGCCGAGCAGAAGATGATCGTCCTCGACATCGAGGAGGGCCGGGTCGACTCGCTCGTCTCCGCCCTGGAGGCCCTGGACCTGCGGGTGAACCCCTCGACCTTCCGGCGCGGCACGATGGCCTGCACCGGTATCGAGTTCTGCAAGCTGGCGATCGTCGAGACCAAGGCGCGCGGCGCGTCCCTGATCGACGAGCTCGAGCGCCGCATCCCCGACTTCGACGAGCCGATCACCATCAACATCAACGGGTGCCCCAACGCCTGCGCCCGTATCCAGGTGGCGGACATCGGCCTCAAGGGCCAGCTCGTCCTGGACGACGACGGCAACCGGGTGGAGGGCTACCAGGTCCACCTGGGCGGCGCACTCGGCCTGGAGGCCGGCTTCGGCCGCAAGGTCCGTGGCCTGAAGGTGACCTCGGCCGAGCTGCCGGACTACATCGAGCGGGTCCTGGAGCGCTTCCGCAAGGAGCGCGAGGACGGCGAGCGCTTCGCCACCTGGGCGGCGCGCGCGTCCGAGGAGGCCCTGTCATGAGCGAGCGTGCCGCGCCGTTCCACTGCCCGTACTGCGGCGACGAGGACCTGCGCCCGAACGAGCAGGGCCACGGCGCCTGGGAATGCCGGGCATGCGGTCGAGCCTTCCAGCTGAAGTTCCTGGGGCTGCTCGCCCCGGGCACTTCGAGCGATTCCGACGGAGGGGAAGAGATATGACGACGACTCAGGTCACTGAGGGCGCCGATCTGAAGGACCTGGCCGAGCGGGCCGGGCGCGACCTCGAGGACGCGACCGCGCTGGAGATCCTCCAGTGGGCCGCCGACACCTTCGGCCGGGACTTCTGCGTCACCTCTTCCATGGAGGACGCCGTCGTCGCCCATCTGGCGTCACGAGCCCTGCCCGGCGTGGACGTCGTCTTCCTCGACACCGGCTACCACTTCCCGGAGACCATCGGCACCCGTGACGCGGTCGACGCGGTGATGGACGTCAACGTCATCACCCTGACCCCGCGCCGGACGGTTGCCGAGCAGGACGCCGAGCACGGCCCGGCGCTGCACGACCGGGACCCCGACCTCTGCTGCGCCCTGCGCAAGGTCAAGCCCCTCGAGGAGGGGCTGGCCGCCTATCGCGCCTGGGCCACCGGTCTGCGCCGCGACGAGTCCCCGACCCGGGCGAACACCCCGGTCGTCGGCTGGGACGAGAAGCGGCAGAAGGTCAAGATCTCCCCCATCGCCCGCTGGTCGCAGGACGACGTCGACGCCTACGTCGCCGAGCACGGCGTCCTCACCAACCCGCTGCTGATGGACGGTTACGCCTCGGTCGGCTGCGCGCCCTGCACCCGCCGGGTCGTGGACGGCGAGGACGTCCGCGCGGGCCGCTGGGCCGGCCGGACCAAGACCGAGTGCGGACTGCACGGATGACGGACACTCAGGAACTTCAGGAGAAGCACGTGACGGGTGCCACCATCTGGCTGACCGGGCTGCCCAGCGCCGGCAAGACCACCATCGCCCACGAGCTGGCCGGCCGGCTGCGCGGCGAGGGCCACCGCGTCGAGGTCCTCGACGGCGACGAGATCCGCGAGTTCCTCTCGGCGGGCCTCGGCTTCAGCCGCGAGGACCGGCACACCAACGTGCAGCGGATCGGCTTCGTCGCCGAACTGCTCGCCTCCAACGGCGTGAAGGTCCTCGTCCCGGTGATCGCTCCGTACGAGGACAGCCGCGAGGCCGTCCGCAAGCGTCACATGACCGAGGGCACGCCCTACGTCGAGGTGCACGTCGCCACTCCGGTGGACGTGTGCTCGGTACGCGACGTGAAGGGGCTGTACGCCAAGCAGGCCGCGGGCGAGATCAGCGGGCTGACCGGGGTCGACGACCCGTACGACGAGCCGCGGAACCCGGACCTGCGGATCGAGTCCCAGAACCAGACCGTGCAGGAGTCCGCGGCGCAGCTCCACGCGCTGCTCACCGAGAGGGGTGTCGCATGACGACCGTCGCTCATGTCCACGACGCGACCGACAGTCCGTTCGCGCTGTCGCACCTGGACTCCCTGGAGTCCGAGGCCGTGCACATCTTCCGTGAGGTCGCGGGCGAGTTCGAGCGGCCGGTGATCCTGTTCTCCGGCGGCAAGGACTCCATCGTCATGCTGCACCTGGCGCTGAAGGCCTTCGCGCCGGCCCCGGTGCCGTTCACGCTCCTGCACGTCGACACCGGGCACAACTTCCCCGAGGTCCTGGAGTACCGCGACCGCACGGTGGCGCGCCACGGGCTGCGCCTGCACGTCGCGTCGGTGCAGGAGTACATCGACGCGGGGAAGCTGCGCGAGCGTCCCGACGGGACGCGCAACCCGCTCCAGACGGTGCCGCTGACCGAGGCGATCCAGCAGCACCGTTTCGACGCGGTGTTCGGCGGCGGTCGGCGCGACGAGGAGAAGGCCCGCGCCAAGGAGCGCGTCTTCTCGCTGCGCGACGAGTTCTCGCAGTGGGACCCGCGCCGGCAGCGGCCCGAGCTGTGGCAGCTGTACAACGGCCGGCACGCCCCCGGCGAGCACGTCCGGGTCTTCCCCCTGTCCAACTGGACCGAGCTGGACGTCTGGCAGTACATCGCCCGTGAGGGGATCGAGCTGCCGGACATCTACTTCGCCCACGAGCGCGAGGTCTTCGCCCGCAACGGCATGTGGCTGACCGCCGGAGACTGGGGCGGCCCCAAGGACACCGAGACGGTGGAGAAGCGGCTGATCCGCTACCGCACCGTGGGGGACATGTCCTGCACCGGCGCCGTCGACTCCGACGCCACCACGCTCGACGCCGTCATCGCCGAGATCGCCGCGTCCCGACTGACCGAGCGGGGCGCGACCCGCGCCGACGACAAGATGTCCGAGGCCGCGATGGAAGACCGCAAGCGCGAAGGGTACTTCTAGCCATGACGAGCACCACCGAGCAGTTCACCGACGTCTCGGCGACGACCCTGCTGCGGTTCGCCACGGCCGGCTCCGTCGACGACGGCAAGTCGACCCTGGTGGGCCGGCTGCTGCACGACTCCAAGTCGGTGCTGACCGACCAGCTGGAGGCCGTCGAGCACGCCTCCCGCTCCCGCGGCCAGGAGGCACCCGACCTGGCCCTGCTCACCGACGGCCTGCGCGCCGAACGCGAACAGGGCATCACCATCGACGTCGCCTACCGCTACTTCGCGACGGCCCGCCGCCGGTTCATCCTCGCCGACACCCCCGGCCACGTGCAGTACACCCGGAACATGGTCACCGGCGCCTCCACCGCCGAACTGGCCGTGGTCCTGGTCGACGCCCGCAACGGCGTCGTCGAGCAGACCCGCCGCCACGCGGCGGTCGCCGCCCTGCTGCGGGTGCCGCACGTGGTCCTCGCCGTCAACAAGATGGACCTGGTGGACTACGCCGAGCCCGTCTTCGCGGCGATCGCCGAGGAGTTCACGACGTACGCCTCCGAGCTCGGTGTCCCGGAGATCACCGCGATCCCGATCTCGGCGCTGGCCGGCGACAACGTGGTGGAGCCGTCCGCGAACATGGACTGGTACGGCGGTCCCACCGTCCTGGAGCACCTGGAGACCGTCCCGGTCAGCCACGACCTGACGGCCTGCCACGCACGCTTCCCGGTGCAGTACGTCATCCGCCCGCAGACCGCCGAGCACCCCGACTACCGGGGCTACGCCGGTCAGATCGCGGCCGGTGCCTTCCGGGTCGGCGAGCGGGTCACCGTGCTGCCGTCGGGCCGGACCTCCACCATCTCGGCGATCGACGCCCTCGGTGAGCCCGTCGACATCGCCTGGGCCCCGCAGTCGGTCACCATCCGGCTCGCCGACGACATCGACATCTCCCGCGGCGACCTGCTCGCGCCGGTCGACGACGCCCCGGCGACCAGCCAGGACGTCGAGGCGACGGTCTGCCACGTGGCCGACCAGCCGCTCGTCGTGGGCCAGCGGGTGCTGCTCAAGCACACCACGCGCACGGTCAAGGCGATCGTCAAGGAGATCCCATCGCGGCTGACCCTGGACGACCTCTCCCAGCACCCCGAGCCGGGGCAGCTGGTCGCCAACGACATCGGCCGGGTCAAGGTGCGCACCGCCGAGCCGCTCGCGCTCGACGCGTACGCGGACTCGCGCCGCACCGGTTCGTTCCTGCTGATCGACCCCGCGGACGGCACCACGCTCGCCGCCGGCATGGCGGGCGAGTCCTTCGCCGGCGCCAAGGCCGCGGCGGCCGTCGCCCCCGCAGACGAGGAAGGGTGGGACTTCTGAGATGAGAAACGACGTCTACGCCACGTTCGCCAAGGAAGGCGGCCGGGTCGGCTCCGGTGCCCTCGGTGCGGGCCGGGGAGGTGTCGCGCGATGTGCGTGCTGACGCCGATGCGCCGCGCTCGCGGCGCCACCCCGCTCCACCTCCGACATCACCGACGAAGAACACTTCGAAGACCCTGAGGGGAACCCGTGCCTGCCTCCCGTACCACCCTGCGCCGCTCACTCGCCGCCGCCGCGGCCCTGCCGCTGCTGATCGGCGCGCTCGCTTCCTGCGGCTACGGCTCCGAGGCCAAGAACGACGAGAAGAAGGTGGCCGCCGAGGGTGAGAAGCTCTCCGCCGACACGGTCCGGCTCGGGTACTTCCCGAACCTGACGCACGCCACCGCCCTGGTGGGCGACCAGGAAGGCATCTTCCAGAAGGAGCTGGGCGGCACGCAGCTGAAGGTCTCCACCTTCAACGCCGGCCCCTCCGAGATCGAGGCGCTGAACGCCGGCTCGATCGACATCGGCTTCATCGGCCCGTCGCCGTCCATCAACGGCTACACCAAGTCCAAGGGCTCCAACCTCCGCATCGTCGCCGGCTCCGCCTCCGGTGGGGTCAAGCTCGTGGTGAACCCGGACAAGATCAAGACCCTGGACGACATCAAGGGCAAGAAGATCGCCACTCCGCAGCTCGGCAACACCCAGGACGTGGCGTTCCTGAACTGGATCTCCGAGAAGGGCTGGAAGGTCGACGCCCAGAGCGGCAAGGGCGACGTCTCCGTGGTCCGCACCGACAACAAGGTGACGCCCGACGCCTACAAGTCCGGTTCCATCGACGGCGCCTGGGTGCCGGAGCCGACCGCGTCGAAGCTCGTCAGCGAGGGTGCCAAGGTGCTGCTCGACGAGTCGGACCTGTGGCCCGACAAGAAGTTCGTGATCACGAACATCATCGTGTCGCAGAAGTTCCTGAAGGAGCACCCGGACGTCGTCGAGGCGGTGCTGCGCGGATCGGTGAAGACCAACGCGTGGATCAACGCCAACGCCGACAAGGCGAAGGCCTCCGCCAACGCCAAGCTGAAGGAGCTCTCCGGCAAGGCGCTGGGCGACAAGGTCATCGACGGCGCATGGCCGTCGATCCAGTTCACCAACGACCCGCTGGCCGCCACGCTGCAGGCCCAGGCGGACCACGCGGTGAAGGCCGGTCTCCTCAAGCAGCCCGACCTGAACGGCATCTACGACCTGAAGCCGCTCAACAAGGTCCTGAAGGCCGCGGGGCAGCCCGAGGTCGCCGACGCCGGTCTCGGCGTCAAGTAACCCTCGAATAAGCCCAGTTCAGGTTTCCCAGGAGGTGACGACCATGGCCACGACCGCGACGATCGCCAAGGCCGAGGACCGTGCGGCGGTGACCCACGCCGCCCGGCTCGAGCACGTCTCGAAGTCCTTCGGCGGACCCGCCGGTCAGCAACTCGTACTCGACGACATCTCTCTCGATGTCGCCCCGGGCGAGTTCGTCACCCTCCTGGGGGCCTCGGGGTGCGGCAAGTCCACCCTGCTCAACCTGGTCGCCGGACTCGACCGGCCGTCCGCGGGGTCCATCGAGACCCCCGGCGGCCGGCCGGCCCTGATGTTCCAGGAGCACGCCCTCTTCCCGTGGCTGACCGCGGGCAAGAACATCGAACTGGCCCTGCGGCTGCGCGGGGTGCCGAAGGCCGAGCGCCGCGACGAGGCCGAGCGCCTGCTCGAACTCGTCCGGCTCAACGGCTCGTACGGCAAGCGGGTGCACGAGCTGTCCGGCGGCATGCGGCAGCGGGTCGCGCTGGCCCGGGCCCTGGCCCAGGACAGCGATCTGCTGCTGATGGACGAGCCGTTCGCGGCGCTCGACGCGATCACCCGCGACGTCCTGCACGACGAGCTGACCCGCATCTGGCGCGAGACGAAGCTGTCGGTCCTCTTCGTCACCCACAACGTGCGCGAGGCCGTGCGGCTGGCCGAGCGCGTGGTGCTGCTGTCGTCCCGTCCCGGCCGGATCGCCCGGGAGTGGACCATCGAGATCCCGCAGCCGCGCCGCATCGAGGACGCCGCCGTGGCGGAACTCTCCGTCGAGATCACCGAAGAACTGCGTGGGGAGATCCGCCGCCATGGCCAGCACTGACACCACACCCAAGACCGACGACCTGGCCGGCCTGGAAGCGGGCCTGGACGCGCTGGACAGCGTGCAGATCCGCCGGACCCCGGTGCGCGAGGTCCTGCTGAAGAAGGTCCTGCCGCCCGTCCTGGCCGTCGTGCTGGTGCTCGTGGTCTGGCAGCTCCTCGTGGTGGCCGAGGTCGCCGACGAGGGCAAGCTGCCCTCTCCCGGAGCCGTCTGGGAGTCCCTCTCCGCGATGTGGCTGGAGGGCACGCTCCTCGAGGTGCTGTGGACCAGCGTCTCCCGGGCGCTGCTCGGCTTCCTGCTGGCCCTGGCGATCGGCACCCCGCTCGGGCTCGTCGTGGCCCGGGTGTCCGTGGTGCGGACGGCGATCGGCCCGATCCTCTCGGGTCTGCAGTCGCTGCCCTCGGTCGCCTGGGTGGCACCCGCGGTGCTGTGGCTCGGGCTCAACGACCAGATGATGTTCGCCGTGATCCTGCTGGGCGCGGTGCCGTCCATCGCCAACGGTCTGGTGGCCGGCGTGGACCAGGTGCCGCCGCTGTTCCTGCGGGCCGGCCGGACGCTCGGCGCGACCGGCCTCAAGGGCGCCTGGCACATCGTGATGCCGGCCGCGCTGCCCGGATACCTCGCGGGCCTGAAGCAGGGCTGGGCCTTCTCGTGGCGCTCGCTGATGGCCGCGGAGATCATCGCGTCCTCGCCCGATCTCGGCCTGGGGCTCGGTCAGCTGCTGGAGAACGGCCGGAACAACTTCGACATGCCGGGGATCTTCCTGGCCATCATCCTGATCCTGCTCGTCGGTGTCGCCATCGACCTGCTCGTCTTCAGCCCGCTGGAGCGCGCCGTGCTGCGCCGCCGCGGTCTGCTGGTCAAGAGCTGAGAGCGCCGTGAACGGCCCCGTCCTCCTCGTCATCGCCCACGGCAGCCGCGATCCGCGGCACGCGGCGACCGTGCGGGCGCTGGTCGCCCGCGCCCGGTCGCTGCGGCCGGGGCTGCGGGCGGAGACGGCGTTCCTGGACTTCGACCTGCCGTCGGTGGGCGGGACGCTCGACCGGCTCGCGGCCGAGGGCGTGCGGGACGTGGTGGCGCTGCCGCTGCTGCTGACCCGCGCCTTCCACGCCAAGGCGGACATCCCCGCCGTCCTGCGGCAGGCGCCGCCCGTCCTGCGGGTCCGGCGGGCGGAGGTCCTCGGCCCCTCGCCGCTGCTGGTGGCGGCGGTGGAACGGCGGCTGTACGAGGCCGGGCTCACGCCCGGCGACAAGAGCTCGACCGGGGTCGTCCTTGCCTCGGCGGGCTCCACCGACCCGGAGGCGATCGCAGTGATCGCAGAAACGGCGCGGGAGCTGCGGCGCACCGGTTGGTGCTCCGTGCGGCCTGCGTTCGCCTCCGCATCCCTTCCCCGGACCGAGGACGCCGTCCGGACGCTGCGCGCCGACGGGGTGCGCAGGGTCGCGGTGGCCCCGTACGTCATCGCCCCGGGCCGGCTGCCCGACCGGATCGCGGCGGGTGCCGCCGAGGCCGACGTCCTGGCGGACGTGCTGGGCCCGGCCCCCGAGCTCG
This sequence comes from Streptomyces sp. MS191, assembly GCF_008042125.1. GTDB lineage: Bacteria > Actinomycetota > Actinomycetes > Streptomycetales > Streptomycetaceae > Streptomyces. Next base: position 143,253 of record NZ_RDBI01000065.1, read on the forward strand.
CGCGGCTGCTGACGGAGCGCTACCAGGAGGCCCTGGCCGGCCGCCGGGTTCCGGTCGCCGGCTGAGGCGGGCGCGTCCCACCCGTACCGGACACCGGCAGCCCGGCCGAAGGAGCGCTACCGGAGCGGGTCGCGTCCGCTCAGGGCGAGGGCGCGGCTGAAGGCGGAGGCGTCCGGCGCGCTCTCGACCGGGGCGGCGAATCCGTCGTAGCTGCGGTAGACCTCTGCGTGTTCGGCCACCACACCGAGCAGGAACTCCCCCGTCGGGTCGGGCACCTCGAACCGCTGGCCGGTGGAGCGTGCCAGGTCCCAGCCGTGCACGGCGAGTTCCTTGACGAGCAGCGAGGCGACCACGGTGGCCGGCATGGCGGTGAAGCCGAGGTCGACCTCGCCGTCCCAGACACCGGGGCGTTCCCAGGCGGCCAGGGCCCGGTCCAGCTGGGCGGCGTACCGGTCCGCCCAGTCGGGGTCCGCGGCGAAGTCGCGGGCCGTGAGCTCCTCGGGGAGCTGCTCGCGCAGGGCGCGGTGCTCCAGGCCGTGCGAGGAGTAGAGGACGAGGTGGTTGGCGAGCTCGCCCACCGTCCAGTCGGCGCAGACGGAGGGTGCGGCGAGCTGTTCCCGGGTGACGCCGCGGGCGACGCGGGCCGCTTCGGCGGCGCATACGCGGAGGTGCGTGTGGATGTCGTTCATGGCCTCGACGCTAGGAGGGCACCCGCGTCGCGGTCTTGAAGTTTCGCGACACCTGGGCGCGGTCGTGGCCGTCGGCCGGATCAGCCGAAGTCGAGGCCGCCGGTGCGGGTCCGCTTGAGCTCGAAGAGGTCGGAGTGGCCGGCGAGGACGCGGAAGCTGTCGAAGAGTTCCACCGCCTCCCGTCCGCGCGGGATGGCGCGCAGGACGGGGCCGAACCAGACCGTTCCGTCGACGTGGAGGGTGGGGGTGCCGACGTAGCCTCCGGCCTGCGGGTCCTGCCCCGCGTCGTGGCTGCGCCGCACGGCCTCGTCGTGGCGGGTGTCGTGGGCGGCCCCGGCGAGCCGTGCGGGCAGTCCCAGCTCGGCGAGGGACTCGGTGATGACGGTGTCGAAGTCCGGCTCCTTGCGCTCGTGGATGCGGGTGCCGAAGGCGGTGTAGAGCGGGCGGAGGATCTCCTCCCCGTGCTCCTCGGCCGCGGCGGCGGCGACCCGCACCGGGCCGATCGACCTGTCGACGAGTTCCCGGTACCAGTCGGGCAGCTCGTTGCCGATGTTGTGGAAGTACAGGCTCATCACGCGGAAGCGCAGCTCCACGTCGCGCTGCCGCTCCACCTCGAGCATCCAGCGGGAGGTGATCCAGGCGAAGGGGCAGGCGGGATCGAAGTAGAAGTCGACGACGGGGACGGCGGGCCGGGACGGGGCGTCGGTGGTCATGGCGGGGAGCCTAGCCAGCCGATGGCCCGCGACCTCGGGCCATTCGCCGCTTCTTCGACTGGGCCACTTCGAGGCCTTCCGACGTCCTGCCGTACGGTGCCCGTATGGTCTCGGAGACGTTCGTCCTCGGCGGTGTTCCCGTACGGCGGCTCGGCTACGGAACGGCGCAGCTGACCGGTCCCGGCTACTGGGGTCCGCGCGGCACGCGGGCGGACGCCGTCGCCGTGCTGCGGCGGGCGGTGGAGCGGGGTGTCACGCTCGTGGACACCGCGGACAACTACGGGCCGGGCCTGGCGGAGGAGCTGGTCGCCGAGGCGCTGCGTCCGTACCGCGAGGACCTGGTGATCGCCACCAAGGGCGGGGTGGTCCGGACGAGCGACAGCGCCTGGCACGTCGAGGGGCGCCCGGAACGGCTGCGGGCGATGTGCGAGGCGAGCCTGCGCCGGTTGCGGACGGACCGGATCGATCTCTACCAGCTGCACCGCTTCGATCCCGGGGTGCCGATGGCGGAGCAGCTCGGCGCGCTGGACGAGCTGCGCGCGCAGGGGAAGATCCGGTACGTCGGCCTGGACTCGGTGACCGCGGGGCAGCTGTCGGAGGCGCTGGCCCTCACGTCGTCCGTGGTGTCCGTGCAGAACCGGTTCCATCTGCTGGACCGCGGCTCCGCGGCGGTGCTGGAGCTCTGCGAGGCGCACGGTCTGGGCTTCCTGCCGTGGTTCCCGCTGGGCAACGGCGCCCTGACCGGCCGGGCCGCGGCCTCGGTCGACACGGTCGCGGCGGCGCACGGCGCGACCCGGGCGCAGATCGCCCTGGCCTGGCTGCTCCACCGTTCGCCGGTGCTGCTGCCGACTCCGGGCACGGGCTCGCTCGCGCACCTGGAGGAGAACCTGGACGCGGCCGCGCTCCGGCTCGACGCGGCCGAACTCAGTCTGCTGGACTCTCTGGCGGACTGACGGGCGTGCCCTGGTGGAAGTAGAGGAGCCAGTGCCCCTCGGTCAGCCGCCAGATCGAACTGCGGTGGGAGCGGACGCCGTGGGACTCGGTGGTGAAGGTCAGGTGCACCACGTCGGGGGCCAGCTGCACGCCCTGCATGTCGCTGGCGGTGATCGGCCGAGGGCTGGCCCCCGCGGTCATCGCGGCGATGATCGACGCCCGGTCCCAGCGGCGTCCCGACGTGCCGAACTCCTCGAAGTCCGGGTGCAGCAGCTCGGAGAAGAGCGTCACCGAGCTGCGGACCGTCGGGTCCAGGAGGCGCAGCTCGCCCTCGACGGCCGCGGCCACGGCGGGGGGGATGTCAGTCACGGGTCATCTCCACGAGCTTGGTCACGGTGTTCCAGTTGCGGGAGGTGGCGACGACGCCCTTGAGCAGGGAGGGCCGGGAGACCGCCTCGGCCAGCTTGGAGCGCCCGAGGCCGTCGGGGGCGTAGAGGTAGAGGACGCGGTCGCCGAGGCGGAACTCCTCCGGCAGGAAGGCGGCCTGGTCGATCGATGCGAAGTGCTCGGCGCCGAGGGCCTCCGAGAAGTACGTGACGTGCAGCTGCTTCGCCTCCAGCTCGGCGGCCGGGAAGGGGCAGGCGTCGGCCACCTCGGCCAGATAGGCGGCACTGCGCACGAGGGTGTCGACGCGGAAGCCGAAGTGCTGTTCGAGGGCCTTCTCGACGGCGGCGGCGAGGGTGTCGTCGGTGTCGTCGGCGTCGGTGGTGAAGACGGCGTTGCCGCTCTGCAGGTAGGTCCGGACGTCGCGGTGGCCGAGCTCTTCGAGGAGTGAACGGAGCTCCGCCATGGGCACCTTGCGGTGCCCGCTCACGTTGATTCCGCGCAGCAGTGCGGCATAGGTCGTCGTCATGGTCACACGATAGGGCGGCCGTCGCGCCCCGTGGGGGAGGGCGCGACGGCCGCCGGGCATCAGGCGGCTGCGACTACTCGACGATCTTGAGCAGCTTGTTGGCGGTGCCCTGACTCGGGTTGCTGATCTTGTCCGCGGTGGCTCCCGCGACGAGCGCCTGGGCGACCTGGTCCGGGGTGGCGTCGGGGTGTGCCGCGAGGTACACGGCGGCGGCGCCGACCACGTGCGGGGTCGCCATGGAGGTGCCCGAGATGGTCTTCGTACCGGTGTCGCTGTCGTTCCAGTCCGAGGTGATGTCCGAACCCGGGGCGTACAGGTCCACCACGGAGCCGAAGTTGGAGAAGTCGGACTGCTGGTCGTCCTTGGTCGAGGAGGCGACCGTGATGGCCTCCTGGACGCGGGAGGGGGAGCCCTGGCCCGCGTCGGAGGACTCGTTGCCGGCCGCGACGGCGAAGGTGACGCCGGAGGCGATCGCCTTCTTGACCGCGTCGTCGAGCGCCGGGTCGGCGCCGCCGCCGAGGCTCATGTTGGCGACGGACGGGCCCTGGTGGTTCTTGGTGACCCAGTCGATGCCGGCCACGACCTGCTCGGTGGTGCCGGAGCCGTTGTCGTCCAGGACGCGGACGGCGACGATCTTCGCCTTCTTGGCGACACCGTGGGCCGTGCCGGCGATGGTGCCGGCGACGTGCGTGCCGTGACCGTTGCCGTCCTGGGCCGTCTCGTCGTTCTCGACGGCGTCGAAGCCGTCGGAGGCCCGGCCGCCGAAGTCCTGGTGGCTGACCCGGACGCCGGTGTCGATGACGTACGCGGTCACTCCTTCACCGGCACCGTCGGGGTAGGTGTACTTGGAGTCCCCGGCGGTCTCGGTCTGGTCGACGCGGTCCAGGCCCCAGGAGGGCGGATCGGCCTGGGTGGCGCTGATGGAGAACTTCTTGTTCTGGACCACCTTGGAGACGGCCGGGTCGGCCGCGAGGCGCTTGGCCTCGGTCACCGAGAGGTCGTTGACCGAGAAGCCGTTGACGGTGGAGTCGTAGCTGCGGCGCAGGGTGCCGCCGTACTCCTTCGCCAGCTTGCCCTTGTCCGTCTTCTCGTCGAGCAGGACGATGTAGCTTCCGCTGACCGCGCCTTCCGCTCCGAGGCCGTAGACCGTGCCGAGGGCGGGCGTGGGGGCCGCGCCCGCGAACGGACTGGTGAGGACGGTCACTCCGGCGGCTGCTGCTATCGCGGTCGTGACGGCGATGAGCTTGGTCCGGCGAACGCGCTTGTGTGTAGCCATGAAGAGGGGTCTCCTCGTCAGGATTTGTGGGGGGTTGAGCCACTGGAAGAAAACTCTCCGGTAGCTGCCTCGAAACCCTGACCGATTGACGGGCTCAGTTCAAGGGCTTCCCGGCCCTGCGGCTTACTCAACAAGGTTTCTTAAAGAGAACCCCGCCAACCCCCCGCATTTCATTCACACATGAGGCCCCCGGGGACCCCGGGGGCCTTGCTAGTGCAATCAGCAACGAACTCGGTGATGCGTCACCGGCTCCGAAATGCGAACGCGCTCAGGGCAGTTCGGCCTCGATCAGGTCGGCGGCCCTGAGGGTTCCACCCTCGGCCGCCATTCCCTCCCGGATCTCCCGTGCCCGGTGGGCGACTTCGGGGTCGTCGGCGAGGGCCAGCACGGCCTCGCGCAGCCGCTCGGCCGTCACCTCCTCCGTCGCCAGCCGGCGGGCCACGCCCAGGGACACGAGCATGTCCGCGTTGCCGAACTGGTCGACGGCCTGCGGGACCGCCACCATCGGGGTGCCGGTGGCCAGGCCCTCCTGGCTGCCGCCGGCGCCGGCGTGGGTGACGAACGCGTCCGCCTGCCGGAGGATCGCCAACTGCGGTACCCAGGAGTGGACTTCCACGTTGCCCGGCAGCTCGCCCAGCTCCTCGGGATCGACGAACGAGCCGATCTGGAGGACGACGTGCCAGTCGGGACGGTCCGCGAAGGCCGCGGCGGCGGCCCGGTAGAGCGCGGGCTGCTTCGTGTAGGCGGACCCCAGGGATACCAGGAGGACCCGGTCGGCGCCCTCGGGGCGGCGCCACTCCCCCTGGTCGGCGCGACCGCCCTGGCAGGCGCCGACGAAGCGGAAGACGGACTCGTCGACCCGGTCGGCCTGCGGCTGCAGGGCTCGCGGGATGAGGACGACGGCGCGGCGCGGGCGGGCCACCAGGCGGTCGGGCGGGGTGTCGACGCCGTGCTCGGCGAGCCACCGCTCGAAGCGCGCGTAGTACGCCTTGCCCCGCGGCGAGGCCTTGAGCTCCGCGAACATCGGCTCCGCGACCTCCTCCTCGTACCCCTCCCAGGGCACGAGGTTGGGCCAGAGCGAGACGGCGGGGACGCCCCAGCGGTGGGCGAGGACCGGTGCCGGATAGGAGGTGATGTCGTGCAGGACGAGGTCGGGTTCGTCGCCGGCGAAGGCCGCGGCGAGCTGGGGGAGCGCCTGGACGGCGTCGTCCAGGAAGGGCTCGAGGTTGTCGATGAGCTCGGTGCCCCAGGCGTCGGGGTCCTCGTCGGTCGGGAGCGTGGAGGTGTAGACGACGGGGGTGGCGCCGGTGGCGGCGACCTTCTCGGCGAAGGACGCGGGCACGGCGTAGCTGACGCGGTGCCCTCGGGCGACGAGCTCGCGGATCACTTCGAGGCTCGGGTTCACGTGCCCGTGGGCGGCGATGGAGAACATGGCGATGTGGGCGCGCGGGGTCGTGGTCATGAGCCGACCATAACGAGACGAGACGTCTCGTGCAACCAAGAAGGCGTCCGCTTCCCTGTCCCGTCAGGGGCGTTGATACCGGGCCAGCACCAGGTTCCCGTCCTCCACCAGACGCCTTCGCAGCTCGGCCGCGTCGATGGCGCCGCTGTAGTACTCCTGGAACGCCGGCGTCGCCACCTTGTCCTTCCACTCCGGATAGCCCCGTACCGACTGCGCGGGCGCCGAGCGCAGGTGCTCCGCGACCGCCGCCCCGGTCGCCCAGCCGTCCCGCGCGGTCCGCAGCGAGGGATCGGCCAGCGCCGCCGTACCCGTCGGCAGCATCCAGTCGCCCCGGGCCAGCCGGACCATGTTCCGGGGCTGCAGAAGGAAGTCGAGGAACTGTGCGGCCTCCTTCTTGTGAGGGCTGTCCTCGGCGATGGAGAGCGTCTGCGGGCTGACGCCCTGGGCGAGGCCCTCCCTTCCGGCGGGCGCGGGCAGCACCGTCCACTCGAAGCCCGGAGGTGCCTGCTGGGCGATCTGCTGCCGGTACGAGAAGCCCAGCGGGACCATGGCGTACCGGCCGCCGAAGAAGCCGGGCAGCGTGTCCGAGCCGCCGGTGCCGAGCGTGGAACGCGCCGCGCTGCGGTCGGTGTTCACCTGGTCGTGGACCGTGCCGGGGACGATGCCGTCGGCCGCGTCGAAGTCGATCGTCACCCGGCCGTCCGCGCCCCGGTGGAAGAGCCTCCCGCCCGCCGACAGGCCCAGGTTGAGGCTCACCGAGACCGGCTCCTTGAGGGGCCAGGCGATCGCGTACCGCCCCGGCCCCATCGTCGCCGTCAGCTCCCGGGTGACGGCACGGAACTCCTCCCAGCTCCACGGGGCTTCGGGGGTCGGGATGCGGACGCCGGAGGACTCCAGGATCCGCCGGTTCGCGATGATCACGCGCGGCTCCTGGAGGAACGGAACCCCGTAGATCCCGTCCCCGAAGGTCGTGGTCTCCCAGCTGCGCGCGGGGATGTCCGCCTTCAGGCGCGCCGGCAGCAGGTCGCTCAGATCCGCGAGCCGGCCTCCGTAGGCGAAGTCGGCCAGGTCGTCGGAGGCGTCGTGGATGAGGTCGGGTGCCTCACCGCCCTCGAAGGAGGTCAGGAGCTGGTCGTGGACGGAGTCCCAGCTGCCCTGGACGTACTCGACCCGGATGCCGGGATGGGCGGCGTTCCACTCCGCCACCAGTTTTTTGTTGGCGTCGACCGACTCCTTCTGCCAGGCCAGCGACTGGAAGCGGAGTCGAACGGTCCCGTCGTCCCGATCGTCTCCGCCGGCGGCGCAGCCGGTGAGCAGCAGGGCGACGGCGGTGGTGACGGCGGCCCAGATCCGCGGGCGCATCAGGACTTCACCGCCCCGGCCAGCGCGCCCCCGGTGATCCGTTTCTGGATGACCGCGAAGACGACGAGCGACGGGATCGTGGCCAGGAACGCGGCCGCGGCCAGCGGGCCCAGGTCGGCGACCCCCTCCGCGCCCAGGAAGTGGGTCAGGACGACCGGCAGGGTCTGCTTCTCCGGGCTCTTGAGCAGCACGAGCGCGAAGAAGAACTCGTTCCAGGAGGTGACGAAGGCGAAGAGCGCGGTGGCGACGATCCCGGGGGCGAGGAGCGGGGCGGTGACCGAGACGAGCGTCCGGACCCGGCCGGCGCCGTCGACGGCGSCGGCCTCCTCCAGCTCGGCCGGCACGGCCCGGACGTATCCCACCAGCATCCACAGCGCGAACGGCAGCGACCAGACGACGTACACCAGGACGAGGCCGAGAAGGCTGTCGATCAGCCGCAGGTTCTTCAGGACCAGGAAGAGCGGGATGATCACCAGCACGAAGGGGAACGCCTGGCTGACCACGACCCAGCCGGTGACGGCCGAGGCGGCCTTCCCGCGGGCGCGGGCCGTCACGTAGGCCAGGGGGGTGGCGACGGCGACCGAGACGAGGGCGGCGGCGAGCGCGGCGAGCAGGCTGTTCGCCGCGGCCCGGAGCAGCGGCTGTTCGTCGAAGGCCTGCCGGAAGTTGGCCCAGGTGGGGTCCCGGGGGATCCAGGTGGGGTGGAGCGAACCGAGTTCCKGGGCGGGCTTGAAGGCGGTGGAGATCAGCCAGAGGAGGGGGAAGGCGAGGAAGGCCAGGTACGCGAGGAGGGCGAGGTACTGGCCGAACCGCGCGGGCCTGCTGGGGCGAAGAGCGCTCACCGGTCCCGGTCCCCCTTCAGTCGTCCGACGAGATGGAAGGCGAGGAGTACGGAGACGACGGCCACGAGCACGCAGCCCATGGCGGCGGCGTAGCCGAACTGTCCGTAGCGGAAGGCCTCTTCGTAGGCGAAGAGCATGGGGAGCCGGGTCCGGCCGCCGGGACCGCCGTTGGTCAGCACGTAGACCAGGGCGAAGGAGTTGAGATTCCAGACGAGGTTGAGCGCCGTGATGGCCAGTGCCACCGGTCTGAGGGCGGGCCAGGTGACCGCGCGGAAGCGGCGCCAGGCTCCGGCGCCGTCGAGGGCGGCGGCCTCGTGGAGCTCGCGCGGGGTGTTCTGGAGGCCGGCGAGCAGGGCGACCGTGGTCTGCGGCATCCCCGCCCAGACCCCGACCACGACGACCGCGGCCAGCGCGGTGGACGGTCCGCCGAGCCAGTCGTGTCCGTCCCCGAGGCCCAGGTCGCGGGCGGTCTCGTTGAGGATGCCCGCGTCGGCGTTGTAGACCAGGCGCCACATGATGCCGACGACGACCTCGGGCATGGCCCAGGGGACGATCGCGAGCGCCCGGGCCAGCCAGCGCAGGCGGAGGTCCTGGTCGAGCAGCAGCGCGAGCCCGAGGGCGAGGAGGAACTGCGGGACGGTGACGCCGAGGGCCCACACCAGACCGATCCGGAAGGACTCCCAGAACAGCGTGTCGTGCAGCAGGTCCTGGAAGTTGAGGGTGCCGACCCACTGGGTCGAGCGGGTGCGGCCGGACTGGGCGTCGGTGAAGGCGAGGGCGATGCCGTAGAGCAGGGGCCCCACGCTCAGGACCAGGATGGGGATCAGCGCCGGCAGCACCAGGAACCACGCGCCGTGGTCCCGCCCGGGGCCGGGGCCCGCTCCGGCGGCCGTCCGCCCGCCGGACCGCTTCGTCGCGGTCACCACACTCACCGATACGACCCCTTATGTGCGCTATGTCACATGCTCCGGTCTCCGTCATGGTCCTGACAGGGCGTCGGTCCCGTCAAGGCCGCCCGCACGGATGCGAGACTTTGGCTGATTCGCACAGGCAACGGGAGAGACGGAGATTCGGATGGACGAGGCGCGGGCACGGGAGATCCTGGCCGCCACGGGGCTGCCGGCCCGGGAACAGGACGCCCCCCTCCTCTCCCTGGGGGAGAACGCGGTCTTCGGCGCGGGCGATCTCGTGGTGAAGATCGGCCGGGACGCCGAGCTGCTGCCGCGCGCCGAACGCGAACTGACGCTCGCCTCCTGGCTGGCCGAGACCGGCATCCCCGCGGTGCGGGCGGCGGAAGCCGCGCCCCGCATGGTGGAGGGCCACCCGGTCACCTTCTGGCACCGGCTGCCCGCAGCCGTACGTCCAGCCGAGCCGCGCGATCTGGCCCCGCTGCTGCGGCGGATCCACGCCCTCCCGGAGCCCGCCTCCCTCGCCCTGCCCCGCCGCGACCTGCTCGGCGGGGTCGAGCGGTGGCTGCGGCTCGCGGGCGACGCCGTCGACCCGGCCGACGCGGCCTATCTGCGGGAACGGCGCGACTCCTTCGCGCCGGCGGCCGCCGCGCTCACCCCGCACCTGCCTCCGGGCCCGATCCACGGGGACGCCCTGCCGCGCAACGTCCATGTCGGCCCCGACGGTCCCGTCCTCGTCGACCTGGAGACCTTCTCCTCCGACCTGCGGGAGCACGACCTGGTGGTCCTCGCGCTCTCCCGCGACCGGTACGGCCTGGATCCGGCGGCGTACGACGCCTTCACCGAGGCCTACGGCTGGGACGTGCGCGCGTGGGACGGGTGCGCTGTGCTCCGCGGCGCCCGGGAGACCGCCAGCTGCGCCTGGGTGGCCCAGCACGCGCCGACCAACCCCAAGGCCCTGGCCGAATTCGAGCGGCGGGTGGCCTCGCTGCGGGACGGCGACCCGGAGGTGCGCTGGTACCCGTTCTGACATGATTCCCGGGACCGATCCTCCTTGTCCGAACGGGGTGTTGCGATGCGCGTGGAACTGTCCGGGGCGACCCTCGACGTCGAGGTCAGCGGCGAGGGTCCGGCCGTGCTTCTGGTCCACGGCTTCCCCGACACGCACCACCTCTGGCGTCACCAGGTCCCGGCCCTGACCGCCGCCGGGTACACGTGCGTCGCCCCCACGCTCCGCGGCTTCGGCGCCTCGGACCGGCCCGAGGGCGGACCGGAGGCCTACGCCCCGGCGCGGTCGGTCGGCGACCTGCTGGAGCTGCTGGACCGGCTGGGGATCGACCGGGCCCATCTGGTGGGCCACGACTGGGGTTCGGGCATGGTGCAGGGGCTGGCCATGGCCGCGCCGCAGCGGGTCGCCTCGCTGAGCATCCTGTCGGTGGGCCACCTCTCGGCGGTCCGGGACGCCGGCTGGGAGCAGAAGCAGCGGTCCTGGTACCTGCTGCTGTTCCAGCTCGCGGGCCTCGCGGAGGACTGGCTCTCGCGTGACGACTTCGCCCACCTGCGGGAGATGCTGGCCGAGCACCCCGAGGCCGAGGCCGTCATCGAGCCGCTGCGGGCACCGGGCGCGCTCACCGCCGCGCTGAACGTCTACCGGGCGGGGCTGCCGCCCGAGGCGCAGTTCGGCCCCGACGGGCCGGCCTTCGCGCTGCGCGGCCCCGTGATGGGCGTCTGGAGCACCGGCGACCGCTTCATGACGGAGGCGTCGATGGCGGGCACCGCCAAACACGTCGACGGCACCTGGCGCTACGAGCGGATCGAGGACGCGGGCCACTGGCTGCCGCTGGAGAGGCCGGAGCAGGTCAACGCGCTGCTCCTCGACTTCCTGTCCGAGAACCCGATCGGCTGAGGCCGGTCCCGGCCGCCGACCCGTCACCGCGGGGGTCCAGGGGTGTCTTGTCGATCAGGCCGGAGAGGTGCGCCGGGAGCCCGGCAAGACACCCCTAGGGCGTCAGTGGGACACCGGGGCGAGATCCCGCAGCGGCCAGACCGGGTCGACGACCGCGTCCGGATTCCCCTTGCGGCGCAGGAAGTCCTGGAAGTCCTCGGCCCAGGCGCGGTACCAGCCGATCTGGCGCTCGTGCAGTTCGGCCGGGGTCAGCGCGGCCACGGCCGGGTGCCGCTCGGCTATCGCCACGGCCACCCGCACGGCGGCCAGCGCGTCGGCGGCGGCCTGGTGGGCCGCGTCGAGGACGACTCCGTACTCGCCGCAGACCGCTTCCAGGGTCCGCTTGCCGCGGCGGTAGCGGTCGACGGCCCGGTCGATGGTGTACGGATCGACGACCGGGCCGGTGGCGGCGCCGCCGAGCCGGTCGGCGAGCGAGGGCAGCGCGTGCCTCCGCAGCTCGGCCGAGAGGAGGGTGAGGTCGAAGGCGGCGTTGTAGGCCACGACGGGCACGCCCTGGGCCCAGTACCCGGTCAGGGTCTCGGCGATCTCGTCGGCGACCTCGCGCACCGGTCGCCCCTCGGCCGCCGCGCGCTCACTGCTGATGCCGTGGATCGCGGACGCCTGCGCCGGGATGCGGATCCCCGGATCGGCGAGCCAGTCCCGCTGCCTCACCACCCGTCCGCCGTGGACCCCGACGATCGAGGCCGTCACGATCCGTGCCTCCAGCGGTTCGGTGCCGGTGGTCTCCAGGTCGAAACCGACCAGCGCTTCCCCATGCCAAGCCATCGGGCCTCCTTACGTGATCTCCCCCGTGGTGCTGCTCACCCTCCCACGCGCCACTGACACCGCCCCCGGCACGCGGCTCAGGAGACCGGCCGGGAGTCGAGCCAGACGGACTCGAACTCCTCCCGGTACGTCTCGAAAAGTCCGTGTTCTCCGTCGCGCACCGGCTGGCCGGAACGCACCAGGTTGCGCCCGCCGCCGCGCAGCACCAGCACCGGCGCCTCCATCCCCCGCGCCCGCCGCAGATAGGACTGGACGACCGCGAGACCGTCCGGGCCGTCCCCGTCGACCAGGTACGCGGTGAAGCGCGGCGTCTCGTCGAAGACGTGGATCTGGAAGGCGCCCGGGTCACGCAGCCGCGAGCGGACCCGCCGCATGTGGAGGATGTTCATCTCCACCGAGCGGCTCAGCTCACCCTTCTTGAGCCCGAGTTCGCGCTCGCGTCGTTTGACGGCGCTGCTGGCCGGGTTCAGGAAGAGCAGCCGGATCCGGCAGCCGGATTCGGCCAGTCTCACCAGACGCCGCCCGGAGAAGTTCTGGACGAGCAGGTTCAGGCCTATCCCGGTGGCGTCGAGGCGCCGGGCCCCGCCGAAGAGGTCCTCGGCGGGCAGCTGCCGCTGCAGGCGCACCCGGTCGGGATGGACGGAGACCACGTCGGCGTAGCGGTCGCCGACCAGGTCCTCGACGGCGTCCACGGGCATCCGGTCGGCGGACGGCACCCCCGCCCCGCTCCCGAGGATCTCCAGGAGCCGGGCGGAGGCCCGCTCCGACTGGGCCAGCACGGTCAGCGACAGCGCCCGGTTGCGGGAGACGACGTTGCGCGTCACCTCCAGCTCGTCCAGGGCGAGCTCCACCTCGCGCCGGTCGTCGAAGTACGGCTCGAAGCACGGCCAGTGCTGCACCATCAGCTCCCGCAGCTGCGGGAGCGTGAGGAAGCTCAGCACGTTGTCGTCGGCCGGGTCGAGGAGATAGCCCTTGCGCCGCGAGACCTCGCGCACGGCCACGGCGCGCTGCACCCACTCCTGGCCCGCCGGCCCGGCCGCGGCCACCACCCAGTCGTCGCCGTGGACGGGCTCGTAGACGGGCCGCAGCACGGCCGCCACGACGGCCCGCAGCCGCTGCTCGACGAGATTCAGCCAGATGTAGGCGCGGCCGGCCCGCTGGGCCCGGGTCCGCACCTCGCTCCAGGCGTCGGCCCCCCAGTCGAGCTCCGCGCCGATCTCCATCGGCCGGGCGACGGACACCGCTCCGGGCGGCGCCTCCCCGGGGTCGGGGGAACTCCCCTCGTGACCCGCGTCACCTGGGGGCAGCTCCAGACCTCCCGAGCTCACCCACGCACCGCCTTCTGCTCCTGGACGCCCCGTCTGACAAAGATCAACGAAGGGTACTCCGGGAACGGAAGGCGGTGCAGCAGGATCGGCAGGCTGCTTGCTCAACTCCCCTGGTTCGGAGCGCCGTTCTGGTCGGCGAGATCGGCCGGAGTGAGCGGATTCATAGCGGTTACGTCCCTGGGTGCCAGGTGGAAGCCCTGCCAGTGGACCGGCATCGGCTGCTGGTCCTCGTCCCGCGCGATGTGGTGGAACCCGATGTTGACCCACACGGCCGGGTCGGTCAGCGTCTCACCGTTGACCCACTTGTCCACGCTGTCGGGCGCGTTGCGTCCGCAGTCGAGGATGTTGTTGCTCGCGAACTGCTCGCAGGCCCGGTTCTGGGTGAAGAAGATGTCGTGCTTGGTGAAGCCGCGGCCGGCGTGCGTGTTGGACGGACCCGGCACGATCTCGTACGAACGGGCGTGCCCGTCCTTGTTCTTGCCGGTCGCGCTCACCACCCGCCACCAGCGCATGTTCCGGGCGTCCCCGGCCAGTTCCCTGGTGACCGCCGTCCGGGTGGTCTTCACCTTGGGACCGCCGCCCGAGCTCGGCGCGGTGACCTTGGAGTCGTACTGCTCGATCCGGTCCTTGACGGCGCCGTCGAGGCCGAAGTCGAGCCGCCAGAAGACGTTGTGGGCGTGACTGGTGGCGTAGGAGCGGGCGCCGGGGCCGATCGGCCAGCCACGGCCGTCGGTCCCGTTGTAGTCGCCGGGGGCGAGGCTGCCGGTCGCGCCGACGTTGGCGGCGATGGTGCCGTCGGAGGAGAAGCGCCATTCGGTGATGTACTCGTACCAGGCGACCTTGTTGACGGTGTAGACGAGCAGGTCCTTGCCCTGCGCCTGCCAGACCTTGGTGCCCTCGTCGTTGGCCATCCGGTACGCGTGGCCGCGCGCCCTGGTGGTGGTGCACAGGCCGTTGACCTTGCCCATCTCCGGGACCTTCACGGAGGTGATGGTGCCGCCGGGGCACTCGCCCGGCTTGAGGTCCTGCAGGCCCCAGCCGAAGCCGGCACCGGTCAGGTCGTCGTACTCGGCGTTGCCGTCGTCGTACGGGACGTGGATCTGGGCGAGCTTGGCGCTCGTCAGCACCCGTATCGGGGCGCTCTCCCCCTTGGGCTGGTAGGTGACCTTGTCGAGGATCAGGCCGGAGTCGGTGCTGTAGCGCCAGCACATGCGCCAGGTGGTGCCGCCGTCGAGCTTCTGCTCGATGCGGTACGCGGCGGAACAGTCGGGGCGCGGTGCCGGCGGCGCCGCGGTGGCGGCGCTCACGGGGCCGGCCGCGGCGGTGGCGGTGCCGAGGAGGGCGGCCGCGGCCAGGACGGCGCCCTGCCTGCGGGCGCGCGAGGACGAACGGATGTGCATGAGGACGAACTCCCTCGTACGGAAGTGCGGAAGGTGTGGTCGTTGGCGCCGGTGGTCAGCCGACGCGGGTCACGGTCCGGGCGCTGAGGTCGACGATCAGGTTGCGGGTGTCGATCCAGGAGCCGTTGAGGATCTTGGTGACGAGCCGGACGCAGCGGTGCTCGCCGCACTTGGCCAGGGCCGCGGGGACGTTCGCCTCGCGGTACGTGCGGTAGACGTCGCCGTTGAACCAGAGCTGCTCCGTCGAGGTCAGCTCCTTGCCCGTGGCGTCCTTGTAGTCCTCCTCGACGCCCTTGCCCAGCGGGCTCTTCAGGATCAGCTCCAGGGCCTCCCGCAGTTCCTCGGGATGCGCCGAGGGCTGGACCCCGCGCTGCGCGGCCGTCGCCTCGACCTTGCCGGTGTCGAGGTTGACGGTGCTGGTGATCAGCTCGTCGCGGCCGTAGTCGTAGAACCGCACCTCGGCGCGGCGCGGCTGCGTGGCGGCGCTCGCGTCCGCCGGCAGCGGGTCGGCCAGTTCGGTGGCCAGGTGCTGGGGCCCGCGGGCCCCCTCGACGTCACGCCGGGCGGTCCGGGCGGGCGGGGTCAGCGCCAGCTCCTCGGCCCTGCGCAGTTCGTCGTCGGTGAGCGGGTCGGTGCCCACTCCCTTCGCCCCCTCGGGCGGCGCGGTGGCCAGGGTCGCGGGCTCCGGCGCCGTTCCGGCGGAGCCCCCCTCCCCCGCGGTCGATCCGGGTGCCGCGGACGCTGCCGTCCGGCCGCCCGCGGTGCCGCTGCCCGCCGTGTCGTCCGCGCCTGCGGTCCCCGGGAGCGTGATCCCGACCATGACGGCCGTTCCGGTCACGGCCATGGCGGCGCCCGCCACCACCTTCCCCAGGTGGCGGCGCACTATTCCGTGCACTTTTCCCCCACTCTTCTCAGAGTCTCCCCGATTTCTCTGCGGTCACCCGGTAGGACGGGCCGAAGTCCTAGGAGGTTGCCCTACTTTCGGGCAGGATCTGGCCGAAGTACCCCCCAACACCCGGATCAGAATGGAAGAGTCTTATCTATGCAGGTCTGGCCGGGACAGGCGTATCCCCTGGGCGCCACCTACGACGGCGCCGGAACGAATTTCGCGGTCTTCTCGGAGGCCGCGCACCGCATCGAGCTCTGTCTGCTCCACGACGACGGCTCGGAGACGGCGGTGGAGCTGCGCGAGACGGACGCCTTCGTCCGCCATGCCTATCTGCCGGGCGTGATGCCCGGTCAGCGGTACGGGTTCCGGGTCCACGGACCCTACGCGCCCGAGCACGGGCAGCGCTGCAACGCGGCGAAGCTGCTCCTGGACCCCTACGCCCGCGCGGTCTCGGGCCGGGTCGACTGGGGCGAGGCGGTGTACGGCTACCACTTCGGGAAGCCCGACTCGCGCAACGACCTCGACTCGGCGCCGCACACGATGACGTCGGTCGTGGTCAACCCGTACTTCGACTGGGGTGACGACCGCCGGCCCCGGACCGACTACCACCGGACGGTGATCTACGAGGCCCATGTGAAGGGCCTGACCATGCTCCACCCCGAGCTTCCGGAGGAGTTGCGGGGCACCTACGCCGGGCTCGCGCACCCGTCGGTCATCGGACACCTGAAGGAACTGGGCGTCACGGCACTGGAGTTGATGCCCGTCCACCAGTTCGTCAACGACCACCGGCTGGTCGACGCCGGGCTGTCGAACTACTGGGGCTACAACACCATCGGCTTCTTCGCCCCGCACAACGCCTACGCCTCCTGGGGCGACCGCGGCCAGCAGGTGCTGGAGTTCAAGTCGGCGGTGCGGGCGCTGCACCAGGCGGGCATCGAGGTCATCCTCGACGTGGTCTACAACCACACCGCCGAGGGCAACCACCTGGGCCCGACGCTCTCCTTCCGCGGCCTGGACAACCCGTCGTACTACCGGCTCACCGACGATCCCCGGTACTACATGGACACCACCGGCACCGGGAACTCGCTGCTGATGCGGTCCCCGCACGTACTCCAGATGATCATGGACAGTCTGCGGTACTGGGTGACGGAGATGCACGTCGACGGCTTCCGCTTCGACCTGGCGGCCACGCTGGCCCGGCAGTTCCACGAGGTGGACCGGCTGTCGTCGTTCTTCGACCTGGTGCAGCAGGACCCGGTCGTCAGCCAGGTGAAGCTGATCGCCGAGCCCTGGGACGTCGGCGAGGGCGGCTACCAGGTGGGCAACTTCCCGCCGCTGTGGACCGAGTGGAACGGCAAGTACCGCGACTGCGTCCGGGACCTGTGGCGCGGCGAGCCCCGCACGCTGGCCGAGTTCGCGTCCCGGCTGACCGGCTCGTCCGACCTCTACCAGGACGACGGCCGCCGTCCGCTCGCCTCGGTGAACTTCGTGACCTGCCACGACGGCTTCACACTGCGCGACCTGGTCTCGTACAACGGCAAACACAACGAGGCCAACGGCGAGGGCAACCGGGACGGCGAGAGCCACAACCGGTCCTGGAACTGCGGCGAGGAGGGCGACACCGAGGACATCGGCATCCGGGAACTGCGGGCCCGGCAGATGCGGAACTTCCTGGCCACGCTGATGCTCTCGCAGGGCGTGCCGATGCTCAGCCACGGCGACGAGTTCGGCCGCACCCAGGGCGGCAACAACAACGCCTACTGCCAGGACAACGAGGTCGCGTGGGTGCGCTGGCCGGATCCGGACAGCGAGGAGGACGGCACGCTGCTCGCCTTCACCCGGGCGATGGTGCGACTGCGCCGTGACCATCCGGTCCTGCGGCGTCGCCGCTTCTTCCACGGCCGGCCGGTGGAGGGCACCCACGACGAGCTGACGGACATCGCGTGGTTCACCCCCGAGGGCGAGGAGATGACGGCCCAGGACTGGCAGGCCGCGCACGCCCAGGCGCTGTCGGTCTTCCTCAACGGCAACGCGATCTCGGAGCCCGGCCCGCAGGGGGAGCGGATCGCCGACGACTCCTTCCTGCTGATGTTCAACGTGTCCTCGCAGGAGCTGGAGTTCGAGGTCCCGGTCAACCACGGGCAGACCTGGCGGGTCGTGGTCGACACCTCCCACCCCGAGGGCATCCCTCCGCTGGAGGGCCCGAAGGTGGCGGCCGGCGAGCGGGTGACGCTGGCGCCGCTCAGCCTGACGGTGCTCCAGCGGCCCGCCTGAGGGCTGTCCCGGGGACCGGGCTCCGCGGCCGGTCCCCGGGTCAGGCGCGGCGCGCCGGTCGCGGGCCGGCCGGGAGCGGGCGCGGCGCCGGTGCGAGGGGGTCGACCGCCCACGACAGGGCCGCGCACAGGGCTGCCGCGACGACCGCCACCGCGAAGGCGGCGGGCGCCCCGTGGCCGTCCGCCAGGCGGCCCGAGAGTGCCAGGGCGAGCGCCTGGCCCCCGACGATCCCGCTGGTCAGGAAGGCCATCGACTCGGCGAGCCGGGCGCTCGGGACGGTCCGCTCGGTGAGGCCGAACACCGTGATGAGGTGCGGCGCGTAGGCGGCGCCCAGGAGGGTCACCACCGCGTACAGGGCGCCGAGCGAGTCGACGAGGAGCAGGGGCAGGGAGAGGACGACCAGTGCGGCGGTGGCCGCGCGCCAGCGCGTGGCCGGTCCGATCCGCGCCGGCACGGCGGCCATGGAGAGGCCGACGGCGGCGCTCATCACGCCCATCGCGGCGTACACGAGACCCGCCTGGGCGGGCGCCCCGAGTTCCTCGGTGAACGCGGTGATGCCGGCCTGCGAGGCGCCGAACATGGCCCCCTGGAGCGTCATGGCGACCCGCAGGACGTAGGCCGATCGCGGCAGCCGTCCCCGTTCGGCGGCGCCCGTAAGGGTGGTACCCGAGGAGAGCGGCGGCGCGACGGGGTCGGTGGCCGCGCCGGGAGGCGTCCGGTCCTTCGGGGCCGAGGGCCGGACGGCAGGGGCCGGGCGGTCCCGCGCGGCCCGCGCCGAGGGATGCAGCGCGAAGGCCGTGCCGAAGACGGCGAGCAGCGCGGCGGCCAGGAGAAGGGCCGCCGCCGGGTGCGCGAACGCGGCCGCGAGCCCGACGAGCGCCGGCCCGAGCACGAAGGAGACCTCGTCGAGGGTTCCTTCGAAGGAGAGGACCGCGCCGACGAGCCGGTCGTCCGCGCCGGCGCACCGGGCCAGGGCCACGGAGCGGGTCCGGGCGAGCGGTCCGGCCTGCGGGACCGTCGCACCGGCGAGAGCGCCCAGCAGGACGAGCCAGCCGGTCGCCGCGTGCGCGAGTGCGGCGAGCACCAGCGCGGCGACGGCCACCGCGTTGGCGGCGGAGGCCGCGAGCACCACGCGGCGCTGCCCGCGCCGGTCGGCGAGCCGGCCGATGACGGGTCCGGCGCACGTCTGCCCCGCCGCGAGCGCGCCGCCCGCCAGGCCCGCCGTCGTCAGGGAGCCGCTCGTCTCGGCGACGAGGAGGAGACTGCCGAGCTGGCACATGGCGGTCGGCAGCCGGGCGAGGAACGAGACCACCGGCAGCGCCGGTCCGAGAAGGCCGAGGGTGTCGCGATACATCCGGAGCATCGGCCGAACGTAACGCGATGCACACGAACGGACGCATGGGGCGATGACACAGAAGCCGTCCAGCGGGGTACGTACGTTCGCATGACGCCCTCGCCCCTCGCTCCGACGGTTCCCACCGCCACCTACCGGCTGCAGCTCCAGCCGGAGTTCCCGTTCGCGGCCGCCGAGCGGGCGGTCCCGTATCTCGCCGGCCTCGGAGTCTCGCACCTGCATCTGTCGCCGGTCCTGGAGGCCGTGCCCGGCTCCGGACACGGCTACGACGTGACCGACCACCGGGCCGTCCGTGCGGAGCTGGGCGGCGAGGCGGGCCTGCGGGCGCTCGCCGCCACCGCGCGGAGCCACGGACTCGGGCTGGTCGTCGACCTGGTGCCCAATCACATGGCCGCCTCGCCGCGGCACAACCACGCGCTGTGGGAGGTGCTCCGCGAGGGTCCCGGATCGCCGTACGCCCGCTGGTTCGACGTGGACTGGGAGGCGGAGGACGGGCGGATCCTGCTGCCCGTGCTGCCGGACCGGCTGCCTGAGGTGCGGGAGCGGTTCGTGGTGGCGGACGGGGTGCTGCGGCTCGACGGCCAGGAGTTCCCGCTGCGGGAGGGGACGGCGGACCTGCCGCTGGACGAGCTGCTGGACGCGCAGTGGTACCGGCTTTCGTGGTGGCGCCTTGCCCGAACGGAGCTCAACTACCGCCGCTTCTTCACGATCTCGGACCTGATCGGGGTGCGGGTGGAGGACCCCGAGGTCTTCGAGGCGACCCACGCGAAGATCGTGGAGCTGGTGCGGGACGGGGTGGTCGAGGGTCTGCGGATCGACCATCCGGACGGGCTGGCCGACCCGCTGGGATATCTGGAGCGGCTCCGGGAGGCGACGGGCGGCCGGTGCTGGACGGTCGTGGAGAAGATCCTCACCGGCACGGAACCGCTGCCCGCGGACTGGCCCGTCGCCGGCACCACCGGCTACGACGCGCTGCGCCATGTGGACGGGCTCTTCACGGACCCCGTGGGCGCGGACGAGCTGCTGGACGTCTACCGGCAGTTCGCCGGGCGGGCCGGCGACCGCGGCGGCTACTGGGAGGCGACCGCGCGGCGCGCGGCGTACAAGGTCGTGACGCACGAGCTGGCCGCCGAGACGGCCGTGCTGAGCCGGATGGCGGGGCGGCTCTGCGCGGCCGACCCGGAGCTGCGCGACCACGCGCCGTGGGCGCTGCTGACGGCGATCCGCGAACTCCTGGTCCGGGTCCCCGTCTACCGCACCTACGGGACCGGCGGCGAGGAGGTGCTGACCCCGGAGGCGGCCCGCGGCGCGAAGGCCGCGTTCGCCGTCGCGGAGGAGGCCTCGGCGGTCGACACCGTACGGGACCTGGCGCTCGGCCGGCGCGGGGACGGGCCCGGACACCGGGCGTTCCGGGCGCGGTTCGAGCAGACGTCGTCCGCGCTGCGCGCCAAGTCCGTCGAGGACACGGCGTTCTACCGCTACACCCCGCTGCTGTCGGCGAACGAGGTGGGAGGGGATCCGGGCCGGCCGGCGATCACGCCCGAGGAGTTCCACGCGTACTGCCTGCGGCTGGCCCGGGACTGGCCGGCCACCGGGACGGTGCTGACCACGCACGACACCAAGCGCAGCGCGGACGTTCGGGCGGGCATCGCGGTGCTGTCCCAGTGCCCGGGCGCGTGGGCGGAGTTGCTGGAGGAGGTGGCGGGGGTGCCGGCGCCCGATCCGCACCTGGCGTGGACGGCGTGGCAGACCGCGTTCGGCTTCGGCGCGGCGGACGCGGCCCGGCYCGGCCCCGCGGTGCTCAAGTCGGTACGGGAGGCGGGGCTGCACACCAGCTGGACCGAGCCCGATCCGGCCTACGAGCGGGCGGTGAGCGACTTCGTGGCGGCGGGCCCCGGCCGGATCCCGCTGCGGGCGGCGTCGGAGACGGCCTTCGCGCTGGAACCGCACATCCGCGCCGCGATGCTGGGCGCGGCCCTGGTCCAGCTGACGATGCCGGGCGTGCCGGAGCTCTACCAGGGCACCGAGCGGGAGTACCGGGCCCTGGTGGACCCGGACAACCGGGAGCCGTTCGCGGTGGGCACGGACGACGACAAGACCGCGCTGGTCCGGGCGGCGCTGGGGCTGCGCCGTCGGCACCCGGAGCTGTTCGGCACCTCGGGCACGTACACCCCGCTGACCGCGGCCGGGCCGGGCGCGCCGCACTGTCTCGCCTTCGCCCGCTCCGAGGAGGTGGTCACGGCCGTCACCCGGCTGCCGTTGCGGCTCGCCGAGTCGGGTGGCTGGCAGGACACGGAGCTGACGCTTCCGGCGGGCCGCTGGTTCGATCTCCTGGACGGGGTGCGGGAGTTCGCCGGTGGCGCGGTGAAGGTGGCGGAGCTGCTGGCGGAGCGCCCGGTGGCGCTGCTCAGCCGCCGGGCCGTACGAGAAGGCTCCGCGGGGCTCGGGTGATGAGGCCGGTCCGCTCGGGCCGGAAGCCGTCGGCGAGGCGCAGCCGCGGCATGGCGTCGAGCAGGGCGCGCAGGGCGTACTCGGCCTCCAGTCCGGCCAGCACGACCGCCGGGCAGAAGCCGGTGCCGTAGGTGAGCTGGCCGGGGTCGTCGCGCCGGGGGTCGTAGCGGTCGGCCTCCCGGAAGCGCTCCGGGTCGCGGCCGGCGGCCCCGATGAGCAGGGCGACCGGCTCGCCGGCGGGGATCGTGCCGCCGGTGACCGGCACGTCGGCGCCGGTCCGGCGGACCGCGATCTGCACGGGCGGGTCGCGGCGCAGCGACTCGGTCCAGGCCCGTGCGAAGGGGCCGGTGGGTCCGGTGGGGGCGTCCCGGAGCTCCGCCAGCCGGTCGGGGTCGGCGAGCACGTTGGCGAGGAACGAGGCCAGGGCCTTCTCCCGGACGGAGATCTGGGCGGTGCACTGGCCGGCGAGGGCGGAGGCGGCCCGGCCGCGCACCAGCCGCATCATGTCGCGGTACGGCACCCCGACGGCGGCGGCGACCGTGCCGGCGGGCAGCCAGTGGCAGAAGTCGGCGACCAGGTCGGCCTGGGGGCGGTCGGCGATCCGGCGGGCGAGTACGTGGGCCGTGCGCTCGGCGACGGCCCGCAGTTCCTCCACGTCGACGTCGACGTGGGTCTCGGCGCAGGGCGGGTCGCCGGGCCGGTGGCCGTGGGTGAAGCGGGCGTCGGTGAGGGCGGTGGCGACGTCGGCGTACCGGCTCAGCACCCAGGAGCGCAGCAACGGGTCGTAGGTGAGGGGGAACTGCTCCCGCAGGACCCGGTGGACGCGATGGGGGTCGCGGGTGGCGCCGGGGTCGAGGAGGCTGGGCGCGACGGTCCGGCTCCGCCGCTGCCCGGCGGCGGGCGGCACGGCACCGGCCCGGCCCGCGAAGGGGGCCGTTCGGGGCGTCCTGGCGCGCGCCATGGGAGGGAGGTCCGTCCAGTTGTCCTGCCGTATGCCCGGGTTCGCTTCCTCGCGCATCGTGCCCCCTGTCGGTCCGATGTGGGTCTCCCCACCCCACCACCAGGCTGGCCCTGACGCAGCTCGTACACCGCCAAACGGGTTAAAAGTGCTGGGAAAGAATGGCCCAACGGTGGAGCCGGTCACGGACGCCCGGTCATCCAGCGGGGAGCCCGCCCTGCGCGGGCTTCAGATCAGTGCGGAGAGAGCCGGAACGACATCTGGCCGAAGGCGACCATGTCACCGGGCCGGACGGCGACCGCTCCCGTCACCCGGCGCCCGTTGACGGTGGTGCCGTTCGTCGAGCCGAGGTCGCGCAGCACCCACATACCGCCCTGCAGGGAGAGTTCGGCGTGCAGCCGCGAGACCGTCTCGTGGCTGAGCCGCAGGCCGTTGACCGGATCCCGGCCGATCCGCAGCGGATGGGGGCCCGGTTGGGGCAGCAGCAGCTTCGGCAGCCGCTCCACCCGCCACGCCCGCCCGACCTTGGCCGTGAACGCCGACATCCGCTCGACCGCGCCCACCACCCGCCGGGTCCACGGCCCCTCGGGCTCCAGGTCGGCGGTCAGCAGCGCGAGTTCGTCGGGGCGACGGGCCGTCTCTCGCACGACACCTTCCTCTACCGCATGGAGCGGGTGCTCGTCGCCC
>NZ_RDBI01000065.1:166522-215628 GCF_008042125.1 Streptomyces sp. MS191
CGCCCGCCCCGGGCCACGCCCACCGTCACCAGCCGAAGGAGTCCCGTCCATGCCAGCCCTCGGGGAAGTCGCCAGCTCACGCGAGGCCGCGCTCTACGTGGTCAAGCTGGGCAGCGCCACACTGCTGCACAGCCAGGTCTTCGACGAACTGCTCGAACTCAGCCGGCGCGGCGCGCGGCTGCTCGTGATCGCCGGAGGAGCGGCCGGCATCGCCGAGCACTACCGGCGCATCGGCCGCGACATCCGCACCCTGGTCTCCCGCAACGGCGACGAGATCCGCTACTGCCCCCCGGAGGAGATGCGGCACATCGTCGCCGCGTACGAGGAGGTCACCCTGCCCCTGGTGGAGGAGGAGCTCACCCGCCGCGGACTGTCCGTGTTCGCCGCGGTCGCCCGCACCGGCGCCCTCGTCAAGGCGACCGTCAACGGCCCGATGCGGGTCCAGGAGGACGGCCGCACCCGGCTGGTCCGGGACCACCGCGCCGGCACCGTCAGCTCCGTGGACGTCCCCCGGCTCACCGGCCTGCTGGCCACCTTCGACGTCGTCTGCCTCTCCCCGCCGGTCGCCGACGCCGAGGGCGGCACCGCGCTCAACGTGGACGCCGACGTGCTCGCCGCCGAGGCCGCCCTCGCCCTGGACGCCGACCACCTGCGCCTCGTCACCGGCACCGCCGGACTGCTCACCGACCCGGCCGACCCCGCCAGCAGCCTGCGCCACCTCACCGAGGGGGAGGGCCGGCGCTACGCCAAGGGCCGCATGCGCCAGAAGGTCCGCGCGGCCGAGATCGCCCTCAAGGGCACCTCCGACACGGCGATCACCGGCCCCCACACACTGTCCGCCGCGGGTGCCACCTGGTTCTGGCGGGCCCCGGCGCCCGCCGCCGACCTCGACCTGCTCGCCCGCACGGTGGAGCTGTCCTCCGTCTCCCGCGACGAGCGGGAGATCGCCGAGTTCCTCGCCGAGTGGTGCGCCGAGCACGGGATCAAGGCCGAGATCGACGCCGCGAACAACCTGGTCGCCACCAAGGGCGCGGGCCCCCGCCGACTGCTGATGCTCGGCCACCTGGACACCGTCCCGCACCGCTGGCCGGTCCGCTGGGACGGCGAGGTCCTCTCCGGGCGCGGCTCCGTCGACGCCAAGGGCAGCCTGGTGACCTACCTCCAGACGCTCGCCGAGTTCGACCCGCCCGAGGGCGTGGAACTGCGCGTGGTCGGCGCGGTGGAGGAGGAGATCACCGGCGCCGGAGCCTTCCACGTCCGGGACGCCTACCCCGCCGACGCGGTGATCGTGGGCGAGCCCAGCGGCGCGGAGGCGCTCACCCTCGGCTACTACGGCCTGGTCAAGGTCCGCTTCAGCGTGCGGGAACCCACCGGTCACACGGCCGGCGAGGGCGTCCGTACCGCGGGCGACCGCATGGTCGAGGTGCTCGCCGGGGTCCCCGCGGCCGTCGCCGCCCTCCACCCCGACGCGCTGACCGC
The DNA here is from genome assembly GCF_008042125.1 of Streptomyces sp. MS191. Lineage (GTDB taxonomy): Bacteria > Actinomycetota > Actinomycetes > Streptomycetales > Streptomycetaceae > Streptomyces. The sequence goes on from NZ_RDBI01000065.1 coordinate 168,002, forward strand.
CGTCCTCGGCGTACGGGCCCTCAACCAGGGCGACGCGCAGGCCGGCGAGGCCGTCGTCGACGTCCGCGTCCCGCCGGGCCTGGACGTGGACGAGACGGTGGCCGCCCTGCGGGCGCTGGCCGTCGAACCCGTCCGCTTCGACGTCCTGCGGGCCACCCCCGGAGTGACCACGCGGCGCACCAGCCCGCTCGTCAAGGCGTTCCAACGCGCTTTCGCCGCGGCCGAGGTGACGCCCCGTTACCTCATGAAGAAGGGCAGCAGCGACATGAACACGCTGGCCACCACCTGGCGCGGCGTCCCCATGGTCGCCTACGGCCCCGGTGACGCCAAGCTCGACCACACCCCCGACGAACACCTCCACGCGGACGAGTTCCGGCGCGCCCAGCGCCTGCTGACCGCCGCGGTCCGAGAATGGAGCTTGATGTGACCGTCCTGACGGCCGCCCCCGGGCACGACCTCGCGGCCCCCGCCGTCCACTGCACCTGCTACCCCGGATCGACGCTCTGGCTCACCGGCCTGCCCAGCGCCGGCAAGACCACGATCGCGAACGCCGCGGCCGACCTGCTGCGCGCCCGCGGCCGCCGCGTCGAGGTCCTCGACGGCGACGAGCTGCGCCAGACCTTCTCGGCCGGCCTCGGCTACACCCGCGCCGACCGGCACAGCAACGTCGAACGCATCGGCCGCGTCGCCCAGGTCCTCGCCCGCAACGGCATCACGGTCCTCGTACCGGTCATCGCCCCGTACGCCGAATCCCGCGACCTGGTGCGCTCCTGGCACCGCGACAGCGGCACCGACTTCCTGGAGGTGCACGTCGCCACCCCGCTGTCGGTGTGCTCCCGGCGCGACGTGAAGGGCCTGTACGCCCGCCAGGCGGCCGGCGAGATCAGCGGCCTGACCGGCGTCGACGACCCGTACGAGGAGCCCGCCGCACCCGACCTGAGGATCCACTCCCAGACCCAGTCCGTCACCGATTCCGCGCAGGAGCTGCTCGCCCTGCTGTCCGCCCGGGGGCTGCTGTGAGCGAGACAGCCCCGGCCACCGCAAACGAAAGGAGCGCGGCATGACCGCCACGACGGTCACCCCGTTCGCAGCCCCGTCGCTGCCCGCCGTCCACACCGGGGAGGCCTACGGGCTCTCCCACCTCGACGCCGTCGAGTCCGAGGCGGTGCACATCTTCCGTGAGGTCGCGGGCGAGTTCGAGCGGCCGGTGATCCTCTTCTCCGGCGGCAAGGACTCCATCGTCATGCTGCACCTGGCGCTGAAGGCCTTCGCCCCCGCCCCGCTGCCCTTCTCCCTGCTGCACGTGGACACCGGGCACAACTTCCCCGAGGTCCTCGCCTACCGCGACCGCGTGGTCGCCGCACACGGCCTGCGCCTGCACGTCGCCTCCGTACAGGACTTCATCGACGACGGCCGGCTGCGCGAACGCCCCGACGGCACCCGCAACCCGCTCCAGACCGTCCCCCTCCTCGACGCGATCACCACCGGCCGTTACGACGCCGTCTTCGGCGGCGGCCGGCGCGACGAGGAGAAGGCCCGCGCCAAGGAACGCGTCTTCTCGCTGCGCGACGAGTTCGGCGCCTGGGACCCCCGCCGCCAGCGCCCCGAACTGTGGTCCCTCTACAACGGCCGGCACGCCCCCGGCGAGCACGTCCGCGTCTTCCCCCTGTCCAACTGGACCGAACTCGACGTCTGGCAGTACATCCAGCGCGAGGACATCGCCCTGCCCGAGATCTACTACGCCCACGACCGCGAGGTCTTCTCCCGCCACGGCATGTGGCTCGCCCCCGGCGACTGGGGCGGCCCGCGCGAGGGCGAACGACTGGAGACCCGCCGGGTCCGCTACCGCACCGTCGGCGACATGTCCTGCACCGGCGCCGTCGAGTCCACCGCCGCCACCGTCGAGTCCGTGATCGACGAGATCGCCGCCTCCCGGCTCACCGAGCGGGGCGCCACCCGCGCCGACGACAAGATGTCCGAGGCGGCCATGGAAGACCGCAAACGCGAAGGGTACTTCTAGCCGTGAACATCACCGAAGCGCCGAACGGCGCTGCCCGCGCCGCTGGTCCGCGCACCGCCGTGGACACCCTCCGGTTCGCCACCGCCGGCTCCGTCGACGACGGCAAGTCCACCCTGGTGGGCCGGCTGCTGCACGACTCCAAGTCCGTCCTCGCCGACCAGCTGGAGGCCGTCGAGCACGCCTCCCGCTCCCGCGGCCAGGAGGCACCCGACCTGGCCCTGCTCACCGACGGCCTGCGCGCCGAACGCGAACAGGGCATCACCATCGACGTCGCCTACCGCTACTTCGCCACCACCCACCGCCGGTTCATCCTCGCCGACACCCCCGGCCACGTGCAGTACACCCGGAACATGGTCACCGGCGCCTCCACCGCCGACCTCGCCCTCGTCCTGGTCGACGCCCGCAACGGCGTCGTCGAGCAGACCCGCCGCCACCTGGCCGTCGCCGCCCTGCTGCGCATCCGCCACGTCACCCTCGTGGTGAACAAGATGGACCTGGTGGACTGCTCGGAGGAGGTGTTCGCCCGCACCGCCGCGGCCTTCTCCGCGTGCGCCGCCGCGCTCGGCGTCGAGCGGGTGACCGCCATCCCGATCTCGGCCCTCGCCGGCGACAACGTCGTACGCCCCTCCGAGCGCATGGACTGGTACGCCGGACCCACCGTCCTGGAGCACCTGGAGTCGGTGCCCGTCGGCGCCGACCCCCGCACCGAGACCGCCCGCCTGCCGGTCCAGTACGTCATCCGCCCCGGCACCGCGGCCCACCCCGACTACCGGGGCTACGCCGGCCAGATCACCTCCGGCGTGCTGCGGGTCGGCGACCGGATCACCGCCCTGCCGTCCGGCGGCGTCAGCACCGTCGCCGCCATCGACACCCTGGACGGCACCACCACCGACACCGCCTGGGCCCCGCAGTCCGTGACCGTACGGCTCACCGACGACCTCGACATCTCCCGCGGCGACCTGATCGCCCCCGCCGCCTCCGCGCCCCACGCCGTCCGGCGCCTCACCGCGACCGTCTGCCACCTCGGCGAACAGCCGCTGTACGCCGGCCGGCAGGTGCTGCTCCGGCACACCACCCGCACCGTGCGGGCCGTCGTCGTCGAGATCTCCTCACGGCTCGACCTGGAGGACCTGTCCGAGCGCCCCGGCACCGACACGCTCGGCGTCAACGACATCGGCCGGATCGTCCTGCGCACCGCCGAACCGATCGCCCTGGACGGCTACGCCGACTTCCGGCGCACGGGATCGTTCCTGCTCGTCGACCCCGTCGACGGCGCCACCCTGACCGCCGGAATGGCGGACGTCCCGACCGCCGCGGAAGGGGTGTGACGCCCTCGCGAGATGACCATGAGAACTTCACGTCGGCCCGGTGACACAGGCACTGTCGGCCCTTCCGGCGGACCAGCAGACTCTTCCCCGTCAGCAGGACACACCACCGGAAGGGCCGACATGAACCTCAACATCACCACCGCCGCCACCGCCGCCCCCGTCGTCGAGGACCTGGTCATCGAGGACTTCGGCGGAGCGGTCGTCGAGCAGTACCAGCCCGGCACCTGCATCTGCTGGACGGGCGACCTGCTCGCCGAGTAACCCGCTCCACCCCGCACGACACGGCAACCGCGACACCGACCGTCCACAGGCCGCACACCAGACAGGGGGAAACACGGTGGCACATCGCCAGGGCACCACGAACGGACTCGGGTTCAAGCCTCATCTGAAGGCCGAAGTCGTCCCCGGAGAGGGCGTGTTCCTCATCTCCGAGCGCGGAGTCACCGCGCTGCGTGGATCCTGCGTCACCACTCTCGCCCCGCTCCTGGACGGCACCCGCACCCTCGACCGGCTGATCGCCGACGCCGCCGGCACCCTCCCCGCGGACCAGGTACGCCAGGTCGTCACCCGGCTCCTCGGAACCGGCCTCCTCACCCACCGGGCACCGGACACCACCACCGCCGGCTCGGGCGAGGCCTTCTGGGAACTGGCCGGAGTGGACGGCGACGAGGCCGCACGCCGCACCGGCAGCGCCACCGTCGTGGGCATCGGCACCGGCTCCGAAGCCGGCACCGGAACCGAGGAACTCCGCGCCGCCCTCGCCGCCGCCGGCCTGCGCATCCACCGCACCGGCACCGACACCGAGGCACCCGGCCTGTCCGTCGTCCTGTGCGACAGCTACCTCGACCCCGCGCTGGCCGACCTGGACACCGCGTACCGCGCCGCCGGCACCCCCTGGCTCCCCGTCCGCCTCACCGGCGAACAGCCCTGGATCGGGCCCGTGTTCCAGCCCGACGAAGGTCCCTGCTGGCAGTGCCTCGCCGAGCCGCTGCGCCGCAACCGCCCCGCGGAGACCTACCTCGGCCGGGCACTCGGCCGCCCCGTCAGCGTGCCCCCCTCCGGCCTGGCCGCCGGCCGCGCCGTCGGACTGCACCTCGCCTGCCTCGAAGCCGTCAAGTGGATGGCCGGACACCGCCACTCCGGCCAGAGCTCCCTGTGGACCATGGACACCCTCACCCTCGCGGGCCGCCACCACCCCGTGCGAAGACGCCCGCAGTGCCCCACCTGCGGAGACCCCGAGGTGACCGCACGCCGCATCTGGGCCCCCGTCCGCCCGGTCAGCCGCCCCAAGTCCGGCACCGGCACCGGGGAGCGCTCCCTCACCCCCGAGGAGATGCTCGAACGGTACGGACACCTCGTCGACGAACTGACCGGCGTGGTGAAGGAGGTCCGCCGCGACCGGCGCGACCCCGGCTTCCTCAACTGCTTCCACTCCGGACACAACCCGGCCACCTCGCCCACCGGCCTCGCGGCCGTGCGCGCCGGCCTGCGCAGCCACAGCTCCGGCAAGGGCACCACCCCGCTGCAGGCCCAGGTCAGCGCCCTGTGCGAGGCCGTCGAGCGCCACAGCGGCTACCGCCAGGGCGACGAACCCACCCTGCGGGCCTCCTACCGCGAGGTCGCCGAGCGGGCCGTCCACCCCGACTCCGTCCAGCTCTTCGACCCCCGTCAGTACCCCGACCGGGCCACCTGGAACGCCGAACACGCCCCGGCCCACCGGGTCTGCGCCCCCTTCGACGAGGACACCCCCGTCGACTGGACGCCGGTCTGGTCCCTGACCGCGGACCGCCACCGGCTGCTGCCCACCTCGATGCTCTACTACGACACCCCCTGCCCCTCCGGCTTCTTCTCCGCGCACTCCAACGGCACCGCCGCGGGCAGCTCCCGCGAGGACGCCATCGTGCAGGGGTTCCTGGAACTCGTCGAACGCGACGCCGTCGCCCTGTGGTGGTACAACCGCACCCGGCAGCCCGGCGTCGACCTCGCCTCCTTCGGGGACTCCTGGATCGAGGCGACCCGGGCCGCGCACACCGAACTGGACCGCGAACTCTGGGTCCTCGACCTCACCAGCGACCTCGGCGTCCCGGTCTTCGCCGCGCTCTCCCGCCGCACCGACAAGCCCGCCGAGGACATCACCCTGGGATTCGGCGCCCACTTCGACCCCCGGATCGCCCTGCGGCGCGCCGTCGCCGAGGTCAACCAGATGCTGCCGCCCGTCGTGAACGTCACCGCCGACGGCGCCGGCTACACCTGCGACGACCCGGTGCCGCTGCACTGGTGGCGCACCGCCACGACCGCGAACCAGCCCTACCTGCTCTCCGCCGGCCCCGACCGCACCCCCGCCGACTTCCCGTACACCCCGCGCACCGACCTGGCCGACGACGTGGCCGCCGCCGAGGCGCTCGCCCGGGGACTCGGCAGCGAGCTGCTGGTCCTGGACCAGACCCGGGCCGACATCGGGCTCCCCGTCGTCAAGGTGATCGTGCCGGGACTGCGCACCTTCTGGACCCGTTTCGCCCCCGGCCGGCTCTTCGACGTACCGGTCCGGCTGGGCCGCCTCGCCACCCCGACCCGCTACGAGGACCTCAACCCGGTCCCGCTCTTCCTGTGACACCGTCGCGCCACCCGTGAGGTCCCGGTCATGAAGTCTTCCGCTCCGCCCGCACCGCGGGACACCCGGCTCATCGAACTCTGGTCGCTCCGTGAGGACACCACGGTGGAGACGGTGGCGGACGATCCCGGGACGGGCCTGGTCAGCACCCGCTGGGACGAGATCCGGCTCCCCATGGCCGACCCGGTGGTCTCCCGGGCCCTCGAACGCATGACGTACGGCCCGGTGTCGCTCGACAACGTGCTGCCCGGGTTCAGCGACACCCGCTCGCTGCCGGGAGACCCGCGCCGCGCCGCACTGCGCTCCACCCTGGAGGCGGTGCGGCACGCCGTGATCCGTACGCTCGCGCTGGCCGACGGCACCGAGCAGATGTCCGTCGTGCCGATCGTGCGCGAGGCCCGCTTCGCCCCGCGGTCGCCCGCCCCGGACGGCGTCCACCGGCTCTCCCGGTTCGCCACCCTGCGCGTCGGATCCCACGACATGGTGCTCGAGTCGCCGCTCAGCTCGCACCGGGTGCTGCTGCACACCGCGCAGGCCATGTGGCTGGTCAGCTGTTACGTCCGCCCCGCCTCGGTCCGCGAGACGGCCCGGCTGCTCGACGTGCCGCTCGACGTGGTGCGTACGGCGGTCGGCTATCTGGAGGCGGCGGGCATGCTCGTGCCGGCCGTCCGCCTCACCCGTACGGACCCCGCCGGCGCCGAGGGCCCCGACTCCGCGCGCGCGGCGGCCCCCGGCGCGGGCCGGGACACCGTCACGGGGCCGGGGGCCGGCACCGCGGGCGGTCCGTGGGACCCGGAGTCCCACCCCCACCCCCTCGCCTTCGCCGAGGACCGGGACCCCGCGCTGGAGCACTGGTCGCCGCGCGAGCTGATGCTGCACAACCGCAGCAGGCCCGGCCTGCACGACGAGCCGCTCGGACTGGCCGGCGGGACGGCCGAGGCGCCGAAGGACGCCCGGGAGCACCCGGACTCCGACGCGGTGCCCCTGGTCCTCCCGGTGCCCGACCTCGACCTGGTCCTCGCCCGCGACCCACGGCTCACCACCGTCCTCGAGTCCCGCCGGTCGGTCCGCGCGGACGGCGGACTCCCGCTGTCCCTGGCCCAGTTGGGCGAGCTGCTGTACCGCACGGCCCGCGCCCGGCCCGCGGCCGGCCGCCCCTACCCGAGCGCCGGCTCCGTCTACCCGCTGGAGCTGTACGTCACCGTCGCCGGATCCGGCGAACTCCCGCGCGGCGCCTACCACTACGATCCGGCCGCCCACACCCTCTTCCCGCTGCGCACGGATCCGGCCTTGGTCGACGCGCTGCTGGAGGAGGCGGGCGCGAACGCCGGACTGAGCGCGGAACCGCCCGTTCTGATCAGCATGACCGCCCGCTTCCGGCGGTTGAACGTCGCCTTCCCCGGCATCGCCTACAGCGTCCTGCTCAAGGAGGTCGGAGCGCTCCAGCAGACGCTCTACCTGGTCTCCACCGCCATGGGCATCGGCCCGTGCGCCCTGGCGTTCGGCGACACCGCGACCTCCGCCCGCGCCTTCGGACTCGACTGGCGAGCCGAGTCCGGCGTCGGCGAGTTCGTCCTGGCCGCCGTGCCGACCGGAGCGGCTTCGGCCGAGTCCGGCGGAGCCCCCACGAGACGCCCTTGACCGGAGATACCGTCCCTGTACGTCACCTACTCCGCCTATGCTGCACTTCCCGTGCGAAAACGCAGTCGAGTAGGGAGCCCCTGTGCGATGGTCACGCCCCGCCGATTCAGACGCATTTCTCACTCATCGGGTCACCGAGGGGGGTGAGTTGGCGCCGCGCGTCGCCGGGACCATCACCGTCGTCGTCATCCTCTGCTTCTTCGCCGTCGCCCTGACCTACGCGGTGGGCGGCGGATTCGGGGCCGGCGAACTCGTCCTCTGCGGTGTCCTGATGCTGATGCTGCTCTCCGTCCAGCTCAGCCACTCGTTCCCCGACTGGATACCGCGGGCGGCCCGTTACCGGCCGGCCACCCTGGCCGTCCAGGCCGTCCTCACCTTCGCCCCGTTCGCCCTGTTCGGCGCCGCCTGGCTGGGCATGCCGGGATTCCTGGCCGCGTCCTCCCTGCTCGTGCTCAGATCGGCCGTCGGCTGGGCGGCCTTCGCCGCGGTCATCGTCGCCACCGGAGTCGTGCAGTTCGCCGTCGGGTACGGGGTCGGCCAGCTCGCCTACAACACGGTCGCCACCATGCTCACCGGCCTGGTGGTCTACGGCCTCAGCCGGCTGTCCGGCCTGATCCGCGAAGTGCAGGCGGCACGTGAGGAACTGGTCCGGCTGGCCGTCACGCAGGAACGTCTCCGCTTCGCACGCGACCTGCACGACCTGCTCGGATTCAGCCTCTCCACCATCACGCTCAAGTGCGAACTCGCGCACCGTCTCGTACGGGTGGCGCCCGAGCGCGCCGAGATGGAGATCACCGAGATCGTCCAGACCGCCCGGCAGGCCCTCACCGACGTCCGCTCGGTGGCCAGCAGCTACGTCCAGATGAACCTCAACCGCGAGGTGGAGTCGGCCGGTTCGCTGCTCCGCGCGGTGGGCATCCGCACCGACATCCGCGTCACCCAGGAACCGCTGAACGCCTCCGTCGACACGGTCCTCGCGACCGTGCTGCGCGAGGGCGTGACGAACCTGCTGCGGCACAGCAAGGCGCAGCACTGCGTCATCGAGGCGCGGGCCGAGGGCGGGATCGTCCGGCTGTGCATCTCCAACGACGGCCTGCGCGACCGCGACGCGTCCCACTGCCCCGAGGGCGAGGGCGTCACCGGCGGCGTGGGACTGCGCAGCCTCGCCATCCGCGCCGAGGCGCTGGGCGGGCAACTCTCCTGCCGCGTCCGCCCGGACGGCTGGTTCGAACTCGCGGTGGACCTCCCGGCCCAGGCCGCCACCGGAGCGGCCCCGGCGGAGGACGCCCCGGCCCCCGCCGCCCCCGCCGAGGACGCCGGACCGGACCTCGCGCCGGCGGAGGGCTAGGGCGTGTCCTGCCGATCCTGCCGATCCTGCCGATCCTCCCGGGCCCCCGACGCCCTGAGCTTCGTCAGAGCCAGCCGGCGTCCCGGGCGATGCGGACCGCGTCCATGCGGTTGCGGGCGTTGAGCTTCGTCACCACCGTGGTCAGGTAGTTGCGCACGGTCCCCGCGGACAGGAAGAGCTTCCGGGCGATCTCCGGCGCGTCCAGGCCCTGGGCCGCGAGCCGCAGCACCTCGCTCTCCCGCGCGCTCAGCGGACTGCCACCGGTCTGCAGCGTGGCCAGCGCGAGCTGCGGGTCCACCACCTGCTCCCCGGCGACCACCTGGTGGATCGCGGCGGCGAGCCGGGTCGGGTCGGCGTCCTTGAGCAGGAAACCGGACACCTTGGCCTCCAGCGCCCGACGCAGGTTCCCCGGCCTGCCGAGGCTGGTCAGGATGATCGTCCTGCAGGCCGGCAGCTCCCGGCTGAGCAGCTCCGCGGCCCGGATGCCGTCGATGCCGGGCATGTCGATGTCCAGGACCGCCACATCGGGCCGGGTCTCCAACGCGACCGGGAGCACCCGGTCCCCGTTGTCCGCCTCACCGACCACCTCGATGCCGTCCTCCAGCTCCAGCAGCGATACCAGGGCCCGCCGCAGCATCAGCATGTCGTCCGCGAGCAGCACTCGGATCACAGTAAGTCCCCCCTCACGGACCCCCCGTGAGGCCCGTTCGCGAGGTGAATGCTACTGGGGGAAGGGCGAATTGGCGGATAATCGACCTTTGTTGGCGGTGTTCTCCCAGGTCAGCGCGTCGGTACGGACACGGCCGTCGCCGCGGAACCTCTCGCTCCTGACCACATCGCTCACCGCGGGGCCGGTCCGGCCGTACTCGACGGCGACACGAACGGGGGCGGCGACGGGGACAGCGACGGCGACGGCGACGGGGGAGGGGCCGCGGAATGCGGCGGGAGGACGGGCCGCCGTGTCCGGCGGGCGTGCGGCCGGCCGCACCCGTGGGGTCAGCCCGGCTTCCGGGGCCCGTGCGGCGGGTCGCCCGCCGCGAGCCGTTCGACGTACCCGGCGATCCGCCGCGCCCGGGTCTCCGGCCGTACGGCCTTCTCCACCTGGAGCAGGATCCGGTAGCGGTTGCTCCGGCTCAGCGCCTCGAAGGCGGCCGCCGCACCCGGCGCCGCGTCCAGCGCGGCCCGCAGGTCCGACGGGACCTCCGCAGTGCTCTGGGGCGCGTACGCGGCGGCCCAGCGTCCGTCTGCCTTCGCCAGCTCGACCTGGGCCAGGCCCGCCGGCCGCATCCGGCCGGCGGACTCCAGCTTCCCCACCTTGGCGCAGTTGATCCGCGACCAGGGACTGCGGCGCTTGCGCGGCGAGAAGCGCTGCGCCCACCAGCCGTCCGGCACGTTCCCCGAGAAGGCCTTGCCGTCGATCCAGCCGTAGCAGAGCGCTACGTCCAGGGCCTCGGACCGGGTGACCGAGGGCACCGGCGTGCCCTTCTTCGGCAGTGCGAGCCACACCTCCTGCGCCGTCGCGTGGTGCGCCTCCATCCAGGCGGTGAACTCCTCGACCGAGGCGCAGCGCAGGTTGTCGTCCGTCGTCATGCGGCCGTGTCCACCTCCACGCTCCGCTCCGCGGGCGTCGTGGCCGACGTGGACCGCTCCGCGTCCGGCACGGCGTTGAGCGGCCGGCCCTGCGCCTCCGCCTCGGCCTTGACGCGCTCCAGCGTCCTGCGCATGCCCTCGCGCAGCTCCTCGGTGTGGTTCTCGTAGCCGCCCAGCATCATCTCGGCGAAGGACGCCGTGCGCTTGCGCTGGCCCGCGTTCTGCCCGGAGACGTCCCACACCTCGGTGAGCAGCGTGCCGCCCCGCCCGTCCCGCTCCAGCCGGTAGCCCCAGCGCACCCCGTTGGTGGTCGTGTGGAACGCGAAGGACTTGCCGCGCTCCGACCGCTCGACCGTGTTGGAGGTGATCCAGAAGACCCGGCCACGGCGGTTGATCCCGATGAAGCGCGCGCCGACCCCGCGCTTCGAGCCGCGCCAGTAGCAGCGACGGCACTCCGGGCTCCACTGCCCCATCCGCGTCACGTCGCTGATCAGGTCCCACACCACCTCGGGAGCGGCGTCGATCCGGATCGACACCTCCTCGGGGCGGTAGTCGACGAGCGACGGCTCCACGGCCGCGCCGCGGCCCTTCTTCGCCAGCCGGGCACCGCGGCGGCGCACCCCGCGCAGCTCGGCCAGGTACGGGTAGTGGTCCACCTGCATGGTGTGGCGCTTGGAGGTGATGTAGCGCTTGGCGAGCTTCTCCTTGTACCGGGTGATCTCGCGGCGCATCTTCTCCACCGACGGCAGGGCCGCCCGGCCCTGGAGCAGGTCCGCCACCCACTGCGACTGGGCCTCGGCGAGCACCGTGGTCGCGCCCAGCGGCTGGAAGAGACCGACGAAGTACAGACCGGAGTGCTGCGGGTCTACCACCCGGTGGAAGAGGGAGACGTCGTTGTCCGTCGGGGCCATGACGGACTCGTCCAGGAACGGGAAGCTGACCTTGTAGCCGGTGCTGTAGATGACCGCGTCGATCACCTCGCTGGTGCCGTCGGTGAAGTGCACGGTGTCGCCGTCGAAGTGGGAGACGTTCGGCTTGACGGACAGGCCGCCGTGGCCGAGGCGGGGGAGCAGCGACTCCGAGACGGTCGGGTGCGAGTTGAAGAGCTTGTGGCCCGGCTCGGGCAGGCCGAAGTCGGTGACCTTGCCGATCGTCATGCGCAGCAGCGCGGCCATCACCCAGCGCTGCGTCTCGCGGGGCATCACCCGGGTGATGAAGGGGCTGATCATGTCGTCGCCCGGCTTGCCGAACATGAACTTCGGGAAGACGTAGCCGCCGGTCCGGATGGACAGGAACGTGCGCTCCGAGACGGTGGAGGTCTCCACCGCGATGTCCGAGGCCGAGTTGCCGAAGCCGAGGACGAGCACCCGCTTGCCGGCGTACTCGTCCGGGACCTTGTAGTAGTGCGAGTGGATCTGCGTGCCGGTGAAGCCGTCCGCGCCGGGGAACGCGGGCTCGGGGTCGCGCGGGTCCCAGTGGTGGCCGTTGGCCACGATCACCGAGCCGTAGTGGCGCACGGTCTCCTCGCCGGTGTCGCGGTGGCGCGCGGTGACGGTCCAGCCGCCGCCCTCGGCGGGCTCCACGTGGGTGACCAGGGTGCGGAAGGCGATCGCCTCGCGGAAGCCGAAGTGGTCGACGTAGTCGTCCAGGTAGCGGGCGATCTGGACGTGGTCCGGGTAGTGCGGGTAGTCCTTCGGCATCGGGTAACTGCGGTACTCCGACAGCTTCTTCGACGTGTTGATGTGCAGGGAGCGGTAGCCCGAGGACATCCCGTTGTCGTTGAGGTAGCGCCAGTTGCCGCCGACCTGGGAGCCGGCTTCGTACGCGTCGAAGGGGATCCCGCGTTCGTGCAGGACCTGGCAGGCGGCGAGTCCCGACCAGCCCGCTCCGATGATGCAGACGTTCTCCATGGTGTGTGCTTCTCCTTGTGGGCCGAGACCGGTCGGTGCTGCCGACCGGAGTGGTCAGGACTGCCGGAGGTGCTCGGTGGGGTCGCCGAGGTAGTAGTGGCCGTCGGTGACCCGCACGGGACCGCCGGCGACGGCGCTGACGACCTGGTGGGCGCTGCGGACCAGGACGTGCCCGACGGCCGAGTCGATCGCGCCGGCGAGATGGGGCACGCTCGTGCGGTAGCTGATCTCGAAGGCGACCTCGCTGCCGCCGCCGGGGACGTCGGTGCTCGTCCACGAGCCCTTCAGCTCCTGGAAGTCCCCGCTGACCTGCTCGAAGGCGATCCGGTGCGGACCCTCGCCCGCCGGGCCGGTCCGCCGTACGTCCTGGACCCAGCCGGCCGTACCGCCGCGGAAGGCGAGCACCCAGGCCTGCCGCCCGTCCCCGCCCCCGCTTCCGTCCTCCGCACCGGCCGCGTCCCCGTCGGCGGAGACGGACAGGATGTCCTCGGCGTACGAGGGGAACGCCGTCTGGTCGGCGAGGCGCTCGATCACCTCGGCGGCCGTGGCCGGCACCGTGACCTTCAGTACGCGGGTCGTCATGACGCATGCTCCTTGTCGGATGCCGGGCGCAGGATGCTCACGCCCTGCAGCCGTGTGGTGCGCAGCATCGGGTGGCTCGCCTCTCCGAAGGCCCCGCCGGTGAGGCCCGGGCCGCCCTGGTTGGGCAGGAAGGGGACGAAGCCGCTGTGCGAGTCGTTGATCTTCAGGTTTCCGGCGTTGGTGACGCCGTCCAGGAAGCGCCCGACCATCTCCGGGTCGCGGGACCAGACGGAGTTGCGCAGGCCGTACGCGTTCGAGTTGACGAACTCGAGCACCTCCGCCAGGAGCTCCTCGTCCGAGGATCCGGCCTCCGGAACGATGATCGGCAGCAGCGGGAAGAAGGTCTCGTCGCGTACGACGGAGAGGGACCGGGCCCCCCGCATCCCGTCGACCCGGACGACGGTCGGCTCGACGAAGAACCCCGTGCTCGACGGCGTCCCGTCCACCTCGAGCCGGCGTCCGCCGTGCACGAGCTTCGCGCCCTTGGCGAGCGCCTCGCCGAGGCAGCCGTAGAACCAGTCGACGCCGAGCACCGGGGTGAGCACCACGCCGGGCTCGTCGGGGAAGCCGGGCCTGATCTCGGCCGTGGCCTCGACCACCCGGGCGATCAGCTCGTCGGCGATCGCCGGGTGCGCGACGACCTGGTTGGGCACGTTGCAGATCTGGCCGGAGTTCAGGAAGAACTGCGTGATGGACTCCACCGCCGCGTCGAGGTCGGCGTCGTGCCACACCACGCAGCAGTCGTTGCCCGCGAGCTCCAGGATCGGCTTCTTGCCCGCGGCGATGGCGTCGGCCTCGAACTCCAGGCCCTTCTTGCTGCCGCCGAAGTAGAGGACGTCGTCGACGTGTTCGCTGGCCAGCCAGGTCTCCAGCATGGGCGCCCCGCAGAACGCGTTGACCGTACCGGCCGGCGCGCCCATCTCCTCCAGCACGGGTGCCACGACCTCGCGCATCGCGTACATGCAGCTGAGCGCGACGCCGCGCGGCGCCCGCACCACCACGGTGTTGCCGGCGAGCAGGGCGGTGAGGCCGTTCAGCGCGTTCACGGTCGCCGCGTTCTGCGGCGGGTTGATGCACACGACGCCGTCGGGAAGGCGTCGCAGAATCATCTCCCGCTCGCCGTCACGGCGCCGGAACTCCAGTTGCTCCGCACACCATTCGAGCGTCTCCTTGCTCCAGCTGGTGAACGGAATTCCGGTGATCATTCCCTCGGCCGCGTCCCGGGGAGTCCCTTCCGCGACCAGAATCTCGACGAGCGGCGCACGGTGCTCCAGCAGCCGCTCACCGATACGCCGCCCGACCTCGAGCCGCCGCTCCAGCGGCACCAGCCGCCACTCGGCCGCCGCACGTGCGGCCGACTCCAGCGCCTGCCGCGCCATGCTGTCGTCGGCCACCACACAGGCTCCGACGACCTGTTCCCCGGCCGTATCCGGACTGACGATCCCCAGATCGAGATCGCGCTTGAGACGCAGACTGGGGAAGGTGTCCTCGATCAGGGCCCGGGCCGTCACGGTGTGCACGAACTGCGGATTGTCGCCGGTGATGTCCTGGCCACCGATGTAGGCCGGATATACCCCGAACTTCATTTCGCCTCCTTCGGTCAGTCCGAATACGGCTGACGTTTCCGTTCACGCTAGGGCGGTGGGGAGGGGGCAACAATGCGCTCCGGATCAGGCCTCCTTATCGAACCGATGGAGCCACCGCCGACGGCGCGCCGGGTGTCGCGACGCCGCGAACTGCTCCCTGCTACACGACAGTTGACTAAGATCGGCGATCGATGCGATCGATGCGATCGATGCGATCAGGCGCCCCACGCGTGCGGTCGGACCTCGGGGGAGGGAACGGCATGGAGACGGCACGGGTCTTCTTCGGCCTCGCGGCGCCGCTGGTGGTCTCGTGGGAACGCGACTGGTTCAGGGACCGCCCCTGGCCGGCGATCCTGCTCACGCTCGCGTACGGCGGCTACGCCATCGCCCCGTACCGGCACGAGACGAAACCCTGGGTCGCCCTCGCGGCGGCCGGACTCCTGGCCCTGGGCTCGGCGATCCTGCTCCACCGCCCGGGCAGCCTGTCCCTCGGCTTCTCCGTCACCACCCCGGTGACCCTCGGACCGTTGAGCAACGCGAGGAAGAGCGGCGCGTTCGTCATCGGGCTCGCGGCGCTCACCGGACTGTGGGCGGCCGCCCCGACGACCGTGGACCTCGGCAACCGGCTGCTCCTGAGCGACCGGGCGACCGTGATGGTCTCCGCCATGCTGCTGGCGGTGTTCGGCGGAGGATCACTCGTGAAGGCCGCCACGGACCCGGTGGAACGCGAGATCCACGCCCTGGACGCCGGGCCCGCGAAGACGATGGCCCTCCAACTCATCGACAGCGGCGGCCGGAACATCGGCCTCTTCGAACGCGGGATCCTGTTCGTCTTCCTCGCGGCCGGCCAGCCGGAGGCGGCGGCACTCGTCCTGGCGGCCAAGGCACTCGCGCGCGCCCCGGTCGACCACGTCAATCACGCGTCGAAGTACTTCCTCGTCGGTACGCTGGTCAGCGTCCTCGCTGCGGCGGCCATGAGCATGGCCGCACGCACAGCGGTCGGGCTGTCCGCCCTGTAGGAGGTTCCGTGGTTCCGTTGGAGCTCAGGCGGCACCCACTCGTCCACCGGCTGCTCTCGCTCGACCTGCCCCCCACCGACTACGTGGTGGCGGGAAGCGGGCCGCTGCTCGCCCACGGCCTCCGGGACGAGGTCAGCGACCTCGACGTCGTGGCGCGGGGCGACGCCTGGAAGATCGCCCTGACCCTCGCCGCGGCGACCCCGGCCGCCTCCGGCCACGGCCTCGTGGTGCCGCTCTTCGACGGCACCGTCGAGGTCTTCGACCACTGGCTCCCCGGCGGCCCCGACACCGACGCGCTGATCGACGGCGCCGAGATGATCCAGGGCATCCCCTTCTGCCCCCTGCCGGAGGTCCTCGCCTGGAAACTCCGCTCGGGCCGGACGAAGGACCTGGCGGACATCAGAGCGATGAGGAAGCACCTGGGGCTCTGAGCCCCCGGCCCCGGACGGCACGCCGGACACCGACTGCCGCTCGGCCGACGGGAACGTGAACCGACCGAAAGGGCACGGAGATGCCGCTCGAATTCGGACTGTGGCGGGTGGACGACACCCCCGTACGCGTCGCCACCCGGGCCATGCCCCTGGAATCCCGCCTGGAGCAGCTCATAGAAGCCGACCCGGGCATCCTCGGGTCCCCGCTCCTGCTGATCGGCCGGCAGGTGACCACCCGGTACGGCAAGGTCGTCGACCTGCTCGGGATGGACGCCGAAGGCGGCCTGCACGTCCTCGAACTCAAGCGGGACCGTACGCCGCGCGAGGTGGTGGCCCAGGTCCTCGACTACGGCTCCTGGGTCCAGGACCTCACCAACGAGCAGATCCGCGACATCTACGCCTCGTACGCCCGCGGGCGGGGTCTCCCCGCCGAGCTGGACGAGGCGTTCGCGCTCCGGTTCGGCGGCAGCCCGCCCGAGGTGCTGAACGCGACCCACGCGCTGACCGTCGTCGCGAGCGAGATCGACCCGGCGACCGAACGCATCGTCACCTACCTGGCGTCCGGCTTCCAGGTGCCGGTCAACGTGCTCTTCTTCCGCTACTTCGAGGACGAGGGCCGCTCGTACCTGGCGCGCACCTGGCTCATCGACGAGACGGAGGCCGCAGCCCCACCGGCCGGCGGCAAGCGGCGCGGCAAGCAGGAGCCCTGGAACGGGACGGACTGGTACGTCTCCTTCGGCGACGACCCCGCGGGGAGGGACTGGGACGACGCCCTGCGCCACGGGTTCGTCTCGGCCGGCGGCGGCGACTGGTTCTCCCGCACACTCCGCTCCCTGCCCCTCGGGGCCCGGGTGTTCACCCACATCCCCAGGACGGGCTACGTGGGCGTCGGCACGGTCTCCGAGGAACCGCAGCCGTTCGCCGACGCCCTCCTCGACGCCGACGGCGAGCCCCGCCGGATGGCGGACCTCCCGCTGAAGGGCACCTACCGGCGGGCCGGCGACGAGGCGGACGGCACGGACGAGGACCGCCGCGAGTGGATCGTCCCCGTCACCTGGGAACGCGCCGTCCCCCGCGACCAGGCACTCTGGCGCCCGGGCTTCTTCGCCAACCAGAACTCGGCCTGCAAGCTCCGGGCCCGCTTCACGATCGACGAGGTCTCCCGCCACTTCGGCCTCACGGAGCAGCCCTGAGGGGGCCGCCGAACCGCCCTCCGCGCCACGGCCTTCGGCAGACCTGTCCCGCCGGGGCACCCGCCGGAGCACGGGCGCCGGCGGTGCGGGCCGGGACTGCCACCGCGAGCCGCCGCGGCCGAACAGGCGTGACTCCGCACCCGTCGCCGGGTGCGGAGTCATGGTCGCCTTCACGCGGGCCCGCATCCCGCCGGATGCCGGTCGCTACGCTCCGGGACGTCTCGCTCCCACCGTGCCACTACGCGTAGTTGAAGACCCACTGCTGCTCGGTGGGGTAGTCGCTCGCGCAGCGCCACAGGGTGAGGTAGGTGCCGTTGGCGTGGCTGCCGCCCTTGTTCGTCAGGCAGCGGTAGTTCGGACCCGAGTAGGCGGTCCAGGTCCAGGCCTGGTCGTAGTCGAACAGCTGCGGGTGGTTCGTGCCCGAGTTGTCACAGGTCCACAGCGCGAGGACCGCACCGTCGGTCTGGTAACCGTTGGCGTACGGGGTGAGGCACTTGCCGCTCGCCCTGTTCACGATCTGGTAGCCCGAGCCGCCCACCCGGATCTCCCAGTGCTGGAGCGGCGAACCGGTGCAGTCCCACAGGGTGATGATGGTTCCGTTGGAGGTGCCGTTGCCCTTCGGCGTGGCGCACTTCCCCGAGTACTTGTTCTTCAGCTCATGCCACGCCAGGGCGCTCGCATCAGGGGCGGCCGAGACGTTCATGGCGAACACGGCCAGCAGAGCCGCGAGCACGGCTATTACAGACTTACGCATGGTCAACTTTCTCCGACGAAGCGCACGAGCGCGCTCCCTGTCCAACTGGCGCGCGATGCCGCCAGCACGACGGCCTGCGGCCGCCTTCCACCAAGACACCGGGCCGGCCCGAAGGCCGACCTCAAGGTGATTCCCCCCGTCACAGCAGACGCCGACCGGGTCCCCCCGCGACCGGGTCGCACATGACGCTCCGGCGCACCCGTACCGCTCATCGGCCTGCTGCTCCCCGTGAATCTAGGCGCTCGGCTGGTGGCTCGATGTGCGGTACGTGCAGCGAATCTCCACATTGCGTGTGGACGACGTGCCACCACCACAGGGACAGGCTCCACACTCGAGCCGACGGCACGCGCCCCAGCCAGTACGGCCCTCCGCACTGGGAGCGCCGGTCCCGCGCGCGCCGCCACGGACCACGGGGGAGCGCCCGGTCCGGGGGGCATGGCCATCGTGCAACCCTGCTGCCCACGGCGAGGTCAATGCCCCGTCCCGGAGACGCGAATCTCCCGCTCCCCGCGACGCCGAGACCGTCTCGACCGGCTGTACCGGAGCAGCGGCCCCCCGGACGCCGGGCGCCCGCGCCGCCGCCTTTGCCTTCCCTGCACTGACCCGCGCCTGAACTCGACGGCCCAAGGGGCGGCCCAGGTATGCGCCTTCACAAGCAACAAGACCCCGCCTGCAGCATTGCCGCAGGCGGGGTCTTCAGGCACTTCCTGCGAAGTGCCCCCGGCAGGATACGAACCTGCCCACGTGGCTCCGGAAGTCCCGCGCGCCTGAAGCGTTCGCGCAGGTCAGGGCCGTCCTAGCGGGCTGACTAGGTCTGTTGGTTCATGAATAGGCTGCAGCCCACAGACGGCCGGCTATGTGTCGACGCCTGAGTCAGGGACTCCAAGGGCGCCCGCTAGTCAAAGCCTCCATGGCCGAAGTCACCTCGCGAGAACGATCAAGAATGAACTCCGGGTAGTCATTCTTCCGGAGGGGCCCCTCTGGGATGGCGTGTGTCTTAAGCCTGAAGACAGTCTCGTCATCACCCAGGCTATTAGCCTCGGCTCGATCCCTCATGTAGACGAGAGGCTCCTTATCCCTGATAGTTCGATTGGTTTTCCAGGTAATTAGTGCGCAGTTGAGAGCCAAGTTGGCTGAAATTTCGGACTGGCAGTTCTTCAAGTATCCATCCGGGAAGATGTGGTGGTACTCCCGCTGGCTGACATTAAGAACGTTGATGGGCCCACCGTCCGCCAGGTCAGTCGCACCGCCCTGCAGACTAACCAGAAGGATGGCGCGAGCGAGCCGATCCTTCTTCTTCGGCCAGCCGGCCTCGCAGAGGTCCTCCTGACTGGGAAGGTCGTAGCCAAAGATCGGCGGCGTCGAGTTCGAGTCTCCGTCCCGAATTGACTTTGTCAGCTCGCGCACATCCTGGATCACCGCAGTGTGCGCACTGCTCTCGTAGCGCTCCGTAAAGAACCCGCGCCACATGAACTTACGCAATAGCGTTCGGGCTTCCCCCAGGCGGTCCGGGCTTAGTCCAGAGCTGTAGGACCACAAGGTGATCAGTGCGGGAACCACGGTGAAGATCGGGAGGCGTGAGCCATCAAGAACCTTCTCTGCTTCCAGGAACTCGACAGCCCTCTCGGCGCCACCGACTAGCTCTGGCCACTTGGCCACTACCTCATCCCAGTCCAGGCTCAAGATGCTGGGGCGATCTGGCGTCTTATCCTGCATCAGAGCCGCAGTTCTGAGCACGATATCTTGCACATCTCCGTAACGCGCGAGACCGGGTACCCGTCCGTTCAGACTCTCCAGTAGATCATGCAAGGACTCGCCGACGGCCTGCTCAATGTCGGCCGTGATGATATCGAAAATAGAGAGGGGTGTGGAGCCCGTATTGATTCTTGTGAACACTTCAAGAACCTGGGCGGGGCTGGTGCTCTTAGGGAGCGAGAGAAATGGGATATTAAACGAGGAGACCTTGCGCGCCATTCTTGAATCTTCATCAAGTACGTTACAACGTCTGCCTGCTGTTCCCCGCATGCGGCCTGGATCCATTCCAGAGCCTTGGTGTTTGCTTCTTCCCCGGGAAGTAGGAGCGTTACTGGAACGAGGCCGCGTTCGAGTAGTTTCACTGGATCGTTTAGCCAGAGCGGGTACCGCCTATCACCCCTGACGCTCACCTTGATTGAATGAACTGCTATACCCTCGTAATCCGTCTTTTCGTTGAAACTTACAAAGAATTCCCTTTCGGGGTATCCTCCCTGAAGGCTCTTCCAGAGTGCCGTTATTCTCTGTTGCCCATCGAGGAGGAGCTCGCTCACCTTTCCGCCGGCCGGGGCGCTATTGATGGGTCGAGGGTGGAATGGCGGATTCCCCTCCACTTCAAGGACGAACATCGCACCAATTGGGAGGTCGTTCAATACGCTTTCGAGAAGGCTTTGGACTTGGGAGTAGCTCCATGCTTCAAACCTTTGAAATCGGGGAAGCTTGGCCTGACCCGACCTGACGGCCGTCAACCAGTCGTTCAGATTTCGATTCCTTGCTTCCATGGCCCCTCCGCGCATTCTTCAGACACGTCTCACAGCGATGATCAAAGTACCTCCTACTTCTGGGGTCTGTCTGGACCTTCGCGGTTCGGCACGATCGAAGCTGGGTTACGCACGGAGACCCCTGGACGTGAACGCGTGCGGCCTACGAGGAGAGAACCCCTAGGGGTGTCCGGAAAGTCACGGAAGTCGGAGCCGGAGGCAGGCAAGGGTGGCCATGGCTTGGTCGTGAGGACGAGCTGATGACCGTCCCGCAGATCCTTGCCGAGCTGGGTGGCGTCTCGCGGCGGACCTTCCACCGCTGGCGCGAGCTGGGGCTGGGGCCGGCCGCCTTCAAGCTGCCCAACGGTGAGCTGCGGGTATGGCGCTCGGACTTCTCCGCCTGGCTGCGGGGTCTCGAAGGGGCGGCCGCGCGAAGTCGACGAGTGATTGTCCCCCGACCACCAGACCTTCACGTCCGTGGGACTGGCCGTGTGAACCCCAATGCGATGCCGAAGTAGCGCCCCTGCATGATCGTGCAGGGGCGTGACTCGTCCCTCGTCCGGAAGTGGTCGGACGGGACATGGAAGGACTGAGAGTGGCCCGACGTAGCTTCCTGCCGCAGCAGTCGAAGAAGAGACGCCGCCGATCGTTCATGATCTGGGAGTCCATGTGCGTGCTGTCCGCGAACGGAGGGGAGTGCGTCTACTGGTGCGGCAGGCCGGCCGAGACCATGGACCACGCCATACCGTTCGCTAGTGGAGGGTCGGACGACCTAGACAACCTTCTTCCCGCTTGCTCCCGGTGCAACAACGGAAAGAACCAGCGAGACCCTGTCCACTGGTACATCGCATCGAACATGCGAGATGACCGGTGGCGGGACGGGACGCTCACCACTGGGGCACCAATTGGGACGGGCAGCCTGCGAGAGCGCTACCTCATGTGGCACGAGGAAGCCCTGGAAGTGCTCGGACACTGCGAAGAAGTTTCTGCCGAAGTCCGGAACCGAGATCGGCAGTTGTGGTTCCTGAATCGGTTTTTCCACCTGGGGTACTACCGCGGTTGGGCCACCTTCGGTGACGCCGCCTTCTGGCTGATTCAGAACAAGGACGAGATCGACAAGGCCCGAGAGGCCGGATTCCCCAAGGCCCCTCGTTAAGGGCTGTCCCGTAGTCCTGGTGGATCAGCGCACGGCGGCAGATGCGGTGCATCGCGAGGCGGAGGAGCGTCGTGGACCCGTATCAGGGCGTTCCGACTACGCGGCGAGGTGCCGTGGCTGCCGCCGCGCGCCCGCCGGGGATCACGGGACAGTCTGTAGCGACGGATCCCCTCGGCTTGGATGTCGACGGCCCGGGCCGACGGTGCCGGAAAACGAGGGCGGAACGCTAGCGGACGTCCGTTCTGCAGGTGTTGTGATCGTCGAAGGTCTCGGAGTGCCGGCCGTGGGCCCACATGCCACTCACACGGGGGTAGTGCGTAGCAACGACAAAGGCCCGGACTCAGTGGGACTGAGTTCGGGCCTTCATGCTTGGCACTTCAGCTGGTCAGCGACGTGATCGCGCTGTCTCGGCTGGAGTGCCCCCGGCAGGATTCGAACCTGCGCACACGGCTCCGGAGGCCGTTGCTCTATCCCCTGAGCTACGGGGGCGTTGCCGCGTTCGGCGGCGACGGGTAGAACCCTACCAGCATCGGAGCGGTGCCCGTGAACAGGTATTTCCGTCGCGTCACCGGGGCTTCGTTCCCCCTCACGGGTCGGAAGTGGGCAAAACGCGGACGCGGCCCCGCGCGGCGACCTACTCTCGTCGTGTGTCAGGCGTGTCCGGGCGGGTCCTCGTTGTCGATGACAACCGGGTGATCCGGCAGTTGATCAGGGTCAATCTCGAGCTCGAGGGCTTCGAGGTGGTGACCGCGGCCGATGGTGCCGAGTGTCTGGATGTCGTTCATCAGGTTTGTCCTGATGTCGTCACCCTGGACGTCGTCATGCCTCGTTTGGACGGCCTGCGCACCGCCGAGCGGCTGCGGTCCGATCCGCGGACCAGCCACGTGCCGGTCGCGATCGTCAGTGCCTGCACCCAGTACGAGACCGAGAGCGGCTTCGCCGTAGGCGTCGACGCCTTCCTCGCCAAGCCCTTCGAACCCTCCGAGCTCGTCCGCGTCGTGCGGCAGCTCATGCACCGGGACCGGCGTGAGCGCCGCGACGGTCAGGAGGGGCCGTCTGGTCTCGACGGCCGACACGGGGTCGGCCGCGCGGAGAGCCGGAACCTTCCCGGGCAGCACATCTAGACGGGTCGAGACCAGGCGTACGGATCCCTGTTCGGAGACCCCGTAGGGCCGGGTGCCCGCATGGCGAAACCGGTTCGCTTTTGGCCCCCCCTTCTCCCCTACGCTGGTCCCGTGACCCCCGCGGACCTCTCCCTCACCGTGCTGCACGCCGTGCGCCGTGCGGTCGACGACGGTGCGCTGCGGGTCGACGCGGGCGATCTGCCCAAGCGCGTCAAGGTCGAGCGGCCCCGGCCCGGAGGGCGCGGCGACTACGCCAGCAACATCGCCCTCACCCTGGCCCGCCCCGCCGGGCGCCGACCCCTGGACGTCGCCGGGATCCTCAAGGAACGCCTCGAACGCGACCCCGAGCTCGCGGCCGTCGACATCACCGGCGCCGGTTTCCTGAACTTCACCCTGCGGCAGGACGCGCAGCAGGCCCTCGTGCGCGAGATCCTGCGGGACGGTCAGCGCTACGGGTGGCGCGCGCCCCACGGCGAGACCGCGCGCCTGGTCCACCGCGCCGACCTGCGGGCCGCCGTCGTCGCCGACGCCGCGAGCCGGATCCTCGTCTCCCAGGGGTACCGGGTGGAGGTCGGTTGCGAGGGTCCCGCCGACCCCGCGTGGGTGCTGCTCGGCGCACGGCCCGAGGACGGCACCCCGGCCGGCGGGCCGGGCGAGGCGCCGGGCGCGGGGGAGCGGCACGCGGTCGCCGACGTGGTCCCGCTGCCCGTCCCGTACACCGCCCGCGAGCTGCTGGACCGGTTCGGTGCGGACGCCGCCCGGTGGGGGATCCTCTCCGCCGCCGCTCACGACACCGCCCGCCTCGGCGACGAACTCCTCCGGCAGCAGGAGGAGAACCCCCTCTTCCGGGTCCGGTACGCGCACGCCCGGGTCCGCGCCCTCCTTCGCAACGCGCGGCAGCTCGGGTTCGCCCGCGACGGGGGAGAAGGGCCGGGCTCCGTCGCGGAAGACGCGCAGGGCGGCCAGGACCCGGTCGTGGAAGACGCGCAGGGTCGGAGCGAGCGTGCCGCCGAGGACGCGCAGGGCGGCCAGGACCCGGTCGTGGAAGACGCGCATGGCCGGAGCGAGCGCGCCGCCGAGGACGCGCACGGCAGCCAAGACCCCGCCGCCGGTGACGTCACCCCCCGTCCCGACCCCGACGCCCCCGCCGTCCTGTCCGGCGGTCAGCGCCGGCTGTGGTTCTTCGACCAACTGCGCCCCGGCAGCCCGGTGTACAACATCGGCTGCGGGGTCTGGCTGCGCGGCCCCTTCGACACGGCGGCCCTGGAGCGGTCGCTCGGTACGATCGTCCGCCGCCACGAGGCGCTGCGCACCGTGTTCCCGCCGGGTCCCGACGGGTCCGTGGAGCAGCTGGTGCTGCCCGCGGCGGACACGCCCATCCCGCTGGTCGCCGTCACCGAGGCCGGCGAGGACGCCGCCGTGGCGCTCGCCGGACGCATCGCGGCCGAGCCCTTCGACCTGACGGAGGGGCCGCTGCTGCGCTGCCGGCTGCTGCGCGGCACCGGCGGAGAGCACCTGCTCGTACTGGCGATGCACCACGCGGTGTCCGACGGCTGGTCGCTCCAGGTCCTCGTAGGGGAACTGGTGGAGCTGTACGGGGCGTACACGACGGGGACGGAGCCGCGCCTGCCGGAACTCCCCGTGCAGTACGCCGACCACGCGGCGTGGCAGTCCCGGTGGCTGGAGTCCCCCGCGGCCGCCGGTCAGCTGGAGCACTGGCGGTCCCGGCTCGACGGGGCGGCCCTCGTGGAGGTCGCCACCGACCGGCCGCGCCCGGCGGCCCCGACGTTCGCCGGCGCCCAGACCCGCTTCCGGATCGGGTCCGCGGCCGGACGCCGGATCTCCGATCTGGCGGAGAGCTGCCGCACCACCCCCTTCGTGGTGGGCATCGCCGCCTTCGCGGCCGTGCTCGGCCGGTTCAGCGGACAGCGGGACGTGGTGGTGGGGACGCCGGTGGCGGGCCGGGGGCGGGCCGAGGTCGCCTCGCTGGTGGGCTTCTTCGTCAACACGCTGCCGGTGCGGATCGACCTGTCCGGAGACCCGAGCCTGCGGGACCTGGTGACCCGGATGCGGGACGAGGTACTGGACGCGCGCGGCAACGCCGACCTGCCCTTCGACCACCTCGTGGAGGAGCTGCGTCCGCAGCGCGACGCGGGCGGCCGMACCCCGCTGGTCCGTCACCTCTTCCAGAGCGACGAGCGCCCGCGCGCGTCCGTCGTCGTCGGCGAGCTGGAGATGGTGCCGGTACGGCTCGACACCGGGACCGCCAAGTTCGACCTGGCCGTCGACCTCACCCCGCGCGTCGACGGCGGCTTCGACGGGCTGATCGAGTACAGCACCGAGCTGTTCGACGCGGAGACCGCCGCCCGGATCGGCACGGCCCTGCGCCTGGTGCTGGAGACCGGTGACCCGGAGACCGCGCTGTCCGCGCTCGCGGTGCTCACCGAGGAGGACCGCACCCGGCTCGTGGCCGACTGGAGCGGCGCCGGGGTGCCGCCGGTCCCCACTTCGCAGCCGACGGTGCACGCACACATCGAGGCGCAGGCGGATCGCACCCCGGACCTGGTCGCGGTGGAGTTCGAGGGCCGGACCCTGACGTACGCCGCGCTCGACCGCCGGGCCAACCGACTGGCGTGGGCGCTGCGGGAGCTGGGGGTGGGGCCGGGGAAGCCGGTCGGCGTGGCGCTGCCGCGCTCCCCCGAGCTGATGGTCGCTCTCCTCGCGGTGCTCAAGGCGGGCGGCGCGTATCTGCCGCTCGAGGCGGACTACCCCCAGGCCCGCATCGAGATGATGCTCGCCGACGCCGGGGCCGAGGTGGTGGTCACCGACACCACGGCCGTGCCGGCCGGGCTGGTCGAGGCGGCGACGGCGGCCGGGGCGCGGGTGCTCTGCCACCGGAAGGACGCCGGCCTGATCGACGGACGGCCGGACCACCGGCCGGACTCCGGGGCGGGCGCGGGCGACCTGGCGTACGTGATCTTCACGTCCGGCTCCACGGGCCGTCCCAAGGGCGCCATGAACGAGCACCGCGCGGTGGTCAACCGGCTGTTGTGGATGCACCGCACCCTGGGCCTGGCCGAGGGCGAGGGGGTCCTGCAGAAGACCCCCGTCGGCTTCGACGTGTCCGTGTGGGAGCTGTTCTGGCCGCTGATGGTCGGGGGCCGGTGCGTGCTGGCCCCGCCCGGCAGCCATCGCGACCCCGAGCACCTGTGCGCGCTGATCGAGTCGGCCGGTGTCACCACCGCCCACTTCGTGCCGTCGATGCTGGCGGCCTTCCTCGGCGCCGACCGGCTGGACCGGGCCCGTACGGCGCTGCGCCGGATCGTGTGCAGCGGCGAGGAACTGCCCGCCACGCTCGCCGACGCCTGCGCGGCGGCGTTGCCGGAGGCCGCGCTGTTCAACCTGTACGGGCCGACCGAGGCCGCCGTCGACGTGACCTGGTACGCGTGCGCGGAGGGCTACGGCGCCTCCGTGCCCATCGGCCGTCCGATCGACGGCGCCCGGGTCCACGTGGTCGACGCGTCGGGCCGCCCCGTGCCCGTCGGCGTGCCCGGCGAGCTGCTGCTCGGCGGGGTGGCCGTCGGCCGCGGCTACTGGCGCCGCCCGGGGCTGACCGCGGAGCGGTTCGTGCCGGACCCGTTCGGCGAGCCGGGCGGCCGGCTGTACCGGACCGGCGACCTGTGCCGGTGGCGGAGCGACGGCACGATCCAGTACCTGGGCCGCATCGACCACCAGATCAAGCTGCGCGGCATGCGGATCGAGCCCGGCGAGATCGAGGCGGCGCTGCGCTCGCGGCCGGAGGTCGACTCGGCGGTCGTCGGGCTGCGGGCCGGCCGCTCCGGCACCCCCGTCCTGGTCGGGCACGTGCGGCCCGCCGGAGCGCCCGGCACCGCCGACGACGGCGCCGGACTCGCGGAGCGCCTGCGGGCGTACCTGCGGGAGACGCTGCCCGCGCACATGGTGCCCGCCGCCCTCGTGCTCGTACCGGAATGGCCGCTCAGCCCGAACGGCAAGCTCGACCGCGCCCGGCTGCCCGATCCCCTGCCGGCCGAACCCGGCGCGGCGCACACCGCCCCGGCCACCGATCTGGAGCGGGAGCTGTGCGCGCTGTGGTCGGAGGTGCTCGGGGTCGAGCGGGTCGGCGTGACCGACAACTTCTTCGACCTGGGCGGGCACTCCCTGCTCGCCACCCGGCTGATCGCCCGGGTACGCGCCCGGCAGGAGGTCGAGCTCCCGCTCGACCGGCTGTTCACGGCCCCGACGGTGCGGGCCATGGCCCAGGCGGTGACCACCGCCCGCCGCCGCCCCGCCTCGGCGCCCGCGCTGCGCCGGATCGACCGGTCGCGCTACCGCGTACCCGCCCCTTCGACTTCGGAGTCCTGAGATGACCGAGGAACTCTTCACCCTGCCCGCCTCCTTCGGGCAGCAGCGGCTCTGGCTCGTGGAGCAGGCCCAACGCGGCTCCGCCCTCTACACGATGCGGGCGGCGCTGCGGCTGCGCGGCCCGGTGGACACCGGCGCGCTGGAGCGGGCGCTGACCGAGGTCGTCGCGCGGCACGAGGTGCTGCGCACGGTGCTGCGGCCGGAGGGCAACGAGATCGCCCAGGTGGTCCTGGCCCCCGCGCCGGTCGAACTGCCCGTCGTGGACGTGCCGGACGGCGTCGACGGGGCCGTCGCGCTCGCCGCGACGCTCAGCCGCGAGCCGTTCGACCTGGCCGCGGGGCCGCTGCTGCGCTGCTCCCTGCTGCGGGTCGGCGAGGACGACCACGTCCTGCTCGCCCTGGTGCACCACAGCGTCTGCGACGGGCTCTCCCTGGGCGTCCTGCTGCGCGAGCTGACGACCCTGTACGAGCCGTGCCTGCGCGGCACGGACCACACCCTGGAGGAACTGCCGCTGCAGTACGCCGACTACGCGGTCTGGCAGCGGGAGCAGGTGGAGACCGGCGCGCTGGAGGAGCAGCTGGACCACTGGGGGAAGCGGCTCGCCGGGGTGCGGGAGCTGCGGCTGCCGGCCGATCTGCCGCAGCCGCCGGAGCGGGCGTACGCGGCGGTGACCGCCCCGGTGAAGGTGTCGGCCCCCGTGGTGCGGCAGGTGCGGGCGACGGCTCCGGGGGGCGGGGTCACCGCGTCGATGGTGGCGCTCGCGGGCTACGCCGTGGTCCTGTCACGGTGGAGCCGCCAGGAGGACGTGGTGGTCGGCATGCCGGTCGCGGGGCGACCCGAGGTCGACCTCGAACCGCTGGTCGGCTTCTTCGTCAACACCCTGCCGGTGCGCGTCGACCTGTCCGGCGACCCGTCGTTCGGTGCCGTCCTCGCCCAGGTCCGGGACCGCTGCGTGGAGGCGTACACCCACGCGGACGTGCCGTTCGAGCTGATGGTGGAGCGGGCGCAGCCGGAGCGGCGGGCCGGCCGGCTCCCGGTCGTGCAGACCCTGCTCAACGTGCAGCGGGCCGTCCCGGTGCACCTCGGATCGATCCCCGGCGTCCGCCTCGATCCGGTGGAACTCCCCGACACGGCACTGCACTTCGACGCGGTCGCCGACATCGTCGAGTCCGACGACGCCCTGCTCGGCCATGTCTCCCTGTCCGCGGACCTGTTCGTCCCGGAGACCGCCGAACTCGTCGCCCGTTCGGTGCTGTCGGTCCTGCGCGCGGCCTCCGCCGCGCCCGGCACGCCCGTGTCGATGCTCCCCTGCCCGGTCGCCGACGCCCGCGAGGCACCGGTGGCGGAGCCGGAGACGCCCCGGGAGCCGGCCGTCGCCCTCGGCGGCGGCCTGCCTCGGACGCCGGGCGAGCACCTGCTCGTCGAGCTGTGGCGGGAGGTCCTGGAGGTCGGCGAGGTCGGGGTGCACGACGAGTTCTACGCGCTCGGCGGCAACTCGATGCGGGCGGTCCGGATCGTCATGGCCGCCCGCGACCGGGGCCTCGAACTCCCGCTGGACCGGATGCTCGGCCGGCACACCGTCCGCGAACTCATGACGCCCGTCGGCTCCGGGGCCGTCCCCGCGGCCGTCCCCGCCCTCTGATCAGGAGAACCACCGTGTCCGCACCGACCACCGACGACTACGCGGTCCCCGTCCTGCCGGGCGAGGGCGCCACGGACTACGCCCGCTACATGCGCACGGACACGCTGCTGTCCCTGCAGCGGCGCCCCGAGGAGATGATCCACCGCGACGAGCTGCTCTTCCAGACCGTCCACCAGTCGACCGAGCTCTGGCTCAAGCTGGCCTGCCACGAGCTCACCGAGGCGACCCGGCGGATCGAGGACGGGGCCTTCGACACGGCCGTCCGGCTCCTCGAACGGGCCACGCTCGGCGCGCGGTTCGCCACCGACCAGCTGGAGATGATGCGCCGGCTCTCCCCCTGGGACTTCCAGATCATCCGTACCGTCCTGGGGCACGGCTCGGGCTTCGAGTCACCCGGCTGGAAGGCCACCCGCCGCACCACGGAACTGCTCGGCCGGGCCTTCACCCGCGTCGTGGCGGAGCAGGGCATCGATCTCGCGGAGGTCTACCGGTCCCAGCCGGACACGGCGGCACACCGGCTCGCGGAGGCGCTGATCGGCTGGGACGAGCGGATCTCGCTCTGGCGGATCGAGCACTGCAAGATGGCGCTGCGGCTCCTCGGCGACGACGTCGTGGGCACCAAGGGCATCCCGATCGGCGTCCTCACCAAGCTGATCAGCCACACGTTCTTCCCGGAGCTGTGGCACACCCGCACCGAGCTGACCCGGACCGGGCCGATGGGCGACGCGGTCGAGACCTCCGCCGTCGCGACGACCGGCACCGACGGGGGGCTGCGCACATGCGCGAGCTGACCGCGTGGCTCGACGCCCCCGAGGCCGCCTCCTTCCCCTACCGGCCGGTGCTCGCGGAGTTCCACCGGGTGGGCAAGCACTTCGTCGCGGACGGCCTGCTCGCGTCCCTCGCCGCGGCACGCGAGCGGCTGGCCGAGCTGCCTCCCGAGGCGTCCGTGGCGCCCGGCCGCCGGCTGCTCGACGGCTTCCTGGACACCGCGCTGGACAAGTGGGACGGGCGCTACGACTACCCGACCTACACGGCGCTCGTCCTGCTGGCGGCGCCGGACGCCGGTCCGGGGACCCGGGTGCGGGACCACCGGGACCGGCTGGTCGCGATGCTGCTGGCGGACCTGCTGCGCTTCGAGCGGGAGGCGGCGGCCGGCGCCACCGGTCTCTTCCCCGAACTGCGCCCCGACGCCTCGCTGGTGGCGAAGCGGTACCGGCTGGGCCTGCGGGTGGCACTGCCCGCGCTGCGCCGCCTCGGGCTCGACCACCCGGACCCCGGTGCGGAGCCGGCCGAGGCCGCCGGGCTCCTGTGGGAGACGGTCTCGGGGGCCCTGGACGAAGGCGAGCGGCAGGTGCTGCGGCTGAGCATGCTCCCGGTGTACGTCTCGCACGACGAGTACCTGTTCGTCCGGGTCCTGCAGGCCTTCGAGGCGACGTTCGCCCTGCTCGTCGTCCAGCTGCGGGCGTCGATCGCGGCGCTGGACGCGGACGACGAGGCCGGCGCGGTGCGCGGTCTCGGGGTGGCCGAGTCCGCGCTCGCGGAGTCGGCGCCGCTCTTCTCGCTGCTGGCGACCATGCAGGCGGCGGCGTTCCAGGAGTTCCGGCAGTTCACGGAGGGCGCCAGCGCGATCCAGTCGCGCGGCTACAAGCTCGTGGAGTCGCTGTGCCGCACCCCGGACGCCGAACGGCTGCACTCGCACGCCTACCGGTCGGTGCCGGAGGTCCGGGCCGGGGTCCTCGACGGGCAGCGGACGCTGGACGACGCCTACCGCGGGTGCCGGGCGCGCCGGGGCGACGAAGGAGACGTCCGGGACGGGCTGACCGGCGCCATGGCCGGCTTCGCGTCGGCGCTGCGGCGCTGGCGGCAGACGCACTACCGGCTGGCCGTGCGGATGCTGGGCGAGCGCAGCGGCACCGGCTACACCGAGGGCACGCCCTATCTCAGCGCCGTGCGCCGGATACCCGTCTTCGACTCGGTGCCGGCGGCCCCCGCCCCGGACTCCGGTACGGAGGACGAGGCGAGGGCCGGGGCGGGGGCGCGGCGGACCGCCGGGGTGACGGTGGGCTGACCACCGGGGCCGGTCAGGCGGCGGCGCGGTCCGGGAGCCGGCCGAGGGTCCGAACGGAACGCCCGCAGATCGGCAGGACGGACAGCAGCAGCACGACGGGCGCGCCCGCCAGGGTGATCCGGGCGCCGACGGTGTCGGTGAGCACACCGGCGGTGGTCGTCCCCAGGGTGAGCATCCCGAAGGTGATCAGCCGGTAGGTGGCCGTCATCCGGGCGTAGACCCCGGGCGGGGTGAGCCGCTGCCGCATCGTCACCGCGATGACGCTCCCGGCCGAGGCGCCGGCCGTGCCCAGGAAGTAGGCGAGCGCGGCCCACAGGAGGTCGCCGGCACCGCCGTCGACGGCGGTGAGCAGGAAGTACGCGGTGGTCGAGAAGGACAGCACCGTGAGGAAGGCCCGGCCGAAGCCGAGCCGGCGGATCAGGGCCGGCGCCGTGAGGGCGCCGAGGATCGCGCCGATGCCGCCGGACACCATGACCACGCCGAAGTCGCCTCCCCCGTGTCCGAGTTCGCGGACGAAGCGCATCAGGAACGCCAGGTTCACCAGGGCGATGCCGGCGTTGTAGATGCCGGCGTGCACGGCCACGGCGCGGATGGGCGCGCTGCCGAGCACCGAGCGGAGCCCTTCGGCGAGTTCACCGCGCAGGTCGCGGTCGGCCGGTCGCGGGACCGTCTTCTCGCGGTGCCGGATCAGCATCAGCGCGCTGGCCGAGGCGAGGTAGGACAGGGCGTCGAAGACGAGCGTGGCGGCCGGTCCGAAGAGGCCGGTCAGCCAGCCGGCGAGCCCCGGTCCGCCCGTTCCGCCGAGTGCCTGGTTGACCGTCACCAGGCTGTTGGCCGCCGGGAGCTGCCGCTCCGGGAGCAGTCGGGGCAGGTAGGACGTGGCGGCGATGTCGTACACGATCGTCAGTGCCCCGCCGACCAGCGCGATGACGTACACGTGCCACAGCGCGAGGATGTCCAGCAGGGCCAGCACGGGCACGCCCAGGACGAGGACGAACCGTGCGAGGTCCGCGGCGATCATCACGGGCCGGCCCGCCCTGCGCTCCAGCCAGACCCCCGCGAAGAGCGGCAGCAGGAAGAACGGCGCCATGTAGAGCGTCTGGAGCAGCCCCACCTGCACCCCGCTCGCCTCCAGGGTCGTCACCACGAGCAGCGGCAGCACGAACTCGGTGATCTTCGACCCGAACTGGGAGACCAGGTCCCCCGCCCACAGGGCCCGGTAGTCCCGGCTGGTGCGCAGCGGATGGCGTTCGGGTGTCCGGACGCCTCCCTCGGCCGCGCCGATCGGTTCGGTCGTCGTCATGGTCACCTTCCACGGGTCTCGTCCGGCAGCGGGAGACCGGGGACCGGGCACCCTGACGGACTCTCGCCGCCCGGCCGCCCCACGGGCAGTCGGGGAAAGTACCGATCTCGCCGTGGGGCCGCGCTGGGCCAGGGTGAGGACCGTAGGCACCGCTGTGATCGAGGTGAGGTCGTTACCCATGAACTGGCGAGACGTACTTTCCGGTGCGGCGCGGACCCGGCCGCACGCGACGGCCTTCCGCTTCCATGCGGAGGAGCCCGGACCGGCCGAGGAGATCGACTACGCCGGTCTCGACCAGCGGGCGCGGACGATCGGGGCGCGGCTGACGGCGCTGGGGCTCTCGGGGCGCACCGCGGTGCTGCTGTTCCCCGCGGGCCTCGACTACGTGAGCACGTTCTTCGGCTGCCTGTACGCGGGCGTCGTCGCCGTCCCCGCCTACCCGCCGAGCCGGCACCCCCGCTCCGTCGAACGGCTGGCGGCGATCGTGCGGGACAGCGGCGCGGACACGGCGCTCACCACCGAGGTGATCCGGGGCCGGCTCGCGCCGCGGCTCGCCGGGGACGACGGGGTACCGGCGCTGCGTCTGGTGGCCA
Source organism: Streptomyces sp. MS191 (assembly GCF_008042125.1). Classification (GTDB taxonomy): domain Bacteria; phylum Actinomycetota; class Actinomycetes; order Streptomycetales; family Streptomycetaceae; genus Streptomyces. The sequence continues at coordinate 200,797 of NZ_RDBI01000065.1, forward strand.
CGGACTCGATGACGCCGGACGACGCGCCGGACTGGCGGCCGCCCGCGCTCGACGAGGACGCCGTCGCGTTCCTGCAGTACACCTCCGGCTCCACCTCGACCCCGCGCGGGGTCGTCCTCAGCCACGGCAACCTGCTGGCCAACACGGCGATGATCGGCCGGGTCTTCGAGCTGGACACCGGGATGCGCGGGGTGTCGTGGCTGCCGATGTACCACGACATGGGGCTGATCGGCTCGGTCATGGGCACCGTCCGCGCCGGGGGCACGATGTCCCTGATGGCGCCGAGCACGTTCGCCCGTGATCCGCTGCGCTGGCTGACCGTGGTGAGCGAGGAGCGGGCGACCGTCACCGGCGGGCCCAACTTCGCCTACGACCTGGCGGTCGAGCGGACCACCGAGGAGGAGCGGGCCGCCCTGGACCTGTCGTCCTGGCGCGTGGCGTTCAACGGCGCCGAGCCGGTCCGGCCGGGCTCGCTGCGGCGCTTCGCCGACGCCTTCGCCGTCTCCGGCTTCCGCGCCGACGCCATGCTGCCCTGCTACGGCCTGGCGGAGGCGTCGCTACTGGTCACCGGCGGGCCGGCGCGTACGGGCTTCCGCACCGCCGAGGCGCCGGACGGTTCCGGAGCGGTCGGCGAACTCGCCGCCTCGGGCGTGCTGCCGCCCGAGCAGCGGCTGGAGATCGTCGATCCCGTGACACGCGGGGCGGTCGCCCCGGGCGGGATCGGCGAGATCTGGGTGGCGGGGCCGAGTGTCGCCCGCGGCTACTGGAACCGCACGGACGCCGTCGCCGACACCTTCGGGGCGCGGATCGACGGCGGGGACGGCACCGCCTTCCTGCGCACCGGCGACCTGGGCTTCCTCGACGGCGGCGAGCTGTACGTGACCGGCCGCCGCAAGGACCTGATCATCGTCCGCGGCCGCAACCACTACCCGCAGGACATCGAACTGACGGCCGAGGGGGTCTCCCCCGCGCTGCGTCCGGGCGGCGCCGCGGCCTTCTCCGTCACCGGCCCCGACGCCACCGAACAGCTCGTGGTCGTGCAGGAGCTGATCCACGGGCACGGGGTGGAGGACCCGGACGCGCTGGCCCGCGCGATCCAGGCGCGGATCGCGGAGCGGCACGAGGTCCGCCCGCACTCCGTCGTGCTGATCCGTACGGCGTCCCTGCCCCGCACCTCCAGCGGCAAGGTCGCCCGGCACGCCTGCCGGGCCGCCCACCTCGACGGCTCGCTGCTCGTCGTCGGCAGCCACAGCGACGAGCCGGCGCGACCGTCCGTGGACGCCGCCGACGCGCTCGCGGTGCCGGCGCCGACCGACTCGGCCGGCGTGGTCGCCTACGTACGGGCGTGTGTCGCGGAGCTGCTGCGCATCCCCGCCGAGCAGGTTCCGCTGGACCTGCCGGCCGCCGAGGCCGGTCTGGACTCGCTGGACACGGTCCGTCTCCAGCACCGGCTGCAGCGGGCGTTCCGGGTGGAGCTGACCGCCGAGGACGCCTTCTCGCTCGGGATCGGGGAGCTGGCGGCGGCGCTCGTCGCGGGTGCCGGAAGCGCGGCGGACGCGCCGGCGACGGACACACCGCCCGGCGACGGCGAGCTGTCCCACGGCCAGCGGGCCATGTGGTTCCTGCACCAGGTCCGTCCGGACAGCAGCGCCTACCATCTGTCCACCGCCTGCGCCCTCGCCGGGGACCTGGACGCGGCCGCGCTGCGCCGGGCGCTGGAGGCCGTGGTCCGCAGGCATCCGGCGCTGCGCACCACCTTCCCCTCCGTCGGCGACGGCCCCGTGCAGCGGGTGCACGCCGAGCTGCCCCCGGAGTTCACCGAGACCGACGCGACGGGCTGGTCCGAGGAGCGGCTGCGGGCCGAGCTCGCGGCGCACGCGTACCGTCCCTTCGATCTGGCCTCCGGGCCGCTGCTGCGGGTGGCGCTGCTGGAGTGCGGCCCCCGCGAGCACCGCCTGGTCGTGGCCGCCCACCACATGGTCGCGGACCTCTGGTCGCTGGAGGTCCTGCTGCGGGAACTCGGGCTGCACTACCGGGCGGAGACCGGAGGGACGGAACCGCTGCCCGCGGCGGTGCCGGGCTTCACCGCGGCGGCGGGCCGCCAGTCGGAGCTGCTCGACGGGCCCGAGGGCGAGCGGCTGTGGGAGTTCTGGCGGCGCGAGCTGACGGACGCGCCCACCGTTCTGGAGCTCCCGGCCGACCACGGGCGGCCGCCGGAGCAGCGGGGCAGGGGCGGCGTGCGCCGCTTCCGGCTGTCGGCCGCCACCTCGGCGCGCCTGGCGGAACTCGCGCACGCCGAGGGAACCACGCTCTACACCGTGCTGCTGAGCGCCTACCAGCTGCTCCTGTCGCGGATCAGCGGGCAGCGGACCGTGCTGGTCGGCTCGCCCGTGCACGGCCGCGAGCAGGCGCACTTCGCCGACACCGTCGGCCCCTTCCTCAACACGGCCGTGCTGCGGGCGGACATCGATCCGGCCGAGCCCTTCACCGGGCTGCTGCGCCGGGCGGCCCGCGGGGTGCCCGCGGCGCTGCGCCACGCGGGGCTGCCGCTGTCGCTGCTCGTGGAGCGCAGCCGGGTGCCGCGCGACCCGAGCCGCTCCCCTCTGGTGCAGGCGCTGTTCACCCTGCAGGGCGGGCCGCTGGCCGGCTTCGTGCTCGGGGATCCGGCGGCCCGGTTCGACCTGGGCGGCCCGGAACTGCGGCCCGTGCCGCTGGACCCGCCGGACGCCCAGCTCGACCTCCAGCTGACCTTCGCCGACGTGGACGGCGTCCTGGCCGGCATGCTCCAGTTCGACCGCGACCTCTTCGACGCCGGGACGGCCGACCGGCTGGTGGAACGCCTGACGGTGCTCCTCGACGCGGTGGCGGGCGACCCCGGCCTGCCGTCCGGCCTGCTGCCGCTGCTCGGCACCCGGGAGCGGCACACCCTGCTCCACGCCCTCAACGACACCCGGGTCCCGGACACCACCGGAGTGCCGGTGCACGAGCGGGTGGCCGCCCGGGCCGCCCTGACGCCCGACGCCCCCGCGCTCGCGTACGACGACGTCGAGTACCCGCTCGGCGGCCCGCCGGACGCGGCCCGGGCCGTCACGGTGCCGACCCTGACGTACCGGGAGCTGGACGAGGCCGTCAACCGGCTGGCCCGGCTGCTTCTGGCCCGCGGCCTGCGGCCCGAGGACGTCGTCGCGGTGCACCTCCCGCACGCCCGGGAGATGGTCGTCGCCATGCTCGCGGTGCTGCGGGCCGGCGGCACCTACCTCCCCGTCGATCCGCACCTGCCGGCCGAGCGGATCGCCTACCTGCTCGCCGACAGCGGTGCCCGCACCCTCGTCACCGACTCCGCGCTCGCCGCCGTCACCGCCGACGCCGGGATCGGGCGACGGCTGCTGCTGGACGAGCTCGGCCCGGAACTGGCGGAGGAGCCGGGCACCCCGCCCGCGGTCACGGTGCGCCCGGCGCAGGCGGCGTACGTGCTCTACACCTCGGGCTCGACGGGCCGCCCCAAGGGCGTGCACATCCCGCACGGCGCCCTCGCCAACTTCCTCAGCGGCATGGCCGCCCTGCTCGGCCCCGCCGCGGGAGACCGGCTGCTCGCGGTGACCACCTTCTCCTTCGACATCTCCGGGCTCGAGATCTACCTTCCGCTGACCACCGGCGGCTGCGCGCACCTCGTGCCGAGGACCGTCGCGGGCAGCGGCGAGCAGCTGCGGATGCGGCTCGACAGCGGCGCGTTCGCGCTGATGCAGGCGACCCCGGCCACCTGGCGGATGCTCTGCGACGCGGGCTGGCGCGGGGCACCGGGCACCGCCGTCCTCAGCGGCGGCGAGGCGCTCCCGCCGGGGCTGGCAAGGCAGTTGCTCGACCGCGGCTGCCGCTCGCTGTGGAACCTGTACGGCCCGACGGAGACGACCGTCTGGTCGACCGCGGCCGAGGTGGCCGAGCCGCCCCAGGGCGCCACGCCGATCGGCGGCCCCGTCGCGAACACCCGCGTGTACGTGCTCGACGAGCGCCTGGAGCCGGTCCCGGCCGGTGTCGCGGGCGAGCTGATGATCGGCGGCGACGGTCTGGCCCGCGGCTATCTGGGCCGTCCCGGCCTCACGGCCTCGGTGTTCGTCCCCGACCCGTACGGCGACACCCCGGGCGGCCGGCTCTACCGCACCGGTGACCTGGCGAAGCTCACCGCCGACGGCCGGATCGAGCTGCTGGGCCGGATCGACAACCAGGTGAAGGTCAACGGGCACCGGATCGAGCTGGGCGAGATCGACGCCGCTCTCGGTTCGCTGCCGTCGGTGCGGATGGGTGTGGCGGTGGCGCACCGCCCGGATCCGGACGGGCCCGCGACGCTGGTGGCGTACGTCCGGCGGGACGCGCCGGCGGGCGGAGGCGGCTTCGACGAGCGGGCCGCGGCCGGCGACCTGCGCCGCGCCCTGGCCGAGGTGTTGCCCGGCTATATGGTTCCCACCCGCTTCGTGTGGGTGGACGACTTCCCGCTGAACACCAGCGGCAAGGTCGACCGGGCGGCGCTGCGCGCCCCGGCCCTGCCGACGGGCGGCGCCCCGACGGGGCCGGCCACCGCGACCGAGCGCGCACTCGCCGTGATCCTCGGCGAGCTGCTGGAAGGGGCGGTGATCGGGCGGACGGACAACCTGTTCGACCACGGCGCCCACTCGCTGCTGATGTCGCGCTTCGCGGTACGGGTGCACGAGTCGCTCGGGGCGCAGCTGCCGCTCCGGGTGATGTTCGAGAACCCCACCCTGGAGCACCTCGCGGCGACGGTGGACGCCCTCGGCGACGGACCGTCCGCGAGCCGCATCCGGCCGATCGACCGCACCCGGGCGGTCACCCTCGCCGCGCCGGGCGGCGGGAAGGACACGCTGCGGGCCCTGCGCGCCGCACGCCAGCTGAGCCGGCAGAGCGGCTCATGACGCATCCCGTGGAGACGAAGCAGATGAACCCGACCCTGTCCGCCGTCGCGGAACCCAGCGCACCGCTGGTCTTCCCCGCCACGCCCGCCCAGCAACGCATCATGATCATCGAGCAGCTGTATCCGGGCGGCTCGGCCTATCACGTCCCCTTCGCGGTCCGGCTGCGCGGCACCCTGGACACCCCGGCGCTCACCGCGTCGATCCAGGAGGTGACGCGCCGTCACGAGTCGCTGCGCACGGTCTTCCGCACGGTCGACGGGGTGCTCGGCCAGGTCGTCGAGGACGACCCGCACGTGGAGGTCACCGTCCGCGACCTCACCGGCGATCCGGCCGCCACGGACGAGGACGCGCTGTCCTCGCTGATCGCCGAGGGCGCGGCGCGGCCCTTCGACCTGACGGGCCGCCTGCTCCGGGTCGAGCTGCTCCGGCTCGCCGACGACGACCACGTCCTGGCCGTCACCCTGCACCACCTGATCTCCGACTCCTGGTCCTGCGGGATCTTCGTCGGGGAGCTGGCCCGGCTGTACGCGGCGCACCGCTCCGGCGAGGAGGCCGCGCTGCCGGCTCCCGAGGTCCAGTACGTCGACTACACCGCCTGGCAGCAGGAGCAGCTGGACGAGGTCCGTACCGAGGAGCTGCTCGGCTACTGGCGCGAGCAGCTGCGCGGGGCGCCCCCGGTGCTCGAACTGCCCGTCGACCGGCCGCGTCCGCCGGTCCAGTCGTACCGGGGCGCCACGCTGCCCGTGCGGCTCGGTCCGGAGACCTCGGCGGCCGTCACCCGCGCGGCACGGGCGCTGGGCGTCACCCCGTTCGCCGCGCTGCTCGCCGCCTTCCAGACGGCCCTGGGCCGCTGGACGGGCGGCGAGGACATCACCGTCAGCAGCGGTGTCGCCAACCGCACCCCGCAGGTGGAGGGCCTGATCGGCTGCTTCATCAACGTCCTGCTGTTCCGGACCTCCCTCGCGGACGACCCCACGTTCGCCGAACTGGCGACGCGGGTCGGCCGTACCGTCCTGGACGGAGTCGAGCACCAGGACCTGCCGTTCGACCGGCTGGTGGAGGACCTGGCCCCCAAGCGGGACCTGAGCCATCAGCCGCTCGCCCAGGTGATGTTCCTGGTGCAGAACGCGCCCATGCCCGCGGTCTCCGTCGGCGGCCTGTCCCTGACGTCCGTCCCGGTGCGCCGCAAGGCGACCCATCTCGACCTCAACGTCCAGTTGTGGGAGGCGGACGGCCGCTTCGAGGGCGTCGTCGACTACAGCACGGACCTCTTCGACGCGTCGACGGTCGAGCGGATGTGGACGCAGTACGCGACACTGCTGGCCGCCGCCGTCGACCGCCCCGAGGAGCCCGTCGGGGGTCTTCCGCTGCTGCGTCCCGAGGACGAGCACCGCCTGGTGACGGAGTGGAACGACACCGGCACCGAGGGGCCGGCCGCGCTCGCCCCCGCGCTGATCGAGGCGCGGGCGGCCGCCGCCCCCGACGCTCCGGCGGTCGTCTCCGACGCCGGGACCCTCACCTACGGGCAGCTCAACGCCGAGGCCAACCGGCTGGCCCGGCTGCTGATCGACCGCGGCGCGGGACCCGAGCGGATGGTCGCGCTGATGCTTCCGCGGTCCGCCGGACTCGTGGCCGCCGTACTCGCCGTCCTCAAGACGGGCGCCGCCTACGTCCCGGTGGACCCGGCGCTGCCCGCCCACCGGATCGCCTACCTGCTCGCCGACTCCGACCCCTCCGTCGTGGTCACCACCGGGGACGTGCCGGCGGCGCTCACCGGCGGCACTCCCCGGATCGTCCTCGACGCCGACGACGTCCGGGCGGCGCTCGCCGGGTACCCGGACCACGACCCGACGGACGCCGACCGCGCCGCACCGCTGCGGGCCGGGAACCTGGCGTACGCGATCTACACCTCGGGATCGACCGGCCGTCCGAAGGGCGTCCTCATCGGGCACCGCGCCCTCGCGGACTACCTGGACGCCTGCCGCCACGACTACCCGGGGCTGGCCGGCTCCTCCCTGCTCCACTCCCCCGTCTCGGTCGACCTCTCGGTGACGACCCTGCTCGGCCCGCTCACCGTCGGCGGCCGCATCCTCGTCGGCGAACTGGACGGTCTGCGCGACCGCCTGCCCGGCGGTGAGGGCCGGCTCGACCTGCTCAAGATCACCCCGAGTCACCTGCCGCTGGTCCAGGCTCTGCCGGAGGAGTTCTCGCCGTCCCAGGACCTGGTGATCGGCGGTGAGGCGCTGATCGGCGAGGTCCTCGACCAGTGGCGGACGCGCTTCCCGGGGGCGGCCGTCGTCAACGAGTACGGGCCGACCGAGGCCACCGTCGGCTGTGTCGCCCTCCGGGTGGCGCCCGGCGACCGGATCGGCCCCGGCGCGGTGTCGATCGGGCGGCCGATGTCCCGCGCCCGCGCGTACGTGCTCGACGGACGGCTGCGTCCGGTGCCCGTCGGCGTGGCGGGCGAACTGTACGTGGCGGGCGTCGGGCTCGCCCGCGGCTACCACCGGCGGCCGGGCCTGACCGCCGAGAAGTTCCTCCCCGACCCGTTCGGCGGCCCCGGCGAGCGCATGTACCGCACCGGCGACCTGGCCCGGTGGACCGCCGGCGGACTGCTCGACTACCTGGGCCGCATCGACGACCAGGTCAAGGTGCGGGGCTTCCGCATCGAGCTGGGCGAGATCGAGTCGGCGCTCGCCGCCTGCCCCGGTGTCGCGGAGGCGGTGGTCAACCCCGTGCGGGAGACCGGCGAGACGACGCTGGCCGCGTACTACGTGCCCGCCGACGGCGCGACCGTGACCGTCTCCGAGCTGCGCGCCCGACTGCGCCGCACCCTGCCCGAGCACATGGTCCCCGCCCACTTCGTCGCCCTCGACCGGCTGCCGCTCGCGGTCAGCGGCAAGGCCGACCGGTCGGCGCTGCCGGCCGTGGGCAGCGCCCGCCCCGAACTCCAGGGCTCCTTCGTCGCGCCCCGGAACCCGCTGGAGAGCCTGCTCGCCGAGGTGTGGGGCAGCGTCCTCAACATCGAGCGGATCGGGGTCACGGACGACTTCTTCGAACTCGGCGGCTACTCGCTCGCCGCGACCCGGATCGCCGCGCTGATCGGCGACATCCTCGGCGTCGAGATCCCGCTGCGGGCCGTCTTCGAGGCGACCGACGTGGAGCGGCAGGCGGCCGTCGTGGCGGCGGCCGGTGAGGAACAGGGCGTGGACGTGGCGGCGGTCGCCCTGCTCGCCCAGGAGATCGGCGACCTCAGCGACGAGGACGTGGACGCGCTGCTGGCCGGCTGAGGCGGGCGGAACGTACGGCCCGCCGGCCGAGGGCCGACCGGCGGCGAGGGGACAACCGACCAGAAGTGGAAAGACGATGCCGACGACCGAAGCGACCGACCTGACCGAACCCGCCCCCCTGGCGGACCCGACCGGCCCGGAGCACCTGACCGACCCGGGCGGCCCCGAGGATCTGCACGCGCTGCCCTGCCTGCACGAGCGCGTGGCGCGGTGGGCGGCGCGCACCCCCGACGCGCCGGCCCTCCGCTTCGAGGGCGCCACCTGGACCTACGCCGAACTCGACGGCCGTGCCAACCGGCTCGCCGCCCACCTGCGCCGGCTCGGCGTGGGGCGCGAGTCGGTGGTCGGGGTGCTCATGGAGCGCGGCCCGCACCTGCCGCTCGCGATGCTCGCGGTGCTGAAGGCCGGCGGCGCGTACCTGCCGATGGACCCGGAGCAGCCGGCCGACCGGCTCGGCTACCTCCTGCGGGACGCCGGCTGCGAGCTGGTCGTCACCTCGACGGCGCTGGCCGCGCGGGTGCCCGACGAGGCCGCGGTCGTCTGCCTGGACGACCCGTACACGGCGGACATGCTGGCGGCGCTGCCGGACGTCGACCCGGGGCTGCCGGCCCGTCAGGACCAGCTGGCGTACGTGATCTACACCTCCGGCTCGACGGGACGGCCGAAGGGGACGCTGGTGCCGCACCGCGGGGCGGTGAACCTCACCGCCCACATGGCGCGCCAGTTCACGATCGGTCCCGGCGACCGTTGGCTCCAGTTCACCAACCCCTGCTTCGACGTGCACGTCCTGGAGGTCTTCGGGGCGCTCACCAACGGCGCGACCCTCGTGCAGGGTTCGGCGCTGACGCTGCTCGACCCCCGCGCGCTGACGGCGCTGATGAGCTCCGAGGGCGTGTCGGTGGTCTCGTTCACCACGGCGATCCTGCCGTTGCTCGACCCCGCCGACCTGCCCGCGCTGCGGGTGCTGAACGTGGGCGGTGAGCAGCTGAGCCGCTTCCAGGCGGACCGCTGGTCCTCGCCGGAGCGGATCGTGAACAACCAGTACGGTCCGACCGAGGTCACGGTGGCCTGCACCGAGCAGCGCCACGATCCGGCGGCGGGCGTTCCCAAGCCGCTGATCGGCGAGGCGATGCCGAACCTCCGGGCCCTCGTGGTCTCGCCGGACGGCGAGCCGGTGCCGGCGGGCGAGTACGGCGAGCTGCTCATGGGCGGCGCCGGGGTGGTCCGCGGCTACCTCGACCGGCCGGGGCTGACGGCCCTGAAGTTCGTGCCCGACCCCTTCGGCGCCCACGGCGAGCGGCTGTACCGCACGGGTGACCTGGTGCGGTGGATGCCCGACGGCACGGGCCTGGAGTTCGCCGGCCGTATCGACACCCAGATCAAGCTGCACGGCCACCGGATCGAGCCGGGCGAGGTCGAGGAGGTCCTGCTGTCGCATCCGGGCGTCAAGGACGCGGTGGTGGACCTGCACCGCCCGTCCGAGGAGGGCTCGGAGCCCGTCCTGGTCGCGTACGTGACCGGTCCGGACGTGCCCGGCACCGCCGCGGTCCAGGCGTATCTGGGCGAGGTGCTGCCCCTCTACATGGTGCCGGGCCGCGTCGTCGTCCTCGACGAGATCCCGCTGACCCGCAACGGCAAGGTCGACCGGCGGGCCCTCGCGGCCGTCTGACGGCGGCCGGCGGACCACAGCGCCCGCCCCCGGCCGGGGCGGGCGGCCTGCCGGGGCGGGCGGCGGGTGAGCGGGCCGTCACACGGCCGGCGCGGCCTCCTCGACCCGGGCCGGCTCGCCGACCGGGAGCCGCACCGCGCGCAACAGCTCGTAGAACGGCTGGTGGTGGGCGGCGAACTCGGCGAGCAGCGGGGTGTTCGCGACCGTGTGCCGGTAGCTGGAACGGCTCTTGGAGAAGCCCGTGCTGTTGCTGACCGCCACGTGCCAGCGGTCGGTCCGCTGCCACTCCTCGCGCTTGCTCGCGCTCCAGTTGAGCGCCTCCTCGCGGTAGGGGAGGCCGAGGGCCGCGCAGTACGCCGCCATGGTCTGCGCGGGCCGGTTCACCAGGTCGTCCGAGTCGACGACCACGGGCGGCGGGCCGCCCGCGTCCAGGACCGCCCGGTAGACCTCGTACAGGCCCTCGATGCCGATGTCGGAGACCGTCATGTCGGGCTGGAGGGCGTAGAACGAGGCCGCGATCTCCTCCGGCCTGCGGAGGAGGAAGGTGTGCCGGGTCCCGGCCAGGAAGCGCCGGTCCTCCAGGACCTGCGCGTAGCGGTGGTCGGTGGTGTCCTTGAAGAACACCTCCCGGTCCTTCGCCAGTTCCACGACGGCGTCGATGAGTTCCCGCTCGGAGCGGACCACCCGCCCGGCCACCTCGGTCTCCCCGAAATCGGCCACGTTGCAGAACGGCTCGTGCAGCGCGGTGAGTTCGCCGTACTGCAGCATCGACCGGAAGAACGCGGTCGAACGCGATCGTGGTGCCGCCCAGAGCGCCGTCACCGGCATGTCCGCCTCCGTGTCCGGACGGGCCCTCGCCGTCCTGGTGCGCCCAGGCAACAGGCGACCGCTGTCCATCGGCTCTCGATCCGCTATCCGTTCGCTGTCGGTCCGCCGGGAGCGCGTCGCGGACCGGCCGGCGGCGGGACGGACCACGGCCCTCTGTCAGGAGATTCCCTGGCTTACGGCCGGACGGCACCCCTGCGACCTTCGGTGCGGAGAGTTCCGCCGAGCATGGGAAACGACGAGATGAGCGAAGTGATGGAGCCGCCGACCCTGCCCGGCTCACCGGGCGCGGAACCGGCGGCGGACCCCCCTGACCCGGCAGCCCCGGAGGCCCCGCCGCGCCGCCGCTCCCGCTGGTGGCGCCGGCTGCGGGTGACGGCGTGGTGCCTGGCCGTCCTGCTCGTGGTGACCGTCTGCGCGGCCGGCCTGACGGCGACCCGCACGGTGCGCGCCTCCTTCCCGACCGTGGCCGGCGAGCTCGCGGTGCCGGGACTCCAGGGCCGGGTGACGGTGGCCAGGGACGCCGCGGGCATCCCGCAGATCTACGCCGGCAACGCCCACGACCTGTTCCTGGCGCAGGGCTTCGTGCACGCCCAGGACCGGTTCTGGGAGATGGACGTGCGCCGGCACATCACCTCCGGGCGGCTCGCCGAACTCTTCGGCGAGAGCCAGGTGGAGACGGACTCGCTCATCCGCACCATGGGCTGGCGGCGGGTCGCCGAGCGCGAGCTGGCCCTGCTCGAACCGTCGACCCGGTCCCACCTCGACGCGTACGCGGCGGGGGTGAACGCCTATCTCGCGGACCACCGGGGCGCCGACCTCTCCGTCGAGTACCCGCTGCTCTCGCTGGGCGGCCTGTCCTACACGCCGGAGCCCTGGAGCCCGGCCGACTCGGTGTCGTGGCTGAAGGCGCTCGCCTGGAACCTGAACGCGACCCTCTCCGACCAGGTCAGGCACTCCCTGCTGGCCGTCACCCTCACCGACGCCCAGGTCGACTCCCTCTTCCCGGAGTACGACTTCGCCCGCTGGCGGCCGATCGTCACCGACGGCGCGAGCAGCCAGGGCACCGTCCCGGCCGCCGCGACGCCGGACGGACGGGCCGCCACCGGCACGGCGGTCACCCCCGCCGCGGCGGGCGACGGACTCGCGGCCACGTCGGCGAGCCCGCTCGGCCTCGCCTCGGACGCGCTGGACGGCGTCGACCGCGTGCTCGGACCGCGCGGCTCCGGTATCGGGTCCAACTCCTGGGTGGTGTCCGGCAGTCGTACCGTCTCCGGCAAGCCGCTCCTCGCCAACGACCCGCACCTGTCGCCCTCCATGCCGGGCGTCTGGTACCAGGTCGGACTGCACTGCACCGCGGTCACCGCCTCCTGCCCCTACGACGTCTCGGGCTTCGGCTTCTCCGGCATGCCGGGCGTCATCGTCGGGCACAACGCGGACATCGGCTGGGGTGTCACCAATCTGGCGCCCGCCGACACCGACCTGTTCGTGGAGAAGCTCGACGGCGCCTCCTCGTACCGCCACCGGGACCGCACCCTGCCGCTGGAGACGCGGAAGGAGGTCATCCGGGTCGCCGGCGGCGACAGCCGGACCATCACCGTCCGCTCCACCCGGCACGGCCCGCTGATCTCCGACGCCTTCCCCAAGGCGAAGGCGATCGCCACCGACGGCCGCGCGCCGGGCGTCGACCGGGCCGGCGGCACCGAGTACGCCGTGGCCATGCGGTGGAGCGCGCTCGACCCCGGCCGGACCATGGACGCCGTCTTCCGGCTCGACGCCGCCAAGGACTGGGCGTCGTTCCGCGCGGGCGCGGCCCTGTTCTCCTCCCCCGCCCAGAACCTCGTCTACGCCGACCGCCGCGGCCACATCGGCTACCAGGCACCCGGCCGGATCCCGGTACGGGCCAAGGGCGAGGGCCGCTGGCCCGTCCCCGGCTGGACCGGCGAGTACGACTGGAAGGGCTTCGTCCCCTTCGACCGCCTGCCCCGCTCGTTCGACCCCGCGTCGGGCTACATCGTCACGGCGAACAACGCCGCGGTCGGCCCGTCCTACCCCTACCCGCTCACCCGGAACTGGGGCGACGGCTACCGCAGCGAGCGCATCGCCGAGCTGATCGAGAAGGGCGGGAAGCTGGACGCGGCCGCGATGCAGCGGATCCAGCTCGACACCTACAACGGCAACGCCGCGACCCTCACGCCCCTGCTCCTCGCGGTCACGCCCGGCAAGGACGCGCGGGCCGCGCAGGACCTGCTGCGCGGCTGGGACTTCGGCCAGGGCGCCGACTCGGCGCCCGCCGCGTACTTCAACGCGGTCTGGAGCAACCTGCTCAGGCTGACCTTCCACGACGAGCTCGCGGGCAACCGCGCCCAGCTGCACGTCGACGGCGGCGGCCTCTGGTACGAGATCGTCCGCCGGCTGGCGGCCCGCCCCGACGACCCGTGGTGGAGCAACTCCCGCGATCCGCGGGGTCTGCGTACCCGTGACGACGTGCTGAGGGCCGCCCTGGACGATGCGGCCGCGGAGCTCTCGGGCCGGCTCGGCGACGACCCGCGCGCCTGGCGCTGGGGCGCCCTGCACACGCTGACCCTGCGCAACGAGACGATCGGCACCGGCGGCCCGGCGCCCGTCCAGTGGCTGCTGAACCACGAGCCGCTGGAGGTGGGCGGCGGTTCCGCCACGGTCGACGCGACCGGCTGGGACGCCTCGCAGGGCTACGAGGTGAACTGGGTGCCCTCGATGCGGATGGTCATCGACTTCGCCGACTTCGACGCCTCGCGCTGGATCAATCTCACCGGCGCCTCGGGCCACGCCTTCCACGCCCACTACGACGACCAGACGGACCTCTGGCGCGAGGGCGGAACCCTCGCCTGGCCGTCGGGCCGGGCCGCCGTGGCCACCGCCACGAAGGACCGGCTGACTCTCCACCCCGAAGGAGCGGGAACAGACGGATGACAACCACGACAGTGTTCAGCCCCGCCGGACCCGCGGCACCCCCGGCCCCCGGCCGGTCGGCGCCCCCGGCGGGCGGTCCCGCCCCGGTCTGCACCTGCCGCCCGGGCGCGACGGTCTGGCTCACGGGCCTGCCGAGCGCCGGCAAGACGACGATCGCCGAGGCCCTGGCCCGCCGGCTGCGCGAGGAGGGGCGCCGGGTCGAGATCCTGGACGGCGACCGGTGCCGCACCTTCCTCTCGGCCGGTCTCGGGTTCTCCCGCGAGGACCGCGACACCAACGTCCGGCGGATCGGCATGGTCGCCGAGGTGCTGGCGCGCAACGGCCTCCTCGTCCTCGTCCCGGTGATCGCCCCGTACGCGGCCGCGCGCGACGCGGTCCGCGACAGCCATCGCGCCTCGTCCACCCCGTACCTGGAGGTGCACGTGGCCACTCCGGTGGACGTGTGCTCGGCGCGCGACGTGAAGGGGCTGTACGCCAGGCAGGCCGCGGGCGAGATCAGCGGTCTCACCGGCGTCGACGACCCGTACGAGGTGCCGGCGGACCCCGATCTGCGGATCGAGTCCCAGCGGCAGACCGTGTGGGAGTCGACGGCCCGCCTGCACGACCTCCTGACGGAAAGGGATCTCGCATGACGACCTTCGCGACCGAGCCGGCCGCCGCCCACGACACGACGACCGGGGCGTACGCACTCGGCCATCTGGAGGCGCTGGAGTCCGAGGCGGTGCACATCTTCCGTGAGGTCGCGGGCGAGTTCGAGCGGCCGGTGATCCTCTTCTCCGGCGGCAAGGACTCCATCGTCATGCTGCACCTGGCGCTGAAGGCCTTCGCCCCCGCCCCGCTGCCCTTCTCCCTGCTGCACGTGGACACCGGGCACAACTTCCCCGAGGTCCTCGCCTACCGCGACCGCGTGGTCGCCGCGCACGGCCTGCGCCTGCACGTCGCCTCCGTACAGGACTTCATCGACGACGGCCGGCTGCGCGAACGCCCCGACGGCACCCGCAACCCGCTCCAGACCGTCCCCCTCCTCGACGCGATCACCACCGGCCGTTACGACGCCGTCTTCGGCGGCGGCCGGCGCGACGAGGAGAAGGCCCGCGCCAAGGAACGCGTCTTCTCGCTGCGCGACGAGTTCGGCGCCTGGGACCCCCGCCGCCAGCGCCCCGAACTGTGT
>NZ_RDBI01000065.1:215728-240823 GCF_008042125.1 Streptomyces sp. MS191
CGCCCCGACGGCACCCGCAACCCGCTCCAGACCGTCCCCCTCCTCGACGCGATCACCACCGGCCGTTACGACGCCGTCTTCGGCGGCGGCCGGCGCGACGAGGAGAAGGCCCGCGCCAAGGAACGCGTCTTCTCGCTGCGCGACGAGTTCGGCGCCTGGGACCCCCGCCGCCAGCGCCCCGAACTGTGGTCCCTCTACAACGGCCGGCACGCCCCCGGCGAGCACGTCCGCGTCTTCCCCCTGTCCAACTGGACCGAACTCGACGTCTGGCAGTACATCGCCCGTGAGGGGATCGCCCTGCCCGAGATCTACTACGCCCACGAGCGCGAGGTCTTCGCCCGCAACGGCATGTGGCTGACCGCCGGAGACTGGGGCGGCCCCAAGGACACCGAGACGGTGGAGAAGCGGCTGATCCGCTACCGCACCGTGGGTGACATGTCCTGCACCGGCGCCGTCGACTCCGACGCCACCACGCTCGACGCCGTCATCGCCGAGATCGCCGCGTCCCGGCTCACCGAGCGGGGCGCCACCCGCGCCGACGACAAGATGTCCGAGGCCGCGATGGAAGACCGCAAACGCGAAGGGTACTTCTAGCCATGACCGCCACCTCACTGCTGCGTTTCGCCACGGCCGGCTCTGTCGACGACGGCAAGTCCACCCTGGTGGGCCGGCTGCTGTTCGACTCCAAGTCGGTGCTGACCGACCAGCTGGAGGCCGTCGAGCACGCCTCCCGCTCCCGCGGCCAGGAGGCACCCGACCTGGCCCTGCTCACCGACGGCCTGCGCGCCGAACGCGAACAAGGCATCACCATCGACGTCGCCTACCGCTACTTCGCGACGGCCCGCCGCCGGTTCATCCTCGCCGACACCCCCGGCCACGTGCAGTACACCCGGAACATGGTCACCGGCGCCTCCACCGCCGAACTGGCCGTGGTCCTGGTCGACGCCCGCAACGGCGTCGTCGAACAGACCCGCCGCCACCTGGCGGTGACGGCACTGCTGCGGGTGCCGCACGTGGTCCTCGCCGTCAACAAGATGGACCTCGTCGGGTACCAGGAGTCCGTCTTCGCCGCGATCGCGGACGAGTTCACGGCGTACGCGGACGGGCTGGGGGTGTCGGGCGTCACCGCGATCCCCGTCTGCGCCCTGGCGGGGGACAACGTCGTGGTGCCCTCGGGGCGCATGGCATGGTACGGCGGCCCGACCCTGCTGGAGCACCTGGAGAGCGTGCCGGTGGGCCACGACCCGTCCGGCGAGCCGACCCGGCTTCCGGTGCAGTACGTCATCCGCCCGCAGACCGCGGCCCACCCCGACTACCGGGGCTACGCCGGCCAGATCGCCTCCGGGGTGCTGAGCGTCGGCGCGCCGGTGACCGTCCTGCCGTCCCGGCTCACCAGCGTGATCGAGGCGATCGACACGCTCGACGGCAGCACGGACCGGGCCTGGGCGCCGCAGTCCGTCACGGTCCGGCTGGCCGACGATCTCGACATCTCCCGCGGTGACCTGCTGGCGCTCGGCGACGAGGGCCCGCCGGTCACCCGGGACGTCACGGCGACGGTGTGTCACGTGGCCGACCGGCCGCTGAAGGTCGGCGACCGTGTGCTCCTGAAGCACGCCACCCGCACGGTGAAGGCGATCGTGCGGGAGATCCCGTCGCGGCTCACCCTGGACGACCTCAGCCAGCAGCCGGCGGCCGGCGAGCTCCGGGCCAACGACATCGGCCGGGTGGTGGTGCGCACGGCGGAGCCGCTGGCCGTGGACGCGTACGCGGACTCGCGCCGGACGGGTTCGTTCCTGCTGATCGACCCGGTCGACGGGACCACGCTGACGGCGTGCATGGCCACGGGGTCTCCCGTCGATCAGGCCGGGTAGGCCCTGTCCGGGCGGTCTTCGAGGATCGGCCCGCGGCGTCGGCGCCCGAGAAGGTCGCCCGGACACGACCTAGCGGCTCGCCGCGCCGAGGGGCGCCGACGTCACCAGGCGTACGAGGTGCTCCTCACCGTCCTGGAGGTAGAAGTGCCCGCCGGGGAACGTCCGGGTGGCGAACGTCCCGGTGGTGAGGCCCTCCCAGCTCCGCAGGTCCTCGGCGGTGCATCCGGTGTCCCGGTCACCGCCGAGCGCGGTGACCGGGACACCGAGCGGCGCGGGCGCGGCGGCCGGCCGGTAGCCGGCGAGCAGCCTGAAGTCGCCGCGCAGCGAGGGCAGCAGCAGCTCTCGCAGTTCGGGGTCCTCGTAGACCCCGGGGAAGGCTCCGCCCTGACGGTGGGTGTACGCGACGAGCGAGGCGTCGTCGAGGGCGGGCAGCCCTTCGCGGTCCCGGTGCGGGGCGGCCGTGCCCGAGACGAACAACCGCTCCGGGAGGGCCGCCGGGTGCCTCCGCTGCACCCTGGCCAGGGCCTCGTACGCCACGAGTGACCCCATGCTGTGGCCGAAGACGACGGTGGGCAGTGGGGGCAGCCCGGCGAGGGCGGCGGCCACCCGGTCCGCCATCCCGGTCATGGACTCCACGCAGGGTTCGGCCAGCCGGTCCTGCCGCCCGGGGTACTGGACGGCGAACAGCTCGGTGCGCGGCGGCAGATGGCGGACCCAGCCCAGGTACGCGGTGGCGGCTCCGCCGGCGTGCGGCAGGCACACCAGGCGCGCGCGGGGCGGACCGCCGACCGCCGGTCCGAGCAGGCGCAGCCAGCGCCGCCCGGCCGGGTCGAGGTCGTCGTACGGGGTCTGCGGTGTCATCGTCGTCCGTCTCGTGGGGGATTCCGTCGTGTACGTGATGGCCCGCCGCGTCCCGGGCGGGCCATCACGTACACGACGGAATCCCCCACGAGACGGACGACGATGACACGGGGCCGGAGTGCGTGGGGAACTCGAACGGGGTGCTCACATTCGCGATTGTCGGTCCGACGGGTGGGCAGTGTCCAGAAGACCCCCGACGGGAAACCCCGTACCGCCGCGAACAAGATCGCTGTACGGTCTGCGGACTCGACTCCCCGGAGGGAAACACCACGTGCCCACGACCCCGACCGGGCCGGACCACGGCCTGACGCTCCGCCCGCTCACCGGACCCGAGGAGCTCGGACTCTTCCGCCGCCTCAGCTACGTCCTCGACCACGAACTGGAGGGCGACCTCGCGGGCGGCCTCCGTCGGCCGGAGTGGATGTGGGTGGCGCTCCGCGGCGACCGGGTCCTGGGCAGGCTCGCGTGGTGGACCGGCAAGGAGGGCGGCGAGCCGCTGGCCCTCGACTTCTTCGACCTCGACCCCGCCCTGCCCGCCGGGGAGCGCGCCGACATCGGCCTGCGGCTGCTGGAGACCGCCACCGCCGCCGTGGTGCCGGAGGGCGTGCGGCGCCCCGAGTACGGCCGGTTCCTGCCGCCGGACTGGCGCGAGGTCGCCGAGACCCGCGAGCAGCTGGAGACCCTGTTCGCCGTGCTGGAGCGCGCCGGGGCCCGTCCGCTCGTCGAGCGGCTGCGCCTGGAGTGGCGGGCGGGCACGGCGGTACCCGAGCCGAAGGACCGGCTGGCCTTCCGGCCCGTGCGGGACCGCGAGGACCTGGTCGCGCTCATGGTCCAGGTCCTGGAAGGGACGCTCGACGCGCACGGCCGGGCCGAACTGGCGTCCGGCATGTCGGCCCGCGAGTCGGCCGAGCTGCAGTACGACGAGGAGTTCGCCGGGTACACCTCGCCGCGGGAGTGGTGGCAGGTGGCGGAACTTCCGGGGACCGGCGAACCCGTCGGCTTCGTCGTCCCGGCCAGGAACAACTACCACCACAACATCGCCTACATCGGTGTGCTCCCGGCCCACCGGGGCAACGGCTACGTCGACGACATCCTGGTCGAGGGCACCCGCGTCCTGGCCGGCCACGACGTGCCGCGGATCAGGGCGGCGACCGACCTCGGGAACGTGCCGATGGCGCGTTCCTTCGCGCGGGCGGGTTACGTGACCTTCGAGCGGGCGATCAATTACGTGTGGGACGCGCCGGGCGCCACCGGGTCCTGACTGCCAGGATGGACGCCGTAGCCGTTGGTCCATCGACGAGGGGATCGGCCAGTGCTGTTCGAGGTGTGGGCCCCCGCGGCCCGTGACCGGGTGACGCTGGAGCTGAACGGCACCGCCCACCCGATGGAACGGGACGCGGAACGGGCCGGCTGGTGGACCTGCGTGGCGGCGGCCGGGGACGGCGACCGGTACGGATTCGCCCTGGACGGCGGGCACGTCCTGCCCGACCCGCGCTCCCGCCGTCAGCCCGACGGTCCGGACGGCCTCAGCGCGGTCGTCGACCACGACGCGTACGTCTGGTTCAACGAGGCGCCCAAGCTGCGGCTGCGGGCGGCGGTGCTGTACGAACTGCACGTCGGGACCTTCACCCCGGACGGCACCCTGGACGGGGCCCGCGACCGTCTCGGGGAGCTGGCCGGGCTCGGCATCACCCATGTGGAGCTGATGCCCCTGTGCCCGTTCCCGGGCCGGTGGGGCTGGGGGTACGACGGGGTGGCGCCCTGGGCGGTGCACGAGCCGTACGGCGGCCCGGCCGCGCTCAAGCGCTTCGTCGACACGGCGCACGGGCTCGGGATGGGCGTGGTCCTCGACGTGGTCCACAACCACCTCGGCCCGTCCGGGAACCATCTGCCGTCCTTCGGGCCGTACTTCACCGACACCCACCACACGCCCTGGGGCGCGGCCGTGAACCTCGACGCGCCGGGTTCGGACGAGGTCCGCGCGTACCTGCTGGGCAGCGCGCTGGGCTGGCTGCGGGACTACCGGATCGACGGGCTGCGCCTGGACGCGGTGCACGCGCTGGTGGACACCCGGGCGCTGACCTTCCTGGAGGAGCTGTCGGAGGCGGTCGACGAGCTGGCGCGCGAACAGGGGCGGCAGCACTTCCTCGTCGCCGAGTCCGACCAGGCCGATCCGCGCACCACCACCCCGCGGGTGGCGGGCGGCCTCGGGCTCCACGCGCAGTGGAACGACGACTTCCACCATGCCCTGCACGTGGCGCTGACCGGCGAGTCCCAGGGGTACTACGCCGACTTCGCGGGCGCCCCGCTGGCCGCGCTCGCCAAGACACTGCGGCAGGTCTTCTTCCACGACGGCACGTACTCCAGCTTCCGGGGCCGCCATCACGGCCGTCCGGTGGACCGGGTGCGCACCCCCGCGCACCGCTTCCTGGGCTACGCCCAGACCCATGACCAGATCGGCAACCGCGCGCTGGGCGACCGGCTCTCGGCGACCCTCTCCCCCGGACTGCTGGCCTGCGCGGCCGCGCTGGTACTGACCGGCCCGTCCGTCCCGATGCTGTTCATGGGCGAGGAATGGGGCGCCGGAACGCCCTGGCAGTACTTCACCGACCACACGGATCCGGAACTCGCGGAAGCGGTACGGCGGGGCCGGCGGCGGGAGTTCGCGGCGCACGGCTGGGCGGAGGAGGAGGTCCCGGACCCGCAGGACCCGGCCACCCGTGACCGCTCCGTGCTGGACCGCGGCGAGCGCGAACGGGCGCCGCACAACCGCCTGCTGGCCTGGCACCGGGAGCTCGTCGCGCTGCGCCGCACGCTGCCGGACCTGACCGACCCCGATCTCGCGGCGGTCCGCGTGGCCTTCGACGAGGAGGCCCGGTGGCTGGCCTTCCGCCGCGGGGTGCTGCGGGTCGCGGTCAACCTGGGCAAGGAGCCGGCGGACATCCCGCTCGGCTCCAACGGCCGCGACCGGGTCCTGGCGTCCTGGGAGCCGGTCGAGGCGCCCGGCGCGGACGGGGTGCTGCGGCTCCCGGCGGAGTGCGCCGTGATCCTGACGGACGGGTGACCCTGACGGGCGGCTGACCCTGACGGGCGGCTGAGGGCGAGGCCGCAGTGCCCGGGCGCCCGGCACCCCGTACGGGACACCGGGCGCCCGGGCGCTGCCGCGGCCCGTCGGCCTACTCGACGATCGCCATCTCGTGCGGGGTGTTGTTGAAGCGGAGGCCCGAGCCGTCCTCCGTCGCCGTCACGATGTCCTCGATGCGGACCCCGAAGCGGCCCGGCAGGTAGATCCCCGGCTCGATCGAGAAGCACATGCCGGGCACGACCGGCCGCTCCTCGCCCTCGATCATGTACGGCGGTTCGTGGGTGGTGACCCCGATGCCGTGGCCGGTGCGGTGGATGAAGTACTCGCCGTAGCCCGCGTCCGTGATCACCTTGCGGGCCGCCCGGTCCACGTCCTGACAGGCCACGCCCGGCCGGACCGCCTCGAAACCTGCCTGCTGCGCCTCTCGGACGATGTCGTGGACGCGCTGCTCCTCGGCCGTCGGCTCGCCGACGTGGACGGTCCGGGTGGTGTCGGAACCGTAGCCGTGCTTGAGGCCGCCGAAGTCGAGGACCACCATGTCCCCGCGCTCGATGACCCGCTCCCCCGCCTCGTGGTGCGGGTTCGCGCCGTTCGGCCCGGAGCCGACGACGGTGAAGTCGACCTGGGAGTGGCCGAAGCGGGTCAGCAGCCCGGCGAGGTCGGCGGCCACCTCGGTCTCCCGGCGGCCGGCGAAGCGGACCTTGAGGATCTCGCGGTACGCCTCGTCGGCGGCGGCACCGGCCGCCGCGACCCGGGCCAGCTCGTGGGAGTCCTTCACGGCCCGCAGCATCGGCAGCGCGTCGGTGAGCGACACGTAGGAGGTGCCGGGCAGCTGCTTCTGCAGGCCGAGGAGGTGCATGGCCCAGGCGTTGTCGCTGACGCCGAACCGGCCGTCGACGTCGAGGAGCGGCGCGGTGACCTCGTACGGGTCCTTGCCGTCGGTCCAGTCGCGGAGGGTGAGCGCGGCGGCGCCGGCGGCCTTCTCCGCGTCGGGGGCCTCCAGCGTCGGCACGACGAGGACCGGGTCCTGGCCGACGGCCAGGACGAGCACGGTGAGCCGTTCGGTGATCGCGGTCGGCTGGTAGCCGGTGAGGTACACCAGGTCGGGGCCCGGGGCGACCAGCACTCCGGCGAGCCCGGCGTCCGCCGCGGACCCGACGGCCCGTTCCATGCGGGCGCGGTAGTCGTCGGCGGTGAAGGGGGCGGGTGCGGGCGTGCTCGGCATGGGGGGTCTCCTTCTCGACGTACAGCATCCTGCCTGTCGCGGTGCGCCGCCGCGACCGCTCAGAGTTGCTCGGGGTCCTGCGTGATGAGGCGTTCCAGCAGCTCCTGGAAGTCCTCGCCGACGACGATCCGCAGCTCTCCGCCGTCCTCGTCGTGTTCGCTGAGCTGGGTGAGCCGGCCGTGCCGCCACCAGAAGACGTACGGGCTGATCGCCCCCGGCGTGTCCTCGTATCCGGACGCGGCGAACGACGCCATCGCGCCCAGCGCGGGGACGATCGTGGTGTCCCGGATGGGGTGGAAGGCCAACTGGTGCCGGAACGGCATCGCGACCAGCGCGCCGTACTCGCCCAGCGGCTCACCGGTGACCCGCCGGACGACGGCGTCCAGGTCCAGGACGCGGCTCGCGGTGTAGAAGGAGTCGCCGAGGATCACCTCGAAGCACATGCCGTCGGCGTCCCGCACGGTCTCGTGCCCCTCGACGGGCAGGGCGCGCAGGTTGGCCAGCGCCCGCTCGCGCAGCCGCCGGACGTCGCCGAGCGGCTCCAGCGCCTCGTCGGTGAGCATCATGACGCTCTCCGGCAGGTCGAGGGCGAGGATCTCGTACAGGCCCGGCGCGACGGTCCTGGCGTATCCGAAGGCGGTCGGGTCGATGCCGTCGCCGCTGACGACCCGGGGGTAGAGCTGGGCGCGGATCTGGTCGGGCGGCAGGGTGTCGAGCGCCGAGGGCTCCTCCATGGTCCGCAGCACCAGACCCACATGACGGCGGATCAGTTCGGGCCAGACGCGGGGGCCGCGGCGGTCGTTGTGGCAGACGGCGGCGAGGTTCCCGAGCCCGAACCGCCGTCCGCCGTCGTCGGTCACGACGTCGGCGTACACGGTGACTTCGAGGCCGAGCTCGGCGAAGGACTCCCTGACGCGACTACGGAAGAGGGCGGCCTCCCGGACGGAGAAGTAGCTGAACTCGGGGTCGCGGGGCGCGTCTTCGCCGTCCCGCCTGGGTCCTCGCCGGAACAAGCCCACGTATGCCCGCCTTCCGTCGCCGCCGTGTCACCGCGCCACCACGCCGACCGTGTCGCCGGGTCACCGTGCCGCCGCGCCACGGTCCACCCTAGAGGCGGGAGGTCACGCGCGCAGTCGCCGCGCCAACTCGGCCGCCTGACCTCGTGGTTCACCGCCGAGTCGGTTGAGTTCGGTCCGGTGGACGAGACGGGACGGCCCGAGCGGTACGGCGACCGCGTCCGGGACTCGGGGAGGCGACGCTCGCCGGGAGCAGGGCCGGGCGTGTCCCGCGGCGGCCGGCGTGCGGACGCCGGTGCCCTCGTGGCGCGGGGGCGGCGCGGAAGCCGTGGCCGCCGCCGGGGTCGCCGGGGGCCGCGCACAGCCGGTGCCGGCGGGAAGCCGGCGGGGGGGCGTCGGGCCGGCACGCGTCGACGAGGTCGGCCGGGGCCACGAGGCGGCGGCCGACGGGCGACGGCCCGGGAGCGGTCCGGGCGCACCGGTGCCGGCGGCGCGAGCGGTCAGCTCATCGGGACGACCAGATGGGCGCGGTCCCGGCCGCGGGCCACGAGCCGGGCGTTGACCTCGTCGGAGTCCCGCACCCAGCGCTCGGCGTACGCCCGGTCCTTGCCGAAGCGGACGTGCCGGTCGACGAGCCGCGGCACCCTGCGGTGGTCGTCGAGCTCCAGGAACCACGCCTCGTCCAGGAGCGGCCGGACCAGGGCCCACGGCCCCTCGTCGTGCAGGAGGTAGTTCCCCTCCGTGATCACGAGCGGCACGTCGGGCGGCACCGGTACGGAGCCGGCGACCGGCTCCTCCAGGGCCCGGTCGAAGGCGGGGGCGTAGACGGTGGTGCCGGGTTCGGGGGCCCGGAGCCGGGTCAGCAGCGCGGCGTAGCCCGCGGCGTCGAAGGTGTCCGGCGCCCCCTTGCGGCCGGCTCGGCCGAGCCGGCGCAGCTCCGCCTGGGCGAGGTGGAAGCCGTCCATGGGCACGAGGACGGCGAGGCCGTCGAGCCGGGAGACCAGACGCGCGGCGAGCGTGGACTTCCCGGCGCCGGGCGCGCCCGCGAGGCCGAGGATCCGCCGTCCGCCGGGGACGGCGAGGAGCCGGGCGCGGGCGGTGAGCCCGGCGAGCTGCTGCGCTTCCATGCGGGGCATTCTCCCACTCGATTTGACGGGACCCAGTTGTACGTATGACGTTGGATGTCATGTCGTCCATCGCACTCGTCACCCTCGTCGTCCGTGACTACGACGAGGCCATCGCCTTCTACACCGACGCCCTCGGCTTCGAGCTCGTCGAGGACACCGACCGCGGCGACGGCTCGCGCTGGGTCGTCGTACGTCCCCGGGGCGGCCTCGGCAACGCGGGGCTGCTGCTCGCCCGCGCCCGCGGCCCTGAGCAGGAGTCCAGCGTGGGCGCCCAGGCGGGCGGCCGGGTGGGCTTCTTCCTCCACACCGAGGACTTCGCGGGCGACCACGCCCGGATGACCGCGGCCGGGGTCCGTTTCCTGGAGGAACCGCGGCACGAGGTGTACGGCTCGGTAGCGGTCTTCGAGGACCTCTACGGCAACCGCTGGGACCTGCTCCAGCCCGCCGGCTGACTCCGGACGCCCCTCCTGGTCCCGCCCTGGCCTCGTGATCGGCGGCGCCGGGACGGTTCCGGGCGGGCCCGTACCGGACCGGCGACGTCGGGACACGTCCGCCGGCTCCGCACCGCCGGCCCGGCGCGGCGCGGCGACCCGAACGGCCGTGCCCGCGGGGCCCGGTGGGCGCGGGGCCGGTGGGCGCGGGGCCGGTGGGACGTTTTTCGAAGACCGGAGGATGTTCAGCAGCTCGTTCGATCGACCGTTGCGGTGCGGTGCGGTGGTCAGCGGTATGCGGCGAAGCCGATGCGGTCCGCCCAGGGCGTGTTGCGAAAGTCCCGCGAACCCTGCCCCGCAAGGGGTGCGCAATCCGTGGACGGACCCGCGGAAGATCACGTACGGTGTGGCTTCACGCCCTGAGATGGACGGAAGGAGGCGAGTGCCGTGCAGTTCACAACTTTCCAGCGCTCCCTTTTCCGCTGTCCCGGCGTGGTTAGCCAGTTCTGACCGGGAGCGCTCCAAGCAGCCTGTATCCCGGAGGAATCCATGACCAATCTGGTCATCCGCGCGCTCTCCGCGAGCGATGCTCATCTCTTCGACGCACTCTCCGACCCCTTGGCCGCCCGTGAAGCCCACCGGCGTACCCAGTTCCGCCCCGACTGGAAGCGCGTCGCCCTGCGCGACGGCAAGGTCGTCGCACGCGGCGCATGGTGGGGCGGCCCCGGCGACTCGGAGCCCGTCAACATCAACTGGTTCGACGTGGCCGAGGGCGAGGAGGAGGCCGGGGCCGAACTCCTGCGCACCGCTCCCTGGCAGGTCGAACTCGAGATCAACCTGCCCGGCGGCTGGCGGGAGAAGACCGACCTGCGCGCCGCCGCCGAGACACGCTTCGCCGCCGCACGCGCCGCGGGGTACGAACTCCTGGTGGAACGCTTCCTGTACCGCTGGATCCCGGAGCAGGGTCTGCCCGAACGGCCCGGACGGCTGCGCTTCAGCGCCGAACCCGACGACGCCGCGTTCTTCGACGCGTTGCGCCGCATCCACTCCGTCACCCTGGACGCCCACGCGCTCAGGGCCGCGGAGAAGGGCGGCGTCGACCGGGCCGCCCAGGAGGAACTCGACTTCTTCCACTGGTGCCCCTCCCCGCGGGAGTGGTGGCAGGTCGCACACACCCCGGAGGGCGATCTGGCAGGCATCCACATCCCGGCCCACAACCCGTCCGGCCCCACCATCGGCTTCATCGGAGTCGTGCCGGAACAGCGCGGCCACGGCTACGCCTACGACCTCCTCGCGGAGTGCACCCGCTTCCTCGTCGAGCAGGGCGCGGAGTCCGTCAGCGGAGCCACGGACCGCGGCAACTTCCCCATGGCAGCGAACTTCACCAAGGCGGGCTTCCCCGTCATCAGTGAACGCATCAACTTCCACCCGGTGGGCCAAGCGGCCTAGCGAGGAGTAGAACGCGGTGAGTGGTCCGGTCCGAGGGCGGGGCCGGGCCACTCGCCAGTGCCTGGCGGCCCTGACAGCAGGTGGGAAGTCCGACCGCTCCTGCCGCCGCACCTTCGCCGGGGTCGGCGACTCGATGCGGTCACTGCGGCACCGAGCCACCGCCGCCCGCATCGGGCGCTCAGGGGAGGGTGCCACCGGGCACATCTCCGCGGCCGGACACTCCGCCAGCCGCTCCTGGTCCTCCTCGGTGCCCGCCCGGATCCGAAAGCCGTACGGATCTCTGTACGGTGCCGGGTGATCGCCCGCCCCTGCCAGTCGATCAGATCCTCCGGCTCCCACTCCTGCCGCACCGATGCCTCCGCGCCTCGATCCCCTTGGATCTCCGTATCGTGGCGAGCACCGGTCCCACGCTGAACGGGAAGCACTGAACAGCGCCCCAGGGCCATCACGTTCTGCTCCTTGAAGGGCAGGGGCAGGGGCAGCTGTACGAGAACGGGGCCAAAATCGGTGTCGCCCCCGCCCCCGGCCTCTCTAGACTCGCAGCGCGCACTGCTCGTGCGCCTGACCAGCCGAACCGAGGGGAGCCGACCGTGCGTTGCCGCATCGCCGTCGCCGTTCCCCGTTCCCGGTACGACGTGATCCTCGCCTCTTCGTGCGCCCGACGGCGGCTGCGCGGCCGCCGTCGCAGGCCCGCGACCACTCTCTGACCCCTCTCTCCGCCCTCTCCCGAGGGCTCCGGGGTCCCTCCGCGTCCGGGAATCGCGCTGCCCTGTTCAGGCGCCAGCGAAAGGCATCACGCCGTGCGTACCCACACGCTCCCCTCCCCCACCCGCGTCCGCAACCTGGGCATCCTCGCCCACGTCGACGCCGGGAAGACCACCGTCACCGAACGGTTCCTGTACCTCACCGGTGCCACCCACAAGCAGGGCGAGGTCCACGACGGCACCACCGTCACGGACTTCGACCCGCAGGAACGCGACCGCGGCATCACCATCTTCGCCGCGGCCGTCAGCTGCGACTGGGACGGCCACCGCGTCAACCTGATCGACACCCCCGGCCACGTCGACTTCTCCGACGAGGTCGAGCGCGCCCTGCGCGTGCTCGACGGCGCCGTCGCGGTCTTCGACGCCGTCGCGGGCGTCGAGCCGCAGAGCGAGACGGTGTGGCGCCAGGCGGACCGGCACGGCGTCCCGCGGATCGCGTTCGTCAACAAGCTGGACCGCGCGGGTGCCGACCTCGACACGGCGGTCGAGTCGATCCGGACCCGTCTGCACACGGTGCCGCTCGTCGTCCAGCTGCCGATCGGCCGGGAGGACGGCTTCACCGGCGTCGTCGACCTGGTGCGCCTGCGCGCCCTGGTGTGGGACGGCGACGGCGGACCGTACGCCGAGGGCCCGGTCCCCGAGGACCTGCTCGACGAGGTGCGGCGCCGACGACGTCGGCTGGAGGAGACGGTGGCGGAGCTCCATCCGACCGCCCTGGAGGAGTTCTGCGAGCGGTCCGCACTGAGCGAGGAGACCCTGGTCTCCGCGCTGCGCGACCTCACCCGCGACGGCGAGGCCGTGGTCGTCCTGTGCGGCTCGGCCTACCGCAACCGCGGGATCGAACCACTGCTCGACGCCGTCGTGGCCTACCTGCCGGCGCCGCCGGACGTCCCGCCGGTCCGCGGGACGCTGGACGGCGTCACCCAGGAACGGGCCGCCGATCCCGACGAACCGTTCACGGCGCTCGTGTTCAAGGTGAACTCGACCGCCACCGGCCGCATGACCTATCTCCGCGTCTACGCGGGCACGCTCAGGAAGGGGGACACCGTGCTCGACGCCACCGCCCGGCGCACCGAGCGGGTCGGCCGGATCCTGCGCGTCCAGGCCGACCGGAACACGGAGGTCGACGAGGCCCGGGCCGGCGACATCGTCGCCGTCGTCGGACCGAAGACCGCCCGCGCCGGTGCCACGCTGTGCGCTCCCGGCGCACCGCTGGTCCTCGAACCGCCGTCGACGGCCGCCCCCGTCGTCTCCGTCGCCGTCGAGGCCCGGCGGAGTCTCGACACCGACCGGCTGGCGACGGCGCTGGCCCGGCTCACCGAGGAGGACCCCTCCCTGGTGGTACGGACCGATCCGGAGACCGGCCAGACCGTACTGTCGGGGCTGGGCGAACTGCACCTGGAGGTGGCGGTGGAGAAGATCCGGCGCGCCCAGGGGCTGGACGTCACCGTCGGCAGGCCCCAGGTGGCCTACCGCGAGACGATCTCCCGCGGCGTGTCCGGGCTGCTGTACCGGCACGTCAAACAGGACGGCGGCGCAGGCCAGTTCGCCCACGTCGTCATCGACGTCGCACCTCTGGAGGAGGCCGTGGACGGTGACTTCGTCTTCGCGTCCACGGTCACGGGCGGCCGGGTGCCGCAGGAGTACGTCCGTGCGGTCGAGGCCGGCTGCCGGGACGCCCTGGCGGAGGGTCCGCTCGGCGGGCATCCGGTCACCGGCGTGCGCGTCACGCTGACCGACGGCGCGACCCACACGAAGGACTCCTCCGAGATGGCATTCCGCACCGCGGGCAGGTTCGCGCTGCGGGAGGCCCTGCGGGCGAGCGCCATGACGCTGCTCGAACCGGTGGCCGAGGTCACGGTCACCGTGCCGGACAGCGCGGTCGGCACGGTGCTCGGCGACCTCGCGGCGCGGCGGGGCCGCGTCTCCGACTCGACGACCCGCTCCGGTACGGCGGTCGTGACCGCGACCGTGCCGTTGGCCGAACTCTTCGGCTACGCGTCCCGGCTGCGTTCCCGCACCCAGGGCCGGGGCACGTTCACCAGCCGTCCGACCGGCTACGCCCCGGCGCCGGCGGCGTCGTCCGGCTGAGGTCGAGCTCGGCCCGTACGGTCTTCCCGACCGGTACGCGGTCGAGCACGGCCCACCGGGAGGCCGGCGCCTGGACGACGAGCAGGCCCCGCCCCGACTCGTCCAGCGGCCGGGGCCCGGCGATCCCGCCGGGCCCCGGCGGCCGGCGTTCCGTGCGGGAGTCGGCGACGTCGACCGGTTACCTCGTCGTGCTCGCCCACACGGTCGAGCCGGACGGTCCGTGGGATGGGCAGGCGGTCACGGACTCCGGTTTCGCCGCGGGGTTCGGCCCGGCGGTGTCCGTGGTGACGGCGCTGCTCACGCTCTGGTTCGTGAAGGCCGAGTGGGCCCGGCGCTGCTGGTTCGCCCTCGCGGCCGCGCCGGCCGCTGCCGCGGTCCTTCGCCTCACCCTGCTCGCGCCCACGCTCTGACGACGCACGGCCCCCGCCCGGCCTCGCCCCCGGCGCGTGGGCCGCGTTCGTCCCTCGCGCGGCCCACGACTGCCCCACCCGGCGGGGCGGGCGAAGGGATGCTCAGCGTCTGCCCCACCGCAGCCGGCCCTGGGCCTTGTCTATCTCGGTCACGTTCGGCAGGCCGCCGCCGCTCGACGGACGGCTGTGCGGCTGCACGTGCTTGAGTCTCGCGCTCCACGGGCCGTCCGCCCTCTTCAGATGGACGATAAGCGGCCCCTCCGGCAGCGGCACGGTCTCCCGCCGCCTGCCTATCTCGTTGACGACGCTCCCTTGCTGCTCCGGGAGGGTGGTGGGGTCGTCGTGGTCCGCCAGTTCGTAGAGATAGACGATGAGGTTGTCGTTGCCGCGGTAGCGGATGGCGAGATCGGCCGTCCCCCCTGTGTGCAGCAGCACGTCGGGGCCGAAGCACTCCATCGGCTCCTCCGTGAGGCGCCGGGCCGCCGCCAGTGGCAGGACCTGGAGCCGCCAGGGTCCGTCGGCCCTCAGGCGCAGACGCAGACGCCCGTTCCGAGGGACATGGGTGAGCAGTCGGCCCCGGAAGTTGTCCTCGGTGCTGTTGACGAGGCTCTCCCCGTCCTTGTTGAGCCGGCTCAGGGGCCAGAGGCCGGTGTACCCCTTGGCGTCGACGGCCAGGTCGACCACGACCGGCCCTGGCGGGAGCCCCTCCGCCGTGATCACGTCGTTGTCCCGGCCCGTCTGCGTGTACGGCTCGAAGACGGAGCCGAACGTCCAGTCCGGCACGATCGGCTCCGGCGAGGGCGCGGGAACCGCCACCGTGGGCACCGGCCCCTGGACCTTGGCGACCGGGACCGGAGCCGCGGGCGGCTGGAACGCGACCGGGACCGGAGCCGGAGCCGCGGGCGGCTGGAACGCGACCGGAGCCGGAGCCGGGATCGGAGCCGGAGCCACCGGCGGTCGGAACGGGACCGGTTCCTGGAGCGGGGCCGCGGCCTGGGCCGGGGCGTTGTCCGCCACCTCCACGCCGTGGTCCGTCGCCAGGCCCGCGAGGCCGTTCGCGTAGCCCTGGCCCACCGCGCGGAACTTCCAGCCTCCCGCCAGCCGGTACAGCTCCGCGAGCACCATCGCCGTCTCGCCGCCCGCGTCGGTCACGTCGTACCGCGCGACCGATGTGCCGTCCGGCGCGAACGCCTCCACGGAGAGCTCGTCCACGTCCCGCAGCGTGCCGGTCTCCGTCGACCCGACCACCAGAAGGCGGACGATCTCCCCCTCGACCGAGGTGAGTCCGGCGTCCAGCCAGACCGTGCCGTTCTCCTCCCCCAGCAGCCTCGCGGCTCCCGAGGGATGGACCGGCGCTCCGTGGAACACGATGTCACGGTCCCCCCGGACCCGGCCCTCCTCCGTCAGAAGCAGAACCGCCACATCGACTCCGTTCCGCACGGCGAGGCGCAGCGGCACCGTCGGAAGGAAGCCGTTGTCTCCCTTGATCATTTCCCCTCCCCCAAATGGATCACTCCTGGATCTTGCGGCCATCCGCGCCCGGGGACAAGGCCTGTGGATAACCGGTCGGGCACCGCGCGGACGGTGTGCCACGATGCCCTGGCCATGGCTCTCATACGACACGTACAGTCCGCCGCGCCGACCACCGCCGTCTCCGCCGGATTCCTCGCCGTCCTCATCGGCGTCACCAGCTCCGTGGCCGTCGTCTTCACGGCGGCCAAGGCCGCCGGGGCGACGTCCGCCGAACTCACCTCGTGGGTCTTCGCGCTCGGCATCGGGATGGGGGTCACCTGCATCGGGCTCTCGCTGCGCTATCGGGCCCCGATCGTGACGGCCTGGTCGACCCCCGGCGCCGCGCTGCTCGCCACCGGCCTCCAGGGGGTGACGATGGCTCAGGCGGTCGGCGCGTTCCTGCTGTCCGCCGTGCTCATCGTGATCAGCGGGGTCACCGGCTGGTTCGAGCGGATCATGAACCGGATCCCGGTGCCGCTCGCCTCGGCACTGCTCGCCGGGGTCCTGCTGCAGTTCGGCACGGAGCTGTTCACGCAGATGGAGCGGAACGGCGTCATCGCCGTTCCCATGTTCCTGGCCTATCTCGTCGGACGACGCTGGTTCTCCCGGTACGCGGTCGTCGCCGCGCTCGCCGTCGGGGTCGCGGCCACCGCCTGGCAGGGGTCCTGGAAGCTGGACGGCTTCGCGCTCACGCTCGCCGAGCCGTCCTTCGTACGCCCCGAGTTCGACTGGCAGGTCCTCGTCGGCGTCGGCCTGCCGCTCTTCGCCGTGACGATGGCCTCGCAGAACCTGCCCGGGGTCGCCGTGCTGCGCAACGCCGGGTACACGACGCCCGTCTCGCCGCTGCTGACCTGGACCGGAACGGTCAACACCCTCCTCGCGCCGTTCGGCTGCTTCGGCCTGAACCTGGCCGCGATCACCGCCGCGATCTGCAGCGGCGAGGCCGCCCACCCGGATCCCCGGAAGCGGTACGTGGCGGGGGTCTGGACGGGCGTGTTCTATCTCCTCGTCGGCCTCTTCGGAGGAACGGTCGGCTGGCTGCTGACCGCGATGCCGCCGGCCCTGGTCCTGGGCATCGCGGGCATCGGCCTGCTGGGAACCATCGGCGGCTCCCTCACCTCGGCCCTCCGGGACGACCGGCTCCGCGAGCCGGCGGTGGTCACTCTCCTCGCGACGGCCTCCGGGTTCACGCTCTTCGGCATCGGCTCGACCTTCTGGGGCCTCCTCGCGGGCGTGCTCACCCTCGCCGTGGGCGACCTCGCCCGGCGCCGGACCCGCTCCGACGAGCCGTCGCCCAGCGCCGGCGCCGGGGGCGAAGAGCCGCTGAGCGGGCGGGCGGGCTCCGCCGCGCGCGCGGTGCCCGGCCCCCAGGGCGGTCATGGCGAACCTCACCGGACGGACGAACACCCACGGTCCGGGACCGTGGGTGCGTGACGGGCGGCGGAGAGCGAACCGGGCGCTCCCGCCCGGGGGCTTCCCCGCCGCCGTACTTCTCATCGGCCCGCGCCGCGCCGGTCGACTCCGGCCGGCGCGCGGCCCGTTCAGCCCTCGGCCGGCGTCAACCGCAGCGAGATCGAGTTGATGCAGTACCGCTGGTCGGTGGGGGTCGGATAGCCCTCGCCCTCGAAGACGTGGCCCAGGTGCGAGCCGCACCGGGAACAGCGCACCTCGGTGCGGACCATGCCGTGCGAGCGGTCCTCGATCAGCTCGACCGCGTCGGTGTCCTTCGGGTCGTAGAAGGACGGCCAGCCGCAGTGCGACGCGAACTTCTCCGTCGAGGTGAACAGCTCCGCGCCGCACGCCCGGCAGGAGTACACACCCGTGGTCGTGGTGTCGGTGTACTCACCGCGGAAGGCGGGCTCGGTGCCGGCCTGGCGCAGCACCTGGTACTCCGCCGGGGTCAGCTCCGCGCGCCACTGCTCGTCCGGCTTCTCGACGTCGTAGGACATGAGCTCGCTCCCTCTGCTACTTCGACAGGTGGTCCAGGATCCGCGGGCCGAGGTCCGTGACGTCGCCCGCGCCCATGGTCAGAACGAGATCACCGGGCTTCGCCATTCCCGCGACGACCTCCGGGACGGCGTCCTTGTCGTGGACGGGCGTCACGTCGGCTCCGGCCCGCCGGCCGGCCTCGATGATCAGCTCGCTGGTGATGCCGGGGATCGGGTCCTCGCGGGCCGGGTAGATGTCCAGGACGATGGAGGCGTCGGCGAGGGCCAGCGCGTCGCCCATCTCCTTGCCGAGCTCCTGCGTGCGGGAGAAGAGGTGGGGCTGGAAGACGACCAGCAGCCGGGAGGCGCCGGCGGCGCCGCGCATGGCCTCCAGGTCGGCGGTCATCTCGGTCGGGTGGTGGGCGTAGGAGTCGATGACCTGGACGCCCGCGGCCTCGCCCTTGAGCTGGAGGCGGCGGCCGACGCCGGTGTACGCGGTGAGGGCCTGGGCCAGCTCCGCGGGGTCGATGCCCACGCGGGCGCCGGCGGCGAGGGCGGCGGCGGCGTTGTGCGCGTAGTGGCGGCCGGGGACGGAGACGGTGAAGGCGTGCTCGACGCCGTCGAGGAGGACGACGACCTCGCTGGTCATGCCCTGCGGGGTGATCGAGAGGATCCGGACGTCGGAGGTCTCGGACTCGCCGACGGTCACCACGTTCAGGCCGTCGCGGCCGGCGACCCGGGCGGCCAGTTCGCGGGCGCCGGCGTGTTCGCCGACGACCAGCGTGCCGCCGGGGCGGATCTTCGCGGTGAAGGCCTCGAAGGACTCGTAGATCTCCTCCATGGAGGCGTAGTTCGCGTGGTGGTCCAGCTCCACGTTGAGGACGATCGCGACCTCGGGGTCGTACTTCTGGAAGCTGCGGTCGCTCTCGTCGGCCTCGGCGACGAAGACCTCGCCGTCGCCGTGGTGGGCGTTGGTGCCGGGGCCCGCGAGGTCGCCTCCGATGGCGTACGACGGGTCCAGGCCCAGCTCGGTGAGGGCGACGGCCAGCATGGAGGTGGTCGTCGTCTTGCCGTGGGTGCCGGCGACGGCGACGGCCCGCAGGCCGTCCATGAGGGAGGCGAGCGCGTCGGAGCGGTGGACGACCGGGATGCCCAGCTCGGCGGCGCGGGCCAGCTCGGGGTTGTCGGCGCGGATGGCGCTGGAGACGACGACGGCGGAGGCGTCGTCGGCGAGGTGCTCGGTGGCGTGGCCGATGTGCACCGTGGCGCCGAGCGCCCGCAGCGACTGGGCCGTCGCGGACTCCTTCGCGTCACTGCCGGCGACCTTGGCCCCGCGCTGGGCGAGGATCTTCGCGATGCCCGACATTCCGGCACCGCCGATGCCGATGAAGTGCGGCCGTTCCATGGTGGCAGGGACGGCGGCGGCAGGGATGGCGGGTGCCATGCGTGGTTCTCCCCGGTGTGCGTCGTACTGGACGCCCCCAGCCTAGTAGCTCGCGCCCGGTGGCTCGCGGTCGCGCGATCCCGTAGCTCGCGCCCGGTGGCTCGCGGTCGCGCGATCCCG
Source organism: Streptomyces sp. MS191 (assembly GCF_008042125.1). GTDB lineage: Bacteria > Actinomycetota > Actinomycetes > Streptomycetales > Streptomycetaceae > Streptomyces. Next base: position 235,063 of record NZ_RDBI01000065.1, read on the forward strand.
CCGGGGTGTTCTCGCCGTCCATGCCTGCTCCTTGTGGGGGGCTGCGGGGTCGGCCACGAACCTACGCAGGGCCGCCGGGCACTTCGATGGACCGGGCGCGGGCGTCATGGTGTTTTCGGAAGTCCCCCGGGGTGCTCGTTCCCTCTGGCAGTCCCGGGCCTTCCCTCGGGCGCCCGGCCGGTCAGTCGCTGTGCGCGAAGAGCTTCAGTACCGGTACCCCGACCTTGTGCCGGGCACGCGACGCCCAGTCCCGGTGGAAGAACTCCTCCACGTAGTGCGGGGCCGTCAGCACGATCACCTCGTCCGCCTCCGACTCGTCCACCACGGCCTTCATCTTGTTCAGGGGGTGGTCCTCCACGACCTGGCCGACCGCCTGGCAGCCGGCTTTGCGGAGGGCCTGGAGCGAGACCTCCAGCGCCTGCTCCGCGGGGCCCCGGGCGGCCTTGCCCTCCGGTTCGTCGCCCTCCCGGCGTGCCTCCTTCAGCTCACCCATCGCGACGTCGTCGATGGCGCGCAGCAGCACGTCGGCCTGGTCACCGCGCGGCTGCATCAGCACGATGAAGGACACGGACTCGTCGCCGTGCAGGGTGGTGACGAACTCCACGTCGACCGACGTCAGGGGCTTCTCGATCATCAAAACGCTTGTGAACACCTCAGGAGCCCTTCTGCGGAAACCATCCTTCCCCGTGCCCGCACGGGGTCTGCGAGAGTAAGTGTGCCCAGCGGAAGCAAAGCGGAACGACCAATTCCGCGGCGCGTCAGCTCCGACGGTAGCGGGTGTAGAGGAAGCCGGCCTCTTCCAGCAGCGACGCCACGGCGAACCGTGTCGGCACGGCCACCGGCGGCCCCCCGGCGATCCGCTGAGCGGCCCCAGCCGTCATCGTCGGCGAGAGCGTCAGGCACAGCTCGTCGAGCACCCCGGCGGCCACGAACTGACCCAGCAAGCGCGGGCCGCCCTCGGTCAGCTGCCGCTTCAGGCCCCGCTCGGCGAGCGCCGCCACCGCGCGGGCCGGCTCCACGCCCGCGCCGTCGCCGGCGATCACCACCTCGGCCCCCGCCTTCTCGGCCTCGTACACCTGCTCGGCGGGTGCCGCGGCCCCGGTCAGAACGAGGGTCGGCACCAGCGGCGCGGTGAACAGAGGGAGCGAGAAGTCCAGGTTCAGCGAGGCGCTGACCACGGCGATCACGGGCGCGGGACCCTGACCCGCCGCGGCCCGGCGTTCGGCGAAGACCTCACGCGCCCGGGCCGGACGGTAGCCCTCCGCCCGGACGGTCTCGGCGCCCACCACGACCACGTCGGCGAGCCCCCGGAGCGTGCCGAAGATCCGCATGTCGGACTCCGACGAAAGGGGCTGCGAACGGCCCTCGTGCTGGCCCGCCCCGTCGAGCGAGGAGACCATGTTGGCCCGCAGCCACACGCCCTCCGGGCCCCGCTCGGCCTCGTCGGGGTAGGCGTAGGCGTCGGCCAGCTCGTCGAGGGACCACTGCCGGTCCCCGGCGGCGTCGGTGGCTGTCATGTCCGTCACAGGGAACAGGCGTCGCATCCTCGCAGTCTGACACGGCCCTTAGAGTGGTGAACTGTGTCGACCCGTTCCTCGCATGCCGCCCCTGCCATAACCGAGGCCGCTTCCGCCGAAGCCTCCCCGGTCTCCCTCTGTGCCCGGGAGCCGCAGGTCCCCGCCGACCGCCTCGTCGCGGAGATGGTCCCGCCGCCGCGGTTCGACTCGGTCCGCTTCGACACGTACATCCCCGACCCGAACCAGCCCAGCCAGACCGACGCGGTCAAGGTCCTGAGCTCCTTCGCCGAGGGCCTGGGCGGCGCCCACGCCAGCGGCGCGGGACGGCGCCCGGCGCTCGGCCGCTGGTTCGCCAGGAAGCCGGCCGCCCCCACCGGTCCGCGCGGCGTGTACCTGGACGGCGGATACGGCGTCGGCAAGACCCACCTGCTCGCCTCGCTCTGGCACGCGACCCCCGCCGAGCCCGCCCTCAAGGCCTTCGGCACCTTCGTGGAGCTGACCAACCTGGTCGGCGCGCTCGGCTTCCAGCAGACCGTGAAGACCCTCGGCGGACACCGGCTGCTCTGCATCGACGAATTCGAGCTGGACGACCCGGGCGACACCGTGCTCGTCTCCTCCCTGCTCAGCCGGCTCGTCGAGTCGGGCGTGGCGCTGGCCGCCYCCTCCAACACGCTGCCGGGCAAGCTGGGCGAGGGCCGCTTCGCCGCCGCGGACTTCCTGCGCGAGATCCAGGGCCTGTCCGCCCACTTCCGGCCGCTGCGGATCGACGGCGAGGACTACCGTCACCGCGGGCTGCCCGAAGCCCCCGCCCCCTACTCCGACGACCAGGTGACGAAGGCCGCGTACGCCACCCCGGGCGCCTCCCTCGACGACTTCCCGCACCTGCTGGACCACCTGGCGAAGGTCCACCCCAGTCGGTACGGCGCGCTCACCGACGGCCTGGCCGCGGTCTGCCTCACCGACGTGCGGCCGGTTCCGGACCAGTCCACCGCGCTGCGGCTCGTCGTCCTCGCCGACCGCCTGTACGACCGCGAGGTGCCCGTGCTGGCCTCCGGACTCCCCTTCGACCGCCTGTTCAGTGAAGAGATGCTGAAGGGCGGGTACCGGAAGAAGTACTTCCGGGCGATCTCCCGGCTCACGGCGCTGGCACGCGACGCAAAGGGTCTGGTGGAGCAGTAGGTTGGGGGCCATACCCGATCGAAAGGGATTCACCATGGCCACCGTCCGTCACGCCCACACCGTCTGGGAGGGCGACCTCCTCAAGGGCAAGGGCGTCGTCTCCCTCGACTCCTCCGGCCTCGGCTCGTACGAGGTCTCCTGGCCGGCCCGCGCCGAGGAGCCGAACGGCAAGACCAGCCCCGAGGAGCTCATCGCCGCCGCGCACTCCTCCTGCTTCTCCATGGCCTTCTCCAACGGTCTGGCCAAGGCCGGCAACCCGCCGACCCGCCTGGAGACCAAGGCCGACGTCACCTTCCAGCCGGGCGAGGGGATCACGGGCATCCACCTGACCGTGCGCGGCGAGGTGCCCGGCCTGGACGCGGACGAGTTCCAGGCCCTGGCCGAGGACGCCAAGAAGAACTGCCCGGTCAGCCAGGCGCTCACGGGCACGACGATCACGCTGACCGCCGAACTGGCCTGACGCCCCCGCCACATGAGGCCGTTGTGGCCCGCATGGTTCACGCGTCACCATGGTGCGTGATACACACATGCGGGTCACACGTCACACGCCACCTGTCCGCCAACAGGAAGTGGGCTGTTGCCTCATGTCCGCAACACGACGTCAGATCCTGTCCCGCACCGGCGCGTCGGCCGCCGGCATCGCCTTCGCCGGCACCTTCTCCGAGCTCTTCACGGGCGGCGCCGCCGCCGCGAGCCGGGCCGGCTACGGTCCGCTCGTCCCGGACCCCGCCGGACTCCTCGACCTCCCCGAAGGCTTCCGCTACAAGGTCCTGTCGCGCCAGGGCGACCCCCTCCGCTCCGGCGAGGGCCTCGTCCCCAGCAACCACGACGGCATGGCCGCCTTCGCCGGCCGGCGCGGCCGCGTGCACCTGGTCCGCAACCACGAGAACCGGGTCACCGGCAAGATCGGCGTCCCGACCGTCGAGGGCCTGACCTACGACCCGGCCGCCAAGGGCGGCTGCACCGCGCTCGAACTCGACGGCCGCAACAACGTCCTCGGCGAACGCGTCGCCATCGCCGGCACGGCGGTCAACTGCGCGGGCGGACCGACCCCGTGGGGCACCTGGCTCACCTGCGAGGAGACCGAGGACCGGGCCGGCACCGCCGGGTACACCAAGGACCACGGCTGGATCTTCGAGGTCGACGGAGCCGATCCGCACCGCACCGGGGCCGTCCCCCTCACCGCGATGGGCCGCTTCCAGCACGAGGCGATCGCCGTCGACCCGCGCAGCGGCATCGTCTACGAGACGGAGGACGCCTTCCAGCAGCCCTTCGGCCTCTTCTACCGCTTCCTGCCGCGCAAGCCGCTGGGCGGCACCGGTTCGCTGCGCGCCGGTGGCGCCCTGGAGGCCATGCGGGTACCGGGCGTGCCCGACCTCTCCGCGATCCAGGAGACCGGGGCGAGCTTCGGCGGCGTGGAGTGGGTTCCCGTACCGGACCCGCAGGCCGCCGAGACGCCCATCCGGCTGCAGGACTTCGGCAAGCGGGGCATCACGCACGCCCAGAAGCTGGAGGGCTGCTACTGGGGAGGCCGCGCGGTGTACTTCGTCTCCAGCTTCGCCCGCGCGACGGACGGCTCGGCGGGAACCCACTTCGGGCAGGTGTGGAAGTACGAGCCGCACCGCCGCCGGCTCACCCTCGTCGTCGTCTTCGGCCCGAGCACGGACATCCGGCTGCCGGGCGAGTCCCCGGACAACATCTGCCTGGCGGCCGACGGCGGGCTCATGGTCTGCGAGGACGGCGGCGGCGAGCAGCACGTCTACGGGCTGACGCCGCACGGCGAGGTGTACGCCATGGCGCGCGGCGCACAGAACATCGGCACCCCGGAGGACCCGGAGTGGGGCGAGTTCGCGGGCGTCACGTTCTCTCCCGACCGGCAGACGATGTACGTCAACTGCTACACACCGGGCACGACGTTCGCGGTGACCGGGCCGTGGTGCTGATCTGACGGACGGGGCGCGACGGCCCCGGCGCCCGCGCCGCCGGCTCGCCGCGCCCCACCCCGCGGGCTCGCGGGCCCGTCGATTCCGTCGGAGGATCGGGGGAAAGCGCGCGACGGACGGGAAGGGGCCCAGGGTGGCGAAGGACGGGAAGGCCGGGAAAGCCGGGAAGTCGGGCGGGAAGGCGGCCGGGAAGAAGGACCGGCGGAAGGGCGTCACGACGCCGGCCCCCGCGCTCCGCGCCCCTCTGCGCGAGCTGCTGCGCCTGCCCGTCGGCAAGCCGGTCGACCTCTCCTCGTACGGCGCGTCCTCCATCCTTCCCGGCGCTCCCGCCGACAAGTCGGCCGGCGTGGCGGCGACCGCGGCCTCGGCCCCCGCCCTCGCCGGACTCCAGGAGCGCCTGTACGCGGCGAGCACGGCCGGCGACCGCCGCCGGCTGCTGCTCGTGCTCCAGGGCATGGACACCAGCGGCAAGGGCGGCACGGTCAAGCACGTGATCGGGTTCCTGAACCCCTCGGGGTGCCGGATCCGCGCCTTCAAGGCCCCGACCGAGGAGGAGCGGGGCCATCCCTTCCTGTGGCGGGTCAACCGGGCGCTGCCGTCGGCGGGCGAGATCGGCATCTTCGACCGCTCCCACTACGAGGACGTGCTCATCGCCCGGGTCCGGGACCTCGCCCCGCTTGCGGAGATCGAGCGGCGCTACGAGGAGATCAACCGCTTCGAGACGTCGCTCGTCGACGACGGCGTCACGGTCGTCAAGGTCTTCCTGCACCTGTCGTACGAGGAGCAGCGGGCCCGGCTGCTCGAACGTCTCGACAACCCCGACAAGCACTGGAAGTTCGACCCGGGCGACATCGAGGACCGGGCACTGTGGCCGGCGTACCAGCGGGCGTACGAGATCGCCCTGGAACGCTGCGCGACGGACGGGGCGCCCTGGTACGTCGTCCCGGCCGACCGGAAGTGGTACCGCAACTGGGCGATCGGCACCCTGCTGCGGGAGCACCTGGAGGAGCTGGACCCGCGCTACCCGAAGGCCGACTTCGACGTGGCGGAGTGCCGCCGGACGCTGCTGGCGAGCTGACCGGGCGGCGCACGGCTCGCCACTTGGGGGGGCGGGGCTTTGGG
>NZ_RDBI01000065.1:240923-271570 GCF_008042125.1 Streptomyces sp. MS191
ATCTGCGCACCGTCCGCGCGAGTGCCTGGTACGACCTGGTCGTGACGGCCGGCTTCGCCACGCCGTGGACCTACGGGCTCGTGCACGGTGTGCTGTCCTCCGGGGGCGAGGCGGCGGGCCTGGGCGCCCTGCCGCCGCTCGAACCGATGCAGGTGCTGTTCGCGAACCTGATGGGTTCGGTCGTGATCGTCTGGGCCGCCCTGCGCCTGCTCCGGCCCCTGCCCGTCCACGGGCTCCTAGACGGCGTGGCCCGTCTGCTCTTCGCGTCCTGGCAGGCGTACGCCGCGACACACGGCGCCCCGGCCCTGCTGTGGCCCTTCTTCGCCGTGGAACTCGCCCTGGGTGTCGTGCAGCTCGTGCCGTGGTGGCGGGCCCGCCGGGTGGAGCGGACCGCCGGGCCCGCCGCACCGGCCGTCGGCTGAACCCGTCCCGCGTCCGGTCAGCCGGAGCAGGCGGTGCGCTGGGCTTCCTGCCACTCGCAGACCGGGCAGAGCGTGATGCCCTTCGTCGACTCGGGGTACTCGGTCGGCGCGCGGCACAGCACGCACTCGGCGAAGGGGCCCTCGACCGTGGGCTCGGCGCGGGGCGCGGGCCCGGGGGCGCAGTACGACGTGCGCTCGTCCCCGGTCGCCGGAAGACCGGTGGCGTCCGTGGCGTCCGTGGCGTCGATGGCGTCCATGGACAAGAGCCTAGACGCTCCCTGGGACCTGTCCGGGAAGGAGCGTCGTCCGCCCGGCCAGGCCCGCGTCACTCGCGCCAGGCCGTGGCCCGGCAGGTGAGGGCCGCCGCCGCGCCCGCCGTCGCCGCGGCGCAGGAGAACGCGAGCCAGGGGACGTGGACGGTCGCGGTGAGCGAGCCCGTGACCAGGCCCGTGACCGCGTACTTCGCGGGGGACCCGGTCGTCACCAGCGAGAGCAGCGAGCCGAGCACCAGGACCGCGAGCGACCAGCCCGGGGCGCGTAGGAGGGGCCGGGTGCAGAGGACGCCGAGGGTCGCCCCGGTGAGGACGCAGGCCCCGGCCGCCAGGAGTCCGGCGGTTCCGGCGGCGAGCGGACCGACCCGGCGCAGGTCGCTCACCGCGGTCACCCCGAGCACGGCCACCGCGCCCAGCACGGCCATGCACCCGACGGCCGCCAGGAACGCCGCCAGATGGGCCCGCTCCCGCCCGGCGGCGGCCGCCACCACGTGCCGCGCGGCGGCCGGTTCCTGGTTGAGGCAGATCCGTACGAGCCAGGCGGTGACCGGCAGGAGCGCGGCGGACGCGTAGCCGAGGGCGCCGAGCACGGGCTCTCCCGCCCGGACGCCCACGCCGACGAGGACGGCGTACAGCAGCAGCGGCGCGAGCCAGCGCTGGGACCGCGCGAGCAGGGCCGTCTGATAGCGGAGCAGGGCGGTCATACCCGGGCGCCTTCGGTGTCGAGTGCGTGGACGTGCCAGGGCGGGCGGGCGTCGAGCAGCGCCCGCAGCAGCGCGTCGGAGTGGGCGGCGTCCACGGTGCAGACGGTCGTGCCGTCGGGGCCGGAGGTGTACGCGGGGGCACCCGGGACGCCTTCGGGAAGCGCGCGGCCGCCGGAGACCACGATCCGTGCCCGCGTCGCCGCTCCGGGGGACCGGCCGGGCGCGGCCGTCCCCTCGGCGGGCACCGGACGCACCCGGCCGGACTCCACCGCGAGGACCGTGTCCGCCTCGCCGGCGAGCCGCCGTGGGTCGTGGTCGACGAAGAGCACGGTGGCACCGGCCGCGACGCGTTCGCGGACCGCGCGGTCGAGTTCCTCCCGGGCGGCCGTGTCGAGACCGGTCCACGCCTCGTCCAGGACGAGCAGTCCGGGGTCGGCGAGGAGCGCCTGCGCGACGGCGACCTTCTGGCTGCTGCCTTTGGAGAGCTCGTCGAGCGGGGTGGCGGCGAAGGCGGTCGCGCCGAACCGGTCCAGCCACTCCGCCGCCCCGCGTTCCGCGTCCCGCCGGCCGAGGCCCTGGACGCGTCCGAGGTGGACGAGCCAGCCGGACGCCGTGAAGGGCAGGGCGACCGGGAAGCGTTCGGGGACGTACGCCGTGCGGCGCGGGCGGCCGGTGATCCCGCCTTCCGTGGGAGCGTCGATGCCGGCGACGAGGCGCAGCAGTGTCGACTTGCCGGTGCCGTTGGTCCCGGTGACGCGCACGAGGGCGCCGGCCGGCAGGCCGAGGGAGACGCCGCGCAGCACCCAGGGTCCGCGCAGGCCGTACCGTCGGCCGACCCGGTCCAGGTTCAGTTCGCCGACGCTTTCTGCGGGGTGAGCTCGCTCGGCCGGACGATCACGAAGCCCTGGCCTTCCAGCTTCAGCTGGACCGCTTCGCCGGAGCCGCCGCGGATCATCGAGCCGAAGGACTGCGAGCGGTGCAGCGAGGTGTGCAGCTGTTCGCTCCAGCCGACGACGGCGTCCGTGTCGACGAAGACCGGGGCCTGCGGGCTGACCGGGATGACGATCGGGTTGCCCTCGCAGACCAGGGCGATCTTCCCGTGGCCGGAGAAGACGCTGTTGAAGAGCCCGCCGCCGGTCATGCCGGCGCCCTTCACGGTCTTGATCTCGTAGGAGAGCGTGGCGTCGAAGCACAGGACGTTGCGGCCGTTGACGGTGAGCGCGTCGTTCTGCTCGATCTCGACGATGAAGCAGTTCTGGGCCTCGTGCGCGAACCAGGCCTCCCCCTGGCCGCGGACGGCCATGAGCGCCAGGCCCTCGCCCGTGACGGCCCGCTTGAGCATGCCGCCGATGCCCTGGGCCTTGCGCTCGAACTGGAGGTCGCCGCGAAAAGCGATCATGGACCCCTGGCGGGCGTGCATCTCGCCGTTGACGGCGTACTTGACGGACTTGGCGTTCTGCAGGCTCATGCCCGGGAAGGCCGCCGTCTCGGCCATGTGTTCGCTGGCGAAAAGATCACTCTTCATACCGAGCATCCTGTCCCGGAACGGTTCATTCCCACAACAGCCGCCTGTGACGGGGGTGGCAGACTTGCCGGGTGAGCAGCGATGAGACCACCCCCGAGCCCGTACGCACCGACTCCCGTGACGAGAAGCAGCAGTTCGTCCTGCCCCTCGTCGTGCGGATCGAGCGGGCCGAGCCGCCGTCCCGCACCGACGCGCTGGAGACGTCGGCCCGGGCGGTCCTGGAGATCCTCTCCGACGAGCGCTCGCACGGCGAGGGGCCGTGGGCGAAGGTCATGACGGACTGGCAGGACGCCCGGATCCGCAAGGTGGTGCGCCGGGCCCGGGGCGCGGAGTGGCGCCGGGCCGGGGAACTGCCCGGGATCACGGTCACCGGCGGCTCGGCCGAGGTCCGGGTCTTCCCGCCGGTCCCGCTGGACGGCTGGCCCAAGGAGCTGGCCAAGCTCCAGGTGTCGGGGACGGATCTGGTCGACCCGGTCGAGCCCGGGGACGTGCCGGCCGGGGCTGCGCGGCTGTGGCTGAACCCGGAGCTCGACATGTCGGCGGGCAAGACGATGGCGCAGACCGGGCACGGCGCGCAGCTGCTGTGGTGGGAGATGTCGGACGCGGACCGCGCGGCGTGGCGGGAGGCGGGCTTCCCGCTGGCGGTGCGGACGGCGCCGAAGGAGCGCTGGGCGGCGCTGACCACGAGCGGGCTGCCGGTGGTGCGTGATGCCGGGTTCACGGAGATCGCGCCCGGTTCGTGCACCGTGGTCTCCGAATTCCCCGCGACCGGTTTCCGCACCGGCTGAACGCGAGCGGCGTGCCGTCCGTATCCCCCGATACCGCCGAGCGGCTTGAACAGCTGCCCGGTTGGCGGTTCAGTCTGCGGTGACACCACCGCACACCTGCACGGGAGACACTTTGTCGCTACGCGTCAACGGGACGGCACTCATCATCGCGGCACTGGTCGCGACGGTCGGCGCGCTCGCCTTCCCCGTCTGGTCCTACGCCGACCGCTCCGGCACCGGCCAGGCCAACCTCAACGCGTCGAGCGTGGCCACCCAGTGGGGCCCGCTGTCGGCCACCGACCGCGACTTCCTGGTCAAGGTACGCCTGGCCGGCCTCTGGGAACTGCCGGCCGGCCAGCAGGCCATCGAACGCGCCCCCACCCAGGCGATCCGGGACGCCGGCGACCACCTCGTCGTCGGCCACACCGACCTGGACCGGCGGGCGCGCGACGTGGCGGCGAAGCTGGGCGTGGAGCTGCCCAACCAGCCGACCGAGCAGCAGCAGGGCTGGCTGCGCCAGATGACGGCGGCCAACGGGCAGGAGTACGAGCGCCTGTTCGCGAACCTGCTGCGCAACGCGCACGGCAAGGTGTTCGCGCTGGTCGCCGAGGTCCGGCACACCACCCGCAACACCCTGATACGGCAGCTGGCGAGCGACGCGAACCAGACGGTGCTGGACCACATCACCATGCTGGAGGCGACCGGGCTGGTGGACTTCGACTCGCTGGCGAACGAGGCGGCCGGCAAGAAGACGGCCCCGCCCACCGGGCCGCCGGTCGTGCCGTCGCCCGCCCAGCCCACGCCGGCGGTGCCGCAGGGGACGGACCAGACGTTCACCTCGACGCCGGTACCGGACGGGGGCATCGTCACCCCGCGGTCGTAGGTCCGGCCGGGCCCCGTCCTCTCCCCCTCCGGCGGAACCTCAAATCAACCTCTGAACGTCCCTCCGACTGGATTCGAACGGATTCGGCGGGGCCATCACGTGAGGGACTGAAGGAGGGGGACATGACGGAACTCGGCATCGGCATCGGGTGGCGTCCGGAGATCGCGGAGGCGGTGGAGGCACTGCCCGGCGTCGACTGGGTGGAGGTCGTCGCGGAGAACCTCTGCGCGGGCCACCTGCCCGACTCCCTGACGCGGCTGCGGGCGCGCGGGGTCACGGTGGTCCCGCACGGGGTCTCGCTGGGGCTCGGCGGGGCCGACCGGCCGGACGCGGGACGGCTCGCGGACCTGGCGGCGAAGGCGACGGCGCTGGGGGCGCCGCTCGTGACGGAGCACATCGCGTTCGTCCGCGCCGGGGGCGCGCTGACCGCGACGCCGGTGCTGGAGGCGGGCCACCTGCTGCCGGTGCCGCGGACCTGGGACGCGCTGGAGGTGCTCTGCGAGAACGTCCGGATCGCCCAGGACGCGCTGCCGGTGCCGCTGGCGCTGGAGAACATCGCGGCGCTGGTCTCCTGGCCGGGCGAGGAGCTCACGGAGGGGCAGTTCCTGGCGGAGTTGGTGGAGCGCACGGGGGTGCGGCTCCTCATCGACGTGGCCAACCTCCACACCAACCACGTGAACCGCGGCGAGGACCCGGCGAAGGCGCTGGCGGACCTGCCGGTGGAGGCCCTGGCCTACGTGCACGTGGCGGGCGGTCTGGAGCGCGACGGCGTCTGGCACGACACCCACGCCCATCCCGTACCCCCCGAGGTGCTCGCCGTCCTGGCGGACCTCGCGTCGCGGGTCTCCCCGCCGGGTGTGCTGCTGGAGCGGGACGACCACTTCCCGCCCGCGGAGGAACTGGCCTCGGAGCTGTCGGCGATCCGGCGGACGCTGCGGACGGCGTCGGGCGGGGCGGCTCCCGCCACGGCSGKGGCSGTGGCGGGGGTCGCGGCGGACGGCGTGGCGCGGTCGGCGGCGCATGGCCTGCCCGCGCCGGGATCCGTCCTCGCGGTCGTGGACGACGTCGCCGAGCGACCGCTGCTGATCGGGGCGGGCGCGCGGGCGTCGGGCGGGTTCATGCCCGCGCCGCACCCGGTCCCGGCCGTGGCCGACGGCGGCGCCGCGGCACCGGACGGGCCGGAACCCGGCGGGAGCGGCACGGGACCCTCCGCCACCGGACCCGCCCCGGGTGCCGCCCGGGAGCGGCTCGCCCTCGCGCAGGCCGCGCTGCTGTCGGCGCTCGTCGCCGGCACCCCCGTGCCGGAGGGCTTCGACGCACGGCGCCTGGGTGTACAGAGCCGGGCTCTGGTCGCCAAACGGGCGGGGGTGATCGCGAAGGTGGCCCCGGAACTGCCGGAGATCCTCGGCACGGGCTTCCGGGCGGCGTTCTCCTCGTACGCCCTGACCAGGCCGATGACGGGTGGCTACCGGCGCGACGCCCTCGACTTCGTGGAGCACCTCCTCGTCGCCGGCCGGCCCGAGGACCCCGAGGCGCGGCGGCGTCTCACCCACTGGTGGCAGGACCGTGCCGGCACCCGGCCGCCCGGCCGGGCGGCCCGCCTGGCCCGGGCCGCCCGCGCCGCGCTCGCGGGGAGGTGGGCGGCATGAACACGCTCGCGCTGCTGGTCACGGCGGCCGGCGCCGTCTGCGCCGTCCTGCTGATCGTCAAGCTCTCCCGTACCCGCCGCGGTCCCGGCGGCCCGCTGCACGACCGGTACGAGGCCGCGTTCCTGAACGGCGGTCCGGCGCGGGTCGCCGACGCCGCCCTCGCGGCGCTCCAGGCCGACGGCCGGATCGCGGTCGGCGGGCCGGGCATCGTGTCCGTCCTGCGCCCCACCGCGCACGACCCCGTCGAGCGTGCCGTCCTCCAGGAGCACGCGGCTGCCCCGCACGGCGCCCTGCACCATCTGCGGCTGGCGGTGATGCGTCACCCGGCCGTCCAGGAGACCGGTGACGCGCTGGCGGACCGCGGGCTGCTCGTCGTCCCCGCCGCGCGGCGCTCGACGATCCGCTGGAGCATCGCGCTCGGGGTGGTGTGCCTGGCCATGTTCCCCGTCTCGATCGTCCTGACGGTCGTGGACCTCGGGTCCTCGGACGGCTTCCCGGTCCCCTTCGTCTTCAAGGTGGCACCGGCCCTGCTGGGCACCGGGATCGCGGCCGTGGTCTGTGCCTCGCTCGCGGCCTCCCGGGTCACCCCGGCCGGCCGGATGGCCGTCGCCGCGTACGCGCGGGACCACGGGCATCTCGCCGATGCGGGGCACCTGGTCGCCCTGCACGGGCTGCGCGCCCTGCCGGACCCGGTGCTGCGGGAGCAACTCCTGGCGGCGGCGCGGGTGTACGGCCCCGGGCCCGGCCCCCGGCGGCGCTCCGGCGGTGGCCGCGGTCCCGGGCACGGCGGACCGTACCCCGGGACGAGCACGGACGCCGCGGGCCTGATCGCCGTCTGGTGCGCGAGTGACGCGGGCGGAGGAAGCGGCTGCGGTGGTGGGGGCGGTGGCGGTGGCGGCGGCTGTTCCGCCGGATCGTGCTCCAGTGGCTCCTGCTCCGGCGGCGGCAGCTCCTGCGGATCGGGCGGCGGGTCGAGCTGCTCGAGTTCCAGCGGGAGTTCCTGTTCCAGTGGCAGTTCCTGTTCCAGCAGCAGCGGTTCGAGCTGCGGAAGCTCCAGCTGAACCGGCGGGCCCCTCGGGATGCCGGGATCCCGAGGGGCCCGTCGTCACGGCGGGCGCACGACGCCGGCGAGGGTCCGATCGGCGAGAAACCCCTGGCGCGCGGCGGTGCCCATCGGCTAGAACTCCCGCATGATCTGGGTCCCTCTCCTGCTGGTGGCGTGCGTCGGGGCGGCGGTCAGCTGTGCGCGGTTGTGCCGCGCGGCCGTCGTCGAAGCGTCCCTTCCCGACACGGTCGCGGACGGGCGGCGGGAGCTCACCTTGCCCGAGGCCGCGTACCTCGCCGGCGGCCCGCTCCGCGTGACGGACCTGACCCTGGTCCTGATGCACCGCCACCGCCGCCTGCTGCTCGCGCACACCGGCTGGGCCACGGTCGTCGACCCGGACGGACGGGACGAGCTGGAACGTTCCGTCATCCAGGCGATCGGCCCCGACGGCCAGTCGCCCACGGCGGCGATACGGCCTGTGATCGCCGCCGCCGACGCCGTACGGGCACTGGCCGACCGGCTCGTCGCCGCCGGTCTCGCCGTGCCCGAGGCGGGCCGGCGCAGCGTCTCCGGCGGGGTCCGGTCGGTGCGGCTCGCCCTGGCCCTGACCGTGGCCCTGGGCGCGGGGGCGGCGGCGCTGGTGCCCGGCCACGAACGGATGCCGGTGTACGCCTGGTTCGCGCTGCCGCTGGTGCTCACCGCGGGCTGCCTGGTGATCGCCCGCGCGGAGGTCCATCCGTACAACCGCTGGGCCTCCCCCACCGGTCTGGCGCTGCTCGCCGGCCTCGCCCCGGACGGTCCGCTCGCTCCCGACGATCCGCTCACCGCGCTGGCGACCCGCGGGCCCGCCACCCTGGATCCGCAGCTCCGGGCGGCACTTCGGGGGCATTGACCACGACACCGCCCGTCGGTCCTTTACTTGGGGCGCGCCGCCCGCTTTCGTCCCATGGGGACGAAGGGAAGTGGCGATGAGAGCCCTCGCACTGTTCGGAGCAGCCGGGTCGCTGGTGCTGTCGTCCCTGACCGCCGCGCCGGCGGCCGGAGCCCTGGAGGCCCCGCCCGCCGAGACCGTCGGCACCCTCCTCGCCGCCCGTCGCGCGGCCGCCCACCCGCCGCGATTCGGTGCCTGCCCGGCGTCCGAGCGGCTGCCGTCGACGGTCTCGTGCGCCACGGTGACGGTCCCGCTCGACTACGCGGCCCCTGACGGGACCCGCATCGGACTCACCGTCAGCCGGGTCCGGGCGTCGGGTCCGGCGTCCTCGCGCCAGGGCGCGCTGGTCTACAACCCGGGTGGGCCCGGGGCCTCCTCGACGTTCTTCCCGCTGGCCGCCGGGCTGCCGGCCTGGAAGCGGATCGCCGCCGCGTACGACCTTGTCGGCTACGCCCCGCGCGGGGTGGGCAGCTCCGCGCCGGTGTCCTGCCAGGACCCGGCCGACCGGGTGACGGGCCCCACCCCGGCCCCCACCGAGCCGTCGGAGGTCTTCAAGCGGGAGCGGGTCGCCCGCGCGAAGACGTACGCGCTGGGCTGCGCCCGGCGCACGGGCGCGTCGCTGCGGCACTACCACTCGCTCAACAACGCCCGCGACCTGGAGGTGCTGCGGGCCGCGCTCGGCGAGCCGAAGCTGACGTACATGGGCGCCTCGTACGGCACGTACTTCGGCGCGCTGTACGCCACGCTCTTCCCGCACCGGGTGCGCCGGATGGTCTTCGACGCGCCCGTCCATCCCGCGCCGCGGCAGATCTGGTACGCCAACAACCTCGACCAGTCACTCGCCTTCGAGCGGCGCTGGGCGGACTTCCGCACCTGGATCGCCCGGCACGACCGGGTCTACGGCCTGGGCACCACGGCGGAGGAGGTGGGCCGGAACCACGAGCGGGCCCGCGCGGAGCTCGCGGCCCGTCCGGCGGGCGGCCGGGTGGGTCCGGGCGAGTTGCACGCGGCGATGCTCCAGGCCGGGTACGACGACGTGTTCTGGCCCTCGCGCGCCGCCGCGCTCTCCCGGTTCCTGAAGGGCGATCCCGAGCCGCTGATCGCGCTGGCGGCACCCGCCGGGAACCCCACGGGGTCGGGGGGATCGGCCGGGTCGGCGCTCAGGGGCGCCGCGCCGTCCCAGGACCCCGGCAACGCGACGGCCGTCTACACCGCCGTGGAGTGCAACGACGCTCCCTGGCCGGAGGACTTCGCCGTCTGGGACCGGGACAACACCCGGCTGGCGCGGCGCGCGCCGTTCGAGACCTGGGACAACGTCTGGGCGAACCTGCCGTGCGCGTACTGGACGGCACCGCGGCAGCGGCCGCTGGACGTCCGCACCGCTCCGGGTGAGCTGCCGCCGGTGCTGATCCTCGCCGCCGAGCGGGACGCGGCCACGCCGTACGCGGGGGCGCTGGAGCTGCAGCGCAGGCTGTCGGGTTCCGCCCTGGTGACCGAGCGGGACGCCGGGACGCACGGCATCGGGGGCGGCGGGAACGCCTGTGTGAACGGCCATCTGGAGACGTATCTCCTCACGGGGGCCGTGCCCGGAAAGACGCCGGTGCGGCGCGCGTCGTGCGCGCCGCACCCGGAGCCGGACCCGGTGTCGCTGGAACAGCGGCGGGAGTCGGGGACCCCCTCCGCCGTCTGATCTTCCGGGTCGAGGGGCGACGAGCCCGGCTGGGCGCCGGGTCGTCACCAGGTCGAGAGGCCGGTCAGGCCAGGCCCGCCACCAGCTCGGCGACGCTCTTGCGGCGGCCGGTGTAGAACGGGACCTCCTCGCGCACGTGCAGCCGCGCCTCGGACGCGCGCAGGTGACGCATGAGGTCGACGATGCGGTACAGCTCGTCGGCCTCGAAGGCGAGGATCCACTCGTAGTCGCCGAGCGAGAACGAGGCGACCGTGTTGGCGCGCACGTCGGGGAAGCCGCGGGCCATCTTGCCGTGGTCCGCGAGCATCCGGCGGCGGTCCTCGTCCGGCAGCAGGTACCAGTCGTAGGAGCGCACGAAGGGGTAGACGCTCACGTAGTCGCGAGGCGTCTCGTCGGCCAGGAAGGCCGGGATGTGCGACTTGTTGAACTCGGCGGGGCGGTGCAGCGCCATGTTCGACCAGACCGGCTCCAGAGCGCGGCCGAGCCGGGTGCGGCGGAAGAGGTTGTACGCCTCCTGGAGCTCGTCGCTCGTCTCGGCGTGCCACCAGATCATGACGTCGGCGTCGGCGCGCAGACCGGAGAGGTCGTAGGTGCCGCGGATCGTGATGTCCTTGGCGGCGAGCTGGTCGAACAGCTCCTGGACCTCGTCGGCGAAGCCGGCGCGGTCCTCGGGCAGAACGTCGCGCAGTTTGAACACAGACCACAGGGTGTAGCGGATGACCTCGTTGAGGTCCTTCGCCTTCTTACCGGCGTTCGGGATCTTTTCGGGCGCACTCATACGCCTATTCTCGCCCGTCACGGACAGTGCCCTGCACCAGGGTCGGTGGTTTTCGACGTGGCGATGATCTCGTCCGCCGCGCGGTGGGCGGAGGCGATGCAGGCGGGGATGCCGACGCCGTCGTACGCGGCGCCGGCGAGGCGCAGTCCGGGCAGGCCGGAGACGGCCGCGCGGATGCGGGCGACCCGGGCGAGATGGCCGACGGGGTACTGGGGCAGGCCGCCGTGCCACCGGGTGACGGTGGTGGCGACGGGGCGGGCGGCGAGGCCGGTCGCCGTGCCGAGGTCCTTGAGGGACGCCTCGACGAGGTCGGCGTCGTCGCGGTCGACCTGGCCCTCCTCGCCGTGGCGCCCGACGGAGGTGCGCAGGACGAAGAGGTCGGGGGCGGCGTCGGTGACCCACTGCCACTTCTGGCTGGAGAAGGTGGACGCCTTGATGGTGTGGCCGTCGACCGGCGGCACGAGGAAGCCGGAGCCCGGGAGCGCCCCGAGGTCGGAGCGGCGGAAGGCGAGGGTGACCAGGGCCATCGAGGCGTATTCGACCGCGGCGAGCTCGGCCGCCGCGGTGGGCTCCTCGCCGGCCAGGAGCGCGGCGGCGACGGGAGCGGGTGCGGCGAGGACGACGGCGTCGGCGAGGTGGGTGCGGCCCCCGCCCTCGACGTGCCACCGCGCGCCGGACCCGGCGGTCGTCCCGTCCGGTGCCGGAAGGCGGCGCAGCACCGTCACGGGGGCGTGGGTGAGGATCTCGCCCCCCGCGGCGCGGACCGCGTCCGCGACGGCGTCCGGGAGGGTGCCGATGCCGCCCGCGATGCCCGCGAACGCGGAGCCACCGAGGCCGGTGGCCGCGCCGGCCGCGTCGGCCGGGACCGCGGCGCCGGCCCGCTGGACGGCGCGGACGGCGTCGGTGAGCGTGGCGTGGGTGCGGGCGGCTTCGAAGAGCGCGGGCACGGCGGCGCGCAGGGAGATCCGGTAGGCGTCGCCGGCGTACACCCCGCCGAGCAGCGGCTCGACGAGCCGGTCGACGACCTCGTTGCCCATCCGTTCGGAGACGTACGCGCCGATGGCGATGTCGTCGCCGATCTCCGTCGGGGGCAGCTCGCGGTCCCGCTCGACGCGTTCCACGCCGTCCGCGGAGAGCAGTCCGGCGAGGGCCCGGCCGTCGCCCGGCACGCCCATGACGTGGCCCTTGGGCATGGGGATCAGTTCGCCGCGCGACCAGACGGACGCGGTGGTCGTGGCGGGCGGCCGCAGGCGGTCGCCGAGTCCGACGGCGCGGGCGAGCGCGACCGCCTCCGGGCGGCGGGCGAGCAGCGACTCGGCGCCGAGGTCGACGGGCGCGCCGGCGATCTCGCCGGCGAGGAGCTTGCCGCCGATCCGGCCGCCGGCTTCGAGGAGGGTGACGCGGGCACCGGCCGAGACCAGCCGGTGGGCCGCCGCGAGTCCGGCGATCCCGCCTCCGACGACGACGACGTGCCCGGGTGACCTGCCCGTGATGTCCGCGTTCATGGATCCACTCTCTCAGACGGGTTCCGCTGTCCGTTCCGAGGCCGGACCGTGATCGCATCGCTACCGCGCGAGGGCAACCTCCTGCCCCGTCCCGTACGTCGAACCGGCAGACATTCACCACCCACCCCCGGGGGGATCACATGCGTGGAACGAGAACGTCCGCGGCTCTGCTGACGCTCGCGCTCGCCCTGACCGGCTGCGGCGCGTCCGCCGACGGCGGCGAGCGGAGTCTGGGCGACAGCAAGGCGGCCGCCCCGGCCGAGCAGGGGTCCGACGGCTACGGCGGCTCGGCGGCCGACGCGGCGAAGGAAGCGGACACGAAGGCCCCGGAGGCGGGGAAGCGGGCACCCGTGCCGAGCCCGCAGCACGTCATCCGGACGGCCTCGCTGTCCGTCGAGGTGCGGGACGCGGCCCGGGCCCTCGCCACCGCGCGCCGGGTCGCCGACGCCGCGGGCGGGCACGTCGCGAACGAGACGACGGAGCGCGTCGACGACTCGCACGTGACCTCGCACGTCGTGCTGCGGGTGCCGCAGGAGCGGTACGAGTCGGTGCTGGCGGAGCTGGCCGGCACCGGCCGGCTGCTGTCCCGCAAGGCGGACGCGAAGGACGTCACCGAGCAGGTGGTGGACGTGGAGAGCCGGATCGCCACCCAGCGGGCGAGCGTGCAGCGGGTGCGGGCGCTGATGGAGAAGGCGACGAAGCTGTCCGACGTCGTCACGCTGGAGGGGGAACTGAGCCGCCGTCAGGCCGATCTTGAGTCGCTGCTGGCCCAGCAGGCCTCGCTGAAGGACCGGACGACGCTGGCGACGATCACCCTGGATCTCGTCGAACCGGAGAACGCGCAGGCGTCGCGGGACGAGGGCCGTCCCGGCTTCCTCGACGCGCTCGGCGGCGGCTGGAACGCGCTGGTGACGGCGCTGGCCTGGGCCGGGATCGTGCTGGCCGCGGTAGCGCCGTGGCTGGCCGTGGCCGCTGCGCTGTACGCGGTCTGGCGCCTGCTGCTGCGTCCGCGCCTGTCCCGTCGTACGCGCGCGGCGGCGTCCGCTCCCCCGGCCGGTGCGCCGCTGCCGGTCCGGGCGCGCAACGCCGCCGGGGCGCCGCTGCGGACGGCGGACCCGGAGGCGCCCGCCGCGCCCAGGGAGGACTGAACGACCGCCCCGACGTAGCGTGTTCGTATGAGCGAACGACTGGTGGTCATCGGGGGCGACGCGGCGGGCATGTCGGCCGCGTCGCAGGCGCGCAGGCTCAGGACTCCCGAGGAGCTGGAGATCGTCGCCTTCGAGCGCGGTCACTTCACCTCGTACTCGGCGTGCGGGATCCCGTACTGGGTCGGGGGCGACGTCATGAGCCGCGACGAGCTGATCGCGCGGAGTCCCGAGGAGCACCGGGCGCGGGGCATCGATCTGCGGGTGCGCACCGAGGTGACCGAGATCGACGTCCCCGGGCAGCGGGTGCGCGCCCGGGACGTGGGGTCGGGCGCGGAGACGTGGACCGGCTTCGACAAGCTGGTGATCGCCACCGGGGCCCGGCCGCTGCGGCCGCCGCTGCCGGGGATCGACGCCGCCGGCGTGCACGGGGTGCAGACCCTCGACGACGGCCAGGCGCTGCTGGACTCCCTCGCCCGGTCGGAGGGCCGGCGGGCGGTGGTCGTGGGCGCCGGCTACATCGGCGTGGAGATGGCGGAGGCGCTGCTCAACCGGGGTTACGAGGTGACGGTCCTGAACCGGGGCGAGCAGCCGATGGCGACGCTGGACCCCGACATGGGCCGGCTGGTGCACCGGGCGATGGACGGGCTCGGCATCACCACCGTCGGCTCCTCGGCCGTCACCAAGATCCTCACGGGCGGGGACGGAGCGGTCCGGGCGGTGGCGACGGAGGGCGCCGAGTATCCGGCGGACGTGGTGGTGCTGGGCATGGGCGTGGAGCCGGAGACCTCGCTCGCGCGGCGGGCAGGGCTGCCGGTCGGCGTGCACGGCGGGCTGCTGACGGATCTGGCCATGCGGGTGCGGGGGCACGGGAACATCTGGGCGGGCGGCGACTGCGTGGAGGTCCTGGACCTGGTCTCGGGCCGCGAGCGCCACATCGCGCTGGGCACGCACGCCAACAAGCACGGGCAGGTCATCGGCTCGAACGTCGGCGGTGGCTACGCCACGTTCCCGGGCGTCGTCGGGACGGCGGTGTCGAAGGTGTGCGACCTGGAGATCGCGCGGACGGGGCTGCGCGAGAAGGAGGCCCGCGAGGTGGGTCTGGAGTACGTGACGGTGACGGTGGAGTCGACCAGCCGCGCGGGCTACTACCCCGGGGCGGCCCCGATGACGGTGAAGATGCTGGCCGAGCGGCGCACGGGCCGGCTGCTGGGGGTCCAGATCGTGGGCCGGGAGGGCGCGGCGAAGCGGGTGGACGTCGCGGCGGTCGCGTTGACAGCCGGGATGACGGTGGAGCGGATGACGGCGCTGGACCTGGGCTACGCCCCGCCGTTCTCGCCGGTGTGGGACCCGGTCCTGATCGCGGCGCGCAAGGCGGTGGCGGCCGTCCGCGCGGCCGGCTGACCGGGGGCCCCGGGCGGTGCGGCCGGAGACGCGCCGCGCCCCCGCCCGGTCGCGGGCGGGGGCGCGGTCCGTCCGGTCTCAGACGGCGGTGCGGGTGTGGACGTACTCCACCAGTCGCGTCAGGGCGTCCGGGTCCATGGACGGCAGGACGCCGTGGCCCAGGTTGAAGATGTGCCCCTCCAGGTCCTTCGCGGCGTCGAGGACCTCGTCCGTCTTGGTCTCGACGGCCTCGCGCGAGGAGAACAGCACGGCCGGGTCCAGGTTGCCCTGGAGCGCCTTGCCGGGGCCGACGCGGCGGGCGGCCTCGTCCAGCGGGACGCGCCAGTCGACGCCCACGACGTCCGCGCCCGCCTCGCCCATGAGTCCGAGGAGCTCGCCGGTGCCGACGCCGAAGTGGATGCGCGGCACACCGTAGGAGGCGACCGCGTCGAAGACCTTGACGGAGGCGGGCATCACCGAGCGGCGGTAGTCGGCGGGGGCCAGGGCGCCCACCCAGGAGTCGAAGAGCTGGACGGCGGAGGCGCCGGCCTCGATCTGGACCTTGAGGAAGGCCGAGGTGATCTCGGCGAGGCGGTCGAGCAGGTCGGCCCACAGCTGCGGGTCGCCGTACATGAGCGCCTTGGTGTGCTCGTGGTTGCGCGACGGTCCGCCCTCCACGAGGTAGCTCGCGAGAGTGAAAGGCGCGCCCGCGAAGCCGATGAGCGGGGTGGAGCCCAGCTCGGCGGTGAGCATCCCGATGGCCTCGGTGACGTAGTGGACGTCCTCGGGGGTCAGGTCGCGCAGCCGTGCCAGGTCGGCGCGGGTGCGGATGGGGTCGGCGACGACGGGTCCGACGCCCGGCTTGATGTCGAGGTCGAGGCCGATGGCCTTGAGCGGGACGACGATGTCGCTGAAGTAGATCGCCGCGTCGACCTTGTGGCGCCGCACGGGCTGCAGAGTGATCTCGGTGACCAGCTCGGGCCGCATGCAGGACTCGAGCATCGGGATGCCCTCGCGGACCTTCAGGTACTCGGGCAGCGAGCGCCCCGCCTGCCGCATGAACCAGACCGGCGTGTGGGGCACCGCCTCGCGGCGGCAGGCCTTCATGAACGGGGAGTCGTACGTCTGCGACTGCTGCTGCGTCTGCTGGCCCGAAGGGCGGTCGTTGGCACTCACGCCCAGAATCTTCGCATGTGCGCGAAGCCGCTCCCCCGGGCCGGGTGTCCCTCCCTGCGCGAGGGGCCCGTTCCGCCTAGTCTTCCCCGCATGGCTGCGGCTCAGGGACACCTTTCCGATCATTCCGACGGCGACGAACAGGCGGGCGACACGGCCGGTCAAGCGGAGGCCGAGGCGGTTCCGGCCGCGTTCCGGCGAGCGGTCGAGGCGGTGCGTGGGGCCAGGTTGCGGCCGGAGATCGAGATCGACCCGACCCGGCCGCCGCAGCGGCTCGCCCCGTACGCGTACGCACTGGAGGCGACGGTCGTCGACGGCGAGGAGGACCTGGCCGACGGCCGGCTCGTCCTGCTGCACGACCCGGCCGGCCACGACACCTGGAAGGGAACGTTCCGTCTGGTGACGCTGGTCCGGGCGGAGCTGGAGCCGGAGATGGCGGCCGATCCTCTGCTGCCGGACGTGTGCTGGTCCTGGCTGACCGGCGCGCTCCAGGCGCGCGGGCTCGCGTACGGCGAGGCGAGCGGCACCGTCACGATGGCGGGCTCGCACTACTTCGGCGGGCTCGCGGACCGCAGGCCGGCCACCCAGATCGAGATCAGGGCCTCGTGGACGCCGCGGGAGGACGCCTCGGGGGTGCCCGACTCGGGTGCGCATCTGGCGGCCTGGTGCGATCTGCTCTGCCAGATCGCCGGCCTGCCCCCGTCCCCGGCCGATCCGGGCGCGGGCACCACCTCGGGCGCGGGAGTCGTCTCGCTGCCCCAGCGCAGGGGCCCTCAGCAGCCCTGAGGCGGGTGCCGGGGAGCACCCGGCGCGCCCGGGGATTCACCCGGACGGAGGACTACTCGTCAGATGATCGATCGCGCGTCCGAATTGCACCGAATTATTACTCACCAAATCGTGATCTTTCTCTAAAGGCGGGCGCCCGAGTTGCCGAAGAGGTCAATGACCCCTTCACCGCACGGGTTCGCCCCCGGCTTCTTCCCCGAGCCGGCTCCGTCCCGCACTCCCCAGGAGGCCGTGTGTCCGTTCTCCTCGAGCAGCCCGCAAGCCTGGCCTACCGTCCGAACAAGCCGACCGCCATGGTCGTCGTGGCCGACCCGCGCGTTCGCTCCACCGTCACCCGCCACCTGTGGGCCCTCGGCGTACGCGACGTCATCGAGGCGTCGTCCATCGCCGAGGCGCGTCCCCGCGTCGGCAGCCCACGCGACATCTGCGTGGCCGACGTCCACCTCCCCGACGGCAGCGGCCTCACCCTGCTGTCCGAGACCCGCGCCGCGGGCTGGCCCAACGGGCTGGCCCTCTCCGCGGCCGATGACATCGGCGCCGTGCGCAACGCCCTCGCGGGGCTCCAGCAAGGGGATCGGCAGCCCGTTCGCAGGGACGTCGTCGTCCGGGGGGGCGCCCCCGGTGGTTCGCAGTGCTGTGTCTGCTGCGGTCTCTTGGGCGTCGGTCACGTGTCAAGGGTATCTGTGAACGGCAAGCGCCTGTCGACGGAACGTTCGGTCGTGCGGGCCGGTCAGTGGATGATCCCGGTGCGCAGGGCCACCGCGACCATGCCGGCACGGTCGCCGGTGCCCAGCTTGCGGGCGATGCGGGCGAGGTGGCTCTTCACCGTGAGGGCGGACAGGCCCATCGAGACGCCGATGGCCTTGTTCGACTGGCCCTCGGCCACCGCCGCCCCCCGGGTGCTCSGAGCCACCCGGGCGGCTACCGCGAGCTCTCCGGCCGCGAGGTCGAAGTGCTCCGGCTGGTGGCCGAGGGCCAGTCGAACAAGGCCATCGGCGTCTCGATGGGCCTGTCCGCCCTCACGGTGAAGAGCCACCTCGCCCGCATCGCCCGCAAGCTGGGCACCGGCGACCGTGCCGGCATGGTCGCGGTGGCCCTGCGCACCGGGATCATCCACTGACCGGCCCGCACGACCGCCCCGGGACCGGTCGGTTCCAGGGCATCCGTCCGGGCATCGGCTCCGGCTCGAACGATTGACGAAAGATCGGCGCCTGTCGACGGAACGTTCCGTCGACAGGCGCTTGCCGTTCACAGATACCCTTGACACGTGACCGACGCCCAAGAGACCGCAGCAGACACAGCACTGCGAACCACCGGGGGCGCCCCCCCGGACGACGACGTCCCTGCGAACGGGCTGCCGATCCCCTTGCTGGAGCCCCGCGAGGGCATTCCGCCCGTCGTCGCGACGGAGGAGGCGCTCGCCGAGGTGATCGCCGCGTTCGCCGCCGGGAGCGGACCGGTCGCGGTCGACGCCGAGCGCGCCTCCGGCTACCGCTACGGCCAGCGCGCCTACCTCGTCCAGCTGCGCCGCGAGGGCGCGGGCACCGCG
Organism: Streptomyces sp. MS191; assembly: GCF_008042125.1. Taxonomy (GTDB): domain Bacteria; phylum Actinomycetota; class Actinomycetes; order Streptomycetales; family Streptomycetaceae; genus Streptomyces. The sequence continues at coordinate 259,131 of NZ_RDBI01000065.1, forward strand.
CTCATCGACCCCGTGGGCTGCCCCGACCTGTCGGCACTGGACCAGGCGCTCGCCGGAACCGAGTGGATCCTGCACGCCGCGACCCAGGACCTGCCCTGCCTGCGCGAAATAGGTATGGCACCGGCCCGGCTGTTCGACACCGAGCTCGCCGGCCGCCTCGCCGGCTTCCCGCGGGTCGGACTGGGCGCCATGGTCGAGACCGTCCTCGGCTTCGCCCTGGAGAAGGGCCACTCCGCGGTGGACTGGTCCACCCGCCCGCTGCCCGAGCCCTGGCTCCGGTACGCCGCGCTGGACGTCGAGCTCCTCGTCGACCTGCGGGACGCACTGGAGAAGGAGCTCGACCAGCAGGGCAAGCTGGAGTGGGCCCGCCAGGAGTTCGACGCGATCGCCTCGGCCCCGCCCGCGCCGCCGCGCAAGGACCCGTGGCGGCGGACGTCGGGGATGCACAAGGTGCGGCGCCGTCGCCAGATGGCGGTGGTGCGCGAGCTGTGGACCGCGCGGGACAAGGTCGCGCAGCGCCGCGACGTGTCACCGGGCAAGGTGCTCAGCGACGCCGCGATCGTCGAGGCCGCGCTGGCCGTACCGGCGAACGTCGCCGCGCTCACCGCGCTGCCCGGATTCGGTCACCGCATGGGCCGCCGCCAGCTGGAGCAGTGGCAGGCGGCCGTGGACCGCGCGAAGGCGCTTCCCGACAACGAGCTGCCACAGCCCGGCCAGCAGGTCGCGGGCCCGCCCCCGCCGCGTGCCTGGGCGGACAAGGACCCGGCGGCCGCGGCGCGCCTGTCGGCCGCGCGGGCCGCGATCTCGGCCCTCGCCGAGGAGCTGAACCTCCCGCAGGAGAACCTGATCACGCCGGACACGGTGCGCCGGGTGTGCTGGGAGCCGCCGGCCGTGGTGAGCCCGGACACGGTGGGGGCCGCCCTCGCCGGGTACGGCGCGCGCCCCTGGCAGGTCGGACTCGTCAGCCCGCTGCTGGCCGCGGCCCTGGCCGTGTCCACCGCCTGACCCGGTCCGCGCCTCCGGACACGGCCGGACCTCCGGACACGGCCGGACCTCCGGACCATCCGCCGGAGTGCCGTTCCCGAGCCCCCGCCCGCCCTCGCGCGGCCGGGGGCTCCGTCATGTCCCGGTTCTGTCACCGCGGGGGCGAGTCACCTTTGAACGCGCTCAAAACCCCCTAGGGTCTTGAACATGATCAAAAATGGCTACGCGGACTGGATCGACGACTTCACCGCCGAGCGGGAGCGCCGCGCCGCGCTCGGCGACCCGGACTGGGAGCGGGGCGCCCTGCTGACGCCCGCGCTGATCCGCAGCGTCCAGCGCTTCCAGGTCGGCGAGGACGGTGACGGGGCGGAGCTCAGGGCCAAGGCGCGGCGGGCCGGCGACGCCGGCTACACGGAGGCGGTCGGTTTCTTCGTCGCCGAGGAGCAGAACCACGCGCGGATACTGAAGCTGCTGCTCGCGGCGGGCGGGGCCGCCACACTGTCCGGCCACTGGAGCGACGCCGCCTTCGTCCGGCTGCGGCGGCTGCTGGGGCTCCGCACCGAGCTGCTGGTGCTGATGGTGGCCGAGGTGGTGGCCCTGCGTTACTACCGCGCCCTGCGCGACGGCTGCGCCGACCCCCTGGTCTCCGAGGTCGCGGGGCGGATCCTGGGCGACGAGGAGCGGCACGTGCCGTTCCACTGCCGCCGGCTGCGCGAGGGCTTCGCCGGCCTGCCCCCGGCCGGGCGGCGCGCGGTGACGGCCGGCTGGCGCGTCCTGCTCGCGGCGGCGGCGCTGGTGGTGGTGGCGCACGACCACGGCCCGGCGCTGCGCGCCCTGGGCGTCGGCCGGCTCGCCTTCGTCCGCGACGTCGTGCGGCTCTCGGGCCCCCTCGCGGCCACGGTGGACGGCCGGGCCGCGGCCCCCGCCGGGCCCGCCGCTCACCGGTCGGCGGTGTGACCTTCGCCGCTCCGGCCCCAAGGACTGGGCAGTCTGGTTACCCGCAAGTAGCATGGGGTCAGCAAGCGCGCGCTTAGTCGCGTGCCGCAGCAGTGCCATCCCGCACCCTGGAGGAGAGCCATCGTGCCTCGTACCGTCAGGGACGTCGTCTTCGTCGACGGCGTCCGCACCCCGTTCGGCAAGGCGGGCCCGAAGGGCATCTACCACGAGACCCGCGCCGACGATCTCGTCGTGAAGGCCATCCGGGAGCTGCTGCGCCGCAACCCCGGCCTCGACCCGGCGAAGATCGACGAGGTCGCCATCGCCGCGACCACGCAGATCGGTGACCAGGGTCTGACGCTCGGCCGTACCGCGGGCATCCTCGCCGGTCTGCCCCAGTCCGTCCCGGGCTACTCCATCGACCGCATGTGCGCCGGCGCGCTGACCGCCGTCACCTCGGTCGCCGGTTCGATCGCCTTCGGCGCCTACGACGCCGTGATCGCCGGTGGCGTCGAGCACATGGGCCGCCACCCGATGGGCGAGGGCGTCGACCCGAACCCGCGCTTCGTGTCGGAGAAGCTCGTCGACGAGTCCGCCCTGTTCATGGGCATGACCGCCGAGAACCTGCACGACCGCTACCCGAGCATCACCAAGCAGCGCGCCGACGAGTACGCCGTGCGCTCGCAGGAGAAGGCCGCGAAGGCGTACGCCGACGGCAAGATCCAGCAGGACCTGGTGCCGATCTCGGTGCGCCGTACCAACGCCGAGGCCGGCGAGACCGGCTGGGGCCTGGTCACCGCCGACGAGCCGATGCGCCCGGGCACCACCCTGGAGTCGCTGGCGAACCTGAAGACGCCGTTCCGCGTCCACGGCAACGTCACCGCGGGCAACGCGGCCGGTCTCAACGACGGCGCCACCGCCTCGATCATCGCCTCCGAGGACTTCGCCCGCGAGAACAACCTCCCGGTCAAGATGCGCCTCGTCTCCTACGCCTTCGCCGGCGTCGAGCCGGAGGTCATGGGCTACGGCCCGATCCCGGCCACCGAGAAGGCCCTCGCCCAGGCCGGCCTGTCCATCGAGGACATCGGCCTCTTCGAGGTCAACGAGGCCTTCGCGGTCCAGGTCCTGGCGTTCCTCGAGCACTACGGCATCGCCGACGACGACGCCCGCGTGAACCAGTACGGCGGCGCGATCGCCTACGGTCACCCGCTCGCCTCCTCCGGCGTCCGCCTGATGACGCAGCTGGCCCGCCAGTTCGAGGAGAACCCGCAGGTCCGGTACGGCCTCAACACGATGTGCGTCGGCTTCGGCATGGGCGCCACGGTCATCTGGGAAAACCCCCACTGGGAGGGCAAGTGAGCACCACCGCCGAGCTTCTGAAGGGCGCCGCGGAGCTCTTCCCGGACGAGGTCGTCACGAGCGCCCACGTACGGCACTTCGAACTTCCCGCGGGCGCGGGCCGGTTCGCGCTGATCACGCTGGACAACGGCTTCGACCACACCAAGCCGACCACCTTCGGCCCCCAGTCGCTGGCGAACCTCAACGCCGCCGTCGACCAGGTCGAGAAGGAGGCGGCCGAGGGCGCGATCGTCGGCGTCGGCATCACCGGCAAGCCGTTCATCTTCGCGGTCGGCGCCGACCTCAAGGGTGTCGAGCTGCTGGGCCGGCACTCCGACGCGCTCGCCATCGGCAAGGGCGGCCACGACGTCTTCAAGCGGCTCTCGTCGCTCGCCGTGCCGACCTTCGCGTACTACAACGGCGCGGCGATGGGCGGCGGTGTCGAGGTCGGTCTGCACTGCACCTACCGCACCGTCTCGAAGGCCCTCCCGGCCTTCTCCCTGCCCGAGGTCTTCCTCGGTCTGGTCCCCGGCTGGGGCGGCTGCGCGATCCTGCCGAACCTGATCGGTGCCGACAAGGCCGTCTCGGTCATCATCGAGAACTCGCTGAACCAGAACCGCCAGCTCAAGGGCAAGCAGGTCTTCGAGCTCGGTATCGCCGACGCGCTCTTCGAGGGCGCGGACTTCCTGGAGCAGTCGCTGATCTGGACGGCCTCCGTCCTCAACGGCACGGTGACCGTCGAGCGTCCCGAGATCGACCGCGGCGCGGGCTGGGACCAGGCCGTCGCGCGCGGCCGGGCCATCGCCGACGCCAAGGTGCACGGTGCGGCCCCGGCCGCCTACCGCGCCCTCGACATCATCGAGGCGGCCAAGGACGGCGACCTGCAGAAGGGCTTCGACGCCGAGGACACGGCCCTGGCCGACCTCATCATGGGCGGCGAGCTGCGCTCCGGCATCTACGCCTTCAACCTGGTGCAGAAGCGCGCCAAGCGCCCGGCCGGCGCCCCGGACAAGTCCCTGGCCCGCCCGGTCACCAAGGTCGGCGTCGTCGGCGCCGGTCTGATGGCCTCCCAGCTGGCCCTGCTCTTCCTGCGCCGCCTGGAGGTGCCGGTCGTCCTGACCGACATCGACCAGGAGCGCGTCGACAAGGGTGTGGGCTACGTCCGGGCCGAGATCGACAAGCTGCTCGGCAAGGGCCGGATCAACCAGGACAAGGCCAACCGCCTCAAGGGCCTGGTCTCCGGTGTCCTGGACAAGGCCGAGGGCTTCGCGGACGCGGACTTCATCATCGAGGCCGTGTTCGAGGAGATGGGCGTCAAGCAGCAGGTGTTCGCGGAGGTCGAGGCCGTCGCCCCGGCGCACGCGATCCTCGCCACCAACACCTCCTCGCTGTCCGTCTCGGAGATGGCCTCGAAGCTCCGGAACCCGGAGCGCGTGGTCGGCTTCCACTTCTTCAACCCGGTCGCGATCCTCCCGCTCCTGGAGATCGTGCGCGGCGAGAAGACGGACGACGCCTCGCTGGCCACCGCGTTCGGTGTCGCCAGGAAGCTGAAGAAGACCGCGGTCCTCACCAAGGACGCCCCGGCGTTCGTCGTGAACCGCATCCTGACCCGCTTCATGGGCGAGATCCAGAACGTCATCGACGAGGGCACCCCGGTCGAGACGGCCGAGAAGGCCATCGAGCCGCTCGGTCTGCCGATGTCCCCGCTGGTCCTGCTGGAGCTCGTCGGCCCGGCGATCGGCCTGCACGTCTCCGAGACCCTGAACCGCGCCTTCCCGGAGCGCTTCACCGTCTCCGAGAACCTGGCCGCGGTGGTCAAGGCCGGCAAGCGCGGCTTCTACGTCTACGACTCCGGCCGCCCGGAGCTGGACCCCGAGGTCGCCGCCCTCCTCAAGCAGGGCGACAGCGTCCTGACGGAGGAGCAGGTCCGCGACCGCGTCCTGGACGCGGTGGCGCAGGAGATCGGCCTGATGCTGGAGGAGGGTGTCGTCGCCGAGGCGCAGGACATCGACCTCTGCCTCATCACGGGCGCGGGCTGGCCCTTCCACCTGGGCGGCATCACGCCGTACCTGGACCGCGAGGGCGTCTCCGAGCGGGTGAACGGCAAGCCGTTCCTCGCCCCCGGCGTCGCGAGCGTCCCGGTCCAGGCGTAACGGACCCTGGACAGGCGGCGGACGGCCCCGGCACCCTTCGTGGTGCCGGGGCCGTCCCGCGTCCGGGGCCGGCCGTGACGCGTCCCGGGGGCCCGCCCGAACGCCGGGCGGGGACGCGCACGCGGACGGCCCGGGACCCTCGCGGGGTCCCGGGCCGGTGCCGTCGGGGAGATGCGCGGTGCGCGGCGGGCTCAGACGCGGGTCCAGGTCTCCATCGCCAGGCCCGACTCCTCCTTCTGGCGCGTGACACGCAGCGCGCCGTCCTCGCCGATCGCCGCCAGGACCACCCGGCCGAGTCCGTCCAGGGCCATCGCCGGGGCGCCGGCGCAGACCTCACCGGTCGGCAACCACTCCAGGCCCGCCTCCTCGGTCTCGGTCGGGTACGCCGCGAGCGCGGGCCGGCCCGAGGCGTCGCGCTGGGCCAGCAGCGTGCAGTCCACCCCGTCGACCGGGGTGCGCAGCAGGGCGACCGGGCCGGTGCCGGACCCGCCGCCCAGCGGACGCGGCCGGTCGCCGGGGCGCCAGGCGACGACCTCACCGGTGCCAGCGTCGCGCCAGAAGCGGGTGACCGTCTCGCGTCCGGTGCGGGTCGCCGTGAACGTACCGTCGGCGACCGACACCTCGGTCAGCTCGTCGGCGCGCGGCATCCGCCAGCCCGGCTCCTTCTGGCTCCAGCGCAGCACGTGGTCCGCGCACGGCGCGGAGACCTCGGCCAGGCCGGCGTCGTTCACGGTCACGGCCACCGTGCCGGACACCCCGCTGCCCTTGATGTCGCCCCAGCCCTTCCAGCGCCCGGTCGTCTCCTGGCTGCGGCCGCTGACCCCGCGTCCGGCGTTGCGGACGAACATGTGCATCGACCCTTCCGGGTCGACCAGCGCGGACGGCAGGCCGAGTTCGGCGGCGAGGTGCCGGTTGTCCTTGGAGGTGTAGGGGCTGTTGAGCGAGTGCCAGTCCCGCAGCGGCCGGCCCGTCTGGTACTGCACGGCGTACACGATCGAGGCGTCCACGTGGTCGCCCCCGCCGGGCAGCCGGCGCAGGCCGGTGAGGAAGACGTAGCCCTCCGGACTCTGCACGATCGACAGGTGCGGCACGAGGCCCGGCGCGGGGAGCAGCTCGGGGCCGCTCCACTCGGGCCCGCCGACGTTCTTCTCGGTCCAGCGCAGCACGCCGCCGTCGACGGGGGCGTACGCGGTGAGGCGGCCGTCCTTGCCGCGCACCAGCCAGTCGGCGGTGGGGGGGACGGGATCCTTCATCGGTACCGAGGGCGTGAGTTTCTGCGGCTGGGCTCCCGTGAGCGAGCTCGGCACCGAGGCCTGACCGTCCGAAGCGGACTTACGGCTCTGCGACCTGCGCGCGGACCACACGGCCATGGTCTGCGACCACCTTCCCTGACACCTTGAAATCGCGGCGACAATAGCACTGGGACGCATCTCACCGTCTGCCGGGAGGCCGCAAGATCGCAAGGGCAGGGGACATGACAGGGGACATGCCGCAACATCTCCGACCTGTACTGATCGTGGACGGCGCCAACGTCGTCGGTTCCGTGCCGGACGGCTGGTGGCGGGACCGGCGGGGTGCGGCCGAGCGGCTGCGGGACCGGCTGGCGGAGGTGGCCCGGCGGGGGATCCGGGAGGAGCCGGGGCCGCTCGACGTGGTGCTGGTCGTGGAGGGCCGGGCGCGGGGCGTGGAGCCCTCCGCGGAGGTGCGGGTCGCGGCGGCGGACGGGAGCGGCGACGACCTGATCGTGGAGCTGGCCCGCGAGGCGGCGGGCCGGCGGTGCGTGGTCGTCACGGCCGACCGCGAGCTGCGGAGCCGGGTGAACGGGCACGGCGCGCGGTGCGTGGGCCCGCGCGCCGTGCGAGAGGACTGGACCACCGCCCCGTGATGCCCGCTCAGAAGGCCCTGTGCGGGCTTCTGCGGGCCCGGGACGGTGGTCGTGGGTCCTGGGAGGGGTCGCCCTAGTACAGGGCGTCCTGGCCCGCGTTGCCGAGTCGGCTGTGCTTGCGTCCGTAGAGGAAGTAGACGATGAAGCCGATGACCATCCAGACGGCGAACCGGAACCAGGTCTCGCCGGGCAGGTTGAGCATCAGCCAGAACGAGGCCGCGATCGACAGGATCGGCAGCACCGGGACCCACGGGGTGCGGAAGGCGCGGTGCAGGTCCGGGCGGGTGCGGCGCAGGACCATCACGCCGACGGCGACGACGACGAACGCGAAGAGCGTGCCGATGTTCACCAGGGTCGCGAGCTCGTTGATGCTGGTGAAGCCCGCCACGATGGCGATGACCACGCCGAGCAGGATCGTCGGCCGGTAGGGCGTCTTGAAGCGCGGGTGGGTCACCGAGAAGAAGCGCGGCAGCAGACCGTCGCGGCTCATCGCGAAGAACACCCGGGTCTGGCCCAGCAGCAGGATGAGGCAGACGGTGGTGAGGCCGACGGCCGCGCCGAAGCTGATGACACCGGCGTAGAAGGGGTGGCCGGCGGCCTTGAAGGCGTCCGCGAGCGGGGCGCTGACCGACAGTTCGGTGTAGTGCTGCATGCCGGTCACGACCAGGGCGACGGCGACGTAGAGGATGGTGCAGATGAGCAGCGAGCCGAGGATGCCGCGGGGCATGTCGCGCTGCGGGAGCTTGGTCTCCTCGGCCGCGGTGGCCACGACGTCGAAGCCGATGAAGGCGAAGAAGACGACGGAGGCGGCGGTGAAGATGCCCATGACGCCGAAGTTGGTCGGCTCGTACCCGAAGATCAGCTGGACCATCGGGGAGTCCCAGCCGGAGGTGCCCTCGGGCGGGGCGATCGCGTCGGGGATGAAGGGGTCGTAGTTGTCGCCCACGATGAAGAAGAGACCCGCGATGATCACGATCATGACGACCGTGACCTTGATCGCCACGACGACCGCGGTGATGTTGGCGGAGAGCTTCATGCCCAGGACGAGGACCACGGTCAGCACCAGGACCAGCAGGAACGCCAGGAGGTCGAAGGTGCCGCCGGGGACGTCCGGCCCTGACAGCGCGGCCGGCATGTGCCAGTCCACGTTGTCCATCAGGGAGCGCACGTACCCGGACCAGCCGACGGCGACGACGGCGGTGCCGAGCGCGAACTCCAGGACGAGGTCCCAGCCGATGATCCAGGCCGGGAGTTCGCCGATGGACGCGTAGGCGAAGGTGTAGGCCGAGCCGGCCACCGGGACCGTCGAGGCGAACTCGGCGTAGCAGAGGGCCGCCAGGGCGCAGACGATGCCGGCCGCGACGAAGGCCAGCGCGGTGGCCGGGCCGGCGTTCTCCTTGGCCACCTTGCCGGTGAGCACGAAGATGCCGGTGCCGATGATGACGCCGACGCCGAAGACCATCAGGTCCCAGGCGGACAGCGATTTCTTCAGCGCGTGCTCGGGCTCCTCGGTGTCCCGGATCGACTGTTCGACCGTCTTGGTCCGGAACATTCCTGACGACCTGCTTGGCTGCTGGTCCGTACTCACCGTCGTACCTCCGTGCGGTCGGTCCCAGCACCCATGATCGAGAGGGTCGGGGTGCGGCGCGCGCCGAGGGAACGGGATTCACACGAATGGGCCGGTCGAACCCTCCGGGGAGTGGTCCGACCGGCCCAATGGTGACGGTGTGTCGCGGGCGGTCAGTCGCGCGCGGGCTCCACGGCCTGGCTGCTGTCCTCGTAGCGCCCGTCCAGTCGCGAGACCAGACCGGTGACCTGGCGGGCGATGTCCGGCGCCGTCAGGCCGATCTCCGCCATGACCTCCTTGCGGGAGGCGTGGTCGAGGAAGCGCGGCGGGATGCCGAAGTCGCGCAGCGGCACGTCGACGCCGGCGTCGCGCAGGGCCTGGGCGACGGCGGAGCCGACACCGCCGACCCGGCTGTTGTCCTCGACGGTGACGACGACCCGGTGCTGCTCGGCGAGCGGCGCCATGGCCTCGTCGACCGGCTTGACCCAGCGGGGGTCGACGACGGTGGTGGTGATGCCCTGCTTGTCGAGGAGATCGGCGATCTCCAGGCACATCGGCGCGAGCGCGCCGACCGACACGAGCAGGACGTCGGGCACGTCGCTGCCGGGCTCACGGAGCACGTCCATCCCGCCGACCCGGCGCAGGGCCGGTACGGCGGGGCCGACGGCGCCCTTGGAGAAGCGGACGACGGTCGGGGCGTCGGTGACCTCGACGGCCTCGCGCAGCTGGGCGCGCACCTGGTCGGCGTCGCGCGGGGCGGCGAGCCGCAGGCCGGGGACGACCTGGAGGATCGACATGTCCCACATGCCGTTGTGGGAGGCGCCGTCCGTACCGGTGACACCGGCCCGGTCCAGGACGAAGGTGACGCCGCACCGGTGCAGCGCCACGTCCATCAGGACCTGGTCGAAGGCGCGGTTGAGGAAGGTGGCGTAGACGGCGAAGACCGGGTGGAGTCCGCCGGTCGCCAGGCCGGCCGCGGAGACCGCGGCGTGCTGCTCGGCGATGCCGACGTCGTACACCCGCTCGGGGAAGGCCTTGGCGAACTTGTCGAGGCCGACCGGCTGGAGCATGGCCGCGGTGATCGCGACGATGTCCGCGCGCTCCTTGCCGAGCTTGACCATCTCCTCGCCGAAGACCGAGGTCCAGTCGGCGCCGGAGGAGGCGATCGGCAGGCCGGTGTCGGGGTGGATCTTGCCGACGGCGTGGAAGCGGTCGGCCTCGTCCTGGAGGGCGGGCTGGTAGCCGCGGCCCTTCTCGGTGAGGCAGTGGACGATGACCGGGCCGCCGAAGCGCTTGGCGCGCGTGAGGGCGGACTCCAGGGCCTCGATGTCGTGGCCGTCGATCGGGCCGACGTACTTCAGGCCCAGGTCCTCGAACATGCCCTGCGGCGCGATGAAGTCCTTCAGGCCCTTCTTGGCGCCGTGCAGGGTCTCGTAGAGCGGCTTCCCGACGACGGGGGTGCGCTCCAGGATGTCCTTGCCGCGGGCGAGGAAGCGCTCGTAGCCGTCGGTGGTGCGCAGGGTGGCCAGGTGGTTGGCGAGGCCGCCGATGGTCGGGGCGTAGGAGCGCTCGTTGTCGTTGACGACGATGACGAGCGGGCGGTCCTTGGCCGCGGCGATGTTGTTCAGCGCCTCCCAGGCCATGCCGCCGGTCAGCGCGCCGTCGCCGATGACCGCGACGACGTGGTCGTCCTTCTTGAGGACCTCGTTGGCCTTGGCGAGGCCGTCGGCCCAGCCGAGGACGGTCGAGGCGTGCGAGTTCTCGATGACGTCGTGCTCGGACTCCGCCTGCGAGGGGTAGCCGGAGAGGCCGCCCTTCATCTTGAGCTTGGAGAAGTCCTGCCGGCCGGTGAGCAGCTTGTGCACGTAGCTCTGGTGGCCGGTGTCGAAGAGGACCTTGTCCTTCGGGGAGTCGAAGACGCGGTGCAGGGCGATGGTCAGCTCGACCACGCCGAGGTTGGGGCCGAGGTGGCCGCCGGTCTTGGAGACGGCGTCCACGAGAAACGTCCGGATCTCCTCGGCCAGCTGTTCCAGCTGTTCCGGGGACAGCCGGTCCAGATCGCGCGGTCCCCTGATACGGGTCAGCAGAGCCACCCGTGCCTCCTTGCGTTTGAGCTGGTCGAGCTTGCCGATTTCGTCGAGTCTAATGTTCCGCTCCCGACCTCGGTCATCGGGCGGCGGGGTGCGCGCCACTCGAATGGCCGACACACCGCCGAGCCTACGGGGCGTTACACGGGTCCAGACGCGGCAGTTCCCGGCGCCGGTTCTGCGGCGCCGGGAACTGTGGGGTTCGTTACGCGAAAGGCTGTTCGCCCTTCGTCGTCACGCGCGTCCCGCGGTCTTCTGCGTGCGGCGGGAGACCGAGTCGATCACGACGGCGGCGAGGAGCACCGCGCCGGTGATCATGAACTGGATCTCGTTGGCCATGCCGATCATGTTCAGGCCCTGCTGGATCGACTGGATGACGATCATGCCCAGGAGCGCGGACCAGACCTTGCCGCGGCCGCCGAAGAGGCTGGTGCCGCCGATGACGGCGGCGGCGATGACCAGCATCAGGGTGTTGCCGCTGCCCAGGCTCTTGGTGGCGCCGCCGGAGAGGCTGGCCACGAAGAGACCGCCGAAGGCGGCGAGCATGCCCGACAGGCCGAAGACGAGGATCCGGATCCGGTCCACGTTGATGCCCGCGCGGCGCGCGGCCTCGGCGTTGCCGCCGACCGCGAAGACCTTGCGGCCGAACAGGGTGCGGCGGGCGACGAAGTCGGCGATCACCAGGACGGCCACGAAGAGGACCAGGGCGAGCGGCAGGCCGCGCGCGCCCTCGGGCTCGTTCAGGACGTAGGCGACGACGAAGCAGAGGATCGCGACGACGCCCGTGCGGAGCACGATCTCGCTGGTGGGGCGGGACGGCAGGGCCGCGGCCTTGCGGCGCTTGGCGTCGAGCAGCAGCGAGCCGGCGTAGGCGAGGACGGCGACGGCGGCCAGGCCGTACGCGGCGCCCTTGTCCTCGAAGTAGTACGCGGTGAGGTTCTCGACGATCGAGCCGGTGGGCGCGTTGATCGAGCCCTCCTTGCCCATGAGCCAGATCTGCAGACCGCTCCAGCCGAGGAAGCCGGCGAGGGTGACCACGAAGGCGGGGACGCCGATCTTGGCGAAGAAGAAGCCGTGCAGCAGGCCGATGAGCAGACCCGAGGCCACCGCGATGACCACGGAGAGCAGGTCGTTCATGCCGTTGGTGACGTTGAGTACCGCCCAGACGGCGGCGCCGACGCCCGCGACCGAACCCATGGAGAGGTCGATCTCGCCCAGGATGAGGACGAAGACGATGCCGACGGCCATGATGCCCAGGCCGGAGGAGTACACCGCGATGTTCGCGACGGAGCTCGCGGACAGGAAGTTGCTGTTCTGCACCTGGAAGACGATCGCGATGACGATCAGGCCCAGGACGACGGGCAGCGAGCCCAGCTCACCGCCGCGGATCTTGCGGGAGAACTCGCTCCAGTAGCCCTTGAAGCCCTCCTGGCGGACCAGCAGGCGCGGGTCGACGGCGGGGATGGGGGGGTCGACGGCGGGGATGGGGG
>NZ_RDBI01000065.1:271670-297248 GCF_008042125.1 Streptomyces sp. MS191
CGTCTTCCAGGTGCAGAACAGCAACTTCCTGTCCGCGAGCTCCGTCGCGAACATCGCGGTGTACTCCTCCGGCCTGGGCATCATGGCCGTCGGCATCGTCTTCGTCCTCATCCTGGGCGAGATCGACCTCTCCATGGGTTCGGTCGCGGGCGTCGGCGCCGCCGTCTGGGCCGGCACCGTCGTTTCGGCCGGCGTCGCGGTCTCGGCGGGCGCCTCGCTCTCGGCGGGCGTCTCGGGGGTCTTGGCGAGGTCGCTCACTTCGCGTCCTCCTTCGTGGCCGCTGCCGAGGCCGTACGGGCCTGCCGACGGGTCACGGCGTTGTCCGTGGCACCGGTGATGGCGGCGATGATCGTCTCGTGGCTGGTCTCGGCGACCTTGAAGTCACCGTTGTTGCGGCCGAGGCGGAGCACGGCGACGCGGTCCGCGACGGCGCGGACGTCGGCCATGTTGTGGCTGATGAGGATGACTCCGTGACCGCGCTCGCGCAGCCGCTCCACCAGGTCGAGCACCTGTGCGGTCTGCTCGACGCCGAGGGCGGCGGTGGGCTCGTCCAGGATGACGACCTTCGGGTCGCCGATCAGGGCGCGGGCGATGGCCACGACCTGACGCTGTCCGCCGGAGAGGGCGGCGACGGGGATGCGGACGCTGGGGATGCGGATGGACAGGGTGTCCAGCAGCTCCTTGGCGCGCTTCTCCATCGCGATCTCGTCGAGGACGGACGCGGAGCGCAGCTCACTGCCGAGGAAGAGGTTGGCGACGACGTCGAGGTTGTCGCAGAGCGCCAGATCCTGGTAGACGGTCGCGACCCCGAGGTTCTGGGAGTCGTGCGGCTTGGTGATCTGGACGGGGCGGCCGTCCCACTCGATGGTGCCCTCGTCGATCGGGTGGACACCCGAGATCGTCTTGACGAGGGTCGACTTGCCGGCGCCGTTGTCGCCGACCAGGGCGACAACCTCTCCGGCATGGATCTCCAGTTCGACATCGGTGAGCACCTGGACGGCGCCGAATCGCTTGGAGACCCCGCGCAACGCCAGCACGGGCGTAGCGGACACGTGAATCATCTCCTTCGCCGCCTGACCGGCGGGGATGGTGGTGCAGGGGGAGCACTCGGGGTGCGAGAGAAGTCCGGCGTCCCGCCCCCGCTTGCGGGGCGTTGAACGGGGCGGGAGACGCCGGACCGGTTCTGGCGGGCCGTCCGGAACGCGCGCACGGGGGTACACGCGTGGGGGCCGGACGGCCCGGCCGGGGGGCGGGCTACTTGATGCCCGCCGCCTCGCAGGCCGCCTTGTACTCGGCGGTGCAGATGTCGGCGGCCTTGTAGACGCCGTCGGCGATGATCGTGGAGGCGATCTTGTCCTTGGTGACGACCTGGGCGTCGTACAGCTTCGCCGGGATGTCCTTGAACTCACCGGTCAGGCTGGTGACCTTGGTCGGGACCAGGTCGTCGATCTTCTCGCCCTTGAGGAGCTTGACGGCGATCTCGGCGGTGGTCTCGGCCTCCGGCTTGATCTGCTTGTAGATCGTGAAGGCCTGGTCGCCCGTCAGGAGTCGCTGGAGACCGGCGAGCTCGGCGTCCTGGCCGCCGACCGGGACCTTGATGCCCTGCTTGGAGAGGGCGGTGATGATGCCGCCGGCCATGCCGTCGTTCGCGGAGTAGACGCCCTGGAAGCCCGTCTTGCCCAGCGAGTCGATGGCGGCACCCATCTTCTTGTTGGCCTCGTCCGGGGACCAGTCCGGGATGTCCTGCTCGTAGACGACCTTCTTGACGGCCGAGTCGAGGACGCTGTGGGCGCCCTTCTTGAACAGCGGCGCGTTCGGGTCGGTCGGCGAGCCGTTGATCATGACAACGTTGGCGTCCTTCGCCTTGTCGCCGAGCGCGGCGACCAGGCCCTCACCCTGGAGGCGGCCGATCTTCTCGTTGTCGTACGAGACGTAGGCGGAGATCGGGCCCTCGGCCAGACGGTCGTACGCGACGACCTTCACGCCCTTCTTCTCGGCCTGCTGCACCCAGGACTTGGTGGCCTTGTAGTCGACCGAGTCCAGGATGATGACCTTCACGCCCTGCGTGACGAGCGCGTCGAACTGCTTCTTCTGCGTCTCGGTGTCCTGCGCGGCGTTGTTGTACTTGACCTCGCAGTCCGAGCACAGGGCCTTGATCTTCGCCTCGATGATCGGGCGGTCGAAGGTCTCGTAGCGCGTGGTCTTGTTCTCCGGCAGCAGCAGACCGATGGTCTTGCTGTCGCCACCGCCGTTGCCCGAGTCGCTGTCGCCCGCCTTGCCACAGGCGGCGACGGAGAGAGCCATCGAGACCGCGGCCGTGCCTATGACGATGCGGCGCGTCATTGCGTTCATGTGGGGTTGCCTCCCTGACGAGGCCGCGACGTTGCGGCCGAGGTGGCACGAAGTCAACTCGGCCGCAACACCGACGTCAAGAAGTAAATTCTTAACGAGATGACAACGGTGCCTTTCGTTATCTAAGTGAAGGCAGGCTTGGAGGCGGGCGTCGAGGCCGGCGGGGCACTCTCCAACAGGGTCGAATCGCCCATTTCGCTCAGCACGAGGGCCAGGGCGCCGAGCACCTCGGCCCGGCCGCCGAGCGCCCCGGGGGCGAGTGACAGCTGGCGTGCGGCGCTGGGGATGGCGTACCGCGAGACGGAGTCGCGGATCGGCGCGAGCACCAGCTCGCCGGCCTCCGCCAGATCGCCTCCGAGCACGACACGGCTGGGGTTCAGGAGGTTGCAGAGGTTGGCGATACCGCTGCCGATGTGGCGGCCGACATCCGCCACCACCCGGCGGCAGCCCGGATCGCCCTCCCGCGCCAGCTGGACGACCCGCTCCATGGTCAGATCGGGCCCGTGGCTGGGCTGGAGCAGGGGCAGGACGTAGCGGGCCGCCGTGAAGGTCTCCAGGCAGCCCCGGTTGCCGCAGCGGCACACCGGACCGGACTCGTCCAGGGTGATGTGCCCGATCTCCCCCGCGGTGCCTCCGGGGCCCCGGTAGACGCGTCCGTCGATCACCAGACCGGCGCCGACACCGCTGGCCACCTTGATGTAGGCCAGGTCCTTGACCCCGCGGCCACTGCCCCAGACCAGCTCGCCCAGGGCGCCGAGGTTGGCGTCGTTGTCGACGTACACGGGCACCCCCAGCCGGCCGGAGAGCTCGTCGGCGGGGTTGATCCCGGTCCAGCCCGGCAGGATCGACGTGGAGCCCAGCGTGCCCGAGGAGACGTCGATCGGTCCCGGCACGCCGAGCCCGACGCCGATGACCTTGCCCTGGCCGATGCCGGTGGCCTCGATGAGGCGTTTGACCAGCTGTTCCGCCCGGTCGAAGCCCTCGGCCGAGGACGCGTCGACGTCCAGCGGCTCGGACTCCTCGGCCAGCACCTGGTGGGCGAGGTTGCCCACGGCGACGCGCAGGTGGGTGTGGCCGAAGTCGACCCCGATGACGACGCCCGCGTCGCCCGAGAGCGAGACGCTGCGGGCCCGCCGGCCGCCGGCGGAGGTCGGCGTGACCTCGACCGTTCCGCCGTCCTTCAACTCCCGCACGATGTTGGACACCGTGGCGGCCGACAGGCCCGTGGCACGGGCGATCTCCGCCTGGGTGAGCGAACCGGCCATCCGTACCGCACGGACGACCCGTTCGAGATTGGCCCTGTGCAGAGACGTCTGCGACCCCGGAGTCTCCATCGACTCATCCACTCCCGCCTGTGGTGGGCGGTGCGAGCACCGCCCCGGCCGGGGGCACGCCCGTGTGGACCCCGGCTCCTTCTCCAACTTGTGAACTCTAAGGGGAGCCTTTCGGGGTGTTCCCCGTCAAGACCTTGAGCGGGGCAAGGCTCGGATGAGCCGGGCCGGAAACGCCGCGAGGGCGTACGGACCGAGGCCCCGGCGGTGACTCCGCCGGGGCCTCGACCCGTACGCCCGTTGACCGGGAGGCGCCTCGGAGGGCGGGCGCCCGCGGCCGCGGCTACTTCACCGCGCCGGCGGTGAGTCCCGCCACCACCTGCCGCTGGAAGACGATGTACGCGGCGAGCACCGGCAGCATCGCCATCACCAGGCCGGCGAAGAGTCCGGACCAGTCGCCCTTGTAGCCCTGGCTGACCGCGAGCTGCACCAGGCCCTGCGAGAGCACCTTCTGCTCCGGCTCGGTGTTGAGCACGGTCGGCAGCAGGTACTGGTTCCACTGCCCGAGGAAGTTGAAGATGCCGACGCTGATCAGCCCCGGCTTGGCCATCGGCAGCATGATCTGGAAGAAGGTGCGGGTGTGCGAGGCGCCGTCCACGAAGGCCGCCTCCGCCACCGAGGTCGGCAGGGTGCGGAAGAAGGCCGTGAGGAAGAAGACGGTGAACGGCAGCGAGTAGGCGATGTAGACCAGGATCAGCCCGTGCAGCGTGTTGAGCAGGGCCATGTTCTGCAGGACGTAGAAGAGCGGCACCAGCGCGAGGATGATCGGGAAGCTCATCCCGCCGATGAACAGGAAGTAGATGAAGCGGTTGCCCGGGAACTCGAAGCGGGCCAGCACGTAGGCCGCCATCGAGCCGAAGAGCAGGGTGCCGACCAGTGAGCCGCCCACCACCAGGATGGTGTTCAGGAAGTAGTCGCTCATGTGCGCCTCGGTCCAGGCGCGCGACCAGTTCTCGAAGTGCAGCTTGTCCGGCAGCGCCCAGGGCGAGGTGAAGATCGCCCGGTCGGTCTTGAAGGAGGTCATGACCGCCCACAGCAGCGGCATCACCACCATGATCGCCCAGATGATCAGGACGCCGTGGGAGAAGACGTTGAGCGTCGCGCCCTCGCGCTTGCTCTCCTTGCGCGGGGCGGGCCCGGCGTCCTTCTTCACCAGCACGTCGCCGGCGGTGCGCGGGCCGGGCAGGTCGCCGGTCCCGGTGGACGGGGTGTCGGTGGTCTTCATCAGTACTCCAGCCGCTCGCGCCGGCCGAACCGCATCACGACCGCCGCGAAGGCCAGCGTGACGACGAGCAGCGCGACACCGATCGTTGTTGCGTAGGCGGCCTGACCGTCCCGGAAGGCCTTCTGGTAGACGTACAGCGGCATGACGATGGTGGAGTAGTCCGGGCCGCCGCCGTTGGGGCCCACCGTCATGATCTGGACGACGGCGAAGGACTCCGCGCCGAGCGCCAGGATGCCCATGTAGATCCAGCCGGACTGCACGGTGTCCCAGAGCAGCGGCAGCGTGATCCTGAAGAAGGTGGTGAACCGGTTCGCGCCGTCGAGCAGCGCCGCCTCGTAGAAGTCCTTGGGGATGGACGCCATGCCCGCGGAGAAGAGGACCACGAAGAAACCGACCGTGGACCAGACGAGGACGACCATCACGCAGATCAGGGCGAGGTTCGGGTCACCCAGCCAGTCCGGCTGGACGCTGCCGAGCCCGACGCCCTTGAGCACGGAGTTGATCGCGCCGCTGTTCGGGTTGTACGCGAACTGGAAGAGGAGCGCGACGATCGCGATCGACAGCACCTGCGGGAAGAAATAGACGATCTTGTAGAAGGAGGAGCCGCGGACACCGGCGACGGCCGCTCCCTTCCGGCGCCGACCGCCGACGTTGAGCATGAACGCGAAGAACAGCGCCAGGCCGACGGTCACCAGCGGCAGCACGATCGCGAGGGTCAGGCTGTGCTGGAGCGATTTCCAGAAGACGTCGTCGTCCAGCAGACGGGTGTAGTTGTCGAACCCGACCATCTGGAATTCGGGGCTGAGTCCGCTCCAGTCCGTGAACGAGTAGTAGATGGACTGGACGAAGGGCCATATGACGAACAACGCGTACATGGCCAGGGGGACCGCCAGGAACCCCACGATGAAACGGTACTTGCCGTGTTGCATTCCTACCGACCCCGATCTTCCCGCGGAGAAGCCGCTGGTGCCGTGCGTGGCGTGAGTGCCGGACGCAAGGAGCCGGGGCCCGCTCCCGGTCGGCGGGAAGGGGCCCCGGCACAGCTCACTGGTGCTTGTAGTGCTTGATGGAGGAGTCCTGGGCCGCCTCGTCGGCGAACTTCTGGATCTTCTTGATCGTCTCGGCCGGGGTCGCGCGGCCGGCCATCATCTCGCCGATGCCGGCGACACCGATCTTCTCCTTCTGCAGGGCCACGTACCAGTCCTGCAGGCGGGGGTTGACGACGTTCTGGCCGGCCTTGTCGAGCGCCGCCACACCGGACTTCAGACCCGGGGTCAGGTCGAGGCCGTCGGTGCCGCCGTTGAACGCGGTCAGCGACTTCACGGACTTGGTGAAGTTCTTCGAGGAGGCCTCGCTGAGCATGATGCGCAGCTGCTCCATGCCGCCCTCGACGTTCTTCGCCTTGGCCGGGACGATGAAGGGCTCGCCGCCCGACGCCCAGATGGTGCCGAAGGGCATCTTGTCGGACGCGTCGATGCCGGTCGGCGCCGAGACGGCGAGGTTGAAGTCCGCCGGCATGGTCTTGGCGGCCTCGTTCTCGACCCACGAGCCGTTCGGGATGAAGAGCGCCTTGCCCTCGGTCCAGGCGGTCTGCGACTGGATGTGGTCGAGACCCGGGGTGCCCTGGAGGATGTAGCCCTTCCTCTGGAGCTCGTAGTAGGCCTCGAAACACGCCTTGACCGCGGGGTGCTCCCAGGCCTTCGGCTCCAGGTTGTCGATGGCGTCCAGGACCTCGCGGCCACCGACCTTGGCGATCATCGGGTACAGCGAGAAGGGGATGTAGTACGGGTGCTTGCCGGCGTAGGTCCAGCCCGCGATGCCCTTCTTCTTGGCCTTCTCGCAGACGGCCAGCATCTCGTCCCAGGTCTCGGGGTACTTGGCGTCGAGCGAGTCGAGCGCCTTCTGGGAGTACCAGACGCCGTAGACCGTGTACGCGTAGTACATGATCCAGACCGGGTCGCCGTCGAACTGACCCATCTCCACGATGCCCGGACGCAGGGTGTCGCGGACCTTCTTGGTCGGGTCGTCGATGGAGGCGGCGTCCAGCAGCGGCGTGAGGTCGGCCAGCTGCTTCTTGCCGACGAGGACGCCCATGTCCATCTGCTCGGCGCCCGAGTTGTCGATCAGGTCCGGCGGGTTGCCGCCGTTGAAGCGCGGCTGGAGCTCGGTGGTGATCTTCTGCGTGGCCGCGAACTTGACCTTCGCCTTGGGGTAGTTGGTCTCGTAGACCTTCACCGCGTCCTTGGCGTACTGCTGGCCGAAGCCGCCGTCGAAGAGGACGAAGTCGAGCGGAGCCGACTCGTTCACGCCGAGCGGGTTCTTGTCCGACTTGGTCCCCTTCTCGACCTTGTCGTTGCTGCCGCTGTCGCTGCTCGCGCAGGCGGACAGGAAGCTCATCGTCGGCACCGAGATCAGACCGAGAGCGGCGGAGCGCTTGATCAGATCGCGGCGGCCGAGGCCCTCGTGGTTGTGCGCGGAGGTGGATCCCATGCTCAAGTCCTCGCCTTCATTCAGGACTCAGGCGGTGTACCGGTCGCCCGTACTGCTCGCCTCAGGCGAAGGGCCCCGCCACCGCATTCCATTGCAGCTTGGGTCGTGCAGTCGTCGTTCGAAGTGCTGCGTGGTGCAGCGTCGTGCGTGCGTACGTCGCCCGGTCGCCGTTCTCCCCGACTGGCCCGGACGCCGACAGGTATAGTCCACTTCCCGCCGCCGGAGCAAGATCGAAAGCGGGTTTGAGCGGCAGTCTTTCCCGAGTTGAGACCTCGGGGATATCCGCGACTCATCTGCACCGGTTCATCCCCGGGATTGCCGTGAACACCCTTGACACCCGGCACCACTTGGACCCCTACTGGTTCCTGCGTCTTTCAGTTGACAACGTTGTCTAACTACAGCAGCGGGAGTGACGACACGGTATGCAGGCCCGACTTCGCCCCGGACCGAGACCTCGACAGGCACCCATTCCAGCAGCCGCACTACTGGCGACCGCCGCTCTTCTCGTCGCCGCGACACCCTCCACATCCCTCGCTCTTCCCTCCCGACCGGGCCAGACGGAACGGGAGTTCTCGAATTCCTTCGAGACGAATGAAATCCAGCCGACCTGGCGCAACTCCGTCGAAGTCGGACCGGACGGCACGAAGAAGGCCTCCGGTGTCGACGGCGGCTTCGCCGGCGGAATCCCGGGCAATGTCACCGACCGGGTGACCGCACTGCGCGCCAGCGGCGAGAACGCCGCCTCGGGAGAGACCAAGGAGAACCTGGTCGACCTCCAGAGCGGCACCAAGTGGCTGGTGTTCGAGCCGACCGCGTGGATCGAGTTCGACCTGGACGCCCCCGTCAAGGTCGTCACCTACGCACTGACCTCGGCCAACGACGCCGCCGAGCGCGACCCCCGCGACTGGACCCTGAAGGGC
Source organism: Streptomyces sp. MS191 (assembly GCF_008042125.1). Classification (GTDB taxonomy): domain Bacteria; phylum Actinomycetota; class Actinomycetes; order Streptomycetales; family Streptomycetaceae; genus Streptomyces. The sequence continues at coordinate 279,989 of NZ_RDBI01000065.1, forward strand.
TCGGCGGACGGCAAGGAGTGGAAGGTCCTCGACAGCCGCGAGGGCCAGACCTTCGCCAAGCGCTTCGAGACGAGGACGTTCGACTTCACGAACGACACGGCGTACGCGCACTACCGCCTGGAGATAGCCAAGAACGCGGGCGCGGGCCTCACCCAGCTCGCCGACGTTCAGTTCTCGAACGGGGACACCAGCGTTCCCGTCCCCGAGGAGATGCGCAGCCAGGTCGACCGCGGCCCGGGCGGCTCCCCCACCGCCAAGGCCAACGCCGGTTTCACGGGCACGCGGGCGCTGCGCTACGCCGGCACGCACAAGGCGGACGGGCACGCGTACTCGTACAACAAGGTCTTCGACGTGAACACGGCCGTCGTCGGGAACACCGAGCTGTCCTACCGGGTCTTCCCCGCCCTGGCCGAGACGGACCTCGCCTATCCGGCGACGAACGTGGCGGTGGACCTGGCCTTCACCGACGGCACCTATCTGAGCGAGCTGCGCGCCACCGACACGCACGGCGGGCTGCTGACCCCGCAGGGACAGGGAGCCGCGAAGCGGCTCTACGTCAACCAGTGGAACCAGGTGACCGCCGGGATCGGCCAGGTCGCGGCCGGTAAGACGGTCGACCGGATCCTGGTGGCGTACGACTCCCCGAAGGGACCGTCGAAGTTCCAGGGCTGGATCGACGACGTCTCGCTGCGGCCCCGGGCTCCGGAGAAGCAGCTCGACCGGCTCTCGGACTACGCCTCCACGACCCGCGGGACCAACTCCAGCGGATCGTTCTCGCGGGGCAACACCTTCCCCGCGACCGCGGTGCCGCACGGCTTCAACTTCTGGACGCCGGTCACCAACTCCGCGTCCAAGAGCTGGCTGTACGAGTACGCGCGCGGGAACAACGCCGACAACCTGCCGGCCGTCCAGGCCTTCGCCGCCAGCCACGAGCCGAGCCCCTGGATGGGCGACCGGCAGACCTTCCAGGTCATGCCGTCCGCGGCGGCCGGTGCCCCGGAGACCGACCGGGTCAAGCGGGCCCTCGCCTTCCGCCACGAGAAGGAGACGGCCCGGCCGCACTACTACGGCGTCACCTTCGAGAACGGCCTGAAGGCCGAGTTGGCCCCCGCCGACCACGCGGCGACGATGCGCTTCACCTATCCGGGCCAGGACGCGAGCGTCGTCTTCGACAACGTGACCGAGGAGGGCGGTCTGACCCTGGACCCGGCGACGAGCTCCTTCACCGGCTACTCCGACGTGAAGAGCGGTCTGTCGACGGGCGCCACCCGGATGTTCGTGTACGGCGTCTTCGACGCGCCGGTCACCTCCTCCGCCGCGCAGGGCGTCAAGGGCCACTTCCGCTTCGACGCGGGCGAGGACCGGGCGGTCACCCTGCGCCTGGCGACCTCGCTGATCTCCGTCGACCAGGCGAAGGCGAACCTCGCGGACGAGATACCCGCCGGCACCTCCTTCGAGCGGGTGAGGGCGCGGGCGCAGGACGCCTGGGACGCGATCCTGGACCGGGTCCGGGTGGAGGGGGCGACCCACGACCAGCTGGTCACCCTCTACTCCAGCCTGTACCGGCTGTACCTGTACCCCAACTCCGGTTTCGAGAAGGTCGGCACGAAGCACCGGTACGCCAGCCCCTTCTCCCCCATGACCGGACCGGACACCCCGACCCGGACGGGCGCGAAGATCGTGGACGGGAAGGTGTACGTCAACAACGGGTTCTGGGACACCTACCGCACGACCTGGCCCGCCTACTCCTTCCTCACCCCGGACAAGGCCGGTGAGCTGGTGGACGGCTTCGTCCAGCAGTACAAGGACGGGGGCTGGATCTCCCGCTGGTCCTCCCCCGGGTACGCCGACCTGATGACCGGCACCTCCTCGGACGTGGCGTTCGCCGACGCGTTCGTCAAGGGCGTGGACTTCGACGCGGAGGCGGCGTACGAGGCCGCGCTGAAGAACGCGACCGTCGTGCCGCCGAGCCGCGGGGTGGGCCGCAAGGGCATGGAGACCTCGCCGTTCCTCGGCTACGCCTCGACCGAGACCCACGAGGGTCTGTCCTGGTCGCTGGAGGGCTACCTCAACGACTACGGCATCGCGAAGATGGCCGAGGCGCTGCACAAGAAGACCGGCAAGAAGCGGTACCAGGAGGAGGCGGCCTACTTCCTCTCCCGCGCGCAGAGGTACGTGTCGCTCTTCGACTCCGAGGCCGGCTTCTTCCAGGGCCGCGACCTCAAGGGCGACTGGCGGGTGCCGTCGGCGCAGTTCGACCCGCGGATCTGGGGCTACGACTACACCGAGACCAACGGCTGGGGTTACGCGTTCACGGCCCCGCAGGACTCGCGCGGTCTGGCCAACCTGTACGGCGGGCGGGCCGGCCTGGGCAAGAAGCTCGACACCTACTTCGCCACGCCGGAGACGGCGAGCCCGGAGTTCGTCGGTTCGTACGGCAGCGTCATCCACGAGATGACCGAGGCCAGGGACGTCCGGATGGGCATGTACGGGCACTCGAACCAGGTCGCGCACCACGTGCCGTACATGTACGACGCGGCCGGGCAGCCCTGGAAGACGCAGGAGAAGGTCCGCGAGGTGCTCTCGCGGCTCTACACGGGCAGCGAGATCGGCCAGGGGTACCACGGCGACGAGGACAACGGCGAGCAGTCGGCCTGGTACCTCTTCTCCTCGCTGGGCTTCTACCCGCTGGTCATGGGCAGCGGGGAGTACGCGATCGGGTCGCCGCTGTTCAAGAAGGTGACGCTGCGGATGGACAACGGCCGCACGCTGGTCGTGGAGGCGCCGCGGAACAGCGCGAAGAACGTCTACGTCCAGGGCCTGAAGGTCAACGGCAAGCGCTGGGACTCGACGGCGCTGCCGCACGCCCTGCTGGCCGAGGGCGGCCGGCTGACCTTCGACATGGGTCCGAAGCCCTCGTCCTGGGGCACCGGCGCCGCGGCGGGGCCGGTCTCCATCACGCGGGACGACAAGGTGCCCTCGCCCCGTGCGGACCTGCTGACCGGGACGGGCGCGCTCTTCGACGACACCTCGGCCACGGAGGCGCCCGTCGCGTCGGTGGAGCTGCCGGTGGCGAAGCCGGTCCGCGCGGTGCAGTACACGCTGACCTCGTCCGCCCGGGACCGTGCCCCGGCCGGCTGGGTCCTGCAGGGCTCGGCGGACGGCACGACGTGGACCGATCTGGACCGGCGCTCGGGTGAGTCCTTCGCCTGGGACCGCCAGACCCGGGTCTTCTCGGTCGCGGCGCCCGGCTCGTACGCGAAGTACCGCCTGGTGGCCGCGGGGACGGGCGGCGCGCTCGCGGAGGTCGAGCTGCTGGGCTGACGCCCGGTGACAGCGGAAAGGGCCCGCACCCCCGGACGGGGTGCGGGCCCTTTCGGCGTGTGCTAGCCGCGGATCAGGTTGCGGAGCACGTACTGCATGATGCCGCCGTTGCGGTAGTAGTCCGCCTCACCGGGGGTGTCGATGCGGACGACCGCGTCGAACTCGACACCGGTGTCGGTGGTGACCTTGACCGTGCGCGGGGTGACGCCGTTGTTGAGCTCCTCGACGCCGGTGAAGGAGAAGGTCTCCTCGCCGGTCAGACCGAGGGTCTCGGCCGACTGGCCCTCCGGGAACTGGAGCGGCAGGACGCCCATGCCGATGAGGTTCGAGCGGTGGATGCGCTCGTACGACTCGGCGATGACGGCCTTGACGCCGAGCAGCGCGGTGCCCTTGGCGGCCCAGTCGCGGGACGAGCCGGAGCCGTACTCCTTGCCCGCCAGGATCGCGAGCGGGGTGCCCTGCTCGATGTAGTTGCGGGAGGCGTCGTAGATGAACGACACCGGGGCGTCGTCCTTCGTGAAGTCGCGGGTGTAGCCGCCCTCGGTGCCCGGCGCGATCTGGTTGCGCAGGCGGATGTTGGCGAACGTGCCGCGGATCATGACCTCGTGGTTGCCTCGGCGCGAGCCGTAGGAGTTGAAGTCACGACGCTCCACACCGTGCTCGGTGAGGTACTGGCCGGCCGGGGTGTCGGCCTTGATGGCACCGGCCGGGGAGATGTGGTCGGTGGTGACCGAGTCGCCCAGCTTGGCCAGGACGCGCGCGCCGACGATGTCGGTGACCGGGGTGGTCTCCATCGTCATGCCCTCGAAGTAAGGGGGCTTGCGGACGTAGGTGGACTCGGTGTCCCACTCGAAGGTGTTGCCGGTCGGGATCGGCAGCGCCTGCCACTGGGCGTCGCCCGCGAAGACGTCCTGGTAGGACTTGTTGAACATGTCCTCGCCGATGGCGCTGGCGACGACCTCGTTGACCTCGGCCTCGGTCGGCCAGATGTCGGCCAGGTGGACGGGCTTGCCGTCCTGGTCGACACCGAGCGCGTCCTTGGTGATGTCCACCTTCATGGAACCCGCGAGGGCGTACGCGACGACCAGCGGCGGGGAGGCCAGGTAGTTCATCTTGACGTCGGGGTTGATGCGGCCCTCGAAGTTCCGGTTGCCGGAGAGGACCGAGGTGACCGCGAGGTCGTGCTCGTTGACGGCCTTGGAGACCTCGTCCGGCAGCGGGCCGGAGTTGCCGATGCAGGTGGTGCAGCCGTAGCCGACGAGGTTGAAGCCGACCTTGTCGAGGTAGGGGGTCAGACCCGCCTTGTCGAAGTAGTCGGTGACGACCTTCGAGCCCGGGGCGAGGGTGGTCTTGACCCACGGCTTGCGGGTCAGGCCCTTCTCCACGGCCTTCTTCGCGACGAGCGCGGCGGCGACCATGACGTACGGGTTCGACGTGTTGGTGCAGGAGGTGATCGCGGCGACGGTGACGGCGCCGTGGTCGATCGTGTAGGTGCTGCCGTCGGGGGCGGTCACCTGGACCGGGTTCGACGGGACGCCGTTGGTCTGCGCCGGGGAGTCGGAGGCCGGGAAGGACTCCTCGCCCGCCTCGTCGGCGGTGTCGACGTAGTTGCGGACGTCCTGGGCGAACTGCGCGGCGGCGTTCGCGAGGACGATGCGGTCCTGCGGGCGCTTCGGGCCGGCGATGGAGGGGACGACCGTGGAGAGGTCGAGCTCCAGCTTCTCGGAGAAGTCGGGCTCGGCGGCCGGGTCGAGCCAGAGGCCCTGCGCCTTGGCGTACGCCTCGACGAGCGCGACCTGCTGCTCGGAGCGGCCGGTGAGCTTGAGGTAGTTCAGGGTCTCGTCGTCGATCGGGAAGATCGCGGCGGTGGAGCCGAACTCCGGCGACATGTTGCCGATGGTGGCGCGGTTGGCCAGGGAGGTCGCGGCGACGCCCTCACCGTAGAACTCGACGAACTTGCCGACGACGCCGTGCTTGCGCAGCATCTCGGTGATCGTGAGGACGAGGTCGGTGGCGGTGGTGCCGGGGGTGAGCTCACCGGTCAGCTTGAAGCCGACGACGCGCGGGATGAGCATCGAGACCGGCTGGCCGAGCATCGCGGCCTCGGCCTCGATGCCGCCGACGCCCCAGCCGAGCACGCCGAGGCCGTTGACCATGGTGGTGTGCGAGTCGGTGCCGACGAGGGTGTCGGGGTACGCCTGGCCGTTGCGGACCATGACCGTACGGGCCAGGTGCTCGATGTTGACCTGGTGGACGATGCCGGTGCCGGGCGGGACGACCTTGAACTCGTCGAAGGCGGTCTGGCCCCAGCGCAGGAACTGGTAGCGCTCCTTGTTGCGGCCGTACTCCAGCTCGACGTTCTGGCCGAAGGCTTCCTTCGTGCCGAACTTGTCGGCGATGACGGAGTGGTCGATGACCAGCTCGGCCGGGGCGAGCGGGTTGATCTTCGCCGGGTCGCCACCGAGCTCCTTGACGGCCTCACGCATGGTGGCGAGGTCGACGACACAGGGCACGCCGGTGAAGTCCTGCATGATCACGCGGGCCGGCGTGAACTGGATCTCCTGGCTCGGCTGAGCCTGCGAGTCCCAGCCACCCAGCGCACGGATGTGGTCGGCGGTGATGTTCGCGCCGTCCTCGGTGCGGAGCAGGTTCTCCAGCAGCACCTTCAGGCTGTAGGGGAGGCGGGCCGAGCCCTCCACCTTGTCCAGCTTGAAGATCTCGTACGACTCGTCGCCCACCTGCAGCGTGCTGCGGGCGTCGAAGCTGTTCGCCGACACGACAGTCTCCTTCATCAATGTGCGCGTTCTACCGCCATGCTGCCGCCACGGCTCCACGCCGATCCGCTAAGGTAAGGCTTAGTTAGGTAACCCTTACCGAGTGGGGCGGCTGCGGTGCGCCGCAAGCAGTTATCTCGATGTCGAGATAACTCTAGTGCATCCCCGCCGCTCGGTCATGCCCGGCATGCGTGTGATCGCTCCCATGCCGCGTCAGCCGGCGGCTGCCCGCGTACGCCGGAAGGTACGCCGGTAGGCGTCCGGGGGGACCCCCAGGGTGCGGTTGAAATGGCGGCGCAGCGTCGTGGCCGTGCCCATGCCGGTGGCCTCGGCGACGGCGTCGACGCTGTCGCCGGTGGATTCGAGGAGTTCCTGGGCGCGCCGGGCTTCAAGCTGCCGTACGCCGGCGGCTGCGACCTCGGCACCCGCACGATCGAGCCGCACATGATCGCGCTGCGCCGCTTCGGCCTGGACATCACGGCGACCGAGGGCTCTACCACGCCCAGGTCGAGCCGGCCGTCTCGCCCGACCGCCCGATCGTGCTGACCGAGCGCGGCGACACCGTCACCGAGAACGCCCTGCTCGCCGCCGCCCGCCACGACGGCGTCACCGTCATCCGCAACGCCTCGTCCAACTACATGGTCCAGGACCTCTGCTTCTTCCTGGAGGCGCTCGGCGTCCGGGTCGACGGCATCGGCACCACCACGCTGACCGTGCACGGCGTGCCGCAGATCGACGTGGACGTGGACTACTCCCCCTCCGAGGACCCGGTCGAGGCGGTGCAGCAGCGGGCCGAGGAACATGATGATCGAGCGGGTGCGGATCGCCGCCTCGGCGTCGATCGACTCCATGTCCAGCTCGGCGGGCGGCACGATCTCCAGGTCGACGCCGTCGTTGATCCAGCGGGTGCGCACGCCGATGGAGTTCAGGACCTCCAGCAGGCGGAAGACCTCCTCGATGCGGGCGACCCGGCGCAGCACCGTGCGGCCCTTGTTGTCCCCCGTCCGGGCGCCCACCGATTGCCGGGCCGGCCCCGCGGGGTGACGATCGCAGCATGTTCAGTGGCGCGCACGTGATCCTCCACACCCCGGACGCGGAGGCCGACCGCGCCTTCCTCCGGGACGTACTGGGCTTCCCCCACGTCGACGCCGGCCGCGGCTGGCTCGTCTTCGCGCTGCCGCCCGCCGAGGTGGCCGTCCACCCGGCCGACGGCGAGCCGAAGCACGAGCTCTACCTGATGTGCGACGACATCGTGGGCACGCTGACCGCCCTGGAGGACCGGGGAGCCGAGATCTCACGGCCCGTCAGCGATCAGGGGTGGGGGCTGCTCGCCGCCCTGCGCCTGCCGAGCGGCACCGAACTCCCGCTCTACGAACCGCGTCACCCGACCGCGCACGGCCTGTCACCCTGATGGCCCACCCCCACGACAGGCTCATCTCATATCTGAGATAACGTGACGCCATGGCAGACGACTACCTCGTACGAATCGGCAAGCTCATCCGTGATGCCCGCCAGCATCGCGGCTGGACACAGACCCAGCTCGCCGAAGCACTGGCCACCAGCCAGAGTGCCGTCAATCGGATCGAACGCGGCAACCAGAACATCAGTCTTGAGATGATCGCGCGCATCGGGGAGGCCCTCGACAGCGAGATCGTGTCCCTCGGCTACTCCGGCCCCATGCACCTGCGCGTGGTGGGCCGCCGCCGGCTGTCCGGCGCCATCGACGTCAAGACGAGCAAGAACGCCTGTGTCGCGCTGCTGTGCGGCTCCCTCCTCAACAAGGGCCGCACGGTGCTGCGCCGGGTCGCCCGCATCGAGGAGGTCTTCCGCCTGCTGGAGGTCCTGAACTCCATCGGCGTGCGCACCCGCTGGATCAACGACGGCGTCGACCTGGAGATCGTGCCGCCCGCCGAGCTGGACATGGAGTCGATCGACGCCGAGGCGGCGATCCGCACCCGCTCGATCATCATGTTCCTCGGCCCGCTGCTGCACCGCCTCGACCGCTTCAAGCTGCCGTACGCCGGCGGCTGCGACCTCGGCACCCGCACGATCGAGCCGCACATGATCGCGCTGCGCCGCTTCGGCCTGGACATCACGGCGACCGAGGGGCTCTACCACGCCCAGGTCGAGCCGGCCGTCTCGCCCGACCGCCCGATCGTGCTGACCGAGCGCGGCGACACCGTCACCGAGAACGCCCTGCTCGCCGCCGCCCGCCACGACGGCGTCACCGTCATCCGCAACGCCTCGTCCAACTACATGGTCCAGGACCTCTGCTTCTTCCTGGAGGCGCTCGGCGTCCGGGTCGACGGCATCGGCACCACCACGCTGACCGTGCACGGCGTGCCGCAGATCGACGTGGACGTGGACTACTCCCCCTCCGAGGACCCGGTCGAGGCGATGAGCCTGCTGGCCGCCGCCGTCGTCACCGAGTCGGAGCTGACGATCCGCCGCGTCCCGATCGAGTTCATGGAGATCGAGCTCGCGGTCCTGGAGGAGATGGGCCTCGACCACGACCGCTCCGCGGAGTACCCCGCCGACAACGGCCGTACCCGCCTGGTCGACCTGACGGTCCGCCCCTCCAAGCTGGAGGCGCCGATCGACAAGATCCACCCGATGCCGTTCCCCGGTCTGAACATCGACAACGTGCCGTTCTTCGCGGCGATCGCGGCGACGGCCCAGGGCAAGACCCTGATCCACGACTGGGTCTACGACAACCGTGCCATCTACCTCACCGACCTCAACCGGCTCGGTGGCCGCCTCCAGCTCCTCGACCCCCACCGTGTCCTGGTGGAGGGCCCGACCCGCTGGCGCGCCGCCGAGATGATGTGCCCGCCGGCCCTGCGTCCGGCGGTGGTGGTCCTCCTCGCGATGATGGCGGCCGAGGGCACCTCGGTGCTCCGCAACGTCTACGTCATCAACCGGGGTTACGAGGAGCTGGCGGAGCGCCTGAACTCGGTGGGCGCGCAGATCGAGATCTTCCGGGACATCTGACCCCCTCCCCCGCGAGTGGACCCGAGGACGCCAGGGACGAAGCCGGCCGGCTTCGTCCCTGGCGTCCTTCGTCCCGTCGTGGTCGTACGGGTCAGCCCATGCCCGGCGGGCCCATGCCGCCCTTGAGGCGTTCGATGTCGGAGGCGCGGACCTGGATCACGAAGATCGCGATCAGCGCGCCGACCACGGCGAAGACCGCCGCCGTGACGAAGCCCGCGGAGACACCCGAGGTCAGCACCTGGTCGCTCCAGGGCGGTGGCAGCTGGCCCGTCTTGGCGAACTGGGCCTTCTCCAGCGGGCCGGCCTGGGAGAGGAAGGCGGGGACCTGCTTGTCCGCCTCGTTGCGGCTGGCCGTGCCGAAGACCGTCACCAGGATCGACAGGCCGAGCGAACCGCCCACCTGCTGCATGGCGTTGAGCAGCCCGGACGCGGCTCCCGACTCCCGTGGCTCGACGTTCGACAGGGCCATGATGGTCAGCGAGACGAACATCAGGCCCATGCCGAGGCCGAAGACCAGGATCGGCCCGAGGATGCTGCCCAGGTAGGTCGAGTCCACGGTGGTCAGGGTCAGCCACGACAGGCCGGCCGCGGCCAGGATCGAACCCGTCACCATGAAGGGTTTGGGCCCGTACTTGGGCAGCAGGTTGGACGTGATGCCGGCTCCGACCGCGATGATCGCGCTCACCGGCAGGAAGGCGAGTCCCGCCTCCAGGGGGCTGAAGCCCAGGACCGTCTGCACGAACAGGGTCAGGAAGAAGAACATCCCGAAGATGGCCGCCGCCAGGCAGAGCATGATCGCGTACGTGCCCGACCGGTTGCGGTCGGCGAACATGTGCAGCGGGGTGATCGGCTGCTGGGAGCGGCGTTCGATGAGGATGAACAGCGCCAGGAGCACGACCGCCGCGACGAACGACAGACCGCCGCGAAGACGCCGAAGGCCCGGTTGCGCTCGGGGCCTTCGTCGAAGGTCGTGGTGATCAGGGACAGCGAGGTCGGCGAGGCGATCGCACCGCCGACTCCCTGGAGGGCGCGGGCGGCGAGGAGTTGCCATTCGCTCTGCGCGAGTCCGCAGAAGAGCGAGGCCAGTCCGAAGAGCAGTACGCCGAAGATGAAGACGCGTCGCCGCCCCAGGATGTCTCCGAAGCGCCCGCCGAGGAGCAGCAGGCCGCCGAAGGTGAGGGTGTAGGCGTTGACGACCCAGGACAGGCTGGTCGTGGAGAAGTCCAGGGCGCTCTGGATGTCCGGGAGCGCGATGTTCACGATCGTGATGTCGAGGACCACCATCAGCTGGCAGGACGCGATCACGAACAGGGCGATGCCCTTGCCGTCACTGCCCTTCTTGGAGGTGGCGGTCTGTGCCGGTGTCGTCGGCTTGGGTGTACTCATTGGCGCCTCGGGTTCTCGCCTGGTGAGTGAGCCGTGGGCCGGTCAGTCCACCTTTCGACACTAAGCCCGGGTCCTGTGGGTGACCAGTTGATCAAGCGGTGCCGGGGGCGCGCGCGGGAGCTCCGCGAGCCGCCCTCACGGCGGCAGTTCGGCGGGGCGCCGGCCGTGTTCCCGCGGCGCGACGCCCCGGTCGGTGTGCCGTCCGCGGGCCGTCCGCGGGCCCGTGGCGGCGGCGCTCCCGGCGGTGACGGTCAGTCCAGTACCGCGAAGCCGTCCAGTTCCACGTGGGCCTGGTCGTCCCACAGTCGCACGACGCCGATCACGGCCATCGCCGGATAGTCGCGGCCTGCCGACCGCCGCCAGATGCGGCCCAGTTCGTGGGCGTGCCGCCGGTAGTCGGCGACGTCGGTGACGTAGACGGTGACCCGGGCCAGGTCGGCGGGGGAACCGCCGGCGTGCCGCAGTGCGGTGAGGAGGTTGGCGAGCGCGGTCTCGAACTGCTCGGGCAGGCTCTCCCCCACCACCTTGCCGTCGCGGTCCAGGCTGGTCTGGCCGGCGAGGAAGACCAGGCGGGAGCCGGTGGCGGTGACGGCGTGGGTGAAGCCGGCGGGCGGGGAGAGCTCGGCCGGGTTGTGCCGGTGGAGGGGGCTCATCCGTACAGCTCCTTCGCGATGATCGTGCGCTGGACCTCGGTGGCGCCTTCGTAGATGCGGGGTGCGCGGACCTCGCGGTAGAGGTGTTCGAGCAGGTGGCCGCGCTGCAGGGCGCGTGCCCCGTGCAGTTGGACGGCGGCGTCGACGACGTACTGCGCGGTCTCCGTGGCGAACAGTTTCGCCATGGCGGAGCGGCGGGGCACGTCGGCGGCGCCGGAGTCGTACGCCGCCGCGGCCGCGTAGACCAGCAGGCGGGCGGCCTCGGTGCGGGTGGCCATCTCGGCGACCTGGTGGGAGACGGCCTGGAGGTCGCGCAGGACGCCGCCGAACGCGGGGCGGGCGGCGGTGTGGGCGAGGGTCGCGTCGAGGGCCGCCTGGGCCATGCCGACGGCGAAGGCGCCGACGCTGGGGCGGAAGAGGTTCAGGGTGGTCATGGCCACCCGGAAGCCGCGGTCGGGCTCGCCGAGGACGTCGGTCGCGCCGACCGGCACGCCGTCGAAGACGAGGGAGCCGATGGCGTGCGGCGCGAGCATGTCGAGGGCCTCGCCGGTGAGTCCGGGGCGGTCGGCGGGGACGAGGAAGGCGGTGACGCCGCGGGCTCCGGCGCCGGGGGTGGTGCGGGCGAACACGGTGGCGAAGTCGGCTTCGGGGGCGTTGGAGATCCAGCGCTTCTCGCCGTGCAGGCGCCAGCCTCCGGCGCCGTCGGGGCGGGCCTCCAGGGCCAGGGCGGCGGCGTCGGAGCCCGCGTCGGGCTCGCTGAGGGCGAAGGCGGCGACGGCGCGCCCCGCGACGACCTCGGGCAGCCAGCGGTCGCGCTGGGCGGGGGTGCCGAAGGCGGCGACCGGGTGGGAGCCGAGGCCCTGGAGGGCGAGGGCGGTCTCGGCCTCCGTGCAGGAGTGGGCGAGGGATTCGCGCATCAGGCAGAGGTCGAGGGCGCCGGAGTCGAAGAGCCGGGCGAGCAGGCCGAGTTCGCCGAGGGCGGCGACCAGCGGGCGGTTGACGCGGCCGGGTTCGCCCTTCTCGGCGAGAGGCCGGAGGCGCTCGGCCGCGAGCTCCCGGAGCTCCCCGCAGCGGGCGGTCTGTGCTGGATCGAGCGAGAATACGGGCATTCGGACCCCTGTTTCCGTCGCTTCATCACTTCTATCGCGCACCGTTGACTGTCGTCACCATCACGATACGCTCGATGGGCGACCCCACCACGACAAGGGGACGAACTCATGGAGCTGACCCCCTCGGCGCACCACGACACCTTCGCGCGCGACCATCTGCCGCCCCCCGGGCAGTGGCCGCACCTGCTCTTCGATCTGCCCGGGCTGCGCTACCCGGACCGCCTCAACTGCGGGGCCGAACTGCTCGACCGCACGGTGGAGCAGTTCGGCGCGGACCGCCCGGCCTTCCTGGACGGTGCGGGAAATGTATGGACATACGGACAATTGCGCGAGCGGGTGGACCGGATCGCGCACGTGCTGACGTCCGACCTCGACGTCAAGCCCGGCAACCGGGTGCTCCTGCGCGGGCCCACCACCCCCTGGCTGGCCGCCTGCTGGCTCGCGGTGATGAAGGCGGGCGCGGTCGCCGTCACCGTACTGGCCCAGCAGCGGGCGTCGGAGCTCGCCGTGATGTGCGAGATGGCCCGGTGCAGCCACGCCCTCTGCGACGTCAGGACGGTCGACGACCTGGTGAAGGCCGAGGTCCCGGGGCTGCGGATCACCGCGTTCGGCGGGGACGCCCCCGACGACCTGCTCTCCCTGGCGCTCGCCCGGCCGGCGGTCTACGAGGCGGTGCCCACGGCCGCCGACGACGTGGCCCTGATCGCGTTCACCTCCGGCACCACCGGCCGGCCCAAGGGGTGCATGCACTTCCACCGCGACGTGCTGGCGATCGCCGACACCTTCTCCGCCCACGTGCTGCGCCCCGAGCCGGACGACCTGTTCGCCGGCTCCCCGCCCCTCGGCTTCACCTTCGGCCTCGGCGGGCTGGTCGTCTTCCCGCTGCGGGCGGGCGCGAGGGCCCTGCTGCTCGAACAGTCGGGCCCCAAACAGCTGCTGACGGCGATCGAGGAGCACCGGGTGTCGGTGCTCTTCACGGCGCCGACCGCCTACCGGGTGATGATGGAGGAGATGGACCGCCACGGCGGCCACGACGTCTCCTCGCTGCGTCGGTGCGTCTCGGCCGGCGAGAACCTGCCGGCCGCCACCTGGGACGCCTGGCACGCGCGCACCGGCCTGAAACTGATCAACGGCATCGGCGCCACCGAGCTGCTCCACATCTTCATCTCCGCGGCCGACGGGGCCGTCCGCCCGGGCACCACGGGCCGGCCGGTCCCCGGCTGGCAGGCGCGGGTGGTGGACCGGCTGGGCGCCGACGTCCCGGACGGCCAGGAGGGCCTGCTCGCCGTGCGCGGCCCGGTCGGCTGCCGGTATCTGGCCGATCCCCGCCAGGGCGAGTACGTGCTCGACGGCTGGAACGTCACCGGCGACACCTACGTCCGCGAGGAGGACGGCTACTTCCGCTACGTGGCCCGCGCCGACGACATGATCGTCTCGGCCGGCTTCAACGTGGCCGGACCACAGGTGGAGGAGGCGCTGCTGGCCCACCCGGACGTGGTGGAGGTGGCGGTGGTGGGCGTTCCGGACGAGCTGCGCGGCCAGATCGTGGTGGCGTACACGGTGGTCCGTGACGGGGTGCCGCGGGACGCGGAGACGTCCGCGGCGCTGCGGGCCTTCGTACGGTCCCGGCTGGTGCCGTACAAGAGCCCGCGGAAGATCGTCTTCCTCGACGCGCTGCCCCGGACGGCCACCGGGAAGCTGCAACGCTTCCGGCTGCGCGAGGCGCACGGCGAGGACCGGGACGAGGACCCCCGGCGTGACCGGCTGGGCACACCGTAGGGGCTGTCCCGGCGGTCCTGCCGGGCCCCGGACGGCGCAAGCCCGGCCGGATCGACGAGACACCCCCTAGAGTGATCACGTGGCCGAGCAGCACACTCCCCGTTCCCTGATCGTCTCGCTGTACGGCGCGTACGGCCGCGGCCGTACGCGCGACGAGGCGCCCATGCCGGTGGCGGAGCTGATCCGCCTCCTCGGAGTCCTGGGGGTGGACGCGCCGTCGGTACGGTCCTCGGTGTCGCGGCTGAAGCGGCGGGGGCTGCTGCTGCCGCGGCGGACCCCCCTGGGCGCGGCCGGATACGCCCTCTCGGACGACGCGCGCCAGCTCCTGGACGACGGCGACCGGCGGATCTACGCCCGCGCGGAGCCGGAGCTGTCCGACGGCTGGGTGATCGCCGTCTTCTCCGTCCCCGAGGCGGAGCGCCACAAGCGTCATCTGCTGCGTTCCCGGCTGGCGCGGCTGGGCTTCGGTTCGGCGGCGCCGGGTGTCTGGATCGCCCCCGCGCGGCTGTACGAGGAGACCCGGCACACCCTGGAGCGGCTGGAGCTCTCGTCGTACGTGGACCTCTTCCGCGGCGAGCACCTGGGGTACGCGGCGACCGCGGAGGCGGTGTCCCGGTGGTGGGACCTGCCGGCGATCGCCAAGCTGCACGAGGAGTTCCTGGCCGCCCACGAGCCGGTGCTCCGGGCTTGGACGGCGTCGGCGGGTACGGCCGAGGACGCCTACCGGGACTACCTGTTCGCCCTGGACTCCTGGCGGCGCCTGCCGTACGCCGACCCGGTCCTGCCGGCCGAGCTGCTGCCGGTGGACTGGCCGGGGAGCCGCTCGGCGGCGGTCTTCGCGGAGCTGCACGCGCGCCTGCACGAGGCGGGGGCCGCTTTCGTGCGGGCGGACGGGCCCGTCGACCGTCGTCCGGAGGCATGAGGGCGCACCCGGTCTGGACGGCACCCGTGCGGGGGCCCGGCCGCCGCACGGGCCCGCGTCACGGGCGGGAGCGCAGACTCAGCCGGGGCTTCGGCGCGTCCGTGCGTCCCGTCGGAGGAGGCCGGCTGCCCGCCCGGTACGGGTCGGGCCAGGGCGCGGCCGGGCCCTGGTAGCCCTGTTCGGCCGCCGCGTGCAGGGTCCAGTGCGGGTCGTACAGGTGCGGACGGGCCAGGGCGCAGAGGTCGGCGCGGCCGGCGAGCAGCAGGGAGTTGACGTCGTCCCAGGAGGAGATCGCGCCGACGGCGATGACCGGGACGGCGAGGGCGTTGCGGATCCGGTCGGCGTACGGGGTCTGGTAGGAACGGCCGTACTCCGGACGCTCGTCGGCGACGACCTGGCCGGTCGAGACGTCCAGCGCGTCGGCGCCGTGGGCCGCGAAGGCGCGGGCGATCTCCACGGCGTCCTCGGCGGTGGTGCCTCCGTCGGCCCAGTCGGTGGCGGAGATGCGGACGGTCGTCGGCCGCTCCTCGGGCCACACCTCCCGCACGGCGTCGAAGACCTCCAGCGGGAAGCGCAGCCGGTTCTCGAGGGAGCCGCCGTACGCGTCGGTGCGGAGGTTGGTCAGCGGTGACAGGAAGCCGGACAGCAGGTAGCCGTGGGCGCAGTGCAGTTCCAGCAGGTCGAAGCCGCAGCCGGCGGCGCGCCGGGCCGCGGCGACGAAGGCGTCGCGTACGGCCTTCATGCCGTGCCGGTCCAGGGCGTGCGGGACCTGGTTGACGCCGGGGCGGTAGGGCAGCGGGGAGGCGGCGGTCACCGGCCAGTTCCCCTCGGGGAGGGGTTCGTCGATGCCCTCCCACATCAGACGGGTGGAGCCCTTGCGCCCGGAGTGGCCGAGCTGCACCCCGATCGCGGTGCCGGGTGCGCGCGCGTGGACGAAGGCGGTGACGCGGCCCCAGGCCGCGGCCTGCTCGTCGGTGTACAGACCGGTGCAGCCGGGTGTGATCCGGCCCTGCGGGCTCACGCAGACCATCTCGGTCATGACGAGGCCGGCGCCGCCCAGGGCCCGGGCTCCCAGGTGGACGAGGTGGAAGTCGTTCGGCACGCCGTCCTCGGCCGCGTACTGGTCCATCGGGGAGACGACCACGCGGTTGCGCAGGGTCAGTCCGCGCAGCCGGAAGGGGGTGAACATCGGCGGTGTCCCCGGCGGGCAGCCGAAGTCCCGCTCGACGGAGCCGGTGAACACGGGGTCGCGCAGCCGCAGGTTGTCGTGGGTGACCCGGCGGCTGCGGGTCAGCAGGTTGAAGGCGAACTGGCGCGGCGGCTGGCCGAGATGGCCGGCGATCTCCTCGAACCAGCGCAGGCTGGCCGCGGCGGCGCGCTGGGTGGACTCGACGACCGGGCGGCGTTCCGCCTCGTAGGAGGCGAGGGCCTCGTCCAGGCCGGGGTGTTCCTCGACGCAGGCGGCGAGCGCGAGGGCGTCCTCGACGGCGAGTTTGGTGCCGGAGCCGATGGAGAAGTGGGCGGTGTGGGCGGCGTCGCCGAGGAGGACGACGCGGCCGTGGGACCAGCGTGCGTTGACGACGGTGCGGAACGCGGTCCAGGTGGAGCGGTTGGAGCGCAGCGTCCGGCCCCCGAGCGTCTCGGCGAAGATCTTGGCGCACCGGGAGGTGGACTCCTGCTCGTCCATCTCGTCGAACCCGGCGGCGCGCCACACCTCCTCGCGCATCTCGACGATGACGGTGGAGGAGTCGGCCTCGTACGGATAGCCGTGCAGCTGCATGACGCCGTGCTCGGTCTCGGCGATCTCGAAGCGGAAGGCGTCGAAGGCGAAGTCGGCGGCGAGCCAGATGTAGCGGCAGCGGTGCGTGGTGATGCGGGGCCGGAAGACGTCGGCGTGGGCCTCGCGGGTCGCGCTGTGGACGCCGTCGGCGGCGATCACGAGGTCGTGGGTGGCGGCGAGCCGTGCGGCCGGCGGGGCCTCGGCGCGGAAGCGGAGCCGTACGCCGAGCTCGGCGCAGCGGGCGTGCAGGATCTCCAGGAGGCGGCGCCTGCCGAGCGCGGCGAAGCCGTGGCCGGAGGAGGTGAGGAGCCGGCCGCGGTGGGCGATGTCGATGTCGTCCCACCGGACGAACTCGTCCTGGAGCGCGCGGTACACGGTGGGGTCGGCGTGCTCGATGCCACCGAGGGTCTCGTCGGACAGGACGACGCCGAAGCCGAAGGTGTCCTCGGGTGCGTTGCTGATGAACGGTGAGGACTACGCCGAGTTCCACGCGGCCTTCACCGAGAAGCGCGCCCCCGAGTGGCAGGGCCGCTGACCATGAC
>NZ_RDBI01000065.1:297348-298645 GCF_008042125.1 Streptomyces sp. MS191
ACCCCAGCGCCCGCTTCGCCTTCCTCTTCACCCGCGTCGGGCTCTCCGGCGGCGACATGGGCGCCGCCTACCTGCTGCCCCGGGTCGTCGGCCTCGGCCACGCCACCCGGCTCCTCATGCTCGGCGAACCGGTCGGCGCCCCGGAGGCGGAACGCATCGGACTGATCAGCGAACTCACCGAGGAGGGCGGCGTCGCCGCCCGTGCGGCGGCGGTCATGGTCAGCGGCCCTGCCACTCGGGGGCGCGCTTCTCGGTGAAGGCCGCGTGGAACTCGGCGTAGTCCTCACCGTTCATCAGCAACGCCTGGGTGGCGGCGTCCAGTTCGACGGAGGCCGCGAGCGGCATGTCCAGTTCGGCGGTGAGGAGTGCCTTCGTCTGGGCGTGCGCCAGGGCGGGTCCGTCGGCGAGGCGGCGGGCGAGTTCGGCCGCACGGGCGGCGACGCCGCCCTCCTCGGTGAGTTCGCTGATCAGTCCGATGCGTTCCGCCTCCGGGGCGCCGACCGGTTCGCCGAGCATGAGGAGCCGGGTGGCGTGGCCGAGGCCGACGACCCGGGGCAGCAGGTAGGCGGCGCCCATGTCGCCGCCGGAGAGCCCGACGCGGGTGAAGAGGAAGGCGAAGCGGGCGCTGGGGTCGGCGATCCGGAAGTCCGCGGCGAGCGCGAGGACGGCCCCGGCGCCGGCGGCGACCCCGTGCACGGCGGCGATCACGGGGAACGGGCACTCGCGGATCGCCCGGACGACCTGGCCGGTCATCCGGTTGAAGTCGAGCAGCTGCGCCGTGTCCATGGCGAGGGTGGCGCCGATGATCTCGTCGACGTCGCCGCCCGAGCAGAAGCCGCGCCCCTCGCCACCGAGGACGAGGGCGCGCACGGCCCGTTCCCGGGAGAGTTCGGCGAGCAGATCGCGCAGGTCGGCGTAGGCGCCGAAGGTGAGGGCGTTCAGCTTCTCGGGGCGGGCGAGCGTGAGGGTGGCGACCCCGTCGTTGATGTCCACGCGCAGGTGCCGCCACTTCTCGGTACGGAGCGCGGAGCCGGAAAAGGGGCTCATGGGGACGGCCTCCCTCAGCGTACGTGCATCACGAAGACACCTTCGGGAAGGTTATCACTCATACGTGACTGTCGTCACGGGTACGCAATACAGGGGGCCGGCCGAAGGTCCCGGAACGGCGATGCCCCAGGTCCCCTGGACTCCGGGCCGCAGCCCCTGGTTCCGGATCCGGCACTCCGTGAAGCTGGAGGCAGGACGTCACGGGCCGTCCCCCCTCCCCCTCGTCGAAGGGATCCGCCGTGTGTGAGCC
>NZ_RDBI01000065.1:298745-310337 GCF_008042125.1 Streptomyces sp. MS191
CGGACTGACCGAGCTCGAGGTCTCCGACGAGGTCTTCGAATCCGCCCACTCCGTCGTCTTCGACGAGGCGGAGAACCGGATGCACACCATCAAGGCCGTCCTGGTCGCCACGCTGGCGGGCGACACCCTCTAGGTCCTGTCCGGACCCGGCCCCGCCCTCCTGGGGGTCCGCCGGGTCCTGCCCTCCCGCTGCTCCTGGCGCATCGAGCTGCCCCACACCGCCGCGGCCGTGCCGATCGCTCCTGGCGCATCGAGCTGCCCCACACCGCCGCGGCCGTGCCGATCGCCCGCGCGCTGATCCGTACGGCGCTGGCGGAGATCGGCGAGGCTCCCGGGGGGACGAACGGGTTCACGGCCGAACTGCTCACCGCGGAACTCGTGGCCAACGCGGTGGAGCACACGTCCGGGGACGCCCCGCTCGCGCTCGTGATCGAGCTCCTGCCCGGCCCCGGCGGCTACCAGGTGGAGGTCCACGACCACGACCCGGCGCCGCCCGAGGTCCTCACGCGGACCGCCCCTCCCGCCGAACCCGACCCCTGGCAGGAGCACGGGCGGGGGCTGCTGCTGATCCGCGCCCTCAGCAGCGCCTGCGGGCACCGCGCCACCGCGCACGGCAAGGCGGTGTGGTTCACCCTGCCCGCACTGCCCCGCCAGCGCGGGCCGCAGGAGCCGTGAGACGGAGCAGCGGGAGGGCAGGACCCGGCGGACCCCCAGGAGGGCGGGGCCGGGTCCGGACAGGACCTAGAGGGTGTCGCCCGCCAGCGTGGCGACCAGGACGGCCTTGATGGTGTGCATCCGGTTCTCCGCCTCGTCGAAGACGACGGAGTGGGCGGATTCGAAGACCTCGTCGGAGACCTCGAGCTCGGTCAGTCCGTGGCGGGCGTGGATGTCCCGGCCGACGGCGGTGCCGAGGTCGTGGAAGGCCGGCAGGCAGTGCAGGAACTTCACGTCCGGGTTGCCGGTGGCGTTCAGCACGTCCATGGTCACCGCGTACGGGGAGAGGGCGGCGATGCGCTCGTCCCAGACCTCCTTGGGCTCACCCATGGAGACCCAGACGTCGGTGGCGACGAAGTCCGCGCCGCGCACGCCCTCGGCGACGTCCTCGGTGAGGGTGATCCTCGCCCCGCTGGCCTCGGCGAGCTTGTGCGCCTGGGCCACGAACCCCTCGGCCGGCCAGTAGGCCCGCGGGGCCACGAGCCGGACGTCCATGCCGAGCAGGGCGCCGGTGATCAGGTACGAGTTGCCCATGTTGAAGCGGGCGTCGCCGAGGTAGGCGAAGGCCATCGCGTCCAGCGGCTTATCCGAGTGCTCCGTCATCGTCAGGACGTCGGCGAGCATCTGGGTGGGGTGCCAGTCGTCCGTCAGACCGTTGTAGACGGGCACGCCGGAGTGGGTCGCGAGATCCTCGACAGCCTGCTGGCTGTCCCCGCGGTACTCGATGGCGTCGAACATCCGGCCCAGCACCCGGGCCGTGTCCTTGACCGACTCCTTGTGGCCCATCTGCGAGCCGGACGGGTCGAGGTAGGTGGTGGAGGCCCCCTGGTCGGCGGCGGCGACCTCGAAGGCGCAGCGGGTCCGGGTGGAGGTCTTCTCGAAGATCAGGGCGATGTTCCTGCCCCGCAGCCGCTGCACCTCGGCGCCCGCCTTCTTGGCCGCCTTCAGCTCGGCGGCCAGCCCGACCAGACCGCGGAACTCCTCGGCGGTGAAGTCCAGCTCCTTGAGGAAGGGGCGGCCGATGAGGTCAGTGGCCATGAGGGCACTCCTGGAAGGGTCACGGAGGGGCGGCGACAGGTATGGAAGTCTATACGTATTCCAGTATTCCTATACAGCCCTGGGTGGGTGACGAGGCCCACTCACCCGGGCCCGCCACCGTCCCGGGTACCGGCCGCGGGCCCTCAGTGTGCCCTCCGAGCCCGCCGCGCGCCCGGCCCGGGGCCCGCCGCGCCCCTCGGACCACGCCCCTCAGACGGCGTCCCGCTCGACCGGGCAGCTCATGCAGCGCGGCCCGCCGCGGCCCCGGCCCAGCTCGCTGCCCGGGATCTCGATCACCTCGATGCCCTGCTTGCGCAGATGGGTGTTGGTGGTGACGTTGCGCTCGTACGCCACGACCACGCCCGGTTCCACGGCGAGCACGTTGCAGCCGTCGTCCCACTGCTCGCGCTCCGCCGCGTGGACGTCCTGGGTCGCCGTCAGCACCCGGATGTCCTGCAGCCCGAGCGCGGCCGCGATCGCGCTGTGCATGTGCTCCGGCGGGTGGTCGGAGACCCGGAGGGAGGTTCCCGCGTCGCCCGGCTCGATCGTGTACGAGCGCAGCATGCCGAGCCCCGCGTACTGGGTGAACGTGTCCTGGTCGACCATCGTCATGACGGTGTCGAGGTGCATGAACGCCCGCCGCTTCGGCATGTCGAGCGCGACGATCGTGCGCGCCGAACCCGCCGCGAACATGCCGCGCGCCAGCATCTCCACCGCCTGCGGCGTGGTCCGCTCGCTCATCCCGATGAGCACCGCGCCGTTGCCGATGACGAGCACGTCGCCGCCCTCGATGGTCGACGGATAGTCCGTCTGCCCCTCCGACCAGTGGTGGAAGGCACCCGCCTCCGGGCCCGTGAAGAGGGGATGGTGCTTGTAGATGGCCTCGAAGTGGACCGTCTCGCGCTGCCGGGCCGGCCAGCGCATCGCGTTGATGGAGACACCGTCGTAGATCCAGGCGGAGGTGTCACGGGTGAAGAGGTGGTTGGGCAGCGGCCCGAGGAGGAAGTCGTCCAGGTCCAGGGCGTGGAAGCGCACGGAGGTCGGTTCGCTGAACGCGGCCAGGAACTCGCGCTTCGTCATCCCTCCCACCAGCGCCTCGGTGAGCGCGCCCGAGTCCAGGGAGTCGAAGGCCGCGCGCAGGTGGTCGGCGGCGAGCGGTCCGTACTCCTTCTCGTGGAAGACGCGGTCGAGCACGAGCGCCCGGGCCGTGGGCAGCTCCAGCGCCTCCCGCAGCAGGTCCCCGAAGAGGTGGACCTCGACCCCGCGGTCCCGCAGCACGTCCGCGAATCCGTCGTGCTCCTGCCGCGCCCGGCGCACCCAGAGCACGTCGTCGAAGAGGAGCGCGTCCTTGTTGGACGGTGTGAGCCGCTTCAGCTCCAGATCGGGCCGGTGGAGGATGACGCGGCGAAGCCGCCCGGTCTCGGAATCGACGTGGAATCCCATGGGCCCATCCTGACGGAGCGGGCGGCCGCGCGCCCCGATCCGCGACGAGATCACGCGGATCGGCGGCGCGCCCGCCCGCGCCGTCCCGGGCGGGAAACGCCCGGTCCGGGGCGGGCGGCTCGCCGTCCGGGCCCGGAGCCGCGCCCTCGGGGGCGTCTCAGCGACCCTGCCGGGCTGACCGACAAGACACCCCCAGGGGCTTTCCCGGCGGAGTCACAGACGCGGGTCGACCGGCTCCGACTCCAGGGCGAGCACCGCGAACACCGCCTCGTGGATCCGCCAGAGCGGCTCGTCCTCCGCCAGCCGGTCCAGCGCCTCCAGGCCGAGCGCGTACTCGCGCAGGGCGAGCGAGCGCTTGTGGCCGAGGAAGCGGTTCCGCAGGCGCTCCAGGTTCTCCGGACGGGTGTACTCCGGACCGTAGATGATCCGCAGGTACTCGCGGCCGCGGACCTTGACGCCGGGCTGCACGAGACGGCCCTTCCCGTCCCGGACGAGCGCGGCCAGCGGCTTGACGACCATGCCCTCGCCGCCGGCAGCCGTCATCTCCAGCCACCAGTCGACGCCGGCCCGCACCGACGCCTCGTCCCCCGTGTCGACGACCAGCCGGCGCGTGACCTGGAGCAGCCCGGCCGGGTCGTGCTCGACCAGCCGGTCGAGCAGGCCCAGCTGCTCGTCGTGCGGCAGGGCGGCCAGGGAGCGGCCGCGGACCGCCAGGAGCTGGAACGGCGCGAAACGCACCCCCTCCAGTCCTTGCGTCGGCCAGCAGTACCGCCGGTACGCCTCGGTGAACGCCTCGGCGTCCGCGGCCCGTTCGCGCTGCTTGGCGAGCAGCGCGTCGACGCCTTCGACACCCCGGGCGACGGCCTGTTCCAGCGCGCCGAGCGCGCCGGGGAAGACCGCGCGGGAGGCCGCGCCGACGGCCGCGTACTGCGCGCGCAGCAGCCCCGCCGACTTCAGCGACCACGGCATCAGCTCTCCGTCGAGCAGCAGCCAGTCGGTGTCGAGCTCGTCCCACAGCCCGGCCGCGGTGACGGCCGCGCGGAGCCGCGCCAGGACCTCCTCGGTGACCGCGCGGTCGTCGAAGAACGGCCGTCCGGTGCGGGTGTGCAACGAGCCCGTCACTCCCTCGGCCGCGTCCACGCCGAACCGTTCACGCGCCGCCTCGGCGTCGCGGCAGACGAGGGCGACGGCCCGCGAACCCATGTGCTTCTCCTCGCACACGACCCGCTGGACGCCGTCGGCCGCGTACTGCGCGAACGCCTCGGCCGGGTGCTCCAGGAAGCCCTCGGCACGGGACGTGGCCGTCGGCGCCATGGTCGGCGGGAGGTAGCCGAGCAGCCGCGGGTCGATCGCGAACCGGCTCATCACCTCCAGGGCCGCCGCCGCGTTCTCCTCACGGACGCCGACGTTGCCCATCTGCCGGGTCTCCACGACCCGGCGTCCGTGCACGTCGGCGAGGTCCAGCGGACGCCCCTGGTGCCCGCCCGGCGCCTCGGTGGTGAGGGGTCGCGCCGGCTCGTACCAGACCTTCTCGGCCGGTACGTCGACGAGTTCGCGCTCGGGCCAGCGCAGCGCGGTCATCTTCCCGCCGAACACCGCGCCGGTGTCGAGGCAGATCGTGTTGTTGATCCAGGAGGTGTTCGGCACGGGCGTGTGGCCGTAGACGACGGCGGCCCGGCCGCGGTAGTCCTCGGCCCACGGGTAGCGCACGGGCAGCCCGAACTCGTCGGTCTCGCCCGTGGTGTCGCCGTAGAGCGCGTGCGAGCGCACCCGCCCGGAGGTCCGGCCGTGGTACTTCTCCGGCAGACCGGCGTGACAGACCACCAGCCTGCCCTCGTCGAGGACGTAGTGGCTGACGAGACCGTCGATGAACCCTCCGACCTCCGCCCGGAACTCCTCGCTCTCGCGGCCGAGCTGCTCGATGGTCTCGGCCAGGCCGTGGGTCTCCTGCACCTTGCGGCCCTTGAGCCAGCGGCCGAGCTTGTTCTCGTGGTTCCCGGGCACGCAGAGCGCGTCGCCGGCGGCGACCATGCCCATCACGCGGCGCAGCACGCCCGGGCTGTCGGGGCCGCGGTCGACGAGGTCGCCGACGAAGACGGCGGTACGTCCCTCGGGGTGGTGGCCGTCGACGTAGCCGAGCCTGCCGAGCAGGGTCTCCAGCTCGGAGCGGCAGCCGTGGATGTCTCCGATGATGTCGAAGGGGCCGGTGAGGTGGCGCAGGTCGTTGAACCGCTTCTCCGTGACGACCTCGGCCGCGTCCACCTCCTCGACGCTGCGCAGGACGTGGACCTTGCGGAAGCCCTCCCGCTCCAGACCGCGCAGTGAGCGGCGGAGCTCGCGCCGGTGGCGCTGCACGACGTGGGCGGGCATGTCGGCCCGGTCGGGGCGGGCCGCGTTCCGGGTCCGGCACACGTCCTCGGGCAGGTCGAGGACGATCGCGATGGGCAGCACGTCGTGCTTCCGGGCGAGCTGGACGAGCTGACGCCGGGCCTCCTGCTGCACGTTGGTGGCGTCGACGACGGTCAGCCGTCCCGCCTCCAGCCGCTTGCCCGCGATGTAGTGCAGGACGTCGAAGGCGTCCCGGCTCGCGCTCTGGTCGTTCTCGTCGTCGGCGACGAGTCCGCGGCAGAAGTCGGAGGAGATCACCTCGGTCGGCTTGAAGTGGCGACGGGCGAAGGTCGACTTGCCGGAGCCGCTGGCACCGATCAGGACCACGAGGGACAGGTCGGTGACGGGCAGCTTGCGGGTGGTGTCGGTCATGCCGAGTCCTCCTTCGGGTTCCGGTCCTGCGTCGGGTTCGAGGCGTGCTTCGGGGTCCGGGCCTGGTTCGGGGCCTGGGCCTGGTTCGGGGCCTGGTCCTGGTTCGGGGCCTGGTCCTGGTTCGGGGCCTGGCCCTGGTTCGGGGCCTGGTCCTGGTTCGGGGCCTGGGTGAAGACGGCCATCTGGGTGGGCGGGCCGACCTCCGGGTCGTCCGGGCCGACGGGGGTGAACCGCACGCCGTACCCGTACCGTTCGGCGACGCCCGCCGCCCAGGTGCGGAACTCCTCGCGGGTCCATTCGAAGCGGTGGTCGCCGTGCCGTACGTGACCGGCCGGCAGGGACTCCCAGCGGACGTTGTACTCCACGTTCGGCGTGGTCACGAGGACCGTCCGGGGACGGGCCGAACCGAACACGGCGTACTCGAGCGCCGGCAGCCGCGGCAGGTCGAGGTGCTCGATGACCTCGCTCAGGACGGCCGCGTCGTAACCGGTCAACCGCTTGTCGGTGTACGCGAGCGAGCCCTGGATCAGCTTCACCCGGCCCGCCTGCCGTTCGCCGAGGCGCTCCAGCCTGAGCCGCCGCCCGGCGATGGTCAGGGCGCGGACCGACACGTCGACGCCGACGATGTCGGTGAAGCGGACGTCCTTGAGCAGCGCCTGCACCAACTGGCCCTGGCCGCAGCCGAGATCGAGCACCCGGGTCGCGTCGGCCGCGCGCAGCGCGGCGAGGATCGCGTCGCGCCGCTGCTCGGCGAGCGACAGCGGCCGCTTCCCGGTGGCCGTGGCCCCGTCGGCTTCCCCCGTTCCGTCGGCTTCCGTGGTCCCGTCGGCACCGGGGGTCGCGTCCGTGCCGCCGGTGGTCGCGTCGCTGTCCGTGGTTCCGTCGGCTTCCGTGGTCCCGTCGGCGTCGACCGCGTTGTCGAGGTCCTCCGCCTCCAGGCCGTCGCTCTCGGCCAGGCGCGCCAGCTCCAGGCGCTCCATCGCCTCCACGGTCAGACTGCGGCGCCGGGCGAGGTAGCGGCTGGTGATCAGCTGCTGCTCGGGGTGCTCGGCGAGCCAGCCGTCACCGGCGCGCAGCAGCTTGTCGACCTCGTCGGGCGCGACCCAGTAGTGCTTGGCGTCGTCGAGGACCGGCAGCAGGACGTACAGCTGGTTGAGCGCGTCGGCGAGCCGCAGCTCCCCTTCGAGGACGAGCCGCACGTATCGCGAATCGCCCCATTCGGGGAAGGCGGTGTCGAGCACGACCGGCTCCGCCTCGACCGTGTCCCAGCCGAGCGGGTCGAACAGCCGGCGGACCAGTGCGGCGCCGCCGCGGGCCGGGACCGCCGGCACCTCGATGCGGAGCGGCAGCGGCTCGGCGGCCCGTTCGGGCAGTGCCTTGCAGGCGCCGCGCAGCGCCGACTTGAAGACCGAGGAGAGCGCGACGGCGAGCAGCGAGGAGGCGGCGTAGGGCCGGTCGTTCACGTACTGCGCGAGGGCCGTGTCGGGGGCTCCGCCCCGGCCCTTGCCCTTGCCGCGCCGCACCAGCGCCACCGGATCCACCTCCAGCAGCAGCGCGGCCGTGCACCGCTCGGCGGACGCCTCGGGGTAGAGGACGTGTGCCGTGCCGTGCGAGGTCGAGAACGTCTGCGCGTTGTCGGGATGCTTGTGCAGCAGGAAGCCCAGATCGGTCGCGGGACGCTCGGGGGTGCCGGTGGTGCTGATCGTCAGGAACACATGCCCGAGTATGGACGGCCCCGCCGCCGCCGACCAGGCATTTTCCCGGCGCCAGGGGCGTCTCGCCGACCCGGTCCGATCGGCGTGACGACGCACCCTCGCGTCACGGGGTGCCCCGGTAGGACACCGGGCCGCCCTCCGGGTCGGGTTCGCGATACCAGTCCAGGTGTTCGCGCAGCGCGCTCGGGTCCCGGTCGTCCACCGCGATCGCCAGCACGTGGAACGGCACGTCGCCGATGCCGTCGCGCACCGTGGGCTGGTTGACGAACGGACGCTCGAGGAAGATGTTCCGCTCCACCTCCTCCCTGGGGATCCTCGGCTCCGCCTCGTGGTACGCCCAGGCGCCGGCCTTGTGGTGCACGGCGACCTCGCCGACGTACCAGACGGCGCCCTGGACGAAGGCGCCGTGCTCGTCCGCGCGGTAGGCGTCCTCGCTCGCGTACCGCGCGATCACCAGGTCGCCCAGGGCGTCGAGCGAGGCGGGCGAGAAGTCCCATGTCCGCGGGTCGGCGCCGGTGTCGGCCGCCCAGGCGGCGAAGGCCTCACGACGTTCCGCCAGCCATCCGGCCAGCCACGGGTGGGCGTCGTTCCGCGCCCAGGGGTCGAGGCCGGGGGTTCGCTCCTTGACCGGCTTCCACCCCGGCACGGTCGCCCTGCGGGCCTCGACGGCGGCGCTCAGCGCACGGGTTGTTTCGGTGAACACCTGGAAATCGGCGCGTTCCTGGGCCTCGATCACCAGCTTGAGCGGATCGAGCGGCTCCAGCCCGAGACCGGCGTCGGGCAGCACGAGCGGGTGGCCCCCGTCGCTCCAGCCCCAGCGGCCGCCGACGATCTGCATCAGGGACTCGCCGAGGCAGGCCATCGCGCCCTGGAGGAAGTCACGGGAGTCGTCGGTCCCCTCGGGCTCGTAGCCGAGGACCAGGGCCTCCTCGAGCAGCCGCAGCGACTCGGGGGTCCGGTCCGCGGCGAAGCCCTCCGGGGTGTGCCAGGTCTCCAGCCGCATCAGCAGGGCCGGGACGTCCGCGATCCACCGGTCCACCTCCGTGTCGGCCGCCGTCCCGTCCTCGAGGTCGTTCCGTTCGTCAGACATACGGTCACCCTAGGCGCTGCTCGGGCGGTGTCCGGTCTCCGCCGTCCGGATCCGGGCGGCCCGCCGAATCGGCCTCCATAAAAGCCGAGTTGTGTTCCAAACCTTGGCGTGTCCCCGCCATTTCCTTCACAACCCCGCCCCTAGGGTGACTCACGCGCAGGCCACTACCACGGGGGCCGTGGCCTGCCGCACCATCCGCATCGACGAACCCGTGGCCCCCTGACCATGGGACAGATTGCCTTGATCCACTCCATATCCCGGCGCTCCTCCTGGCTCGGCCGCGCGGCCGTGCTGGCACTGAGCGTCGGCATCCTCTCCGGCGGTTTACCGCCCGTCCTGGACAACGCCCAGGAAGCACACGCCGCCGCCAAGCGGTGCACCGAGATGTACCAGACGCCCAACCGGGCGCCCCGCATGGGCAGCCTTCCCGGCTTCAAGCCCGCGGGCAAGTACCAGTGGCGCACCCTGGGCGACACCAAGCGCACCTACGACTTCGAGAATCCGCGCAAGGCGCTCTCCGGGCTCGAACTCCCCGACGAGAGCGTGCTCCGGAAGATCAAGCCGGACCACAACAAGTACACCAACGCCAGCCCCGAGCACGCCTGGGCGTACTGGAAGGAGAACCAGGCCAAGCCCGAGAAGGACCGCTACAAGGGCACCTTCAACGAGTACGTCAACAGCTTCTACGTCAACGGCGAGACCAACAGCCGCGGCGGCAACGCCTACGAGCGCGAGGTCGCGCAGTACTTCAAGCTCGGCGGCCGCGACTGGTACTGCCAGTACTCGATGGCCGAGGAGATGCCCGAGCTCTTCCAGGAGCTGGTGGAGGAACTCGGCGAGGAGAACGTCAAGAAGGACCGCCGTTTCGACGCGATCAAGACGAACGGCCGGCAGAAGGTCATCTACGAGTTCAAGTCCGGACTCAAGCAGATCGACACCAAGCAGCTCCTGGTGGACAAGGCGCTGGCGCAGCGCGGCTACAAGGTCGTCTACGTCTTCCGTGAGCCGCCCAAGCCCGGCGTCGTCAACGCGCTGAAGGCGCACGGACTCTCGTGGTACGAGCACCGTGCCGTGCCGAACGGCACGTTCACCTCCGACCCCCGCTACACGCGGCAGGACCCGGCCTTCACCGGCCGGCAGTGCAACCAGCCGAGCACCGCGGCGGCAGCCGCCGCGCCGAGGCCGGGCTGTGGCGGAGCGAGCGGCGCGGCCAACGACATGGCCCGCAACTCCGGCCGGACGAAGGAGGAGGCCCAGCGCCGGCAGGCGGCGATCCGCCAGGCGCCCGGCGCGCCGAACCGGATGCGTGGCCCCGGCGGCATCGACTTCACCACCATGGAGCTGCGGTACATCTCCGAGCCCGTCAAGGGCAAGGGCATGGACTACGGCTTCAAGGCCAAGATGAACGACGACGAGGACGAGAACCCCTCGTGGGGCGGCGGGGCAAAGATCGACCTCTCCTCCGACGCGCTGTTCACCTGGCTGGCGCTGCATCCCAACCGGTTCTGGGTGAACCTCAACCCCGACCAGCCGAACCAGGTCGTCGACGACAAGCTGGCCAAGACCGACGCCGGCCGGGTCCTGCTGGAAGCGGACCTGGAGATGAAGCACGACCTGGCGCGGGTCATGGTCCCCGACAACCCGGTGGGCAACCGGCTGTGGGACTCCTTCCAGCACGTCAACGGCGCTCCCTGCTGGAAGACCTACCGGTACTACATCGAGCCGGCCCCGGCCCAGGTCCGCGAGGAGGACGGCAAGCTGTACATCCTCGACGCGCCCATGAACGTGAAGGCCGCGAAGATCGACTTCAGCGAGGGCTTCAAGTGCAAGCAGCCCGAGTCGGTCCAGGAGTACAACTTCGAGCAGATCAAGCGCATCGCGATCCCCGAGGTCGAGAAGCTGGTCAACACGGCCCCGCAGTACGCCGACCTGCGCAGCGTCTACACGTCGCGGATCGCGGCGGAGTGGATCAAGCAGCGGGACGCGGTGCGGCCGGGTGACTTCCACTCGATCATCGGGTCCGACGACGCCACCCGGTGGCCGTCGCGCACCGCGTGGGACCGCGAGAAGATCTACGCGGACTACCTGAAGTCGTTCCGGGAGGGCGACTTCCACTTCAAGCGGGAGTACCCGCAGGACGGCTCCGTCCTGGAGTTCTCCTTCTACCTCGGCGGCGTGGACTTCTCCAAGCAGCCCAAGAAGAACATCTCCAAGGCCCGCTTCCAGGCCGAGAACCCGGAGATGCCCGACACGGTGAACGCGGCACAGAAGGCGACCACCGCCTACGCCGACACCGACAGCGCCTTCCTCGGCGGCAACAACACCGGCAAGGGCTCGGGCGGCGGTACCAAGCCGACGCCCACGCCGACGCCGACCGACCCGGGCGGCCCCGACCCGACGGACCAGCCGTCGACGCCGGCGCCTAGCCCCTCCACCCCGGGCAACGGCGGTCAGACCCCGCCCGCGAAGAACCCCGACGGGGACCTCGCGGACACCGGATCCGACGTCCCGGTGGGCCTGATCGCGGGCATCGCCGCCGCGCTGGCCGCGGCGGGCGCCGCGATGGTCTGGTGGAAGCGGCGCCGTACCGGCACCCAGGGCTGATCCCGGAGGTGCCCTGCCGGCCGACCTGACCGAAAACCGGCAGGGCACCCCCCGTGAGCCCGTCCACCGCGAGCGGCCCCGTACCCRTSAYGGGTACGGGGCCGCTCGCGGTGGCAGGGCACCTCCGGGATCAGCCCTGGGTGCCGGTACGGCGCCGCTTCCACCAGACCATCGCGGCGCCCGCCGCGGCCAGCGCGGGCGCCGCTTCCACCAGACCATCGCGGCGCC
>NZ_RDBI01000065.1:310437-318899 GCF_008042125.1 Streptomyces sp. MS191
GGCCCGGGAAGGGCGGGGCGGCGCCCCGCCTCACTCGGCGGCGGTGACGGCCTCGGCCAGCGCGGTGATCCGGTCCGGGCCGATGCGGCAGCAGCCCCCGATCAACCGCGCCCCGACCGCCGGCCAGGCAGCCATCCGTGCCGGGTCGAAGGTGACGTCCCCGCGCCAGCCCCTCGCGCCGGCGTCCCACTCCTCCCCGCTGTTGGGGTAGACGACCACCGGCTTGCCGGTGACGTCCGCGGCCGTCCGCACCACCCGGTCCGCGTCGGCCGGCTCGCAGCAGTTGACCCCGACCGCGATCACCCGGTCGTCGCCCGCGGCGAGCGCGAACGCCTCCGAAAGCGGCTGTCCCGCCCGGGTCCGATCCCCCGCGATCGTGTACGAGAGCCACACCGGCACCCCGCACCCCTCGGCGGCCCGCAGCAAGGCCTCGGCCTCTTCCGTGTCCGGCACGGTCTCCAGCGCCAGCACGTCCGGACCGGCCGCCGCGAGCGCCTCGATCCGGGGCCGGTGGAACCGCTCCAGCTCCCGCACCGTGAGCCCGTACCTGCCCCGGTATTCGCTGCCGTCGGCGAGCACCGCCCCGTACGGGCCGACGGATCCGGCGACCCACACCTGCCGCCCCACCCGCGCCGCCGCGGCCCGGGCCAGCTCCACGCTCCGTCCGAACAGCCGCTCCGCCCCCGCCCGGTCCACGCCGCGCCGGGCGAAGCCCTCGAAGGATGCCTGGTAGCTGGCGGTGATCAGGACCTGCGCCCCGGCCCGCAGGTAGGCCGTGTGCGCCGCTTCGATCTGCTCCGGGCCGTCGGCGAGGAGCCGCGCGGACCAGAGCGCGTCGGAGAGGTCGCAGCCCTGGGCCTCCAGCTGGTTGGACAGTCCGCCGTCCAGGACGAGGACGTCCGTGGCCAGTGCCCTGGCGAGCGAGCGGTGGGGGGCCGTCACGACGTCCTCCCTCAGCCCAGCTGGGACTGGACCTGGGCGGAGATCAGCTCCAGGTGGTCCAGGTCGTCGAGGTCGAGGACCTGGAGGTACACCCGGGACGAGCCGATCGCCGCGTACCGCCCGATCTTGTCGACGACCTCGGCCGGTGAACCCGCCAGGCCGTTCGCCTTCAGCTCCTCCACCTCCCGTCCGATGGCCGCCGCCCGGCGGGCCACCTCCGCGTCGTCCCTGCCGACGCACACCACCAGCGCGTTCGAGTACACGAGGTCGTCGGCACGGCGGCCGGCGGCCTCGGCGGCGGTCCGGACGCGCCCGAACTGCCGCTCGCTCTCCTCCAGCGAGGCGAAGGGGATGTTGAACTCGTCGGCGTACCTCGCCGCCAGCCGAGGCGTACGGACCGCGCCGWGGCCGCCGATGAGGACCGGCACCCGGGACTGTGCCGGCTTCGGCAGGGCCGGCGAGTCCTGGAGCTGGTAGTGCGTCCCCTCGAAGGAGAACGTCTTGCCGACCTCGGTGCCCCACAGGCCGGTGACGATCGCCAGCTGCTCCTCGAGCCGGGCGAACTTCTCCTTCGGGAACGGGATGCCGTACGCCCGGTGCTCCTCCTCGAACCAGCCCGCCCCCAGGCCCAGTTCGACCCGGCCGCCGGACATCTGGTCGACCTGCGCCACCTGGATGGCGAGGACACCGGGGAGACGGAAGGTGCCGGCGGTCATCAACGTGCCGAGGCGGATCCGGCTGGTCTCCCGCGCGAGCCCGGCCAACGTGATCCAGGCGTCCGTCGGCCCGGGCAGCCCGTCGGCGGAGCCCATGCTGACGTAGTGGTCGGAACGGAAGAAGGCGTCGAAGCCGAGGTCCTCGGTGGCCTTGGCGACCGTGAGCAAGGTGTCGTAGCCGGCCCCCTGCTGGGGCTCGGTGAAGATTCGAAGATCCATACCTCCATCCTGCACCGCACGGGCGCCGTCAACCTCTCCGTCACCCCCGGGGCCGCACCGGCTCGGTCGGGTGAATATCCCGCCCCCTGGCGGGGGGCGTTCTGCCAGGCCAGTGACCGTGGCCGGGCACCTGTCGTTGGCTCGGGCGGAGCCGGACCGCCCGGCCCGCGCGCCGGCGGCCGCTGCCGGTGCGTGTTCTTCCAGCGACCCCTCCCGCGCCGGGAGCGGGTCCGGCCGAGGAGGCCGCCATGTCCCAGGAAGCCGTGCCGCAGCGGGCGCTGTCCGAGCAGCAGGTGCCCCAGCAGCCCGTACCCGAGCAGAAGGGGTCCGGCGCCCCCAGGGGTCTGCTGCAGCAGATGGAGGAGCTGATGGCGGCCCTCACCGCCGACCTCTCACAGCTCGACGCGGACCTCCAGTCCTCGGCGGACCGCCACGACGACGCCGGCTGACCCCGTCCCGGCCGCCCACGCGCCGCGCGGCGGAGGTTTCCCCCCTCCGCCCACGCGCGGCCCCGCTTCGGCAGGCGCCGGACCCCTTCTGCTCGGGTACGGGCTGCTGGGGCACCTGCTGCTCGGACAGCGCCCGCTGCGGCACGGCTTCCTGGGACATGGCGGCCTCCTCGGCCGGACCCGCTCCCGGCGCGGGAGGGGTCGCTGGCGGGAATCCCCCGGCCCCGCCGGCGGACCGCCGTCGTCATCGGCTTCCCCGACAGCCGCACCTGAGCGCCCGGGCACCCCGTGGCGCAGGCCCGGGCGCGGGATCCCTCGTGCCCGGTGTCCCGCCGTGCGGGCGGCCCGGCGCGCCTCCCGAGGCACGAGGCCGACCACCGGCCGGTGTGCGACGTCGATCGACCCTCACGACAGAAGGACACGGTTCATGGACATCACCACAGTGGTCTATCCGGGCGAGGCGGCGCTCCGTCTCGTCGACGAGTTCGACCACCTGCGCCGGCTCGCCGCCCGGGGACGGGTGCCCGAGCAGGACGACCGGCACGCCCGGGAGTTGCGGGCCCGGATCGCCGAGGAGGCGCGGACAMCCGGTTTCCTGGCGGTGACGGCGCGGGCGGACAGCCTGCTGTGCAGGTTCGGCGCGGCCACCCGCACCCCGGTGCCGTACGCCGGCGGACTGCTGCCGGGGGACCACCGCGCGCAGGAGTGGCTCGCCGGAGCCGTGCACGTCGCCGACCTGGTGGTCGCCCCGGCGGCCCGGGGCCGCGGCGTGGCCACGCGGATCCTGGACACGCTGACGGTGCCGGCGCTCGACGACCGGGTGTGGGTGGCGCCCGATCACCGCGACGGAGCGGCGCTGGCCTTCTTCCGCCACCGGGGCTGGCGGCAGACCGTGTTCCCCGGTCCGGGGGCGGGCTCGTCGCGGGCGCTGTTCCTCGGGCCGCGTCATCCGTCGCTCGCCGGGAAGCCCGTGATGGGCTGCTGAGGTGTGCCACCGCCCGGTCCGCGAGCGGCGGACCGGGCGACCAGCACGGAGGCGGTTCGCGATCAAGAGCGACCCGGGGAGGTCAAGGTCACAGCTGATCACCCTGCTGCTCCTTTGTGCACCTGGCCTAGCATCCGCACATGACTGTGCTGCCTGAGGACG
Organism: Streptomyces sp. MS191; assembly: GCF_008042125.1. Lineage (GTDB taxonomy): Bacteria > Actinomycetota > Actinomycetes > Streptomycetales > Streptomycetaceae > Streptomyces. Next base: position 313,911 of record NZ_RDBI01000065.1, read on the forward strand.
GCCTCGTGCTGGCCGCCGACTTCCCCGCAGCGACCCATGCGCAGTGGCAGCGCCTCGTGGCGGGCGTACTGAGCAGGTCGGGCAAGGACGTCCCCGATACCGAAGCCGAGGAGGCGCTGTCCACGGCGCTGGAGGACGGCCTGCGGGCCCGTCCGCTGTACACCGCGGACAGCCCCGCCGCCGATGCCGGCCTGCCCGGGTTCGCCCCGTTCGTCCGGGGCGGGCGGGCCGAGGGCAACACCGCCGGCGGCTGGGACGTGCGCCAGCGCCACCGGGCCGCCGATCCCGAGGCCGTCCTCACGGACCTGGAGAACGGCGTCACGTCCCTGTGGCTGTCCGTGGGTCCGGCCGGCATTCCGGTGACGGAGCTGGACCGGGCGCTCCGGGGCGTCTACCTCGACCTGGCCCCGATGGTCCTGGACGCCGGGGCCGAGACGGCGGCCGCGGCGCAGGAGCTGCTCGGCCTGTACACGAGCCGCGGTGTCGCCCCCGAGGCGGCGCGCGGCAACCTGGGCGCCGACCCGCTCGGCACGGAGGCCCGCACCGGCTCCGCCTACGACGGCGACGGCTTCGCCGCCACGGTCGCGCTCGCGCGGCTGAGCGCCGAGTCGTACCCGGGGCTGCGCGCCCTGACGGTGGACGCCCTGCCGTACCACGAGGCCGGTGGTTCGGCGGCGCAGGAGCTGGGCAGCTCCCTCGCCACCGGCGTCGCCTACCTGCGGGCCCTCACCAACGGCGGCCTCACGATCGAGCAGGCGCTGGGACAGCTGGAGTTCCGCTACGCGGCCACCGGCGACCAGTTCCTCACGATCGCCAAGCTGCGGGCCGCCCGCCGGTTGTGGGCGCGTGTCGCCGAGGCGTGCGGATCGCCCGCGGCGGGCGCCCAGCTCCAGCACGCGGTGACCTCGCCGGTCATGATGTCCGCGCGCGACCCGTGGGTGAACATGCTGCGGACGACGGTCGCGACCCTCGCCGCCGGAGTCGGCGGCGCCGAGTCGGTCACCGTCCTCACCTTCGACCACGCGCTGGGCATGCCGGACGCCTTCGCCCGCCGGGTCGCCCGCAACACCTCGAGCATCCTCATCGAGGAGTCCCACCTGGCGCGGGTGATCGACCCGGCCGGCGGCTCCTGGTACGTGGAAGCCCTGACCGACGAACTCGCCCAGGCCGCCTGGGACTTCTTCCAGGAGATCGAGCGGACCGGCGGCCAGGCGGCCGCCCTGCGCTCGGGCACGCTGAAGGAGCGGCTCGCCGCGAACTGGGCCGAGCGCTCCAAGGCGCTGGCCAAGCGCCGCGAACCGGTCACCGGCGTCAGCGAGTTCCCGCACCTGGCGGAGAAGCCGGTGCTGCGCGAGCCCGCGCCCGCCGAACCGGACGGTGGCCTGCCCCGGGTACGGCGCGACGAGGCCTACGAGGCGCTGCGCGCCCGCTCCGACGCCCACCTGGCGGCGACCGGCTCCCGGCCGCGCGTCCACCTGGTGGCCCTCGGTCCGGCCGCCGCGCACACCGCCCGGCTGACGTTCGCCGCGAACCTCTACCAGGCGGGTGGCATCGAGCCCGTCACCGACGGGTCCTTCGAGGAGAGCGGCGCCACGGAGGCCTGCCTCTGCTCCAGCGACGCCCTGTACGAGGAGCGGGCCGAGACCGAGGCGGCCGCCCTGCGCGCCGCCGGCGCCCGGCACGTGACCCTCGCCGGCCGGCCCGGCTCGTACGCCGGCGTCGACAGCCACGTCTTCGCGGGATGCGACGCGATCGCCGTCCTCTCCGCCACCCTCGACCGCATGGGAGTGTCCTGATGGGAATCCCCGACTTCACCGGGATCGACCTCGGATCCCCGTCCCCGGCCGGCAGTGCCGAGGAGTGGCGCGCCGCCGTCAAGCGCGCGTCCGGCGGGGACGACCTGCTCTGGGAGACGCCCGAGGGCATCGCGGTCAAGCCGCTGTACACCGGCCGTGACCTGGAGGACGTCGACTTCCTCGGTACGTACCCGGGCATGGCGCCGTACCTGCGCGGCCCGTACCCGACGATGTACGTCAACCAGCCGTGGACCATCCGCCAGTACGCCGGCTTCTCGACCGCCGAGGAGTCCAACGCCTTCTACCGGCGCAATCTGGCCGCCGGCCAGAAGGGCCTGTCGGTCGCCTTCGACCTGCCGACGCACCGCGGCTACGACAGCGACCACCCGCGCGTGACCGGCGACGTCGGTATGGCCGGCGTGGCCATCGACTCGATCTACGACATGCGCCAGCTCTTCGACGGCATCCCGCTGGACAAGATGTCGGTGTCGATGACGATGAACGGCGCCGTGCTGCCCGTCCTCGCCCTCTACATCGTGGCGGCGGAGGAGCAGGGCGTCTCCCCCGACAAGCTCGCCGGGACCATCCAGAACGACATCCTCAAGGAGTTCATGGTCCGCAACACCTACATCTACCCGCCGAAGCCGTCGATGCGGATCATCTCCGACATCTTCGCCTTCACCTCGCAGCACATGCCGCGCTACAACTCCATCTCCATCTCGGGCTACCACATCCAGGAGGCGGGTGCGACGGCCGACCTGGAGCTGGCGTACACGCTGGCGGACGGGGTCGAGTACATCCGGGCCGGACGCGAAGCGGGCCTGGACGTGGACGCGTTCGCGCCGCGCCTGTCGTTCTTCTGGGCGATCGGCATGAACTTCTTCATGGAGGTCGCCAAGCTGCGCGCGGCCCGCCTGCTGTGGGCCAAGCTGGTCCGGGAGTTCGACCCGAAGAACGCCAAGTCGCTGTCGCTGCGCACCCATTCCCAGACCTCGGGCTGGTCGCTGACCGCGCAGGACGTCTTCAACAACGTCACGCGGACGTGTGTGGAGGCGATGGCGGCCACCCAGGGCCACACCCAGTCGCTGCACACCAACGCCCTCGACGAGGCGCTCGCGCTGCCGACGGACTTCTCCGCCCGCATCGCCCGCAACACGCAGCTCCTCATCCAGCAGGAGTCGGGCACCACCCGGGTCATCGACCCCTGGGGCGGCAGCGCCTACGTGGAGCGGCTGACCTACGACCTGGCGCGCCGGGCCTGGCAGCACATCCAGGAGGTCGAGGCGGCCGGCGGCATGGCGCAGGCCATCGACGCGGGCATCCCGAAGCTCCGGGTCGAGGAGGCCGCGGCCCGGACCCAGGCCCGGATCGACTCCGGCCGTCAGCCGGTCATCGGTGTGAACAAGTACCGCGTGGACGGCGACGAGCAGATCGACGTCCTGAAGGTCGACAACTCCTCCGTCCGCGCGCAGCAGATCGAGAAGCTGCGACGGCTGCGCGCGGAGCGCGACGAGCGGGCCTGCCAGGACGCGCTGGAGGACCTCACCCGGGCGGCGGGCGGTGAAGGCAACCTCCTGGAGCTGGCCGTGCGGGCGGCCCGGGCGAAGGCCACCGTCGGCGAGATCTCGGACGCCCTGGAGAAGGTGTACGGGCGCCACGCGGGCCAGATCCGTACGATCTCCGGCGTGTACCGCAACGAAGCAGGCGAGTCCCCGTCCGTGGACTCCACCCGCGCGCTGGTGGACTCCTTCGAGGAGGCCGAGGGCCGGCGCCCCCGCATCCTGGTCGCCAAGATGGGGCAGGACGGCCACGACCGCGGCCAGAAGGTGATCGCGACCGCCTTCGCCGACCTGGGCTTCGACGTCGACGTCGGCCCGCTGTTCCAGACCCCGGCCGAGGTGGCCCGGCAGGCCGTCGAGGCGGACGTGCACATCGTGGGCGTCTCGTCGCTGGCGGCCGGTCACCTCACGCTCGTCCCCGCGCTGCGGGACGAGCTCGCCGCGGAGGGCCGGGAGGACATCATGGTCGTGGTCGGCGGTGTCATCCCGCCCCAGGACGTGCCCACCCTCCTGGAGATGGGCGCCGCCGCGGTCTTCCCGCCCGGCACCGTCATCCCGGACGCGGCCGCGGACCTGGTGCGCCGGCTCGGCGCCGACCTGGGGCACGATCTCTGACCCCATGGCCATCGACATCGACACCTACGAGAAGGGTGTACGGGACGGGAAGCGCGCCCTCGTGGCACGCGCCATCACCCTCGTCGAGTCCACCCGGCCCGACCACCGGGCCCTGGCCCAGGAGCTGCTGACCCGGCTGCTGCCGCACAGCGGCCGGGCGCGGCGGATCGGGATCAGCGGCGTGCCCGGGGTGGGCAAGTCGACCTTCATCGACGCCTTCGGCACCATGCTGACGGGCCTCGGGCACCGGGTGGCGGTCCTCGCCGTCGACCCGTCGTCCACGCGCACGGGCGGCTCGATCCTCGGTGACAAGACGCGGATGGAGCGCCTGGCGGTGGACCCGTCGGCCTTCGTCCGCCCCTCCCCCAGCGCCGGCACGCTCGGCGGCGTCGCCAAGGCGACCCGCGAGTCGATCGTGGTGATGGAGGCCGCCGGCTACGACGTGGTCCTGGTGGAGACGGTCGGCGTCGGCCAGTCGGAGACGGCCGTCGCCAACATGGTCGACTCCTTCCTGCTCCTGACCCTGGCCCGCACGGGCGACCAGCTCCAGGGCATCAAGAAGGGCGTCCTGGAACTCGCCGACGTGGTGGCGGTGAACAAGGCGGACGGCCCGCACGAGACCGACGCCCGCGCCGCCGCCCGCGAACTCGCCGGCGCGCTCCGGCTGATGCACGGCCGCGAGGCGGTCTGGACACCACCGGTCCTCAGCTGCAGCGCCCGCGAGTCGACCGGCCTCGACGAGGTGTGGGGGCGACTGGAGAAGCACCGCTCGCTGCTCGACGCGGCCGGCCGTCTGGACGCGCGGCGCCGCGACCAGCAGGTCGACTGGGCCTGGACGATGGTCCGCGACGAACTGCTCGCGCGGCTGCACGCCGACCCGGCCGTACGGGCGCTCACCCCGGAGGTCGAACGGCAGGTCCGGGCAGGCGAGTTGACCGCGACCCGGGCGGCGGAGCGCATCCTGGGGGTGCTCGGGGACGGGAAGGGCTGAGGCGTCCGCGCGTCCCCAGGCGTGGGGC
>NZ_RDBI01000065.1:318999-352787 GCF_008042125.1 Streptomyces sp. MS191
GCCGTCGTCGACCGGCTGGCCCCCCGGCCGGCCGTCGTGTCCCGCATGCGGTGGTCGTCGGTCTTCCGCATCAGCCACCGGATCGTCGACCGCTACGGCGACGGCCGGGTCTTCGTCGCGGGGGACGCGGCGCACATCCACCCGCCCACCGGCGCGCAGGGCATGAACACCGGCATCCAGGACGCCTGCAACCTGGCCTGGAAACTCGCCCTCGTGCTGGGCGGGGAGGCCGGGCCGGCCCTGCTCGCCTGCTACGACGCCGAGCGCCGCCCGATCGGCGAGGAGGTCGTCGGCCGGACCGTCCGGCACGCCCACCAGGGCGTCCAGGCCGACCCCGACGACCCGGGGACGGTGATGCTGCGCGAGGCCCAGCTGCTCGTGAACTACCGGGGCGGCCCGCTCGCCGGACCGCCGTACGGACCGCCCGACGCCCCCCAGCCCGGCGACCGGGCCCCCGACTGCGGCGGTCTGACCACGGCCCTCGCCACCTTCCCGCTGCGCCTGCTGGACGTCCTGCGCGGCCGTACCGGCCACGTGCTGATCCTGTACGGACCCGACACCACCGGACCGGCCGAGGCCTCGGCCGCCGCGGCGGGCGGGGCGGCCGGCACGGCTCCGGTGACCGTCACGGTCCTCCCCCGTGAGGCCCCGCGGTCCGACGCCGACGCGGCGGCGGCCAGCGCACCGCCGGTCACCGCCCCAGCCGCCTCGTCCGTCGCCGCGTACCGCGACGCGGCGGGGGAGTTCGCCCGCCTCTACCGCCCCGACGGGCCGACCGGGTTCCTCGTCCGCCCGGACGGCCATCTCGCCGCCCGCTTCCCCCTCGGCGACACCGCCCAGGCCGTCGCCGCCTACCACGCGGCCCTGTGGGGGGTCGCCGTGGCCCGTCCGTGAGAACCGGGCCGGCCAAGCCGGTCCGGCGCCGTCCCGGGCGCGCCCGGCGGACCGGCCGCGTCGGCCGTCTGGCGCCGGACGGGAGAGCGACGGAGACTGGTCGGAGCGGCCCCGCCCCCTGTCCGGAGGAGACGCATGACCGACCTCGCCATCGAGACCGAGGGCCTGGTCAAGGTCTTCGGTACGAACCGTGCCGTCGACGGCATCGATCTGCGCGTCCCGGCCGGCACCGTCTACGGCGTCCTCGGCCCCAACGGCGCGGGCAAGACGACCACCGTGCGGATGCTCGCCACCCTGCTGCGCCCGGACGGCGGCCGGGCCCGCGTCTTCGGCAAGGACGTGGTGCGCGACGCGGACACCGTACGGAGCCGGGTGAGCCTCACCGGCCAGTACGCCTCCGTCGACGAGGACCTGACCGGCACCGAGAACCTGGTCCTCCTCGGCCGGCTCCTCGGCCGCTCCCGCGCCGGCGCCCGGGAGTCCTCGGAGCGGCTGCTCACCGCGTTCGGGCTCGCCGAGGCCGCCGGCCGGCAGGTCAAGAACTACTCGGGCGGCATGCGGCGGCGCATCGACATCGCCGCGTCCCTCCTCAACATCCCCGACCTGCTCTTCCTCGACGAGCCGACCACCGGCCTCGACCCGCGCAGCCGCAACCAGGTGTGGGACATCGTCCGCACGGTCGTCGCGCAGGGCACCACCGTGCTCCTCACCACGCAGTACCTCGACGAGGCGGACCAGCTGGCCTCCCGGATCGCCGTGATCGACCACGGGAAGGTGATCGCGGAGGGCACGAAGGGGGAGCTGAAGGCATCGGTGGGTTCCGGATCGGTGCACGTGCGGCTGCGGGACCCCGAGCAGCGCCCGGCCGCCGAGCGGATCCTCGCGAGCGCCCTGCGGGCTTCGGTGCAGCTCGACCCGGACCCGGTGGCGCTGACCGCCACCGTCGACGGCCACGGCACGGACCTGGGCGCCGCGGAACAGGCCGCCCGGGCCCTGGCCGAGCTGGCGAGGGCCGGGATCACGGTCGACAACTTCGCCCTCGGCCAGCCCAGCCTGGACGAGGTCTTCCTCGCGCTCACCGAGTCCGGCCCGGCGGGTACGGCGCCCGCCGACGCCGCCGGTGCCCCGGAACCCACCGACCCGACCGGCACGAAGGGAACGCCGGCATGAGCACCGTCGCCACCACCAAGGACACCCGGCAGACCGACGCCCTCGCCTACGAGGCCCCGCGCGCCGACGAACTCGCCGCGCTCCTCGTCGGCCACGAGCGCCCGCCACGGCCCGGCGCGCTGTCCGCGTCCCTGACCTTCGGCTGGCGCGCCCTGCTGAAGATCAAGCACGTGCCGGAGCAGCTCTTCGACGTGACGGCGTTCCCGATCATGCTGGTGCTGATGTACGCGTACCTCTTCGGGGGCGCGCTGGCCGGGTCGGTCTCGGACTACGTCCAGTTCCTGCTGCCCGGCATCCTCGTGATGAGCGTCGTGATGATCACGATGTACACCGGGGTCTCCGTCAACACCGACATCGAGAAGGGCGTCTTCGACCGCTTCCGCTCGCTGCCGATCTGGCGGCCGGCGCCGATGGTCGGCTATCTCCTGGGCGACGTGGTCCGGTATCTGATCGCCTCGGCCGTGATGCTCACGGTCGGCGTGATCATCGGCTACCGGCCGGACGGCGGGGTGCTCGGGGTCCTGGCGGGAGTCGCCCTGCTGCTGGTGTTCGCGTTCTCGTTCTCGTGGATCTGGACCATGTGCGGACTGCTGCTGCGCAGCGAGAAGTCGGTCATGGGCGTCTCGATGATGGTGATCTTCCCCGTGACGTTCCTGTCCAACGTCTTCGTGGACCCGACGACCATGCCGGGCTGGCTCCAGGCCTTCGTGAACAACAACCCGGTGACGCATCTGGCGACGGCGGTGCGGGAGTTGATGGCGGGTGAGTGGCCGACGGCGGAGATCGCCTGGTCGCTGGGCTGGTCGGCCCTGCTCGTGCTGGTCTTCGGGCCGCTGACGATGCGGCTCTACAACCGCAGGTGACACCCGTCCGGCCCGGCCCGCCGGCAGCCGGGCGGACCGGTCGTCCCGACGGGCGGTCAGGTCTGGCGGGGTGTGGTCTGCTGGACCGACCAGCGGTTGCCGTCGGGGTCGGCGAAGTAGACGAAGGAGCCCCAGGGCTGGTCGTCGATCTCGCTGACCTCGATGCCCCGGGCGCTGAGGTCGCGATGGGCCTCCTCGATGTCGGCGACGACGACCTGCATGTTGTCGAGCGAACCCGGTGCCATGTCGGTGATGCCCTTGCCGAGGGCGATCGAGCAGGCCGATCCGGGCGGGGTGAGCTGGACGAAGCGGATCTCGTCGCTCACGGGGATGTCGTGGTCGGCGTGGAAACCGACCTTCTCGTAGAAGGCCTTGGCCCGGTCGACGTCGGTGACCGGGACGCCGATCAGTTCCAGCTTGATGTCCATGGGGGCTCCTGGGTGATCGCGGACTCCCCGTCATCATGCGCCCGAGGGGCGCCCCGCGTCCCACGGACGCGCGGCGCCCCTCGGGCGTGTCCTGCGATCCCGCCGGTTCACTCGCCCCGGACGACCACCACGGGGCAGGGCGCGTGCTGGGCGACGTTCGTGGAGACCGAGCCGAGCACCGCGGCCTTGAAGCCGCTGTGCCCCCGGTCGCCGACGACCAGCAGCGAGGCGCCCGCGGCCTGGTCGACGAGGGCCTGGGCCGCGTTGCCGCCCACGACCGTCCGGGTGACCGTGGCGGCGACCTCCGGAGCGAGGGCCTGCTCCAGGGACTCGTCCAGGATCTGCTTCGCGAGCTGCTCGGGGTCGAACTCCGGCGGCACTCCCGGCATCAGGGTCGCCCAGGACGCCGGGTACTCCCAGCCGATCACCGCCTGCAGCGAGTCCCCGGTGAGGGCGGCCTGCGCGGCCGCCCAGCGGAGTGCCTTCAGGGACTGCTCCGAGCCGTCCACGCCCACCACGATCCTGCCGGCCATCGTCGGCCTCCGTTCCGTTCGTCGTCCGGTACGCCTGCCCCCGATCTCCCCAACGTAACAAACGGCCCTAATCCAGGCGCAGGTCGGCGAGCTGCCGCTCGAAGGGGACGACCTCGTCGTCCTCCGCCGCGGCGGCCGGGCGGGCCGCCACGGCGTCCGCCAGCTCCTGGCCCGCCCGGAGGATGCGGGACGGCAGGCCGTCCGTGTACTCGTCGCCGCCGGAGCCCCAGTCCTCCGAGGCCGCGTAGACCGCGGTCGGCAGGACGAGGGCCCGCAGGTAGGCGAAGAGCGGCCGCAGGGCGTGGTCGAGCACCAGCGAGTGGCGGGCGGTGCCGCCGGTGGCCCCGATCAGGACCGGCTTCCCGGTGAGTGCCACCGGGTCGATCAGGTCGAAGAAGGACTTGAACAGCCCGCTGTAGGAGGCGGTGAAGACCGGGGTCACCGCGACGACCCCGTCCGCGCCGGTCACCGCGTCGATCGCGGCCTGGAGCTCGCCCGAGGGGAAGCCGGTGACGAAGTTCTTCGCGATGTCCAGGGCGAGGTCGCGCAGTTCGACCACCTGGACCTCGACGATGTACTCCTGCTCGGTCAGGCGCCGTTCGGCGGCCGTGGCGAGCCGGTCGGCGAGCAGGCGGGTGGACGACGGGCTGCTGAGCCCGGCGGACACGGCGACCAGCTTCAGGGTCTGCATGGGTCACGCCTCCTGGGCGTCGGTGCGGGTGCGGATGACGGCGGGGTGGAGCGGGGCGGTCTCCGGGACGCCGGCCGGCCGCAGGTTCGCGAACTCCTTGCGCAGCACCGGGACGACCTCCTCGCCGAGCAGGTCGAGCTGTTCCAGGACGGTCTTCAGCGGCAGACCGGCGTGGTCGACCAGGAAGAGCTGGCGCTGGTAGTCGCCGACGTACTCGCGGAAGGACAGCGTCCGTTCGATGACCTCCTGGGGGGACCCGACGGTCAGCGGGGTCTCGCGGGTGAACTCCTCCAGGGACGGGCCGTGGCCGTAGACGGGCGCGTTGTCGAAGTACGGGCGGAACTCCCGTACCGCGTCCTGGGAGTTCTTCCGCAGGAACACCTGGCCGCCGAGGCCGACGATCGCCTGCTCGGCGGTGCCGTGGCCGTAGTGCGCGTACCGCTGGCGGTAGAGACGGACCATCTTCTCGGTGTGCTGCTTGGGCCAGAAGATGTGGTTGGCGAAGAAGCCGTCACCGTAGTACGCGGCCTGCTCGGCGATCTCGGGTGAGCGGATCGAGCCGTGCCAGACGAACGGCGGGACGTCCTCCAGCGGGCGCGGGGTCGAGGTGAAGCCCTGGAGGGCGCTGCGGAACTTGCCCTCCCAGTCGACCACGTCCTCCCTCCACAGCCTGTGGAGGAGCGCGTAGTTCTCGATGGCGAGCGGGATGCCCTGGCGGATGTCCTGGCCGAACCACGGGTAGACCGGGCCGGTGTTGCCGCGGCCCATCATCAGGTCCACGCGGCCGTCGGCGAGGTGCTGGAGGGTGGCGTAGTCCTCGGCGATCTTCACCGGGTCGTTGGTGGTGATCAGCGTCGTGGAGGTGGACAGGATCAGGTTCTCGGTCCGCGCCGCGATGTGCCCGAGGAGGGTGGTGGGCGACGAGGGGACGAACGGCGGGTTGTGGTGCTCGCCCGTGGCGAAGACGTCGAGCCCGACCTCCTCCGCCTTGAGCGCGATGGCGACGGTGTTCTTGATCCGCTCGTGCTCGGTCTGGGTGCGGCCGGTGGTGGGGTCGGTGGTGACGTCCCCGACGGTGAAGATCCCGAACTGCATCGTGCTCACCTCTCGCGTTCCTGCTTCTGCGTTGTGGTTGAATCTTAAACCATTCGATCCAACCGCGCACCCCCACGTCGTATTCCGGGACCGCAGGACCGTTCCCGGACCAGGTGCCGCTCCCGGATCCGGTGCCGCTCCCGGACACCGGGCGGGACCGGGCGGGCCACGCCCAGCAGGGGGCGCCGGGAAGGGCTCCCGTAGAGTTCGCCGACGTGAGCACCGTTCCCCCACCTGCGATATCGGTCGTCGGAATCGGCGCGGACGGCTGGGACGGACTCCCCGAGAACTCCCGCCGCACCCTGCGCACCGCCGAGGTCCTGATCGGCGGCCCCCGCCAGCTCGACCTGCTGCCCACGGCCGAGTGCCCCGGCGAGCGCGTCGCCTGGCCCTCTCCGCTGCGGCCCGCCGTGCCCGGGCTGCTCGCGGCCCACGAAGGGCGGCGGGTGGCGGTCCTCGCCAGCGGGGACCCGATGTTCCACGGGATCGGCCGCACCCTCACCGAGACGGTGGGCGCCGACCGGCTGCACGTCCTGCCCCACCCGTCCTCGGTCTCCCACGCCTGCGCCCGCCTCGGCTGGCCCCTGGAGGCCGTGGAGACGGTCTCCCTGGTGACCGGGCCGCTCGACACCCTGACCGCCGCCCTGCACGACGGCCGCAGGCTGCTCGTCCTCAGCGCCGGCGCCGGTAGCCCGGCACAGGTCGCGGACCTCCTGCGGCGCAAGGGCTACGGCGCCAGCCGGCTGCGGGTCCTGGAACGGCTCGGCTCCCCGCACGAACGGCTCGTGGACACCACCGCGGACGGCTGGGCCCCGGACGAGGCCGCCGACCCGCTCAACATCGTCGCGCTCGACTGCGTCCGGTCCGCCGACGCGCCCCGGCTCGGGCTGACGCCCGGCCTCCCCGACGAGGTGTTCGAGCACGACGGCCAGCTCACCAAGCGGCACGTCCGGGCCGCGACGCTGGCCGCGTTGGCCCCCGCGCCCGGCGAACTGCTCTGGGACGTCGGCGGCGGCTCAGGATCGATCGGCATCGAATGGCTGCGGGCACACCGCTCGTGCCGGGCGGTCGCGGTGGAGAGGTCCGCCGAGCGGGCCGCCCGGATCACCCGCAACGCGGCGGCCCTCGGCGTACCGGCCCTGCGCGTGGTCACCGGACCCGCCCCCGCCGCGCTGGCCGGGCTGCCCACCCCCGACGCGGTGTTCATCGGCGGCGGTCTGACCGCGCCCGGCCTGCTCGAAGCCTGCTGGGAATCACTGCCGGCCGGCGGCCGGCTCGTCGCCAACACGGTGACGCTGGAGTCCGAGGCGCTGCTGGCGGACCACTACCGCCGGCACGGCGGCGAGCTGGTCCGGCTCGCGGTCGCCCAGGCCGTGCCGGTGGGCGGCTTCACGGGCTGGCGCCAGGCCATGCCGGTCACGCAGTGGTCCGTCACCAAGGGTCCGTAACCAAGGGAGAAGCAGCACCATGACCGTCTACTTCATCGGCGCCGGCCCCGGGGCCGCCGACCTGATCACCGTGCGCGGTGCGCGGACGCTCGCGTCCTGCGGGGTCTGCCTCTACGCCGGGTCCCTGGTCCCCCGCGAGCTGCTCGCCGAGTGCCCGCCGGACGCCCGTCTCGTCGACACCGCGGACCTGGACCTGGACCGGATCGTCGCCGAGATCGTCGCCGCGCACGAGGCCGGCCAGGACGTGGCCCGGCTGCACTCGGGCGACCCGTCCGTCTTCTCCGCGGTCGCCGAGCAGATGCGCCGGCTCGACGCGGTGGGCATCCTCTACGAGGTCGTCCCCGGCGTCCCGGCCTTCGCCGCCGCGGCGGCCGCGCTCAAGCGGGAGCTCACGGTCCCGACCGTCGGCCAGACGGTCGTCCTCACCCGCATCGCCCAGCAGGCCACCCCCATGCCGGAGGGTGAGGACCTGGCGACGCTGGGCCGCAGCGGAGCCCTGATCGTGCTGCACCTGGCCGCGCGCTACGTCGACCGCGTGGTCGACGAGCTGCTGCCGCACTACGGCGCGGACTGCCCGGCGGCCGTCGTGGCCATGGCCAGCCGCCCGGACGAGGTCGTGCTGCGCGGCACCCTGGAGGACATCGCCGCGCAGACGAAGGAGGCCGGCATCACGAAGACGGCCGTCATCCTGGTCGGGCGCACGCTCGCGGCCTCCCAGTTCCGCGACAGCCACCTCTACGACCCGGCACGGGAGCGGCACGTCTGCTGAGCCGGCGTTCCCGGGAGCCCGGACATCCGGGCGCCCGTGCGGCCGCCCGTGACGGCGCTCCGGCACGCGCCGGGGCCGGCACGTCGGCGTACGACGTGCCGGCCCCGTGCGGACAGCGGCTCGGGGACCTTCTCAGGTGTTGGGCCGCTTGCCGTGGTTCGCGCCCTTCTTCTTGCGGGCCCGGCGCTTGTTGCCTCGCTTCGACATGGGAGTACCTCTCCGTCGGGGGCATTGCCCTGGCAAGCCTAGGTTCGACGGGTGCGGGCCGCATCCGGTGCCCGCGTCCGCACCGGCGGCCCGGTGACTGTCAGTGCCGTGGGCTTGAATCGGCGCGTGACCGTACACGACGTGGCCCGGCGGCTTCCGGGCATCGGGGTCCTGCGCGACCACTGCCGAGGGCTGGCCATGCTGGAGGCCGTCCTGAGCCCCGAGTGGGCCGACCGGTACTACTCCTTCGACTGCGGCTGGGCGGACGACGAGGAGATGGCGTCGATGCGGGACGGGCAGGGGGACGACTGGTTCCTCGTCTTCTCCCCCGACGGCGCCTACCTGCGCGGCTTCGCCCATGAGTCCCCGATGAGCCCCTACGCCCGGCACACGGAGCCGCGGCCCTGGCCGGGCGTGCTCGACGAGGTGCCCGAGGTGTTCCGGCGGCACCTGAAGGAGCCGGCGTTCGCGGACGAGGACGGGCTGCCGCTCGCCACGGCGTGCCTGTGGCGGGAGACCGGTGACACGGCCTGGCGGGCGGGCGGGGTCGACTTCCCCGCCGAGGCGGACGACCCGGCCGACGGCGCGGACTATCTGTTCGAGCTGCTGGTGGACCGGTCGGCGGAGGCGTACCGCGACTGGGCGGAGGAGTACTACGAGGTCCGGGTCGACCTGGAGGCCGTCCGCCACGTCCTGGCCCTGCGCCCGCTGACGGACGAGGTGGTGGCGGCGCTCAACGCGGACGTGACGCTGCCCGGCCTGGCCGGCGAGATCGAGGAGATCGGCTACCCGGTCGGCTGAGGCGCCCCGCCCCGGCACGCCTGTCCCGGGTCGGTCCCGGCCGTCCGTCGGTCCCGGCCGTCCGTCGGTCCCGCCCGTGCGCCGGGTCGTCCGTGGGCCGGTCCGCCGGCACGTCAGTCCCGGCCGGGCCCCTTGGTGGCGGACCGGCCCACCACCGTGCCCGCGCGGTCGATGCAGACGACGTCCACCGCGACCGGGGCGCCGCGCAGCACCGCGAGGGCCTCGTCGCGGGCCGTCGTGGCCACCAGGTCGCCGAGCGGGACCCCGGCCGCCTCGCACAGGCGCAGCGCCGCGAGGCCCGTGTTCGCCGTGGAGATCTCCGCGGCCAGGGCCTCGGACGCGCCGCCCGAACGGGCCAGCTCCGCGAGGAACGGCTTGTCGACCTGCGAGCGGGCCGAGTGCAGGTCCAGATGGCCCGCCGCCAGCTTGGAGAGCTTGGCGAAGCCGCCGCAGATCGTGAGCCGGTCGACGGGGTGGCGGCGGATGTACTTGAGCACGGCGCCCGCGAAGTCGCCCATGTCGAGCAGGGCGATCTCCGGCAGCTCGTGGAGCGCGGCGACGGTCTTCTCCGAGGTGGAGCCGGTGCAGCCGGCCACGTGGCGCAGCCCGGCCGCGCGGGCCACGTCCACACCGCGGCGGATGGAGTCGATCCACGCCGAGCAGGAGTACGGGACCACGATGCCGGTCGTGCCGAGGATGGACAGGCCGCCGAGGATGCCGATCCGCGGGTTCCAGGTCGAGCGGGCGATCTCCTCGCCGTGGTCGACGGAGACCGTGATCTCGACGTCCCCCGGGGCACCGTGCAGGGCGGCCACCTCGGCGACGTGCTCGGTCATCATGCGGCGCGGCACGGGGTTGATCGCCGGCTCGCCGACCTCCAGGGGCAGGCCGGGCAGGGTCACCGTCCCGACCCCCGGGCCGGCCCGGAAGACGACACCGGAGCCGGGCGGCAGGAGCCGTACCGTCGAGCGGACCAGCGCGCCGTGCGTCACGTCCGGGTCGTCGCCCGCGTCCTTGACGACCGCCGCCATGGCCTGTCCCGCCGTGCGCTCCTCCGCCGCCAGGGCGAAGGCGGGGCGCCCGCCGCGCGGCAGCGTGATGGTGACCGGGTCCGGGAAGTCGCCGGTCAGCAGCGCCGTGTACGCGGCCGTGGTCGCCGCCGTCGCGCAGGCACCGGTCGTCCAGCCCGGGCGCAGACCCGTGTGCTTGAGTTGGGCGTCGCGCCCGCCGCCTGAGCTCATGGATGGACTCCCATGCACGTACTGATACTCGGAGGGACCACCGAGGGGCGGGTCCTGGCCGAGGCGCTCCACCCGGGCGTCCGCGTCACCAGCTCCCTCGCCGGCCGGGTCGCCCGCCCCCGGATGCCGGTGGGCGAGGTGCGGGTCGGCGGGTTCGGCGGCACGGAGGGGCTGGCGGCGTGGCTGGCCGAGCACCGTGTGGACGCGGTCATCGACGCCACCCATCCCTTCGCGGAGCACATCAGCTTCAACGCGGCCGGTGCGGCCGCCTCCGCCCATGTTCCCCTGCTGGCGCTCCGCCGGCCCGGCTGGGTCCCGGTGGCGGGCGACGACTGGCACGAGGCCGCCTCGCTCGACGACGCGGCCTCCCGGCTGGCCGGTCTCGGCGAGCGGGTGTTCCTGACGACGGGACGCCTGGGCCTGGCGGCCTTCGCCGCGTGCCCCCAGTGGTTCCTGGTCCGCTCGGTGGACGCCCCCGACACCCCGATGCCGGCCCGCGCGGAACTGCTTCTCGACCGGGGGCCGTTCACCCTCGACGGGGAACGCGAGCTGCTGCGCCGCCACCGCGTCGACGTCCTGGTGACGAAGGACAGCGGCGGGGCCGCGACGGCGCCGAAGCTGACCGCGGCCCGCGAGGCGGGCGTCCCGGTCGTGATCGTCCGCCGCCCCCCGGTCCCGCAAGGCGTCCCGACGGCGGCGACCCCCGAGGAGGCCGCCGCCTGGGTGCTCGGGCGGACCGGGGCGGCGTAGGGCCGTTGCCCCGGGAGGCGTGCCGGCCGGGGCGCGGGCGCTCAGCCCTGCGCCGGCTCCGGGTAGCGGCGCGGGGTCCAGGCGATCGTCCGGCCGTCGCCGCGGTCCACCGCGCGCGTCTGCGACGAGCCGATCAGCAGCAGCGTGCGCATGTCGACCTCCGACGGCTCCAGCGTCTTCAGCGTGACCACCCGGACCGACTGCTCCGGGCCGCCCACGTCACGCGCCACGACCACCGGCGTCTCGGGGGAGCGCAGGTCGAGCAGCAGGTCGCGGGCCGCCGCCACCTGGTGCGTGCGGGAACGGGAGCCCGGGTTGTACAGCGCCAGCACCAGGTCGGCGGAGGCCGCCGCGCGCAGCCGCTCCGCGATCACCTCCCAGGGCTTGAGGCGGTCGGACAGCGAGATCGTCGCGTAGTCGTGGCCGAGCGGGGCGCCCGCCGCCGCCGCCGCCGCGTTCGCCGCGGTCACACCGGGCAGGACCCGCACGGGCACGTCCGCGTACCGGGGCTCCGAGGCGACCTCGAGGACGGCCGTCGCCATGGCGAAGACGCCCGGGTCGCCGCCCGAGACGACCGCGACGCGCCGGCCGCGCCGGGCCAGGTCGAGGGCGAACTCGGCGCGCTCGGACTCGACCTTGTTGTCGGAGCCGTGGCGCCGCTGGTCGGGCCGCAGGACCGGGACCCGGTCCAGATAGGTCGTGTAGCCGACGAGGTCGTCGGCGTTGACCAGCGCGCCGCGCGACTCCGGCGTCAGCCACGGCGCGCCCGCCGGGCCGGTGCCGACCACGACGACCTCGCCCCGCTCCCGGGACTCGGGTGCCACGGCGTCGATCCGCGAGGGCAGCACGGCCACCGAGAAGTACGGGACGGAGTCCGGGTCGATGTCCGCCAGCGCGCCCGTCCGCTCGCCCGCCATCGTCGCGCGCTCCACGTACCGCGCGTCGTCGATGCGGCCGGCCCGCTCCAGGGCCCGGCGCACGGTCGGGAAGGTCCGGCCCAGCTTCATCACGACCGCCGAGTCCGTGGCCGCGAGACGGGCCGTCAGCTCGTCCTCCGGCAGCGTGCCGGGGATGATCGTCAGGACCTCCTCGGCCTCGCACAGCGGCTCGCCGAGCCGTGCCGCCGCCGCGCTGACCGAGGTCACGCCGGGGATCACCTCGGTCTCGTAGCGGTGCGCGAGGCGCTTGTGCATGTGCTGGTACGAGCCGTAGAAGAGGGGGTCGCCCTCGGCGAGGACGGCGACCGTGCGGCCGGCGTCGAGGTGCGCGGCGAGCAGCGCCGACGCCTCCTCGTAGAAGTCGTCCAGCGCGCCCCGGTAGCCGCCGGGGTGATCCGTGGTCTCCACCGTGAGCGGGTACATCAGCCGCTCCTCGACGTGGTCCTCGCGGATGTGCTCCGCCGCGATCGACCGGGCGATGGAGCGGCCGTGGCGGGCCGAGTGGTACGCGACCACGTCCGCCTCGGCGATGGCCTGCGCGGCGCGCAGCGTCATCAGGTTCGGGTCGCCGGGGCCGAGGCCCACGCCGTACAGCTTGCCGCTCATGCCTGGATCTCCTCCTCGGTCGCGATCGCGTTGACGGCGGCCGCGGTCATCGCGCTGCCGCCGCGCCGGCCCCGTACGACGAGGTAGTCGAGGCCGAGGTCCTGGGCCGCCAGCGCGTCCTTCGACTCGGCGGCGCCGATGAAGCCGACGGGTATGCCGAGCACCGCGGCGGGCCGGCCCGCGCCCTTCTCCACCATCTCCAGGAGCCGGAAGAGGGCGGTGGGCGCGTTGCCGATGGCGACGACCGAGCCTTCGAGGCGGTCGCGCCACAGCTCCATGGCCGCCGCGCTGCGGGTCGTGCCCAGTTCGGCCGCGAGCGCGGGCACCGCGGGGTCGGAGAGGGTGCAGACCACGTCGTTGCCGGCGGGCAGGCGCTTGCGGGTGACCCCGCTCGCGACCATCTGCGCGTCGCAGAGGATCGGCGCGCCGGCGCGCAGGGCGGCGCGGGCGCGCGAGACGACCTGCGGCGAGTACGCGAGGTCCCGGACGAGGTCGACCATGCCGCAGGCGTGGATCATCCGCACCGCGACCTGGCTGACGTCGGCGGGCAGGCCCGCGAGGTCCGCCTCGGCACGGATCGTGGCAAAGGACTGGCGGTAGATCTCCGCCCCGTCCTTCTCGTAGTCGAACATCCTGTTGCTCTCGCTCATCTCGTGGGTGTGGACGGGCCGCGGGCCGCAGCGACGGCGTCGGGGAGGTCTGTACGAGGGGTGGGGCGCCCGTCCACCAGGTAGTGGCCGTCGGCGGTGGCGACGACGTCCACCCAGGTGCGCGGGCGGGTGCCGCCGGTCGTTCCGTGCGGGTGCCCGCAGCGCCGCTCGCATCCGGAGAACTGGACGGGGAGTCCGCCGGCGCCCCGTCCCGGGGTCGCGTCCGCGCGGACGTCGGCGAGGGACTTGGCACATCCGGGACGGCCGGTGCAGGCGCCGACGCCGAGCCAGGGGGAGTCCGCCCGTGTGAGCAGACCGGCCTCGGCGAGCGAGGCGAGGCGGGTCTCGGCCGCGGCACGGTCGCCGAACCCGGTCACCACGGCTCCGCGCCAGGGGGTGAGCCGCAGCTCGCCGTCGCCGCCGCCGGCGGGGGCCGGCTCGGGGGCGAGTGCCCTCAACTGCGCGGCGGTCAGGCGTCCCAGGTGCACGGAGACGGAGACGGCGTGGGCGCCGGTGACCGGATCCCCGAAGACTCCGGGCAGCGGCCCGGCGAAGGCGGGTCGGGTGGTGCCGACGGGTCCGGTCCGCGTGGCCACGGGTCCGGCGGGGGCGTGCGGAGGTGCGGCGGCGGCCCGTCCCGGTGCCCGGACGTCGTCCGCGGGGCGCGCCGGGACGCCGGCGCGGCGCAGGGCGTCCGCGAGGTCGGGTTCGACCCCCTCGGGGAGCTCCTTCACGCGCCAGGCACCCGTGCCCGCCGACCGCGCGGCGGCGAGGAACGCGTCCGCCGCGGCGAGCGCCGCACGGGCCGCGTCGGCCCGTGCGACCCGCGAGGTCCGGCGCCCCACCCGCACGAAGACGTCGTCCGCCGAGGATCCCGCCGCGGGCCCCGCTGAGAACAAGGTCACATCCGCGCCCAGGCCGCCCACGTCTCCGCGGCCGTCGTCGAGAGCGAAGAGGAATCGGCCGGAAAGCGCCGTCGTCCACGTCTCCCCGCACAGCAGCCCGTCGAGCTCGCGCGCCCACAACTGCACGTCCCCGCAGCCGATTCCGTCCGCTCCGGCCAGGGGCGAGGCGACGATGTTCCGGATGCGCTCGTGCGCCGCGGAGGGGAGCAGGCCGGCGTCCGAAAGCAGCTCCGCCAGTTCGGTCCCGCAGCCCTCGCCGAGGCCCCGCAGCTCCACGTTTCCGCGCGAGGTGACACTGATCCGCCCGTCGCCCAGCGTCTGTGCCGCGCGGGCCAGGACCTGCGTCTGATGTGCCGTCAGAATGCCTGCGGGCAGGCGGAGTCGGGCCAGGCGGCCGTCATCGGCGGGGTGCAGGCGCAGCGCCCCCGGGCAGGCGTCGCCACGGTCCCGTATGAGCGGTTCGCCCCGGTTGGGCGTTGTGGGTGGGGTGGGCGGCATGGCGGCGAGCATACCCACGTCGTTCCGGGCGCCATCCCTGCCCGGGGCGGCCAGGATCTACTATGCAGACGGCATGGGGTCCCAGGACCCCGGGGAGGAAGCCCGGTGAGAATCCGGCGCGGTCCCGCCACTGTGAGCCGGCCCCCGAGACGGGGCCGGTGAGTCAGGAACTCCCGCCGTCCACACGACCACCCGGGGCGCGGAAACCCCGAGGAAGGCCTGCGCTCGCATGCGAATTCTGTTGCTGTCGCACTCCGACACGGACCTGCTCAGCGCCCGCGCGGCCGGCGGACCGGTCGAGTACCGCTTCGCCAACCCCGCCCGGCTTCCCGCCGCCGACCTGCCCGGTCTCCTGGACGGCGCCGACCTCGTCCTGGTCCGCCTCCTCGGCGGCCTGCGGGCCTGGGAGGAGGGCCTCGAGGCGCTGCTCGCCGAGGACCAGCCGCGGCCGGTGGTCGTGCTCTCCGGCGAACAGGCCCCCGACGCCCAGCTCATGGAGGCCTCCACGGTCCCCATAGGCGTCGCCACCGAGGCGCACGCCTACCTCGCGCACGGCGGCCCGGACAACCTGGAGCAGCTGGCCCGCTTCCTCTCCGACACCGTGCTGCTCACCGGGCACGGCTTCGAGTCCCCGGCCGCCGCCCCGACCTGGGGCCCGCTGGAGCGCACCCCCGGCACCACCGACGGCCCGACCGTCGCCGTGCTCTACTACCGCGCCCACCACATGAGCGGCAACACCGGCTTCGTCGCCGCGCTGTGCGAGGCGCTGGAGGACGCCGGAGCCCAGGCCCGCCCGTTGTTCGTGGCCTCCCTGCGCGCGCCCGAGCCCGAGCTGCTCGACCGTCTCCGTGACGCCGACGCGATCGTCACCACCGTCCTCGCGGCCGGCGGCACCAGGCCCGCCGAGGCCCAGGCCGGCGGCGACGAGGAGGCCTGGGACGCCGGCGCGCTCGCCTCCCTCGACGTGCCGATCCTCCAGGCGCTGTGCCTCACCGGCTCGCGCGCCGCGTGGGAGGAGAACGACGAGGGCCTGTCGCCGCTCGACGCGGCGAGCCAGGTCGCCGTCCCCGAGTTCGACGGCCGGCTCATCACCGTCCCCTTCTCCTTCAAGGAGATCGACGAGGACGGGCTGCCGTCCTACGTCGCCGACGCCGAGCGCGCCGCCCGCGTCGCCGGGATCGCCGTGCGCCACGCCCGCCTGCGGCACATCCCGAACGCCGAGAAGAAGCTGGCGCTCGTCCTCTCCGCGTACCCGACCAAGCACTCCCGGATCGGCAACGCGGTCGGTCTGGACACCCCCGCCTCCGCCGTGGCGCTGCTGCGCCGGCTCCGTGAGGAGGGCTACGACTTCGGGCCGGTCGAGGACGTCCCCGGCCTGGTCTCCGGCGACGGCGACGAGCTGATCTACGCCCTGATCGAGGCCGGCGGCCACGACCAGGACTGGCTCACCGAGGAGCAGCTCGCCCGCAACCCCGTCCGCATCCCCGCCGCCGACTACAAGCGCTGGTACGCGACGCTGCCCGCCGAACTCCGCGCCTCCGTCGAGGAGCACTGGGGGCCGGCGCCCGGCGAGATGTTCCTCGACCGCTCCCGCAACCCCGACGGCGACATCGTGCTCGCCGCGCTGCGCCGCGGGAACCTGCTGGTCGTCATCCAGCCGCCGCGCGGCTTCGGCGAGAACCCGATCGCGATCTACCACGACCCGGATCTGCCCCCCTCGCACCACTACCTGGCCGCCTACCGCTGGATCGCGGCACGCACCGAGGACGGCGGCTTCGGGGCCGACGCCATGGTCCACCTGGGCAAGCACGGCAACCTGGAATGGCTGCCGGGCAAGAACGCCGGCCTGTCCGCGGCCTGCGGTCCGGACGCGGCACTCGGCGACCTGCCGCTCGTCTACCCCTTCCTGGTCAACGACCCGGGCGAGGGCACGCAGGCCAAGCGGCGCGTGCACGCCACCCTCGTCGACCACCTCGTGCCGCCGATGGCGCGCGCCGACTCGTACGGCGACATCGCGCGCCTGGAGCAACTGCTCGACGAGTACGCGCAGATCTCCTCGATGGACCCGTCCAAGCTCCCCGCGATCCGCGCCCAGATCTGGACGCTGATCCAGGCCGCCAAGCTCGACCACGACCTGGGGATGGCGGACCGGCCCGACGACGACGGCTTCGACGACTTCCTGCTGCACGTCGACGGCTGGCTCTGCGAGGTCAAGGACGCCCAGATCAGGGACGGTCTGCACGTCCTCGGCGGGGCTCCGGCGGGCGAGGCGCGGGTCAACCTGGTCCTGTCGATCCTGCGGGCCCGGCAGATCTGGGGCGGCACGCAGGCGCTGCCGGGCCTGCGCGAGGCGCTGGGTCTGGACGAGTCGGCCGCGACCCGCACGACCGCCGACGAGGCGGAGGCGAAGGCCCGCGAGCTGGTCGAGGCGATGGAGGCCGCGGACTGGTCCGTGGACGCGGTCCCCGCGGTCGCCGGGGCGTACGGGACCGAGGTCGCCGACGTGCTGCGGTTCGCCTGCGAGCAGGTGGTTCCGCGACTGGCCGCGACGACCGACGAACTCGCGCACGCCGTGCACGCGTTGAACGGCGGCTTCGTGCCGGCCGGCCCCTCGGGTTCGCCGCTGCGCGGCCTGGTCAACGTGCTCCCGACCGGACGCAACTTCTACTCCGTCGACCCCAAGGCCGTCCCCTCCCGCCTGGCGTGGGAGACCGGCCAGGCGCTCGCCGACTCGCTCCTGGAGCGCTACCGCGCCGACAACGGCGAGTGGCCGACCTCGGTCGGGCTCTCGCTGTGGGGCACGAGCGCGATGCGCACCGCGGGCGACGACGTCGCGGAGGCGCTCGCCCTGCTCGGCGTCCGCCCGACGTGGGACGACGCCTCCCGTCGTGTGAACGGCCTGGAGCCGATCCCCGCGGCGGAGCTCGGCCGTCCGCGCGTCGACGTGACGCTGCGCATCTCGGGCTTCTTCCGTGACGCGTTCCCGCACGTCATCGGGCTGCTCGACGACGCGGTGCGGCTCGCCGCCTCGCTGGACGAGCCGGCCGAGTCCAACTACGTACGGGCGCACACGCAGGCGGACCTGGCCGCGCACGGGGACGAGCGGCGCGCCACCACCCGGATCTTCGGCTCGCGGCCGGGCACCTACGGCGCGGGCATCCTGCAGCTGATCGACTCGCGCGACTGGCGCACGGACGCGGACCTCGCCGAGGTCTACACGGTGTGGGGCGGGTACGCGTACGGCCGGGGCCTCGAAGGCCGCCCGGCCCGGGCGGAGATGGAGACCGCGTACAAGCGGATCGCCGTGGCCGCGAAGAACACGGACACGCGCGAGCACGACATCGCGGACTCCGACGACTACTTCCAGTACCACGGCGGCATGGTGGCGACCGTCCGCGCGCTCAAGGGCACGGCCCCCGAGGCGTACATCGGCGACTCCACCCGTCCGGAGACGGTTCGCACCCGAACGCTGGTGGAGGAGACCTCCCGCGTCTTCCGCGCCCGGGTGGTCAACCCGAAGTGGATCGAGGCGATGCGCCGCCACGGCTACAAGGGTGCCTTCGAACTCGCGGCGACGGTGGACTACCTGTTCGGCTACGACGCGACGACGGGTGTGGTCGCCGACTGGATGTACGACAAGCTCACGGAGACGTACGTCCTGGACCCGGAGAACCAGGCCTTCCTGAAGGAGGCCAACCCCTGGGCCCTGCACGGCATCGCGGAACGCCTCCTGGAAGCCGAGTCCCGCGGCATGTGGGAGAAGCCGGACCCGGAGGTCCTGGACCGCCTGCGCCAGGTGTTCCTCCAGACGGAGGGCGACCTGGAGGGCGGCGACGAGGACTGACGCCGGCGCGCTCCAGGGTGGACCGAACGGGACGCCTCGTCCCGTTCGGTCGACCGCACGGCTCCCCTCCCCGGAACGCGCGACGCTACGTCTCGTTCGTTCGGGTGCCGAGCACCCGCACCGCCTCGACGATCAGATCCCAGAACCCGGCCACGTCGACCTCCATGCCCACGTCGACGTGCGGCGCGACACCCGTCACCCCGTCCAGGTCCACCACCGTCGCCCCTCGCGTGTACGTCCCCGTCAGCTCCACGGACACCGCGGCCCGCACCAGGCTGACCAGCGACGGGTCGATCAGATGGGCCACCGTCAGCGGATCGTGCAGCGGCGGCGCGTCGAAGCCGAAGACCTGGCGGTAGGTGGAGGCGAAGAAGGTCAGCAGGTCCACGCAGAGCCGGCTGAGCGGCGTGTCCAGGGCCGCGATACGGGCGACGACGTCGGGGGTCGCGCGGACCTGGTGGGTGGCGTTGAGGCCGAACATCGTCACCGGCAGCCCGCTGGTGAGGACGATGTCCGCCGCCTCCGGGTCGCACAGGATGTTGAACTCCGCGGCCGGTGTGGTGTTCCCGCGGCCGGTCGAGCCGCCCATCAGCACGATCCGCTCGATCCGGGGGGTCAGCTCCGGATGGGCGAGCAGCAGTGTCGCGATGTTCGTCAGCGGCCCGGTCGGCACCAGGGTCACGGGCACCGGGTGCGCGAGCAGCGTGTCCCGGATCAGCGTGAGGGCGTCGCGCGGGTCCAGCGGGACGCGGGGCTCGCCCGCACCCCAGCCGGGGCCGTCGAGCCCGGTGCGCCCGTGGATGTCCTCGGCGAGCCGCGGCCTGCCGTGCAGCGGACTGTCCCGGCCCGCCGCGACCGGCACGCCGTCGAGGCCGGCGGCGTCGCACACCCGGCGGGCGTTGAGGGTCGTCTTCTCCAGCGACTGGTTGCCGGCCACGGTGGTGATCGCCAGCAGCTCGACGGCGGGGTGCGCGGCGGCCAGCAGGATGTTGAACGCGTCGTCGTGGCCGGGATCGCAGTCGAGGATCACGGGTACGGCCATACCGCCACCGTCCCACAGGTGTGCCCCGCCGTCACCGGCCCTCGCTCGCCCGTCGCCCGTCGCAGGCGCATCGGTCCTCCGCTCGGAACGTCCGCAGACCGCCCTGCGGCTCCGCGCACCAGTCAACAGCCGGAAGGCGGGTGGCGCATGTCGACCGCAAAGCGCATTGTTCTAGTAGAGTACTAACAACTTTGTGAGGGGGTTCTCCGATGAACCGTGGTCCGACCCGTCTCCGCCTGCTCGCGGCCCTGCCGTTCCCGCTCGTACTCGCCGCGCACACCACGCTGTTCGTGCGCTGGGGCGACCGGCTGCCCGACCCGCTCGCCACCCACTTCTCCGCCGGCGGCGGGGGCCGCGCCGACGGATGGACCGGTGCGACGGCCTACGCCCTGATCGCCTCCGGACTGCTCGTCGCCCTCGGCGCCGGCTGGACCCTGCTCGTACGGCGCGGCGCGCTCTGGGGCGCCTGGGCGACGGCGGGCTTCACCGGCGCCCTGCTCCTCCTGGTCCTCGGCGACAACCTCGACGCGGTCGACGCGGCGACGGTCACCTCGCCGCCCGCGCACCTCCTGGTCGCGGGGGCCGCGGCGGGCGTCGCCGGGCTCCTCGGCCTGGCCCTGACCCGTCTCGTACCGCCGGAACCCGCGGTCCCGCCGGGGCCGGGGGCCGTGCAGGCCCTGCCGCTCGGGGCGACCGAGGTCGCGGGCTGGTCCCGTGGGGCGGGCTCGCGCGCCATGGCGTCCGTCGGCGCGGTGACCGGGACGGCGGGCCTCGCCCTGTTCGTCGCGGGACCCTGGCCGGTCGCGCTCGTCCTCCTCGTCTCCGGTCTGCTCGTCCTGCTCCTCGCGGGGGTCCGCGTCAGCGTCGACCGCCGCGGGCTCACCGTCCGGCCCACGCTCGCCCCCTGGCCCCGGATCCGGGTGCCCCTCGACAGGGTCGAGGGCGCGAGCGTCCGCGACGTCGACCCGCTCGCGGACTTCGGAGGCTGGGGCTACCGCGTGCGGGCGCACGCCACCGGGGTGGTCCTGCGCTCGGGCCAGGCACTGGTCGTACGGAAGGACGGCGGCCGGGAGTTCGCGGTCACCGTGCCCGACGCGGCCACGGCGGCGGCGCTCCTCAACGCGCTCGTCGAACGCCGTGGGCATGGGAAGGTCTGACCATGCTCTTCCGGGTCGACCCCGCCTCCGCCGTACCGCTCGGCGACCAGATCGCGGGCTGTGTCCGCGGCGCCCTCGCCGACGGCTCGGCCGTCCCCGGCGAACGCCTCCCGGCCGCCCGGGAACTCGCCGACTCCCTGGGCGTCAACGTCCACACCGTCCTGCGCGGCTACCAGCGCCTGCGCGAGGAGGGCCTGATCGAACTGCGCCGCGGCCGGGGAGCCGTCATCGTCCCCGGCGCCGCCGTCCAGGACCGGGCCCGGCTGGTCGGACGCGTCCGCGACGTCCTGGCGGAGGCACGCGGCCTGGGCCTGACCGAGGACGAGATCCTGGACCTGGTCAGGACCGCGCTGACGGGTTGACGGGCGGGCCCGTCCCACGGCCCCGCGCGGTGCCGCCACGGGCCCGCGCGGTGCGGCGCCGGTCGGCGTGCTCAGTCGGTGTCGCCGCCCGCCCCCGTGAACGGCCCGCCGAGGCGCAGGTTCCAGCGACCGGAGCGGCCGCTGAGGTGCACGCCGGCCAGCGGCCGCACGTCCAGCCGCCAGAAGACCCGGTCGTCCGCGCCGAGGGCGTGGACCACCACGGCCCGGACGACGTCGGGCTCGGCCACGACGAGCACCCGGCCCGCCGGGTGCGGCGCGTCCAGCCAGCCGCCGACCCGCTCGCGCAGCGCCCGCAGGGACTCGCCGCCGTGCGGGGCGGCGTCCGGGTCGGAGAGCCAGGCGGCCACCGACTCCTCCTCCTCGCCCACGAGGGCGTCCAGGGTCCGGCCCCGCCAGCGGCCCATCGCGCAGCCGGCGAGGGCGTCCACCGGAGCAGCCCCGGGGAACCCGAGCGCCTCCGCCGTCTCCCGGCACCGGACCGAGGGCGAGACGAGGACGCGCGCCCCGGCGCCACCGGACGTCCGGACCGGGTCCAGGGCCCGCCCCAGCTCCTCCGCCCGGGTCCGGCCGGCCGCCTCCAGCGGTTCGCCGTCGTCGAAACGGGCCTCGCGCAGCGCCGCGTTCACGGCGGGAGCGATCAGCGTGACGCGTGCGGTCATGGGTGACACATCCCTCAGGCTTCCATGCGCTCTTGGCCGCGAGGGCCCCGCGCGGTACGTTCTCCGCGACATTTCCATATCGACGACAGCACGACGGAAGCCGGTGCAACTCCGGCACGGTCGCGCCACTGTGAGCCGTGCCCGCCCGAACCAGGGGCGGAGCGCGGTGAGTCAGACCCGGAAGCCGTCGTCGCGCACCACCGTATGGGACGCGAGTTCCCGAGGAGGTACCACCATGGCCGAGGCCCTCGCCTCATCCGCCGTCTCTTCCACCCCCACCGTCGCCCTTCCGGCATCCCTGCCGGTCCGCGCCGTGCTGCCCTGGGCCGCGTTCGCCGGAATCCTGATGCTGGTCGCGCTCTACTTCGTCGGCGCCGAGCAGGGCGCCCTGTCCGTCTTCGCGGGCAGCGACGTGCACGAGTGGGTGCACGACGGTCGTCATCTGCTCGGCTTCCCCTGCCACTGAGGGGCGCCACGCACATGAACACCGCAACCGGTTCCACCGTGGGAAGACTGCTGCTCCGCGGCATGCTCGCGGGTCTGCTCGCCGGACTGTTCGCCTTCGCCGTCGCGTACGTCGCCGGTGAGCCGTCCGTCGACGCCTCGATCGCCGTCGAGGAGGCCGCGGCCGCGAAGGAGGCCCACGCCGACCACGGCGCGACGTCCGGGCACGCCGCCGAACACGCCGCCGACGAGGAGGAGGAGATCGTCAGCCGGGACGTCCAGTCCACGGCCGGCCTCGCCACCGGCGTCCTCGTCTACGGGATCGCCCTCGGTGGGATCGCCTCCCTCGCGTTCTGCTTCGTCCTCGGACGGGTGGGCCGCTTCACCCCGAAGGCGACCGCGGCTCTCGTCGCCGCCGCCGCCTTCACGACCGTCTACCTGGTGCCGTTCCTGAAGTACCCGGCGACCCCACCGGCGGTGGGCAACCCGGACACCATCGGGAAGCGCACCACGCTCTTCTTCCTGATGATCGCGTTGAGCGTGCTGCTCGGCATCGCCGCAGTCGTGGCGGGCCGCCGTCTCGCGCCGCGCCTCGGCAACTGGAACGCGACCCTGGTCGCGGGCGCCGGCTTCGCCGCCGCGGTCGTGATCGCCTGCGCGGTCCTGCCGGGCAACGAGGACGCGGTGCAGGAGGGCTTCCCGGCCGCCGTGCTCTGGGACTTCAGGCTCGCGACCCTGGGGATCCAGCTCGCGTTGTGGGCGGCCTTCGCGGTCGTCTTCGGCCTGTTCGCGCAGCGGCTGCTCACGCCGCGCGAGGCAGCCGCACCGGCGGCCCCGGCGGCTTCGGCCGTCTGAGCCCCGACGACGGGCGCCGGTGACGGCCCCGCACCTTCCCCGTCCGCGGGGGGTGCGGGGCCGTTCCCGTCTCACGGCGCCGCATCCCTTCCGGGGCTCAGCGCAGTTCGCGGATCGGCGCCCCGGCCAGCCACGCCTCGATGTCCTCGACCGCCCCGCCGTGGAACCGGGCGTAGTTGCCCTCCGTGACGTAGCCCAGGTGCGGCAGTGCGAGGACGTTCGGCAGGGTGCGCAACGGGTCGTCGGCCGGGAGGGGTTCGGTCGCGAAGACGTCGAGGCCCGCCCCCGCGATCCATCCCTCGCGCAGGGCTCGCAGCAGCGCCTCGCCGTCGACGAGGCCCGCGCGTGAGGTGTTGACCAGCCGGGCCGTGGGACGCATGGCGCGCAGTTCGTCCTCGCCGACGATGCCGCGGGTGCGGTCCGAGAGCACCAGATGGAGCGAGACGACATCGCTGCCGGCCATCAACTCCCGCTTGTCCGCGACGCGTCGGACGCCGTGCTCGGCGGCGCGCTCGTCGGTCAGGTGCGGGCTCCAGGCGACCACGTCCATGCCGAAGGCGAGTCCGACGCGGGCGACCCGGCCGCCGATCCGGCCGAGACCGAGGAGCCCGAGGGTCCGCCCGGCCAGGTCGGTGCCGACGGTGGACTGCCAGGGACCGCCCTCCCGCAGGCCCTGCGCCTCGGTCCGCACGTGCCGGGCCAGCCCCAGGATCAGCGCCCAGGTCAGCTCGACGGGCGGTTCGGCGCTGCTGGTGGTGCCGCAGACCGTGATCCCGTGGCGCGCGGCCGCGGCCAGGTCGATGGAGGCGTTGCGCATCCCGGACGTGACGAGCAGCCGCAACCGGGGAAGCCGGTCGAGCAGCTCGGCGTCCACCGGGGTCCGCTCCCGCATCACGACCACGATCTCGCAGTCCTCCAGGGCGGCCACCAGGGCGTCCCGGTCGGTCAGGTGCTCGCGCAGGACCCGGACGTCGACCCGGTCGGCGAGCGCGCTCCAGTCCGCGGAGGTGAGGGCGACGCCCTGGTAGTCGTCGAGTACGGCGCAGCGCAGCTTCATGGCGCCCATGATCGCCCACGGGAGCCTACGGGAGAGGGCGCGGGTGCGCGCGCCGGTGCTGCGGCAGACGGGTGAGCGGCCCGATCCGACAGGACAAACCGTGGAGAGGGCCAAAGAATTGCCCTGATTCGTCCCGATCCAAGGGAACGTTCCGGAGAGCGGAGAACGCATGAGTTCCATGGACGTCCCCGCCGAGGTGCCCCGGCAGGTGACACACACGGCCGCCGCCCGCACACCGGCCAACCCCACGATGACCTGGGTCACGCTGGCCCTCATGACCACGGCGTCCGTGGCCAGCCTGCGCGCCGCCCCGACGATGGCGGTCTACGGCCTGGCGTGCGTCTTCCTCTACCTGGTCCCGGCCGTCGTCTTCCTGCTGCCGACCGCTCTGGTCTCCGCCGAACTCGCCTCCGGCTGGACCGGCGGTGTCTACCGCTGGGTCTCCGAGGGCCTGTCCAAGCCGCTGGGCTTCCTCGCGGTCTGGTGCCAGTTCGCGATGACGATCTTCTACTACCCGAGCCTGCTGGCCTTCGTGGCCTCCACGATCGCGTACATCATCGACCCGGCGCTCGCCTCGAACGGGCTCTACACCGCCATCGTGATCATGGTGCTGTACTGGACCGGCGTCTGGGTCTCCTCGCGCGGCACGAAGGCCCTGGCCGGACTGGCCAGTTGGGGCCTGGTCATCGGCACCCTGATCCCCGGCACGGTGCTCGTCGTGCTCGGCATGGTCTTCCTCGGCCAGGGCAACCCCTCGGCCGCGCCCATGAACGCGGACCACCTGCTCCCGCAGTGGACGGGCCTGGCGAGCCTGGTCCTGATCGTCAACAACTTCCTGTCCTACTCGGGCATGGAGATGAACGCGGTCCACGTCTCCTCGCTCAAGGACCCGCCCCGGGAGTACCCCAAGTCGATGTTCCTGGCGGTCGTGCTGGTCCTGCTGATCTTCATCCTGCCGGCGCTCGCGATCAGCTGGGTCGTCCCGGCCGACCAGCTCAGCCTCACCGCGGGCGTGATGCAGGCCTTCGAGGCCTTCTTCTCGTACTTCAACGTCGGCTGGATGACGCCGATCGCCGCCGTCATGCTGATCTCGGCCTCCCTGGCCGGCATGCTCACCTGGCTGGCCGGACCGTCCAAGGGCCTGCTGGAGATCTCGCGCAGCGAGGGCTACCTGCCGCCGTTCCTGCAGAAGCTCAACAAGTACGGCATCCAGCAGAACATCCTCGTCACCCAGGGCGTCGTGACCTCCCTCATCGCCCTCGCGTACGCGTTCATCCCGAACGTGTCGAGCGTCTACTGGATCTTCTCGACGATCACCACGCAGGTGTACCTGATCGTCTACCTGCTGATGTTCGCGGCCGCCGTCCGGCTGCGGAAGACCCAGCCGGACCACCCGCGCGGCTACCGGGCCCCCGCGCTCGTCCTCATCTGCACCGTCGGCTGGCTGTCCTCGCTCGCGGCGCTCATCATCGGATTCGTCCCGCCGTCGCAGTTCGGCGGCGGCAGCGTCTGGTCGTACGTCCTGTTCATCGGCTGCGGTCTGGGCGTCCTCGGGCTGCTGATCCCGTGGCTGTTCCTCCACTTCCGCAAGCCCAGCTGGCGCACGGCCGCGGCCGACGACGGAGGTGCCTCATGAGTCCCACCCGGTTCGCGTCCGAGCACAAGTGGATCTACGTGGGCTCGATCGTCCTGCTCGTCGGGATGGTGGTCGTCGGCCTGATCCAGTACTCCGCCGTCCGGCGGACCAACCAGACCGCGAAGAAGGCCGACGAGCTGAACACGAAGCTGGTCGAGGCGGGATTTCCCGCGCCCGACACGGACATCACCGAGCGCCTGCTCGGCACCGACGGCGGCGTCGTCTGCGAGGACCCGGGCAGCACCCTCAACAACGCCCTGTGGAAGGTCCACCAACTCTCCAACGGCGCGACGGGCCCGGGCATGCGGCCGGTCATCGCCGACAGCACGGCGGTCGAGATCGAGCGGATCGTGCTCCAGGTCTACTGCCCCGACGAGGTCGACGAGTTCGAGGACGACCTCGACGACCTGAAGACGGACGACACCGTCCGCAGATGAACGCGGGCCGCACGGGCGACTGCCCGTGGGGCCGGCGGGGGCCCGTCACGCGCCGATCCGGATCAGCGCCAGCGTGATGTTGTCGGGCCCGCCCGCCTCGATGGCGGCCTTCCAGAGCTCGAAGGCCGCCCGGCCGTCGTCGTGGGCCCGCAGCAGCCCGTCGAGGACCTCGTCCGGCACCGGGTCGGTCAGGCCGTCGCTGCACACCAGGAAGCGGTCCTCCGCGGCCAGTGGGTGTTCCTCGACGTGCGGGGTGACGGCGCTGAAGACACGGCTGCCGCCGAGGGTCTGGGTGACGAGGGACGTGGTGCGCCGGCCCGGCTCCGGTGGCGGGCTGTCGTCCACGCTGAGCCTGCGCAGCGGCTCCGCCCCGGCGTCGTACACGCGGCTGTCGCCGACGTTGAAGACCAGCAGCGTGTCCGGCAGGACGACGACGCCCGCGACCGTGGTCCCCATGGTGGCCTGCTCGGGGTCGTCGCTCGCGGCCTCGTACACCGCGCGGTTGCAGGTGTTCAGCGCGTGCCGGACGGAGTCGGCGCCGTCCAGGGACGTACCCGCCCGGGCCAGCCGGCCGACCACCAGGGCGCTGGCGACCTCACCGGCGGGCTGCCCGCCCAGGCCGTCGGCGACCGCGACGACGAGCGGCGTGCCGAGGGGGAACAGGAACGTCTGGGGGCTCTCGGTCACCGTGCCGCACAGCGTCCAGGGACCGATCGCGAGGCTGTCCTCGTTGTGCTCGCGGACCAGCCCGGCGTGGCTCAGCGCGGTGACGGCTGTGTACGGCACCTCTCACCCCGCTCTCCGTCGTGGCGGGTGTGTCCCTCACCCCATTGTCCCGCCGGAATGCGGGGTGCCGCCCGCCGGAGCACGCTGGTGCTGGAGCCGCCGGTCCGCCCGACCGGCGGCCCGGCCACGAAAGGACTGCCGCAGATGTTCGCGAGGCTGAGCACGTACCAGGGATCACCCGTTCCCCCCGCGGGTGACCTCAGCGCCAACGCCGAGAGCGTCGTCGGACGCATCAGGAACCTGCCCGGCTTCCTGGGTGTCTACTACATGGTCGACCGGCCCTCGGGTAAGGCCAGGACGCTGACCCTGTGGGCGAGCGAGGACGCCATGCGCGAGAGCGAGGAACTGGCGTCCCTGATCCGCGAGGAGGTCGCCACGCGGGAGGGCCAGCGGATCCTCTCGATCGAACGCTTCGAGGTCGGCTTCAGCCATCTGCGACCGTGACGTCGGCTCCGCGGGACGCCCGGGCGGTCCCGAGCCCGGCTCCCCGGCCAGGTCCTCGAAAACGCCGCAGCGGCCGCCCCTCGAACGCGATCATGGTGAGGATCCGCGGGCGACCCCCGCCGTCCCGCGCCGCGAACGGGCGCCGGGGCACCGCCTCCTCACGAAGGGCAGCACCGATGGACGAGAGCACCGAACCGGCCGGCCTGACGACCCGCGCGGTGGGACGGGTGATCGGCGGCCGGGAGGAGGTCCGCGACGACGAGTGGGGCGCCATCTCCGCCGTGATCCGGCTGGACGCGGCCCGCTTCGGCCCGGAGGCGCTCGCCGGCCTGGACGCGTTCTCGCACGTCGAGGTCGTCTACCACTTCGACCGCGTACCGGAGGAGCGGATCGAGACCGGGGCGCGGCACCCCCGCGGCAACACCGACTGGCCGCTGGTCGGCATCTTCGCCCAGCGCGGCAAGAACCGCCCCAACCGCATCGGCGTCTCGCGCTGCCGGCTGCTGCGGACGGAAGGACTCGACCTGCACGTCCAGGGCCTGGACGCGGTCGACGGCACCCCGGTGCTCGACATCAAGCCGTACATGACGGAGTTCGGCCCGCAGGGCGACGTCCGGCAGCCCGACTGGGCCACCGAGATCATGCGCCACTACTACTGACCGGGGCCGGCGGCACGGCGTCCGCTCCGTCGGCGCCTCCCCGGGATCAGCGGGCCGCGCGGCTAGCCTCCGCGGCATGCTGCGTATCGCCG
This sequence comes from Streptomyces sp. MS191, assembly GCF_008042125.1. Lineage (GTDB taxonomy): Bacteria > Actinomycetota > Actinomycetes > Streptomycetales > Streptomycetaceae > Streptomyces. The sequence goes on from NZ_RDBI01000065.1 coordinate 346,982, forward strand.
ACACCCGCACCGGACGCCTCGTCGAGGTCCCCTCCGCGCGCCGCCACCTGCTGCGCCTCTGCGTGCACCTGCCCACCGCCCCGGACGGACCGGGCGCCGTGGACCTGCGGGTGCCGCTCGTCGGCGACCTGCTGGCGCGCACCGCGGAGCTGCACGGACTGCAGTCCCACACCGTTCTCACCGCACACGGCCCCGCGTGGTCGCCGGAACGGAGCCGGGACCTCGACCGCGCCCTCGCCGCGCTCGGCGTCCACCCGCCCGCCGTGACCGGCGCGCCGCCGACGACGGACGCCGCCTGCGCCGCCGCCGACGTGCACGTACACGCGCGCGGCGAGGTGCCCGACGCGGCCGGCGGGGTGCCGACCGAGGTGGGCACCGGCGGCGCCGTACCGCCGGGGCTCCTCGACGACGCCCCGGCGCCGGGCCGCGACCCGCTCGCCGTCCGGCTGCTGCTGCTCGGCCGCCCGCACGCCGCCCCGGTGACCCTCGACGAGGCCGCCCTCGACGACGCCCGGCGGACGCTCGCCCACTGGCGCCGGCAGGTGGCCGCGTGGGCGCGCGAACCGTCCCGGCCGGTCCCCGCCGAGGTCCTGAGGGAGGCCCGCGACCGGCTCGCCGACGACCTCGGCGTCCCCGCCGTCCTCGCCCTGCTCACCGCCGTCGCCGAGAGCGCCGACGTCCCGCCCGGCGCCCGGTTCGAGACCTTCGCCCTCCTCGACCGCGTCCTGGGCCTGGACCTCGCCCGGGAGGTCGGCAGCTAGGTCCTGTCCGGGGCGTGTCTTGCCGATCTTGCCGGGCTCCCGGCGTCCTGAGACTCCGCCTCCCGCGGCTCCGTCTCCCCGGTTGAGGCCGTGGCCCATCGGCGTAGCGTGAAGGAGGGGCACGGACGAGGAGCGGTGATGGGCAGGCTCTCGATCGACCAACTGCGCGAGCGGGTACGCGGGATCGTCGTCACCCCGGAGGACGACGGCTACGACACGGCACGCGCGGTCAACAACGCCATGATCGACAAGACCCCGGCGGTGGTGGTGACCTGTGCCAACGCGGGCGACGTCATCGCGGCGGTGGACTACGCCCGGGAGAACGGGCTCGATCTCGCGGTGCGCGGCGGCGGCCACAGCGTGCCGGGCTTCGGCACCTGCGACGACGGCGTGGTCGCCGATCTGTCGGCGATGCGCGGGGTCCGCGTCGATCCCGTGGCGCGGACGGCCCGTGCGGAGGGCGGCGCGACCTGGGGCGACCTCAACGCGGCGACCCACGCCTTCGGACTCGCCACGACCGGCGGGATCATCTCCACCACCGGGGTCGGCGGCCTCACCCTCGGCGGCGGCATCGGCTATCTCGCCCGCGGCCTCGGACTGAGCTGCGACAACCTGATCTCGGCGGACGTCGTGACCGCGGACGGCCGCCTGCTCGTCGCCAGCGAGAAGGAGAACGAGGACCTCTTCTGGGCACTGCGCGGCGGAGGCGGCAACTTCGGCGCGGTGACCTCCTTCGAGTACCGGCTCGCGCCCGTGAAGGACATCTACGGCGGGCCGATGCTCTTCGAGCTGGAGCACGCCGGCACCGTGCTGCGCGCCTTCCAGGAGCTGATCGCCGACGCGCCGGAGCAGTTCGGCGGCTTCCCCGCGTTCCAGATCGCCCCGCCGCTCCCGTTCATCCCGGAGGACCGGCACGGCGACCCCTTCGTCCTGATCGTGTCCTGCTGGTCCGGCCCGCTGGACGAGGGGCCGCGGGCCGTGAAGCCCTTCCACGACATCGCCCCGGTCGTCGCCGAGCACGTCGGGCCGATGCCGTACCCCGCGCTCAACAGCGCCTTCGACGCGCTCGTGCCACCCGGTCTCCAGCACTACTGGAAGGCCAACTTCGTCACCGAGCTCAGCGAGGACGCGATCGAGGCGCACCTGCGGCACGGGCCCCGGGTGCCGGCCGTGAACTCGACGGTGCACATCTACCCGATCAACGGCGCCTGCCACCGGGTGGCGCCGGACGCCACGGCCTTCGCCTACCGGGACGCGTCGTTCGCCACCGTCATCGCCGGCATGTGGCCCGACCCCGCCGACAACGAGGCGAACATCGCCTGGGTCCGCGACTACTACGCGGCCACCGCCCCGCACTCCGAGGAGGGCGGTTACATCAACTTCATGGCCGACGACGACCAGAGCCGCATCAAGGCCAACTACAAGGGCAACTACGACCGCCTGGTCGACGTCAAGCGCGCCTACGACCCGGGGAACCTGTTCCACCTCAACCAGAACATCAAGCCGTAGGAGTGGTCAGGACTCCTCGACGTGCGGGCCCCCGCCGGTCGGCGGCCTGCTGGTGGCGAGCCAGGAGCGGGCGGGGCCGGCCGCGGTCTCGGTGTCGACGGTGAGGTGAAGCCGGGTGCCGCCGCCGGGGGCGGGGTAGCTGCGCTGCTCGGTGCCCGAGAAGCAGCGGCGCAGTACCTCGGCCACCGCCCGGGCCGTCTCCGGCGAGGCGGCGACGATCCGGATCTCGGCGTGCCCGGCCATCGGCAGGGACTCGGTCTCGTAGGGGTCCACGGCGGGACCGTCCTCTCGGAGGGGGCGCGTCAGCGTCGGCGGGCCGTCGGCCTTCGGGACGCTTCCGGGGATCGCGACGACACGGATGCCGGGCGGAGGAACTCCCGGTCCGTCCACTCTATGTCGGCCCCTTCGGCGAGGACCGGTGGCGGGAACGCGGGCGGTGGGCTGCTTCGGCGTCGTCGACGCGACGGTCCCACCTCACCGGCCGGGTGTCCGGCCACCCGCGCGCTCAGTCGGTGCCGTCGGTGCCGTCGGCGCGGCGTGCCGCCTCGGCGCTGCGGAATTCGGCGTTGATGCGCTGTGCCTCCTCGAGCTGGTCCTCGAGGATGACGATGCGGCAGGCGGCCTCGACCGGTGTGCCCTGGTCGACGAGCTCCCGGGCCCGGGCGGCGATGCGCAGCTGGTAGCGGGAGTAGCGGCGGTGCCCGCCCGCGGAACGGAGCGGGGTGATCAGGCGGGCCTCTCCGATGGCACGGAGGAAGCCGGGTGTGGTGCCGAGCAGCTCGGCCGCCCTGCCCATCGTGTAGGCGGGGTAGTCATCGTCGTCCAGGCGGCCGCCGAGCGAGTCGTCCGCTGTCATCTGCACCTCTTCCAGGGAGCGCGTCAGGGCCCTGGTGCGCATATGGCACCGGGGCCCGAGGGAAATTCAACACCATCCGCCGCTCCCGCCGCCCCGCCGACCGCACCGGGACAGCGGTGAGGGCCCGACCGGCGCGTGCCGGTCGGGCCCTCTCCACTGCCCTGGTCCTCGGCCCCGGAGGCCGTTCCGTCCGTCAGACGGACACGGGGGTCCCGAGGACGTCGCGCAGGCGGACCCGGTCCGTGTACGCCGTGCCGTCGCGGATCGTCGTGAGGTGGGCCATGGTGACCAGCCCGGAGCGCTGGTCGTCCTCGTCGCAGACGATCAGGTGCGCGGAGCGCGCGCTGGTCAGGACCGAGATCGCGACCTCGACGGTCATGTCGTCACGGACCTGCGGCGCGGGCTCGACCGTGGTCGTGTGCGTCGGGGGAAAGGTCAAGAGGTTCCTCCTGCGGGGACGGATCGGGGTGCCTGGCTGTTCAGGCGGCCGGACGCCGTACGGGCGCACGCCGGACGCCGGGGCCGCGGCGCCGGCCGCGGGCCGCGCCACCGCGGTCGGAGCGTTCGGCCTCCGGGGCGGTGATGACGACCGGGACGCCGGACGGGGTCCGGGCGCCGGTGATGCGGTTCAGGGCCTCTTCCCCGGAGCGGACCTGGGTGGTCGTCGGGGTGATCCCGGCGGTGGCCATGAGCCGCGCCATGTCGCGGCGCTGCTTCGGGGTGACCAGGGTGACGACACTGCCCGACTCGCCGGCGCGGGCGGTGCGGCCGCCGCGGTGGAGATAGTCCTTGTGATCGGTGGGCGGGTCCACGTTGACGACCAGGTCGAGGTCGTCGACGTGGATGCCGCGGGCGGCGACGTTCGTGGCGACGAGGACGCTGACGTGCCCGGTCCTGAACCGCGCGAGGGTCCGTGTGCGCTGCGGCTGCGACTTGCCGCCGTGCAGGGCCGCGGCCCGGACGCCGCTGCTCAGCAGGTGGGTGGTGAGCTGGTCCACGGCGTGCTTGGTGTCCAGGAACATGATGACGCGGCCGTCGCGTGCGGCGATCTCGGTGGTGGCGGCCTGCTTGTCCGCGCCGTGCACGTGGAGCACGTGGTGCTCCATCGTGGTGACCGCGCCGGCGGACGGATCGACGGAGTGGACGACCGGGTCGGTCAGGTAGCGACGCACGAGCAGGTCGACGTTGCGGTCGAGGGTGGCGGAGAACAGCATGCGCTGGCCCCCGGGGCGCGTCTGGTCGAGAAGGGCGGTGACCTGCGGCATGAAGCCCATGTCGGTCATCTGGTCGGCCTCGTCGAGGACGGTGATCGCCACCTGGTCCAGGCGGCAGTCCCCGCGCTCGACGAGGTCCCGCAGCCGGCCCGGCGTCGCCACGACGACCTCGGCACCGCCGCGCAGGGCGCCGGCCTGGCGGCCGAGGGACATTCCGCCGACGACCGTGGTCAGCCGGAGCCTGACGGCGCGGGCGTAGGGGGTGAGGGCGTCGGTGACCTGCTGGGCCAGCTCGCGCGTGGGGACCAGGACCAGGGCCAGCGGCTGACGGGGCTCGGCGCGCTGTCCGGCCGTACGGGCGAGCAGGGCCAGTCCGAAGGCGAGGGTCTTGCCGGAGCCGGTACGCCCGCGGCCGAGGACGTCGCGGCCCGCGAGGGAGTTCGGCAGGGTGGCGCCCTGGATCGGGAACGGCACGGTCAGGCCCTGGCTGGTGAGGGCGGCGAGCAGCCGGTCGGGCATGTCGAGGGCGGCGAAGGTCTCGACCGCGGGCAGTGCGGGGGTGACCGTCCGGGGCAGTGCGAACTCGCCCTGGACCGTGGTGCGATGACGGCTGTGGCCACCCGGGTGGCCGGGGCGGCCGAAGCGGCTGCTACCGCCGTGGCGGGTGCGGGCGGGGCGGGCGTCGGTACGTGCGTGGTTCATGCGGAACCTTCCTCGATACGGCGCATATCAAGGAATTCCCGCTGCAGGTGCGGCGCGGAGAATTGCGAGAACGGGCCGGCTGAAATGCGATGTGAATCCGCTCGGTGGCGCGTGCGCGTCGAACCGGGTGCGCGGAATGGCGCGCCGGTCGCCCGGGGATTCCTCGGAGTCGTCCTGCGGCGGTCGGAACCCCCGCGGAAAATGCATACAGCTGGGGCCCGCACCCCGAAGGATGCGGGCCCCAGCTGCGAAGTGCGCGCCGGCGTCAGGCGGGAACGATGTTCTCGGCCGTCGGGCCCTTCTGGCCCTGCGCGATGTCGAAGCTGACCTTCTGGCCTTCCTGCAGCTCGCGGAAGCCCTGGGCGGCGATGTTCGAGTAGTGGGCGAACACGTCGGGGCCGCCACCGTCCTGCTCGATGAAGCCGAAGCCCTTTTCCGCGTTGAACCACTTCACGGTTCCAGTAGCCATGTCATATCTCCTTTGGGGCAGTACAGCGGAATCCGCACCGTGCGGATGCCGTGTCGCCGCGATGATTACCCCGTCCGGAAACGACCGGCGTTCTTGACAGCATTCCCAGGGCCGCGAGGGCCTGCTGGGCGCTTGGAATTTCGGGAACCACAACTGCAACTGATATCGACAGTAGCACGTCGAAGCGGCTCGCGGATTCTCTTTGAATTCGCTCCGCCCGTCGCGGGAAAAACCCTCACCACGCGGCTCGTCACATTCTCATCCGGCGGGCACAGATATGCTCGCGCGCCCGGTG
>NZ_RDBI01000066.1:0-10809 GCF_008042125.1 Streptomyces sp. MS191
TGACCGTGGACAGCTCGTACTTGCCGCGCTCACCGAGCGAGTCGGAGGCCGTGTAGTTCCCGCCGACGCCGAACGGGTTGCCGATCGAGTTGAGTTCGGAGAGCTTCTCGCCCTCGCCCAGCGGCTGGCCCTCTTCGTCGTCGCGGGCCCGGACGCCTGGGGTCCCGGCTACGTGAAGCGCGCGCAGTACCTCAGCGATCCGGACCGCTGGCCCGTCCTCGGGGACGAATGCACCTGGGAGGGGGGCGGCCTGCCCGCCTCCGTGCTGTACAGCGTGACCGCCTCCAGCGAGGTTCCGGCCGCCGGCGGCAAGGGCCTGCTGCGCGTGTCCGCCACCGTCACCGTCCACCGCACCGAGGCGGACGGCGACTGGGAGATGGCCGAGACCCTGGAAGAGGCGCTCCGGTGCCCGAACCAGACGCTGCGCGAGGGCGAGAAGCTCTCCGAACTCAACTCGATCGGCAACCCGTTCGGCGTCGGCGGGAACTACACGGCCTCCGACTCGCTCGGTGAGCGCGGCAAGTACGAGCTGTCCACGGTCAAGGGCAAGCAGTTCTACAGCTGGTACCAGTCCCGGATCGGCCAGGTCACCCTCGCCACCGTGGTGAAGGGCGCGCCCGGCTACACCGAGAACGACACCAACAGCGCCCAGGTCCAGGCACTCGTCACCATGATCGAGCGCGTCAAGGCGCAGCTGGGAGTGCAGTCGTGAACCAGCCCACCCCGCCCGCGCCCGGCGCGGTCCAGCCGCTGCTGCCCTCCGACCCGTCCTCGATCGCCGGCTACCGGKTCCTCGGRCGGCTCGGCGCCGGCGGCATGGGCGTCGTCTACCTCGGCCGGACGGACAACGGCGAGCTCGCCGCCGTGAAGGTCACCCTCGCCGACCATGCCGAACAGGCCGACTTCCGGGCCCGGTTCCGCCGCGAGGTGGAGGCCGCCCGCCGGGTCTCCAGCCCCTGGGCGGTCCCCGTCACCGGCGCCGACCCCGACGCCCCCGAGCCCTGGATGGCCACCGTCTTCGTGCCGGGGCCCTCGCTCGGCGAGGCGGTCGCCGCGCACGGCGCCCTGCCGGAGCGGAGTGTGCGGATCCTCGGCGGCGCCGTCTCCCGCGCGCTCGCCGCCGTCCACGCGGCCGGGCTCGTCCACCGGGACGTGAAGCCGGGCAACGTGCTGCTCGCCGTCGACGGACCCCGGCTGATCGACTTCGGCATCGCCCGGGCGACCGGCGAGACCGCCCTCACCTCCACCGACATGGTCGTCGGCACGCCCGGCTTCCTCGCCCCCGAACAGGCAGAGGCCCGCACCGGCGAACTCGGGCCCCCCGCCGACGTCTTCGCGCTCGGCTGCCTCCTCGTCTACGCGGCCACCGGCAGACCGCCGTTCGGCAGCGGCACCGTCGACGCCCTGCTCTACCGGACCGTCCACGACGAACCCGATCTCGACGGCGTGCCGCCGGGCCTCCTCGACCTGCTGCGCCGCTGCCTCGGCAAGGACCCGGCCGGGCGGCCGACCGCCCAGGAGATCGCCGGCGAGCTGACCGAGGACACCCCGGGCGAGGCCGTCGACTGGCTGCCGGCGCCCGTCGTCCGGACCATCGCCGAGCGGTCGGCGCGGATGCTCGCGCTGCCCGATATCGACCCCACCCAGGCCGGAGAGCCCGCCGCGCCGCCACGGCCGCCCGGCAGGCGCGGATTCCTCCTCGCCGCGGGCGGGGCGGTCCTCGTCGCGGCCGGCGGCCTCGGCGCGTGGGCCGCCCTGCGGGACGGGGACGGCGACGACGGGAAGTCCCCCACGGCCGCGGCCGGGAACCCGGCGATCGGGGTCCTCGCCGACCTGTCCGGGCCCGCGCAGGAGATCGGCCGCGCCCAGGAGCGCGGCGCCCGGCTCGCCGTCGAGGAGTTCAACGCCCGGATCGCCGCGGCGAAGAGCGGCGACCCGCTGAAGAAGCTCTCCAGGATCGGGCTCAAGGTCGCCGACGACCAGGGGGACAAGGCGAAGGCGCCCGCCGTCGCCCGGACGCTCACCTCCGACCCGACGGTGCTGGCCGTCCTCGGCCCCACCTCCGACTACACCGGGCAGGCCGTGCTGCCCTCGTTCGAGGAGGCGGGCCTGCCGCTCGTCACCGTCTCGGCGGGCCACAACCTGCTCACCATGCGGGACGGGACGACCCCGCCGAACGTCACCGTCCTGCGGGCGATCCCGCACCACCTCTTCGCCGGCATGCACCTCGCCTACGCGGCCCTGCTCCTCGACAGCGTGAAGCGGCCCGGAGTCCTCCAGGAGCGCACCGACGACCACTACAGCTGGCAGTACGTCCGGGGTGTCGACTACGGCCTGGGCGTCTCCGGCGTCGAGCGCCGCTACCGCGTGGTCCCCGGCCGGGCGACGGACTACCGCTCCATCCTGCGCGGCATGATCGACTCCGGCATCGACTGCTACATCCACTGCGGGGTGGCCGAGACCGCCGTCCTGGCGGCCCGCGCGCTGCGCGAACTCGGTTTCACCGGGCCGCGGTTCGCCGGTCAGCACGTCTTCGGCACGAAGTTCCTCAAGGGGGCCGGGGAGGCGGCCGAGGGCTGGTTCGTCACCGCCCCGGTCAGCGATGCCGTCGCTCCCGCCCCCGACACCCCCGCCAAGACGAAGGAGCGGGGCGCCGTGTTCGTCGCCGCGTACAAGAAGCGCTACGGGACGAACCCGCCCCCCTACGCGGGCGAGGCGTACGACGTCGTCGCCATGACGCTCGGACGCCTGGCCGCCGCGGCGAAGGCGGGCCGGACCCCCGCCCGCAAGGGGCTCTGGGCCGACCTGAGCAAGCAGAAGTACGAGGGCGCCATGGGCGGGTACACCTTCGGCGAGAGCGGCGACCTGACCAACGGCGGCACCTTCCTGTACGCCGTGCAGAACGGCGCCTACAAGCTGATCGGCTCCGCACCGGCGACGCCGACCAGAAAGAAGAAGGGCTGACCGCGTGCAGCCGCTGCGTCCGGCCGACCCGTCGTCGATCGCCGGCTACCGACTCCTCGGCCGGCTCGGGGCCGGCGGCATGGGCGTCGTCTACCTCGCCCGCTCCGGCGGCGGGGCGCTCGCCGCACTCAAGCTGATCCGCGCCGAGCACGCCGCCGACCCCGGCTTCCGGGAGAGGTTCCGGCGCGAGGCGCGGATCGCCGAGAGCATCACCGGCCAGTGGGTCGTACGGGTCCTCGGCGCCGACCCGGAGGCCCGCGAACCCTGGCTGGCCACCGAGTTCGTCCCGGGGCCGTCGCTCGCCGAGGCCGTCGGCGCGCACGGCCCGCTCCACGAGCCGTCCGTCCGGTCCCTCGGCGCCCGGCTCGCGGACGCGCTCGCCGACATGCACACCGCCGGGCTCGTCCACCGGGACGTGAAGCCGGGCAACGTGCTGCTCGCGCTCGACGGGCCGCGCCTGATCGACTTCGGCATCGTCCGGTCCGCCGGGGCCACGGCCCTCACCGCCACCGACGCGATGATCGGCACCCCCGGATTCCTCGCCCCCGAGCAGGCCCGGGCCACCGGGGCGGGTGCCGTCGGCCCGMCGAGCGACGTCTTCTCGCTGGGCTGCGTCCTCGCCTACGCCCTCACCGGACAACGGCCCTTCGGTACGGGCACGGTGGCCGCCGTCGTCTACCGCACCGTCCACGAGGAGCCCGACCTCGACGACGTCCCCGACACCCTGCTGCCGCTGGTCGCCTCGTGCCTCGCCAAGGACCCCGCGGACCGGCCCACCGCCCCGGAGGCGCGTGCGGTGCTGGGCGCGGCGGACGGCCCCGCCGGCGACTGGCTGCCGCCCGGTCTGCCCGCGCTCATCGCCTCCCGCTCCGCGCGGGTCCTCGACCTGCCGGTGGCCGAGCCGACCCTGATGGTGAGCCCGGAGGAGCCGAAGGGCGTCTCCCGGCGCGGGTTCCTGGTGGCCGGCTCGGTGGCGGGCGTCGCGGGCGCGGGCGGCCTGGCCGCCTGGCTGGCCGGCCTCGGCCCGTTCGGCGAGGGCGCCGGGACCGGCACCGGGACCAGCGCCGGCGGCTCCCTGCCGACGTACGCGCTCGGTCTGGTCTCCGACCTGAGCGGCCCCCACAAGGCCGACGGCCTCGCCCAGGAGCACGGCGCGCGGGTGGCGGTGGAACGCCACAACGCCCGCCAGGACCGGTTGGTCACCCTGACGCTCCGGGTGCACGACGACGGCGGGGACCCCGCCCGGGCCGCGAAGGCGGCCCGCACCCTCGGCGACGACCCCGCGGTCTTCGCGGTGATGGGGCCGACCACGACCGAGACCGCCGTCGCCGCCGCGGACGAACTCGTCACCCGCATCGTGCCGATGGTGAGCCTGGTGGCGTCCGTTCCCAGCGGCACGGTCAGGGGCCAGACCGCCGGCGCGACCTATTTCGAGATGCGGGCCAGCCCCGACACCCTGATCGTGCCCTTCGCCCGCTACCTCTCCGAGCACGGCGTCCGCCGGACCGCCGTCATCGAGGACCAGCAAGCCGGCCGGTTCAGCTGGCTCGCCGTCAAGTCGCTGAAGGACAACCCGCCGGGTGCCGGCACGGTGTCCTCGCATCCCGTCGCCGCGGCCGGCGAGGACTTCGCGGGCGCCGTCCGCGAGGCGCTCGCCACCGGCCCGCAGGGCGTCATGTACGCGGGGACCTCGCCGCGCCGGGCCGCGCTGTGCGCCAAGGAGCTGGCGCGTCAGGGGTACCGGGGCCTGTGCGGCAGCGTCGAGCAGCCGTTGCAGCCGGAGTTCCTCACCCTGGCCGGGCCGGCCGCCGAGGGCTGGTTCTTCGGGACGAGCTTCGTCGACCCCGACGGCCTGCCGGCCGCGGCCGACTTCACCGCCGCCTACCGCAAGCGGTGGGGGCTGGCCCGCACCACGCCCGTGCACCGGTACGCCACAGAGGCGTTCGACGTCGCCAACTGCGTGGTGCAGGCCCTGGAACAGGTCGAGAAGGAGCAGACGGAGATCAAGCGGACGGGGGTGCGGACGAAGCTGGTGGGCTCCCACGCCGCCCCGTACAAGGGCCTCGCCAAGCCCTACTCGGTCAGCCGCAACGACAACTCCTTCGTCCACCTCGCGGGACTCTTCCTCTGGCGGGTGCAGAAGGGCGTGCCCCGGTTCCTCGGCCACTACGAGAAGGCCGCGTCGGCGAAGTGACGCTGCGGAGACCCGAGGGGCCCGGTCCGTGGCGGACCGGGCCCCTCGGGCGCGTACGCGACGAGCCGGGTCAGCCCACGACCGTCCAGGTGTCGCTGCCGGCCAGCAGCTGGCCCAGGTCTCCCTTGCCGTGCTGCTCGATCGCCGCCTCCAGCTGGTCCGCCATCAGCGTGTCGTACACCGGCCGGTCCACCGACCGGAAGACGCCGATCGGCGTCTGGTGCAGGGTGTCCGGGTCCGCGAGGCGGGAGAGGGCGAACGCGGTCGTCGGGGACGCCGCGTGCGCGTCGTGGACGAGGACGGTGTGCTCGTTGTCCGGTGTCACCGCGACCACCTTCAGATCGCCGGTCACCGCGTCCCGGACCACACCCTTGGCGAGGTCGGTGCCGAAGCGGATCGGCTTGCCGTGCTCCAGCCGGATCACGGCCTCCTGCGCCTGCTCGTTGTCCTTGAGGACCTCGAAGGCGCCGTCGTTGAAGATGTTGCAGTTCTGGTAGATCTCCACCAGCGCGGTGCCGGGGTGGTCGGCCGCCTGGCGCAGCACCTCGGTGAGGTGCTTGCGGTCCGAGTCGACCGTCCGGGCCACGAACGTGGCCTCCGCGCCGATCGCCAGCGACACCGGGTTGAAGGGCGCGTCGAGCGAGCCCATCGGCGTCGACTTGGTGATCTTGCCGACCTCGCTGGTGGGGCTGTACTGCCCCTTGGTCAGGCCGTAGATCCGGTTGTTGAAGAGCAGGATCTTGAGGTTGACGTTGCGGCGCAGGGCGTGGATCAGGTGGTTGCCGCCGATGGAGAGCGCGTCGCCGTCGCCCGTGACGACCCAGACGGACAGGTCGCGGCGGGAGGTGGCCAGGCCGGTGGCGATGGCCGGGGCGCGGCCGTGGATGGAGTGCATCCCGTAGGTGTTCATGTAGTACGGGAAGCGGGACGAGCAGCCGATGCCCGAGACGAAGACGATGTTCTCCTTCGCCAGGCCCAGTTCGGGCATGAAGCCCTGGACGGCGGCCAGGACGGCGTAGTCGCCGCACCCGGGGCACCAGCGCACCTCCTGGTCGGACTTGAAGTCCTTCATCGACTGGGTCGCTTCGGCCTTGGGCACGAGGTTCAGGAGGGACTCACTCATCGATGGCCTCCTCGAGTACCGCGGCGAGCTGCTCCGCCTTGAACGGCATGCCGTTGACCTGGGTGTGGCTGCGGGCGTCGACCAGGAACGTCGCCCGGACGAGCGTGGCGAGCTGGCCCAGGTTCATCTCCGGGATCACCACCTTCTCGTACTGCCTGAGGACCTCCCCGAGGTTCTTCGGGAAGGGGTTGAGATGGCGCAGGTGCGCCTGGGCGATCGGCTTGCCGGCGTTCCGGAGCCGGCGCACCGCGGCGGTGACGGGGCCGTAGGTGGAGCCCCAGCCGAGGACCAGGGTCCGGGCGCCGTCCGGGTCGTCGACGGCGAGGTCGGGCACCTCGATGCCGTCGATCTTGGCCTGGCGGGTGCGGACCATGAAGTCGTGGTTCGCCGGGTCGTAGGAGATGTTGCCGGTGCCGTCCTGCTTCTCGATTCCGCCGATGCGGTGTTCGAGGCCGGGCGTGCCGGGCACGGCCCACGGACGGGCGAGCGTGTGCGGGTCGCGCTTGTACGGCCAGAAGACCTCGGTGCCGTCCGCCAGCTCGTGGTTCGGCCCGGTGGTGAACTGGACCCGCAGGTCGGGGAGTTCGTCGAGGTCCGGGACCCGCCAGGGTTCGGAGCCGTTGGCCAGGTAGCCGTCGGAGAGCAGGAAGACCGGGGTGCGGTAGGCGAGGGCGATCCGGGCCGCGTCGAGCGCGGCGTCGAAGCAGTCGGCCGGGGTCCTCGGGGCCACGACCGGTACCGGCGCCTCGCCGTTGCGGCCGTACATGGCCTGGAGGAGGTCGGCCTGCTCGGTCTTGGTGGGCAGACCGGTGGAGGGGCCGCCGCGCTGGATGTCGACAATCAGCAGCGGCAGTTCCAGCGAGACCGCCAGGCCGATCGTCTCGGACTTCAGGGCCACGCCCGGGCCGGACGTGGTGGTGACGGCGAGCGACCCGCCGAAGGCGGCGCCGAGCGCGGCGCCGATGCCCGCGATCTCGTCCTCCGCCTGGAAGGTGCGGACGCCGAAGTTCTTGTGCCGGGACAGCTCGTGCAGGATGTCCGAGGCCGGGGTGATCGGGTACGAGCCCAGGTAGAGCGGGAGGTCGGCCTGCCGGGCGGCGGCGATCAGGCCGTACGACAGGGCGAGGTTCCCGGAGATGTTCCGGTAGGTCCCCGGCGGGAACGCCTTGGTCGCCGGGGCGACCTCGTAGGAGACGGCGAAGTCCTCGGTCGTCTCGCCGAAGTTCCAGCCGGCCCGGAACGCGGCCACGTTCGCCTCGGCGATCTGCGGCTTCTTGGCGAACTTGGCACGCAGGAACTTCTCGGTGCCCTCGGTCGGCCGGTGGTACATCCAGGAGAGCAGTCCGAGCGCGAACATGTTCTTGCTGCGCTCGGCCTCCTTCCGGGACAGGCCGAACTCCTTGAGCGCCTCGACCGTCAGCGTCGTCAGCGGGACCGGGTGGACCCGGTAGCCGGCCAGCGAGCCGTCCTCCAGCGGTGAGGTGGTGTAACCGACCTTGGCCATCGCGCGCTTGGCGAACTCGTCCGTGTTGACGATGATCTCGCTGCCGCGCGGCACGTCGCCGATGTTCGCCTTGAGGGCGGCGGGGTTCATCGCGACCAGCACGTTCGGGGCGTCGCCCGGGGTCAGGATGTCGTGGTCGGCGAAGTGCAGCTGGAACGAGGAGACACCGGGGAGGGTGCCGGCGGGGGCGCGGATCTCGGCGGGGAAGTTCGGCAGCGTCGAGAGGTCGTTTSCGAAGGACGCCGTCTCGGACGTGAAGCGGTCACCCGTCAACTGCATGCCGTCACCGGAGTCACCGGCGAACCGGATGATCACCCGGTCCAGGCGACGGACTTCCTTCTCGGGTCCGCCCGATGGCGCCGTGAAGCTGCGCTGTTCCCCGACGACTGCCTCGTCGGCCTGCTCGGCCGGGCTGCTGACCTGGCTGGTCACTGAACTGGACCTCCCTCGCGGCAAGGGTCTTCTCCGCCCGAGGCGGGAGAAGGCTCGGGAGACGACCGGGCGACCGGCCGTCCCGTGGCCCACCCTACGACGGCAAGGGGGCCCTTCCCGGGACTTCTCGCATCGTGGACCTCATTTTGAGACGCCTTTTCGATCGGCAATGTCACGTTCTGTCGCCCCCCGGTAAGTCCGGAATATGGTGCCTTGTCAGTCCTTCGGTCGGCGGACCCGTCATGGATCCTTATCTGACAGAGTGTCAGGTAATCAGGAGTTCAGGTAGGTCAACACCGCGAGTACCCGTCGGTGATCCCCGTCACTCGGAGACAGTCCCAGCTTCAGGAAGATGTTGCTGACGTGCTTCTCCACGGCGCCGTCGCTCACGACCAGCTGCCTGGCGACCGCGGAGTTCGTGCGGCCCTCGGCCATGAGCCCGAGCACCTCCCGCTCGCGCGGGGTGAGGTTCGCCAGCACGTCCTGCTTGCGGCTGCGGCCGAGCAGCTGCTGCACGACCTCCGGGTCCAGGGCCGTACCGCCCCGGGCGACCCGCACCACGGCGTCCACGAACTCCCGGACCTCCGCCACCCGGTCCTTGAGCAGGTACCCCACGCCCCGGCTGGAGCCGGCGAGGAGTTCGGTGGCGTACTGCTCCTCCACGTACTGGGAGAGGACCAGGACACCGACCCCGGGGTACTCCTTGCGCAGCCGCACCGCGGCTCGCACGCCCTCGTCCGTGTGGGTGGGCGGCATCCGCACGTCCGCGACCACGACGTCCGGCAGCGCACCCTCGCCGGCGAGCTCGGCGACGGTCTTGACCAGGGCCTCCCCGTCGCCGACCCCGGCGACGACCTCGTGCCCCCGGTCGGTCAGCAGTCGTGTCAGGCCCTCGCGGAGCAGCACCGAATCCTCGGCGATGACCACCCGCACCCTGTCCGCCACGTCTTCCACGCCCACGTCCCCGCAGCCCCCTGTCCGATACCGGTCCCGCCTGGTCCGGCGAGCGGTCCCAAGCATCGCAGCAAGAAGGACGCGGCGGGGCCGGATGAGGTTCAGGCGTGCCGGGGGGGCGAACGGTACGGAGCCCGCCGGGCACCGGACGGGAGGGCGCGGCGGACCGCCCCGTGCCGTCGGACGGCCGGGGCGGTGACGCGTGAGGGAGCGGGGGCGGCGCGGACCGGCCGGGTCAGACGCGCCAGGGGAGCTCGGCCGTGACGGTCGTCGGCCCGCCCGCCGGGGAGTCGACCGCCAGGACGCCGTCGACCGCGTCCAGCCGCTCCGTGAGTCCGGCGAGGCCGCTGCCCGCGCCCGCGTCCGCGCCGCCCCGGCCGTCGTCCCGCACCTGGAGCATCAGCCGGCTGCCGGACCGCCACACGTCGACCCACGCGCGCCGCGCACCGGAGTGCTTGGACACGTTCTGCAGCAGCTCGGACACGGTGAAGTAGGCGATGCCTTCGATCGCCGGCACCGGGCGGGCCGGAAGGTCCACCTCGACGGAGACCGGCACCGTGCAGCGCGACGCGACCGCCGACAGCGCCGCGTCCAGACCGCGGTCCGTGAGGACCGCCGGGTGGATGCCGCGGGCCAGGTCCCGCAGCTCCTGCAGCGCCGTCTTCACCTCGCCGTGCGCCTCCTCGACCATCCGGGCCGCCGCCCGCGGGTCCTCGTTCAGCTTCTCCTTGGCGAGGCCGAGATCCATGGCGAGGGCGACGAGCCGGGCCTGGGCGCCGTCGTGCAGGTCGCGCTCGATGCGGCGGAGGTCGGCGGCGGCCGTGTCCACGACGACCCCGCGGTCCTTCTCCAGCTCGGTCACCCGGTTCGCCATCCGGGAGGGGCCGAGGAGCCCGGCGACCAGGAGCCGGTCCACCACCGTCAGGGAGCGGACGACCCACGGCGTGCACAGGACGAAGAGCAGGCCGACGAGGCTGGTCACCGCGATCTCGAAGGGCGAGTCCAGGTAGAAGTCGTGCGACCCGTCGCCGTACAGCTGGATCCCGTCCTGCCCCGCGTACATCGGGAAGACCCACTGCCACAGCGGATAGGTGAAGAGGGCCCAGCCCCAGGCCATGAAGGGCACCGCCACCGAGAAGGCGAAGATCGCCCACGGCATGTGGATCAGCGCGTAGAGCAGGTGCCGCCAGGACGCCCCGCTCTTCAGCATCGCCCCCATCCAGGACAGCGCCCCGCCCGTGCGGCCGCGCACCGGCGCGGGAGCGGCCACGTCCAGGCGGAGCAGGCCACGCGCCCGCGCGCGCTCCACCGCGCCGAAGCCCCGGCACATCGCGAGGCAGCCGGCCAGCACCGGGACGCCGAGGAAGGTGATCAGCAGGCCGGCACCCGCCGAGACCAGGGAGACGGCGAGCCCGAAGGTGAGGACGCCGATCGGCAGCCCGAGCACCAGGTAGCCGAACTCGCGCCAGGTGCGGGCCTCGAACGGCGCGCGGATCGCGGCGGGGAGGCGGTGATCGGCCATCGCTGGTGTCCGTTTCTCTGCGAAGGGGGTGATGTCCTCAAGACTTCCGCCCCCGGACGCCCCGGGCCATGAGGGAGGTGGGCGTCTGCGGCCGGGGGTTTTCCCCACCCTGAGGA
>NZ_RDBI01000066.1:10909-14534 GCF_008042125.1 Streptomyces sp. MS191
GCCGCAGACGCCCACCTCCCTCATGGCCCGGGGCGGTCGGGGGCGGTGGGGCGTACGCGCCGCGTCGCGGCGCGTGGTCCGGTCGGCCGGGTTCCGGCGCGACGAGTGCCGGGGCCCAGGCGGTGGGGTCAGGACGCCGGGCGGGACCGCCACGGCAGCTCGGCCGTGACCGTCGTCGGGCCGCCCTCCGGCGAGTCCAGGACGAAGAGCCCGTCCACCGCGCCCAGCCGCTCCGCCAGCCCCGCCATCCCGGTGCCGCCGTCCAGACGCGCCCCGCCGCGCCCGTCGTCCCGCACCTGCAGCAGCAGCCGGTCGTCCCGGCGCCACACCTCCACCGAGGCGGTGCGCGCCCGGGAGTGCTTGGACACGTTCTGGAGCAGCTCGGACACGGTGAAGTAGGCGATGCCCTCGATCGCCTCCGCCGGGCGTTCCGTCAGGTCGACGGTCACCTTCACCGGCACGGTGCAGCGCGCGGCGATCGAGGAGAGCGCGGCGTCCAGTCCGCGGTCGGTGAGGACCGCGGGGTGGATGCCGCGGGCCAGGTCGCGCAGTTCCTGGAGCGCCAGCTTCACCTCGCCGTGGGCCTCGTCGACCATCGCCGCCGCGGCCTCGGGGTCTTCGAGCAGCTTCTCCTTGGCGAGGCCGAGGCCCATGGCGAGGGCGACGAGCCGGGCCTGGGCGCCGTCGTGCAGGTCGCGCTCGATGCGGCGGAGGTCGGCGGCGGCCGTGTCGACGACGACCCCGCGGTCGCTCTCCAGCTCGGCGATCCGCCGCTCCAGTTCGTCCGAGGGCGACAGCAGCCCGCGCACCATGGCGCGGTCGGCGTGGGACAGACCGCGTGCGATCCACGGCAGGACGGGCCACAGCACGATCAGCGAGACCAGGGTGACGACGAAGGTGACGATGCCCCACGGCAACCGGATGAAGCCGTACAGCAGCGTCCGCCACGCCACCGGGTCCTTGAGGGAGGTCCACAGCCAGGGGAAGAAGCCGTGCCGCCGGGGCAGCGGACTCGGCTCGTCCACCCGCACGCCGAGAAGGGCGCGCGCCCGGGCCCGCTCGGCCCGGCCCAGCCCGCGCGCGCCGGCCAGTCCGAGGGCGAGCAGGGGCAGGCCGATCACGGTGACGGACAGGCCCACGCCGACGGCGACCGAGACCACCGCGTACACGAACCCGACCAGGGCGATCGGCAGGTTGGCGAGGAGGAAGGAGACCTCCCTCCAGGTCTGCCCTCCGAAGGTCACCCGTGCGGGCGGCAGCCTGTCCTGGTCAGCGGTATCGGTGTCGACGCTCATGGGGCCAAGCCTGCCGGTCGGCGGGCCCGCCACGCCATGGGGTTCGTGGGGGAGGGGAAGTAGGGATATCCCCACCGTCGGGGTCGGCCGGGCGCCGCCGTGCGCGGGAGGAGACGGCCTCGCCCGCCGGGCGGCACAGCCGGTGGTTCACTGGATGACACGACCACTTACAGTCCTTTTAACAGGGCCTAGACTCCCGTCCGTACAGATCGTCGATACGGAGCGAGGGGCGGACGTGCCGGAACCGACCGTACGGGCGGGACTTGCGGCGGATTACTTCCAGACGTACTCCGTCGTCGGACTGCTCGCCGTCCTGGGCGTGCTCTTCGTCGCCGTGGCCTTCGGCGCCGGGCGCCTGCTGCGGCCCGTGGTGCCGACCCCGGAGAAGCTGCTGACGTACGAGTGCGGCGTCGACCCGGTGGGAGAGGGCTGGGCCCACACCCAGGTCCGCTACTACGTGTACGCCTTCCTCTACGTGATCTTCGCCGTCGACTCGATCTTTCTCTTCCCCTGGGCGACGGTCTTCGCGGCGCCCGGCTACGGCGCGACGACGCTCGTCGAGATGTTCATCTTCCTCGGCTTCCTCGCCGTGGGTCTGCTCTACGCGTACAGGAAGGGCGTCCTGACATGGACGTGACCCCGCTGCCCACCCCGCTGCCGGCTCCCAAGCTGGGCCCGCTCGCGCGCCTCGCCCCCGAGCCGATGAAGGTCGTCCTGAACTGGGGCCGCCGCTACAGCCTGTGGGTCTTCAACTTCGGCCTCGCCTGCTGCGCGATCGAGTTCATCGCCGCGTCGATGGCCCGCCACGACTTCATCCGGCTCGGCGTGATCCCCTTCGCCCCCGGACCGCGCCAGGCCGACCTCATGATCGTCTCCGGCACGGTGACGGACAAGATGGCGCCGGCGGTGAAGCGGCTCTACGAGCAGATGCCCGAGCCCAAGTACGTCATCTCCTTCGGCGCCTGCTCGAACTGCGGCGGACCGTACTGGGACTCGTACTCGGTCACCAAGGGCGTGGACCAGATCATCCCGGTCGACGTGTACGTGCCGGGGTGCCCGCCGCGGCCGGAGGCGCTGCTGCAGGGGATCCTCAAGCTCCAGGAGAAGATCGCCCGGGAGTCGCTGGCCGAGCGCTACGGGTCCGCGGCGCAGGCGCCGTCGGTCGGTCAGCTGACCAGCGGCCTCGTCGCCCCGCCGGCACCGTCCGGGGGTACGGAGTGAACGCGGACGAGACCGTGGACGACGGCACGAACGACGGCACGAACGGCGGCACGAACGGCGGCGCGGACCGGACCGCGGAGGTGACCGGCGGGGGGCACCCGTACGACTCGCTGCCGGACGGGGTGACCGCCGTCTTCGGCGCGGAGGCGACGGCCGAGCGGGCGTACGACCTGCTGACGGTCGACGTGCCCGCCGAGGGGTGGATCGCCGCGCTGCGGACCGCCCGCGACGAGCTGGGCTGCACCTTCTTCGACTGGCTGAGCGCGGTCGACGAGCCGGGCACGGGCTTCCGGGTCTGCGCGCACGTGGTGGCGCTGGGGCCCGGCACGGTCCGGCGCCTGCTGCTGCGTACGACCGTCCCGCACGCGGCGGCCGCCCTGCCGACGGCGGTGGAGGTCTACGCGGGCGCGGCCTGGCACGAGCGCGAGACGCACGAGATGTTCGGCGTGGAGTTCACCGGCCACCCGCACCTGGTCCCGCTGCTCCTCCCGGAGGACTTCGAGGGCCATCCGCTCCGCAAGGACTTCGTGCTCGCGGCGCGCGTCGCGAAGGCGTGGCCGGGGGCGAAGGAGCCGGGCGAGTCCGAGCACGGCGGCCCGAAGCGCCGCCAGATGCTGCCGCCGGGCGTGCCCGACCCGAACGACTGGGGCCCGATGAAGGGCCAGCTCCCGCCGGCACCGGCGCGCACTCCGCGTGCCGCGGGCGACCGCCCGGTGCGGCGTACCCGTACGACGGCCGAGGGCTCGGCGAGCACGCCCGCGACGCCCGGGACCGCGCCGGCGGCGCCCGCCGCGGGCGAGGCGCTCGCGGCGAGGCCGCCGCGCCGTACCCGCAGCGTGAGCGAGGGCTCGGCGAGCCAGGCGGCGGATGCGGCGGCCGGCTCGGAAGGAGCGGCCGAGGCTCCGCAGCCGGCGGCCGGTCCGCGCAGGTCGCGGTCCGCGGCAGACGGTTCGGCGAGCCAGGCGGCTCCCGCCCCGGCCGACGAGGAGACCGCGCCGCGTCCGGCCCGGCGGTCGCGGTCCGCGGCCGACGGTTCCGCGAGCCAGTCGGAGGCGCCCGCCTCCCCTCCCACCCCGCCGCGCACCCGCAGCACGGACGCCCCCTGGCAC
>NZ_RDBI01000066.1:14634-85250 GCF_008042125.1 Streptomyces sp. MS191
CTTCGGTGGTGGGCGGGGTACGGGGCGCGGTGTCCGGCGGGGTGCCGGCGTCGGCCTCCGGCTCGGGCGCGGTGTCGGGCTCGGGCGCGGACGCCGAGCCGGGAACGGACACGGCACCGGAGCCGGCGGCGGCTCCCGCACCCGAGCCGGACACCGCTCCGGCCCCGGAGCCGGGAGCCGACACCGCGCCCGAGCCCGACACCGCGCCCGAGCCGGAGGCCGACGCCGGCACCCCGCCGGACACCGCGCCCCGTACCCCGCCCACCACCGAAGACCCCGCCGGAGGCGATCCCGCGTGAACGACGCACTCGACGTCGCCCTCCGGGTGCTCGTCATCCTCGCGGTGTTCCTCGTGCTGCCCCTCGTGGTCGGGCAGACCGAGCACAAGGTCATGGCGCACATGCAGGGCCGTCTCGGCCCCATGTACGCCGGCGGCTTCCACGGCTGGGCGCAGCTCATCGCCGACGGCGTGAAGTTCGCGCAGAAGGAGGACGTGGTGCCGGCCGACGCCGACCGCCGCGTCTTCCAGCTCGCGCCCGCCGTCGCCCTGATCCCGTACCTGCTCGTCCTCGTCGCGATCCCCATCGGGCCGGACGAGGGCGCCGTCGGTCAGGTCGTCGACGCCGGCATCTTCTTCGTGCTGGCCGTGATGGGCGTCGGCGTCCTCGGCAGCCTCATGGCCGGCTGGGCGTCCGCCAACAAGTTCTCCCTGCTGGGAGGGTTGCGTACCGCCGCCCAGCTGCTGGCCTACGAGCTCCCGATGCTGCTCGCCGCCGCATCCGTCGCGATGGCCGCCGGCACCGTCTCCCTCCCCGGCATCCTGAACGCCTTCGAGTGGTGGTGGCTGCCCTGGCAGATCGTCGGCGCCCTCGTCTTCTTCGTCGCCGGCCTCGCCGAGCTCCAGCGCCCGCCGTTCGACATGCCGGTCGCCGACTCGGAGATCATCTTCGGTGCCTACACCGAGTACACCGGCCTGCGCTTCGCGCTCTTCCTGCTGGCCGAGTACGCCGGCATCGTCGTCCTGTGCGGTCTGACCACCGTCCTCTTCCTCGGCGGCTGGCACGGCCCCTTCGGTGCCGACGGCCTCGGCTGGGTCTGGACCCTGCTCAAGGTCGCGGTCCTCGCCTTCGTCGTGATCTGGCTCCGCGTGACCTACCCCCGCCTGCGCGAGGACCAGCTGCAGAAGCTCGCCTGGACCACCCTCGTCCCGCTCGCCCTCGCGCAGATCGCGCTCACCGGCATCGTGAAGGTGGCGATCCAGTAATGCCCATCCCCGGCTCCGGCCTCGCCAAGGGCCTCGCCGTCACGCTCCGCACGATGACGAAGAGGACCGTCACCGCGCAGTACCCGGACACCCAGCCCGAGCTGCCGCCGCGCACGCGCGGTGTGATCGGGCTGTTCGAGGAGAACTGCACGGTCTGCATGCTGTGCGCCCGCGAGTGCCCCGACTGGTGCATCTACATCGACTCCCACAAGGAGACGGTCCCGGCCGCCGCCCCCGGCGGCCGCGAGCGCAGCCGGAACGTCCTCGACCGCTTCGCCATCGACTTCTCGCTCTGCATGTACTGCGGCATCTGCATCGAGGTCTGCCCGTTCGACGCGTTGTTCTGGTCGCCCGAGTTCGAGTACGCGGAGACCGACATCCACGAGCTGACCCACGAACGCGACAAGCTCCGGGAATGGATGTGGACGGTCCCCGAGCCGCCCGCGCTCGACCCGGGCGCCGAGGAGCCGAAGGAGATCGCCGCGGCCCGCAAGGCGGCCGAGAAGGCCGCCGCCCAGGCGGCGGCGGAAGCGGAGGAGGCGCGCACCGCCGCCCCCGACGAGGACCGGAAGGGGGAGCGGCAGTGATGCTCGCGGCCCAGAACCCCGGCTTCCTCTCGCCCTCCGGCGTCGAGATCGCGTTCGTCCTCGTCGGCCTCGTCACCCTCGGCGCGGCCCTCGTCAGCGTGACCACCCGGCAGCTCGTGCACGCCGCCCTGTGGCTGGTCGTGGCGCTCGGCGGCATCGCCGTCGAGTACCTGCTCCTGACCGCCGAGTTCATCGCCTGGGTGCAGGTGCTGATCTACGTCGGCTCCGTCGTCGTCCTGCTGCTGTTCGGCCTCATGCTCACCAAGGCGCCCATCGGGCGCTCCCCGGACGCCGACTCGGGCAACCGCCCGGTCGCGCTCGCCGTCGCCCTGGCCGCCGCGGCCGCGCTCGTCTGGGTCGTCGTCGACGCGTTCCGCACGACCTGGATCGAGCTGGACGGGCCGGCCCAGGGCTCCACCGCGGTGTCCGGCGAGATCCTCTTCCGGCACTGGGTGCTGCCCTTCGAGGCGCTCTCCGTCCTCCTGCTCGCGGCCCTGGTCGGCGCGATCGTGCTGTCCCGCAAGGACCCGCAGACCCCGGAGGGGCCGCACTGATGCATCTCGCCTACCCCGCCGTCCTCGCCGTCCTGCTGTTCTGCGTCGGCGTCTACGGCGTCCTCGCCCGCCGCAACGCGATCCTGGTCCTGATGTCCGTCGAGCTGATGCTCAACGCCGTCAACCTCAACCTGGTCGCCTTCGACGTCTGGCTCCGCGACACCCTGCACGCCGGCCAGGCACTCACCCTGTTCACCATCGCCATCGCCGCCGCGGAGATCGGCATCGGCCTCGCGATCGTCCTGATGGTCTACCGCAACCGCGGCACCTCGGACGTCGACCGGCTCCGCGACACCGCGGAGAACGGTCCCGCCGACCGGCCCGCAGACCCGACCCGAGCGGTGTCCGACGAGAAGACCGAGGCCACCGCGTGACCACGACCACCCTCGCCGTCCTCGTCCCCCTGCTCCCCTTCCTCGGCTCCGTCGCCGGACTGCTCCTCGGCCGCACCGCCCCCGGGTTCGTGCGCCCGCTCGCGGTGCTGCCGACGCTGGCCGCGGCCGTGCTCGCCGCGCTCGTCGCCGTCCGCCAGGGCGGCGGGAAGACGATCGAGGCCGCCACCGAACTCACGCCCACCGGATCCGTCCCCATCGACCTGGCCCTGCGCATCGACGGCTTCGCCGCCCTCGTCGCCGTCCTCGTCGGCGTGGTCGCGACCTGCGTGCAGGTCTACTCGACGGGCTACCTGCGCGACGACCCGCGCTACCCGTCGTACGCCGCGCTCGTCTCCCTCTTCACCTCCGCGATGCTGCTCGTCGTCTACTCCGGCGACCTGATGGTGCTGCTGGTCGGCTGGGAGGTCATGGGCATCTGCTCGTACTTCCTCGTCGGCCACTACTGGGAGACCCCGGAGGCGCGCTCCGCGTCCCTCAAGGCGTTCCTGGTCACCAAGCTCGGCGACGTGCCGTTCCTGTTCGGCCTGTTCGCGCTCGCCGTGGACGCGGGCACCTTCCAGATCGGCGGGATCCTCGGCGCCGTCGCCGTCGGCGGCATCGACCACCCCACGCTGATCGCCCTGCTCCTGCTCGCCGGCGTGGCCGGCAAGTCGGCGCAGTTCCCGCTGCACACCTGGCTTCCCGACGCGATGGCCGGCCCCACCCCGGTGTCGGCGCTCATCCACGCCGCGACCATGGTCGCCGCCGGTATCTACTTCGTGGCCCGGCTGCTCCCCGTCTTCGCCGAGTCCGCCGCGGCGATGACCGTCCTCGCCGTGATGGCCGCGGTCACCATGGTCGGCTCGGCGCTCGCCGCGCTCGCCCAGGACGACATCAAGCGGGTCCTCGCCTACTCGACGATCGGCCAGCTCGGCTACATGGCGGGCGCCCTGGCCGTCGGCGACCGCGCCGCCGCCGTCTTCCACCTGATGGCGCACGGCGCGTTCAAGGCGCTGCTCTTCCTGGCCGCCGGCGCGGTCATCCACGCCGCCGGCACCAACTCGCTCTCCGCGATGTCCCGGATGAGCGGACTGACGAAGCGGATCCCGGACGCGTACTGGACGATGACCCTCGCCCTGCTCGCGCTGGCCGCCCTTCCGCCCTTCGCCGGCTTCTTCTCCAAGGAAGCGGTCCTCGTGGCCGCCGAGCACACCGCCCTCGGTGAGCGGACCGTCGCCCCGGCCGGGGCGGGCTGGACCGTTCTCCTCGCGGGCCTGCTCACCGCGCTGCTCACCGCCGCCTACGCGGCCCGCCTCTGGCTGCTCGCCTTCCGCGGCCGGGGCGCCGAGGCCCCGGACCACGGCCGGCAGCCGCTCGCCATGACCACCGTCCTGTGGGTGCTCGCGGTCCCGACCGTCGGCTTCGGTCTCACCGTCACGTACCTGGACGACTGGTTCGACGGCAACGACCTGACCCCGACGATCACCACCGCGGTCCTGGGCACCGGTCTCGCCCTCGTCGGCGGTCTGATGACGTACGCGACCTGGCGGGCGCTCTCGGTGCGGACCGCCGCCCCGGCGCCCGGCACCGTGCCCGAGCACGTCGCGCACCCGGACGCCGAGGCGGGGCAGGTGGAGGCCGAGGCGCTCACGCTGCCGCACCCGGCCGACGACCCGGCCGACCCCGGCCGCCTCCTGCTGGGCCCGCTGCACCGCCACGCGGCCACCGGGTTCCACCTGGACGCCGGGTACCGGCGGCTGTTCGTGCGGCCCGTCCTGGCCGCGGCCTCCCTGGTCCGCTTCCTGGACCGCGAGGTCGTCGACACCTACGTCCGCGGCGCGGCCACCGGCACCAACTGGCTGGGGTGGCTCGTGCGCCGCGCCCAGACCGGCAACATGCAGACCTACCTCGGCGCCCTGCTCGCCGGCTCCGTCTTCCTGGCGATCGCCGCCGTCGTCCTTGTCAACGTCAACGCCGGGTCGTGAGCCGTGATCGATATCAGCGAATCCGTGATGCAGGCCCTGCTCGTGCTGATCGTCGTCGGGCCGCTCGTCGGCGCCGCCGTCGCCCTGCTCCCGGCCCCGCCCGGGCTGCGGGGCAGGTCGCCCGACCAGGCCGTGCTCCGCCACGGCGTGGTCGTCACCGGCGTCGTCCTGGCCGCCGCCCTCGTCCTCGCGCTCGGCTTCGACCACGACCGGCCGTCGCGGATGCAGGCGACGACCGACGTCCCGTGGATCCCCGCCCTCGACGTCCGCATCCATCTCGGTGTCGACGGCATCTCGCTCCCGCTGCTGGTGCTGACCGCGCTGCTGACCTTCCTCTGCGCGCTGTACAGCTACTTCAGGATGCCCGCGGGCCCGTCCCCGAAGGCGTTCGTCGCCCTGATCCTCGTCCTCGAGTCCGGCACGCTGGCGACCTTCGCCGTGCTCGACCTCGTCCTGTTCTTCCTCGCCTTCGAGACGGTCCTCATCCCGATGTACTTCCTGATCGCCCGCTGGGGCGGCGCGGGCCGGCAGGCGGCCGCCTGGAAGTTCATCCTCTTCACGCTGCTCGGCTCGGTCGTCATGCTGCTCGGCCTGCTGCTCGTCGGACTGACGGCGGGCACGTTCGACATGGTGGCGCTCGCCGTCGACAACGGCCGCGGCCTGACCACCTCCGTGCAGGTCATCGCGGTCCTCGCGATCGGGCTCGGACTCGCGGTCAAGACGCCGATGTGGCCGCTGCACAGCTGGCTGCCGGACGCCCACACCGCCGCCCCCACGGTCGGCTCCGTCCTCCTCGCCGGCGTCCTGCTGAAGATGGGCACGTACGGTTTCGTACGGATCGTCCTGCCGATCGCCCCCGACGGCATGCGGGTCTTCGCGCCGTACCTGGCGGCCTTCGCCGTCGCCGGGATCGTCTACGGATCCCTCGCCTGCCTCGCGCTCGCCAGGCCCGGCAACAAGGGCGACCTCAAGCGGCTGATCGCTTACTCGTCCGTCGGCCACATGGGCTTCGTCCTGCTCGGCATCGCGACGATGACCCCCACCGGGGTCAACGGCGCGCTCTTCGCCAACATCGCCCACGGCCTCATCACCGGCCTCCTCTTCTTCCTGGTCGGCGCGCTCAAGGACCGGTACGGCACCGCCGACCTCGACACCCTCGCGGGCGCCACCGGCGCGGCGCTCTACGGTCGTGCCCCGCGCCTCGGCGGGCTGCTGGCCTTCGCGGCCGTCGCCTCCCTCGGGCTGCCCGGCCTGGCCGGGTTCTGGGGCGAGATGCTGGCCCTGTTCGGCGCCTTCGACCCGGCCGAGGGCCTGAGCCGCCCCGCCTTCCTCGTCTTCATGGCGATCGGCGGCTTCGGCACCCTGCTCACCGCCGCCTACCTCCTCCTCGTCGTCCGGCGCGTCTGCATGGGCGGCCCCCGCCCCGCGGGCGAGCAGGCGATCGCCGACGTCCGGGGCTACGAGTTCGCCGCCTGGACGCCGCTCGCCGCCCTCACCGTCCTCGCCGGCCTCTGGCCCGCGGTCCTCCTCGGCCTCACCGACCCGGCCGTCCAGATGCTCCTCGCGGGAGGAAAGCAGTGACCGAGACAGCCGCGAGCCTCGTCCAGTCCGTCGACTGGCTCACGATCGCGCCGCCCACCCTGACCGCCCTGGTCGCCCTGGTCGTCCTCGTCGCCGACCTGTTCGTCCCCGCGGCGCAGAAGCGGCTCCTGGGCTGGACGGCGATCGCCGGGCTCGTCGCCGCGCTCGCGCTGCTGGTCCCGCTGCGCGCGGGCGACCGTTCGACGTTCTGCCTCACCCCGGCGGCGGCCGAGGCGGCCGGCGCCGCCCGCGACGCCACCGGCGCGGCGGCCTGCAGTTACACGGCCGACCACTTCACCGTGGTCATCCAGTTCCTGGTGCTCGGCGGGGCGCTGCTCACCGCGCTGCTCTCGCTCTCCGACACCGAGGAGAAGCTGCCGGCGGGGGAGTACTGGTTCCTGCTGCTGTCCTCGGCCGCCGGCGCCGCGCTGCTGCCCGCCTCCCGTGACCTGGCCACCCTCGTCGTCGCCCTCGAAGTGGCGTCGCTGCCCGCCTTCGCCCTCGTCGGCCTGCGCCGCGGGGACCGGGTGTCCAGCGAGGCCGCGCTGAAGTTCTTCCTGTCCTCGGTGACGGCGACGGCCGTCACCCTGCTCGGCGTCAGCTTCGTCTACGCGGCGACCGGCACCCTGCACCTCACCGAGATCGCCCAGCGCCTCGACGACGTCCCCGGCCAACTGCACGTCCTGGCCGAGACCGGCGTGGCGCTCACCCTGGTCGGCTTCGCCTTCAAGACCGCCGCGGCCCCCTTCCACTTCTGGGTCCCCGACACCTATGTCGGAGCCCCGCTGCCCGTCGCCGGCTACCTCTCCGTCGTCGGCAAGGCGGTCGGCTTCACCGGCCTGATCCTGGTGACCGTCGTCGCGTTCCCCTCGTACGCGGACGTCTGGGGCCCCGCGCTCGCCGTCCTCGCCGCGCTCACCATGACCGTCGGCAACGTGGCCGCCCTGCGCCAGGCCGCCACCCGGAAGTGGAGCGCGGTCCGGCTGCTCGCCTGGTCCTCCGTCGCCCAGGCCGGCTACCTCCTGGTGCCGATCGCCGCCGCCGCGTACTCCAGCGACGACCAGATCGGCTCGACCGTCGCCTACGCCCTGATGTACGCCGTCGTGAACCTCGGCGCCTTCGCGGTCGCGGTGCTGGTCGCCCGCACGCACCCGGAGAACCGGATCTCGGACTACCGGGGCCTGTACGCGAGCCGCCCGGTCGTGGCGCTCGTCTTGGGCTTCTTCCTGCTCAACCTGGCCGGCCTGCCCCCCGGTATCATCGGTCTCTTCGCGAAGGTCACCGTCTTCTCGGCGGCGGTCGACGCGGGCCTCGGCTGGCTGGCCGTGATCATGGGCGTCAACGTCGTGATCGCCCTCTACTACTACCTGCGGTGGACGGCGCTCCTGTTCCGCGGGCCCCAGGACGCTCCCGAGGGCGAGACGGCGGTCCGGCACCGCGTCCCCGCCCCGGTGACCGTCGCGGTCGCGCTGACGGCCGTCGCGGGCGTCGTCCTGTCGGGCTATCCGCAGTTCGCCCTCCGCTTCGCGGCCACCAGCCTCTTCTGACCCCCCACAGAGAAAGCATCAAGGAGCTTCACCCGTGCTGAACGGCTTCAAGGACTTCATACTGCGCGGGAACGTGATCTCGCTGGCCATCGGCCTGGCCGTCGGATCGTCGTTCACGGCCGTCGTCACGGGTTTCAGCAAGGCGTTCATCACCCCGCTCATCGGCCTGGCCACCGGCACGGTCGGCGACTTCAGCGAAGCCAGCTTCCACCTGCGCGGCACCGTCTTCCCGTACGGCCTGCTGATCGCCGCGTCGATAGCGTTCGTGATCACCGCCGCGGTGCTCTACTTCATGGTCGTCGTCCCCATGGCGAAGATTCAGGCGAGGTTCGCGAAGGAGGAGCTCGACATCAAGTCCGAGAAGCGCGACTGCCCCCGCTGCTACACCGAGATCCCCGCCATCGCCTCCCGCTGCGCCCACTGCACCAGCGAGGTCGAACCGGTCGCCGCGGCGCTGGAGAAGGCCGGCTTCCCCGCCCAGCGCTGACCCCCTCCTCCGCGGCCCGGCCCACTCACCCGTACGGCCCACACCGCCGTCGCGTCGTGCCCGGCGCTGCCAGGGAACCCGCGCCTCCCGCCTGGCGTTGACCAGTACGGGAGGGTCCACTGGAACAACGGAACCAGTGACCAGCAAGCAAAGGGTTCCCCTGCCGCACCACTTGGAGGGCGTACCGTGCACCGCCGGCACAACGGGCTGAGGACCGCCGTGCTCCTCGGAGGGCTCTCGGCCCTCATCATCGTCATCGGCAGCTTCTTCGGCCGTACGGGTCTGATCGTCGCGCTCCTCGTGGCGCTCGGCACCAACGCGTACGCCTACTGGAACAGCGACAAGCTGGCTCTGCGGGCCATGCGCGCCCGCCCGGTCAGCGAGTTCGAGGCGCCCGCGCTGTACCGGATGGTCCGCGAACTCTCCACCCAGGCCCGCCAGCCCATGCCCCGGCTCTACATCTCGCCCACGCAGGCCCCGAACGCCTTCGCCACCGGCCGCAACCCGCGCAACGCCGCGGTGTGCTGCACGGAGGGCATCCTGCAGATCCTCGACGAGCGCGAACTGCGCGGGGTCATCGGCCACGAGCTGAGTCACGTCTACAACCGGGACATCCTGATCTCCTCGGTCGCCGGTGCGCTCGCCTCCGTGATCATGTTCCTGGTCAACTTCGCCTGGCTGATCCCGGTCGGCCGGTCCAACGACGACGACGGCCCCGGCCTGCTCGGCATGCTGCTGGTCATGATCCTCGGCCCGATCGCCGCCTCCGTCATCCAGCTGGCCATCAGCCGTTCCCGTGAGTACGAGGCGGACGCCTCGGGCGCCCAGCTCACCGGCGACCCGCTCGCCCTCGCCAGCGCCCTGCGCAAGCTCGAAGCGGGCACGAAGCAGCTGCCGCTGCCTCCCGAGCCCCGGATCGAGACCGCCAGTCACATGATGATCGCGAACCCCTTCCGTCCAGGTCAGGGGCTGTCCAGGATGTTCTCGACGCACCCGCCGATGGCGGAGCGCATCTCCCGACTCGAACAGATGGCAGGTCGTCGACCGTGAAGACAATCCTCAACGTCATTTGGCTGATCCTGTGCGGCTTCTGGATGTTCCTCGGCTACATGCTGGCCGGCGTCCTGCTCTGCATCACGATCATCGGCATCCCCTTCGGACTCGCCGCCTTCCGTATCGGCGTCTACGCCCTCTGGCCCTTCGGCTACACCGTCGTGGACCGACACGACGCGGGCGCCCCCTCCTGCGTCGGCAACGTGCTGTGGCTGATCCTCGCGGGCTGGTGGCTGGCGCTCGGCCACATCACCACCGGCATCGTCCTGTGCATCACGATCATCGGCATCCCGCTGGGCATCGCGAACTTCAAGCTGATCCCGGTCTCGCTGCTCCCCCTGGGCAAGGAGATCGTCCGGACGGACGAGCAGTTCGCGGGCTACTGACGGAGCCGGCCGCCCACGGCCCCGCGGCGCCGTCTCACTCCCCCGGACGCCCGGGCCGCCCCCGGGTGACCGCGTACGCGACGACGCCGGCCGCCAGCACCCCGAGCCCCGCGAGGACCGAGGTGAGCGGCAGCGTGAAAGCCAGCACCCCGCAGCCCGCGAGCCCGCACAGGGCGAGCGGGCGCTCGCGCGGCCCCAGGGTCCAGGCCGCGGCGTTGGCGATCCCGTAGTAGACCAGCACCCCGAAGGACGAGAAGCCGATCGCGCCCCGCACGTCCGCCGTCGCCGCCACCAGCGCCACCACCGCCCCGACCGCGAGCTCGGCGTGGTGCGGCACCTGGAACCGGGGGTGCACGGCGGCGAGCGGGGCGGGCAGACGACCGTCCCGCGCCATCGCCAGGGCCGTCCGGGACACCCCGAGGATCAGCGAGAGCAGCGACCCCAGCGCGGCGACCGCCGCGCCCACGGTCACCAGCGGCACCAGCCACGCGGCGCCCGCCGCCCGGGCCGCGTCCGCCAACGGGGCGGGTGAGGCCGCCAGCGCCGCGGGCCCCAGGACGGCCAGCACGGACCCGGCCACCGCGGCGTAGACGAGCAGCGTGATGCCCAGCGCCAGCGGGACCGCCCGGGGGATGGTCCGGGCGGGGTCCCGCACCTCCTCGCCGAGCGTGGCGATCCGCGCGTACCCGGCGAAGGCGAAGAACAGCAGCCCGGCCGCCTGGAGCACACCGCCGGCCGTGACGTCCGCGCCCGGCGCGAGCCGCCCGGGGTCACCGCTGCCGGAGGACAGCAGGACGCTCACCACGGCCGTCAGGACCGCGAGCACCAGCGCCACGGTCGCCCGCGTCAGGAGGGCCGACTTCTGGATCCCGCGGTAGTTCACGGCCGTCAGGGCGACCACGGCCCCGACGGCGACGGCGTGCGCCTGCTCCGGCCAGAGGTACGCGCCGGCCGTCAGCGCCATCGCCGCGCAGGAGGCCGTCTTGCCGACGACGAACGACCACCCCGCCAGGTACCCCCAGAAGACGCCGAGGCGTTCGCGCCCGTACACGTAGGTGCCGCCCGAGGCCGGGTACCGGGCCGCGAGCCGGGCGGACGCGGTCGCGTTGCAGTAGGCGACGCACGCGGCCACGCCGAGCGCCGGCAACAGACCGGACCCGGCCGCCCGCGCCGCCGGGCCGAGGGCGGCGAAGATCCCCGCGCCCACCATCGAGCCGAGCCCGACGACGACGGCGTCGAAGACCCCGAGGGTGCGGCGCAGTTGTGTCATGGGCGGCACCCTAAGGGCTGTCCCGTAGCCGGCGTCGTGCGCCCGCCGGGGATTGCGGGACAGCCGTCCCCGGCAACCGCCCGGCGGCGTGCGGCGTCCTTCCTGGCATGAGCATCATCAGCTGGATCGTTCTCGGCCTCCTCGCGGGCGTCATCGCCAAGGTCCTGCTGCCCGGCAGGGACCCGGGCGGCCTCGTCGGCACGACACTGATCGGCGTCGCGGGCGCCTTCGTCGGCGGCTGGATCTCGGCACGCTTCCTGGACCGTCCGATCAGCACGGAGTTCTACGACGGCGCCACGTGGCTCTCGGCCATCGGCGGCGCGCTGGTCCTCCTGATCGGCTACCGGATCCTCTTCGGCCACTCGCGCTCGCGCTGAGGCCGCCGGCCGCGGCCGATCCGCCGCTTCACAGACCGGTCTGACGGAGGGTGATGTTCAGGCGCCCGGTCAGCCCGAGCGCCGGATCGGCCGTGCCCGCCCACACCTTCGGCACCCCGTGGAACGCGAGGCGCGACGGCCCGCCGAAGACGAACAGGTCCCCGGACTCCAACTCGACGTCACGGTAGGGCCGGCCGCGGGTCTCGGTGTTCCCGAACCGGAACACGCAACGGTCGCCGAGACTCAGCGACACCACCGGCGCACCGGACCGCTCCTCCTTGTCCTGGTGCATGCCCATGTGCGCGCCGGCCTCGTAGAAGTTCACCAGCGCGGTGTCGGGGGCGAAGTCGTCGTGCCGCCCGTACGCCTCGACGAGGGCCTCGCGCCCCAGCTCGGCGAGCCAGTCCGGGAGTTCGGCGCCGACCGCGTCGAGGTAGCGGTACGGCTCCCAGCGCCGCCCGAGGCACAGCGACCGCACCGACATCACGCCCCCGCCCGGCAGCACGGTGTGCCGGTACGGGAACGGCCCCCGCCCCCACGCCCGGCAGGCCGCCACCAACTCCCGCTGCCGGCCGGACGGAAGCCACCCGGGCACGTGCACCGCACCCGGGGCGACGACCGCCCGCTCGCGGGGGAACAGCCCGTCCGTCACCGCGGCCTCACACCGCCGACGCGCCTTCGAGGACGAGCAGCCGCTCCTTGCGCTCCAGACCGGCCGCGTAGCCGCGCAGGCCGCCGTCCGCCCCGATCACCCGGTGGCAGGGCCGCACCACGAGCAGCGGATTGCGTCCGATGGCGGTCCCCACGGCCCGCACGCCGGCCCCGGAGGACCCCACCCGGCGGGCGATGTCCCCGTACGAGACGGTCGCGCCGTACGGGATCTCCTCCAGGGCCTGCCAGACCCTGCGCTGGAATTCCGTGCCGCTCGCCGCGTACGGGATGTCGAAGACGTCCCGGCGGCCGGCGAAGTACTCGTCCAGCTGCCGGGCGACGTCCTCGAAGGCCTCGGGCGCGAGCCGCCAGCCGTCCCGCACGGTCGCGGCGCCCTTCTGCCCGGGCAGCGAGAGCGACGCGAGCTCCGTGGCACCGGTCTCGGTGATCCGTCCGACCAGCAGCATCTCGCCCAGCGGTCCGTCGACGTACGCGTACACGCTCTGCACGGTCATGACTGGTTCCTCTCCTCGCACCCTCGATCTCCGTCCAGTGTGCGAGGGCCCCGGCCCCGGGGACCGGCGGTTTTCGGACGCCGCGCTCCGGGCCGGGCCGGTGGACTCGTGGACTACCGGTAGTTCACGAACTGGATGGCGAAGTCGAAGTCCTTGCCCTTGAGCAGCGCCTGCACGGCCTGCAGGTCGTCCCGGCTCTTGGAGCTGACGCGCAGCTCGTCGCCCTGGACCTGCGCCTTGACGCCCTTGGGGCCCTCGTCACGGATGGCCTTCGCGACCTTCTTGGCGTTCTCCTGGGAGATGCCCTCCTCGATCGTGGCGAAGATCTTGTACTCCTTGCCGGACAGCTGCGGCTCGCCCGCGTCCAGCGACTTCAGGGAGATTCCGCGCTTGATCAGCTTGGTCTCGAAGATGTCGAGGATCGCCTTCACGCGCTCCTCGCCGTTGGCCTGCATCAGGATCTTCTCGCCGGACCAGGAGATCGAGGCGTCGGTGCCCTTGAAGTCGTAGCGCTGCGAGATCTCCTTCGCGGCCTGGTTGAGGGCGTTGTCGACCTCCTGCCGCTCGACCTTGGAGACGATGTCGAAACTGGAGTCGGCCATGACGTGTGGCTCCTTGCGTCGAATGCCTGCGGTTGCTGGGCGTACGACGCAAGCCTAGTCAACCGAGCCCTCGCGAACCGCTGATCAATCCGGTGGCGAAGCACCCCCGCGGATCAGGTATCGTTTACGTCGTTGCCACGGAGCACCGCCGAAAAGCGGCTCCGAGCAGCGCATCCCATGGCGGTGTGCCCGAGTGGCCAATGGGAACGGACTGTAAATCCGTCGGCTTAGCCTACCCAGGTTCGAATCCTGGCGCCGCCACATGGAAGAACGGCCCCTGATCTGCGGAAACGCGATCAGGGGCCGTTCTGCGTCCGCGGACCGGCGGGCGGGGGAGTGACGAGGTTCATAGGGCGCGCGACGCGCCCCTGGACGACCGTGGCCGGGCCCCGCGGGGCCCGGCCACCGGACGGGGCCTCAGTTGCCCGCGACGTCCTTCACCGCGACCGACACCGGCGTCGAGCCGCCGACCAGTTCGAGCGTGAGGCCCGCCGTGGCCGGGGTCTCGATCAGCTCGGCCAGGGCCGCCGCCACGTCGTCGCGCGGGACCGGGCCGCGGCCGGTGGACGCCTCCAGGCGGACCAGGCCCGTCCCGGCGTCGTCGGTGAGCATCCCGGGGCGCAGGATCGTCCAGTCCAGGCCGGGCCGGGCGCGTACGGCGTCGTCCGCCGCCCCCTTGGCCCGCAGATAGGCGTCGAACACCTCGTCACCCGGGTGCTCCGCGTCCGCGCCCATGGACGAGACGACGACGAAACGGCGTACGCCCTCGCGTTCGGCCGCCTCCGCGAACAGGACCGCCGCCGCGCGGTCCACGGTCTCCTTGCGGTCCACGCCGCTGCCCGGCCCGGCGCCCGCGGCGAAGACCGCCGCGTCGGCGCCGCGCAGGACGTCCGCGACCTGCTCCGGGGACGCCGACTCCAGGTCCAGCACGGCGGGTTCGGCGCCGGCGCCCCGCAGGTCCTCGGCCTGCTCCGGCTTGCGGATGATGCCCACCGGCCGGTGTCCGCGCGCGGCGAGCAGCCGCTCCAGACGCAGGGCGATCCGGCCGTGTCCTCCAGCGATGACGATGCGCATACTCACGACCGTACGACGGGACCGGCGGGAGGGCTTCCCGGCTCGGGCCGCTCGGGGCGGGACTGGCGCGGCAGGTCGAGCGCCGCCGCCGAGTCGCAGTACTCCCGCACCGCGCTCGTCCGGGCGACCACCCGGCCGCGGTGCACCACGATGCGGCTGTACGCGAGGGACAGCACGCCCGCCAGCCGCTCGCCGCGCACCGCGAGCAGCTCCGCGGGGAACCCCGCCTCGACCCGCACCTCCGGAAGACCCATCGCCGCCCGGGCCTCCGCGCTCACCGCCCCGTACGCCTCCGTGGCCGGCAGACCGCCCAGGGAGGCCAGCAGGTATGCGGCCTCCAACGGGTCGCCGCGGCCCACCGGATTGGCGACGTCGCGCAGCGCGCCGCTGCCCGCGGCGAGCCGGACGCCGGCCGCCCGCAGGAGCCGGACCGGTGCCGCGCCGCGGGTCCCGGTCGCCCCGCAGCCGCCCTGCGGCAGGCACACCACGGTCACGCCGGCCGCCGCCAGCCGGTCCGCCGTCCGCCGGGCCTGGTCCGCGGGCAGCCGGGCGAGACCCGCGCAGGGCCCGATGGTCACCCCGGGCCGCAGCCCGCCGGCCATCGCCGCCAGCCGTGCGAGCCGCGCCGGATCGTCGGCGTCGGTGTGCAGGTCCACCGGGCAGCCGTGCTCCGCGGCCAGGCCGAGGACCGCCTCGACGTAGCCGGCCGGATCGGGGTCGAGATCCGGGCAGCCGCCGACCACGCCGGCGCCCATCTTCACCGCGTCACGCAGCATGGCGAGCCCGTCCGCGCCCGCCAGCCCGGTCAGCAGCCGGGGCATCGCGACCGCCGTCAGGTCGGCCAGCCCGCGCAGTGAACGCCGGGCCTGCAGGACGGCTTCGAGCGGGCCGAGGCCCTGGACGTCCCCGATCCGGACGTGCGCGCGCAGCGCCGTCGCGCCGTGGCCCAGCTGGAGCAGGGCGGCCTCGGTGGCCCGCCGCTGCACCTCGTCGACGGCGTAGGAGACGGGACCGGGGGAGTCGGCGCCGAGCGCGGTGTCGCCGTGGGCGTGCGGCTCGGCGGGCGCCGGGAGCAGCAGGTAGCCGGCGAGGTCGACGCGGGGGCCGGTGGCGGTGAGACTGCCGGCCGTGCCGACGGCCTCGATCCGGCCGGCGCCGAGCCGCACGTCGACGGTCCGGCCGTCCGTCAGGCGGGCGTTGGAGAGCAGGAGCGTGGCGGCGGAGTCCGCGGTGGCGGCGGCCCGGTCGTCGGGCGGCTGGGGCTGCTTGCTGTCGGCTGACATCGGGCTCCTCAAGGCTCCTCAGGCTCAAGATCACGCAGCGTGTGCCGAGCCTAGGGGCGGTCCGGTCGGCCTTCGCGGAGGAGCGCAATAGTCGTACTGATGAGGCCACGAGTGGCGTACGGGACGGCCGGAGCAAGGCGGTGCGCAGGGGGTGGGAAACGGATTTGGGCGATCGGCGGAGGACCGTGTAATGTCTTCATCGCTCGCCCCAATAGCTCAGTCGGCAGAGCGTCTCCATGGTAAGGAGAAGGTCTACGGTTCGATTCCGTATTGGGGCTCTGGTGTGAAGGACCCGCCTTCGGGCGGGATCCGGAACATCAAAGCGGTGTAGCTCAGTCGGTAGAGCAAGCGGCTCATAATCGCTGTGTCACCGGTTCAAGTCCGGTCACCGCTACACACGGTAGCCGATTGTGGGGTCGGTCCTTCGATCGGCTACTCTTTTATGCGTTCATCCGTCCATCCGTCCGTCCAAGGAGCACTCACGTGGCTGCCACCGACGTCCGCCCGAAGATCACGCTGGCCTGCGTGGAGTGCAAGGAGCGGAACTACATCACCAAGAAGAACCGGCGTAACAACCCGGACCGTCTTGAGATGAAGAAGCACTGCCCTCGCTGCAACTCTCACACTGCGCACCGCGAGACGCGCTAATCAGGCTCGTACACGAGGCCGTCCCCACCAGGGGGCGGCCTCGCGTCGTTTGTCGGCAACAATCCAGGAGGTACCGAGCCCATGGCGCTCGACCAGTCCTTCGTGGGCCGGACCTATCCGCCCACCGCGCCGTACGAGGTCGGCCGCGAGAAGATCCGCGAGTTCGCCACGGCGGTCGGGGACGAGAATCCCGCGTACACCGATCAGGAAGCCGCGAAGGCGCTCGGTCACCCCGATGTGATCGCTCCGCCGACTTTCGTGTTCGCGATCACATTCGCCGCCGCGGGCCAGGTCATCGAGGACCCGCAGCTGGGCCTGGACTACAGCCGGGTGGTGCACGGCGACCAGAAGTTCGCGTACACCCGCCCCGTGCGGGCGGGCGACCGGCTCTCGGTCACCTCGACCATCGAGGCGATCAAGTCGCTGGCGGGCAACGACATCCTGGACATCCGCGGCGAGGTGCACGACGCGTCCGGCGAGCACGTCGTGACCGCGTGGACCAAGCTCGTCTCGCGCGCCCCCGAGGAGGTCTGACCGTGGCTGCGAAGATCGCTTACGACGAGGTCGAGGTCGGCACGGAGCTGCCGGCGCAGTCCTTCCCGGTGACGCGCGCCACGCTGGTGCGGTACGCCGGTGCCTCCGGGGACTTCAACCCGATCCACTGGAACGAGAAGTTCGCGGTCGGGGTCGGTCTGCCGGACGTCATCGCCCACGGCATGTTCACCATGGCCGAGGCGATCCGCGTCGTGACCGACTGGGCCGGCGACCCGGCGGCCGTCGTCGAGTACGGCGTGCGCTTCACGAAGCCGGTGGTCGTGCCGAACGACGACCAGGGCGCCCTGATCGAGGTGAGCGCCAAGGTCGGCGCGAAGCTGGACGACGGCCGGATCCGCGTGGACCTCACCGCGGTCGCGGCGGGCCAGAAGGTCCTGGGCATGTCCCGGGCCGTGGTGCAGCTGGTCTGACCCCGGATCCCGGGTGGGGGCGGCCGTCCCGACGAGGCCGCCCCTTTTCCCGGGTTGACGAAGTTAGTGATTGAGTACTAACTTCAGATGCATGGTCAGGATGAGCGCAGAGGAACGGCGCGAGAGCGTGATCCGCGCGGCGATGAGGGAGTTCGCCCGCGGTGGCTACTACGGCACCTCCACGGAGGCGATCGCCCGCCGCGTGGGCGTCTCGCAGCCGTACCTCTTCCGCCTCTTCCCCGGCAAGAAGGCGATCTTCCTGGCGGCGTCCGAGCGCTGCCTGGCGGACACCCGGCGGGTCTTCCAGGAGGCCGCCGAGGGGCTGACGGGGGAGGAGGCCCTGCACTCCATGGCCAACGCCTACACCCGGCTCATCGCCGAGCAGCCGGACCGGCTCCTGATGCAGATGCAGGTGTACGTCGCGGTGGCCGCCGCGGAGGAGGCCGGTGACCGCGAGTTCGGCGAGGCCGTCCGGGCCGGCTGGATGGAGCTCTGGGAGACCGTCCACCTGCCGCTCGGCGCGGACGTCAACGAGACCACGACCTTCCTGGCGTACGGCATGCTCGTGAACACCCTCGTCGCCATGGGGTTCCCGCCGGAGCACCGGGTCTGGGAGGGCTTCTACCCCTCGGCCCGACGTCTCGGCCGGCTGGAGAAGTGAAGTAGCGCACGCCCGGGCTCCGGCCCGGGGGTCGGCCGCCACGCGTCCGGGCCGACCTCTGCTCGTTGAAGTTAGTCATCAATAACTAACCCGAAGGGTGAGCAGCAATGAACCAGCCCTCAGCCCGCCGCGGCTCCGCCGCCTGGGCCCTCGTGATCACCAGCGTCGCCGGATTCATGGCGGCCCTCGACAACCTCGTCGTCACCACCGCGCTGCCCTCCATCCGCGAGGACCTCGGCGGCGCCCTGCACGACCTGGAGTGGACGGTGAGCGCCTACACCCTCACCTTCGCCGTCCTGCTGATGTTCGGCGCGGCCCTCGGCGACCGGTTCGGCCGGCGAAGGCTCTTCCTCGCCGGACTCGCCGTCTTCACGGGCGCGTCCGCCGCCGCCGCGCTCGCCCCCGGCATCGACGCCCTCATCGCCGCCCGCGCCGTCCAGGGCGTCGGCGCCGCGATCATGATGCCGCTCACCCTCACGCTGCTCACCGCCGCCGTGCCGGCCGCCCGGCGCGGGATGGCGTACGGCATCTGGGGCGCCGTGAACGGCCTCGCCGTGGCCTCCGGGCCCCTCATCGGCGGCAGTCTCACCGAGCACGTCTCCTGGCAGTGGATCTTCTGGCTCAACGTGCCGCTCGGCCTTGCCCTGCTCCCGCTCGCCCGGCTCCGCCTCGCCGAGTCGTTCGGCACCGGCGCCCGGCTCGACGCCGTCGGCACCCTGCTCGCCAGCGGCGGCCTGTTCGGCATCGTCTACGGACTGATCCGCGGCCCGATCGACGGCTGGACCGGCGCCACCGTCCTCACCGGCCTGATCGCGGGCGGCGCGCTGCTCGCCGGCTTCGTCCACCACGGCATCCGCGCCAAGGCGCCCATGCTCCCGATGCGGCTCTTCCGCAGCCGGGCCTTCAGCGGGATCAACGCCGCGAGCCTGCTGATGTTCCTCGGCATGTTCGGCTCGATCTTCCTGCTCAGCCAGTACATGCAGGGCGTCCTCGGCTACTCGCCGACCGAGGCGGGGCTGCGGATGCTGCCCTGGACCGGCATGCCGATGATCGTCGCCCCGATCGCGGGCTACCTCTCCGACCGGATCGGCGGCCGTCCCGTCGTCGCCGCCGGACTCGCCCTCCAGGCCCTCGGCCTCGCCTGGTTCGCCCTCGTCGTGACTCCCGACGTCTCGTACGCGGCCCAGCTCCCGGCCCTGATCGTCAGCGGCATCGGCATGGCCCTCTACTTCGCCCCCGCCGCCAACCTGGTCATGTCCAGCGTCCGGCCCTCCGAGCAGGGCATCGCCTCCGGCGCCAACAACGCCCTGCGCGAGGTCGGCGGCGCCCTCGGCGTCGCCGTGATGGCCTCGATCTTCGCCGCCCAGGGCGGGTACGGATCCGCCCGGCAGTTCGTGGACGGCCTGGAGCCCGCGCTGTGGGTCGGTGCCGGGATGGTCGCCCTCGGCGCGGTGGCGTCCCTCTTCATCCCCGGGCGCAAGGCGGGGGAGCGGCCGGACGCCAGCTCCGCCGAGGCCGCGGAGAGCGAGGAGCACCGGCTGATCCCCGCGTGACCGGCGCACCCGGGCCGCGTGAGCGGCCCCTCCGGCCACGCCGGGAACGGCCCCGCCCCGACCGGCGGGGCCGTCCCCGTACTCTTGAGCCCGTGCAGGAACTCCACGACGCCCCCCTCGCCCCCCTGACCACCTTCCGGCTCGGCGGCCCCGCGAACCGCCTCGTCACGGCCACCACCGACGACGAGGTGGTGGCCACCGTCCGCGCGGCGGACGCCGCCGGCACCCCGCTGCTGATCATCGGCGGCGGCTCCAACCTGGTCATCGGGGACAAGGGTTTCGACGGCACCGCCCTGCGCATCGCCACCCGCGGCTTCGTCCTCGACGGGACGGAGCTGGAGCTGGCCGCGGGGGAGGTCTGGACGGATGCCGTGGCGCGCGCCGTCGAGGCCGGGCTCGCCGGGATCGAGTGCCTGGCCGGCATCCCCGGCTCGGCCGGCGCGACCCCGATCCAGAACGTCGGCGCCTACGGCCAGGACGTCTCCGCCACCCTCACCGAGGTCGTGGCGTACGACCGCCGCGCCGACGAGACGGTCACCCTCGACAACGCCGCGTGCTCCTTCTCCTACCGGCACAGCCGCTTCAAGGACGACCCGGACCGCTACGTCGTGCTGCGCGTCCGCTTCCGCCTGGAGGACGCCGGCGGGCAGTCGGCCCCGGTCAGGTACCCGGAGACCGCCCGCGCCCTCGGCGTCCGGGTCGGCGACCGCGTGCCGCTCGCGCACGCCCGGGAGACCGTCCTGGGGCTGCGGGCCGGCAAGGGCATGGTGCTGGACCCGGACGACCACGACACGTGGTCCGCGGGCTCCTTCTTCACCAACCCGATCCTGACCGCCGCCGCGTTCGAGACCTTCCTCGCCCGGGTGGCCGAGCGGCTCGGCCCCGACGTGGCGCCGCCCGCCTTCCCCGCCGGCGACGACGGCCGGATCAAGACCTCGGCGGCCTGGCTGATCGACAAGGCCGGCTTCACCAAGGGGTACGGCTCCGGCCCGGCCCGCATCTCCGGCAAGCACACCCTCGCCCTCACCAACCGGGGCGAGGCCACCACCGAGGACCTCCTCGCGCTCGCCCGCGAGGTCGTCGCCGGGGTGCGGGACGCCTTCGGGATCACGCTGGTGAACGAGCCGGTGACGGTCGGCGTCAGCCTCTGAGACCCCCCGGCCCGCGGCGGCCGGACCGCCGGACCCGGTCCGGGGAATCCGGTGGAACCCGCCGCGCTCCCCAGGTCGTCGAGTGGGTGACAGGCTCCCGGGACGCGGGGACCGCACGCCCGGCGAGGGGGATCGGTGGAGGGAACCGGCCCGCCCGACTTCGCGCAGTTCGCGGAGTCGGCCTACGCCTCGCTGCTGCGCACCGCGCGGCTGCTGACCGGCGACCCGCACGCCGCCGAGGACCTCGTCCAGGCCGCGCTGGTCAAGGTCTACCTGCGCTGGGGCGGCTCGGCCGCCTGGGACTCGCCCCAGGCGTACACCCGCAGGGTCGTCGTCAACCTCTACGCGACCTGGCGCCGCCGCCGCTGGCACACCGAGGTCGTCCGCCCCGCGAGCGACACCGCCCCCGACGGTCACGACATGGCCGGGGGCGCCGACGCGCGCCTCGAACTGGCCCGCGCGCTGACCGTCCTGCCCCGTGCCCAGCGTGCCGTGGTGGTGCTGCGCTTCTACGAGGACCTGTCCGTGGAACAGACGGCCGAGCTGCTCGGCTGCTCGCCCGGCACGGTCAAGAGCCGTACGAACCGGGCCCTGGAGCGGCTGCGTGCCACGGGCGCGCTGGCCGGTTACGCCGGAACGGGAAGGGGCGCGTGATGGCCGGGACACCCGAGGAGGAACCGCTCAGGCGCGGACTGCGCGACCTGGCGGGCGCCGGGCCGCTCGACGCCGGGCCGGCGCCTGTCGCCACCGTCGTGGCCCGCGGTCGCCGGATCCGCCGGCTGCGGCGCTCGCTGGCGGTGGGGACGGCGACCCTGCTGGTCGCCGGCGGCGTCACCCTCGGGGCGCGCTGGAGCGGCCCGGAGGCGGACACGCCGCCTGCCGGTCCCACCACCGCGACGCCCCCGCCGGTACAGCCCTTCGTCGGGAAGTACCCGCCCCAGCCGCCGTCCGGCCCCGGCGACCCGCTGGACGGCGGGCCCACCCGGCCGCGGGAGAACGTGCGCTACCGCTACGACCTGTCCACCGTGTGCGCCCTGCGGTACGCCGTCTTCGGCGGCCGAGTGTGGGAGCGCGCCGACGGCGGCGGAACGTCCGCCGGGGACGGGGCGACGGACCGGGTGCGCGGCTACATGAGCTGGACCGACGGCCGCTTCGACCGGGCCGAGCGGGACACGGCCGTCTTCGAGACGGACGACCGGCCGCCCCTCACCTTCCGCCCGCTGACCGGGGGGCCGCCCGCGTGTCTGGACCGGGAGCCCCGGCGGCGCCACGGGGACGCGCCCGCCGCGACGCTCGGCCCGGACCGCCCGAGCCCGGGGCGGCGGTACGTCTACGACATGCCCAAGGAGTGCGCCCTGCGCTACGCGGTCTTCGGCGGCCGGCTCTGGCGGGCCGAGGGCGACGAGGCGTCGCACACGGCGATCGACTGGGTGGACGACCTGCCCCTGGCCGCCCACATGACCCTGACCTCGCCGTCGACCGCGGTCCTGGAGTGGCCGAGCCTGCCGGGGCAGGCGCCGAGGACGACCACGTACCGGCCGGCGGCGGGACCCGGCACCGACTGCGCCCGATGACGCCGCTCGTGGGCCCGCGCCCGCCCCGGGCTCAATAGGCGACCCCCACGCCCTGCCGCACCGTCGCCGGGTCGCCGATCATCGCCAGCATCGCGTGGGCCACGTCCGCCCGCGCGAGGGAGCGGCCCCGGCCGGGGGTGCCGCCGACGACCGAGCGGTACCTGCCGGAGAGCGGCCCGTCCGTCAGCCGTGGCGGGCGTACGGCCGTCCAGTCCGTGTCGCCGGCCGCCAGCTCGTCCTCCATCACCCGCAGATCGGCGTACACGTCCTTGAGGGCGGCGTTGACGAGCGCGAGCAAGGCCCGGTCGAGGACGCCCTGGTCCGCGGGGACCGGGCCGAGCGGCGCGGCGCTGACCACCAGCAGACGCCGGACCCCCTCCGCGTGCATGGCCGCCCGTACCGAGCGGGTCAGCCGGGCGGCGACCCCGGCGTCCGCGCGGCTGCGGGCGCCGAGCCCGGAGAGCACCGCGTCCCGGCCGGCGACCGCGGCCCGCAGCGCCTCGGGGTCCGCCAGATCGGACCGGAACACCTCCGGGCCGGGGCCGTCGAACGTGAGCCGCGCCGGGTTGCGGACGACCGCCGTCACCTCGTGCCCGGCGGCCAGTGCCTGCCGGACGATCTCGCGGCCGATGCCGCCGGTCGCGCCGAAGACGGTGAGCCTCATGTCGCACCCTCCTGGGGTGGGTAAGTATTCACTCACCCTTAGAGTGAGTGTGCGCTCACCCCCTCGTCAAGCGTGCTCCGGAGGACGCATGGACCAGAAGCCGACCCGGGTACGGATCATCGACGCGGCCCGCCTGCTCATGCGGACGGCCGGCCTGGCCCGCACCACCACCAAGGAGATCGCCAAGGCCGCCGGCTGCTCGGAGGCCGCGCTCTACAAGTACTTCACGAGCAAGGAGGAGCTGTTCGTGACCGTGCTGAACGAGCGGCTGCCCGGACTCGGCAGCCTCCTCGGCACGCTCGCCGCCGACCCCGGCGGACGCTCCGTCGAGGAGAACCTCACGGAGGTGGCCCGCCAGGCCGCGCTCTTCTACGAGCAGACCTTCCCGATGGCCGCCTCCCTCTACGCCGAGCCCCAGCTCAGGCGCCGCCACGAAGAGGCCATGCGCGAACTGGGCGTCGGCCCCCACAA
Source organism: Streptomyces sp. MS191 (assembly GCF_008042125.1). Taxonomy (GTDB): domain Bacteria; phylum Actinomycetota; class Actinomycetes; order Streptomycetales; family Streptomycetaceae; genus Streptomyces. The sequence goes on from NZ_RDBI01000066.1 coordinate 37,912, forward strand.
GCCGATCGAGGGACTCGCGGACTACCTCCGCGCCGAGCAGCGGCTCGGACGGGTCGCCCCGGACGCCGACCCCCACGCCGCCGCGTCCCTGCTGCTCGGGGCCTGCGTGCAGCGGGCCTTCGCCTACGAGATGACCGAGGACCGCAGGCCCCCGACCTCGCTGGACGCGTTCGCCGCGGGCCTCGCCCGCACGCTCACGGCCGGGATCGCCGCCGCGTAGGGCCCGATCGCGCCCCCGCGGTCAGGCCGCCGGGACCGCCAGCCAGTCGTCGATGCCGGCCAGCAGCTTGTTCCGGACGTCCTCCGGAGCCGCCGAACCGCGCACCGACTGGCGGGCCAGCTCGGCCAGTTCGGCGTCCGTGAAGGCGTGGTGCCGGCGGGCGATCTCGTACTGGGCCGCCAGCCGCGAGCCGAAGAGCAGCGGGTCGTCCGCGCCCAGGGCCATCGGCACCCCGGCCTCGAAGAGCGTCCGCAGGGGGACGTCCTCGGGCTTCTCGTACACGCCGAGGGCCACGTTCGACGCCGGGCAGACCTCGCAGGTCACGCCCCGCTCGGCCAGCTTGCGCAGCACCCGGGGGTCCTCCGCCGCCCGCACCCCGTGCCCCACCCTCGACGCCCGCAGATCGTCCAGGCAGTCCCGGACCGACGCCGGACCGGTCAGCTCACCGCCGTGCGGCGCGGCCAGCAGCCCGCCCTCCCGCGCGATCGCGAAGGCGCGGTCGAAATCGCGGGCCATGCCCCGGCGCTCGTCGTTGGACAGCCCGAAGCCGACCACGCCCCGGTCCGCGTACCGCACCGCGAGCCGCGCCAGGGTCCTGGCCTCCAGGGGGTGCTTCATCCGGTTCGCCGCGACCAGCACCCGCATGCCGAGGCCGGTCTCGCGCGCCGCCTCGTCGACGGCGTCCAGGATGATCTCCATGGCCGGGATCAGCCCGCCGAGCAGGGGTGCGTACGAGGTCGGGTCGACCTGGATCTCCAGCCACCCCGAGCCGTCCCGCACGTCCTCCTGGGCCGCCTCGCGGACCAGGCGCCGGATGTCCTCGGGCTCCCGCAGGCAGGACCGGGCGAGATCGTAGAGCCGCTGGAAGCGGAACCAGCCGCGCTCGTCGGTCGCCCGCAGCTTGGGCGGGGTGCCGCTGCTCAGCGCCTCGGGCAGGTGCACGCCGTACTTGTCGGCGAGCTCGATGAGCGTCGTGGGTCGCATCGAGCCGGTGAAGTGCAGATGCAGATGGGCCTTGGGCAGCAGGTTGATGTCACGGGAAGGGTGCTCGGAAACGTGCTCCATTGAAGGATCTTGCCGCACTCGAATGGACGAATACAGCCCCTTTCCCCGATCGGGACCTTGCTCGAACGTGAAAACGGGCCCCCGGTTCCAGGGAACCGGGGGCCCGTTCGCACGTGGCGGGAAGCGCGTCAGTCGCGTGCCTCGGCGAGGAGCTTCTGCATCCGGGACACGCCCTCGACCAGGTCCTCGTCACCCAGCGCGTAGGAGAGGCGCAGGTAGCCGGGCGTCCCGAAGGCCTCGCCCGGGACGACCGCGACCTCGGCCTCGTCCAGGATCAGGGCGGCCAGCTCGACCGAGGTCTGCGGGCGCTTGCCGCGGATCTCCTTGCCGAGCAGGGCCTTCACCGAGGGGTACACGTAGAACGCGCCCTCCGGGGTCGGGCAGAGGACGCCCTCGATCTCGTTGAGCATCCGCACGATCGTCTGGCGGCGCCGGTCGAAGGCGCGGCCCATCTCCGCGACGGCCTCCAGGTCGCCCGAGACGGCGGCGAGCGCGGCCACCTGCGCCACGTTGCTGACGTTGGAGGTGGCGTGCGACTGCAGGTTGGTCGCGGCCTTCACGACGTCCTTCGGACCGATGATCCACCCCACGCGCCAGCCGGTCATCGCGTACGTCTTGGCGACGCCGTTGACGACGATGCACTTGTCGCGCAGCGCCGGCATGACCGACGGCAGGGAGACGGCGCTCGCCCCGCCGTAGACCAGGTGCTCGTAGATCTCGTCCGTCAGCACCCACAGGCCGTGCTCGACGGCCCAGCGGCCGATCGCCTCGGTCTCGGCCTCGCTGTAGACGGCGCCGGTCGGGTTGGACGGGGAGACGAAGAGGACGACCTTGGTCTTCTCCGTGCGCGCGGCCTCCAGCTGCTCCACCGAGACGCGGTAGCCGGTGGTCTCGTCGGCGACGACCTCGACCGGGACACCGCCCGCGAGCCGGATCGACTCGGGGTAAGTGGTCCAGTACGGGGCCGGGACGATGACCTCGTCGCCCGGGTCGAGGATCGCGGCGAACGCCTCGTAGATCGCCTGCTTGCCGCCGTTGGTCACCAGGATCTGGGAGGGGTCGACCTCGTAGCCGGAGTCGCGCAGCGTCTTGGCGGCGATCGCGGCCTTCAGCTCGGGCAGGCCGCCGGCCGGCGTGTAGCGGTGGTACTTCGGGTTCTTGCACGCCTCCACGGCGGCTTCGACGATGTAGTCCGGCGTCGGGAAGTCGGGCTCACCCGCGCCGAAGCCGATCACCGGACGCCCGGCGGCCTTGAGGGCCTTGGCCTTGGCGTCGACGGCGAGGGTGGCGGACTCGGAGATCGCACCGATGCGGGCGGAGACCCGGCGCTCGGTCGGAGGGGTAGCAGCGCTCATGCGGCCATGCTCCCAGACGGCCTCGGGACCCGGTACACAGGTTTCGAGGAGCGGACAGGAACGGTCATTCCCGGTCGTACGCGCGTCCGGTGGCAGGTCGGGGCGCCTTCTGTTCGACGTGGGGCCCCATCACCACGTACACTCACTGCTCGTTGGCCCGCACCGACCACATCTCACGATGCGGTAGGTTGGGGGAGCCACAAAGGGTCGTAGCTCAATTGGTAGAGCACCGGTCTCCAAAACCGGCGGTTGGGGGTTCAAGTCCCTCCGGCCCTGCTACACACACCGCCAGGATGTGTGCGCATGTACGTACTTCAATGCACCGCCGTGCGGCTCATTCGGGCACGGCACTGCCATGACCCGGGATCAGGTGAGAAGCGTGACGGACGCCGTGGGCTCCATCGACATGCCTGATGCCGAGGACGAGGCGCCGGACTCGAAGAAGAGGCCGCGCAAGGGCGGCAAGCGCGGGAAGAAGGGCCCCCTGGGCCGCCTCGCGCTCTTCTACCGCCAGATCATCGCGGAACTCCGCAAGGTCGTCTGGCCCACTCGCAGCCAGCTGACGACGTACACCACGGTAGTGATTGTCTTCGTTGTCATCATGATCGGCCTTGTGACCGTGATTGACTATGGCTTCCAGGAAGCAGTCAAGTACGTCTTCGGCTGATTTCTTGTTCCACCCATCTGTATCCAGGAAGAAGCAGCCACCGTGTCTGACCCGAACCTGAACGACGCCGTCGATTCTGTCGAGTCCGTTGAGGACGAGCTCGACATCGTCGAGGCGGCCGACGAGGACCAGGCCGAGGCTGCTGACGCCGCTGCGGGCGAGGCGGCCGAGGCTGCCGCCCTGCACGTCGAGGACACCGACGAGACCGAGGACGCCGACGCCGAGGAGTCCGACGAGGACGCCGAGGCCGAGGACGAGGACGACGAGTCCGAGAACGCGTCCGCCGAGGGTGACGAGGAAGAGGACGAGGCCGCGGAGCCCGCCGCTCCCGTCGACCCGATCCAGGCCCTCCGCGACGAGCTGCGTCTCCTGCCCGGCGAGTGGTACGTGATCCACACCTACGCGGGCTACGAGAAGCGCGTGAAGGCCAATCTCGAGCAGCGTGCCGTCTCGCTGAACGTCGAGGAGTTCATCTACCAGGCCGAGGTGCCCGAGGAAGAGATCGTCCAGATCAAGAACGGCGAGCGCAAGAACGTCCGGCAGAACAAGCTGCCCGGTTACGTTCTCGTCCGCATGGATCTGACGAACGAGTCCTGGGGCGTCGTCCGCAACACCCCCGGCGTCACCGGCTTCGTGGGCAACGCCTACGACCCGTACCCGCTGACCCTCGACGAGATCGTCAAGATGCTCGCCCCCGAGGCCGAGGAGAAGGCCGCCCGCGAGGCCGCCGAGGCCGAGGGCAAGCCGGCGCCGGCCCGCAAGGTCACCGTCGAGGTCCTGGACTTCGAGGTCGGCGACTCGGTCACCGTCACCGACGGCCCCTTCGCCACCCTTCAGGCCACGATCAACGAGATCAACGCCGACTCGAAGAAGGTCAAGGGCCTCGTCGAGATCTTCGGTCGCGAGACCCCGGTCGAGCTCAGCTTCGACCAGATCCAGAAGAACTAGTCCCACAGGTTTCCGACCAGGTCAGAGTGGCTCTCGTAGCCGCTCTGACCTGCTCGGTTTTTAGCCGCGCGTGTATACCCGTTATCGTTGTGCGGTATGCCTGCATCCGGATGACCGGATGGCGGGCTGAACACTCTCACTAGGACCCGGAGAGAGCAATGCCTCCCAAGAAGAAGAAGGTCACGGGGCTTATCAAGCTCCAGATCAACGCTGGTGCGGCCAACCCGGCCCCGCCGGTCGGTCCCGCGCTGGGCCAGCACGGCGTCAACATCATGGAGTTCTGCAAGGCCTACAACGCCGCGACCGAGTCGCAGCGTGGCATGGTCGTGCCGGTGGAGATCACGGTCTACGAGGACCGCTCCTTCACCTTCATCACCAAGACTCCGCCGGCCGCCAAGCTGATCCTCAAGGCCGCGGGTGTGGACAAGGGCTCCGGCGAGCCGCACAAGACCAAGGTCGCCAAGCTCACGGCCGCCCAGGTCCGCGAGATCGCCACGGTCAAGCTCCCCGACCTGAACGCCAACGACCTCGACGCCGCGTCGAAGATCATCGCCGGCACCGCCCGTTCCATGGGCATCACGGTCGAAGGCTGATCAGCCCCTTCGTGACCTCAGTGGTAGGGCCGGCGCGGCCCGCACCACGACTCCATACCTGAACCAACAGGAGCAGAAGTGAAGCGCAGCAAGGCTCTCCGCAGCGCGGACGCCAAGATCGACCGGGAGCGGAACTACGCCCCCCTCGAGGCCGTCCGTCTCGCCAAGGACACCGCCGCCACCAAGTTCGACGGCACCGTCGAGGTCGCCTTCCGCCTGGGCGTCGACCCGCGCAAGGCCGACCAGATGGTCCGTGGCACCGTGAACCTCCCGCACGGCACCGGTAAGACCGCCCGGGTCCTGGTCTTCGCGACCGGTGACCGTGCCGAGGCCGCGATCGCCGCGGGCGCCGACATCGTCGGCTCCGACGAGCTCATCGACGAGATCTCCAAGGGCAACCGCCTGAACGAGTTCGACGCCGTGGTGGCCACCCCGGACCTCATGGGCAAGGTCGGCCGCCTCGGCCGCGTCCTCGGCCCGCGTGGTCTCATGCCGAACCCGAAGACCGGAACCGTCACCCCCGACGTCGTGAAGGCTGTCAACGACATCAAGGGCGGCAAGATCGAGTTCCGCGTCGACAAGCACTCGAACCTGCACTTCATCATCGGCAAGGTCTCCTTCGACGAGACGAAGCTGGTCGAGAACTACGCCGCGGCTCTGGAGGAGATCCTCCGTCTGAAGCCGTCCGCCGCCAAGGGCCGCTACATCAAGAAGGCGACCCTGACGACGACGATGGGCCCCGGCATCCCGCTGGACTCCAACCGCACCCGCAACCTCCTCGTCGAGGAGGACCCGGCAGCTGTCTGACCGGGCTGAGCCTCCGGGCTCGTGCAGTGCAACCAGAACCGGCCCCCCGCCCCTCCTCGGAGGCGCGGGGGGCCGGTTCCGTGTGCGGCGCCGTCACCCGCCCCGGACGCCGTGCGACCGCACGACGGCGGCCATCGAGCTGACGGGCGTCCAGGGACGGACCCCCGGCGCCGTGGACGTCACCGTGAGGGCTCCGTGCCGGCTGCCGAAGGACCTCGGGGGCGACTCCTCGGACCCCGGCCGGAGCTGGGCCGTACGGGCGGATTTGCTCGTTGCCGACACCTTCACGTACTCTTCCAGAGAAGCCAAAGACCGCTGGTCGTTGCTGTGTGCTCGCAAGAGGGCGCAGTGGCCGAAGGTTCGCTGAGATGCGGACGGCCCGCGTAGGTGATCGTGGAAGAGTTCCCGGATTCTCGAATCCGGTCGAGCTATGCCCCGTGCGCCTGCGCCGGGGCGTTTTGTTTTGTATCAGCCCCTTCTGAGCGGTCCTCATCACCCGGAAGGAGGCCGACGCTCATGGCAAGGCCCGACAAGGCTGCCGCGGTAGCCGAGCTCAAGGACAAGTTCCAGAGCTCGAACGCCGTCGTGCTGACCGAGTACCGGGGTCTCACCGTGGCGCAGCTCAAGACGCTGCGTCGTTCGCTCGGTGAGAACGCCCAGTACGCCGTGGTGAAGAACACGCTGACCAAGATTGCGGCCAACGAGGCCGGGATCACCTCGCTCGACGACCAGTTCACCGGTCCGACGGGCGCTGCCTTCATCACCGGTGACCCGGTGGAGTCGGCCAAGGGTCTTCGTGACTTCGCCAAGGACAACCCGAACCTCGTCATCAAGGGCGGTGTCCTTGACGGCAAGGCGCTGTCCGCCGACGAGATCAAGAAGCTTGCGGACCTCGAGTCCCGCGAGGTTCTGCTCAGCAAGCTGGCCGGCGCGTTCAAGGGCAAGCAGTCCCAGACTGCCTCGCTCCTCCAGGCGCTGCCGTCGAAGTTCGTCCGCACCGCGGAGGCGCTTCGCGTCAAGCTCGCCGAGCAGGGCGGTGCCGAGTAACTCGGCTCGCGCAATGACCGCCACCCCACCAGGGGGGACGGTCGCAGCGGGCCGACAGTACGCCCGCCTACATGTACATCGGCACCAGCCGAATTAGTGGAAGGATCGCCCATCATGGCGAAGCTCTCTCAGGACGACCTCCTCGCCCAGTTCGAGGAGATGACCCTCATCGAGCTCTCCGAGTTCGTGAAGGCCTTCGAGGAGAAGTTCGACGTCACCGCCGCCGCGGCCGTCGCCGTCGCCGGTCCGGCCGGCCCGGGCGCCGCTGCCGAGGCCGTCGAGGAGCAGGACGAGTTCGACGTCATCCTCACGGGTGCCGGCGAGAAGAAGATCCAGGTCATCAAGGTCGTGCGTGAGCTGACCTCCCTCGGCCTGAAGGAGGCCAAGGACCTCGTCGACGGCACCCCGAAGCCGGTCCTCGAGAAGGTCGCCAAGGAGGCCGCGGAGAAGGCTGCCGAGTCCCTCAAGGCCGCCGGCGCGTCCGTCGAGGTCAAGTAACACCTCGCGAGTCTCCTGACTCGCTCAGGCGCCCTTCTGGCGCCTCGTGAAGGGCGATCACCCATCCGGGTGGTCGCCCTTCGGCGTACCCGGAACAGGGCGTGGCGGGGGTCGTGGGACCCCGCGGGAGCGGAGTATGGTGATCTTCGCCGTGCGCCCCGCCGAACGGGGGGCCTTGACGAACCGCACGCAGCGCGCAATTCTCAGGACGCGTCGTCACAACGATCCGTATCCGAGGCATGGATCGACGGCGGAACGGGCAGTATCGAGGTGCGCCACACGGCGCGAGGTACCGCGGAGTTGAGAACAACGAGGGTCGCGAATTATTCGCCCTGGACATCAGTGGGCCAAGTGGCTACACTGTCCCTTTGCGCTGCCTGTTAGCTGCCCCCTGCCCGTCACCTGGGGCATACTCTCGCGAAGCACCGTCGACAGACCCGACCTGACCTGGCTCTTCAGTCCGTTTCAGGAGTGTCCGTCCCAGTGCCCCGCAAGGGACCGGTACGCGCGTAGTGAGTCCGAGCCCTCGGAAGGACCCCCTCTTGGCCGCCTCGCGCAACGCCTCGACCAATACGAACAACGGCGCCAGCACCGCCCCGCTGCGCATCTCCTTTGCAAAGATCAAGGAGCCCCTCGAGGTTCCGAACCTCCTCGCGCTGCAGACCGAGAGCTTTGACTGGCTTCTCGGGAACGCCGCCTGGAAGGCTCGCGTCGAGGCAGCCCTTGAGTCGGGACAGGACGTCCCCAGGAAGTCGGGTCTGGAGGAGATCTTCGAGGAGATCTCCCCGATCGAGGACTTCTCCGGGTCGATGTCGCTGACCTTCCGCGACCACCGTTTCGAGCCGCCGAAGAACTCGATCGACGAGTGCAAGGACCGTGACTTCACGTACGGTGCCCCGCTCTTCGTCACCGCCGAGTTCACCAACAACGAGACCGGCGAGATCAAGTCCCAGACGGTCTTCATGGGCGACTTCCCGCTCATGACCAACAAGGGCACCTTCGTCATCAACGGCACCGAGCGTGTCGTCGTGTCGCAGCTCGTCCGCTCGCCGGGTGTCTACTTCGACTCCTCCATCGACAAGACGTCCGACAAGGACATCTTCTCGGCCAAGATCATCCCGTCCCGGGGTGCCTGGCTGGAGATGGAGATCGACAAGCGCGACATGGTCGGTGTCCGCATCGACCGCAAGCGCAAGCAGTCCGTCACCGTCCTGCTCAAGGCGCTCGGCTGGACCACCGAGCAGATCCTGCAGGAGTTCGGCGAGTACGAGTCCATGCGCGCCACCCTGGAGAAGGACCACACCCAGGGCCAGGACGACGCGCTGCTCGACATCTACCGCAAGCTCCGCCCGGGCGAGCCGCCGACGCGCGAGGCCGCTCAGACGCTGCTCGAGAACCTCTACTTCAACCCGAAGCGCTACGACCTCGCGAAGGTCGGCCGCTACAAGGTGAACAAGAAGCTCGGCGCGGACGAGCCGCTGGACGCCGGCGTGCTCACCACGGACGACGTCATCGCGACGATCAAGTACCTGGTGAAGCTCCACGCGGGCGAGACCGAGACGATCGGCGAGTCGGGCCGGGAGATCGTCGTCGAGACCGACGACATCGACCACTTCGGCAACCGTCGTCTGCGCAACGTCGGCGAGCTCATCCAGAACCAGGTCCGCACGGGTCTGGCTCGTATGGAGCGCGTCGTGCGCGAGCGCATGACCACCCAGGACGTCGAGGCGATCACGCCGCAGACCCTGATCAACATCCGGCCGGTCGTCGCCTCCATCAAGGAGTTCTTCGGCACCAGCCAGCTGTCGCAGTTCATGGACCAGAACAACCCGCTGTCGGGTCTCACCCACAAGCGCCGTCTCTCGGCGCTCGGCCCGGGTGGTCTCTCCCGTGAGCGGGCCGGCTTCGAGGTCCGAGACGTGCACCCGTCCCACTACGGACGCATGTGCCCGATCGAGACCCCCGAAGGCCCGAACATCGGTCTGATCGGTTCGCTCGCCTCGTACGGCCGCGTCAACGCGTTCGGCTTCATCGAGACGCCGTACCGCAAGGTCGTCGACGGTCAGGTCACCGACGAGGTCGACTACATCACCGCCGACGAGGAGGACCGCTTCGTCATCGCCCAGGCGAACGCGACCCTGAACGACGAGCTGCAGTTCACCGAGGCTCGCGTCCTGGTCCGCCGCCGTGGTGGCGAGGTCGACTACGTCCCGCCGACCGAGGTCGACTACATGGACGTCTCGCCGCGCCAGATGGTGTCGGTCGCGACGGCGATGATCCCCTTCCTCGAGCACGACGACGCCAACCGTGCCCTCATGGGCGCGAACATGATGCGTCAGGCGGTGCCGCTGATTAAGTCCGAGGCCCCGCTCGTCGGCACCGGCATGGAGTACCGCTGTGCCACCGACGCCGGCGACGTCATCAAGGCGGAGAAGGACGGTGTGATCCAGGAGGTCTCGGCCGACTACATCACCGTCACGAACGACGACGGCACGTACACCACGTACCGCATCGCCAAGTTCTCCCGCTCGAACCAGGGCACCTCGGTCAACCAGAAGGTCGTCGTCTCCGAGGGCGACCGGGTCATCGAGGGCCAGGTCCTCGCCGACGGCCCGGCCACCGAGAACGGTGAGATGGCGCTCGGCAAGAACCTGCTCGTGGCGTTCATGCCGTGGGAGGGCCACAACTACGAGGACGCGATCATCCTGTCGCAGCGCCTCGTGCAGGACGACGTCCTCTCCTCGATCCACATCGAGGAGCACGAGGTCGACGCCCGTGACACCAAGCTGGGCCCCGAGGAGATCACCCGGGACATCCCGAACGTCTCCGAGGAGGTCCTCGCGGACCTCGACGAGCGCGGCATCATCCGGATCGGTGCCGAGGTCGTCGCCGGCGACATCCTCGTCGGCAAGGTCACGCCCAAGGGTGAGACCGAGCTGACCCCGGAGGAGCGTCTGCTCCGCGCGATCTTCGGTGAGAAGGCCCGTGAGGTCCGTGACACCTCGCTGAAGGTGCCGCACGGCGAGACCGGCAAGGTCATCGGCGTCCGCGTCTTCGACCGCGAGGAGGGCGACGAGCTTCCCCCGGGCGTGAACCAGCTGGTCCGCGTCTACGTCGCCCAGAAGCGCAAGATCACCGACGGTGACAAGCTCGCCGGCCGTCACGGCAACAAGGGCGTCATCTCCAAGATCCTGCCGATCGAGGACATGCCGTTCCTGGAGGACGGCACCCCGGTCGACATCATCCTGAACCCGCTGGGTGTCCCGTCCCGAATGAACCCGGGACAGGTCCTGGAGATCCACCTCGGCTGGCTCGCCAGCCGCGGCTGGGACGTCTCCGGCCTCGCGGACGAGTGGGCGCAGCGCCTCCAGGTGATCGGCGCCGACGAGGTCAAGCCCGGCACGAACGTCGCCACCCCGGTGTTCGACGGTGCCCGCGAGGACGAGATCTCCGGTCTCTTCGAGCACACCATCCCGAACCGCGACGGCGACCGTCTGGTCCTGCCGTCCGGCAAGGCGCGTCTGTTCGACGGCCGCTCCGGCGAGCCGTTCCCGGACCCGATCTCGGTCGGGTACATGTACATCCTCAAGCTGCACCACCTGGTCGACGACAAGCTGCACGCCCGGTCGACCGGCCCGTACTCGATGATCACCCAGCAGCCGCTGGGTGGTAAGGCCCAGTTCGGTGGCCAGCGCTTCGGTGAGATGGAGGTGTGGGCGCTGGAGGCGTACGGCGCCGCTTACGCCCTCCAGGAGCTGCTGACGATCAAGTCCGACGACGTGACCGGCCGCGTGAAGGTCTACGAGGCCATCGTCAAGGGCGAGAACATCCCTGAGCCCGGCATCCCCGAGTCCTTCAAGGTGCTCATCAAGGAGATGCAGTCCCTGTGCCTCAACGTGGAGGTGCTGTCCTCGGACGGCATGTCCATCGAGATGCGCGACACCGACGAGGACGTCTTCCGCGCGGCGGAGGAGCTCGGTATCGACCTGTCCCGGCGCGAGCCGAGCAGCGTCGAAGAAGTTGACGTCGAGCACTATGCGTCAATCCCTCTCAGGGTTGAGTCTCAATTTGCACCGACCCCGGGACCCCCATCAGACCAAATTGAGACTCAACCCTGAGAGGGATTGACGCATAGTGCTCGACGTCAACTTCTTCGACGAGCTGCGGATTGGCCTTGCCACCGCGGACGACATCCGTCAGTGGTCCCACGGCGAGGTCAAGAAGCCGGAGACCATCAACTACCGCACCCTGAAGCCCGAGAAGGACGGACTCTTCTGCGAGAAGATCTTCGGTCCGACCCGGGACTGGGAGTGCTACTGCGGCAAGTACAAGCGTGTCCGCTTCAAGGGCATCATCTGTGAGCGGTGTGGCGTCGAGGTCACCCGCGCCAAGGTGCGCCGTGAGCGGATGGGCCACATCGAACTGGCCGCTCCCGTCACCCACATCTGGTACTTCAAGGGTGTCCCGTCGCGCCTGGGCTACCTGCTCGACCTCGCCCCGAAGGACCTCGAGAAGGTCATCTACTTCGCGGCGTACATGATCACGTTCGTCGACGACGAGCGCCGTACGCGTGACCTGCCGTCGCTGGAGGCCCACGTCTCCGTCGAGCGTCAGCAGATCGAGAACCGTCGCGACTCCGACCTGGAGGCCCGCGCCAAGAAGCTCGAGACCGACCTGGCCGAGCTCGAGGCCGAGGGCGCCAAGGCCGACGTGCGCCGCAAGGTGCGCGAGGGTGCCGAGCGTGAGATGAAGCAGCTGCGCGACCGCGCGCAGCGCGAGATCGACCGTCTCGACGAGGTCTGGAACCGCTTCAAGAACCTCAAGGTCCAGGACCTGGAGGGCGACGAGCTCCTCTACCGCGAGCTGCGTGACCGCTTCGGCACGTACTTCGACGGCTCGATGGGTGCCGCGGCGCTGCAGAAGCGCCTGGAGTCCTTCGACCTGGACGAGGAGGCCGAGCGCCTCCGCGAGATCATCCGTACCGGCAAGGGCCAGAAGAAGACCCGTGCGCTCAAGCGCCTCAAGGTCGTCTCCGCGTTCCTGCAGACCGCGAACAGCCCCAAGGGCATGGTTCTCGACTGCGTGCCGGTGATCCCGCCGGACCTGCGTCCGATGGTGCAGCTGGACGGTGGCCGCTTCGCGACCTCCGACCTGAACGACCTGTACCGCCGTGTGATCAACCGCAACAACCGTCTGAAGCGTCTGCTCGACCTCGGTGCCCCCGAGATCATCGTGAACAACGAGAAGCGGATGCTCCAGGAGGCGGTCGACGCCCTCTTCGACAACGGCCGTCGCGGTCGCCCGGTCACGGGCCCCGGCAACCGTCCGCTGAAGTCCCTCAGCGACATGCTGAAGGGCAAGCAGGGTCGATTCCGTCAGAACCTGCTCGGCAAGCGTGTGGACTACTCCGCGCGTTCCGTCATCGTCGTCGGTCCGCAGCTGAAGCTGCACCAGTGCGGTCTGCCCAAGGCCATGGCGCTGGAGCTCTTCAAGCCGTTCGTGATGAAGCGCCTGGTCGACCTGAACCACGCGCAGAACATCAAGAGCGCCAAGCGGATGGTCGAGCGCGGCCGCACGGTCGTCTACGACGTCCTCGAAGAGGTCATCGCCGAGCACCCGGTCCTGCTGAACCGTGCGCCCACGCTGCACCGCCTCGGCATCCAGGCCTTCGAGCCCCAGCTGGTCGAGGGCAAGGCCATCCAGATCCACCCGCTCGTCTGCACCGCGTTCAACGCGGACTTCGACGGTGACCAGATGGCCGTGCACCTGCCGCTCTCCGCGGAGGCGCAGGCCGAGGCCCGCATCCTGATGCTGTCCTCGAACAACATCCTGAAGCCGGCCGACGGTCGTCCCGTCACCATGCCGACCCAGGACATGGTGCTGGGTCTGTTCTTCCTCACCACGGACGAGGACGAGCGCGAGGTCGTCGGCGCCGGTCGTTCCTTCGGCTCCACCGCCGAGGCGATCATGGCCTTCGACGCCCGCGAGCTCTCGCTCCAGGCGCAGGTCGACATCCGCTTCCCCATCGGCAGCGTTCCGCCGCGCGGCTGGGTTCCCCCGGTCGCCGAGGAGGGCGAGCCGGAGTGGCAGACGGGCGACTCCTTCCGCCTGCGCACCTCGCTGGGCCGCGCGCTCTTCAACGAGCTGCTGCCCGAGGACTACCCGTTCGTCGACTACTCGGTGGGCAAGAAGCAGCTCTCCGAGATCGTCAACGACCTGGCCGAGCGCTACCCCAAGGTCATCGTGGCGGCGACGCTCGACAACCTGAAGGCGTCGGGCTTCTACTGGGCGACCCGTTCCGGTGTCACCGTGGCCATCTCCGACGTCGTCGTGCCCGAGGCCAAGAAGGCCATCGTCGCGGGCTACGAGGCGCAGGACGAGAAGGTCCAGAAGCAGTACGAGCGCGGTCTGATCACCAAGGAAGAGCGCACTCAGGAGCTCATCGCGATCTGGACCAAGGCGACCAACGAGGTCGCCGAGGCGATGAACGCGAACTTCCCGAAGACGAACCCCATCTTCATGATGGTCGACTCGGGTGCCCGAGGAAACATGATGCAGATGCGTCAGATCGCGGGTATGCGTGGTCTGGTGTCGAACGCCAAGAACGAGACGATCCCCCGTCCCATCAAGGCGTCCTTCCGCGAGGGCCTCACCGTCCTCGAGTACTTCATCTCCACGCACGGTGCCCGTAAGGGTCTCGCCGACACCGCCCTGCGTACCGCCGACTCGGGTTACCTGACCCGTCGTCTGGTGGACGTCTCGCAGGACGTGATCATCCGCGAGGAGGACTGCGGCACCGAGCGCGGTCTGAAGCTGAAGATCGCCGAGCGGGGTGCCGACGGCGTCCTGCGCAAGACGGACGACGTCGAGACCTCCGTGTACGCGCGGATGCTCGCCGAGGACGTCGTCGTGGACGGCAAGGTCATCGCGCCGGCCAACGTCGACCTGGGTGACGTGCTCATCGACGCGCTCGTCGGCGCGGGCGTGGAGGAGGTCAAGACCCGCTCGGTCCTGACCTGTGAGTCGGCGGTCGGCACCTGTGCCTTCTGCTACGGCCGCTCCCTGGCCACCGGCAAGCTGGTCGACATCGGTGAGGCGGTCGGCATCATCGCCGCCCAGTCCATCGGTGAGCCCGGTACCCAGCTGACGATGCGTACCTTCCACACCGGTGGTGTGGCCGGTGACGACATCACCCAGGGTCTGCCGCGTGTCGTCGAGCTCTTCGAGGCGCGTCAGCCCAAGGGTGTCGCCCCGATCTCGGAGGCGGCCGGCCGCGTCCGTATCGAGGAGACCGAGAAGACCAAGAAGATCGTCGTCACCCCGGACGACGGCAGCGACGAGACGGCGTTCCCGATCTCGAAGCGTGCCCGTCTGCTCGTGGGCGAGGGCGACCACGTCGAGGTGGGCCAGAAGCTCACCGTGGGTGCCACCAACCCGCACGACGTGCTGCGGATCCTCGGTCAGCGTGCGGTCCAGGTCCACCTGGTCGGCGAAGTCCAGAAGGTCTACAACTCGCAGGGCGTGTCGATCCACGACAAGCACATCGAGATCATCATCCGGCAGATGCTGCGCCGCGTGACGATCATCGAGTCCGGCGACGCGGAGCTCCTGCCGGGCGAGCTCGTCGAGCGCTCGAAGTTCGAGACCGAGAACCGTCGTGTGGTCACCGAGGGCGGTCACCCCGCCTCCGGCCGTCCGCAGCTGATGGGTATCACCAAGGCCTCGCTCGCCACCGAGTCGTGGCTGTCGGCGGCGTCCTTCCAGGAGACGACCCGGGTTCTGACCGACGCGGCGATCAACGCCAAGTCGGACTCCCTGATCGGCCTCAAGGAGAACGTCATCATCGGTAAGCTCATCCCGGCCGGTACGGGTCTGTCCCGCTACCGCAACATCCGGGTCGAGCCGACCGAGGAGGCCAAGGCCGCGATGTACTCGGCCGTCGGCTACGACGACATCGACTACTCGCCGTTCGGCACCGGCTCCGGCCAGGCCGTTCCGCTGGAGGACTACGACTACGGTCCGTACAACCAGTAAGCGAGTCGCCTGACGTGCGAAGGGCGGTCACCCCGTGGGGTGGCCGCCCTTCGGCGTTCCCGGGCCGCGTGCCCGGGAAGGTCAGCGGCCGGCCAGCTCCCAGATCGCGATCATCAGGCCCGCGCTCGCCGTGAGCGCGGCGATGCTGGTCAGAGGCCAGCGGGCGCGTTCCAGGGCGTCGAGACGGGTCTCCATGTCGGCGAGCTGCTTGTCGGTCTGGTCGCTGCGCTGGACGAGCAGCGCCAGCGCGCCGTCGACCCGGGCGAAGCCGGCCTCCAGCGTGCCGCGGAGCCGTTCCAGCTCCACGGCCACGGCGACGGGGTCGTTCGGCTCAGACTCGGCCATCGGCGCCTCCCGCAGTGCTGCGGAGCCAGGACGGCAGCAGGGTCTGGACCGCCGGCAGCGCCATGACGCGGGTCAGGGCGCCGGCGACGGCCAGGGCCCCGGCGACCCAGGGGAGGGTCTCGGGGATGCCGGAGGCGTCGACGATCGCGGGCAGGACGACGGCGATACCGACGGCGGACTGGAGGACGGTGCGGGCCGTGCGCTTGGCGGCATCGGACATCGGTGGAACTCCTCGGGTAGGGCGGGACTCACCCGCAGTAGGGGACCTTCAACGCGTTCCAGGAGGCGGGGCCCGGCCAGCCGTCGGCGTCGGAGCCGTGGAAGCCGAGCTTGCGCTGCCACTTGGCGTAGCTGCGCCGGTCGGCCTCGCCCCAGCGGGGGGAGGGGCCGACGGTGTAGGCGGAGCAGCCCTCGGCCATCAGCCGGCGGCCCATCGCGGTGACGATCGGCGAGCTCGGGTTCTTCCGGAAGAACGAGGTGCCGGGGAACGGCTGGTAGCGCGGGGTGCTCGGGCGGGCCGGGGAGGTGGCGCCGGAGGGGGTCTTGGACGGGGCGGCGCCCAGCCGCTTCTGGACGCGGTCCCGCATGCCCGGCATGCCGAAGCCGCGCGGGTCGCTCTTCCAGTCGGACCACTCCAGGTGCCCGATGACCGACTTGGCGCCCCAGCCGTGGGCCCGGCAGAGGGCCGCGGACACCCGCTCGATGGCGTCGAGCTGGGCCGCCGGCCAGGGGTCGCTGCCGTTGCCGAGGTTGACGCACTCGAAGCCGTAGAAGCGGGTGTTGCCGTCGACGGCGCCCGCGCTGCCCTGGTGCTCGCGCGGGGTGGGCGGCCGGTCGCCGTAGGTCTCGGTGATCACGGCCTGCAGGACGGAGGGGTCGCCGCCGCCGGCGTGGTTGGCGCGGCCGTTGCCCACGAGGTGGACGGAGCCGTCCTTGGCGATGACGCCGTGGCACAGCGGGCCCGGCAGGCCGTCGTAGCCGTCGTAGCAGAGCTCGACGGACGAGGCGGTGCCACTGGAGACGGTGTGGTGGATCATCACGCCGCTCACGGGGCCCCAGGGGCCGGCCTGGTTGCGGTTGTGGGTGCGCCAGCCGTCGTGCTCGACGACGTGGACGCCCTCGGCGCGCAGCGCGGCGAGGAGCCGGTCGGCGGAGAGGGGAGTGGCCATGGTGGGTTCCTCCGGCGGGAAGGGCGGGGATGCCAGGAAGCGGGCATGAAAAAGGCCCGCACTCGGGCGGGCGAACAGGTGGCGCGGGTCTCCGTGTCCTCCTCGCCGGGCTCCAGGAACTGGTTGACGACCTTGACGAAGACGCCCATCCGCTCGTCGGGGACCCCGAGCCAGCGCGCGAAGTCCTCCATGGTGGGCTGCCAGTCGTCGGGCGGCAGCAGGTCCTCGGCCAGGGGCAGTTCCTCGGGGGTGMCCCGGATTCGTTCTCCCACGTCGGCCGGGTCCCGGTGCGCGTGGGCATTTGTTTTGACCGGAGTCCATGCGATAGGTACGCTCAGACCTTGTGCCTGGGGTGTGCCTGGGCTCGCGTGCGTGTCCTCAACCGCAAGGCGAGTCCGAGAACGGCCACCGCAATCTGCGCCTTTTCCGCCCCGGCGGAAGTCCGCAGTATTCGACACACCCGACCGCGTGGGTCGGCGACGTTCCAGGTTAGTTTCACCGACGGCACACAGAAACCGGAGAAGTAGTGCCTACGATCCAGCAGCTGGTCCGGAAGGGCCGGCAGGACAAGGTCGAGAAGAACAAGACGCCCGCACTCGAGGGTTCCCCTCAGCGTCGTGGCGTCTGCACGCGTGTGTTCACGACCACCCCGAAGAAGCCGAACTCGGCCCTCCGTAAGGTCGCGCGTGTGCGTCTGACCTCGGGCATCGAGGTCACGGCCTACATCCCGGGTGAGGGCCACAACCTGCAGGAGCACTCCATCGTGCTCGTCCGCGGTGGCCGCGTGAAGGACCTGCCGGGTGTTCGCTACAAGATCATCCGCGGTTCCCTCGACACGCAGGGCGTCAAGAACCGTAAGCAGGCTCGCAGCCGCTACGGCGCCAAGAAGGAGAAGTAAGAATGCCTCGTAAGGGCCCCGCCCCGAAGCGCCCGGTCATCATCGACCCGGTCTACAGCTCTCCTCTTGTCACCTCGCTGATCAACAAGATCCTGCTGGACGGCAAGCGTTCCACCGCCGAGCGCATCGTCTACGGTGCCATGGAAGGCCTCCGCGAGAAGACCGGCAACGACCCGGTCATCACGCTGAAGCGCGCCCTCGAGAACGTGAAGCCGTCTCTCGAGGTCAAGTCCCGCCGTGTCGGTGGCGCCACCTACCAGGTGCCGATCGAGGTCAAGCCCGGTCGCGCCTCCACGCTCGCGCTCCGCTGGCTCGTGGGCTACTCCCGCGCCCGTCGCGAGAAGACCATGACCGAGCGCCTCATGAACGAGCTCCTCGACGCCTCCAACGGCCTCGGTGCTTCGGTCAAGAAGCGCGAGGACACGCACAAGATGGCCGAGTCCAACAAGGCCTTCGCGCACTACCGCTGGTAGTCGCACCCCACATCGAGACCGAGAGAAGACTGAAGCCTTATGGCTACCACTTCGCTTGACCTGGCCAAGGTCCGCAACATCGGGATCATGGCCCACATCGACGCGGGCAAGACGACCACCACCGAGCGGATCCTGTTCTACACCGGCGTCTCCTACAAGATCGGTGAAGTCCACGACGGCGCTGCCACGATGGACTGGATGGAGCAGGAGCAGGAGCGCGGCATCACGATCACGTCTGCCGCGACGACCTGCCACTGGCCGCTGGAAGACGTTGACCACACGATCAACATCATCGACACGCCGGGCCACGTCGACTTCACCGTCGAGGTGGAGCGTTCGCTCCGCGTGCTCGACGGTGCGGTGACGGTGTTCGACGGCGTCGCCGGTGTCGAGCCCCAGTCCGAGACTGTCTGGCGTCAGGCGGACCGCTACGGCGTGCCGCGTATCTGCTTCGTCAACAAGCTCGACCGTACGGGCGCCGAGTTCCACCGCTGCGTGGACATGATCGTGGACCGCCTCGGCGCCGTCCCGATCGTCATGCAGCTGCCGATCGGTGCCGAGGCCGACTTCCAGGGTGTCGTGGACCTCGTCCGCATGAAGGCCCTGGTGTGGTCCGCGGAAGCGACCAAGGGCGAGATGTACGACATCGTCGACATCCCGGCCTCGCACACCGAGACCGCCGAGGAATGGCGCGGCAAGCTCGTCGAGACCGTCGCCGAGAACGACGAAGAGATCATGGAGCTCTTCCTCGAGGGCCAGGAGCCCACCGAGGAGCAGCTGTACGCCGCGATCCGTCGTATCACCATTGCCTCCGGCAAGGGTGGCGGCGAGAAGACGATCACCCCCGTCTTCTGTGGCACCGCGTTCAAGAACAAGGGCGTCCAGCCCCTGCTCGACGCGGTCGTGCGCTACCTCCCCTCCCCCCTGGACGTCGAGGCCATCGAGGGCCACGACGTCAAGGACGCGGAGCTGGTCGTCAAGCGCAAGCCGTCCGACGACGAGCCGCTGTCGGCCCTCGCGTTCAAGATCGCGAGCGACCCGCACCTCGGCAAGCTCACCTTCGTCCGGATCTACTCCGGTCGCCTTGAGGCCGGCACCGCGGTGCTGAACTCCGTCAAGGGCAAGAAGGAGCGCATCGGCAAGATCTACCGCATGCACGCGAACAAGCGTGAGGAGATCGACTCGGTGGGCGCCGGCGACATCGTCGCCGTCATGGGCCTCAAGCAGACCACCACCGGTGAGACGCTGTGCGACGACAAGAACCCGGTCATCCTGGAGTCCATGGACTTCCCGGCGCCGGTCATCCAGGTCGCCATCGAGCCCAAGTCCAAGGGTGACCAGGAGAAGCTGGGTGTCGCCATCCAGCGTCTCGCGGAGGAGGACCCCTCCTTCCAGGTTCACTCTGACGAGGAGACCGGCCAGACCATCATCGGTGGTATGGGCGAGCTTCACCTCGACATCCTCGTCGACCGTATGCGTCGCGAGTTCAAGGTCGAGGCGAACGTCGGCAAGCCGCAGGTCGCGTACCGCGAGACGATCCGCAAGGCCGTCGAGCGCGTGGACTTCACCCACAAGAAGCAGACCGGTGGTACCGGTCAGTTCGCCAAGGTGCAGATCGCGATCGAGCCCATCGAGGGCGGCGACGCCTCGTACGAGTTCGTGAACAAGGTCACCGGTGGCCGCATCCCGAAGGAGTACATCCCTTCGGTCGACGCGGGTGCGCAGGAGGCCATGCAGTTCGGCATCCTGGCCGGCTACGAGATGACTGGCGTCCGCGTCATCCTTCTCGACGGTGCCTACCACGAGGTCGACTCCTCCGAGCTCGCGTTCAAGATCGCCGGTTCGCAGGCCTTCAAGGAGGCCGCGCGCAAGGCTTCCCCCGTCATCCTTGAGCCGATGATGGCCGTTGAGGTCGTCACGCCCGAGGACTACATGGGTGAGGTCATCGGCGACATCAACTCCCGCCGTGGCCAGATCCAGGCCATGGAGGAGCGCAGCGGCGCTCGCGTCGTGAAGGGCCTCGTGCCCCTCTCGGAGATGTTCGGCTACGTCGGAGACCTCCGCAGCAAGACCTCGGGTCGCGCAAGCTACTCGATGCAGTTCGACTCCTACGCCGAGGTTCCGCGGAACGTCGCCGAGGAGATCATCGCGAAGGCCAAGGGCGAGTAACTCTCCCGAGTTCACGCTTTAGGCTTGACACCAGTCGCCGGGGCTCAGCCCCCGTAACCCGAGGGAATCGGGCCCCGGCGCATGGCATCCCAGCAAAGATCACCTGGCGCCGATGAAGCAAGGCGTACAGAACCACTCCACAGGAGGACCCAGTGGCGAAGGCGAAGTTCGAGCGGACTAAGCCGCACGTCAACATCGGCACCATCGGTCACATTGACCACGGTAAGACGACCCTCACGGCCGCCATTACCAAGGTGCTGCACGACGCGTACCCGGACCTGAACGAGGCCTCGGCCTTCGACCAGATCGACAAGGCTCCCGAGGAGCGCCAGCGCGGTATCACGATCTCGATTGCGCACGTCGAGTACCAGACGGAGTCGCGTCACTACGCGCACGTCGACTGCCCGGGTCACGCTGACTACATCAAGAACATGATCACGGGTGCCGCGCAGATGGACGGCGCCATCCTCGTGGTCGCCGCCACCGACGGCCCGATGCCGCAGACCAAGGAGCACGTGCTCCTGGCCCGCCAGGTCGGCGTTCCGTACATCGTCGTCGCCCTGAACAAGGCCGACATGGTGGACGACGAGGAGATCCTGGAGCTCGTCGAGCTCGAGGTCCGTGAGCTCCTCTCCGAGTACGAGTTCCCGGGCGACGACCTGCCGGTCGTCAAGGTCTCGGCGCTCAAGGCGCTCGAGGGCGACAAGGAGTGGGGCCAGTCGGTCCTGAACCTGATGGCCGCCGTCGACGAGGCGATCCCGCAGCCCGAGCGTGACGTCGACAAGCCGTTCCTGATGCCGATCGAGGACGTCTTCACGATCACCGGTCGTGGCACCGTCGTCACCGGTCGTATCGAGCGTGGTGTCCTCAAGGTCAACG
Source organism: Streptomyces sp. MS191 (assembly GCF_008042125.1). Lineage (GTDB taxonomy): Bacteria > Actinomycetota > Actinomycetes > Streptomycetales > Streptomycetaceae > Streptomyces. The sequence continues at coordinate 59,079 of NZ_RDBI01000066.1, forward strand.
AGACCGTCGACATCGTCGGTATCAAGACCGAGAAGGTCACCACCACGGTCACCGGCATCGAGATGTTCCGCAAGCTGCTCGACGAGGGCCAGGCCGGTGAGAACGTCGGTCTGCTCCTCCGTGGCATCAAGCGCGAGGACGTCGAGCGCGGCCAGGTCATCATCAAGCCGGGTTCGGTCACGCCGCACACGAGCTTCGAGGCCCAGGCCTACATCCTGTCGAAGGACGAGGGTGGCCGTCACACCCCCTTCTTCAACAACTACCGCCCGCAGTTCTACTTCCGTACCACGGACGTGACCGGCGTCGTGACCCTCCCCGAGGGCACCGAGATGGTCATGCCGGGCGACAACACCTCCATGACCGTCGAGCTGATCCAGCCCGTCGCCATGGAGGAGGGCCTCAAGTTCGCCATCCGTGAGGGTGGCCGGACCGTGGGCGCCGGCCAGGTCGTCAAGATCAACAAGTAATTGTCGATCGTCTGACCTGTGCCGCTCCTGACGGAGCGTCATCAGAGGGCCCCCGGCCCGCCGTTCGCGGCGGGACGGGGGCCCTCGTCTGTTCCGGTGATCTCGTGTGACAGTTGTGACCCCAGTGGCGCCCGTGACAGTAGTTGCCAGTAGCATCCACCCGGTTGACTGTGTCATGTCCATCAAGGGGTGGAGACAACTTGAGATCGGGACGTCGAGCACGACGTACGACGACGGCGACGCGGGTGCGTCGCACAGCGCTGGGGACCGCCGTGGGCGTCCTCGCGGTCCTGGGTATCCAGGCCGCGGCGAACGGTGCCGTCTTCGGCACCGGGGACGACGGGGCGAAGGCCGCGACGCCGGGGGTGTACAGCAGCAAGGCCGCACACGGCGGCAAGGGCAGGAGCGAGCTGCACAAGCTCGCGCTGACCGACAAGGGCAAGGGCGAAGCCGTCCTCACGCAGCGGACCACCGAGCCGTTCGGTCTGCTCGGCGTCAGCTGGACGAACCCCGACGAGAAGGTCAAGGGCACGATCGAGGCCCGCACCCGCAGCGTCGAGACCGGCGAGTGGTCCGACTGGGTCGAGCTGGAGCCGCACCCGGCCGGCATGGACGGCCGGCGTGCCGGTGCCCCCGGCTCCACCGAGCCGGTGTGGGTCGGTGCCTCCGACGGCGCCGAGGTGCGCGTCAGCGACGGTGCCGCGGCCGGCGTGCTGCCCGCGGGACTCAAGCTCAACATGATCGACCCGGGCGGCGCGGGATCCGCGGCCAAGGACAGCGGCGAGCTGAACGCCGAGCCGGCGGCCTTCGCGGTCGTCGACCCGCCGACCACGCCGCCGAGCGTGCCCGGTCCGGCCTCGACCGCTCCGCAGCCCACGATCGTCAGCCGCGCCCAGTGGGGCGGGCAGGCGATCGAGGACAAGACGCCCGAGCCGGCCCAGTACCTCATCGGCGGCAAGATCAAGGCGATCTTCGTCCACCACACGACGAGCGCCGCGTACGAGTGCTCGGCCTCGGCCAGTGTCGTCCGCAGCATCCTCGACTACCACGTGGACGTCGAGAAGTGGCGCGACATCGGCTACAACTTCCTCGTCGACAAGTGCGGCACGATCTTCGAGGGCCGCAAGGGCGGCGTCGACCAGCCCGTCCTGGGCGCGCACACCTACGGCTGGAACTCCGAGTCGACGAGCGTCGCGGTCATCGGTGACTACACGAACCAGGCCGCGTCGAGCGCCGCGCTGGTCTCCGCCTCGCGCGTGGCCGCGTACAAGCTCGGCCAGTACGGCGTCGACCCGAACAGCACCGCGCAGCTCACCGCGGGCGTCACCCAGACGAACTTCTTCGGGCAGACGTTCACCCTGAACCAGGTGTACCCCTTCGCGGCGATCTCGGGTCACCGCAACGGCTTCAACACCCAGTGCCCGGGCACCATGCTGTACCCGCAGCTGCCGACCATCCGCTCCTACGCCACCGGCTCCGTCGCCGGTCTGAAGGTCGACTCGCTCGGCGGCGCGGCGACCCGGGCCGGCACCGGCTACGAGACGCCCGGTCCGGTCACGGTGAACTGGTCCACCAGCACCACGAACGCGCTGATCAACAAGTTCGAGGTCCTCGTCGACGGCCAGGTCGTCGCCACCCCGGGCCCCGCCGCCCGCAGCGCCGCCACGACGGTGAGCGGCTACGGCGCCCACACCGTGGCCGTCCGCGCCACGCACACCTCCGGCAAGGTGTCGACCTCGGCGTCGGTCGCCGTGACCGTCCCGGGCCCGAAGACCTTCAAGCCCGTCACGCCCACCCGGCTGATGGACACCCGCTCCGGCTTCGGTGTGCCGAAGGCCAAGGTCGGCCCCGGCGGTGAGGTGGTGCTCCAGGTCACCGGCGCCAACGGCGTCCCGGCGACGGGCGTCGGCGCGGTCGTCCTCAACGTGACCGCGACGAACGCGACGGCGACCAGCTTCGTCTCCGCGTACCCCAACGGCACCGACCGCACGGCCGCCTCGAACCTGAACTTCACGGCCGGCAAGACGATCCCGAACCTGGTGGTCGTCCCGGTGGTGGACGGCAAGGTCCGCTTCTACAACCACGCCGGCACGGTCGACCTGCTCGCCGACATCACGGGCTACTACGTCAAGGACACCAGCGGCTCCACGCACACCAACCTCGGTCCGCTGCGGCTGATGGACACCCGCGACGGCACCGGTGTCGCCAAGGGCAAGGTGGGCGCCTCCGGCGTCGTCGACCTCCAGGTCACGGGCGCCAACGGCGTCCCGGCCGACGGCGTCACGGCCGTCGTCCTCAACGTGACGGCGACGTCCCCGACGGCGACCAGCTTCGTGTCGGTCTACCCGAGCGGCACGACCCGGTCGAGCGCCTCGAACCTGAACTTCACCGCGGGCCAGACGATCCCGAACCTGGTGGTCGTCCCGGTCGGCGCGAACGGCAAGGTCAGCTTCTACAACCGCGCCGGCACGGTCGACCTGCTCGCCGACGTCACCGGGTACTTCACCTCCGACACGGCCGGGGCGTCCCACATCAACCTCGGTCCGCTGCGGCTGATGGACACCCGCTCCGGCCTCGGTGTCCCGAAGGCCAAGGTCGGCGCGGGCGGGACCGTGACGCTCCAGGTGACGGGCGCCAACGGCGTCCCGGCCGCCGGTGTCACGGCCGTCGTCCTCAACGTGACGGCGACGTCCCCGACGGCGACCAGCTTCGTGTCGGTCTACCCGAGCGGCACGACCCGGTCGAGCGCCTCGAACCTGAACTTCACCGCCGGTCTGACGATCCCGAACCTGGTCGTCGTCCCCGTCGGTGCGGACGGCAAGGTGGTGTTCTACAACCGGGCCGGCACGGTCGACCTGCTCGCCGACATCACCGGTTACTACGTCAAGTGACCTGATCCCAGGCCACGTCGGGGCCCGTCTCCCCTCAGGGGAGGCGGGCCTCCGTCGTTCCCGCCGGCCGCCACAGCCACGGGTGCGCGTCCGCGCCCAGACCGACCGCCGTCGTGCCCCGGAGCGTCGCGTTCCCGACCGGCGCCACGCCCTGCGTACGGACGTGCAGCCGCCCGCCGTGCCGCAGCTGCATCCGCCCGCGCAGGTCACGGCCGAGGAACGTCGGGCCCGGGGCGACGGCGACCGCGCCGTACCCCTCGAAGTCCGGGTCGGTGCCGGCCGTCGACAGCAGCCGCCCGGCGGCGGGGCCGCGGTGGAACACCTCGATGCCGTCCGTGCCCGGGACCGGCAGCGCGGCCACCGGATCCGCCGCGAGCGGCGACGGATCGCCCGGCACACCGTCGATCCACTGGTGGACGGCCGTGCCGCCGGCCGCGAGGACCCGCACCCGCCCGGCGGCGTCCACGACCGCGGTGAGGCCGTCCTGCACCTCCGCGTCACCGGGGAGGGCCCGCCACGGGCCCCAGCCGCCGCCGGTGTCCCGCACCCGCGTCGACACCCCCCGGTCCGCGTTCCGCACGAACACGTGCACCCGGCCGTCGGGCGCCGTCACGGCCACCGGGACCCCGGTCCGGCGCCCGCGGTCGTCGCCGCGCTCCGGACCTCCGAGCCCGCGCCAGGCGAGGAACGGACCGCCGGGGGAGCGCTGTTCCAGGAGGACGACCTCCCGCCGGTTCGGGCCGCCGTGCCCGCCGAGGGCGGCGAACCGGAGACCGAAGAGGAGCATCCGGCCGTCGGAGAGCGCCGTCGAGCCGAGCACGGGGGCGAGCGGGCCGCCGCCGAGGTCCTCCGGCGCACCCCACTGCCCGCTGCCCCGCCCGGTCTCCCGCCAGCGGACCGCGCGCAGCCCGAGCACCCCGTACGCGTCGAGCCGGCCGTCGGGCCGTTCGGCCACGGCCGGGCCCGGCCCGGGGTAGCGGTGGTGGGTGGACCGGACCCAGCCCTTCTTGTTGGTGAGGGGCCGGTCGCCGCCCACCCCGTAGTCGCCGCAGCCGGAGGGGTTGCCGCAGTCCCAGCCGGGATCGCCGCCGTACGGGACGAGATGTCCGGCCTTCTCCTTCAGGACCTGCGGCGGGAGGTTCTTGGGCCAGTGGCGGTTGTAGTAGCCGCGGAAGGCGGTCACGGCGAAGGCCGGTACGGCCCCGCCGTCCGCGGCCGGCCGGCCGGTCCCCTCCGCGACCCAGCGGATCAGCGCGGCCCAGGAGAAGCAGGCCGTCGCGGTGTGGTCGCCGTGGTCGGAGTAGCCCGGCTGCTCGCTGTCCCGCCTGCGGGTCGCCTCGTCGCTGTGCTGGATGTCCGGGTCCGGGTCCAGGGTCTGCACGATCGTCGGCCGGTACCGCTCCAGGAGGCCGACGAGCACGTCGGTCAGCCCCTCGTGGTCGTAGCTCTCCGAGCGGTCGACGGGGGAGTCCGCCGCGAGCTGGGTGCGCAGCTCCAGGGCGCGGTCGTGCCACAGGGCGGGCAGGGCCATGTACCGGCGCGGGGTGTGCATGGGCAGGTTCAGGAAGACCAGTTCCACCCGGCGGCCGCGATGGGTGAGGGTGTCGATCTCGGCCCGCCGGCCGCCCCGGAGGGTGACGACGTCCTTCCGCCAGGGCGCGAACCGGTCGAGACCGAGCAGCGTGGCGTAGGCCTGCCGGAGGCCCTGGTGGCGTGCGGAGGAGTAGGCGGCCTTGTCGTCCGGGCGGCTCGGCATCCCGGCGATCCGGTTCCGGCCGGTGTGCTCGCCCGCGGTGACGTACACGGAGACCAGCGGGACAGCGGCGTCGAGCAGGCGCTGGGTGTCGGGGTTCATGAAGTACAGGTCGTCGTCCGGGTGCGCGGCGATCTGCAGCAGCTGCGCGCGCCGTGAGGCGGCGATCGGCATCCCGGGCGCGGGATCCGCGGTCGGTCCGGTCCGGCGGGGCGCGGGCACGGAGCAGCCGGCGAGTGCCGGTGTCGCCAGGGCGGCACCCCCGAGGGCGGCGGCGACGACGCTGCGGCGGCGGAGCCGAGGACGGGGGAGGTCGGGATCCGGCGCGGGTCCGGCGTCTCTGGCGTCCACGTGTGTCGTTCCCCCGTGCTGCGTGCTGGTTCCTGGAAGCGGCGGATGCCATGGCCCAAGCCGTGATCCGCGCCCTGTCAGACGGATTCTCGACACCCGGGGTTGCGTCCCCGCCGGCGGGGTGCTCAGGCGGCCGTCCAGCGCAGCTCGCCGCTGCCCAGCCGTACGGTCGCCCGGACGCGCATCGGGCCGTCGGCGCGGCGCGAGAGGACGGCGAGTTCGGCCACCCGGGCCGTCATCGGCGCGAGCAGCGCCTCGGACGTGGACGTCAGCGCGTGCGGGTCGCGGGTGCGGCCGAGGGACAGGTGCGGGGTGTAGCCCCGGGAGTCGTCGCCGCACAGGGGGAAACGGGTCTCCAGGGCGCGCCTCAGCAGCGCCCACGGCTCCTCGCCCGCCGCGGCCGGGTCGAGCCAGACCGTGGCGTCCTCCCGGTGCCGGAACCAGTGCACGCCCTCCAGCCGGGCCGTGAACGGCACCGCCTCGGCCGCCGCGGCGGACACCAGCGGTGCCGCCCGGGCGAAGTCGGACTCGGGGACGAAGCCGAAGACGACGTTGACGTGCGGGGGCCAGCGGTGGATCTGGCGGTCGTGCGCGTGCCGGATGTGCTGGATCGGCGGCCAGAGCCGGTGCGGCGGGATCCACGCCAGTGCCGTGCGGGGTGTCGGCGGTACGGCCAGGACGGTCGCCCCGGACGCGGTCGCGGCCGCCGGACGCGCCCGGCCCGCGGCGTGCGGCCCCGTGGTCCTCCCGGCGACCGACTCGTCGATCCGGTCCGTGCCCGTGGCCCGGTCCCAGACGAGCTCGCCGTCCGCCTCGAAGAACAGCACCCGGTGCCAGGGGATCTCCCCGCCGGGCACGAAGTCGGGCAGGGCCGTCCGCTGCGGTGCGGCGCCGCGCTCGGCGATCCCCATCACGAAGCGCTCGGGGTCGAAGCGGGGATCCCACAGCACCCGGTGGTAGATCTCGTCGCTCGTGCGCATGCGCCCGGCACCTGCCGTGTCCGACGTCGGTCCCGCGGGGGAGGGGTCGCGCCTCCCGCCGTGCGGGTTCCCTTCCATCATCACCCCGTGCCGAGGGCCCGCGGGCGCGCGCCGCGGCCCCGGTCCACCGGCCCCGCACCACGACCCGATCAACGCCTCCGACCTGCTGCTTCGGGCCCCCGAGCGCTGTGACATCCTCCGTCCGCAACAGAGTGCGAGGGGTGGGGATCATGAAGGACGAGGGACGGTCGGTGTCCGACGAGGATTGGGCCGCGCTGGTCGAGGCGGCGCAGCGCGACGGAGTCGGGGGCACCGCTCCGCCGAAGCCCCGGCGGTGGCGGATCCGGAAGGGGCGGCCGGGGGGCATGCCGGCCGGACAGCCGAAGGGGTGGCGCACCGGGCCGGCGTGGCAGGAGATGAACGGCCGTGCCGCGCGCAGGCGCCGGATCAAGGCCGTCCTCGGCATGGCGCTGGTCGTGCTGCTCGCGCTGGTCGCGGTGCGGCCCCAGTTGCTGACCGACCGGCTGCCCGACGAGCTCACGGCCGCGCTGCCGGACGGTCTCGGGGGAGACCGCGACAGTGCTCCGCTCGCCGCCGAGACGGCGCGCCCGACGGCGGCGCCCTCCCGCGAGGCGTTCCCCGACACGCCCACGCTGAAGGACCCCTTCAAGGGCTCGCCGGCCCTGCGGTGGGCCGACGGCGCGGCGGGGATCGAGCTGCCCCGGGCGAAGGCGACGAACGGTCTGTCCGAGGCGCGGATCGCTGCCGCCCTGAAGAAGGCGAAGGCCTTCCTCGTCGCGGCCAACATCGATCCCGCCACGGTTCGCGGTGACAGGCCGGCGGCGGCGCTGGCGCTCATGGATCCCCGGGGGAAGGAGCTGCGCGATGCCATGACGCGGGCCGTGGAGCGGCCCACGGAGAAGGACGACCCGCTCGCGCTGTTCAGCCGGTTCGACCCCCAGCGGGTGCGCCCGGTCGGCGACGTCGTGAAGACCCGGGGACGGATGACCGTCCGGAAGGGGAAGCGCCCGGGAGAGGTGGAGATCGTCGCCGACTACACCTTCGTCTACCCCCTGGTGAAGACCCGGCCGGGCTTCGACGAGGTGGCGCGGACGATCGTGCGCCGCCAGGTCACCTTCGGTGTGTACGACCCCGCCAGGTACCGGGTGACCGAGGGCCGCGTGATGGTGGTCGGCTACGACATGAGCTTCGGCAACGACTCCTGCGAGGAGAAGGAGGACGGCTTCCTCCACCCGGAGTTCACTGAGGACCTGGCGGCCGCACCGCGGGGCTCCGGCCCGGCGGTCGACCCGTACGACCGCAGCGAGGAGATGCGCCCGGACCGGGCTCGGGGCGGGTGCGGCACGGTCACCCGCACCTGACCGGCGCGGCCCGCGCGGCGGCCTCCCGCGCGGGCCGTCGTCCCGAGGGGTGCGAGCGAGGGGGTGGAGATGGCCCTGCGTGTACCGCGACGTGACGTGGGGTACAGTCTTCCGCCCCGATTGGCGGCGGGAGGGCCCTGTATGGCAGACTATCGGGGTTGCTCGGTTGAGTGCCGATGCTGCGCGCCTCCCGTCGGGAGGACCGGAAGCGAGTCCCACAGTACTCGTCGACCCCTCGGGTCGGACGTACGGGAATCTTCTGGGAAGCGTCAGCGGGGTGCCGGCCAGGCACTCGGTGGGTGTTCTGCCCCCGGCTCGCGGTTCTGGTACCGCGCCCCCTTGGTTGGGAGATCCTTAGGGATTTCTGCGTAGAGGGAGTGCGACACGCCCGACCGCGTGGGTCGGAGGTGGAGGACTGGAGAACCCCCGAGTTCCAGAGCGTTACGAGAGACAGGACTACTGAGTAGCCATGGCGGGACAGAAGATCCGCATCCGGCTCAAGGCCTACGACCACGAGGTCATCGACTCCTCGGCGAAGAAGATCGTCGAGACGGTGACCCGCACTGGTGCGTCGGTCGCAGGCCCGGTGCCGCTGCCCACTGAGAAGAACGTGTACTGCGTCATCAAGTCGCCGCACAAGTACAAGGACTCGCGCGAGCACTTCGAGATGCGCACGCACAAGCGCCTCATCGACATCCTCGACCCCACGCCGAAGACGGTTGACTCGCTCATGCGCCTCGACCTGCCGGCGGGCGTCGACATCGAGATCAAGCTCTGAGGTGACGCGCGAGATGGCAAAGAACATTAAGGGCGTCCTGGGCGAGAAGCTCGGCATGACCCAGGTCTGGGACGAGAACAACCGGGTTGTCCCGGTCACCGTCGTCAAGGCCGGGCCCTGCGTCGTCACCCAGGTCCGCACCAACGACATCGACGGCTACGAGTCGGTCCAGATCGCCTTCGGCGAGATCGACCCTCGCAAGGTGAACAAGCCCCTCAAGGGTCACTTCGCCAAGGCCGACGTCACCCCGCGCCGCCACCTGGTGGAGCTGCGTACCGCTGACGCCAGCGAGTACACGCTCGGCCAGGAGATCACCGCCGCCGTGTTCGAGTCGGGCGTCAAGGTTGACGTCACCGGCAAGAGCAAGGGCAAGGGCTTCGCCGGTGTCATGAAGCGTCACAACTTCAAGGGCCTCGGCGCCGGTCACGGCACCCAGCGCAAGCACCGCTCCCCCGGTTCCATCGGTGGCTGCGCCACCCCGGGCCGTGTGTTCAAGGGCCTCCGCATGGCGGGCCGTATGGGCAACGAGCGGGTCACCACCCAGAACCTGACCGTCCACGCCGTTGACGCGGAGAAGGGTCTGCTGCTCATCAAGGGCGCGGTCCCCGGTCCGAACGGTGGCCTCGTCCTGGTCCGTACTGCGGCCAAGGGGGTTTGAGGAACCGATGAGCACCATTGACATCCTTTCGCCGGCAGGCGACAAGGCCGGGACCGTCGAGCTCCCCGCGGAGATCTTCGGCGCCAAGATCAGCATCCCGCTGATCCACCAGGTCGTCGTCGCGCAGCTGGCCGCGGCCCGTCAGGGCACGCACAAGACCAAGACCCGTGGCGAAGTCCGCGGTGGTGGCAAGAAGCCTTACCGCCAGAAGGGCACCGGCCGCGCCCGTCAGGGTTCGACCCGTGCGCCGCAGTTCGCCGGCGGTGGCGTCGTGCACGGCCCCGTGCCGCGTGACTACTCGCAGCGGACCCCGAAGAAGATGAAGGCCGCCGCCCTGCGCGGTGCCCTCTCGGACCGGGCGAACCACTCCCGTATCCACGTCGTCACCGGCGTGGTCGAGGGCGAGGTCTCCACCAAGGCCGCCAAGACGCTGTTCGGCAAGATCTCGGAGCGCAAGAACCTGCTCCTGGTCGTCGACCGCGCCGACGAGGCCGCGTGGCTGTCCGCCCGCAACCTGCCCCAGGTTCACATCCTGGAGCCGGGCCAGCTCAACACGTACGACGTGATCGTCTCCGACGACGTGGTCTTCACCAAGGCCGCCTTCGAGTCCTTCGTGTCTGGCCCCCAGACCGCTGAGACCGAAGGGAGCGACGCCTGATGACTGAGGCCGTCGTCACCAGCAAGACCTTCTCGGACCCGCGCGACGTTCTCGTCAAGCCGGTTGTCTCGGAGAAGAGCTACGCCCTGCTGGACGAGAACAAGTACACGTTCATCGTCGCGCCTGGCTCCAACAAGACCCAGATCAAGCAGGCCGTCGAGGCGGTCTTCTCGGTCAAGGTCACCGGGGTCAACACGATCAACCGCCAGGGCAAGCGCAAGCGCACCAAGGCCGGTTTCGGCAAGCGCAAGGACACCAAGCGCGCCATCGTGACCCTCGCCGAGGGCGACCGTATCGACATCTTCGGCGGTCCGACCGCCTAAGGGCGGTCTGGATCGTCCGGAATCGGACGAGGACTGAGAAATGGGTATCCGCAAGTACAAGCCGACGACCCCGGGCCGTCGTGGCTCCAGCGTCGCCGACTTTGTCGAGATCACGCGGTCCACGCCGGAGAAGTCGCTGGTCCGCCCCCTGCACAGCAAGGGCGGCCGTAACAACACCGGTCGTGTGACCGTCCGTCACCAGGGCGGTGGCCACAAGCGCGCCTACCGTCTGATCGACTTCCGTCGTCATGACAAGGACGGCGTGCCGGCGAAGGTCGCTCACATCGAGTACGACCCCAACCGCACCGCTCGCATCGCGCTGCTCCACTACGTGGACGGCGAGAAGCGCTACATCATCGCGCCGAAGGGTCTCTCGCAGGGCGACCGCGTGGAGAACGGCCCCGGCGCCGACATCAAGCCGGGCAACAACCTGGCGCTGCGCAACATCCCGGTCGGTACCACGATCCACGCGATCGAGCTCCGTCCCGGTGGCGGCGCCAAGTTCGCCCGCTCCGCCGGTGCCTCCGTGCAGCTGCTCGCGAAGGAGGGCCAGATGGCCCACCTCCGCATGCCTTCCGGTGAGATCCGCCTGGTCGACGTGCGCTGCCGCGCCACCGTCGGCGAGGTCGGCAACGCCGAGCAGAGCAACATCAACTGGGGTAAGGCCGGCCGTAAGCGCTGGCTGGGCGTTCGCCCGACCGTCCGCGGTGTGGCGATGAACCCGGTTGACCACCCGCACGGTGGTGGTGAGGGCAAGACCTCCGGTGGTCGCCACCCGGTCTCCCCGTGGGGTCAGAAGGAGGGTCGTACTCGCTCGCCGAAGAAGGCTTCGAGCAAGTACATCGTCCGCCGCCGCAAGACGAACAAGAAGCGCTAGGAGCGGGTTTAGATGCCGCGCAGTCTCAAGAAGGGACCCTTCGTCGACGGACACCTCGTAAAGAAGGTGGACGCTCAGAACGAAGCCGGTACCAAGAACGTCATCAAGACCTGGTCCCGTCGCTCGATGATCATCCCGGCCATGCTCGGCCACACGATCGCGGTGCACAACGGCAAGACCCACATTCCGGTGTTCGTCACCGAGTCGATGGTCGGCCACAAGCTCGGCGAGTTCTCGCCGACGCGCACCTTCCGGGGTCACGTGAAGGACGACCGGAAGTCGAAGCGCCGCTAGTAGCGGGGTGGAATGACCATGACAGACATCGGAAGGACAACCATGGAAGCCAGGGCCCAGGCGCGGTACATCCGCGTCACGCCCATGAAGGCCCGCCGCGTGGTGGACCTTATCCGTGGCATGGACGCCACGGAGGCTCAGGCGGTCCTGCGTTTCGCCCCGCAGGCCGCGAGCGTGCCGGTTGGCAAGGTGCTGGACAGCGCCATCGCCAACGCTGCACACAACTACGACCACACGGACGCCTCTTCGCTGGTCATCAGCGAGGCGTACGTGGATGAGGGCCCGACCCTGAAGCGGTTCCGTCCGCGTGCCCAGGGCCGTGCCTACCGGATCCGTAAGCGGACCAGCCACATCACCGTGGTCGTCAGCAGCAAGGAAGGAACCCGGTAATGGGCCAGAAGGTTAACCCGCATGGGTTCCGGCTCGGCATCACCACGGACTTCAAGTCCCGCTGGTACGCCGACAAGCTGTACAAGGACTACGTCAAGGAAGACGTCGCCATCCGTCGGATGATGACGTCCGGCATGGAGCGCGCCGGCATCTCGAAGGTTGAGATCGAGCGCACCCGTGACCGCGTGCGGGTGGACATCCACACCGCGCGTCCCGGCATCGTCATCGGCCGCCGTGGCGCCGAGGCCGACCGCATCCGCGGCGACCTCGAGAAGCTCACGGGCAAGCAGGTCCAGCTGAACATCCTCGAGGTCAAGAACCCCGAGATGGACGCTCAGCTGGTCGCCCAGGCCGTTGCCGAGCAGCTCTCCTCCCGCGTCTCCTTCCGTCGCGCCATGCGTAAGAGCATGCAGGGCACGATGAAGGCCGGCGCCAAGGGCATCAAGATCCAGTGCGGCGGTCGTCTCGGCGGCGCCGAGATGTCCCGCTCGGAGTTCTACCGCGAGGGCCGTGTGCCCCTGCACACGCTCCGCGCGAACGTCGACTACGGCTTCTTCGAGGCCAAGACGACCTTCGGCCGCATCGGCGTGAAGGTCTGGATCTACAAGGGCGATGTCAAGAACATCGCCGAGGTCCGCGCCGAGAACGCTGCGGCCCGTGCGGGTAACCGCCCGGCCCGTGGTGCCGGCGCTGGCGACCGTCCCGCCGGCCGTGGTGGCCGTGGTGGCGAGCGTGGCGGCCGCGGCCGCAAGCCGCAGCAGCAGTCCGCGCCGGCTGCCGAGGCCCCCAAGGCCGACGCTCCCGCCGCCGCTGCCGCTCCGGCTGAGAGCACCGGAACGGAGGCCTGACCGAAATGCTGATCCCCCGTAGGGTCAAGCACCGTAAGCAGCACCACCCGAAGCGCAGCGGTATGTCCAAGGGTGGTACGCAGGTCGCGTTCGGCGAGTACGGCATTCAGGCCCTCACTCCGGCGTACGTGACCAACCGCCAGATCGAGGCGGCCCGTATCGCGATGACCCGCCACATCAAGCGTGGCGGCAAGGTCTGGATCAACATCTACCCGGACCGCCCCCTCACGAAGAAGCCCGCCGAGACCCGCATGGGTTCCGGTAAGGGTTCGCCCGAGTGGTGGATCGCGAACGTCAAGCCCGGTCGGGTCATGTTCGAGCTGTCCTACCCGAACGAGAAGATCGCGCGCGAGGCCCTGACCCGTGCGGCTCACAAGCTGCCGATGAAGTGCAAGATCGTTAAGCGCGAAGCAGGTGAGCTGTGATGACTGCCGGTACCAAGGCGTCCGAGCTGCGCGAGCTGGGCAACGAGGAGCTTCTCAACAAGCTCCGCGAGGCCAAGGAAGAGCTGTTCAACCTCCGCTTCCAGGCGGCGACGGGCCAGCTCGAGAACCACGGTCGGCTCAAGTCCGTCCGTAAGGACATCGCCCGGATCTACACCCTGATGCGCGAGCGTGAGCTGGGCATCGAGACGGTGGAGAACGCCTGATGAGCGAGAACAACGTGACTGAGAAGACCGAGCGCAACGCCCGCAAGGTCCGTGAGGGCCTCGTCGTCAGCGACAAGATGGACAAGACCGTCGTCGTCGCTGTCGAGGACCGCGTCAAGCACGCGCTGTACGGCAAGGTGATCCGCCGTACCAACAAGCTCAAGGCTCACGACGAGCAGAACGCTGCCGGCGTCGGCGACCGCGTCCTCCTGATGGAGACGCGCAAGCTGTCCGCCTCGAAGCACTGGCGCGTCGTCGAGATCCTCGAGAAGGCCAAGTAATTACTCGAGGGGTTTCCCTCGGGTCAGTTCCGCCAGGCTCGGCCGGGGCTTCCTCTGAAGCCCCGGCCGGGAACCGGCAGACAATCAGGAGATAGACGTGATCCAGCAGGAGTCGCGACTGCGTGTCGCCGACAACACTGGTGCCAAGGAGATCCTTTGCATCCGTGTTCTCGGTGGTTCCGGTCGCCGCTACGCGGGCATCGGTGACGTCATCGTCGCCACCGTCAAGGACGCGATCCCCGGTGGCAACGTGAAGAAGGGTGACGTCGTCAAGGCGGTCATCGTTCGCACCGTGAAGGAGCGCCGCCGCCAGGACGGCTCGTACATCCGCTTCGACGAGAACGCCGCTGTCATTCTCAAGAACGACGGCGACCCTCGTGGCACCCGTATCTTCGGCCCGGTCGGCCGTGAGCTGCGCGAGAAGAAGTTCATGAAGATCATCTCGCTCGCGCCGGAGGTGCTGTAAGCATGAAGATCAAGAAGGGCGACCTGGTCCAGGTCATCACCGGTAAGGACAAGGGCAAGCAGGGCAAGGTCATCACGGCCTTCCCCCGCGAGAACCGCGTCCTCGTCGAGGGTGTCAACCGGGTCAAGAAGCACACCAAGGCCGGCCCCTCGCAGGCCGGTGGCATCGTCACGACCGAGGCCCCTGTCCACGTGAGCAACGTTCAGCTCGTCGTGGAGAAGGACGGCAAGAAGGTCGTCACGCGCGTCGGTTACCGCTTCGACGACGAGGGCAACAAGATCCGCGTTGCCAAGCGGACGGGTGAGGACATCTGATGGCTACCACCACTCCGCGTCTCAAGACGAAGTACCGCGAGGAGATCGCGGGCAAGCTGCGTGAGGAGTTCTCCTACGAGAACGTCATGCAGGTTCCCGGCCTCGTGAAGATCGTGGTCAACATGGGTGTCGGCGACGCCGCCCGTGACTCGAAGCTCATGGACGGTGCCGTCCGTGACCTGACCACGATCACCGGTCAGAAGCCGGCCATCACCAAGGCCCGCAAGTCCATCGCGCAGTTCAAGCTGCGTGAGGGCCAGCCGATCGGCGCGCACGTCACCCTCCGTGGCGACCGCATGTGGGAGTTCCTGGACCGCACCCTGTCGCTCGCGCTTCCGCGCATCCGCGACTTCCGTGGTCTGTCCCCCAAGCAGTTCGACGGCCGTGGCAACTACACCTTCGGTCTCACGGAGCAGGTCATGTTCCACGAGATCGACCAGGACAAGATCGACCGTGTCCGGGGTATGGACATCACCGTGGTGACCACGGCGACCAACGACGACGAGGGCCGTGCCCTTCTGCGTCACCTCGGCTTCCCGTTCAAGGAGGCGTAAGCGAGATGGCGAAGAAGGCTCTCATCGCGAAGGCTGCCCGCAAGCCCAAGTTCGGCGTGCGTGGCTACACGCGCTGCCAGCGCTGTGGTCGTCCCCACTCCGTGTACCGCAAGTTCGGCCTGTGCCGCGTGTGCCTTCGTGAGATGGCTCACCGTGGCGAGCTGCCGGGCGTGACCAAGAGCTCCTGGTAACTCCCTTCCGTCCTTTGGACGTTAGGGGCAACAGGAGTCTCTCGGTAAGCATTGGGTCGGCGGAAGCCCACCCCCGCATGCCTTAGGCTAGTGGGGTTGGGCGTCCGCCGCCCGTACGACTTACTACGCCGTAGGTCCCCGCGCCGCACCCGTCCCGCCCCTGTGTGGGGAGAGGGATGGCGCATACAGGAAACCCCGGCGAGAGAGGCCGAAGGCCAATTCATGACCATGACTGATCCGATCGCAGACATGCTCACGCGTCTGCGTAACGCGAACTCGGCGTACCACGACTCCGTGACGATGCCGCACAGCAAGATCAAGTCTCACATCGCGGAAATCCTCCAGCAGGAGGGCTTCATCACGGGCTGGAAGGTCGAGGACGCCGAGGTCGGCAAGAACCTCGTCCTCGAGCTCAAGTTCGGTCCGAACCGTGAGCGCTCCATCGCGGGCATCAAGCGGATCTCGAAGCCGGGCCTCCGGGTTTACGCGAAGTCCACCAACCTGCCGAAGGTCCTCGGCGGCCTGGGCGTGGCGATCATCTCCACGTCCCACGGTCTCCTGACCGGCCAGCAGGCAGGCAAGAAGGGCGTAGGTGGGGAAGTCCTCGCCTACGTCTGGTAGTCGGGAACGGAGGAATAGCTAATGTCGCGTATTGGCAAGCTGCCTATCCAGGTTCCCGCCGGCGTGGACGTCACCATCGATGGCCGCACGGTCACGGTCAAGGGTTCCAAGGGCACCCTGACCCACACCGTCGCCGCGCCGATCGAGGTCGCTAAGGGCGAGGACGGCGTTCTGTCCGTCACCCGTCCGAACGACGAGCGTCAGAACAAGGCCCTCCACGGCCTGTCCCGCACGCTGGTGGCCAACATGATCACCGGTGTGACCCAGGGGTACGTGAAGGCGCTCGAGATCAGCGGTGTCGGTTACCGCGTGGCCGCGAAGGGCTCCGGTCTGGAGTTCCAGCTCGGCTACAGCCACCCGATCCTGATCGAGGCGCCCGAGGGCATCGCGTTCAAGGTCGAGTCGCCGACGAAGTTCTCGGTCGAGGGCATCGACAAGCAGAAGGTCGGCGAGGTCGCGGCGAACATCCGCAAGCTGCGGAAGCCCGACCCGTACAAGGCCAAGGGCGTCAAGTACGCCGGCGAGGTCATCCGCCGCAAGGTCGGAAAGGCTGGTAAGTAAGCCATGGCATACGGTGTGAAGATCGCCAAGGGCGACGCTTACAAGCGTGCCGCCAAGGCGCGCCGCCACATCCGCATCCGCAAGAACGTGTCGGGTACGGCGGAGCGTCCGCGCCTCGTCGTGACGCGTTCCAACCGCGGTATCACCGCTCAGGTCATCGACGACCTCAAGGGTCACACCCTTGCGTCCGCGTCGAACCTGGACGCGTCGATCCGTGGCGGCGAGGGTGACAAGTCCGCGCAGGCCAAGCAGGTCGGCGCTCTCGTCGCCGAGCGCGCCAAGGCCGCCGGTGTCGATGCCGTCGTGTTCGACCGTGGTGGCAACAGGTACGCCGGGCGCATTGCCGCTCTGGCTGACGCCGCCCGCGAAGCCGGGCTGAAGTTCTAAGCCCCGGTTCCGGGACTAACGGACGTAACAGAGAGAGGTAATCCAATGGCTGGACCCCAGCGCCGCGGAAGCGGTGCCGGTGGCGGCGAGCGGCGGGACCGGAAGGGTCGCGACGGTGGCGCTGCCGCCGAGAAGACCGCGTACGTTGAGCGCGTTGTCGCGATCAACCGCGTCGCCAAGGTTGTCAAGGGCGGTCGCCGCTTCAGCTTCACCGCGCTGGTCGTGGTGGGCGACGGTGACGGCACTGTAGGTGTCGGTTACGGCAAGGCCAAGGAAGTTCCCGCGGCCATCGCCAAGGGTGTCGAGGAAGCCAAGAAGAACTTCTTCAAGGTTCCGCGCATCCAGGGCACCATCCCTCACCCGATCCAGGGCGAGAAGGCCGCGGGCGTCGTCCTGCTCAAGCCGGCTTCCCCCGGTACCGGCGTCATCGCCGGTGGCCCGGTGCGTGCCGTGCTCGAGTGCGCCGGCGTTCACGACATCCTGTCGAAGTCGCTCGGCTCCGACAACGCGATCAACATCGTGCACGCGACCGTGGAGGCCCTGAAGGGCCTGCAGCGTCCCGAGGAGATCGCGGCTCGCCGTGGTCTGCCCCTCGAGGACGTCGCTCCCGCGGCTCTGCTTCGTGCGCGTGCCGGGGCGGGTGCGTAATGGCTCGCCTCAAGGTCACGCAGACGAAGTCGTACATCGGCAGCAAGCAGAACCACCGCGACACCCTGCGTTCGCTCGGCCTGAAGAAGGTCAACGACGTGGTTGTCAAGGAGGACCGCCCCGAGTTCCGCGGCATGGTGCACACCGTCCGCCACCTCGTGACGGTTGAGGAGGTTGACTGACATGGCGGAGAACAGCCCGCTGAAGGCCCACAACCTCCGGCCTGCCCCGGGCGCCAAGACCGCCAAGACCCGTGTGGGTCGTGGTGAGGCGTCCAAGGGTAAGACCGCTGGTCGTGGTACCAAGGGTACGAAGGCCCGTTACCAGGTTCCGGAGCGCTTCGAGGGTGGGCAGATGCCCCTCCACATGCGTCTTCCGAAGCTCAAGGGCTTCAAGAACCCGTTCCGCACCGAGTACCAGGTCGTGAACCTGGACAAGCTCGGCGCTCTCTACCCCGAGGGTGGAGAGGTCACGGTGGCCGACCTGGTCGCCAAGGGCGCGGTGCGCAAGAACAGCCTCGTCAAGGTGCTCGGCACCGGTGAGGTCTCCGTGGCGCTGCAGGTGACGGTCGACGCCGTCTCCGGCTCCGCCAAGGAGAAGATCGCCGCCGCCGGCGGCACCGTCACCGAGCTCGTCTGAGACGACTCGATGGCCTGAACATCCGACCGGGGATGCCTCTCAAATGGGGCATCCCCGGTTGGTCGTTCCTAGGGGGGCATGGTCGCCGGTAAGGTGGCGTGCATGTCTAGGCTCCGTGCGGTATGCCCGCGCGGTTTTCGTGACTCGTATCTACTCGTCGAACCTCAAGACCGTCACCTCTGACGCATAGCGCGGGGGTCGCAGGAGGCACCGTGCTCACCGCGTTCGCCCGGGCGTTCAAGACGCCCGACCTGCGCAAGAAGCTGCTCTTCACACTCGGCATCATCGTGCTGTACCGACTCGGGGCACACATCCCCGTGCCGGGCGTCAGCTACAAGGCCGTCCAGCAGTGCGTGGACCAGGCGAGTCAGGGCAACAACTCCCTGTTCGGCCTGGTGAACATGTTCAGTGGCGGCGCGCTGCTGCAGATCACCATCTTCGCGCTCGGCATCATGCCGTACATCACGGCGAGCATCATCCTGCAGCTGCTGACCGTCGTGATCCCGCGCCTGGAAGCCCTCAAGAAGGAGGGGCAGTCCGGCACGGCGAAGATCACGCAGTACACGCGCTACCTGACGATCGCCCTCGCCATCCTTCAGGGCACCGGCCTCGTCGCGACGGCGCGCACCGGCGCGCTGTTCAGCGGCTGCACGGTCGCCAACCAGGTCGTGCCCGACCAGTCCATCTTCATCACCGCCACGATGGTCATCACGATGACCGCCGGCACCGCGGTGGTCATGTGGCTCGGTGAGCTCGTCACCGACCGCGGCATCGGCAACGGCATGTCGATCCTGATGTTCATCTCGATCGCCGCCGGCTTCCCGGGTGCCCTGTGGGCCATCAAGGAGAGCGGCAAGCTCGCCAAGGGCTGGATCGAGTTCGGCACCGTCATCCTGATCGGCTTCGTGATGGTGGCGCTCGTCGTCTTCGTCGAGCAGGCGCAGCGGCGCATCCCCGTGCAGTACGCGAAGCGGATGATCGGCCGCAGGTCCTACGGCGGAACGTCCACTTATATCCCTCTCAAGGTGAACCAGGCAGGTGTGATTCCTGTCATCTTCGCCTCGTCGCTGCTCTACATCCCGGCCTTGATCGCGCAGTTCTCGAACTCCACGGCAGGCTGGAAAACCTGGATCGAAGCCCACTTCGTCAAGGGTGACCACCCCTACTACATCGCCGCGTACTTCCTCCTGATCGTGTTCTTCGCCTTCTTCTACGTGGCGATCTCGTTCAACCCCGAGGAAGTCGCCGACAACATGAAGAAGTATGGTGGCTTCATCCCGGGTATCCGGGCTGGTCGACCTACTGCCGAGTACCTGAGCTACGTGCTCAACCGGATCACTTGGCCGGGCTCGCTGTATCTGGGTCTGATCGCTCTTGTGCCGACGATGGCGTTGGCAGGCTTCGGTGGCGCCAATGCCAACTTCCCCTTCGGTGGGACGAGCATCCTCATCATCGTGGGTGTGGGGCTGGAGACCGTGAAGCAGATCGAGAGCCAGCTCCAGCAGCGCAATTACGAAGGGTTCCTCCGCTGATGCGAATCGTCCTCGTCGGACCGCCCGGGGCCGGCAAGGGTACGCAGGCCGCGTTCCTTGCCAAGAACCTGGACATCCCGCACATCTCCACGGGTGACCTGTTCCGCGCCAACATCAGTCAGGGCACGGAGCTGGGACTCAAGGCCAAGGCGTACATGGACGCCGGCGACCTTGTCCCGGACGAGGTCACCATCGGGATGGCCAAGGACCGCATGGAGCAGGCGGACGCCGCCAACGGCTTCCTGCTGGACGGGTTCCCGCGCAACGTGGCCCAGGCCGAGGCTCTGGATGTGGTCCTCAAGGCTGAGGACATGCAGCTGGACGCGGTCCTGGACCTGGAGGTCCCCGAGGACGAGGTCGTGAAGCGGATCGCGGGTCGCCGCATCTGCCGCAACGACAGCGCGCACGTCTTCCACGTCACCTACACCCCGCCGAAGGCGGAGGGCGTCTGTGACGTGTGCGGCGGCGAGCTCTACCAGCGTGACGACGACTCCGAGGCGACGGTCCGCCGGCGCCTGGAGGTCTACCACACCCAGACCGAGCCGATCATCGACTACTACCGGGCGCAGAACCTGGTCGTGACGATCTCGGCGCTCGGCAAGGTGGACGAGGTCACGGCGCGGGCGATGGCCGCGCTGAAGAAGAGCTGACCCACACACCACGGATACGGCCGCGGTGCCCCTCGGGGCGCCGCGGCCGTATCGTTGTTATGTCCCGTGTACTCGTATGGAAAGGCCCCCGCCACGATGGTGCAGATCAAGACCCCCGAGCAGATCGCGAAGATGCGTGAGGCGGGGCTGGTCGTCGCCGCCATCCACGCGGCGACCCGCGAGGCGGCTGTGCCCGGGTCGACGACGAAGGACCTGGACGAGGTCGCGCGCAAGGTGATCGCGGACCACGGCGCGAAGTCGAACTTCCTGGGGTACGGCGGTTTCCCCGCGACGATCTGCACCTCGGTGAACGAGGTCGTCGTGCACGGCATCCCGGACGAGAAGACCGTCCTCAAGGACGGCGACATCATCTCGATCGACTGCGGCGCGATCATCGACGGCTGGCACGGCGACGCGGCCTACACCGCCTTCGTCGGCTCGGGGCACGCCCCGGAGCTGATCGAGCTCTCCCGGGTGACCGAGGAGTCGATGTGGGCCGGTATCGCCGCCATGAAGAACGGCAACCGCCTGGTGGACATCTCGCGCGCCATCGAGACGTACATCCGGCGCCAGCCCAAGCCCGGCGGCGGCAAGTACGGCATCGTCGAGGACTACGGCGGCCACGGCATCGGCACCGAGATGCACATGGACCCGCACCTGCTGAACTACGTCTCGCGCAAGCGGGGCAAGGGTCCCCGGCTGGTCCCCGGCTTCTGCCTGGCGATCGAGCCGATGGTGTCCCTGGGCACGCCGCGCACCGAGGTCCTCTCGGACGACTGGACGGTCATCACCACGGACGGCACCTGGTCCTCCCACTGGGAGCACTCGGTCGCCGTGACGGAGGCCGGACCGCTGGTGCTGACGGCGCCCGACGGCGGCAAGGCGAAGCTGGCGGAACTGGGCGTCACCGCGGCGCCGGACCCGCTGGCGTAGCGCGCCGCACCCCTGGTTTTCTACGGCGTGGCTCCTTGCGTAAGGATCTTCCGAGGTGGGCAAACTTCCCGGATTCGTCTTTTCCAAGGGGCTGACGTAGACTGATGCGTCGGCTCTCGTGTACCCGTGTGTCCTCATGCGGCGGCGAGAGTCGATCAAGGTAGCCGATTCGAAAGGCGAAGCGTGGCCAAGAAGCAAGGTGCCATCGAAATCGAGGGCACCGTGATCGAGTCCCTCCCGAACGCCATGTTCAAGGTGGAGCTCCAGAACGGTCACAAGGTCCTCGCGCACATCTCCGGCAAGATGCGGATGCACTACATCCGAATCCTTCCGGACGACCGGGTCGTGGTGGAGCTCTCTCCCTATGACCTGACGCGTGGCCGGATCGTCTACCGGTACAAGTAGATCTTGCCCGCACCCCGCCTACGGCGCGGGTGGTGGCACTGACCCGGAGAACCTCACATCCCATGAAGGTCAAGCCGAGCGTCAAGAAGATCTGCGACAAGTGCAAGGTGATCCGCCGTCACGGCCGGGTCATGGTCATCTGCGACAACCTGCGCCACAAGCAGCGCCAGGGCTGACGCACGCCGACCGACCTGCACCTCCGCAGTTCTTCGCGCGACGCAAGCAATTCGTACATAAGCAGAGCCCGCCCAGCCCGCAAGGGTCGGCGGTACCTCCGGCGGGGGCCGGGGACCCGATTCGTACCTCATACGGCGATCGGGAGTGGCTTTGCGGAAGACCCCCGAACACACAGGAGCCATTGAATGGCACGCGTTTCCGGTGTTGACATCCCGCGCGAAAAGCGTGTGGAGATCGCACTCACCTACGTCTTCGGTATCGGGCGCACCCGGTCCAAGGAGATCCTCGCCTCCACGGGCGTGAACCCGAACACCCGCGTTCGTGACCTGGCCGAAGAGGACCTGGTCAAGATTCGCGAGTACGTGGACGCCAACCTCCAGACCGAGGGCGACCTCCGCCGCGAGATCCAGGGCGACATCCGCCGCAAGATCGAGATCCAGTGCTACCAGGGCATCCGCCACCGTCGCGGCCTGCCGGTTCACGGTCAGCGCACCAGCACGAACGCCCGTACCCGTAAGGGCCCGCGTCGCGCCATCGCCGGCAAGAAGAAGCCGGGCAAGAAGTAGTCCTCAGCGGACGCTTGACCATGCGGTCTTCGCTGTAGGACCGACCACCTCCCGTAGGAGTAATAGATGCCCCCCAAGGGTCGTCAGGGCGCTGCCAAGAAGGTGCGCCGCAAGGAAAAGAAGAACGTCGCTCACGGCCACGCGCACATCAAGAGCACGTTCAACAACACGATCGTCTCGATCACGGACCCGTCCGGCAACGTGATCTCCTGGGCCTCCGCCGGCCACGTCGGCTTCAAGGGCTCGCGTAAGTCGACTCCGTTCGCCGCGCAGATGGCCGCCGAGTCGGCCGCCCGCCGCGCGCAGGAGCACGGCATGCGCAAGGTCGACGTCTTCGTGAAGGGTCCGGGCTCCGGCCGCGAGACCGCGATCCGTTCCCTCCAGGCCACGGGCCTCGAGGTCGGTTCGATCCAGGACGTCACCCCCACGCCGCACAACGGCTGCCGTCCCCCCAAGCGCCGCCGCGTCTGACGCACGGCTGCTTGACACAGGCTTCGGGCGGTACGGCTCTTCGGGGGCGTGCCGCCCGTACCCTTGCAGTACCAGCAGTACCTCAGGGCATCAAATAGTGGGTGTCCATGACTGAAGGATTCACAACATGCTGATCGCTCAGCGTCCCTCGCTGACCGAAGAGGTCGTCGACGAATACCGCTCGCGGTTCGTCATCGAGCCGCTGGAGCCGGGCTTCGGCTACACGCTCGGCAACAGCCTCCGTCGTACGCTCCTCTCCTCGATCCCGGGTGCGGCCGTCACGTCCATCCGCATCGACGGTGTCCTGCACGAGTTCACCACCGTGCCGGGCGTCAAGGAGGACGTCACCGACCTCATCCTCAACATCAAGCAGCTGGTCGTCTCCTCGGAGCACGACGAGCCGGTCGTGATGTACCTGCGCAAGCAGGGTCCCGGCCTGGTCACCGCTGCCGACATCGCCCCGCCGGCCGGTGTCGAGGTGCACAACCCGGACCTCGTCCTCGCCACGCTCAACGGCAAGGGCAAGCTGGAGATGGAGCTGACCGTCGAGCGCGGTCGCGGCTACGTCTCCGCCGTCCAGAACAAGCAGGTGGGCCAGGAGATCGGCCGTATCCCGGTCGACTCCATCTACTCGCCGGTGCTCAAGGTCACGTACAAGGTCGAGGCGACCCGTGTCGAGCAGCGCACCGACTTCGACAAGCTGATCGTCGACGTCGAGACCAAGCAGGCCATGCGCCCGCGTGACGCCATGGCGTCCGCCGGCAAGACCCTGGTCGAGCTGTTCGGTCTGGCGCGCGAGCTCAACATCGACGCCGAGGGCATCGACATGGGCCCGTCCCCGACGGACGCCGCCCTGGCCGCCGACCTGGCGCTGCCGATCGAGGAGCTCGAGCTCACCGTTCGTTCGTACAACTGCCTCAAGCGCGAGGGCATCCACTCCGTGGGTGAGCTCGTGGCGCGTTCCGAGGCCGACCTGCTCGACATCCGCAACTTCGGTGCGAAGTCGATCGACGAGGTCAAGGCGAAGCTGGCCGGCATGGGCCTGGCCCTCAAGGACAGCCCGCCCGGATTCGACCCGACCGCCGCCGCCGACGCCTTCGGCGCCGACGACGACGCGGACGCGGGCTTCGTCGAGACCGAGCAGTACTAGTCGCTCCGTCGCCGGGGACCGGGACCCTTCGGGGTTCCGGCCCCCGGTGCGACGGACGGCTTTCCCGGCTCCGGCCGGGACGACAGACCTCCGGGGCCTCACGGCCCCGGGTTTCCGGGTTCCGCCCGGATCTCCGTCGGGCAGACCGCCCGCGCGGACACTGACACCGGTACCTCACACGGCCGGTGCAGATCACAAGGAGAAACACCATGCCGCGTCCCACCAAGGGTGCCCGCCTCGGCGGCAGCGCCGCTCACGAGCGTCTGCTGCTTGCCAACCTGGCGAAGTCGCTCTTCGAGCACGGCCGCATCACCACGACCGAGGCCAAGGCCCGCCGCCTGCGTCCGGTCGCCGAGCGCCTGATCACCAAGGCGAAGAAGGGCGACATCCACAACCGTCGCCTGGTGCTGCAGACGATCACCGACAAGGGCATCGTCCACACCCTCTTCACCGAGATCGCCCCGCGCTACTCCGAGCGCCCGGGTGGCTACACCCGCATCACCAAGATCGGCAACCGTCGTGGCGACAACGCCCCGATGGCCGTGATCGAGCTGGTCGAGGGCGAGATCGCCAAGAAGGCGACCGTCGCCGAGGCCGAGGCCGCCGCCAAGCGCGCGGTCAAGGAGGCCGACGAGGCCAAGGTCGAGGAGACCAAGGCCGAGGACGCTCCGGCCGAGGAGTCGAAGGACGCGTAAGCGTTCCGACGTTTCTCGTGGGCGGGCCCGTACCCCTGGGGGTACGGGCCCGCTTCCGCGTGCACAGGGTTCTGAGAGGATTTTCCGCGTGAGCGATGACGTGCAGCCCGGTTTCGTACGAGTCCGGCTCGACCTGTCCTACGACGGCAGGGACTTCTCCGGATGGGCCAAGCAGGCCCACGGGCGGCGGACCGTCCAGGGCGACATCGAGGACGCCCTGCGCACGGTGACCCGGTCCCAGGAGACGTACGAGCTGACGGTCGCCGGCCGCACCGACGCGGGTGTGCACGCCCGCGGGCAGGTCGCGCACGTCGACCTGCCGGTCGAGCTGTGGGCCGAGCACCACGACAAGCTGCTGCGCCGGCTCGCCGGGCGGTTGTCCCACGACGTGCGGATCCGGCGCGTGAGCGAGGCCCCCAGCGGATTCAACGCGCGTTTCTCCGCCATCTGGCGCCGCTACGCCTACCGTGTGACCGACGCCCCCGGCGGCGTCGACCCACTGCTGCGCGGGCACGTCCTGTGGCACGACTGGGCCCTGGACATGGACGCGATGAACGCCGCCGCCGAGCGCCTCGTCGGCGAGCACGACTTCGCCGCCTACTGCAAGAAGCGCGAGGGCGCCACCACCATCCGCACGCTCCAGGAGCTGCGCTGGGAGCGGCGCGCGGACGGCATCCTCGAGGCCACCGTGAAGGCCGACGCCTTCTGCCACAACATGGTCCGCTCGCTGGTCGGCGCGCTGCTCTTCGTGGGCGACGGGCACCGCCCGGTCGACTGGCCGGGCAAGGTGCTGGCCGCCGGCGTGCGGGACTCCGCCGTGCACGTCGTGAGGCCGCACGGCCTCACTCTCGAAGAGGTCGGCTATCCCGCCGACGAGTTCCTGGCCGCCCGGAACCTGGAGGCCAGGAACAAGCGGTCACTCCCCGGGAGCGCCGGCTGCTGCTGAGGCCTGCGCCCTGCCGCGGGCGTAGATCTGGTTGAAGGCGAAGGAGTTCACGTCGTCGCTGGCCTGGAAGATCGGCTTGTCGGCCTTCGTGACCTTCCTGCCGTCGGTGAAGCCCGCCTGGGTGAAGTAGGCGTACCGGCCGATCGAGTTCGCGCGGCGCAGGCAGACGGTGGCGCGGCAGAAGTCGCCGACGCCCGCGCCCGCCAGCGGGGCGATGCCGCCGGCGGCCTGGTTCTTCGCCTTCAGGGCCTCCGCCTCGGTGGAGAAGACGGCCACGCCGACGGTGATCGCCACCCCGTCCTTCACGTACGTGGCGCGGATCACGCGGCCGCAGCCGTTGCGCTTCAGCACCCCGCCCAGGGCGCCCGTCGTGACGCTCGCGCAGTTCGTCGTGGAGGAGGTCGCGCCCTTCTTGTACTCGCGGCCGCTCATGGTCAGCTTCTTGCCCGGGAAGAGGCCCTCGGCGCTCAGCGGGGCCTTGTCCTTCGCCTCGCTGGAGATGAAGTCCCTGGGGTTGGGCGGGGGCGTCGGTCACACGGTAGGCGTAGCGGCGCCAGATGGCGGAGAAACGCGCGTTGAATCCGCTGGGGGCCTCGCTCACGCGCCGGATCCGCACGTCGTGGGACAACCGCCCGGCGAGCCGGCGCAGCAGCTTGTCGTGGTGCTCGGCCCACAGCTCGACCGGC
>NZ_RDBI01000066.1:85350-93771 GCF_008042125.1 Streptomyces sp. MS191
GGCCCAGTCGCTGAGGGCCTGCGCGTACCTCATCTGCGCGGCCTCGTCGTCGACCGTCATGATCAGGTGCTCGGCCTCGTCGTCCGTGCCGCCGCTGCTGACCACGGCGGTCGCGACGATCGCGCCGACGGCGAGGGTCGCCAGCGCGCCGCCGCCGATCGTCAGCCAGCGCTTGCGGCGGCTACGGGCGGCCGAGGCGTCGGCGAGAGCGCCCCAGTCCGGTGTCTGCGGCGCCTGGGCCCCCGGGAAGGGGTCGGGCTGCTGCTGCCAGCTCTCGCGCTGCTGTCCGTTCGGCTGCTGCGGCTGCTGCGGCCACTGCGGTCCCCCAAAGCTCATGCCGCGCATCCTAAACCGGTTGGGGGAGAGCGCGGTCGGCGGCGACAATGCCCCTCATGGGACATGTCGAGGTCGCGCATCTGGAGTACTACCTTCCGGACGGGAGGGTGCTTCTCGCCGACGCCTCCTTCCGGGTGGGGGAGGGGGCGGTGGTCGCCCTGGTCGGCGCCAACGGCGCCGGGAAGACCACACTGCTCCGGATGATCTCCGGTGAGCTCCAGCCGCACGGCGGCACCGTCACCGTCGGCGGCGGTCTCGGTGTGATGCCGCAGTTCGTCGGCTCGGTACGGGACGAGCGCACCGTCCGCGACCTGCTGGTCTCCGTCGCGCAGCCGCGGATCCGGGAGGCGGCGAAGGCGGTCGACGAGGCCGAGCACCTGATCATGACGGTCGACGACGAGGCCGCGCAGATGAGGTACGCGCAGGCCCTCAGCGACTGGGCCGAGGTGCAGGGCTACGAGGCCGAGACCGTCTGGGACATGTGCACCATGGCCGCGCTCGGCGTCCCGTACGAGAAGGCGCAGTTCCGCGAGGTGCGCACGCTCAGCGGCGGCGAGCAGAAGCGGCTGGTCCTGGAGTCCCTGCTGCGGGGCACCGACGAGGTGCTGCTGCTCGACGAGCCGGACAACTACCTCGACGTCCCCGGCAAGCGGTGGCTGGAGGAGCGGCTGCGGGAGACCCGCAAGACCGTGCTCTTCATCTCGCACGACCGGGAGCTGCTGGCCCGGGCCGCGGAGAAGATCGTCGCGGTGGAGCCCGGACCGGCCGGCTCGGACGTCTGGGTGCACGGCGGTGGCTTCGACACCTTCCACGAGGCGCGGCGGGAGCGGTTCGCGCGCTTCGAGGAGCTCAAGCGGCGCTGGGAGGAGAAGCACGCGCAGCTGAAGAAGCTGGTGGTCAACCTGCGCCAGGCGGCGGCGGTGAGCCACGAGATGGCCTCCCGGTACGCGGCGGCCCAGACCCGGCTGCGGAAGTTCGAGGAGGCGGGACCGCCCCCGGAGCCGCCGCGCGAGCAGGACATCCGGATGCGGCTGCGCGGCGGACGCACCGGCGTGCGTGCCGTGACCTGCGAGAACCTTGAGCTGACCGGACTGATGAAGCCGTTCTCGCTGGAGATCTTCTACGGCGAGCGGGTGGCGGTCCTCGGCTCGAACGGCTCCGGCAAGTCGCACTTTCTGCGGCTGCTCGCGGGCGACCCGTCGGTCGCGCACACGGGTCTGTGGAAGACGGGCGCGCGGGTCGTCCCCGGCCACTTCGCCCAGACCCACGCCCACCCGGAGCTGCAGGGCCGCTCCCTGGTGGACATCCTGTGGTCGGAGCACGCCAAGGACCGGGGCGGGGCGATGTCGGTGCTGCGGCGCTACGAGCTGGAGGCGCAGGGCGACCAGCCCTTCGAGAAGCTCTCCGGCGGTCAGCAGGCCCGCTTCCAGATCCTGCTCCTGGAGCTCTCGGGCACCACGGCGCTGCTGCTGGACGAGCCGACCGACAACCTGGACCTGGAGTCCGCGGAGGCGCTCCAGGACGGTCTGGAGTCCTACGAGGGCACGGTCCTGGCGGTCACCCACGACCGCTGGTTCGCGAAGACCTTCGACCGCTACCTGGTCTTCGGCTCGGACGGGGTCGTGCGGGAGACGAGCGAGCCGGTCTGGGACGAGCGCCGGGTGGAGCGGGCGCGGTAGGGCCGGCGCGTTTTGACCCGTCCGGGGTGGCGCGGGTACTGTTGCGGTTTGTTATGCGTAGTGGCTTCGTCGTTCTCACGCGAAGGGCCCTTACGCAGGTTCCCTGGAGCAGTTACCAGTGGCTCGCATACGGGCGGTGTCCCGGCAGTGCAGGCCCCAGCTGCATGATCGCTTCAGGTGTGTCTGGACTCCATCCACTGAAGAAGCGAAGGCTACGAAGTGCGTACGTACAGCCCCAAGCCCGGCGATGTCACTCGCCAGTGGCACATCATCGACGCGCAGGACATCGTCCTGGGCCGTCTGGCGACCACGGCAGCGAACCTCCTCCGGGGCAAGCACAAGCCGGTCTACGCCCCCCACATGGACATGGGCGACTTTGTCATCATCATCAACGCTGACAAGGTGCACCTCTCCGGCAACAAGAAGACCCAGAAGATGGCGTACCGCCACTCCGGGTTCCCGGGTGGTCTGCGCTCCGTCCGTTACGACGAGCTTCTGGACAAGAACCCCGAGAAGGCCGTCGAGAAGGCCATCAAGGGCATGATCCCCAAGAACTCCCTGGGCCGTCAGATGCTCTCGAAGCTGAAGGTCTACGCGGGCGAGAACCACCCGCACGCTGCTCAGCAGCCGGTCCCGTTCGAGATCACCCAGGTCGCGCAGTAGTTCCGGCCACACCCCCTAAGAACGAAAGAAATCTGAGGAGAATCGTGGCCGAGACCACTGTTGAGAACCCCGTCGAGGGCACCGAGGGCGAGGAGACCTACGCCGAGGTCACCACCTTCGAGTCCGAGGTTCCCGTCGAGGGCGAGTACACCACCGAGTCCCTGGCTTCCCGCTTCGGTGACCCGCAGCCGGCCGCCGGCCTGGGCCGCCGCAAGAACGCCATCGCCCGCGTCCGGATCGTTCCGGGCACCGGCAAGTGGAAGATCAACGGTCGCACCCTCGAGGACTACTTCCCGAACAAGGTGCACCAGCAGGAAGTCAACGAGCCCTTCAAGGTGCTCGAGCTCGACAACCGCTACGACGTCATCGCCCGCATCTCGGGTGGCGGCGTCTCGGGTCAGGCCGGCGCCCTGCGTCTCGGCGTCGCCCGTGCGCTGAACGAGGCGGACGTCGAGAACAACCGCCCGGCGCTGAAGAAGGCCGGCTTCCTCTCCCGCGACGACCGTGCGGTCGAGCGCAAGAAGGCCGGTCTCAAGAAGGCCCGTAAGGCTCCGCAGTACAGCAAGCGCTAAATCGCCTGCTCGCCTGCTTTGTACGTACGCCCCGGCGGCACTGCCCGTGCTGCCGGGGCGTACGTCTTTTCATAACCTTGGGCACGTTCTGAGCGACTTGCGTCGTGAAACGGGCAAGAGCCGCTCAGGGGATCGCATTTTTCGAAGCAGTTCGGAGGACAGCTGTGGGACGACTCTTCGGCACGGACGGCGTGCGTGGTGTTGCCAACGCGGATCTGACGGCGGAGCTGGCGCTCGGCCTGTCGGTCGCCGCGGCGCATGTGCTCGCCGAGGCGGGAACCTTTGAAGGCCACCGGCCGACCGCGGTGGTCGGGCGTGACCCGCGCGCGTCGGGAGAGTTCCTGGAGGCCGCCGTCGTGGCCGGCCTGGCCAGCGCCGGGGTGGACGTCCTGCGCGTCGGCGTCCTGCCGACCCCGGCCGTGGCCTATCTCACCGGCGCCCTCGGCGCCGATCTCGGCGTCATGCTCTCCGCGAGCCACAACGCCATGCCCGACAACGGCATCAAGTTCTTCGCCCGGGGCGGTCACAAGCTCGCCGACGAGCTGGAGGACCGGATCGAGGCCGTCTACGACGAGCACCGCACCGGCGCCCCCTGGGAGCGGCCCACCGGCGCGGGCGTCGGCCGGGTCCGCGACTACGACGAGGGCTTCGACAAGTACGTCGCCCACCTGGTCGCCGTCCTGCCGAACCGCCTCGACGGCCTGAAGATCGTCCTCGACGAGGCGCACGGCGCCGCCGCCCGGGTGTCCCCCGAGGCGTTCTCGCGGGCCGGCGCCGAGGTCGTCACCATCGGCGCGAGCCCGGACGGCCTCAACATCAACGACGGCTGCGGCTCCACCCACCTCGGCCTGCTGAAGGCAGCCGTGGTCGAGCACGGCGCCCACCTCGGCATCGCGCACGACGGCGACGCCGACCGCTGCCTCGCGGTCGACGCGGCCGGGAACGAGGTCGACGGGGACCAGATCCTCGCCGTTCTCGCGCTCGCCATGCGCGAGGCCGGGACGCTGCGCGGTGACACCGTTGTCGGCACCGTGATGTCCAACCTCGGCTTCAAGCTGGCGATGGAGCGCGAGGGCCTCGCACTCGTGCAGACGGCCGTGGGCGACCGGTACGTCCTGGAGGCCATGAAGAAGCACGGCTACGCGCTGGGCGGCGAGCAGTCCGGCCACGTGATCGTGCTCGA
Source organism: Streptomyces sp. MS191 (assembly GCF_008042125.1). Taxonomy (GTDB): domain Bacteria; phylum Actinomycetota; class Actinomycetes; order Streptomycetales; family Streptomycetaceae; genus Streptomyces. The sequence goes on from NZ_RDBI01000066.1 coordinate 89,784, forward strand.
CCACGCCACCACCGGCGACGGCACGCTGACGGGCCTCATGCTGGCGGCCCGCGTCGCCGCCACCGGCCGGTCGCTCGCCGAGCTCGCCGCCGTCATGGACCGGCTGCCGCAGGTGCTGGTCAACGTGCCGGACGTGGACAAGTCGCGCGTCGCCACCTCGGGCGACCTGGCCGCCGCCGTCTCCGACGCCGAGCGCGAACTCGGCGCCACCGGACGGGTGCTGCTGCGTTCCTCGGGCACCGAGCCGCTGGTCCGCGTCATGGTGGAGGCCGCCGACATCGAGCAGGCACGCGCGGTGGCCGGACGCCTCGCGGACGTGGTGAAGTCCGCGCTGGGCTGAGCCCCCCGGGCTACTTCGGTGGCGCACCCGGGGGGCGGCGGGTCATCCGCCCCTCCCGGGTCGGCCGCACCAGTTTCCAGGCGAGCAGGGTGAGGACCCCGGCGAGCACGATGCCGCCCAGGTTCAGCAGCAACTGCTCGGTGGAGCCCCACATCTGACCCACGTCGCCGTAGCTCAGCGCCACGGCGGCGTTCGCCGCGGCCGGGACGGTGGTCACCGAGATCGCCACGCCCACCAGCGCCCCCGACTTGGACGACGTCAGCGACAGGACGCCGGCCACCCCCGCGAGCAGCGCCACGACGAAGGAGAACGGGTCGGGCTGCCAGATGAAGCTGGTGTTGGGCCGCGGACCGTCGAGCATCGTCACCTCGAACAGCCCCAGGGCGTCCATCACCAGACTGAACACCGTGGTGGCCGCGATCGCCGCGGCGAAGCCGACGAGCAGCGCGGTCAGCGAGCGGCCGGCCTGCCGGGGGGACCGCCGCACGAGGCCCGTGCAGATCCCGGCGAGCGGGCCGAACTCCGGTCCGACGGCCATCGCCCCCACGATCAGGACCGCGTTGTCCAGCACCACACCGCAGGCCGCGATCATGGTCGCCACGATCATGAACGCCGCGTAGGTGACGGTGAGGGTGGACTCCTCCTGGGTCACCTCGGACAGGTGCTCCCAGATCACCGCGTCCGCGGCCTCGCCCGGAGCCTCCTCCTCCGCCTCGTCGGCGCGCCGGGAGAGCGAGAGGTCGATGTCATCGACCGCGATCGAACCGTCCTCGTCGACCCCCAGCTTCCGCAGCCCGCGCAGGAGTTCGTCCCCTGCCTCGCGGGCCACGTCGCAGGTCACGAGATCCCCGGCGGGGTCGCGGGCGGCGCCCGGGAGGACCACCAGGTGCGTGGTGCCGACGGTCCGGCCGATCAGGGCCAGTACCGCCTCCGTGCGCTCGGGCGGCGTGATCATCCGGAGATGGAGCATGGGCGCACCCTAACGGTGGTCTCAGAGCTTGCGCAGGGACAGTCGCTGCACCTTGTGGTCGGGCCCCTTGCGGACGACGAGGGTGGCCCGTCCCCGCGTCGGCGCCACGTTCTCCAGCAGGTTCACCTTGTTGATGGTCCGCCACATCGTGCGGGCGTAGTCCAGGGCCTCCTCCTCGGAGACCTGGGTGTACTTCTGGAAGTACGAGAAGGGGTTCTGGAACGCGGTCTCGCGCAGCCGGCGGAAGCGGTTGAGGTACCAGCTCTCGATGTCCTCGGGGCGCGCGTCCACGTACACCGAGAAGTCGAAGTAGTCGGCGAGACCGACGCGGGTGCGGCCGTCCTTGCCGGGCAGGGCCGGCTGGAGGACGTTGAGACCCTCCACGATCAGGATGTCGGGGCGGCGCACCACGAGCCGCTCGCCGGGCACGATGTCGTAGATGAGGTGGGAGTAGACGGGCGCGGTGACCTCGTCCTTGCCCGCCTTGATGTCGGCGACGAACCGGGTCAGCGCCCGCCGGTCGTAGGACTCGGGGAAGCCCTTCCGCGACATCAGCCCGCGCGCCTTGAGCTCCTCCATGGGGTACAGGAACCCGTCGGTGGTGACCAGCTCCACCCGGGGGTGCTCGGGCCAGCGGGCCAGCAGGGCTTGGAGCAGACGGGCCACGGTCGACTTGCCGACGGCCACCGAGCCGGCGACGCCTATCACGAAGGGGGTGCCGCGCTGCTCGGCCCGCTCGCCGAGGAAGGTGTTGAGCGCACCGCGCAGCCCGCTGGTGGCCTGGACGTACAGGTTCAGCAGGCGCGAGAGCGGCAGGTAGATGTCCCGGACCTCGTCGAGGTCGATGACGTCGCCGAGACCGCGCAGCCGCTCGACCTCGTCGGCGGACAGCGGCAGGGGCGTCTTGTCCCGCAGGGCGCTCCACTCGGCCCGGGTGAGGTCGACGTACGGCGTGGCCTCGACCCGGCGATGGCCGTTGCCGTTCCCCTTGGAGTTCGGGCTTCGTGGCGGCGAAGTGATCACACCGCCATTGTCGGGGCTGCGGGCCGCTTGTGGGTGGTGGGCTCGGTCACGTGGGAGAGCCCTTGCGCCGGCGGTGAGGTCCGTCGCGGCCGGTTGCGCGGCCGGCGGGAGCCGGGCCGCCTCCGGCGCGCTCACGCGGTGGCCCGGCGGGCGCCCAGGAGCGGCCTGAGCCGCCGCTCCGCGGGCTTCTCCACCCACTCGTGGAGACAGCCGGCGACCGCCACCGTCCCGACGGCGACCACGGCGATCTGGACGAGGTCCCTGCCCAGCCCGGGCCCCGGCGCCGTGCCCAGGTGCTCGAACACCTTCAGCACGATCACGTGGCAGATGTAGAACGCGAAGGACCACTCGCCGAGCCTCACCAGCGGCCGGGAGCGCAGCAGGGACCGTTCGCCGCGCACGTCGCGCAGCGCGACGGTCGCGATCAGCAGGGCGAACGCCGGCATGAGGACCGCGTCGAACGTCCCCGTCCGCACCTCGACGTACGGAACGGCGTCCGGATGGCGGAACCAGAGCCAGCACAGCAGCACCGTGCCCGCGGTGAGCGTCAGCGCGACGCCCGACCCGAAGGGCGGGCGCCGGCCGCGCCGTACGAGCATCGCCGTGCACACGCCGAGGACGAACATCGGCGTCAGCGAGAGGGGCGAGGCCACGACGAGCCGCTCCACGTCCGGCGCGAAGCCGTATCGGGGGCCCAGGATCCGGGTCGCGGCCGTCGCGGCCACGGACAGCACGGCCACGACCGCCAGCAGCCGGGAGGGGCAGCGCGAGAGCACCTTGTGGAGCAGCGGGAAGGCCAGATAGAAGAAGGCCTCCACGGACAGCGTCCAGGTCACCACGTTCAGCGTGAAGAAGTGCTCGCTGCTCCACGACTGGGCGAAGGTCAGGGTCCACAGGACGTCCGCCGCCGACACCGGCTGGTGCCACCACCAGACGCGCAGCGCCACCACTCCCGCGGTGGTCACCGCGAGCAGCGGCCAGATCCGCGCGAACCGGCGCCAGTAGTACCCCGTCGCGGTGTCGTCGGGGCGGGCCACCCACGCCATGACGAAGCCGGACAGGACGAAGAAGAAGGGAACGCCCTCGTATCCGATCCAGGAGAGCTGGGTCAGCGCCGCCGACTCGCTGACGTACCTCTTGGTGTGGAAGAGGAACACCCCGAGCGCCGCGAACCAGCGCAGTCCCGTCAGGGAGTCCACCCGGGTGCCGCCGAGCGGCGGTACGGGTCTCGGCTCGGCTCCGGCGCGGGTCGGGGCCCGTGTGCCGGCGGTCGTCGCGGCCGCGCCCGGTGCGGGCAGGCTCCCGTACGTGGTGGTGGAAATGTCCCTGACCCCTCAATGCCCTCGGCGCAGCAGGATGTGCGGCGGCGTGTCGTGACTTCCCGCCCGGACGGCCCGACGGCCATCCCTCCGGGGATTGCCCGCCTGCCCGGCATCCCTCCGGGTATTCCTGCCGTCGGGCCGTCCGGGCGGGAAGTCACGACACGCCGCCGCACATCCTGCTGCGCCGAGGGCATTGAGGGGTCAGGGACATTTCCACCACCACGTACGGGAGCCTGCCCGCACCGGGCGCGGCCGCGACGACCGCCGGCACACGGGCCCCGACCCGCGCCGGAGCCGAGCCGAGACCCGTACCGCCGCTCGGCGGCACCCGGG
>NZ_RDBI01000066.1:93871-106583 GCF_008042125.1 Streptomyces sp. MS191
ACGGGGGTGTCCGCCGGGCCGTCAGCCGCCCACCGGCGGCCCGGTCCGGGGCGCCGGCCGGTTGCGATCGGGTGCCGAAGCGGCACCCGATCACCGGCGGCTCCTCCCGCTGCATAGGGTTCACACAGATTCGCGGGCCCCAGAAGAGAGTTGACCCATGAGAGCCACCGTCCTCCGCCGTACCGTCGCCGCCACCGCCGCTGCCGCCTCGCTGGCCCTGGCCCTCACCGCCTGCAGCTCGGACGGCGACGCCAAGCCGAAGGGCGAGGACCCCGCCTCCGCCTCCGCGTCCGCGGCCCCCGACGTGAAGGCGCTGCCCGCCGCCCAGCTGGAGAAGCTCGTCGTCGAGCAGGCGGACCTCAAGGGCTACCAGGTGCAGAAGGCCAAGGCCGCGGAGGTCGTCACCGCCGGCGACGTCGGCGCCGACAAGCCCGCGTGCGAGCCGCTCGCCGAGATCATGTCCTCCGCCGCGGCCGGCGACCCCGGCTCCTCCGCCCAGCGCAAGGCGATAGAGGTCCGCAAGGACACCTCCGCCTCGCCGGACGACATCATGGGCGCGCTGGGCGCGCCGGTGACCTCCGTGACGCTCGGTTCGTACGGCGGCGAGGGCGCCGTGAAGACCTTCGCCGCGCTGAAGGACGCCGGCACCGCGTGCGCGGGCGGCTTCCAGGTCACGTCGAGCGGCACGAAGACCAAGGTCTCCAAGGTCGCCCCCGAGTCCGTGACCGCCGGCGAGGAGGCCCTGGCCTGGACCGTCACCAGCGACCTGGACGGAGAGCCCTTCGTCAGCAAGCTCGTCGTCTTCCGCAAGGGCAACACGCTCGCGTCCTTCTCCACCATCAGCTTCTCCGGCACCGTCAAGGCGCTGCCGAAGTTCGTGATCGACGCGCAGGCGGCGAAGCTGGGCTGAGTCCGGCCACCCGGCCGTCCTCGGCCGCCAGGGGTGTCCTGCCGGGCTCACGGTGTCCCGGGGCGCCGTCCCCGGCGCTGTCGTCGGTCGTCATGGCTCGGCCACGCTTCGTCCTCCGCCGTGGATCCGAAGCCCCYGGACACCGCTCGCCGATCCGGCCCGATCGGCAGGACACCCCCTAGGCTGCCGCCATGTGCGGAATCGTGGGATACGTCGGCGGGCAGTCGGCGCTTGATGTGGTGATCGCGGGCCTCAAGCGGCTCGAGTACCGGGGCTACGACTCGGCCGGCGTCGCGGTGCTCGCCGACGGGGGGCTCGCCGCCGCCAAGAAGGCGGGCAAGCTCGTCAACCTGGAGAAGGAGCTGGTGGACCGGCCGCTGCCGAGCGGCTCCACCGGCATCGGACACACCCGCTGGGCCACCCACGGCGGGCCGACGGACGCCAACGCGCACCCGCACCTCGACAACGCGGGGCGCGTCGCCGTCGTCCACAACGGCATCATCGAGAACTTCGCCGCCCTGCGCGCCGAGCTGGCGGAGCGCGGGCACGACCTGGCGTCCGACACGGACACCGAGGTCGTGGCCCACCTCCTCGCCGAGGAGTTCTCCTCCTGCGGCGACCTGGCCGAGTCGATGCGGCTGGTGTGCCGGCGCCTCGACGGCGCGTTCACGCTGGTGGCGGTGCACGCCGACGAGCCCGACGTGGTCGTCGGCGCCCGCCGGAACTCACCCCTCGTCGTCGGCGTCGGCGAGGACGAGTTCTTCCTCGCCTCCGACGTGGCCGCGTTCATCGCCCACACCCGGTCGGCGATCGAGCTCGGCCAGGACCAGGTCGTACGGCTCGGCCGCGACGGCGTCGTCGTCACCGACTTCGAAGGGGCGCCCGCCGAGGTCCGGTCGTACCACGTCGACTGGGACGCCTCGGCCGCCGAGAAGGGCGGCTACGACTACTTCATGCTCAAGGAGATCGCCGAGCAGCCGAAGGCCGTCGCCGACACCCTCCTCGGCCGGATCGACGCCGAGGGGCACCTGCGCCTCGACGAGCTGCGGATCCCGGACGCGGTGCTGCGGGAGGCCGACAAGGTCGTGATCATCGCCTGCGGCACCGCCTTCCACGCCGGCATGATCGCGAAGTACGCCATCGAGCACTGGACGAGGATCCCGTGCGAGGTGGAGCTGGCCAGCGAGTTCCGCTACCGCGACCCGATCCTCGGCCAGCGCACCCTCGTCATCGCGATCTCCCAGTCCGGCGAGACGATGGACACCCTGATGGCGCTGCGCCACGCACGCGAACAGGGTGCGAAGGTGCTCGCCATCTGCAACACGAATGGTTCGACCATCCCGCGGGAGTCGGACGCCGTGCTCTACACGCACGCCGGCCCCGAGGTCGCCGTCGCCTCCACCAAGGCGTTCCTGACCCAGCTCGTGGCCTGCTACCTCGTCGCGCTCTACCTCGGCCAGGTGCGCGGGACGAAGTGGGGCGACGAGATCCACGCGCTGATCCGGGAACTCTCGCGGATCGCCGACGAGGTCGAGCGGGTCCTGGAGACCATGCAGCCGGTGCGCGAGCTGGCCCGCTCGCTCGCCCACAAGAACACCGTGCTCTTCCTCGGGCGGCACGTCGGCTACCCGGTGGCCCTGGAGGGCGCGCTGAAGCTCAAGGAGCTCGCGTACATGCACGCGGAGGGCTTCGCGGCCGGCGAGCTCAAGCACGGGCCGATCGCCCTCATCGAGGAGGACCTGCCGGTCGTCGTGGTCGTCCCCTCCCCGAAGGGACGGTCCGTCCTCCACGACAAGATCGTCTCCAACATCCAGGAGATCCGGGCGCGCGGGGCCCGCACCATCGTGATCGCGGAGGAGGGCGACGAGGCCGTCGTCCCGTACGCGGACCACCTCATCCGGATCCCCGCGACGCCGACGCTGCTCCAGCCGCTGGTGTCGGCCGTGCCGCTGCAGGTCTTCGCCTGCGAGCTGGCGACCGCGCGCGGCAACGAGGTGGACCAACCGCGTAATCTCGCGAAGTCCGTGACGGTGGAGTGAGGACCGGGCGGTGAGGGCCGTGGGCCGTCGCCGGGCCGTCGCGGACGGACGACCGGCCGAGGACCGTGGGGTGGACGAATGATCATCGGGGTGGGGATCGACGTGGCGGAGATCGACCGCTTCGCCGCGTCGCTGGAGCGCACTCCCGGGCTGCTGCAACGCCTCTTCGTGGAGGGGGAGATGCTGCTGCCGAGCGGGGAGCGCCGCGGGCCCGCCTCGCTCGCGGCCCGCTTCGCCGCCAAGGAGGCGCTCGCGAAGGCGCTCGGCGCGCCGGCCGGCCTGCACTGGACGGACGCCGAGGTGTACGTCGAGGGCACCGGGCAGCCGCGGCTCCGGGTCCGCGGGACGGTCGCGGCGCGGGCGGCGGAACTCGGTGTGAAGAACTGGCACGTCTCGCTCAGCCACGACGCGGGCGTGGCCTCGGCGGTGGTGATCGCCGAGGGGTGAGCGGCGCGGCCGAGCGCCGTCCCGCGTCGGCCCGGCGGCCGTGGCCGGTCTGGGGCAGACTCCTGTCCATGCGTACCGCTTACCGCGTGGAGACCGTACGGGCCGCCGAGGCCGAGTTGATGGCGCGGCTGCCGGAGGGCGCGCTGATGCAGCGGGCCGCGGCGGGTCTGGCCGCCGCCTGCTTCTCGCTCCTCGGCCGCGGCCGGGTGTACGGGGCCAGGGTCGTCCTGCTCGTCGGCGCCGGGGACAACGGCGGCGACGCCCTGTACGCGGGGGCGCGGCTGGCCCGGCGCGGTGCGGGCGTCACGGCCGTCCTGCTCGGCGCGCGCGCCCACGAGGGCGGACTCGCGGCGCTGCGGGCGGCCGGCGGGCGGGTGGCGGACGACCCCTTCGAACCGTTGGCCACGGCCGATCTCGTCCTGGACGGGATCACCGGGATCGGGGGCCGTGGAGGGCTGCGGCCCGACGCCGTGCCGGTGGCGCGCGCGGCGCGCGGTTCCGACGCCGTGGTGGTGGCCGTCGACCTGCCCAGCGGCGTCGACGCGGACACGGGAGAGGTCGCGGGGGAGGCGCTGCGGGCCGACGCGACGGTGACGTTCGGGACGTACAAGCCGGGCCTGCTGATCGACCCGGCGCGGGAGTACGCGGGGGCGGTGCGGCTGGTGGACATCGGGCTCGGCGACGTCCTGCCGTCCGTGCCGGAGCTCCAGGCCCTCCAGCACGAGGACGTGGCCCGGATGCTTCCGGTGCCGGGCGCGGAGAGCGACAAGTACCGGCGGGGCGTGGTCGGCGTGGTCGCCGGGTCCGCGCGCTACCCCGGCGCGGCCGTACTGGCGGTGGCGGGCGCGCTGCGCGGCGGGGCGGGCGCCGTGCGGTACGTCGGGCCGGCGGCGGACGCCGTGATCGCCCGCTTCCCCGAGACGCTCGTGCACGCCGGCCCCCCGTCGAAGGCGGGCCGGGTCCAGGCGTGGGTGGTGGGACCGGGACTCGGCGACGGGCCCGGCGTCGAGGACGTCCTCGCCTCCGACGTGCCGGTGCTGGTCGACGCGGACGGGCTGCGCGACCTGCCGGCGCAGGCGGTGCGGGCCCGTACGGCCCCCACCCTGCTCACGCCGCACGCGGGCGAGGCCGCGGCGCTGCTGGGCGTCACGCGGGAGTCGGTCGAGTCGGGCCGGCTCGCGGCCGTACGGGCGCTGGCCGAGCGGTTCGGCGCGACCGTCCTCCTGAAGGGCTCGACGACGCTGGTGGCCCCGGCGGACGGGACGAGTCCGGTCCGGGTCAATCCGACGGGCACGTCGTGGCTGGCCACGGCGGGCAGCGGCGACGTCCTGTCGGGCCTGGCCGGCTCGCTGCTGGCCGCGGGCCTCTCGGCGCCGGACGCGGGATCGGCCGCGGCCTACCTGCACGGCCTGGCGGGCCGCCGCGCCGCACGGGGCACCCCGATCGCGGCGGCGGACGTGGCACACGCCCTGCCGGACGCCTGGCGCGACGTCACGTCGTAGGCCGGGGGCCCTCCGCGGCGGGCTCCAGATCATGGATCGCGAAGTGCAGCTGCGCGTCGTCCGCGGACTCCGCCCAGAGGCCGTCCGCGTCGAGCACGGAGGCGGCGACCACGCGCGCTTCGGCGACGAGCCCGGGGTCGTGGTCGAAGCCCGGCCACGGCAGCACCGGAAAGCCGTTCGCCTCTCCGTAGCGGCGCACCTGCCCGATGTCGCCCAGGACGGCCGACGGCAGCGAGGGATTGGCCCAGGCCCAGAGCCAGGTCCGCCGGGAGAGGCTCACACTGCCGATCATCGTGAGCCGTCCGGTGAGGAACGTCTTCCCCCCGCGGGACCACGTGATCCGCGCGTCGTCCATCGACCAGTGGTACTGGACGTCGCCCGACAGGCCGTGGCGCTCGATCATGAGTGCCTGTCGTGACCGGGCCCGCTCACGAGCCGCGAGCACGACGCCCTCCCAGTCGGAGTGGTCATGCTGCGAGCGGTCCTCCACCTTGCCTCCTCCGTACCGGSCTGTCGGGCGACGTCCAGTACCACTGGTCGATGGACGACGCGCGGATCACGTGGTCCCGCGGGGGGAAGACGTTCCTCACCGGACGGCTCACGATGATCGGCAGTGGTGGCCCCGGCGTGTGGCCCCGGCGTCCAGGGCGGCGCGGGCGCAGCGGACCGCGCCGTGTCCGTACGCGTCCGCCTTGACCACGGCCATCACCTGGGTGTGGGGCGACAGCCGGTGCCGACGGGCCCGGCGGCCCGCACCTGAGACACTGGGCGCGATGACTGAGACACCGCCGCCCCGCCGAGCCCGCGCCGAGATCGACCTCGGTGCGCTGCGTGCGAACGTGCGCACGCTGCGTGCCCGCGTCTCGCCCCACACCCAGGTGATGGCCGTGGTCAAGGCGGACGCGTACGGACACGGCGCGGTCCGCTGCGCCCGCGCCGCCCTGGACGCCGGGGCCACCTGGCTCGGTACCGCGACCCCGCACGAGGCGCTCGCCCTGCGCGCCGCCGGGATCACCGGACCGCGGATCATGTGCTGGCTCTGGACGCCCGGCGACCCCTGGGCCGAGGGCATCGAGGCGGACCTCGACATGTCGGTCAGCGGCATGTGGGCGCTGGAGGAGGTCGTCGAGGCGGCGCGGGTCACGGGCCGCACCGCCCGTATCCAGCTCAAGGCCGACACCGGCCTCGGCCGCAACGGCTGCCAGCCCGCCGACTGGCCGCAGCTCGTCGACCGGGCGCTGAAGGCGGAGAGCGACGGGCTCGTGAAGGTCACCGGCCTCTGGTCGCACTTCGCCTGCGCCGACGAGCCGGGGCACCCGTCCATCGGCGCGCAGCTCGACGTCTTCCGCATGCTGCTGGAGCACGCCGAGAAGGCCGGCGCCGAGCCCGAGGTCCGGCACCTCGCCAACTCGCCCGCCACCCTGACCCTTCCCGAGACCCACTTCGACCTCGTCCGGCCGGGCATCGCGATGTACGGCGTCTCGCCCAGCCCCGAGATCGGCTCGTCCGCCGACTTCGGCCTGCGCCCCGTGATGTCCCTCAAGGCCAGCGTCGCGCTCGTGAAGCAGGTCCCCGCCGGCCACGGCGTCAGCTACGGGCACCACTACGTCACCGAGCGCGAGACCCGGCTGGGTCTCGTGCCGCTGGGCTACGCGGACGGCATCCCGCGGCACGCCTCCGGGCGCGGCCCCGTCCTCGTCGGGGACCGGGTCCGTACGGTCGCCGGCCGGGTCGCCATGGACCAGTTCGTGGTCGACCTCGACGGGGACGCGGTGCTTCCGGGCGCGGAGGCGGTCCTGTTCGGCCCCGGCGACCGCGGCGAGCCGACGGCCGAGGACTGGGCCGTCGCCGCCGACACCATCGCGTACGAGATCGTCACCCGCATCGGCGCGCGCGTCCCGCGCGTCTACCTGAACGAGCGGGACGGCGCCGAGGCCGTGCCGGGGGAGTAGCGTCGACCGCCCGGCGAGCCGGGCGGGAGCTTCCGGCCAGGGCCCGGGCCGTCCCGGAACCCGCGCAGCACCCGAACGACCCGAGCGACGCGTGAGCGAACAGCGACCGGACCGAGGAACAGGGAGCGGAAAGTGAGCGAGTCCAGGCCCGACAACTGGCGACGCGCCGGGTTCGCCGGTGCCGCGATAGGCGTCCTGGCCGCCGGTGCGGCGGCCGGCGTCGCCGTCGAGCGGCTCACGGTGGGCCGGGGCATGCGGCAGAAGGCCCGCCTCGCCCTGGACGCCTCCGCCCCCTACGGGTCCCTTCGGGGCGTCTCCGGCAAGGCCCTCGCCGACGACTCCACCGCGCTCCACTACGAGATCGACGAGGTCGAGTCGGACGCCCCGGCCCCGCGCCGCCGTCGGCTCTTCGGCCGCAAGGCGCCCGCGCCCGTCACCGTCGTGTTCAGCCACGGCTACTGCCTGAGCCAGGACTCCTGGCACTTCCAGCGGGCGGCGCTGCGCGGCTTGGTCCGCACCGTGCACTGGGACCAGCGCAGCCACGGCCGTTCGGCCCGCGGGGTCGCGCAGTCCGGACCCGACGGTGTGCCCGTCTCGATCGACCAGCTCGGCCGCGACCTGAAGGCCGTCCTCGACGCCGCCGCCCCCGAGGGGCCGCTCGTCCTGGTGGGGCATTCCATGGGCGGCATGACGATCATGGCGCTGGCCGACCAGTACCCCGAGCTCATCCGCGAGCGGGTCGTCGGGGTCGCCTTCGTGGGCACCTCCACCGGGCGGCTGGGCGAGGTGAACTACGGGCTCCCGGTGGCGGGCGTCAACGCGGTCCGGCGGATCCTGCCGGGCGTGCTGAAGGCGCTCGGTTCGCAGGCGGAGCTCGTCGAGCGCGGCCGCCGGGCGACCGCCGACCTCTTCGCCGGCCTGATCAAGAAGTACTCCTTCTCGTCGCGGGACGTGGATCCGGCGGTCGCCCGCTTCGCGGAGCGGATGATCGAGTCCACGCCGATCGACGTGGTCGCCGAGTTCTACCCGGCCTTCGTGGAGCACGACAAGGCGGCGGCCCTCCAGATCTTCGGCGAGGTGCCGGTGCTCGCGCTGGCCGGCGACCGGGATCTCGTGACCCCCAGCTCGCACACCGAGACGATCGCCGACCTGCTGCCGGAGAGCGAGCTGGTCATCGTGCCCGACGCCGGCCACCTCGTGATGCTGGAGCACCCCGAGGCGGTCACCGACCGGCTGGCGGACCTGCTGGCCCGGGTCGGCGCGGTCCCGGGACCCGCGAGGTCCGCGGACGGAGCGGCCGCGGGCGGCAGGACGGCGCCGAGGGCGAAGGCCCCGCGCGCGCGGGCGACGAAGGCGGGCCCGGGCAACGGATAGGTTGGCCGCTATGGAAGCAGCGCTCAACCCGTCCTCCGGGGCCACCCTCTCCGTCGACTCGCCCGAGCGGATGCAGGAGGTCGGCCGCCGCCTCGCGAAACTCCTGCGCCCCGGTGACCTCGTCATGCTGACCGGCGAGCTCGGCGCCGGGAAGACGACCCTGACCCGCGGTCTGGGCGAGGGTCTCGGCGTGCGCGGTGCCGTCACCTCCCCGACCTTCGTCATCGCCCGCGTGCATCCGTCCCTCGTCGGCGGCCCGGCCCTCGTGCACGTCGACGCCTACCGCCTCGGCGGCGGCCTCGACGAGATGGAGGACCTCGACCTCGACGTCTCGCTGCCCGAGTCCGTGGTGGTCGTGGAGTGGGGAGACGGCAAGGTCGAGGAGCTCACCGACGACCGGCTGCACGTGCTGATCCACCGGGTCGCCGGCGACACCGATGACGACCGGCGCACGGTCGTGCTGCGCGGGATCGGGGCGCGGTGGGCCGATCAGGACCTGCGGATGGAATGACATACGGCTGAACGTACGTATGTTCCGACAAGGTGTCGGGAAGATGTTGCGTCGGTCCCACGAGCCGTGGTCACATGGACTCACGAGCTGGTTAGGTGTACCTAACCTACGGGAGGCATGCATGGCGACGCCAGAGCGCGCGGAGGACCGCATCTCGATGAGCGAGCTGCTCGCGTCCTGTGCCGCGGCGAGCGCGGTCTCGACCCCGCCGCGCCCCACCGAACCCGAGCAGGACGCGCGCGAGAGCGAGCACGAGCGGGAACGGGCGCGCCCCGAGGCCGCCTGATCCCGGAGCAAGCCGACGGCGCCCCGACCGGGTCCACCGGGCGGGTGCGCCGCACGTCGTCGCGGGGCCGGTCCCGGAACCAGAAGCGCCCGGACGCGCCCCAGGTGTCGACAACGTCCGGACAGGACCTAGGCGATGACGACGACCTTGGCGCCGATCGAGGCGAAGGTCCACATCGCGTCGCCGTCCGCCCGCTTCATCCGGATGCCGCCGGTCTTGCGCGACGGGTCGGGCTTCGGCAGCGAGTTGTCGACCGCGGCGCTGAAGCCGACCGAGACGTCCTGGACGGTCGCGAACCGCACGACGTGCTCGATCTGCACCCCGTCCGACCCGCGTACCGCGCCGGAGCGGGAGGAGACCGAGTAGGTCCCCGGCGCCGGGTTCACGGTGCTCGGCGCGACCGAGAAGGTGTGCGTGGCCTGGCCCTTCGCGTCCACCAGCCAGACCCGCTTCTCGCGCAGCGCGTAGACCACGCGCGCGCCGCTGCCGGAGTCCGCCGGGACGGCGAGGGGGTCCTTGGCCGGCTTCTGCGGCCCGCCGGTCGCGGTGGCCGACGGGGCCGAGTCCGGCGTCCTCGGCTTCGCCGCGAGATCGGCGGGCACGTTCGCCGACGCCTGGTAGGCGAGGAACGCGACCGCCGCGACCGCCGCGGCGGTGAGCCCGGCCACGAATCCCGAGCTGCTCCTAGCCACCGTGCCCACCTCTCCGCTCCGGGGCCGTCGGCCCGGGAGGTACCCCCACGTCAGTTTCGGTGGTGACGGTAGCAGCAGCGGCCCGGTGCCACCGGGGCGCCGTGCGGTGCGGAGCGCAGCAACGCGCCGTACGGACCGACGGGACGCCCCGGTCACGCGGTCCGGTGACGTCCTGCCCTGCCGGCCCGTGGGGCTCCGCGGGGCCCCTCGGCGTCGTCGGGGCGACGGGGCCGAGGTCGGCCCCGTGCGCCCCGGCTCCGCCTCGTCCCTGCCGCCCCGGGCCCCTCCGGCGTCGTCGCGGTGACCGTCGTCGGCCGGGACCTGTCCGGAGCCGTAGGCTGTTTGCGTGCTCTTGCTCGCCATGGATACCGCCACGCCCGCCGTCACCGTCGCCCTCCACGACGGCGAGTCCGTCCTCGCGGAGGCCCGGCAGGTCGACGCCCGCCGCCACGGGGAGCTGCTGCTGCCCGCCGTCGACCGGGTGATGAAGGAGGCCGGGCGCACGCTCGACGAGGTCACGGGCCTCGTCGTCGGGGTCGGACCCGGTCCCTACACGGGGCTGCGGGTCGGGCTGGTGACCGCCGCCACCTTCGCCTCCGCGCTCGGCGTGCCCGTCCACGGGCTCTGCACCCTCGACGGACTCGCCTACGCCTCCGGCATCGAGGAGCCGTTCGCCGTCGCGACGGACGCCCGCCGCAAGGAGGTCTACTGGGCTCGGTACGACGACTTCCGCACCCGGACCACCGACGCGGCCGTCGACCGCCCCGCCGAGATCGCCGAGCGGCTCGCCGGCCTCCCCGTGGTCGGTGCCGGCGCCCGGCTCTACCCCGAGGCGTTCCCCGACGCCCGCGACCCCGAGCACCAGTCCGCCGCCGCCCTGGCCGCCCTGGCCGCCGAGCGGCTCGCGGCCGGCGCGGACTTCCTCGACCCGCTGCCGATGTACCTGCGCCGCCCCGACGCGCAGGTCCCGAAGAACTACAAGGTGGTCACCCCCCGGTGACCGCCGCGACCGAGGGCACCGCCACCACCGCCGCAGCCGTGCTGCGCGGGATGCGCTGGTGGGACATCGCACCCGTGCTCGTCCTGGAACACGAGCTGTTCCCCGAGGACGCCTGGTCCGAGGGCATGTTCTGGTCCGAGCTCGCCCATGCCCGCGGCCCCCGCGCCACCCGCCACTACGTGGTCGCGGAGGACCCGGCCGACGGGCGGGTCGTCGGCTACGCCGGTCTGGCCGCCGCCGGCGGACTCGGCGACGTCCAGACGATCGCCGTCGCCCGCGACCAGTGGGGCAGCGGCCTCGGCGCCCGCCTGCTCACCGACCTGCTCCAGCACGCCACCGCCTTCGAGTGCGAGGAGGTGCTGCTGGAGGTACGGGTGGACAACACCCGGGCCCAGAAGCTGTACGAGCGCTTCGGCTTCGAGCCCATCGGCTTCCGGCGCGGCTACTACCAGCCCGGCAATGTGGACGCGCTCGTGATGCGACTGACCGTTCAAGGAACAGAGACGACTGACTGATGGCTGCTGACGAACCGCTCGTACTCGGCATCGAGACCTCCTGCGACGAGACCGGTGTCGGCATCGTCCGGGGCACGACCCTGCTCGCCGACGCCATCGCGTCGAGCGTCGACACCCACGCCCGCTTCGGCGGCGTGGTTCCCGAGATCGCCTCCCGGGCCCATCTGGAGGCGATGGTCCCGACGATCGAGCGCGCCCTGAAGGAGGCCGGGGTCTCCGCGCGCGACCTGGACGGCATCGCCGTCACGGCCGGGCCCGGCCTGGCGGGCGCGCTGCTCGTCGGCGTCTCGGCGGCGAAGGCCTACGCCTACGCGCTGAACAAGCCGCTGTACGGGGTGAACCACCTGGCCTCCCACATCTGCGTCGACCAGCTGGAGCACGGTCCGCTGCCCGAGCCGACGATGGCGCTGCTCGTGTCCGGCGGCCACTCCTCGCTGCTGCTCGCCCCCGACATCACGGCCGACGTCCGTCCGATGGGCGCCACCATCGACGACGCGGCCGGTGAGGCCTTCGACAAGATCGCGCGCGTGCTCGACCTCGGCTTCCCCGGCGGACCGGTGATCGACCGGCTCGCGAAGGAGGGCGACCCGAAGGCGATCGCCTTCCCGCGCGGCCTGTCGGGCGCGAAGGACCCCGCCTACGACTTCTCGTTCTCCGGTCTCAAGACCGCCGTGGCCCGCTGGATCGAGGCCAGGCGCGCGGCCGGCGAGGAGGTGCCGGTGCGCGACGTGGCGGCGTCCTTCCAGGAGGCGGTCGTCGACGTGCTGACCCGCAAGGCCGTCCGGGCCTGCAAGGACGAGGGCGTCGACCACCTGATGATCGGCGGCGGCGTGGCCGCCAACTCGCGGCTGCGGGCACTGGCGCAGGAGCGGTGCGAGCGGGCCGGCATCCGGCTGCGGGTGCCGCGTCCGGGGCTGTGCACGGACAACGGCGCGATGGTCGCGGCGCTGGGCGCCGAGATGGTGGCGCGCAACCGGCCGGCCTCCGATCTGGAGCTGTCCGCGGACTCCTCGCTGCCGGTGACGGACCCGCACGTGCCGGGCGCCGGCCACGGGCACTCCCACGACCACGTGCACGAGATCAGCAAGGGGAACCTGTACCCGTGACGACCGTGACGCTCATGTGGGAGGCGCGGGCGGTCCAGGGCCGCGGAGCCGAACTCCTGGAGTGGGCGCGGGCGCAGCAGCTGCCGTACGAGCCGGCGCGGCGGGAGACCTTCCGCGCGCCGCAGGACCGGGTCCTGGTGCTGACCTGGTGGGAGGCGGACTCGGTCTACGCCGAGCTGCCCGAGCTGCCCGAGCCGGACGCGGGCCTGATCACGCGTCCGGTGCACCGGTGGCGATTCGAATCCGTGGACACCGAGGCAACCTGACGGCCCCTCCCGGCATCAGACACCATGACGTAGGTCGTGTGTTCGGGTGCGTGAGGGTGTGGTTGGCGACGCCGTTGCCGAGGGCGGCGAGCGGGGCGAAGTACCGGTAGTC
>NZ_RDBI01000066.1:106683-122867 GCF_008042125.1 Streptomyces sp. MS191
GGGGTCGTGCCGTACTCCTTCGCGAGCTTCGCCTGCTGGCCGCAGATCTCCCGGCGCTGGGCCTCGCGGCCGAGGGTGCGCAGGTTCGGGTGCGTGAGGGTGTGGTTGGCGACGCCGTTGCCGAGGGCGGCGAGCGGGGCGAAGTACCGGTAGTCGTCGCGTATCGCCGCGTACCGCAAGTGGGGCCTCCGGCCGCTGCCGGCCCCGCCCGCGCCACCCAGGACGAAGCCGATCCGGCGGGCGCCCGGCGCCCCCGTTCCGGTCGTCAGCGAGATACCGACGAACGAGAAGATCGTCTTCATCACCGTCGACGACGGCGCCGAGAAGGACCCCGAGTTCACGGCGATGATGAGGGACCTGGGCATCCCGGTCACCATGTTCCTCACCGACGCGGCGATACGCGACGACTACCGGTACTTCGCCCCGCTCGCCGCCCTCGGCAACGGCGTCGCCAACCACACCCTCACGCACCCGAACCTGCGCACCCTCGGCCGCGAGGCCCAGCGCCGGGAGATCTGCGGCCAGCAGGCGAAGCTCGCGAAGGAGTACGGCACGACCCCGCGCCTCTTCCGCCCGCCGTACGGCAACTGGAACGAGGACACCCGCGCCGCCGCCGGCACCTGCGGGGTCGAGGCGATCGTGCTGTGGCGCGAGTCGATGCAGATCACGAACATGCAGTACCAGCGCGGGGACCGGAAGCTGCGTCCCGGCGACGTCATCCTCGCCCACTTCCGCGGCCCCGCCGAGCTCAAGGGCACGACGATGACGCGGATGACGGCGAACCTGCTGCGCCACATCCAGGAGCAGGGCTTCACCGTCGCCCGCCTGGAGGACTACCTCTGAAAAAAACTTCTCCGGTGGTGTCGATGCGGGCCCCGGCCGTTCGACGTATGAGTGAGAGGCGGGAGAACGCACCCGCCACCGCACCACCGAGGAGAAGACGATGCCCCGCTACCTGACCATGATCCGCCTCGAAGAGGGCAGCTTCCGGCTGGAGGACGCCGACGCCGGCTTCGAGGCGCGGATGGGCGCGCTGTTCGAGGAGATCACCAAGGCCGGGGTCATGCTGGAGACCGCCGGGCTCAAGCCCACCTCCGAGTCGACCCGTGTCACCTGGGCCGACGGGAAGATCAGCTACACGGACGGCCCGTACACCGAGACCAAGGAGGTCGTCGGCGGCTACTCCATCACCCAGTGCCGGGACCTGGCCGAGGCGATCGAGTGGTCCAAGCGCTTCCTGGAGGTGCACCCGCCGGAGTGGAAGGTCACCTGCGAGGTGCGCGAGATCGAAGAGATGTGACGGACCGCGTCACGGGCGGTGTGCTGTCATGGTGAGCCGTGACAGCACACCACGCGGCCGAGAGCGTCGAGACGGTCTTCCGGATGGAGTCGGCACGGGTGATCGCCGCCGCGGCGAGGATCGTCCGCGACGTCGGCATCGCCGAGGAGATCGCCCAGGACGCGCTCGTCGCCGCTCTGGAGCAGTGGCCGCGGACCGGGGTCCCGGACCGGCCGGGCGCCTGGCTGACGGCCGCGGCCAAGCACCGCGCCGTGGACCTCGTACGACGCCGTGAGACGTACGCGCGCAAGCTCGCCGAGGTGGGCCGCGAGCTGTCGGAGGAGACGTACGACCCCGAACCCTCCGGCCCGGACGACATCGACGACGACCTGCTGCGGCTGGTGTTCACCGCCTGCCATCCGGTCCTGTCCGCCGAGGCGCGCACCGCGCTGACGCTGCGGCTGGTCGGCGGACTGCGCACGGACGAGATCGCCCGCGCGTTCCTCGTGCCGGAGCCGACGGTCGCGCAGCGGATCGTGCGCGCCAAGCGGACGCTGGCCAGGGCCGGCGTGGAGTTCGAGGTGCCGTACGGGCGGGACCGGGCCGCCCGGCTCGGCTCCGTCCTTGAGGTCATCTACCTGATCTTCAACGAGGGGTACGCGGCCACGGCCGGCGACGACCTGCTGCGTCCCGCGCTGTGCGAGGACGCGCTGCGGCTGGCCCGGGTGCTCGCCGGGCTCATGCCGCACGAGGGGGAGGTGCACGGCCTGGCAGCCCTGCTGGAGATCCAGGCGTCGCGGACGACGGCCAGGACCGGACCCGACGGGCGCCCCGTGCTCCTCGCCGAGCAGAACCGGAGCCGCTGGAACCGGCTGCTGATCCGACGCGGTTTCGCGGCCCTGCAACGCGCCGGGGACGGTGCTTCCTTCGGCCCGTACGCGCTCCAGGCCGCGATCGCCGCCTGCCACGCCCGGGCCGCGACCTACGAGGAGACGGACTGGCGCACCATCGCCGCGCTCTACGGACGGCTGGCCGCCGTAGCCCCGTCCCCGGTGGTCGAGTTGAACCGTGCGGTCGCCGTCTCGATGGCCGAGGGGCCCGCGGCGGGTCTGGCGATCGCCGACACCCTCGCGGGCGAACCCGCCCTGGACCGCTACCACTTGCTGCCGAGCGTGCGAGGCGACCTGCTGGCCCGGCTGGGCCGGACGGAGGAGGCGCGGAGCGAGTTCGAGCGGGCGGCGGACCTGACCCGCAACGAACGGGAGCGTGAACTCCTGCGTGCCCGGGCGCGATCGCTCCCGTCGCAGGAGTGACGGGCGACGGCCCGGAACGCCCGGTCCACCGACCGGCCGTCGCGGAACATAGGCTGCCGCCATGCCCCGTCGTACTCCGCTGCCCCCGTCCCCGCCGCCGCCCGAGATACGGAACTGGCCCGACCGCGAGACGCTGCTCGCCGACCGGGCCCTCGCGCTGGACGAGCTCGGGCGCCGGCTGCTGGGCGGGAAGCGGCTGACGCTCTTCCTGGTCGCCCTGGTCCTCGTGGAGCTGGGCTGGGCCCTCGTCGGCGTCCTGCTGACCGCCTTCGACCAGGCCGCGCTCGACCCGATCACGCTCCTGCCCGCCGTGGTCGCCGCCTGCCTGGGCATCGGGGCGCTCGTCCCGGGCGTCTGGCTGACCGTTCGCGGGGTCCTGGCCGACCGGGTGGTCCGCGGCCGGCTGGGCGAGTGGGCGACGCTGGACCGCCACGCGGCCGCCGACGCCCGGCTGCGCGCCCCGGGGTGGAGCGTCTGCTGGCTGCTGGTGGGCTTCCTGCTGTGCGCCGTCGGCCTGTGGATCTCGTTCGCCGTCCCGGCGGGCACGACCCGCGAGAACGGCGGCTACGGACTCGTCGCGTACGGGATGGGCGCCGGGCTCGCCCTGTGGGTGCACGGCCTCGTCGGGCTGGCCAAGGCCGCCGGCCACTACCGTTTCGCGGTCCGGCTCACCGGCCGGCCGGGTGACCGATCAGCATCGTCGGGGCGCCCGCGACCCGAGTGAGGAACAGCGTCGCGGAGTTCGGGCCCTTGGGCTTGATCCTGCGGCGCATCTCCTCGGGCTCGACCGCCGAGCCGCGCTTCTTCACCGTCAGGGTGCCGACCTCGCGTTCGCGCAGCAGGGCCTTCACCTTCTTGAGGTTGAAGGGCAGGCTGTCGGTGATCTCGTACGCGGTGGCGTACGGGGTCGTCCGCAGCTCGTCCGCGGTGACGTAGGCGATCGTCTCGTCGACCAGGCCGCCCGCCAGCTCCTCGGCGACCTCCGCGACCAGATGGGCGCGGATGACGGCGCCGTCGGGCTCGTAGAGGTACCGGCCGACCGGCCGTACCGCGGGATCGGGCAGGCCGCGCCCCTTCAGGCTCGTACCGGCGGGCAGCAGCGTGGCACGCCGGGCGCCGGGCGTCGTGCCGAACCAGAGCACGGCCTCCTTCACGTCACCGCCGTCCGAGATCCACTCCGCCTCGGCCTCGTCCGGCACCGCCTCGTGGGGGACGCCCGGGGCGATCTTCAACGCCGCGTGCGGGGCCCTGCGGGCCGCCTCCGTCGCCCAGGAGAGCGGCGGCGAGTACGCCTCCGGGTCGAAGATCCGGCCCCGCCCGCCGCGCCGCGCCGGGTCCACGAAGACCGCGTCGTACGGCGCCGTGTCGATCTCCGTCACGTCCGCGCACCGGACCTCGATGAGCCCGTCGAGCCCGAGGGCCGCCGCGTTCGCGCGGGCCGCCTCCGCGGTCAGCGGGTCACGGTCGACGGCGAGCACCGAGATGCCCGCACGGGCGAACGCGATCGCGTCCCCGCCGATCCCGCCGCACAGGTCGGCGACGCTGCGCACGCCCAGCTCGCGGAAGCGCTCGGCGCGGTACGTGCCGACCGTCGCCCGGGTCGACTGCTCGACGCCGTTGGGCGTGAAGTACATCCGGTGGGCGTCCTCGGCGCCGAACTTCGCCACCGCCCGCTGGCGCAGGCGCGCCTGCCCGAGTGCCGCCGTGACCAGTTCGGCCGGGTGCTCGCGGCGCAGCCGGGAGGCGACCGCCAGTTCCTGCGCGGGGTCGTAGTCGCGCAGGCCGGCGAGCAGGGTCTGGCCCTCGGGCGTGAGCAGGGCGGCGAAGGAGGCGAGGTCGGTCACCCGTCCCATTGTGGGCCCTGCCTCCGAGTGGGCCGGCCGGGGGACGGTACGCGCGGCGCGCCGACGGCGTGGACGCCCGAGGGCCTTCGCGCTGACAGGATGCGGCGCCATGCAGCTAGTACGACAAAAGGAACGAATGCTTACAAAGCGAGGTCGCCGTACGCGACGGTCGGTGGGTGCGGTCCTCCTCGTCGCCGCCCTCGGATCCGCCTGCGCCGGGCCCTCCACGGACGCCGGGGGTGCGGGCGGCGCGCCCAAGGGGCCCGCGAGCCCCGCCGCGGGGCAGCCGCGCGCGGAGGGGGCGGCCGGCGCCCTCGAGGCGTACGTGGAGAAGGTCCGCAAGCAGCGGGCCGCCCGGGTGCTGGCCGCCAAGAAGTGGGGCCTCGACAAGCCGCCGCTGGAGGCGCCCTCGCCGCCCCGGGTGAAGCCGACGATCACCACCCGCAAGGGCTTCGAGACGTCCGGCGAGGGCCTGCCGCCCGTCTTCACCACCGTGCCGACCAAGGACAAGGTCGTCTTCCTCACGATCGACGACGGGGCGGAGAAGGATCCCGAGCTGCTGCGGATGATGACCGAGCTGGGCATCCCGTACAGCGCCTTCCTGAGCGACTACCTGGTCAAGGAGGACTACGGCTACTTCGCCAAGATGCAGAAGGCCGGCGTCTCCCTGCACAACCACACCCTCAACCACCGCTATCTGCCCGGGCTCTCGTACGCCGCGCAGAAGCGGGAGATCTGCGGGATGCAGGACACCATCGAGAAGCGGTTCGGCAAGCGGCCGCCGCTCTTCCGTCCGCCGTACGGCAACTACAACCGCGACACGCTGACCGCGGCCAAGTCGTGCGGCGTCAAGGCGGTGCCGCTGTGGGCCTCGGAGGCGTTCCCGGACCACATGGAGTGGCGCGAGTGGGACCGGGACCTGCACCCCGGCGACATCGTCCTCACGCATTTCCGGGGCAAGGGGGACTGGAAGGGCACCATGCCGGACATGATCCGCCGCGTGATGAAGACGATCACGGCCAAGGGTTACGCGGTCGCCAAGCTCGAGGACTACGTGTGACCCGGGCGCGCCGGCCGCTGGCCGGACTGCTGCTGGCCGGCGCGCTCCTTGCGGTGACGGGCTGCGCCTCGTCCGTGGACCCGATCGAACGCCTGGGCCGGAGGGCCGCGGAAGGCGTGGGGCCGTCCGCGGTCGTGGTGCCGGCGGCGCGGGGCCCGGTGGGGGAGGTCCGGCACGCGGCGCACGCCGGGCGGCCGGTCCGCGGGAGCGCGGGCGCCCCCGGTGCCGCGGCCCCGGACGGGGCCGGGGAGGCGACCCTCACCGAGACGGCCGCCCGGATGTTCCGCACGGCCGCGCGGTCGTGGCCCCACGGGTCCGCCCGGCCGCACCGGAGGCCGCCCGTGAAGGCGGAGCGACACGCGGATGCCGGGGCCCACGAGGGGGCCGGCCGGCACGCGATGGCCGGCCGACATGCGGAACCAAAGGGTCCGTCAGACCGTTTCCCGGAGCGGGACCGAATCGCCACACGGCACTGAATTGGCACTCCGCTTGACCGAGTGCTAATCGCAGTCATAGTCTCGGCTCTGGCACTCCCCACTGGAGAGTGCCAACACAGCGACGGGCAGGTCCGGCACCCGCGACGACGGATCCACCTGGTCGCCACCTCAGACAGTTAACCCCGTGAGATCTCCGAAGGGGGAGGTCGGATCGTGACGACCGCCAGCTCCAAGGTTGCCATCAAGCCGCTCGAGGACCGCATCGTGGTCCAGCCGCTCGACGCCGAGCAGACCACGGCCTCTGGCCTGGTCATTCCGGACACTGCCAAGGAGAAGCCCCAGGAGGGCGTCGTCCTGGCCGTTGGCCCGGGCCGCTTCGAGAACGGCGAGCGTCTGCCGCTCGACGTCAAGACCGGCGACATCGTGCTGTACAGCAAGTACGGCGGCACCGAAGTGAAGTACAGCGGCGAGGAGTACCTCGTCCTCTCGGCTCGCGACGTGCTCGCGATCGTCGAGAAGTAGTTCACCGAAGTACCCGAAGTACCTGAAGCAGATGCTTTGAGCTGCGCCCCGAGGCCCCTTCCAGGCGCCCCGGGGCGCGGTTCGTTCCACCCGATTTCCGAGAGGGCTGAACCGCTCCCATGGCGAAGATCCTGAAGTTCGACGAGGACGCCCGTCGCGCCCTTGAGCGCGGCGTCAACAAGCTTGCCGACACGGTGAAGGTGACGATCGGCCCCAAGGGCCGCAACGTCGTCATCGACAAGAAGTTCGGCGCCCCCACCATCACCAACGACGGTGTCACGATCGCCCGCGAGGTCGAGATCGACGACCCGTACGAGAACCTCGGTGCCCAGCTGGTGAAGGAGGTGGCGACCAAGACCAACGACATCGCGGGTGACGGCACCACCACCGCCACCGTGCTCGCCCAGGCCCTGGTCCGCGAGGGTCTGCGCAACGTCGCCGCCGGCGCCTCCCCGGCCGCCCTGAAGAAGGGCATCGACGCCGCCGTCAAGGCCGTCTCCGACGAGCTGCTCGCGACCGCGCGTCCGATCGAGGACAAGTCCGACATCGCCGCCGTGGCCGCGCTCTCCGCGCAGGACCAGCAGGTCGGCGAGCTCATCGCCGAGGCGATGGACAAGGTCGGCAAGGACGGTGTCATCACCGTCGAGGAGTCCAACACCTTCGGCCTGGAGCTCGACTTCACCGAGGGCATGGCCTTCGACAAGGGCTACCTGTCCCCGTACATGGTCACCGACCAGGAGCGTATGGAGGCCGTCCTCGACGACCCGTACATCCTGATCCACCAGGGCAAGATCTCCTCGATCCAGGACCTGCTGCCGCTCCTCGAGAAGGTCATCCAGGCCGGCTCCAGCAAGCCGCTGCTGATCATCGCCGAGGACGTCGAGGGCGAGGCCCTGTCGACCCTGGTCGTTAACAAGATCCGCGGCACCTTCAACGCCGTGGCCGTCAAGGCCCCGGGCTTCGGCGACCGCCGCAAGGCGATGCTCGGCGACATGGCCACCCTCACCGGTGCCACCGTCATCGCCGAGGAGGTCGGCCTCAAGCTCGACCAGGCCGGTCTGGACGTGCTGGGCACCGCCCGCCGCGTGACCATCTCCAAGGACGACACCACCATCGTCGACGGTGGCGGCAACTCCGAGGACGTGCACGGCCGCGTCAACCAGATCAAGGCCGAGATCGAGTCCACGGACTCCGACTGGGACCGCGAGAAGCTCCAGGAGCGCCTCGCGAAGCTGGCCGGCGGCGTGTGCGTGATCAAGGTCGGCGCCGCCACCGAGGTGGAGCTGAAGGAGAAGAAGCACCGTCTGGAGGACGCCATCTCCGCGACCCGCGCCGCGGTCGAGGAGGGCATCGTCTCCGGTGGTGGCTCCGCTCTGGTCCACGCCGTCAAGGTCCTCGAGGGCAACCTCGGCAAGACCGGCGACGAGGCCACGGGTGTCGCGGTCGTCCGCCGCGCCGCCGTCGAGCCGCTGCGCTGGATCGCCGAGAACGCCGGCCTCGAGGGCTACGTCATCACCTCCAAGGTGGCGGAGCTCGACAAGGGCCAGGGCTTCAACGCCGCGACCGGCGAGTACGGCGACCTGGTCAAGGCCGGCGTCATCGACCCGGTGAAGGTGACGCGCTCCGCGCTGGAGAACGCCGCCTCGATCGCCTCCCTCCTCCTCACCACCGAGACCCTCGTGGTGGAGAAGAAGGAAGAGGAGCCTGCGGACGCGGGCCACGGCCACGGTCACGGCCACTCGCACTGACACACCGCTCCACGGCAGCACGCCGACGCGCCGCACGGATCCCGTGCGGCGCGCAGGCCGCGCAGCCCGGAACGCCCCGCGTGGCCGGCCCGCCCGGCACGCAGCCGAGGCCCGGCGTCCCCGTCGCGGGGACGCCGGGCCTCGCCCGTTCTCCTGTCGCGCGTTCTCCGGTCAGGTCTCGACGGCGCCGAGCTGCCCCATGAGGCCCAGCAGGTCGTACTGCCACCAGCCCTCCACGGCCTTGCCGTCGTCGCGGAAGCGATGGATGACGGTGCCGGTCATGGACACCTTCCGGCCGGTGGCCTCCAGGCCCATGAAATCGCCCGTGTGCGTGGCGTTCCAGGTCCAGCGGGTGCAGACCTTGTCGCCCTCGGCGATCTGGTCGTCGACCACGAAGTCGAAGTCGAAGCCGCCCCGCCACATCTCCACCTCGCGCCGGACGGCGTCCATGCCGAAGACGTCCTGCACATTGGTCGGGTCGTGGTCGTGGTACCCCTCGGCGAAGACCTCGTCCAGCGGCGCGAGCTCGCCCTCGGCGCCGATCAGCTCGAAGAACCGGCGGGCCGTCGCCTTGCAGAGCTGGATGTCCTTGACGACGTCGAGGTCGGTGAACGTCGGCATCTCGTCACAGAGGGCGACCATCTCCCGGAAGATCCGGTCGGTCTCGGGGAGCTGCGAGTTCCTCATCGCCACGTCGTACGAGGGGAATTCGACGATCTCCACGAAGTGGGAGGTGTCGGAGCGGTCCTTGCCGATGAGGCTGTGGGTCGCGGTGCGCTTGCCCTTGGTCTGCTCGACCCACAGGTCCATGAGCCGGTTCATGTCGTCGATCCGACTCGTCTTGCAATCGATTATCTGTACGAAAGTCATGGCGCCTCCCGGACCGGGTGGGACCACTCCAGTCTAGGGCGTGTGGCGAAAGGAGCGCCGTCCGCCCGGATCGCGGGGCAGGCGGGACTTTCGCCACACGCCCTCGGTCGGTCGTCGGGATCGGGCCGGCCCAGGCGGGCCCGGCCCGGACCGGCCTACGCGGACCGGGTCAGGTCGGAGGCGCGTACCGGCTCGCGGAACGGCTCCCCACGCCCGTACCGCGCCACCTCCTCCAGCGCCTGGTCCGCCATGCGGTGCAGCTCGTTGCCGAGCGAGCCGGCGACGTGCGGGGTGAGCAGGACGTTCGGCAGCGCGTAGAGGGGCGAGTCCGCTTCGGGGACCTCCGGGTCCGTGACGTCGAGGACCGCGCGCAGCCGGCCGGTCCGCAGCTGGGTCAGGAGCGCGTCCTCGTCGACGAGGGAGCCGCGCGAGGTGTTCACGAGTGTCGCCCCGTCGGGCATCGCGGCCAGCTGAGCCGCACCGATCATCCGGTGCGTGGCGGGAAGTTGGGGCGCGTGCACGGAGACGATCGAGCTGCGGGCGCAGAGCTCGTCGAGCCCGACGAGGCCGACGCCCAGGGCCCGGGCCCCGGCGGCGTCCACGTACGGGTCGTGGAGGAGCACCTCGAAGTCGAAGGGCCGCAGCAGTTCGATCACGCGGCGGCCGATCCGGGACGCCCCGACGATGCCGACCGTCCGGCGGTAGTTGCCCCAGGCCTCCGCATCGGCCTCGGCCAGCCAGGCGTGCTCGGCGCGGACCTGTCCGTAGCGCAGCGCCGAGTGGAGGACCCGCTTGCCGGCGAAGAGGATCGCCGCGAGCGTGTACTCGGCGACGGGCAGGGCGTTGGCCGCCGCCGCCGAGGTGACGGCGAGGCCGCGGTCCCAGCAGGCCTCGGTGACATGGTGTTTGACCGAGCCGGCGGCGTGGACCACGGCCCGCAGCCGGGGTGCCCGGTCCAGGACCTCGGCGCGGCCGTGGGCCAGGGTCGCGGAGACGATCCGGATGCCGGGGAGGGGGGTGTGCAGGGAGGCGGCCCAGCCGGGACCGGTGCCCCGGGGGGCGGCCGGACCGCGCGGGGTGAGCCGGCCCTCGACGRCGAGGCCGAAGTGGTTGTCCGCGGGCGCCGGCGGAGCGGTGGGGCCGGTGCGGGTGGAGTAGGCGGAGCGGGCGTAGCCGGCGTCGTCGGCTCCGGCCGCGTCACCGGGCACGTGGTTGCTGCCATGGTTGTGGAGGCGGACGAGCCCGTCGGTGGCGGTCGACTGGATGAGCAGGCCGGCCGGGGCGACGGCGCGGACGGTGTCGGCCCGTTCGGCGGGGAGCGGTTCCTCGGGGTCGGTCCACGCGGGGTGTCCGGCGGGAAGGAGGAGGCCGAGGAAGCCCTTGGAGGCCCAGTAGGGCGATGCGGGGCCGGAGTAGTTCTGGACGATCGGCGGATGGGGACCGTGCCAGCCGAGGGTGAGCAGACCGTTGTCGTCGGTGGCGCCGCGTTCGAGGAAGTAGCGCAGGGTGCCGGAGGCGAGGCGGCGGGTGGCGCCGGGGCGGAGCGGGGTGTGGCCGGTGAGCGCGCCGAGCCAGGGGGCGGCGGCCGCGGCGAAGCGGTAGGTCAGGGAACGGCCTTGGGGCAGGGGGGCGCCGTTGGCGTCGAAGAGGTGCACGTAGTCGTCGAGTTGGGCACGCAGTCGGGGGCCGTAGCGGTCGAGGAGCTCCCGGTCGCCGGAGAGGTGGGCGTGCAGCACGGGGTAGAAGTGCAGGGCCCAGGCGTTGTAGTGGTCGAACGCGCGGTTGTCGCCGTCGCTGTACCAGCCCCGGCCGAGGTACCACCGGTCGATGCGGGCGAGGGAGCGCTCGATGGTGGCGGCGGCGCGTTCGGTCTCGATCCCCGCGTCCTGGAGGAAGCCCGCGACGGTGAGGCCGAAGAGCCACCAGTTGTTGTCGACGGGCGACGGCTGGAGGGCGGGCAGCAGCCAGTCGACCGTGCGCTGCCGGGTGCGGTCGTCGAGGGTGTCCCAGAGCCAGGGCCGGGTGAGCCGCAGCCCGAGGGCGACGGAGGCGGATTCGACGATCGCCTGGCGCACGTCGGTCGTCAGGGGCCAGGTGTCGGGACCGTCGACGGCCTCGGTGCCCGAGCGGCCCGCGTCGGCGGCCTCGGTGCCGGCGGCGAGGCCCTCGGCGTAGCGGGCCAGGTGGCCGTGCGGGTCGCCGCCTTGGGCGCCGGCGACGCGGAAGGCGGCGAGGAGGAAGGTACGGGCGTACCCCTCCAGGCCGTCGGAGCGGACGCCGGACCAGCTGGGGCGGGGGCCGGGGAGGTCGATCAGGCCGCCGCGGGGCGAGGCGTAGGGGCGCACGGCCAGCAGGAGCCGGTCGGCCGTCGTCTCCCAGTGCGCACGGGTCCAGCCGGTGTACGGGCTGAGCTCACGGTTCTCGGGCGGCGTGGGCATGATGCTCCCTGAGGCGGACGGCGGCGTCGCCCGGAATCATGAACACGCTTCGATCGAACGTCAATGCGTTCGGAGCGAATGATCGAAACTCCTACCGTTCGATCATTCCGCATGAGAAGGTCTGGCCACGGGAACGGCATCCCGCCGGACCGCCACACCGCGAGGGGGATCTGCACCGTGCGCGAGAGTGCTGCCGAACGACACGATCGGCTCCTGGCCCTGGTGCGGGAGCGCGGCACCGCCCGCGTCTCCGAACTGGCCGACCGACTCGGGGTCTCCCCCGTCACCGCCCGCCGCGACGTCGAGGCGCTGGCGGCCAAGGGGCTCCTCGACCGCGTCCACGGCCAGGTGTCCTGGCCCGAGCGCCAGGGCGCGGGGGCGGGCGGCCGCGCGGGCGAGGGCCTGGTGCTCGGCCTGCTCGCCCCCTCGGCCACCTACTACTTCGCCGAGGTCATCCGGGGTGCGCACGAGGCGGCGGCGCGGGCCGGCGCCCGGCTCGTGCTGCGGATCTCCGACTACCGGCCGGAGGACGACCGCGCCCGCACCGAGGGCCTGCTGACCGCCGGAGCGCAGGGGGTGCTCGTCGCACCGGGCTGGCGGGGCCCCGAGGACCGGCTCGCGTACGGCGACTGGCTGGCCGAACTCCCCGTGCCCGCCGTGCTCCTGGAGCGCCGCGCGGACCCGGGCTCCTCGCTCGACAGCCTGGACCGCGTCGTCTCCGACCACGGCCACGGCGTGCTGCTCGCCCTGCGCCACCTGCTCGGACTCGGCCACGGGACCCCGTTGCTCGTGGCCCGCGGCGACAGCCCGACGGCCCTCGCGGTGCGCGCCGGGTACGCCGAGGCCCTGGTCGCGCTGGACGTGGCGGCGCCCGGACCGGTGATCGATTCCGTACCGGCCGACCAGGACCCGGAGGGCTTCGAGCGCGCCGT
The DNA here is from genome assembly GCF_008042125.1 of Streptomyces sp. MS191. Taxonomy (GTDB): domain Bacteria; phylum Actinomycetota; class Actinomycetes; order Streptomycetales; family Streptomycetaceae; genus Streptomyces. The sequence continues at coordinate 119,127 of NZ_RDBI01000066.1, forward strand.
ACGGAGCCTGTACGAGGCGGTGACCTCGGGCCGGGCGACCGCGGCCCTGGTCCACAACGACGTGGACGCGATCCAGATCGTGCAACGACTGGCCGAGCTGGGCGTCAGGGTGCCGCGGGACCTGGCCCTGATCGCCTACGACGACGAGGTCGCCGCACTCGCCGACACCCCCCTGACGGCCGTCGCCCCGCCCAAGCGCCAGGTGGGCCGCCACGCCACGGAACTGCTGGTGGAGCGGCTGACGGAGGCCCCGGACGAGGAGTCGCCCCGGCGCCATCTGAGCCTGCTCCCCCGGCTCCGGGTGCGGGCCTCGTGCGGGGCCCCGCGCCCCGGCCGAGCCTTCTGATCGATCTGAGCTTTTTTCGATCAATCAATCTTTCGCTCTTGACTTCGGTCACGAACGGTCCAAGGATCACGGCCACACCTTCCAAGCCACCCGCCTTCAGGAGCCGCGCCGTGAGCCGCAGTTGGAGCAGAACCTCTCGTGTCATAGCCGGCACCGCGACCGCCCTCGCCGTTCTCACGGCCTGCGGCGGCAGCGGTGACGACTCGTCCGCCGCGGGATCCAAGGGGTCCGACGGCAAGCCCGTGACCATCACCTTCTGGGGCTGGGCCAAGGGCTCCAAGGACGTGGTGGACGCGTTCAACGCCTCCCACAAGAACATCCGGGTGAAGTTCGAGGAGATCCCCTCCGGCACCGCCGGCGGCTACGCCAAGATCTCCAACGCCGTGAAGGCCGGCAACGCGCCCGACCTGGTCTCCATCGAGTACTCCTCGCTCCCGGAGTTCGTCAGCTCCGGCGCCCTGCAGGACATCGGCGGCGAGTTCACCGAGGCCGACCGCGGCAAGCTGCTGCCGCAGGCCGTGGAGCTCACCACCCTCGGCGGCAGGACCTGGGCCGTCCCGTTCGACGCCTCCCCGCAGGCGTTCTTCTACCGCAAGGACCTCTTCGACCGGTACAAGGTCGAGGTCCCCACGACCTGGGACGCCTTCAGGACCGCGGCGGAGAAGGTGAAGAAGGCCGACTCCGAGGCCCGCATCGCCACCTTCTTCCCCGATGACCCGACCACCTTCGAGGCGATGGCCTGGCAGGCCGGCGCGCAGTGGTTCAAGGCGGAGAACGACACCTGGAAGATCGACACCACGGACGCGGCCACCACCAAGGTCGCGACCTACTGGCAGGGCCTGATCGACGCAGACCTGGTCCACAAGAACGCCTCGTTCAGCCCCGAGTGGACCGGCTCCCTCAAGAACGGCACCACCATCGGCTACCTCGGCGCCTCCTGGGGTGCGGGCGTCCTCAAGGGCACCCTGCCCGAGCAGAGCGGCAAGTGGGCCGTCGCCCCGATGCCCAGCTGGGACGGCAAGCCCGCCAGCGGCATGCTCGGCGGCACCTCCTTCGCGGTGACCAAGGACAGCAGGCAGAAGGCGGCGGCCGTCGAGTTCGCCGAGTGGATGTCCACCACGGAGGCGGGCGTCAAGGCCCGGATCGCCTCCGGCACCTCCAGCGCCTTCCCGGCCACCACCGCGCTGCGCCCGGTCGCCAAGCAGGTCTTCGACGCGAGCTTCTACGGAGGCCAGGACATCTACGCGCTCTTCGAGGAGTCCGGCGCCGCGATCGGCCCGAACTGGGCCTGGGGGCCGACCACCGGCACCACCAACACCGCCATCAAGGACCAGTTCGGCAAGATCACCAAGGGTGGGCCGACGATCGCCGACGCCATCCGCACCGGCCACGACGCGACCGTCGCCGAGCTGACCAAGCGCGGCCTGAAGGTCGAGGGCTGACCGGATGAAGGCCCGCACCCGTGCCGCAGCCGTTCTGCTGACCCCCTTCTTCGTCCTGTTCACCGCGGTGWTGGTGGTGCCGATCGGATACGCGGTCTGGCTCAGCCTGTTCACCGAGAAGCAGTCGGGACTGGGCTTCGGCGGCACCGAGACCGTGTTCACCGGCCTCGACAACTACACCGCGGCGCTGGGTGACCGGGCCTTCCGCGAGGGCTTCGGCGTACTGCTCGGATACTGCCTCTTCTACATTCCGCTGCTGCTCGCCGGGGCCCTCGGCCTCGCCCTGCTGCTCGACTCGGCCCTCGCCCGCGCCCGCCGGTTCTTCCAGCTCGCGCTCTTCCTGCCGCACGCCGTCCCGGGCATCATCGCCGCGCTGATCTGGGTCTACCTCTACACGCCCCAACTCAGCCCGGTCGTCGAGGCGATGGAGGCCGGCGGCGTCGGCTTCGACTTCTTCTCCCCCGAAGGCGCGCTGCCCTCGGTGGTCAACATCGCGCTGTGGGAGTGGCTCGGGTACAACATGGTGATCTTCTACGCCGCCCTCCAGGCCATCGACCGCTCCGTGCTCGAAGCGGCCACCGTCGACGGCGCGAACTCCTGGCGCATCGCGTTCAGCATCAAGGTCCCGCTGATCCGGGCCTCGCTCGCCATGGTCGGCCTGTTCACCGTCATCGGATCCCTGCAGCTGTTCACCGAGCCGCTGATCCTCAACAAGGGCACGGGCTCCGCCGTCACCTCGACCTGGACGCCGAACATGTACGCGTACACCGCGGCCTTCGACCGCAACGACTACGGACTGGCCGCCGCCGCGTCCGTCCTGCTCGCGCTCACCGCCGCGCTGCTGTCCTTCGGCGTCACCCGCCTGACGGGCCGCGCCGACCGCAGGGAGAAGCGCGCATGAGCAAGCCCCGCACCCGGAGCGCCTGGCTCTCCAGGACCGCCGTCAACGGCGCGCTCGTCCTCGCCGTCGTCTACATGCTCTTCCCGCTCGTCTGGCTGCTGACCGCGGCCACCAAGGACGCGGGTGGCCTGCTCGCCGGGAACGCCTTCTCCTTCGAGGGCTTCGACCTCGGCGGCAACCTCTCGCGCCTGGCCGACTACAACGACGGCATCTACTTCCACTGGTACGTCAACAGCCTGCTGTACGCGGGCGTCGGCGCCCTCGCCTGCTCGCTGGTCAGCGTCGCCGCCGGCTACGCCTTCGACAAGTACGACTTCCCCGGCAAGGAGAAGCTGTTCGGCGTCGTCCTGCTCGGCGTGCTGGTGCCCACCACGGCCCTGGCCCTGCCGATGTACCTGCTCGCCAGCAAGGTGGGCGTCGTCAACACCTACTGGGCCGTGCTCGTGCCCGTCCTGGTCAACCCCTTCGGGGTCTACCTGGCCCGGGTGTTCAGCTCCGGCTACATACCCGACGAGGCGCTCGAGGCCGCCCGCATCGACGGTGCCGGCGAACTGCGCACCTTCTGGTCGATCGGTCTGCGCATGGTGATGCCGGGCTTCGTCACCGTCTTCCTCTTCCAGTTCACCGCTATCTGGAACAACTTCTTCCTCCCCCTGGTGATGCTTTCGGACCAGAAGCTCTTCCCGCTGAGCCTCGGCCTGTACGCATGGAACAGCAACGCCCACGCGGAACCCGACTTCTACCCCCTCGTCGTCACCGGATCCCTGCTCGCCGTCGTCCCCCTCGTCGTCGCCTTCGTCTCCCTCCAGCGTCACTGGAAGGCGGGTCTGACCGCCGGCAGCGTCAAGTGAGGAGCTCTCGTCCCACGATGCACGACACCACTGACATCCCGCGGCCGGCCGGTGGGCCCGAGACGGCGGACGGAAGGCCGGCGCTGCTGCTCGCCATGGGCCCCGGCATCGCCGACCGGCTGCTGACCGACGCCCATCGCGCCCGCCTCGCGGACCTCTCCCGTACCGACCCCCACCTCGTCGCCCACGACCTGGCCGCCC
>NZ_RDBI01000066.1:122967-170651 GCF_008042125.1 Streptomyces sp. MS191
CGCCTGATGTGGTGGCGGGCGACGGTATCGAGGGTCTTCGCCCCCGCATGTCCTTCGACACCGACGGCGCCTCCCGGCGAACCGTCTTCCCGTACGACTACAGCCACGACGACGCCGGCGGCTTCCTGCTCATCCGCCCCTACCGGGGGCGAAGACCCTCGATACCGTCGCCCGCCACCACATCAGGCGTGACGAAGGGGGCCCGGCTCGTCCGGAACCGCCGGGGGCCGATCCGCTGCTCCTCCCCGACCTCCGGCTCGCCGCGGGCTCGCCCGCCCCGTCCGCCGGCGCCGTGATCACCGACAACGGCGGCAGGGACTGGTTCGGGAACGACGTGTCGGCGACGTCGCCCCCCACCATCGGGGCCTGCGAAGGACCGGGCATCGCCCCGGAGGGTCTCGACCGACCGGGTCATCGGCTCACTTCGGCCCGTACTTGCGGCCCGCCTTCGAGGAGACCCCTCCGAGCAGGCCGCGAGGGGCCAGCTTCACCACACCCATCAGCGCCTTGTAGCGGGGATCGGGGATGGACAGCGTCTTGCCGCGCGCCAGGTCCGCCAGCGCCGTGGCCACCAGCTTGTCCGCGTCGAGCCACATCCAGCCGGGGATGTTGTCCGTCCCCATCCCGGCCCGCTCGTGGAACTCCGTCCGGACGAATCCCGGGCACAGCGCCATCAACCGCACCCCGCTGCCCGCCAGGTCGCGTGCGGCGCCCTGGGTGAACTGAACCACCCACGCCTTCGAGGCGCCGTACGTGCCCCGCGGTACGAACGCGGCCACCGACGCCACGTTCACCACCCCTCCCCGGCCCCTGGCACGCATCGACTCGGCCGCCGCCGACGTCAGCCGCAGCACCGCCTCGCAGTGCACCGTGAGCATCTTCAGCTCGTCGGCCATGGACACTTCCAGGAACCGGCCCTTGTTGCCGAAGCCGGCGTTGTTCACCAGCAGGTCCACCGGCTGCCGCGGATCGGAGAGCCGGGCCTCCACCGCCGCGATCCCCTTCTCCTCCGCCAGGTCAGCCGCCAGGACCTCGGCCTCGACGCCGTGCCGGTCGTGCAGCTCGGTCGCCTGCTCCCGCAGCCTCTTCACATCGCGGGCCACGAGCACCACGTCGTGGCCCTCGGCCGCCAGCTTCCGCGCGAAGGCGGCGCCGATGCCCGCCGTCGCGCCCGTAATCAGTGCAGTCGTCATACGCGGCACGTTAGTGCCCCGCGTGGACGCCCGGCGTACGGACCTTGCCCGGCCCCCGGCCCTTCTCCACCACCACGAACTGCCCCATCATCCCGTCGTCCTCATGGGACAGCAGATGGCAGTGGTACATGTACGGCGTATCGGGATCGGCCGGACCGTCGAAGCGCATCGCGAGCCTCACCGTCGTGCCCGAGGGGACGAACACCGTGTCCTTGGCGCCGCGGAGAGCAGGGGGCGGCTGCTCGCCGTTCACCGCCAGGATCCGGAACTGCACGTCGTGCACGTGGAAGTTGTGCGGCATCCCGTCCACGTTGCGCACCGTCCAGGTCTCCGTCGTCCCCCGGGTGACGGTCTCGTCTATTCGGTCCATCTCCATCGGCCGGCCGTTGATCCCCGAGCGCCGGAGATCGAAGTGGCGCCCGCGCACCGCGTCCTTGCCGTCCAGCACCTCGGGCAGGCCCAGCCGCGCCGGCACCCCGGGCGAGGGCCGCAGGGTCTTCGCCGCCCGCAGCTGCAACACGTCGAAGGAGTCGTCGCCACCGCTGAACCGCTGGTTCCAGAAATCCAGTCCGGCGTCGAGGGGGTAGGACCGCAGAACCGTCCGCTCACCCGGGCGCATGGTCACCACGATCTCCGCCCGCTCGCCCGGCGAGAGCCGTGTCCGGTTCAGCTCCGCGGGCCTCTCGAGGAGACCTCCGTCGGTCCCCACCAGGGCGAACCGCCGGTCGTCGTCGAAGCCGAAGGTGTAGACCCGCGCCGTGGAGGCGTTGAGGAGGCGCAGCCGTACCCGCTCGTCAGCCGTCTCCTTGTACGGCGCGAGCGTCCCGTTGACCATGGTCCGGTCTCCGAGGAAGCCGACGCTCGCCATCAGGCCGTGTCCGTGGTCGAAGGCCGCCCCGTCGAACCTCACGTCCTGGACGACGACCGGCAGGTCGTCGACGCCGTAACGGCCGGGCAGCGCCAGCGTCTTCGAACGGGCGTCGTCGAGCAGGAACATCCCGGCCAGGCCGCGCTGGACGTGCTTCTCGGTCGCCCCGTGCGGATGCGGGTGGTACCAGAGCGTGGCGGCGGGCTGGTCCACCGTCCAGTTCGGGGTCCACGTCGCGCCCGGCGCCACCATCTGGTGCGGGCCGCCGTCCATGCGCGCGGGCAGGTGCATCCCGTGCCAGTGGACGGTCGACGCCTCGTCGAGCTCGTTCGCGACCCGCACGGCGACCTTCTCCCCGCGCTCGGCACGGAGCGTCGGCCCCAGGTGGGCTCCGTCGAAGCCCCACGTGGGTGTCCGTTTCCCGGGCCGGAACTCCTTCTCGCCCGCACGCATCGTGAGGTCGAAGACCCGGGTCCCGTCCGCCCGCACGACCGACTTCGCGAGCGGGGGTATGGCGAGCTCGTTCGTGAACTCCGTCGAGCCGGCCGTGGACGCCTTGGCGTCCGTGTACAGCCACAGGAAGAGACCGCCGACCGCCGCGACGAAGACCGCGACGGCCGACCCGAGCACGATGAGGACCCGCTTGAGCCGAGACATGCGGAAAGCGTCCCGTCCGGCGGCCGGCGCACACATCGGGGGAGGTCCCTGGGCCGCCCCCGAACCGACCCCGATCCGCGCCTCGGGGGTCTCCCCGAGGCGCGGACCGCGGAGGGTCAGCTTCCGGCGGTGCCGTACTTCTCCGTGTACGTGCGGGCGAGGTCCAGCAACCCCGACTCCATCCACTCCGCCGCCACCAGCGTGCCGGGCAGCAGCGACCGCTCGGTCGTCGCGGCGCGGTGCAGCAGGGAGACGGTGATGTCGTGCGCGGGCCGGTGGACGACCGTCACCGGGTCGCCCGCCCTCAGTTCGCCGGGTTCGATCACCCGCAGCAGCGCGCCCGGACCGGCGGTCGACTGCGTGAAGCGCCGCACCCAGCCCCGCTCCCCGAGGAAGCCCGCGAAGGTACGGCAGGGAATGCGGCCGCCGGTCACCTCGAGGACCACCTGGGGGCCGACCTGCCAGCGCTCGCCGATGAGCGCCCCGTTCACGTCGAGACCGAGGGTGGTGAGGTTCTCGCCGAAGCAGCCGTTCGCCAGGGGACGCTCCAGATCGCGCTCCCAACGGTCCATGTCCTCACGGGCGAAGGCGTACACGGCACGGTCGGCGCCGCCGTGGAACCGCAGGTCGCACACGGCGTCCCCGGCGACGCCGCTCGCACCGGGTCCGTCCTCCCCGGGCACCGAGATCCGCACCGGTCCCTCGACGGGGCGCTTGTCGATGCCGGTCATCCCGGTGGGGGAGTCGGTGTAGTCCGCGGCTTTGGCCCGTCCGGCGTTCACACTCAGCAGCTTCATGGGGGCACCCTAGGCGAAAGAACTCAAAGTGATGAATCAATATGCGGCGCAAAGCCCAAGACTCGCTTATGCTCGACGCATGATCGAGGCCCGTCATCTCCGTGTCCTGCGTGCCGTCGCCGCGACCGGCTCCTTCTCCGCCGCCGCACGCGAACTCGGCTGCACCCAGCCCGCGGTGAGCCAGCAGATGAAGGCGCTCGAATCCTCCGCGGGCACCCCGCTGCTGATCCGCACCGGCCGCGAGATGCGCCTCACCCAGGCCGGCGAGGCCCTCGTCCGGCACGCCTCGGGCATCCTCGCGGGCCTCACCGCGGCCGAGGAGGAGGTGGCCGCGATCGCCGGCCTGCGCGCCGGCCGCGTCCGGCTGGTCTCCTTCCCCAGCGGCAGCTCCACCCTCGTGCCCACGGCCCTCGCCGCCCTGCGCGCGGCGCACCCCGGCACGCGGGTCTCCCTGGTGGAGGCCGAGCCGCCGCGCTCGGTCGAGATGCTGCGGGAGGGCGACTGCGACGTGGCCCTCGCGTTCCGCTACGGAGCGGGCCCGGGCGAGTGGGACGACCTGGTGGTCCGTCCGCTGCTCGCCGACCGGTTGGTGGGTCTGGTGCCGGATGGGCACCGACTGGCGGAGGCGGAGTCGGTGGGCATCGCCGAGCTGGCCGACGAGTCCTGGATCGCGGGCTGCCCCCGCTGTCGCAGGCAGCTGGTCGACGTCTGCGAGGAGGCGGGCTTCACCCCGCGCATCGACTTCGCCACCGATGACTACCCCGCCGTGGTGGGCCTGGTCGGCGCCGGTCTGGGGGTGGCGGTCCTGCCGACGCTCGCGATCGAGTCCGTGCGTCCCCGAGGGGCGAAGGTGGTGTCGGTGGAGCCGGCCGTGGAGCGGGAGATCGTGGCCCTGACCCTGCCCGACCTGGCACAGGTCCCGGCGGTCGCCGCGACCCTGGCCGAACTGACCCGCGCGCCCCTGAACCAAGGGCCGCCCTGAGTCAAGGGCCGCCGGCTCGCGTACGCCGAGATCGGAGCCGGGCCTGCCCGAGCCGCACACCCGAGCCGCACCCGCCTCGAAGATCCCGGCCGAACCGCGCCGCCGGGGCCCCGCGCCGAACCGGAACCGCACGCCGGACCGGACCGGGCCGCACCGGCCCCCGGCGCGCCGCACGCCCCCGGGCCGCGTGCGGTGCGGCTCCACGGGGCCGGGCGGGGTGCGGGCCCGGCCCCCTCGGAATCAATCCGTCATCACTCAGCTGAAGAAACGTTCCTTCAGGTGCGCCCCACGCCTGCCGAACGTGCTGCCGATGCCGTGCCGGACGCCGTGATCAGGCGATTGCGCGCTCGTCCCATGAGCTCTTCGCGTTCGTCCTCGGTGAGGCCGCCCCATACGCCGTAGGGCTCGCGTACGGCCAATGCGTGTGCCGCGCACTCGGCGCGTACCGGGCACCGCATGCAGACCTCTTTCGCCGAGTTCTCACGCGCACTCCGTGCCGCGCCACGCTCTCCCTCGGGGTGGAAGAACAGAGAACTGTCGACTCCGCGGCAGGCCGCAAGCAGCTGCCAGTCCCACAGATCGGCGTTGGGTCCGGGAAGGCGGGAGAAATCTGCCATTGCGCTAGTCCCCTTGAAACCGTTGTCGAACGGATAGGTGGGCGGGTTGCGGCTGATGCGCGGGGGCCCTTCTCCCCCCACGGGTCGCGCGTACCCACGACCGTGGGTTCGACCCGACCGTACAACTACTGTCTAAGTAGATGTAAATATGACTCATTGCGAATCTAGCCACAGACACCACCAAAAGGGAAGAAAACCCGCTAAATGGGGCATAGCTTCCAGTGAAGGGCGGGCTGACCTGCGAGGCTCTCCTCTGCGATCGCGCCCTCACGTAGAGTGCCGAAGGCGACCGTCCGACCCGTAACTCTTTCGAGTGACCGTCGTTGAGAGTGCGGAGGCGGTTGAAGGAACAAGCGCTCGGGCAAATGTCCGAGAGCGTCAACCGCACAGGTGACGATACGTACCAGCCCTGGAGGCTCTAGGTGACGCGCATCAGCTGCGGAGGGCGGCCATGACATCCGTCCTCGTCTGCGACGACTCCCCGCTTGCCCGAGAGGCGCTTCGCCGCGCGGTCGCGACCGTGCCCGGCGTGGAGCGCGTGACCACCGCGGCCAACGGCGAGGAAGTCCTCCGCCGCTGGGGTGCGGATCGCTCGGACCTGATTCTGATGGACGTACGCATGCCCGGTCTGGGTGGCGTGGAGACCGTCCGCCGACTGCTCTCCGCGGACCCCGGCGCCCGCATCATCATGCTCACCGTCGCCGAGGACCTGGACGGCGTCGCGCTCGCGGTCGCCGCCGGTGCCCGTGGCTACCTGCACAAGGACGCCTCGCGCGCCGAGCTGCGGGCCACGGTCACCCAGGCCCTCGCCGACCCGACATGGCGACTCGCCCCGCGCCGGCTGCGTTCGGCCGAGATGGGTGCGGCGCCCACCCTCACCGCGCGTGAGATCCAGGTGCTCGAAGGCATGAGCCACGGGCGGTCCAACGCGGAGATCGGGCGCGAGCTCTTCCTCTCCGAGGACACCGTCAAGACCCACGCGCGGCGCCTGTTCAAGAAGCTCGGCGCGTCGGACAGGGCGCACGCGGTGGCGCTCGGCTTCCGCTGGGGCCTCGTCCGCTAGCGATGAACGACGGTCGCATCCCCGTCCGCTCCGGCGGGCGGGGCGGAGTCGCAAGACCCCGCTCGCGCCGACTTTCGCCTCCGCGGCGGAGCAGCTTGTGTCACTAACGCGCGGGATGACGCATCCTTGAGATGTGGAGTTCCTCGGGGACGAGTCGATCGAGCGGGAGGGGAGGGCGCAGGAGATGAGTGCCGGCGCACCTACTCATAACGCTTCGGTGCACAACTACGGACGCGGTGCCGCGGACGCCGAAGCGTCAAGGCACCATGGAGCGATGCGCGACGACGAGACCATGGGGTCCCCCATGCCCGTAGGGCCAGGGGAGATCGGTGCGCTCGTCCACCGTGCCGTCGAGGGCGATCAGCAGGCCACGCACGACCTGCTCGCGCGCGTGCACCCGCTCGCCCTGCGCTACTGCCGCACCCGGCTGAACCGCCTGCCCGGTGACGCCCGCCACTTCGTCGAGGACCTCGCGCAGGAGGTCTGTGTCGCCGTCCTCATGGCGCTCCCGCGCTACAAGGACACCGGCAGGCCGTTCGAGGCCTTCGTCTTCGCCATCGCCGGGCACAAGGTCGCCGACCTGCAGCGGGCCGCGATGCGGCACCCCGGGTCGACGGCGGTGCCCTCCGACGAGATGCCGGAACGTCCCGACGACTCGCTCGGCCCCGAGGAGCGCGCGCTCCTCAGCGACGACGCGGAGTGGGCCAAGAAGCTCCTCGCCAACCTGCCGGAGAACCAGCGCGAGCTCCTGGTGCTGCGGGTGGCGGTCGGCCTGACGGCCGAGGAGACCGGGCAGATGCTCGGAATGTCGCCGGGAGCCGTGCGGGTGGCCCAGCACCGGGCGCTCAGCCGGCTGCGGGCCCTGGCCGAACAGTAGGCCGACCCGTCCTGCCGGGCCGTAAGGGTTGCCGGGGAGCGGTTGCCCTCACGTACACGTATGAACGTACAAAGCTTCCCGGTGATCTTGATCGTGGAATGAGACACCGCCCGAGCCCGTTAGCATGGACATCCGCACCGATCAAGGCCGTTTGGGGAAGGTGTCATGACTGTCAACGTCGACGGAGTGCCCGAGAAATTCGCGACACTCGGGCTGACCTACGACGACGTGCTGCTGCTGCCCGGCGCGTCCGACATGGCGCCCGACCAGATCGACACCTCCTCGTACATCTCCCGGAACGTGCGGGTGAACATCCCGCTGCTGTCCGCGGCGATGGACAAGGTCACCGAGGCCCGCATGGCGATCGCCATGGCGCGGCAGGGTGGCGTGGGTGTCCTGCACCGCAACCTCTCCATCGCCGACCAGGCCAACCAGGTCGACCTGGTGAAGCGCTCCGAGTCCGGCATGGTCACGGACCCGATCACGGTGCACCCGGACGCGACGCTGGCCGAGGCCGACGCGATCTGCGCCAAGTTCCGCATCAGCGGCGTCCCGGTGACCGACCCGGCGGGCAAGCTGCTCGGCATCGTCACCAACCGCGACATGGCCTTCGAGTCGGACCGCAGCCGCCAGGTGCGCGAGGTCATGACCCCGATGCCGCTGGTCACGGGCAACGTCGGCATCTCCGGCGTGGACGCCATGGAGCTGCTGCGCCGCCACAAGATCGAGAAGCTCCCGCTCGTCGACGAGGCCGGTCTGCTCAAGGGCCTCATCACGGTCAAGGACTTCGTCAAGGCCGAGAAGTACCCGAACGCCGCCAAGGACAAGGAAGGCCGCCTGCTCGTCGGCGCGGCCGTCGGCGTCGCCGGCGACGCGTACGAGCGCGCCCAGGCCCTGATCGAGGCGGGCGTCGACTTCATCGTCGTCGACACCGCGCACGGTCACTCCCGCCTGGTCGGTGACATGGTCGCCAAGATCAAGTCGAACTCCGCCGTCGACGTCATCGGCGGCAACATCGCGACCCGCGACGGCGCCCAGGCGCTGATCGACGCCGGTGTCGACGGCATCAAGGTCGGCGTCGGCCCCGGCTCCATCTGCACCACCCGTGTCGTGGCCGGCATCGGCGTCCCGCAGGTCACCGCGATCTACGAGGCCTCCCTCGCCGCCAAGGCGGCCGGCGTCCCGGTCATCGGCGACGGCGGCCTGCAGTACTCCGGCGACATCGCCAAGGCGCTCGTCGCCGGCGCGGACACGGTGATGCTGGGTTCGCTGCTGGCCGGCTGCGAGGAGTCCCCGGGCGAGCTGCTCTTCATCAACGGCAAGCAGTTCAAGTCGTACCGCGGCATGGGCTCGCTGGGCGCCATGCAGTCCCGCGGCGAGCAGCGCTCCTTCTCCAAGGACCGCTACTTCCAGGAGGGCGTCGCCTCCGACGAGAAGCTCGTGCCCGAAGGCATCGAGGGCCAGGTGCCCTACCGCGGTCCGCTGTCCGCCGTCGTCCACCAGCTGGTGGGCGGCCTGCGCCAGTCGATGTTCTACGTCGGCGGCCGCACGGTGCCGGACCTTCAGGCGAACGGCCGATTCGTCCGGATCACGTCGGCGGGTCTCAAGGAGAGCCACCCGCACGACATCCAGATGACGGTCGAGGCGCCGAACTACAGCAGGAAGTAACAGAGCGCGACGCGTGGGGGCGGTTCCGGCATGTGACCGGAACCGCCCCTCACGCTTGTGTCGGGGATACTGGTACGCGCAGACGTAGAGGGAAAGGCCACACATCGTGACTGAGATCGAGATCGGGCGCGGCAAGCGCGGCCGCAGGGCGTACGCGTTCGACGACATCGCCGTCGTACCGAGCCGGCGCACCCGGGACCCGAAGGAGGTCTCGATCGCCTGGCAGATCGACGCCTACCGCTTCGAGCTCCCCTTCCTGGCCGCCCCGATGGACTCGGTCGTGTCGCCGCAGACCGCCATCCGTATCGGCGAGCTGGGCGGACTGGGCGTCCTCAACCTCGAGGGCCTCTGGACCCGGTACGAGGACCCGCAGCCGCTCCTCGACGAGATCGCGGAGATGGACGAGGAGACCGCGACCCGCCGTCTGCAGGAGATCTACGCCGCCCCGATCAAGGAAGAGCTGATCGGCCAGCGCATCAAGGAGGTGCGCGACTCCGGTGTGGTCACCGCCGCGGCACTCTCCCCGCAGCGCACGGCGCAGTTCTCCAAGGCCGTCGTCGACGCGGGCGTGGACATCTTCGTCATCCGCGGCACGACCGTCTCCGCCGAGCACGTCTCCGGCGCGGCCGAGCCGCTGAACCTCAAGCAGTTCATCTACGAGCTCGACGTCCCGGTCATCGTCGGCGGCTGCGCCACGTACACCGCGGCCCTGCACCTGATGCGCACCGGTGCCGCGGGTGTCCTGGTCGGCTTCGGCGGCGGCGCGGCGCACACCACGCGCAACGTCCTCGGCATCCAGGTCCCGATGGCGACCGCCGTCGCCGACGTCGCCGCGGCCCGCCGTGACTACATGGACGAGTCCGGCGGCCGGTACGTGCACGTCATCGCCGACGGCGGCGTGGGCTGGTCCGGCGACCTGCCGAAGGCGATCGCCTGCGGTGCCGACGCCGTCATGATCGGCTCTCCGCTGGCCCGCGCGACGGACGCGCCGGGCAAGGGGCACCACTGGGGCATGGAGGCCGTCCACGAGGACGTGCCGCGCGGCAAGCTGGTGGACCTGGGCATCGTCGGGACGACGGAGGAGATCCTCGCGGGTCCCTCGCACATCCCGGACGGCTCGATGAACTTCTTCGGCGCGCTGCGCCGGGCGATGGCGACGACGGGCTACAGCGAGCTCAAGGAGTTCCAGCGGGTCGAGGTCACCGTCGCGGACTCCCAGCACAAGCGCTGACGCGGTCCCGCACACGGGAGGGGCCCCGCACCGACCGGTGCGGGGCCCCTCCCGTGCGTGCGGGCTGTCACTCGGCGGACTTCTTGGCCCCCGAGAAGGCCGCGAAGGCGGCCAGGGCGAAGAACAGGAAGGTCATGAGGTCCTTGCTCTCGCCCCAGACCTTCGTCACCACGTCGAAGTTCTCGAGGAGGACGTCCGTGGCGGAGACGTTCAGCTCCTTGCCGATGATGATGGCGATGGCCAGCAGCTGGCCGACGTAGACGGCACCGAGCGAGAGCGCCGCGCTGGCGACGGGCAGGACCGGGTTGGAGCCGCCGACCTTGCCGGACGCGAAGCCGACGAGGAAGCCGACGCCGATGGCGGCCCAGCCGATCTCCCGGTCGATGGCGCCGGCGATGCCGCCGTAGACGCCGCCCGCGACCAGGGCGGCCACGAGGGCGGCCACCAGGCCGAGCCCCAGGTTGTTGCGGGCCGGTGCCGGCGCGGGGGCGGCCGGGTACGGGGGCTGCGGCGCACCCTCGGCGAACGGGTTGCCGGACGGCGGAACGGACTGGCTCATCTGCTGGATCCCCCCAGGGACGGTTGCGCACGGACGTGCGACCAAAGAGGACCGGAGACTAGCAGCCCGTTCCGACAGCCGGCGGCGGGATTTTCAGAGGCGGTGGGCCGCACCCGCGGGTGTCGCCCCGCGGGTGTCCAGGAGGAGTTGCGCCTTGACGGCGAGCCCCTGGAGGTCGTACGTGCGGTGGTGCTGGAGCAGTACGGTCAGGTCGGCGTGGGCCGCCGCCTCGTAGAGGGAGTCCGCGCGGGGGACCGGCAGGTCGCGTACGCGCCAGTCCGGGACGTGGGGGTCGTGGTAGCTGACGACGGCGCCCAGGTCCATCAGCCGGCGGGCGATCTCGTCGGCCGGGGAGCCCTCGCGGTCGGCGAGGTCGGGCTTGTACGTGGTCCCCAGGAGGAGCACCCGTGCCCCGCGGGCGGATTTCCCGTGCTCGTTGAGCAGGGTGGCGCAGCGCTGGACGACGTACTGGGGCATGCGTTCGTTGACCTGGCCGGCCAGTTCGACCATGCGCAGCGGCCGGTGGGTGCCGATGGTGTCGACGGCGACACCGTGACCGCCGACGCCCGGGCCGGGGCGGAAGGCGTGGAAGCCGAAGGGCTTGGTCTCGGCGCAGCGGATGACGTCCCACAGGTCGACGCCCAGCTCGTGGCAGAGCACCGACATCTCGTTGACCAGGGCGATGTTGACGTGGCGGAAGTTGGTCTCGAGCAGTTTGACGGTCTCCGCCTCGCGCGGGCCGCGGGCGCGGACCACCTTGTCGGTGATCCGGCCGTAGAAGGCGGCGGCGGACTCGGTGCAGGCGGGGGTGAGGCCGCCGATGACCTTCGGCGTGCCGGTGAATCCGTGGGTGCGGTTGCCGGGGTCGAGCCGGCCGGGGGAGTACGCGAGGTGGAAGTCCTGGCCGGCGCGCAGGCCGGAGCCCTCTTCGAGCAGGTCGCGGAGCAGGCCCTCGGTGGTGCCCGGGTGGACGGGGGACTCCAGCAGGACCGTGGTGTGCGGGCGCAGCCGGGCGGCGAGGGCGCGGGCGGCGTCCGTGACGGCGGTCAGGTCGAGGGTGCGGTCGGGGCCGAGCGGGGTGGGGGCGCAGATGACGGCCGTACGGACCCGGCCGAGTTCGGCGGGGTTGGTGGTGGGGCGGAAGCCCCCCGAGAGCATCCGACGGATCTCCGACGCCGTGAGCGAGCCGTCGACCGGCGGCCGGCCGGCTGCGAGTTCGGCGACGGGGCGGGGATCGGTGTCGTAGCCGATGGTGTCGACGCCGGCGGCGACGGCGGCCTGGGCGAGGGGCAGTCCGAGGTGGCCGAGGCCGATGACGGCGAGATCAGCGGGCATGAGGGTGGGCCGTCCTTCCCAGTAGCCGGAGGGGACGAGGTGCGCAAGTCCTGTGGACAGAACGGGGCGAATGCAATGTCAGACTAGGCGTAAATATGACCGATACGCGGCATTGTCGGGTCGAAGGTCGCCGAGTGTTATCCACAGGCAGTGGCTGAAGTCGGAGGGGCGGGACAGAATCGAGTCTGTGAGCCCGACCACACGGGGGGGACGACGGGAGGCAGCAGTGAGGACAGCGACACTGGGACCCGCCGAGCGCACCGAGGCGCTCGTGACGATGGCCGAGCGCGAACTCGACGTGCTCGTCGTGGGAGCCGGCGTGGTCGGCGCCGGTACGGCCCTCGACGCGGTCACGAGAGGACTGTCGACCGGCCTGGTCGAGGCCCGGGACTGGGCGTCGGGCACGTCCAGCCGGTCGAGCAAGCTCATCCACGGCGGGCTCCGCTATCTGGAGATGCTGGACTTCGCGCTGGTCCGGGAGGCGCTGAAGGAGCGCGGGCTGCTGCTGGAGCGGCTCGCACCCCATCTGGTGAAGCCGGTGCCCTTCCTCTACCCCCTGCAGCACAAGGGCTGGGAGCGTTTCTACGCCGGTGCCGGCGTCGCGCTCTACGACGCGATGTCGGTGTCGTCGGGCCACGGCCGCGGGCTCCCGGTCCACCGCCACCTCTCCCGCAAGGGCGCCCTGCGCGTGGCGCCCTGTCTGCGGAAGGACGCCCTGGTCGGGGCGATGCAGTACTACGACGCCCAGATGGACGACGCCCGGTTCGTCGCCACGCTGGTGCGCACCGCGGCGTCCTACGGGGCGAAGGTCGCCAGCCGGGCGCGGGTCGTCGGCTTCCTGCGCGAGGGGGAGCGGGTGGTGGGGGCCCGGGTCCAGGACGTGGAGACCGGCGGCGAGTACGAGATCCGCGCCAAGCAGATCGTGAACGCGACCGGGGTGTGGACGGACGACACCCAGGCGCTCATCGGGGAGAGGGGGCAGTTCCACGTCAGGGCGTCGAAGGGCATCCACCTGGTGGTGCCGAAGGACCGGATCCACTCCACCACCGGCCTGATCCTGCGGACCGAGAAGTCCGTCCTGTTCGTGATCCCGTGGGGCAGGCACTGGATCGTGGGCACCACGGACACCGACTGGGACCTGGACAAGGCCCATCCGGCCGCGTCCAGCGCGGACATCGACTACCTGCTGGAGCACGTGAACAGCGTGCTGGCCGTCCCGCTCGGCCGGGACGACGTCCAGGGGGTCTACGCGGGACTGCGGCCGCTGCTGGCCGGCGAGTCGGACGCCACCAGCAAGCTCTCGCGGGAGCACACCGTCGCCCACCCGGCACCCGGCCTGGTCGTCGTGGCCGGCGGCAAGTACACCACCTACCGCGTGATGGCCAAGGACGCCGTGGACGAGGCCGTGCACGGGCTCGACCAGCGGGTGGCCGCCTGCGTCACCGAGGACGTCCCGCTCCTCGGCGCCGAGGGGTACCGGGCTCTGTGGAACGCGCGGGCGAGGACCGCCGCGCGCACCGGACTCCACGTCGTGCGTGTCGAGCACCTGCTCAACCGGTACGGATCGATGGCCGAGGAGGTCCTCCAGCTGATCGCCGCCGATCCGGGACTCGGCGAACCGCTGGCGGCGGCCGACGACTACCTGCGGGCCGAGATCGTCTACGCCGCCTCCCACGAGGGGGCCAGGCATCTGGACGACGTGCTGACCCGGCGGACCCGGATCTCGATCGAGACCTTCGACCGGGGCACGCGCAGCGCACGGGAGTGCGCGGAACTGATGGCGCCCGTCCTGGGCTGGGACGCGCACCAGATCGAGAAGGAGATCGAGCACTACGAGAAGCGGGTGGAGGCGGAACGCGAGTCCCAGCGGCAGCCCGACGACCTGACGGCCGACGCGGCGCGACTGGGCGCACCGGACATCGTGCCGATCTGACCGTACGTCCGGGGGCGTGCCGGCGGCCGTCCTTGGCGGCCCCGGACGTACCTCCGGCCGGCTCGGGAGGGACCTCGGGTGCGCTTCGGGCGACCCGGACGGTCCCGGCCGGCGGCCGGTGTCGATCCGGGCGCTTCGGCCGGTGCGGGCCGGGGGTTCCGGCAGGCCGATCGGTCACCGCGCCGTCGGCGATCGTTTTCGGCCACCCGGCCCGGGTCGGAGGAAGGTTTGCCGGCGCTTGCGCGGGCGAGGGAGCGGGGCGGCATTCCGAGGGCGTCGAGGACGTTGCTCCGAGGATTCTTCGGGTAGAAGCAGGGGAAATCGGTCGCCGATGCGGCCTCTGGGCGGACAGTCGTGCGATCTCGTGGAGGCGGGTGGGGAACCTGAAGGGGGTGGTCCGGCGTCGGGTGGCATGGTGGGAGTGGTTTTCCGCCGAGGCCGTCCTCCCGGAGTGCGGACCCGGGAGCAGCACGGGTCCCGGGGTGAGAGACAATGGGCTCTCTTCCAGGGCGGGTTACCGCATCGCGCGGGAAGCGGCAGACGCGGGCGAAGATCAGGGATCGCAGAGGGGACGCATGTCGGAGGCGGAGCAGTCGCGGGACACGGCGCGGGACCCTCGGCGGGACGCCGGTGTGGGTGCCGGAACCGACGGCGACCGGGGTGTGGTTCCGGCCGCGCGTGAAGCGCGGGAGGACGTGGGGTCCGACGCACGGGCGGAGACCGGGGCCGGTACGGACGGTGCGGCGGAAGGCGGCCGGCGGACGGACGCCGGGCAGGCCGCGGTGCCCGGACCGGCGGCGGCCGGCGACGCGTCGACGCCGAGGGAAGGGACGCCGGCTGACGCCGCGTCGGGCCAGGGTGTCGGAGCGGCGGGAGCCGAACCGGCCGGCACGGCGCCCGCGGACAAGGCGCCCGCGGACAAGGCTCCGGCGGACAAGGCTCCGGCCGGGTCCGGTTCGGCCGGGCGGGCCGCCGACGGTGCCGACGGCAAGGCCGCCCCCGAGTCCGCCGCGGGCAGGGCGGGCCAGGGCGGTTCCTCCGCGGCGCCGGGTGGCGACGCGGCGGGCGGAGCCGGTGCCGCTGGGCTCCGGAAGCCCGCGGCGACCGGTCGTGCCACGAAGCCGCCACGTTCCGGTGCGGCCGTCACCGCCGAGGGAAGCCTCCTCGCCGGGCGGTACCGGATCGGCCCCGTGCTCGGCCGTGGCGGCATGGGCACCGTGTGGCGCGCCGTCGACGAGACGCTCGGGCGGACCGTCGCCGTCAAGGAGCTCCGGTTCCCCAACAGCATCGACGAGGACGAGAAGCGACGCCTCATCACCCGGACCCTGCGTGAGGCGAAGGCCATCGCCAGGATCCGCAACAACGGCGCGGTGACGGTCTACGACGTCGTCGRCGAGGACGACCGGCCGTGGATCGTCATGGAGCTCATCGAGGGCAAGTCCCTCGCCGACGCCGTGCGCGAGGACGGCACCCTGACCCCGCACCGCGCGGCCGAGGTGGGCCTGGCGATCCTCGACGTGCTGCGCTCCGCGCACCGTGAAGGCATCCTGCACCGCGACGTGAAGCCGTCCAACGTGCTCATCGCGGAGGACGGCCGGGTCGTGCTCACCGACTTCGGCATCGCCCAGGTCGAGGGCGACCCCTCGATCACCTCCACCGGCATGCTCGTCGGCGCCCCGTCGTACATCTCGCCCGAGCGGGCCCGTGGCCACAAGCCCGGTCCGGCCGCCGACATGTGGTCGCTGGGCGGACTGCTGTACGCGAGCGTGGAAGGAAGCCCGCCGTACGACAAGGGCTCCGCGATCGCGACCCTCACCGCGGTGATGACCGAGCCGGTCGAGCCGCCGAAGAACGCCGGCCCCCTGCTGGAGAAGGTCATCTACGGCCTGCTCGCGAAGGACCCCGACCAGCGTCTCGACGACGCGGGCGCGCGGGTGCTGCTGCGGGCCGTGCTCGACGCGCCCGTGACGGCCGTCGAGCCGGAGCCGTCGCCCGAGGCCACCCGCGTCGTACCGCTGCCGCCGCTGCCCCCGACACCACCGGTCCGCCCCGCGAGGTCCACCTCGAAGCCGAAGGCGAAGGAGACCGCGGACGCGGCGGCCGAGCGGATGCGCGGCGCCCTGAAGTCGGTGCGCAACGCGGCGGCCGCCGCGACGGCCAAGTCCGAACCCCGCACCGTGTCCGCACAGGGCGGGAACAGGCCCACGCCCGCGAAGGCGTCGATCACCGACGTCGTGCCCCGCCGCACGCTGATCATCATCGCCGCGGTCGTGGTCCTCGCCCTGCTCGGCACCATCCTGGCCGTCTCGCTGAACGGCGACGAGAAGGCGAACCAGGGCGGCGGCAAGGGCACCGGGGACAAGGTGACCTCCGCCGGCGCGACGGCCGGAAACACCGACGGCGGCGACGACGGCGGTGACGGCAAGGACAAGGGTCAGGGTTCGAGCGACCCGGGCCAGCAGGGCGGCGAGCAGCCGGGCGGTAGCGCCGGGCAGAGCGGCACCCCGTCCGGGCAGCCCGGCACAGGCGGCCCGGGGACGGGCGGCACGCAGCTGCCCGCCGGGTACACCATGGTGACGAACGACCGCTTCCACTTCACCATGGCGATGCCCGCCTCCTTCCGGATGACGGGCATAGCGGGGCAGGAATCCGGCGGGATATTCAGCGCGAACGGCGGCTTCCCGCGCGTCCAGGTGGACTTCAACGCCAGCCCCAGGGACGACGCGGCCAGCGCCTGGCGGGCCGCCCAGGTCGGCGTGGCCGCGACCAGCAACGGCTACCGCCACATCGGCATCAAGCCCGTGTCGTACAAGGGCTATCCGACGGTCGCCGACTGGGAGTTCGAGCGGACCCAGAGCGGTACGCGCGTCCGGGTCCTGAACCGCGGTTTCAAGGTCGACGCGAAGCACGGCTACTCGATCATGATCAGCTGCAAGGCCGACCAGTGGGACGCGGCGGAGTGCAAGACGCTGCGGGAGACGGCGTTCGCCACGTTCAGCCCCAAGGACTGACCGACGCCACGTATCGTGAGAGGTCTTGGACCGTACGCAGTCGAACAGAGCCGTCAACTGCAACGGTCCGGACCGGAATTGACGGCTTTGCGTGGTCGCCGGGATCGCTGCGATCCCCGCGCCGCGTGAGGCACGGGGGACAGCGCGCTCGGTGGGAGGCGTCGTGGAGGACTACGCGGGAAGGGTGCTCGCCGACCGCTATCGCCTGCCGCTGCCACCCTCGGACGCGCACGAACTCGTCCAGACGCGCGCCTTCGACACCTACAGCGGCCAGGAGGTACTGGTCCGGCAGGTGCCGTTGCCCGAGGTCGTCGACGCGGAGTTCCTCGACGACGACGGCCGGGGCTTCACCCCGCAGCGGTCCCAGGGCCGGGCGACCCGGCGACCGGCCGACCCCGCTGTCCGGCGGGCCGTCGAGGCCGCGCAGGCCGCCGCGCAGATCCCCGACCATCCGCGCCTCGACCAGGTCTTCGACGTCTTCGCCGAAGCCGGTTCGCTGTGGATAGTCAGCGAACTGGTGGCGGCCCGACCGCTCGCCGCCCTGCTCGCCGAGCGCCCCCTGAGCCCCTACCGGGCCGCGGAGATCGGTTCGGACGTGCTCACGGCCCTGCGCGCCCTGCACGCCCACGGCTGGACCCACCGCAACATCACCCCCCGCACGGTGCTCGTCTGCGACGACGGACGGGTGGTGCTCACCGGGCTCGCGGCGGGGGCGGCCGAGGAGGCGTTGTGCGGATACGCCCCGGTGCCGGTGCCCGAGGACGACGAGCAGGCGTACGGCGGCGAGGCCGCCTACCCCGCCACGGACGCCGGCGATCCCGGACCGCGGCCCGGCACCGTGCCCGGAGCCGCTGTCCCCGGCGCCCGCGCGCACACGGGGATCGACCCGGCCACGTCCGACCGGCCCGAGCTGCCGGGAGCGCCCTCGGAGCCCTCCCGGACCCCGGCGGCACCGGGATCGCCGAGCGCCGCCGGGCCTTCCGGAGCCGCAAGCCTGAGCCCGGCCGTGGACGTCCGGGCCGCCCGCGCGGGCGCCATCGCCGCCTACCGGGCCGGCGCCCGCGCCGCGGCGCGCATCGGGGAGACCGGTCAGCCGCCCGGGCAACGCCACCTGCCCGGCGAACCCCCGTCCACCCGGGCACCACCGAGGGCCTGCTCCGCGACCTGCTCGAAGAGGGCTCCGGCCTGCGCGCCGGCCAGGACTTCCACCTCGCGTACTCCCCCGGCCGGCTCGACCCGCCCGTCCCGTCAGTCGGTCCGCTCGCCGGGTGCCCGCCAGTGCCGGAGAACGATGTCGAACTGCTCCCGGGTGGTCMCCCAGCTGACCCGCGGAGTCGTGGGCTCCGGCCGGACCGCGAACCACACCCCGTTCACCGGTGAGCGACTGGCGGAGCTGCCCGAGTCCACCCCCGAGGACGTGGCCGAGGCCTTCGCCCGCGCGCGTGCCGCCCAGGCCGCGTGGGCCGCGACCCCGGTCAAGGCGCGCGCGGCCGTCCTGCTGCGCTTCCACGACCTGGTCCTCGAGCGCCAGGCCGAGGTCCTCGACCTCATCCAGCTGGAGACGGGCAAGGCGCGGCTGCACGCCCACGAGGAGGTGCAGGCGGTCGCCGTCGCCGCCCGCCACTACGGCCGCAAGGCCCCCGCGTACCTGCGCCCGAAGCACCACACCGGCGTCGTCCCGACCCTGACCAAGGTCACCGAGCTGCGCCAGCCGCGCGGGGTCGTCGGGCAGATCGCGCCCTGGAACTACCCGCTGGAGCTGTCCGTCGGCGACGCGCTGCCTGCCTTCGTCGCGGGCAACGCCGTCGTCATGAAGCCGGACACCGAGACCGCGCTGACCGCGCTGTGGGCGCGCGACCTGCTCGTCGAGGCCGGTCTGCCGGCCGGCGTCTTCCAGGTCGTCCTCGGTGACGGGCCGGTGGTGGGCCCCGAGGTCGTCAAGCACGCCGACTACGTCTCCTTCACCGGCTCCACCCGCACCGGCCGCGAGGTGGCGCAGGGCGCCGCCGCCCGCCTCGTCGGCGTCACCCTCGAACTCGGCGGCAAGAACGCGATGATCGTCCTCAAGGACGCCGACATCGAGAAGGCGGCCGCCGGCGCCGTCCGCGCCTGCTTCTCCTCCGCGGGCCAGCTCTGCATCTCCATCGAGCGGCTGTACGTGCACGAGTCCGTCGCCGACGCGTTCCTGGAGCGCTTCGCCGCCCGGACGAAGGCGATGCGCCTCGGCAACGCGCTCGCGTACGGCGCCGACATGGGTTCCCTGGTCAGCGACCGGCAGCTGGAGACCGTCACCCGGCACGTCGAGGAGGCCGTCGAGAAGGGCGCCCGGCTCGTCGCGGGCGGCGTGGCCCGTCCCGACATCGGCCCGCTGTTCTACGAGCCCACCATCCTCGACGGCGTCGAGGCCCCGATGGCCGTGTGCTCGGAGGAGACCTTCGGGCCGGTCGTCTCGATCTACCGGTTCGCCGACGAGGACGAGGTCGTCGAGCAGGCCAACGGCACCCCGTACGGCCTCAACTCCTCCGTCTGGACCAAGGACGCGAAGCGCGGCCACGCCGTCGCCGCCCGGCTGCGCACCGGCACCGTCAACATCAACGAGGGCTACGCCCCCGCGTACGGCAGTGTCCAGGCGCCGATGGGCGGCATGAAGGACTCCGGGCTCGGCCGCCGCCACGGCTCCGAGGGCATCCTGAAGTTCACCGAGGCCCAGACCGTCGCCCAGCAGCGGCTGATGCCCCTCGCGCCGTCCTTCGGGATGGACGACGAGAAGTACGCCGCGTTCATGAGCACCTCCCTGAAGGTCATGAAGGCCCTGCGCCTGCGCTGACCCGTTCCGTCCCGAGTTCCTTGCCCGCCCCCTTTTCCGCACGAGGAGAGCCATGACCGCGGTACCCCCTGCCCAGAATCAGGCCGAGGACGACGCGTACGACTACGACGTCATCGTGGTCGGCTCCGGCTTCGGGGGCTCGGTCACGGCCCTGCGCCTGACCGAGAAGGGCTATCGGGTCGGCGTCCTGGAGGCCGGCCGCCGCTTCACCCGCGCGACCCTGCCGAAGAACTCCTGGGACGTGAAGAACTTCCTCTGGGCGCCCGCCCTCGGCCTCTACGGCATCCAGCGGATCCACCTGCTGGGCAACGTCATGGTGCTGGCCGGCGCGGGCGTGGGCGGCGGCTCCCTCAACTACGCGAACACGCTGTACGTGCCGCCGGCGCCGTTCTTCGACGACCCGCAGTGGAAGGACATCACGGACTGGCAGGAGGAGCTGACGCCCTACTACGACCAGGCCAAGCGGATGCTGGGTGTCCGGATCAACCCGACGATGACCCCCTCCGACGTCCATCTGAAGGCGACGGCGCAGGCCATGGGCATCGGCGACACCTTCCACATGGCGCCGGTCGGCGTCTTCTTCGGGGACGGCGAGGACGCGGGCGGCGGCGAGGGGGGCGCCGCGACGCGGGCGAAGCCGGGCGGCGAGGTGGCCGACCCGTACTTCGGCGGGGCGGGGCCGTCCCGCAAGGCGTGCACCGAGTGCGGCGAGTGCATGACCGGCTGCCGGCACGGCGCCAAGAACACCCTCAACGAGAACTACCTCTACCTCGCCGAGAAGGCCGGCGCCGTCGTCCACCCGATGACCTCGGTCGTGGCCCTCACCGAGGACGCCCGGGGCGGCTTCGCCGTGAAGACCCTCCCCACCGACGACCGCAAGAAGGGGAAGGGCCGGACGTTCACGGCCCGCCACGTCGTCGTCGCGGCCGGCACGTACGGCACGCAGACCCTGCTGCACCGGATGAAGGACACCGGCCTGCTGCCCCGTATCCCGGCCCGGCTCGGGGAGCTGACCCGCACCAACTCCGAGGCCCTGGTCGGCTCGCAGACCACCGACCGGCGCTACCGGAAGCGCCACGGGAAGCCGAAGGTCGACTTCACGCGCGGCGTCGCGATCACGTCCTCCATCCACCCGGACGAGAACACCCACATCGAGCCGGTGCGGTACGGCAAGGGCTCGAACGCCATGGGCGGCATGACGATCCTCCAGGTGCCCTACGGCGCGCACCGGGTACGGAACTGGCTCCTGGAGATCGTCAAGCACCCGACGCTCGCGCTCCGCTCGCTCTCCAACCGCCGCTGGTCGGAGCGGACCATCATCGGACTGGTCATGCAGTCCCTGGACAACTCGCTGACCACCTACCGCAAGCCCGGCGGCATCGGGAAGGGCCTGCTCACCGCCCGCCAGGGCCACGGCGCGCCCAACCCCAACCAGATCCCCGAGGCGACCCGCGCCGCAGCCCTGCTCGCGGAGGAGATCAACGGCTTCGCCGGCTCCAACATCGGCGAGCTCATGGGCACCCCGCTGACCGC
Organism: Streptomyces sp. MS191; assembly: GCF_008042125.1. Classification (GTDB taxonomy): domain Bacteria; phylum Actinomycetota; class Actinomycetes; order Streptomycetales; family Streptomycetaceae; genus Streptomyces. The sequence continues at coordinate 144,119 of NZ_RDBI01000066.1, forward strand.
GCACTTCCTGGGCGGCTGCCCGATCGGGGCCGACGCCGAGTCCGGTGTCATCGATCCGTACCACCGGCTCTACGGCCACCCGGGCATCTCCGTCGTCGACGGAGCGGCGGTCTCCGCCAATCTCGGGGTCAACCCCTCGCTGACGATCACGGCGCAGGCGGAGCGGGCGATGTCGTTCTGGCCGAACAAGGGCGAGGAGGACCTCCGGCCGCGTCAGGGGGAGGAGTACGTCCGTCTCGCGGCGGTCGCCCCGAAGTCCCCGGTGGTCCCCGCGGACGCGTTCGGGGCGCTGAAGCTGCCGTTCCTGGGGATTCCGGTCGTGCCGCCGAAGAAGGCGGCGAAGGAGCCGAAGCCGTAGGGCCCGGCCCCCGGAACGTGGAAGAGGCGCTGCACCCCCCTCCGAGTGCAGCGCCTCTCCAGTTTCTGGGTGGTGCTGCATAGATGACCTGTGACCAGGGGGGTTGGTTGTAGGCGGAGGACGGAATCCTCGTGTGACACGCGTCACTTATCGAAACGGCGCGGGGTGCCGTGCGCGGGGCGGGGCGCCGGGCCGGGATCCGCGACAGGGCCCCGCGCCGCGATTCCGGTCGCGGGCGCGGGGCCCTGGGGTCGGCACCGGAGTCAGGGCGGTCGCGGCGCCGAGGGAACGCGGCGCCGGGGGGTTGCGCCGCGGTGGGTGGAGCTGTGGGTGAGGGACCGGGGGTGTCTCGCCTCGTGCTCGACGGGTGCGGCCGGCGCATCCGTCTGGACCGATTGCGGTCGGCCCCGGGCGTCCCCGGGGCCGACCGCCTTTTCTGGGTGACCGGGCTGCTGTCCCCTGCCGTCCGGTCACACGCGCTGGAGCGAGGTCCCACGACGTACCTGAGGTACGTCACACGCTCCAGCGAAGCCACGCGTGGTTTTCTCGGGCCCGCCCCTGGGTGGCACGGACAACGGGACCAACGAAGGGGTACGCGGGCCGGTCACGCGCCGTACGGGTGAGAGGGGACCCGAACGCAGATGCGGGGGCCCACTCAGATGCGGCCCCGGCACAGCTCCAGCATCGTCATCGCGAGCGCCGTGCCCGGCTTGCCCAGCGCGTCCCGGTAGTGGCCGAGCACCTCCATCTCGCGCGCCAGGTTCACCCGCCGCCCGCCGGAGCCGATCCGGGCCTCCTGGATGACGGCCGAGACGGCCATCCGTTCCTGGATCAGGCCGATGATCCGGTCGTCGAGCGCGTCGATCCGGTCACGCGCGTCACCGATCAGGGCCGCGGCCTCGTCGGTGCGGGCGCCGGTCTTCTCGGTGGTGGGCATGGCGGTCATGGTGGGGCTCCTCGTGGTGTCGGTGGGGGAGCCCCGGGGCGGCACGGCCCGGATACGACAGACGCCCCGGGCCTTGTCGGCCCGGGGCGCCTGGGAAGTCGCTTGTCAGTTGCTCAAGCAGCACGACCATGGCAGCCGGTGGGCCGGTTGCCATAGGTAAAGACGTACGTCGTGAGCTTGCGCATGCGGACAGTATGGACCCCGGCCGGTGCCGCCGGCCAAACCGGGTTCGGATGGTGAGACGAAAAGCGACCACCGGCGCGCCGGTAGAATCGACAAATAGCCCCCCTCTCGGGGGAACCTCTCCTACCGCCGGAAGGCCGCCGTAGTGTCATCAGCGACTCCCGCTGCCGCGCCCGACGTCTCCAACCCGGACGTAGTCCTCGTTGTCGACTTCGGGGCCCAGTACGCCCAGCTCATCGCCCGCCGTGTCCGTGAGGCCCGGGTCTACAGCGAGATCGTCCCGTCCACCATGCCGGTGGCCGAGATGCTGGCCAAGAACCCCAAGGCGATCATCCTCTCCGGCGGCCCGTCGTCCGTCTACGCGGAGGGCGCCCCGCGCCTCGACCGTGCCCTCTTCGAGGCGGGTGTCCCCGTCTTCGGCATGTGCTACGGCTTCCAGCTGATGGCGACCACCCTCGGCGGCACCGTCGACAACACCGGTGCCCGCGAGTACGGCCGCACGCCGCTGCACGTGTCCAGGGCCGGTTCGACCCTCTTCGAGGGCACCCCGACCGAGCAGTCCGTGTGGATGTCGCACGGCGACGCCTGCTCCGCCGCCCCCGAGGGCTTCTCCGTCACCGCGTCCACGGACGTCGTGCCGGTCGCGGCCTTCGAGAACGACGAGAAGAAGCTGTACGGCGTCCAGTACCACCCCGAGGTGCTGCACTCCACCCACGGTCAGCAGATCCTGGAGCACTTCCTCTACCGGGGCGCCGGCATCGAGCCGACCTGGACCACCGGCAACGTCATCGAGGAGCAGGTCGCGGCCATCCGCGAGCAGGTCGGCAGCAAGCGCGCCATCTGCGGCCTGTCCGGCGGCGTCGACTCGGCCGTGGCCGCGGCGCTCGTCCAGAAGGCCATCGGCTCGCAGCTGACCTGCGTCTACGTCGACCACGGCCTGATGCGCAAGGGCGAGACCGAGCAGGTCGAGAAGGACTTCGTGGCCGCCACCGGCGTCCAGCTGAAGGTCGTCGACGCGCAGGAGCGCTTCCTCACCGCGCTCGCCGGGGTCTCCGATCCCGAGCAGAAGCGGAAGATCATCGGTCGTGAGTTCATCCGCGTCTTCGAGCAGGCGCAGATCGAGATCATCGAGGAGTCGGCGGGCGTCGGCGAGGACGTCGCGTTCCTCGTCCAGGGCACCCTCTACCCGGACATCGTCGAGTCCGGCGGCGGCACCGGCACCGCGAACATCAAGTCGCACCACAACGTGGGCGGCCTCCCCGAGGACCTGGAGTTCGAGCTCGTCGAGCCGCTGCGCCAGCTGTTCAAGGACGAGGTCCGCATGGTCGGCCAGGAGCTCGGCCTGCCCGAGGAGATCGTGCAGCGCCAGCCCTTCCCGGGCCCGGGTCTCGGCATCCGCATCGTCGGCGAGGTCACCAAGGACCGTCTCGACCTGCTGCGCGAGGCGGACGCCATCGCCCGCGAGGAGCTGACGGCCGCCGGTCTCGACCGCGAGATCTGGCAGTGCCCGGTGGTCCTCCTCGCCGACGTGCGCTCCGTGGGCGTGCAGGGCGACGGCCGTACCTACGGCCACCCGATCGTCCTGCGCCCCGTCTCCTCCGAGGACGCGATGACGGCGGACTGGACCCGCATGCCCTACGACGTGCTGGCCCGGATCTCCACCCGCATCACCAACGAGGTCGCCGATGTGAACCGCGTGGTGCTCGACGTGACGAGCAAGCCGCCGGGCACCATCGAGTGGGAGTAGTCCCTCCCGTACGCCGGTGAAGCCGCCGCCCCGCAGGACGGGGCGGCGGCTTCGTCGTGTGATCTCTCTGGCCAGTTGGGATGACCGGCGTTACCTTCCGGCGCATGAGCGAGATACCGGCCCCCGTGCCCGCCGAGCGGCTCCACTTCGCCCTGCCTCCCGTGCACGAGACCGCCGAGGAGGAGCGCGCCCATCGCAAGGGGAGACTCGCGGGCGCGCTCCGGCTCTTCGGCCGGCTCGGATACGAGGAAGGCGTGTCGGGCCACGTGACCGTGCGCGATCCCGAGCTCCCCGACTGCTTCTGGGTCAACCCCTTCGGTGTGCCGTTCGCCGAACTGAGCGCGAGCGGGCTGATCCTGGTCGACGGCGACGGTCAGGTGCTCCAGGGCGGCCACCCCGTCAACCAGGCCGCCTTCGCCGTGCACGCGCAGGTCCACCGGGCGAGGCCGGAGGTCGTCGCCGTCGCGCACAGCCACTCCGTCCACGGGCGCGCGCTCGCCGCCCTCGGGGAGCTGATCGAGCCGATCACCCAGGAGGCCTGCGCCTTCTACCGCGACCACGCGCTCTACGACGCGTACACCGGCGTCGCCGTGGACCCGGCGGAGGGGAAGCGGATCGCCACCGCGCTCGGTTCGTACAAGGCGATCGTCCTGCGCAACCACGGACTGCTGACCGTCGGAGGCTCGGTGGACGCCGCGGCCTGGTGGTTCATCGCCATGGAGCGCTGCGCCGAGGTGCAGTTGAAGGCGCGGGCCGCGGGCAAGACCGTGCCGATCGGCCACCGCGAGGCGATGGCCACCCGGGAGCAGCTCGGCTCCGATCTGGCCGCCTGGATCAACTACCAGCCGCTGTGGCGGGGGATCAGCCGCTCGGAGCCCGAACTCCTGTCGTAGGACATGTCCTTCCGTCAATGTGATGACTCTTCAATCACTCTTGCGCAGGGCGCTCGAAGCACTCCGCGGGGCTGCGGGATGCGGCACAATTCCCCTCAGTCAAAGGCAAGTTGAAGCATCGGGAGTGGGGCTGTCGTGGCGGTACAGGAAGCCGGACAGTGCGGGGACCACGCACGGTGCGCCGAGAGAGGTCCGGCGGGGCACCGGCGCGCGGTCGCCGCGTTCCTCGCCCGAAGGGACGAGCTGGCGGAGGGCCGGGGCGTGCCCGCAGCGGTCGCCCACTCGCCCGTCGCCTCCCGGCAGTGGGTCTCCGACGCGCTGGCGCAGTCCGCCCGGACGGTCGCCGCGGGCGGGACCGCCGCGGGCGACGCCTGGTTCCGCCGGGTGCGCGGCGCCACCTTCGGCGCCGTCTGGGGCGCGGTCCTCGCCCTCCTCCTCGGGCAGGCGCTCACCGCGACCGGCACGGGATGGACGGGACCACGCACCGCCGCGCTGGTCGCGGCGCTCCTCCTGGCGGTGCCGCTGACCGCCGCGGCCCAGGCGCACCGGGCGCGCGGCGGGCTCCTCGCGCCGCTGATCGGGCCGGACAACCGGCTCTCCACCTCCCGCGCGGTCGCCGCCGGCTGGCTGCTCCTCGTCGCGTACACCGTGCTCTTCCTCGCCCTGCGCCTGGTCACGGGCGCCGACGGGATCGGCCTCGGGCTCGCCCACGGTGCCGGGCTGCCGGCCGTGGCCGCGCTGACGGCCGCCGTCTCCGTCGCCGCGCACGCCCTCGTCCGGGTCCGGATCGTGGGGCAGCGCCTGCAGAAGATCCGGGCCGACCGGCCGCGCGCCGCCGACCTGCTCTGCGACGACGACGGCCGGGCCTCGCTCGCCGACGTCCAGTACGTCGTGGTGTCCGCCGCCGCCCTGGTGCTGTGCGGGGTCCGGCTCGGGCGGGAACCCGACCGGCTGCCCGGGCCGCCCTGGACCCTGGTGCTCCTGGTCGCGGTCTCGGCGGCCTGGTACCTCGCCGCGAAGGGCGCCGAGGGCGGCCGTCCGACGGTCCTCTCCGTGGTCCGGTCCCGCGAGGCCGGCGACCTGGACGCCCCGATCCGGACCGGCGACGACATCGAGATCCGCGGCCTCGGGTTCGTCCCGGCGGGCGCCCACGGCCCGGACGCCTTGACCCGACTGGTCGTACGGATCGGATCCGTGCACGCCCACGTGCCGCTGGTCCCGGTGGCCGGCGGATTCGCCAACCCGACGGACACCGCCCTCACCGTGCCGCTCCCGGCGGACGTGGAGCCCGGCCGGGTCGAGGTGTGGGTCGTGACGGCGGCCGGCGTGGAGACCAATCGGGTCACGATCGACGTCGTCGACTGAGCCCGGGCCGGGCGGCCTGAACTCCCGACGCGCTCCCCGCGTATCCAGATACAGGGGGTCCGGGGACAATCGGTCCTGCGGACAGTGGCGCGGAGAGGCAGGCCGACGATGGCACGAAGGCAGCGGACGAGCGGGGCGCACGGCATGCCGGGCGGAGGCGCCGTCACCGGCTGGAAGGCGACCGCGTCGCGGTACGCCCTGCTGCCGCTACGGCTCTTCCTCGGCATCACCTTCATCTACGCGGGGATCGACAAACTCACCGACCCCGCCTTCCTGTCCGACTCCGGCACGGGCTCGATCGGCGAGATGATGCGGGGCGTTCGGGACAGCTCCGCCATCCCGGCCCTCGTGGACCTCGCGCTCCACAACCCCGTCGGCTTCGCGTACGCCATCGCCCTCGGAGAGCTGGCCGTCGGCATCGGGACCCTGGTGGGGCTCTTCGCCCGGCTGGCCGCCCTCGGCGGCGCGCTGATCTCGCTGAGCCTGTGGCTGACCGTCAGCTGGCAGACCGACCCGTACTACTACGGGAACGACCTGGCCTACCTGATGTCCTGGCTGCCGCTGGTGCTCGCCGGTGCCTCGGTGCTGTCGCTCGACGCGCTCCTCGCCGAACGCCGGCGTATCCGGTAGGCCACCCAGGTGGCCAGGGCCGCAGTGCCCAGGCCGCCGCAGAGCACCGGCACCACCGCGTACCAGGGGGCGACCCAGGCGGCGGCCGCGTCACCCGCGTAGAGGACGGCGAGGGCGAGGGCGGTCGCACCGGCGATCAGCCGCCCGGGACGGAACTCATGAAGCAGCACGGGTGACCTCCACCTGTCCGAGACCGACCTCCAGGGAGAGGTCCAGCGTGCCGGCCGGGGTGGTGCCCGCCGGAGGGGTGAGCGTCCGGGTCACGTCCCGGTCCGGGGCGATGTCGATGTCCCCGGGGTGCTGCTGGGGGAGCTGGAGATCGCCCAGGCCGACCTGGGCCCGCAGTTTCACCGTGACGTTCTTCGGGACGATCACCTGCAGCTTTCCGGCGCCGACCTCCACCTCGGTCGTGACCGTCGTGCCCGCGGGCACGACGAGTCCGGACACGTCGAGGGTGCCGGCGCCCGTGCCCAGTTCGTACCGGGGCTGCACGGCGGCGACCGTCGCCGGCCTCCAGGTCGTCCGGGCCCAGTCGGTGGAGATCTCCTTCGGGAGGGCGACCGCCACCGCCAGCAGACCCGCCGTGACGATCGTCAGGAAGATCGTGCCGAAGCCGGTCCTGCCGAGGAAGCTGGAGAGCACCAGGCCCAGGCCGAACACCGCCAGCGCGGCGACCAGGCCGATCTGCAGGCTCGTGCCCAGCGGGTGCGTCTCCCACGACAGGCCGGTGCCGAGACCACCCGCCAGCAACGCCAGCAGGAAGACCGTGCCACCGATCGAACGCGGGCCGCGCCGGACCGCGGACGCGGCCGGCCCGCCCTTCGCTTCGGGCGTGCTGCGCCCCCACTGGCTGCCGGGCACCGGCACCTCGCCGCCGGGGAACTCGCCGTTCTCCATGACACCGTGCGGCCCCCAGAGGTAGCCGACGGCGATCCTGCCGGTCGACCCGTCCTTGACGATGGGGTCCTTCCACCAGGACGGGAACTCCACCAGCGGCGGGGCCTTCGTCTCCGGCGGCGCCTCGGCGACCGCGGCGGCGGTGGCCGCGTCCAGCCGGCTCTCCGGTTCGGCGCCGACGGCCTGGCGCCGCTGCCTCGACCAGGCGGCCGCGCCGCACACCGCTATCGACAGCATCATCCCGAACGCGAGCGTGCCGCCGTTCCCCAGCATCGACAGGAACACGCCGCAGCCGGCGAGCGCCATCAGCACGGCCGCCAGCGAGGCCCCGTCGACCCGGCCGGCCAGCAGCCTGCGCCCTTCGTTCTCCTCCTCGCCCGCGAGCGGTATCAGCAGCCAGGCGAAGCCGTAGAAGATCAGCCCGATGCCTCCGGTGACCGACAGCACGCCGACCGAGATCCGGAAGATCACCGGGTCCAGGTCGAAGTGGCGCCCGAGGCCACCGCAGACCCCGGCCACCACCTTGTGCCGCTGCGAACGCCGCAGCGACGCGAGGGGCGGGGCCTCCGCCGGCGGCGGTGCCTCGTGCGAGGAAGGCGTCGAACTCGTCATGGCTCCATGGTGACGGCCCGTGACCTCGCGCGGCACCGGGACCGACCCTGGCCCGACCCTGATCTTCGCGCGGCGCGTCACCCCGAGGCCGAGTCAGGGGCGATCTCAGGGCCGACCCTGATGTTCCCGCACGGGCGTCCGTGTGACGATCGGTGCATGCCGACCACCGCCCGCGTCGCCGAGACCGACGAACCGCCCGTGCGCAAGCTCTACAGGAGCGCCGACGGACGGTGGCTCGGCGGTGTCGCGCGCGGTCTCGCGGGACATCTGGGGCTGCCCGTCGTCTGGGTCCGCGCCCTGTTCGCGGCGCTCCTCCTCGCGGACGGCCTCGGCGCCCTGCTGTACGCCGTGTTCTGGATCGTCGTCCCGCTCGGCGTCGGCGGCCGCAGTGCGCCACGCCCCGTCTTCGAGACCACCGCCGACGGCCGGCGCCGGCTGCGCAAGCCGGACCGCGGCCAGGTCTTCGCGCTCATCGCCCTGGCCATCGGCGCCGCCGTCTTCGTCGGCAACATCGACTTCGGCAACCAGGCCGACCGCTACGTCTGGCCGACCCTGCTGATCGGCGTCGGCGTCGTGCTCGTCTGGCGCCAGGCGGACAACGCCCGGCGTGCCAGCTGGACCGACGCGGGCCGCCGCCGGCGCACCCTCCAGCTCGTCCGCGGGCTCGCGGGCGTCGCCCTGGTCGGCCTCGGGCTCACCGCCTTCATGGTCGTCCGCGGCTCGGCCGCCCAGCTCGGCACGGCGTTCACCGCCGCGATAGCCGTGCTCACCGGCATCGCGCTGCTCGCCGGGCCCTGGCTGGTGCGGATGTCGCAGGACCTCTCCGAGGAGCGGACCATGCGCATCCGCGCCCAGGAGCGGGCCGAGGTCGCCGCCCACGTCCACGACTCCGTGCTGCACACGCTGACCCTGATCCAGCGCAACGCCGAGGACCCGGGCGAGGTACGCCGCCTGGCCCGGGCCCAGGAGCGGGAGCTGCGGAACTGGCTGTACAAGCCCGAGGGCACCGGCAAGGACGAGGGCGAGGAGCCCGACACCCTCGCCGAGGCCGTGAAGAAGGCCGCGGCCGAGGTCGAGGACAAGCACGGCGTGCCGCTGGAGGTCGTGGTCGTCGGCGACTGCCCCCTCGACGACAAACTGGCCGCACAGATGCAGGCCGCGCGTGAGGCGATGGTCAACGCCGCGAAGTACGGTGGCCAGGGAGGGGCGGTGCAGGTCTACGCCGAGGTGGAGGGCCGTACGGTCTTCGTCTCCGTCCGGGACCGGGGCCCGGGCTTCGATCTGGATTCGGTACCCGGCGACCGGATGGGCGTACGAGAATCGATCATCGGCCGGATGCAGCGCCACGGCGGTTCCGCGCGGCTGCGGTCCGTACCGGGCGGAGGCACCGAAGTGGAGCTTGAGATGGAGAGGGCGGACGCATGAGCGACGAGACCGGGACCGGGACGACCGCGGAGGAGACCCCGGAGCGCCGTGTACGGGTCGTGCTCGTCGACGACCACCGGATGTTCCGCACGGGTGTGCAGGCCGAGATCGGCCGGACCGACGTCACCGGCGTCGAGGTGGTCGGCGAGGCCGCCGACGTCGAGCAGGCGGTCGCGGTCATCACCGCGACGCGGCCCGAGGTCGTCCTGCTGGACGTCCACCTGCCGGGAGGCGGCGGCGTCGAGGTGCTGCGCCGCTGCGCGAGCCTGATGGCGGCCGCCGAGCAGCCCGTCCGCTTCCTCGCCCTGTCGGTCTCGGACGCGGCCGAGGACGTCATCGGCGTGATCCGCGGCGGCGCCCGCGGTTACGTGACCAAGACGATCACCGGCACCGACCTGGTCGATTCGATCTTCCGGGTCCAGGAGGGCGACGCGGTGTTCTCGCCGCGGCTGGCGGGCTTCGTCCTGGACGCCTTCGCCTCGACCGACGCGCCGCCGGTGGACGAGGACCTGGACCGCCTCACCCAGCGGGAGCGTGAGGTGCTGCGGCTGATCGCCCGCGGATACGCGTACAAGGAGATCGCCAAGCAGCTCTACATCTCGGTGAAGACGGTCGAGTCGCACGTCTCCGCCGTGCTGCGCAAGCTGCAGCTGTCCAACCGGCACGAGCTGACCCGCTGGGCGACCGCCCGCCGGCTGGTCTGACCCGGCGGCCGGGGCCGGGTCAGCGGGCCGGCGGCCGGCCCGCAGCGCCGCCGTCAGGCCGCCGGCCTCGCCTCCTCCGCCGCGAGCCTTCGCCGGGCCTCGTCCCAGTCCAGCGGGAGCTGCTCCACCGGCACCTCCCAGAACGTGAAGGTCGAGTCCCGCATGGTCGAGCGCAGGCCGCGCATGATCGAACGGTGCGGCTCGGCCCGCGCGTACGCGGAGAGCGCGTCGCGGTCCTCCCAGGCGGAGAGGGTGTAGAAGGTCCGTTTCAGCGGCTGGGCGATCAGCGAGGCGCCCAGCGCGCCGGGCGCGGACCTCACCTGGCGCCAGGCGGCGAGGGACTTGAGGAAGAAGCGGGGCACGTCCTTGAGGGAGCGCACCTCGAAACGGGACGCCATGACCTGTGCCCGCGTTCCGGGGCGAGCCTGGTTCGGGACGGTCCAGGGGAGCGTGGGCATCGCGCGGTCCTCTCCATGCTTGGATAGTGGCACTACCCATAGTAGATAGCGCCACTATCCAAGCGTCAAGGGAGTTACCCGCCCTCAGGTCACGCGGGTGGCCCCCGCGAACGGCATCTCGTCGATCGGCGCGATCCGCACCGGAGCGCCCGGCCGCGGCGCGTGGATCATCTGGCCGCCGCCGATGTACAGGCCGACGTGAGTGATGCCCGAGTAGAAGAACACCAGGTCACCCGGCGCCAGTTCGGAGCGCGAGACCCGCTGCCCCGCGTTGATCTGCGTGTACGTGGTGCGCGGGAGCGAGACACCCGCCGCCCGCCAGGACGCCTGCGTCAGGCCCGAGCAGTCGTACGCAGAAGGCCCGGTCGCGCCCCAGACGTACGGCTTGCCGATCTGCGCCTGGGCGAAGGCGATGGCCTGCGCGGCGCGGGAGTTGGGAGCCGACACCGGACCGCGCGGCAGCGATCCCCGGTCCGCCCGGACGGCGGCCGCGTCCCCCGACGCCGAACTCCCGCCGCCCGTCCGGCCGGACGCCGTGGCGGCCTCGTAGCGCGCCCGCTCCTCGGCGGTCAGCCGGGCCAGCAGCGTACGGGCCTCGGTGAGCTTGCCCTGGACCGCGGCCTTCTGCCGCCGCAGGTCTGCCTCGTGCCCCTGGAGCTCGGTCAGCCGCTCCGCCGACTCGGTGTGCAGCTGCCGGAGGCCGGTGAGCTCGCGGTGCACGGAGGCGACGGCCGCCGCCTGCCGCTCGCCGGCCTTCTCGGCCAGCGCCGCCCGCTCCAGGTACTGCTCCGGGTCGGAGGTCAGGGCGAGCTGCACGGCGGGGTCCAGGCCGCCCGCGCGGTACTGCGCCGTGGCGATCGAGCCGAGCCCGTCGCGCGCCTCGTTGAGGCGGTCGGTGCGGCGGGCGGCCTCGTCGCGCAGCCGGTCGAGCGAGCCGCGCGCGCGATCCGCCTTCTCCTTCGCGCCGTTGTACTTCTCGGTGGCCACCTCGGCCTCCTGGTACAGCTGGTCGACCTTGGCCTTCACCTGGGCCGGGGTGAGCGCCGGCTCGGCGTGCCCGGAGCCCTCGAAGAGCGTCGCCGTCGCCGCGGAGGCGAGGGCGAGCGTGGCGGCGGTCCTGACCGCCTGGCCGCTGAGGGGGAACTGCCGGGGCTTTCGGTGTGCTGCCACGAGGGCGGGTCACATCCTCTCCCTGTGGGGGTCGTTGCCCGACCGGGACCGGCGGCGGACCGCACAGGGGAGACGGCCCACCGCCGGATTTCCCGGCGGGGGTGACCGGCTGCCGCCGGAAGGACCGACGGTGGTGGGGTGCCGGCCACCTGGAGGAGGACGCTAAACCTGGACGTCACGGGGTGGTGTCGAGATGACCGTTATTGGCGTCAGTTGGCGCTCCCGGACCGTTCCCATCCGACCCCGGCGTCCCAGGGGTGCCGCATTGCGGAGCGGGCGTGACCGAAGCGCCGGACAAGGTGGACCCGACCGGAGGGGCGGTGGTATGGCCCGGCTAGGCTCCGCCCCATGGACGTACTCATCAATGTCTTCGTCGCCCTGCACATCATCGGAATCGCCTCCCTGCTCGGCGGCTTCCTGACCCAGATGAAGGCGATGGGCGCGGGTACGGCCCGCTTCGTGCCCGCGATGCTGCACGGCGCGCTGACCATGCTGGTCACCGGCATCGTGCTGGTCGGCCTCAACCAGGCCGACGACCAGCCGGTCAACAACGTGAAGATCGGCGTCAAGCTCGCGGTCCTCGTCGTGATCCTGGCCCTCGTCTACGTCAAGCGGGACGAGGAGAAGGTCGACAAGGGTGTCTTCGCGGCGGTCGGCGGTCTGACCGTCGCGAACATCTTCATCGCGACGCTCTGGACGTGACGGGAACCGCCCGGCGCGCCCCACGGGCCGCCCGGCGCGCCTGACGGACCGGCCCGCGCGTCCGACGGACCGGGCAGGCAGGACCACGGGGCCCCGGCAGGGCCGGGTCCGGGCCGGCGCGGGTCGCACCGGCCCCGCCCCAGCACCCCGGCGCACCGGGGCCTCGGTGGACCAGGGCGCCGGGGCCCGGGTTCAGGCCGGGCGCACGCTCCCGTAGATCGGCATGTAGTAGATCGACTCCTCGCGCACGTTCGCTCCCGGCTTCGGCGCGTGGATCATCATCCCGTCGCCGATGTACAGGCCGACGTGGCTGATGTCGTCGTAGAAGAAGACCAGGTCACCGGGGAGCAGGTCCGCCGTCGCGACCCGGGTGCCCACCTCCACCTGGTCCCAGGTGGTGCGCGGCAGGTCGACGCCCGCGGCCTTCCAGGCGGCCTGGGTGAGTCCCGAGCAGTCGTACGAGCTCGGGCCCGTCGCCCCCCAGACGTACGGCTTGCCGATCTGGCTCCGGGCGAAATCCAGTGCCTTCTCCGCCTTGGCCGCGTACGTCGAGCCCGAGCCGCCGGTCGACGGCGTCGTCGGTGCGGTCGCCGCGGCCGCCTCGGCCTGCCGACGACGCTCGGCCTCCGCCGCCTCGGCCTTGGCCTTCTCCTCGGCCTGGCGCCGGGCCTCGGCCTCCCGCTTGCGCTCCAGCTCGGCGAGCCGGGCCTTCTCCTCGGCGGTCAGCCTGGCCAGCAGCGTGCGGGCCTCGGCCAGCTTGCTCTGGACGGTCCGCTTCTTCGTCTGCAGCGCCGCCTGCGAGTCGGTGAGGCTCTCCAGGCTCTTCGTGGCCTCCGCGCGCTGCTTCGCCGCCGCCGCCCGCTTGCTCTCGTAGTCCGCGACCGCACCCCGCTGCCGCTCGGTGAGCCGGTCCATCAGGTGGGTCTGGTCGAAGTACGCCTGCGGGCTGTCCGCGAAGATCAGCGCCGCGGTGGGCCCGACGGCCCCGCCGCGGTACTGCGCCGCCGCGTACGAGCCGAGGGCGCGGCGCGACTCGTTGACCGCGTCGGTGCGCCGGGCCACGTCGTCCAGGATCCCGTCGACCTTGGTGCGCTGCTGGTCGGTGGCCTCCTTGGCCCGGTTGTACTCCTGCGTCGCCGTGCCTGCCTGCCGGTAGAGGTCGTCGACCTTCTTCTGGATCTCCTCCACCGTCGGCGCGGAAGGTGCCGACGGCGTGACGGGCGCGGCCTCGGCACTCTGCGTGGACAGCAGGGTGACCGAGGCGAGGGCCGCGGCCGTCGTGACCCCGACGGCGGGGGAGTGCGTGCGAGTGCTGCGCGGCTTGCGATGGGACGCCAAGACCGGCATCTCCTTCCGTGACCGCCGAGAGGGACGCCCGGATACAACCGCCTTGTGGCGAAACCGGGTTCGGCGTGAGCGGCCCGCTCGGCGCGATTCGCCGTCGGAGGGGACGGGCTGCTTGGGCGAGCACGCTAGCCAACCGCCGGGGCGGCTGGGAAGTCCGATGCTCGATTTGTCCGATACATTTTCGTGACCTGATGCGGATGGTCACCCTCCGTGTTTCGGCCGTGACTTCGGAAGGTGGGGGCGGGTTGTCGGTGCGGCGGCCTAGACTCGTGAGGCGATGAGCAGCCTTTTCGACGACAGCTTCCTGGCGAACCTCCAGAACCACTCCTCGGAGGAGCCCCCGCCGCCGCCCGAGGACCACGACCACGGCGCCCCGGCCGCGGAGGAGGTGCCGCACGACCTCTTCGGGGAGTGGGGACTGCCCCGGGCGGCGCCCGAGGGCGGCTCCGGCGAGCCCTCGTCCCGTGACGCGTACTACCGCGACGGCGCCCCGCGCCCCGTCGTGGACCCCGCCGCGCTGCTGGAGGGGCTCAACGAGCAGCAGCGCGCCGCCGTCGTCCACACCGACACCCCGCTGCTCATCGTCGCGGGCGCCGGTTCCGGCAAGACCCGGGTGCTGACCCACCGGATCGCCCACCTGCTGGGGACCCGGCACGTCCATCCCGGCCAGATACTGGCGATCACCTTCACCAACAAGGCCGCCGGCGAGATGAAGGAGCGCGTCGAGCAGCTCGTCGGCCCGCGCGCCAACGCCATGTGGGTCATGACCTTCCACAGCGCGTGCGTCCGCATCCTGCGCCGCGAGTCGAAGCGGCTCGGCTTCACCTCGTCCTTCTCGATCTACGACGCGGCCGACTCCAAGCGCCTGATGGCGCTGGTCTGCCGCGACCTGGACCTCGATCCCAAGAAGTTCCCGCCGAAGTCGTTCAGCGCCAAGATCTCGAACCTGAAGAACGAGCTGATCGACGAGGAGACCTTCGCCGACCAGGCCGCCGACGGTTTCGAGAAGACGCTCGCCGAGGCGTACCGGATGTACCAGGGACGGCTGCGCGAGGCCAACGCCCTGGACTTCGACGACATCATCATGACGACGGTCCACCTGCTCCAGGCGTTCCCCGACGTCGCCGAGCACTACCGGCGCCGCTTCCGGCACGTCCTCGTCGACGAGTACCAGGACACCAACCACGCCCAGTACACGCTGGTACGGGAGCTGGTCGGCACCGGCTACGAGGACCTCGGGCCGGCCGAGCTGTGCGTCGTCGGTGACGCGGACCAGTCGATCTACGCCTTCCGCGGCGCGACGATCCGCAACATCCTCCAGTTCGAGGAGGACTACCCGGACGCGACCACGATCCTGCTGGAGCAGAACTACCGCTCCACGCAGACGATCCTCTCGGCCGCCAACGCCGTCATCGAGCGCAACGAGAGCCGCCGTCCCAAGAACCTGTGGACGAACGCTGGCGCGGGCGCGCAGATCACCGGCTACGTCGCCGACACCGAGCACGACGAGGCCCAGTTCGTCGCCGACGAGATCGACCGGCTCACGGACGCCGGGGACGCGAAGGCCGGCGACGTCGCGGTCTTCTACCGGACGAACGCCCAGTCCCGGGTGTTCGAGGAGATCTTCATCCGCGTCGGCCTGCCCTACAAGGTCGTCGGCGGTGTGCGCTTCTACGAGCGCAAGGAGGTCCGGGACGTCCTGGCCTACCTGCGCGTCCTCGCCAACCCCGAGGACAACGTCCCGCTGCGCCGCATCCTCAACGTCCCCAAGCGCGGGATCGGCGAGCGCGCCGAGGCCATGATCGACGCCCTCTCCCTGCGCGAGAAGATCACCTTCCCGCAGGCGCTGAAGCGGGTCGACGAGGCGTACGGCATGGCGGCGCGCTCGGCCAACGCCGTCAAGCGCTTCAACACGCTGATGGAGGAGCTCCGCACCATCGCGGACTCCGGCGCCGGCCCCGCCGTCGTGCTCGAGGCCGTCCTGGAGCGGACGGGCTACCTCGCCGAACTCCAGGCCTCCACGGATCCGCAGGACGAGACCCGGATCGAGAACCTCCAGGAACTCGCCGCCGTGGCGCTGGAGTTCGAGCAGGAGCGAGGCGAAGAGCCCGCGACCCTCGCGGAGTTCCTGGAGAAGGTCGCGCTCGTCGCCGACTCCGACCAGATCCCCGACGAGGACGAGGAGGGTTCCGGCGTCATCACGCTGATGACCCTGCACACCGCCAAGGGGCTGGAGTTCCCGGTGGTGTTCCTGACGGGCATGGAGGACGGCGTCTTCCCGCACATGCGGGCGCTCGGTCAGACCAAGGAGCTGGAGGAGGAGCGCCGCCTGGCGTACGTGGGCATCACCCGCGCCCGCGAGCGGCTCTACCTGACCCGCAGCTCGATGCGCAGCGCCTGGGGGCAGCCCTCGTACAACCCCGCCTCGCGTTTCCTGGAGGAGATCCCGCCGACGTATCTGGAGTGGAAGCGGACCGGGCCCATGGTCAAGCCCGCCGGGCCGACCTCGGGGATCACCTCCTCGCTCTCCTCCTCGCGTTCGCGCTCGGGTCCCTCCGGCTTCGCCACCCGTCGTGCGGGCGACAAGCCCGTCGTCGCGCTCCAGCCGGGGGACCGGGTCACGCACGACCAGTTCGGCCTCGGCACGGTCGTGCAGGTGACGGGCGTGGGCTCGGACGCGCAGGCGACGATCGACTTCGGCGACGAGAAGCCCAAGCGGCTCCTCCTGCGGTACGCGCCCGTCGAGAAGCTCTGACGGCAGGACCGGCGCCGTATCCCGTACGGGCGCACGAGGAAGGGCCCCGGCTTCGGCCGGGGCCCTTCCTCGTGAACGCGTGCGGAGTCGGCCTCAGCCGATCGGGTCCAGACCGTGGCTGCGGAGCCACGGCAGCGGGTCGATCGGCGAGCTGCCGTTCGGCCGGACCTCGAAGTGGAGGTGCGGACCGGTGGAGTTGCCCGAGTCGCCCGAGTACGCGATGACGTCGCCGGCCTTGACCTTGCCGGAGCGGATCTTGGCGCTGCTGAGGTGGCAGTACCAGGTCTCGGTGCCGTCGGGGGCGGTCACGATGACCATGTTGCCGTAGGCGCTGTTCAGCTGGGTGCGGACGGTGCCGTCGGTCGCGGCCATCACCGGGGTGCCGGTCTGGACCGGGAAGTCGATACCGGTGTGCAGGGACATCCAGTTGACGCCCGACTGCCCGTAACGGGCGCTCAGCTGGTGCAGCTTCACCGGCAGCGCGAACTTGGGACGCAGCGCCTCCTTGCGGGCCGCCTCCTCCTCGCGCTTCTTCTTCTCCGCCTCCTGGCGCAGCTTCAGGTCGATGCGCTCCTGGGTGCGGCTGGCGCGGTCGCCGAAGTCGCGGGCGTCGGCGCTGAGCGCCGCGAGCTGGGTGTCCAGCTCGTTGTTGGCGGCCACCGGCTTGACCGAGGACGGGTCGGCGGCGGCGAGCGTCGTGTCGCCCTTGCCGTCGGCTCCCGCGTCGGCGAGCCCGCCGACGGATGCCGCGGCGATGCCGGCGACGCCCATCACGCAGGCGGAGGGCACGGCGACGGTCAGCAGCGCGGAGCGCTTGGCGGGCGTACGGCGCCGGCCGCGGCTGCCGCCGGAGGAACGGCGCACGGGGCGGGCCGCGACCGGGGCGTCCGTACGGATCTCGGCGGCCGGCTCCTCGGTGGGCGTCGACTCCTCGTACTCCGCGGCGTCCTCGTGGTCGTAGGCGTACTCGTACGGGTAGGCGTCCGCGTCGAGGGACTCGAACTGCGCCGTGTGCTCGGCGAGTACCTCGTCGACGACCTCCGCGAGCTGCTCCTCGGCGTGCGCGGAGTGCTCGACGTACTCGGCGGCCTCGACGTATTCGGCGGCCTCGACGTGCTCGGTGGACGCGGCGTACTCGGCGGCCTCGGGGACGTACTCGTAGTCGGGGGTGTACTGCTGCGGCACGCCGTACGTCTGGGGTTCGGCGGCCTCGTGCGGCTGCTCCTGCCCTGCGTAGTTCCAGGCGGTGGCGTCGTACGCGCCGGTCTCGTACGTGGGCGTCGTCCACTGACCGGTGGTGTCGTACGAGGCGAACTGCGCGGCCTGGTACTGGCCCGTCTGCTGCGCCTCGGTCCAGGCGGTGGCGTCCCACTGGCCGGTGGTGTCGTAGTGCCCGGTGGTGTCCCACTGACCGGTGGTCTCGTACTGACCGGTCGCGTCGTACTGGCCCGTGGCCTGGTACTGGCCGGTGGTGTCGTAGTGCTGCGTCATCGGCTGCGGTGCGACGTAGGTGTCGTACGCGCCGGCGTCCCACTGGTGGCTGCCGTTCCACTGCGTGGTGTCGTACTGGCCGCTGTGACCTGCGTCGTAACCGCCCGGCAGGGAGCCGAACAACGGGTCCGTGGCGAAGCCGCCGGTTTCGTGGGCGTCGTTTCCGACGTACCCGGCGTGGGGGTGCTGGTCGTTCACCAACTTCTCTCTCGCCTCGGCGGCAGGACCAGTCCGGGCGGGCCCGCGCAGGGGTGTCCCGGGGTGAAGCAGTGGCGCGACTGTACCCGGCGGTACGCGCGGGCGACAATCTTCGGAGGGTTTCCGGTCCGCAGGAAACGGGCAATCGGCCGTGTTTCGGCGGTCCCGGGGGAGAGCTTTGGCTCTGTGTTCGAGGAACGTTCGAAGAACAGGGTCGTCATGACGGCCTCTCGGGCGACCGTTCCGCCGGAGGGCCGGGCTCTCCGGTGCCCGCCGGCACCCCGGCCGACGAGCGCCGCCGTGCGACGGGCGGGCGTCAGGCGACGGACGCGGCCCCCGGCGCGGCGTCCGGCGCGGCGCCCCCGGGCTGCTCCGCGTCGAGCGCCTGCCGGATCCCGGCGGCCACGGTCGGGTGCACCGGCAGGGCGAGATGCCCGATCCCGCTCACCCGGACGTTGTGCACGACCAGGTCGGGGTGGTCGAGACAGGCCGTCTCGACGGGCACCATCACCTGGTCGAGATCGCTCCAGAAGCTGACGAAGCGGGTCCGGCAGCCCGGCGCGGGCCCGGCCAGCTCCCGCAGCACCTCGGAACCCGGCCGCATCTGGCGCACCAGGGGGTGGGCGCTGGCCAGCGGGGCGACGGTGGTGCCGGCGTGCGGTGTACCGAGCGTGACCAGCGTCCGCACCCGTGCGTCACCCCCGAGGCGCTGCACGTAATAACGGGCGATGAGGCCCCCCAGGCTGTGTCCGACGAGGTCGACCTCCTGGTGACCGGTGCGGGCGCAGATCTCCTCCACGCGGCGGCCGAGCAGGTCGGCGGCGTTGCGCAGGTCGCACATGAGCGGCGAGTAGTTGAGCGACTCGAGACGGTGACGGCCGTGCCGGGCGAGGGAGCGGCGCAGCAGGACGAAGACGGAGCGGTTGTCCACGAAGCCGTGGAGCAGGACGACGGGACGCCCGGAACCCGGGGCGGCCCCGGACCCGTCCTCCGGGTCGGCGGCGGGCTCGCCGACGCGCTCGGCCACGATGCCCGAGGGGTAGAGGAGGAGATGGCCGGTGAGGATGGCCAGCTCCAGGGCGCCGGCCTTCAGCGAGGTGGTGACCTTGGCGAGCCTCGTCAGCCCGGTGAGCTCCATCGCGGCCTCCCGTCACGGCACGCGGGCGCCGTACGGCAGGGGCGATGGCCGGATGTCCACGACCGTGCGGCTCACGGCCGGGGCGTCCGGCGGCCCCGTAGCGGCTCCCTTGCGCACGACCCGGTCTGGCGGCTGGTGAGCCCCTGGAGAGGGCCCGAGCAGGGTGCGGCGCAGAGCGAACAATGTCCCACCGTGTGATTTCCCCCTCCCCGCCCACCGCGAAACGGCCGCTTGCGGGATGCTGGCGATAACGTTCGTTCACCTCCCCGGCATCTACGCGCGGGGGTCGCATGTGGAGGCAGTGATGGGTGTGACCGGTCCGATCCGCGTGGTGGTGGCCAAGCCGGGTCTCGACGGCCACGATCGCGGGGCCAAGGTGATCGCGAGGGCACTGCGTGACGCCGGCATGGAGGTCATCTACACCGGGCTTCACCAGACGCCCGAGCAGATCGTGGACACCGCGATCCAGGAGGACGCCGACGCGATCGGCCTGTCGATCCTCTCCGGCGCCCACAACACGCTGTTCGTCAAGGTCCTGGACCTGCTGCGGGAGCGCGACGCCGAGGACATCAAGGTGTTCGGCGGCGGCATCATCCCGGACGCGGACATCCCGCCGCTGAAGGAGAAGGGCGTCGCGGAGATCTTCACGCCCGGCGCGACGACCGCGTCGATCGTGCAGTGGGTGAACGCGAACGTCCGCGTGGCCGCCTGAGGCCCGTCCGACGAGAGCGGCGGGAAGGGACACAGCCGTCCGTCCCCCGTCCGCCGCGTCCCGTCCGTCTCCGCCCCGCCCTGCGGAGCGAGCGACTTCGCCGTGACCCGGACGGGCGCACGGAGCGGGCCAGGCCTGATTGGCAGGACCCGCCCTACAGGGCGCGCCCGGCGAGCTCCGCGTGCATCCGCGCCCGCAGCCGCAGCGTCGACACCAGCCGCTGGAAAGCCTCCGACCAGTAGCCGCCGGCCCCCGGGGACGCGTCCTCGGGTTCGGCCGCCTGGGTGGTCAGCGCCTCCAGCTGCGGCGTGGCCTCCGGCGCCAGACAGCGCTCCGCCAGCCCCATCACTCCGCTGAAGCTCCACGGATAGCTGCCGGCGTCCCGAGCGATGTCCAAGGCGTCGACCACCGCCGCCCCCAGCGGCTCCGCCCACGGCACGGCGCAGACGCCGAGCAGCTGGAACGCCTCGGACAGGCCGTGGGCCGCGACGAACGCGGCGACCCAGTCGGCCCGCTCCGCGTCGCTGAGCGTCGAGAGCAGCTTCGCCCGTTCCGCCAGGGACGAGGTCCCCGGGCCGGTCGCGGGCGGGGCCGCCGGAGACCCCAGCAGCGCCCGGGACCAGGCGGCGTCGCGCTGGCGCACCGCCGCCCGGCACCAGGCCGCGTGCAGTTCGCCGCGCCAGTCGTCGGCCACCGGCAGAGCCACGATCTCCTCCGGCGGGCGGCCGCCGAACCGGGCCGTCCAGCAGGACAGCGGCGCCGCCTCCACGAGCTGGCCCAGCCACCAGGACCGCTGCCCGCGGCCCGCGGGCGGGTTCGGGACCACACCGTCCCGCAGCATCCCCGCATCGCATTCGTGCGGTGCCTCGACGACCACGGCCGCGGCCCCCACCGTCCGGTCGAGACTCACGCAGGACACGGCCCGCTCGGCCATCCGGCCGGCCAGGGCCGACGCCGGCAGGGCGGAGAGCAGCTCGGCGGCCGTGGAGCGGACGTTGCGGCTGCGGTCGGCCAGCGCCGCCTCCAGGAACTCCTCGTCCGCCTCGGACAGCCCGGCCCGCAGCGAGTCCAGGAACATCAGCCGGTCCTCGGCCCGCTCCGCCGTCCAGGTCGAGCGCAGCAGCTCCAGGCCCCTGGCGGGATCCTTCGCCCGTACGGAGGCCAGCAGCGCCACCCGTTCGGCGAAGAGGCCCTCGTCCCAGAGCGTGCGCACGCCCTCGTCGTCCGTGGCGTCCGGCAGCGCGACCCCCGCGCCGCCGGCGCCGCGCAGCGCGAACCGCCACTCCGGGTTGAGCCCGGCGAGCCAGAGACCGCGCGGCCCGGCCAGGGCGAGCGCCTGCGGGCGCAGGTCCGTGCGGGCGCGGGCGGCGTCGAGGAGAGCGGGCAGCGCGGAGGCGGGCGCCCGGTAGCCGTGCTCGTTGGCGACCGCGAGCCACTGCGGCAGGAGTTCCGCGAGATCGGGGGTCGCCCCGCGCCGCCCCCCGGACGGCGCGGGGGCGGCACGGCCCGCGAGCAGCAGGCCGAGCCGGTGGCGGGCCGCCTCGGGCAGCGGGTGGCGGCCGTCCTCCGGTGCGGGGTCGGGCAACGGGGCGGCGGGCCCCGGCCGCAGCCCCGCCCTGCGCCGCACGGTGTGCAGCGCGGCCGCGTCCAGCAGCGCGACCGGCGGATCCCCGGCGGACCCGGTGCCGGCCGCAGCGCCGGAGCCCGCGCCGCGTGGCTCGGGCGGCCGCCGGTCGGTGCCGAGCAGCGCGGTGGTGACGAGCTCTTCCCAGGCGTCCATCACAGTCCTCCAGGCTCTCGTCGGGCCGTTCTCGTCGCGTGTCGGTTCATGAAGGGGCGTCAGTGGAGCGGGACGGTCTCGCCCGGCGCGTCCGGGGACCAGGCGGCGAGCGGGGTGAAGCCCCGGTGCCCGCACTCGCCGAACACCGTCACGGGCCGGCCCCCGGAGAGCGCGGCGAGCCGCCACAGGCCGGGCCGCGCGAGCGCGGGGGCGCTGAGCGGCAGTGCCTCGCCCGGCCCGTCCCGGCCGTGTCCGGCGTCCGCCAGCTGCCAGCCGTACTCCGTCGGTACCGGCACGACCTCGGTCAGGGTCACGGGCCACGCGTCCAGCCACGGATCGTCCCGCAGGGCCGAGCCGTAGGCCGCGAGCGCCTCGCCGACGGTGCCGCCCGGAGGCGGCGTGTCGAGCGGGACCGGAGCGGAGAACTGGGTGTCCAGTTCGGCCCGCAGCGCACCCGCGCCGGCGTGCGGCGTGAGCGCGGCGTCGAGGACGACGCCCACGGGCAGCGCCAGGTGCGGCGCCCGGCCCGCCGCCCCGAAGGAGAGCAGGAGGGCCGTGCGTCCGGTCCGCCGGCCGTGCAGCCAGATCCGCCGTGTCGTCAGTCTGCCGTCGGAGGAGTCGTACTGGGCGAGGACCAGCCAGTGGTCGCGGATCGAAGGCCCGTCCACCGCCGCGGGCAGTCCGACCCGGGTGCGGACGGTCACCGCGAGCGGGTCCGGCAGCCGGTCGACCGACAGCCAGGCCCGGTCGAGCAGATGGGTCAGCGCGCACTCCTCCAGCAGCCGTACGGGCCAGCCGGGACCCGAGCCGGGTATCGCCCCCAACTCCCGTACCCGGCCCGCGAGTCCCGGCGCCTGGGCGTCGACCATCCGGGCCGCCGTCTCCTCCCAGAGGCCGTAGCCGGACTGCTCCGCCGCGGCCAGACCGCCGCGCAGCAGGTCGGCGAGACGCTGCTCCAACTCCTGCGCACCCGCGGTGATCCGGGCGGCCCGGCGCTCGGCCCGGCGGCGCGCCGCCTCGGGGTCGGCCGGGGCGTCCGACCCGCCGTCGGCGTCCCGGGCGGCGGCCGCCGCGGCGCGTTCGCGTCTCCCCTCCAGCCACTCCGCCGCCCAGTCGGGGACCTCGGCCTCGCCGACGGCCTCCTCGTCCGCCGACCAGAGCAGCAGCAGCCCCAGCGCGTGCTTGCACGGGAACTTCCGGCTGGGGCAACTGCACGTGTACGCCGGGCCCGTGACGTCGACCACCGTCCGGTACGGCTTGCTGCCGCTGCCGCGGCACAGGCCCCAGACGGCCCCGTCGCCGCTGCCGCCCGCGCCGGACCACGGACCGGCCGTGCCGAGCTTGCTTCCCGCTCTGCGCGAGGCGTCGTCAGGAGCCAGTGCCAGCACCTGGTCCGCCGTCCAGCGCACCCCCTGTGTGTCCATGCCCCGAAGGTAGGCGGAGCCACTGACAACGCCTCCGAAACCGTGCGGGGCAAGGGAGTCGGCCGATTGTCAGTGGCGTGGTGCACGGTGGATCACACATCAGGTCGAACGATCTGGAGGGGGATCCATGACCGTGCCCGAAAGCACGACGACCGCCGTGTCCGAGGCCGCCGGGAGCGCCGTTCCCGGCGTCGGGGCCGGCTCCGCGCCCGAGGCGCTGAGGCCGCACGCCGAGCACGCCTTCGCCGACGAACTCAAGGCGCTCGCGGCCGCGGACGACCGGCCGCGCCCCGCCCGCTGGCAGCTCTCGCCGTGGGCCGTCGCCACCTATCTGCTCGGCGGCACACTCCCCGACGGGACGGTGATCACACCCAAGTACGTGGGACCGCGCCGCATCGTCGAGGTCGCCGTCACCACGCTCGCCACCGACCGGGCGCTGCTGCTGCTCGGAGTGCCCGGCACCGCCAAGACCTGGGTGTCCGAACACCTCGCCGCCGCCGTCAGCGGGGACTCGACCCTCCTCGTCCAGGGCACCGCGGGAACGCCCGAGGAGGCCATCCGCTACGGCTGGAACTACGCGCGGCTGCTCGCCCACGGCCCCAGCCGGGAGGCGCTCGTGGCCGGCCCCGTCATGCGGGCGATGTCCCAGGGCATGACGGCCCGCGTCGAGGAGCTGACCCGCATCCCCGCCGACGTGCAGGACACGCTCATCACGATCCTGTCCGAGAAGACGCTGCCGATCCCGGAGCTGGGGCAGGAGGTGCAGGCCGTCCGCGGCTTCAACCTGATCGCCACCGCCAACGACCGTGACCGCGGGGTCAACGACCTCTCCAGCGCGCTGCGCCGCCGGTTCAACACCGTCGTGCTGCCGCTGCCCGCCACCCCGGAGGCCGAGGTCGACATCGTCTCGCGCCGGGTCGACCAGATCGGCCGCTCCCTCGACCTGCCCGCCGTCCCGGAGGGTGTCGAGGAGATCCGCAGGGTCGTCACGGTCTTCCGCGAGCTGCGCGACGGGGTCACGGCGGACGGCCGGACCAGGCTCAAGACCCCGTCGGGCACGTTGTCGACGGCGGAGGCCATCTCCGTCGTCACCGGAGGCCTGGCTCTCGCCGCCCACTTCGGCGACGGCGTGCTGCGCCCCGCCGACGTCGCGGCGGGCATCCTCGGCGCGGTCGTCCGCGACCCGGCCGCGGACCGTGTCATCTGGCAGGAGTACCTGGAGACGGTCGTCCGCGAGCGCGACGGCTGGAAGGACTTCTACCGCGCCTGCCGCGAGGCGAGCGCGTGACGGCGCTGCGAGCGGCCCCCGTCGCAGCCCCGGACCAGGCCCCGGCCGCGGAGGCCCGTGCGCCCGGCCCTCGGCCGCTGGTCCTCGGCGTGCGCCACCACGGGCCCGGCTCGGCCCGGGCCGTGCGAGCGGCCCTGGAGGCGGCGCGGCCGGCGGCGGTGCTGATCGAAGGACCGCCCGAGGCGGACACGCTCCTGTCGCTGGCCGGCGACGAGGACATGCGCCCGCCGGTCGCGCTCCTCGCGCACGCCGTGGACGATCCCGGCCGGGCCGCCTTCTGGCCCTTCGCGGTCTTCTCTCCCGAGTGGGTGGCGATCCGGTGGGCGCTGGCCGCGGGCGCCGCCGTGCGCTTCGTCGACCTGCCCGCCGCCCACACCCTCGCCGCCACCGACCCCACCTGGGACGACGGGGAGGAGGTGGACGGAGCGGACCGGGACACGCGCGTCGACCCGATCGCCGAGCTCGCCCGGGTCGCCGGCCACGACGACCCCGAGCGCTGGTGGGAGGACGTCGTCGAACTGCGCGGCGCCGCGGATCCGTACGCTCCCTTCGAGGCGCTCGCCGAGGCCATGGGCGTGCTGCGCGAGGCCCACGGGCACGGCGGCCACCCGCGCGACCTCGTCCGCGAGGCGTACATGAGACTGCAACTGCGAGCGGCCCGGAAGGAGTTCGCGGACGACGTGGCCGTCGTCTGCGGCGCCTGGCACGTGCCCGCACTGTCCCTGAAGACCACGGTCGCCGCCGACCGGGCCCTGCTCAAGGGCCTGCCCAAGGTGAAGACCGAGGCGACCTGGGTCCCCTGGACCCACCGCCGGCTCGCCCGCCGCTCGGGCTACGGCGCGGGCATCGACGCCCCGGGCTGGTACGGGCACCTGTTCGCCGCCCCCGACCGGCCCGTCGAGCGCTGGATGACGAAGGTCGCCGGTCTGCTCAGGGCGGAGGACCGGCTGGTGTCCTCCGCCCACGTCATCGAGGCCGTGCGGCTCGCGGAGACCCTCGCGGCGATGCGGGGCCGGCCGCTCGCCGGGCTCGGCGAGACCACCGACGCGGTACGTGCCGTGATGTGCGACGGCTCGGACGTCCCGCTCGACCTCGTGCGCGACCGGCTCGTCGTCGGCGACGTCCTCGGCACGGTCCCGGAAGCGGCCCCCGCCGTCCCGCTCCAGCGCGACCTGACCCGGCTCCAGCGCAGCCTGCGCCTCAAGCCGGAGGCGCTGGACCGGGAGGTGGAGCTCGACCTGCGCAAGGAGAACGACGCGGCCCGCAGCCGGCTGCTGCACCGGCTGCGGCTGCTCTCCGTCGGCTGGGGGGAGGCGGTCGCCGGACGCGGCAGCACCGGCACCTTCCGCGAGACCTGGCGGCTGCGCTGGCAACCCGAACTGCACGTCCGGATCGCCGAAGCCGGAGTCTGGGGCACCACCGTGGCCTCCGCCGCCACGGCCAAGGCCGAGAGCCGGGCCCTGGAGGCGAGCGCCCTCGCGGAGGTCACCGCGCTCGCCGAGCAGTGCCTGCTCGCCGGCCTCTCCGAGGCCCTGCCCGTCGTCATGACGGCGCTCGCCGACCGGGCCGCCCTCGACACCGACGTCGGCCACCTCGCCCAGGCGCTCCCCGCACTCGCCCGCTCCCTGCGCTACGGGGACGTGCGGGCCACCGACACGGCCGCCCTCGGCGAGGTCGCCGCCGGGATCGCCGAACGGATCTGCGTCGGGCTGCCACCCGCCTGCACGGGGCTGGACGCCGACGCCGCCGCGGAGATGCGCGGCCGTCTCGACGGCGTCCACACCGCGCTCGGCCTGCTGCCCGGCACCGGAGGGCTCGCCGACCGCTGGAGCCGGGTGCTGCGGCGACTCGCCGACCGCGACGGCGTTCCCGGTGTGATCCGCGGACGGGCGGCCCGGCTCCTGCTCGACGAGGGACGGCTCGGCGAGGACGAGGCGGCACGGCTCATGGGCCTCGCGCTCTCGCCCGGCACCCCACCCGCCGACGCGGCCGCCTGGATCGAGGGCTTCGTCGGCGGCGCCTCCGGCGGAGGCATGCTCCTCGTCCACGACGAACGCCTCCTCGCCCTGGTCGACGGCTGGCTGACGTCGGTGCCCGCGGGTGCCTTCACCGACGTCCTGCCGCTGCTGCGCCGCACGTTCTCGGCGTACGAACCCGGCGTGCGCCGCACGCTCGGCGAACTGGTCGCACGCGGCCCGTCGGCCAGGGCGAGGAGGCGTTCGTCGTGGACGAGGAGCATGCCTCCGCCGGAGGCGCCGCCGACGAAGCCCTCGATCCAGGCGGCCGCGTCGGCGGGTGGGGTGCCGGGCG
>NZ_RDBI01000066.1:170751-177793 GCF_008042125.1 Streptomyces sp. MS191
GACCGCACCCGACCCACCAGGCGCCCCCGGGCCGAGGTCGGACCGGGGGCGCCTGGTGGGTCGGGTGCGACCGCACCCGACCCACCAGGCGCCCCCGGGCCGAGGTCGGACCGGGGGCGCCTGGTGGGTCGGGTGCGGTCAGCCGGCGTAGCCGGGGACGTAGTCCGGGGTGACCGTGCCGGCCGCGCCCTGGACGCCGGTCACGGCGTTGCCCGCGAGCGGGCGGACGCCGTCGGTGACGGAGCCGACCAGGCCCGCGGCGCTGCCGCCGACGCCCTGGACGACCGGCTGGACCTGGTCGACGACCGCGCCGACGAGCGGCTGCACGGAGTCGGTGACGCCGTGGGCGAACCGCGGCGCCTCGGCGACGACCCCGCCGCCCAGCAGTCCCGCGTCGCCGACGACCTGGCCGACGACCGGCAGCACCGCCTCGACCGCGGTGGCGGCGAGGGGCGGCAGCACGTCCTGGGAGGCGGCGGCCACGACCGGGGTCACCTGGCCCTCGGCCCCGGTGACGTACCCGGGCGTCCGCTCCAGCTCGGGCGCGAACGCCGAGAGCGGACCGAAGAGGTAGTCCACCTCCGTGTCCGGCGCCTGGACCTCGGGGGCCTGGAAGCCCGGGGCCCGGAGGTCGAGCGCGTGGAGGTCGGGCGTCTGCGGGGCGGCGGGCGCCGTCAGGTCCGGGGCCTGGAAGCCGGGAGCCTGGAGGTCGGGCGTCTGCGGCGCGGCGGGCGCCTGGAGGTCGGGGGCCTGGAGGTCGAGGGCCTGCGGGGCCGTCGGGGCCTTCAGGTCCGGGGTCTGCGGGGCGGCCGGGGTCTGGACCTTGCCCTGGACGGCGTCCCGGACGGTCTCCTCGGCGCCCTCGGCCGCGCCCTGGACGTCGTCCACGGCGTCGACGACCTGGTCCGGCGTGGACAGCGGGACGGGAACGGGCTGCTCGTCCGCGCTCGCGACGGCGGTGCCCAGTGCCCACACACCGGTGGCGGTGGCGGCGACGGCGAGGGAACGGCGGAGGTTCTTGTTCATGGGTGGATCGATTCCTTCGAATGCTTCGGCGTGAGAGGACAGGCGGGAATGACCGCCTGACCTAGCCGGGGAATTCGAGGACTTCGAGAGCTCTGTCGAGCGGTACGGCGACGGTCGTGGGCAGCGTCGCGCCCCGCACGGAACCGCCGTGGGGTGCGGCCGGGTACACCGCCGCCTGATGCTGGTCGGCGCCCCGGGGCGCCTGGACCTGTCCGGTGCCGGATCCCCCGCAGGGCAGCGAAGGGGCGTGCGCCGGTACGGGGAGGTCGGCGGCCCGTCCGGGTCCGGCCGAGTCGTGCCGCTGCGCCGCCACGTGGCCGGAGCCGCGGAGCGGAGCGTCGGCGGGTGCCGTCCCGGCGGCGGCGCGCGCCGGCGCGCCGGGATCCTGGACCGCCGGCTCGGCGGAGGGTACGGGCCGGGGTGCGGGTTGCTGCGGCGCCGGGACCGGATCCGGGACCGGCAGGGGCAGCGGGAGCGGGAGCGGGACGGAGTCGACGACGGGCCGGACGAGTCCGCCCACGACCGGAGTCTCCACGGCCGTGCGCACGACTGCCCGGACCGTGTCCCGCACGGTCCCGGCCACCTGCTCGACCGGACGCTCGACGACGCGCTCGACCTGACGCGCGGCCGCCGTGGCGGACGTTCCTGCTGCTGCCGCCCGTTGGGCCGGGTGCTCGGCGGCCGGCGCGGACACGCGCTCGCCCACCGGGCCGGTCGCCGGTCCGGACTCGCCCGTCGTCGGCCGGTCGCCCTCGGCCACGCCCTGCTCGGGCGCCACACGGGCCTCGGGCACGACGTCCGCGTCGGGGACGACGTCCGTCTCGGGGACGTCGGGCAGCTCGGGCACCGCCCTCGGCTCGGGCTGCCCGAGCACATCGGTGCCCGGGGCCGCCGGCGACGTCGTCCCGGGCAGTGGCAGGCTCTCCGCCGCCTGTGCCCGGTCGCCGAGGATCATCCCGAGGGCCAGCAGGCCCCCGAGGAACACCAGCACGCCCAGCGCGCGCCGGACCGCCGTGCCGCGCGAGGGGCGCGGGACGGCGACGGGCTGCACGAGGGCGGCTGCGGTCACGAGGAGGAGCCTCCGATGGGGGCGGGCGGAACTATGGCTTCCGCGTACGACACCCCGATGCTTGCACGATCCTCCCCCCGTGACGCAAGTCCCCTGTTACTGATGAGTCGCCATGTCCGGTATGGGCAGTGGTCGTTTCTCGATGGCGGCCGCCATCACGTCGGGAAAGAGGTCGGGCGTGCAGGCGAACGCCGGTGCTCCCAGCGCCGCGAGGGCCGCCGCGTGCTCCCGGTCGTACGCGGGGGCGCCCTCGTCGGAGAGTGCCAGCAGGGCGACGAACTGCACACCGGAGGCCTTCATCGCGGCGACCCGCTTCAGCATCTCGTCCCGGATGCCCCCTTCGTAGAGGTCGCTGATGAGGACCACGACGGTCTCGGTGGGCCGGGTGATCTGCGACTGGCAGTACGCCAGGGCGCGGTTGATGTCGGTGCCGCCGCCGAGCTGTGTGCCGAAGAGGACGTCGACGGGATCGTCGAGCTGGTCGGTCAGGTCCACCACCGCCGTGTCGAAGACGACGAGCCGGGTCGCGATCGACCGCATCGAGGCGAGGACCGCCCCGAACACCGAGGCGTACACCACCGAGGCGGCCATCGAGCCGGACTGGTCGATGCACAGGACGACGTCCTTCTTGACCGACTGCGCCGCGCGGCCGTGGCCGACGAGCCGCTCGGGCACGACCGTGCGGTACTCCGGCAGGTAGTTCTTGAGGTTCGCCCGGATCGTGCGGTCCCAGTCGATGTCCCGGTGCCGGGGTCGGCTGACCCGGGCCGAGCGGTCGAGCGCGCCGGTGAGGGTGGCCCGGGTACGGGTCGCCAGACGCTTCTCCACGTCCTCCACGACCTTGCGCACGACGGCGCGGGCCGTCTCCTTGGTGGTGTCGGGCATCGCCGCGTTGAGCGAGAGCAGCGTCCCGACGAGGTGGACGTCCGCCTCCACCGCCTCCAGCATCTCGGGCTCCAGGAGCAGCGTGGACAGCCCGAGCCGGTCGATGGCGTCGCGCTGCATGACCTGGACGACGGAACTCGGGAAGTACGTGCGGATGTCGCCGAGCCAGCGGGCCACGGAGGGGGCCGAGGCGCCCAGGCCCGCCGAGCGCTCCCGGCCCGCCGGCCGCCCCGGCCCGCGGCCGTAGAGCGCGGTCAGGGCGCCGTCCATCGCCGCGTCCGTGCCCGCGAGGGAGCAGCCCGTGCCGTCCGCCTCGCCGCCGCCGAGGACCATGCGCCAGCGGCGCAGCCGCTCGTCGTGTCCGGTGTCGTTCATCGGCCCGCCTTCTCCGGCTCGTCGTGTCCCAGGAGCAGCCGCAGGACCGGCAGCACCCCGTCCGCCCGCGCCTCGTCGAGGTCCGGGGCGAAGCCCGGCGTGCCCGCCCCCGGCCGGGTGCGTCGAAGGGGACTGAGGTCCATATCACATACCCGTCCGCGTGCCCCTCACCTCGCGGCCGGGCGCGTCGTGAGGGGCGCGGAGCCCTGCTCCCGCCTGCCTCCCGGGCCCCGGGGCCGCCCGCGGCCACCCCTACGGAACGCCCCGTGTCCCCTACGATCTGTGACCCGTATCACCGCTCGGTTGTGACCTGCGATTTAGGGACCCACGCCCCTCGGGGATAACCTGCGAGACGGACATGCCGCGTCCACGGACACCGTGTACGCCTCCCTTGTGACAGCGCAGTCACGTTGCCCTTCGCGGCACGCCCACGCAGACAACGAACCGCGATCATCAGAAAAGGGACGGACGCGCGTGGACCTGTTCGAGTACCAGGCGAGGGACCTCTTCGCCAAGCACGGTGTACCGGTGCTGGCCGGTGAAGTCATCGACACGCCTGAGGCGGCGCGCGAGGCCACCGAGCGTCTTGGCGGCAAGTCGGTCGTCAAGGCGCAGGTGAAGGTCGGCGGCCGCGGCAAGGCCGGCGGCGTGAAGCTGGCCGCCACCCCGGACGAGGCCGTCGCCCGCGCGACGGACATCCTCGGGATGGACATCAAGGGCCACACGGTCCACAAGGTGATGATCGCGGAGACCGCTCCGGAGATCCTCGAGGAGTACTACGTCTCGTACCTCCTCGACCGCACCAACCGCACCTTCCTCGCCATGGCCTCCGTGGCCGGTGGCATGGACATCGAGGAGGTCGCCGCGACGACCCCCGAGAAGCTCGCGAAGGTGCCCGTCAACGCCGTCGAGGGCGTCGACATCGAGAAGGCCCGCGAGATCGTCGCCCTGGCGAAGTTCCCGGCCGAGGTGGCCGAGAAGGTCGCCGAGGTCCTCGTGACCCTGTGGGACACCTTCGTCGCCGAGGACGCGCTCCTCGTCGAGGTCAACCCGCTGGCCAAGGTCGCCTCCGGCGACATCCTGGCCCTGGACGGCAAGGTGTCTCTCGACGAGAACGCCGACTTCCGTCAGCCCGACCACGAGGCGCTCGAGGACAAGGCCGCAGCCAACCCGCTCGAGGCTGCCGCCAAGGCCAAGAACCTCAACTACGTCAAGCTCGACGGCGAGGTCGGCATCATCGGCAACGGCGCCGGCCTGGTCATGTCGACCCTGGACGTCGTCGCGTACGCCGGTGAGAACCACGGTGGCGTGAAGCCCGCCAACTTCCTCGACATCGGTGGCGGCGCCTCCGCCGAGGTCATGGCGAACGGCCTGGAGATCATCCTGGGCGACCCGGACGTCAAGTCCGTGTTCGTCAACGTCTTCGGTGGCATCACCGCCTGTGACGAGGTCGCCAACGGCATCGTCCAGGCGCTGGAGCTCCTCGCCTCGAAGGGCGAAGAGGTCACCAAGCCGCTGGTCGTGCGCCTCGACGGCAACAACGCGGAGCTGGGTCGCAAGATCCTGTCGGACGCGAACCACCCGCTCGTGCAGCGCGTGGACACCATGGACGGCGCGGCCGACAAGGCCGCCGAGCTCGCGGCTGCGAAGTAAGGGACGAGGTCAAGCACACCATGGCTATCTTCCTCACCAAGGACAGCAAGGTCATCGTCCAGGGCATGACCGGTGCCACGGGCATGAAGCACACCAAGCTCATGCTGGGTGACGGCACCAACATCGTCGGTGGCGTGAACCCCCGCAAGGCCGGCACGTCCGTCGACTTCGACGGCACCGAGGTCCCGGTCTTCGGCTCCGTCGCCGAGGCGATGAAGGAGACCGGCGCCAACGTCTCGGTCCTCTTCGTTCCGCCGGCCTTCGCCAAGGCCGCCGTGATCGAGGCGATCGACGCCGAGATCCCCCTCGCCGTCGTCATCACCGAGGGCATCGCCGTCCACGACTCCGCCGCCTTCTGGGCGTACGCGCAGTCGAAGGGCAACAAGACCCGGATCATCGGCCCGAACTGCCCGGGTCTGATCACCCCCGGCCAGTCCAACGCCGGCATCATCCCGGGCGACATCACGAAGCCGGGCCGCATCGGCCTGGTCTCGAAGTCCGGCACGCTGACGTACCAGATGATGTACGAGCTCCGTGACATCGGCTTCTCGTCCGCCGTCGGCATCGGTGGCGACCCGGTCATCGGCACGACGCACATCGACGCCCTCGCGGCGTTCGAGGCCGACCCCGACACCGACCTGATCGTCATGATCGGCGAGATCGGCGGCGACGCCGAGGAGCGTGCGGCCGACTTCATCAAGGCCAACGTCACCAAGCCGGTCGTCGGCTACGTCGCGGGCTTCACCGCGCCCGAGGGCAAGACCATGGGCCACGCCGGCGCCATCGTCTCCGGCTCCTCCGGCACCGCCCAGGCGAAGAAGGAGGCCCTCGAGGCCGCCGGCGTCAAGGTCGGCAAGACGCCGACCGAGACGGCCAAGCTGGCGCGCGCCATCCTCGCGGGCTGACCAGCGGATCTCCGCAGCTGAGAGGGCCCCGCACCCGGGAGACCGGGGGCGGGGCCCTCTCACGTTCCCGGGGCCTTCACAGGTCCGGGGCCCTCGTGCGGCACCTCGCGGGTCCGTCCCGCGGCCGGTCAGTGCGTGTCGGGGACGAGCCGCTCCGGCCCGTGGTGCGGCTGCTTGCGCAGCAGCTCCTGCAGCTGCTTGTCCCCCGGGGTGAGCTGCGGCGAGCCGCCG
Source organism: Streptomyces sp. MS191 (assembly GCF_008042125.1). Classification (GTDB taxonomy): domain Bacteria; phylum Actinomycetota; class Actinomycetes; order Streptomycetales; family Streptomycetaceae; genus Streptomyces. The sequence goes on from NZ_RDBI01000066.1 coordinate 176,896, forward strand.
CGGACCGGGACGCCCTCGACGGTCTGGCCGGGAGCGTTCACCGGGATGTACTCCGTCGGCGCCGTGGCGACCGTGAAGGCGGTCATGGCGATGAGCGCCGCCGTCACGCCGAAGGCCGCACGGGTCCACATCCGGCCGCGCCGCTCGCCCTGCGTGCGGACCGCCGCGGGCTCCGCGAGCGTCGCCGCCGGCGCGTCCGCGACCAGCCGGCCCAGCCGGCGGTGCAGGTCGTCGGGGTGGGCGAGCTCGGGGACGTGCGTCCCGATGACCGTACGGGCGTGCAGCAGCCGGTTGGCGGCGGCGGGGGTGCTCGCCTCGGTCTCGGCGGCGGTCTCCGGCAGGTCGAGACCGAGTCCGTCGTAGAGCAGCACCGTGCGCCGGTGCGGCGGCGGCAGCTCCAGCAGGGCGCCCAGCAGGGCCCTTCGGTCGGGCTCCGCGGGCGGGCCGTCCGGATGCCGGTGGGCCCGGCGCAGCCGGTGCCAGGGGGAGAGCGCGTACTCGTACGCCGCAGCCCGGACCCAGCCCACCGGGTCGCGGTCGACCGCGACCTCGGGCCAGCGCTGCCAGGCGAGCAGGAAGGCGTGCTCCACGGACTCCCGGGAGAGCCCTCGGCGTCCGGTGAGCAGGTAGGCCTGGTGGACGAGGCCGGGGGCGGCGTGGGCGTACAGCGCGTCGAAGGCCTCCTCGGGGGTGAGGGCGTCCCGGTCCGCGGCGGCTCGCCGCAGCTCACCCCGGGGGACAAGCAGCTGCAGGAGCTGCTGCGCAAGCAGCCGCACCACGGGCCGGAGCGGCTCGTCCCCGACACGCACTGACCGGCCGCGGGACGGACCCGCGAGGTGCCGCACGAGGGCCCCGGACCTGTGAAGGCCCCGGGAACGTGAGAGGGCCCCGCCCCCGG
>NZ_RDBI01000066.1:177893-228102 GCF_008042125.1 Streptomyces sp. MS191
GAGCTTGGGCCGGCCCTCCTCCGCGTCGGAGGTGTCCCGGGCGGCCCGGTGCGCCAGCCAGCCCGGCAGGACCATGAGCAGCATCGGCGCCACGCCGAGCGGGGCCGCCACGCCGGACAGGGTGTCCGTGCGGACCAGGTCCACCCCGTGGGCGTACAGCGCGTCGAAGGCCTCCTCGGGGGTGAGGGCGGGCTCCGTGTCCTGAACGCCGGGCTCGCCCGCGGGCCGGGGCGGCGCGTCCACGACGGCCGCCGTGGCGGCCCGCCGGGCCGCGTCGACCGGTTTCAGCCGCTCCTGCGGCTGCTGGAGGCCCCTGCGGCCGGCCGGGGCGGACGCGGGACTCCGGGGCGGCTTGGCCGCGCGTTTGGCCGCCGTCCTGGGCCGGGTGCCCGCGGCGGGGGTCGTCGCGGGCGGGGGTCCGGCAGGCCGGCCGCGTGCCGGGGCGTCCGCGGCCGTCGCGGTACCGGACGGGGCCGCACCGCCGGACGGGTGACCCGGCCCTTCCGCGCCGGGCCGCTGCCCGTCGCCCCGCCCCTCGTCATGCGCCTCGTCGAGCGCACCGAGCAGCTTCACGTACGCCTCCAGCTTGCGTCCCCGCGGATCGGTGCGACCGGTCTCCCACGACCGGACGGTGGCCCGCGTGACGCCCACGGCCTCCGCGACCTGGTCCTCGCTGAGGGCCCTGGCCTCGCGCAGTCTGCGGCGCTCCTTGGGGGAGGGCAGCGAAGCCGCGGACGCGGAATCGGCGGCACTCCGGCTCATCGGACTCATCGGCGACGACCTCCCGCAGAGCTACTCCGGGCGGAAAAGTACATAAACGTATCTTGAGCGACACAACGGCGGTTTGCCTGTTACGCGAGAAAAGCGCGTGTCGGGGGCAGCATGGGCGCGTGAGCCAAGTGACCGAGCACACCCCGCCGTTGTCGCCCAACCCGCTGGTCAAAGGCGGGCGTTCCGCCACGCTGGTCGACGCGTGCGTGCGCGGAGGGGCCGCCGCGGGCCTCGGTCTCGGGGGCCTGGCGGTCCTGGTGACCGCCGCGTGGATCACCTCCCCGTACCCCGACGGCGGGCCCGGCGGGGCGCTCCACCTGGCCGCCGGGCTGTGGCTGCTCGCCCACGGGGTGGACCTGGTCCGCACGGACACCCTGTCCGGCGTGGCGGCCCCGCTCGGCGTGGCGCCGATGCTGCTCATGGTCCTGCCGGGCTGGCTGGCGCACCGGGCCGCCCGGGACACCTCCGACGCGGAGGAGGGCCGGCCCAAGCTCACCGCGGCCGGCACGGTGGGTGCGGTCTCCGGGGGATACCTGCTGGTCGCGGTGGGTGTGGTGGCCTCCGCGGCGAACGGCCCGCTGCCCGCCGACCCGCTCGCGGCGGCGCTGTGGCTGCCCGCGACGGTGGTCGCCTCGGCGGGTCTGGGGGTCTGGACGGCGGCCGGGCGGCCGCTGCCCCGGCAGGAGCACGCGGCCGTGGGGCTGCGTGCGGCCGTGCTCGCGACGGCGGCCCTGCTGACCGGCGGGGCCCTGCTGGTCACGGTCTCGCTGGCCTGGCACGCGGGCGCGGCGCACGCGTCCTTCGACGGGCTGGCCGACGACTGGTCCGGCCGGGTGGCGGTGCTGCTGCTGGCCCTGACGCTGGTGCCGAACGCGGCGGTGTGGGCCGCGTCGTACGGGCTCGGGCCCGGCTTCGCCCTCGGCAGCGGCGCGTGGGCGACCCCGCTGGGGCTCTCCGGGGCGGCGGCCGTGCCGCCCTTCCCGTTGCTGGCCGCGCTGCCGGCAGCGGGCCGGGGCTCGTGGCCGCACTGGACCGCGGCGGTGGTCCCGGCCGCGGCGGCGCTGCTGCTGGGGTGGTGCGCGGGCCGGTCGGCGCGGCTGTGGACGGCCAAGGAGACGGTGGCGACGGCCCTGGTGGCGTCATGGGCGTGCGGGGCGTCGCTGGCGGTGCTCGCGGCGCTCGCGGGCGGCCCGCTCGGCTCGGGCCGGCTGTCCGCGTTCGGTCCCGTGTGGTGGCAGACGGGGGCGGCGGCGGTGCTGTGGTGCGCGGTGGTGGGGGTTCCCACGGCGCTGGGCGTACGGGCCTGGGCCCGGCGTGACCGGACGCCCGTGGCGGCCGGGGCGCCGGAACCGGCCGCGGTGGCGGTGCCGGACCGGGCCGCGGTGCCGGAGGCGGGCCGTGCGCACGAGCCCGAGCCGGTTCGCGGCGAGGACGGGGACGAGGACGGGGACGAGCTCGGGTTCGAGGCGTACGGCTTCCTGCCCGCGGCCTGGGAGCCGCCGCCGCCCGGCTCCCTCGCGTCCGCACCGTCCGCTGCGTCACCGCAGCCCCCGACGCCGGAACCGACACCACCGGCACCGGATCCGGGACCGGACCGGACGCCGGATGCGGCCGGATCCCAGGACGGGACCACCCCCGAGCGGCCCTCCGCCGGCCCGGACACCCCCTAGGGATCCAGGCTCCGCTACTCGCGCACCCCGAAGACGTCCCGCAGCTGCTTGGGCAGCAGGTCGTTGCAGGCCATCTGGCCGGACTTGGTCAGGGAGTCGTCGACGCAGGTGTAGAAGTCGCGGTAGACGAGCTGCATGGTGAAGCTGCCCGCGACGATCAGCAGGGCCAGGGCCCCGGCCTGAAGTGGGWCCCGACGGACCCGGCCCAGCGGCGGGCGCGGTACGCGCTCCTCTCCGGCATGTGGGCGTTCTTCTTCGCGATCTTCGAGATCCAGGAGCTCGCCCTGCTCCTGGGCGCGCCCGCCGCTGGGCCGGGTCCGTCGGGTCCCACTTCAGGCCGGGGCCCTGGCCGCCGTCGGGGCCGCCCTGGCCGGAGGGGCGCTCGGGGCGGCGGCCGAAGCCGTCGGAGGAGCGGCCCGGCTGGCGGCTGCTCCAGCGCCCGTCGGAGCCGCCCGTGGGGCCGGAGTCCGAGGGCGAGCCGGATGACGCGTCGTCGTCCGAGCCCTCAGGCCGCCGTGGCTGCCACGGCTGGTCCGGCTGCCCCTCGGGCGGCGGCGCGAACGGGTTGTTGTCGTCCGTGGACTGGCGTTCCGGCATCTGCTGAACGTCTTCCCTCTGTCGTCGCGACTGCGGTGTCGACCGTTGTACCGACCGCGCTGGAGGCGGTCGTCGAACCCCGACGCTACCCCCCGGTCACGCCCCCGTCCCGTGGGGGCCGTCCGGTGTGCCGGTATCGTTGCTGACGGTCGGGCCCTTCGTAGGGTTCCCCGTATCCGGGGACACGATTCATTCGTACGACCGCACAAAGACGCAGTCAGTCGACCAAGCCGCCTCCGCCGCAACGCGAAAAGAGTCCCTCCGTGGCCGCCGCCCGCCTCGTCGTCCTGGTCTCAGGGTCCGGCACCAACCTCCAGGCCCTGCTCGACGCCATCGCCGCCGACCCCGACGGGTACGGCGCCGAGATCGTCGCCGTCGGCGCCGACCGCGCGGACATCGCCGGACTGGAGCGCGCCGAGCGCGCCGGGCTCCCCACCTTCGTGTGCCGGGTGAAGGACTTCGCCAGCCGCGAGGAGTGGGACCGCGCGCTGACCGAGGCGACCGCCGCGCACGAGCCGGACCTGGTCGTCTCGGCCGGCTTCATGAAGATCGTCGGCAAGGAGTTCCTCGCCCGCTTCGGCGGCCGGGTCGTCAACACCCACCCGGCGCTGCTGCCCAGTTTTCCCGGTGCCCATGGAGTGCGGGACGCACTCGCGTACGGCGCGAAGGTCACCGGATGCACCGTCCACTTCGTCGACGACGGCGTCGACACCGGCCCGATCATCGCCCAGGGCGTGGTCGCGATCCGGGACGAGGACGACGAAGCCGCTCTCCATGAGCGCATCAAGGAAGTCGAGCGTTCGCTGCTCGTCGAGGTCGTGGGGCGTCTGGCCCGGCACGGCTACCGCATTGAGGGACGAAAGGTAACAATCCCGTGACCGCCGAAGGTACGAAGCGCCCCATCCGCCGCGCACTCGTCAGCGTCTACGACAAGACCGGCCTGGAGGAGCTGGCCCGCGGCCTGCACGAGGCGGGTGTCGCCCTCGTCTCCACCGGCTCCACCGCCTCGAAGATCGCCGCGGCCGGGGTCCCGGTGACCAAGGTCGAGGAGCTCACCGGCTTCCCCGAGTGCCTGGACGGCCGGGTCAAGACCCTCCACCCGCGCGTGCACGCCGGCATCCTCGCGGACCTGCGCCTGGAGGACCACCGGCGGCAGCTCGCCGAGCTGGGCGTCGAGCCCTTCGACCTGGTGATCGTGAACCTCTACCCGTTCCGGGAGACCGTCGCCTCCGGCGCCACCCCCGACGAGTGCGTGGAGCAGATCGACATCGGCGGCCCCTCGATGGTCCGCGCCGCCGCCAAGAACCACCCCTCCGTCGCGGTCGTCACCAGCCCGGCGCGCTACGCCGACGTGCTCACCGCGGCGCGCGAGGGCGGCTTCGAGCTGGCCGCCCGCAAGCGCCTGGCCGCCGAGGCCTTCCAGCACACCGCCGCGTACGACGTCGCCGTCGCCTCCTGGTTCGCCGACGACTACGCGGCCGCCGACGAGTCCGGCTTCCCCGACTTCCTGGGCCACACCTACGAGCGCTCGAACGTGCTGCGCTACGGCGAGAACCCGCACCAGGGCGCCGCGCTGTACGTCGACGGCACCGGCGGTCTGGCCGAGGCGGAGCAGCTGCACGGCAAGGAGATGTCCTACAACAACTACACGGACACCGACGCCGCCCGCCGCGCCGCCTACGACCACGCCGAGCCGTGTGTCGCGATCATCAAGCACGCCAACCCGTGCGGCATCGCCGTCGGCGCGGACGTGGCCGAGGCCCACCGCAAGGCGCACGCGTGCGACCCGCTGTCCGCGTTCGGCGGCGTGATCGCGGTCAACCGCCCGGTCTCCGTCGCGATGGCCGAGCAGGTCGCCGAGATCTTCACCGAGGTCATCGTCGCCCCCGGCTACGAGGACGGCGCCGTCGAGGTGCTCGCCAAGAAGAAGAACATCCGCGTGCTGCGCGCCGAGGGCGCCCCGGCCAACCCGGTCGAGGTCAAGCCCATCGACGGCGGCGCGCTCCTCCAGGTCACCGACCGCCTCCAGGCGGACGGCGACGAGCCGGGGAACTGGACCCTGGCGACCGGCGAGGCGCTGTCCGCCGAGGAGCTGGCCGAGCTCGGCTTCGCCTGGAAGGCCTGCCGCGCGGTCAAGTCCAACGCCATCCTGCTCGCCAAGGGCGGTGCCTCGGTCGGCGTCGGCATGGGACAGGTCAACCGCGTCGACTCCGCGAAGCTCGCCGTCGAGCGGGCGGGCGAGGAGCGGGCGCGCGGCTCCTTCGCCGCCTCCGACGCCTTCTTCCCCTTCCCCGACGGCCTGGAGATCCTGTTGGAGGCCGGCGTCAAGGCGGTCGTGCAGCCGGGCGGCTCGGTCCGCGACGAGCTGGTCGTCGAGGCCGCGAAGAAGGCGGGCGTGACCATGTACTTCACGGGCACGCGCCACTTCTTCCACTGACGGACACCGGGCGAAGGCCCGCCGGTCACCCGACCGGCGGGCCTTCGCCGTACCCCCTCGCGGGGGCGGTCGGCGCTCGGCCGGCACGGGAGACCCCCCTCGCCGGCCATCCCGCCGTTCGGGTGGTCTCTGGTCTAATGGGTTGCTCTTTCGTCGGCGGCTGGTAATGGGGGCGCGGTGTTGGATGTACAGAGCGGGGCGGCGGAGACCGCCGTCGCCGCCGACGCCGTCGTCGACACGGGAGCCGGCCGCCCCGACGCCGCCCCCGTCGTGCCGCTGCGCCCGTACGTCGCCGTGGCGGCCGTGCTCTGCGGGCTGTACTTCCTCTACTCCTACGTCCAGTACGAGCGCTTCCGCACACCGTCCTGGGACCTGGGGATCTTCGAGCAGTCCGTCCGGGCCTACTCCGAGCTCCGCGCGCCGATCGTCGACATCAAGGGCCCCGGATTCCTGATACTCGGGGACCACTTCAGTCCGGTCACCGCCCTGCTCGCGCCGCTGTACTGGATCTGGTCCTCCCCCCTCGCCCTGCTCCTCGCCCAGGCCGCCCTGTTCGCCGCCTCCGCCGTCGTCGTCGGCCGCACCGCCCAGCAGGTCCTCGGCAGCCGTGCCGCGGGGCTCGGGATCACGGTCGCCTACGGGCTGTCCTGGGGTCTGCAGGAGGCGGTCAAGTCCGACTTCCACGAGATCGCCTTCGCCGTCCCGCTGCTCGCCCTGACCTGCCGGGCCCTGCTGCTCTCCCGCTGGACTGCCGCGGCCGCCTGGGCCGCCCCCCTCGTCCTGGTCAAGGAGGACATGGGGCTCACGGTCGCGATGGTCGGCGCCGTCCTCTTCCTGCGGGGGAGCAGGCGCCTCGGCGGCGCGCTGGCCGGCTTCGGCGTCGGCGCCTTCGCCCTGACGGTCCTGGTGCTGATCCCGGCCGCGAGCCGGGTCGGCCAGTACGACTACTGGGCCAAGATCGAGAAGTCCAGCGCCGGCACCCAGGTCTCGTTCACGGACGTCCTGCTGAACTCGCTCGGCTCCGACGTGAAGTGGGAGATGCTCCTCTTCCTCGTCGGCATCACCGGATTCCTCGCCCTGCGCTCCCCGCTGATGCTGCTGGTCCTGCCGACGCTCGGCTGGCGCTTCCTGTCCCAGGACCCCAACCACTGGGGGATGCTCTGGCACTACAGCGCGATCCTGATGCCCGTCGTCTTCCTCGCCCTGGTGGACGGCGTCCGCTCCGTGCGCACCTCCCCGCGGGCCTGGCTGGTGTCGTACGGGAAGGTCGTCGTCCCGGTCGTCACGGCGGTCGCGATCGTGCTGGCCCTGGACCTGCCGCTGCGCGAGCTGCTGCGCTCGGAGACGTACCGCACGGACGTCCGCACCGTCGAGGCCCGGCGCGCGGTCGCCGCGGTCCCGGAGGGGGCGAGCGTCGAGACCAACGTGACGCTCATGGCCCACCTCACCGCCGACCACACGGTGTACTGGGTGGGCGGCGCGAAGGGCGTCAGCCCCGACTACCTCGCGCTCGACCTCGACTCGGGCTGGTCCCAGCCGGTCACCGACCCGGTGCAGCTGGCGTCCCAGCTCCATCCGGAGGCGCGCTACGAGGTCTCGGCGCGGGCCGGGCAGTTCGTGGTGATGCGGCGGGCCTGAGGCCGTCCGGGCCCCTGTCCGGGGCCCCGGTCACGCCGAAGGGGCCCGGTTCCGAGACGGAACCGGGCCCCTTCGGCGTGACCGGTCAGTACTGCTGCTTGTACCGGTTGAACCAGGCCGAGCCGTCCGCCTTCGCGCAGAACACGATGATCAGGACGCCGAGGGCGAGGCTGATGATGCCCAGGGGCAGCGAGAAGAGCGCGAACAGCACGATGAAGGCGGCGTAGACGATGGAGCAGATGCGCACGCCGTTGCCACCGGACTTGAACTTGGCGGCCAGCACCATGCCGAGGACGGCGAAGATCAGCGCGAAGACGCCGATGCCGACGAGAACGCCCTGGCCGAAGTCCTGGAACGCCTGCGCGTCGGCGCTGGAGGCGCCGGAGGTGTCGAGCTCGTCGAAGGCGACGAGGGCCATCACGATGATCGCGAGCGCGCCGAGCAGGTTGAGGCCGCCGATGATCCACAGCATCACGCGGGCCGCCTTCACACCGCCCGGCATCTCCATGGCGGCGCCCGGGTAGCCGCCGCCGTAGGGCTGCTGGACCGGCGGAGCCTGGGGGTAGCCGTACTGCGACGGGACACCCTGCGGAGCCTGCTGCGGGTAGCCGTAGCCGGGCTGCTGGCCGCCCTGGGGCTGCTGTCCGTAGGGGTTGTTCGGTTCGCCGAAGCTCATCGCGGGATTCCTCCGTGGGGTTGTGCGGGGACGACGCGGCCCGAGCGGAGGATTTTCACAGCTTATGTGCGGTTTTGCCCCCCGGCACTGCCCGCGGTTCTGCGCGGCCATCGTCGTCGGAGCGTCGACTGATTGTCCAGTCGATATGCGGGGGAGTTGTGCACATGCAATGCCTTGTTCCGGCCGGTGGAGGTCCCCGTGCCGACGAATTGGAACAACGCAGGGGTCATCCGGGAGGATGGGGCCATGAGCGCCCAGATTCTCGATGGCAAGGCCACCGCAGCCGCGATCAAGTCCGATCTGACCGTCCGTGTGGCGGCCCTGAAGGAGAAGGGGCTGACCCCCGGTCTCGGCACGATCCTGGTCGGCGACGACCCGGGCAGCCAGAAGTACGTGGCGGGCAAGCACCGCGACTGCGCGCAGGTCGGGCTCGCCTCGATCCAGCGGGAGCTGCCCGCCACCGCCACGCAGGAGGAGATCGAGGCGGTCGTACGGGAGCTCAACGCGGATCCCGCCTGCACCGGGTACATCGTGCAGCTGCCGCTGCCCAAGGGCATCGACGAGAACCGCATCCTGGAGCTGATGGACCCGGCCAAGGACGCGGACGGCCTGCATCCGATGAACCTCGGGCGCCTCGTCCTGAACGAGCCGGCGCCGCTGCCCTGCACCCCCTACGGCATCATCCAGCTGCTGCGCGAGCACGGCGTGGAGATCAACGGCGCGGAGGTCGTGGTCGTCGGCCGCGGCGTCACCATCGGCCGTCCGATGCCGCTGCTGCTCACCCGCCGCTCGGAGAACGCGACGGTCACGCAGTGCCACACCGGCACCCGCGACCTCTCCGCCCACCTGCGGCGCGCCGACATCATCGTGGCCGCGGCCGGTGTGCCCCACCTGATCAAGGCGGAGGACGTGAAGCCGGGCGCGGCGGTGCTGGACGTCGGTGTCTCGCGCAACGGCGAGGGCAAGATCCTGGGCGACGTCGACCCCGACGTCGCCGAGGTGGCCGGCTGGATCTCGCCGAACCCCGGCGGCGTGGGCCCGATGACCCGGGCGCAGCTCCTGGTCAACGTCGTCGAGGCCGCGGAGCGCGCGGCCGCGGCGCTCTGACCGTGACCACGGCGGGCGCCTCCGGCGGCGCCGAGAGGCCGACGGCGGACCGGGTCCCGGGCGCGGGCGCCGGCGGGCCGTCGGACGGCTCGGGCCGTCCGGTCACCGACGGGGCCGAGGCACCGTCGGACGACTCCGGGCGCGGCGCGGCGTCGGATCCGGGTGCCGGAGCGGACGTGACGGCCCCGGCCGTCCCCGGCGAGTCCACCGCGCCCGACGCCCCCGACGGGTCCGTCGCCGCCGACGCTCCGGCGGACGGTGCCGACGGTGCGGAGGGCGAGGACGGTGCCCGCGGCAGGTCGCGGCGCCCCCCGGCGATGACCACCGGGACCGTCCGTCCCGAGGGCGGCGGCCGGGCGGCCCCCGGGGACGCGCCCGCGCCGGCGCGCCAGTGGCCCCTGCTCACCGTGCTCGGCCTGGCCGGGCTGGGGCTGCTCGTGGTGGGGGTGGACCTCTTCCCGCAGTCGTTCCGGGTCGGCACCATCCTCGTCGGGGTGGCCCTGCTGACCGGGGCCGCGCTGCGACGGGCGCTGCCGTCGGTGGGGATGCTCGCCGTGCGGTCGCGCTTCACCGACCTCGTCACGTACGGCCTGATGGGTGCGCTGATCGTGCTGCTCGCGCTGATGGTGCAGCCGGACCCCTGGCTGCGGATCCCGTTCCTGGAGGACATCCTCCACCTCACGGTCACCTGAGGGTCCCTGTCCGGCGGTGCGACGGCGCCCGTCCTCTCCCCCGTGGGAGGACGGGCGCCGCCTGCGTTTCAGCGTCATGTACGTGCCAATGAGGTTCAAGGGCCGCCCGCTGCTTGTGGCACGGAAGTGACCATTCCGGCACCTCCGTACGGCGGCCTGCCGAGATGCCGCCGGGGTGCACGCGGCGCGCGGCGACGGTCGTGGTCCGCCCCGGCGGCGCACCGTCGCGGGCCGGGTGCGGTCGGGTGGCAGTGAGCCGCACCACAAGGGGGTGGAGATTGGAGGGGTCCCGGGTCGGATAGCCTGACCGCTGGATATCTCTTCATGTCGAGACACCGATCGATCAAGAGGGGTATCCCGCACCAGGGGCAGGGACCCCCACCGCCAGCTGTCTTACGGAGATCGCCATGACCCGCACTCCCGTGAATGTCACCGTGACCGGCGCGGCCGGCCAGATCGGCTACGCGCTGCTCTTCCGCATCGCCTCCGGCCACCTGCTCGGCGCGGACGTGCCGGTCAAACTGCGCCTCCTCGAGATCCCGCAGGGCGTGAAGGCCGCCGAGGGCACCGCCATGGAGCTCGACGACTGCGCGTTCCCGCTGCTCAAGGGCATCGACATCTTCGACGACCCGAACCAGGGCTTCGAGGGTGCGAACGTCGCGCTGCTCGTCGGCGCCCGCCCCCGCACCAAGGGCATGGAGCGCGGCGACCTGCTCGCCGCCAACGGCGGCATCTTCAAGCCGCAGGGCAAGGCCATCAACGACCACGCCGCGGACGACATCAAGGTCCTCGTCGTCGGCAACCCGGCCAACACCAACGCCCTGATCGCCCAGGCCGCCGCCCCGGACGTCCCGGCCGAGCGCTTCACCGCGATGACCCGCCTGGACCACAACCGCGCGCTCTCGCAGCTGGCCGCCAAGACCGGCGCCTCCGTCGAGGACATCAAGCGCCTCACCATCTGGGGCAACCACTCGGCGACCCAGTACCCCGACATCTTCCACGCGGAGATCGCCGGCAAGAACGCCGCCGAGGTCGTCAACGACGAGGCGTGGCTGGCCGACACCTTCATCCCGACCGTCGCCAAGCGCGGCGCCGCGATCATCGAGGCCCGTGGCGCGTCCTCCGCCGCCTCCGCCGCCAACGCCGCCATCGACCACGTCCACACGTGGGTGAACGGCACCGCCGCGGGCGACTGGACCTCGATGGGCATCCCGTCGGACGGCTCCTACGGCGTCCCGGAGGGCCTGATCTCCTCCTTCCCCGTCACCTGCCAGGACGGCAAGTACGAGATCGTCCAGGGCCTGGACGTCAACGAGTTCTCCCGCACCCGCATCGACGCCTCGGTCCAGGAGCTGGCCGAGGAGCGCGACGCGGTCCGCGAGCTGGGCCTCATCTGAGCCCACCGCGTGCCCCCGGGCACCGGTGACCGGTCGCATGCCGTCCGGTCCCACGCCCGCGCACCGACCTGACGGCGCCCCCGGCCTGCACGGCCGGGGGCGCCGTTCCCTTGCCGCCGGTACCGACTTCGCTCCCTTATGCTGTCCACTCCGCCTCGACGCCCAAGTCGGTCGAGATTAAGGACAGTTGAGTATTCGGGGGAGTTTTGACCCAGTCGTTCGTGCCCCGTCAGCCGGGGCCCACCGGCGGTCCGCCGGTCGTCGATCCACGCGGATTACCCTCCGCCAGCGAGGCGACCCGACTGCTCTGTGCCGGTACCTACCTCGACGACGCCTTCCGGGACGCCGTCATCGACGAGCTCTACGTCCACGAGGAGCGCGTCGCCGCTCCCTCGCTCGGTGTGGACGCCACCCGCGTCCTCGCCCACGCCCTGCGCGCCCGCCGCGTCGAGATCGGCTGGTCCGCCGCGATCCTCGGCCTCTGGATCGTCGCCGTCCCGCTCACCAAGGGCCTGGCCGCCCTGCTGATCGCGCCCTTCCTGCTCCTCGGCATCGCCCGCTGGGTCCGCGGACGGTCCGCCCGCCCGCCGGTCTACCGGCTCGCCGCCGCCTTCCTGCTCCGCTGGTACGGCCGCCTCAGCCTCCTCCAGTCCGCCGTCGTCCTGCTCGTCCTCGCCTTCGGCGACGAGGAGACCCGGTGGGACCTCCTCGGAGAACTCGGCGACGTGGGCGACCTGCTGGGCTTCGCGCTCGACCTGGCGTCGTCGGAGATCTGGGGCGTCGGCGCGCTGGAGGTCTGGATCACGATCGCGATCCCGTTCCTCCTCGCCTGGGCGGTGGCCGTGCAGCGCGGCCAGTTCGCCCGCGCGCTCACCGGCGAGCTGTCCAGGAAACGCTTCGCCGACGCCTCGTCCGACCCGGCCGAGCGGGCCGAAGGCGTCCGCTTCCGCCGGCTGCGCGAACGGATCAGGACCGAGCAGCACTCCCGGCTCGTCCTGTACAGCTCCGACAACCCCTTCTGCGGTGCCGGCAGCCCGTACGAGCCGTGGTCGCTCTCGGTCGAACTGCGCCCGCGCAAGGACCGCACCCCCGAGCCGCTGGACAACAGCGCGATCATGCGGCACATCGTCCCGCTCGTGGAGGCGCTGCGGGTCCCCTCCGCCCACGGGTCTCCGCAGATCCAGGCGGCGGTACGCGACCGGCTGCGCGATCTGGAGATCGACGAGACCGTCTTCCTGCCGGTCGACGGGCTGCCGAGCCGGGCCCACACGCCCTACACCGCCGAGGAGTTCGAGCAGCACCGCTCGGGCGCCATCGAGGAGGGCGGCGAGGCCCGCCGGCACTTCCTGCGCATCCGGGTCGGAGGCTGGGGCGAGGAGATCGTCACCACCGTCTTCGTCCGCGTGCACACGCAGGGCGGCATGCTGATGCTGGAGGTCGCCCCGCACGTCCTGCGACCGGTGAAGCCGCTCTTCCGGCACGCCGACCGGATCGCCCACCGCTACCGCCACAACCACCACTTCGGCAAGGCCGTCTGGGCGCTGGCCCACGCGCCGGGCTCCGCGGGGCACGCCCTGGCCACGCTCTGGCGGGCCGCCGGCCACCTGTGGCGGCTGGCCACCGCTGGACACGCCGGCGCACTGCCGGAGGGGCCGCTGCACTCCGTCCGCGAACTCGGCTCGGACGACGAGGCCTCGCTCTTCCAGGAGATGGACGTCAGCCGCTACCTGAAGAGCATCCAGGACCGGGTGGCAGGCGGCGTGACCGTCGCGCTGCGCGAAGCCGGCTACGAGACCGGCGAGTTCGAACAGAAGATCGTCAACGTGGCCGAGGGCGGTGTCTTCATCGAGACCGCCAAGGGCGCCGTCGGCGTCGGCAACCACAACACCATCACCCAGAAGAACTTCACGTCCCAGGCCGGAGGCGACCGTGGCTGACCCGAACAACGACCGTGCCGGCGGCATCCACATCGGCAGCGTGCACGGCGCGTTCGCCATCGGCGACCACAACACCGTGACGCAGAACGAGGGCGGTGCGGGCGAGCCGCCGCGCGACCCCGCGCAGGAGGAGCTGCTCCAGGCCATCCGCAGGCTCCGCGCGGACCTCGGGAACGTGGTCGCCTCGGAGCAGACGGCCGCGCTGGACGCCGAACTGTCCGACGCCGAGGACGAGATCGAGGGCACCGGCGAGGCGGGCCGCGGGCGCCTGGCGCGACTGCGCCAGGCCCTCGGCGACGCGGGCGCCGTGACCGGGATCCTGGCCTCGGGCGTCGCCGTCGGCCAGGCCGTCGCCGCGCTCCTCGGAGGGTGACGTGAGCGGTGACGGGGGCAGGGCCCGCTGGAACGACGAGACGCAGAGCTGGGAGACGGTTCCGGGCGGCACGGCGGCCCCCGGCGGCGGAACCGGTCTGCCCGGCCCCGTCGCGCCGGTTCCGGGCGGCGGAACCGGCCTGCCCGGCGGCGGCCCGCTCGTCCCGCCGCCGCCGGGGTACGCCCCCGGACCGCCGCCCTACGACCCGGGGCCCGCCGCCCCCCGTTCGCGCAACGTGCTGGTGGCGGGCGTCTTCGTGGCCGTACTGGCGGCGGGCTCCGTCGGCGGCTGGCTGGTCTGGGGCGGCGGTGACGAGGGGCGTGGCGCGCAGGGCGGCGCACCGGGTGCCACGGTGACCGCGACGGACCCGGCGTCGGCCTCCGACGCCCCTGCGGAGCCCGGCTCCCCGACGGACACCGGCCCGTCGTCGGGCTCACCCTCGGCCTCCGACGCCCCGATGGACGACCTGCCCCCGCCGGGCTACCACGCCGTCGAGGACGCCAAGGGCTTCACCATCGCCGTCCCGGTGGACTGGACCCGGACCGACGAGGGCGCCGGCGGGATCTTCTACCACTCGCCCGACGACGCGAGCCTGGTGCAGATCTTCCTGCTCGAAGGGGCCGACGTGGCGCCGTACACGGCGCTGCAGCAGGCGTCCCGGGACCTGGCCGGGAAGAACCCGGGCTACCGCGAGATCAGCCTCGGCCGGGTCTCCGGCGAGGCCGGCGCTCCGGCCGACGCCGCCGAGCTGGTGTACGCCTACGACCGGGAGGGCGGACGCCGGCAGGTCGTCGACCGGGCCTTCACGGCCACGGACGGCCGCCAGTACGCGATCCTGGTCGCCGGCCCGGTGGCCGACTGGCCCCAGCAGAGGGAGACCCTGCGCATCGCGCTGGACTTCTTCCGGCCCGGGCCGCCCGCCGCCTGACTCGGGCCCGGGGCCGTCCCCGCGTCCGGGGCGGCCCCGGACGCGCGGGCTCCGGGCGGCCCGGGACCCGGGCCGCCCGCCTCAGGCCGTCCTCAGCTCCCGGGCCAGGTCCGCGACGCCGTGCAGGGTGCGCAGCAGGAGGCCGTGGCCGAAGGTGATCCGGGTCGCGCCGAGCCGTCCGGCCTCGGCGGCGGACGGACCGCCGGGCCGGGACAGGAAGTTGAGCGGTGCGCCGATCCCCGCGCTCAGCCGGGGCAGATCCGACGCCGGGGCGGCGATCGGATAGACGCAGTCCGCCCCGGCCGCCGCGTAGAGCCGGCCGCGCTCGATCGCCGCGGCGGCCGGGTCCCCGGGCGCGGACGCGGCGACGTAGGTGTCCGTGCGCGCGTTGACGAAGAGTTCCCCGCCCGCGGCCTCCCGCACCTGCGCGAGCCGGTCGGCCTGCGCCCGCGGGTCCCCGAGCCCGCCGGACCGGTCGGAGTCCTCCAGGTTGACGCCCACCGCGCCGGTCTCCAGGACGCGTGCCACCAGTTCCCGCGGCGACAGGCCGTAGCCGTCCTCCAGGTCCGCGGAGACCGGGACCGAGACGGCCCGCACGATCCTGGCCACGGCGGCGAACATCTCCCCGGGCGGGGTCTGCCCGTCCGCGTACCCGAGGGCGGCGGCGATTCCCGCGCTCGGTGTCGCGAGCGTGGCGAAGCCGGCCTCCTCGAACACCCGCGCCGAGGCCGCGTCCCAGGGGCCCGGCACGACCAGCGGATCGCCCTCGGCCCGGTCGCGGTGCAGCGCGCGGAGCGCCCCGGCGGTCACTGCTTGTACATCCCCGGGGTGTAGTGACCGGGCGTCATGCGGGTGGAGACGGCGATCCGGTTCCAGGCGTTGATGACGGTGATCGCGGCGATGACGCGGGCCAGTTCGGTCTCGTCGAAGACGGCGGCGGCCCGGGCGTACACCGCGTCCGGGACGAAGCCGTCGGTGAGGACGGTGACCGCCTCGGTCAGCGCCAGGGCGGCGAGCTCCCGCTCGGTGTAGAAGTGCCGGGACTCCTCCCAGGCGGAGAGCTGGACGATCCGCTCGACCGACTCGCCCTCCGCGAGCGCGTCCTTGGTGTGCATGTCGATGCAGAAGGCGCAGTGGTTGACCTGCGAGGCGCGGATCTTGATCAGGTGGTAGAGGGTCGGGTCGACGCCCTGGGCGGCGGCCGTCTCCAGCCGGAGCATGGCCCGGTAGAACTCGGGGAGCCGCTCCGCGAAGGGGAGCCGGGGCGCGTGCTCGTGCGCGTACCCGGTCGTCGCGTCGTCGCCGGTCGGATGCGGGTCCGTGGCGGCCGGGGCGTTCGTCGTCGTCGTCATGGTTTCACCGTACGGTCCGGGTGGCCAGGGAGTATGGTCCATTTCCATGGCGAACGACTGGGCCACTTTCGGCGCCGACCTCCACCTCGAACTCCGCGGCGCGAAGCTGCGTACGGGGCTGATGGACGCCCTGCGCGAGGCGGTGCGCAGCGGGCGCCTGGAAGCCGGCGCACGGCTGCCGTCCTCGCGCTCGCTCGCCGCGGACCTGGGGGTGGCCCGCAACACCGTCGCCGACGCGTACGCCGAACTGGTCGCCGAGGGCTGGCTGACGGCGCGCCAGGGCTCGGGCACCCGCGTCGCCCGCCGGGCCGCCCCGCGCCGCGGGCCCGCGCCCAGGGGCGCCGCCCCGGCCCGTCCGGCCTCCGGTCGGCCGACGTACAGCCTGAAGGCGGGCGTGCCCGACCTCGCGTCCTTCCCGCGCGCCGAGTGGCTCAAGGCGTCCCGGCGGGCGCTGACGGCCGCTCCGCACGAGGCCTTCGGGTACGGCGACCCGCGCGGCCGGATCGAGCTGCGCACCGCACTCGCGGAGTACCTGGCCCGGGCGCGGGGCGTGTACGCGCGTCCGGAACGGATCGTGATCTGCTCCGGGTTCGTGCACGGGCTGATGCTGATGGGACAGGTGCTGCGGGCGCGCCGGGCGCGGGAGGTGGCGGTCGAGTCGTACGGGCTCGACGTGCACTGGGACCTGCTGACGCGCGCGGGACTGCGACTGCCGGCGCTGCCGCTGGACGTCCGGGGCACCCGGACCGAGGCCCTGGAGGACCTGCGGGGCGTGGGCGCCGTTCTGCTGACCGCCGCCCACCAGTTCCCGCTCGGCGGCGCGCTGCCGCCCGACCGGCGTGCGGCCGTCGTCTACTGGGCGCGGGCGTCGGGCGGTCTGGTCCTGGAGGACGACTACGACGGCGAGTTCCGCTACGACCGCCAGCCCGTCGGCGCGCTCCAGGGACTCGACCCCGAACGGGTGGTGTACCTGGGCACGTCGAGCAAGTCGCTGGCGCCCGGGCTGCGGCTGGCGTGGATGGTGCTGCCGGAGGACCTGGTGGACGAGGTGACGGCGGCCAAGGGCACGGTGGACTGGGTGTCCAGCGCCCTCGACCAGCTGACCTTCGCGGAGTTCCTGGCCTCGGGGGCGTACGACCGCCATGTGCGGGCCATGCGGCTGCGCTACCGGAGACGGCGCGACCAGTTGGTGGAGGCCGTCGCCGCCCACTCCCCGCAGACCCGGGTGAGCGGGATCGCGGCCGGGCTCCACGCGGTGCTGGAGCTTCCGCCGGGCACGGAACCCGAGGTGCTGCGCTCGGCGGCCTGGCAGGGACTCGCCCTGCTGGGCCTGAACCGCTTCCGCCACCCCGAGGTGCCGCCGACGCTCGACGGTCTGGTCGTCGGCTACGCGACTCCGCCGGACAGCGGATGGAACGGGGCCCTGCGGGCCCTGTGCCGGGTGCTGCCCTGAAGGCCGTCCCGTCACCCCCGGGCGCCCGCCCGGGGACGGACCGGGGTCAGGCCGCGGGATCCGGTGGCGGCGCCTGGCCCGCCGCCTCCGCCCCGGCCTCCGCGGGAGCGGGTGCCTCGCCGAAACGGGCCAGCGCCAGCGCACCGGCGACGGCCACCGTGAAGCCGAGCACCGCGAGCCAGCCCAGCCCCTCGCGGGTGCGGTCGCCCAGCCAGACCACCCCCACCAGGGCGGGTCCGACGGTCTCCCCGACGACCATGCCCGCGGTCGCGGTCGTCACCGAGCCGCGTTGCAGCGCCGAGGTCAGCAGCAGGAAGCCCGCCCCGCCCCCGACGAGCAGCGCGTAGAGGGCGGGGTTCGCGAAGTCCACGCCGTCGATCAGCCGGACCGACACCTCCACCACGCCGAACCCGAACCCCGAGCCCAGCCCCAGCGCCAGGGCCCGCGAGCGGTCGGGCAGCCGGCCGACGGCCGCACCCAGCGCGAGCACCGCGCACGCGGTGCCGAGCATCGCCCAGCCGAGCGCCGGAGGGCCGCCCTCGTCGCCCTCCCGGCCCGAGGCGAGCGCCAGCGTCGCCAGTCCCCCGCAGACCACCGCCACCGCCGTCCACTCCACCCGGCTCAGCCGGACAGCGAGGAGCCGTGAGGCGACCACGGCGGTGACCGCGAGACTCGACGCGAGCGCCGCGCCCACCGTGTAGATCGGCAGCGTGCGCAGCGCGACCACCTGGAGGACGAAGCCCAGGCCGTCCAGGGCGAGGCCCGCCGCGTAGCGCCACTGCCGCACCGCCCGCCACAGCAGGGCGACATCGACGCCGCTGCCCGAGCCGGGCGCCGTCGCCCGCGCGGCGAGCGCCTGCAGGACCGAGGCCGTGCCGAAGCAGAGGGCCGAACCGAGCGCGCAAAGCATCCCGAAGAGCACGAATCGACTCTAGGTCCTGTCCGGGAGCTCCTTGCGGCGTGCCGCGTCCGACGCCGCGGACCGATCCTCGGAGCTCCCCGCGCGGGACCTCGTGCGACGGCCGAAAAGGACCGGCCTACACTGTGCGGTCGCACCAGGCGACCGGGAGATCGGGGAGGGCGGCGCAGATGCGCAGACTGAGGTCGAGCACGGTGATACTCGGCGGGATGGGTGTGCTCGCGGCGACGATCACGGCGTGCGGCTCCGAGCCGGACAAGCGGTGCGTGGACCCGCTGACCCGCGAGAAGCTGCCGAGCTACGAGTGCGACAGCGGCACCGGCGGCAGCAGCACCACCGCACGGGGCTCGTACTACTACGGCGGCACGGTGCGCGACGGCCGGCTCAGCGGCGGCAGTTTCGACAAGTCCGCCGTGGACACCGGTGGCTTCGGCTGCTCGGGCTCGGGCGGCGGCTGATCACGCCATGCGACGGCACACCATCGACCCCCGGCCCGGCTGGCAGCAGACCGTCGAGGAGCAGGGACTCGTCTACCCCCTGACCCGCCACCCCGACGGTTCGCTGCGCCCGTACTGGGACGAGAGCGCGTACTACTCCTTCACGCTGCCCGAGGTGGAGGCCCTGGAGGAGGTGGTCGAGGAGCTGCACGCCATGTGCCTGGAGGCCGCCGCCCACATCGTGGCGAAGGATCGTTTCACCGATCTCGGCCTCACCGACCCGCGGCTCGCCTCCCTCGTCGCCGAGTCCTGGCGGCGCAGGGCCGAACTCCCCACCCTCTACGGCCGCTTCGACCTGCGCTACGACGGCACGGGGCCGGCGAAGATGCTGGAGTACAACGCCGACACGCCCACCTCCCTCGTCGAGGCCGCGAGCCCGCAGTGGTTCTGGATGGAGGACCGGTTCCCCGGTGCCGACCAGTGGAACTCCCTCCACGAGCGGCTGGTCGAGGCCTGGCGCCGGCAGGCGCGGCTGCTGCCGCCGGGCAGCCCGGTCCACTTCGTCCACTCGGACGGGGACGAGCTCGGCGAGGACCTGATGACGGTCGCGTACCTGCGCGAGACCGCCCAGCAGGCCGGGCTCGACACCGAGGCGCTGTCCGTCGAACGGATCGGCTGGGACCGGCTGTCGGGCCGGTTCGTCGACGACCGGCTCCGCTTCATCCGGAGCTGCTTCAAGCTCTACCCGTGGGAGTGGCTGACCACCGACCGCTTCGGCCCGCACGTGCTGGACACCCTCGACAACGGCGGCGGCACCGGCACGACCTGCTGGATCGAACCCGCCTGGAAGATGCTGCTGTCCAACAAGGCGCTGCTCGCCGTCCTGTGGGAGCTCTACCCGGGGCACCCGAACCTGCTGCCCGCCTACCTCGACGGCCCGCGCGAGCTGGCGTCGGGCGCCGGCTACGTGGCCAAGCCGCTGCTGGGCCGCGAGGGCGCCGGGGTCACGGTCCACGAGCCGGGCGCTCCCGCCCCGGTGCGCGAGGAGCCGTCCTGCTACCAGGAGCTGGCCCCGCTGCCCGACTTCGACGGCAACCGGGTGGTGCTCGGCGCGTGGGTCGTCGAGGACGAGGCGGCGGGGCTCGGCATCCGCGAGTCGGCCGGCCTGATCACCGACGAGTACGCCCGCTTCCTGCCCCACGTCATCCTCTGACGGCGTCGGCGCGGCCCGGTGGCGGGCCGGCGCCGACGCCGCCGGACGGGATCAGGCCGAGAGCACCGCCCGCAGCTGCTCCAGGCCCCAGTCCAGGTCCTCCTTGGTGATCACCAGCGGGGGAGCGATCCGGATCGTCGACCCGTGCGTGTCCTTCACCAGGACACCGCGCTCCATCAGCTTCTCCGAGATCTCCCGGCCCGTGCCCCGGGACGGCGTGATGTCCACGCCCGCCCACAGCCCGCGCCCGCGGACGGCCTCCACGGCACCGCCGCCCACCAGCAGACCCAGCTCGGCGTGCAGGTGCTCGCCCAGCTCCGTCGCGCGCTGCTGGTACTCGCCGGACCGCAGCATCGCGATCACCTCCAGGGCCACCGCGCAGGCGAGCGGGTTCCCGCCGAAGGTCGAACCGTGCTCACCGGGCCGGAACACCCCGAGCACGTCGCGGTCCGCCACCACCGCCGAGACGGGGACGACACCACCGCCCAGCGCCTTGCCCAGGATGTACACGTCCGGCACCACGCCCTCGTGCTCGCACGCGAAGGTCCTCCCGGTCCGGCCCAGGCCCGACTGGATCTCGTCCGCCATGAACAGCACGTTCCGCGCGCGGGTCAGCTCCCGCACCTCGCGCAGGTACCCGGCGGGCGGCACCAGCACCCCGGCCTCGCCCTGGATCGGCTCCAGGAGCACCGCCACCGTGTTCTCCGTGACCGCCGCCTCCAGCGCGGTCGCGTCGCCGTACGGGACGATCTCGAACCCCGGGGTGTACGGACCGAAGTGGTCCCGTGCCTCGTGGTCCGTGGAGAAGCTGACGATCGTCGTCGTACGGCCGTGGAAGTTGTTCGCCGCCACCACGATCTTCGCGTGCCCGTCCGGCACGCCCTTCACCTCGTACCCCCACTTCCGGGCGGTCTTCACGGCGGTCTCGACCGCCTCCGCGCCCGTGTTCATCGGCAGCACGGCCTCCTTGCCGCACAGCTCCGCGAGGCGCGCGCAGAACTCCGCGAAGCGGTCGTGGTGGAACGCCCGCGACGTGAGCGTCACCCGCTCCAGTTGTGCCCGCGCGGCGTCGATCAGCCGCCGGTTGCCGTGCCCGAAGTTGAGGGCCGAGTACCCGGCGAGCATGTCGAGGTAGCGGCGGCCCTCGACATCCGTCATCCAGGCGCCGTCCGCCGAGGCGACGACGACGGGCAGGGGGTGGTAGTTGTGAGCGCTGTGCGCCTCCGCGGAAGCGATCGCGTCTTGCGTCCTCGACACGGGGTCTCCGTTCGTCCTGCGGCCTGGGGCGGGTGTGGCGCCCCTTTCTTATCGTCGCTCGGATGCCGGACGAGGAAACCTCGCCGATCGCGGGACAGCCCTTAGTCTGGGAACACACGCGGTGACTGGCGTACGGGGAAGCGACCCCGGGGGAGCCGCGCGCGGCAGAACACGCGATGCCGCCCGCCTGGGCATCACGGGACCGACAAGTCCCCGTGTGATGCCGTCCGCCTCCCGCCTCTTCGGCGGGTGGGCCCTCGACCACAGCACGGGACCCGATCCGTCCCGTGTCGTGCGCCCCGTCGCGGGGCCGCGCCCGGGACCCGCCGAACGCCCGGAGGAACCGCCGTGACGATCCCGTACGCCGAGCAGCTTCCCGTCCGCCACCCGGCCCTGGCCGCCGCCGACCCCGAACTCGCCGCGCTCGTCGGCGCCGAGGAGCGGCTGCAGGCCGAGACCCTGCGTCTGATCCCCAGTGAGAACTACGTCTCGCCGGCGGTGCTCGAAGCCTCGGGCACCGTCCTGCAGAACAAGTACAGCGAGGGCTACCCCGGCCGCCGCTACTACGAGGGCCAGCAGAACATCGACCTGGTCGAGGCCCTCGCCGTCGAGCGCGCCAAGGCCGTCTTCGGCGTGGAGCACGCCAACGTCCAGCCCTACTCGGGCTCCCCGGCCAACCTGGCCGTCCACCTCGCCTTCGCCGAGCCCGGCGACACCGTCATGGGCATGGCCCTGCCGATGGGCGGCCACCTCACGCACGGCTGGGGCGTCTCGGTGACCGGCCGGTGGTTCCGCGGCGTGCAGTACGGCGTCCGTCGGGACACCGGGCTGGTCGACCTCGACCAGGTCCGCGAACTCGCCCTGAGGGAACGCCCGAAGGTGATCTTCTGCGGGGGCACGGCGCTGCCCCGCACGATCGACTTCGCCGCATTCGGCGAGATCGCCCGCGAGGCCGGGGCCGTGCTCGTGGCCGACATCGCCCACATCGCCGGCCTCGTCGCCGGCGGCGCCCATCCGTCCCCGGTACCGCACGTGGACGTCGTCTCCACGACCACCCACAAGACCCTGCGCGGGCCGCGCGGCGCCATGCTGATGTCCCGCGGCGAGCACGCCAAGGCCCTCGACAAGGCCGTCTTCCCCGGTCTCCAGGGCGGCCCGCACAACCAGACCACCGCCGCGATCGCCGTCGCCCTGCGCGAGGCGGGCGGGCCGTCCTTCCGCGACTACGCCCACGCGGTCGTCGCCAACGCCCGGGCCCTGGCCGAGGAGCTCGTCGTCCGCGGCTTCGACCTGGTCTCCGGCGGCACCGACAACCACCTGATCCTGATCGACCTCACGGCGAATGACGTCCCGGGCAAGATCGCCGCCAAGGCCCTGGACCGGGCCGGGATCGTCGTCAACCACAACACCGTCCCCTACGACACCCGGAAGCCCTTCGACCCCTCCGGCATCCGGATCGGCACGCCGTCGCTCACCTCCCGCGGTCTGGGCACCGCGCACATGGCCCAGGTCGCCGACTGGATCGACCGGGCCGTCAAGGCGGCGGGCGCCGGAGACGAGGACACCCTCCGCGCGGTCCGGGCCGAGGTCGCCGAGCTGATGGCGGCCTTCCCCGCGCCGGGCCTGCCGGTCTAGGTCCTGTCCCGGAGGTCCCCGCCGGCCTCGTCCCCGGCGGGGACGAGGCGGGGGCGATGTGTTCCTCGTCTCATCGATAGCGGCCCCCGGCCGTCACGGCCGGGGGCCGTCCGCGGCCGGGCGGGCCGAGGACCCCGGAGAACGCCGCCGCACCACGTCTCCGGAGTCCTCGCGCCTCCGGTGGACCGGCAGTCCGGGATCGGCTCCCACACCTGAGAGAATGATGAGCATGGCCTCTGACAGTCCCCGTGTGCTCTCCGGAATCCAGCCCACCGCAGGCTCGTTCCACCTCGGCAACTACCTCGGCGCCGTCCGCCAGTGGGTCGCCCTCCAGGAGACCCACGACGCCTTCTACATGGTCGTCGACCTGCACGCGATCACGGTTCCGCAGGACCCCGCGGAGCTGCGGGCGAACACCCGGCTCGCCGCCGCCCAGCTGCTCGCCGCCGGACTCGACCCCGAGCGCTGCACGCTGTTCGTCCAGAGCCACGTCCCCGAGCACGCGCAGCTCGGCTGGGTCATGAACTGCCTCACGGGCTTCGGCGAGGCGTCCCGCATGACGCAGTTCAAGGACAAGTCGGCCAAGCAGGGTGCGGACCGGGCCACCGTCGGCCTCTTCACGTACCCGATCCTGCAGGTCGCCGACATCCTGCTGTACCAGGCCAACGAGGTGCCGGTCGGCGAGGACCAGCGGCAGCACATCGAGCTGACCCGCGACCTCGCGGAGCGGTTCAACGGCCGCTTCGGCGAGACGTTCACGATCCCGTCGCCGTACATCCTCAAGGAGACGGCGAAGATCTACGACCTGCAGGACCCGACGATCAAGATGAGCAAGTCGGCGTCGACCCCCAAGGGTCTGATCAACCTGCTCGACGACCCGAAGACCACGGCCAAGAAGGTCAAGAGCGCGGTCACCGACACCGACACGGTCATCCGCTTCGACCCCGAGAACAAGCCGGGCGTCTCCAACCTGCTCACGATCCTGTCCACCCTCACGGGGACGTCCGTCGCCGCGCTGGAACAGTCGTACGAGGGCAAGATGTACGGCGCGCTGAAGACGGACCTGGCGGAGGTCATGGTGGACTTCGTCACGCCGTTCCGGACCCGGACCCAGGAATACCTGGACGACCCGGAGACGCTGGACTCTCTCCTGGCCAAGGGAGCCGAGAAGGCCCGCGCGGTCGCCGCGGAGACCCTGGCGCAGACGTACGAGCGGGTGGGGTTCCTGCCCGCGAAGCACTGACCGAGGACCGGTCGAAGGCCGAGTCCAAGGACCCTGGCCACAGGGGTGGTGCAGGCCGCACACTGGCGGCTGCACCACCATCCGACACCCGCAGCTCGACGACGGAGGAGAACGACGTGGGGACCGTAACGCTCGGCGTTTCGATCGCGGTCCCGGAGCCCTACGGCAGCCTGCTCCAGGAGCGGCGCGCCGGCTTCGGGGATCCGGCCGCGCACGGCATCCCCACGCACGTGACCCTGGTCCCGCCGACCGCCGTGGACGCGGAGCGCCTCCCGCTGATCGAGGCGCACCTCGCCGCCGTCGCCGCCGACTGCACCCCCTTCGCCATGCGGCTGCGCGGCACCGGAACGTTCCGGCCGCTGTCCCCGGTGGTCTTCGTCAAGCTCACCCAGGGCGTCTCCGGCTGCAACGCGCTGCAGCAGCGGATCCGGGACGAGGCCGGGCCGCTGGTGCGCGAGCTCCAGTTCCCGTACCACCCGCACGTCACCGTCGCCCACGGCATCTCCGAGGAGGCGATGGACCGGGCGTTCCGGGAGCTCTCCGGCTACGAGGCGGCCTGGACCTGCCGCTCCTTCGCGCTCTACGAGCAGGGCGCGGACGCGGTGTGGCGCAAGCTGCACGCGTACGAGTTCGGCCGGGGCCGCCCGGTCGCCGGCGTCCCGGTCCAGGGGTCCCCGGTCGACACCCCGACGCCCGCGGCGGGCTGACCGCCCCGCTCCCGGCCCGGGCCCCCGGCCGCGGGTCACACCGGCAGCCGCCGGAACACCGTCCTCGGCACGTGCCGCAGCGCGGACATCACCACCCGCAGCGTGCCCGGCACCCACACGGTCTCCGTCCTGCGCCGCAGGCCGAGCTCGATCGCCGTCGCGACCGCCTCCGGGGTGGTCGCGAGCGGCGCCTCGTCGAGCCCCGCGGTCATCCTCGACCGGACGAAGCCGGGCCGTACGACCATCACGTGCACCCCGGTCCCGTGCATCGCGTCCCCGAGTCCCTGCGCGAAGGCGTCGAGCCCGGCCTTGGAGGAGCCGTAGATGAAGTTCGCGCGCCGGGCCCGTTCGCCGGCCACCGACGAGAGCACCACCAGCGAGCCGTGCCCCTGGGCCTGCAGGGCCTGCGCGCAGACCAGGCCGGCGGAGACGGCACCCGTGTAGTTGGTCTGGGCGACCCGGACGGCGGCCGCCGGATCGGCCTCGTCGTGGGCCTGGTCGCCGAGGATCCCGAAGGCGAGCAGCACCAGGTCGATGTCGCCCTCCGTGAAGATCTTCCCGAGCCGTTCGGCGTGCGAGGCGGTGTCGAGCGCGTCGAAGGGCACGGTGTGCACCTCCGCGCCGAGCCGGCGCAGCGAGTCGGCCGCGGCCGTGAGCGCGGGGGAGGGGCGCCCGGCCAGCCAGACCGTACGGACCCGGCGGGTGATCAGCCGGCGGGCGGTGGCGAGGCCGATCTCGGAGGTGCCGCCGAGGAGGAGCAGGGACTGCGGGATGCCGAAGGCGTCCTTCATGGAGGGTCTCCTTGGTGCGGGATCACAGCGCCAGACGGCGCGCGAGGTCCGAGGTGAAGACGGAACGCGGGTCGAGGGCGGCCCGCAGCGCCCGGAAGTCGGCGAGCCGCGGGTACATCGCGTGCAGCACGTCGGGCCGCAGCCGGGAGTCCTTCGCGAGGTAGACCCGGCCGCCGGCCTGCGCCACCTCCTCGTCCAGTTCGTCGAGGAACGCGCCGAGCCCGGTGATGCCGGCCGGGATGTCGAGCGCGAGCGTCCAGCCGGGCATCGGGAAGGACAGCCAGCCGGGGTCGCCCTCGCCGAAGCGCTTGAGGACGGCGAGGAACGAGGGGCAGCCGCGGCGCGCGATCCGCCGCACGATCCGGCGCAGGGTCTCCTCGTGGCCGTACCCGACCACGAACTGGTACTGGACGAACCCGCCCCGGCCGTAGACGCGGTTCCAGTGCGGGACGCCGTCCAGCGGGTGGAAGAAGGCGGGGATCCGCTGGAGCTCGCCGGTGCGCCGGCGCGGCGCCCGGCGGTACCAGAGCTCGTTGAAGAGGCCGACGGTGGTGCGCCCGAGGAGCCCCTCGGGCAGGAACGCGGGTGCGGCGGGCAGCCGTCCCGGGCGGAAGGCGAGGGGCGTGCGGCGGGCCCGGCGGGGGAGCGCGTCGTACGGGGCGTGGTCCCCGCGGGTCAGCACGGAGCGGCCGGTCGCGGCGCCGCGGGCGAGCAGGTCGATCCAGGCGACGGAGTAGCGGTAGCGGTGGTCGCCGGTGGTGAGCCGGGCCAGCAGGTCGTCGAGGTCGTGGGCGCGTTCGGTGTCGACCAGGACGTGCGAGGTCTCGACGGGGAGCAGGCGCAGGGTGGCGGAGATGATCACTCCGGTCAGGCCCATGCCGCCCGCGGTGGCGTCGAAGAGGTCGGTGCCGGGGAGGACGGTGCGGATCCGGCCGTCGGCGGTGAGGAGGTCGAGCGAGGCCACATGGCGGGCGAAGGAGCCCGAGACGTGGTGGTTCTTGCCGTGGATGTCGGCGCCGATCGCGCCGCCGACGGTGACGTACCGGGTGCCCGGCGTCACGGGCACGAACCAGCCGAGCGGCAGCAGCACCTCCATCAGGCGGTGCAGGCTCACGCCGGCGTCGCAGACGACGACTCCGGCGTCGGCGTCCACGGCGCGGATGCGGTCCAGGCCGGTCATGTCGAGGACGGAGCCGCCGGCGTTCTGCGCGGCGTCGCCGTAGGCCCGGCCGAGGCCCCGGGCGATGGAGCCGCGGGCGCCGCAGGAGCGGACCGCCTCGGCGGCCTCCTCGGGCGTGCGGGGACGGTGCACGCGCGCGAGGGTCGGCGCGGTGCGGCCCCAGCCCGTGAGGGGTTCGTCCGGCTCGTCGGGGGTGCTGACGGGCGCGACGGCGGTGGGGGGTGCGACGGCGGCGGTACGGGGCTCGGCGTCGGTCTCGGCGGCCATGGAGGCGACCGTATCGCCCCACCTGTCTGCTTTGCCGGGATTGCCGTTCGGCTCGTCGAAATGGGTGATTAAAGGAGTGTCAGGAAAGATTGCCGTGCGGTCGGCGGTCCGCCGGGCCAGAGTCGCCCCGGGTCGACCGAGAACCGGGGAGGCGAACCCATGCGATACGGGGACTGGTCCGGCGCGGAGCAGCGGCTGCTGCTCCTGCTGCGCGGCTGCGGGCGACGGCCGTCGGTGGCCGCGGTCGCCCGCGCGCTGTCCTTCGGCGGCGAGCACGGCGCCGTGTGGCTCGCGGCCGGACTGGCCGGCGCCGCCGTGGACCCCGCGCGTCGGACAGGGTGGCTGCGCGGCACGGCCCTCGTCGGCGCGGCCCATCTGGCCAGCATGGGCGTGAAGCGGGTGGTGCGCCGGCCGCGGCCCGGTGCCGACCGGTTCGCGCCCCTGGTCCGTACGGCCGGCCGGCACTCCTTCCCCAGCTCCCACGCGAGCTCCGCCGTGGCCGCGGCCGTCGCCTTCGGCGCCCTGCGCCCGGCGGCCCACCGGCTCGCCGCCCCGGCGGCGACGGCGATGTGCCTCTCCCGCCTGGTCGTCGGCGTCCACTACCCGACGGACGTCGCGGCGGGCGCCGCCCTGGGCGCGGCCACCGCCGCCCTCGGCCGCCGCTGGCTGCGCGCCCGGCCCGCCCGCACCGGCGGGGGCGGCGTCCGTGGCTGAGCGCGCGGGAACCGCACTCCTGGACAAGCCCGGTGTCGCGCGGCAGCGGCAACGGCCGCCGAGACGGACCGGGTTCGCGCTCGTGGGGGGACTCGTGCGGACCGCGCGCCCCCGCCAGTGGGTGAAGAACGTCCTCGTCGTCGCCGCGCCCGCGGCCGCCGGACAGCTCGTGTCCTGGCACTCGGCCACCCGGCTCGCCCTGGTCTTCGCCCTGTTCACGGCCTCCGCCTCCGCCGTGTACCTCGTCAACGACGCCCGCGACGCCGCGGCGGACCGCGCCCACCCCGTGAAGCGCCGCCGCCCGGTCGCCGCGGGACTCGTGCCCGTGCCGCTCGCCTACACGGCGGGCACACTCCTCGGCCTCGGCGCCGCCCTCGCGAGCGCGGTCCTGTGCAACCCCATGACGGCCGTCCTCCTCATCGCCTACCTCGCCATGCAGGTCGCGTACTGCGTGCGCCTCAAACACGTCCTGGTGGTCGACCTCGCGGTCGTCACCACCGGATTCCTGATGCGGGCCATGATCGGCGGAGTCGCGCTCGGCATCCCGCTGTCCCGCTGGTTCCTGATCACCACCGGCTTCGGCGCGCTCTTCATGGTCGCCGCGAAGCGGTACTCCGAGGCCGTCCAGCCGGAGGGCGCGCGGGGCGCGACCCGCGCCCTGCTCACCCAGTACACGACGGGGTACCTGCGCTTCGTGTGGCAGCTGGCCGCGGGCGTCGCGGTCCTCGGTTATTGCCTGTGGGCGCTGGAGAGCGGCGGCGTCGCCGACGGCGCGCTGCTGCCCTGGCGCCAGCTCTCGATGGTCGCCTTCATCCTGGCCGTGCTGCGTTACGCCGTCTTCGCCGACCGCGGCGCCGCCGGCGCCCCGGAGGACGTCGTCCTGCGCGACCGGCCGCTCGCGGTCATCGGGCTGGTGTGGGCGGCGATGTACGGGATGGCGGTCACCGACCTGTGAGCCGCGCGCCCGTCGTCGGCCTCGGGCCGTGCGCGGCCCGTCCGCCAGGTGCCGGCCCCGTGACGCGCCGGCCCGTGACACACCGGTGAGAGGCGAGCCTCCGGGTTCACCTCCGCGCGCTCCGACACCCTGTCAGGAATCGGCGCCGGCCCGGCACTCGCCGGCTGTCCCGGGTTCCCGGGAACCCGGACCCCCGTCTTCCGCTCAATCGACGCTCCAAGGGGTACGCGTACGACATGGACTGGCTGACCAAGCTCCCCGTCATCGGCCCCTGGATCACCAGGCTCATGCAGACGCATGCCTGGCGCTCCTACGAGACGCTCGACGAGACCCACTGGACCCGGCTCGCCGCCGCCATCACCTTCATCAGCTTCCTCGCGCTCTTCCCGCTGATCACGGTGGCCGCGGCGGTCGGTGCCGCCCTGCTCAGCACCGAGCAGCTCGACAAGATCCAGGACAAGGTCTCCGAGCAGGTCCCGGGCATCTCCGACCAGCTGAACCTCGACGGTCTCGTGGCCAACGCGGGCACCGTGGGACTGGTGGCCGGCGCCCTGCTGCTGCTCACCGGCATCGGCTGGATCGGCTCGATGCGGGAGTGCCTGCGCGCGGTGTGGGGGCTCGACGACCTGGAGGGCAACCCCGTCGTGCGCAAGGGCAAGGACGCGATCGTGCTCCTCGGGCTCGGCGCCGTCGGGCTCTGCTCGCTCGCCGCGTCCTGGCTCGGCTCCACCGCCGTCGACTGGAGCGCGGACCGGCTGGGCATCTCGCACGGCGGGATCGGCGGCATCCTGCTCCAGGCCGCGGCCGTCGCCGTGGCCGCGCTCGCCGACTTCCTCATGCTGCTGTACCTGCTGACGCTGCTGCCGGGCGTCCAGCCGCCGCGCCGCCGCCTGGTGGTGGCGGCGGTGCTCGGCGCCATCGGGTTCGAGCTGCTGAAGCTGCTCCTCGGCGGCTACATGCGCGGCGTCGCGGCGAAGTCGATGTACGGCGCGTTCGGCGTTCCGGTCGCCCTGCTCCTGTGGATCAACTTCACCGCGAAACTGCTGCTGTTCTGCGCCTCCTGGACCGCTACGGGTTCACGCTCTCGTCCCGGGACTGACGACGACGCACCAGCTCCGGCAGCGGCCAGCGGCGATTGACGAGGAAGGCCGCGCCCGCGAGCAGCACCAGGACCCCGCCGGCCACGCCGAGCGCGATCCCGACCCCGCCCGACTTCTCCTGGGCGACGGTCTGGGCGCCGGCCGTGTCCGGCGCGTTCTTGCCGGGGGCGGGCGCCGTGCCGTCCGGGCCGGCGCCGGAGTCCCCGCCCGTCCCGGTGTCGGCCGACTTCGGCGGCACCAGCTCGCCGACCGGGGTCACCTTGCCGGAGGCCGCGAAGCCCCAGTCGAGGAGCCGGGCGGTCTCCTTGTAGACCGCGTGCTGCTCCTTGGACGACGGGTTCATCACCGTCACGAGCAGCACTTTGCCGTTGCGTTCCGCGACGCCTGTGAACGTGGCGCCGGCGTGCGTGGTGTTGCCGTTCTTGACGCCGGCGATGCCCTGGTAGGGCGCGACGCCGAAGTCGCCGGTGAGCAGCCGGTTGGTGTTCTGGATCTCGAAGCTCTCGCGCTTCTTCCCCGGCTTCTGCTCGCCGGGGAAGGCGGCGCGGGCCGTGGCGCAGTACTCCCGGAAGTCCGCCTTCTGCATGCCGCTGCGGGCGATCAGGGTGAGGTCGTACGCGGAGGAGACCTGGCGGGGGGCGTCGTAGCCGTCCGGGGAGACGGCGTACGTGTCGAGCGCCTGGAGTTCGGCGGCGTGGTCGTTCATGTCGGCCACGGTCTGCGGGATGCCGCCGTTCATGGCGGACAGGACCCGCACGGCGTCGTTGCCCGAGCGAAGGAAGACGCCGAGCCAGAGGTCGTGCGCCGTGTAGGTCTGCTTCTCCTTGACGCCGACGAGGCTGGAGCCGGCGCCGAGGTCCTTGAGGTCCTCGGGGGTGACGGTGTGTGTCGTCGTCTTCGGGAACTTCGGCAGGACCGTGTCCGCGAAGAGCATCTTGAGGGTGGAGGCGGGGGGAAGGCGCCAGTGGGAGTTGTGCGCCGCCAGGATGTCGCCGGTCTCCGCGTCCGCGACGATCCAGGACCGGCCGCTCAGCTCCTTGGGCAGGACCGGGGCGCCCGGGCCGAGCTGGACCTGGGTACCGGGCCGCCCGAGCAGGGAGCCGCCGACGGTGGACATGACGGCGGGCGGCTTGGGCTGCTGCTCCTCTTTGTCGTCCGCGTGCGCCGGGGCGGCGGCGAGGACGGGGAGCAGTGCGGCAGTGGTGACCGCCCAAGCGGTCTTCTTTGAAGCAGACACGGTCGAGAACGTACAGGTACCGATCAGCGAACCGAACCCCGCCAGGCGGTTCGTCCGGGGGCGTCCACCCGGACGCGGGGTCTGCGGGGCGCCTGGTGATACTGGGGACATGAAGCTCAGCCGGCCGGTCTCCTGGTTCCTGCTCGCGTTCGGGGTGTGGAGCTGGTTCATCTGGATCACTTTCGTCAAGAACCTCTGGAACGACGGGAGCGGTCTCGCCTTCGACGACGCGGGCGACCCGACGGCCTACTTCTGGGTTCATCTGCTGCTCGCCATCACGTCCTTTGTCTTGGGGACGGTGGTCGGCGTGATCGGGTTGCGTGGGGTGCGCGCATTGCGCCGCGCACACGGATAGGAGTCACGGCGCGTGCTGGTCTTCCTGCTGGTGCTCATCGTGGTGCTCGCCCTGCTGGGCGGCGTCCACTGGTACGTATGGCGGCGCCTGGTGCGCGATGTGACGGTGCGCGGGAGCCTGGCGCGCCGCCTGGGTACCGCCGCGGCCTTCGTGCTGCCGCTGCTCTCGCTCGCCGCCCTGGTCTCGTCGCGCGCCGGGGCCCCCTTCGTGCTCCAGCAGGCGGTGGCCTGGCCCGGCTTCCTGTGGCTGGCCCTGCTGCTGTACCTGACGCTGGCCCTCGTCGTCGGTGAGGCCGTCCGCCCGCTGCTGCGCCGTGCGCTGGACCGTCGCGCGGCGTCCGCCGAGGCCGCGGCGGGCCCCGCGGCCGAGGCGCCCGGCGCGACCGGGTCCGGGCCGGCCGCGCCCTCCGGGGGCGGCGGCAAGCCCGTCTCCCCGGCGCCGCCCGGTCGCCGCGGCGCCGTATCGGGCACGGGTGCCGGTGCCGTGACGGCCGACGGGAACCTCCTCACGGACCACCCCGACGCCCCGTCGGCGGGTGGTGGAGCCTCCGCCCGTGGCACGTCCGGCGGCCCGTCGTCCGAGTCCGCCGACGCGGACGGCCGTTCCCCCGCCGCCGCCGACGCGTCCGGCGGCCCCGGCACGCCCGACGCCCCGGCCGGCGGCACCGCGGAGTCCCCGGCCGGCGCCACGGCCGTGTCGCGGCGGCTGTTCGTGTCGCGCGTCGTCGGCGGTGCCGCGGCCGCGGCCGCCGTCGGGACCGTGGGCCTCGGGACGTACGGCGTGCTCCGCGGTCCGCGTGTGAAGCGGGTGGTCGTGCCGCTGGCCAAGCTGCCGCGCGCCGCCCACGGCTACCGGATCGCCGTCGTCTCCGACATCCACCTCGGGCCGATCCTCGGGCGCGCCCACACCGAGCGCATCGTCGCCTCCATCAACGCCGCCCAGCCCGACCTCGTCGCCGTCGTCGGCGACCTCGTCGACGGCACCGTGGAGAACCTCGGACCCGCCGCCGAGCCGCTCGCCCGGCTCACCGCCCGCCACGGCTCCTTCTTCGTCACCGGCAACCACGAGTACTTCTCCGGAGCGGACGCCTGGGTCGACCACGTCCGGGAACTCGGGCTGCACCCGCTGCGCAACGAACGCGTCGAGATCGCGGCCGGCTTCGACCTCGCGGGTGTCGACGACGTCGCCGGCGAGAGCGAGGGCCAGGGGCCCGACTTCGGGCGCGCCCTCGGCGACCGGGACCGCGCGCGGGCGGCCGTCCTGCTCGCGCACCAGCCGATCGTGATCCACGACGCCGTCCGGCACGGCGTCGACCTCCAGCTCTCCGGCCACACCCACGGCGGGCAGCTCTGGCCCGGGAACCACATCGCCGAGCTGGCCAATCCGACCGTGGCCGGACTGGAGCGGTACGGGGACACCCAGCTCTACGTCTCCCGGGGCGCCGGCGCCTGGGGACCCCCCGTCCGCGTCGGGGCGCCCTCCGACATCACCCTCGTCCAGCTGGCATCGACACAGACGTAGCGGAAGGTGTCACTCAACGCACAGAGGCCGATACATGCTGCTCAGTCCCCTGAAGTCCCATATCCCGGACATATACCTGCGGTGTGAAGGTTTACTCTTCCACTTGTGAATTGCGTGTGATTGGGTGACGCCATCGCGGCATGGCCAGGGCGCCGCCGCGGCAGGGGTGGGCTCTAAAAAAGGAAGCACGGCAATGCGGTCGAAGGTCCGTCTGCGGATCCTCATCACTTGTGGAGTTCTCGTGGCCGCCGGGGTGGGCGGATGGCAGCTCCTGCCGTCCGACGACGTCCGGACCGACCCGATCACCGTCGGCACGACCGACGAAGTGACCTCCCTCGACCCGGCCGGCGCGTACGACGCCGGCTCATGGGCGATGTACAGCAACATCTACCAGTCGCTGCTGACCTTCAAGCCGGGCTTCACCACGCCGGTCCCGGACGCCGCCGACGACTGCAAGTTCGTGGGCGCGAAGCTGACCACGTACCAGTGCAAGCTGCGGGACGACCTCACGTTCTCCAACGGTCGCAAGATCACGGCCGAGGACGTCAAGTACTCCTTCGAGCGGATGCTCGCCATCAAGGCGGACGTCGGTCCGGCCCCGCTCTTCCCGACCCTGAAGAACGTCGTGGCCGACGGCCAGACCGTCACGTTCAACCTCGGCGGCCGGGACGCGACCTTCCCGCTGAAGCTCGCCACCGGTGCCGGTTCGATCGTCGACCGCAACCAGTACCCGGCGAAGCAGCTGCGCCAGGGCAACACGGTCGACGGCTCGGGCCCGTACGTGCTCAAGGAGTTCAAGCCCGGCGAGAGCGCCCGGCTCGAGCCCAACCCGAACTACCGCGGTGCGATCGCCAAGAAGGGCTCCGCGGTCGTCGTCAAGTACTTCACCGAGTCCGAGCAGCTCGCCTCCGCGTGGAACACCAAGCAGGTCGACGTCACGCACCGGCAGATGCCGCCGGAGTTCCTGTCCCAGCTCGGCAGCGGCAAGGAGACCGCGCGGATCACCGAGGCGCAGACCGCCGAGATCCGCAACCTCTACTTCAACGTGAAGCCCGGCTCCGCGATGGCGAAGAAGGCGGTCCGGCAGGCCGTCGCCGCCGTCATCGACCGCCCGGCGATCGTCACCGGCGCCTACCACGGCACGGTCGAGCCGCTGTACTCCCTCATCCCGCAGGGCTTCAACGGGCACAGCACTTCGTTCTACGACATCTACCCCGAGCCGTCCCGGGCGAAGGCCGTGAGCCTGCTCGCGAAGGCCGACGTCGAGACGCCGGTGTCCTTCACCCTCGGCTACCGCAAGGACGCCACCTACGGCGCCGAGGCGGCCGAGCTGAAGCGGCAGCTGGAGAAGACCGGGCTCTTCAAGGTCAAGCTCGTGGCGGCGGAGTGGAAGGACTTCCAGAAGGCGTACGCGAAGGGCGACTACGACGCGTACCCGGTCGGCTGGCTCCCCGACTTCCCCGACTCCGACAGCTTCACCGCTCCGCTCGTCGGCACGGACAACGCCATGCACAACGGGTTCGCGAGCCGGAAGATCGACTCGCTGATCTCCGCCACGCAGCAGTACAGCGACCGCGCCGCCGCCGCCAGTGACTTCGAGGCCATCCAGTCGGAGGTCGCCACGGACGTCCCGCTGGTGCCGCTGTGGCAGAAGAAGGACTACGTGCTGGCGACGGACGACGTGGCCGGTTCGCAGTACCTCACCGACGGCACCGGCATCTGGCGCCTGTGGGAGCTCGGCTGGATCTGATCCGCTCGCCCTCCCGGCCACCGTGCCGGAGGCGCTCCGGACGCCCCGAGGGGCCCGGCCCGTGCACCGCACGGACCGGGCCCCTCGTCGTTCCCCGGGGCGTCCGCCCCGATACCCGCCGGGGGCGCCCCGCGGGCTACTCCTCCGGCTGCCGCGTCTTCTTCGAGGCCCTGGGCGCCTTCTCCGACGTGGGCTTGGGCATGCCCGAGGCCGCCATACCCGCCGCCGTCGGCATGAAGTCGGCGAGCAGGTCGTGGGTCTCCCGCACCAGCGGGCGCAGCAGCCGGAAGCGGGAGAGCTGGATCGCCCGCGCGGTGACCGGGGCCAGCCGGTCCACCAGCCGCCGGCTGTTGGCGCAGCCCTCGGAGCGGTCGTACACCCAGAACAGCACCAGGCCCATCTGCTGGAGCCAGAGCAACTGCGGCAGCGGCTCCGCGAGTTCGGGGTCGATCTTCACCGAGGCGCCGGAGATCACGCGGCGGTGGACCTCGATGGCGGCCTCGCGCGGACCCTCGGACTCGGGCGAGAAGGGGCTGAGCGGGCTGTCCGGGTCGGCGGCGTTCTTGAAGAACTGGGCCGCGAACTCGTGGTACGGCTCGGCGATGTCGAGCCAGCCGAGGAGGACCCCGCGGATGCGGGCCGTGAGGTCCTTCTCGTCGCTGTCCAGGATCCCCTCGACGGCCGCCTGGTGCTCCTCGGCGATCCGGTCGTAGAAGCCCTGGACGAGGTGTTCCTTGGACGAGAAGTAGTAGTACGCGTTCCCGACCGAGACCCCGGCCTCCTGGGCGATCGCCCGCATCGTCGTCTTGTCGTAACCGCGGTCCTTGAAGAGCCGGAGGGCGGTCTCGAGGATGAGGGTGCGGGTCTGCTCGCTCTTGGGCTGCTTGGCCGGGGCCTTGGCCGGGCCGGTCGCGGCGGGCTCGGCGGGCTGCTCTTCCTTCACGTCCTTCACAGTGCCCGAGCCTAGCCGGGTGTGCCCGGTGCCTCGCACCGTCCGTCCTCACAGGCCGGTCCGTAGGCCTTGACCGCCTCGCGCCAGCGGGCGGCGGCGAGGACGGTGGCGCGGGCGAAGGGCTGCCCGGCCGGGGTGGCCAGCCAGTGGGCGCGGGGCCGGTGCTCGGCCAGGGCCCAGAGGCAGACGATCCAGGCGGAGGCGCCGCGGTAGACCTGTCCCCGGTCCCCGATCACGGTGATCTCCCGCAGGGTGGAGGCGTGGTCGAGGTCCGGGAAGCGGCGCCGGGCCTCCTGGGAGGAGGCCGGCACCAGGTCGAGCGGGACGAGCTGCCGCTGGCGCATCAGCCAGTGCCGCAGGTGGACGCAGAGCGAGCACTGGGCGTCGTACAGCACCGTGAGGCGGTGTACGGGGGTGGTCGGCCGTACGGCTGGCGTCGTCACGGCCGGCTCACGCCCCGGCGCCCGGTGCGGGCGGGGCCCAGGGGCCCTTGGCCGGCGCGGTCCAGCCCTGCGGCGGCACCGGCGGGATCTGCTCGCGCTCCATGACGCCCCGGCGGCGGATCTTGTTGAGCACGTAGACGTTGCCGAGGTGCATCACGCCGAGGACCAGGAGGACCACTCCGAGCTTGACCGACAGGGCCTCGAAGAGGGCCCGGGCGTCGAGGACGGCGTCGTCCTGGCTCAGGTAGAGGGCCACGAAGCCGAAGTTGACCAGGTAGAAGCCGACCACCAGGAGGTGGTTGACGGCGTCGGCGAGCTTCTCGTTCCCGTGCAGGACGTCTGCCAGGAAGATCTTTCCGTTGCGGCTGAGCGTGCGGGCGACCCAGACGGTCAGGGCCACGCTGATCAGCAGGTAGACGATGTAGGCGACGACAGTGAGGTCCATGCCCCACCCTCCCTTGAACACGTTCAAAAGCTGGCACTCATGACTGTAGGGCTTCGACTGAACATGTTCAAGTCCTGGGTTCGGGGGGCCGGAAAACCGTGGGCGGCCGCCGGGCCCGCCGCCTACAGTCGTCCGGATGACGCTCCTTCACGACGTGGCCGGCGACGGCCCCTCCGCAGTCGTCCTGCTCCACTCCGGTGTCTGCGACCGGCGCATGTGGGACGGGCAGTTCGCGCATCTGGCGGAAGCCGGCCACCGGGTGGTGCGCTGCGATCTCCGCGGGTTCGGCGAGTCCCCGGTCGACGCCCCGCACCACCACGGCGAGGACGTCCTGGCGCTCCTCGACGCGCTCGGCATCGAGCGCGCGGCGCTCGTCGGCTCGTCCTTCGGCGGCCGGGTCGCCCTGGACCTCGCCGCCCGCCACCCCCGGCGCGTCTCCGCGCTCGCGCTCCTGTGCGCCGGCATGCCCGGGCACGAGCCGAGCGAGGACCTGCGGGCCTGGGGCGGACGGGAGGACGCGCTCCTGGAGAAAGGCGACATCGACGGAGCCGTCGCGCTCAACGTCGACACCTGGCTGGGCCCCGAGGCCGGGACCGAGACCCGCGAGCGGGTGCGGGAGATGCAGCGGCGGGCCTTCGACCTCCAGCTCGCCGCTCCCGACGCGTACTTCCCGGACGGCCCGGAGGCCGACGCCGCCGCCCTGGCCGGCATCGACGTGCCGTGCCTGGTCGTCTCCGGCGCCCACGACGTGGCCGACTTCCGGCGGATCGCCGTCCGGCTCGCCGGACTGCTGCCGCGCGCCCGGCACGTCGAGCTGGACTGGGCCGGCCATCTCCCCGCCCTGGAGCGCCCGGAGGAGACGGCCGCGCTGCTCGCCGGGTTCCTGGCCGCTCCGGCGGGGACGCGGCCGTCCTAGGTGTGCATCTGCCGGAGGGGGGTCACAGCCCCCGGCGTATCTGGTCGGTGATCGTCCGGTCGGTGATCCCCGTGTCCGCGGCGAGCAGGAACGCCTTCGACAGGATCACCGACAGCAGTCCGCCGTCCTCCTCGAACGGCAGGAAGACCTTGTCGGGGCCGCCCGTCGCGCCCCGGTCGGCCACGATGCACAGATAGGCGTCCTCCGGTTCCATCAGGACGTTGCCCGAGCCGAGATGGATCCGGTACGCCCGCAGTTCGCCCCGCACCCGCAGGAAGCGGTCGGTCAGCTCCACCCGGTCCGCGATCCGGGTACGGGGCAGCAGCCGCGCCAGGGTCTCCCGCCGGATCCGTGCCGACTCCGTGAGCTCGCCGAACGACCAGCTCTCCCAGTACCCGTCGAACGCCCGCTCCTCGCCGCGGTCCCGCCACTGCGGATCGGCGCCGATGGACGCCACCGCGGTGAACAGGTCGACGTCCCGCAGCGCCTCCGACAGCACGAGCCGGGGCACGTCGGGCAGCGCGGCCCGCTCCCAGGCGCCCCGGCCCGCCGCGGCCCGCCGCTCGAAGCGGACCTGGTCGGTGGAGCACAGCCGGGCGACGCCGTCGCCCCGCGCGCCCTCGTCGAGGACGCCGAGCAGCCGGTACTCCTCGTGGCCGAGGACGTCCATCGCCCCCTGCCATGTCTGGTGGCCGGTCTCCGTGAGCTCGACGACCACCCGGCGCCGGTCGGTCGTGGACTGCGTACGGCGCACCAGGCCGCGCCGCTCCAGCGCGTCGAGGCGGCCGGTGACCGAGGCGGGAGCGAGGTCGAGGTCCTCGGCGAGCTCGGAGGGGGCCGCGCTGCCGCCGCGTCCGGCGAGCTTGTGGAGCGCGTCCCGTCCCCTCCACCGCCCACGCCCCCGACTACCCGGAGTGACGAACACCACGTTCGACGGGCCGGAGCGCATGGATCCCGACCTCAGGGGCAAGCGCCCCCGGTCGCCCACCCGCACTGGTGGGGGGACGTAACGGGAACGGAAGGCAGAACGCGACGTGTCGGACCAACGAACCATCCACATCGACGGAGAGTGGCGAGCCGCCGCCTCCGGCGCCACGCGGGAGATCCTCGACCCGGCCGACGCCACCACCCTCGCGGTCGTGGCCGAGGGCGGCACGCAGGACGCCGACGCCGCGATCGCCGCCGCACGGACGGCATTCGACCAGGGCGCCTGGCCGCACACGCCCGTCGCCGAACGGGCCGCGCTGCTGCGCCGCGTCGCCGACCTGCTCCAGCGCGACCGGGAGACCCTCGGTCTGCTGGAGAGCCGCGACGCCGGAAAGACCCTGGAGGAAGGCCGCGTCGACGTCGACTGCGTCAGCGACGCCTTCCGCTACTTCGCCGACCTGGTCATCGGCGAGGGCGGCGGCCGGGTCGTCGACGCCGGTTCGCCCGACATCCACAGCGTCGTCGTCCACGAACCCGTCGGGGTGTGCGCCCTCATCACCCCCTGGAACTACCCCCTGCTCCAGGCGAGCTGGAAGATCGCCCCGGCCCTGGCCGCGGGCAACACCTTCGTCGTCAAACCGAGCGAACTCACCCCGCTCACCACCGTCGCGCTGCTCGGCCTGCTCGCGGAGGCGGGCCTGCCGTCCGGCGTCGCCAACCTCGTCACCGGCCCGGGGGACACCGTCGGCGCACGGCTCGCCGAGCACCCCGGCGTCGACCTCGTCTCCTTCACCGGCGGACTGGTCAGCGGCACGAACGTGATGCGCGCCGCCGCCGACGGCGTCAAGAAGGTCGCCCTCGAACTCGGCGGCAAGAACCCCAACGTGGTCTTCGCCGACGCCTGCACCACCGACGAGGGCTTCGACACCGCCGTCGACCAGGCCCTCAACGCCGCGTTCATCCACAGCGGCCAGGTCTGCTCGGCCGGCTCCCGCCTCATCGTCGAGGAGTCGCTGCGCGAGCGGTTCGTCGCCGAACTCGCCCGCCGCGCCGACCTGATCCGCCTCGGCCGAGGCACCGACCCGGGCGTCGAGTGCGGCCCCCTCGTCTCCGCCCGGCAGCTCGCGAGGACCGAGGAGTACGTCGCCTC
Source organism: Streptomyces sp. MS191 (assembly GCF_008042125.1). Classification (GTDB taxonomy): domain Bacteria; phylum Actinomycetota; class Actinomycetes; order Streptomycetales; family Streptomycetaceae; genus Streptomyces. The sequence continues at coordinate 217,036 of NZ_RDBI01000066.1, forward strand.
CGCCCTCGCCGAGGGCGCCGTCCTGCGCGCCGGCGGCCGGCGCCCCGAAGGCCCCGGCCACTTCTACCGCCCGACCGTCCTCGACCACTGCCACCGCGGCATGCGCGTCGTCCGCGAGGAGGTCTTCGGCCCGGTCCTGACCGTCGAGACCTTCCGCACCGAGGACGAGGCCGTCGAACTCGCCAACGACACCGAGTACGGCCTCGCCGGCGGCGTCTGGTCGGCCGACGCCGCCCGCGCCCGCCGGGTCGCCGGCCGGCTGCGCCACGGCACCGTCTGGATCAACGACTTCCACCCCTACCTCCCGCAGGCGGAGTGGGGCGGCTTCGGCAAGAGCGGCATCGGCCGCGAACTCGGCCCCGCCGGGCTCGCCGAGTACCGCGAGACCAAGCACGTCTACCAGAACCTCGCCCCGCGCCCCGTGCGCTGGTTCGCGGGCTGAGCCGGGAGAACAACACCATGAGCACCACGTACGACTACGTCATCGTCGGTGGCGGCACCGCCGGTTCCGTCCTGGCCCGCCGCCTCACCGATGACCCCGACGTCACCGTCGCCGTCATCGAGGGCGGCCCCTCCGACGTCGACCGGCCCGACGTCCTGACCCTGCGCCGCTGGATGGGCCTGCTCGGCGGAGACCTCGACTACGACTACCCCACCACCGCACAGCCCCGGGGCAACTCGCACATCCGGCACAGCCGCGCCCGGGTGCTCGGCGGCTGCTCCTCGCACAACACCCTCATATCCTTCAAGCCGCTGCCGTCCGACTGGGACGAGTGGGCCGAGGCGGGCGCGGACGGCTGGGACGCGCGGGCCATGGAGCCGTACTTCGACCGGCTCCTGAACAACATCGTCCCGGTCGACGAGAACGACCGCAACGCCATCGCCCGCGACTTCGTCGACGCCGCGCAGGGAGCCCTGGGCGTGCCCCGCGTCGAGGGGTTCAACAAGGCCCCCTTCCACGAGGGCGTCGGGTTCTTCGACCTCGCCTACCACCCCGAGGACAACAAGCGCTCCTCCGCCTCGGTCGCGTACCTCCACCCCGTCATGGACCGGCGCCCCAACCTCCGCCTGATGCTGGAGACCTGGGCGTTCCGCCTGGAACTCGACGGCACCCGGGCCCGCGGCGTCCACGTGCGCACCAAGGAGGGGGCGGAACTCCTCGTCGAGGCACGCCGCGAGGTCCTCGTCTGCGCCGGAGCCGTCGACACCCCGCGGCTGCTCCTCCACTCCGGCATCGGCCCCAAGGCGGACCTGGAGGCGCTCGGCATCCCCGTCGCGCACGACCTGCCGGGCGTCGGCGAGAACCTGCTCGACCACCCCGAGTCGGTCATCGTCTGGGAGACCCACGGACCCATCCCGGAGAACTCCGCGATGGACAGCGACGCCGGACTCTTCGTACGGCGCGACCCTTCGTCCCCCGGCCCGGACCTGATGTTCCACTTCTACCAGGTCCCCTTCACCGACAATCCGGAGCGGCTGGGCTACGAGCGGCCCGCCCACGGCGTGTCGATGACCCCGAACATCCCCAAGCCGCGCAGCCGCGGCCGGCTCTACCTCACCAGCGCCGACCCCGAGGTCAAGCCCGCCCTGGACTTCCGCTACTTCACGGACGAGGACGACTACGACGGCCGCACCCTCGTCGACGGCATCAAGATCGCCCGCGAGATCGCCCGCCGCGAGCCGCTCGCCGGCTGGCTCAAGCGCGAGGTCTGCCCCGGGCCCGAGATCACCGACGACGAGGAACTCGGCGCCTACGCCCGTCAGGTCGCCCACACCGTCTACCACCCCGCCGGCACCTGCCGGATGGGCGCCGCCGACGACGCACACGCCGTGGTCGACCCGGACCTCAAGGTGCGCGGCCTCGACGGCCTGCGCATCGCCGACGCGTCCGTCTTCCCGACCATGCCCGCCGTGAACCCGATGATCGGCGTCCTCATGGTCGGCGAGAAGTGTGCCGAACTCCTGGGAGGTCATGCCTGATGAACACGCCGTCCGCCTTCTCCGTCCAGAACCTCTGGAAGGTCTTCGGCCCCAAGGCCGACCGGGTCCCCGGCTCCGAACTGGCCGCACTGCCGCCCGCCGAACTCCGTGAGCGCACCGGCTGCACCGCCGCCGTCCGGGACGTCTCCTTCGACGTCCACCAGGGTGAGGTCTTCGTCGTCATGGGCCTGTCCGGCTCCGGCAAGTCCACCCTCGTGCGCTGCCTGACCCGGCTCATCGAGCCCACCTCCGGCAGCGTCGCCATGGAGGGCGAGGACGTCCTGTCCATGGACAGGGCCCGGCTGCGCGAACTGCGCCGCCACCGCGCCTCGATGGTCTTCCAGCACTTCGGCCTGCTGCCGCACCGCTCCGTGCTCGACAACGTCGCCTACGGCCTGGAGATCCAGGGGATGGGCCGTGCCGAGCGCCGCGCCAAGGCCGCCGAGGCCGTCGACAAGGTCGGCCTCGCCGGACTCGAGGACCGCAGGCCCGGCCAGCTCTCCGGCGGCCAGCAGCAGCGCGTGGGCCTCGCCCGGGCGCTCGTCGTCGACCCCGAAGTGCTCCTGTTCGACGAGCCGTTCAGCGCGCTCGACCCGCTGATCCGGCGGGACATGCAGGAGGAGGTCGTCCGCCTGCACCGGGAGGAGGGCCGCACCATGGTCTTCATCACCCACGACCTCAGCGAGGCCCTGCGACTGGGCTCCCGCATCGCCCTGATGCGCGACGGCCGCATCGTCCAGCTCGGCACCCCCGAGGAGATCGTCGGTTCGCCCGCCGACGACTACGTCCGCGACTTCGTCCGCGACGTCCCGCGCGAGCAGGTCGTCACCGTCCGCACCGCCATGCGACCGCCCTGCGGCGACGAGGCCGACCACGGCCCCGCCCTCGCCCCCGGCGCGACCGTCTCCGAGGCCATCGAGGCCGTCGCCCGCAGCGGCGGCCCGGTCCGGGTCCTCGACCAGGGCCGTTGCGTCGGCATCGTCGACGACAGGGAACTGCTGTCGGTCGTCGCCGGTGTCCCGACCGGGAAGGCGGCAGCATGACCGCAGCCGTCAGCGCACCCCTGCGCGAGTCCGGCGCGGTCTCCCGCGCCGCCCTCCGCAGGTACCTGCCCCTCGCCCTCGCCGTCGTCGTGCTCGTCCCGCTGGGCATCCTGCTCGCGGGCGGCGGCAGCTGGCCCGCCTCCCTGACCGTCGACCTGTCCGGCCCGCTCGGCCGGACCGGCGACTGGATCATCGACAACCGCGACGACCACCCGGTCTTCCTGTACTTCCTCGGCCACGTCAGCAACGGCGTCGTGCTGTCCGTCCGCGGCGTCTACCTGCTGCTCCTCGCCGCCGGCTGGGCCGGCGTCACCGCGGCCGGCGGTCTGATCGCCTGGCGCGTCGCCGGACCGCGCCTCGCGCTCACGACCGCCGGCGCCTTCGCCGTCTGCGGTCTGCTCGGCATGTGGGTCCCCACCATGCAGACCCTGGCCCTCATGGTCGTCGCGGTCGCCGCGTCCGTGCTGGTCGGCGGCGTCCTCGGACTGGCCGCCGGCCTCTCCGACCGGACCTTCCGCGCCCTGCGCCCGGTCCTGGACACCATGCAGGTCCTGCCCGCCTTCGCCTACCTGCTGCCGGTCGTCCTCGTCTTCGGCATCGGCGTCCCCGCGGCCGTCCTCGCCACCGTCGTCTACGCCGCCCCGCCGATGGCGCGGCTCACCGCACTCGGCCTGCGCGACGCCGACCCCGGCGTCCTGGAGGCCGTGGACTCGCTCGGCGCGACCGGCCGGCAGCGGCTGCTCAGCGCCCGCCTCCCGCTCGCCCGCAAGGAACTCCTCCTCGGCGTCAACCAGTCGATCATGATGGCGCTGTCGATGGCCGTCATCGCCTCGGTCATCGGCGCCGGCGGACTCGGCGACCGCGTCTACCAGGCCCTCGCCTCGGTCGACGTCGGCGCGGCCCTCGCCGCCGGCATCCCGATCGTGCTCCTCGCGGTCGTCCTCGACCGCACCGCCGGCGCGGCCGGCGCCCGGATCGGCGCCGCACCCCGCACCTCCGCCCTGCGCGGCCTGCGCGGCTGGGCCGTCGCCGCGGCCGCGGCGACCGCGGCTGCCGTCGCCGGCCGCCTCGCGGGCCACGCGGCCTGGCCGGGCACCTGGCACCTCGACATCGCCGAACCCGTCAACAAGGTCGTCGACTGGATGACCGCCCACCTCTACTCGGGCGTCCCGGTCATCGGCGGCACCGCCGACTGGGCGGCCCACTTCACCCAGTGGGTGCTCGACCCGCTGCGCTCGGGCCTCCAGGCGCTGCCCTGGTGGGCGGTCCTGCTGCTCGTCGGCGTGCTCGCCCTGCTGGTCGGCACCTGGCGCACCGCCCTGACCGCCGTCCTCGCGATGGCCGGCATCGGCGTCCTGGGTGTGTGGGACGCCTCGCTCGACACCCTCTCCCAGGTGCTCGCCGCCGTCGCCGTCACCCTCGTGATCGGCTTCGCCGTCGCGATCGCCGCCGCCCGCAGCACCCGCGTCGAGCGCGCGCTGCGCCCCGTCCTGGACGTCTTCCAGACCCTGCCGCAGTTCGTCTACCTGATCCCCGTCGTCGCCCTCTTCGGCGTCGGCCGGGCCCCGGCGGTCGCCGCCGCCGTCGTCTACGCGCTGCCCGCCGTCGTCCGCATCACCACCCAGGGACTGCGCGGCGTCGACCCGGTGGCCCTGGAGTCCGCCCGCTCCCTGGGCGCGACCGGATTCCAGCAGCTGCGCCAGGTCCAGCTGCCGCTCGCCCGTCCGGCCCTGCTGCTCGCCGTCAACCAGGGCGTCGTCCTGGTGCTCGCCGTCGTCATCATCGGCGGCCTGGTCGGTGGCGGCGCGCTCGGCTACGACGTGGTGTTCGGCCTCGCCCAGGGCGACCTGGCCACCGGACTCGTCGCGGGCGCCGCGATCGTCTGCCTCGGCCTGATGCTCGACCGGGTGACCCAGCCGACCCGGACCACCCCCGAGAAGGAGGCCTGACATGCGACTTCCGATCATCGCCGGAGCCGCCGGACTCGGCCTGCTCGCCGTCGCCGTGACCGGCTGCGGCGCGGCCGACATGACCAAGCAGGCCTCCCCGTACGCCGCCGCGCAGGGCGCGCGGACCGTCACCCTCTCCACCCAGTCCTGGGTCGGCGCGCAGGCCAACGTGGCCGTCGCGCAGTACCTGCTCGAACACGAACTGGGCTACCGGGTCGACACCGTCCAGGTCGACGAGGTCCCCGCCTGGGACGCGCTCAGCCAGGGCCGCGTCGACGCGATCCTGGAGGACTGGGGCCACCCGGACCAGGAGAAGCGCTACGTCGACGACAAGAAGACCATCGTCCCCGGCGGCGACCTCGGAGTCACCGGCCACATCGGCTGGTTCGTCCCGACGTACTTCGCCGAGGCGCACCCCGACGTCACGGACTGGAAGAACCTCGACAAGTACGCCGACCAGCTCCGCACGCCCGAGAGCGGCGGCAAGGGCCAGCTCCTGGACGGCTCCCCGTCGTACGTCACCAACGACAAGGCGCTGGTGAAGAACCTGGACCTGGACTACCAGGTCGTCTTCTCCGGCTCCGAGGCGGCCCAGATCACCCAGATCAAGCAGTTCGCCAAGGAGAAGAAGCCGTTCCTCACCTACTGGTACAAGCCCCAGTGGCTGTTCCAGAAGGTGCCGATGACGGAGGTGAAGCTGCCCGCCTACAAGGAGGGCTGCGACGCCGAGCCGGAGAAGGTGGCGTGCGCCTACCCGCACACCCCGCTGCAGAAGTTCCTCAACAGCGGATTCGAGCGGAACGGCGGGAAGGCGGCCGCGTTCCTGAAGAACTTCCGCTGGACCACCGAGGCACAGAACGACGTCGCCCTGATGATCGCCGAGGAGAAGCTCTCGCCCCAGGAGGCGGCGAAGAGGTGGGTCGACGCCAACGAGCCGACCTGGAAGGCATGGCTGCCGAAGTAGCCGCGCCACCGCGAAGACACGCACGGTCCCGTGTCGGCCGCACCGGCCGGCACGGGACCGTGCGCCGCGCAGGCCCAGGTCCCGTCCGGGCGATCTTGGGGGATCGCCCGGACAGGACCTAACCGGCCCAGCGTCCCGACATGAAGGCGACGGCGTACACCACGGACAGGGGCACCGTCAGGCACAGGTACACGGCGGAGAACCGCGGCCGCCGGTGCGCCCATCCGGCCAGCGCGATCCACAACGGCCACCACAGCAGGCTGGCCCGCGGCACCGACGTGTACCAGTACGAGGTGCCGAGCGCCCAGAGCGTGAGGGCGACGTACAGCGCCTCGGGCCAATGCCGCCGCCGCACCAGCAGCCCGAGCAGCGCGAGCCCGACCAGCATCGCGGCCAGTTCCGCCTGGAACATGAACGCGTAGGGCGTGGTCATCGTCTGCCCGAACGCCCCCTCCCAGGTCTGGGACCACGCCGACCACGGGGAGTGGAACTCGCGGTACCAGCCGCGCTCCTGCGCGTGCTTCCACGCCATCCAGTCGCCCGTCTCGGCGTGCAGGTACCACGTGTACAGCGCCGCGGGCACGGCCGGCAGCGCCTGCCACGGCGCGCGGCGCCGATGGCGTCGGTCGCTCCGCGCCACGAGCAGGAAGTGCAGGGCGATCCCGGCGGCGAGGAACAGCCCGCTGACCCGGACCGTCGTCGCCAGCGCCGTGAGCACGGCCGCCGCGGCCCACCGGTGACGCTGCGCGGCCAGCCACGCGGGCAGCGCCAGCGCGAGGAACAGCGCCTCGGTGTACCCCACTGCCAGGAAGACCCCGCAGGGCGAGGCGAGCAGGAACAGCACCGTCCGCCGCCCGCCCTCGGCGTCGGGCAGCGACGGCCGGGCCAGCCGGGCCAGGGCGACCACGGCCACGCCTCCCGCCACGAAGGAGATCAGCAGTCCGGCCGCGGTCCAGTCGGCCACGACGACGTGCACCGCCCGCAGCAGCAGCGGAAACCCGGGGAAGAACGCCTCGCGGTTGTCACCGCCGCCGGGCCCCGGGTCGGCGGGGAAGTAGCCGTCGCGGGCGATGTGCAGATAGTGGCCCCAGTCCCAGTGCTCGAACGGAGCGAGGGGGCCGGCCGGGACGTGGCTCCCGGCATCGGCGGGGAACAGCCGGCGGGTGCAGTACGCGACCACCCAGACGCCGGCCCGTACGGCCAGATACAGGACCAGCACCTCGCCGTCGCCGGGCTGGAGCCGGAGGACGCGCCGGACGTGTCCGGCGGTACGTCCGGCCGGCCGCTCCGCCGGCGCGGGAGCGGACCTCGTGGGCCGGAGGGGTGGGGCGGCGAGCGCGCGTTCACGTGCCGCGGGCGGCTGGAGCGTCATCGGGAGGGGCTCTCTCGGGTGTCTGCGGGCATGCTCGACCGCCCCGCGTGCGGGGTGGACGAGCATGCGGGGTGAGCGGGGTCAGGGCCGGGTGGTGGCGGAGCCGCCGGACGGCGGCTGGGTCCGCGTCGCGGAGGGGCCGCCACCGGGCGGCGTCGTGCCGGGCGTCGCGGAGTTGCCGGTGTCAGACGTGTCCAGCGGCGTGGAGGCGGTCGCCGACGGCGCGACGGTGGGCAGCGCCGACTCACCGGGCGACGGGGTGGTGGCGGGCACCACCGGCGCCGGCCGGTTCGTCACGAGGGCCGCCGTCGCGGCGCCGCCGCCCGCCAGGACGAGACACGCCGCCGCGGCGACTCCGGCGAGCCGGCGCCGCCGGGCGCGCCGGCCCCGCTCGGCGATGTGCCCGAACGGCGGGGCGGCGGCCCTCGCCTGCCCCGAGTCGGCCGCCTGCCGGAACAGCTGCCGCAACGGGTCGTGATGGGGCTCAGGCACCGGGGGCCTCCTCGATACGCGGGTCCTGCAGACGATCGGCCAGCGCCGTACGGGCGCGGCCCAGATGGGTCTTGACGGTGCTGGCGGACATGCCGGTCTCGGCAGCGATCTGCTCGACGGTCAGGTCGCACAGGTAATGCAGCGTCACGGCCCGGCGCTGCCGGTCCGGAAGCCCGCGCAGGGCGTCGACCAACGCCACCTGCTCGGGGCCCGGCCCGGCGACCTCCACCGGAGCGTCCCGGCGCCGCCAGGCCTCCGCCGACCGCCGCCGCACCCGCCACCGGCTCACCGCCAGCCGCCAGGCGACCGTCCTGATCCACGCCTCCGGCCGCCCGTCCCGATCCAGCTGCCGCCGCCGGCCCCAGCCCCTGACGAACGCCTCCTGCACCACGTCCTGGGCCTCGTGCAGGTCACCGAGCATCACGTACAACTGGCCCGTCAGACGGGCCGCCGTCTGGGCGTAGAACTCTTCGAACTCCTCGACGGTCAACAGCCACTCCCGGATCTCTCTTGCTTCACCCCGCATACGCCCCTGCCACGACGTCCGGTCGACACGGACGGGGAAGGAAGTCCGTGACGCCCGTCACACCCCCCGGCCCCGGTGTGACGGTCACGCCTGGGGGTGCCACTCCGCGAGCAGGATCGTGGCGTCGTCCATGAGATGGCCGTTCTGGTGGCCGAGGATGGTGTGGATCAGCCGGCGCAGCGCCTCGGGCGCCGGCCGGCCCGCCGCCGCGGCCCGGACCACGGTGTCGACCAGGCGTTCCTCGCCGAACAGCTCGCCCTCCTCGGAGCGGGCCTCGGTCACGCCGTCCGTGTAGATGAGGATCTGGTCCCCCGGTTCGAGCTGAGCGTGGTGGAGCGCCGGTGAGGTCTGCGCGGGGTGGGGCCCCAAGCCCAGCGGCAGGTCGGCCTCGCGGGTGAGCGCGCCCGCCACGATGTGCTGGTTGCGGATCAGCAGCGGTGCCGGATGCCCGCAGTTGACCCACGAGAGGCGCCCGGTGGCGACGTCGAGGTCGGCGAAGACCCCGGTCAGGAGCCGCTCGGGGACCCAGCGGGTCAGCGTCCTGTCGACCGCGGCGGCGATGTCGGTGAGCCTGCGGCCCCGTCGGCGGGTGGAGCGGCAGCCCGCGAGGGCGAGTGCCGCGGACAGCCCCGAGGCGGCGTCGTGGCCCATGGCGTCCACGACGGCCAGGTGCAACTGCTGCTCGCCCAGCGCGTGGTCGAAGGCGTCACCGCCGATCTCGTACGCGGGCTCCATGACGGCGCTGGACGTGACGGCCCGGGTGCCGAGGGTCCGGGGCGGGGTGAAGGCCCACGCGAGCTCGGCCTGGAGGGTCATCGGACGGGTGCGCACGAGGCGCTGGAGGGTGTCGCTGAACGTGCTCTTGGAGACGACCAGCAGCGCGGTGACGGAGGCGAGCGTCCGGCCGTGCGCGAGGTCGGGCACCTCCGTCCCGGTACCGGTCAGCCGCAGCACGCCGATCCGCTCGACGCCGTCGATGAGGGGCAGCCACAGGCACGCGGGATCGGTACCCGCCTGGGGTGTCTCGGTCCGGTAGGCCCGCCCCGCGAGCGTGCCCTCGACCCCGAGGCGCGGCTCCTGGACGTCGAGGGGCACGAGATGGGTCTGCTGGACGTCCGCCAGGTAGACGTCGGCGCCCTCGAGCCCCATGGCCCGCGCCGTGTCCCGCAGCAGTCGGGCGATGTCCCCCGGGGCGGTGTGGTGCGACTCCTCCAGGAGACCGGCGAGGAGCGCGTGGAAGCCGGAATCGTCCACGGACCCACCTCCTCGGCGGCGCCGGGCGGGCGCACTGCGGGTGCCTTCCCGACCCTACGCGGGCCCGACCGCGGCCGCACTCCTCCGCGGCCACGCGGGGGCGCCGCACCCGGACCGGCCGTACCGTACGCCACCGTCCGCGCCCCGGAGCCGGTCCGGGGCGCCGACGGTCCTGCCGCCGAACGGTCTCCCGGCGGGTCAGGCCAGGACGACCGGAAGGTCGAACAGGTCGTTCTGCGTGACGACCGGCTTGTTCCGCAGTTCCTCGCGGGGCACGGCCAGCCGCAGCTCGGGGAAGCGGGCGTACAGCGCCGGCAGCGCCACCGAGGCCTCCAGCCGGGACAGCGCCGCGCCCGGGCACACGTGCGGGCCGTGACCGAAGGAGATGTGGCGGTTCGGGGTACGGGTGACGTCGAAGGAGCCCGCCGTCGGGCCGTGCTGGTTCTCGTCGCGGCCGATCGCGCCGAACGACACGATCAGGGCCTCGCCCTCGGGCAGCACCCGGTCACCGACCTCGATGTCCTCGGTGGCGAACCGGAACAGCACGTGCGAGGTGGGCGTGGACCAGCGCAGCGTCTCCTCGATCACGTTCTCCCACGGCACCTCGCCCTTCAGGACCAGGGCACGCTGCTCCGGGTGCGTCTCCAGGGCCACGACGGCGTTGACGATCAGGCTGATCGTCGTCTCGTGCCCGGCCGCCACCATGAGCTGGAGGGTGTTGGTGATCTCCTCCGTGGTGAGCCGGTCCCCGCCCTCGGACGCCTCGATCAGCGCGCTCGTGAGGTCGTCGCCGGGGGCGTCGATCTTGCCCGCGACGATCCCCGCGAACAGGGCGCCCAGGTCCGCCATCATCTGCGGCACCTCCTCGGGCGGGGTCTGCGTCGAGAAGAACTTGTCGAACAGGGCCTTCATCCGCGGGTGGTCGGCGCTGTCGACCCCCATCAGTTCGCCGACCACGTTCATCGGCAGCGGGTACGCGAACTCGGCCTTGAGGTCCACGACGTCACCCGCCGGACGCTCCGCCAGCCGGTCGAGCATGCCCTCGGTCAGCGCCTCGATGCCGGCCCGCAGTCGCTCCACCCGGCGCGCGGTCAGCGCCTGCGCGACCAGCGACCGCAGCCGCCGGTGCTCGTCGCCGTCGACGGTCAGCATGGACCTGCCGGGGTTGGCGAGACCGATCAGCGGCCAGTCGAGGGGTATCTCGCCGCGCTGCCAGGCGCCCCACACGTCGATGTCCTTGACCAGCCGGGAGTCGGTCAGCAGCCGCCGCGCCTCGGCGTGGTGGGTGACCGACCAGCAGGCCACCCCGCCGGGCAGGACGACGCGGGCCAGTGGACCGGCGGCGCGCAGCCGGGCGCTCTCGCCGTCGAGGTCCGCGACGAACGGGTCCAGGGTGAGTGCGTCGGTGCCGGACGCGGCGGTCGGGTCGTACGGGCAGCTCATCTCGATGCTCCAAGGGCGGGAGTCGGGGTGTAGGTCACGGGGAG
>NZ_RDBI01000066.1:228202-234028 GCF_008042125.1 Streptomyces sp. MS191
GTGTCGGAAGGGGTGGCGGACATGGATCCAGAGTATTTCGGTTCCGAATAATTCGTCAACGAAGTATTCGGAACCGAAGAGTTGAGGGCGGGGGACGTACGATCGATGCATGGAGCCGACCGAGCCCACCGGGCCGACGCAGCGGGACTGGACCGACGACCACGTGGACCGCTGGCAGCCCGTCCTGCCGGACCTCGACCCGGTCGTCGAGGGCGCGGTCACGCGCATGAAGAAGCTCTCGGTCCATCTGCGCCGCGTGCGCGAGCAGTCCCTCGTCGACTTCGACCTGGAACGCCACGAGTTCGACACGCTCCACAAGCTCGCCGGACGCGGCGGCAGCGCGGCCCCCTCCGAGCTCGCCGAGGACCTCGACCTCGCTCCCGCCTCGGTCACCGGCCGCCTCGACGCGCTGGAGCGGCGCGGCCTGGTGCGCCGTACGCAGTCCACGACCGACCGGCGCCGGGTGGTCGTCGAGCTCACGGAGACCGGCCACCAGACATGGCAGGGGGCGATGGACGTCCTCGGCCACGAGGAGTACCGGCTGCTCGGCGTCCTCGACGAGGGCGAGCGGGCCCGGCTCAACGACATGCTCCGCAGGATCATGCTCGTGGCGGAGGAGCCGGGCGGCCCGAAGCCCTGGCACGGCTGATCCCCGGACGGGGCGGGACGCGGCGGGCCCGCGGGTGTCGGTGGGGGCCTCTACCCTGCGGGCATGGGAAAGGTGACCTTCGTCGACGAGACGACCTCGGGGGCCCGTCGGGAGGCCGGCGGCCTCGACGCCGCCGAAGAGCGGCTCACCCTGCGCGAACTGATCCGCCGTCGGGTCACCGCCGAGGCGGGGCCGGGCGAGGCGGAGGGGGCGTACGCCCGGGCCGTCGCGGCTTTCGGGCGCAACGGCTTCCTGGTGCTGGTGGGGGACCGTCAGGTCGAGGAGCTGGACGAGACGGTGGAGCTGGACCGCGACACGGAGGTCACCTTCCTCAGGCTCGTCCCCCTGGCCGGGGGCTGAGGAAGGCGACCCGGACGCCTGCCGCCCCCCGAGCGGCGGACGAATCGTTAGACGCTCAGCGAGCGGGCGAAGTTGAGCTGGCCCATCACCCAGTGGATGGTGTCCGGGCCGGTCGCCGGGATCATCGTGGCGTGGTGCCGGCCGCCGCTGGTCACCGTGACCTGGATGAAGCCGGTCGTCTTCTTCTCCTTCATCAGGAGGAAGAGCAGACCCACCAGGCACAGCAGTGCGAAGATGATGGCCAGCACGATCGCGACCGTCGGGATCTTCTCCTCGGTCCGCGACATGTCCATCGCGTTCCACACCGCGCCCTTGAGCGGCATCGACCCGGCCGGCGTGATGATCTGGTCGCCGACGACGGTGATGTCGCCGAGGCTCAGCTGCGCCCCGCCGCCCTGCCCCGTCGGCGCGTGCTGCGGAGGCACGGGGACCCCGCCCGGCAGGGTCGGCTGGTAGCCCGCGCCCGAGACCGGCTGCGGGTACCCGTAACCGGGCGTTCCCGCCTGCGGATAGCCGTAGGGAGGCGTCCCCGACCGTCCGTCGGGCCCCCACTGGTACTCCCCGTCCGCATAAGGGTTCGGCTCGCTCATCAATCCCCGCTCTCCTGGGCCGCCAACGCTGCCTCAGATCCTGGCACATGCGCACCGTGTACGCGGAAGGCCCCGACTCCTCAGGGGAGTCGGGGCCTTCCGCGTACGAGCGGACCCGGCGCGCGGCCGCGTCAGCGGGTCAGAAGCGACGCGTGATCAGCGCGCGCTTGACCTCCTGGATCGCCTTCGTGACCTCGATGCCACGCGGGCAGGCGTCCGTGCAGTTGAACGTCGTGCGGCAACGCCACACGCCGTCCTTGTCGTTCAGGATCTCCAGGCGCTGCTCGCCCGCCTCGTCACGCGAGTCGAAGATGAAGCGGTGCGCGTTGACGATCGCGGCCGGACCGAAGTACTGGCCGTCGTTCCAGAAGACCGGGCAGGACGACGTGCACGCGGCGCACAGGATGCACTTGGTGGTGTCGTCGAAGCGCTCGCGGTCCTCGGCGGTCTGCAGACGCTCACGCGTCGGCTCGTTGCCCTTGGTGACCAGGAACGGCATGACGTCCCGGTACGCCTGGAAGAAGGGCTCCATGTCGACCACGAGGTCCTTGAGCACCGTCAGGCCCTTGATGGCCTCGACCGTGATCGGCTTCTCGGGGTTGATGTCCTTGATCAGCGTCTTGCAGGCGAGCCTGTTCTTGCCGTTGATCCGCATCGCGTCCGAGCCGCAGATGCCGTGCGCGCACGAGCGGCGGAAGGTCAGCGTGCCGTCGACGTCCCACTTGATCTTGTGGAGGGCGTCGAGCACCCGCTCCTTCGGGTCGATCTCGATCTGGAAGTCCTCCCAGACCGACGCGTCCGACACCTCGGGGTTGAAGCGGCGGATGCGCATCGTGACCGTGATGTACGGGGAGGCGGCGGACTCCGCCTCGACCTTGTCCAGTACGGGGGTAGCCATCAGTACTTACGCTCCATCGGCTGGTAGCGGGTCTGGACGACCGGCTTGTAGTCGAGACGGACGGTCTCGGAGCCGTCCTCGCCGACCTCGCGGTACGCCATGGTGTGACGCATGAAGTTGACGTCGTCGCGGTTCGGGTAGTCCTCGCGGTAGTGACCGCCGCGGGACTCCTTGCGCGCCAGGGCCGAGACGGCCATGACCTCGGCCAGTTCGAGCAGGTTGCCCAGCTCGATGGCCTCCAGGAGGTCCGTGTTGAAGCGCTTGCCCTTGTCCTGGATGGACACGTTCTCGTAGCGCTCGCGGAGCTCGGCGATCTTCTCGACGGCCGTCTTGATCGTCTGCTCGGTGCGGAACACCATCACGTTGGCGTCCATCGTCTCCTGGAGCTCGCGGCGCAGGTCGGCGACCCGCTCGCTGCCCGTGGAGTTGCGGAGCTTCTCGATCATGGAGACGACGAGGGCCTCCGGGTTCTCCGGCAGCTCGACGTAGTCGGACTTGGCGGAGTACTCGGCGGCGGCGATGCCCGAACGGCGCCCGAAGACGTTGATGTCGAGCAGCGAGTTCGTGCCCAGGCGGTTGGCGCCGTGCACGGAGACACAGGCGACCTCGCCGGCCGCGTACAGACCCGGCACGACGGTGGTGTTGTCGCTGAGGACCTCACCCTCGACGTTGGTCGGGATGCCGCCCATGGCGTAGTGCGCGGTGGGCTGGATCGGGATCGGGTCCGTGTAGGGCTCGATGCCGAGGTACGTGCGGGCGAACTCGGTGATGTCCGGGAGCTTGGCGTCGAGCTGCTCCGGCGGGAGGTGCGTCAGGTCGAGGTAGACGTGGTCGCCCTCGGGACCGCAGCCGCGGCCCTCGCGGATCTCGGTGTAGATGGAGCGGGAGACGACGTCACGGGACGCGAGGTCCTTCATGACCGGCGCGTACTTCTCCATGAAGCGCTCGCCGTCCTTGTTGCGGAGGATGCCGCCCTCACCGCGGGCGCCCTCCGTCAGCAGGATGCCCATGCGCCAGATGCCCGTCGGGTGGAACTGGAAGAACTCCATGTCCTCCAGCGGCAGGCCGCGGCGGTAGCAGGCCGCCTGGCCGTCACCGGTCAGGGTGTGCGCGTTGGAGGTCACCTTGAAGAACTTGCCGGTGCCGCCGGACGCGTAGATCACGGCCTTGGCCTGGAAGATGTGGATCTCGCCGGTGGCCAGCTCGTAGGCCACCACACCGGCGGACTTCTTGACCCCGTCGACCTCGGTGATCAGCTGGTCCAGGACGTAGAACTCGTTGAAGAACTCCACGCCCTCCTTGACGCAGTTCTGGTACAGCGTCTGGAGGATCATGTGGCCGGTGCGGTCCGCGGCGTAGCAGGACCGGCGGACCGGGGCCTCGCCGTGGTTGCGCGAGTGGCCGCCGAAGCGGCGCTGGTCGATGGTGCCGTTCGGGGTCCGGTTGAACGGCAGACCCATCTTCTCCAGGTCGAGGACGGCGTCGATGGCCTCCTTCGCCAGGATCTCGGCGGCGTCCTGGTCGACCAGGTAGTCACCGCCCTTGACCGTGTCGAAGGTGTGCCACTCCCAGTTGTCCTCCTCCACGTTGGCCAGCGCGGCGGCCATGCCGCCCTGCGCGGCGCCCGTGTGGGAGCGGGTGGGGTAGAGCTTCGTCAGCACGGCGGTGCGGCTGCGCTTCGTCGCCTCGATGGCGGCGCGCATGCCCGCGCCACCGGCGCCGACGATGACGGTGTCGTACTTGTGGATCTTCATGGCGTGGTTACCTCAGCCCCGTGCCTAGCGGATGTTCGGGTCGAAGGTGAAGATCACCAGCGTGCCCAGAAGGATGGTGAACACCGTGGCGGTGTACAGCAGGCCCTTGAGCCACAGGCGCGTGTTCGCGCGTTCCGCGTAGTCGTTGACGACCGTGCGGAGGCCGTTGGCGCCGTGCAGCATGGCCAGCCAGAGCATCAGCAGGTCCCAGACCTGCCAGAACGGGGACGCCCAACGGCCGGCCACGAAGGCGAAGCCGATCTTGGAGACGCCACCGTCCAGGAAGAGCTGGATCAGCAGGTGGCCGAGGACCAGGACGACCAGGACGACGCCCGAGAGGCGCATGAAGAGCCATGCGATCATCTCGAAGTTGCCCCGGGTCGCCCGCGGCGTCTTGCCGGTGCGCTTGCGGGGGGCCTCGATGAACGGGGCCGGGTTGTCCACGTCGTAGTGGGGCGCGCCCTCGACGGGACCGATCGCGGACTGGGTGTCAGCGGACATGTGCGGCCTCAGCTCCCGAACAGTTCACGTGCGGCGTGGCCGAGGACGGGGTACAGCGAGCCCGCCATCAGCACGACCCAGATGCCCACGACGGTCCAGAGCATCTGCTTCTGGTAGCGCGGGCCCTTGGACCAGAAGTCCACGGCGATGACCCGGAGGCCGTTCAGCGCGTGGAAGAGGATGGCGGCGACGAGGCCGTACTCGAGGAGTGCGACGATCGGCGTCTTGTACGTGGCGACGACATCGTCGTACGCCTCGGGGGAGACGCGGACGAGAGCGGTGTCCAGCACGTGTACGAACAGGAAGAAGAAGATGAGGACGCCGGTGACTCGATGAGCCACCCAGGACCACATTCCTTCCCGGCCGCGGTACAGCGTTCCAGCCGGCACGGAAAAACCCTCCGGGAGCGGGGATCAGGGTCGGCCGGCTTCAGTGTCGGTCTGACCCGGCCGGGTACGGTCCACCGGCCCTGGTCATCGTAGCGACGACTCGTCGGTTCGCTCGCGCGGGGTCCATAGGTGTGATCAAAGAGGCACGGACGGGCTATCGCGTGCGCCCGAATCACCGCATTCCGGACGCCCGTACGGGGGTGGGGGGCGCGCCGACCCGGTGCGCGAGCCGGGAGCGGGTCAGCCGGCGCAGCTCGTCGGCCGCCGTCGCGCGCTCCTCGTCCGGTTCGTTGCCGAGCCGTGACCGGATGCCGGCCAGGACCCGGTCGAGTCTCTCCGACGGGCGCACGCCGTCGAGGCTGATCACGAACGCGTGACCGAACCTGCACTCGTACGCGGCGTGGGCGGCCCGCAGCGCGGTGTGCGCGGCCTGCGGCGCGTCGGGGTGGGGAGCCGCCGAGGACTCGCCCGCCAGCGCCTCGTCGACGTCGGCGACGGACAGGTCGTAGCCGGCCTCGTCGGCCGCGGCGAGTAGCGCGTCGAGTGTCGGGTACGGGCGATGGGCGGCCACTCGCTCGGCCCAGCGGCGGCTGCCGCAGCAGGTCAGCAGGAGGGCCACGGCCGCGCCGGGCGTCGCCGTGTTGAAGCGGGCCAGCCCTGTCAGCGGAGTGAGAGGGGTGGGGCC
>NZ_RDBI01000066.1:234128-275678 GCF_008042125.1 Streptomyces sp. MS191
GAGCCGGGCCTCGATCCAGCTCGCGCTGAAGAACTTGCGGGCGATGTCGACGTTCAGCCCTCGCTGCGGCTTGGCGGGCGCGTCGTCGACGACGCCCTCGGGCATCGCGCCGGTGCCGCGCACGGACTGCTTGAGGGTGCGGGTGCCGTAGAAGACCCCGGCCTCGTCGGGCCCGGCTGGCGTCCCGTGCCCGCCGCGGGCGTCGTCGTCGCCAAGGGCAGCGAGGCCCTCGCGGACGAGGGCCGCCTGCTCGCCGGCGAGCTGAAGATCCGGTACCGCGGCGCGGTCGCCGCCCGCCCCGGCGACGTCGAGCTCGCCCTCGGCGGCGCGGGTGCCGCCGAGTCGTACCGGCTGACCACCCGCGACAACCGGGTGCGGATCACCGGGCCCGACGAGGCCGGGGTCTTCTACGGCACCCGCACCCTCAAGCAGTCCGTGCGCGGCACCGGCGCGATGCCCGAGGGCGTCGTCGACGACGCGCCCGCCAAGCCGCAGCGAGGGCTGAACGTCGACATCGCCCGCAAGTTCTTCAGCGCGAGCTGGATCGAGGCCCGGCTCCGCGAGATGGCCGACCTCAAGCTCAACCAGTTCGGGCTCCACTTCTCCGACGACCAGGGCTTCCGGATCGAGTCCGACACCCACCCCGAGATCGTCTCGGCGCAGCACCTCAGCAAGGCCGAGGTGCGCCGGATCCTCGCCCTCGCGAAGACCCTGCACATCACGGTCGTGCCGGAGATCGACTCGCCCGGGCACCTCGGCGCCGTCCTGCGCGCCCACCCGGACCTGCGGCTGCTCAACGTGCAGGGGGTCCCGCGCCAGGGGGCCATCGACATCTCCAAGCCCGGCTCCGCGCGGCTCGTCGACGAGCTGCTGCGCGAGTACGCCGGCCTCTTCCCCGGCGGCTGGTTCCACGTCGGCGCCGACGAGTACCAGGCGCTGACGGTCAGCTCCCCGGAGACCTCCTATCCGCAGCTGGCGACCGCCGCACGGCAGAAGTACGGCCCGCAGGCCCGGGTCCAGGACCTCGCGGAGGGCTGGCTCGACGACCGGGCGGCCGTGGTCCGCGACGCGGGCAAGACCGCGAAGGCCTGGAACGACGGCTTCTTCCGGGGCGGGATCGTCACCGCCGACAAGGACATCGAGGTCGAGTACTGGACCGGCAAGGAGATCGGGGCCCGGCCGCCCGCCGAGTACCTGAGCGAGGGCCGCAAGGTCGTGAACCTGAACGACGAGTACCTCTACTACGTCCTCGGCCAGCCGAACGACTTCGTGTACCCGACCGGTCGTCGCATCTACGAGCAGTGGACCCCGCGCGTGCTGCGCGGCACGACGGCGGTGCCCGCGCGCTACGACGCGCAGATCCTGGGCGGCCGGTTCGCCGTCTGGTGCGACCTGGCGGGGTCGCAGACCCAGGCCCAGGTGGCGGCCGGGATCCGGATGCCGCTGACGGCGACCGCGCAGAAGCTCTGGGACGCGCGGAAGCCCACGCTGACCTGGGAGCAGTTCCGGACGCTCGCGGCGCAGGTGCGCTGAGCTCACCGGCTGCCGCACCCGGTCGGGGCACTCGCCCTGACCGGGTCTTTTTCGCGTGGACGCCGTGGCAGGCGTCCCGTAGGTTCCACTCGCTGCGGCCGCTCGGCCGCGCCGGGGCCTCGGGGGAGGTCCCCGTCCGTCCCTGGGGGGATCCACTCACCTTGCTCCGCAATCCCAACGGTCTGTCGTACGCCGTCATGTCCCTGCTCGGTGCGACCGCCGTCGCCGACGTCTTCAGCCTGATCGTCACCCTCGGTGTCCGGTCCGACCTCCGGGGCGGCCTCGCCGACCACCCCGACCCGGCGGGCTACGAGGGCTCCCTGGGCCTCGCGGCGGCGTGGTTCGTCCCGGGGTGCTGCTCCTGGCCACGGCGACCGTCTTCGTCGTCTGGTTCCACCGGCTTCGGAGGAACGCCGACGTGTGGACGCCCGGCCTCCAGGGCCGGGGAGCGGGCTGGGCGATCGGCGGGTGGTTCGTCCCGGTCGCCAACCTGTGGATTCCGCGGGGGATCGCGGTCGACATCTGGCGTGCCAGCCGTCCGGACCCCTGCGCGCCCGACCGCCGCGGCGAGTTCACGCTCCTCAACGCCTGGTGGACGCTGTTCGCCGTCCAGGCCGTGGTGGGCCGGGTCGCGGTGCGGATGTTCGACATGGCCGAGACCGTGGAGGGGCTCGTGGAGGCCACCGACTGGCTCCTGGCGAGCGACGCGATGAACCTCGGCGCCGCCGTTCTGGCGATTCTCTTCGTGCGACGCCTGACCTCTATGCAGCACGCCAAGGCGACTGGCATGATTCCGGCCGCGCAGTGACGTAATCGCGCCAGGTGGCGCAGTAAGAGTCAGTACTGCGTCCGCAACGGGAGGCGTCCATGGCGTCGGCAACCTCGGCCACGAGCCGAAGCGTGCTGGAACTGATCGACCGGGCCGATGAGCGGAGTCTGGCCGCGGCCGGGCTCGCCTGCCTGGACCGGTGTCTGCCCCTGCTCGCCCCCGAGGGGGCGGAGGTGCTGCGGCCCGTCTGGGCGGCGGTGGCCCGCGGTGACGGCGGCGCCTGGTGCGAGTCGCTCGCCAAGGCCCGGGGCGAACTCGACGTGGTCCCCGCGGGCGACGAGGCGGCCCAGGGTGTCCGGGAGATGCTGGCCGAGGCCCCCGCCGAGTGGTCCGCCGAACCGCTGCGCGAGTGGGCCTCCTCCTGCTCCCACGCGGCGCTCGCGCTGCACGGGCGGTACGACGGCGCGGGCGGCGCGACCGAACTGGTCGACCGCTGCCGGGCCGGCGACGCGGACGGGGCGGGCCCGCTGCTCGCCGGCGAACTGCGCCGCCAGCACACCGTCCTCGAATCCGTCGCCGCCCACGGCCCGACCGGTCTGCGCCGGGCCCGCGAGCTCTCCACCGAGGGCGGCCGGGTGCTCCGCGCGGTGGTCTCCCGCCGGGCCCGCACCTCCTGACGGAGCTACGCCTCCGGCCCCTGCGCCTGGATCGAGGCGATCGTCTCCGCGACGTCCCGCTCCGCCCGCGCCTTGTCGAGGCCCAGGCCGGAGAGGACCCCCTTGCCGTCCTCGAACTCCAGGAGCGCCAGCAGGACGTGCTCGGTGCCGACGTAGTTGTGGCCCAGGCGCAGTGCCTCGCGGAACGTCAGTTCCAGGACCTTCTTCGCGCCCGCGTCGTACGGGATGAGCTCGGGCACCTCCTCCACGGCCGCCGGCAGCGTGGCCTCGACGGCCTCGCGCAGCCGCTCCGGGGTGACGCCGCGGCCGTCGATCCAGCGCGCGGCGAGCCCCTGGGGTTCGGCGAGCAGGCCGAGGGCGAGGTGGCCGGGGAGGGTCTCGGTGCCTCCCGCCGCCCGGGCCTCGTTGTGCGCGGCCACGACGACGTTCCTGGCCCGCGGGGTGAACCGGCTGAACCCCGCGTCGGGGTCCATCTTGGCGGCGTCCGTGTCCTTCGGGACGAACCGCTTCTGGGCCGCCTGCCGGGTGACGCCCATGCTCCTGCCGATGTCGGTCCAGGAGGCGCCGGAGCGCCGGGCTTGGTCCACGAAGTGGCCGATCAGGTGGTCGGCCACGTCTCCGAGGTGGTCCGCCGCGATGACGGCGTCCGAGAGCTGGTCCAGCGCGTCCGTGTGGACCTGCTTGATCGCCTCGATGAGGTCGTCGAGGCGGACGGGGTGGCTCATGCCGAGTGGCTTCGTCATGATGCAACCCTAGGTTGACAGTCAGGGAGTGTCAACCTTCGGTTGACAGTGGGTCGCCCGCCATGATGATCCACATGACGACGACCGAGAACGCCGAGTACGCAGAGGGCGGCACCGCGCCGGGCATCACCGCCGACGACCTCCAGCACGCCGTCCGCCTCTCCCTCACCACCCTCCGGGCCGCTGCCGCCGCCGGCACCACCGCCGGCTGGGACCGGCCGGCCGGGCCGCTGACCTGGAGCTGCTGGGAGACCGTCGAGCACCTCGCCGACGACCTCTTCGCCTACGCCGCGCAGCTCGGTCCCGAGACGCCGCCGCTCGACGGGGAGGTGCCCTTCCGCTGGGAGCGCCGACGCGAGGGCGGACCCGCCAACGTCACGTTCGCCGATCCCGCCGGCGGGCTCCCCGGCCTGCTCCAGGTCCTCGAGGCGTGCGGGGCGATGCTGACCGCCATGGTCCGCACGACGCCGGCCGACCGGCGCTCGTACCACGGGTTCGGGATCTCGGACGCG
This sequence comes from Streptomyces sp. MS191, assembly GCF_008042125.1. Lineage (GTDB taxonomy): Bacteria > Actinomycetota > Actinomycetes > Streptomycetales > Streptomycetaceae > Streptomyces. The sequence goes on from NZ_RDBI01000066.1 coordinate 238,363, forward strand.
GAGGGGTTCGCGGCCATGGGCATCGTCGAGACCCTCGTGCACACCCACGACATCGCGACCGGACTCGACGTCGCCTGGACACCGCCCGCCGGGCTGTGCGGCCGGGTCCTGACCCGGCTCTTCCCCGACGCCCCCGCGGACACCGACCGTTGGGCCACCCTGCTGTGGGCGACCGGGCGCGGTGAGCTGCCGGGCCGGGAGCGGCTCACGTCCTGGCGCTGGTACGGCGAGGTCAGGGACACCCCCTGAGGGCCGGAACCGTCACGCGCCCCGGGGTGCGAAGGAGGACGACCGGGGCCGCCACCCCCCACAGGAGAGGCCCCGGTCGCCGTCCGCCGGGGCCGCAGCACGGCCCCGTACTCCTATCAGCGCCGCGCATGCGTTTTCTGTCACACCGCACGGCAGCCACAGAAGGTTGCAGGTTGTACGAAGACCGGACGAACATGGACCGGACGCACATGGACGTGACGACGGGGAAGGACGTAGCGTGCTGCTGCGCGCCGGGGCGGCGTGGCGGTGGTGACCAGCCGCGATGACGAACAGGTTGTGGGGAGTGCTGGGGGACGACGCGGAGCTGACGGCCGCTGTGCTCGCTGCGCAGAACGGGGACGAGGACGCGTTCCGTACTGTGTACCGTTCCGTGCATCCCCGGCTGCTCGGCTACATACGGACGCTCGTCGGTGACACCGACGTCGAGGACGTCGCCTCCGAGTCCTGGCTCCAGATCGCCCGTGACCTGGACCGATTCAGCGGTGACGCGGACCGCTTCCGCGGCTGGGCGGCGCGCATCGCCCGCAACCGGGCGCTCGACCACCTCCGGATGCGGGGCAGGCGGCCCGCCGTGGGGGGCGACGAGACCGAACTCACCGACAAGCCGGCCCTGTCCGACACCGCGGACGAGGCCATGGAAGCGCTGGCCACCGGCCACACCATGAACCTGATCGCACAACTGCCGCAGGACCAGGCGGAGGCCGTGGTGCTGCGGGTCGTCGTCGGCCTGGACGCCAAGAGCGCCGCCGACACGCTGGGGAAGCGCCCCGGAGCCGTACGGACCGCGGCGCACCGCGGACTCAAGAGACTCGCCGAACTCCTCGGTGCCGACGATCCCGCAGGTCAGCTGGGTGGCGTACCTCCGCAGCGCGGTCGCAGGCCGGAGGCCCAGGCCCCCGGCGGTGTGACGCAATCGCGTGCGCGGACGCAGAAGGACATGTGATGGCCGACGAGCGGTACCAGTGGCTCGACCAGGAGGCCGCGGAGCGGCTGCTCCGCGGCCTGCCGGTCGACCCCGTCGACGGTGACGCCCGCGACCAGGCCGAACGACTCGCCCACGCCCTCGACGCGGCCCGGCGACCGGCCGTGGATCCCGCGGCGCGGGAGGAACTTCCCGGCGAGGCGGCGGCCCTGGCCGCCTTCCGCCGGGCGACGGCGGCCCGCGCCGGCGCCTCCCTGCCCGCGGCCGCGGACCTCGCGGGGCCGCTGCCCGCGTCCGGCGCCGCCGAACTGCACGGGGTGCGGATCGGGCGGCTGCCCGCCGCCCGGCGGTGGGGACGCTCGGTCCGCTACGGGCTGGCCGCCGCGGTGGCGGCCGTCGCGGTCGGCGGTGTCGCCGTCGCCTCCGGTACGGGCCTCATCCCGACGCCCTTCGACGAGACCCCCGCGCCCGCCGGCTCGGTCACGGTCGCGGACAGCCCCGAGCCGCTGGTCTCCGGCGGCCCGGACGACGGCTTCGGCACGGTCACGCCGTCCGCGCCGCCCTCGCCCGACGACCTGCGGCCCGGCCCCTCCTCCTCGCCGGCCGCCCCCGGCGTGACCGAGACCCCCGGGGTGAGCGGCACGCCGAGCCGGGACGCCCCGGAGCCCGGGGCGAGCAGCAAGGGCACGGAGTGGGACGCCGGCGTCCTGCGCACCCGGATCCTCAAGGCCTGTCAGGACCTCAGGGACGGACGCATCTCCGACAGCGACCGGCGCCGGCTCACGGACTCCGCGGAGACGGGCGAGACCGTGCGCCGCTACTGCGACCGGATCCTGGCCGGCGATTCCTCGGGCACCGCCGAGGGGAGTTCGGGACGCGCGTCGGGCGGTACGGGCGACGGCTCCACGGGGAGCGGCGGCCGGGGCGACTCCAGGGAGTCGGGCGGCACCTCCGGGCGCGTCGGCGGGGTGAGCCGCACCGCGGCCGACGCCCCGGACGGCGGTTCCCTCTCGGCGGAGACCCTCCGGGCGGCCCCCGCGCCGGTCCTCACGCTCGCCGCCGCACCCGTGTGAGACGCGGGGTGTGACACTTTTCGGCCGCACGGCGCAGTACTGAGTGAGCCGACTGGTCATCGGCCGCGCGAGTGAGCCGGGGTTCCCCCCGTACCTTCGGCTCCGCGCACGGCGCGGGTGGGACACGTTCCCCCGGTCCCACCCGCGCCCTCTCCTCCCCGCTGTCGCGGGTCGCGCTCTACCAGTGGACGACGACCTTGTCGCCGACCTTCACCTGGTCGAAGAGCGAGGACACCTTGCCCCGGTCCCGGACGTTGACGCAGCCGTGCGAGGCGCCGTTGTAGCCCCGGGCCGCGAAGTCGGCCGAGTAGTGCACGGCCTGACCGCCGCTGAAGAACATCGCGAACGGCATCGGCGTGTGGTAGATCGTCGAGACGTGGTTGCGGCTCTTGGAGTTGACCTTGAACGTGCCCTCACGAGTGGGGGTGTTCTCCGAGCCGAAGCGGACGTCCATCGACGAGACGACCTTGCCGTCGATCATCCAGGCGAGCGTCCTGCTCTCCTTGCTGATGCAGAGCACGCGGCCGGTCATGCAACGGGCGTCCGGCTTGTCCAGCTTGTTGGTGGTGGCCGGCTTCAGCTCGTCCGCCGTCGGCTCGTGCGTCATGGCGACCAGCTTCTGCCAGGTCGTCTCGTCCACCGAGCCGGTCTCCGGCAGCTCCCGCTTCTTCTGGAAGCCCTTCACCGCGCCGCCGGTCATCGTGCCGTAGAAGCCGGTGGGGGCACGGTCGAAGTACCCGATCTGGCGCAGTCGCGCCTGGAGTTCGCGTACCTGCTTGTTCTCGTCGCCGTCCTTCATCAGCACCTTGGCGGCGGGCGCCGAGGAGCTGGGGGTGGCGGACGTGGGTGCGTCGGACGGCTTGTCGTCCGACGGGGTCGACGCCTCGCCGGACGGCGAGGCGGGGGCCGAGGCCGAGGAGGAGGGTGCCGACGGACTCGCCGTCTCCTCCGGACCGGCTGCCTGTGCCTTGCAGCCGGTGACGACGGCCACGGCGACCGCGGCCACGAGTGCTCTGCGAATGACGGACGAACGTTGCATGGAACATGCCCCCCGAGACGTGTGTGTGTACTTATTGGATGCTTACCGGGGCCGCTTGGTTGCGCACCCTCGCAAAGTACGGAGCATGCTGTGAGGAAGGTCCCAGCGAGCGGCTCTCCACCCGCCGCACGGCCACGGCTACAGTCCGTCGCGAGGGTCGGTACCCACCAGTAGGTCTATCGGGAGGCACAGCAGATGGCGCGCGAGTCGGAATCCGGGCTGCCCATTGAGCCGGTCTACGGGCCGGACGCGCTCGACGGGTGGGATCCGGCCGGGAAGCTGGGCGAGCCGGGTGCGTACCCCTTCACCCGCGGTGTGTACCCCTCGATGTACACCGGCCGGCCCTGGACCATGCGGCAGTACGCCGGCTTCGGCACCGCCGTCGAGTCCAACGCCCGCTACAAGCAGCTGATCGACAACGGCACGATGGGCCTGTCGGTCGCCTTCGACCTGCCGACCCAGATGGGCCACGACTCCGACGCCCCGATCGCGCACGGCGAGGTCGGCAAGGTCGGCGTGGCCATCGACTCGATCGACGACATGCGGGTGCTGTTCGACGGGATCCCGCTGGACAAGGTCTCGACGTCGATGACCATCAACGCCCCCGGTGCGCTGCTGCTCCTGCTGTACCAGCTCGTGGGCGAGGAGCAGGGCGTCGCGGCGGACAAGCTGACCGGCACGATCCAGAACGACGTGCTCAAGGAGTACATCGCCCGGGGCACGTACATCTTCCCGCCGAAGCCGTCGCTGCGGCTGATCGCGGACATCTTCAAGTACTGCCGGGCCGAGATCCCGAAGTGGAACACGATCTCGATCTCCGGCTACCACATGGCCGAGGCCGGTGCCTCGCCCGCGCAGGAGATCGCGTTCACCCTGGCCGACGGCATCGAGTACGTCCGTACCGCCGTCGCCGCGGGCATGGACGTGGACGACTTCGCGCCCCGTCTCTCCTTCTTCTTCGTGGCCCGCACCACGATCCTCGAGGAGGTCGCGAAGTTCCGTGCCGCCCGCCGGATCTGGGCGAGGGTGATGAAGGAGGAGTTCGGCGCGAAGAACCCCAAGTCGCTGATGCTCCGCTTCCACACCCAGACGGCCGGTGTCCAGCTCACCGCCCAGCAGCCCGAGGTCAACCTGGTGCGCGTGGCCGTCCAGGGTCTGGCCGCGGTCCTGGGCGGTACGCAGTCGCTGCACACGAACTCCTTCGACGAGGCCATCGCCCTGCCGACGGACAAGTCCGCCCGCCTCGCGCTGCGGACCCAGCAGGTCCTCGCCTACGAGACGGACGTCACCGCGACCGTCGACCCCTTCGCCGGCTCCTACGTCGTCGAGAAGATGACGGACGACGTCGAGGCCGCCGCCCTCGAACTGATGGCCAAGGTCGAGGACATGGGCGGCGCGGTCAACGCGATCGAGCGCGGCTTCCAGAAGAACGAGATCGAGCGCTCCGCCTACCGCATCGCGCAGGAGACCGACAGCGGCGAGCGGGTCGTCGTGGGCGTCAACCGCTACACGATCGACGTCGAGGAGCCCTACGAGCCGCTGCGCGTCGACCCGGCGATCGAGGCCCAGCAGGCCGACCGGCTCGCCAAGCTGCGCGCCGAGCGCGACCAGGCGGCCGTGGACACGGCGCTGACCGAGCTGAAGAAGGCCGCGGAGGGCACGGACAACGTCCTCTACCCGATGAAGGACGCCCTCAAGGCCCGGGCCACCGTCGGCGAGGTCTGCAACGCCCTGCGCGAGGTCTGGGGCACCTACGTCCCCACCGACGCCTTCTAGGTCCTGTCCGGGCGGACCTGGGCCGTCTCGTCCGGATCACCGCAGGAGCCCGCAGTGTGGACCCCGGCCGGGTAGACGGTCGGGGTCCTTCTCCTTGCGGGTGGCGATCCACCGCCACCCGTGCAAGCGGTCGACGCGGCGTCCGACGGTGGCGCGCTGCTGGTGCGCCTCGCGATCGGAGGCGGGTGGCCTGCCGCCCCGGCTGCCGCGCCGCGCGCCGCCGCCGGACGGTCGGCCCGGTGCGCCGGGTGGCCCGGGGCTCACCCGTGACCTGCGGAAAGATCCACTGCGAGGGTTACCGCGGGTTCCGTCGCCGTGCACACAGGATCGTCACCGAACCGACATACCAAACGGTCGGAAACCCTCTTACGCGGGGGCCATACCCATGAGTAACGTACGCGGACCACCAGCGCCACCCGCCCGTCCCCCGGGGCGGCAAGGAGCAAGATCGATGTCGTACCACCAGCCTTTCCCCGGTCCACCGCCCGTACCGCAGCACCCGAATGCCGGGCGGCACCGCCAGGAGGCGGCGTCGCAGTCCTGGGAGGGTGGATCGCCGTCCTGGGGCACCGACCCGCAGGCAGCCTGGGACTCCCCGCGGGCGTGGGACTCCTCGCCGCAGGGCTGGGACTCCGCGCAGCAGCCCTGGAACGCGTCCCCGCAGCCTCCACCGCCCGCCGCCCCCGACGACCGTGATGACCTGCACCGGCTCGGATCGGCCTACCGCAGGCTCCGCCGCGTCGCCACCTTCACCGCGCTCGGCTACTTCGTCATCTTCCTTTTCCTGTCCGGCTACGCCCCCTCGCTGATGACCGGCAACATCACCGGTGGTCTCACCACCGGTCTGGTCCTGGGGCTCCTCCAGCTGCCCGTGGCGCTGGCCGCGATCGCTCTGTACGAGCGGATCGCACGCCACCGCGTCGACCCGCTCGCCGCGGCGATCCGCGAACGCGCCGAGCGGGCGGCCGCGGCTGCCGCGCCCCGGCCGGAACGCCAGGGCCGCTCCGGACGTCCCACGTGGCAGCAGCCCACCGGAGGTGCGCGCGCATGACCAGCTTCAGCTCCGGGGCCCAGACCATGTCGCTGATGGCGTTCATCGCGGTCATCACCGTCACGCTGCTGCTGTGCGTGATGACCGGCCCCGATCGTGACGACCTGGGCGAGTTCTACACCGGCTACCGCTCGCTCTCCCCCGTGCAGAGCGGCCTCGCGATCGCCGGCGACTACATCTCCGCCGGCACCGTGCTCGGCACCATCGGCATCATCGCGCTCGTCGGCTACGACGGCGTCACGCTGGCCCTGAGCACCGTGCTCTCGCTGGTCCTGATGATGTTCCTGCTCGCCGAACCGCTGCGTAACGCCGGCCGGTTCACGATCGGCGACGTCCTCACCCGGCGTCTCCCCGGCCCCGCCGTGCGGATCACCACGGCCGCGGTCACCCTGACCGCGCTGCTGCCGCTGGTGATCTTCCAGCTCGCGGGCGCCGGCGATCTCCTCTCCGTCGTCCTCGGCTTCGACTCCGACGGCTTCAAGACCGGCGCGATCGTGTTCCTGGGCCTGCTGATGATCGCGTACGCGGCGATCGGCGGCATGAAGGGCACCGCCTTCATCCAGATCGTCAAGACCGTCGCCCTGCTCGGCGCGTCCCTCGCGATCGCCACGCTCATCCTCAACCGCTTCGACTTCAGCCTGCCCTCCCTGCTGGACGCCGCCAAGCGCGGCAGCGGGGCGGGAGACGCCTATCTCGCCTCCGGTCTGCAGTTCGGCGGCAACGAACTCGACATGATCAGCACTCAGTTGACGGTCGTGCTCGGTGCCGCGGTGCTGCCGCAGATCACCATGCGCATGTTCACCGCGCGCAGCGCGGCGGCCGTGCGGCGCTCGATGTCCTGGGCGGTGTCGACCGTCGTCGTGACCTGTCTGCTGATCGCCGTCATCGGCTTCGGCGCGGCGGCGATCGTCGGCCACCAGCGGATCGCCGCCGGCGACCCGCAGGGCAAGACGGCGTTCCTCATGGTCAGCCAGGCCGTCATGGGCGCGGACCAGACGACCGTCGAGACACTGCTGTTCACGGCCGTGGCGACGGCCATCTTCCTCACCCTGCTGGCCTCGGTCGCCGGGATCACCCTCGCCTGCGCCAACACCCTGGCGCACGACCTCATCACGCACGGGCTGCGCCGCAAGGCGCGACTGACGGACTCCGCGGAGATGGCCGTCGCCCGGACCGCCGCGGCGGGCGTCGGGCTGGTGGCGATCGCGATCGCCGCCGGTGCACGGCACCTGAACCTCCAGGCACTGCTCACCCTGTCGTTCTGCATCGGCGCGTCCGCGGTCGCACCGGCCCTCATCTACAGCCTCTTCTGGCGCCGCTACTCCCGTACGGGACTGCTCTGCACCCTCATCGTGGGCAGCGCCTCCGCGTTCCTCCTCATGACCGGCAGCAACCTGGTGTCCGGATCGCCCCAGGCGATCTTCCCGGACCAGGACTTCAACTGGTTCCCGTTCACCACGTCGGGCATCCTCTCGGCCCCGCTGGGCTTCCTCGCGGGCTGGCTCGGCACGGTGCTCCGTGAACGCGACCCGGCCGACCAGCGCACGCGGTACGAAGCGGTGGAGGAGACGATCCTGGCCGGCACGCCCGCGGCGAACGGCGCCTCCGCGTCCTGACGCGCACGCCCCGACGCAAGGGCGCCCGGCCCGATGTTCCAGGCCGGGCGCCCTTCCGGCTGTCCCGAGGTCGCGTGCGGGAGGTGGTCCGCCGGGGCTTCGGCCGACCCGTCCGGCCCTGCCGGGCGCCGCCGCCGGCGCCGATGCGGAATGTCGCCGTCCGCCCTGCGGAACCCGAAAGCGGAGTGTCGCACCCGTGTGCGACACTCCGCTTCATGCTGGGTGTCACCGATCTGCCGACCTATCTCGCGGGCCTCGTCCTCATCATCCTTCTGCCGGGGCCGAACTCGCTCTACGTGCTGTCCGTCGCCGCCCGCAAGGGCACCCGGACCGGCTACCGGGCCGCGGCCGGCGTCTTCACCGGCGACGCGGTCCTGATGACCCTGGCCGCGCTCGGCGCCGCCTCGCTGCTCCAGACCACCCCGCTCCTCTTCATGATCGTGAAGTACGCGGGCGCCGGCTATCTCACCTGGATGGCGATCGGCATGCTGCGGGCGGCCTGGTCCATGTGGCGCTCACGTGGCGAGGCGCAGGCGGCCGACGAGCCGGACCGGGAACCGGTCGCGGGGGAGAACCCGTACCGGCGGGCGCTGATCATCAGCCTCTTCAACCCGAAGGCCATCCTCTTCCTGATCTCCTTCTTCGTGCAGTTCGTCGATCCCGGATACGCCTACCCGGCGCTGTCCTTCCTGGTGCTCGGCGGCCTGCTCCAGATCGGCAGCTTCCTCTACCTGACGACGCTGATATTCGGTGGCACGCGTCTCGCCGCCGCCTTCCGCCGGCGCCGCAGGCTGTCCGCCGGGGCGACCTCCGCGGCCGGCGCGCTCTTCCTCGGCTTCGCGGCGAAGCTCTCGCTCAGCAGCGCCTGACCGTCCCGGCGCCGCGGACGCGCACCGTCCCGCGCCGGCACGGCTTGACCCTGACACCGTGTGAGGCCGTTCCGTAGGAGTCGTCATGTTCACCATCGGAGACTTCGCCCGGCACGGGCGGGTGTCGGTCCGCATGCTGCGCCACTACGACGCCATCGGACTGCTGCGCCCGGCCCACGTCGACCCGCACAGCGGCTACCGCCACTACGAGGCGGACCAGCTCGCCCGGCTCAACCGTGTCATCGCGCTCAAGGAACTCGGCTTCACCCTCGAACAGGTGGGCTCGATCCTCGACGAGCAGCTGGGAGCGGACGAGCTGCGCGGGATGCTGAGGCTGCGCCAGGCCGAGCTGGAGACGGCCCTGGCGGAGGCGGCGGGACGGCTGGCCCAGGTCGGCGCGCGGCTCCGAGCCATCGAGAGCGAGGGACACATGTCCACGCAGGACGTCGTCATCAAGAAGGTTCCGCCGGTCCGCCTGGCCGAGCTGAGCGCGCCGGCCGCGGGGTTCGGCCCCGAGGACATCGGCCCGGTCATCCAGCCCCTGTACGAGGAGCTGTGCGGTCTCCTGGAGCGCGCGGGCGTCACCGGCTTCGGCCCGGGGATCGCGTACTACGAGGACGCGGGCGCGGGCGACGGCTCGATCGTCGTGCACGCCGGGATGACCGTCCCGGCCGGCGCGACGGCGGAGGGGGTCGACTTCGTCCTCCTGCCCGGCCTGGAGGAGGCGGCGACCGTGGTGCACCGGGGGCCGATGGAGAACCTCCTGCCGACCGTCCAGACCCTGGCCACCTGGATCGACGCCAACGGCTACCGCTCGACGGGCTACGCCCGCGAGCTGTACCTGGAGTGCCCCGAAGACCGCGCCGGCTGGGTGACGGAGCTCCAGGAGCCGGTCGCCCGCGCCTGACCCCGAGCCGGACGGGACCTAGGAGCGGCTCAGCGCGCGCTTCAGCCGGAGCGCGCGCCGGGCCAGCCGGCGGACCCGGGGGTGCCGGGGGACCGGCAGGCCGCCCGGCAGGCCGAGGACGGTGAGGCGGCGGCGCGTGACATAGGCACGGGTCCGTTCGGCGAGCGGGCCCGACAGCTGACGCACCGCCGCCTCCCGCAGGTCCGGCCGGATCCTCGGCTGCATCGCGAAGCCGACCGCCGCGATCAGGCCGGCCGGCGGGGCGGGGAGCGGCGGGGCGGGGACGCCGTTCCCGTCGGCCTCCTCCAGGTCGGGCACCAGCGCGTCGACGAGGACGAGCGGCARGCGATTGCTGTTCTGGAACGGGGTGAGCCGGTCCAGCAGGGTCCGCGTGCCCACCCGGGCCACCGGGATCCCGTAGAAGGCACGGGCGGTCATCAGCGCCGTCGAGAAGCAGCCGACGACCAGCGCCGGCCGCGGCTCCCGGTAGAGCACCTCGGCGAGCACGGGCCGGTCGTCCACGGTCAGCGCGGCGCCGAGCCGCTCGGCCTCCCGGGCCAGGGTCCGGGTCCACGCGTCGGGCGCCGTCGGATGCGGTTTGAAGACGAGCCGCCGGTGCCCGCGGGCCACCGCGCCGCGCACCATCCGCAGATGCAGCTCCTCCTCCTCGGCCGGGGTGAGCAGGGACAGGGCCGCCAGGTACTGGCCGAGCAGCAGCGCCGGGGCCGCCTGCCCCGTGCCGCCGTCCCGCGCCCCGTCCGGGGAGCCGGGCGCGCAGGCCGCCGACTCGGCGACGACCTTGGTGAACGCCTCCGTCGGCACCACCACCGGCTCCGCCCCGAACTCCGCGAGCAGCAGCGGCGTGAGCCCCGGCACCAGGTCGAGGTGGAGCAGGCGCCGGACCCGCTCGCCCACCAGCGGATCGAGCTTGTTGCGGGTGGGGCCGTAGCTCATGAGCCCGTCCGCGTACACGTCCAGGGCCGCGTCCGGGAAGAGCCGGGCGACCGTCAGGGCGGGCGTCACCTGCACCGACTCCAGGGCCAGTTCGACGCGGTCGTCACCGAGCCCCCACAGCCGCCGCAGATGCCGCTCCAGCAGAGGCAGGTCGTCCGGCCGCGGCGTCCAGCCGGAGGGGTGGAGGGGGGAGACGGCCTCGTTCCAGGACAGCACGGAGTCGAAACGCCCGCGCAGCGCCTCGAAGCCCGGCATCTCGTCCAGGGACGGCGTGGTCTCCGGCACGGCCGCGTTGTTGGCCACCAGCAGCAGCCGGCGGTCGGCCGGTCCGAAGCAGCCGCTGTCCAGCGCGGCGGCCAGCGTCGTGGCGCCGTACAGGGTGGACGCGTAGAAGATCTGGGTGGTCCTCACGCGGCGGCCCCCGCTCCCGCCGTGCGGGCGGCGCGCGCCGGGACGAGGGCACCGGTGCCCCGGCGGCGGCGCAGCCTGCGCAGGACGGCGGCCCGCTCCTCGTCCATCGAGGACAGCGCCTCCCCGAGCACGTCCCGGGGCATCCGACGCAGCGCCGCGGCGCTCATCGCCCGCAATTCCCTCGCCACCGCCGGTTCGAATCGCGAAAGATTTCCGACGTGATGGGAAATGAGCGCGCAATAGGTGCGGACGGCTTTCGGGAGGAGCCGTTCGGCATCGCGGTCGTTCGCCGTTTCGTCGATCACCTGGTCGAATGCGCGAATGAAATCCAGCTGCCGCACGTCGCCGATCTGGGTCAGTGACGTGGACACTCCGCGCCGGTAGAAGAGGCCCAGTGCGCTCACCGCCGCGAAGGACTCCGCCTCCCGGTGCAGCCGCCAGATCCACGGCCGGTCCTCGGCCGTCCGCAGCCCCGGGGTGAAGTGCAGCAGGCCGCGGTCCAGCAGCCGCCGGTGGTAGATCCCGGCCCAGGCGTACGGGTAGTCCACCGACGTGGTCCGGTCGGCCGGCAGGATCGCGTCCCGGGGACGCAGGACCTCGCCGCGCCGCCCGATCGGCGCGCGGCGGACGGTGCGGGTCCGCCCCGTGCACCGGACGTGGTCGGTGCGCAGGAAGTCGCAGTCCAGCGCATCCATGGCGGTGACCAGCCGGTCGTAGAAGCCGGGAGCCAGCCAGTCGTCGCCGTCGAGGAAGGCGAGATAGCGGCCGCGTGCCGCGTCCAGCCCCGTGTTGCGGGCGGTGGCGAGACCCTCGTTGCGGGCGTGTCGGAGCAGGACGGCCCCCGGGATCTCGCGGGCCGCCCGTTCGAGGAGCGCCGAGGTGCCGTCCGTCGAGCAGTCGTCGACGAGCAGGAACTCGAAGTCCTCGCGGGCGTTGGCACGCAGGCTGGTGAGGGTGTCCGGGGCGTATGTCTGCACGTTGAAGAACGGCACGACGACGGAGAGCTTGACCACGCGGCCGACGCTAGGCGCCGCCCCGGCATTCGTTCTGGCCGGCAGAGGGATGTCCGGTGAACACGAGGCGGCGGAGTGCTTAAGCACCCCCGATCCCGGCCTTTTTCAGAAGTCGTCACGGCGCTGTTCACCCTTTGTTGTGGAGCAGTTGGGCCGAGAACCGGAATGCCTCTCTAGCGTCCTCGGCGTGCCAGCAAGTACCGAACAGGCGGTGCGCGTCGCCGTACTCGCCGATTCCGACACCCGGTGGAAATGGGGCGCGCTCACCGCACGCCGCCTCGTGGCCGCCGAGCCCACGGGATTCGTCCTGCGGGGCCGCGCCACCCCCACCGCACGCCAGCTCGCCGAGACCGGGGTGTCCACGACGCCACCGCGGGAGGTGACCGGGGCCGAGTTCCTCCGCGAGGTGCGCGACGCGGCGCTCCGCGGCGAGGGATACGACGTCGTCGTCCTCGCCCTGGTCGGCGGCACCGTCCGCGCCGTCCTGCAGGGACTGTCCGAACTCGCCCTGGAACGGCGGCCGGTGATCGTCACCGGTTACGTCGGCGTCGTCTACGAGAAGCTCGCGGACGGGCTGCTCCTGCGCCACGGCGCGGACGTCGTCCTCGCCAACTCCCGTCACGACGCGGAGCGGTTCCGCGCCGTGTACGAGGGGGTGGGCGCCGACGCCTCCGCGGTCGTCGAAGCCGCGCTGCCCTTCCTCGGCGGCGCCCCGTACACCCCCGAGGCCGGGCGGGACACCCTCGTCTTCGCCGCCCAGCCCTCCGTCCCGGCGACCAGGGCCGAGCGCGTCTACCTGCTGCGCCGCCTGATCGGCCACGCCCGGCAGCACCCGGGGCGCGAGGTGCTCCTCAAGCTCCGCTCCAAGCCCGGCGAGCACACCACGCACCTGGAGGAGCTGCCCTACCAGCGGCTGGTGCGCGATCTCGCCGCGCCGCCCAACTTCCGCCTCGTGTACGGGCACATGGGCGAGGTCCTGGACCGCACGGACCTGCTGGTCACCGTCTCCTCGACGGCCGCGCTCGAAGCACTGCACCGGCGCGTCCCCACCGCCGTCCTCACCGACCTCGGTGTACGCGAGGTGCTCGGCAACCACCACTTCGTGGGCTCGGGGCTGCTGACCTCCTTCGAGCGGCTCGACGCGGGCGTGCGCCCGGAGCCGGACGCGGAGTGGCTCGACCGCCAGGGCGTCGCCGCCGGGGGAGACGCCTACGCGTCCGCCTTCGACGCCGCCAGGGAGCGGGTCGCCGACCTGCTCGCCGGCCCGGCGCTGCCCCCCGTCTCGCCCTACTACACCGCGGACACGGCCCCCGGCTACCTGCCCGGGATCCTCGCCCGTCACCGCCTCGACGTCGACGCGCCGGAGGCCCGCCCCGGCGGACTGCGGCGACTCGTCCGCGAGGCGGCCCGGGGCGCCTACCGCCACGGCGTGCAGCGCGTCGCCCCCGCCATCCGCCGCCTGGGAGAACTCTGATGACCGCCGTCCCCACCGTGCTCGCCGTGATCCCCGCCCGGGGAGGCTCGAAGGGCGTGCCCGCCAAGAACCTCGCCCCGGTGGCCGGGCTCCCGCTCGTCGCCCGCACCGTGCACGCCTGCCGCGGCGCCCGGCGGGTCACCGACGTCGTCGTCTCCACGGACGACGCGGAGATCGCGACGGCCGCCCGCGCGGCCGGCGCCGAGGCCGTGCGCCGGCCGGCCGACCTCGCCGGCGACACCGCCACCAGCGAGTCCGCGGTGCTGCACGCGATGGACGCCTTCGAGGCCACCCACGGCCGCACGGTCGACGTGGTCCTCCTGGTCCAGTGCACCAGCCCCTTCCTCACCCCGGACGAGGTGAACGGCGCCGTCGAGCGGATCCTCTCGGGCGAGGCCGCCACGGCCCTGACCGTCGCCCAGAGCCACGGCTTCCTCTGGCGGGACGCCGAGGGCGGCGCCACCGGCGTCAACCACGACACGGCGCACCGCCCCCGCCGCCAGGACCGGGAGCCCGAGTACCTGGAGACCGGCGCCGTCTACGCGATGGACGCCGAGGGCTTCCGCACCCACCGGCACCGCTTCTTCGGGCGCACCGCGCTCGTCGTCACGGATCCCGCCCGGGTCCTGGAGATCGACGACCCGCACGACCTCGCCCGCGCCCGGGCGCTCGCCCCGCTGCTCGACACCCCGGCCACGCCCCGCCTCGACGACGTCGACGCGATCGTCCTGGACTTCGACGGCACCCAGACCGACGACCGGGTCCACATCGACGCCGACGGACGCGAGTTCGTCTCCGTCCACCGCGGCGACGGCCTCGGCATCGCCGCCCTGCGCCGCGCCGGTGTCCCGCTCCTGATCCTGTCCACCGAGCAGAACCCGGTCGTCGCCGCCCGCGCCCGCAAGCTCCGGATCCCCGTCCTGCACGGCGTCGACCGCAAGGACCTCGCCCTCAAGCAGTGGTGCGAGGAGCAGGGGATCGACCCCCAGCGCGTGCTCTACGCCGGCAACGACGTCAACGACCTGCCCTGCTTCCACCTCGTCGGCTGGCCCGTCGCGGTGGGCAGCGCCCACGACTCCGTACGGGCCGCCGCCCGTGCGGTCACCGCCACCCCCGGCGGCTCCGGAGCCATCCGCGAGATCGCCGCCTGGCTCCTCGGCCCCGAGCTCCACACCACCGACTCCTAAGGAACGGCAACCCCCATGAACACCCGCATCCGCACCCTCGGCAACAAGACCGCCGGCCCCGGCCACTCCGTCTACGTCACCGGCGAGATCGGGATCAACCACAACGGCGACCTGGAGAACGCCCTCGCGCTCGTCGACGTCGCCGCCGACGCCGGCTGCGACGCGGTGAAGTTCCAGAAGCGCACGCCGGAGATCTGCACCCCGCGCGACCAGTGGGACGTCGAGCGGGACACCCCGTGGGGCCGCATGACGTACATCGACTACCGCCACCGCGTCGAGTTCGGCGAGGACGAGTACCGCGCCATCGACGAGCACTGCCGCGAGCGCGGCATCGACTGGTTCGCCTCCCCGTGGGACACCGAGGCCGTCGCCTTCCTGGAGAAGTTCGACGTGCCCGCCCACAAGGTCGCCTCGGCCTCGCTGACCGACGACGAGCTGCTCCGCGCGCTGCGCGCCACCGGCCGCACGGTCATCCTGTCGACCGGGATGTCGACCCCGAAGCAGATCCGGCACGCCGTCGAGGTCCTGGGCAGCGACAACATCCTGCTCTGCCACGCGACCTCGACCTATCCGGCCAAGGCCGAGGAGCTCAACCTCCGGGTGATCGACACGCTCAAGGAGGAGTACCCGAACGTCCCGATCGGCTACTCCGGCCACGAGACCGGCCTCCAGACCACGCTGGCCGCGGTCGCCCTGGGCGCCACCTTCGTCGAGCGGCACATCACCCTCGACCGCGCGATGTGGGGCTCCGACCAGGCCGCCTCCGTCGAGCCGCAGGGCCTGCAGCGTCTGGTCCGCGACATCCGCACCATCGAGGCCGCGCTCGGCGACGGGGTCAAGAAGGTCTACGACTCCGAGCMCGGCCCGATGAAGAAGCTCCGCCGGGTCCAGGGCCTCGTCGCCGCATGACCGGCCGGCTGGCGTTCGTCGAGAGCCCGGTCCAGCTCCTGAACGTCCTGGAATGGGCCCACGCCCAGGTCACGGGTGCCCCCGGCACCCCCGTCGCCCCGGGGCCGTCCGGCGCCGCCCCGCACGGGCTCGCCGCGGTCCCGGGGCCGCGCACCCCGTCCCGTACCGCGGCCGGCCGGCCGGGCCCGGAGCGGTCCGGCGGCCCGGGCCGTACGGCCGCCGGCTCCCCGGCCGCCGGCGGCCTCACCGTCGTCGTGCTCTCGCCGACCGACCCGATGTCGCGCGGCCAGCTGCGCCGGATGGCCCAGCTGGCCCGGGAGGAGGGCTTCACCGTGCGCTGGCAGGAGGCACGGGGCGGGCGCGGCTCGCTGCCGCGGACCCTGCGTGACCTCGCGCCGCTGCTGCGGGCGGCGGAGCGGATCATCGTGGGGGATCCGTTCTCCCGCTACGTGCAGCTGCTGCTGACCCTGTTCGGCCCGAAGCACCTGACGGTCGTGGACGACGGCACGGCCACCATGGAGTTCGCCGCCCAGCTGGCCCGGGGCGAGCGCCTGGTGCGCTGGCACCGGCGCGGCGGCCTCGGCCCGCGCGAGCTCGTGCTCGCCCCGGTCTCCGCCCTCGCCCGGCGCAGGCTCGCCCCCGGCCGCCGCCGCACGGTCGAGATCTTCACCTCGCTGCCGGTCGACCCGCCCGAGGGCACCACCGTCACCCCGCACACCTTCGCCTGGACCCGGGCCCGCTTCGGTCCGCCCCGCCTGACGCGCGGCGCCGACCTGGTGGGCACCTCACTGGTCGAGACGGGTGTCGTCGACCCCGACCGGTACGTCCGGGCGGTCGCCGACCTCGCCCGTGCCCATGGCGCCACCCGCTACTTCGCCCACCGCCGGGAGAGCACCGACAAGCTGCACCGGATCGCCGTCGAGACGGGTCTGGAGATCGTGCGTCCGGACCTGCCGCTGGAGCTGATCGCCCGGCGCGGCCCGATCGGCCGTACCGTCGTGAGCTTCCCCTCCACCGTCGTGCACACCCTCCCGCTCGCCCTCGTGGACACGGGCGTGAAGGTGGCCGTGTGCGAGATCGCGCCGGAGTGGCTGCGGGAGAACGTCTCGGCGCGCGCGCAGGGCTTCCTGTCGGGCGTCGCGGGCACGGCGGCCCACGAGGTCGACCGGCTCACGGCGTGCGCCGGACCTTCGGTCGAACGGCTCGAATTCGGGTGAGCTTACCCACAAGGGATGGTCGTCATGCCTCGTGAACCGACTTTCTTTCCCCTATCGGGCTGAACTTTTCGTGATCAACGGGCAGTTGATCTCTCTGGGGGCCTACCCTTCAAAAGGTGAACCAGTTGAAGTCCCGCGAGCCCGACTCCGTCGTCCTGCCCGGAAAGCTGTCCACGACCCTGCGTGCCGAACTGATTGCGTTCCGCAGGGACTTGCACATGCACCCCGAGCTGGGCAACCAGGAGTTCCGTACCACCGCAGCGCTCAAGGCCCGCCTGGAGGCGGCCGGACTCGCGCCGAAGGTACTCGCGACGGGCACCGGACTTCTCTGTGACATCGGCACCCGGGACGGCCTACGGCCCATGCTGGCGATCCGGGCCGACATCGACGCCCTGCCCATTCCCGACGTCAAGACCGTCTCCTATCGCTCCACCGTGCCCAACCGCGCGCACGCCTGCGGCCACGACGTCCACACCACGACCGTCCTCGGCGCCGGCCTGGTGCTCGCCGAACTCGACCGTCAGGGCCTGCTCCCCCACGCGGTGCGGCTGATCTTCCAGCCCGCGGAGGAGGTGCTGCCCGGCGGCGCCACCGACGCCATCGAGTCCGGCGTGCTGGACGGCGTCGGCCGGATCATCGCCGTGCACTGCGACCCGAAGGTGGACGCCGGGCGGATCGGGCTGCGCCCGGGCCCCATCACCTCCGCCTGCGACCGGCTGGAGGTCACCCTCGACGGGCCCGGCGGCCACACGGCCCGCCCGCACCTGACCACGGACCTGGTCACGGCCGCCGCCCGGGTGGCCGTCGACGTCCCCGCCCTCCTCGCCCGCCGGGTGGACGCCCGCTCCGGCCTGGCCGTCACCTGGGGCCGCATCGAGGCGGGCCACGCCTGCAACGTCATCCCCCAGCACGCCGAGCTCTCCGGCACGGTCCGCTGCCTCGACCTGCCCGGCTGGCGGGACGCCCCCGACCTGGTGCACGCCGCGATCGACGAGATCGCGGCCCTGCACCACGCCAAGTCGACGGTCAACTACGTCCGCGGGGTCCCGCCGGTCGTCAACGACCCGGTCGTCACCGAACTCCTCCGCGACGCGATGACGGCCCGGCGCGGACCGTATGCGATCGAGGACACCGAGCAGAGCCTGGGCGGCGAGGACTTCTCCTGGTACCTGGAGCACGTTCCGGGCGCGATGGCCCGCCTGGGCGTCCGGGTCCCGGGCGACACGACGCGCCGGGACCTGCACTGCGGGGACTTCGACGTGGACGAGCACGCCATCGAGGTCGGCGTCGAGCTCTTCACCGCCGCGGCCCTGCTGGACGCCGGGCCGACACGCTGACCAGGGCGGGCCCCGGCGGCCGGAGCCCGGACCCGGAAGGGCCCGTGCCGGCCCCGGGGCCGCCCGTACGGCCGCCGTGGCGAGAGGTCGCCCGTCCGGCCCAGCGGCCCGCGTGTCCCCGCCCGCAACGGCCTCGAACGCCCGTACGCGGGTGTATAACCAGCCCTGCGGGGCCGGACGCCGCGGATCGTCGCTCTGGCTGGTTCGCGACGATCCGATAACGACTCATGAACGGGTCTTTAACTGACATCTACGCGCGTTACGATCGCCGCGAAACCAGCGCCGGAAGAGGCGCTTTCGGTCAGTCTCGAAGGGACCCTCCTCTTGCGCCGGGTATCCAAGATCGTTTCCGCGTCCATCGCGACCGCGGCCCTCGCCCTCACCGCCACCGCGTGTGGCGAGTCGTCCACCGAGGACACTGGCTCCGACTCGGGCACCATCAAGGTCGGCATGGCCTACGACGTCGGCGGCCGTGGCGACAACTCCTTCAACGACTCCGCGGCCCGCGGCCTGGACAAGGCCAAGGCCGACCTCGGTGTCGAGACCAAGGAGCTCACCGCCAAGACCGGTGAGACCCCGGCCGACCGCGAGCAGCGCCTCGCCTCCCTCGCCGAGGGCGGCTTCAACCCGGTCATCGGTGTCGGCTTCGCCTACAAGGACGCGATCGACAAGGTCGCCGCGAAGTTCCCGAAGACCACCTTCGGCCTCGTCGACTCCGTCTCCGACCTGAAGAACGTCGACTCGATCGTCTTCACCGAGGAGCAGGGCTCGTACCTCGCCGGTGTCGCCGCCGCGCTGAAGTCCAAGGACGGCAAGATCGGCTTCATCGGTGGTGTCGACACCCCGCTGATCAAGAAGTTCGCCGCCGGCTTCCAGCAGGGCGTCAAGGACACGAAGCCGGACGCCTCGGTGACGATCCAGTACCTGTCCACCGGTACGGACTTCTCCGGCTTCGGCGCCCCGGACAAGGGCAAGGCCGCCGCCAAGGGCATGCTCGACAAGGGCATCGACGTCATCTACGCCGCCGCGGGCGGCTCCGGTGCCGGCGCCATCGAGGCCGTCGCCGCGAAGCCGGGCACCTGGGCGATCGGCGTCGACTCGGACCAGGCCAAGGACCCGGCCCTGTCCAAGTACGCCGGCTCGATCATGACCTCGATGGTCAAGAACGTCGACACTGGTGTCTTCGACCTCATCCAGTCCGTCAAGGACGGCAAGCCGGCGACCGGCACGCACGCCTACTCGCTGGCTGAGAACGGCGTCTCCCTGACCACCACCGGTGGCCACCTCGCCGACATCCAGTCCAAGCTGGACGAGGCCAAGCAGAAGATCATCGACGGCCAGATCAAGGTCAAGACGACCCTCTGACATCCGTCGGAGGGGGGCCCGGAGAGCGGCTTCGGCCGACACTCCGGGCCCCCTTCACACGTCCGCCCGCGGGCAGTTGAACGATTTTCCAAACGCTACGCGCGTAGCGTGCGCCGTACAGGGTATTTTTCGCCACCGACAGCGCCTGCGCACCGCCTCATCCCCTCCTCACGCTCCCTGCCTAGGAGAGTGCGTCATCAAAGCCTCCAGCTCCAGCAGTCCCAACGCCGTAGAACTCCGCGGCATCACCAAGCGTTTCCCGGGAGTCGTGGCCAACCACGACATCGACATCACCGTGCGCCGCGGCACCGTGCACGCCCTCGTGGGCGAGAACGGCGCGGGCAAGTCGACCCTGATGAAGATCCTGTACGGCATGCAGAAGCCGGACGAGGGCACCATCACGGTCGACGGCGAGCTGGTGACGTTCAACAGCCCCGGCGATGCCATCACCCGCGGTGTCGGCATGGTGCACCAGCACTTCATGCTGGCGGACAACCTCACGGTCCTCGAGAACGTCGTCCTCGGCTCCGAGAAGCTGTACGGGATCGGCGACAAGGCCCGCGCCAAGATCAAGGAGATCTCCGACGCCTACGGCCTCGGTGTCCGCCCGAACGCCCTCATGGAGGACCTCGGTGTGGCCGACCGTCAGCGCGTGGAGATCCTGAAGGTCCTCTACCGCGGCGCCCGCACCCTGATCCTCGACGAGCCGACCGCCGTGCTCGTCCCGCAGGAGGTCGACGCGCTCTTCGACAACCTGCGCGAGCTCAAGGCCGAGGGCCTGACCGTCATCTTCATCTCGCACAAGCTGGGTGAGGTCCTTTCGGTCGCCGACGAGATCACCGTCATCCGGCGCGGCACCACGGTCGGCACCGCCGACCCGAAGCACACCACGACCAAGCAGCTCGCCGAGCTGATGGTGGGCGCCGAACTGCCCTCGCCGGAGACCCGCGAGTCGACGGTCACGGACGTGCCGATGCTGACGGTCCAGGACCTGTCGCTGAGCGCCGTCGATCCCGACGGCGTGGTCCGCGCGGTCCTCGGCGGCATCACCTTCACCATCCACAAGGGCGAGGTGCTCGGCATCGCCGGTGTCGAGGGCAACGGCCAGTCCGAGCTCGTCGACACGATCATGGGCATGCGCAACGCCGACCGGGGTGTCGTGACCCTCGACGGCGCCGACATCTCGGCCGCCCCGACGCGCAAGCGGCGCGAGGGCGGCATCGGCTGCATCCCCGAGGACCGCCACCGGCACGGTCTGCTCCTGGAGGCCCCCCTCTGGGAGAACCGCATCCTCGGCCACGTCACCGAGAAGCCCAACTCCAAGGGCGTCATCCTCGACCTCAAGGCCGCCCGCAAGGACACCGAGCGGATCGTCCGCGAGTACGACGTCCGTACCCCGGGCATCGAGGTCACCGCGGCCTCCCTCTCCGGCGGCAACCAGCAGAAGCTGATCGTCGGCCGCGAGATGAGCCACGACCCCAAGCTGCTGATCGCCGCGCACCCCACCCGGGGCGTGGACGTCGGCGCGCAGGCGCAGATCTGGGACCAGATCCGCACGGCGCGACGTGAGGGCCTGGCGGTCCTGCTGATCTCCGCCGACCTGGACGAGCTGATCGGCCTCTCCGACACCCTGCGCGTCATGTACCGCGGCCGGCTCGTCGCGGACGCCGACCCGGCGACCATCACCCCGGAGGAGCTGGGCTCGGCCATGACCGGCGCCGCCGCCGGCCACCTTGAGCACCCTGAGAGCCCTGAGGGCACCGACGGCCCGGAGGACGAGGCCCGATGAAGAAGTTCGACAAGGAGCGGCTGCTCCTCGGCATCGCGGCACCGCTGCTCGCGATCGTCGCCGCCTTCCTGATCACCGCCCTGGTGCTCGCGGCCACCGGCAAGGAGCCGTTCAGCGCCTTCGGCATCATGTTCGACTACGGCATCAAGTCGGACAGCCAGGTCTACATCATCAACAAGGCGACGACGTACTACCTGGCGGGCATCGCGGTGGCCATCGGCTTCCGCATGAACCTGTTCAACATCGGTGTCGACGGCCAGTACCGTCTCGCGGCCTTCTTCGCCGCCGCCGTCGGTGGCGCGCTGACCCTTCCGGGCATCGTCCAGATCCCGCTGATCATCATCACCGCGATGATCGTCGGCGCCATGTGGGCGGGCATCGCCGGTGTCCTGAAGACCACCCGGGGTGTCAGCGAGGTCGTCTCCACGATCATGCTGAACTTCATCGCGACCGCGATCATCGGCTACCTGCTCCAGCCCGGCCGGCTCGGCCACCTCGACGCGGCCGGCACGAAGGTCGCGACGACCCCGCTGCCGGAGTCCTCGCACTTCTTCGAGTTCCCGACGACGCCGACCCCGATCTACGGCTTCGTCGTCGTCGCGGTCGTCGCGGGCGTCGGGTACTGGTTCACGCTCTCCCGCACCCGCTTCGGCTTCGACCTGCGCACCGTCGGCCAGTCCGACACGGCGGCCTCGGCCAGCGGCGTCAACGTGAAGAAGATGGTCGTCACCTCCATGCTGATCTCCGGCGCCATGGCCGGCCTGATCGGCATGCCGACGCTGCTCAACGACTCGCACGAGTTCGGCGGCGACTTCCCCGTGGGCATCGGCTTCACCGGCATCGCCATCGCCCTGCTGGGTCGTAACCACCCGATCGGCATCGCGCTCGCCGCGATCCTCTGGGGCTTCCTGGAGCGTGGCGGTCAGCAGCTGGAGTTCGAGGACTACGACCGGGAGATCGTCGGCGTCATGCAGGGCGTCATCGTCCTCTGCGTGGTCATCGCCTACGAACTCGTCCGCCGCTACGGCATCAAGCGCCAGCAGCGTCAGGTCGGCGAGAAGCTCGCGGCCCAGGCCCGTTCCAACGACTCGACGGAGGTGTCGGCGTGAGCGCCACGGCGACTTCCACCCCGCCGCCCGCCGCGCAGGCGGCCGGTGGCAAGGGCGGCCGCACCCGGCTCTCCCTTCCCTGGATCCTGCTGATCGTCGCGGGTGGGCTCATCGCCCTCTCCGCCGTCCGCGCCATCACCGGCGCGCAGGACCTGACCTCGGCCGGCCAGATCGGCGCCGCGCTCTCCCTCGCCGTGCCGATCGGCCTCGCCGGTCTCGGCGGCCTGTGGTCGGAGCGCGCGGGCGTGGTCAACATCGGCCTCGAAGGCATGATGATCCTCGGTACCTTCTTCGGTGCCTGGGCCGGCTGGCAGACCAGCCCGTGGCTCGGCATCCTCGCCGGCATCCTGGGCGGCATGCTCGGCGGTCTGCTGCACGCGGTCGCCACCGTCACCTTCGGCGTCGACCACATCATCTCCGGCATCGCGATCAACATCCTGGCGGTCGGCTTCACCACCTACTTCGCCAAGCTGTGGTTCAACTCCGGCGAGGCTGCCACGAAGGGCGGCAGCCCCAAGCAGTCCCCGCCGGCCGAGGAGATCACCTCGGTCACGATCCCGGGCCTGTCCGACTGGCTGGCCGACATCGAGAAGCACCACTGGTTCCTGGTCTCGGACGTCGCCGGCATCCTCGGCGGCCTGGTCACCAACCTCTCGGTGGTCACGATCATCGCCGTGCTGCTGATCATCGGCACCTTCTTCGTGCTGTGGAAGACCGCGTTCGGTCTGCGCCTGCGCTCGTGCGGCGAGAACCCGATCGCCGCCGAGTCCCTCGGCGTCAACGTCTACAAGTACAAGTACATCGCCGTGATCGTCTCCGGCGGCCTGGCCGGTCTCGGCGGCGCCTTCCTGTCGCTGGTCACCTCGCACATCTACAACGAGGGCCAGACCGGTGGCCGCGGCTACATCGGCCTCGCGGCGATGATCTTCGGCAACTGGCGGCCGGGCGGCCTGGCGATGGGCGCGGGCCTGTTCGGCTTCGCCGACGCGCTCCAGCTGCGCAGCGGCGGCGAGTCCGTCCACGCGCTGCTCCTGCTGCTGTTCGCGGCTCTCGTCGCGATCGCGGCCTGGAAGGCGTACAAGAAGCGCTGGATCACCTCCTCGATCGCCATCGTCATCGGCGTCGGCGTCTTCATCTGGTACCTCGGTACCGAGACGGTCCCGGTCGAGTTCGTCAGCGCGACCCCGTACGTGGTGACCCTGCTGGTGCTGTCGCTCTCCGCGCAGCGCCTGCGGATGCCCAAGGCGGACGGCATGCGCTACCGCAAGGGCGAGGGCAAGTGACCACGCCCGTGACCGAGGCGGACTGGGACGCCCTGCGCGAGGCGGCCCGGGACGCGATGTCCCGGGCGTACGCCCCGTACTCGGGCTACCCGGTCGGCGTGGCCGCGCGGGTCGACGACGGGCGCACCGTCACCGGCTGCAACGTCGAGAACGCCTCGTACGGCCTCGGCCTGTGCGCGGAGTGCGGGCTGGTCTCGCAGCTCCAGGCGACCGGTGGCGGCCGGCTGACGCACTTCGTGTGCGTGGACGGCAAGGGCGAGACGCTGGTGCCCTGCGGACGCTGCCGGCAGCTGCTGTACGAGTTCGGCGGCCCCGCGCTCGTCCTGGAGACCCCGGCCGGGCGGCTGACGCTGGCCGAGATGCTCCCGCAGGCGTTCGGCCCCGAGCACCTCGCCAGGTAAGACCCGAGAGCGGCCCTTCCGGCACGATGGGAGGGCCGCTCCTCCTTTCCCCTTCTATGCGCGTAGAAAGAGGCACCACATGGACGTCATCTCCGTCATCCGTACCAAGCGGGACAAGGGTGAGCTGAGCCCGGAGCAGATCGACTGGGTCATCGACGCCTACACCCGCGGCGAGGTCGCCGACGAGCAGATGTCGGCCCTGGCCATGGCGATCCTGCTGAACGGCATGAACCGCGGCGAGATCGCCCGCTGGACCGCCGCGATGATCGCGTCGGGCGAGCGGATGGACTTCTCCTCGCTGTCCCGTCCCACCGCGGACAAGCACTCCACCGGTGGCGTCGGTGACAAGATCACCCTCCCGCTGGCCCCGCTCGTCGCCGCCTGCGGCGCGGCCGTGCCGCAGCTGTCCGGCCGGGGCCTCGGCCACACCGGCGGCACGCTGGACAAGCTGGAGTCGATCCCCGGCTGGCGGGCGCTGCTCTCCAACGAGGAGATGCTGCACGTGCTGGACACCACCGGCGCGGTGATCTGCGCGGCGGGTGACGGACTCGCCCCGGCGGACAAGAAGCTCTACGCGCTGCGCGACGTCACCGGCACGGTCGAGGCGATCCCGCTGATCGCCTCCTCGATCATGTCCAAGAAGATCGCCGAGGGGACCGGCTCGCTCGTCCTGGACGTGAAGGTCGGCACCGGCGCCTTCATGAAGACCATCGAGGACGCGCGCGAGCTCGCCTCCACCATGGTGGGCCTCGGCACCGACAGCGGTGTGAAGACCGTCGCCCTGCTCACCGACATGTCGACCCCGCTCGGCCTCACGGCGGGCAACGCGCTCGAGGTGCGGGAGTCCGTCGAGGTGCTGGCGGGCGGCGGCCCGGCGGACGTCGTCGAGCTGACCGTCGCGCTGGCGCGCGAGATGCTCGACGCGGCCGGCATCAAGGACGCCGACCCGGCGAAGGCGCTGGCCGACGGCTCGGCGATGGACCACTGGCGCCGCATGATCGCGGCCCAGGGCGGCGACCCGGACGCGGCCCTCCCGGTCGCCCGCGAGCAGCACGTCGTGACGGCCCCGTCCTCGGGCGTCCTCACCCGCCTGGACGCCTACGACATCGGCGTCGCCGCCTGGCGCCTCGGCGCCGGCCGCGCCCGCAAGGAGGACCCGGTCCAGGCCGGCGCGGGCGTCGAGCTGCACGCCAAGCCCGGCGACACCGTCACCGCGGGTCAGCCCCTGCTGACCCTGCACACGGACACCCCGGAGAAGTTCGACTACGCGCTGAAGTCCCTGGACGGCGCGTGGGACGTGTCCCCCGCGGGCACCGCGTTCACGTCGAACCCGATCGTCCTCGACCGCATCGCGTAAGGACGGTCCCGCGGCCGTGCGGGGCGGTGGATCCCATCCGCCCCCGCGCGGCGCCGCGGGCTGGCCGCGATGAGTTCCGGCCGCGGTGGGGGTCTTCCTGACGTGGACACCACTCGACCGATCGTTCTCACCCTCGCCGGCCGCGTCACCCCGGCCGACGTGCCCCGGCTCTGCGCCGAGCTGGCGGACGTCCCGCCCGGGCGGGACGTCGTCTGCGAGGTCGGCGCCCTCACGTCCGCCGACCTCGCCGCCGTCGACGCCCTGGCCCGGCTGAGACTGGCCGCCGGGCGCCTCGGCCTCCGGCTCCGGTACCGGGGCGCGGGGCCGGAGCTGACGCTCCTCCTCGACCTGGTCGGGCTGGCGGAGGAGCTGCTCTGATCAGGCCTCCAGCCGCTCCGGCAGGCCGAACAGCGGGAACCAGCGCTTGGTGTCCAGGAAGAACGTCATCTCGCCGATCTTCCCGTCCGACAGCTCCAGCACGATCAGCGCCCACGGGGAGTAACCGCCGTCCGGGTCCGGGTGGTACTGGGCGAAGGCCGGCGAGCCGTTCGCCACGGTCGGCACCAGCTTCGAGCCCGAGCAGACCTCGCCGACGCCGAGCATCCATCCGACGATGTCGTCGTGGCCGCGCAGCCACAGGTCGTACGGCGGCATGGACATCGTCGCGTCCTCGTGCAGGAGGGCGGTCAGCGCCTTCATGTCGTAGCCCTCGAAGGCGGCGACGTAGCGCTCCAGGAGCTCCTTCTGGTCCTCGTCCAGCGGGTCCACGGTGTCCGAGGCGGTCGGTTCGTGCTCGGCGAGCGTCGCCCGCGCCCGCTGGAGCGCGCTGTTGACCGAGGCGACGGTGGAGCCGAGCAGTTCGGCCACCTCGCTCGCCTTCCAGGCCAGCACCTCGCGCAGGATCAGCACCGCCCGCTGCTTGGGCGGGAGGTGCTGCAGCGCCGCCACGAACGCCAGCCGCACGGTCTCGCGGGACACCGCCGTCTCCGCCGGGTCGGCGACGGACGGCAGGACCCGCCCGTCCGGCACCGGCTCCAGCCAGGTGATCTCCGGCCGCGCGTTCAGCTGGGCCTGGGCGACCGGGGTGGCGGCCGTCAGGTCCATCGGGCGGGCCCGGCGGTTGCCCGCGTTGAGCGAGTCCAGGCAGACGTTGGTCGCGATGCGGTAGAGCCAGGAGCGCAGGGACGAGCGTCCCTCGAACGAGTCGATCGACCGCCAGGCCCGCACCATCGTGTCCTGGACGGCGTCCTCCGCCTCGAAGGCGGAGCCGAGCATCCGGTAGCAGTAACCGGTCAGCTCCGTGCGGTACTTCTCCAGCCGGGAGTCCAGCGCCTCGGTGTCGTTGGTCGCCACGACGTCACTCATCCGTCCACCCCACTCGCCCCTCACCGGCGCCCGTTCGGTGCCGGTGAGGGGAAGCTATCGCAGGGGACGGACAGTCCGGGTCAGGTTCCCGGCTTGCGCCCGTAGATGTACACGTCGTCACCGTTGCGCAGCAGGTTCCAGTACGCCTTCGCGTCGGCCTGCCGCATGTTGACGCAGCCGCCCGAACCCGGCGGGTTCCACATGGACTTGGTCGTGGAGTGGAAGGCCTGCCCGCCGTCGAAGAACTGCGAGTACGGCATGCTCACGTGGTAGAGCGTCGACCAGTGGTTGATGTTGCGCCAGTAGATCTTCTTCGACCCCGTGCGCGTCTCGGTGCCGTTCTTGCCGGTACGCACCGGCACCGGCCCGTACTTGAGGCGCGAGCCGTCCTGGATCCAGCTCAGCTGCCGCGTCAGGTCCACACAGGCGATCCGCCCCCGGTTGGTCGGGCACTTGCCCGCCCGGTTGGGGTTCGTGCCGGCCGCCTTCTGCGCCAGCATCGTGTTCATCGTCCGCCAGGTCAGCGGCCCGGCGAACCCCTGGGTGGGGGTGATGCCGTGCTTGCGCTGGAAGGTCTGGATGGCCAGACAGTCCGCCCGTGACTGCCGGCCGTCCACCGGGCGGCCGAGGAACTTCTCGACCTGCTTCTGGTACGGCCCGGTCGTCACGTTGCAGGAGGCCGCCTGTGCCGGTGCGGCACCCAGGGCGACCGTCAGCGGCACCACCATCGAGGTGATGCCGAGGACGATCCCGGCCCGCTTGCGTATGGCTCTCATGATCACCAACTCCCCGTCGATTCCTATCGGTTAGGACGACCGGGGGAGCGGTGCGGTTGTACGGGTCCCGAAGGAATTCAGCAGGAGGCTCGGACGCGCAGCCGGACCGCCTCGGCGCGGGCCGCCGTCCGCGCGCTGTGGCTGCCGTAGAGGGTGACCGACACGACGCCGAGGACCGCCACCAGACCCAGCAGGACCGTCCCGGCCCAACCGCCCGCGTGGAAGGCGATCGCACCGAGCGTGCCGCCCGCGCTGCTGCCCAGGTAGTACGCCGACTGGTAGAGCGCCGAGGCCTGGGCGCGGCCGGTCACGGCGGTGCGGCTCACCGAGGAGGAGGCGACGGCGTGTCCGGCGAAGAAGCCGGCCGTGATCAGGACCAGGCCGAGCAGGACGGCGACCAGGGCGTCGGCCAGGGAGAGGCACAGTCCGGCGGCCGTGGTCCCGACGGCCAGGTAGAGCGCCCCGCGGCGGCCGAGCCGGCCGACCAGCCGGCCCGCGGCGGCGGAGGAGACCGTGCCGACGAGGTAGACCAGGAAGACCGAACCGATCACGCCCTGCGGGAGGGAGAACGGCGCCTCGGCGAGCCGGTAGCCGATCACGGTGTAGACCGCGCCGAAGACCGTCATGAACAGCGCGCCGATCACGTACAGGCGCAGCAGCAGCGGGTCGGCGAGGTGGGTGCGGACGGCCGAGGCCAGCGCCTTGGGGTTGAGCGAACCGGGCGTGAAGTGACGCGCCTTGGGGATCAGCAGGCGGAAGGCCACCGCGCCGGCGGCCGCCATCAGACCGACCGCGAGCAGCCCCGCGCGCCAGCCCCACGCCTGTGCCGCCCAGCCGGTCACGATCCGGCCGCTCATGCCGCCGATGGAGTTGCCCGCGACGAACAGCCCGATCGCGGCGACCAGCGCCTTCGGCCGGACCTCCTCGGCCAGGAACGCCATCGCCGAGGCCGGCAGACCGGCGAGGGCCGCGCCCTGCACCGCGCGCAGCGCGACCAGCCACTCCAGGTTCGGCGCGAAGGGGACGATCAGCCCGACGGCGACGGCCACCGCGAGGGAGGCGGTCATCATCGTGCGCCGGCCGAAGCGCTCCGAGAACGCGCTCAGCGGCAGCACGCACAGCGCCAGTGCGCCGGTGGCGGCGGAGACCGTCCAGGAGGCGGCGGAGGCGGTGGCGCCGAACTCCGCCGAGATGGCGGGGAGCAGGGCCTGGGTGGAGTAGAGGAGGGCGAAGGCGGCCAGTCCGGCGGCGAAGAGCGCGAAGCTCATGCGGCGGTGGCCGGGGGCGCCGGGGGCGAGGCGGGTGTCGGCGGCCGGCTGCGTGGCGGCCGCCTTGGTACTGGCGGAAGGCATGCCTCGAACGTAGGCCGCGGGCTTTCATGCGTCCAATGCACGGAACTGCTGTAATCGTTCCCATGGTGCATGAGTACAGGTCACAGGCTCGCCTGTCACCGAACAGTAACGAAGAAGACATGGGACTGCTGCTCGCGCCGCGGCTCGCGTACTTCGCGGCGGTGGCCCGCCACGAGCATGTGACCAGGGCCGCCGCCGAGATGGGGGTGCCGCAGTCGACGCTCTCGCGGGCCATGGTCCGGCTCGAACAGGACCTGGGCGTCTCCCTCTTCGCCCGCCGGGGGCGCACCGTCTCGCTCACCCCCGCCGGACGGACCTTCCTGCGCTCGGCGGAGCGGGCGCTCGCGGAGGTGGAGCGGGCCGCCGACTCCGTCCGGGCCGACGCGGACCCGGCGGCCGGGCGGGTCGCCTTCGGCTTCCTGCACACCATGGGCTCGGAGACCGTCCCCGGGCTCATCCGCGCCTTCCGGGTCGACCACCCGCGGGTCAGGTTCACCCTCGTGCAGAACTACGGCGAGGCGATGATCGAGCGCCTGCGCGCCGGTGACCTCGACCTGTGCCTGACGTCGCCGGTCCCGGACGCCCCCGACCTGGTGGCACGTCGCATCGACGAGCAGCGGCTGCGCCTGGTCGTGCCGGACGACCACCGGCTCGCCGGGCGCAAGCGCGTCCGGCTGGCGGAGGCGGCCGAGGAGACCTTCGTGACCCTGGAACCCGGCTACGGGCTGCGCCGCATCACCGACGACCTGTGCGCCGAGGCGGGCTTCACCCCGCGCGTCGCCTTCGAGGGCGAGGAGGCCGAGACCCTGCGCGGCCTGGTGGCGGCCGGCCTCGGGGTCGCCCTGCTGCCCCCGCCGGCCGTCCCGCGCCCGGGCGTCGTGGAACTCGGCGTCACGGCCCCGCGCGCCGTCCGCGAGATCGGCGTCGCCTGGCTGGACGGCCACCCGGACACGGCGCCGGTGGCGGCCTTCAAGAAGTTCCTGCTGAGCAAGCGGGGCAGCCTGCTGCCGGACTGACCGCCGGACCGTACGCGGCCGGGGGCGCCCCGCCGGCCGGCGGGACGGTCCGGTCCGGCGGGGCGCCCGGTCGCGGCCCCGTCAGCGGCGCGGCGCGCTGCCGAAGCCCGCCGCCAGGGGCATCCGCAGCCCCAGGGGCATCCGCAGCCGGCGTAGGGGCGGGAGAAGAGCGAGCCGAGGACGAAGTCCGCGGCCAGCGCGTGGACTTCGTCGCGGTACTGGCGCAGCGCGTGGCCGTCCGAGTGGACCTCGAAGCGGCAGACGTCGCGGTTGGACTTCTTGGCCCGCTCCGCCAGGCGGTACGACAGCTCCGGATCCGTCCGGGCGTCGTTGGTGCCGTGCACGATCAGCACCCGGCGCCCCGGGAGGTGCCGCACCGGCTCCGGCTCGGCCGCCACGTCCTCCTCCGGCAGCCAGGGGGCCAGGGCGAGGACGGCGCCGACCGCGGGGTCCTCCGCCGCCCGCAGGGCCGCGCGGGCGCCCATCCCGTGGCCCGCCAGGCAGATCGGCACGTCGCCGTAGCGCCGTACCGCCTCCGTCACCGCCCAGGCGGCGTCCGCGGCCGGCTGCGCGTCCGAACCGTTCCAGCCCCGCCCGCGGTAGTGCACCACGTGGGAGACCAGTCCCTCCGCGTGCCCGGCCCTGGCCAGCCGCCGTCCCAGGGGCAGCGCCGCGGCGTGGGCGCGGGCCGAGGGGCCCCGCCCCGACACCGCCTCGCCGTCCGGCAGGAGCAGCACCACCCCGCCCACCGTCGTGACCGAGGGAGAGAGTCCGACGGGCCGTCCGAGCCGGGGTGTCCGGGATCTCCGGATGCCGGCCGTCCCCACGAGTGCGTAGTACGCCATGACGGAACAGTCTCAGAAGCCGAGGTGTACGCCATCCGTACGCGCGGTCACTGTTACGTATCGACGTCTCCTGCCGACAAGTGGAAGGAGAGGGGGCGATCTACGCGCGTAGGCGCTAGAGTGCCGAAATGACGAGCCAGATCCCGAACGCCCCCACCGCGGACCAGATCCGCCGTGCCCCGAAGGTGCTCCTGCACGACCACCTCGACGGCGGACTGCGCCCCGGCACGATCGTCGAACTCGCGGCCGCCCAGGGCTACGACCAACTCCCCGAGACCGAGCCCGACAAGCTCGGCATCTGGTTCCGCGAGGCCGCCGACTCCGGCTCGCTGGAGCGGTACCTGGAGACCTTCGCCCACACGTGCGCCGTCATGCAGACGCGCGAGGCGCTCGTCCGCGTCGCCGCCGAGTGCGCGGTGGACCTCGCCGAGGACGGTGTCGTCTACGCGGAGGTGCGCTACGCCCCCGAGCAGCACCTGGAGGGCGGGCTGACCCTCGAAGAGGTCGTCGAGGCCGTCAACGAGGGCTTCCGGGAGGGCGAGCGCCGGGCCAGGGCCAACGGCCACCGCATCCGCGTCGGCGCCCTGCTGACCGCGATGCGGCACGCCGCCCGGGCGCTGGAGATCGCCGAACTCGCCAACTCCTACCGTGACTCCGGAGTCGTCGGCTTCGACATCGCGGGCGCCGAGGCCGGCTTCCCGCCCACCCGCCACCTCGACGCCTTCGAGTACCTCAAGCGGGAGAACAACCACTTCACGATCCACGCCGGCGAGGCCTTCGGGCTCCCGTCGATCTGGCAGGCGCTCCAGTGGTGCGGCGCCGACCGGCTCGGCCACGGTGTCCGCATCATCGACGACATCGAGGTGGCGGACGACGGGTCGGTACAGCTGGGCCGGCTCGCCGCGTACGTCCGGGACAAGCGCATCCCGCTGGAGATGTGCCCGACCTCCAACCTCCAGACCGGTGCCGCCGCCTCCTATGCCGAGCACCCCATCGGCCTGCTGCGCAAGCTGCACTTCCGGGCCACCGTCAACACCGACAACCGGCTGATGAGCGGGACCAGCATGAGCCGCGAATTCGAGCTGCTGGTCGAGGCGTTCGACTACACGCTCGACGACATGGCGTGGTTCACCGTCAACGCGATGAAGTCGGCGTTCATTCCTTTCGATGAACGGCTGGCCATGATCAACGACGTGATCAAGCCCGGATATGCCGAATTGAAGTCCGAATGGCTGTTCCAGCAGACCGCCACGACCAGCGAGTCCTCCCGCCGGACGGACTGAGTCGAGGGATCCTCGCGGAAATCGGAGCGGCCGGGGAGCGTAACCCCCGGCCGCTTTGCAGTGTTTGCGGAAGTGTCATTCGCCGGCCGGTCTGCAGAGCCCCTCTGCATTCCCCGCGTCCCCGCCCTGCTCGATTCCCGAGATCCCAAGGATGATTTTCTGATGAAGCAGACTGCCGCCAAGAAGCTCGGTGTCGCCGCTCTCGGTGCCGCTTTCGCCGCTGCCGCCGCCGGCACGGCCTCCGCGGCCCCGGCCCTGCCCGCCGCCCCCGACGCGCTCGGCCTGGTCACCCAGACCGTGCCGCTGGGCGACGGCCTCACCGAGCTCCCCGACGGCGCGGCCGAGTCCGTCCTCGCCGGCCAGGGCGCCGTCGGCACCAGCGTCGACCAGGGCGTCAAGACCCTCCCGGCCGCCGCGGGCCAGGCCACCCAGAGCCTTCCCCTCGACGCCGCCTCCGGTCCCCTCGCCAGCACCCCGGTCGGCGGCCTGCTCGGCGGCCTGCCGCTGAACGGCCTCCCGCTCGGCGGCTGACCACGGCCCCGCGGCATGCCCGAGGGGGCGCCCACCCGCACCGGGTGGGCGCCCCCTCGCCGTTCGTCCGTCGTACGGGCCGGGCTACCAGGCCGCGCTCGCCGGCTTCTCCTCCGGCAGCAGCAGCCACAGCGCCAGGTACAGCAGGAACTGCGGCCCGGGCAGCAGGCAGGAGACGAGGAAGACGACCCGCATGGTGGTGGCAGAGGTGCCGAAGCGCCGTGCCAGCGCTGCGCACACTCCGCCGATCATGCGTCCGTCGCGAGGGCGGGCAAGTGCGGCCATGATGGGCTCCTTCGAAGCGTGTCCTCGGCAGCCGCTCCGTCGGGCTCCCGATGACTCCATGTTCGCCGTGCGCCGGGGGACAAAGCGTCGGTCTACGGGGCGATCCCGACCCTGGGAATCGTCGGGGTAGGCCCCTGAGAACCCTCGTCCCGCAGCAGGGCGGAGCCCCTGCCCCGCCTGGTCCCCGAGGAGGAGCGGCCGGCACCCGCGTCCCGCCGGCGGCGCAGCCTGGCCCGCCCGGCGGGCACCACGAGCAGATGGGCCAGTGCCACCCCGGCGGTGTTCAGGAGCAGCGAGTCGATGTCGACGACCTGTCCCGGCACGGCGGTCTGCAACAGCTCGACCGCCAGGGACACCAGCGCCCCCGCCGCCGCGGTCCGGGCCAGCGAGGCCCACGGGGACACGCGGAGCCGCCCGTCGGCCATCGGCAGGAGCACCCCCAGCGGGGCCAGGAGCAGCAGTCCCTCGCCGATCCGCCGGGCCGCCTCGGCCGGGCCCAGCGCCAGATCCGCCTTGATGCCGGCCAGGGGTGTCAGGTTCGGTGCCGTCACCCAGGCCACGTCGAGTGGGCGGAGCGCCACCCAGGCGACGAGCAGCAGATGCGCGAGGAGGAGGGCGAACCCCGCCACGCGTACGACCACGGCGGCGCTGCCGCCCGAACCTTGACGCTGCACGCCCCCCAAGACGCGTCATCGGAGGGAATCGGTTCCGCCGCTTTCCCGGTCGTCCCCGTCAGGTGCCCGACGGCGACGCCGCGGCGGCGGACGGGGACATCGTCGGCGGCGCCGAGTCCGGGCGCTCCCGCAACTCCGCCGTGCAGTGGTAGCGCCGCGGCGGGTAGGCGCCGGGACCGCCGAGGACGACCGTGTCGCCGCCTGCTCCCGCCGAGCTCCCGGCGAAGGTGCAGACGATCTGCGACAGCGCGGTCGTCGTCAGGTCCTCCGGCTGCCGGCTGAGCCGCAGAGTGCCCACCGGGTCGCCCCGGTGCCCGCCGGTGACCACCAGCGGCCCCTTCACGGCGGTGGAGAAGCCGGCCTGCTGCTCGCTCTCCGACGGCTCGCCCTGCAACTGGGCGAGCAGCGCCGACGCGGTGCGGACCGGATCCCCGCCGGTCTTCTCGTCCGGCAGCGGCGCGCTGCGCTCCACCGCCTCCAGCTGCGAACCGCATACCAGGAAGACCCGGACCGGCACCCCCGCCGCCTGCGCCGCGACGTCCTCGCCGTCGACGCTGCACGCCACCCGGGTCGGGGCCGCCCCCGCGTCCACGGGCACCGAGGTCGTCCTGATCCCGCAGCCCGAGGCGAACGCGATCCCCACCAGGGCCGCCGCCGTCACACCCGCACGCCCGGCGCGACGCGCGCGTCCCGTGCGCTCCCGGCCGCCCGCGCGGTCCGTCCGGCGAAACCGGCTCACTTCTCCGACCCCTCTCCGGGCTCGCTCTGGTGCGGCAGCCGCAGCACGAACACGGCGCCGTCACCGTCCGGCGAGTTCGCCGCGGTGATCGAACCGCCGTGGATCAGCGCGTTCTCCATGGCGATCGACAGACCCAGACCGGAGCCCTCCGATCGCGGCCGGGACGCGCTCGCCTTGTAGAAGCGGTCGAAGACGTGCGGCAGGACCTCCTCGGGGATGCCGGGACCGTGGTCCCGCACGGCGATCACCAGCTCGTCCCCCTCGTCGCGGATCGACACCCGCACCGGCGAACCGCCGTGCTTGAGCGCGTTGCCGATGAGGTTCGCCAGGATCACGTCCAGCCGGCGCGGATCGAGGCGCGCCATGGTCCCGCGCACGGCGTCCAGCTCGACCGCGTCCAGCCAGGCCCGCGCGTCGATGCACGCGGTGACCTGGTCGGCGACGTCGACGTCGTCCAGGACCAGCCGGGCGGTGCCCGCGTCGAAGCGGGTCACCTCCATCAGGTTCTCCACCAGGTCGTTCAGGCGGCGCGTCTCGCTCACCACCAGCGCCACCGCGGGCGCGATCATCGGGTCGAGCGAGTCCTGCTCGTCCTCCAGCACCTCGGTGACGGCCGTCAGCGCGGTCAGCGGCGTCCGCAGCTCGTGCGACATGTCGGCGACGAAGCGGCGGCTGGACTCCTCCCGGGAGCTCATGTCCGCGACCTTCTTCTGCAAGGACTCGGCCGCGCTGTTGAACGTCCGTGACAGATCGGCCAGTTCGTCCGTTCCCGAGACCCGCAGCCGGGTGTCGAGCTTGCCCTCGCCCAGCTGCCGAGCCGCCTCGCCGAGCCGGTGCACCGGCCGCAGGACGGTGGTGGCGGCGGCCTGCGCGAGCAGCGCCGAGCCGATCAGCGCGAGCGCGGTCGCGATCCCCAGCGACCAGGCGAGCGAGTTCAGGTCCTGCCGCTCGGCGTCCAGCGACTTGAACATGTAGCCGGTCGGGCCGCCGCCGTCGATGTTCGTCCCGCCGACCAGGTACGGCGTCTGCCCGCGCTGCGTCCGCTGCCAGAACAGGTGGTACGGGTGCGCGTTGCCCTCCGTCACCGGCCGCCTGGTCTCCACGGCCACCTGGAGCTCACGCGGCACGTCCGCCAGCGTGAAGGTGTCCGGGTCGGATGCCCCGACGATCGGCTTGCCCGCCTCCCGCTCGCCGAGCAGCAGCACGCTGTACCCGGCGCTGCCGCCCGCCATCTGCTCGGCGGTCCGCCGCAGGTCGTCCTGGGTGGGATGCAGCGGCAGCGTCGCCGCCCGGTTCTGCATCTCCTGCCGGAAGTCGTTCAGCGCACCGTCCTGGGTACGGGTCAGGACCGCCTCGCGGTTCAGCCAGTAGGCGATGCCGGAGGCGGACACGGCGGCGGTGAGCGCCACCAGGGCGAACACGACGACCAGACGCAACCGCAGGCTGGTGAAGCGCAGCCCCGCGAATATCCCCTTCCTCACGCAGGGACGTCCAGCCGGTAACCGACACCTCGCACGGTACGGATCAGGGTCGGCGAGGACGGCACGTCCTCCACCTTGGCGCGCAGCCGCTGGACGCAGGCGTCGACCAGGCGCGAGTCGCCGAGGTAGTCGTGCTCCCACACCAGGCGCAGCAACTGCTGCCGCGACAGGGCCTGTCCGGGCCGCCGGCTCAGCTCCAGGAGGAGCCGCAGTTCGGTCGGCGTGAGCTGCAGGTCCTCCCCGTTCTTCGTCACCGTCATCGCCGAACGGTCGATGACGAGCGAGCCGAAGGTCGCCGAGTCCGTCGACTCCCGCTCGCCGCGCCGCAGTACGGCCCGGATGCGGGCGTCGAGCACCCGGCCCTGGACGGGTTTCACGACGTAGTCGTCCGCCCCGGACTCCAGGCCGACGACCACGTCGATGTCGTCGCTGCGCGCGGTCAGCAGGATGATCGGCAGCTGGTCGGTGCGCCGGATGCGCCGGCACACCTCGAAACCGTCGATCCCGGGCAGCATCACGTCCAGCACGACCAGGTCGGGGCGCTGCTCGCGCAGCAGCTTCAGGCCGTCCTCGCCCGTCGCCGCGGTGGCCACACGGTGGCCCTGGCGAGACAGGGAGAGTTCGAGGGCCGTGCGGATGGCGTCGTCGTCCTCGATCAGCAACAGGAAAGGCACGGACGCCATTCTGTCGCATGCGGCCGTCGGAGTTCGACTGTGCGGTGACACCTCGCCCTGTGACACGGCTGTGACAGTCGGCGGACACCGCGATGAAGTGGGCCGGGCAAGCTTCTCGTCATACCGAACGAAGCAGACTCCAACCGACGGGGGGCGCGAGATGAACGCACTGCACAGCACCACTTCAAGCGCAGTTGTCACGCGTCTCCACGACGTCGTACGGAGCACGGAGAAGTCCGGCGCGGTGAACGGGCGGGGGTGCGTTCGCAGCGTCGGGCGTCAGCACAAGGCGCCGTACATGGTGGCCGTGGCTGACGGGGGAGCGGCGTACGGGGAGGTCTCGGGGGAGCGACGGACGACGCCGGAGACGGGGGACGCCGAAGCGGCGTTCACCGCCTACGTGCAGGAGCGTCGTGCCTCCCTGTACGCCACCGCCTACCACCTGACCGGTGACCGCTTCGAGGCGGAGGACCTGCTCCAGAGCGCGCTGTTCTCGACGTACCGCGCCTGGGACCGGATCAGCGACAAGGCGGCCGTGGGCGGCTATCTGCGTCGCACCATGACCAACCTGCACATCAGCGCGTGGCGCCGGCGGAAGCTCAACGAGTACCCGACCGAGGAACTGCCGGAGACGGCGGGCGACACGGACGCCATGCGGGGGACCGAGCTGCGCGCGGTGCTGTGGCAGGCCCTGGCCCGGCTGCCCGAGCTCCAGCGCACGATGCTGGTGCTGCGCTACTACGAGGGCCGTACGGATCCGGAGATCGCGGAGATCCTGGACATCAGTGTCGGCACGGTGAAGTCGAGCATCTGGCGCTCCCTGCGCCGGCTGCGCGAGGACGAGGTCCTGAGCTTCGGCCGTGACGAGGAGGAGTCCTTCGGCGAGCTGGTGATCGCCGTGCGGGACCACGGTCCCGGCATCCCCGAGGAGGTCCTGCCGCACGTCTTCGACCGCTTCTACAAGGC
>NZ_RDBI01000066.1:275778-340023 GCF_008042125.1 Streptomyces sp. MS191
CAGCACCACGGGGGACGTACGGGGGTACGGGGAAAAGGCGCGGGTCGCACAAGCCGGGGGGGCTTGTACGACCCGCGTTTCTCGTGTGGGCGCGGCCCTCGGGGTGCGGTCAGAGGCCCGCGGGGGCGCGGTGGCGGCCGGCCGCGGCGGAGGCGAGGCGGCCGAGCGCCTCCTGCCTGGCGCACGGGTGGGCGCCGAGGGCGGCCTGGCGGGCGACGATGGCGCGCTCGGCACGCATCAGGCGCCAGCCGCGGCGCAGCAGGAAGGGGACCGACTTGCGGCCCTCCTTGAGGTCCCGCAGGAGCCTGCGGCGGAAGGTCGTCGAGGGGCGGCCCCGCAGGCACAGCGCGTCGGCCAGGACGTCCAGTTCCTGACAGCGCGCCACGATCTCCGCCGCGAAGATCCCCTCGGCCACGAAGAGCGGGGTCCGTTCGATGTCCAGCGTCTCGCGGTCCACGCGGGAGCTGGTGGCGATGTCGTACACCGGGACGGCGGTCCGGCCCGTGCGGCACAGTTCGACGATCGCCGCGACGGCGGCGTCCGCGTCCCAGGAACCGGGGGAGTCCCAGTCGATGTCGGCACTGTCCGGGACGAGCGGGAGTGTCGGGTCGTCGGCCTCCTTGTAGAAGTCGTCGAGGCGCAGCACCGGGAGGCCGGTGACGGCGGCGAGGGACGACTTGCCGGAGCCGGAGGGGCCCGCGAGCAGGACGACGCGGGTCGGGATCGCTTGGGAACTCACGGGACACCAGTGTGAGGCATTCCCCCGCGCAGGGGACCCCCGAGGGAGGGCGTTGGTATCGAGCATCACACCTCCACTACTGTCGGTGTCCACCCGATCACCCGAAGTACGAGCGACAAGGACCGTCATGGCGCGTCACGCAGAATCCCGGACCCCCCGCCGCAGCGCGCTGCTGAAGGCGGGCCTGACCCTGACCGCGGCCGGCGCCGTGCTCGGCGCGGGAGCGGCGGCGGCGCAGGCCGCGGCGCCGCAGCTCCCGCTGGACGGGATCGGTCGCACGGACGCCGGCGCGGCGGGGTCGGGCCTGGTCGACGCCGTCGGCCACGGCGTGGGCCCGGTGACGCGGCTCCAGCTCGACCCGCTGGCCAACACCGGAGTAGACCCCCTGGACAACGGTCTGGGCACCCAGGTCGCCGACTTCAAGCCGGTGGGCACGAACCTCGTCACGGACCACGTCACGAAGGGTGGGGCGCTGGCCGATCTGCCGGTGGCCGGTCCGCTGACGCAGGGTCTTCTGCCGGGCTGACGGAGCCGGGCGCCGACCGCAGCGGGATCTCCCGTACGAGCCAGGCGACGGCGAAGGCGAGCGCGGCCAGCACGGCCGTGCCCAGGAGCACACCGTGCAGCCCGCTCGTCACGGCCGCCCGGAAGTGCTCGCGTGCGGCCGCCGGCAGGGCCCCCACCTGGGCCGGGGTCAGGTCGGGGTCGGTGCCCGAGAGCCGGGAGGCGAAGACCGAGCCGAGCGTCGCGACCCCCAGCGAGCCGCCGACGGTGCGGACGAGGTTGACCGTGCCGCTCGCGGCGCCCATGTCCCGTGGGTCGGCGCTGCTCATGGTGATGAGCAGGGTGGACTGCATCAGGAAGCCGAGGCCGGCGCCGAGGACGAGGGTGAGCGCGGAGGCGACGGCCACCGGGGTGTCGACGTCGAGCGTGAGCAGTACCAGCGCACCGGCGGTCGTGACCGCGCCGCCCAGGACGGGGTAGATCCGGTAGCGGCCGGTCCGCGCGATGATCCGCCCGGTCACCAGCTGGACGACGATCATGCCGAGCATCAGGGGGAGCAGCAGCAGTCCGCCGGCGGTGGAGGAGCGGTCGCGAGCGAACTGCAGGTACTGCGGCAGGAAGTTGGTCGAGGCGAACATGCCGGCGCCGGCGAGCAGGCTCAGGATCTGGGCGACGGTGAAGTTGCGGCTGTGGAAGAGCCGGGGCGGGATCACCGGTTCCTCGGCCCGTCGTTCGGTCCGTACGAACAGAGCGAGCGCGACCGCCGCGACGGCGGCCGGCAGCAGGATCCGCGGCGAGGTCCAGGCGGGTTCCGTGCCGGCCAGGGTGGCGAGCAGGGTGAGGCTGAGGATGCCCACCGTGAGGAGCGCGGCGCCCTGCCAGTCGACCCGGGCGCGGATCCGTTCGGTCCGCAGCCGGATCCCGAAGCAGACGAGGAGCACGGCGACGAGGCCCACCGGGACGTTGACGTAGAAGGCCCACCGCCAGCTGAGGTGGTCGGTGAGGAAGCCGCCGACGAGCGGGCCGCCGACGAAGGCGACCGGCAGCATCGTGCCGCTGACCGCCTGCACCCTGGCGCTGTCGCGGGGGCTGACGAGGACTCCGACGAGGGCGAAGGCGCCGACCATCAGGCCGCCCGCGCCCAGCCCCTGGAGCGCCCGGAAGGCGATCAGCTGGTCCATGCTCCGGGCGGCCCCGGAGAGGACCGACCCGAGGAGGAAGACGCCGATGGAGGCGAGGAAGCTGCCCTTGCGTCCGTAGAGGTCGCCGACCTTGCCCCAGAGCGGGGTGGAGACGGCGGTGGTCAGGAGGTAGGCCGTGACGACCCAGGACAGGTGGTCGAGGCCGCCGAGCTCGCCGACGATGGTGGGGAGCGCGGTGCCGACGACGGTGCCGTCCAGAGTGGCGAGGACGATGCCGAGCATCAGGCCGGTGATCCCCGGACGGGGGAGGCGCGGATCTTCCCGAGGTGTCGTCATGGCTCAGGCCGCGTAGGGCTTCTTGGCGCGGGCGTCCCGCAGGGCCTCGCCCCACCAGGCGAGTCGGTCGAGCATCGACGTGGCGGCGGCGTCGGCGGCGGGGTCGACGGCCTTGCCCTCGTCGTCGAACTGCCCCCAGACGCCCTGGAGTCCGACCGCCTCGCGGATGGTCACGGCGTGGAGCTCGGCGAAGACCGCGCGCAGGTGTTCCACCGCCCGCAGGCCCGCCGAGAAGCCGCCGTACGCGACGAAGCCGACCGGCTTGGCGTGCCACTCCCTGTTGTGCCAGTCGATGGCGTTCTTCAGGGACGCCGGATAGCTGTGGTTGTACTCGGGCGTGACCACGGCGAACGCGTCGGCGGCGGCCAGTCGGGGGGAGACGGCGGCGAGCAGTTCGCGGTCCTCCTCGGCGGCGGGGCCCTGGCCGAGCTGCGGGAAGACGGTCGGCAGCGGGGTCTCGGCGAGGTCGATCAGGTCGACGGTCATGTCGGGGCGGGCGGCGGCGTGGGCGTGCAGCCAGCGCGCGACGACCGGGCCGAGGCGGCCGTCGCGGGTGGAGCCCTGGACGACGGCGAGGCGGAGCGGATGCATGGATCCCCCTGAGGTAGATGTGTACGACGTACTCAACGTGTGTACAACGTATACCCGCATGTGTACGTCGTCTACTCGGCATACGCTGTACGCAACGAGAGGAGTCCGGCATGGCGAAAGAGGACGAGGCGCGCGAGGTGTCCCTGTGGGAGCGTCTGGATCGGCCCGCCGCCACGCCCCGGGCGTCCCTGACCCCGGCACGGATCGCCGCGGTCGCCGTCGAGGTCGCCGACCGCGAGGGCTTCGCCGCGGTCACCATGCGGCGCATCGCCACCGAGCTGGGGGTCGCGCCGATGGCCGCGTACCGCCATGTCTCGGGCAAGGACGACCTGTGGGCCCTGATGGTCGACCAGGTCTCCACGGAGCTGGAGCCGCCGGACGGGGCAGCGGGCTGGCGAGAGACCCTGCGGGCCTACGCCGTGCGGACCCGCACGATGATGCTGCGCCACCCCTGGCTCGCGCAGATGCCGACACCGCTCTTCGCGCTCACCCCGAACCGGATGGCTGCCGCCGAGCGTCAGCTGGCGTCCCTGGACGGCCTCGGCCTCGACGTGGACACGATGATGGCCGCCTTCCGCACGGTCGGCGCGTACGTGCACGGCGCCACGCAGGCGGAGGCGGCGCTGGGCCGGTACATGGCGGAACAGGGCTGGGAGAGCGGCGACGCGACCCGCCGGGCGCTCGCCCCGCAGATGTCGTACCTGATGGAGACGGGGCGGTACCCCACCTACCGGCGCTACGCGCAGGGGGCCGCCCGCAAGGACGACGCCGGCTGGCAGTTCGAGACGGGGCTCGACTGCGTGCTGGACGGGGTGGCGGGCCTGGTGGAACGCGGGCGGGAGTGAGCGACGGCCCCCGGGGTCACCCGGGGGCCGTCACTCATGGGGGTTCCGTCGCGGGCGGGTGACCCACCCGCCCGTACGCGCCCTAGTACGCCGAGCCGCCGGCGCCCAGCGAACCCGTCGGGTGCCAGACCGTCTTCGTCTCCAGGAAGGCCGTCATGCGGTCCGTGCCCGGGTCCCGCGTGAAGTCCACGGGACGCGGGCGCAGCACGCGCTTGAGGTTGTCCGCCGCGGCGATCTCCAGCTCGCGGGCGAGGCCGGCGTCCGCGCCCGTCAGGTCGATCGCGTTGACGTCCTGGTGGCTCGCCAGGTGCGGGCCCATCTCCGCGGCCCTGCCGGACAGGATGTTGACCACGCCGCCCGGCAGGTCGGAGGTGGCGAGCACCTCGCCCAGGGACAGCGCCGGCAGCGGTGCCTTCTCGCTGGCGATCACGACCGCGGTGTTGCCGATCGCGATCACCGGGGCGATCACCGAGACCAGGCCGAGGAAGGACGAGTCCTGCGGGGCGAGGACCGTCACCACACCCGTCGGCTCGGGCGTCGACAGGTTGAAGTACGGCCCCGCGACCGGGTTGGCCCCGCCCACGATCTGGCCGATCTTGTCCGTCCAGCCCGCGTACCAGACCCAGCGGTCGATCGCCGCGTCCACGACGGCGCCCGCCTTGGACTTCGACAGGCCCTCGGCGTCCGCCACCTCGGCGACGAACTGGTCCCGCCGGCCCTCCAGCATCTCGGCGATGCGGTAGAGGATCTGACCGCGGTTGTACGCCGTCGCGCCCGACCAGCCGCCGAACGCCTTGCGGGCCGCGACGACCGCGTCACGGGCGTCCTTGCGGGAGGAGAGCGGCGCGTTGGCCAGCCACTTGCCCTTGGAGTCGGTCACCTCGTACACCCGGCCGCTCTCGGAGCGGGGGAACTTGCCCCCGACGTACAGCTTGTAGGTCTTGAAGACGCTCAGACGGGTCGCGTCAGACATCGAGGTAGGCCTCCAGACCGTGACGGCCGCCTTCGCGGCCGAAGCCCGACTCCTTGTAGCCGCCGAAGGGCGAGGTCGGGTCGAACTTGTTGAACGTGTTGGCCCAGACGACGCCCGCCCGGAGCTTGGACGCGACCGCGAGGATGCGCGAGCCCTTCTCCGTCCAGATGCCGGCCGACAGGCCGTACTGGCTGTTGTTCGCCTTGGCGACCGCCTCGTCCGGGGTGCGGAACGTCAGCACGGAGAGGACCGGGCCGAAGATCTCGTCGCGGGCGATGGTGTGCGCCTGGGTGACGTTCGTGAAGAGCGTCGGGGCGAACCAGTAGCCGGCGGACGGGATCTCGCAGGCCGGGGACCAGCGCTCGCCGCCCTCGGCCTCGCCCCGCTCCACCAGGGCGGTGATCCGGGAGAGCTGCTCGGCCGAGTTGATGGCGCCGATGTCGGTGTTCTTGTCCAGCGGGTCGCCCAGCCGCAGCGTCGACAGCCGGCGCTTGAGCGACTCGAGCAGCTCGTCCTGGACCGACTCCTGCACCAGCAGGCGGGAGCCGGCGCAGCAGACCTGGCCCTGGTTGAAGAAGATGCCGTTGACGATGCCCTCGACGGCCTGGTCGATCGGGGCGTCGTCGAAGACGATGTTGGCGCCCTTGCCGCCCAGCTCCAGGGTCACCTTCTTCTCCGTGCCGGCGACCGAGCGCGCGATGGCCTTGCCGACGGCGGTGGAACCGGTGAAGGCGACCTTGTTCACGTCCGGGTGCTCGACCAGCGCGGCGCCGGTCTCCCCGTAGCCGGGCAGGATGTTGACGACACCCCGCGGCAGGCCGGCCTGGCGGCAGATGTCCGCGAAGAACAGCGCGGACAGCGGGGTGGTCTCGGCCGGCTTCAGGACGACCGTGTTGCCGGTCGCGAGGGCCGGGGCGATCTTCCACGCCAGCATGAGCAGGGGGAAGTTCCACGGGATGACCTGACCGGCCACGCCCAGCGGGCGCGGGTCGGCGCCGTAGCCCGCGTGGTCGAGCTTGTCGGCCCAGCCCGCGTAGTAGAAGAAGTGGGCGGCGACCAGCGGGAGGTCCGCGTCGCGGGTCTCCTTGATCGGCTTGCCGTTGTCCAGGGTCTCCAGGACGGCCAGCTCACGGCTGCGCTCCTGGATGATCCGGGCGATCCGGAAGAGGTACTTCGCACGCTCGGAGCCCGGCAGCGCGGACCACTTCGCGAAGGCCTTGCGGGCCGCCTTCACCGCGCGGTCGACGTCCTCGGCGCCCGCCTGGGCGACCTCGGCGAGGACCTCCTCGGAGGAGGGGGAGACGGTCTTGAAGACCTTGCCGTCGGCCGCGTCGACGAACTCGCCGTCGATGAACAGGCCGTAGGAGGGGGCGATGTCGACGACGGACCGGGACTCGGGAGCCGGCGCGTACTCGAATGCAGATGCCATGTTGATCAGTCCACCGTCACGTAATCGGGGCCGGAGTAGCGGCCGGTCGCCAGCTTCTGACGCTGCATGAGCAGGTCGTTCAGCAGGCTGGAGGCACCGAAGCGGAACCAGTGGTTGTCCAGCCAGTCCTCGCCGACGGTCTCGTTGACCAGGACCAGGAACTTGATGGCTTCCTTGGTGTTGCGGATGCCGCCGGCCGGCTTCACGCCGATCTGGACACCGGTCTGCGCGCGGAAGTCGCGGACCGCCTCCAGCATGAGGAGCGTGTTGGCCGGGGTGGCGTTGACCGCGACCTTGCCGGTCGAGGTCTTGATGAAGTCGGCGCCCGCCATCATGCCGAGCCAGGAGGCGCGGCGGATGTTGTCGTACGTGGACAGCTCGCCGGTCTCGAAGATCACCTTGAGGCGGGCACGGTCGCCGCACGCCGCCTTGATCGCGGAGATCTGCTCGAAGACCTCCAGGTAGTGGCCGGCGAGGAAGGCCCCGCGGTCGATCACCATGTCGATCTCGTCGGCGCCCGCCTCGATGGCGTCGGCCGTGTCCGCGAGCTTCACGGGGAGCGCGGCGCGGCCGGCCGGGAAGGCGGTGGCGACGGAGGCGACCTTGACGCCGGAGCCCGCGAGGGCGGCCTTGGCGGTCGCCACCATGTCGGGGTAGACGCAGACCGCGGCGGTCGTCGGGGTCGTACGGTCGGTCGGATCGGGGTTGACGGCCTTGGCGGCGAGCGCCCGGACCTTGCCCGGGGTGTCCGCGCCTTCGAGCGTCGTCAGGTCGATCATCGAGATGGCCAGGTCGATGGCGTACGCCTTCGCCGTGGTCTTGATCGAGCGGGTGCCGAGGGACGCGGCGCGCGCCTCCAGGCCGACGGCGTCGACGCCGGGCAGCCCGTGGAGGAAGCGGCGCAGCGCACTCTCGGACGTGGTCACGTCGGCGAATGCGGGTGCTGCGGATGCAGTGGTGGGCATGGTCACCAGTCGAGCATATCTACGCGCGTAGCGACCTGTACAGCCCCGGTCGATTCCGACCCGCTCGTCCGGGCTGTCCCCTGAG
This sequence comes from Streptomyces sp. MS191, assembly GCF_008042125.1. Taxonomy (GTDB): domain Bacteria; phylum Actinomycetota; class Actinomycetes; order Streptomycetales; family Streptomycetaceae; genus Streptomyces. The sequence goes on from NZ_RDBI01000066.1 coordinate 283,388, forward strand.
GCCGGAGTGACCGCCGAGGCGCCCGCGCGCGCGTGAGGCAGAATCGGCCCTATGACGACCCCCCAGCCGCCCGCCGAGCCGGCCTACGCCGACCGCGTCTTCCGTTCGCCCCTCGGGATCGCGGGCGGTGTCCTGCTGATCGGCCTCGCCGCCTGGTTCTGCATCGACGCGATGGTGCGGGGCGAGGGCAGGACGCCGTGGGTGGCGCTGGCGGGGCTGCTGCTCGTGGTGCCGCTCGTCGTGGCCTTCACGATCCGGCCCGCGGTCTACGCGAACGAGGACCGGCTCCGGATCCGCAACCCCTTCCGCAACATCACGCTGCCCTGGGCGGCCGTCGCCGACGTCCGCGCCGGCTACTCCAGCGAGGTCTTCACCCAGTCCGGTGCCAAGTACCAGCTCTGGTCGATCCCGGTCTCGCTGCGCCAGCGCAAGTCGGCGGCCCGCCGCCAGGCCCGCGCGTCGCAGGACGACCCGCACCGCCGCACCTCCGTCACCGCGGACGTGCGGGACTCCCAGTCGCGGGTGGCGCCGGCCGACCAGACGATCGCCGACCTCCGCGAACTCGCCGAGCGCTGCGCCGGCCGCCCCGGCGCCCAGGGCGAGCCCCGGGTGCGCTGGGCCTACGAGGTCATCGCCCCGGCCGCGGCGGGCCTGGTGCTGCTGGTGATCCTGCTGGCGACGGGCTGACCGCCGCCCCGCACGGACGAAGGGGCCGGGCACACCCTCGGGTGTGCCCGGCCCCTTCGCCGTTCCCCTCGCCCGCCGGCCCGGGCCCACGCCCGGGCACCGGACCGCGCCCGGCACCCGTCACGGCGGTCCCGGCCACACCAGCAGCATGTGCCCGCCCAGCCACGCCGACGACAGCGCCGCCGCGGCCAGCGTCAGGGCCGCCACCGGGCGGCGGGCGCGGGAGACCGCCACGGCGATCGGGAGCAGCAGCGGGAACGCCGGGACCAGGAACCGGGCGCGCGGGAAGTAGACGCCGCCGCTGCCGAGCACCACCAGCAGCAGGACGCCCGTGAACACCAGCAGCGCGGCCGGCTGGCGGTCGGCCAGGCACAGCAGGTACAGGCCGGCCGAGACGACGAGCACCACCGACACCACCGCGAGGAAGAACTGCGGGTCCTTGTTGTAGACCAGGTGGTCGCGCAGCTCCCGGCGGGTCACCGCGCCGCCGTCCCACTCGTTGCCCCACACCCGCTGGACGGCGAAGTAGCCGTCCGCGCGGCCCTCCCGCCACGCCACCCAGCCCACGTAGCCGAGCCAGCCCAGCGGCGCGGCGGCGGCCGCCGCCAGGGCCCCGCGGTCGCCCCGGCGCGCGGCCGGCAGGGCCGCGGCGGCCACCGCCGCCGCGACCGCCACTCCGGTCGGCCGGGTCAGCCCCGCCGCCACGCACAGCCCCGCGGCCCAGGCCCAGCGCCCGCCCAGGACCGCGTACAGCGCCCATGCCGCCAGCGCGGTGAACAGCGACTCCGTGTACCCCATCCACTGGACGACACCCACCGGCAGCGCGCCCCACAGCACCGCCAGGACCACGCCCGCCCGGCGCCCGTGCAGCCGGTCGCCGACCGCGAACACGCCCCATGCGGCGGCCAGCGAGCAGACCACCGCGATCACCAGGCCGACGGAGGCCCGCGAACCGGGGGTCACGGCGGCGACGGCCTTCACCAGGAACGGGTAGAGCGGGAAGAAGGCCAGGCTGCGCGGCGGAGTGCCCGCGGGGTCGCCGGACTCGTGCGTGTAGCCGTGGTCGGCGATCCCGAGGTACCAGTGGGAGTCCCAGGAGGAGGCGAGCACGGGCCACACGCCGTGCCCCTTCAGGTGCGACCAGCGCGCCAGCACGAACAGGCCCACCAGCCGCACGGCGACGTAGCCGAGCAGCGCCGGGGCCGCGTGCCGCAGGCTGCCGCGCACCTGCCGGGGAACCCCCGGCCCGCGCGACGGGAGGGGCCGCCGCGAGGCGGGGACGGTCGGTCGGGCGGTCAGGACCGGGGGCACGGCGGCGGCTCCAGGGGTGCGCGGTGGGATACCGGGGTCACCCTGGCGCGGACCCGTGGCCGTGCGACGCGCCTCAGGTCCGTCGCCGTACCGAATTCACCCGCACGGGAACGCCACGAGGGGCCCGAACGGAGGCGTCCTCCGTTCGGGCCCCTCGGGGGAGTCCCGGGCTCAGAGCCCGGCAGCGGCCGCCAGATCCAGCTTGATCGCGGCCAGGACCTCGGCGCCCTTCGCGCGGGCCGTCGCGAGCCCGCCGGCGTCGGCCACCGGGATCACGACCTCCAGGTAGCACTTGAGCTTGGGCTCCGTGCCGCTGGGCCGGACGATGACCCGGGCGCGGAACTCGCCCTCCAGGTAGTAGCGCAGACCGTCGGTCGGGGGCAGCGACTCCGTGCCCTTCGTCAGGTCCTCCGCCGTCGTCACGGTCAGCCCCGCCAGCGAGACCGGCGGACGCGCGCGCAGCGCGCTCATCGCGTCGGAGATGACGCTCAGGTCCTCGACCCGCACCGACAGCTGGTCGGTGGCGTGCAGTCCGTGGGCCACGGCCAGGTCGTCGAGCAGGCCCGTCAGGGTCCTGCCCTGCTCCTTGAGGACCGAGGCCAGCTCGGCGACCAGCAGCGCGGCCGTGATGCCGTCCTTGTCGCGGACGCCCTCGGGGTCGACGCAGTAACCGAGCGCCTCCTCGTAGCCGTACCGCAGACCCTCCACCCGGGCGATCCACTTGAAGCCCGTCAGGGTCTCCTCGTAGCCGACGCCCGCGGCCTCGGCGATCCGGCCGAGCAGCGAGGACGACACGATCGACTCGGCGAACACGCCCCGGGCGCCCTTGTGCACGAGGTGCGCGGCGAGCAGCGCGCCCACCTCGTCACCGCGCAGCATCCGCCAGCCGCCCTCGGCGGAGGCGTCCGGCACGGCCACCGCGCACCGGTCGGCGTCGGGGTCGTTGGCGATCACGAGGTCGGGGCCCACGGCACGGGCCGCCTCGAAGGCGAGGTCCATGGCGCCCGGCTCCTCCGGGTTCGGGAACGCCACCGTGGGGAACGCCGGGTCCGGGTCGGCCTGTTCGGCGACGAGCGCCGGCGGCGGGAACCCGGCCCGGGCGAAGGCGGCCGTCAGGACCTCCTTGCCGACACCGTGCATCGCCGTGTAGACGGTCCGCGCGGTGCGGGGGGAGCCGGGGGTCAGCACGGCGTCCGTCCGGGCCAGGTAGGCGTCCAGGACCTCGTCGCCCAGCGTCTCCCAGCCCTCCTCCGGGCGGGCCACGTCGGCGAGCGCGCGCACGGCGGCGATCTCGGCGGCGATCTCCGCGTCGGCCGGCGGCACGATCTGCGAGCCGTCGCCGAGGTAGACCTTGTAGCCGTTGTCCCGCGGCGGGTTGTGGCTGGCGGTCACCTCGACGCCGGCCACGGCGCCCAGGTGCCTTATGGCGTACGCGAGGACGGGCGTCGGCAGCGGGCGCGGCAGCACGGCCGCGCGCAGCCCGGCGCCGGTCATGACGGCGGCCGTGTCACGGGCGAAGTCGGCGGACTTGTAGCGGGCGTCGTAGCCGACGACGACGAGGCCCCCCTCCTGGCCCTTCGCCTTGAGGTAGGCGGCGAGGCCGGCCGCGGCGCGGATCACCACGGAACGGTTCATCCGCATCGGGCCCGCGCCCAGTTCGCCGCGCAGGCCGGCGGTGCCGAACTGGAGGGTGCCGGCGAACCGGTCGGCGAGCTCGGCGCGGTCACCGGACTCGATGAGCCTGGCGAGCTCGTCGCGGGTCTCGCTGTCGGGGTCCTCGGCGAGCCAGGCCTGGGCCCGGGCGATGAGGTCGTCCTGCGTCACGGTGGGTGCCTTTCGGGGTACGGGCGGGGTCCGCTCGTACAAGATCGGTGAGAAGCGGGTCCTGGTCTTCCTGGGCCGTACGCACTTCTACGAGGGCCGGGGCGTCGCCTCCGTCGCCCACGGGGTGCGCACCGCCGTCGCCGCCGGCTGCAAGACCGTCGTGCTGACCAACGGCTGCGGCGGCCTGCGCCGGTGATCAGATGCGGTCGAGCACCCGGGTGAGCAGCTCGCCCATCCGGGCCGCGGAGTCGCGGCCGGCCTGGAGGACCTCCTCGTGGTTCAGCGGCTCGCCCGACAGGCCCGCGGCCAGGTTGGTGACGAGCGAGATGCCCAGGACCTCGGCGCCGGCCTCGCGGGCCGCGATGGCCTCCAGGACGGTGGACATGCCGACCAGGTCGCCGCCCATGACGCGGACCATGTTGATCTCGGCCGGGGTCTCGTAGTGCGGCCCGGGGAACTGCACGTAGACGCCCTCTTCGAGGGTCTCGTCGATCTCCTTGCACAGCGTGCGCAGCCGCGGCGAGTAGAGGTCGGTGAGGTCCACGAAGTTGGCGCCGACGATCGGGGAGGCGGCCGTCAGGTTGATGTGGTCGCTGATCAGCACGGGCTGACCGGGGCGCATGCCCTCGCGCAGGCCGCCGCAGCCGTTGGTCAGCACGACGGTCTTGCAGCCGGCGGCGACGGCGGTGCGCACCCCGTGGGCGACGGAGGCGACGCCCCGGCCCTCGTAGAAGTGCGTACGGCCCAGGAAGACCAGGACCCGCTTCTCACCGATCTTGTACGAGCGGACCTTGCCGCCGTGTCCCTCGACGGCCGGCGGCGGGAAGCCGGGGAGCTCGGTGACCGGGAACTCGGCCTCCGGGGCGCCGAGCGCGTCGACGGCGGGGGCCCAGCCGGAGCCCATCACCAGGGCGACGTCGTGGGTCTCGGTGCCGGTCAGCTCGCGAAGGCGCGTGGCAGCGGCCTCGGCGGCCTCGTACGGGGTGGCAGTTGCGTTCACTGACTCTCTCGCCTCGGGGAGGGGGGTCCGAGGGGGGAGCCCCGGACGGATTTCCTACGCGCAGAAGCGTAGCCCGAGAATTCCTACGCGCGTAGATGACGATGCTGACGGACATGCGATCGTTGTCTTGTCGTTTCCGACGAACGTCGAGGTGGTGACGTCCCGATGCCTTCCGCCACATCGATACCGCCACGAGCCGGCGCGTGACGCCCGTCACGGGCGCAATCGGGCGGCGCCTCGCCCGGACCCGCCTTTCAGGTCGTGTTGCGAAAGTCCCGCCTGCCCCGCGACCCGGGCGGACGGCGCTCCTTTCGCCACACGCCCTAGCAGGGGCGCTTGCGCAGCTCCATCACGTAGTCGTGCGGCGCGCCCGCCGACTCCGCCGCGTCCGCGATCTCGCCCAGGTACCGGGCCGAGGGCAGTCCGCCCTCGTAGGCGTTGAGCACGTACACCCAGGCCGGCTCCTCGCCGTCCAGGGTGTGCACCCGCACCCGCATCCGCCGGTAGATGTCGAGTCCGACGCCCTCCCAGCGGTCCATCGAGTCCTCGTCCATCGGCGCGATGTCGTAGAGCGCGACGAGGACCTGCGAGCGCGGTGCCTCCACGATCGTGGCCAGTGCCCCCTCCCAGCCCATCTGCTCGCCGCCGAAGGTCAGCCGCCAGCCGTTGAGCCAGCCGGTGCCGCGCAGCGGGGAGTGCGGGGCGCGGCGGGTCATGAGCCGCGCGTCGAGGTTGCCGGCGTACGCGGCGTAGAGCGACATGGGGTCGAGGGTACGGGAGGGGGAGGGGTGGTCGCGGAAGTCCGTGGTGGCGGCCGTATGGAGGCCCCGGCGCGAGGACACCCGCGGCGTACGGGACAATGGGGTACGCACTTGAAGCGTGCGGGACAATGGCGTACGCACTGCAGCCCAGCGGGGGACCCCCCGGCAGAACGAGAGCGCGAGGCGTAACCCACGTGACCCGGATCGTGATCATCGGCGGCGGACCCGGCGGATACGAGGCGGCCCTGGTGGGCGCCCAACTCGGCGCGGAGGTGACCGTCGTCGACACCGACGGCCTCGGCGGCGCGTCCGTCCTGACCGACTGCGTCCCCTCCAAGACCCTCATCGCGACGGCCGAGGTGATGACCACCTTCGACTCCTCGTACGAGGAGCTGGGCATCATCGTCGCCGACGACACCCCGCACATCGACCAGGCCGCCCGCGTCGTCGGCGTGGACCTCGGGAAGGTCAACCGACGGGTGAAGCGTCTCGCGCTCGCGCAGTCGCACGACATCACCGCCTCCGTCACCCGGGCCGGCGCCCGGGTCCTGCGCGGCCGCGGCCGGCTCTCCGGCCGGCAGGCCGTGGACGGCTCGCGCCAGGTGATCGTGACGGCCGCCGACGGCACCGAGGAGACGCTGACCGCCGACGCCGTGCTGATCGCGACCGGCGGCCACCCGCGCGAGCTGCCCGACGCGCAGCCCGACGGCGAGCGGATCCTGAACTGGACGCAGGTCTACGACCTCAAGGAGCTCCCCGAGGAGCTCATCGTGGTCGGTTCCGGTGTGACGGGCGCCGAGTTCGCCGGCGCGTACCAGGCCCTCGGTTCCCGGGTCACCCTCGTCTCCTCCCGCGACCGCGTGCTGCCCGGCGAGGACCCGGACGCCGCCGCCGTGCTCGAGGACGTCTTCCGCCGCCGCGGCATGAACGTCATGGCCCGCTCGCGCGCCGAGTCCGCCAAACGGGTCGGCGACCGGGTCGAGGTCACCCTGGCCGACGGCCGGGTCATCTCCGGCACCCACTGCCTGATGGCGGTCGGCGCGATCCCGAACTCGGCCGGAATGGGTCTGGAGGAGGCCGGGGTCCGGCTGAAGGACTCGGGTCACATCTGGACCGACAAGGTCTCCCGCACCTCCGCCCCCGGCGTCTACGCGGCCGGCGACGTCACCGGCGTCTTCGCGCTCGCCTCGGTCGCCGCCATGCAGGGCCGGATCGCGATGTACCACTTCCTCGGCGACGCGGTGGCCCCGCTGAACCTGAAGACGGTCTCCTCGAACGTCTTCACCGACCCGGAGATCGCCACCGTCGGTTACACCCAGGCCGACGTGGACGCGGGCAAGATCGACGCCCGGGTCGTCAAGCTGCCGCTGCTGCGCAACCCGCGCGCGAAGATGCAGGGCATCCGCGACGGCTTCGTCAAGATCTTCTGCCGGCCGGGCACGGGCATCGTGGTGGGCGGCTGTGTCGTCGCCCCCCGCGCGAGCGAGCTGATCCATCCGATCTCGATCGCGGTCGACAACAATCTGACGGTGGAACAGATCGCAAAGGCTTTCACCGTGTACCCCTCCCTGTCGGGCTCGATCGCGGAAGTGGCACGGCAGTTGCACACCCGAAAGGCGGGCGGCGAGGGCTAGTACGGCCTCCGGCCTGCACCGACCCGGACAACCCCCGGCACCCCCGGGCAAGTCGCCGCGCGCGACGATCGACGACGGGGCCTCCCATACCACCTGGAGGCCCCGTCTGTGTGCATCTTCTGCAATTCGGCGCATAGTGCTGAAAAGTATCGGCCGGTCAGGTTACTGTCAGTTTCGTGTTCGCTGCAGAACGTCGTCAGTTGATCCTCGAAATGGTGCGCGCCAACGGGGCCGTGTCGCTCCGTGAGCTCGCCCGCGTCGTCCAGACCTCAGAAGTGACCGTACGGCGGGACGTGCGGGCGCTGGAGGCAGAAGGACTCCTCGACCGCCGGCACGGCGGTGCCGTATTGCCGGGCGGCTTCACCCGGGAATCCGGCTTCCCGCAGAAATCCCATCTGGCCACGGCCGAGAAGACGGCCATCGCCGACGTCGCCGCGAGCCTCGTCGAAGAGGGCGAGGCCATCGTCGTCGGCGCGGGGACGACCACGCAGGAGCTGGCCCGACGGCTCGCCCGTGTGCCGGGCCTGACCGTCGTCACCAACTCGCTGCTCGTCGCCCAGGCGCTGGCCCATGCCAACCGGGTCGAGGTCGTCATGACCGGCGGCACGCTGCGTGGCTCGAACTACGCGCTCGTGGGCAGCGGGGCCGAACAGTCCCTGCAGGGCCTGCGGGTCTCGCGCGCCTTCCTCTCCGGCAGCGGCCTGACCGCCGAGCGCGGCCTGTCCACCTCCAACATGCTCTCCGCGAGCGTGGACCGGGCGCTGGTGCAGGCGGCGGCGGAGGTCGTGGTGCTGGCCGACCACACCAAGCTCGGCACCGACACCATGTTCCAGACGGTGCCGACGGACGTGATCACACGGCTGGTGACCGACGAACCCCCGGCGCACGACGACCGGGCCGCCACCGAACTGCAGGCCCTGGCCGACCAGGGCGTCCAGATCGCGGTGGCCGGTACGGGGACGGGACCCGCGGGTGACACGGTCCCCCCGGGCGGCCGGCCCCGTCGTGACGTCCCGCTACCGGGACAGCGCGCCAGGCATCCGGGCGGTCAGTTCCGCGGTCCGACGGCCGCGTTGGCCGCCGAGGCGCTCGTACCGGAGCGCACGGCACGGGTCGCGGACATGCGCCGGCGCTGAGACGGGTCCGGCCGGTCCCTCACCTGCTGAGCCCCCGCAGGGTCAGCATGAGCAGACGGTCCGCCAGGCCCGTGTCCTCCGGGGTCTGTTCCGCCGCCAGCGCGATCGCGTTGGTGAGCTGCATCAGATCGCCGATCGACACGTCGTCCTGGACCGTGCCCGCCGCCCGGGCCCGGGCGAGCAGCCGCTCGCCGGCCTCGCGCAACGGCACGCTGCACCGGGAGAGCGCCGAACTCCCGTCGTACGAGGCCGACATCAGGGCGCGCGCGAGCCCCCGGTACTCACCCGCATGGGTGATCAGGGCCCGCAGCCACTCCACGAGCGCCCGGCACGGGTCCTCGGCCTCCGCCAGATCGTGCGAGCGCTGCAGGAGTGCCGCCAGGGCCTCCTGGAACACCGCGCTCATCAACGCGTCCCGGTTCGGGAAGTGCCGGTAGAGCGTGCCGATCCCGACGCCCGCGCGGCGGGCGACGTCCTCCAGGGAGGCGTCGGTGCCGTGCTCCGCGAAGGAGGCGCGGGCCTCGGCGAGCAGGCGCTCGTGGTTGCGGCGCGCGTCGGCACGCATGGGACTCCTCGGGTCGGCGCGTGAACCGGCCTGGGCGGCCGGACTACGGGAGGGGCGGCCGGCCGGGTGCCGGCCGGGGTGGATCGCCGAAGGGCCCGCAGGCGGATGCGCCTGCGGGCCCTTCGGACCGAATCCGGGTGCGGATCAGTCCTTGATCTCGCAGATCGCGGCGCCGGAGGTGATCGACGCGCCGACCTCGGCGGACAGGCCCTTGACGGTGCCCGCGCGGTGCGCGTTGAGCGGCTGCTCCATCTTCATGGCCTCCAGGACCACGATGAGCTCGCCCTCCTTGACCTCCTGGCCCTCCTCGACGGCCACCTTCACGATGGTGCCCTGCATCGGGGAGGCGAGGATGTCGCCGGAGGCCGTCGGGCCGGACTTCTTCGCGGCACGGCGCTTCGGCTTGGCGCCCGCGGCCAGACCCGTACGGGCCAGGGTCATGCCGAGCGAGGACGGCAGGGAGACCTCGAGACGCTTGCCGCCGACCTCGACGACGATGGTCTCGCGACCGGCCTCGTCCTCGTCCGCGTCGGCACCGGCCGGCGCGAACGGCTTGATCTCGTTGACGAACTCGGTCTCGATCCACCGGGTGTGGACCCGGAACGGGTCCGCGGTGAAGTCCGGGTCGACGACCACGGCACGGTGGAACGGGATGGCCGTGGCCATGCCCTCCACCTGGAACTCCGCCAGCGCGCGGGCGGCGCGCTGCAGCGCCTGCTCGCGGGTGGCGCCGGTGACGATCAGCTTGGCCAGGAGCGAGTCCCAGGCCGGGCCGATGACCGAACCGGACTCGACGCCCGCGTCCAGGCGGACACCGGGGCCGGTCGGCGCGGCGAAGGTGGTGACGGTGCCCGGGGCGGGCAGGAAGTTGCGGCCCGGGTCCTCGCCGTTGATCCGGAACTCGAACGAGTGACCGCGGATGGCCGGGTCGTCGTAGCCGAGCTCCTCGCCGTCGGCGATCCGGAACATCTCGCGGACCAGGTCGATGCCGGTGACCTCTTCGGTGACCGGGTGCTCGACCTGCAGACGGGTGTTGACCTCCAGGAAGGAGATCGTGCCGTCGAGGCCGACCAGGAACTCGACCGTGCCGGCGCCGACGTAGCCGGCCTCCTTCAGGATCGCCTTCGAGGCGGCGTACAGCTCCGCGTTCTGCTCCTCGGTCAGGAACGGCGCGGGCGCCTCCTCGACGAGCTTCTGGTGGCGGCGCTGCAGCGAGCAGTCACGGGTGGAGACGACGACGACGTTGCCGTGCGAGTCGGCGAGGCACTGGGTCTCGACGTGGCGCGGCTTGTCGAGGTAGCGCTCGACGAAGCACTCGCCGCGACCGAAGGCGGCGACCGCCTCGCGGACGGCGGAGTCGTAGAGCTCGGGGACCTCTTCGAGCGTGCGGGCGACCTTGAGGCCGCGACCGCCACCGCCGAACGCCGCCTTGATGGCGATCGGCAGGCCGTTCTCCTTGGCGAACTCGACGACCTCGTCGGCGCCGGAGACCGGGTCGGGCGTGCCCGCGACCAGCGGGGCGCCCGCGCGCTGGGCGATGTGACGGGCCGCCACCTTGTCGCCGAGGTCGCGGATGGCCTGCGGCGGCGGGCCGATCCAGGTCAGACCGGCGTCGAGAACGGCCTGGGCGAATTCGGCGTTCTCGGAAAGGAAGCCGTAACCGGGGTGGATCGCGTCCGCCCCCGCGTCCTTCGCCGCCTGCAGCACCTTGGCCATGTCCAGATAGCTGGCGGCCGGGGTGTCACCGCCCAGAGCGAACGCCTCGTCGGCCGCGCGGACGTGCAGAGCGTCCCGGTCCGGATCGGCGTAGACGGCTACGCTGGCGATCCCGGCGTCCCGGCAGGCCCGGGCTACGCGGACAGCGATTTCGCCACGGTTGGCGATGAGCACCTTGCGCACGATGGCTCCCTCCTTGAAACAAGCTGAGTTTAGGGACTGCCGACACGGCCTTTCGACCCGTCCCCAGTGGTGAGCTTGCCCACACGGAGCGTGATACCAGGCCTGCTCGGGTCGTGAAATCCCTTGTCGTACCACGGTACGCAGGGTTTCTTTACGGCACAGTAGCTCCGAGGTGTGGCGCAGGTCTCTGTTCCTGGAGCCAGTCGCCGAACGGGTTTCTTTGTGGAGTCCCTACGAATGGCCCAGTGATTCTTTGCCGTCCCGTCCCGCCGCACGAACCCTTGTCCCCGGGTTTACCAGTCAGTAGCCTTCGCGCTGTCGTCCGTACTGCAGGTAACAGCCGTCAACAGGGGGTGGCCGAGGTGGCCCGGAGACCGATAGCACTCGTGACGGCGGCGGTGCTCCTTCTGGAGGCACCCGGCATCGTCGCCCTCAACGCCGTCATGGCGCGCTTCCTGGAGGTCCAGTCCATGTCCCTGGACGGGATGGACCCGGACGCGATGGTCACCGGCACGTGGGTGCTGGGCATCGTCTCGGGCGTCCTGCTCGCCCTGTGCGCGCTCGTCGCCCTGCTCGCGGGCGTACGGGACCGGCGTCCCGGCCGGGCGGGCCGGATCCTGCTCGTCGGCTGCGCGGTCGTGCACGGTGTGCTCGGCGCCGTGACGGTGGGTCTGATCGGCTGGGGCGCGTTCGCGTTCATGGTGCTCGTGCTCGGGCTGATCGTGCTGACCCTGGTGGCCTACGGGAAGGACGCCGAGGCGCCGGAGCGGGAGCACGGCGCGTCGCCGACGCCCGCGTAGGGCGGGCGCGGCGGGCCCGGGCGGGCCCCGGCCGTCCGGCGGGGCAGCCCGTCACTCCCAGAGGTCGGTGATGGAGACGCCCAGCTTCCCGAGCAGGGTGCGCAGCAGGGGCAGGGACAGGCCGATCACGTTGCCCGGGTCCCCGTCGATCCCCTGGATGAACGGCGCCGAGCGCCCGTCGAGGGTGAACGCGCCCGCCACGTGCAGCGGTTCGCCGCTGGCCACGTAGGCCGCGATCTCGGCGTCCGTCGGCTCGCCGAAGCGGACGACGGTCGAGGCGGTCGCCGACTCGTAGCGCTTGGCGGCGGTGTCGTAGACGCAGTGGCCCGTCTGCAGGATGCCCACCCGGCCGCGCATCGCGTGCCAGCGGGCCGTGGCCTCCTCGGCGTCCGCGGGCTTGCCGAGGGCCTGCTTGTCCAGTTCGAGGACCGAGTCGCAGCCGATGACGAGGGCGCCGAAGGCCTCCGGGCGGGCGGCCACGTGGGCGGCCTTCGCCTCGGCGAGCGAGAGCGCGAGCTCGGCCGGGGTGGGGGCGTGCACCTTGTCCTCGTCGACGCCGCTCACGATGACCTCGGGGGCGAGTCCGGCCTGCCGCAGCAGGCCGAGACGGGCGGGGGAGGCGGAGGCGAGCACGACACGGCGGCGATCAGCAGTCATGGGGGCAGCGTAGCCAGTACGGGCCCCCGGTGCGGGGCGTGTCCGGGCGGGCCGGGACGCGGCGCGTGTCCGTGCGGGCGGGGACGCGGCGCGTCTCAGTGCAGGCCGGCCGCCAGCATGGCGACCAGCATCGCCAGGGCCAGCAGGATGGAGGCGCGCCGGAGCATCGCCTGCATGTCCCGCATCTCCTTCGGCGGCTCGTTCTTCGGGTCGGACCACAGCATGAGGTCGATCCTGCGCGCGCGAGGGCGGGTGCGCCTGAGTACSSGTACTCAGGCGCACCGGTGCCGACGGACCATTTCGGCGCCCGCGGGCCGCCGGCTCGCCGCCGCCCGGCCGGTGGCCCCGTCCTCCGTCGCCGGTCAGCGCGCGGTGAACGCCCCGGCCTCCGCCGCCGCCAGGGCGGCCGCCACCGCCCGTTCCGCGTCCGCAGGGCCCAGCGGCTCGCGCGTGATCATGAAGCGGTAGTAGAGCGGGGCCGAGACCGCGCGCAGCAGCTCCGTGCCGTCCGTGTCCGGGGAGATCTCGCCGCGCGCGGCGGCGCGCCCGGCGACGGGGGCCCATTCCTCCAGGCGGGCCCGGTAGAAGCCGTTCAGCGCCTCGGCGCACTCCTCGTCGCAGGCTGCCGCCGCGACGACGGCGCGGAAGACCGCGCCCATCCGGCTGTCGGTGAGGGTCCTGAGCACGAGTGCGGCGTTGGCCCGCAGGTCCCCCGCCAGGCTGCCGGTGTCCGAGGCGGGCAGGGAGCGGTCGGCCATGTCGCGCAGCAGGTCCGCGACGAGCCCCACGGGCGAGCCCCAGCGCCGGTAGACGGTGGTCTTGCCGACGCCGGCGCCGGCGGCGATGTGGTCCATGTTCAGCGCGTGGAAGCCCGCGGCGGCCAGGGCGTCCTCGGTGGCTTCGAGCACGGCCTGCCGCACCTTCGCGGTGCGGCCGCCGGGGCGCACGGTGCCGGGCACGGCCGGTCGGCTCTCAGTCAAACGGGTCTCCTGTTCCATTAATGCTCTCCAGTCTGCTACTGTCCCGGACATCCTAACGGAACAAGTATCCCATTAAGAGGTCTCGCCGATGGTTGCCCTCGATGTCACCGCCGCACCCGCGTCCACCCGCATGGGCGGGCGGATGCGGCTCGTCCTCCTCGTCCTGCTCGTCGCCCAGTTCATGCTGGCCGTCGACTTCTCGATCCTGAACGTCGCCTTGCCCGTCATCGGCGAAGGACTCGGCTTCTCCCTCGCCCACCTGCAGTGGATCGCCACCGCCTTCGCCCTCGCGGCCGCCGGATTCACCCTCCTGTTCGGGCGCGTCGCCGACATCCTCGGCCGCCGCCGGATCTTCCTCGGCGGCATGGCCGTCCTCGGCCTCTCCTCCCTCGTGGGCGGCCTGGCCACCGGCCCCGAGATGCTCATGGCCGCCCGGGTCGCCCAGGGCCTGGCCACCGCCGCGGTCACCCCGGCCGGCCTGTCCCTGCTCACCTCGTCCTTCCCCGAGGGCCCGCTGCGCGACAAGGCGCTGGGACTCAACGGCGCACTGATGTCGGCCGGTTTCACCACCGGCGCCGTCCTCGGCGGCGTGCTGACCGATCTGCTCTCCTGGCGCTGGGCCTTCTTCATCAACGTGCCGGTCGCGCTCGCCGTCCTCCTCGTCGCCCCCGCCGTCCTCCGGGAGAGCCGTCCGGAGGTCCGTCCGCGGCTCGACGTCCCCGGCGCTGTCACCGTCACCGGCGGCCTGCTCGCCCTCGTCTACGGCCTGACCGCGGCCGGCGAGCGCGGCTGGACCGACCCCGTCCCGCTGACCGCACTCGGCGCCGGCGCCGTGCTGCTGACCGCTTTCCGGTTCGTCGAGAAGCGGGCCGTCTCCCCGCTCGTGCCGCTGCGCGTCCTGCGGCGCCGCACGGTCGTCTGGGGCAACCTCGCCGGGCTCGTCGCCTTCGCCACCGAGACCTCGCTGGTCTTCCTGATGACGCTCTACCTCCAGGACGTCCTCGGCTTCTCGCCGCTCGCCGCCGGGCTCTCCTTCGGCGTCCTGGGCGCGGGGACGGTCGCCGGCGGGGTCCTCGCGCCCCGCTTCATCGGCCGCCGCGGGGCCCGCACCGCCCTCGTCGCCGGCGGCCTCCTCCAGGCCGCCGCGACCCTCGCCCTCTACGCCCTCGGCGACGACCGGAGCGGGCTCTGGCTGCTGCTCGCCGCCACCTTCCTGGGCGGCGTCGGCAACATGCTCGCCATCGTCGGCTTCATGGTCACCGCCACCTCCGGGCTGCCGGACTCCGAGCAGGGCATGGCGACCGGCCTGGCCACCATGACCCAGCAGATCGGCATCACGATGGGCACGCCGATCATGAGCGCCGTCGTCGTCACCTCGGCCACGGTCCTCGACGGCATCGGCCTCGCGGTCCTGGTCAACGCGGCGATCGTGCTCGCCGGCGCGGTCCTGGCCGGGTTCTTCCTGCGCCGCGCGTGACCCGGGACGACGAGAAGGCCGGACCCCCCGCACATGGGGTCCGGCCTTCTCGCTCGCTCGTTCGTCCTCTCGTCCCGCTACGCGGGCCAGTAGGACCGCGCCCAGGAGCGCGGCCCGGGCCGGTGCCGCACCCCGCGGGCGATCCGCGACGGGTCGGACCAGCCCTCGGGGACCTCCGGGCCGCTGCCGGCGGCGGACGCCGCCGCCGTCGCCGCGGCCCGGGCCTGGACCACCGCCAGGGCGGCGGCCAGCTCCTCCGGGGTCGGGTTTCCTCGTACGACCTTGATCATGGCGACCCTCCTGCAGGCCTAGAGAGGGATGTTGCCGTGCTTCTTCGGAGGCAGGCTTTCCCGCTTCGAGCGCAGCTGACGCAGGCCCTTCACGATCTGCGGGCGGGTGTCCGACGGCATGACCACGCCGTCGATGTAGCCGCGCTCGGCCGCCGTGTACGGGTTGAGCAGGGTGTCCTCGTACTCCTGGATGAGCCGGGCGCGCTCCGCGTCCTGGTCGTCCGCGGCGGCGATGGTCCTGCGGTGCAGGATGTTGACCGCGCCCTGCGCGCCCATGACCGCGATCTGCGCGGTGGGCCACGCCAGGTTGAGGTCGGCGCCCAGGTGCTTGGAGCCCATGACGTCGTAGGCGCCGCCGAAGGCCTTGCGCGTGATGACCGTGATGAGCGGGACGGTCGCCTCGGCGTAGGCGTAGATCAGCTTGGCGCCGCGGCGGATGATGCCGCCGTACTCCTGGTCGACGCCCGGCAGGAAGCCGGGCACGTCCACGAAGGTCAGCACCGGGATGTTGAAGGCGTCGCAGGTGCGGACGAAACGCGCGGCCTTCTCGCTCGCGTCGATGTCCAGGCAGCCGGCGAACTGCATCGGCTGGTTGGCGACGACACCGACCGGGAAGCCCTCGACCCGGCCGAAGCCGGTGAGGATGTTCGGGGCGAAGAGCGCCTGGGTCTCCAGGAACTCGCCGTCGTCGACGACGTGCTCGATGACCGTGTGCATGTCGTACGGCTGGTTCGCGGAGTCCGGGATCAGGACGTCCAGCTCGCGGTCCTCGTCCGTCACCTCGGTGTCGGCGACCTCGGGGAACGCGGGCGGCTCGGACAGGTTGTTCGAAGGCAGGTACGACAGCAGGGACTTGACGTACTCGATCGCGTCCTTCTCGTCGCCCGCCATGTGGTGGGCGACACCGGACGTGGTGTTGTGCGTCCGCGCGCCGCCCAGCTCCTCGAAGCCGACGTCCTCGCCGGTCACGGTCTTGATCACGTCGGGACCGGTGATGAACATGTGCGAGGTCTGGTCGACCATCACCGTGAAGTCGGTGATCGCGGGGGAGTAGACCGCGCCGCCCGCGCAGGGGCCGACGACCAGCGAGATCTGCGGGATGACGCCCGAGGCGTGGGTGTTGCGGCGGAAGATCTCGCCGTACATGCCCAGCGCGTTGACACCCTCCTGGATGCGCGCGCCGCCGGAGTCGTTGATGCCGATGACCGGACAACCGGTCTTCAGCGCGAAGTCCATCACCTTGATGATCTTCTGGCCGAAGGTCTCGCCGAGGGCGCCGCCGAAGACCGTGAAGTCCTGCGAGAAGACGGCGACGGGGCGCCCGTCGACCGTGCCGTAGCCGGTGACGACACCGTCGCCGTACGGACGGTTCTTCTCCAGGCCGAAGTTGGTCGAGCGGTGCCGGGCCAGCTCGTCGAGCTCGACGAAGGAGCCCTCGTCGAGCAGCAGGGCGATCCGCTCACGCGCAGTCAGCTTGCCCTTCGCGTGCTGCTTCTCCACGGCGCGCTCGGAACCGGCATGGGTCGCCTCGTCAATACGGCGCTGCAGATCCGCGATCTTGCCCGCGGTCGTGTGAATGTCGATTTCTTGTGGCTGTACCGACTCGGACATCGGGATGCGGCTCCCTGCCTGGTCACGGGGGGTTCGTTGACTACCAATGGGCTACTGCCTGCCTACTGACCCGTAGCGTATCGACGCCGATACGGTTCGGCACTGCGGTGTTTGCCACACCTAGGCTGACTTGCATGACGTCCTCTCATGGCTCAGGAGGGCCCTGGTCCGACCTGGACAGGCCCCCGCTCAACGCCGCCGCCCTGCGCCGCGCGCTCGTGACCCCCGACGGTCTGTGGACCTCGCTCGACGTGGTCCCCACGACCGGCTCCACCAATTCCGACCTCGCGGCCCGCGCCGGTGACCTTCCCGAAGGCGCGGTGCTCGTCGCCGAGGAGCAGTCCTCCGGGCGCGGCCGGCTCGACCGCAGCTGGGTCGCCCCCGCGCGGTCCGGGATCTTCGTCTCCGTCCTGCTCAAGCCGGCGGTCCCGGTGCACCGCTGGGGCTGGCTGCCGCTGCTCACCGGCGTGGCGGCGGCGACCGGGCTCGCGAAGGCGGCCGGCGTGGACATCTCCCTCAAATGGCCGAACGACCTGCTGATTTCCGTCGGCGGCGAGGAACGCAAGGCCGGCGGGATCCTCGCGGAGCGGGCCGGCGAGGACGGGATCGTCGTCGGCCTCGGCATCAACGTCACCCTGGGTGAGGCCGAACTCCCGGTCCCCACGGCCGGCTCGCTGCTGCTGGCGGACGCGGTCTCCACGGACCGCGACCCGCTGCTGAGGGCCGTCCTCAGGTCCCTGGAGCAGTGGTACGGCCAGTGGGTCCGGGCCGGCGGCGACCCGGTGGCCTCCGGACTGCAGGCCGCGTACACCGAGGGCTGCGCGACCCTGGGCCGCCGCGTTCGCGCGGAGCTGCCCGGAGAGCGGATGCTGGAAGGGGAGGCGGTGGCACTGGACGGTGACGGCCGTCTGGTGGTGGCCACGGAGGGCGGCGGCACGGAAGCCGTCTCCGCGGGCGACATCGTGCACGTCCGCGCGGAGTCGTAACCTCCCGGCAGGACGTCGGGGACGGGTGTCCGCTTCCGTGGAACACGTGTCCCCGACGCCAGGATGCGACGTCCGGGGACGGTTCGGGCGTGAGCCAGCACACACCTGTCGTATCGTGGAGCGCGATCCAGGCGACAGATCGGCAGGGCAGTGGGCAGGGAACGGGCAGGAGGCGGCCGGTGACCGTCGACGACGCGGGCGCAGGCGGCACGGTCGAGCCACCCACGTACCCCACTCCTCACCATGTCGTCGACCACACGGCCGAGCCGAGCGACGACCCCCTGGCGATCCGCCTCGAACAGCTCATCCTCGGCGCCGACCGGCGCTACACCCCCTTCCAGGCCGCCCGCACGGCCGGCGTCTCCATGGAGCTGGCCTCCCGTTTCTGGCGGGCCATGGGCTTCGCCGACATCGGGCAGGCCAAGGCCCTCACCGAGGCCGACGTGCTCGCCCTGCGGCGGCTGGCCGGTCTCGTCGAGGCCGGGCTGCTGAGCGAGCCGATGGCCGTGCAGGTGGCCCGGTCCACCGGCCAGACCACCGCCCGGCTCGCCGAATGGCAGATCGACTCGTTCCTGGAGGGCCTGACCGAGCCGCCCGAGCCCGGCATGACCCGGACCGAGGTCACGTACCCCCTGGTCGAGCTGCTCCTGCCGGAGCTGGAGGAGTTCCTCATCTACGTCTGGCGCCGGCAGCTCGCCGCCGCCACCGGCCGGGTCGTGCAGGCGGCGGACGACGAGGAGATGGTCGACCGCCGGCTCGCCGTGGGCTTCGCCGACCTCGTCGGCTTCACCCGGCTGACCCGGCGCCTGGAGGAGGAGGAGCTCGGCGAGCTCGTCGAGGCCTTCGAGACCACCTGCGCCGACCTGGTCGCCGCGCACGGCGGACGCCTGATCAAGACGCTCGGTGACGAGGTGCTGTACTGCGCCGACGACGCCGGAACCGCCGCCGAGATCGCCCTGCGGCTGATCGAGACGCTCGGCCACGACGAGACCATGCCCTCCCTGCGCGTCGGCATCGCCTTCGGCACCGTGACGACGCGGATGGGCGACGTCTTCGGCACGACCGTGAACCTGGCGAGCCGGCTCACGTCGATAGCGCCCAAGGACGCCGTACTGGTCGACGGCGCGCTCGCCGAGGAGCTCACCCGGACCGGGGACGCCCCGGTCTCCGAGACCGGGGCCGCCGAGGAGGCCGCCCGGGCCGAGAAGGAGGGCGAGGAACCGCCCGGCTACCGCTTCGCGCTGCAGCCGATGTGGCAGCGGCCGGTGCGTGGTCTCGGGGTCGTGGAGCCCTGGCAGCTGAGCCGCCGCCCGTCCTGAGGGCCACCGTGCTGGGCCGCCGCCCGTGCTGAGCCGCGGCCGTGCTGGGCCGCGACCGACGGCAGTCCTCGGCGGGTGCGACGGCCCGCTGGCCGGGCCCTCGGCCTTCCTGAGCCCTTCCCGCCCCGGTCGCCGCCCGTCCTGAGCCCGCCGGGGATGACGGGAGAGCCCTTAGGATCCCCGGTGAACACTCGTTAACCGGGAGGGAGCGATCATGACCGAGCAGGCCGAGCAGCGCTTTGGCGAGTTCGTGGCGGTACGCAGGCAGGGGCACGTCGCGGAGTTCGTCCTCGACCGGCCCAAGGCGATGAACGCGGTCTCCCTGGAGATGGCCCGCTCCATCACCGCCGCCTGCGCGGCGCTCGTGGAGGACGCCTCGGTCCGGGTGACCGTGCTGACCTCGTCCAACGACCGGGCGTTCTGCGTCGGCGCCGACCTCAAGGAGCGCAACTCCTTCACGGACGCCGACATGCTCCGCCAGCGCCCCACCTCGCGCGCCGGCTACACCGGCGTCCTGGAGCTGCCGATGCCGACGATCGCCGCGGTGCACGGCTTCGCGCTCGGCGGCGGTTTCGAGCTGGCGCTCGCCTGCGACGTGATCGTGGCCGACGCCACGGCCGTGGTCGGTCTGCCCGAGGTCTCCGTCGGCGTGATCCCGGGCGGCGGCGGCACGCAGCTGCTGCCGCGCCGGGTCGGCGCCGCCCGGGCGGCCGAGCTGGTCTTCACGGCCCGTCGGGTCGAGGCCGCCGAGGCGCACGCCCTCGGGCTGGTCGACCTCCTGGAGGAGGACGCCCGGACGGCCGCACTGGAGCTCGCCGGCCGCATCGCGGCGAACTCGCCGGTCGGCCTGCGCGCCGCCAAGCGGGCCATGCGCCTCGGCCACGGTCTGGACCTGCGGGCGGGCCTGGAGGTCGAGGACGCGGCCTGGCGTGCGGTGGCCTTCTCCGGGGACCGGGCGGAGGGCGTGGCGGCCTTCAACGAGAAGCGGAAGCCCGAATGGCCCGGTGAGTGACCGGACGCGGAAGCCCGAACGGCCCGGTGAGTGACCGGACGGCGCCCGGGATCCCGTAAGGGCCGGGCGCCCCGAGGGCGACTAGAGAATTCGCCCATATGTCCGGTCATGTCACTTTCCGTGATGCCTCACCAGTGAAAATGGACCAAACCTCCCTAAGCTGGAGGAATGGGAGAGGATGCGCGGCTTCGGGCCGTGGTGGCGCTGGCGCAGGCGATGGCGGCGGCCCACACGCCACGCGAGTTCTGGCGGGCGGCGGCGCTCGGCGCCTGCCGGGCTCTCGACGGAGCCTTCGGCGCCCTGTCCGTCTGGGAACGTGACCGCGGACGTCTCAGGGTGCTGGTGAACGCGGGGGAGCGGGCCGCCGGGGAGGAGGAGTTCCCCGACGCCGAGACCTACCCCGTGCACCAGTTCCCGGAGATCACGGAGTTCCTGCACGAACGCTGGGCCGGCGGCGGCGAGCCGGACGCCTGGGTGGAGACCGCGGACGACCCCGTCTCCACCGGCCGGGTCGCCGGCCTCCGCCGGCGGGGCCGCGGCTGCTGCGTGGTCGCGCCGATCGTCCTCCACGGGCGCGCCTGGGGGGAGCTCTACGTGGCCCGGCCGACCGGGGCGCCGGTCTTCAGCCGTGACGACGCGGACTTCGCGGCCGTCCTCGCGGCCGTCGTGGCGGCCGGTATCGCCCAGGCGGAGCGCCTGGAGGAGGTGCGCAAGCTGGCCTTCACCGATCCCCTGACCGGCCTCGCCAACCGGCGGGCGGTCGACACCCGGCTCGACGAGGCCATCGAGCGCTACCGCGTGGACGGGTCCGTGGTGAGTCTGGTGGTCTGCGACCTCAACGGCCTGAAGCGGGTGAACGACACCCACGGTCACGCCGTCGGCGACCGGCTGCTGGAACGGTTCGGCTCGGTGCTCTCGCGCTGCGGCGCGATGCTCCCCGGAGCCCTCTCGGCGCGGCTCGGCGGAGACGAGTTCTGCCTGCTCTCGGTCGGGCCGACGGCCGACGAGGTGGTGGCGGTCGCCGACGAGCTGTGCGTACGGGCCGGGGAGCTGGAGCTCGGCGAGGGCGTGGCCTGCGGGGTCGCGTCCACCGGCGACCCGATCGGGCCCCTGAAGTCGGCGCGCCGGCTCTTCCGCCTGGCGGACGCGGCGCAGTACCAGGCCAAGGCGGCGAGGTCGGCGAAACCCGTGGTGGCGGGCCGGGACGGCACGGTCATCCCGCTCGCGGACGCGCCCCCCGGCGCCCGGGACCGCCGCCGCTTCCGCGACGCGCCGCCCCGCTGAGGGCCGGCGGGCCCACGGCGGCGGGCCTGCGCCGCCGTGACGCTCCGTCGCCCTGACAGCCCGTCCGGCCGTCCCCTAGTGACACGTTGAGATTCAGTCCGTAGGCTGCTGAATATGGATATGCACACCGTCGTTCTGGGGACGTCCGGCACCACCGCGCAGGACGTCGTCGACGTCGCCCGGCACGGCGCCCGCGTCGAGCTGTCGCCCGAGGCCGTGCAGGCCCTCGCCGCCGCGCGGGCCGTCGTGGACGCCCTCGCCGCCAAGCCCGAGCCCGTCTACGGGGTCTCGACCGGATTCGGCGCGCTCGCCACCCGGCACATCAGCCCCGAGCTGCGCGCCCAGCTCCAGCGCAACATCGTCCGCTCGCACGCGGCCGGCATGGGCCCGCGCGTCGAGCGCGAGGTCGTCCGCGCACTGATGTTCCTGCGGCTGAAGACCCTCGCCTCCGGGCACACCGGCGTCCGCCCCGAGGTCGCCCAGACCATGGCCGACCTGCTCAACGCCGGCATCACCCCGGTGGTGCACGAGTACGGCTCCCTCGGCTGTTCCGGCGACCTCGCGCCGCTCTCCCACTGCGCGCTCGCGCTGATGGGCGAAGGCGACGCGGAAGGCCCCGACGGCACCGTCCGGCCCGCGGGCGAGCTGCTGGCCGCCGCCGGCATCGAGCCCGTCGAGCTGCGCGAGAAGGAGGGCCTCGCCCTCCTCAACGGCACCGACGGCATGCTCGGCATGCTGGTCATGGCCCTCGCCGACCTCGACAACCTGTACAAGTCCGCCGACATCACCGCGGCGCTCTCCCTCGAAGCCCTCCTCGGCACCGAGAAGGTCCTGGAGCCGGAGCTGCACGCCATCCGCCCCCACCCGGGCCAGGGCGCCTCCGCCGCCAACATGCTCGCCGTCCTGAAGGACTCCGGGCTCACCGGCCACTTCCAGGAGGAGGAGGCCCCCCGCGTCCAGGACGCCTACTCCGTCCGCTGCGCCCCCCAGGTCGCCGGCGCCGGCCGCGACACCATGGCCCACGCCCGCCTGGTCGCCGAGCGCGAACTGGCCGCAGCCGTCGACAACCCGGTGGTGCTCCCCGACGGCCGGGTCGCCTCCAACGGCAACTTCCACGGCGCGCCCGTCGCCTACGTCCTGGACTTCCTGGCGATCGCCGCCGCCGACCTCGGCTCCATCGCCGAGCGCCGCACCGACCGGCTCCTCGACAAGAACCGCTCCCACGGCCTGCCGCCCTTCCTCGCCGACGACGCCGGCGTGGACTCGGGCCTCATGATCGCCCAGTACACCCAGGCCGCCCTGGTCAGCGAGATGAAGCGGCTCGCCGTCCCGGCCTCCGCCGACTCGATCCCGTCGTCCGCGATGCAGGAGGACCACGTCTCGATGGGCTGGTCCGCCGCCCGCAAGCTGCGCACCGCGATCGGCAACCTCAACCGGATCATCGCCGTCGAGCTGTACGCCGCCACCCGCGGCATCGAGCTCCGCCGCGGCCTGACCCCGGCCCCCGCCTCGCAGGCCGCCATCACCGCGCTGCGCGAGGCCGGCGTCCAGGGCCCGGGCCCGGACCGCTTCCTGGCCCCCGACCTGGAGGCCGCCGACGCCTTCGTCCGCGAGGGCGCGCTCGTCGCCGCCGTCGAGCCGGTCACCGGCCCGCTCGCCTGACCGGACGTCCCGGGCCGTCCGCGCCCGGGACGGCACGAAGGGCCGCCTCCGTCACGGGGGCGGCCCTTCGCCGCGTGGTGGGAGAGCCGTCCGGCGCGTGACCGCGGTTCGCTCCCGTCGTGTCAGGAGGCCCGGCCGCCGCGTCTCATCGCCAGCGCCACGAACCCCGCGCCGACCCCGAGGAAGCCCGTGGCGCCGATCAGGTACGGCGTGGTGTCCAGGCCGGCGCCGGTGTCCGCCAGGCGGTCCCCGCCGGTCCCGGCGTCCGTCCCGCCCTCCTGGGTCAGGGACGTCCGCGGGCCGTTCGGCCGTTGTTCATCGGTGGCGTTCGCGGACGGCACGAACCACAGGGCACACAGCAGCGTCCCGGCGGCGGTGGCGGTCAGCAGCGGGCGGCGTGCGACGGACACAGATTTCGATCCCCCTTGCGGCAACCGCGAATTGGTGTGTGCGCCGATGCTAATGAACACAGCGGGTCGCAGGAAAGCCGAGACCCCGCGGAGCCTACGCTCCGTCGTATGAGCACTTCCGAGACATCACGCTTTGTGCGGCTCCGGGTGGAAGTCGTCCTGGAGATCGACGACCCCGAGGAGCTGACCCGCGCCGCGGTCGGCCGGATCGACACCGACGAGTTCCTGCCCGAGGACGAGCGCGTCCATGCCCGGTCCGCGGTCCACGAGGACAGCGCCGAGGCCCTGGCCTATCTCGTCGAGCCCTTCGACCTGGTCAAGGAGGTGCCGGGGATCGAGCTCGTCCAGGCGTCCTGGAGCAGCGAGGAGGTCGACTACGACCCCGATGCACAGGAGTGGGACCTCGACGAGGAAGATGAGGCGGACACCGACGACGAGGGACCGGAGTAGGAGGGGGCGGCAGGCCGCTCCCCGAGCCCCGGGCCCGCGTCGTCCCAGGTGACGCGTCCCGGGGCTCTTCCGTGTCCCGGGGGCGTACGGGGGGAATGACGGCCGCAGGGCGGGGCAGGAGCGGGAACCGGACGCTCCGCGTGTGCGTGTCGATCAGTGGTGTTGACCACAAAGGGGTCGGTTCCGGAACCGCGGACCCGGCAGAGTTGTTCTTGTTGAGAAGTTGGCAGGGGAACCGGCGACGATGGAGAAGCGTGTGATGACGGACAGCAGGCGCCGCCGCAAGAGCCTGGCGGCCGCGGCCGCGGTGCTCGGCGGCGTGTTGGTGCTCTCGGCGTGCGGTGGGGGCGACAAGGACGGCGCCGGCGCCAAGACGCCACAGTCACAGGCTCAGGTCGACGAGGCCGCGGCGCAGAAGACGTCGAAGGCCCAGATAGCCATCTCGCCCAAGAACGGCGCCACCAACGCGTCGATCAACAAGGACACCAAGGTCACCGTCACCGACGGCACCCTGACCGAGGTGACCATGACCACCCAGGACGGCAAGAGCGTCCAGGGCGAGCTCTCGGCCGACAAGCTCAGCTGGGCGCCCACCGAGCGCCTCGACCGCGCCACGGTCTACAAGATCGCCGCGACCGCCAAGGACGCGGACGGCCTGGAGGCGCACGAGAACTCCTCCTTCACCACCGTCTCCGCGGCCAACAGCTTCATCGGCAACTTCACCCCCGAGGACGGTTCGACCGTCGGCGTGGGCATGCCGGTCTCGATCAACTTCAACAAGGCGATCACCAAGAAGCAGGCCGTCCAGGGCGGCATCAAGGTGACCTCCAGCAGCGGCCAGGAGGTCGTCGGCCACTGGTTCAACTCCCAGCGCCTGGACTTCCGGCCCGAGTCGTACTGGACCGAGGGCTCGACCGTCACGCTGAAGCTGGAGCTCGACGGCGTCGAGGGCGCCGACGGCGTCTTCGGCGTCCAGCAGAAGACCGTCACCTTCAAGATCGGCCGCAACCAGGTCTCCACCGTCGACGTCGCCACCAAGACGATGACGGTGAAGCAGGACGGCAAGACGATCAAGACGATCCCGATCTCCGCTGGCTCCCCGGACAACCCGACCTACAACGGTCAGATGGTGATCTCCGAGAAGTTCAAGGAGACCCGGATGAACGGCGCCACCGTCGGCTTCACGGACGACGACGGCAAGGGCGAGTACGACATCAAGGACGTCCCGCACGCCATGCGGCTGTCCACCTCGGGCACGTTCATCCACGGCAACTACTGGGGCTCCGACTCGGTCTTCGGCAACGTCAACACCAGCCACGGCTGCGTGGGCCTGAACGACGTCAAGGGCGCCGGCGACCCGAACCAGATGGCCGCCTGGCTCTTCGACCACTCCCTCGTCGGCGACGTCGTCATCGTCAAGAACTCCAAGGACAAGACGATCGCGCCCGACAACGGCCTCAACGGCTGGAACCTGAGCTGGTCGGCCTGGAAGGCCGGCTCGGCCGTCTGACCGGACCGCGGCGCCGCTCCTGACGGCCGCGCCACCCGCACACGACGGCGGCCCCCCTCGATGTCCGAGGGGGGCCGCCGTCGTGCGTCACCGTACGACTTCCTCCACGCCCCAGTTGGCGAGCAGCCGCAGCGCGTCGGCCGAGGCCGTTCCCGGCTCCGCCTGGTACGTCACGAGCACCAGGTCCGGATCCCCGCCGGACACCTTCATCGTCTCGTAGCCCAACGTCATCTCGCCCACCAGCGGATGCCGCAGCCGCTTGGCCCCGTGCCCCTTGTCGGTCACCGTGTGCGCCGCCCACAGCGAGCGGAACTCCTCGCTCCGGACCGACAGCTCCCCGACCAGGGCGAGCAGCTGCTGATCGTCCGGGTAGCAGCCCGCGTACAGCCGGAGCACGCTCACCACCTCGGTCGCCTTGCACTCCCAGTCGACGTAGAGATCGCGTGCGTTGGGGTCGAGGAACACCATCCGCGCCATGTTCCGCTCCTGCGGATCCATCGCCGCGAGGTCCCCGAGCAGCGCCCGCGCCATCCGGTTCCACGCCAGGATGTCGCCCCGCCGCCCCAGTACGAACGCGGGCACCGTGTCCATCGCGTCGATCAGGTGCAGCAGCCCCGGCCGCACCTGCTGCGGTCGCGTGATCGACGCCCGCTGCTTCTTCTTCGTGGTCGGCTTCGCCAGGTGCGTCAGATGCGCCCGCTCCGTGTCGGTCAGCCGCAGCGCCCGCGCGATCGAGTCCAGCACCTCCAGGGACACGTTGCGGCCGTTGCCCTGTTCGAGCCGGGTGTAGTAGGCCACGGACACCCCCGCCAGCTGCGCCAGCTCCTCGCGGCGCAGCCCGGGGACCCGCCGGTGACGCCCGAACGAGGGCAGGCCCACGTCCTCGGGCTTCAGCCGGGCCCGGCGCGAGCGCAGGAATTCGCTGAGTTCGGCACTGAGGTCCATGCGGACCGATTATCCCAGGCCGGACGACCGGGCGGACGGATGTTCCTGTCCCTGCCAGTGGTAGGCACGGTGGACATAGGCAGGACAGGGTCCTGGGTGACCCGGCGGACTTCGGGCAGGCTGGACGCCATGACCACGAACGTTTCCGCCTACGCCGCACCCGCCGCCCACGCACCGCTGGAGCGCACCACGGTGCCGCGCCGCCCGGTCGGCGAGCACGACGTCCTCATCGAGATCAAGTACGCCGGCATCTGCCACTCCGACATCCACCAGGCCCGTGACGGCTGGGGCGAGGGCATCTTCCCGATGGTGCCCGGTCACGAGATCGCCGGAATCGTCACCGAGGTCGGCCCGGGCGTCACCCGGCACCAGGTCGGCGACCGCGTCGGGGTCGGCTGCTTCGTCGACTCCTGCCGGGAGTGCGAGTCCTGCCTGCGGGGCCAGGAGCAGTTCTGCCTCAAGGGCGGCACCGGCACGTACAACGCCCTCGACAAGAACGGTGAGCCGACCTACGGCGGCTACTCCACCCACATCGTCGTCGACGAGCACTTCACCCTGCGGATCCCGGAGGGGCTCGCCCTCGACGAGGCCGCCCCGCTGCTCTGCGCCGGCATCACGCTGTACTCCCCGCTCAAGCACTGGAACGCGGGCCCGGGCAAGAAGGTCGCGATCGTCGGCCTCGGCGGCCTGGGACACATGGGCGTCAAGATCGCCCACGCCCTGGGCGCGGAGGTGACCGTGCTCAGCCAGTCCCTGAAGAAGCAGGAGGACGGCCTCAAGCTGGGCGCCGACCACTACCACGCCACCAGCGACCCGGACACCTTCACCGAGCTCGCCGGCACCTTCGACCTGATCGTCTCGACGGTCTCGGCGCCGCTCGACTTCGGCGCCTACCTGAGCCTCGTGAAGACCGACGGCGCGCTGGTCAACGTCGGCGCCCCTGAGGAGCCCGTCTCGCTCAACCTCTTCTCCCTCATCGGAGGCCGCAAGACGCTGGCCGGTTCGATGATCGGCGGTATCGCCGAGACCCAGGAGATGCTCGACTTCTGCGCCGAGCACGGGCTGGGCGCCGAGATCGAGCTGATCCGCGCGGACCAGGTGAACGAGGCGTACGAGCGGGTGCTCGCCAGCGACGTCCGCTACCGCTTCGTCATCGACGCGTCGACGATCTGACGGGAGGACCGGTCGTCCGGCCGGACGACCGAATCTGACGCCGGGGCATGACCCGCGGGGTAATCGACCCGCGCGCCGTGCCCCGGCACGCTGGGGTCATGACCGCATACGCGATAGGCAACCTGCACCCCGGCCCCGTCCTCGACGACGAGGTCCTCACCTACATGGAGCGGATCCAGGAGACCCTGGACCCCTACGACGGGCGCTTCCTGGTCCACGGTGCGCCCGAGCGTGAGGTGCGCGAGGGTCGGTGGCCCGGAGCCGTCGTCGTCATCGGCTTCCCGTCCATGGACCGGGCGCGCGCCTGGTACGACTCCCCGGCCTACCGGGAACTGATCCCGCTGCGTACCCGGCACATCCCGGGCGACGTGCTCCTGATCGACGGGGTCGCCCCCGGCTACGAGGCCGCCGCGACCGCGCGCGGGCTGCGCGAGGCCCGGGACCGCTGACCGGCCGAGGGACGGACGACGACGAGGACCCGCCCGGCTTCCGAGCCGGGCGGGTCCTCGTGCGACGACGTGCTGCCGGTGGTCCGGCCTTCCGGGGCGCCGCGCGCCCCGCTCGCTCGGGTCACCCGACCCCGGGCGCCTCGGCCACGCCGATCGGGCAGGAGACGCCCGTACCGCCGATGCCGCAGTAGCCGGCCGGGTTGCGGTCCAAATACTGCTGGTGGTAACCCTCGGCCGGGTAGAAGGTGCGCCCCTCCACCGGGAGGATCTCCGTGGTGATCGTGCCGTGGCCCGAGCCGGTCAGGACCTTCTGGTACGTGGCCCGGGAGGTCTCCGCCGCCTCGGCCTGGGCGGGGGAGTGGGTGTAGACCGCCGAGCGGTACTGGGTGCCCACGTCGTTGCCCTGGCGGAAGCCCTGGGTCGGGTCGTGCGACTCCCAGAACAGCTTCAGCAGCCGCTCGTACGACACCTTGGCCGGGTCGAAGACGACGCGGACGGCCTCGGTGTGGCCGGTGAGGCCCGAGCAGACCTCCTCGTAGACCGGGTTCGGCGTCAGCCCGCCCTGGTATCCGACCAGGGTCGTCCAGACGCCGTCGGTCTGCCAGAACTTCCGCTCGGCGCCCCAGAAACAGCCCAGCCCGAAGTCCGCGACCTCGAACCCTTCCGGGTACGGGCCGAGCAGCGGGTTGCCGAGGACGGTGTGGCGTTCCGGAACGGCGAACTCGGGCGTCGGGCGGCCCTTCAGCGCCTGCTCGGGCGTGGGAAGGACGGGGGTGCGTGACAGGAACATGAAGCATCTCCTCGACGGTCGGCCCTCTCCACAACGCCCGGGGGCCGGGAGGGATTCCCCTCCCGGCCCCCGGGCGCGCGGTCGGTGCGCGGTCAGTGCGCGAGCGTCGCCGGGCTGCCGCCGTTGGCCTCGAAGCCCGCCACCGCGAGGTTCCGGTACACCGTGTACTCCGCCGCCGGGTCCCCGCTCATCGTCCACGGCAGCGCGCCCACGTGGCCGTCCACGTGCACCAGCTGACGCATCGCCTCCGTCCACCGCTCCCCGCGGATCAGGAAGAGGACCAGCAGGTGCCGGACGTGTGCGAGCATCGGGTCGTCCGGGCGGGCCGAGTGGACCGCGTACAGGGCGCCGTCCATCGCCTTGGAGACCACCGCGGTCCGGTAGAAGTCCTGGACCAGCGCGATCTCGGGCAGGTGCTCGTACACCGCGAACAGCGGCAGCGCGGCGAGCAGCGAACCCTGCGGCGCGCGTGCGGCGGCGGTGGTGGCGAAGCGGTCGGCGTCGGCGCGCGAACCGTGCCACTTCTCGCACCAGTAGTGCAGTGCCGCCAGGTGCGCGCCCATGTGCTGCGGAGCCCGGTCGATGATCTTGGCCCAGATCCGGTCGAACTGCTCGTGGCTGTCGCCCAGACCACGCGCGACGGCGAGCTCGACGATGTACGGCACCGGGTCGCCGGGGGCSAGCAGCGCCGCCTCCTCGCAGACCTTGCGCGCTTCCTCGAGGATGATCCGGAACTCGTCGCTGCCCGTCGCGGACGAGCGCCACGCCTGCTGCACCAGGAACTCGGCGTGCACGGCCGCGCCGCCCGCGTCCTTCGGCGCCTCGGCGCGCCAGGCCCGCAGCCAGGCGCCGCCGACACCGGGCTGCTGCTGGAGCTCCAGCGAGGCCGCGCCGGCGAAGGCCTGGATCCGCTGCCAGCGGACCTCGCCCTCCTTCTCGGTGCCGGCGAGGAGCTGCGAGGCCGCCCGCCAGTCCCGGGTCGCCTGCACCACGTCGAGGACGTCGAGGAGGTCGTGGTCCGGGCCGGGCATCCGTACGTCCAGCTCCTCCTGGAGGACGAAGCCGTACGCCGCCGGGTCGGCTGCGTCCGGTGAGCCGGGGGCCACCTGCCGGATGCCGGCGCTGCGGCGGCGCCTCACGTACGGGGCGACGACCGCGAACAGCAGGCCCATCGCGAGCAGGAACCAGAGAATCTCCATGCGTTCCATTGTCCCGTACGTCCCGCGGGAGCCCGCGCCCCGGGAGGCCGCCCCCGTCCGGGACGCGCCCCGCGGTACGGAGGGTGAGACACCGGGTGAGACGCGTGCGGCGCGGGACCGCCCGCAGGACTACGCTCCTGCCTCATGAGCGACCAGCACTCCCATCAGAGCTTCGAGACCCGCGCCATCCATGCGGGCAACACCGCCGACCCGCTGACCGGCGCGGTCGTGCCGCCCATCTACCAGGTGTCCACCTACAAGCAGGACGGCGTCGGTGGGCTCCGCGGCGGCTACGAGTACAGCCGCAGCGCCAACCCGACCCGTACCGCCCTGGAGGAGAACCTGGCGGCGCTGGAGGGCGGCCGGCGCGGTCTCGCCTTCGCCTCCGGCCTCGCCGCCGAGGACTGCCTGCTGCGCACGCTGCTGGCCCCCGGCGACCACGTGGTCATCCCCAACGACGCCTACGGCGGCACCTTCCGGCTGTTCGCCAAGGTGGTGCAGCGCTGGGGCGTGGACTTCTCCGTGGCGGACACCTCCGACCTGGAGTCGGTGCGGTCGGCGGTCAACGACCGCACGAAGGTGATCTGGGTCGAGACCCCCTCCAACCCGCTGCTCGGCATCACCGACATCGCCGCGGTCGCGGACGTGGCCCGGACGGCCGGCGCGAAGCTGGTCGTCGACAACACCTTCGCGAGCCCCTACCTCCAGCAGCCGCTCTCGCTCGGTGCCGACGTGGTCGTCCACTCGCTGACCAAGTACATGGGCGGACACTCGGACGTCGTCGGCGGCGCGCTGGTGACGGCCGACGAGGCGCTCGGCGAGGAACTGGCCTACCACCAGAACGCGATGGGCGCGGTCGCCGGTCCCTTCGACTCGTGGATCGTGCTCCGCGGCATCAAGACGCTCGCGGTCCGTATGGACCGGCACAGCGAGAACGCGGGCAAGATCGTCGAGATGCTGGTCCAGCACCCGAAGGTCACCCAGGTCCTCTACCCGGGTCTGCCCGAGCACCCGGGGCACGAGGTCGCCGCCAAGCAGATGAAGGCGTTCGGCGGCATGGTCTCCTTCCGCGTCGAGGGCGGCGAGGAGGCGGCCGTCGAGGTCTGCAACCGCGCCAAGCTCTTCACCCTGGGCGAGTCCCTGGGCGGCGTCGAGTCGCTGATCGAGCACCCGGGCCGGATGACCCACGCGAGCGTGGCGGGCTCCGCCCTGGAGGTCCCGGCGGACCTGGTCCGGATCTCCGTGGGCATCGAGAACGTCGACGACCTGCTGGCCGACCTGCGCCAGGCGCTGGGCTAGGACGCCCCGGTCCCGGACGCCGTCCGGGACCCGCGTGTCACGGTGCGCGGTGCGGGACCCCTGTCGAGGGGTTCCGGGCCGCGCACCGCGCGTTTCCGCGCCGGCCGTCCCCGGCCCTCGTGCGGGCACGCGTCCGGACCCGTACGCGTCCGTCCGCGCGTGGGGGCCGGCGTCACCAGCCTTCGAGGGGCGGTGTCGTCCCCGCGGGCGGAACCTCCCAGGGCCGTACGACCGAGGCCCACACCACGAACGCGACGACGGCCGCGGCCAGCAGCGCCCACAGGGCGCGGCGTACCGCCCGGTCCCGGCGCAGCAGCCGGGTCCCGCGTTCGACGGCCCGCGCCGCCAGGTCGCCGGGGACCTGCGGGTGCGGGGTCTCCAGCATCCGCCGGACCTCGTCCTCCTTCTGCTCGTGGCGGGTCATGACGCGATCCTCCCGGTCCCGGCGCGCAGCGCGGAGACGGAACGGGCGCAGACGGCCCGGACCCGCTCCTCGGGCAGCCCGAGCAGTGCCGCCGTCTGTTCCTCGGCCACACCCTCGTGGAGCCGGAGCACCACGACGAGGCGTTCCTGCGGGGTGAGCGCGGCGAGAACGCCGCCCCGGCCCCGGTGATGGCGCCAGGCGGCCCGGGCGAAGCGGGCGGCCAGGTCGGCGCGGGTGCAGTCGTAGGGATCCTCGCCGCGCATCCGGTCCCACTGGGCGTAGGTGTGCGCAAGGGACGCGGTCAGCAGGGCCTGGGCGTGCGGGTTGCGGGTCCGGGTCTCGGCGGTGAGCAGGGTCGCGGCATGCAGCAGCCGCCCCGCGGCTCCCGCGACGAACGCCTCGAACTGCCGGGTGCGACGGCGCTGTTCGCCCCCGTGACCCTCCTGCCGATCTGCCACGTCCTCATATGAGGACAGGGCGCGCTCCAGGTCAAGAGGTGGTGGCGGACTCCGTGTCGGAGGCGGGCGGGAGACCCGACTGGCGCGCGGACAGCGCCGAGTTGAAGCGGGTGAGCAGCGTGCAGAAGGAGTCGCGCTCGTCCTCGGTCCAGCCGTCCGTGACCTCGGCCATCAGCTGGCGGCGGGAGGAGCGGACCTCCTCCAGGCGGGTCAGGCCGCGGGGGGAGAGCTGGAGGACGACGGCGCGCCCGTCCTCCGGGTGGGAGGTGCGCTTGACCAGGCCGGTGTCCACGAGCGGGGCGACCTGGCGGGTGACGGTGGACGAGTCGATGCCCATGCCCGCGGCGAGCGCCTTGACGCCCATCGGACCCTCCTGGTCCAGGCGGTTCAGCAGGAGGTAGGCGGCGCGGTCCATCGAGTTGCGGAGCTGGCCGGTGCCGCCCAGGCGGGTCTGTTCGGCCCGGCGGGCGAAGACGGCCACCTGGTGCTGGAGGGCATCGAGGAGACCGGGGTCAAGCTCAGTCGTCATGTCCTGAGATGTGGGCATGGCTGTGGGGCTCTCTCGTCCGGTGGTCGGTTGGTGGGGGACAGAGTACGCGGACGGGCGCTGGTCCGTACCGGCGCTGCGCAAACCCGATGGAACGCCCCGGCTCCGGGCGGCCACGGTGCCGGTGAGCTGCGAGACTTGCTGTCATGAGCTTCCGTGTGACTCGCCCCTTGCACTCCCTGATCCTCGACGACGTGCGCGGGGCGCAGAAGATGCTCTCCGGGGTGGCCCGGGTCACCGCGATGGAGGGCAGTCGCCACCTGTCCGCCCTGGTGGGAGCGCCGGTGCACCTCAAGTGCGAGAACCTCCAGCGGACCGGATCGTTCAAACTGCGCGGCGCGTACGTGCGGATCTCCGGGCTGCGGCCCGAGCAGCGCGCGGCCGGGGTGGTGGCGGCCTCCGCCGGCAACCACGCGCAGGGCGTCGCGCTGGCCTCCTCGCTGCTCGGGGTGCGCTCCACCGTCTTCATGCCGGTCGGCGCCCCGCTGCCGAAGGTCGCCGCGACCCGGGAGTACGGGGCGGACGTCCGGCTGCACGGCCATGTCGTGGACGAGACGCTGGCGGCGGCGGAGCGGTACGCGGCGGAGACCGGCGCGGTCTTCATCCACCCCTTCGACCACCCCGACATCATCGCCGGGCAGGGCACGGTGGGCCTGGAGATCCTGGAGCAGTGCCCGGAGGTGCGCACGATCCTGGTCGGCGTGGGCGGTGGCGGGCTCGCGGCCGGTGTCGGGCTGGCGGTGAAGT
Source organism: Streptomyces sp. MS191 (assembly GCF_008042125.1). Classification (GTDB taxonomy): domain Bacteria; phylum Actinomycetota; class Actinomycetes; order Streptomycetales; family Streptomycetaceae; genus Streptomyces. The sequence continues at coordinate 316,684 of NZ_RDBI01000066.1, forward strand.
CGCTGCGTCCGGACGTGCGGGTGATCGGCGTCCAGGCGGAGGGCGCGGCGGCGTACCCGCCGTCGCTGGCGGCCGGGCATCCGGTGGCGGTCGAGGCACCGTCGACGATGGCGGACGGGATCAGGGTGGGGCGTCCCGGCGACGTGCCGTTCGCGCTCGTCCGCGAGTACGTCGACGAGGTGCGGACCGTCTCCGAGGACGCCCTCTCCTCGGCGCTGCTGCTCTGCCTGGAGCGGGCGAAGCTGGTGGTGGAGCCGGCTGGCGCGAGTCCGGTCGCTGCGCTGCTGAGCGATCCGAAGGCGTTCCAGGGGCCGGTGGTGGCGGTGCTGTCCGGCGGGAACGTGGACCCGCTGCTGATGCAGCGGATCCTCCGGCACGGCATGGCGGCCGGCGGCCGCTACCTGAGCCTGCGGCTGCGGGTCACGGACCGGCCGGGGGCGCTGGCGACGCTGCTCGCGGTGCTGACGGTGGTCGACGCGAACGTGCTGGACGTGGGACACGTGCGGACCGACCCCCGGCTGGGTCTGACGGAGGCGGAGGTCGAGCTCCACCTGGAGACGAAGGGGCCGGAGCACTGCGTGGAGGTGCGGGACGCGCTCCGGGACGCGGGGTACGTGGTGCTGGGCTGACGACGGCCCGCGCCGAGCGGCTGACGACGGCCCGCCGTTCGCGCTTTCCCGGAGCGGTGTCTTGTGTATCGCGATGTATCGCGTTACGGTGTGGCCCGAGTCACACATTCACTGGGCGCGGCCGGCCCTTCAAACCTAAACTTGGGTGGAAAACGCCCGAATCCCCTGGGAGAACCCACATGCCAGGCGCGATCTACGCCGAAGGTCTGGTGAGGACCTTCGGCGACGTACGAGCTCTGGACGGCGTCGATCTCGACGTACCCGAGGGCACGGTCCTGGGCCTGCTCGGCCCGAACGGCGCGGGGAAGACGACCGCCGTGCGCGTGCTGACGACCCTCCTGAAGCCGGACAGCGGCAGGGCCCTGGTCGCCGGGATCGACGTGGTCGAGCACCCCGACCGGGTCCGGCGCGCGATCGGCCTCTCCGGCCAGTTCGCGGCCGTCGACGAGTACCTGACCGGCCGGGAGAACCTCCAGATGGTCGGCCGGCTCTACCAGATGGACAGCAGGCGGGCGAAGGCCCGCGCCGACGAGCTGCTCGAACGCTTCCACCTCGCCGACGCCGCGGACCGCACCGCCAAGACGTACTCCGGCGGCATGCGCCGCCGGCTCGACCTCGCCGCGGCCCTGGTCGTCTCGCCGCCCGTGATGTTCATGGACGAGCCCACGACCGGCCTCGACCCGCGCAACCGCCAGTCGCTCTGGGAGGTCATCCAGGAACTCGTCGCGGGCGGCACGACCCTGCTCCTGACGACCCAGTACCTGGAGGAGGCCGACCATCTGGCCCACGACATCTGCGTCGTCGACCACGGCAAGGTGATCGCCCGCGGCACCTCCGACCAGCTGAAGGCCCAGACCGGCGGCGAACGCGTCGAGGTCGTCGTGCACGAGCCGGAGATGATCCCGGACGCCCGGGAGGTCCTCGCCCACTACGGGGTGTCCGGCCGCGGCCCGGCCGAGGTCTCCGTCGAGCACCACATCCGGCGGCTGACCGTGCCGGTCAGCGGCGGCGCCAAGCTGCTCGCCGAGGTCATCCGCGAACTGGACACCCGCGGCGTCGAGATCGACGACATCGGTCTGCGCCGGCCCACCCTGGACGACGTCTTCATCTCGCTGACCGGCCACGCGGCCGAGCTCGCGGAGGAAGAGGAGAACGGCGCGGCGGCCGAGGGCCGCAAGCAGCACCGGAAGGAGACGGCCAGGTGACCACCTTGACCGACACGGCCGCCGCCCCGAGGCAGCGCGGCGCCCTCACGCAGTCCGTCAGCGACTCGCTCGTCGTCGCCAAGCGCAACCTGATCCGGATGACCCGCATCCCGGAGATGGTCATCTTCGGGCTGATCCAGCCGATCATGTTCGTGGTGCTGTTCAGCTACGTGTTCGGCGGCTCGATGACCATCGGCGGCACGAACTCCCCGGCCGTCTACCGCGAGTTCCTGATGGCCGGCATCTTCGCCCAGACCGTCACCTTCGCCACGGCCGGCGCGGGAGCCGGCATCGCCGACGACATGCACAAGGGCCTCATCGACCGCTTCCGCTCGCTGCCGATGGCCCGTGGCGCGGTCCTCACCGGCCGTACCCTGGCCGACCTCGTGCAGACCGCCCTCACCGTCGTCGTCCTCGCGATCGTCGCCCTGCTGGTCGGCTGGCGGATCCACGAGGGCGTCCCGAAGGCCCTCGGCGCGTTCGCCCTCCTGCTCCTCCTCGGCTACGCCTTCTCCTGGATCGGCGCCCTCATCGGCCTGTCCGTGCGCACCCCGGAGGCGGCCACCTCGGGCGGGCTGATCTGGCTCTTCCCGGTCACGTTCATCTCGATCGCCTTCGTCGACTCCAGCCAGATGGCCTCCTGGCTCCAGCCCATCGCCGAGTGGAACCCCTTCAGCGCCACCGTCCAGGCGTGCCGGGTCCTGTTCGGCAACCCGGGCGTCTCGACGTCCGACGCCTGGCCGATGCAGCACCCGGTGTGGGCCTCGATCCTCTGGTCGGTGGTGATCATCGTGGTCTTCCGGACGCTGGCGGTCAGGAAGTACCGGTCGGCGACGGCGTGACGCCGCCCGCGCGCGGGAGGTAACCCGAGACGACCAGGCCGTCGGAGAGGGCGAGGAAGACCGCCCCTCCGGCGGCCACGGCCTCGGCGTCGCCGGTCAGGGAGACGCCGTCCGGCACGGGAGGACTGAGGACCGGGATGTCCTGCGACCTCGCGGGCGGCCCGGACACCGGGATGGCCAGGACCTCCTGCCGCCCTCCCGCAAGCACCTGGTCCCCGGCGAACCAGACCCGCCCGAGAGGGGCACCGGCCTGGGTCACCCATTTCCGCGCGCGCCAGCGCTCCCGCCCGCTGTCCAGGTCGTAGGCGACCACCCGGCTTCCGCCGTCGACCAGCGCCACCACGCCGTCCGCGTTGACCGCGGGCCCCGCCGTGATCGTCAGATCCGCTCCCAGGGTGCGCCGCGGTCGCAGGGTCTCGGCGTCGAGGACCGTGACGCCGTCGCCCGGCCCCGCGCCGCACAGCACGCTCTGCCGGTGCACGACGACCTTGCCGCAGACGAGGTCGGTGGCGCCGCGGGCGGTCTCCCTGCCCGTCGCCGCGTCGAGGGCGACCGGCCTGACCCCGAGCGGGACGATCACCCGGCCCCCGCCCGCGACCAGCTGCTCCGGAATGCCGTCGAGCCGCGACCTCCACAGCTCCCTGCCCCCGCCGGCGAGCTTCACGGCCGTGACGAGGCCCTTCCCCTCGCCGCCCGGGTCGAGGTAGCCGGAGTACAGGACCCCGTCGACGAGGTCGGTGCTCTTCAGGGCCCATCGCCCGCCCGGCGCCGCGATCCTGCCCCGCTGCCTGCCGTCCTTCAGGCCGTACGCGACCACACCGTCCGGGCCGGTGACGTACGCCGTGTCGCCGACGACGGCCGGATAGCCCGCCGGCGACCGGATGCCCTCGGCGTCGGCCTGCTCCCGGCCGGGCACCGACCACAGCTTCTCGCCGTCCGACGCCCTCAGCGCGACGGCCGAGCCGGCCGTACCCGGGCAGAGGAGCACCTCGGGGGAGAGGGCGCAGCCGCTGACGTCCGTGTCGACCTTCGTCGTCCAGGGAGACCAGCCCGCCGGCCGGTACGCGCGGTCGGTCCCCACCGTGCCGAAGTCACCGGAGCGGCCCTCGCCGCCGTACGGCTGCACGACCTGGCTCAGCGTCCTCGGCGCGGCGGAGCCGGCGCTCGGCGAGGACCCGCCCGAGGGCGCGGCCGTGGCGCCGCCCGCCCCTGCGGACGTCCCGCCCGCCGTGCTCTCCTGCCCGCCCCGCCGGTCGATCAGCACCGCACCGGCCGCGGCCACGACCGCCACCGCGACGGCGGCGGCCACGAACCGCCCCCAGGGCCGCCGCCGCGGCTCCGGCACGGCGGTCACGGCCGGCCGCTGCCCGAGAGCCGTGGGGGAGTACGGCACCACCGGCGCGAGCGTCGGCAGGTCCGCCACGCCCGCGCCCGAGGCGGCCGCCTCCCCGATGCCACGAGCCGCCTCCCCGTGCTCGGCGAGCAGGGACAGCACCCCGCCCGGCCACGGGAACACCTCCGGCACCTCGGCCCCGAGCAGCCCGACCAGCTCCGCCGCGGCCGGCCGGTCCGCCGGGTCCGGCCGCAGGCAGCGCTCCACGACGGGCCGCAGCTCCTCCGGCACACCGGACAGGTCGGCCTCCGCCCGGCTGATGCGGTAGATCACCGCGGCCATCTCGTCGTCGTGGAACGGGCCGCGCCCGCTCGCGGCGAAGGCCAGCACCGCGCCCAGACAGAACACGTCCGAGGCCGGTACGACCGCCCGGCTGCCCGTCAGGTGCTCCGGCGACATGAACCCCGGCGAGCCCACCACCAGACCGGTCGAGGTCAGCGCGGTCGCCTCGAAGGCCTGCGCGATGCCGAAGTCGATCAGCTTCGGCCCGCCCGGACCGAGGAGCACGTTCGCCGGCTTCAGGTCCCGGTGCAGCACCTTCGCCTCGTGCACCGCCCGCAGCGCCCGCGCGAGCGCCGCGCCGAGCGCCCGCACCGCCCCGGCCGGCAGCGCCCCGGACCGCACGACGGCCTCGGCGAGCGAGGGACCGGGCACGTACTCGGTCGCGAGCCAGGGCGCCGGCGCGTCCGCGTCGGCGTCGACGAGGCGCGCCGCGCAGGGGCTGCTCACCGCCCGCGCCGCCGTGATCTCGCGGCGGAAACGGGTCCGGAAGTCCCCGTCGACCTCCAGTTCCTCACGGACCGTCTTCACCGCGACCATCCGGTGCGGGTCGGCCGTCGGCTCGTCCGCCCGGCAGGCCAGATGGACCTCGCCCATGCCGCCCGCGCCGAGGCGGGCGAGCAGCCGGTAGGGGCCGACCAGCCGGGGCGGGCCCGCGGGCAGTGCTTCCAGCACCGAACACGTCCTTTCGGGGGTGCCAGGGGATGTCTCGCCCATCCGGCCTGATCGACAGGACCTAGCGGGGGAGTTCCACCGCGGACACGACGCCCTGGTCGAAGACGACGTACGCGACCCCGCCGACCGGGAGCACCTCCGGCTGCCGGATCTGCTTGTGGAAGAGGAGTCCCCAGTCCGGGTCGTAGGCGTCCTCCTCGGCCCGCGGGCCGGGTGCGCCGGGCACCGGCGTCGTCCGCAGGCCCGCGGGCCTGCCGTCCGCGCCGAGGCGCACGGTGTGCAGAGCGGAGTAGTCGGCCCACACCACCTGGTCGCCGACGAGGAGCGGACGGGACAGACCCTGCTTCAGTCCGGCGGGGGCGGCGCCGGTCGTGTACGAGCCGAGGACGCCGCCGTCGCGCGGATCGCGGATCGTGAGCTTGCCGTCCAGGACGACGACGGCGTTCGGGCCGATCACGGCGGGGGCCGGCTCCGCCAGCGCGGCGGGGAGGCTGCCCTTCTCGGCCAGGGTGGCGGAGTCGAGGGCGTGCAGCCGCCCCTTCGGCCGCGTGACGTCCGCGCAGTAGGCCGACGGGCCGAGGACCATCAGTTCCCAGCACTGCTGGGCGCTCGGGTCCACCTGGCCGTGCACGGCGCCGGTCCTCGCGTCGAAGGCGGTGAGACCGCCGTCGGTGAGCGCGTACACCAGGCCCTTCGCGTAGGCCACCGGCTCGTACGGCCGCTTCTCGGAGTCGGCGAGCGTGTTGTTCGTCAGCGCCTTCCTCCACAGCGTCCGGCCGTCGGCCAGGGAGAACGCCGTCATCCCCACCCGGCTCGACCCGGCATCCTCGCCCTCGGCCGTCGTCGCGAAGACCACGCCGTCCGCGACGATCGGGCGCGTGCCGGTCCCCTGCGCGTCCCACGCCTCCTTCTTCCAGCGGACGGCGCCGGTGACGGCGTCCCGGACCTCGAGCCCGTCCGTGGAGGCGAGGACGACGGACGCGTCGTGGACCGTCGGCCGGGTCGCCCCGCCGGCGATCCAGGTCTCGCCGTGGGCGGTGATGTAACTGAAGCCGTTCCGGTTGCCCTCGGTGCCGGCCGCCTCCCACAGCTTCTTCCCCGTCGCCGGATCCAGTGCCTCGAAGCGCCCGTCCGTCCTCCGGCACACGAGCACCCGCTCCCCGGCCGAGCATCCGAACGCCGGGGCGCCCAGCTTCGTCCGCCAGGGCTTCCAGCCCGCCGGCCGCTGCGCCGCGTTCTGCGGCACCACCCCCGACGCGTCCGCCAGGCCGCGGTCGTCCACGCCCGGGACCCGCGGTCCGGAGGGCGCCGGCGGCGCCGCCTTCGGGGGCGGCGTCCGCTTCGGGCCGGCGCCCTCGGGCCACAGCAGGTAGGCGCCCGTTCCGCAGGCTGTGACCGCGAGCGCCGCCACGGCCGCGATCAGCGCCCGGCGGCCCCGGCGCGGGGCGGCGACAGGCGCCGGAGCGGCCGGTGCCCGGGTCGGCACGTCGTGCAGTCCGGGCGGCCCGGACGCCACCACGGGCCCGCCCGGCAGCGGCAGCAGCGGCCCTCCCGAGGCCACCAGCCGCGCCAGCTCCGCCCCGTACTCCCCGATGTGCTCCCGTACGCCCTGCGGCCAGGACGGCGCCCGCTCCCCGCCGAGCAGCTCCACCAGCCGCTCGGGAGCGGGCCGGGCTGCCGGGTCGACGGCCAGGCACGCGCCGATCACCTCCCGCAGCTCCTCCGGGACCCGCTCCAGGTCCGCCTCGGCCCGCGAGACCCGGTAGAGGACGGCGGCCACGGGGCCGTCGCCGAAGGGGTCCTCGCCGGTCGCCGCGTAGCAGAGCAGGGAGCCGAGGCAGAAGACGTCCGAGGCGGCGGTCACCTTCCGGGCGCCCGCCACGTGCTCGGGCGACATGAAGGCGGGGGTGCCGACCATCATCCCGGTCGCGGTCATCGTGGTGGCCCCGCTCGCGCGGGCGATCCCGAAGTCGATCAGGCGCGGCCCGGTGACGTCGAGCATGACGTTGCCGGGCTTGAGGTCCCGGTGCAGGACCCCGGCCGCGTGTAGATCGGCCAGCGCGCGGGCCACTCCCGCGCCCAGCTCCCGCACCGTCGCCACGGGCAGCGGTCCCTCCCGCCGCACGGCCTGGGAGAGGCTGGGGCCGGGGACGTAGGCGGTGGCGAGCCAGGGCACCTCGGCGTCGGCGTCCCCGTCGACCGGTGCTGCGGCGTACGCGCTCCGCACCACGCCCGCGACCTTGATCTCGCGCCGGAAGCGGTCCCGGAAGCCCGGGTCGCCGGCGAAGTCCCGCCGCACGGTCTTCAGGGCGACGTGGACGCCGTCCGCGGCGCCCTCCCGGGTGTCACGGGCCAGGAAGACCTCGCCCATGCCCCCGGCGCCCAGCCGCGCCAGGACCTCGTACGGTCCGATCTGCCGTGGCGCGCTCCCGCGCAGCGGTCCCAGCACGCTGTCGTCCCCCCTGTGACACGTCGTCAGCACCGCATCATTGCATGTGCATGCAAGACGAAGGGCCGGACCCCGAGGGGTCCGGCCCGGACGTGCGGACGGGGGCTCAGCCCGTGTACGGCTTGGCGCTGAGGATCTTCACCGCGGCCTTCTTGCCGTTCGGCAGCTCGTACTCGGCGTCGTCCCCGGCCTTCTTGCCGTTGACGCCGACGCCGAGCGGGGACTGCGGCGAGTAGGTCTCGATGTCGCCGCTGGCGTACTCGCGGGAGGCCAGGAGGAAGGTCATCGTGTCGTCCTCGTCGCCGTCGAAGGCGATCGTGACGACCATGCCGGGCTCGACGACACCGTCGTCCGCCGGGGACTCGCCGACCTTGGCGTGCTCCAGGAGCTGGGTGAGCTGGCGCACGCGGAGTTCCTGCTTGCCCTGCTCCTCCTTGGCCGCGTGGTACCCGCCGTTCTCGCGCAGGTCGCCCTCCTCGCGCGCCGCGGCGATCTTGGCGGCGATCTCGGTTCGCGCGGGACCAGACAGGTACTCCAGCTCGGCCTTGAGCTGGTTGTACGCCTCCTGGGTGAGCCAGGTGACGTTGTCGCTGGTCTGGGTCACAGGTGCTCCTCGTAGGTACTGGGAATACAAAGCATCGCCCTACCCAGAAGGATCGTCCTTCCTGGGTGGGCGAAACCACGAGCCTAACAATTTGTGGCGAAAAGGGGGAGGACAAAAACCATCAGGATGTCGTCGTCCCAGGTGAGCCCGTGAATCGGAGATCGACGCGCCGCCCGGTCCTTACCCGCCGCTACCGTGCGGTACACCCCAGGAGCTCGGCACTGGTCGCCCGTGCCGTCGTGCGGACCGACCAGACGCGGTCGACGCGGTCGGCGTCGTCGTCGACCCGGACGTCCTTGCGGCCGACCTCGGCCCCGTCCTCGGAGCGCGTGCGCAGGGTGCAGACGCCGTGGGTGCCGGTGTCCTTGCGCACCTCGAGGTGCACCTGGACCTCGGTGTCGCTGACGACGTCGAACTTGATCATCTCGGCGCTGATCCTGCTGTCGACGACGTAGTGCCAGCCGAACCAGCTCATCAGGCCGAGGAACAGCACGCCGAGCACGGCGCCGGTGATCCTGAGCTTGCGGTCGGCGCGCTCGTCCGCGGAGCGGCCGTAGCGCCCGTCGGGCAGCCGGCCCTGGACCGCGCTCATGATCGTTCCTCTCGACGCCGGGGGTGCCCGGAATATTCGGCCCCCCGGTTCCGTCACTATAGAGACCTCCCTCCGCGACCAATCACTGAGGATCGAGTCTTGACTGAGCAGCTGCGACTGATGGCCGTTCACGCCCACCCCGACGACGAGTCGAGCAAGGGCGCGGCCACGATGGCCAAGTACGTGTCCGAGGGGGTGGAGGTCCTTGTGGTGACCTGCACGGGCGGCGAGCGCGGCTCCGTCCTCAACCCCCAGCTCCAGGGCGACGCCTACATCGAGGCGAACATCCACGAGGTGCGCCGCAAGGAGATGGACGAGGCCCGCGAGATCCTGGGCGTCTCGCAGGAGTGGCTGGGCTTCGTCGACTCCGGCCTGCCGGAGGGGGACCCGCTGCCGCCGCTGCCCGAGGGCTGTTTCGCCCTGGAGGACGTCGACGTGGCGGCGGGCGAGCTCGTCCGCAAGATCCGGGCGTTCCGTCCGCAGGTCGTCACGACCTACGACGAGAACGGCGGCTACCCGCACCCCGACCACATCATGACCCACAAGATCACGATGGTGGCGTTCGACGCCGCGGCGGACACCGAGAAGTACCCGGAGGCCGAGTTCGGCCCGGCCTTCCAGCCGCAGAAGCTCTACTACAACCAGGGCTTCAACCGTCCCCGCACGGTCGCCCTGCACGAGGCGCTGCTCGAGCGCGGCATGGAGTCCCCGTACGGCGAGTGGCTGGAGCGCTGGAAGGAGTTCCAGCGCGCCGAGCGCACGCTGACCACCTTCGTGCCCTGCGCCGACTTCTTCGAGACCCGCGACAAGGCGCTGATCGCCCACCGCACCCAGATCGATCCGGACGGCGGCTGGTTCCGCGTCCCGATGGAGATCCAGAAGGAGGTCTGGCCGACGGAGGAGTACGAGCTCAGCAAGGCGCTGGTCGACACCTCCCTCCCCGAGAGCGACCTCTTCGCGGGCATCCGCGACAATGCCTGACATGAGCGCACACCTGGCACTGACCCAGCTTGTCCCCTTCGCCGCCGAAGAGCTGGACAAGAACAAGGTGACCCCCGGCGTCCTCGGGTTCGTCGTCTTCGCCGTGATGGCCGTCGCCGTCTGGCTGCTGATGAAGTCGATGAACCGCCACATGGGCAAGGTCTCCTTCGAGGAGGCCCCCGGCCCCTCGGGCGGCCCGGCGGCGTCCCCGCAGCAGGGCAAGGGCACCCCGGAGAAGTGACCGCGGCCGCCCGGCGCGGGCTCCCGCCTCCTCGGAGACGGCGGAGCCCGCGCCGGCGCGCCCCCGGTCAGCCCGCCTGGTCCGGCTCCGGCTCCCGCCCGGGCACCGGCACGCCCATCACCTCGCGGGCGTGACGGTTCGGGACCATCCCGAGCGTCCACGCCTGCCAGCCGGCCGACGCGTGGACCCCGCGCTCCAGCACCAGGGCGTACGCCTCCGCGCAGTCCTCCAGCTTCCCGTCCCGGCTCGGATGGCGCTCCTCGACGAGCCGGGCCAGTTCCTCCCGGGCCAGCGCCGTCGCCGCCTCCACGTCTCCCGGCGACGCGTACGGGAGCAGCGTGCAGCGCAGGAACCGTGCCCAGTCGGCGCCCCGCCGGTCCTCGTACGACAGGAAGAGGCGGCTCGCCTCCTCGCACAGCTCCAGGGCCTGCACGGCCTTGCCGTTCCCGGCGTCCACGATCGCCAGCTCCAGGCACGTCCAGGCCTCGCCGTGCGCGACGCCGATGCGGTGGAAGTCCGCCCGGGCGTCCACCAGGAGCTGGCGGGCGAACCCGGAGTTGCGCAGGTTCCCGGTCTGGGCCGCCCGCTGGTCCCGGGTCACCCGGCCCGAGTGGTGGCGGGCGCAGGCCAGCCCGTACACGTCCCGCATCCGGGAGAACATCGTGCGCGCCCGCTCCAGCTCCCGGACCGCCTGGTTCCGGTCGCCCCGCTCCTCCAGCGCCTGCCCCAGGTAGTACAGCGTCCATGCCTCGCCCCGGGCGTCCTCCTGCTCCCGGTGGCGGGACAGCGCCTGCCGCAGTCCGTCGACCGCGGGCGAGGCGTCCCCCTCGACGAGCCGGGCCCGGGCGAGCTGGGTGAGCGCCCACGCCTCGCCGCGACCGTCGTGGGTGCGGCCGTACTGCTCCAGGGCCTGGCGCAGCTCGGAGTCGGCCCGCTCCACGTCGCCCATGCGGAGGCACACCTGGCCCAGCTGGAAGTGGGCCCAGGCCTCGCCGTGCAGCGACTCGTTCTCCCGGTGCAGCTCCAGCGCGGCGCCGAGCAGCACAAGCGCGTCCGCCAGGTTCGCCCGGTCCCGTTCGACGGCGGCCAGCGCGTGCAGCGTCCAGCCCCGGTCCGCCGCGAGCGACGCCGGCTCCTGCAGCGCGAGCGCCTCGCGCAGCTTCGCCGAGGCCTCGGTCAGGTTGCCCTGGTGGTGCAGCGTGATGCCGAGCGAGCAGAGCGCGAGCGCCGCCCCCGCGTCCTGGTGCGCCTCCTGGTAGAGGGAGACCACCGAGGTCAGCGTGGTGCGGGCCTTGTCGAGCTCGCCGAGCTGGCGGGCCGCGATGCCGGTCCGCCACTGCACCGAACGGGACAGCAGCCCCTGCCCGACCGCGTCGGTCAGCTCGTTGATCTCGCCGAGACGGTAGAGGTCGCCGCGCAGCAGGCAGTAGTCGCAGAGCGCGCCCAGCAGGTTCAGCACCGTCTGCTGGTCGACGCCCTCGGCGTGCCGCAGCGCCGCCGTGATGAAGCTGGACTCGTCGTCCAGCCAGCGCAGCGCCGCGTCCAGTGAACCGAAGCCGTGGCCGCCGAACCGGTCGGCACGGGTCGACATCTTGCCGTCGACCATCCGGATCACCGCGTCGGCCAGCTCCGCGTAGTTCTGGATCAGCCGCTCCTGGGCCGCCGCGATCTCCGTCGCGTCCTCCTCGTCGAGGAGCCGGGCCGCGGCGAAGCCGCGCACCGCGTCGTGCAGCCGGTACCGCTCGCCACGCACGTGGTCGAGGAGCCCGGTCCGGGCCAGCTCCCGCAGCAGCCGGGCCCCGTCCGGCCCGTTCCCGCCGAGCAGCGCAGCCGCCGCGGCCGCGCCCAGCGAGGCCCGCCCCGCGAGCGCGAGCCGACGCAGCAGCCGCCTCCCGTCGTCGTCGAGATCGGTGAAGTACCGCACCGACAGCGACCGGTCGAGCGGATGCCCGCCCCAGCCGGGGCGCTCCAGCAGATGCGCCAGGTCGCTCATCGAGCGGCGGCCCAGCGAGGAGCCCGCCACCCGCAGCGCCAGCGGCAGCCCGCCGCACAGGTCCCGGATCCGCTCGAAGGCCTCGGAGTCGTACGGCCCCGGGTCGGGCGACTCGGCCGCCTCCCGCAGCAGTTCCTCCGCCCCCGCCGCGTCGAGCGCCGCCACCGGCAGCTGGTGGAGGGCGGCGGGCACCCCCTCGCCGAGGTCCAGCGGCTCCCGGCAGGTGACCAGGACCAGGCTGTCCGAGCGCTCCGGCAGCAGCGTGCGGACCTGCTCGGCGTCCACCGCGTCGTCCAGGATCACCGTCACCGGCAGCCCCGTCAGATGCTGGTGGTACAACTCCGCCAGCCTGCGGACCTGTTGCTCGGCCGAGGTCCGCTCACGGAACAGCAGCTGCTCCCGCGGGGCGCCCAGCCGGTTCAGCAGGTGCAGCAGCGCCTCCCGCGTCGACAACGGCTTCTCGCCGCGCGTCCCGCCGCCGCGCAGGTCCACCACGCACGCACCGCGGAACTGGTCCCTGAGCGCGTGTGCCGCCCGCACCGCCAGCGTGGTGCGGCCCGAACCCGGCTCGCCGTGCAGCACCACGACCGTCGGCCTGGTCGTCGTGGCCACCCGGCCGGCCTGCACCCACTGGGTGATCTGCGCCAGCTCCGCCCGTCGGCCCGCGAACGGCCCGCCCGGGTCCGGCAGATGGCCGAACGACTGCTCCAGCACCGTGCGCCGTCGGGCCGCCGCGCTCCGGTCCGCGCCGCGCAGCTGCGCGACCACCTTCTGCGGCGGTTGCGCGGCGGTCTGGAGCAGCACCCGCTGCTGCTCCAGGAACGGCCGGACACCCCGCACCTCCAGGGCGGTCAGCCACTGCAGCCGCAGCTGCTCGGGCCCGCCGGGCCGGCCGAGCGCCCCGGCCCGGCGGCGCGCCGCCGGCCACTGGGCGGCCGTCACCTTCAGGACGGTCGCCGCCGCGCCCGCCACCGCCACCACCGCCCCGGCGCCCAGCGCCGTACCGGCCGGTGTGCCCAGGGCCAGGTCCGCGCCGAAGGCCGCGACCGCCGCGACGGCCGCGACCAGCGCGGGAGTTCCCGCCGCCGGCCGACCGGCCGTCGGCCGGATCTCCGCCTCCGTCTCCTCGAGGGCCCGCAGATAGGCCCCGTACTCCTCGCCCGCACCCGCCGCCATGGTGTCCAGCGCGGCCCGGCCGCGCGCCAGCAGTGCCGCCGAGTCGGTGCGGCCCCCGGAGCGGCGCACCTCCTCCTCCACGGCGCGCGCCAGCAGRCGTTCGGCATCGGCCCGGTGGCTGTCCCGCATGTGCGTCCCCCTCCGAGAGCTTCCGCTTTCCGGGAACAAGTGTCCTGCGCGACGCGCGTCGGCGCGAGGGAGCGACGCGATCGGCCGGGAGCTGCCGGGCCCCGTGCGGCACTCCGGACCGGGCCGAACGGGCTGCCGTAGACCTCCCGTCCGATGGCGTTCATCTGCTGAATAGCGCGTCCGAGTGACCCCCCGGAACCAATCCTCCTGGTCGCAGTTGATCAGCGTGCTTCGGGTAACGGAGCGTTACAGGGCCCTCGAGCTCAAGAAGGAAGACTCGTGATCAAGAAGGTTCTTGCTACGGCGGCAGTTGCGGCCTCGGTCGCCGGCATGTCTGCGACGACCGCGATGGCGGCCGGCAACGACGGTGGCAGCGCGAACATCATCGGCAACACGTCGCACCAGTCGATCGGCAGCAACCACACCGGTGGCTACATGAGCCCGAACTTCGGTCTCGTCAACGGTGGCGTCCTGCACTGCTTCGACATCCAGAAGGTCCAGGCGCAGGTGCCGATCGGCGTCATCGCCGTCCCGGTCGCCGTCCAGGACGTGCTCGGCAACCCGATCTCGAACCAGACCTGCACCCAGAACTCCGTGCAGCAGAAGGGTGACGACGCCCTGTCGCACATCCTGGGCGAGGTCCTCTCCCAGAACGGGAACGTCGGCGGCTGAAGCCACCCGCTCCACTGAAGCGGCCCCGTTCCTCGCAGAGCCAGTGCGAGGAACGGGGCCGCTTTCCGCATCACTGCCCCGTTCGACGGCCGCTCACCCGTGGCGCATGGCCGGGGCTCCGCCGAGTGGGCGAGGATGGGAAGCATGCCGAACAGACTGGCCCATGAGACGTCCCCCTATCTCCTCCAGCACGCGGACAACCCGGTCGACTGGTGGCCGTGGTCGGCCGAGGCCTTCGACGAGGCGCGCCGGCGCGATGTTCCCGTGCTGCTCAGCGTCGGCTACAGCAGTTGTCACTGGTGCCACGTGATGGCCCACGAGTCCTTCGAGGACGACACCACCGCCGCCTACGTCAACGAGCACTTCGTCGCCGTGAAGGTCGACCGCGAGGAACGCCCCGACGTCGACGCCGTGTACATGGAGGCCGTCCAGGCGGCGACCGGCCAGGGCGGCTGGCCCATGACGGTCTTCCTCACCCCGGACGCCGAGCCGTTCTACTTCGGCACCTACTTCCCGCCCGAGGCCAAGCACGGCATGCCCTCCTTCGGCGAGGTCCTCGACGGCGTCGCCCGCGCCTGGACCGATCGCCGCGACGAGGTCGGCGCGGTCGCCGGAAAGATCGTGACGGACCTGGCGGCCCGCTCCCTGGCCTTCGGCGGCGACGGCGTCCCCGGCGAGGAGGAGCTGGCCCAGGCGCTCCTCGGCCTGACCCGCGAGTACGACGCCACCCGCGGCGGCTTCGGCGGCGCGCCGAAGTTCCCGCCGTCGATGGCGCTGGAGTTCCTGCTGCGGCACCACGCGCGCACCGGCGCCGAGGGTGCCCTCCAGATGGCCGCCGACACCTGCGAGGCGATGGCCCGCGGCGGCATCTACGACCAGCTCGGCGGCGGCTTCGCCCGCTACGCGGTGGACCGCGACTGGGTCGTGCCGCACTTCGAGAAGATGCTGTACGACAACGCCCTGCTGTGCCGGGTGTACGCCCATCTGTGGCGGATCACCGGCAGTGACCTGGCCCGCCGGGTCGCGCTGGAGACCGCGGACTTCATGGTCCGCGAACTGCGCACCTCCGAGGGCGGGTTCGCCTCCGCGCTGGACGCCGACTCCGACGACGGCACCGGCCGGCACGTCGAGGGCGCGTACTACGTCTGGACCCCGGCCCGGCTCGAGGAGGTCCTCGGCGAGGAGGACGCCGGGTACGCGGCGCGCCACTACGGGGTGACGGAGGAGGGCACCTTCGAGGAGGGCGCCTCCGTGCTCCAGCTGCCGCAGGACGCCGGAGTGGCGGACGCCGAGCGGATCGCCTCCGTCAAGGCGCGGCTGCTCGCCGCCCGTGACCTGCGCGAGCGCCCCGGCCGTGACGACAAGGTCGTCGCGGCCTGGAACGGGCTCGCGATCGCCGCGCTGGCCGAGACCGGCGCCTACTTCGACCGCCCCGACCTGGTCGAGCGCGCGACGGAGGCCGCCGACCTGCTCGTACGGCTGCACATGGACGCCGGTGCCCGGCTCACCCGCACCTCACGGGACGGCAGGGCCGGAGCCAACGCGGGCGTCCTGGAGGACTACGCCGACGTCGCCGAGGGCTTCCTCGCGCTCGCCGGGGTCACGGGCGAGGGCGTCTGGCTGGAGTTCGCCGGATTCCTGCTCGACATCGTCCTCGACCAGTTCGTCGCCGAGGGCGGGGCGCTGTACGACACCGCCCACGACGCCGAGACGCTGATCCGCCGCCCGCAGGACCCCACCGACAACGCCACTCCGTCCGGCTGGTCGGCCGCAGCGGGAGCCCTGCTCTCGTACGCCGCCCACACCGGCTCCACCGCCCACCGCGCGGCCGCCGAGGGCGCGCTCGGCGTGGTCAAGGCCCTCGGCCCGCGCGCGCCCCGCTTCATCGGCTGGGGCCTGGCCACCGCGGAGGCGCTGCTCGACGGACCGCGCGAGGTCGCCGTCGTCGGCGCGCCGGACGACGCCGCCACGAGCGAACTGCGCCGCGCGGCCCTGCTCGGCACCGCTCCCGGCGCGGTCCTCGCCTTCGGCGCGCCGGGCGGCGAGGAGTTCCCCCTGCTGCGCGACCGGCCGCTCGTCGACGGCGGCGCCGCCGCCTACGTGTGCCGCCGGTTCACCTGCGACGCGCCGACGACGGACCCGGCGGAACTGACTCGGAAACTCTCCCGCTGACCCGCGCGAACATCCCGCCCGTCGCACACCAGTACGGGGTGCGACGTGGGCGGAGTGAATCCCGCGGCCGCGCCGACTGTGGAATGATGCGGGAACCGCAGCGGATGGGAGGGAAGCGATGGCGCCCGATCCCGGTAAATGGGAGCGGATGGCCTTCATTCCGAAGAGCCGATATGTGGCGGACCCGCCGCCGCCACCTGCCGACCGAGGGGCATTCCCCGTCTATTCCTCACTCGCCCAGCGCTGGGCCAGCGCCGGGCGCACGGTGCCGGGAGTCCCGGACCTGGAGTGGGAACGCCTGATGAAGACGCCGATCTGGCCACGCTGAGCGGACCGGCCGCCATCCGCGGCACCGAGCGCGAAAAGAGGGGCCGTCCGGACGGACGGCCCCTCTTTCGTGTCGGAATGCGCGCCGTCCGGCGCAATTCGACTGGCGCAATGGAGTGATTACCGTCGGTCGGACGATCAGTCGGTTTCCTTTTCACGGCATGGTCGTTGTGATGTGTGCAGCGGAGGCCGGGGCATGAAGTGCGCCCGCGCATCACGAAATCCGTGAATAGTCTTCCGCCGCAGAAAGGATCCAGACGAAATGAAGTGCAAGAAGGCTGCGGTCGTCGTCGCCGGACTGGTCATGGCCCTGGGCGCCGCATCCCCCGCGATGGCGGACGCCGACGCCTACGGTGCGGCCATCGGCTCCCCGGGCGTCCTGTCCGGCAACGTGGTCCAGATCCCGATCCACGCCCCGATCAACGTCTGCGGCAACAGCGTCAACGTGATCGGCGTGCTGAACCCGGCGATCGGCAACTACTGCGCCAACTACTGACGCAGCCGCGCGCCCCGCACGGGCGCGCCCCTGACAGGGCCGGTCCCGTGGGCGTCCTCGACGCCCACGGGACCGGCCTTCGTCACGTCCGGACCGCGGCCTGCCGCCCGCCCCCCGTACGCGGCCGGCCGATCGCGCCGCCCGCCGAAGCCCGCAACCGCCGCCGCACCCCCCGCACCAGCCGCCCGGCCGTGTAGCCCGCGCCGAAGACGAACCGCATCGACGGGCCGTACGAGGGCGCCGTCAGCAGCCCCGCGAGGAACAGGCCCGGGTGGGACGACTCGAACAGCGCCCCCACCTCCGGCGCGCCCGAGGCTCCGGCCCGGCGCAGCGACCCCCGCAGCCCGGGTGCGAGGACCTCCGTCCGGTCCAGGCTCGGTGTGAACCCGGTCGCCGCGATCACGTGGTCGGTCTCCCACGTCTCCGTCCCCTCCGGTCCCGCCACGTCGATCCGCAGCCGGTCGTCCGGGGTCGGCGCCGCCGCGACGACGACGCGCGAGCCCAGCCGCGGGGCGGCGGGGCGGGCGGGCGGTCAGAGGGACAGGCCGTCCCGGAGGGTGTCGACGGTGCGGTCCAGGAGCGGGACCAGGTCGTCGGCCTGGCCGCGCTCGGCCCAGAAGACGGTCGCCTCGCGCAGCGCGCCCAGGACCGCCGCCGTGAAGACCCGCACCTCCAGGTCGTCGGCGGCGCGGCCGGTGCGCTCGGCGAGGGCGCGGGCGAGCATCTGCGCGGTCTCGGCGGTGGTCTCGGTGAGCCGGGCGCGTACGGCCGGGATCTCCACCATGAGCCGGGCGCGCAGCCGGGTCTCCGCCGGTTCCTCGGTCAGTGCCGTGCGGACCGCGTCGAGGAGGACGGCGCGCAGCGACTCCAGGGGCGACTCGGCGGCGGGGCGGGCCAGCAGCCGCGCGGCGAGGACGGCGTCGTTCTCGTCGGTGAGGACGATGTCCTCCCGGACCGGGAAGTAGCGCACCACCGTCGAGGGGGAGACCTCGGCGGCGGTGGCGATCCGCTCGATCGTCACGGCGTCCCAGCCCTGCTCGGAGGCGAGCCGGTAGGTGGCCTTCCGGATCTCCGCGCGGGTGCGCAGCTTCTTGCGTTCGCGCAGGTTGAGCGGTGGTACGGGGGCGGGTTCGGCGGCCATGGCCGTCATTGTGGGCCATGATCCGCCGGACGTCGCTACGCGTGCTGGTAGGCCACCAGCGAGATGCCGACGTAGTGCACGATGAAGGCCGCCAGGGTCAGCGAGTGGAAGACCTCGTGGAAGCCGAACCAGCGCGGGGACGGGTTGGGCCGCTTGATCCCGTAGATCACGCCGCCCGCGCTGTAGAGCAGTCCGCCGACGATGACGAGGACGAGCACCGCGATGCCGCCGGCCCGCATGAAGTCCGGCAGGAAGAAGACGGCCGCCCAGCCCATCGCGATGTAGCAGGGCGTGTACAGCCAGCGGGGCGCGCCCACCCAGAAGACCCGGAAGGCGATGCCCGCCGTCGCCGCGATCCAGACCGCCCACATCAGGGGCCGCCCGGTGGAGTCCGGCAGGAGCAGCAGCGTGAGCGGGGTGTAGGTGCCCGCGATGATCAGGAAGATGTTCGCGTGGTCGAGGCGGCGCAGGATCGCCTCGCCGCGCGGGCCCCAGGTGCCGCGGTGGTAGAGCGCGCTGATGCCGAAGAGCAGGCAGGCCGTGAGGACGTAGACGCCGCAGGCGAGCCGGGCGCGGGGGGAGTCCGACAGGGCGACGAGGACGACCCCGGCGACGACCACGGCGGGGAACATCCCCGCGTGCAGCCAGCCTCTGAGCCGGGGCTTCAGCGGGAAGGGCGCGGTCAGCTCGGCTTGCTCTGTCCGGTTGGCTTCCGGCGTGGCTGCAGTCATGGGACCGAATGCTACCTACGCCCCCGTAGGTCCCGGATGAGAGTGGCGATGCTCACGTGTGCGGCCCTCTGGACATATGGGCACTTCCATCGGATGATCAAATGAGTGCGGTCGGCACCGGATGAGCGGACGCGTGGCAAAAGGGTCATCCCCTGAAGCATCCGGGTCGCAGCCCCCAAGGGGCATATATCTAAAAACCCCTCATCAAGGAGCAATCGTGGCGCGCGACAACGCGGCTCCCACCACCGTCCCCACCCAGCACCAGGAGCTCGTCTCCTGGGTCAACGAGATCGCGGCGATCACGCAGCCGGACGACATCGTCTGGTGCGACGGATCCGAGGCCGAGTACGAGCGCCTGTCCGAGGAGCTCGTCGCCAAGGGGACCTTCAAGAAGCTCGACCCGGTCAAGCGCCCGAACTCGTACTACGCCGCCTCCGACCCCACCGACGTCGCACGCGTCGAGGACCGGACCTTCATCTGCTCCGAGAAGGAGGAGGACGCCGGGCCGACCAACCACTGGAAGGCCCCGGCCGAGATGAAGGACATCTTCGCCGGCGAGAAGGGCATCTTCCGCGGCTCCATGAAGGGCCGCACGATGTACGTCGTGCCCTTCTGCATGGGCCCGGTCGGCTCTCCGCTCTCCGCGATCGGCGTCGAGATCACCGACTCCGCCTACGTCGCCGTCTCCATGCGCACCATGACCCGCATGGGACAGGCCGTCCTCGACGAGCTCGGCACCGACGGCTTCTTCGTCAAGGCCGTCCACACCCTCGGCGCGCCGCTCGCCGAGGGCGAGGCCGACGTGCCCTGGCCCTGCAACAGCACCAAGTACATCTCGCACTTCCCCGAGACCCGCGAGATCTGGTCCTACGGCTCCGGCTACGGCGGCAACGCCCTGCTCGGCAAGAAGTGCTACGCCCTGCGCATCGCCTCCGTCATGGCGCGTGACGAGGGCTGGCTGGCCGAGCACATGCTGATCCTCAAGCTCACCCCGCCGCAGGGCGAGGCGAAGTACGTCGCCGCCGCCTTCCCGTCCGCCTGCGGCAAGACCAACCTCGCGATGCTGGAGCCCACGATCTCCGGCTGGACCGTCGAGACCATCGGCGACGACATCGCCTGGATGCGCTTCGGCGAGGACGGTCGCCTCTACGCGATCAACCCCGAGGCCGGCTTCTTCGGCGTCGCGCCCGGCACCGGCGAGCACACCAACGCCAACGCCATGAAGACCCTCTGGGGCAACGCCGTCTTCACGAACGTCGCGCTCACCGACGACGGCGACGTGTGGTGGGAGGGCATGACCGAAGAGGCGCCCAAGCACCTCACGGACTGGAAGGGCAACGACTGGACCCCGGAGTCCGAGACCCCGGCCGCCCACCCGAACGCCCGCTTCACCGTCCCCGCCTCGCAGTGCCCGATCGCCGCGCCGGAGTGGGAGGACCCGAAGGGCGTGCCGATCTCGGCGATCCTCTTCGGCGGCCGCCGCGCCTCCGCCGTCCCGCTCGTGACCGAGTCCTTCGACTGGAACCACGGCGTCTTCCTCGGCGCGAACGTCGCCTCCGAGAAGACCGCCGCGGCCGAGGGCAAGGTCGGCGAACTGCGCCGCGACCCCTTCGCCATGCTGCCGTTCTGCGGCTACAACATGGGCGACTACATGGCCCACTGGGTCAAGGTCGGCGCCGGCGCCGACGCGGCCAAGCTCCCGAAGATCTACTACGTGAACTGGTTCCGCAAGAACGACGCGGGCAAGTTCGTGTGGCCGGGCTTCGGCGAGAACAGCCGCGTCCTGAAGTGGATCGTGGAGCGCCTGGAGGGCAAGGCCGAGGGCGTCGAGACCCCGATCGGCATCCTGCCGACCAAGGAGTCCCTCGACACCGAGGGCCTGGACCTGGCGGACGAGGACCTGGAGTTCCTGCTCAAGGTCGACCGCGACGTCTGGCGCGAGGAGGCCGCCCTGGTCCCCGAGCACCTGAACACCTTCGGTGACCACACGCCGAAGGAACTGTGGGACGAGTACCGCGCGCTGGTCGAGCGCCTGGGTTAGATCCCCGCACAGACTCGTGGCGGGTCGCCCCGAACACCGCCCTGACCAGTGGGGTCACGAACGGCTCGTCACGATGCATACCGGCCCCCGAAGCCCCCTCACGGCTTCGGGGGCCGGTGACGTTTCCGGGACGGCTTCGCGGTGGGGCCGTACCGCCGCGGTGGCGGCCGGCACGGGCAGGGGGCCGGGCCTGCGCCGGCCGGGTGGTGGCGCCCGGTCCGCGGGCCTCCGGGGCSCGCGGACCGGGGCCGTCAGGGGGCGCCGACCAGCGGGGAGGAGGTCAGCGCCGCGGTGTGCGCGTCCATGCGCTCGGCGGCGAGGATCGCGGCGGCCGTGTCCGCCCGGGAGGCGGCGACGACCAGGGCGCGGCCCGCCAGGGCGTGCGCGCGGCGGTGCAGGGCCGCGGTCGAGGAGCCGCTCAGGCCCGCGTGGCGGGCCGGCGGCGCGCCGCGCAGCCGGGCCACCTGCGCGGCGATGAGGTCGCCTGCCGCGGCGTCCCCCAGCTCGTCCGTGACGGCGAGCAGGGCTGCCAGGTGTCCGGCGAGCTGGATGTCCAGCTCCTCCTCGCGGGAGCGGTGAGGGTACGCGTCGGGGGCGTCGTCGGCCATCCGGTGGACCGACTTCGTGCGGATCGGTTCGTACATGGGACGCCTCCTGAGTAGCTCTGGAGCCATCCTAGCTTGGATTCTGTCTAAAGTTGAGCCGGGTCCGAATGTTGGGCGGTCAGTGCTGCCCGTAACCGTCGAGGAAGCTCCCGATCCGGGTCACCGCGTCGGCCAGGTCCGGGGCGCTGGGCAGCGTGACGATCCGGAAGTGGTCCGGCTCGGGCCAGTTGAAGCCGGTGCCGTGGACCACCATGATCTTCTCGGCCCGCAGCAGGTCGAGCACCATCTGGCGGTCGTCCTTGATCTTGTAGACGCTCGGGTCCAGACGCGGGAAGAGGTACAGCGCGCCCTTCGGCTTCACGCAGGTCACGCCCGGAATCCGGGTCAGCAGCTCGTACGCCGTGTCCCGCTGCTCCAGCAGCCGCCCGCCGGGCAGGACCAGGTCCTCGATGGACTGCCGGCCCTGCAGGGCCGCCGCCACCGCGTGCTGTGCCGGCATGTTGGCGCACAGCCGCATGTTGGCGAGGATCGTCAGGCCCTCGATGTACGAGGACGCGTGGGCCTTGGGGCCGCAGACCGCGAGCCAGCCGGACCGGAAGCCGGCCACCCGGTAGTTCTTGCTCATGCCGTTGAAGGTGAGGACGAGCAGGTCCGGGGCGATGGCGGCGGTCGGGGTGTGCGTCGTGCCGTCGTAGAGGATCTTGTCGTAGATCTCGTCGGAGCAGACCACCAGGTTGTGGCGCCTGGCGATCTCGGTCAGCGACCGCAGCATCTCGTCGTCGTAGACGGCGCCCGTGGGGTTGTTCGGGTTGATGATCACGATCGCCTTGGTGCGGTCGGTGATCTTCCGCTCGATGTCGGCCAGGTCCGGCATCCAGTCCGCCTGCTCGTCGCAGCGGTAGTGCACGGCCGTGCCGCCGGCCAGCGAGACGGAGGCGGTCCACAGCGGGTAGTCCGGCGCCGGGACGAGCACCTCGTCGCCGTCGTCGAGCAGCGCCTGCATCGACATCTGGATCAGCTCGGAGACGCCGTTGCCGAGGTAGATGTCCTCGACGGAGAGCGGGATGCCCTTGGTCTCGTAGTGGCTCATCACCGCGCGCCGGGCCGAGAGCAGGCCCTTGGCGTCCCCGTAGCCGTGGGCGTCGGCGAGGTTGCGCAGGACGTCCTCGAGGATCGCCGGCGGGCACTCGAACCCGAAGGCGGCGGGATTGCCCGTGTTCAGCTTGAGGATGCGATGACCGGCGGCCTCCAGCCGCATCGCCTCTTCGAGCACCGGGCCCCGGATCTCGTAACAGACGTTGGCGAGCTTCGTGGACTGGATCACCTGCATGTCGAGAGCTTACGGCCGGGTGGGGCGGGACGCCTCGTGTTTTGGGACACGTCGGGCGGTGCGGGCGGGCGTCGGCCCTTTGTCCGGAATGTGACGTGGCTCGCACGGCGGGCTCCCCGCTCCCTAGAATCCGCCCTCATGAGTCAGGACAACGGCGTCGACGGCGCCCGAAGACCTCGGGGCCGGCATGCCTCCACGCGACGGGGGCCGGGCCTGCCGTGGGTGCTCGGCGGCGGGGCCGTCGTGGGCCTCGGCCTTCTCGGCGCCTTCGTCTCCGGCGCGTTCCGCTCCGCACCCGCCGACGGCGCGTCGATCCCGGACGGGGACCGCGSCGGAGCGCCGGCGCTGATCCAGCCGGACGTCTCGGGGAACGGCGACGACGCCTCGGACTCCGGCTCCGCGGACGGGTCGGGGACGGGCACCCCGGGGACGGGGGCCACGGCGAGTTCCTCGGCGCCGGCCTCCACGACGCCGAAGGCCACCGCCACCGCCTCCGCCCCGGCCGGGCCCGGCACCACGAACGCGTCCGCGACGGCCACGGCGACGGCCGACTCCGACGGGCGGCCCGGCAAGTCGGGCGTGGCGCCGGGCGCCACGAAGCGGCCGAAGTAGCGGCTCCCGCGACCCGCACCCCCGC
>NZ_RDBI01000066.1:340123-346813 GCF_008042125.1 Streptomyces sp. MS191
CATGAGGGGTCAACCTATCGTCCCGCCGGCCCCGGGGCCGGCGGGACGATAGGTTGACCCCTCATGTGGGCTTTCAGCGCGACCGGAACCCGATGGCTCGGCGCCGTCGGGTCGCTCGCCGTCGCCGTCGGCGGATGGACGGCCGGAACCCTGCCCGCACGCGGCGGCGCGGGACTGTGGGAACCGCGCGGCCCCCTCCCCACCGTGACCGGCGCCGTCCTCGCGTACCTCGGCCTGACACTGCTGCTCGCCGCCTGGTGGCGGTACGGCCGCCTCCTCGCCGCAGGCGAGGCGCCCGGCACCCGGCGGACCCTGGGCACCCTGGCCGCCTGGACCGCGCCGCTCCTCCTCGCGCCACCGCTCCACAGCGCCGACGTGTACAGCTACATCGCCCAGGGTGCGATGGTCCTCGAAGGCCATGACGTCTACGGCGCCGGCCCCTCCGTCCTCGGCCCCGGCGACCTCGGCGCCGACGCGGCGGCCAGTGTCGGCGGCCACTGGACCGACACACCGGCCCCGTACGGCCCGGTCTTCCTGGTCCTCGCCCAGGCCGTGGTGCGGCTGACGGGCGGAGCCGTCGTCCCCGCGGTCCTCGGCATGCGGCTGCTCGCGCTCGGCGCGGTGGCGCTGATCGCGTGGGCCGTGACGGCGGCCGGGCGCGCCGCCGCCGACGGCCGGCCCGAGGAACGCTCCGACGCGAGCGCCGGCGACCACGGCTCCGGGGCCCTGTGGCTGGCGGTGCTCAACCCGCTGCTCCTGATCCATGTCGTGGGCGGCCTCCACAACGACGGCCTCATGATCGGCCTGATGCTCGGCGGCGTCGTCCTCGCGACGCGCGGCCGCTGGGTGCTCGGCAGCGTGCTCGTCGGACTGGCCATGATGATCAAGTCGCCGGCCGCGGTGGCCCTGCTCTTCGTCGGCGCGACGGTGGCCCGCGGCCACGGCGCGCGCGGGCTGCTCAAGGGCCTCGTCCTGCCGGGCCTGACGGCGGCCGGGGTGGCCGCCGCGGCGACGCTCGCGGCCGGCACCGGTTTCGGCTGGCTGCGCACCCAGAGCGTCGCCGGGACCATCCACACCGCGCTCTCGGTGACCAGCGACCTGGGCCTCGGTCTCGGCCTGCTCGTCGCGGACGACCCGGAACCGGTCAAGGGCGCGGTGCAGAAGCTGGGCCTGGCCGCAGCCCTGGCCGTCATCGCCGTCCTGGCCCGCCGGGCCTGGCAGGGGCGGACCGACCCGGTCCTGGGACTCGGGATCTCCCTGCTCGCCCTGGTCGCGCTCTCCCCGATGGTGCAGCCCTGGTACCTGCTGTGGGGCACGGCCGTCGTGGCCGCCGTCGCCTGGCACACCCGCCTGGGACAGTTCCTCGCCGTGCTGTCGGCGGCCCTGACGTACGAGACCCAGCCCTCGGGGCACACGCCCGCCTACGGCTTCGTCCTCGCGGGTGCGGTGCTGGCCCTCGGCCTGCTGTGGATGCGGCGCGATCCCTGGCCCGCGGCCCCCGGGCAGCAACGCGCGACGCCCGTCCCGGCCGGGGCCCCGGAACGGGCCTAGGCCCGGCCTGGGACGGGCCGCCGACGGTCAGGCCGTCGGCGTGCGCCGTACCGCGCGCCCGGCGAGCACGTCGGTCCGCCGGCCGTCCTCGACGACGAACCTGCCGTCGACGAGGACGTGCGGAATGCCCACCGGGAGCGTCCGGGGGTCCGCGTAGGTCGAGCCCGCGGCGACCGTCGCCGGGTCGAAGAGCACCAGGTCCGCGCGGTGGCCCTCGCGGACCAGACCCCGGTCCGGCAGCCGCAGCCGGGCCGCCGGGCGCGAGGTCAGATGGGCCACGCACTCCTCCAGCGACAGCACGCCCAGCTCGCGCACGTACCGGCCCAGGTACTGCGGGAAGGTGCCGTAGGCCCGCGGGTGCGGCTTGGAACCCTGGAGGATGCCGTCCGAGCCGCCCGTGTGCACCCGGTGGCGCATGATCGCGCGGACGTTCTCCTCGTGGCCGACGTGCTGGAGGATCGACGAGGCCAGCCGGTCGCCGAGGAGCAGCCGGCGGGCCGTCGTCCAGGGGGCCTCGCCCAGGGCGTCCGCCGACTCCTGGACCGTCCTGCCCACGAACGACGCGAAGCCGGGATCGCCCACGCCCGAGATCTCGATCGTGTCCCACTCGATCGGCACGCCGTGGCAGCCGTCGGAGCCGGTCTCCTCCAGATGGCGGCGGATCCGCTCCGCCGTCCCGTCGTCCCGCAGCCGCGCCAGCACCGCTTCCGGGCCGCCCTCGTTCGCCCAGCTCGGCAGCATCGCGGCGAGCGTGGTGCAGCCGGGGGTGTACGGGTAGGTGTCGAGGCTGATGTCCGCTCCGCCGTCCAGCGCCTCGTCGAGGAGCGCCAGCAGCTCGGGCGCCCTGCCCTTGTTCACGCCGAAGTTCATCGTGGCGTGGGCCAGGTGGAGCGCGCAGCCGGCGTCGCGGGTGAGGGCGACCATCTCCTCGTACGCCTGGAGCGCCCCGGCCCCGTACGAGCGGTGGTGCGGGCAGTAGTAGCCGTCGTACCGGGCCACCACCCGGCACAGTTCGGTCAGCTCGGCGTCCGCCGCGTACATGCCCGGGGTGTAGGTGAGGCCGGACGACATGCCGACGGCGCCCTGTTCAAGGCCCTCCGCGACGAGCCGCCGCATCCGGTCCAGCTCGGCGTCGGTGGCCGGGCGGTCCTCCCAGCCGACCACGTGCATCCGGACCGTGCCCTGCGGGACGAGGTAGGCGGCGTTCACCGCGATGCCCTGTCCGCCGTGGGAGCGGTCGAGCCGGTCCAGGTACTCGCCGACCGTGCGCCAGTCGAAGTCGATGTCCGAGCCGTCGCCGTTCCAGCCCGCGATCGTCCGGCGGACCTCGTCGAGCGTCCGGTCGTCGACCGGCGCGTACGACAGGCCGTCCTGGCCCAGCACTTCGAGGGTCACACCCTGCGCGACCTTGGCGCTGTGGTCGGGGTCGCGCAGCAGCGCGAGGTCGCTGTGGGCGTGCATGTCGATGAAGCCGGGGGACAGGGCGAGGCCCTCGGCGTCCACCACCCGCCGGGCGGTGGGGCGCTGGCAGCCGGCCGCCGCGGCCTCCTTGACGATCGCGGCGATCCTGCCGCCCTCGACGGCGACATCGGCGCGGTAGGACGGGCCTCCGCTGCCGTCGACGACCTCCGCGTCGCGGAAGACGAGATCCATGACGGGCCCCCGGGTCCTAGAAGAAGGTGCGGATGTAGTCGACGACGGTGCCGTCCGCCTCGACCAGCGGGATCAGCTGCCACTTGTCGAAGGACGTGCACGGGTGGGACAGGCCCATCCCGAGCCAGTCGCCGACCTCCAGTTCGGCCTCCGGTCCGGTCCGCACCCAGCCGTGCTGGTCGGACAGTCCGGTGACGGTGATGCCGGTGGCGGGGCGCCGGGACCCGTCGCGTCCGGAGCGGACCACCTGGGCCTCGGGCAGGTCCAGGTCGTAGGCCGCGTCCCGCTTGCCCGCGTTGGTGAAGGCCTGCTCGGGCGTGGGCCGGGACACCACCTGGGCCCAGAGCCGGAAGGCGGGCTGGAGCGCCCCCTCCTCGGGGATCCGGTTGAAGGGGGTGAGGTGGCGGTAGTGGCCGTCGTCGTGCGAGACGTACGCGCCCGAGCGCAGCAGCTTGAGGACGGGGAGCGAGAGGGCGGGGATCCCGGCGAAGGCGTCGGCGACGGTGTCGAACCAGGCGCTGCCGCCGGCGCTGATCACGATCTCGCCGAGCTCGGGGGCGAAGCGGCCGGCCTTGTCGAAGGCGGCGGCGAGCGCGACGAGCCGGTCCAGCCAGGCGCGGACGCGGGCGGCGTCGGCGTCGGGGACCTCGCCCTCGTACCCGGCGACGCCGGCCAGGCGCAGGGTGCGGGTGGCGGCGACCGCGTCGGCGACGGCGGTGCAGTCGGCCTCCGTACGGGCCCCGGTCCGGGCCCCGTCCCCGGCGCCGAGCTCGACGACGACGTCGACGGGGCGGCGCGCCCCGGCCTCGGTGAGCGCCGCGTCCATCAGCTCGACCCCGCGCACGGAGTCGACGTAGCAGAGGAAGCGGAAGTCCGGGTCGGCGTCGAGTTCGGCGGCGAGCCAGCGCAGCGCGGCGGCGTCGACGAGTTCGTTGGCGAGGAAGATCCGGGCGACGCCGTACGCCCGGTACACGCGGGCCTGGTGGGGGACGGCGGCGGTGATGCCCCAGGCGCCGTGGACCAGCTGGCGGGCGAAGAGCTGGGGGGCCATCGAGGTCTTGCCGTGCGGGGCGAACGCGAGCCCGTGGCGCTCGGCGTAGGTCTCCAGGAGGCGGAGGTTGTGCTCCAGGGACTCGGCCGACAGCGCGAGGACGGGCGTGGTGAAGCCGCCGCTGAACAGGTTGCGGCGCTGGGCGGCCAGCTCACGGACGGTCAGGCCCTCGGCGTCCGGGGGCAGGGCCTTGAAGCGGTGGTCGACGCGCTCGTCGGCGAGCGTCTCGGCGGCGCGGACCGCCTGGGCGACGGCCCGGGCGAGGGCCGGATCCGCGGCCGGCGCTCCGGCGCTGTCTGCCGCGGCCTCCCTGCCTGCGTCGTCGGCGGCCGGGTAGACGGTCTGGTCGGCGGGCACGGGGCCTCCTCCATCAGTGGCGTTGCCTTGCGTGTTGCATCATGCGCAACAGTCATTGCGTATATCGCTTGATGCTGTCTAACATCCGGGCCGACGGCGGGTCAATGGACCCGCACGACCCACGAGGAGCGCGAGAGTGACCGGAACCCCGCCCGAGGACGCTCCTGTTGACGTCGTCTGCCTCGGCGAGTCCATGGTCACCTTCCTGCCCTCCCGGCCGGGCAGCCTCGCCGACGTCCCGTCCTTCACCCGCACCATCGGCGGCGCCGAGTCCAACGTGGCCTGCGCCCTCGCGGCCGCCGGACACCGTACGAGATGGGTCGGCCGGGTCGGCCGCGACGGCTTCGGCGACCACCTCCTCGACGCGATCGCCGGCTACGGCGTCGACGTCTCGGCGGTCGGCCGGGACCCCGCACGGCCGACCGGCGTCTACTTCCGCACCGCGACGGACCGCGCGACCGACGCCCACGAGGTCGTCTACTACCGGGCGGGCTCCGCGGCCTCGGCGATGTCACCGGCGACCGTGCCCTACGACTCCGTCGCCGACGGCCGGATCCTGCACCTCTCCGGCATCACCGCCGCCCTCTCCGCGGACTGCCTCGCCCTGATGCGCACCCTCACCGCGCCCCGCCCGAACCGGCCGCTCGTGTCGTTCGACGTCAACCACCGTCCCGGACTCTGGCGCGACGGGCCGGGCGCCGGAGTCCTCCTGGAACTCGCGCGCGGCGCGGACCTCGTCTTCGTCGGCGAGGACGAGGCGGAGGACGCCTGGGGCCTGAGCGGCCCGGCCGCCGTCCGGGCGGCCCTGCCCGAGCCGGCCGTGCTGGTGGTCAAGCGCGGCGGCGCGGGCGCGGTCGTCCTCGAACGCGGCGGCCCCGCACTCCCGACACGGACCGCCCCCGCCGTCCCCGTCGCGCCAGAGTCCGGGACGGTGGTTGACGTCGAACGACACGAGCGGCCGGTTCGGGCGGGGCGCGGTGAGGGTGCGCATCAGGGCGAGGCAGTCAGTGCGGGGCCGCCGCGTTCGAGGACGACCGCGCCCGCGCCGCCGCGCTTGACCACCAGCACGGCCGGCTCGGGCAGGGCCGCCCGGACGGCGGCCGGGCCGCTCAGGCCCCAGGCGTCCTCCGCCTCGTCCTCGCCGACGAAGACGAGGTCCGCGCCGCGCGCTGAGCATCCTGCCGCTGCTCGCACAGGGCCCCGCCGACCTCGGACAGGTCGCCGACCGGCTCGGGGTCCACAAGTCCACGGCCCTGCGCCTGCTGCGCACCCTGCACGAGCACGGACTCGTCTACCGCCAGCAGGACCAGCGCTACCGCCTCGGCGCCCGCCTCTTCGCCCTCGCCCAGGAAGCCGTCGAGAACCTCGACATCCGCGAGATCGCCCACCCCCACCTCATCGCCCTCGGCGAGCAGATCGGGCACACCATCCACCTCGCGGTCCACGAGGACGGCGAGGTCCTCTACATCGACAAGGTCGAGAGCCGCTACCCGGTCCGGATGTACTCCCGCATCGGCAAGCCCGTCGCCATCACCGTCGCCGCCGTCGCCAAACTCCTCCTCGCCGACCTCCCCGAACCCGAGCGCCGCGCCCTCGCCGCCAAGCTCGACTACCCCATGTACACACCCCGTTCGATCCCCAACGCCGCCGCCTTCCTCAAGGAACTGGCGACCGTGCGCGAACAGGGCTGGGCCACCGACCTCGGTGGCCACGAGGAGTCCATCAACTGCATCGGCGCCCCCATCCGTGGCGCGGACGGCCGTGTCGTCGCCGCCATGTCGGTCTCGGCGCCCAACGTGGTCGTGACGGCAGAGGAACTCCTCACCCTGCTCCCCCTGGTGCGCCGCACCGCCGACGCCATCAGCCGGGAGTACTCCGGCCAGCCGCACCCCTCACAAGGAAGCACCTCATGAGCGAGAAGACCGCGATCACCCCCGCCACCCACACCGCCCCGCCCGCGAAGTTCKCGCACGGTCGCCAGTTCCTTGAGGAAGGCGGCGGCGTTGGGGATCGAACGGGGTGTGTACATGGGGTAGTCGAGCTTGGCGGCGAGGGCGCGGCGCTCGGGTTCGGGGAGG
>NZ_RDBI01000066.1:346913-351983 GCF_008042125.1 Streptomyces sp. MS191
CGTCTGTTACGAGATCCGGGGCCCGGTGCTCGAAGAGGCGATGCGGCTGGAGGCCGCCGGTCATCGCATCCTCAAGCTGAACACGGGCAATCCCGCCGCCTTCGGGTTCGAGTGCCCGCCGGCGATCCTCGAGGAAGGCGGCGCGAGCTGGGACGACGTGATGATGATGCGCGTCTACCTCACCGACGTCGACCACTTCGCCGAGATGAACGAGATCTACAACGCCTACTTCGAGGAGCAGGGACTCAAGGCCCCCGCCTCGGCCCGCACCACCGTCTACGTCGGCCTGCCCAAGGGCCTCCTCATCGAGATCGACGCGCTCGCGGTCCTCGACTGACCCGCCGGACTGATCACGCTGCCACCACCCCAACCGCCGCTTCACGGCACGGCGCTCACCCCCGGAGCGCCGTGCCGCGCTCCCCCCTACCCTTCGCGAGGTCCGCCTGCCATGCCCCCGACCGCTCCGCCACCCCACACCGGTGGCCTCCTGCTCCTCATACCCGGCACCGCCGGACTCCTGACCGTCGCCGCGCTCGGCATCGCCCTGCTGCTCCTGCTGATCATCAAGGTCCGGCTGCAGCCCTTCGTCGCCCTGCTCGCCGTCTCGATCACCGTCGGCCTCGCCGCCGGCCTGTCCGTCACCGAACTCTTCGGCACCGTCCAGAAGTCGGCCGCGACCTCCGTCATCGAGACCGGCATGGGCGGCATCCTCGGACACGTCGCCATCATCATCGGGCTGGGCACCATGCTCGGCGCGATCCTCGAAGTCTCCGGCGGCGCACAGGTGCTGAGCAGCCGTCTGCTCGCCCTCTTCGGAGAGAAGCGCGCCCCGCTCGCCATGGGCCTCACCGGACTCGTCTTCGGCATCCCGGTCTTCTTCGACGTCGGCATCTTCGTCCTCGCGCCGATCGTCTACGCCGCCGCCAAGCGGTCCGGAAAATCGATCCTGCTCTACTGCATGCCCCTGCTCGCGGGCCTCTCCATGACCCACGCGTTCCTGCCGCCCCACCCCGGCCCGGTCGCCGCCGCCGGCCTGTTCCACGTCTCCCTCGGCTGGGTCATCCTCATGGGCATCGCCGTCGGCGTCCCCGCCGTCCTCGCCGCCTGGGGCTACGCCGCCTGGATCGGCAAGCGCCTCTTCGTCGAGGTCCCGCAGGACATGGTGGAGGCCGCCGAGGACGCCCGGGCACAGGTGGAGTCCGAACGGCAGGGCGCCCCCGAGACACCGGTCGCCCTGTCCACCGTGCTCCTCATCATCGGCACCCCGCTGATCCTCATCCTGGCCGCGACGTTCTCGTCCATCGCGCTCGACCCCTCGACGACCCGCTCCGTCGTCGAGTTCTTCGGCAGCCCCTTCGTCGCGCTGACCCTCGCGCTGCTCCTCGCCTACTACCTGCTCGGCGTCCGGCGCGGCTGGACCCGCAAGTCCCTCGAGCAGGTGTCCACCTCGTCGCTGAAGCCGGTCGGCAACATCCTGCTCGTCGTCGGCGCCGGCGGCGTGTTCGGCGCGATCCTCAAGGCCAGCGGAGTCGCCCAGGCGCTGTCCGACACCTTCAGCGACGTCGGCCTGCCGGTCATCGTCCTCGCCTACCTGATCTCCCTGGTCCTGCGGGTCGCCCAGGGCTCGGCGACCGTCGCCATCGTCACCACGGCCGGCATCGTCGTCCCGCTGGTCGAGGGCGCCGGCCACTCGCAGGCCTTCCTCGCCCTGGTCATCATGGCGATCTCGGCCGGCTCGATCTTCGCCTCGCACGTCAACGACGGCGGCTTCTGGATCGTGTCGAAGTACTTCGGCATCTCGGAGCGCGACACCCTGAAGTCCTGGACGGTCCTGGAGTCGGTGCTCTCGCTGGCCGGCTTCGCCGTCGCGGCGGCGCTCAGCCTCGCCGTCTGACGGCCCGCGGTCCGGCCGGGCCCGTCCCCGTGGACGGGCCCGGCCGCCGCCGTGCCGGCGCACGCGGCGGGGCGGCGTCGGGCCGCACTCGTACCGGCGGACTCAGACCGCCGTCGTGCACAGCACGTTCCGCCCGCCGTCGACCTCGTACGTCCAGTACACGTTCCGGTCCCCGCTGCCGCGCGAGCAGTAGCCGGCCGGATAGGACTTCTCGGCCCGGTAGTAGCCGGTGATCTGGAGGATCGTGTCGTAGCCGCGGGGCACCTGGTCCGCCTCGCAGCTCCAGAGGTTCATGGTCCGCGAGGACGTGATGGTCCGTCCGCTGCGCTTGGCGACGAAGCACTCGCCCTTGCGGTACTGGCGCTCCACGCAGAGCGTCGTGGCGAAGTCGTAGCGCGAGCCGGAGTGGTACCAGTAGCTGCGGCCGTTGCCCGAGGGGCAGTCGGCGAAGTCGATGCCCCGGCTCGCCGAGGTCACCCGGAGGTGGGCGTTGGCGGCGGAGCAGCTGACGGTCTGCGGGGTGGTCGTCGACCAGGAGTCGTAGCCGTCGTCGTACGCGGTGAGGCAGTCGCCGCTGTCGACGGCGCGGAAGGCCTGGTCCCGCGCGTCGGGTGTGGGGGTCGGGGGAGTCGTCGGAGGGGAGTAGGAGGAGCTCGCACCGGTGCGGGAGCCGCTGGTACCGCCGCTGCCCGATCCGCCGTCGTCGAGGGTGTTCTGGTAGAGCAGGAAGGCGACGACCAGGAGGACGGCCGCCCCGATCCAGCCGGCCGTACCGCCGCCCCCGCCGGTGGACGGGGTGCGGGGCGGCGGCGCCTGCGGCGGCGCGGGCCGGGGCTGCGGGGCCGGCCGGGGCGCGGGCTGCGGTGAAGCGGCCCGGGGTCTCGCGGGAGGCGGCTGCGGCGCCCGGGGCCGCTCCGGCGGCGGCTCGGGCGGCCGGTTCTCCGGGATCACGCGGGTCGGGGGCGGCGGCGGCACGGGACCGGTCCGCTGGTCCGCGGTCGGGGCCTCGGCGTCCCGGACCTCCGCCTCCCGGAACAGGCGGCCCTGGCTCTCGTACGCGCCGATCAGCTCGGTCCAGCGCGGCGGCAGCCACCGGGTGCCGCTCGGCGAGTGCGGCAGTCCGGCCGTCGACGCGGTGAACTGCGCCAGCACGTCGGCCGGTGCGGGCCGCCGACCGGGATCCGCGGCCAGGCACGGCCGGATCAGCGGGGTCAGCTCCTTGGGCAGGCCGCCCAGGTCCAGGTCACCGCGCTGGACCCGGGAGAGCAGCCGCAGGGTGTCGCCGTCCTCCGGGTACGGGGGTCGGCCCACCGCCAGGTGGAAGAGGGTGGCACCCAGCGAGTACACGTCGGCGGCGGCCGTGGACACCTCGCCCCGGGCCTGTTCGGGGGAGGTGAACGCGATCGTGCCCAGGGTGAGCTGGGTCCGCGTCAGGTCGCTGGCGTGCGAGATGCCGAAGTCGATCAGGCGTGGCCCGTCCAGCGGCAGCAGGATGTTGTGCGGCTTCACGTCGCGGTGGACGATGCCCATCCCGTGCAGGGCGACCAGCGCCTCGGCCGTCCCCGCCGCCACCCACCGGACGGCGGACGCCTGCAGCACGCCCTTGGCGCGGACCAGTTCGGACAGCGCGGGGGCCGCGATGTACTCGATCGCCATCCACGGCCGGTCGGCGCCGGCGTCCGCGTCCAGCACCCGCGCGGTGTAGACGCTGTCGACCCGCTGGGCGAGCGCCACCTCGCGCGCGAAGCGCCGGCGGTCGGTCTCGGCGACGACGCCCTCGGCGAGCAGGGTCTTCACGGCGACCAGCCGTCCGCCGCTGGTGCGGCCGAGGTACACCCGGCCCATGCCGCCCGATCCGAGCCGGCCGAGCAGCCGGTAGCGGCCGAGCCGCCGCGGATCGTCCCCGCCCAGCGGCTGAAGGCGTGCCCCCGTCATCCCGTACCTCCCCGTGGGTACCCGTCCGTCACCCACAGTGGCACGCCGCGCACGCACTGGCCATGGCCCCTCCCGTCCCGGACACGACCGGGACAGGGACTTCACGGAATCGATACCCGCCCGCGGGCATGGACGCGCCGCGGACCGTACCGGTACGGTCCGCGGCGCCGGGGCGAGAGGGTCAGGCGGTGCAGTACTGGCTCTGCTTGCCGATCGAGCGGTACATGCAGTCGGCGTTCTCCAGGAGCTGGAGAACGGCGTCCCGGTTACGGCTCGTCTCGCGCTCGATCACCTCGTCGGGCGGGTAGAAACCGCCGTTCCAGGACGAGGTCGGGTACATCTCGAAGGTGTACGCGAAGATCTTCTGCGCACCCCACAGGTAGTCGTCGATCGAGCCGTCCGTGATGTACAGGTCGCTGGACTGCTCGGCGGTGTAGCCGTTGCTCGTGGCCATCTTCTGGCCCACCGCGGCGAAGGCGTTGCGGTCGTCCTGGGTCATGCCCGGGGCGGTGTCCGCGTTGGTCCAGCCGAACGGCCAGAGCACCAGTTCGCTGTACGTGTGGAAGTCGATGCCGGCCTTGATCTGCTGCTTGCCGCCCACGACGCGGGAGCGGACGAAGTCGGCGACGACCTTCACCTCGGGGGCGGACTCGGGTGCCGTGCCCCGGTAGGTCTCGGAGCTCTTGGAGCTCGAGGAGCCTCCGCAGCAGCCCCACTTGTAGTCCCAGTTGCGGTTCAGGTCGGTGCCGACGTAGCTGGATCCGGAGTTGGGCTGCCGGTTCTTGCGCCAGCTGCGGTAGGAGCCGGTCGCGATGTCGTACTCGCCGCCGTCCGGGTTGAGGTCCGGCACGATCCAGATCTCGCGGCCGTTGACCGCGTTGGTGATCCGGGAGTCGGAGCCGTAGCCCGCCCCGAGCTCGCGCAGCAGGTAGAGCGCCATCTCCACGGTGAGGTGCTCGCGCGCGTGCTGGTGGTGGGTGAAGAGGACCTCGGGCTCGGCCTCGTCCGTGCCGACGTTGTCGCTGACCTTGACGGCGATGATGTCCCGGCCCTGGTAGGTCCGGCCGATGACGCGTTTGCTCATGATGCCCGGGTACTGGGCGATGCGCTGGTCGATCTCCGCGTTCATCTCGGCGAAGTGGTCGACGTCGGTGAGGTAGACGCGCATCATCATCACGTCGTCCCAGCTCGCGCCGCCTTCCTCGAGGATCGCCTTGACGTTGGCGAAGGTCTGGAGGGTC
>NZ_RDBI01000066.1:352083-355754 GCF_008042125.1 Streptomyces sp. MS191
GCGAAGCCGCGTCAGGTCCGGTGGGCGCTCCCTGCGGCCGCGCGGCCAGCGCGTCCAGGATCGCCCCCGGCGTCGGACGCCGGGCGGGGTCCTTCGCCAGGCAGCCGCCCACCAGGTCCCGCAGCCCGGCCGGGACCGTCGCCAGGTCCGCGGACTCGTGGACGGAGCGGTACATGAGCCCCATCGGGGTGCCGTCGCCGAAGGCGCGCCCGCCGGCCGCCGCCACCAGGACGGCGCCGAGCGCGAACACGTCCGCGKCGCCCGTGCGGGACGTGGTGCCGCCGCCGATGCCCGTGGAGCCGCCGCTTCCGGTGCCGGCCGTGGTCGCCTCCGACGGGGAGTGCGGGATGGTCGCCGACGCCGACGGGGTCGTCTTCGAGCTCTTCGGCGAGGAGGCCGAGTTCGACTGGGCCGAGATCGGCTCGCTGGTCTACGAGACCGCCCACCGGGGGCGGCAGCTGGCCGTGCACGTCGCCCTGTACGACGGCAGTTCCTACACCTGCGAGATCAACGGCCGGGCGGCGCGGGTGACCGAGTGGATCGCCCAGCTGGAGCTCGTGCTCGACCGCTGCATGCCGGAGCGGACCGGCCCGGACGCACCCCGCTGACGCGGAGGCCGGGAACGCGCGCAGCGCCGCCGGGGGAACGGCGGCGCTGCGGGGGACACCCCCTGAGGGGGGTCCGGCGACCGGGCCGGGCGTCAGGCGTCCGGCCGGCCCGGTGGCCCGGGGGTGGTGTCCCTACGGGAGGTTGTGCACGTGCGGGCCGACCGCGTTGGACCAGGCGTTGCCGGCCGTCGCGTCCCAGTTCGTCGACCAGGTCATCGCGCCGCGCAGGTTCGGCCAGGTCTGCGCCGGCTTGAAGGTGCCGCAGCCGGTGCCGCGGGCCAGGCAGTCCAGGGCGTTCTTCACGACGGTCGGGTCGACGTAGCCGCTGCCCGCGCCGCGGGTGGAGGCGGGGACTCCGAGGCCGACCTGGGAGGCGTCGAGGCCGCCCTGGAGCTGGATGCAGGCGAGCGCGGTGAGGAAGTCCACCGAGCCCTGGCTGTAGACCTTGCCGTCGCAGCCGAGCATCGAACCGCTGTTGTAGTACTGCATGTTGACGACGGTGAGGATGTCCTTCACGGCGAGCGCCGTCTTGAAGTACTCGGTGCCGGTCGACTGCATGTCGATGGTCTGCGGGGCCATCGTCAGGACCATGGACGAGCCGGCCTTGGCCGACAGCTGGCGCAACGCCTTGGTCAGGTAGGTGGAGTTGATGCCGTGCTCGAGGTCGATGTCGACGCCGTTGAAGCCGTACTCCTGCATCAGGGCGTAGGCGCTGTCGGCGAAGGCGGTCGCGGAGGCGTCACTGTTGATGGTGACGTTCCCCTTCTCGCCGCCGATCGAGATGATCACGGACTTGCCGGCCGCCTTCTTGGCCGCGACGTCCGCCTTGAAGTCGGCGGCCGAGGCGTAGCCGACGGCCGGGTCGAGGTTGAAGGTGATCTGGCCCGGCGTGGCGGTCGAGTCGGCGAAGGAGACGGCGATGATGTCGTACTGGGACTGCACGTCGCGCAGCTTCTGGACGGTCGCGCCGTTGTTGAAGTTCTGCCAGTAGCCGGTCAGCGCGTGCTTGGGGACGGCCGGGCCGGGGCCCGGGTCGGTGACCGTGCCGGTCCTCGCGGAGACGGTGGCCGACTTCGCGGACTCGCCCGCGGAGTTCGT
This sequence comes from Streptomyces sp. MS191, assembly GCF_008042125.1. Taxonomy (GTDB): domain Bacteria; phylum Actinomycetota; class Actinomycetes; order Streptomycetales; family Streptomycetaceae; genus Streptomyces. Next base: position 353,790 of record NZ_RDBI01000066.1, read on the forward strand.
CGCGGTCACCTGGAACTGGTAGGTGGTGTTGGCGGCGAGCCCGGTGACGGTGGCCGAGGCCCCGCCGACGGAGAGGACCTTGGTGCCGTTGCGGTAGACGTTGTAGCCGGTGGCGCCGGAGACCGCGCCCCAGTTGAGGGCCACGGAGGACGAGGTGACCGTGCCGGCGGCGAGGCCGGCCGGGGTGGCGGGGACGACCGGGTCGGGGTCCTGGCCGCCGCCCCCGTCCGGGCCGAAGACGCTCACGTCGTCGACGGAGTAGGCGGCGGTGCCGTACCAGCCGTGCGTGTAGATCTGCACGGACGTGGTGCTCGCGCCGGTGGTGAAGGTGGTGGTCAGCTGCTTCCAGGAGCCGCTGTCGGGCGTCCAGGTGGAGACGTCCGTGGTTCCGGTGCCGCTCGCGCCGAGGTAGGCGTAGCCGCCCTGCACCCAGGCGCTCAGCGTGTAGGTGGAGTTGGGCTTCACGGCCACGGTCTGGGTGCACTTGGCGTTGTCGAGGCCGGCCGGGGTGGCGCGCAGGGCGCCGGCGCCGGTCCGTACGGGCGAGGAGACCGCGGCGCCGCTGCCGGCGGAACAGGTCCAGTTGGTGAGCCCTGACTCGAAGCCCGCGTTCTTGGCCACGTTGACGTCCGCGGCCTGGGCGGTGCCCGCCCCGCCGACGAGTACGAGACCGGAGCCGACGGCGAGCGCGAGGACGCCGCCGATCCCTCGGCGCCGGTGAGCGCGGGAGCGTGTGGTGGTGCGGTCCACTGGGAGCCTCCGGTGGGGGAGTCGGGGATGTGGAGGTTCGTACGTCGTCGTACGTCGTCGTCCGGGGAGGTCGTACGGGGAGGTCGTACGGAACGGTGGCCACCGCTGAGGGAACAAGTTGGTCCAGACCAATTGAGTTGTCAAGACCTCTGGAGGGAAAGGGAGTTGGCGCATGGGTCCCCGGGCCTACGCGCGGACCCAGTGGCGGACCCACCGCCGGGCCCACATGCGGACCCACCGCAGGCCCAGAACGGGCCCACCGCGGACCCAAGAAACTCCCCCTCGCTTAACGGATTGTCTGTTCACCACCCCGGGCCTCGTGGATAAAGTGCAGAGGCAACCGCGCTGCGCGATGGCGCGGTGAACGCAGAGTGACGTCGACGGGGAGCCTGACGTGCCGACAGCGATCGCGGTCACCAGCGCCGACCTGGTGCTGCCACCGACCGACCAGCGGACACCCGACGCCGTCGTCCTCCCCGCCCCGGAGACCCAGCCACTCGCCTCCGCCGTCGCCGACCTGCAACTCCTCCTCGACCGCTACGGCCATGTCGTCGTGGTCTGCCCCTCCTCGGTGCCGACCGCCACCGTCCGCCGCCTGCACGCCGTCCGCTCCCTCCTGGAGAGCGACCGGATCGCCCTGGTGAAGTCCGACCTGCCACCGCTGGGAGTCGCCGTACTGGCCCGCCAGCTGCGCCAGCTGTCCGCCTGCGACTTCAGCCCCGGCGTCGTCGCCACCGCGGCCCGGCTGCTCGCCCACTACATCTACGCCGGCGCCGTCCTCGGCTCGGTCGCCAAGCTCGACCGCGTCCCGGTCTCCCTGAAGTCCCACGTCAAAGGCTGGATGCCCGGAGCGCAGTTCGCCGTCCTCGCCGGGCCCGTACCCCAGCTCGTGCGGATCGGACCCGGCGCCGAACCGCCGGCCGGACCCGAGTTCGTCACCCAGCTCGTCCTGGCCCGCGGCCAGCTGCAGACGGACTGGCCGGCCGGCAGCCTCGTGCCCCGCTGGCAGGTCCAAGGCGTCCAGGAAGCCCCCCTGCCCGCCGAGTCGCCCCGCTGGTGGGGCACCGGGCGCCTCGTGGAGTTCGCCGCCTACCTGCCGGACATCGCCATCCTCCACCAACTGGTCTCCTCCGTACGGCGGGAGACCTGCCACTGGTGCCGGATGGAACTCAWCGGCGACCGCTGCGGATTCTGCTCCGCACCCGTGCCCACGGC
>NZ_RDBI01000066.1:355854-383597 GCF_008042125.1 Streptomyces sp. MS191
CGCCGACCCAGCCCCGCGTCCCCCGTCCGCCGCGTCACACCCATCCGATCGAGGTTGTACGGCCATGAACTCCCGCCAGCGCCGCGGCGTCCTCCTGCTCCTGCTGTCCGTCCTGTGCGCCCTCGGCGCGTTCGCCGGAGTCCTCTCCGTGATCAGCGACGCCAACGCCAAGGTCGGACCCGAGGTCACGGCGTACCGGATCAAGAAGGACGTCGCGCCCTACACCGCCCTGGACGAGGGCCAGTTCGAGAAGATCTCGATGCCCCGGCGATGGCTCTCGGCCAACGCCGTCACCGACCTCTCCCAGATCCGCGGCAAGATCGCCGTCACCACCCTCCAGGGCGGCTCCCTCCTGCAGACCGACATGATCGTCAAGCGGCCCGCGCTCCGCCCCGGCCAGCAGGAGATCGCCATCATGATCGACGCCGCCACCGGCGTCGCCGGCAAGATCACGCCCGGGGCGACCGTCAACATCTACGCCACCTTCGCCGCCGAACGCGGCGGCACACCCGCCCAGTCCAAGGTCATCGTCAGCAACGCCCGCGTCCTGGACGTCGGCACGCTCACCCCGATCGACGCCAAGGGCGACGACCGCGGCAACCGCGCCACCGAGGCCGTCCCGATCACCTTCGCCCTCTCCACCCTCGACACCCAGCGCGTCGCCTACGCCGAGTCCTTCGCCGAACACGTACGCCTCGCGCTCGTCGCACCCGGCAGCGAGGACACGCTCACCCCGGGCGACCGCACCTACACGCTCGACAAGGACAAGTGAGGCCGGTATGACCACCAGGATCCTGCCGGCCGTGGGCGACCCCGACGCGGCCCGGTCCGTCATCAGCCTGCTCAGCCAGCTCCCCGACGCCGAACCCGCCCCTCCCGTCGCCGACTCCACCCACCTCGTCGACACCCTCGCCCGGCTCGCCGCCACCTCCCTCGACGAACTCCCCGAGGTCGTCCTCGTCCACGAACGCATCGGGCCCGTACCCGCCCTCGAACTCATCCGTGAGGTCGCCCTCCGCTTCCCCGCCGTCGGCGTCGTCCTCATCACCTCCGACGCCAGCCCGGTCCTGTTCTCCGCCGCCATGGACTCCGGCGCCCGCGGACTCGTCACCCTCCCCCTCCACTACGAGGAACTCGCCAGCCGCGTCCAGGCCGCCGCCCAGTGGTCCGCCGGCGTCCGCCGCCACCTCGGCAGCGGCGCCGAGACCCTCACCGGCCCCGGCGGCACCGTCGTCACCGTCAGCGGCGCCAAGGGCGGCGTCGGCACCACCGTCACCGCCGTCCAGCTCGCCCTCGCGGCCCGCGCCTCCGGCCGCAGCGTCGCCCTCGTCGACATGGACCTCCAGGGCGGCGACGTCGCCTCCTACCTCGACGTCCAGTTCCGCCGCTCCCTCGCCGACCTCGCCGCCGTCGACGACATCTCGCCCCGCGTCCTCCAGGACGCCGTCTACACCCACGAGACCGGCCTCGCGCTCCTCCTCGCCCCCGCCGACGGCGAACGCGGCGAAGAGGTCGCCGACCGCTCCGCCCGCCAGATCATCGGCGCCCTCCGCACCCGGTACGACGTCGTCGTCGTCGACTGCGGCACCTACCTGACCGGCGCCAACGCCGCCGCCGTCGAGACGGCCGACACCGCCCTCCTCGTCACCACCCCCGACGTCGTCGCGGTCCGCGCGGCCAAGCGGACCGTCCGCATGTGGGACCGCCTCCAGATCCGCAAGGCCGAGGAGAGCACCACCCTCGTGAACCGCTACCACCGCTCCACCGAGATCCAGCCCGCGCTCATCCAGAAGATCACCGGCACCCGGATGGCCGGCGTCGCCGTACCGGCCAACTTCAAGGAACTCCAGGGCGTCGTCGACGCGGGCCGGCTGCACGACCTCGACGCCCGCTCCTCGGTGAAGCAGGCACTGTGGTCGCTCGCGGGTGAACTCGGCCTGGTCAAAGCCCCCGACGCCACGGGAGCCCAGCCCGGCGGGCAGCTCGCCCGCGTCACCCGGGGCAACGACCGCGGCTCGCTGGGACTCCGCCGACGCGCGGGAGGGCGGGACCGATGACCGGACGGTACCGGGACGACGAAGGACAGGTGGCGATCGAGTTCCTCGGCATGGTGCCCCTCATCCTGCTCACCCTGGTGCTGCTCTGGCAGTGCGTCCTGGTCGGCTACACCTTCTCGCTCGCCGGCAACGCGGCCGACGAGGCGGTACGGGCCTACGCGGTCGGGGACGACTGCCACGAGGCCGGGACACGGAACCTCGACGGGGCCTGGGCGAGCGGCGCGAAGATCACGTGCGCCCCGGAGGGCGGCATGGCGCACGCGACGGTCACCCTGCGCGTCCCGGTCCTCTTCCCCGGCGCCATCAGCTTCCCCTTCGACGTCGAGGCCGACGCCGGAGCCGTACGGGAGGACAGGGAGCGGCCGTGACACACGACAGGGGCCCCGGTGCCGGGGCCGCGAGCGAAACCGCCGGCGGGGAGCCCCGCACGCCAGGCGGCCCGGTACGCACCCCCGCACGCCAGGACCGTGCGCCCGCCCGCCGGCCCCGGACGCCCGGCGGCCCGGCCCGTACCCGGACGCCCGGCGGCCCGGCCCGTACCCGGCGCAGCGACCGCGGCCAGGTCGCGATCGAGTACCTCGGCTTCCTGCCCGTCCTGCTCCTCGTCGCGCTCGCCGGCATCCAGCTCGGACTCGCCGCCTACGCCGCCCAGCAGGCCGGCACCGGCGCCCGCGCCGCGGCCCGCGCCGCCACCCAGGACGACTCCACCCTCGACCCGGAAACCGCCGGCCGGTCCGCCATGAGCGGCTGGATCGCCGACCGCAGCCGCGTCTCCGTCGACCCCGGCACGACCGAGGCCGTCGCCTCCGTCACCGTCCGCATCCCGTCCGTCGTCCCCTTCTGGACCTTCGGCGACGTACGCAAGTCCGCGACCATGCCACTGACCGAGGAGGACGCGTCATGAGTCTGCGGTCCCGCATCAGCGCCCCCGAGGAGACCGGCCCCGGCGGCCGCGAGGACGGCCACCTCGTCGCCACCTTCCGCGCCAAACTCCTCGAGGAGATCGACCTCACCGAGATGTCCGCGCTCGCCGCCGCCGAGCGCCGGGCCCGCCTCGAACGCGTCCTCGGCCACATCATCAGCCGCGAAGGACCCGTCCTCTCCACCGCCGAACGCGCCCAGCTCATCCGCCGCGTCGTCGACGAGGCCCTCGGCCTCGGCGTCCTCGAACCCCTCCTCGAAGACGCCTCCATCACCGAGATCATGGTCAACGGCCCCGACCAGATCTTCATCGAACGGGCCGGCCGCGTCGAACTGCTGCCGCTGCGCTTCGCCTCCCACGACCAGCTGATGCAGACCATCGAACGCATCGTCTCCACCGTCAACCGCCGCGTCGACGAGTCCAACCCGATGGTCGACGCCCGGCTCCCCTCCGGCGAGCGCGTCAACGTCGTCATCCCGCCGCTGTCCCTCACCGGCGCGACCCTCACCATCCGCCGCTTCCCCCGCGCCTACACCCTCCACGAGATGATCGCGCTGGGCTCCCTCGACGACCAGATGCTCTTCCTGCTCGCCGGACTCGTCCAGGCCAAGTTCAACATCATCGTCTCCGGCGCCACCGGCACCGGGAAGACCACCCTGCTCAACGCCCTCTCCGGACTCATCCCCGAAGGCGAACGGGTCATCACCATCGAGGACTCCGCCGAACTCCAGCTCCAGCAGTCCCACGTCATCCGCCTCGAAAGCCGCCCCCCGAACATCGAAGGCCGCGGCCAGGTCACCATCCGCGACCTCGTCCGCAACTCCCTGCGCATGCGACCCGACCGCATCATCGTCGGCGAGGTCCGCGGCGGCGAGACCCTCGACATGCTCCAAGCCATGTCCACCGGCCACGACGGCTCACTCGCCACCGTCCACGCCAACTCCGCGGAGGACGCCCTCACCCGACTCCAGACCCTCGCGTCGATGTCCGAGGTGAAAGTCCCCTTCGAAGCACTCCGCGACCAGATCAACAGCGCCGTCGACGTTCTCGTCCAGCTCACCCGCCACCCCGACGGCACCCGCCGGATCACCGAGATCGCCATCCTCGCCTCCCACGGACGCGAACGGTTCACCATCGCCACCGTCTGCCGCTTCCTCGCCCAGCCGCTCACCGCCGACGGCCGGGTCCACGGTGAGTTCCGCTACCACCCCCTCCCGCGCCGCGTCGCCGACCGGCTCTACATGGCGGGCCAGCCCATCCCCCAGGCCTTCGGCGTCGCCGCGACGGACGACCAGCTCGCCACCCGAGAAGCGAAGTAGGAAGCGACGATGAACGATCCGACCCTGCTCACGATCGGCGTCACGCTGCTCGCCTGCCTCCTCGGCGTGACCGGCCTGCGCCTGTACGCCGACGGCGCCGCCCAGCGCGCCGCCCTGGTCGCCCGCCTCAGCGACACCGGAACCCCCCACACCACCGGACGCCGCCGCCGCTTCCGCACCCTCGACCGACGCCTCCGCCGCACCCGGTTCGGCCGCCGCCTCGAACTACGGATCTCCGCCACCGGCCTCGACCTCACCCCCGGCGAGTTCACCGCCGCCATGACCGCCGCCGTCGCCGCCCTGTGGACCATCGGACAGGCACTCCTGTCCCCCTTCTTCGGCCCCCTGTGCGGCCTCCTCGGCATCTGGGCCGCCCTCGGATTCCTCGGCTGGCAGCGACAGAAACGCATCGAGAAGTTCATCAACCAACTCCCCGAACTCTCCCGCATCCTCGCCAACGCCACCCAGGCCGGCCTCGCCCTGCGCATGGCCCTCAGCATGGCCGCCGACGAGATGGAAGCCCCCGCCGGAGACGAACTCGAGAAGGTCGCCCAGCAACTCGCCGTCGGCACCTCCCTCGACGACGCCCTCGGCGAACTCGCCGAACGCCTCCCCTCCCGCGAACTCGTCGTCCTCGTCACCACCCTCGTCCTCGCCAACAAGGCCGGCGGCACCGTCGTCTCCTCCCTGCGCAACCTCACCGAGACCCTCGAGGAACGCAAGGAGACCCGACGCGAAGTCCGCACCCAGCTGTCCCAGGTCAGCATGACCGCCTACGCCGTCCCCGTGATCGGCATCGGCTCCCTCCTGCTCATCGACAACATGCAACCTGGCGCCCTCGACCGGATGACCGGCTCCGGCCTCGGACAGTTCGCCGTCGTCATCGCCTTCGCCCTGTACGTCGTCGGCTTCGCCGTCATCCGCCGCTTCTCGAAGATCGACGTCTGAGGAGGAGGACGACATGGACCTGCTGCTCGCCCTTGCCGCCGGCCTCGCCGTCGCCGGCATCTTCCACGGCATCCGCCTCTACCGCGCGGACGCCAGACTCCCCGGCGACCTCCAGCTCGCCCTCGAAGTCGGCGCCACCCGCACCGGCGCCGTCGACTCCGCCGTCGACCGCCTCGGCATGCGCTACTCCGCCACCGTGCTCCGCCTCATGGGCCCCAAACGCGTCAACGCCGTCCGCCGCCGCATCGACCTCGCCGGAAACCCCGGCGGCCTCACCATCGACCGCTACGGCGCCCGCCGCGCCGTCTACGGCTTCCTCGGCGGCCTCGGCGGCCTCGTCATGCTCTCCAACGGCGACATCCTCGTCGCCCTGCTCCTCTTCGCCTTCGCCGCCTTCTGGACCGAGGTCGGCATCTGGTCCGCCATCCGCATCCGCAAGGACCAGATCGAACGCACCCTCCCCGACTTCCTCGACGTCCTCGCCGTCGTCGTCTCCGCAGGACTCGGCTTCCGCCAGGCCCTCGACCGCGTCGCCGACAAGTACGAAGGCCCCTGGTCCGACGAACTCCGCATCACCCTCCGCCAGATGGACATGGGCGTCAGCCGCCGCCAGGCCTTCGACGAACTCCGCCGCCGCAACGACAGCGAACAGGTCGCCCAGTTCGTCACCGCCCTCCAACAAGGCGAAGAACTCGGCGCCCCCATCGTCGAGACCCTCATACAGATCGCCAACGACATGCGACGCACCGACGCCCAGAACGCCCGCAGAAAGGCCGCCAAAGCCGTACCCAAGGCCACCATGGTCATCACGACCCTGATGGTCCCCGCCACGATGATCCTGCTCGGCGCCGGCCTGTTCCTCGGAACAGGCACGAACTTCGGCTCCCTCACCGGGGAATGACACCCATGGGACCGGCACCCACCCCCGACATCCATGTCGTCCTCCTCCTCAGACGTCGATCTTCGAGAAGCGGCGGATGACGGCGAAGCGGATGGGCTTCGGGGACGTGAAGCTGGCGCTCTCGCTGGGCGCGGTGCTCGGCTGGTACGGCTGGGGTGTGCTGTTCGCGGGGACGTTCGCGGGGTTCCTGTCGGGTGCGGTGTACGGGCTGTGGCTCGTCGTCGTGCGGCGGGGGAGTCGTCAGTCCGCGATTCCGTTCGGCCCGTTCATGATCGGTGGCGCTCTGCTCGGTCTGCTTCTCGGCGCGCTGTCCGCCACCCCTTGAGGTTCCCGCCCTAGCATCCAGCCGTATGCGGACAATTAATAACAAAAGCCTGCGAGGACCGCGTGTGGTGCCGGCGGTCCTCCGGTCACCTCGGAGCAGGTCCGCCCTTCTGCCCTGGGCCTGGGCCGGCGCCCTGTGCGCCCTCTACACGACCGTCGCCGTGCGCCGCCATCTCCTCCTGCGGACCACGGGCTACGACCTGGGCATCTTCGAGCAGGCCGTCCGCGCCTACGCCGAACTCCGCGCCCCGGTCGTCCCCTTGCGCGGGGAGGGGTTCCATCTGCTCGGCGACCACTTCCATCCGCTGCTCGCCGCCCTGGCCCCGCTCTACCGGATCTGGCCGTCCCCGCTCTGTCTGCTGATCGCCCAGTCCGCGCTGCTGGCCCTCGCCGTCGTGCCGCTCGCCCGCTGGGCGGCCCGCGCGCTCGGTCGCGGGGCCGCCCATGTCGTCGCCGTCGGGTACGGCCTCAGCTGGGGCATCGCCTCGGCCGCCGCCTTCGACTTCCACGAGGTGTGCCTCGGCGTGCCGCTGCTCGCGTTCGGCCTGGAGGCGCTGGGCCGCCGCCGCTGGGGCCACGCCGTCGCCTGGACGGCGCCGCTCCTGCTGGTGAAGGAGGACCTGGGGCTCACCCTCGCCGCGGTCGGCGTGTACATCGCGCTGAAGGGCGGCCCGGGACGCGCGCGGCGGCTCGGTCTGGCGGCGGCCGGCGCCGGGCTGCTCGGTTCGCTGGTCGAGATCAGGTTCGTGCTGCCGGCGTTCAGCCCGGGCGGGGAGTACGCCCACGGCGCCAACCTCACGGCCGGCCACGGCTCGCTGCTCGCCACGCTGGCGCACGCCCCGCTGGACGCCCTGCGCCCCGACGTCAAGGCGATGACCCTGATCCTGGTCTTCGCCCCGTCGGCGCTGCTGGCCATGCGTTCCCCGCTCTCGATCGTCGCCCTGCCCACCCTCGGATGGCGGATGGTCTCGGAGAACGGCTTCCACTGGGGCACGGCCTTCCACTACAGCGCGATCCTCATGCCGGTCGTCTTCGCCGGGCTGATCGACGCCCTCGCCGGCTGGCGCCGCACCGACCACCCGCTCGCCGCCCGCCATGTCCGGGCCTCGCTCGCCACCGTGCTCGCCGTGACCGCGGTCATGCTGCCGTCGTTTCCGCTGGCGCAGCTCGGCCAGCGCGCCACCTGGCGCACCACCGGGCATGTCGAGGCGGCCCGGGCGCTGCTGGCGCGGATCCCGGACGGCGCGACCGTGGCCGCCTCCAACCGGCTGGCTCCGCAGCTGACCTCGCGGTGCGTCGTCGTCCTCTTCCCTACGTTCCCGGTGGACGGGCGGCTCTACCGGTACGAGCGCGGGCAGCTGCCGCCGCCCACCGCGGAGTGGATCGTCCATGACCGGGAGACGCCCGAGGCCTGGCCGTACAAGCCCGGCCACTGGCCCTACCCGATCGAGCAGCAGGAGGCGGAGCTGGCGGCGGCGCGGCAGAAGTACGGGTACGAGCTGGTCGCCCGCCGCGAGGGGATCACGCTGCTGCGCCGGGTGGCGGGCCGTGGGGGCGCGGTGGCCGGGGCGGATTAGGCGGGAGGGCGGCCCCCCGCCGGCCGTGGCCGAATCCGCCGGTCAGGGCTCGGCACGGCTTCGGCGTCAACCGGAGGCCTGTCGGCGGGGGTCCCCCCTGGGAGGGACGAAACCCGCCGCCACGCCGGGGCGCAAACCCGCCATGGAGCCCTACGACCCTTGTCCCGCCTGGGATCCGCGTATTCCGTATCGGACCAGTGGCCGCACGTGGCACGCGCCGGCACTAATGAAGGGTTATGGTGGAAACCCCCCCTCGGGCCGGTCCGTATCCCCCCCACGGACCGGCCCGTTTTTTGTCTCCGCGCCCCCCGTGGCGCCCCCCGTGCGACGCGTGCCGTGACCCGGCGGATCAGTTCCGTCCGGCCCAGATGTTGGTGCCCGCGGTGTCGACGGCGAAGGAGTCGATCTCCTTCAGCTCCTCCTCGGTCAGCGGCGGCGCGGCCAGCGCGGCCACGTTCTCCTCCAGCTGCGTGACGCTGGACGCGCCGATCAGCGCGGAGGTCATCCGCTCGTCGCGCAGCACCCACGACAGCGCCAGCTGCGCCAGCGACTGTCCGCGGCGCTCGGCGATGTCCGCGAGGCCGCGGAGCCGGCGCAGCACCTCGTCGGAGAGCAGGTTCGGGTCGAGGGACTTGCCCTGCGTGGCCCGGGAGCCCTCCGGGATGCCCTTCAGGTACTTGTTGGTGAGCAGGCCCTGGGCGAGCGGCACGAAGGAGATGCAGCCCATGCCGGCCGCCTCCAGGGTGTCGAGGAGGCCGTCCTCCTCCGTCCAGCGGTTGATCATCGAGTACGAGGGCTGGTGGATGAGGGCGGGGACGCCCATGTCCTTGAGGATGCCGGCGGCCTCGGCGGTCTGCTCGCTGGTGTAGGAGGAGACGCCGACGTACAGCGCCTTGCCCTGCCGGACGGCGGAGGCGAGGGCCCCCATCGTCTCTTCGAGGGGGGTGTGGGGGTCGAAGCGGTGCGAGTAGAAGATGTCGACGTAGTCGAGGCCCATCCGCTTGAGGGAGGCGTCGAGCGAGGACATCAGGTACTTGCGGGAGCCCCACTCGCCGTAGGGGCCGGGGTGCATGAGGTAGCCGGCCTTGGTGGAGACGATCAGCTCGTCGCGGTAGGGCGCGAAGTCCTGGGCGAAGATCTTGCCGAAGTTCAGCTCGGCCGAGCCGGGCGGCGGTCCGTAGTTGTTCGCCAGGTCGAAGTGGGTCACGCCCAGGTCGAAGGCGCGGTGCAGGATGGCGCGCTGCGAGTCGAGGCTGCGGTCGTCGCCGAAGTTGTGCCACAGGCCGAGCGAGACGGCGGGGAGCTTGAGCCCGCTGCGGCCGGTGCGGCGGTACTCCATGGCGTCGTAGCGGTCCGTGGAGGCGCGGTACAGGGGGGAATCAGTCACGTATCTCTGCTTATCACGGACTTGTGACAGTCCCGGGCTGGGAGCCGTTGACCCGTGCGCAGTAGTGTGTCGGCTTCGGGGACCGCCGCAGCATGGAGGGGTTAAGAACAGTGAACCTGCGCGACCTGGTGTACGGGCTCTACGCACGCCGGGTGGAAGGCCGCCTCGACCATGCCCAGGTGCCCAAGCACATCGGCGTCATCCTCGACGGCAACAGGCGCTGGGCCAAGGCGTCCGGCGGGACCCCCGAGCAGGGCCACAAGGCCGGTGCGGACAAGATCCAGGAGCTGCTCGGCTGGTGTGCCGAGACCGACGTCGAGGTCGTCACGCTCTGGATGCTGTCCACGGACAACCTGAACCGGCCGGAGGAGCAGCTCGTCCCGCTGCTGGGCATCATCGAGAACGCCGTGCGCGCGCTGGCCGCCGACGGTCGTTGGCGGGTGCACCACGTGGGCACGCTGGACCTGCTGCCGGCGCGTACGCAGTCGGTGCTGAAGGAGGCCGAGCAGTCCACGCACGACAACACGGGGATACTCGTGAACGTGGCGGTGGGCTACGGCGGCCGGCAGGAGATCGCGGACGCGGTCCGTTCGCTGCTCCTGGAGCACGCGGAGAAGGGGACGAGCTTCGAGGAGCTCGCCGAGATCGTCGATGTCGAGCACATCTCCGAGCACCTGTACACGCGGGGTCAGCCCGACCCGGATCTGGTGATCCGTACGAGTGGCGAGCAGCGTCTGTCCGGTTTCATGCTGTGGCAGAGCGCCCATTCCGAGTACTACTTCTGTGAAGTGCACTGGCCTGCGTTCCGCAAGGTCGACTTCCTGCGCGCGCTGCGCGACTACGCGGCCCGGCACCGCCGCTACGGCACCTGACGGCCGCGTCACCACGGCACCCGGCGGCGGACCGGGGCGGGTCACCGGGCGTTCACGAACGCGTCGTCATATGCCCTGGCATGGCGGCGGGTGTTCGAGGGAATACCCCTTCCAGAGTGAGCGGCACGGAGACCGCCACCCGGGAGGCCCGTTGCACCAGGACGACCGTGCAGGACATGTACGGACGAAGCGGAGGGCCGGAGCTCGGCCCGCGCATCGTGGCCAGAGCCCGGTCCCATCCCGCAGCGACACCGCTTCCGTCGCGCCCCGACCTCACAAGGGTCGTCAAAGGGGGTCTGTCCTTCCGTGGTGACCAGTACGAAGCGCCGCTTGTCCGACAGGCGCACCTATGTTCTCGACACCAGCGTCCTGCTGGCCGACCCCAACGCCGTGTCCCGGTTCGAGGAGCACGAGGTCGTGCTTCCGATCGTCGTGGTCACCGAGTTGGAGGCCAAGCGACACCATCCCGAACTGGGCTATTTCGCCCGGGCGGCCCTGCGCCTCCTGGACGACTTCAGGGTCCGGTACGGGCGGCTGGACGCGCCGCTCCCGATCGGGGAGCTGGGCGGCACGCTGAGGGTCGAGCTGAACCATTCGGACCCCGGGGTCCTTCCGGCCGGCTACCGGCTGGGGGACAACGACTCACGGATTCTGGCGGTCGCGCGCAATCTGCAGGCCGAGGGGTTCGACGTCACCGTCGTCTCCAAGGACCTGCCGCTGCGGATCAAGGCGTCGTCGGTCGGGCTCCTCGCCGAGGAGTACCGTGCCGAGCTCGCCATCACGGACTCCGGCTGGACCGGTATGTCCGAGCTGGGTCTCTCGGCCGAGCAGGTGGACATCCTGTTCGACCAGGAGAGGCTCTACGTGCCGGAGGCGGCGGAGCTTCCGGTGCACACCGGGCTGGTCCTGCAGTCCGAGCGGGGAAAGGCGCTCGGCCGGGTGACCGCGGACGGCAATGTCCGGCTGGTGCGGGGCGACCGGGAGGTGTTCGGCATCCGTGGGCGCAGTGCCGAGCAGCGGATCGCGCTGGACCTGCTCCTCGATCCGGAGGTCGGCATCATCTCGATGGGCGGGCGGGCCGGTACGGGCAAGTCCGCGCTGGCGCTCTGCGCGGGCCTGGAGGCGGTCCTGGAGCGCCGGCAGCACCAGAAGGTGATGGTGTTCCGTCCGCTGTACGCGGTCGGCGGGCAGGAGCTCGGGTACCTGCCGGGCAGCGAGGCCGAGAAGATGAGCCCGTGGGCTCAGGCGGTCTTCGACACGCTGTCGGCGGTGGCGGGGCGTGAGGTCATCGAGGAGGTGCTGAGGCGCGGGATGCTGGAGGTCCTGCCGTTGACGCACATCCGGGGCCGGTCGCTGCACGACGCGTTCGTGATCGTCGACGAGGCCCAGTCGCTGGAGCGGAACGTCCTGTTGACCGTTCTGTCCCGGATCGGGTCGAATTCCCGGGTGGTGCTGACGCACGACGTCGCGCAGCGGGACAACCTCCGGGTCGGCCGGTACGACGGAGTCGTCGCCGTGGTGGAGAAGTTGAAGGGCCATCCGCTCTTCGCCCATGTCACGCTCACCCGCTCCGAGCGTTCGCAGATTGCGGCGCTTGTGACCGAAATGCTGGAGGACGGCCAGATCTGAGTGGATTCGTAGGATTAGCACCTTCCCGTACCCGTACGGGAGTTGGCGCCGCCCGGCAGAGCGCAGGAGCTTAGCCGGGCGGCGTCGCGCTGTCCGCCTTATCGGCCAAATCTCCTGTGACTGGCGGGGTGTGAGCTTTCACACGCAACGTGGAATTGCCTTGCGGCGTCGCCGTCCGGCAAAGTCTTGCTTCCGTCAGGCCCCGCATACGGCACACGTGCACCCTCAGGGGTGCGGCACCACACAACTCAACAACTGTCCGCCGTATGCCGCCCACAGCACCACGGGCCCGTGTCTTCTGTGACCCAGCAGTTCGGAGACCAGCGCCAGGGGCACGATTTCGCCCGCTTGGTCACCAGCGCGGGTGATGCTGGAAGGAAACCGTGTGAGCCGGATCTCGGTCCGGGGATTCGCGGTGGCTTCGGCCACTGCGGTCACCACTGTCGGCGCCGTCGTCGGTGTTGCCTCGGGCAACACCCAGCCCGCGGACGACAACTTCGAGGCCACCGCAGCCGACACCACCCTGCTCGCTGACATCCCCGCCGGTCAGCAGGCCCAGGTACAGGTCTCCTCGCTCGCCGAGCAGGCGGACGTGCAGGCCGCCGCCGCCGACACGGCCGCGAAGAAGTCCGCCGAGGAAGCCGCGCGCCTGCAGGCCGCCAAGGACGCCGAGTCGAAGAAGAAGGCCGCCGACAAGGCGGAGCAGGAGCGCAAGGACGCCGCCGAGCGTGCCGACCGTTCCTCGCTGCGCGACGCGTCGAGCTTCTCCGCCCAGGGGTCCTACAGCATCGCCGAGGTCAAGGCGATCGCCCGGCAGATGATCCCCGCCTCGCAGTTCCAGTGCTTCAGCAACATCGTGGACCACGAGTCCGGCTGGAACTACCGCGCGACCAACCCCTCCTCGGGCGCCTACGGTCTCGTCCAGGCCCTCCCGGGTTCGAAGATGTCGTCGGCCGGCGCCGACTGGCAGACGAACCCGGCCACCCAGATCAAGTGGGGCCTGAACTACATGAACAGCCGCTACGACAGCCCCTGTGGCGCGTGGTCGTTCTGGCAGGCCAACCGCTGGTACTAGTCCGGCCCGCTCAACTTCGCGGAGCCCCCCACCGTCCTACGGTGGGGGGCTCCGTGCGTGTAGGTTCGGGAAGCCACGGGCACCCGGGGGGTGAGAGCGGGGGAGAGGGAACGAGATGTCGAGACTGCCAGGATGGCTGAACCGGATCGGTGCCGGTCTGAGTCACATGGGCGAACGCCTGGAGGAGCGCCGGGCGGAGGCGGAGGCGCGGGACGCGCTCGGCCCGACCCCCGGCGCCGCGGGCGACGAGCCGGACGCCCCCTCGGGCGCCGCGGCCGGSGTGCCCGGCGCGGGTGACCCGGCCGGGGAGCCCGCCGGCGTGCACGGTGACGAAACCGCCGGCGTGCCCGGCGACGAAACCGGCGCGGACACGTCCTCCGGCGAGGCCGACCACTCCGCCGAATCCGACCGGACCGACGCGACCGGCGGGACCGTCGACGGGGTGGGAGTGGACCACGCGCCGGGCACCCCGGTCGCGGGCGGAGCCGCCGCCGCCGTCAGGGCGGGTGCGGCGAAGGCGGGGGCGGCCGCCGCGGCGCGGTGGCCGGGCCGGCGTGCCCCTTCCGCCGCCGACCGCGCCGTGCCCGCGCCGCCCGACTACGCCCCCGCCGTCGCCGCCAGGCCCGACCCGATCGACGCCATCCCGTGGGGCATGAGGGTCGCGGCCGAGGCGGGCTGGCGCCTGCTGGTGCTCGCCGGCACGGTCTGGGTGCTGATGAAGGTGATCAGCTCCGTGCAGCTGGTCGTCCTCGCGTTCGTCGCCGCACTGCTCATCACGGCGCTGTTGCAGCCGACCGTGGCGCGGCTGCGGAAGGCGGGTCTGCCGCGCGGGCTGGCCACGGCCGTCACGGCCGTCTCCGGGTTCGTGGTGATGGGCCTGGTCGGCTGGTTCGTGGTCTGGCAGGTCATGGACAACATCGACAACCTCTCCGACCGGGTCCGGGACGGCATCGAAGAGCTGAAGCGGTGGCTGCTGGACAGCCCGTTCCATGTGACCGAGCAGCAGATCAACGACATCGCCAAGAACCTCAGCGACACCATCGGCGCCAACACCGAGCAGATCACGTCCGCCGGGCTCCAGGGCGTGACCGTGGTCGTGGAGGCGATGACCGGGATACTGCTCGCGATGTTCTCGACGCTCTTCCTGCTCTACGACGGGAAGAAGGTCTGGAACTGGACGCTGAAGCTGGTGCCCGCGCAGGCCCGGCCGGGAGTCGCGGGCGCGGGTCCGCGGGCCTGGCGGACCCTGACCGCGTACGTGCGCGGCACGGTGCTCGTCGCCCTGATCGACGCGGTGTTCATCGGCCTCGGCCTGTACTTCCTCGATGTGCCGATGGCCGTGCCGCTGGCCGTGTTCATCTTCCTCTTCGCGTTCATCCCGCTGGTCGGCGCCGTGATCTCGGGTGCCCTCGCGGTGGTGGTCGCGCTGGTCACCAACGGTGTGTTCACCGCGCTGATGGTCCTCGTCGTGGTGCTGGCGGTGCAGCAGATCGAGGGCCACGTCCTGCAGCCCTTCATCCTGGGCCGGGCGGTGCGGGTCCACCCGCTGGCGGTCGTGCTCGCGGTCGCGGCCGGCGGACTGACCGCCGGTATCGGCGGCGCGGTCGTGGCGGTGCCCCTGGTCGCCGTCACCAACACCGTCGTCGGCTACCTGCGCGCGTACAGCCACGAGCAGGCGCTGCGGACGTCCCCCGAGCCCCGTGGTGCGACGGCGTTCGCGGTGGCGCCGACGCCGGCGCCTGGCTCGAAGGACCGGGACCGGCTGTGATCTCGGATCCGGAACTCGTCGACGGGGGTGGCTTGTCCGAGGCCCGGACACCGTCGGCCGTCATCGACCCGGTGCCGCCGAAACCGCCGCGGCCCGTGCGGCCGTGGCTGTGGGCGGTGGGTGGCGCGGTCGTCGCGTCGGCCCTGTGGGGCGGTGGCCTGTACGCCCACGAGCGGTACGAGGCGGGCCGCGGCGTCGACCTCGGCGGGTACCGCTCGGTCGGGGACGTGTGTGCGAAGGCCGAGCTGAAGGCGSTGTCCGGAGAACTGGGCGAGGTGTCGCGGGACGGGAACGGGTCGCGGCAGGAGGATCCGGCGCTGGAGCGGGCCACCTGCTCGGCGATCATCGGTTCGCCGGACACCGGCTTCAGCGTCGACGTCTACTACGAACTGCACAAGGTGACCGATCCCGGTCCCGAGTTCGAGGCGCGGCTCGGTGACCTCCGGACGGAGGCCGAGAGGGTCGACGGGCTCGGGGAGGTCGCGTACTTCGACCGTGACGAGAATGACTTGGGTGCCTGGATACGGGTTCTCGACGGGCAGGTGGAGATCGAGATCAGTCTGCAGCGGCTGCAGAACTGGGACGGCGAGAAGAACGAGGCGGTCCCGCAGGCGAAGACCATCGACCTGTCGGGTGTCGACGCGCTGCTCGCCCGGACACCGGCTTCAGCGTCGACGTCTACTACGAACTGCACAAGGTGACCGATCCCGGTCCCGAGTTCGAGGCGCGGCTCGGTGACCTCCGGACGGAGGCCGAGAGGGTCGACGGGCTCGGGGAGGTCGCGTACTTCGACCGTGACGAGAATGACTTGGGTGCCTGGATACGGGTTCTCGACGGGCAGGTGGAGATCGAGATCAGTCTGCAGCGGCTGCAGAACTGGGACGGCGAGAAGAACGAGGCGGTCCCGCAGGCGAAGACCATCGACCTGTCGGGTGTCGACGCGCTGCTCGCCCAGGACATGAAGGCGCTGATGGCGGCGCTCCGCCAGGGCTGAGGCCGGGCCCGGCCGGTCCACCGGCGACAGGCATGCGGAAGGGCCCCGGAGTGAGTGACTCCGGGGCCCTTCGTCGTGCGGTGCCGTCTACTCGGCGAGGAGCGCTTCCGCGTCCAGGGTCACGCCGACCGCCTGGATCACCGAGGCGATCTTGACGGCTTCCTGGATCGTCTCGCGGTCCACGCCGGCCTTGCGCAGGACCTGCTCGTGCGAGTCCAGGCACTGGCCGCAGCCGTTGATCGCGGAGACGGCCAGCGACCACAGCTCGAAGTCGACCTTCTCGACGCCCGGGTTGCCGATGACGTTCATCCGCAGTCCGGCGCGCATCGTCCCGTACTCGGGGTCCGACAGCAGGTGCCGGGTCCGGTAGAAGACGTTGTTCATCGCCATGATCGCGGCGGCGGACTTGGCCGCCGTGTACGCCTCGGGCTTGAGGTTGGCCTTGGCCTCCGGCTCCAGCTCGGCGAGGACCTTCGGCGAGCGCGAGGCGATCGCGCAGGCCAGGACGGTGCCCCAGAGCTGCTGCTGCGGCAGCTCGCTGTTGCCGATCACCGAACCGAGGTTCAGCTTGAGGTCCTTGGCGAAGTCCGGGATGGCGGACTTGAGTTCGTCGAGAGCCACGTCAGATCACTCGCCCGACAGGAGGGCGGCCGCGTCGAGGGTGGTCTCGCCCTTGTTCCAGTTGCACGGGCACAGCTCGTCGGTCTGCAGGGCGTCCAGCACCCGCAGGACCTCCTTGGGGTTACGGCCGACGGAGCCGGCGGTCACCATGGTGAACTGGATCTCGTTGTTCGGGTCCACGATGAAGACGGCGCGCTGGGCGAAGCCGTCCTCGCCCTCGACGCCGCAGTCGCGCATGAGCTCGTGCTTGGAGTCGGCGAGCATCGGGAAGGGCAGGTCACGCAGGTCGGCGTGGTCCTTGCGCCAGGCGTGGTGCACGAACTCGGAGTCGCCGGAGACGCCGAGGATCTGGGCGTCGCGGTCAGCGAACTCGTCGTTCAGCTTGCCGAAGGCCGCGATCTCGGTGGGGCAGACGAAGGTGAAGTCCTTCGGCCAGAAGAACACCACGCGCCACTTGCCCTCGTAGGACTTGTGGTCGATCTGCTCGAACTCCTTGCCGCTCTCCAGCGACACGCAGGCGGTCAGGTCGTAGGTGGGGAACTGGTCACCGACAGTGAGCACGCGCTCTCCTTGCAATGGTGGAAGTCCTTTTTGGGGTCTTCCGTGAGGGGTTGGACGTGTGCTCAGCATGGCACGGAGTGCATTGATCAGTGAAATAGCTAGACTGGGTCGTGTTGATCGAAGGTGGTTATCAGTGGCATCCCCGTACGGCCCGCACCGTGGCAAGCAGCCGAGCCTTTCGCAGCTCAGGGCATTCGCCGCGGTCGCCGAGCATCTGCACTTCCGGGACGCGGCGGCGGCGATCGGCATGAGTCAGCCGGCGCTCTCGGGCGCGGTTTCGGCTCTCGAAGAGGCACTCGGTGTCCAGCTCCTCGAGCGTACGACGCGCAAGGTGCTGCTCTCGCCCGCGGGGGAGCGGCTGGCGGTGCGCGCGCGGGCGGTGCTGGACGCGGTCTCGGAGCTGATGGAGGAGGCGGAGGCGGCGCAGGCGCCGTTCACCGGCGTGCTGCGCCTGGGGGTGATCCCCACGGTGGCCCCGTATCTGCTGCCGACGGTGCTGCGGCTGGTCCACCAGCGCTATCCGGAGCTCGATCTCCAGGTGCACGAGGAGCAGACCTCGTCGCTGCTGGAGGGGCTGGCGGCCGGGCGGCTCGACCTGCTGCTGCTGGCGGTGCCGCTCGGGGTGCCCGGCGTCGTGGAACTGCCGCTCTTCGACGAGGACTTCGTGCTCGTCACCCCGGAGGGGCATCCGCTGGCCGGGCGGGACGACATTCCGCGCGAGGCGCTGCGGGAGCTGAAGCTGCTGCTCCTGGACGAGGGGCACTGCCTGCGGGACCAGGCACTGGACATCTGCCGCGAGGCGGGCCGTACGGAGGGGGCGCCGGTCACGACGACCGCGGCCGGGCTGTCCACGCTGGTGCAGCTGGTGGCGGGCGGCCTCGGGGTGACCCTGCTGCCGCGTACGGCGGTCAAGGTCGAGACGGCGCGCAACACGGCCCTGTTCACGGGCTGTTTCACGGATCCGGCCCCGTCCCGGCGGGTCGCGCTCGCGATGCGCGCGGGGGCGGCGCGGCAGGGTGAGTTCGAGGAACTGGCCGGGGCGCTGCGGGGTGCGATGAGGCGTCTGCCGGTACGCGTGGTGGGCGCCGGGACCTGACGGGTCCCGGCGCCCACCGGCGCGGATCCTCATCCGCCGCGGTCCGCGACCGCGCCTCCCCGGTGGGCGCGGTCGCGGGCCGTCATTCGGTGCGCAGGCCGTCGGCCCGCATCAGCCGCCACAGCGGCGGCAGGCTGAGCAGGGTGACCGTCGCGATGAGTCCGGCGCCCACGCCGACGATCGGCAGGACGACCGACCAGTCCTCGACCGTCCTGTCGATCATGCGGAGCAGCACCACGCCGAGTCCGAGTCCGCCGGCCGTGGCGAGGGCGAGGCCGAGGGTGATCGGGAGGGCCGTCTGCCACAGGACGGACCAGCTCAGGGTGGACCGCCGGGTGCCGAAGGCGACCAGGGCGGACAGCAGCCTCTTGCGGTCCCTGAGTTGTTCCAGGGTGGTGACCAGGAGCGAGGCCGCCACCAGGAGCATGGTCAGGGTCGCGCCGACGAGGATGCCGGTGCGGACGCTGCTGTACTGCCGGTCGCCTTCGACGTCCTGGAGGGTGCGGACCCAGGCCAGCGGGTCGAGCGCGGCGGCCGTGTTCCGTACCCGGTCGGCGGCGTCGGGGTCGGCGGGGTCGATCCGGATCAGGGCACCGGCCTCCGGGGCGTCCAGCCGGCGGGCGTCGAACGCGGCCGGGGTGGCGAGGATCCCGCCCCGGTACCGGCCGGTGGGGTCGAGGCGCGAGTCGACGGTGCGCGCCGTCTTCGGGATCCGCCAGGTCGGGACCGGCCCGTCGTGGAGTTCCTCGACGTCCCGGAGCGCGACCTCGGCGCCGGGCCGGGCGGTCTGCAGGACCCGTTCGTCGGGCAGTCCGCCGTCGACTCCGTGCGTGAGGGCGATGAACACGTCGCCGTCCTCGCAGGAGGGCAGCTTCGCCAGTTCCCGCAGCGAGGGGCAGTCGGCGACGGCGAGTGAGGTGGTGGGGGCGTACTCCTCGCCGGAACGGATCGGTCCGGGGCGCCACACGTGTCCGTCGACGGTGCCGATCACGCCGGTGACGCCGGGTGTCCTCGAGAACCTGTCGATCATCTCGCGGGCCTCGCCGCCGTTCTTGGCGTCGACGCTCGTCTGGAGCTGGGCCCGGGCGCTCTCCATGCCGGTCCGGCTCGTGAAGTCGTCCTGCATCGCCTGGAAGAGCATCTGGAGGGCGATGGCCCCGGCCGCGGCGACGACGATCCCGCTGACGGCGCGGGCGGCCGTGCCGCTGCTCAGCTGGAGCCGGCGGACGGCCAGCTGCCAGGGCACCGGACCGCCGTGCAGCCGGTGCACGACGGCCTCCACGAGCCAGGGCAGCAGGGTGGTGAGCCCGACGAGCATGAGCAGGGAGCCGGTGGTGATCCCGAAGGTGTCGATGCCGGCGCCGACGATCTCGATCTGCCCGGCCATCGGGAGGAGGAGGGCGGTGCCGGCGCCGACGAGGAGCAGGCGCCACCACAGGCGGCGGGGTCGCGGGGTGGAGTCGCGGACGACGCCGAGCGGTTCGATCGCCACTCCGCGCAGCGCGCTCAGGGTGACGGCGACGGCCGCGACCGGCACCGTCAGGAGGACGAGGACGGCGAGCGGGGTCAGCGGGACCACGTCGGAGGGGAAGGCGTTGACGTCCCAGACGGTCACGGTGCCGGAGAACTGCCGTCCCAGGGCGAAGAACGCGACGCCGAAGCCGAGTCCGACCAGTGCGCTCGCGAGGGATTCGCCGGCCGCGATCCGCCGGGTCATGGCGATGTCGGCGCCGACCAGGCGCAGTGCGGCGAGCCGGCGGTCGCGTTGCTCGCCGCCGAAGCGGACGGCGGTCGCGATGAAGACGAGGACCGGCAGCAGCAGGACGACGCAGGCGATGGCGACGAGCAGCAGGAGGAAGGGGTTCAGTGGCTCCTCCGGCACCGACCAGCCGTAGCGGATGCCGCGTCCGTCGTAGTTGTCGGTGGTGAGGGTGCCGCTGCCGGCGACGTACCGCAGTTCGGACGGTCCGATGAGGCCGGCTTTGCCGAGGGTTCCGGTGACCTTGTAGGGCAGTCGTTCGCGGAGCAGCGTGCCGCCGGGTGAGTCCAGCAGGGTGCGCAGCGCGGGGGAGACGAGCATCTCGCCGGGGCCGGGCGGCTTCGCCGTGCCCGGGGGAGCGGGCGCGTCCGGGCCTTCGGGGCGCAGGACCAGGCCGGTGACGGTGTCGTCGTGGAAGACGGTGGTGTGGCGGTAGTAGAGAAAGGAGCCGGCGCTCGGCCGGGTGATCTCCTCGCTGGCGTCGGGGCTGCGCTGGGCCTCGCGTACCTCGCGGGAGGACATCATGGCGGGGAGGGACGCGGCGACCAGCAGCAGGGCGACGCCGAGGCCGATGCCGGTGGCGGTCAGGACGGTGCGGACGGCGCCGCGCCGGCCGCCGCCGAACGCGAAGCGCGCGCCGAGGGCGAGGTCGCGCGCCCGGAGTCGCAGGCTCATGCGGCCCACTCCGTGTCCCGCACGGAGCCGTCGCGGACGATGATCTCGCGGTCGGAGTAGGCGGCGACGCGGGCCTCGTGGGTGACGAGGACGACGGCGGCGCCGGTGTCCCGGGCCGCGGCGGTGAGGAGTTCCATGACCCGTTCGCCGTTGAGGGAGTCGAGGGCGCCGGTGGGTTCGTCGGCGAAGATCACCCGGGGTGTGGTGGCGAGCGCGCGGGCGACCGCGACCCGCTGGCCCTGTCCGCCGGATATCTCCCCGGGCCGGTGGCCGGCGACGTCGTCGACCTCCAGGCGGGCGAGCCACGCGCGGGCCGTGGCCTCGGCGCTCTTGCGCCGCTCGCCGTTCAGGCGCAGCGGCAGGGCGACGTTTTCGACACAGGTCAGCTCGGGGACGAGCTGGCCGAACTGGAAGACGAAGCCGAACTCGGAGCGGCGCAGGGCGCTGCGCTCGCCGTCCGACAGGGCGGTGAGTTCGCGTCCGTCGTAGGTGACGGTGCCGGCGTCGGGGCGGACGATCCCGGCGAGGCAGTGCAGCAGGGTGGACTTGCCGGAGCCGGAGGGGCCCATGACGGCGACGACCTCGCCGGCCCGGATGGCGAAGTCCGCGCCCGCGAGGGCGGGGGTCGGGCCGTAGGCCTTGTCGATGCCGTCGGCCCGGAGCAGGGCGGTGGTGGTCATCGGCGGATCTCCTCGGCGAGCCGGTCCAGGCGGGCGGCGGTCAGTTCCAGCCACCGAAGATCTGCTTCGAGGTGGAAGAGGGCGTGGTCGCAGATCAGCTGGTCGGCGAGGTCGCCGTCCTTCTTGCGGCGGGTCAGTTCGCGCATCAGCCGCAGGTGCTCCGCGCGCTGGACGTCGAGCAGCTCGGCCGCCGGGCGGCCGGTGAGGAGGGCGAGGACGACCTTGGTGTAGAGCGTGGACTGCAGGTACGGCTCCGGCTTCTCGGGCCGGGCGAGCCACTGGGCGACGTCGGTGACGCCGGCCTCGGTGATGGCGTACCGCTTGCGTTCGGGGCCTCCGCCGGCCTCGACGCCGTCCACCTCGACCAGGCCGTTCTTCAGCAGGCGGGACATGGTCGAGTAGACCTGCCCGTAGTGAAGCGGCCGGTCGTGGCCGAACTTCTCGTCGAAGGCGCGCTTGAGGTCGTAGCCGTGGCGCGGTCCGGACTCCAGGAGCCCGAGAAGGGTGTGACCGATTGACATGCCGACCACTCTACACCCTGTGTATACGCACGGTGTATAGCCGAACCGGGACGGAATGTGACGGGCGTCGCACAACCATCCCGGCTCGTGGCGCGTCGGTTCCCAAGGAGACAGGTGCTGATTGTCACGTCCGGAAAAGACCGGATCGGTTGCCCTTTGTCTGCATCGTCGGTGTTAGCTTGCTGAGCTGATTCGGCGCAGACATCGGCCGACACCTGGCCACGACACGACACGACGAGCGGAGCGACGGAACGATGGGTCGAGCGGACACGCGCCGGACGAAGGGCGGCGGGCGCATACGCCGCCTCTTCACCTGGAAGAAACTCCTGGGCACGTTCCTCGCCGGCTGCCTGCTCCTCATGGGCGCCTTCTACGTCGTGTACCTCATGGTCCCCGTGCCCAGCGCCAACGCCCAGGCGACCATGCAGAGCAACATCTACAAGTACTCCAACGGCCGGATCCTCGCCCGTACCGGCGAGATCAACCGTGAGATCGTCGGCCTGGAGAAGATCCCCAGGGACGTCCAGAACGCCTTCGTCGCCGCCGAGAACAAGACCTTCTACAAGGACAACGGCGTCGACATCAAGGGCACCGTCCGCGGCGCGCTGAACACGATCACCGGCAAGGGCAAGCAGGGTGGCTCGACCATCACCCAGCAGTACGTGAAGAACTACTACCTGGACCAGGACCAGACGGTCACCCGCAAGCTCAAGGAAATGGTGATCGCGCTCAAGGTCGACCAGAACAGCACCAAGAGCGAGATCCTCGCCGGCTACATCAACACCAGCTACTACGGCCGCAGCGCCTACGGCATCCAGGCCGCCGCGCAGGCCTACTACGGTGTCGACGCCGCCAAGCTGAACGTCGCCCAGGGCGCCTACCTCGCCTCGCTGCTCCAGGCGCCGAACCAGTACGACTGGACCTCGGCCACCCCGACCGGCCGCAAGCTGGTCGAGGAGCGCTGGAACTACACCCTGGACAACATGGTCGAGGAGGGCTGGCTGGACGCGGGCAAGCGCGTCGGCCTCACCTTCCCCGTCCCGCAGAAGCCCAAGGCCGCCCCCGGCATGGGAGGCCAGACCGGCTACCTGGTCGAGGCCGCCAACCAGGAGCTGATGCGCCAGGGCATAAGCGAGGAGGACATCAAGGCCGGCGGCTGGACGATCACCCTCAACATCGACGAGAAGAAGCAGAAGGCCCTCGTCAAGTCGGTCGAGGAGCAGCTGGAGGCCAAGCTCGACCGGGAGAAGGACAAGAAGGACGCCACCGTCCAGGCCGGCGCCACCTCGGTCGACCCGAAGACCGGCCGCGTCCTCGCGATGTACGGCGGCATCGGCGCCACCGAGCACTGGCTGTCGAACGCCACGCGCCGCGACTACCAGCCCGCCTCGACCTTCAAGCCGATCGTGCTGGCCTCGGCGCTGGAGAACGGCGCGAAGACCCAGGACGGCCGGGAGATCGGCCTCGGCACGATCTACGACGGCACCAGCAAGCGGCCCGTCGTCGGCAGCGACGTCCCCTTCAGCCCGGAGAACGAGGACAACCGGAGCTACGGCCCCGTCACCGTCCAGAAGGCCACCAACAGCTCGATCAACTCGGTCTACGCCCAGATGATCGTCGACGTCGGCCCGGACAAGGTGAAGAAGACCGCCCTCGACCTCGGCATGAAGGACGGCGCGGACTTCGGCGAGCGGCCCGCGATGTCGCTCGGCACCATGGGCGCCTCCACCTGGGACATGGCCGGCGCCTACGCGACGCTGGACAACCACGGCCGGAAGGTCACCCCGACCATCGTGAAGTCCGCCGAGCACAAGGCGCGCAAGGCCGACCCGGTGAAGTCGATCGGCGAGCAGGTCATCACCCGCGAGGCCGCCGACACGGTGACCAAGGCGATGACGGGCGTCGTGCGGAGCGGCTCCGGCGTCCGGGCCGCCGGCGACTACGCCGCGGCCGGCAAGACCGGCACCTCGGAGAACAACCGCTCCGCCTGGTTCGTCGGCTACACCCCCGAACTGGTCACCGCCGTCGCCCTGTTCGGCGAGGACGCCAAGGGCAACCAGGTCACCCTGACCGACACCATCAACCCCGGCCGCGCCAACGGCGGCCGCACCCCCGCCCAGATCTGGGGCGCGTACACCACCCGGGCGCTGGGCGGCGGCTCCGACAAGCAGTTCGACCTGGAGACCGACGACACGGCGATCGTCGAGCCCGACCCGACGCCGTCGCAGACCAGCGAGTCCCCGGACCCGACCGCGCCGACCCCGAGCGGGACCCCCGAGTCGACGCCGCCGCCGACCTCGACCGCCACGACGCCGCCGCAGCCGACGGACTCCGCCACGTTCCCGACGCCGCCGACGCCGACCCGGACGACGGATCCGACGATCGAGCCGCCCGCCGACGGCAACGGCAGCAACGGCAACAACCGCCCCCAGGGCTGACGCGGGCGCGACGACGCCCGGCGGGGCGGCGCACCGCACACGAGGACGGCCGGACCCGGGAGGGGTCCGGCCGTCCTCGCGTGTGCGGCGGGGCGGTGCTCAGCCGCCGTCGACCCGCTGGGCGACCCGGTCGCCCAGGTCCTTGTCGACCTGGCGCCAGTACCGGACCGCGCGCTCGACGACCGGCGCCGAGACACCGTCCTTCAGATGGCCGGCGATGTTCCCCACCAGCCGGTCGCGTGCCGCGTCGTCCAGGACCTCGCGCACCATGGTCCCCGCCTGGCCCCAGTCGTCGTCCTCCGCGTGCAGCGCGTAGGCCTCGCGCACCAGTTCCCCTGCCGCCGCCCAGCCCGCCGGGTCGCCGAAGCGCCCGAAGTCGGCCGCCGGACCGCCGTACGAGTTCGGCGCGTACGGCCGGGCCGCCGTCGACGGCTCGTACCGCATCGGCCCGTCCTTGGCGTAGGAGTGGACGGGCGCGTGCGGCCGGTTCGGCGGCAGCTGCGCGTAGTTCGGGCCGATCCGGTACCGGTGGGTGTCCGGGTAGGAGAAGAGCCGGCCGAGCAGCATCTTGTCCGGCGACGGGCCGATGCCCGGCACCATGTTGGAGGGCTCGAAGGCGGCCTGCTCGATGTGGACGAAGAAGTCCTCCGGGTTCCGGTCCAGGACCATCCGCCCGACGTCGATCAGCGGGTGGTCGGCGTGCGGCCAGACCTTCGTCAGGTCGAAGGGGTTGAAGCGGTAGTCCGCCGCCTCCTCGAACGGCATCACCTGCACCTTGAGGGACCACGAGGGCGCGTTCCCGGACGCGATCGACTCGTGCAGGTCGCGGCGGTGCAGGTCCGGATCCGACCCGGCGAGCTCGTCGGCCTCCGCCTGCGTGAGGAACTCGATGCCCTGGTCGGTCCTGAAGTGGTACTTCACCCAGAACCGCTCGCCGCCGCCGTTGATCCACATGTACGTGTGGGAGCCGTAGCCGTTCATGTGCCGGTACGTCCTCGGGATGCCCCGGTCGCCCATCAGCCACGTCACCTGGTGGGCCGACTCGGGCGACAGGGTCCAGAAGTCCCACTGCATGTCGTGGTCGCGCAGCCCGGTGACCGGATGGCGTTTCTGGGAGCGGATGAAGTCCTGGAACTTGATCGTGTCCCGGACGAAGAAGACGGGCGTGTTGTTGCCGACGAGGTCGTAGTTTCCGTGTCCGGTGTAGAACTTCAGGGCGAAGCCGCGCGGGTCGCGCCAGGTGTCGGGGGAGCCCTGCTCGCCCGCGACCGTGGAGAAGCGGGCCAGCATGTCGGTGCGCCGGCCCGGCTGGAAGAGGTCGGCCCGGGTGAACTGACTGACGTCACCGGTGACCTCGAAGAAGCCGTACGCGCCCGAGCCCTTGGCGTGCACCACCCGCTCGGGGACCCGTTCCCGGTTGAACTGGGCCATCTTCTCGATCAGGTAGTGGTCCTGGAGCAGGATGGGGCCGTCGGGCCCGACGGTGAGCGAGTGCTCGTCGCTCTCGATCGGGATGCCGGCGTTGTTCGTGGTGTGGGGCGCGCGGTGCGCTGCCTCGGACACGAGCGTCCTCCCGTCGGTGGGGGATCTGGGTCAGGTCGCTTCATCCACCACGAAAGTCAACTCCGCCGACGGGAGGTCGGCAACATCTGGGCCCGGTGCCCCGGCGGCCGGTCCGCCCCCGGCCGCCGGCGCCGCGGCCGGGCGGCCGGTCCCGCGCGCCCGGCTACACCCGCGTCGACAGCTCGAACCAGACCACCTTGCCGCCCGACAGCCGGGTCGCGCCCCAGCGTCTGGCCAGCCGGTTCACCAGGAACAGGCCGCGCCCGCCCTCGTCGGTGTCCCGGGCCCGCCGCTGCCGGGGCAGCTGCGGGGAGTCGTCGCCGACCTCGCAGCGCAGCACGTCGGTCTTCAGCAGCCGCAGGGTGACCGGCCGCTCCGCGTACCGCACGGCGTTCGTCACGACCTCGCTGATCAGCAGCTCGACCGAGTCCGAGAGCTCCTCCAGGTCCCAGCGGGCCAGCGCCCGGCGGGCGAGCCGCCGGGCCCGTCCCGGGGCCGCGTCCTCCGGCTCCAGGAACCAGTAGGCGACGTCACTGGGCGCGATCCCGTCGAAGCGGGCCGCGAGCAGCGCGATGTCATCGTCCCGGTCGCCGGGGCCCAGCATGTCGAGGACGTCGTCGCACAGCGCCTCCAGCGGAGGCGAGTGGTCGGGGCCGGTCAGCTGGGCCGTCGCGGCGAGGCGCTCGCGCAGCTGCTCGATCCCGGTCCACACGTCCCGCATCCGGGACTCGACCAGGCCGTCCGTGTACAGCAGCAGCGTGGCCCCGGCCGGCGCGTCCAGTTCGACGGCCTCGAAGTCGACGCCGCCGACGCCGATGGGGGCGCCCGGCGGGACCCGCAGGACCTCGGCCCGGCCGCCCAGGTGGAGCAGTATGGGCGGCGGGTGGCCGGCGTTGGCGATGGTGATCCGGTGCGAGACCGGGTCGTAGACGGCGTACATGCAGGTCGCCATCCGGTCCTGGCCGAGTCGCTGGGCCTGCTCGTCGAGGTGGTGCAGGACCTCCTGCGGGGGCAGGTCGAGCCCGGCCAGGGTCTGCGCGGTCGTGCGCAGCTGGCCCATGATCGCGGCGGAGGTCATGGAGTGGCCCATGACGTCGCCGACGACCAGCGCCACCCGGCTGCCGGGCAGCGGGATCGCGTCGTACCAGTCGCCGCCGACCCGGGCCGTCTCGGCGGCCGGCAGGTAGCGCGAGGCGAGCCGGACGCCGGTCGGCTGGGGCAGCGAGTCCGGCAGCATGGTGCGCTGCAGTTCGTCGGCGATGTACGCCTCGCGGCCGTAGAGCACGGCCTTGTCGATGCCGAGCGCGGTGTGGGTCGCGAGCTGGGCCGCGACGAGGAGGTCGTTGGGCTCGAAGCCGGGCCGTTCGGGGCGGCGGAGGAAGACCGCGGCCCCGATGACCCGTCGGCGGCCGCGCAGCGGGGCGAGTATCGCCCGGTGGCCGCCGGGGACCGGATGGTCGGGGCCGAGGAGTTCGGGCAGCGCGGCGCGGGCGGCGGCGGAGTCGCCGAAGACCGGCCGCACCCCGCGCAGCACCTCGGCGAGCGCGCCGCCGGAGCGGACCTCGCACAGTTCCGCGGCGGGGGTGGGGTCGGGGTCGGGTACGAGGACCAGCTCCTCGCCCTCCTGGTCCGTTAAGCGGAGCCGGTCCGTGCGGCGCAGGCGCAGGACGAACGGGGAGACCGGCCGTTCGTCGCCGACCGGCAGCGGATCGCGCAGGTAGACCAGGATGGCGTCGGAGAAGGTCGGCACGGTGGCCCGGCACAGGCCGAGCACGATCTCGTCCAGGTCGATGCCGCGCGCGATGCGCCGGGTCGCGGCCCCGACGAAGCGCAGCCGGTCGCCTTCGCGGCGCGCGGCGGCCACGTCCTGGGCCGCACCGCCGCCGTGCCCGCCGGCGTTCCCGTGCCCGCCCAGGCCACCCCGCCCGCGGCCGCGCTCGCCGTCGGGTGCCGGTCTGCGGCGGGCGTCGCCCGAGGCGGCGGCCGGGCCGCTCTGCTGCGGGGGCAGGCCGCCGTCCGGCGTCGGGCCCGGGACGGCGGCCTGCCCCCGCAGCAG
>NZ_RDBI01000066.1:383697-424225 GCF_008042125.1 Streptomyces sp. MS191
CGCGGCGGCCTGCCCCCGCAGCAGAGCGGCCCGGCCGCCGCCTCGGGCGACGCCCGCCGCAGACCGGCACCCGACGGCGAGCACACCGCCGCCGTGCCCGCCGGCGTTCCCGTGCCCGCCCAGGCCACCCCGCCCGCGGCCGCGCTCGCCGTGACCCCGTCCGGCGTCGGGCCCGGGACGGCCGCGGCGGACGGGCTCGCCGGGGCCGCTTCGGGGCGGGGGCGGGCGCGCTCCTGCGGCCGGGCAGCCAGCGGCTGCCGGCCTTCGTGGGAGGTGGGATGCTCCGTCACGCGTGGGGTTCCGTCCGTCCGGGCCGGTGGTGCGATGCACTCGCTCTTCTCGCCGATGCCGCGCCTTCGCCGGGGATAAACCCCGGGCGGGCGCCGGATCTGGATGCCCCGCGAGCAGCGGCTGTGACGGGGGTCGTTACACCCGGGCGCACGTCCGGCACTGCTCTCCCCCTCATGGATGACTTGTGGTCAGGTCCTGCGCGGTTCTGAGTGGTTGATGCATCGTTCGTTGGTCACGGGCTTGCGGAGGACGATCCTACGTTTGCACCCCGGGGGCGCATCAAGGGTCTCACGGTGCCGTGTGCGCCGGAGTGCGATCCCAGTCTCTCGGCAGCTCGGGCACGGTCCAGGCCGGATCGGGGCGCCAGTCCTCCCAGCCGTCGCGGAACGGCGCGCCCCACGAACGGATCACCTCGACCGCGGCGCGGCCCGCGCCGCGGACCCGCGCGGCCTGGGCCGGGTCCATCAGGCCGGAGCGCTGGGCCTGGGCGAACTCGTCCTCGTCCCGCCACAGCCAGCTGTGGTCCGGGTAGACGGAGATGTCGAGGAAGTGGTCCTCCGAGTCGACGCCGCCCGACCAGCGGGTGCGGGGCTCCTCGAGGTTGACGTACCAGCTGCGGAACTGCCAGCCGCGCTCCCAGAACAGCCAGACCGACCAGGGGTCCCCGGGCCGGGCCAGCTTGAGGACGCCCGTGCCGAACCAGTGCCCGCGGGCGGTGGTGCGCGGCGCGGTGTAGCGGGTGGCGAGGGGTTCCTCGTGCACGGCCGTGCCGTCGGTGAGCACCGGCCGGATGCACTCGGTGCCGGGTGCCAGCCAGACGGCGAGCAGCTCGGGGGTGTCGCGGACGACGGTCACCGGCCGGCAGATGTGCACGGCGTCGGAGCCGTTGCCGCGGTAGCGCCAGAGGATGTGCTCCCCAGGCGCCCAGTGCTGGGGGCCGCCCGATCCTGTCATGCGCAGATCTTAGGACCGTGCCCCCGTCACCGCTGCGGCACAGGTCACGGATGAGTCAGCCGTCGCGGGTCGGGCCGGGCCGGGCCCGGGCGGGCCCGGGACCCGGTCTCAGGGGCGTGTCATCCGCAGGACGTCCAGGGCCTCGTCGAGTTGTTCGACGGTGAGCGCGCCGCGTTCGACGTAGCCGCCCTCCAGGACCACCTCGCGGATCGTCTTCCGTTCGGCCAGGGACTTCTTGGCGACCTTCGCGGCCTCCTCGTAGCCGATGTACTTGTTCAGCGGGGTGACGACGGAGGGGGAGGACTCGGCGTACTCGCGGGCGCGTTCGGCGTTGGCGGTGATCCCGTCGACGGTGCGGTCGGCGAGCAGGCGGGAGGCGTTGGCGAGCAGCCGGATCGATTCGAGGAGGTTCTTGGCGATCACCGGGAGCATCACGTTGAGTTCGAAGTTGCCGGCCGCGCCGGCGACGGCCACGGTGGTGTCGTTTCCGGTCACCTGGGCGGCGACCATGAGGACGGCTTCGGGGATGACCGGATTCACCTTGCCGGGCATGATCGACGAGCCGGGCTGGAGGTCGGGCAGGTTGATCTCGGCGAGGCCGGTGCGGGGGCCGGAGGCCATCCAGCGCAGATCGTTGGAGATCTTCGTGAGGGACACGGCGATGGTCCTGAGCTGGCCGGACGTCTCCACCAGCGCGTCCCGGGCGCCCTGGGCCTCGAAGTGGTCGCGGGCTTCGGTGAGCGGCAGGCCGGTGGCCCGGGCGACCTCGGCGATGACGGCGGCGGAGAACCCGGGTGGCGTGTTGATGCCGGTGCCCACGGCGGTGCCGCCGAGGGGGAGTTCGGCGAGCCGGGGGAGGGCGGAGCGCAGGCGTTCGACGCCGTAGCGGACCTGGGCCGCGTAGCCGCCGAACTCCTGTCCGAGGGTGACCGGGGTGGCGTCCATGAGGTGCGTGCGGCCGGACTTCACCACGTCCGCGAATTCGGCTGATTTCCGCCCCAGGGAATCGGCCAGGTGTTCGAGTGCGGGGATCAGGTCGCGGGTGACGGCGGCGGTGGCGGCGATGTGGATGGAGGACGGGAAGACGTCGTTGGACGACTGGGACGCGTTGACGTGGTCGTTGGGGTGGACGTCGCGGCCCTCGGGGAGCCGCTCGCCGGCGAGGGTGGCGACGACCTCGTTGGTGTTCATGTTGGACGAGGTGCCCGATCCGGTCTGGAAGACGTCGACGGGGAAGTGCTCGTCCCAGCGGCCTTCGGCGACCTCGCCGGCGGCCTCCTCGATGGCCCGCGCGAGGTCCTCGTCGATCACGCCCAGCTCGGCGTTGACCTTGGCCGCGGCGGCCTTGATCCGGGCGAGGGCCTCGATGTGGGTCCGTTCCAGGCGCTGGCCCGAGAGGGGGAAGTTCTCCACCGCGCGTTGTGTCTGAGCCCGCCACTTGGCGTGTGCGGGGACCCGCACCTCGCCCATGGAGTCGTGCTCGATCCGGTGGTCTTCGTACTCGGTCATGTTCCTCAACCTCCTGTAAAAGCTGAGCAGTTGTCTTGTTCTGCCTATTCCCCCGGCGCGTACCGGCCAGTAGAACCGTGGGTAACCCCACCTCCAGGAGGCGCAATGACGCGCACCAGGCGCAGATTCCGCTGGACGATCGCCGCCACGGCCGCCGCGGCGGCGGCCTTCGGCACCATGGCAGCCGCGAGCCCCGCCGGCGCGGCCGACACGAGCGGTGGCGCCGTCCGCGTCGCCTCCGTCCCACTCCCGCCCGAACTGGAGGCGGTCCGCGCGGCCGAGGCCACCCGGATCTACGGCGACCCGGCCGAGCGCCCGCTCGCCGCACGCAGGACCGGGCTGATCTCGCTCGGCGACAGCGAGATCTCCGGCGAGGGCGTCGGCACCTACGAGCCGCCCACCAACGGCCCCGACAACTGGTGTCACCGCTCGCCCGACGCCGCGATCCACCGCACCGGAATCCCCGCGGACCTCACCTTCAACGTGTCCTGCTCCGGTGCCTACAGCGGAAACATCAGGATCGGCGGCTCGAAGCAGTACGCCGACGAGCTCGTCCAGAGCGACAACCTCGCCGTCAAGGCGCGCAACACCCGCATCAAGATGGTGCTGCTCGTCGCCGGCGCCAACGACGACCTGCAGTTCGGCCCGGTCATGACCGACTGCGTCACCCGCTACCTCACCCTGCAGGGCGCCTGCGAGCCCAAGTACGCCCCCGGCTGGCAGGCGCGCGTCGACGGTCTCGTCCCGAAGGTCGAGCAGACCGTGCGCGACCTGAGGACCGTGATGCGCGACGCCGGCTACGCCGACGGCGACTACAAGCTCGTCGTCATGGGCTACCCGAGCCCCATCGGCCCCGACTTCCGCGACAACCCGAACTTCCCCGGCAAGCTCAGCTGCGGCGGCCTCGGCTACGACTCCGACACCGTCTGGGGCCGCAACACCGCCGTCCCCGCGTTCGAGCGCGGCATGCGCCGGGCAGCGGCGAACACCGGGGCCACCTACCTCGACAACTCGCGTCTCTTCCACGGACACGAGGTCTGCATGGAGGACCCCTGGGCCAGGGGCCTGTACATCGACCTCTCCAAGCCCGGCACCCCGGACGAGAACTCGGTCCGCCAGTCCTTCCACCCCAACGCCCGCGGCCACGCCGCCTTCGCTTCCTGCCTCACCCAGCTCTACTCCTCGGGCCTGCGCGAGGCCGGTTGCGCAGACGTCGACTCCGCCGGCACCCCGACGCTCTTCCCGCTCGCCTGGGACGACGCCTACCGGCCGCTGCGGAACGAGGCGACCGGCAACTGCGCCGACGTCAGCGGCGCCGCCAGCGCCAACGGGACCGCCGTCCTCGGCTGGGACTGCCACGGCGGCCGCAACCAGGGCTGGTGGTACGACTCCGCCCGCCGGACCCTCCACACCCAGCTCACCCAGGACCGGTGCGTCGACGTGCCCGGCGCCCGCTACCAGGCCGGCACGGCGCTGATCCTCTGGAACTGCTCCGGCGCGGGCAACCAGAAGTTCGTCCGCGACGGGGCCACCGTCCGCCCGGCAGCGGCCACCGGACTCTGCCTGACCCAGGCCGCGGCGAAGGAGCCGCTGCGGCTCCAGGCCTGCAACGGCTCGGCGAGCCAGCGGTTCGCCTGACGGGGCCACGCGCCCGCGGGCACACGACGTGGCCCCCGCCCTTCCCGGGGCGGGGGCCACGTCACCGCGCACGACGGCCGGAGGCGCTCAGAGCGCCTTGAGGCTGGAGCGGGCCAGCTCGTACGCCGGGAGCATCTCGCGGTGCTCCTCGGTGTCCAGGCCGCCGAGGTGGACGATCACGGTCCCCTTCGGCGTGGAGACCGCGAAGGCGCGCTCCTCCTTGGACTCGTCCATCAGCTCGTTGTGGACCGTGTAGGTCACCTCGACGGCGGACAGCGCCCCCGCCCGGGTCTCCTTGTAGACGACCGCGGAGGCGTTCTCCTCGGCCTTCACGAAGCCCTCGAGCACGGGCCGGGCCGCCGACCCGTCCGCGGTCCAGACCCGCAGGTAGCCGATGTTCCCGGCCGGCTTCGCGTCGATCTCGCAGACCATGGTCGCCGGGCCCTGCCTGCCGAGCGCGGCGGAGAGCTCGTCGTCGCCGACCCGCACGGCCTTCGGCTTCCAGTCCGCGGCGAGGCCGAACGACACCGGGAGCGGGCAGGCGGTGCCGGGCCCGCCGAGCGAACCCCGCGCCGCGGCCCGGGCCGGCTCGGCGGACTCCGTCGGCCGCGGGGCGTTCGGCTCGCTGACCCGCAGCGGCTCCGGCTCGGTGCCGCAGCCGGTCAGGAGCAGTCCGGCCGCCAGCAGCGCGGCCGGGACGACGGCGTGTCTCGTGCGTCCCACCGGGATCAGCCGAGACCCGGACCGCGGACCGGGATGTGCGTGAACGTCGGCTCGGGAGCCGGGTTCTGGAAGAAGTCGTTGCCCTTGTCGTCCACCACGACGAACGCCGGGAAGTCCTCCACCTCGATCTTCCAGACCGCCTCCATGCCGAGCTCCTCGTACTCGACGACCTCGACCTTCTTGATGCAGTCCTGCGCGAGGCGCGCCGCCGGGCCGCCGATCGAGCCCAGGTAGAAGCCGCCGTGGCTGCCGCACGCGTCGGTGACCTGCTTGCTGCGGTTGCCCTTGGCCAGCATGACCTTGGAGCCGCCCGCCGCCTGGAACTGCTCGACGTAGGAGTCCATCCGGCCGGCCGTCGTCGGACCGAAGGAACCGGAGGCGTAGCCCTCGGGGGTCTTGGCCGGACCGGCGTAGTACACCGGGTGGTCCTTCAGGTACTGCGGCATCTCCTCGCCCGCGTCCAGCCGCTCCTTGATCTTGGCGTGCGCGATGTCGCGGGCCACCACCAGCGGGCCGGTCAGCGAGAGCCGGGTCTTCACCGGGTGCTTCGTCAGCTCGGCGAGGATCGCGTCCATCGGCTGGTTCAGGTCGATCTTCACGACGTCGCCGTCGGCGGCGAGGTGCTCGTCGGTGGTGTCCGGCAGGAAGCGGGCCGGGTCGGTCTCCAGCTGCTCCAGGAAGACGCCCTCGGCGGTGATCTTCGCGACGGCCTGGCGGTCGGCCGAGCAGGAGACGGCGATCGCGACGGGCAGGGAGGCGCCGTGGCGGGGCAGCCGGACCACGCGGACGTCGTGGCAGAAGTACTTGCCGCCGAACTGTGCGCCGATGCCGATCTTCTGCGTGAGCTCGAAGACCTTCTCCTCCAGCTCTTTGTCGCGGAAGCCGTGGCCGAGCTCCGAGCCCTCGGCGGGCAGCTCGTCCAGGTAGTGCGCGGAGGCGTACTTCGCGGTCTTGAGCGCGAACTCGGCGGACGTGCCGCCGACGACGATCGCCAGGTGGTACGGCGGGCAGGCGGCCGTGCCGAGCGAGCGGATCTTCTCCTCCAGGAACTT
The DNA here is from genome assembly GCF_008042125.1 of Streptomyces sp. MS191. Lineage (GTDB taxonomy): Bacteria > Actinomycetota > Actinomycetes > Streptomycetales > Streptomycetaceae > Streptomyces. Next base: position 389,865 of record NZ_RDBI01000066.1, read on the forward strand.
CATCATGCTGCCCTCGTTGAGGACGGCCTTCGTCTCCTGGTAGAGGAAGGACTTGTTGGCCGAGCCGCCGCCCTTGGCCATGAAGAGGAACTTGTACGCGCCGCCGTCGGTCGCGTACAGCTCGATCTGCGCGGGCAGGTTCGAGCCGGTGTTCTTCTCCTCCCACATGGTCAGCGGCGCCATCTGCGAGTAGCGCAGGTTGAGCTTGGTGTAGGCGTCGTAGATGCCGCGGCTCAGCGCCTCCTCGTCGCCGCCCCGGGTGAGCACGTTCTGGCCGCGCTTGCCCATGACGATCGCGGTGCCGGTGTCCTGGCACATGGGCAGGACGCCGGCGGCGGCGATGTTCGCGTTCTTCAGCAGGTCGAGCGCGACGAACTTGTCGTTGCCCGACGCCTCCGGGTCGTCGATGATGCGGCGCAGCTGGGCCAGGTGGGCCGGGCGCAGGTAGTGCTGGATGTCGTGGATGGCCTCGGCGGCGAGCTGCCGCAGCGCCTCCGGCTCGACCTTGAGGAACGTACGGCCGTCGGCCTCGAAGGTGGAGACACCTTCGGAGGTCACCAGGCGGTAGGGCGTGGTGTCCTCTCCCAGGGGGAGCAGATCGGAGTACGCAAACTCTGGCATGGGGGCCATTCCTCACTCGGCAAGACGGCGCACCGCCTCCGTTGGCGGTGCGCCCTCCAGCGTAGAACGCGGCGGAGGCCCCGCTCCTGTGAGGTAAGGCTCACTTGCGGGGAGCGACGCCGGCGGGGCCGCGTGGAGGTACGGGGGTCAGGGCATCGGGGTGCGGTGCAGGGCGATGAGGAGGCGCCAGGTCCGGCCCGCGATCCGGTCGGGGGAGGCGTCGATCAGGCCGTGCAGCCAGTCGGCGAGCAGACCCGCGAAGGCCGCCGAGACCGCCGACGCGACCAGGTCGGGCTCCGGGGCACCGGCCAGCTCCCGCWCGCGCCGGCTGTAGGCGCGCAGTTCGCGGTGGAGCAGGTCGCCGAGGGGGCCGCCGCCGCCCGGACGCAGCAGGCCCCGGTAGAGCGGCGCGTGCGGGGCGAGGCCGGTGAAGAAGGCGGGCAGCGCGGGCGGCGGGACGGCCGGGTCGGGCGTGCCGCGCCAGGCGTGCAGGGCGTCGACCGCCTCGCGCACGACGTCGGCGCAGGCATCGACGGCGAGCGCCTGGAGGTCGGGGTAGTGCAGGTAGAAGGTGGCGCGGCCGACCCCGGCCCGGCGCGCCAGCGCGGCGACGCCGACCTCGTCGAGGGGGCGCGTGGCGCACTCCTCCAGGAGGGCGGCGCGCAGCTTGGCGCGGGTGCGGGCGGTGCGGGGATCCTCGGTCGGCGCGTGCGGGGCGAGGCCGGTGAAGAAGGCGGGCAGCGCGGGCGGCGGGACGGCCGGGTCGGGCGTGCCGCGCCAGGCGTGCAGGGCGTCGACCGCCTCGCGCACGACGTCGGCGCAGGCATCGACGGCGAGCGCCTGGAGGTCGGGGTAGTGCAGGTAGAAGGTGGCGCGGCCGACCCCGGCCCGGCGCGCCAGCGCGGCGACGCCGACCTCGTCGAGGGGGCGCGTGGCGCACTCCTCCAGGAGGGCGGCGCGCAGCTTGGCGCGGGTGCGGGCGGTGCGGGGATCCTCGGTCGGGCTGGTCACCCGGCCCACAGTACGGCGGCCAGGGCGAGGGCCCCGGGCAGGGCCTGGGCGAACAGGATGCGGCGGTTGGCGGTCAGGCCGCCGTAGATCCCGGCGATCACCACGCAGGACAGGAAGAAGGCCTGCACCTGGTGGCCGGTGGGGTCGGCGGCGATCAGGCCCCAGACCAGGCCGGCGGCGAGGAAGCCGTTGTAGAGGCCCTGGTTGGCGGCGAGGGGGGCCGTCCTGCGGGCGGTCTCCGCGTCGAAACCGGAGAGCTCGCGCCCGGGCCGGCGCTCCCAGAGGAACATCTCCAGAACGAGGATGTAGGCGTGCAGGGCGGCGACGAGGCCGACGAGGACATGCACAGTAATGGACACCTGTCCAGAATACATGGACAGGTGTCCGGGAAGTGCCTGAAGGCGTCGGTGAGGGCGGGCGTCGCGGGCCGAGAAGATCGCCCGGACAGGGCCTAGTCGCGATCTATCGCGTTTCGCTAATCTGGGCTCGTGGACCTCGAAAAGCAGCCCCAGAAGCCGGTCGCCCCCGCCGAGCCCGCCCCCGTCGCGCCCGGCGACGCCCTGAGGGCCTCGGACGCCGACCGGGACCGGATCGCGGACATCCTGCGGGACGCCCTCGCCGAGGGGCGGCTCGACGCCGAGGAGCACTCGGACCGGATCGACGCCGTCTACCGCGCCAAGACCGTGGGGGAGCTGGAGCCGATCGTCCGGGACCTCCCGGCCGGGGCCCGCCCGCGCCAGGAGCCCGACCCGGCGTACGCGTACGGTCCCGACGAGGACCCGGGCCCCTCCGACAACCTCGTCGCGATCTTCTCCAGCACCACCCGCAAGGGCCGTTGGCGGGTCGGCCGCCGCACGAACGCGTTCGCGCTCTTCGGCAACATCGAGATCGACCTGACCGAGGCGCTCTTCGCGCAGCGCCTGACCACGATCAACGCCACCTCGATCTTCGGGAACGTGGAGGTGCGGGTGCCGGAGAACATCAGCCTGCGCGGCAGCGGCACCGGGATCTTCGGCAACTTCGACGTCGTGACCCTGGAGGGCGCGGACCCGCAGGCCCCCGTCGTCGTCATCAACGGCTACTCGGTGTTCGGCAACGTCGAGGCCAAGCCCAAGCGCGGCAAGTGGATCACCGACCTCCAGAACCACGTCCAGAAGCAGCTGCGCAAGCACCTCGGCCACTGACGGCCGGGAGAGGCGCCGGGCCGGCGGGCGCGTCGCTGGTGACCGGCCGCACCGCGGGAGCGCCCCGTCCTCCTGTCGCGGGTGCCACCGTCACCGCCGGACGCGAGGGGCGGGAGTGACCGGAATCCGTCGCCGGGGTTCCGCACTCCGGAAGTCGGCGGCACGCAGTGCATAGGCGCGCGCACAGCGGGTAGGGCTGCTGCATCGTCTCTCGCTCGCGAAGCCGTCGTCAGGAGTAGACCCGTGCTGCATCCGCCGCATCAGCCCCTCCAGGTCGCCGCCGTTCCTCCTCAGCGTGCCCCCGCGCGGGAGGACGAGGCGGGCCCCTGGCACACGGAGGCGGTGTGCCGCCGGGACGAGGCCGGACTGTTCTTCGCCCCGTCCAAGGAGCCGACCGCCTCCCGCCTGGCGCGTGAGGAGGCAGCCAAGCGGGTCTGTGCCCGCTGTCCCGTGATGGTCGAGTGCCGGGAGCACGCCCTGCTCCAGCCGGAGCCGTACGGCGTGTGGGGCGGACTGACCGCGGCCGAGCGCCGCGTGGTGCTCGCCCGGCGCCGGCGGCGCGAGGTGGAGCTCAAGAAGGCGACGACGGAGCGGATCGCCGCGGCCGGCTGAGCCGCCCGGTCTCCCGCCCCGTACGGAAAGGGGCGCCCCCACCGCACATGGGGGCGCCCCTTTCCGTCGGGCCGTCGGCGCGTCCGCGCCGTACGTCCGCCGCGTGGTTACTTCGCGCGGTCGAAGTCGATCTTGCTGTACGCGCGCAGCTTCGACAGCCGGTGCGTGGAGTCGATCTGGCGGATCGTGCCGGACTTCGAGCGCATCACCAGCGAGGACGTGGTCGCGGTCTCGGAGCGGTAGCGGACGCCGCGCAGCAGCTCGCCGTCCGTGATGCCGGTCGCGACGAAGAACACGTTGTCGCCGCTGACCAGGTCGTTCGTGGAGAGCACACGGTCCAGGTCGTGGCCCGCGTCGATCGCCTTCTGGCGCTCGGCCTCGTCCTTCGGCCACAGCTTGCCCTGGATGACACCGCCCAGGCACTTGATCGCGCAGGCCGAGATGATGCCCTCCGGCGTGCCGCCGATGCCGAGCAGCATGTCGACGCCGGTGCCCTCGCGCACGGCCATGATCGAGCCGGCGACGTCGCCGTCGGAGATGAACTTGATCCGGGCGCCCGTCTCGCGGATCTCCTTGACGATGCCCTCGTGGCGGGGGCGGTCCAGGATGACGACCGTGACGTCCTCGGGGGCCATGCCCTTGGCCTTGGCGACCCGGCGGATGTTGACCGACACCGGGGCGTTGATGTCGACGAAGTCGGCGGCCTCGGGGCCCGTGACCAGCTTGTCCATGTAGAAGACCGCGGACGGGTCGAACATGGTGCCGCGGTCCGCGGCGGCCAGGACGGCGATCGCGTTCGGCATGCCCTTGGCGTTGAGCGTGGTGCCGTCGATCGGGTCGACGGCGATGTCCACCTCGGCGCCGGTCCCGTCGCCGATGCGCTCCCCGTTGTAGAGCATGGGGGCTTCGTCCTTCTCGCCCTCGCCGATGACGACGACGCCGTTCATCGAGACGGTGGAGACGAGGGTCCGCATGGCGTTGACCGCCGCGCCGTCGGCACCGATCTTGTCGCCTCGGCCGACCCAGCGGCCGGCGGCCATGGCGGCCGCCTCGGTCACCCGGACCAGCTCCAGGGCGAGGTTGCGGTCGGGGGCCTCGGGAGAGACCTCGAGCTCGGACGGCAGATGATGCTCGGTCATCGGAGCGCACCTTTCTGTACGGCGACGGCCGGAAGTAAAGAGGGTGCTGCGACTCTATCGGTACGTCGACAATTTGAGCAGAGGGGCCCACGTATGAGCACAACACCATGATGCGACCATGGGGGGCGTGGCAGGTATGCGAGGCAGGCAGACGGTACGCGGGATGTTCCAGTCCCTGGCGGTGATCATGGTCGCCGCGGGCGTGATGTATCTCTTCATCCCGCACGACGAGACGGCGGCTCCGGTCAAGGCGAAGGACTACCGGGTCGAGCTCCTGACGGCCCAGCGGGCGGCGCCCTATCCGGTGCTGGCCCCGGAGGGTCTGGGCGAGGACTGGAAGGCCACGGTCGTCTCGTACAAGCGCGATCAGGACAACGCCTGGCAGCTGGGCTTCCTGGACCCGGACACCCAGTACGTCTCGCTGCACCAGTCGACGGCGGCGCCCAAGGAGTTCGTCCCCGAGGTGACGCAGCAGGCCAAGGACTCCGGCCGGACGCAGACGGTGGCCGGTCAGGTCTGGCAGCGCTGGGAGGGCCCGAAGTACGACGCCCTCGTGCGTACGGACGGCAAGGCGACGACCGTGGTGACGGGCACGGCCTCGTTCGACCGCCTGGCGGAGATGGCCGGCGCGCTCCAGTCGAAGAAGGCGTGAGCCGCGCCGCACGAGGCGGTGGGGCCGGCCGCCGGCCGCGGGAGCGGCGCGGTGGTCGAACGGCACGGTGAGTGGAAGAGACGGAGCCCCCGGGCGCGATGCGCTCGGGGGCTCCGTCGTGCCCTGGCGCGCGAGGCGTCGGGCCGTGGCGACTCAGACGGTGGTGACGACGTCGTCGTAGTCCAGGCGCGGGGAGCGCGGGAACCAGGCGTCCTCGCCGGGCTTGCCGATGTTGACGACCATCAGCGGCGTGTGGTCGGCGTCCAGGAACTCCTTCTGGAGGCCGGCGAAGTCGAGACCGGTCATCGGGCCGGCGGCCAGGCCGGCGGCGCGGACGCCGATGATGAAGTACGCGGCCTGGAGGGCGGCGTTCAGCAGGGCCGAGCCCTCGCGGACCGGGCGCTCGGCGAAGAACATGTCCTTGGCCTGCGGGAAGTGCGGGAGCAGGGCCGGGAGCTCCTCGTGGAACTCGTTGTCGGCGGACAGGATCGCGACCAGCGGGGCGGCGGCGGTCTTGGGCTGGTTGCCCTCGGCCATGTGCTTGACCAGGCGCTCGCGGGCCTCGGGGGAGCGGACCAGCGTGATGCGCAGCGGCGTCTGGTTGAAGGCGGTCGGGCCGAACTTCACGAGGTCGTAGATCGCCTGGACCTGCTCGTCGGTCACCGGCTCGTCGGAGAACGTGTTGGCGGTGCGGGCCTCACGGAAGAGGAGGTCCTGGGCGGCGGGGTCGAGAACGAGAGACATGCTGCGTACCTTCCGGACAAGCAGGGGGTGTTCGAGCGATGTCCCCGACGGTACGCCCCCGATAGGTTAATTTTCAACTAACCAATACGGATAGTGATCCGGTTCACAGGCTCCAGCGTACCCCCTCCGTCCGGAGCCGGGCGTCCGGGCCGCCTCCGCCGACGCTCCCTAGGCCTCCCCGTCCGGACCTGCCCCCTCCTCCGCCGCGAGCGAGGCGTCCAGGCGCGCCCGGGCTCCCTCCAGCCAGCGCCGGCACACCTTCGCCAGCTCCTCCCCGCGCTCCCAGAGCGCCAGGGACTCCTCCAGGGAGGTCCCGCCCGCCTCGAGGCGCCGTACGACCTCGATCAGCTCGTCCCGTGCCTGCTCGTAGCCGAGCGCGGCCTCTTCCGTCGTGCCTGCCATGACTGTCACCCTCCGTGTGGGAACCGATGTGTGGCGTTCGATGTGTGGTCCCGGACCGTGTGGACCGGGCCGTGTGGGACCAGGCTGTGTGGACCGGGCCGTGTGGGACCGGGCTGTGTGGACGGGCCGTGTGGGACCGGCCGTCGAGCGTGCGGCGTCGCCGTTCGCGCACCGCGCGCCGGTCACGAACCGTCGCCGGTCACGAAGCGCCGCGGATCAGGAACCGTCGACGCGGCGCACCGGGAACTCGCCCGCCGCGACGCGGGCCCTCAGCTCCTCGCCCGCCGCGACCTCCTCCGGGTCCCGGACGACCGTGCCGTCGGCGCGCTGGAGCACGGCGTACCCGCGTTCCATGGTCGCCGCCGGTGACAGCGCCCGGACCCGCGCCCGCGTGTGGGACAGCTCCGAGTCGGCCCGGTCGAGCAGGTGCCGCAGGGTCCGGCGGCTCCGCGCGAGCACCGCGTCCAGCTCCTCCTCGCGCACCTCGACCATCCGCTGCGGATGCTCCATGACCGGCCGCGCCAGGGCGTGCGCGAGACCGCGCTCCTCGCGCTCCAGCAGCCCCCGCACGCTCCGCAGCGCCCGGTCGCGCAGCCCCTGCACCCGGTCCAGCTCCTCGCCGACGTCCGGGACGACCTTCTTGGCTGCGTCGGTCGGGGTGGAGGCCCGCAGGTCGGCGACCAGGTCGAGCAGGGGCGAATCCGGCTCGTGGCCGATCGCGGAGACCAGCGGCGTGCGGCACTCGGCGACGGCCCGGACCAGCTGCTCGTCCGAGAACGGCAGCAGGTCCTCCACGCTGCCGCCGCCCCGGGCCACGATGATCACGTCGACCTCGTCGTGGTCGTCCAGCTCCTTCACGGCCTGCACGACCTGGGGCACGGCCTTCACCCCCTGCACGGCCACGTTGCGCACCTCGAAGCGGACGGCCGGCCAGCGGCGCCGGGCGTTCTCCAGGACGTCCCGCTCGGCTGCGGACGCGCGTCCGCAGACGAGGCCGACGAGCTGGGGGAGGAAGGGCAGCGGCTTCTTGCGGTCGAGGGCGAACAGACCCTCGGCACCCAGGCTCCGCTTCAGCTGTTCCAGCCGGGCCAGGAGCTCACCGATGCCGACCGGCTTGATCTCCACGGCCCGCAGCGAGAGCTGCCCGCGCGGCGCGTACCACTCCGGCTTCGCGTGCACGACGACCCTCGCGCCCTCGGAGACGACGTCGGCCACGGCGTCGAAGACCTGGCGGTAGCAGGTGACGCCGATGGAGATGTCGTACGAGGGGTCGCGCAGGGTCAGGAACACCACCCCGGCCCCCGGCCGCCGGGAGAGCTGCGTGATCTGCCCCTCGACCCACACGGCCCCGAGCCGGTCGATCCACCCCCCGATGAGCCGGGAGACCTCACCTACGGGCAGCGGCGCTTCTGCGGACGTGTTGAGACCCATGCGCCGAGACTAGCGGCGCCCACGGACATGTCACGGCGCCCGCGGACGCGCGGCCCGCCCACTGTTCGCCCCCGGCGGGGGAAGCGGCAGCCGCGTGCTGCGGCGCGGCCCGCCCGCTCCTTCCCGCGGCGCCTCGCCCGGCCCGCCCGCCGTTCGCCCCCGACGCGGGAAGCGGCCCGCCCGTCGTTCATCCCCGGTGCGCCGCGCCCTGCACCGCGAGGACCACCAGCCCCACGCCCAGCCAGATCACGCCCACCAGTTGCGCCGACACCGACGCCTCCACGATGACCGCCACCAGGATCCCCGCCCCGACCACCGGCGCCACCACGTGCCGCCACCACCGCGGCGGCCCCTCCATCCGCCGCACCGCGAACCAGCCCACCACGCTCGCGTGCAGCAGGACGAAGGCCGTCAGCGCCCCGACGTCGACCACCGACACCAGGTGGTCGAGCCCGTCGTCCCGCCGCGCCGCCCACACCGCCGCCACCATCGTCACCGCGGCCGCCAGCAGCAGCGCCACCCGCGGCACCCCGGAGTCGGTCCGGGCCAGCACGTGCGGCAGCCGCCGGTCCCGCGCCATCGCGAAGAGCAGCCGACCGGCCGCCGCCTGCCCCGCCAGCGCCGCGAAGGCCGCGCCGATCGCCTTGCTCGCCGCCACCAGGTCGTGCAGCCAGGTTCCGACGGACGCGTCCACCGCGTCGTAGAACGCCGAGCCCTGCTTCGCCGGCTCGGCCGCCAGTTCGGCCGACGACACCGGCCCGATGAGCGCCACCAGGTACGTCTGGAGCACGAACAGCACGCCCGCGAGCGCCAGGCAGAACAGCACCGCGCGGGCCACCTTCTCCGAGCCGCCCGTCACCTCCTCCGCGAAGGAGGCGATCGCGTCGAAGCCCAGGTACGACAGGACCGCCACCGACACCGCGGCCAGCACCGACGAGAACGAGAACATCGTGTCGCCGGTCAGCGGCGACCACCAGTCGCGCCGCGCCCCGTCCTCGGCCAGCACCGCCACCGCCGATCCCACGAAGACCAGCAGCACCACGATCTCCAGGGCGAGCACCACGAAGCCCACCCGCGCCGCCGCCCGCACGCCCCACAGGTTCAGCAGGGTCGTGACCACCACCGCGATCCCGGTCCACACCCACCGGTCCACCTCCGGGACCAGCGCCTCCATCGCGATCCCCGCGAAGAGGTAGGCCACGGCCGGGATCAGCAGGTAGTCGAGCATCACCATCCAGCCGGCGACGAACCCCGGGCCCTCGCCGAGCCCCTTGCGGGCGTACGTGAAGACGGAACCGGCCTGTGGGGCGACCCGCACCATCTGCGCGTAGCTGAAGGCGGTGAAGCCCATGGCGACCGTCGCCACCAGGTACACCAGCGCCACCGCGCCGTGCGACTTCGCGTCCAGGGTGCCGAAGACCCCCACCGGGGCCATGGGCGCGATGAAGAGCAGCCCGTAGACGACAAGGTCGCGGAATCCAAGATTCCGACGCAGTCCGGTGTGCGCTGACACCTGTGGATCCTCGGCCATTCGCCCAGTCTCGGCCACGGTGTCGATCACGCCGCGGCGACGCGGCCGGGGGGCGGGGCGGACGATGTGGTCGCCGTTCCGCGCGGCCTTACGATGGGACGCATGACTGCTACGCCCGCGCCCAACCGCCCCAAGCGTGTCCTGCTCGCCGCTCCCCGTGGTTACTGCGCGGGCGTCGACCGTGCCGTGATCGCCGTCGAGAAGGCCCTGGAGCAGTACGGGTCGCCGATCTACGTCCGCCACGAGATCGTGCACAACAAGTACGTCGTGCAGACCCTGGAGCGGAAGGGCGCCGTCTTCGTCGACCAGGCGACCGAGGTGCCGCCGGGCAACATCGTGATGTTCTCCGCCCACGGCGTGGCACCGACCGTCCACGAGGAGGCCCGCCAGGGCCGGCTCGCCACGATCGACGCCACCTGCCCGCTGGTCACCAAGGTGCACAAGGAGGCCGTCCGGTACGCCGACGCGGACTTCGACATCCTGCTGATCGGCCACGAGGGCCACGAGGAGGTCATCGGCACCTCCGGCGAGGCCCCTGACCACATCCAGCTCGTCGACGGCCCCGAGGACGTGGCCAAGGTCGAGGTCCGCGACCCGTCGAAGGTCGTCTGGCTCTCCCAGACCACGCTCTCGGTCGACGAGACCATGGAGACGGTGGACGCGCTGCAGGCGAAGTTCCCGCAGCTCATCTCCCCGCCTTCGAGCGACATCTGCTACGCCACCCAGAACCGGCAGATGGCCATCAAGGAGCTCGCCGGCCAGGCCGAGCTGGTGATCGTCGTCGGCTCGAAGAACTCCTCGAACTCCATCCGCATGGTCGAGGTCGCCAAGCAGGCCGGCGTGCCGGCGGCGTACCTCGTCGACTTCGCCAGCGAGATCGACGAGACCTGGCTGGAGGGCGTCTCCACCATCGGCCTGTCCTCGGGCGCCTCCGTGCCGGACGTGCTCGTCGAGGAGGTCCTGGCCTGGCTCTCCGAGCGCGGTTACGCCGACGTGGAGATCGTCAAGACGGCCGACGAGTCGCTGACCTTCTCGCTGCCCAAGGAACTCCGCAACAAGGACCTGCGGGCCGAGGCCGAGGCGCTCCTGCGGGACCGCGCCGGCGAGTAGTCCGGCGGTCCGACCGGAGCCGGCGGGCCCGCGGACGGGCACACCCGCAAGTGGGGCGTCGGGCGGTAACTCCCGCCGTCTGCCCCTAACGTGGGGTCCATGAACGTCTTCGGAGTGGACATCGGCGGCTCGGGAATCAAGGGCGCTCCCGTGGATCTGGAGCGCGGAGATCTGGCCGAGCCGCGCCACAAGGTACTGACCCCGCACCCCGCCACACCCGACGACGTGGCGGGGTGCGTCGCGGAGGTGGTGGCGAACTTCGGCTGGTCGGGTCCCGTCGGGGTGACCTTCCCCGGCGTCGTCACGGGCTCCACGATCCGCACGGCCGCCAACGTCGACAAGTCCTGGGTCGGGATCGACGCGGGCAAGCTGCTCTCCGACCGTCTCGGGGGCCTGCCCGTCACGGTCCTGAACGACGCGGACGCGGCCGGCGTCGCCGAGATGACCTTCGGCGCGGGCCGGGGCCGCAAGGGCACCGTCATCCTGCTGACCCTGGGCACGGGCATCGGCTCGGCGCTCTTCGTCGACGGCCGGCTCGTCCCGAACACGGAGCTGGGCCACCTTGAGCTGAAGGGCCACGACGCGGAGAAGCGCGCCTCGACGAAGGCCAAGGAGGACGAGGACCTCAGCTGGGAGCACTGGGCGACGAAGCGCCTGCAGAGGTACCTCGACCACGTGGAGATGCTGTTCTCGCCGGAGCTGTTCATCATCGGCGGCGGCGTGAGCCGGAAGGCGGACAAGTTCCTTCCGCTGCTCGAGGACCTCAAGGCGGAGATCGTCCCGGCGGAACTGGAGAACAACGCGGGAATCGTCGGCGCGGCGATGGCGGCCGCGGCGCGCTAGGGGCCGCGGGCCCGGGCCCCGTACGGCCTGCGTACTTCCTCCCGGGGTTCGGACCGGCCCGCGTACTTCTCCGAGCCCCGGGCCGGCCCCGTAAACCTGCCGCTACGGAGCGGGGCGCCGGGGTCCGGCACCCGCGCCGGACTTGGCTCCGGACTTGGCCTTGGCTCCGGGCTTCGCGCCGGACCTGGGGCCCGGCCTCGCCCCGCCCGGTGCGCCGGCGCGCGCGACCCCGGCGGCCCGCTGCCGGCGGCCCATGTCCCGTACCTTCCGGACGCAGGTGATCAGTCCGGCGACGAGGGTGCCCCCGTACAGCCACCCGGCGTGCACCGCGAGCGCGGTGACCAGGGCCATGGCCTGCCCGCCGACGCCGCCGGATCCCCCGGAGATGGGGACCACGCCGACCGCGAAGGCGATGGGCACGCTGATCGGGGCCGTCACCAGGTCGGCGGTCCGGACCCACAGCGCGGTCAGCGCGCTGACCGGCAGGAACAGCACACCGAAGACGACCGGCGACCCGTCGAACAGGAGCCAGTCGAGGAAGCCGATCACCAGCATCGTGGCCGACGCGAACAGCCCGGCGCCGAGGCCGGTCAGCCGGGGGTTGGGCAGCCGTCTCAGGGCCACGACGACCGGCGGCGCGGGTCGGCGCACCGGCGCCCCCACCGGCTCGACCCGGACCCGGCCCGGACGCTGCCCGGCGCCGGGGTCGACACGGTAGACGGCGGCACCCTCGACGAGCGCGCCCGGCGGCGTGAGGGGTGTTTGCGGCCGTCGGCGGCCTTGCGGCTGACTTGTCCTGTGCTGCTCCACTCCACCAACGTAGGTCGGGAGGGGCCGGGTCACCGCCACGGGACACGCCCTTTGGGTGACGTTGCCGCCGAGTTCGACCGAAGGTCGCCGTCGCAGGCCGGTTCCGCACGCCCGTAAACTGGGGGATCGGCCCATCATCCGTACGCCCCACCCCGCCTCCACACCGCTAGGGAAGTCGCCAACGTGTCGCTCACGATCGGAATCGTCGGTCTGCCGAATGTCGGCAAGTCGACCCTGTTCAACGCCCTGACCAAGAACGACGTGCTGGCGGCCAACTACCCGTTCGCCACGATCGAGCCCAACGTCGGCGTGGTCGGCGTCCCCGACCCCCGCCTCGGCAAGCTCGCCGAGGTCTTCGCCTCCCAGCGGCAGCTGCCCGCCACGGTCGACTTCGTCGACATCGCGGGTATCGTCCGCGGCGCGAGCGAGGGCGAGGGCCTGGGCAACAAGTTCCTCGCGAACATCCGTGAGTCCGACGCGATCTGCCAGGTCATCCGTGCCTTCAAGGACGAGAACGTCGTGCACGTCGACGGCAAGGTCTCGCCCAAGGACGACATCGAGACGATCAACACCGAGCTGATCCTCGCCGACCTCCAGACGATCGAGAAGGTCCTGCCGCGTCTGGCGAAGGAAGCGCGGATCAAGAAGGACGTGGCCCCGAAGGTCGCGGCGGTCGAGGCGGCGAAGGAGATCCTGGAGCGCGGCGACACCCTCTTCTCGCAGGGCATCCTCCAGGGCTCGGACAAGGCCGAGCTGCTGCACGACCTGCACCTGCTGACCACGAAGCCGTTCCTCTACGTCTTCAACGTGGACGAGGACGAGCTGACGGACGACACCTTCAAGGACGAGCAGCGCGCGCTGGTCGCCCCGGCCGAGGCGATCTTCCTCAACGCCAAGCTGGAGCAGGATCTCGCCGAGCTCGACGAGGAGGACGCCATGGAGCTCCTCCAGTCCGTCGGCGCCGAGGAGCCGGGTCTCGCGACCCTGGCCCGCGTCGGCTTCGACACCCTGGGCCTCCAGACCTACCTCACGGCAGGCCCGAAGGAGGCCCGCGCCTGGACGATCAAGAAGGGCGCGACGGCCCCCGAGGCGGCCGGTGTGATCCACACCGACTTCCAGAAGGGCTTCATCAAGGCCGAGGTCATCTCCTACGCCGACCTGATCGAGACGGGCTCGGTCGCCGAGGCCCGCGCGGCCGGCAAGGCCCGCATGGAGGGCAAGGAGTACGTGATGCAGGACGGCGACGTGGTGGAGTTCCGCTTCAACGTGTAGTGCCTGATTCCTTGATCGGCTGAACTGCTGGTCGGAGCAGGAAACCCCAGGTCAGGGGCCAGATCTTTGAGTCTGGCCCCTTCTGGTTTTCTCCGGCTGTTTCCGGGATTTTCCTGGTCCTGTGCTGACTTGGTGCTGACCCTCTCGGCGGCTCGCGGAAGCCCTGACCTGGGCCCTAGTGGGGGACGAGAGGCAGTCCCTGGGAGTGACACGAACGGTGCGACGGGGGAGCGGTTTCCTGTTCCGGAAACTCGAAGCTCTTGTGGCACAGGCCGCCAGCTGGGAACGATGAACGGGACACCGGAGCACGGGAACAAGGGGGCACCGTATGAGGCTGACGAAGCTGGCCACGACCTGTGAGAACGGGGACTGCCCCACCCTGTACGCGACCGACAAGGGAACCCTGATCGTGCAGGGAGGCGTGCCGAGCGGCCACGGCCTCGACGTGCCGGAGGGCGAAGCCTTGGTGGAGATCCCGATGGACCTCATCCGGAAGGCAATCCGTGATCAGCGCATCTAACGACCTGGCCGCCCGCTTCTCTACTTTCCAGGAGGAGGCGTTCCGGCTGGAGACCCTCGACGACTACAGCAACTCCGGAAACCCCGCAGCCTTCCGCTCCTTCCTCGCAGGGGAGCCCAAGCCCGCGGACTACAACGCGGGCTGGCTGGAAACCGTGAGCAAGGCGACAGAGAGCGGGAAGCGCATGGTGCGCGTCCACGTCCTGTCCCGCCCGCTCTCGCCGTACCTCCGCTACGAGCTGGGCTGGGGCTATCTGACGAACATGACCGCGGGCGAGGAATTCCACATCCTCGACACGACCGACCGCACGAACCCACTGGAGGGTGCGCCCGACTTCTGGCTCTTCGACGGCCGTGAGCCGGTTGTTCTCAACTACGACGAGAACGGCGCGTTCACCGGTCCGACGTTCATCCTGGCGGAGGGTGCGGTGTCCACGAGTAAGGAGTCCGAGTACGCGACCTATCGAAGTGTCGCCCTGGCCGCGTCGGTGCCCTTCACCGAGTGGTGGGAGAAGCACGGAGCAGCGTGAATCAGGCAGAACTGGGCGCCGCGCTGCGGGCACTACGGCAGGCATCCGGCAGGGAAGCCAAAGCCGTCGCTCGCAGCGCTGTCATGTCGACTGCCAAGCTGTCGAAGATCGAGAACGGCCGTGTAGCCCCGGCGACGGCGGACGTGGAGCGCATCCTCACGGCCTTGGACGTGTCCCCAGAGATCAAGGCCGAGTACCTTGCCGTAGCCCGCGCACAGGCCACAGAGGCAACCGCGTGGCGCCTCTTTCGGCGCATGGGCTACCACAAGAAGCAGGAGCAGATCAGGGCGCTTGAGTCCTCGATGACGCACTTGCGCCTCTTCCAGCCGTCCCTCGTTCCCGGCCTGCTCCAGACGCCTGAGTACATTCGGGCGGTGCTGGAGCCGAAGGGGCTCACGGACGAACAGCTCGCCCGTACGGTCTCCGCCCGGATCGAGCGGCAACGCGTCCTCTACGACGCCACCAAGACCGTGCACTTCGTGGTGACGGAACCCGTCCTGCGCTGGCGCCTCCTCCCGCCCGCGATGATGGCGGGCCAGCTGGACCGCATCGTCTCGGTCTCCCGCCTTCCGAACGTGGACGTGCGGGTGGTGCCCCTCGACAGGCCGCAGCGCGACGTTCCCGGTCACTCCTTCGTTATCCGGGACGACCGTGTGGTGACGGTCGAGACGACGCACGCCGAGATGGTGGTGACTGACCCACGGGACGTCTCCCTGTACGTCGAGAAGTTCGACCGCTTCACCTCGGTATCTCTGGCCGGGGACGCGATGCGCGACATGGTCGAGGGCATCCGGGACGCGTTCTTGCGAGAACAGGAAACGCACTAGATCCAGCCCGCCGGACCGGCTGACGATGGCCTCCTCGACCAGATGCGGGGAGGCGTACGAGATGCACGGGAAACAGACGACGATGCCGGCGGTGACCCTGTTCCTGCCGCTGGCACGGCCGGAACCTGTCCCGGGCTGCCGGGACTGTCTCGGCTTCGCGGTGCAGCGGGTCAACGCCGGATCGGCCGGGGACTACTCCAAGGTCTCGGACATGAACGTGACCTTGCGGGCGCACCTGCATGACGCGCACGAGGGCGAACAATGACCCGAGCTGTCCTCCGGTACGTGACGCACCGGATCACCCAGCACCCGGACACCGACGTGACTTTTGAGGCCGAGTGCCTGAGCTACGGCTGCGAGTGGACGGCCCAGCCGACTCAGGACGGCGCGGCCGTCGACATCGCATGCATGGGCCACACCGGCCGCAGTGGGCACCGCGGCTACCGACGTCTGTGTACGTCGTTCGCCTTTGTGGTGAGGGCTGAGGCTGACGAACAGCCTGACGCGGCAGAGGGAGAGCGCGCTCCGAGAAGAGACAACGACGATGGGCCATTCTGTGCCCCGTCGGTAAGTGGCCCGGACAGTGCCACACAGCCGGTGCAAGGCACGGGGTCCCTGGTGAGAAAGCCATGACCAAAGAGGAATGGATCGAGCGACAGCTGGCCAACGCGCCGGAGAGAAGCGACGAGTGGGTAGCTGCGATGCTGCACCGATTCGGGCTCAACCCGACTATGCCCTTAACAGCCTCCGATCCTGCCGCGCCCTCCATCGCTCAAGACTGTGCGGGTGGCACCGCGACCGATGCAGCGCTGTCCCACGTTAGTGAGTAGCAGTCGAGGGGGCAACGGGCCAGACGATCACCCGACCGATGATGCGCACGCCAAGAGTGGCCCGGCTGCCTTGCTCCATGACTCGCCCCGCGTGAGCACAGCCGTGCCCTCGGTGCGCAGGGGGTCGACTACAGGCGTGAGGAAGTCGGTCCGCCAGTGCTCTACAGCCTCCGGCTTCATGCCGCTCGCGGCGACCACGGTCCCCACTCTGGCTTCGAGGACGGCTGCTCCCTGCGCGATGTCATCTCCAGTCCACTCGTCCATGTGCTCGGCCACCAGGGCCCACGTCAACTTGATCACGCGGAGGAGCGTACGGCCGGAGCGAGCCGTTCAGGAGGGCAGGAGGCACGAAGCCAAAGGGGCGGGGGTATGACCCCCTGAAGCCGCCCTCCCCGGCCGCCGCGTCTTAGCAGCTCGGATTCTGCCACGGTTCCAGGGCCGACGAGTGCCTCGCGCTCACGCAGTCAAGCGCACACATCTCCGCAGGTCAGCGGCGGCGCGAGCGCTGTACAGAGCCTTGGTCGACACTGCACAAGAATGGAGGCCGCGGCGACCTGCACCTAGGCGCTCAGGCTGCCGCTTCGCCCGGGTCATCGTCCTCCGATGATTCATCCGCATCGGACTTTGGGGAAACCCAGGTGGTACCGGAAGGCAGGTCTTCCCCTGTCTCTTCCTTGTATTGCGCCTTCTTCTCCTCGCTGGCGTTCCAGCCGGGGTGGAGATTCCGTAGGTGATTTTTAGCGGAGTCCCGAGGACCGCTCGCCCTGTCGGAGGCGGAGGACTGTTCCTGCTCGGCGACACCCTCGGCATCCCCAACGCCCTCGGCGTCTGCGAGACCCTCGACGTAGTTGGGGTACTCGTCTTCGTCCTCGGCCCTGCTGTGCTGCGCGAGGACCGCAACAGTGACCACACCTACAACCGCGCCTGCGGCTTTGGCGTAGCGGATCGTCCTAGGGTGCTCCTCGGCCCAGCCCTTGCCCTTCTCGACCCAGCCTTCGACCTTCTCGCGGAGGGAGGTGGGCTCGCCGCCATTGAGGGGCGTGGAGTCAGTCACGGGCACAGATTTACCGGACCCACCCCTCGCCTGTCAGGCAATCGCCTGACGTCGCCCGACCAAATTCAGGGACGCCCGCCAGGCTGGAGTGTGTCTGCCCGTCTTCGAGGCTTATTGAAGGTGCGGCCTGCGGCCGCCACAGTCGTCTACCGGCTTCCCGCTGCCGGCTCCTTGGGGCCGCTCTGCCTTTCGCCGCTGTTCCGTCACTGTTCCCCTTCGTGCCCTGGGCGGAGGCTCCTGAGGGGCTCGCAGGAGTGTGTGGTGCGGTGGGTCCAAAGCTTCGCTGCATCACCGCGCTGCGCTAACGACATCCGGAAGCTGAGGGGAGAGGGGGCCGTTGAAGGTCACTTGGCCTTCTTCGCCTAGATGACAGGGGTGCTTTGGGCGGTGCGGAGGGCGCTCGTTGATCAATGCGCCACGGGAGTCGTCCCCACATCTGTGCCCAGCGACTTTCACCCGTCACCTACCTGTGGACCTTCGCTGCGCCAGGGGGAGTTCCCGGCCTTGCCTACCACCCGGATCGCAGGTGGTACAGGTTTGACACGGCTGAGCGGGACCGCCGACACGCTGGGGTAGTAGCGGCACACCGACCGTGCTGGCTCAGTCGCGGATGGGCAACTTTGTGCGCCATGTCAGTGGGGTCGGCTAGCCTTCGGCTGTGATTACGGGTGAGCTGAAGAGCAAGATCGACCGCGTCTGGGACGCCTTCTGGTCGGGTGGGATCTCGAATCCCCTGGAGGTGATCGAGCAGATCACGTACCTGATGTTCATCCGCCGCCTAGACGATCTCCAGACGGCGAAGGAGAACAGAGCCAACCGGATCGGCCGACCGATCGAGAGCCCGATCTACACCGTCGAGACGGACCGGCTGCGCTGGTCGCGCTTCACCAATGAAGCGCCAGATAACATGCTCGCTCTCGTGCGGGACGGTGTGTTCCCGTGGCTGCGGAACCTCGGCGGCGAAGGATCGACGTACTCGCACCACATGCGGGACGCCCGCTTCGCGATCACGACACCGAACCTGCTGGCGAAGGTCGTCGACATGCTCGATGAGATCCCGCTTGGCGACCGGGACGTCAAGGGTGATCTGTACGAGTACATGCTCAGCAAGATCGCCACGGCGGGACACAACGGACAGTTCCGTACCGCCCGGCACATCATCCAGCTGATGGTGGAGATGACGGCCCCCGGGCCGAAGGACGAGATTTGCGACCCGGCGTGTGGCACGGCTGGCTTCCTCGTAGCTGCGGCGGAGTACGTCAGCCGTACTCACCATGAAGCACTCTTGGAACCGGCGCAGCGCCAGCACTTCAACGAAAGCATGTTCCACGGGTTCGACTTCGACAGCACCATGCTGCGCATTGGGTCGATGAACATGCTCCAGCACGAGGTTGAGAGTCCCGACATTCGGTACAGGGACTCGCTCGCTGAGAGCGCTGCTGGTGAGGCGGAGCGCTACTCACTGATCCTTGCCAACCCGCCGTTCGCCGGCAGCCTCGACTACGACGCCACGGCCAAGGACTTGCAGGCGGTCGTCAAGACCAAGAAGACTGAGCTGCTGTTCCTGGCCTTGTTCCTGCGCTTGCTCAAGCCTGGAGGTCGGGCGGCTGTGGTCGTGCCGGAAGGCGTGCTCTTCGGCTCGACGAAGGCACACAAGGAGTTGCGGAAGATTCTCGTCGAGGACCACAAGCTCGACGCAGTGGTCAAGCTGCCGAGCGGGGTGTTCAAGCCGTACAGCGGAGTGTCAACCGCGATCCTCTTTTTCACCAAGACGAATAGCGGCGGCACGGACAACCTCTGGTTCTACGAGGTCACGGCAGATGGGTGGAGCCTGGACGATAAGCGCACCCCCCTGCTAGACGAGTACAGGCTCGGGCCGGTCCCAGCGGCAGGCGAACTTACCGACGGCGAACACGAGAAGAATAATCTCCCGGACGTGCTGCGTCGCTGGAGGCTCCGTAACGGGAGCGAACAGCAGCGCGCCCGGACTGAGCAGAGCTTCTGCGTGCCCAAGGCCGACATCGTCGCTCGGGGATACGACCTGAGTCTGCAGCCCTACAAGGAGATCCTCCACGAAGAGGTCGAGCACCGCACTCCGGCCGAGATCATGGACGAGCTGGCCCGCATCGAGGCCGAGATCCAGCAGGGCATGAGCGAGCTCAAGGGGATTCTGTAAATGCAGACTGCCGTACTCGGTGACGTAGCCAATTTCTACGCTGGCGCATCGCTTCCTGCCGGTGAAGACTTCGTTGGTCAGTCAGGCGGATACCTTCTTGCCAAGGTGTCGGATATGAACCTCCCCGGTAATGAGCGAACCCTGTCGCGTACCCGCGGCTGGAGCGCCGTAGCAGGTGCCAAATCGGCAACCGCTCCGGCTGGTTCGCTTGTTCTCCCTAAGCGGGGCGGTGCCATCGGGACAAACAAAAAGAGAATTCTGGAACGAGCGTGCATTCTCGATCCAAACTTGATGGCCGTTGAAGCACTCCCCGAGCGGCTCGACAAGGGATACCTGTATCACTGGTTCCAATCTTTTGATCTTTCCTCCATTGTGAATGGCAGCACTGTCCCTCAGTTGAACAAGAAAGACTTGGCTCCGCTGCGCCTTCCTCTACCGCCTGTTGACGTGCAGCAGCGGATTGCTCAGGTGCTGGACCAGGTGGACGCGCTGCGCGACAAGCGCCGCGAGGCTATCGCTCGGCTAGGCGCCCTCGTGCAGGCGACGTTCGTGGATATGTTCGGGGACGCCCGGACCAATCCCATGAACTGGCCTACTGGACCCATGGCCCAGGTGGTGGACGAGTTCCGCTACGGGACATCCGTGAAATCCAGCGCCCAGGGCCATCCCGCCCTGCGTATCCCGAACGTGCTGAGCGGGACGCTGGACATGTCGGAGATCAAGAAGGTCCCGGTCTCCGAGGCCGAATTTGGGCGGCTGCGTCTCGTTGATGGGGATCTGCTGTTCGTCCGCACGAACGGAAACCCCGAGTACGTGGGCAGATGTGCGGTGTTCTCTGCGGAGGACGCTTCCGCAGCCGGGTTCGACGGCAGCGAGTTCATCTATGCGTCGTACTTGATCAGGGCTCGGCTGCGGCGCGATGCCGTCGACCCGGGGTATGTGCGTGAGCACTTGCTCAGCGCATCCGGGCGAGCGGTGCTGCTCTCCAAGTCGAAGACTTCGGCCGGTCAGTACAACATCAATATTCAAGGGCTTGGGGAGGTCCCGCTGATGATGCCTCCGGTCGGGCTGCAGAAGGAGTTTGCGCGCCGGATTGAGCGAGTGAAGATGTTCCAGAAGACCCATGAGACCCACTTGGCTGCATTGGATGCACTGTTTGTCTCTGTCCGGCATCGCGCGTTCCGGGGTGAGCTGTGGGCTGACGCCGCGGCGGTCTGACGAGTTGGGCGGGGCCAGATTGTTCCTTCCACCCTTGTGACTTGAGTACCAGGAAAGGGCACCACGTGAGCAACTTCGGTTTCCTCAAGGCCGAGTGGCCTGACCTCTGCGGCGAGGCGATACGCGCGGAGCGGCTGGCGATGGCTGATCCGCGCGCGGCGGTGTTCTATGCGCGACGGTCGGTGGAGCTCAGTATCACGTGGATGTTCGAGGTGGACGAGGCGCTTCAGCGTCCGTACCGGGATGACATAGCGGCGATGCTCTCGGAGCCAACGTTTGTGCGAGTAGTGGGGCCAGCGATCCGCACGAAGATGGACATCATCCGGCGGCAGGGGAACGCCGCAGTGCACCGGAGGACGCCGGTGTCGGTGAACGATGCTATGCGGGTCGTGGGCGAGCTGTTTCACGTCATGTACTGGCTTGCTCGCACCTATTCCGTGGACAAGGCGAACCTGCCCGCGCCGGGCCTCACCTTCGACCCGACACTTGTGCCGCGCCCAGAGCCGGCCAGTGTGCGGCTGGCCAAGCAGGCCGAACTGAAGAAGATGGCGGAGCAGTTTGCCGCGCAGCAGGAGGAGCTGGCGGCTGAGCGGCGGAAGAGCCAGGACCTCGATGCTGAGCTGCAGGCACTCCGCGCGGAGATCAAGGCCGCGAAGGCTGCCAACGAGGCGCGGGTCGACACGCACGATTACAACGAGTCCGAGACCCGGACACTGATCATCGACCTGCTTCTGAAGGAGGCAGGCTGGGCGTTGGATCAGCCGAGCGACCGGGAGTTCCCGATCACTGGCTTGCCGGAGTCGGTGTCCAAGACGGGCAAGGGCAAGGTCGACTACGTCCTGTGGGACAACGACGGGAAGCCCCTGGCGGTCGTGGAGGCCAAGCGCACCACGAAGGACGCGAGGGTTGGGCAGCACCAGGCCAAGCTCTACGCGGACGCGTTGGAGAAGCAGTTTGGGCAGCGACCGGTCATCTTCTATACCAACGGTTACCACACCTATATTTGGGATGACCTGAACTACCCCCCGCGCGAGGTTCAGGGCTTCTACACCAAGGAGGAGCTGCGGCTCCTAGTGCAGCGCAGGGTCGGTCGGCAGAGTCTGGCGAAGCTTCCGATCAACGACCAAATCGCTGGCCGCGCCTACCAGTCGCATGCGATTCGTCGGCTGGCCGAAGCGTTCGAGTCCGACGCGGCGCGGCACGCCCTGCTCGTGATGGCCACCGGCTCGGGCAAGACCCGGACCGTGATCGCGCTGTCCGACCTGATGATGCGGGCGAACTGGGTCAAGCGCGTGCTCTTCCTTGCCGACCGCAAGGTACTGGTCAAGCAGGCCGCGAACGCCTTCAAGAACCAGCTGCCGGGCGCGCCGGTCGTAAACCTCCTGGATGAGAAGAACACCAACGCTCGGGTGTACGTCTCCACGTACCCGACGCTGATGAACCTCATCAACGAGGTGGACGAATCGGGGACGCGCCGCTTCGGGCCGGGGCATTTCGATCTGATCGTGGTGGACGAGGCACACCGGTCGATCTACCAGAAGTACGGTGCGATCTTCGATTACTTCGATGCCCTGCTTGTCGGTCTGACCGCGACGCCGAAGGACGAGATTGACAGGAACACCTACCGGCGCTTCCAACTGGAGGATGGTGTTCCGACGGACGTGTACAGCCTTGAGGAGGCCGTCGCCGACGGTTACCTCGTGCCGGCCAGGGCCGTCGAGGTGCCCCTGAAGTTCCAGCGCGGCGGCATCAGGTACGCCGATCTCTCCGACGAGGAGAAGGAGCGCTGGGACGAACTCGACTGGGCAGAGGATGGCAGCGTCCCGGACGAGATCAGCTCCGAGGAACTCAACAAGTACCTGTTCAACGCCGACACGGTGGATAAGGCACTCGCGACCCTGATGGAGCAGGGGGTCCGAGTGGCGGGTGGAGACCGTCTCGGCAAGACCATCATCTTCGCGGCGAACAACGCCCACGCCGAGTTCATCGCCGAGCGGTTCGATGCCAACTACCCCCACCTGCGTGGGGAATTTGCCCAGGTCATCACGTACCGCAAGGAGTATGCGCAGAGCCTCATCGACCAGTTCTCCGATCCGTCGAAGGCACCGCACATAGCGATCTCGGTCGACATGCTCGACACAGGCGTGGACGTGCCGGAGGTCGTGAATCTGGTCTTCTTCAAACTGGTGCGCTCCAAGACTAAGTTCTGGCAGATGATAGGTCGCGGCACACGCCTGTGCCCGGACCTGTTCGGCCCGAACCGAGACAAGGACGGGTTCCTTGTCTTCGACCTCTGCCAGAACATTGAGTTCTTCAACCAGAACCTGATGAAGGCCGAAGGCAAGCTCGGACCGTCCCTGGCCCAGCGCATCTTCACTAGCCGTGCGGACCTGCTGTTCGCCCTGGACGCAAAGGACCCCGTCCCGCGGGCTGACGGTCAGGAGCAGTCTGACCAAGGCGAGCATGCTGAGGCGCGGCCGACTGCCGCTGATGGCACGCAGAGCACCACCGAGCTGCGGCAGGAGCTGGCCGAGCGGCTGCACCAGGAAGTCACGGCCATGAACCCGGACAACTTCTTGGTGCGTCCGAAGCGTGAGTACGTCGATGCCTTCTCCGGCTTGGATGCCTGGCTCTCGCTGACACAGGAGACCCACGCCCAGGTCGTGGACCATCTCGCCGACCTTCCTACTGCGTTCCGCGACGACGACAACACCGAGGAAGCCAAGCGCTTCGACCTGCTCGCCCTGCGCGTGCAGCTTGCGGTAGTGAACGCGGACCCCAGCTACGACCGGCTGCGTGCGCAGGTGCAGGAGATCGCCTCTGCGCTGCAGGACCAATACACGATCCCAGTGGTGCGGGCCCAGCAGGAGCTGATCGACGAACTCGTCGGCGACGAGTGGTGGCAGGACGTGACCCTGCCGATGCTGGAGGGGATGCGGCGACGGCTGCGCAGCCTGGTCAAGCTGATCGAGAAAACCCGCCGCAACATCGTCTATACGGACTTCGAGGATGAGCTGGGCGAGTTGAGAGTCGCGCAGTTGCAGGGCACGGCCATCGGCACGGACCTGACCCGGTTCGAGCAGAAGCTCAAGATCTACCTGCGCGCGCACGAAGATCACCTGGCGATTCAGAAGATCCGTCGGAACCGTCAAGTCACGGCCACCGACCTGAGTGAGTTGGAACGGATATTCCTTGAAGCCGGCATCGGCACCGAGGCAGACCTCGATCGCACCCGGAACGCCGACGGCGGGCTCGGCATCTTCCTGCGTTCCCTGACCGGCCTGGAGCGAGAGGCCGCCCGGGACGCTTTCGAAGAGTTCCAGCGGGGGCGGACCTTCTCCAGCGCCCAGCTTCGTTATGTGGATCTTCTCGTCGACTACGTGGCCCGCAACGGCATGGCCGACGTCGCCGTGCTGTACGACCCACCGTTCAACGCCCTTGCCCCTCGCGGCCCGGAGGACCTGTTCGATGAGGCCGACATCGACCGGATGGGGGAGGTCATCAAGTCCATCCGTGCCACTGCCATCGTGGCGTAGCGCGGAGAAGCGATCGGCTCACGGTCGTCCTGGAAACGATGAAGGTCGTGGACGGGCTGCCGCAGCTTGACATCATCGAGTGACGTTCACCCGGTATCCGAGTTGATGACGAGGGAGGCGTTCCGCTTCCCTTTAAACCCCATGAGATGACGCGAAAGGTGGTGACCCATGGCGAAGCTTCGGTTGACCGTAGGGCGGGGGCACGTCGAGGAACTGGCACGCCTGCGCCATCCTGTCGGAGCCGTCGAGGAGCTGATCTGGAACTCTCTTGACGCGGATGCCGAGAACGTCACCGTCGTGCTTGAGCGCAACGACTTCGACGGAGTCGACCGAGTAGCCGTGATCGACGACGGCACTGGTATTGCGGCGGAGAAGTGCAGCGACTACTTCGAGCAGATCGGTACGTCCTGGAAGAAGCGCACGCAGGTCAGCGAGGTCAAGAAGCGCGTGCTGCACGGGAAGAACGGGCGGGGCCGAGTCCGGGCCTTCGCGCTCGGCAGCGAGGTGCGCTGGACCAGCGTGAGCAGGATGCAGGGGATCCGCCGTCGTGTGGTCATCGAGTCCGATCGCAGCTCCATGGACGAGTTTGACGTCAGCGATCCCGAGCCGACGACTGACGCGACGGGGACGGTCTTCGAGGCGTTCGGCGGGGAGGACCTCCAGAAGCTGACCGAGGACGCCGCTCGTACCGCACTCACCGCTGCCTTCGCGCTTCACCTGGAGGCGTACCCGGACATCTGCATCACCTACGACGGGACGCGGCTTGACCCGGCGTCGGAGCAGGTTCACGTCGATACGTACGAGGTGGCGGCCCCGCCGGGCAGCTCTCACCCGCCGGCCCAGCTGAAGATCATCGAATGGTCGCGTCCGTATTCCCGGGCTCTGATCCTGTGTGACGGCCGAGGTATGTCCTTGGCGCAGCTGAAGCCGGAGATCCAGGCTCCCGGCTTCCACTTCACCGCGTACCTGTCCTGGTCGGGGTTCGAGGATGATTCGGTCGGCGACCTCGCCTTTGCCGACTGGACACCGGAGGGGCCTGCTGCCGAGGTGCTGGCCGAAGCCCGGGAGCGTATGCGTGAGCACTTCCGCTCCCGTGCCGACGAACGTCGTCGTGAGCTCGTCGAACAGTGGCGCGCGGAAGGTTTCTACCCGTACATGGGCGAGCCCGCCAACGACCAGGAGCGTGCGGAGCGTGAGACCTTCGACGCCGTGGCGACGGCGGTCGTCCGGCACCTGCCGGCGAGTAAGAGGGCACAGAAGGTGTCCTTCGCGCTTCTGCGCTCCGTCCTGACTCACGAGCCGGGTGAAGTGCTGCGCATCGCCGAGGAGCTCTTCGCGCTCTCCAAGCAGGAGCAGACGGAACTCAGCCGTCTCCTTGACCGTACGCCGCTGTCTGCCCTGATCAAGGCATCAACAGCGACGACTGGACGTCTCGACTTCCTGTCGGCCCTGGAGCACCTCGTCTTCGAGCCCGTGGCCAAGGGACGGGTCAAGGAACGCACCGAGCTGCACCGGATCCTGGAGAACGAGTGCTGGATCTTCGGTGAGGAGTACGGATTGCACGTCAGCGATCGCAGTCTGAACGAGGTGCTGAGACAGCACTGTCGTCTACTCGACCGGGATGCGCCGGCACCGGCCCCTGTCCTGCGGGAGGACGGGAGCCGGGGGATCGTCGATCTGATGCTGTCCCGTGCTGCCCGGCAGCGGAAGGGGGAACGTCACCATCTCGTGGTGGAACTCAAGAGGTCGAGTGTCACCTTGGGTATGACCGAGTTCTCACAGATCAACAGCTACGCGCAGGCGGTCATGAACGACGACAGGTTCCGGGACCCCAAGGTGACCTGGGACTTCTGGCTCGTCGGCAATGCCATGGAAGAGGGCCTGCGCCAGCTCGCCCACCAGCCGGACCGGATGCCCGGATGCGCCGTCAACCAGCCCGCGTACCGAATCTGGGTGCGCACTTGGGGTGAGATCATCGAGGACGCTCAGGAACGGCTGCGCTTCTACAGCGAGCAGCTTGAGTACCAGTCGTCGACCGAGCACGCCATGGACTATCTGATCAGGGAGCACGCCGACGGGGTCGTGGACCTGGTCAGCGACGGCGTGGTGCCGGTGGCGAGGACTGGGGACAGCGGATCGATTGGAGCTGCCACCACCCCGTGAGGCCCGGACTGGGCCGACGGTCGTACGCGGCGGCGACGGGGAAGGTCAACGGCGTCAGGGCAGGATGTGAGTCTGGACAGTTCCTGACGAGAGGGGCGCCCCGCGGCCCCGAGGAAAGGCAGCAGCGAAGAGGTTGGTACGTAAGGGGAAGTCAGGCCGAGCATGCCGTCTTCCTGAAGAGCGGCCTTGGCCGCATACTGGCTGATCTTCTTCGCCCCTGCACAGGCTTCCGGCTCCGCCGCTGTTCGTCAGCGCGTAAGCCGTCTTGCCCCTGTAGATGGCCCCCTTTTGAGGGGGGCCATCACTTTCAGGATCCCGTCCTTCCAGTTCTCCAGTGGACTGTGTTCTGGTCGGCCGCAGGCCGCCAGCGTTCAGCGAGCTGGCGTGCTTACGTAAGTAGGGGAGGAGCGAGGCTTGCCGAGCGGAGCGAGGTAGCTGGTGGTGGTGAGCATTCCCAAAAGGGGGGCCGCGTCACCACCACCACGGCTTACGCCGCTTCGGCGGTCCGGCGAACCCACCTGCCGCCAACGTGAGCGAGGGCGGCGCTGAGCTTCGGGCGGAGGGTCTCCGGCTTCCTGCCTGCCTCCTGCGCGTACTTGTTTGCAAGGGCCTTGATGGTTGTCTCTTGCGGCTGTTCTTCGAGGAGGCGGGCGATGAGGACTTCGTCCCACGGATCCGCCTTGGGCCGGCTGACGGCCTTCAGGCCGGGCTCGATCCGCTCCCATTGGGGGATCTCGTTCTCTGCCGAGGCGCGGCGCACGGTGACGGGGATGTCGAGTTCTTCGGTGGCTCGGTTGCTGGCGGTCTGGAGCCGCCGCCCCTGCTTGCCGGAGTTGCGCAGGGCGATGAGGCCACGGGCGGCGGCTCCCATGGCGCGCCCTCCGATCGGGGAGGATGCGACGCTCATCCCCTCTCCAGTCCCCTTGGGGGTGTGGGTGACGAGGAGCGTCGGGATGCCGAGGCCACTGATCGGTCGAAGACTGTTGACGAGGCGCTGAGCGGTTACGGATGACGCGATGTCCTCACCGGGGGCGAGCGCTCCAATGACGTTGTCCAGGACGAAAAGTCCGGGTTTGATGCGGGCAAGGTCCTCGTAGATGCCTGCCCAGTACCACGGGTCTCCGGTGTCGGAGAAAGGGAAGACGGTCACGGAGTCGTAGGGAACGGCCCCGTCCATGCGCTCCTTCAGTTCGGCTGGCGCACCGTCGTCGGTGAGGCCGAAGACGATGTGGTCGAGCTTCTTGTGTACGGGGAGCCCGAGGAACGTCGGGTCGCCGTTGAGTAGGGCGGTGCTCATGCCTACGGCGAGCAGGGTCTTACCGGCTTTGGGTTCTCCGGACAGGATGGTGATCCGAGTGGTGAGGAGATCACCGATGAGGAACGCTTCCTCGTACGGGACGCGCTCGATCTGGTGGAGCTGGAGTCCCTTGTCCTTGATGGCTCCCATGATGGGTGGCCGTCCTTCCGTGTGCGGCGCTCAGGTGCGCCGATGTCCTCCCGCCGCGCGACGGGATCATGTGACCTCCTTTCGGTCAGTGGGGAATGAGGGGGCCCCGTCAGGCCGAGACCGGGCACTCCCGATCGATCCAGTGGTCAACCTCTGACAGTCGGAAGCGCAGGCTGCCGCCGACCTTCCGGGACGGGATGCCGAGCATCCGGTGGTTGTTGTAGATCCACGCGGGCTTCTTGCCCAGGTACTTGGCCAGCTCGTCAACGGTCATGAGGCGGTGGTGGTGCAAAGGCGGGCTCCTGTCGATGAGTGGGTGGACCTGCACATTTTGAGCGCGTAGGTTCGGCGTGGTCAAGTCCGGATCTGTCGCATCCGGACTTGACGATACTGTGGCGCCTGCCTACGGTTCGGATATGAACTCGACACCTCAGCCACCAGGGCCCGAGCCGCGAAATGGCGTGACCGTCATCAAGCGCACGGGTGCATGGGTGGTGACTATGCACTGGCCCGAGGGAACCGGCGGATCGGTAGGGCCGCGTGAGGTCCATGTGGTTCCTGCGGTCGACGCTGATCCGCAGGAGGTCGCGCGGGGTATCTCCAGCACCGTTCTCCGGCGGATCAATACGACGCCGAGTCGGGACTTCGCCGCGATGCGGTCCCTTGAGGAGGCTGCTGACATAGATGTCCGCCAGCTTGGCAAGCGGCTGGCCTCTCTCCCGAGCGGTCTCACGGACGAGCGCCTGGCGGTGCTGTCTGCCCTCTACGTGCACTTCGTGAATGCGGGCGAGCGTGCCCCGGCTCAGCGCCTGGCGGTGGGCTTCGACTTGAACCCGGCCACCGTGAAGGGGCACCTGCGCGCCGCCCGGCAGAGGGGGTTCCTGACGAAGGTCGAAGGGAAAGCGGGCGGACAGCTCACGGACAAGGCTGTACAGATACTCAGGGGGATGAAGAGTGGCGCAGGTACTGAAGAAGTGTGACTGCCGGAACAAGACCCGGTGCGGGCACCGGTGGACGGTCCGCTACCGGGAGCCAGGAGGGAGGAGTGCGCGGCAGCGGGAGAGGTCGTTCCCCACGAAGAAGGAAGCCGAGAGCTTCGGCGTCAAGGCGGAGAACGACAAGCGGCAGGGTGTCTACATCGACCTCCAGCTCGGCCAGATCTCGCTGCGCAAGTGGGCCGAGGAGTGGCTGGAGCAGCACCAGGTGAACGAGTCCACGCGGCGCAACTACCAGGGCTTCCTCTTCAACCACCTGATACCGGAGCTGGGCTCCCGCACCCTCGCTGGCCTGACCGTCGCGGACGTGAAGAAGCTCCAGACCGCGATGGTGGGCCGAGGGCTGACGGCCGCGACGGTCAACGACCGCCTGAACATCCTGCGCAGCATGATGACGGCAGCCGTGAAGGAGCGCCGGATACCCGACAGCCCGTGCGACGAGGTGCCGCCTCTCAAGGCGGCGGGCGCTGCGGTCGATCCCGACGAGATCCCGACACTGGCCGAGGTGTACGCCATCGCAGCGGCCATGTCTGAGCAGTACCGGCTCACCGTATGGCTCCAGGCGGGTGCGGGGCTGCGCATCAGCGAGACCCTTGGCTTCTCGGCCGACTGCCAGCGAGACGGTTTCCTCCGGCTGCGACGCCAGATCAGCGCCAAGGCGAACCAGGGCGACTGCGTCACCCGCTTCGTGCCGCTGAAGCACCGCACGGCGGAGGAGTTCCGAGACGTACCCACGCCGACCTTCCTCGACCAGGAGATCGGACTGCACCTAAAGCGCTGGGGGACGGTCGTGCTCGATGGTCTGGAGGTCCTGTTCGCCCCGCGTGAGCGCGGCAAGGGCAAGATGCCCACGGCGTCGACGTACGGCTACCACTGGCGCAAGGCGCTGAAGGCCGCCGGAGTGACGACGCCGGACGGGAAGCCGAAGTACACGCCGCACTCGCTGCGGCACTTCTTCGCCTCGACGGCGTTGGCGAACGGCGTCCCGATCCACGAGGTGAGCCGCTGGCTCGGGCACCGCAACATCAAGACGACCGTCGACACGTACGGGCACCTCGTACCGGAGGCGTGGGACCGCTGCCGCGACGTCATGCAGGAGGCGCTGCGCCCGTCGGTTCCCCGCCAGGCGGCGGAGCCGTCGACGGCGCTGGCGGCGTGACGTGCTGGCTGCTCGACACCGTGCTGACTTGGTGCTGACCCGGCGCCTCCGTGAGAGGCGGAAACCCTTGGGAATACTGGGAAGTAGAGGGCTTCGTGAACGTTCCGCTTCAACGTCTAGGTGCTTCTCTGCACTTCACTCTCATGGGTGAACAGGGCTATGTGGCTCGTCAATGGGCCTCCGAGATGGATGGGATGGGGTCAGGGGTGRGGCAGCGCCGACGACTGCCCGGCGAGTTGTCGGGCGTCGGTAAGATCAGCGCTCTCAGGGGGGGCGATGCGAACATCAGAGCAGGGCGGCGAGGGGCGAAAGTACGCGCTGACGTCGGACGAGGACGACAGCGACTTCTGGGGCTTCGCTCGCGAGGCCAAGGGGCTCTTCACACCTCTGCCGGATGAGGAGGGCGCACGCCGAGTGCACCTCGAAGGGTGCCTCCCGCAGGGTGGCCTACTGAAGAGCCTCGATCATGTCGGTAGCCGTCGCGCCATGGCGGGAAACGCCTGGCTCGCCCTTCTCGACGGCGACGGTGCCACCATGGGGTCCTACTTCGTCAACGAGGTCACCGTCGTCGACGTCAAGCCTTCCGCCTGTGGAGCCGGCCTCGTCGACATCACGGTGACGCTGTGGTGCGAGAACGCCCTGCCCGGAGCGGAACGAGCGTGGGACCTGGTCCGCACGGCTCAACTGAACCGCACCGGAATGTGGCACGAACTCGCACCCGAGGAGAGACACGCGTGGCTGTCGGTGGCGCTGTGGTCCCGCGCGTACCAACGCCAGGGAAAGCCCGATGCCCCAGTCGACCAGGTGTTCACCTTGGACGGCCAGCACATCGTCGACGAAGACAGCTTCTACTGCGCGATCGGTGAGGCCGTCAACGGACCCGGCGGATACTTCGGCTGGAACCTGGACGCTCTGGATGACTGCCTTTGCGGAGGCTGGGGCGCCACTGCTCCATTCACTTTGCACTGGGAGTCCTCGGCCGAGGCTCGGGCACGGTTGGTAGAGAGCCTCCCGGTCGGCGACCGTGAGGTTGCGCTGTTAGACCTGCTCCTGGAGATCTTCGAGGAACGGGGCGTGAACGTCATCCTTCGGTGACGACTGGTCGCTTCCAGGCATTGGTCCTGGACCCGGGCGTCCAGTTCGGCGCGCGAACTTGCCTTCGGTTGGTTCACTCGGGTGCGTGCCCATCGCGCACGGCCTGCTGGTCGGGAGCTGGGTTGCGCGGGGTGTCCGTGACGGCAATTCGGCCGAAGCCGAGAGCTGACGTCTGCGGGATCGGCGTACACCACAGCACGAGCGGTCCCAGCCCCTGTCCGCGCAGACGTCGTACGGAGCCAGTCGTCGAGACCCGGCGTCTCATCGGGTCACCGCCATCACGGTAGAGCGAACACCATCCGGGGTCAGCCGGTAATCCCTGCCGTCGGCGTACTTCACCGGCACCTCGCTGGGCAGCTCCGGCCGGCGGACCTTCCACCCGGCCTCGTACGACAGCCGCGGTTTTCCTCGGACCAGCCGTTACAGACCGTGCAGACCTGCACCAGGTTGTGCGCCTGGTTGATCCACTCCTCCCTAACGCCGTCCATCCCGCGGTTCACCCGGTGGTGGGTCGTCAGGTCGAGGGCCGTGGCGTAGCGCACGCAGGCACCTTCATCGAGGGAGTGCACCAGAGCGCGCACGGTGTCGGTCGGGCCGGTACGGCGTCGGGCCATGGCAAGATCTCCGTCCTGCCCGCGCGCCTGGCCGTATGGCGCGACCACGAGGAAGGCGCGGGCGAGGACGGGACCATGAACGACTGGGCGCGCTTGCGTCGCATGCCGCTGGTCAGCCGCCGCTGGCCGTCATGAGGAAGTTCCCGGCCATCTCGATGAGCTTCTGCGCGGCTTGGTCCTGGCCCGCCTGGAGCAGGCTCTCCCTCATGCCCTCGAGGGCTCGTCGCATGCGGCTGGGTTGGGGTTCCTCTCTCTCCGCTTCGCGCTGCAGCGCCTCAGCGTCCTCCGCGATCCGCTCACGGATCGGCTCAGGGACGTCCATGGTGACGGCGGCGGCGAGGACCTGCTGGGCGAACTGGGCGAGGTCGTCTGGGGGGAACCCGATGTTGTTGTTCTGGGTGTTGTGGTCCCCGATCTGGTTGTTGCCGCCGTAGATGTTGGTGGTGACCGGGCGGGCGTCCTGCTGGTTGGCCACGAATTTCCTCACGTTGATGTGTTGGTCCCCGCACTGGATTCCAGACGGGGTCAGGGCGAGTGCGTACGACGGGTCGAAAGCCTCTCGGGGACGAATGGCGACCGATCGGGAGTACACGGTGGCCAGCTTGTTGTCCACCAGGAAGGCCGCGGCCTTCTCGATCGTTTCCGCGTCGATTCGCTGACCGAGGAGGACAGCACGGTCGGATGCAGCGAAGTCCTGCACCACAATGTGATAGTCGGGGACATCGTCCATTGCAGCGACGATCAGACCGTTCGCTGCGGTGTCGAACCGGTGCAGCTTGTTGCCGCGCAGCTGGAGGAGACGCTCCGCCTCGCGGACCCCCTTGGGTGTCAAAGTGCACCTGGTCGTGAAGCTGTTGCACCCGGCGTTCCGCTGTCCGTAGCGCTGTCCGTCGTGGTTGACGAGGCCGCGCTCGGCAAGCCACGCGACCAGTCTGAACACTTCCCCCTTCGCGGCCTCGGACCAGTCGCACGACCTGTGAGGGTCGACAGAAATGCGGCTGTCCATGCCTGCGGTCTTTTCGCGTATCCAGAGCAGGAGTAGGTCCGCTTCGGTCTCAAACGTCACGAGCCGATCGTATGTGTTGGGCTTGCGGCCCGGATGGGTTCCTGGGCATGGGGCTTGGCCAGTGGGTCGCTGAAGAACGGCAAGGGCCCGGGACCGAGGCCCCGCCAGCGGCCAAGCGTCCGGGCTGGCTGGGAGCGGGACGGGGACAGCCGGAGAGACGAGCTGGGCCCGGGCGTAGGCAGTCGGCAGCGGCGCCGCGTACGCCGGTGACGCCGCCGCGAAGGGACACCAGGGCGCGCATGGTGTCGGCCAGACCAGTACCGCCCGGACCACAGCAGGAACGTCAGAACCCGATGGGAATCCCGAGGAAGCCTGCCGCAGCCTGCGCGGCGCCCGTCGCAAGCACGGGCGGTGCGTACTTCATGGTGCCTTCCCAGACCTTTCGCGTCAGCTGACGCACGCGCCCTTCGTCAGGCTCAGTCGTGGCAAGCTCAGCCTGGAGTGCCTCTGCGTCGGCCTCGACCTCGGCCGGCAGATCTCCCCTGTGAGCGGCCTCCAGGACTTCTCGGGTGAAGGTAGCCAGCTGCTGCGGGTCGTAGCCGAAGGTGTTGTGCTGAACGTTGCCGGTGCCCATCTGAGGTGCCCCGCCGTTCACCGTGACGTTCCAGGTGTTGTTGTGCTGGTGATCGCTCAAGGCTTCCTCCATGTGGCTGCGTTGTGTCATTTCGGATCTTGGTCCGCTCACGCCAAGATCGACATGATGCTCTGTGCGAGGGTTGTGGCGGCCCCCACGGTGGTCGCCTTCGAGGGGTCGAGGCTCTCTCGGAGTCCTTCGATGAGGCGGCGCATCCGGGCAGACTGCGGCTCTTCACGCTCCGCCTCACGTTCAAGGGCTTCCACGTCTTCGGTGATCCGCTCACGGACAGGCTCCGGCACGTCCATGGACGGAACCAAACCCTTGACCTCGCGCACAAGCTTCATGACCTGCTCAGCGTTGAGGCCAAAGTTGTTATTTTGGACGTTGCCCGGGCCGATCTGGTTGGCGCCACCGTAGACCTCGACGGACCAGGAAGTCTGAATGCCCACAGGCTGCTGGCCAGCCAAGAATCCCTGAACGTCTACGTTGCTGTTCCAGCCGCATTTCCGGCCGAGGGGAGTGAGTGTGATCGCCGTTGGGCGGCTGGCGTCGCGTTCAACTCTGACTAGCTGTTCATTCTCGAGGTACTCGATCGCGCTGAAGATCTCGTCAAGTGTCAACACGTCGTCGAGGATCTGCGCATGCTCAGACGACAGGAAGTTCTGAACCTCGAGCCTGTGCTTCGGGAACTTGTCCGTTGCCGCGGTGATCAGCCCGTTGAGCGCCGTGTCGTACCGGATGACCGGACGATTCCGCTGCTCAAGCAGGTTCTCTGCCCTCACCACGCCAGCGGGGGAGAGGCACCACGACATCCCTGACGCCTTGGGCCCCGAAGCGGCCATGCCTGCCTGCTCGAGGTGGGCCGTCAACGTAAGCAGCCGTTCGTCTCCCAGGTCCTCCCAACCGGGCAGCTCGTTCACCTCGACCTCGGTGCCTGCAACACCGTTGAGTCGCTGGTACATCGCTACGAGCAGCAGGGCAGAAGCCCGTTCCGTGTTCACGATCCGATCGTAGAACGGCAGCCGTTCCTCCCACGAGAGTCCGTGGATTGTCGGATCCGGCCGCCCGGATTCCATGGGCGGAGAGGATCAGGGCCTGATCGCCGAGGGCGTCGATGATCTGTTTGAACAGCGGGGCGATCTTGTCGCGCTTCAGGGTTGCGGTGCTGCTCTGCGCTTCACCCGATTGGGTGG
>NZ_RDBI01000066.1:424325-471180 GCF_008042125.1 Streptomyces sp. MS191
GGGCTTGTCAGTGGACCTCCGGTGGTGTGGGGGATGTGCGGGGCTTGGGGATGCCGAGGTCGACCGCGGGTCGCTGGGCTCGGCGTTGGGATTCCTCGCGTTTGGTGCGGAGGAAGGTGAGGGTGAGGTCGATGCCTTCGATCTCGCCGATCCAGCCTTCGAACTCGGCTCGCGCTCGCCGGGCGAGCAGGTCCTCTTCCAGCTCCATGAGGCGGGGGATCATCTTGGGGTTGACGTGGAGCATCGGGCAGCGGACGCACGCGTGTTCGTGCTGGCAGGGGGTGCCGTAGGGGCGCCCGCAGGTCCCGAGTTCGACCTTGCGGCGGTCGAAGTGCTCCTCGAACTCGCTCCACTCCTGCGGGGTCGTGTCGCGGTACTCGCCGGTTGGTCGGACCTGGCGGCGGTGGTGCAGGTGGGCCTGGTAGTGGCGGACGACGTCTGCGTCGAAGACGGCGACGTAGCCGCGCGTGGTCTGGATGTTCAGGTGGCCGAGCAGCGCCGCGCCGATGTGGATGGGCAGCCCGCTGTTGACGAGTTCGGTGGCGAAGATCCGGCGGAAGTCGTGGGGGGTGAACTTCACGTCGCGGAAGGCCGGGTTGGTCTCGGCGAGGCTCTCGCAGCGGCGGCTGATCATCCGCTGGATGGCAGCGGTGCTGAAGACCACGGGGGTGGCGCCGTTCTGCCTCTGGAAGAGGAAGGGCATCGGCGCGCTCCAGACCTTGTCGTGGTTGTCGTAGCGGCTGACCAGCGGGATTGTCCGTCCGTGGCGGGTGTGCCGACGGATGATGGACGCGATGACGTGGAAGAGCTCAGCGGACATCGGGATGACGCGTTCCCGGTCGGTCTTGGACGGTGCCACCACGAGCAGGGCGATGACCTCGCCGTTCGCGCGCTGGTACTGGCGGATGCTGAGGTGGGTCAGCTCGCACAGTTCCTCGATGCGGACGCCGGAGTGCCGTAGTGCCTCCACGCTGGACCAGTCCCAGAACGCCGCTTCCTCGTCCGTGCCGATGTGGATGAGCCGGCCGCTGTCTTCGTTGCGGACCCGGGTGGGGACCGGGTCACCGTGCCGCAACAGCTTGTAGTCGGGCTCGGTGATCACGCGGCGGTAGGTGGTCCCGTGGTGGGTGAAGACTTCTCTGTCCGCGGCCTTGTCGGCGCGTTCGAGCAGGCTTCGGGCCTGGTCGTAGCGTTCTTCGACGTGTGCGACCAGCAGGGGGAGAAGGGGCTGGCGCTGGCGGGTGCGGTCGGCGGTCCGCTCGTTAATCCGGCGCCGGCGGGTGCCCAGGCCGTGGAGTTCTCCGGGCGGCACGGGGCAGGGCGCGACCCATGCCGCCCAGCGCTCAGGTTCCTCGGCGGCCCAAGTGTGCAGGTCGTAGTAGAAACTGCGGACGGTGATGACGATGCCGTCCTGACCGGCCCGGGGCTGCCCGTTGTCCTTGAACTTGATCGTCTGGCGCCAGGCGGAGTAGAGGTCGGGGCTGAKCCGCAGGTCAGCCTGGCCGGGATTGAGCCGCTCGATGCCCTCCCAGAAGTGATGCACCAGAGCGAGGACCAGGGCCTTGATGGTCGAGTAGTCGCTGTCGGCCCGGCGCCGCTGGAGGTAGTCGATCAGCAGATCGCGGACGGCCGCGTTGCGGATCGGGTATCGGTCGACGAGTTCCTCGATGGTCCGCTGCCCGCGCAGCAGGGCCGCCCGCATCGTGGCCGGAGTGTCCGCTGGGAAGTGGCCCATGGTGTGCAGGGCATTCCACATGCTGTGCCCGATCAGCCGGTTGGACACGGTGTTCCCCGGCTGGAGACGGCATCGGGCCCGCCGGTTCTCCTGCGCGAAGAACAACACCGAGGCCGGCGTGACATCGGCCAGGGCGACCCCTTGCGCGGCCAGCAGATTGCACAGGTCCAAGACGGCATCGCGCTGATGGACGTGACGCAGTGGCAGAGCGGCCACGTGGTCGACGTACTGGTCCAGCAGCCGATCGCTCTGGGCCCCGACGAACATCGCCGAGAAGCCCTGCAGCGTGTTGAGGCGGAAGACCAGCTGGGACGGCTGGATCACTCGAAGGCAGTACAAGGCCCGGATACCGGGCGTCACGGCGAGGCCGGTTGACCGGCGCGAGCCGATCGAGCTTGCCTGGACCAGACCCTGGCCGACGAGGCTGGAGTCCCAGCGCTGCTGCCAGGTGTTCCCGACGAATCCGCTCAGGTAGTCCAGCACCATGCGGGTGGCCTGGCCGCGCTGGTAGCGGGTGACCTCGGCCGCGTCGCCCCTCACCCCCGCGGCCAGCCGTGCGATGTCTGCCGCTGGGGCGGTCGACA
The DNA here is from genome assembly GCF_008042125.1 of Streptomyces sp. MS191. Lineage (GTDB taxonomy): Bacteria > Actinomycetota > Actinomycetes > Streptomycetales > Streptomycetaceae > Streptomyces. Next base: position 426,645 of record NZ_RDBI01000066.1, read on the forward strand.
GGTCCCCGAAGGGCCTGGGCGGCGTGGATGCCCGCGCCGGCTCCGGTTCCATTGGTCCGCCGACGAACCGGCTGGGGAAGGTCATCCCTTCTGCGACCGGACCATGCCTGCGGCTGACCCCTGTTGTGCGGCTGACCTGCGGCTCAGCCACCGAACACCGCCTTGATGTCCTCGGCGGCGTAGCCCGTCGGATACGTGGTCTGGGGCCTCGGCGCCGCGTAGTGCTCGGTCAGCTTGTCGAAGATCTCCTCGACCCGCGCCGTCAGGTAGCGGCTGGTGGTCTGGATGTTGGCGTGCCGCATGATCGCCTGGACCTCGACCGGCGTCAGCGTGCCGCCGTTGGCCATGCGCGACGCCGCCGTGTGCCGGAGATCGTGCAGCGTCCAGTTCGTGCCCAGCACCTCGTTCGCCCGCTGCATCACCCGGCGCATCGCCCAGTAGGACAGCGGCCGGCTCGCTCCCCGCCGTGTACGCCACAGCGGCTCGCCTCTCGGTGGCGTGCCGATCTCGTCGAGGTAGCGGGCCAGCCGCACGAATGCCTGCGGCGACGCGGGGACCGCTTCGCGCTCCCGGGTGCCCTTCGAGATGACGTAGATCCTTTGTCCGGCCCAGTCCACGTCGTCCACGCCGACGCCGAGCAGTTCCACGGCGCGGGCGCCGCTGGAGACGTAGAACTCCAGCAGGGCTCGGTCCCGCTCGCAGCCCATCTGCTCGAACAGGTCGTCCCAGAGCCGGTCGGGAACCGACCGCGGTGGCCGGTCAGCGACCTTCTGACGCAACCGGGCACGACCGACCACCGGATACGGTTCCAGCGGGCTGCGGTGCGCAAGCGCCCGGCGGCGCTGCGGCGACATCGGAACCGGATTGACCACCGGCCCGGCGCCCTGGTGCGCGTGGAACTCGTAGAACCCGCTGACCACCGACAAGGCGTGGTTGATCGTCCTGGGCGCGTATCCGGCCCGCAGGCTCTGTTTGCCTGTTCGAAGGTTGACCGCCCCCGGCGCCCCGCCTCCAAGCACGGACCGGCGCCGCTGCGGATTCGCAGAGGTCCGCAGCCACCCCGCTAGCACGGCGACCTCGGCCTCGGTGGCCTTCTCCCAGGACACACCGAGCAGCCACAGCAGCCGGAACCACCGCAGCAGCCCGTACCCGTAACTCCGCACGGTCAGGTCGCTGCAGTCGTTCAGCGCCAGGTCCCGCAGGTAGGCCGTGACAGGCTCGACCTCATCGTCGTACGCGTTCACGACGACGTACGGCGGGTGAACTCCCCGGGCGGGGAACACAGCCCCTACCCGGGGGAGCTCCGCCCGGCCCTCCATGAGCTCATATCGCAGTTCCACATGCCCTCCTCGTCGATCAGCTCGTCCAGCACGCTGGTCAACGAGGGAGGTTGGTGCAGATAACTGTGCAAATCCCCCACATCGCCTTTATGGATACGCAGGTCACAGGGGCCCGACTCGCTGGAGTCGGGCCCTGGCGTTTTCCCGTGCTGGGAGGGTGCTGGGATTTCTGACGGGTTGTCACTCGTGTGGTCGAGCTGCGGACGGTCATCAGTGGTACGTTATTCGGTACCACTTGATAGAGGGAGTCATCCATGTCGATAACTGCGAGTGAAGCGCGCAAGGCTCTCTTTCCGCTGATCAAGAAGGTCAACGACGATCACGAGGCCATCGAGATCGTGTCCAAGCACGGCAATGCCGTACTTGTCTCGGCGGACGACTACGCGGCGCTGCGCGAGGGCTCATACCTGCTGCGCTCGCCCGCGAATGCACGTCGCCTGCTCAAGGCGTACGAGAACGCCCTGGGCAACATCAACGTCTCGGAGCGCGAGCTGATCGATCCCGATGCGGCGGAACCCGTCGAGGGCGCTGCGTGAGGCTTGTCTTCGAGGATCAGGGCTGGGAGGACTACACGTCCTGGCTCAAGAACGACCGCAAGATGCTTGCTCGGATCAACAGGCTCATCGAGGACGTCAAGCGAGACCCGTTCACGGGGATCGGCAAGCCCGAGCCGCTGAAGTATCACCTGCCTGGAGCGTGGTCGCGGCGGATCGACGACGAGCAACGCCTCGTCTATCTGGTCACGGACAAGGAGATCGTCATCCTCGCGGCCCGGTATCACTACTGACACGGGGGACGCCCAGGTGACCTGGCGAGTGGTTCGGCCGGCCGGCAGTCCCGCCTCACGTTCCGCGAGCGAGGCGGGAACACACCAGAGGAGCCAGAGCCCGATCTCGTGAACGAACCCACCGCATGGGCAAGCCCCGGGGAACTGGGGCCGAAGGGGTGCGAGTCAGGCGACGGGCGACGCGCACGCCAGGAACGGCCCGGCCGCCCTGCTCCACGACTCGCCCCGTGCGAGTGCGGCTGCTCCCTCCGTACGCAGCGACTCGACGACGGGCGAGAGGAAGTCCGTACGCCAGTGTCGTACGGCTTGCTCCTGCATCCCGCTCGCGTCGACGACCGCACCCACCTTCGCTTCGAGCACGGCCACGCCCTCTGCGATGTCTTCACCGGTCCACTCGTCCATGCGGTCGGCCACCAGGGCCCAGGTCAGCTTGATCATGCGCCGGATCGTAGAGGCGACGGGGGCGAACAGGGAGAGGTGGTGGGGGACGGGGTGTGACCCCTTGGGCCCGGCGTCACCGCGGCCTCGTCTCAGCGGCGCAGATTTCGCCACGGTTCCGGACCCGGGCCGTCCCGTCGTCCCCGGCGGGCGCGCGACGCCGGCTCTCCGGTTCGGGGCGGGTGGCCTCGGCGTGGTGGGAGGATGCGGGGGAGCGTGAGCGAGGGGCGGGGAACGTGGGTCGTGGCGAGCGGGACGTGGTCGCGCGGGGAGCGCGGCTGGACGAGGCGGCACGCGCGCTGGTCGACGACCACGGCAGGGCGGTCCAGGCGGTGCGGACGGCCCTGAAGCCGCTCCACGACGAGGCGGTGCGGCAGGAGCTCGACGCCATCCCCGTCGCACGGCTCCAGGACGTGACCGAGGGGCGGCTGCGGCTCGGGAGCGTCGAAGGGAGCGGGCTGCGGACGGTCGGCCAGGTGCTCGACGCCGGCCCCTACCGGCTGCGGCAGATCCCCGGTGTCGGCCGGCGCACCGTCGACCAGATCCTCGCCGCCGCGCGCAGGCTGTCCGAGGCCGCGTACGAGACCGTCGCCGTCCACATCGACGTCGACCGGCCCGAGCCGCGTACCACCGCGCTCGTCATCGCCCTGCACGTCCTGGTGGAGGCCGGTCCGGACGCCCGGCGCGCGGTCGACGCCGCCGGTGGTCTCGCCGTACGGCTCGGTCCGCTGCTGGCGGACGCCGGGCCGGCCGCCGGGCGGGTCCGCATGCTGCTGGCCGGCCGGGACGGCAGGGCCCGTGCGCTGGCGGCGGTCGGGGAGCTCCGGACCGTGGTCGAGGAGGCGGACCACGCGGGCATCCCGGGCCTGCTCGCCCAGGCCTCGGTGGACCTTCTGCGCGGGTCCGCGGGAGACGTCGCGGCCTGGGTCGACTTCGAGCTCCGGTCCGCCGAGTACTACAGCCTGCTGGCCGAGATCTCCGGCGAGGTGCCCGACCCGGCCGCCGCCGAGGGCTTCCTGCCGGAGGAGGTCGCCGAGCGGGTCAGGGGCCAGCACCTGGACGACACACACCGGCGCGTGTCCCTGCGCGGCTACCAGGCGTTCGGTGCGCGGTTCGCCCTCGCCCAGCGCAAGGTGATCCTCGGCGACGAGATGGGTCTCGGCAAGACCATCCAGGCGATCGCCGCGCTGACGCATCTCGCCGCCGAGGGCCAGAGCCATTTCGTGGTCGTCTGCCCGGCGAGCGTCCTGGTCAACTGGACCCGGGAGATCGAGGCCCGGAGCGCCCTGCGGGTGATGCCCCTGCACGGTCCCGACCGCCACGAGGCGTTCGCCGACTGGAAGGGGCGGGGCGGGGTCGCGGTCACCACCTTCGACGCGCTGCGCGGGTTCCCCGCCCCGGGAGGAGGGGAGGTCGGGATGCTCGTCGTCGACGAGGCGCACTCCGTCAAGAACCCCAAGACCCTGCGGTCCCAGGCGGTCGCCCGGTGGACGGAGCGCTGCGGGCGCACCCTCTTCATGACCGGCACCCCGATGGAGAACCGGGTGGGCGAGTTCCGGAACCTGGTGCGGATGCTCGACCCCGCGCTCGCGGACTCCCTGGGTGAGAGGGACGCGACGGCCGGGTCGGTCGCCTTCCGCAAGGCCGTGGCCCCGGTGTACCTGCGGCGCAACCAGGAGGACGTCCTCGCGGAGCTGCCCAGTCTCCAGCGGATCGAGGAGTGGGAGGAGCTGAGCGCCTCGGACGAGGAGGCCTACCGCGAGGCCGTGCGGGCCGGCAACTTCATGGCCATGCGGAGGGCCGCGTACGCGAGCCCCGCGCGATCGGCCAAGCTGAACCGGCTGCGGGAGATCGTGCGCGAGGCGCGCGAGAACGGGCAGAAGACGGTGGTCTTCTCCCACTTCAAGGACGTCCTCGGCGTGGTGCGGGAAGCGCTGGACACCGGCTCGGCGGACGACGGCCCGCTGTTCGGGCCGCTCACCGGAAGCGTCCCGCCCGGTCGGCGGCAGCTGCTCGTCGACGAGTTCACGCAGGTCACGGGGCCGGCGGTGCTGTTCGCGCAGATCCAGGCGGCGGGCGTGGGCCTGAACATGCAGGCCGCCTCGGTCGTCGTCCTCTGCGAACCCCAGATCAAGCCGACCCTGGAGCACCAGGCGGTGGCCCGGGCGCACCGCATGGGTCAGGTCAGGTCGGTCCGGGTGCACCGCCTGCTCGCCACCGGCGGGGTGGACGAGCGGATGGTGCGGATGCTGGAGGACAAGGACCGGCTGTTCGACGCGTACGCCCGCCGCAGCGCGGTCGCGGAGGCCACCCCGGACGCGATCGACGTCTCGGACGCCGACATCGCGCGCCGGATCATCGAGGAGGAGCAGGCCCGGCTGGGCGTGAGCGGTGCCGAGTCCGCCCGGTCGCGGAAGGATCCGGAGGCGTCCGAGACGCGGCAGTGAGCGGAGCCGGTCAGAGCATGACGAACCCGCCCCGAAAGCTGCCCGTGCCCCGCGCGCCCGCCCGCGTCACGCGTACCGTCCGTGCCCCGCGTACCGCCCGCGTCACGCGCCCGGCCGGTTCCTACGCCAGTTCCTCCGGCAGCAGGCCCAGCTGCCCCAGGAACTCCATCTGGTCGAAGTACAGCCGGTAGCTGACGATCCGGCCGTCCTTGACCTGGGCGAAGTCGACCCCGCGCAGCCGTATCTCCTTGCCGGTGGCCGGGAGCGTCTCCCCGGTGGGGAGCTGGATCGGGCCCGTGTTCCGGCCGCTGTAGAGGCCCTCGTCGATGGCCGTGTCGCCGAACTCGAAGGACGCCGAGGGCGTGAACGTCGCGTCCGGTACGGACTCCGTCATCGTGCGCCAGTACGCGACGATCGCCTCCCGGCCGTGGAGCTCGCCGTCGTCCGGCGTGATCGCGACCGCGTCGGCGGCGAAGAGGTCGGCGACGACCTTGAGGTCCTGGTTCGTGGTGAGCGATTCGGTGAGGCGGTCCATGACCGCGCGCGCCTCTCCCATGATCCACCTCCTGGTAGGGATCCGGGTGGTTGGCATCCGCTCGTCCTTCCATCTTCCCACCGGGAAGCCCGGGGCGGGAGTCGGCGTTGGCCCTCTCGGGAGGTGCCGCCTCCCGCCTGATCCACGGATGCGAACGGAGTTCCCATGTCGTACCCCGAGCCCAGGTATCACGGTGAGAAGGGTGAGGTCAGCGCGGCGTACCGGCCCGCGGGGACGCCCGCCGAACTCACCGCGGCCAACGGGTCGCAGACCCACTACCTCGCCACGACGGCTTCCACGCAAGGGGAGTTCGGGCTCTACCGCGTCGACATGGCGCCCAGGGCCGGCGGCCCGAGCACGCACTTCCACAAGACGATCTCCGAGAGCTTCTTCATCCTCGACGGGACGGTCCGGTTGTACGACGGCGCGCGGTGGGTGGACGCGCGGAAGGGCGACTTCCTCTACGTGCCGACCGGCGGGCTGCACGCCTTCCGCAACGACTCCGACGACCCGGCCTCGATGCTGCTGCTCTTCGCGCCGGGCGCGCCCCGGGAGGAGTACTTCGAGAAGGTGTCGACCGTCGCGGCGATGTCGGAGGAGGAGCGGGCGGAGTTCTTCCTCCGGCACGACACCTACTGGACCGACTGATCCCGCCGCCGGCTACTGGACCGACTGAGCCCGCCCCTGCGGGACCGGCTGAGCCCGCCGCCGGCTACGGGGCGGCCGCACCCGCCGCCAGGCCCGTCTTGGCGCCCGCGCCGCACAGGGGGACGACGGACAGGCCCGGCCGAGGCGCGGCGCGCACGGCCGCCCAGCAGGCGACGCCCGTCGACTCGACGAACAGGCCCCGGCGGGCCAGGTCCAGCTGGGCGGCGCGGATCTGGTCCTCCGTCACGGTCAGGAACGTCCCGCCCGTGTCGCGCACGGCCCGCAGGATCTGGTGGGCGCGGGGCGGGTTCGGGATGGCGATGCCCTCGGCCAGGGTGGGGCGCGGCGCGGCGGGGGCCGACAGTTCCTCCGCGCCCGCGTGGAAGGCCTTGGCCAGCGGGGACACGGCCTCGGCCTGGACGGCGACCAGGGCCGGGCGGGTGTCGACGAGGCCGTGCCGGTGGAGTTCCGCCACCGCGAGGGCGGCGCCCAGCAGCAGGGTGCCGTTGCCGACGGGCAGCACGAGGGAGTCGGGGAGCCGGCCGCCGAGCTCCTCCCACAGTTCGTAGACGTACGTCTTCGTGCCGTGCAGGAAGTGCGGGTTGTACACGTGCGAGGCGTAGAAGGTGCCGGGCTCGTCGGCCGCGGCGCGTGCCGCGCGGGCGGTGTCCTCGCGGTCCCCGGGGACGACCGTCAGGCGTGCTCCGTGGGCCCTGATCTGCTCCAGCTTCTTGGGGGAGGTGCCGTCGGGGACGTAGACGACGCAGTCGAGGCCGGCGCGGGCGCAGTAGGCGGCGACGGCCGTCCCGGCGTTGCCGCTGCTGTCGGCGAGGACGCGCCGTACGCCGCCGCCTCGGGTGAGGCGGCGGGCGAGTTCGACGAGCATCACCGCGCCGCGGTCCTTGAAGGACAACGTCGGCATGAGGTAGTCGAGTTTGGCCATCACGGTGTCCGCGGCGGCGAGGGCCGAGGTGCCCGGCGTGGTCAGGGGGACGAGCGGGGTCCGGCCCTCCCCGAGGGTCACGTGGGGGATCTCGGTCGCCAGTGGCAGCGCCTCCTCGTAACGCCACAATGAATTCACGCGTGACGTCAGGGACTTGAGTGACAGGGGTGCGCTGTTGAATTCCAGGTCCCACGGTCCCCGGCACTTCGGACAACACCAGGTGAGAGCGTCAGCGGGGGCGTGGACCTGGCAGCGGGGACACACGTAGGCCGTCATGGTGATCAGCATGACAGCCGTGTGGCGCCCTCGTTTCGTGGCGCTCGGAACCCTTGTGGGATTCCTATGGATCCGTCAATCTTTCGCTCGGCAGCCGGATGTGGGCGGCCGGTGGGGCATCTCGCGGTGTTCCCCGGTTGAAGTTTTGACATGTCCCTGCCGTACCCCCACAGCAACGCACCACCTATGAGGAGGACCCCTCACATGTCAGTGATGCGTGATGCGCGGCGCAGACTCGCCGCCTCCGGTGCCATGGCCGTCGCGGCCCTGACCCTCGGCGCCGTCTCGGCGCTGCCGGCCGTCGCCGCCCCCACCGCGCCGGAAGGCGTGATCCAGAACGCCGGCGCCCCCGGCACGGTCGCGGGCAGCTACATCGTCACCCTCGACGAGTCCGCCCAGGCCGAGACGGCACGGGGCCGGGCGGTCGCGGCCGAGTACGGCGCGAAGATCAGGAAGACGTACACCTCGGCCCTCAACGGCTACTCCGTCGAGCTCTCCGAGGCGCAGGCGAAGAAGCTCGCCGCCGACCCCGCGGTCGCCTCCGTCGTGCAGAACCGCGTCTTCAGGGTCAGCGGCACGCAGCCCTCCCCGCCGTCGTGGGGCCTGGACCGGATCGACCAGAAGGCCCTGCCGCTGAACCAGAGCTACACCTACCCGGACAGCGCCGGCCAGGGCGTGACGGCGTACATCATCGACACCGGTGTCCGCATCACCCACAGCGACTTCGGCGGGCGGGCCTCCTACGGCTACGACGCGATCGACAACGACAACACGGCCCAGGACGGCCACGGTCACGGCACGCACGTCGCCGGCACGGTCGCGGGCTCCTCGTACGGCGTCGCGAAGAAGGCCAAGATCGTCGGCGTCCGGGTCCTCGACAACTCCGGCTCCGGCACGACCGAGCAGGTCGTCGCCGGCATCGACTGGGTGACGCGGAACGCCGTGAAGCCGGCCGTCGCCAACATGAGCCTCGGCGGCGGCATCGACACGGCCCTCGACACGGCCGTCCGCAACTCCATCGCCTCGGGCGTCACCTACGCGGTGGCCGCGGGCAACGACAGCTCCAACGCCTCCAACTACTCGCCGGCGCGCGTCTCCGAGGCGATCACGGTCGGCTCCACGACCAGCACCGACGCCCGTTCCAGCTTCTCCAACTACGGCAGCGTGCTGGACATCTTCGCCCCCGGCTCGTCCATCACCTCGTCCTGGAACTCCAGCGACAGCGCCACGAACACCATCTCCGGCACGTCGATGGCGACCCCGCACGTGGCCGGCGCCGCCGCGGTCTACCTCGGCGACAATCCGACGGCGACCCCGGCCCAGGTCTCGACGGCGCTGACGACGGCCGCGACGCCGAACGTCGTCGGCAGCCCCGGCACCGGCTCCCCGAACAAGCTGCTCTTCGTCGGCGGCGGCACGACCCCGCCGCCCGGTCCGAAGTTCGAGAACACGACGGACTACGCGATCAACGACAACGCGAGCGTCGACTCCCCGGTGACCGTGAGCGGCGTCGCGGGCAACGCCCCGGCCGCGCTCCAGGTGCCGGTGAACATCGTGCACACCTACATCGGTGACCTCCGTGTCCAGCTGGTCGCGCCCGACGGCACGGTGTACACGCTGAAGGCCTACGGCACCGGCGGCAGCGCGGACAACATCAACACCACGTACACCGTGAACGCCTCCTCGGAGGTCGCGAACGGCACGTGGAAGCTGCGGGTCAGCGACAACGCGAACTACGACACCGGGAAGATCGACTCCTGGGGTCTGCAGTTCTGACCGGTAGCGGTCGATTCGAGGGGCGGTCGCCGGTGGGCGGCCGCCCCTTCGTCATGGGCCGCCCCGGCGTACCGGCCCCGTGCCCCCACCACGTACGATGCGCGCCCGATCGCCTGTTCGCATCCCCGCCCCCACAGGAGCACGTACTCGTGGAGCCCTCCCAGCCGCCGCAGGATTCCCCGCCTCCCCAGCAGGGCCGGCCTGCCCCGGAGCCGTCGAACCCGATGGGGGCCGCGCCCGGCGCGGGGACACCGCACACCGCACCCGGCCCGTACGGACCCGGCCCCTACGCCCCGGGTCCGTACGCTCCCTACGGCCCGTACGGACCCGGGGGTCCGGGCGGGCCCGGCCCCTACGGCGCTCCGGCGCGCTCCACCAACGGCATGGCCGTCGCCTCGCTCGTCGCCGGCATCGTGTGCTGCCTCCCGCCCCTCGGCCTGATCCTCGGTCTGGTCGCGCTGCCGCAGATCAGGAAGAAGGACCAGGCGGGCAAGGGCCTCGCCGTCACCGGCATCGTCCTCTCCGTGGTCAGCTGCCTGCTGATCGTCTCCGGCCTCGTCAGCGGGGGCTTCCGCGAGGCGTGGGACGGCTTCCGCAAGGGCATGGAAGAGGCCGGCCGCTCCCAGTCCACCTTCGAGCTGCGCAAGGGCCAGTGCTACGACGTCGACGGCGAGGTGGAGGCGCTCACGTCGGACGTCCGGATCGTCGACTGCGCGCGCGAGCACGAGGGCGAGGTCACCGGCAGCTTCGAGCTCACCGGCACCACCTGGCCGGGCGAGACGAAGATCGACTCGATCGCCGAGGACCGCTGCGAGGACATCAGCTACTCCTACGCCCTGGACTACCTGGCGATCCCGGACGACGTGTGGACGTTCTACTACTACCCGAGCAAGGCCAGTTGGCGTACCGGCGACCGCGTCGTGACCTGCTCGTTCATCGTCGACGGGGGCAAGCCGATGAAGGGCTCGGTGCGCCGGGACGAGACCACGCTCGGCGCCGACCAGGTGCTCTTCCTGAAGAGCACGAACTCGATCGGCGACGCCCTCGAGAGCGAGCCGGAGGAGGACGCGGACGAGGACCTCGACGGCAACAAGGCGTGGGCGGGCAAGGTGCGCGGTGCCCTCACCGCCGCGAGCCGGGGCCTGAAGGGCCACTCCTGGCCGGGTGCCTCCGCGGCGCCCGTCGCGGATCTGACCGAGGAACTGGACGCGGCGGCCGCGAAGTGGGACAAGCTGGCGAAGGCGGCCGACGAGGACGTCTTCTGGGAGCACTACGACGCGGCCTACGAGTTGACCGTGTGGAGGGCGGAGCGGCGGGTGCGGGCGGCTCTGGGCCTGGCCACCACGGGGCCGGAGACGGGCGCGAACGCCTGAGCCGGCAGCCGCCGGCGTCCGTACGGACGGGGCCGGGTCTCCGCTCGGGAGACCCGGCCCCGTCGTCCGCGGGCCGGGACGGTGTGCCCGGTGCGGCGGCCCGTGACCGACCGCCGTCGCGGTCCGCACCGCCGGTGGCGGGCCGGCCCGCGGTCCGTGGCGGCGCGACGGGGGAGCGTCGCGCCGCGGAGGGACGGTGCCCTCAGCGCGGTGCCGTCACCGGCGGCCGAGACCCCGGTCGACCGCGGTGATCAGCTCGCCGTCCGGGGTGTCCCCGTCCAGCGACCAGAACATCGCTCCGCCCAGCCCCCTGGCCCGCACGTACGCCGACTTGGCGCGCAGTACCTGCGGGTCGTCGTACGTCCACAGGGTGGTCCCGTCGAACAGCCACGCGTGGCCGTTCCTCCGGTCGCGGTGCACCGTGAACCGGCCGGAGTCCGCGAGCCGCTCGAGGGCCTCGTAGTCCTCGGAGCCGGCCGCCCAGGTGCCCGCGGCCGGGCCCGTCGCCGGCTGTCCGAGGCCGTCGCCGCCGCCGGTGACCCCGGTCCAGCCCTGCCCGTAGAAGGGCATGCCGACCACGAGCTTGTGGGCCGGCGCGCCGCGCCGCAGCCAGTCGCCGACGGTCTGGTCGACGCTGAAGTCGTTCTTCGCGAACAGCGCGGACTGCTGGGCGGTGGTCGTCTCCCAGGAGCCGTGGAAGTCGTAGCCCTGGAGGTTGACGAAGTCGAAGTCGCGCATGATCTTGCGGACCTCGAAGCCCGCGTCGATCTTGGCGGGTGCGGTGGGGACGAACGCCGACAGCTCGTAGTGCTTCCGCTGGCCCTTCCGGGTCTTCGCGTAGTCATCGAGCTGGGTACGGAACTCCCGCACCAGAGCGGTGAAGTTCTGCTTGTCCTCCGGGCGGAAGACCGTGTCGACGTCGCCGGCCGAGCCGGGCCACTCCCAGTCGATGTCGATGCCGTCGAAGAGTCCGGCCGCGGCCCCGGCGCCGCCGCGGGCGCCGTCGACGGGCAGGTCGCCCTTGATGTAGAGGTCGATGCAGGAGGAGACGAACGCCTTGCGGGAGGCCGGGGTGCGGGCCGCGTCCGAGAAGTGGGTGGACCAGCTCCAACCGCCCAGCGAGATCATGACCTTGAGGCCGGGGTGCTTGGCCTTGAGCTCGCGCAGCTGGTTGAAGTTGCCGGCCAGCGGCTGGTCGGCGGTGTCGGCCACGGCGTCCACGGATCCCGCGGCGTCCAGCGGGCGGACGTAGTCGGCCCAGGCGTCGGCCTCGCCGGGCACGTTGCCGGTGAAGCACTTGCCGTCCGGACCCACGTTGCCGAAGGCGTAGTTGATGTGGCTGAGCTTGGCCGCGGTACCGCTGGTGTCGAGGTCCTTGACCTGGAAGTTCCGTCCGTAGACGCCCCATTGGGTGAAGTAGCCGACGCGCTTGTACCCGGACTTGTCCGGTACGGGGTGGTGGGCGGGGGCGCTCGCGCCGGCCGCGGGGGAGAGCGCGGCGAGCAGGCCGAGCGAGGCGGCGGCGATCGTCAGCCGGGAGAGGGTTCTGCGACGCATGAGGCTCGTTTCCTGTGCGTGTGCCGGAAGGGAGCGGTGCTCACAGGAAAGTATTGGTCTGGACCATTGAGGTCAAGGGGTCTGCGGCCATACCTGCGGTAAGCGCAGGCGTAAAGGCAAATCATCACTTCGAGTGAAACTCTGGCCCATGCTTGCGGGCGGACACCGAGGGTTGTCACTCTGTAGCTGTCCGTCAACCTGAGGGGAGTGTCCTGTGACGTTCGGTGAGCAGCCCGCTTATCTGCGGGTGGCGAGCGATCTCCGGGAGAAGATCGCCAACGGCTCGCTTCCCCCGCATACCCGGCTTCCCTCGCAGGCACGCATCCGCGAGGAGTACGGGGTCTCGGACACCGTCGCACTGGAGGCCCGCAAGGTGCTGATGGCCGAGGGCCTGGTGGAGGGCCGCTCGGGTTCGGGGACGTACGTGCGGGAGCGGCCGGTGCCGCGCCGGATCGCCCGCTCCGGGAACCGGCCGCCGTCCGGCGCCAATCCCTTCCGGCAGGAGCAGGCGCTCGACGGGGCGCGCGGCACCTGGGAGTCGCGCAGCGAGCAGGAGGCGGCGAGCGCGGCGGTGGCCGAGCGGCTCGGCATCGAGCCCGGGGAGCGGGTGATGCGCACGCGGTACGTGTACCGGGACGGGGGAGAGCCGATGATGCTCTCCACGTCCTGGGAACCGCTCTCGGTCACCGGCCGGACGCCCGTGATGCTGCCCGAGGAGGGGCCGCTCGGCGGATGCGGGGTCGTCGAGCGGATGGCCGCGATCGACGTCGTCGTCGACAACGTGGCGGAGCAGGTCGGCGCACGCCCGGGGCTGGCGGAGGAGCTCCTGGCTCTGGGCGGGGTGCCCGGCCACGTGGTGATGGTGGTCGAGCGGACGTACTACGCCTCGGGGCGGGCGGTGGAGACCGCCGACGTCGTCGTCCCGGCCGACCGCTACCGGATCGCGTACCACCTGCCCGTGCGGTGACGGGCGGGACCTCGGTCCGCCGGTGGCGGTGAAGGCCCGAGGCCGCGGCTCCCGCCGGGGCTCCGCGGGAGCCGCCCGCCCGCGGCGACCGCTGGGCGGACGGCGCCGTCCGAGGCCCGTGACGCCGAGTTAACGGCGTCCCGGCGGCCGTAACCGCGAGGCAATCGCCCGCTGTGACGAACCGTCACGCCCGGCTCCTACCTTCCGAGTCCGTATCCGCAACCCGGTCGGACGACAGGAGCCCCCATGACGGACACGGTCGCGCGCGACACCACCCCCGTGCCCACTCCACCGCCCCGTCGCAGCTACGCCAGGCTGGCCGCCGACGAGAGCCGCGAGGACTACTCGCTGCGGTACGCCCCGCACGCGTTCCGGCGCTGGTCCCCCTCGACGGTGGCGGGCACCGCCCTCGGCGGCATCGCGTATCTCGCCGACTTCGCCATCGGTGCCTCGATCGTCTTCACCTACGGCTTCACCAGCGGCCTCGCCTCGATCCTCACCGCCGCGGTGATCATCTTCCTCACCGGCATCCCCATCGCCCGGGCCTGCGCCACCTACGGCCTGGACATGGACCTGATCACCCGGGGAGCCGGCTTCGGCTACTTCGGCTCGACCCTCACCTCGCTCATCTACGCCTCCTTCACCTTCATCTTCTTCGCGCTCGAAGGCTCGATCATGGCCCAGGCCATGCATCAGGCCGTGGGGCTGCCCGTCGAGATCGGCTACCTGGTCACCACCCTGATCGTGATCCCGATCGTCTTCCGGGGCATGGGCGCCCTCGCCAAGGTGCAGGCGTGGACCCAGCCCGTCTGGATCGTCGGCATGGTGCTGCCCTTCGTGGTCCTCGCCTTCGAGGCGCCGGACGCCTGGGGCGTCTTCGGCTCCTTCGGCGGCACGGAGGGCGCCGGGTCGGGGTTCTCGTGGATCGGGTTCGGCCTCGGTACGGGCGTCGCCCTCTCGCTCATCGCCCAGATCGGCGAGCAGGCCGACTACCTGCGCTTCATGCCGGCGAAGACCGAGGCCAACAAGCGGCGGTGGAACCTCGCCGTGCTCGCCGCCGGACCCGGCTGGGTCGTCATCGGCGCGGCCAAGCAGCTCGGCGGCGCCTTCCTCGCCTTCGTCGCCCTCGAGGCCGTCGGCAAGACGCACGCCCTGGAGCCGATCGCCCCGCAGATCGAGGCGCTTCGGCCCTGGCTGGGCTCGCTGGCACTGCCCGCGGCGGCCCTCTTCGTGATCGTCTCGCAGATCAAGATCAACGTGACCAACGCCTACAGCGGCTCGCTGTCCTGGTCCAACTTCTTCTCCCGCGTGACCCACCGTCATCCCGGCCGGGTCTGGTACATCTTCCTCAACCTCGTCATCGCGCTGACGCTGATGGAGATGAACATGTTCGCGGCCCTGGGCAAGCTGCTCGGGTTCTACTCCAACGTCGGCATCGCCTGGATCGCCGCCGTCGCCGCCGACCTCGTCATCAACAAGCGGGCCGGCTGGAGCCCGCCGTACATCGAGTTCAAGCGCGCCTACCTGTATGCCGTGAACCCGGCCGGCTTCGGCGCCATGACGATCGCCTCGACCGTCTCGATCCTCGCCTTCTTCGGGCTCTTCGGCGCCTACGCGGAGGCGTTCTCGACCTTCATCGCGGCCGGTCTCGCGCTGGTCCTGTGCCCGCTGATCGCCTGGGCCACGAAGGGCCGGTACTACCTGGCCCGCCCGAACCCCGTGTGGGGGCCCGAACGGGCGGCCGGCGGCACCGGCGGCGGGACGGACGCCGACGCCCCGGACGTGACGGCCACTCATGTCTGCGCGGTCTGCGAGACGGCGTACGAGCTCCCGGACATCGCCGACTGCCCGGTGTGGTCGGGGCCGATCTGCTCCCTCTGCTGCTCCCTGGACGCCGAGTGCGGCGACGTCTGCCGCAAGGACCCCGAGGCGGCCGGTCCGGTCCTGATGCCGGTGCCGACCGTGCCCAAGGCGCCGCCCGGGGCGTGACGTTCGGCCTCCCTCCGTCGGTTCCCGGCCGGATCCGTACCTCTTTGTGAAAACCCGTAACCGCTGTGTAAAGGTCAGGCGTAAGGTCGGGCATATGCAGACTGCGGTTTCCTGGAGATCGTTAGAGACGGCCTGCCCGGCGGAGGGGGATGCCCGATGACCGACAACGGCCCTGTCCTTCCCTGGCTGGTCATACGGCAGGACGACAACGGCAACCGCTATCGCGTCGGACGGTACGCGACCAGGGACGAGGCCCAGAAGGTCGCCGACAGCCTCGACGACCGCGGACACAAGCAGCTCTACTGGGTGGAGCGCATCGGCCAGCCGGCCGTCTGACGCCCGCGGGCCGCGCCTCGCCGTCCCGGGCGGGGGCGGCCAGTACCTGGGTTCCGTCCGTCCGGCCAGGACCTAAGCTCGTGCCCATGACCGATCGCAGTACCGGCCGCGTCGTCGTGGTCGCGGGAGCCGTGTACGACCGGGGGCGGCTGCTGGCCGCGCGCCGTAGCGCCCCCGCCGACCTGGCGGGCCGCTGGGAGCTGCCCGGCGGCAAGCTGGAGCCGGGCGAGAGCGCCCGGGAGGCCCTCGTCCGCGAGCTGCGCGAGGAGCTGGGCGTCGAGACGGAGCCCGGCGAGCGCATCCCCGGCGAGTGGCCGCTGAAGCCCGGCTACGTCCTCCAGGTGTGGACCGCCCGGCTGCTCTCCGGCGAACCGCGCCCGCTGGAGGACCACGACGAGCTGCGCTGGCTGGCCCGCCACGAGCTGGACACCGTGGACTGGCTGGACCAGGACCGGCCCGCCGTGGCCGAGGCCGCCCGGTGGCTGCCCGCCCTTCCGGCGGACGGCGTCCACGGCTGATCCCGGACGGACCCGGGGGTGCCCGCCGGGCCGCACCCCGCTCGGTCGGCGGGGGTGCCCCTACGCCGATCGTGCCACCGTGCACCCGCTCCCGTGCGGGGCGCGATATCGCGCCCCGAATATCGGGTATGTCCTGATTGACCCCCGAAACGGACGTGGGCCTTCCTTCTGGTGACGGCTGGGGAAGTGATCGGGTGTGATCGACACCGAAGACGACTGCGTCGAATGGAGTTTCCCGGCGGAGGCCGATGCCGTACGCACCGCACGCCACGCCGTACGGGACGCCCTGCGGACCTGGAAGATCGACACGGCCGTCGGTGACGTCACGGTCCTGCTGGTGAGCGAGCTGGTCACGAACTCGCTGCGCCACGCCTCGGGCCCCATCGGCGTCCGTCTGGTCCGCCTCCATCCCGACGGCGACGACCCCGCCCGCCACCCCGGTCTCCTGGTGGAGATCTCCGATCCTCTTCCGGATCCGCCCACCGAGCGTCCCGCCGGTCCCGAGGACGAAGGAGGACGCGGACTCCAGCTGGTGGCCTGTTCTGCGCGCCGCTGGGGTACCCGCAGAGGAAGGACGGGCAAGACAGTGTGGTTCGAGCTGGCCTTGCCTGGTGAGTAACTAGGGGAAGGGACGATCATTGGGGACCCGGCTCAAAACGAACGAGACCACCCTGTGATCGTGAACGTCGTGCCGTCCGGGGCCGTAGTGCTGAATACTGCGGTCATGGCCGGTCCGGTGCGGTGAGCTGGAGGGGACGGTCGCGTGAGCGAGATACCTGAGACGGCGAGCGGCGTCATGTGGCAGAGCAGCCCGCCCGGCTCGATCTATGACTACATCCGGGTCGCCTCCTTCTCGATAGGGCCCGACGGGCTCGTCGACCAATGGAGCCGACGGGCGGCCGATCTCTTCGGCGTGCCCGCCGAGGAGGCGATGGGCAAGGATCCCGTCGAGGCCTTCATGCCCTCCGACCTGCGCGAGCGTGGCCGCCGCCGGGTCTCGGAGATCCTCGACGGCAAGGAGTGGACGGGCCTCGTCCCCTTCCGTATCCCCGGGCAGAGCCGCCCGCAGGGGATCGCCGAGATGTACGTCATGCCGAGCGAGACGCCCTCCGGGGAGCGGGCCGCGCTGTGCATCGTGGTCGACGTCCGGGCCCTGCGGCACATCGAGACCGACCTGGCCGCCTCGCAGGCGATTTTCGGCCAATCCCCCTTCGGTTTCCTGCTCTTCGGCACCGACCTCACGGTGACGCGCGCCAACCAGCGCTTCGCCACCGTCTTCGGCGGCTCGGCCGACGACCACCGCGGCCGTACCGTGCACGACTACCTCTCCCGGCCCGAGGCCGACCGGATGACGGACGCCCTCCGGCGCGTCCTGGAGACCGGCGAGTCCGTCACCGAACTGCAGATCGTCGGCGCCGCGCCCGGCTCCGCCGACCGCCGCCACTGGTCGATCAACCTCTACCGCGTCCACAGCGGCTCCGGCCGCCCCATCGGCGTCGCCGGGCTCGGCATCGACGTGACCCGCCGCCACAACGCGGCCCGCGAGGCGGCCAGCGCCCGGCGCAACCTGGCCCTCCTCAACGAGGCGGGTGCCCGCATCGGCAACTCCCTCGACCTGGAGGCCACCGCCCGCGAGCTCCTCGACGTCGCGGTCCCCGGCTTCTGCGACCTCGCCTCCGTCGACCTGTACCAGGGGCTCCTGACCGGCGACGAGGCCCCGCCCGGCCGCTGGGGCGGCTCCCACGACGTCGGCTACGGGGGCAGTGCCGAACTGCGCCGGGTCGCCATCGCCAGCGCCGTGTCCGACACACCGCTGCGCACCGACCAGAACGCCGACGGCGGCTGTTGCGGCACCGGCCCCGTCGACGTCGGTTCCGTCCACCGCTACCCGTTCAACTCGCCCTGCGCCGGGGCCCTGCGCACCGGCCGGGTGCGGACCGTGCCGGGCGGCGAGGGCAGCCTCGTCCAGTCCACCCTCGTCGTCCCGATGGTCGCCCACGACGTCGTCGTCGGACTCGTCCAGTTCTCCCGCACCAAGGGCAGCGAGCCCTTCGGGGAGCGGGACCGGGCCCTCGCCGTCGAACTGGCCGCCCGGGCCGCGGTCTGCATCGACAACGCCCGCCTCTACCGGCGGGAGCACGAGCGGGCCCTCATCCTCCAGCGCAGCCTGCTGCCGCCCGGCGACCCCGAGGCCGCCGGCCTGGACATCGCCTGCCGCTACCTGCCGGGCACCACGACCACCGAGGTCGGCGGCGACTGGTTCGACGTCATCGAACTCCCCGGCCACCGCACCGCCCTCGTCATCGGCGACGTCATGGGCCGCGGCCTGCGCGCCGCGGTGGCCATGGGCGAACTCCGCACCGCGGTGCGGACCCTGGCGCAGCTCGACCTGGAGCCCGCCGAGGTCCTCTCGCACCTCGACGAGATCGCCCGCGGTCTCGGCGCCCCCGCGGGCGCCCAGCAGAGCGCCCGCGCGCACAAGGCCCGCGGTCCCGAACTCTCCGAGGTCTACCTCGCCACCTGCGTCTACGCGGTCTACGACCCGGTCACCCGGCGCTGCACCTTCGCCAACGCGGGACACCTGCCGCCGGTCCTGGTCGTCCCCGGCGAGGAGGCCGAGCTGCTCGACGTGCCCCCGGGGATGCCGCTCGGGGTCGGCGGCGAACCCTTCGAGGAGGTCGAGGTCGAGCTGCCCGAGGGCGCGCTCCTCGCCCTCTACACCGACGGGCTCGTCGAGTCACGCGACCATCCGCTCGACGAGGGCCTGAGCGCCTTCCGCAACGCCCTCACCGACCCCGCCGAGCTGGGGCCCGCCTACGGCGGCGAACCCTCGGCGCACTCGCTCGAGGACGTCTGCGACCACGTCCTGGCCACCCTCGACACCCGGCACGGCGAGGACGACATCGCCCTGCTGATGGCGCGGATCCAGGGCCTGCCGAGCGAGGCGGTGGGGGACTGGCGGCTGCCGAGGGAACCCCGCTCGGTCGGCCGGGCCCGCGAGCTGGCCCGCGCCCAGCTCACCGCCTGGGACCTCGAAGCGCTGGTGGACACCGTCGAGCTGCTCGTCAGCGAGCTGGTCACCAACGCCCTGCGCTACGGCGAGGGCGAGATCCGGCTGCGGCTCCTGCGCGACCGGACACTGGTCTGCGAGGTCTGGGACGCCGGCCTGGTCCAGCCCCGGCGCCGCCGGGCCCGGGACACCGACGAGGGCGGGCGCGGACTGCAGCTCGTGGGACTGCTCAGCGAGGCCTGGGGGTCGCGCCGTACCCCGCGCGGCAAGACCGTCTGGTTCGAACTGCCCCTGCCGGACGGCGAGGGCGTCGCGGAGCCGACCGTGGAGCAGCTGCTGAGCATGTTCTGACCGATCGGCCGGCCGCCGGCACCCGCCGCCGGTCCGCCGCCGTCCCGCCGGCCGCTCGCCGCGCCCGGCGGGACCGGCCGGGACGGGGACCCTGCGGACGGCCCTCAGCCCTTGAGCGCGGCGAGCCGGGCCTCGATCTCCGCGCTGTCGCCGAGGGCGTCCAGCTGCTCGAACTGGGCGTCCAGCGAGGAGGCGGCCAGCTCCTGCTTGCCCATCGCCTTCGCCTCCTCGCGCCGCACCTTGTCCTCGAAGCGGCTCAGCTCGCTCGTCGGATCGAGCACGTCGATGCTCTTCACCGCGTCCATCATGCGGTTCTGCGCCTCGGCGGACTTCGACCGGGCGACCAGCTCGTCGCGCTTCGCCCGCAGCTCGCCGAGCTTGACCTTCATCCGGTCGAGACCGGTGCGGAGCTTGTCCACGACCTCGGTCTGCGCGGCGATGGTCGGCTCGGCCGTCCTGGCCTCCTTCTCGGACTGGAGCTGCCGGCCCAGCGCCACCTTCGCCAGGTTGTCGAAGCGGTCCGCCTCGGCGGTCTGCCCGCCCGTCCGCAGCCCGTCCGCCTTCCTGCTGGCAGCCAGGGCCTTCTCGCCCCATTCCCGGGCCGCGTCCACGTCCTCCCGGTGGTCCTGCTCCATCAGGCGCAGGTTGCCGATGGTCGTGGCCACCGCCTCCTCGGCCTCCGCGATGTTGCTCGTGTAGTCGCGGATCAGCTGGTCCAGCATCTTCTGCGGATCCTCGGCCTGGTCCAGGAGGGCGTTGATGTTGGCCTTGGCGAGCTGGGTGACACGGCCGAGGATCGTCTGCTTCGTCATGGTCTTCTCCTTGAACGCACGGATGACAGCTCGGGTGGCCACCCACGACCGCCGGTACGGCTACTCCGCCGACCCCGGCTCCCCGCTCACCCAGACCCCTCGCCGAGGCCGTGGGCCGGCTGCCGCACGCACCGAGGCGGTGGACCGGCGGGCGCAGGAGCTCGCCGAGGCCGTGGGCCGGCTGCCGCACGCGCTCGCCGAGACCGAGGCCCGTCCTGCTCGGCCAGGTCCTGCGCCCGCCGGGCCAGCCCGTCGGCCTGCTGCGCCTCGGCCAGCGCGCTCTGCGGGTCCTCGTCGGCGAGCAGCCGCGCCTTCTCCAGCCGGCGCTGGGCCTCGGCCAGCCGGGTCCGGGCCTCGCTGCCGACCGCGCCGCGGTGCGTGGCGACGTAGTCGCCGGCCGCACCGATCGCCGAACGGGCCGTCAGCATCGCCTGGTCGAGCAGCGCGCGGGCCCGGCGGGTGCCCGAGGCGCTTTCGCGTGCCCCCTCCAGCGCCTCGTCGAGGGCGGTGTCGACCTCCTCGATCCGGCGCAGGGCGTCGAGCGGGTCGTAGCGGCCGGCGTCCACGGTGCGGCGGACGTCGGCGGAGACGGACTCCGCCCGGGCGATCCGGCCCTGGAGGTCGGCGGTCGGTACGTCCTCGGCCGTGCCCGCCAGCAGGCCGCGGGCCTCGGCGAGGTCGGCCTCGGTCTCGGCGAGCGCGTGCGGCAGCCGGCCCACGGCCTCGGCGAGCTCCTGCGCCCGCCGGTCCACCGCCTCGGTGAGCCGGGCCGCCTGGTCGACGGCACCCTCGGCGGCGCGGACGTGCACGGCCGCGAGGCCGTTCTCACCCGCCTCGACCGCCTGCCGGGCCCGCTCCAGGTTCGCCGTGGCGAAGACGAGCCGGTCCTTGGCCTGCTCGACGTCGCTCGCGACCGGGGAGGCCGCCGACTCGGCGTACCGCTCGCGCATCGCCGCCAGCGCCGCCTGCGCGGTGTCGACGCGCCCGGTCTGTTCGAGGGCCGCGCTCTCGGCAGCGGCGAGGGCCGCGGGGGCGTTGCGCTCCAGTGCCCGCAGGCGGTCGAAGTCCTCCGACTCGGCGTCCAGGCGGGCGTTCGCCCGTCCGCAGCGCGCGACGATCTCGTCGAGCATGGCGCGGCGGGTCGCGTCGTCCTCGGGGAAGGCGTCGTCGAGCTGCTGCCGGAGCCGGAAGGAGGCCGTCAGCTCGCCCTTGGCGAAGGCCACGGCCTCGGTGAACGGCCGCACCGCCTCCTCGCCGAACTGGGCGGTCGCGAAGCCGAGTTCCTCGTCGCTGGTGCGGACGGCGTCGTCGGTGGCGACCAGTGCCGTGCGGGCCAGCCGGTCCAGCTCGCGCAGGCCCATCGGGGCCGGCTCCTTCGGCGGGCCCCAGGTCTGCCCGCCCGGCGGGGGCGTGGGGGGCGCTGCGCGCCGTCGGCGGCGCAGGTAGGCGTAGGCGGCCACGGCCCCCGCTCCGCCGACCAGCACGATCGGGAGCACGAGGTCCGTCGCCGAGGTGCCGTCGTCGGCCGAGCCGCCCGGGTCGGCGGGGCCGGGCGTGACGGCGGTCGCGGGGATCGGGCGGCCGCCGAGTACGGCGTCGAAGCCGTCCGCCGCGCCGATCGCCGCCCCGGCCCAGTCGTTCTGCCGCAGTGCCGGTTCGATCGCGGTCCGCGCCACGTCGTCGAGCTGGGTCTGGGTGAGCGGGGAGCCGGGGTCGGCGGAGTAGCCGTACCGGCGGTCGTGGGTGGCCACCGCCAGGAGGACGTCGTCCGTGCCGAGGCCGTTGCGGTCGGCGGTGGCGTCGGACCAGCTCTGGGGGGAGCGTCCGGAGAAGTCCCGTACGTAGACGACGAAGAGCTGGAGCCGCCGGTTGTCGTAGAGCCGGTCCAGGGCCCGGGCGACCTCGCCGCGCCGGTCGCCCAGCGCGTCCACCGTGTCGGTGATCTGCCCGTCGCGGGACAGTACGACGGGGTCGTCGGCGCGGGCGCCGTGCGCGGCGGGTACGACCAGCCACCACGCCGCCACCAGCACCGCGAGGAGGGCTCGGGTGGCTGTTCGCGTCACAGGGGGAGGTTATGTCCCGGTATCGGGCGGCGCACCCGGACCGGAACCGTCCGGTCCCGTTCGGCGTCCCTGCCCATGGCCGTCCCGGGGGCGGTGATCGGCATCGGACGGGGGCGGACATGGGGGCACGGATGAGCACGCGGGACCGGCTGCGCGGTCGGTGGCGGCGGGGGCGCTGGGTCGTGCTCGGCCTCGTGCTCCTGCTGGTCCTGCCGCCGGTGTCCGGCGCGCTCGCGCTGCGGCTGAACTACACGGGCGACCTTCGGGAGGGCACGCAGTCGCGGGGCAGGGACGCGGTCTGGCTGGGGCACGCCTGGGTCGACGGCCGCAAGAAGGACGCCGACCTCGCGGCCTTCGCGGCCCGGATCAAGGGCACCGGGATACGGGACCTCTACGTCCACACGGGTCCGCTGGAGCACGACGGGACGCTGCCCGCCGACCGGTACCCGCGGGCGAAGTGGCTGATCGAGAACGTGCACCGGACGATGCCCGGCATCCGGGTGCAGGCCTGGCTCGGCGACGTGCTGGCCACCGAGGGCCCCGACGGGCTGAGGCTGGAGGACGCGGCCTCGCGCCGGGCCGTGGTGGGCTCCGCCCGGCAGGTCCTGGACGCCGGCTTCGACGGGGTGCACTTCGACCTGGAGCCGCTGCACTCGGACGACGCGCACTACCTCTCGCTCCTGGACGACCTCGGCGCGCTGACCGGGCCCCGCGGGGCGCAGCTCTCGGTGGCCGCGCACCAGATCGACCCGCTGCCGGCCGCGCACTCCGTGCTGGGCGCGATGAGCGGCAGCGAGAAGTGGTGGTCGCAGGAGTTCTTCGGGCAGGTCGCCCGGCGGGTCGACCAGATCGCCGTGATGTCGTACGACACCTGGATGCCGCTGGAGGGGATGTACGGCGGATACGTCGCCCAGCAGACCAGCCTGGCCCTGGAGGTCACCCCCGAGGACACCGACCTGCTGATGGGCCTGCCCTTCTTCCACGAGGACGACCTCGGGCACCACGAGTCCGCGGAGACGGTCGAGGCCGCCGTCCGCGGCACCCGGCTGGGCCTCGGGCGCACGGACGCCGACCGGGCCCGCTTCGGCGTGGCGCTCTACGTCGACTTCGCGGCGGAGGAGGGCGACTGGGCGGCCTACCGCGCGGGCTGGCACTGACGCCGCCGCCCGCGCCGCGCCGGCCCGGGCGCCTCCCCGCGCCCGGGTGTCCGGTGCCCGGGGCGGCCCCGGGCACCGGCTACGTCTTCCGCCGGCCGATCCTGCTCCCGAGCCACACCAGCGGGTCGTACTTCCGGTCCACGGCGCGCTCCTTCAGGGGGATCAGCGCGTTGTCGGTGATCCTGATGCCCTCCGGGCACACCTCCGTGCAGCACTTGGTGATGTTGCAGTAGCCCAGCCCGTGTTCGTCCTGCGCGGTCCGCCGGCGGTCCAGTCCCGCCTCCTGCGCCGCGTCCAGCGGGTGCATGTCCAGCTCCGCCACCCGCATCAGGAAGCGGGGACCGGCGAACGCCGTCTTGTTCTCCTCGTGGTCGCGGACCACATGGCAGGTGTCCTGGCACAGGAAGCACTCGATGCACTTGCGGAACTCCTGCGAGCGTTCCACGTCCCTCTGCTGCATCCGGTACTCGCCCGGCGCCACGCCCTCGGGAGGGACGAAGGCCGGGACCTCCCGGGCCTTCGCGTAGTTGAAGGACACGTCCGTCACCAGGTCCCGGACGACGGGGAAGGCCCGCAGCGGAGTCACGGTGAGGGTCTCCGACGGGTCGAAGACGGACATCCGGGTCATGCACATCAGCCGCGGCCGGCCGTTGATCTCGGCCGAGCACGAACCGCACTTGCCCGCCTTGCAGTTCCAGCGCACGGCGAGATCCGGCGCCTGGGTGGCCTGCAGCCGGTGGATGATGTCGAGCACGACCTCGCCCTCGTTCACCTCCACCTTGTAGTCGGTCAGCTCCCCGCCGCCGACGTCGCCCCGCCACACCCGGAACCTGGCGTCATAGCTGCTCATGTGTCGAGCTCCTCCTCGGCGAGGTACTTGACCAGCTCCTCCTTCTCGAAGAGGGCGAGCAGGTCCGGACGGACGGGCTCCGTGCGGGTCCGTGCCAGCGCGACCGCCGCCGCGCCGGAACCGTCGTCGTCCACCGCGCGGCACAGCAGGTTCACCGGGCGCCATTCCCGCTCCATCGACGGGCAGTCCTCCCGGGTGTGCCCGCCGCGGCTCTCCGTGCGCTCCAGCGCCGCCCGGGCCACGCACTCGCTGACCAGCAGCATGTTCCGCAGGTCCAGGGCCAGGTGCCAGCCCGGGTTGAACTGCCGGTGCCCCTCGACCCCGGCCCGCCGGGCCCGGGCTCGCAGCAGGGCGATCCGTTCCAGGGCCTCGGCCATCTCGCCCTCCCGCCGGATGATGCCGACCAGGTCGTTCATCGTCTGCTGGAGTTCCTGATGGAGGGTGTACGGGTTCTCGGCGGGCCCCTGTCCGCCGTCGTCGGCCGCCGCCGCCCCGAACGGTGCCAGCGCCGCGGCGGCCGCCGCGTCCACCTCGGCCTCCGAGACGGCCGCGCGTCCGGTCTCCGCCGCGTGCGCGGCGGCGTGCAGCCCGGCCCGCCGGCCGAACACCAGCAGGTCGGACAGCGAGTTGCCGCCCAGCCGGTTGGAGCCGTGCATCCCGCCGGCCACCTCGCCGGCCGCGAAGAGCCCCGGCACGCCGACCGCGGCCGCCGAGTCGGAGTCGACCGCGACACCGCCCATCACGTAGTGGCAGGTCGGCCCGACCTCCATCGCCTCCGCGGTGATGTCCACGTCCGCCAGCTCCTTGAACTGGTGGTACATCGACGGGAGCCGGCGCCTGATCACCTCCGCCGGCATCCGGGTGGACACGTCGAGGTACACGCCGCCGTGCGGGGAGCCGCGACCCGCCTTGACCTCGGAGTTGATGGCCCGGGCCACCTCGTCGCGCGGCAGCAGTTCGGGCGGGCGCCGGTTGCCGTCCGGGTCCTCGTACCAGCGGTCGCCCTCCTCCTCCGACTGCGCGTACTTCTCCTTGAAGACGTCGGGGACGTAGTCGAACATGAAGCGCCGGCCCTCGGAGTTGCGCAGCACACCCCCGTCGCCCCGCACCGACTCGGTGACGAGGATGCCCTTCACCGACGGCGGCCAGACCATCCCCGTCGGATGGAACTGCACGAACTCCATGTTCACCAGCGGCGCGCCCGCCAGCAGCGCCAGGGCGTGCCCGTCGCCGGTGTACTCCCACGAGTTCGAGGTGACCTTGAAGGACTTGCCGATCCCGCCGGTGGCCAGCACCACCGACGGCGCCGCCAGGACGAAGAAGCGTCCGGTCTCGCGCTCGTAGCAGAACGTCCCGGCCACCCGGCCCGAGTCGTCCTTGAGGATGCGGGTGACCGTGCACTCCTGGAGGATCCGCAGCCGGGACTCGTAGTCCCCGGTCTTCTCGAAGTCCCGCTGCTGCAGGGCGACCACCTTCTGCTGGAGCGTGCGGATCAGCTCCAGCCCCGTCCGGTCGCCGACGTGCGCGAGCCGGGGGTACTCGTGGCCGCCGAAGTTGCGCTGGGAGATCCGGCCGTCCGGGGTGCGGTCGAAGAGCGCCCCCCAGGTCTCCAGCTCCCACACCCGCTCGGGGGCCTCGCGCGCGTGGAGCTCGGCCATCCGCCACTGGTTGAGGAACTTGCCGCCCCGCATGGTGTCGCGGAAGTGGACCTGCCAGTTGTCGTGCGGGTTGGCGTTGGCCATGGAGGCGGCGATGCCGCCCTCCGCCATGACCGTGTGCGCCTTGCCGAAGAGGGACTTGCAGACGACGGCGGTACGGGCGCCCCGCTCGCGCGCCTCGATCGCGGCGCGCAGTCCGGCGCCGCCGGCGCCGACCACGACCACGTCCCACTCCTGCCGTGCGACCTGTGCCATGTCAGAAGATCCTCGGGTCGTCGAAGGTGCCGGTGGCGAGCAGGAAGACGTACAGGTCGCACAGGGCGACGCTGATCAGCGAGGCCCAGGCGAGCTGCATGTGCCGGGCGTTCAGCCGTCCCGCCCAGGTCCACAGGCGATAGCGCACCGGGTGCCGCGAGAAGTGCCGCAGCCGCCCGCCGACGATGTGCCGGCAGGAGTGGCAGGACAGCGTGTAGGCCCAGATCAGCACGGTGTTGGCGAGGAACACGAGCGTTCCCAGGCCCGCGTGGCCCCAGGCGTACGAGGCGTCGCGGAAGGTCAGCACCGTGTCGTAGGTGAGGATCGCGGCGACGGGCACGGCCGCGTAGAAGAAGTACCGGTGGGCGTTCTGCAGGATCAGCGGGAAGCGGGTCTCGCCGGTGTACGCGCGGTGCGGCTCGGCCACCGCGCAGGCCGGCGGGGAGGCCCAGAAGCTGCGGTAGTACGCCTTCCGGTAGTAGTAGCAGGTGAGACGGAAGCCGAGCGGGAAGACCAGGATGATCAGGGCGGGGGAGAGGGTCCACCAGCTGCCGAGGATCTCCCAGTTCGGCCCGCCCCTCATCGGCACGCAGTTCTCCGCCAGACAGGGCGAGTAGAACGGCGAGACGTAGGGGGCGGCGTAGTAGTCGGCGGCGGCGAAGGCCCGCCAGGTCGAGTAGACGACGAAGGCGAGCAGCCCGGCGGCGGTGCCGGCCGGCGCGAGCCACCAGCGGTCGGTGCGCAGATGGCGGGCGCCCACCGCCGCGCGGCCGGGGGAGTGCACGCCGGTGGCGGGCTGCCGGCCCGCGTCCAGTGCGGGCGGTTCGGTTCCGGTGGCCACGGTGTCCCCTCCCTAGGGTGCGTGCCGGTCGCGCGCTCCGAGGCCCTCGTCGTCGACGTCCGTCCACAGCTCGCTGCGGTAGGGGGTGTCGGGGATGGAGACGAGTTCCTCGGCGCGTCCGGGGCGGGCCGCGGCGCGCCCTGCCGTGCTCCCGGGGGGTCCGTCCCGCTCGGTGTCGATGCGCCGTTCCAGTTGTCCGACCGTGCGGACCAGGTCGTCGAGGCAGCGCTTCACGGCCGCCAGATCGTCGTGCAGGGACATGGATGGCCCTCACTTCCGCGATAGCGGGTGGCACACACGCGCCTGAGAGTGTCGCGCGTCACATCACGCGTTGGGAAGGCGTGTGCACGGATCGTCTCCGCGGAGGGCGGTTGGGCCGCACGAGTGGGGTTTGCCGGCCGCGCCGCCGTGTCGGCGCGGCCGCGTCCGATCCGTCCCTTTCAGTGGATGAGTCATAGGTGTGATCATCTCCAAATGGAATAAAACTGGACGAAGGGGTACAAGTCATGTCCCAGGTCGCCGCCCCTCGCGGGAGGACATGCTCCAGGAGCCCCCGCTCCCGCACGCTCCGCTCCGTCGCCACCCTCACCAGTGCGGTGCTCGCCGTGTCCGTCCTGGCCGGCTGCAGCTCCGACGACGAGGGCGAGCAGGCCGCGGCCGCCGCGCAGGACAACGCTCCCGCCGCCCGCGACAAGGTCGCCGACGGCGGCACCATGCGCTGGGCGGTCGACGCGCTGCCGACGACGCTCAACGCCTTCCAGGCCGACGCCGACGGCGCCACCAACCGGGTCGCGGGGGCGGTGCTGCCCTCCCTCTACACGCTGGACGCGCGGGGCCGCCCGCAGCGCAACGCGGACTACCTGGAGTCCGCGAAGGTCGTGGAGACCGAGCCCAAGCAGGTCGTCCTCTACAAGCTCAACCAGCAGGCGGTCTGGAGCGACGGGCGCGAGATCGGCGCCCCCGACTTCGTCGCGCAGTGGCGCGCCCTGAGCGGCCGGGACACCGCCTACTGGACGGCCCGCAACTCCGGCTACGAGCGGATCGAGCGGATCGAGCGCGGCAAGGACGACCTGGAGGTGCGGGTCACCTTCGGCAAGCCGTACGCCGACTGGCAGTCCCTCTTCACCCCGCTGTACCCGAAGGAGGTGATGGGCTCCCCGAGCAGCTTCAACGACGGGGCGCGCAGCGCGCTGAAGGCGACCGCGGGGCCCTTCGAGCTCAAGGGGATCGACCGCAAGAGCGGCGAGATCACGCTGGTCCGCAGCTCCCGCTGGTGGGGGCAGCCCGCCAAGCTGGACACGCTCCGGCTGAAGGCCGTGCCGCGGGCCGAGCGGGTGGCGGCGTTGTCCGCCGGCAGCCTGGACCTGGCCGAGATCGACCGGGCCGCCGCCGACCGCATCGCCTTGGCGGCCCGCGACGCCCGTTCCGGCGCGAACGGCGGGCAGGTGCTCACCCATGGTCCGGGCGCCGGGATCACCCCCGCCGCGGCGCTCCGGTCCTGGGCGCTGGCCCACGGCTCCGACGAGGCGCAGGCGGAGGTCGTCAAGGCCGCCCGCGAGAAGAACCAGCAGGCCATCGCGCAGTACGCGAGCGAGCAGAGCGCGCTGGGCAAGTTCGTGGTGCGCAAGTCCCTCGAGCCGGCGTACACCCAGCTCTCGCTGAACGGCGAGTCCGGGCCGCTCGCGGACGAGCGGGTGCGGCGGGCGGTGGCCCGTGCCCTGAACCGGCAGGAGCTGGCCGAGGCCGTCCTCAAGCCGCTCGGCCTGCCCGCCAGGCCGCCGGGCAGCCACCTGGCCCTCGCCGGGCAGGCGGCGTACGCGGACAGCAGTGACGCGCTGGGCGACCAGGACACGAAGGAGGCCCGCGCGCTGCTCTCGGACGCCGGCTGGGTGCCGGGTGGCGCGAACAAGAAGCCCGCCGGGACGAAGGCCGGCAGTGAGTCGGTGGAGAAGGCACCCGAGAAGAAGGCCGCCGAGGGCGGGGCGGGGAAGCCCGAGGCCGCGAAGCCCGGGTCCGCGCAGTGGCAGGCCGACGTGGCCTCGAACGAGGGCCTCTACATCGTGGGCGACGACAAGCCGGGCGGCTCGGCCACCGTGCCCGCCGACGGCAAGGCCGGGGAGTCCGCGCGCGGCGTGGGCGGCCCGGAGAACGGCACCAGCGTCCTCGCCCCGGCGCCCGCCGCGGCGCTCCAGAGCGTCGCCGTGCTCCGCCAGGCCGAGTCCCTCGACACCGGCACGACCCCCGGCGCGGAGGCCAAGGGCCAGCCCGCCGGCCGCCCGGACAACGGGGTCGCCGGCGCCTACGCCCCGCTCGGCACCGCGGCCCCGGCCGCGCCCGCGGCGGCCTCCCAGGCGCTCGGCAAGGACGGCAAGGCGCTCGACCTCCGCTTCGTCCTGCCGTCGGGTCCGGGTTCGGAGTCCCTGCGGGCGGTCGGCGACAAGATCGTCCGGATGCTCGACGCGGT
Organism: Streptomyces sp. MS191; assembly: GCF_008042125.1. Taxonomy (GTDB): domain Bacteria; phylum Actinomycetota; class Actinomycetes; order Streptomycetales; family Streptomycetaceae; genus Streptomyces. Next base: position 456,036 of record NZ_RDBI01000066.1, read on the forward strand.
CGGCATCCGCACCACGGTCACCAAGGTCGCGGACGAGAGCTTCTTCAAGGACCACGTCGCCTCCGGCGACTACGACCTGGCCCTCTACTCCTGGCCGGCCTCGGCCTTCCCGGCGACCGACGCCCGGCCGATCTTCGCCAAGCCCGAGCCCGCCTCGGACGGCTCCCTGCTGGTCGAACAGAACTACGCGCGGGTCGGCACCGACCGGATCGATCAGTTGTTCGACCAGGCGGTCGCCACGCTGGACGAGGAGGAGTCCCGCGAGCTGGTCCGCCAGGCCGACGCCCGGATCTGGGCCGCAGCAGGATCGATTCCCCTCTATCAGCGCCCCCAGCTGGTCGCCGCCCGGCCCGAGCTCCTGAACGCCGGCGCCTGGGGCTTCGCGGCCCCGCGCTACCAGGACATCGGGTGGAAGAAGCCCGCGTCCGCCCATGGCGCGGAACGCAACACCAACAAATGACCGAAAGCCCCGAAAGGGCTGGTCACAACCTCAGATCACGCTCAAGTTCCTTGCCCGCCGGTGATCCCGGCGGGCAGGATCACGTCCGGCCCCCTTGACCCGGCCCATGTTCGGCACCCCAGTGCAATCCCGCACCACCCGTACCACCTGAGTACCCCGTGCCACCCCCGCAGAGGCGACCCCGAAACCTCTGAGTAAACCCTCTCGAATCCGGGCGGGGAAGCCCCTTGCGCGGCAGCCCCGTACCATGGGAGACAGCCGTGGCGCGTCCGCCCGGCGGGCGTAAGAGGAACTGACGCCGCATCCCACGATCCGAGAGAAGCGCAAGCACCCATGCCCACGCGCCACGACATCCGTAACGTCGCCATCGTCGCCCACGTCGACCATGGCAAGACGACCATCGTCGACGCCATGCTCAAGCAGGCCGGTGCCTTCGCCGCCCACCAGCACCTCGACGACCGCATGATGGACTCGAACGACCTGGAGCGTGAGAAGGGCATCACGATCCTCGCCAAGAACACGGCGGTGAAGTACCACCCCAAGGACGGCGGGGCCCCGATCACGATCAACATCATCGACACCCCCGGCCACGCCGACTTCGGTGGCGAGGTCGAGCGCGGTCTGTCGATGGTGGACGCGGTCGTCCTGCTGGTCGACGCCTCCGAGGGTCCGCTGCCGCAGACCCGGTTCGTGCTGCGCAAGGCGCTTCAGGCCCGGATGCCCGTCATCCTCTGCATCAACAAGACGGACCGCCCGGACTCCCGGATCGACGAGGTCGTCAACGAGACCTACGACCTCTTCCTCGACCTGGACGCCGACGAGGACCAGATCGAGTTCCCGATCGTCTACGCCTGCGGCCGTGACGGCATCGCCTCGCTGACCAAGCCGGAGGACGGCACCGTCCCGGCCGACAGCGAGAACCTGGAGCCGTTCTTCTCCACCATCCTGGAGCACGTCCCGGCCCCGACGTACGAGGAGGAGGCGCCGCTCCAGGCGCACGTCACCAACCTCGACGCCGACAACTTCCTCGGCCGTATCGCGCTCCTCCGCGTCGAGCAGGGCGAGCTCCGCAAGGGCCAGACGGTCGCGTGGATCAAGCGGGACGGCACGATCTCCAACGTCCGCATCACCGAGCTGATGATGACCGAGGCGCTCACCCGCAAGCCGGCCGAGGTCGCCGGCCCCGGTGACATCTGCGCCGTCGCCGGTATCCCCGACATCATGATCGGCGAGACGCTGGCCGACCCGGAGAACCCGATCGCGCTGCCGCTGATCACGGTCGACCAGCCCGCGATCTCCATGACCATCGGCACCAACACCTCGCCGCTCGTCGGCCGCGGTGGCACGGGCAAGGGCGCGGACGCCAAGGCCGCCGTCAAGCAGCGCAAGGTCACCGCCCGCCAGGTCAAGGACCGTCTGGACCGCGAGCTCATCGGTAACGTCTCGCTCCGCGTCCTCGACACCGAGCGTCCGGACGCCTGGGAGGTCCAGGGCCGTGGTGAGCTCGCGCTCGCCATCCTGGTCGAGCAGATGCGCCGCGAGGGCTTCGAGCTGACCATCGGCAAGCCGCAGGTCGTCACCAAGGAGGTCGACGGCAAGGTCCACGAGCCGGTCGAGCGTCTGACGGTCGACGTGCCCGAGGAGCACATGGGTGCGGTCACGCAGCTCATGGGCGTCCGCAAGGGCCGCATGGACAACATGTCCAACCACGGCTCCGGCTGGGTCCGCATGGAGTTCGTCGTTCCGTCCCGTGGCCTGATCGGCTTCCGCACGGAGTTCCTGACCAACACCCGCGGTACGGGCATCGCCCACTCGATCCACGAGGGCCACGAGCCCTGGTTCGGCACCCTGCAGACCCGCAACAACGGCTCCCTGGTCGCCGACCGCGCCGGCGCCGTCACCGCCTTCGCGATGACGAACCTGCAGGAGCGCGGCGTGCTGTTCACCGACCCCGGCACCGAGGTGTACGAGGGCATGATCGTCGGCGAGAACTCCCGCTCCGACGACATGGACGTGAACATCACCAAGGAGAAGAAGCTCACCAACATGCGCTCCTCCTCGGCCGACTCCTTCGAGGCGATCGTCCCGCCGCGGAAGCTCTCCCTGGAGCAGTCCCTGGAGTTCTGCCGCGACGACGAGTGCGTCGAGGTCACCCCGGAGGCCGTGCGTATCCGCAAGGTCGTCCTGGACCAGAACGCGCGCGGCCGCACGGCCTCGCGCGCCAAGAACGGCTGAGGCACGCCGTGAACGGCCGGCTGTGACCTTCACGGCACCCGGCTGACACGGCATCAGACGAAGGCCCGGACCCCCGCAGACACTGTGGGGGTCCGGGCCTTTCGTCAACTCCATTAGGTGGGCACCCTGTCCGGATATCGGTCGTCGCTCTCCGGAACGTGTGTTAACGGTCCGTTTCGGGGGTGTCTGTCTGTGATCGCTTTGTCCGGATTTCGGTCTCCAGGCCCCTGGTGATGTTGTCAAAACGAGACCACTTAAGTGTGGTTTACAGCCCGGACGTACTTAATAGTTGGCTCCATTGAGCTCGGGTCAATGGGTCACGCACTGTGGGGAGTGCCGACTCACGAGCACACTCGGGGCACTTGAGTCCAACGCCGTCAGGGGTGTCGGCAGAACTCGAAGTGCCCCTCTTGTAGTGACAAGTGGACTCATGAGGAGGAACCCATGCGCGGTGCCAAGAGCGCCAAGTGGGTAGTGGGCGCGATCGTCGTCGCCCTGGCAGCGACCGCCTGTGGCGGGGGTAAGAGCGACGGCGGCAGCGACGCCAAGGGCGCTGTTGACCCGAACGGGATCTTCTCGATCGAGCTCGGTGAGCCGGAGAAGCCCCTGTACACCGGTGACACGATGGAGTCGAACGGCTCCGCGGTCATGGCCGGTCTGTTCTCGACCCTGGTCGACTACAAGGCCGACGGCTCGCTTGAGATGATCAACGCCGAGTCGGTCACCACCACTGACTCGAAGACGTGGACGGTCAAGCTCAAGAAGGGCTGGAAGTTCCACGACGGCACCCCGGTGACCTCGAAGTCCTACGTGGACGCGTGGAACTGGAACGCCAACATCAACAACGCCCAGGGTCTGTCTTCCTGGTTCGCGGACATCAAGGGCTTCGACGCCGTGCACCCGGAGGCGGAGGGCGCCAAGCCCACCGCCGACAAGCTCGAGGGTCTGAAGATCGTCGACGACAGCACCTTCACCATCGAGCTGAAGAACGTCGTCCCGTACTTCGGTCACAAGCTGGCGTACATCGTCTTCGCGCCGCTGCCCGACTCCTTCTACAAGGACACGAAGGGCGCCGGTCAGAAGCCGGTCGGCAACGGTCCCTACAAGTTCGAGTCGTGGGACCACAAGAAGCAGATCAAGATCGTCCGTTACGACGACTACCAGGGCCCGAACAAGGCGAAGAACGGCGGTGTGGTCTTCAAGAACTACACCACCCTCGAGGCCGCGTACGAGGACCTGAAGTCCGGCAACGTCGACGTCCTGCGTCAGATCGGCCCGAAGGACCTCCCGGTCTACCGCGCCGACCTCGGCGACCGTGCCGTGGACCAGCCGTACTCCGCGATCCAGACGCTGGCCATCGCCTTCTACGCCGACAAGTGGTCGAAGCCGAAGAAGGTCGACCCGAAGGTCATCCAGGGTCTGTCGATGGCGATCGACCGTGCCACCATCACCAAGACGGTGCTGCAGGGTACGCGTGAGCCGGCGACCGGCTGGGTCGCCAAGGGCGTCCTGGGCTTCCAGGAGAACGCCGCGGGCGACGTCACCAAGTTCGACCCCGCGAAGGCCAAGGAGCTCATCAAGGCCGGCGGCGGTGTCCCGAACAACGAGATCTCCATCCAGTTCAACGCGGATGGCGGTCACAAGGAGTGGGTCGACGCGGTCTGCAACAGCATCACGCAGGCGACCGGCGTCAAGTGCGTCGGCGACAGCAAGCCGGACTTCCAGGCCGACCTGACCGCTCGTAAGAGCAAGCAGGTCAAGGCCATCTACCGGTCCGGCTGGGTGCTCGACTACCCCGTCAACGCCAACTTCATCAGCGACCTGTTCCGCACCACGGCTGCGGGCAACCAGGGTGGCTTCGGCAACAAGGAGCTGGACGCGAAGATCGCGGCCGCCGACTCCGCGCCGACGCTCGACGAGTCGGTCAAGCAGTTCCAGGTCATCGAGAAGGACCTGGTCAACTACATGCCGTCCATCCCGCTCTGGTACTACAAGGTCAACGCGGGCTACTCGGAGAAGGTCTCCGGCGTTCAGTACGGCCAGGACGGCGACCCGATCCTGACCGGCGTCGAGGTCAAGAAGTAACCACCCAAGCGTAGTCCGCACGCCGACGCGGGGCTGACGGATCGTCAGCCCCGCCCGGTGCCTTACGCAGTGGCCGGGGGGCCCTTCCATGACATTCGCGCACCCACTGGGGCGCGGTTGCCGAGGGAGGGCCCGTCCGGCTGCGGCTGTCACATCTCAACGGAGGCATGATGGGGCGCTATGTCGCACGACGACTGCTCCAGATGATCCCGGTCTTCATCGGGACAACCCTGCTGATCTTCCTCATGGTCTACAGCCTGCCCGGCGACCCCGTGGCGGGTCTCTTCGGCGACAAGGGCGTGGACCCGGCGACGCTCGCGAAGATCAAGCACGAGCTCGGACTCGACCAGCCGCTGCTCAAGCAGTACTGGGACTACATGACCAACATCATCCTGCACTTCGACTTCGGCAACCAGATCCGCAACGGTCGCCCGGTCACCGAAGTGCTGGGTGACGCGTTCCCCATCACCCTGCAGCTCGCTGCACTGGCCTTCGCCTTCGAGCTGACCTTCGGCATCGGCCTGGGCATCATCGCCGGCCTGAAGGCCGGCCGTCTGGCCGACAACGTGATCCTGATCTTCACGCTGCTGATCATCTCGATCCCCGTCTTCGTGCTCGGCTACCTCATCAAGATGGTCTTCGCCTTCCAGCTCGGCTGGATGGAGCCGAACGTCAGCGTCGAGCAGAAGTGGTCCGAGCTCATCGCACCGGCCATCGTGCTCGGCGGTCTGTCGCTCGCCTACGTCGCCCGCCTCACCCGTACGTCCATGGCGGAGAACCTGCGCGCCGACTACATGCGCACGGCCGTCGCCAAGGGCCTGCCGAGGCGCCGTGTCATCGGCGTCCACCTGATGCGCAACTCGATGATCCCGGTCGTCACCTTCCTCGGCACCGACATCGGCGCCCTGATGGGCGGCGCGGTCGTCACCGAGGGCATCTTCAACATCAAGGGCATCGGCGGCGTCATCTACGAGTCGATCTCCCGCCGCGAGGGCACCACGATCGTCGGACTCGTCACCATCCTGGTGCTCGTCTACCTCGTCACCAGCCTGCTCATCGACCTGCTGTACGCGGTCCTGGACCCGAGGATCCGTTATGCCTGACGTGACCAAGACCGCAGAGACCGCTGCTGCCGTGGACGCCGTCACCACCCCCCCGGTGACGGCGCCGGCCCCGGCGGACAAGCAGGAGAAGGCGCGCAGCCTCTGGGGTGACGCGTGGCGCGACCTGCGCCGCAACCCGTACTTCATCGTGTCGTCGGTGCTGATCTTCTTCCTGCTGGTGATCGCGGCCTTCCCGGGCTGGTTCACCGGTGCCTCGCCGACCGCGGGTGACCTCGTGCACCACTACATCGGCAAGCCGGAGCTCAGCAAGATCGGCTCCGAGGGCTGGCTCGGCTACGACATCCAGGGCCGCTCCGTGTACGCCCGCCTGATCTACGGCACCCGTGCCTCGGTCATCGTGGGTATCGCCGTCACCGTGATCGTCACGATCGTCGGCGGCATCATGGGCATGATCGCCGGCTACTTCGGCGGCATCACGGACGCGATCCTCTCGCGGATCACCGACATCTTCTTCGGCATCCCGTTCCTGCTCGGCGCGATGGTCGTTCTGCAGTCCTTCACCGAGCGCACGATCTGGGTCGTCGTCTTCGCCCTGGCGTTCCTCGGCTGGACGCAGATCACCCGCGTCATGCGCGGTGCCGTGATCACGATCAAGCAGACGGACTACGTCCACGCCGCCAAGGCACTGGGCGCCGGCACCACCCGGATCCTGTTCCGGCACATCCTGCCGAACGCCATGGCCCCGGTGATCGTCGTCGCGACCATCGCGCTCGGCGGCTACATCTCCGCCGAGGCGACCCTGTCGTACCTGGGCCTGGGCCTCTCGTCGCCCATCGTGTCCTGGGGCGTCGACGTCTCGTCGGGCGTCCAGCAGATCCGTACGTCGCAGCACATCCTGCTGTACCCGTCGATCATGCTGAGCCTCACCGTTCTGGCGTTCATCATGCTCGGCGAAGCCGTCCGCAACGCCCTCGACCCCAAGCTGCGCTGAGGAGGGCGTAATGACGACCATCGACAACACCGGCAAGACCGCGGCCGTCCCCGCGCCGCGCGACGGCGACGACCACACGGGTCCCCTGCTCGAAGTACGCGACCTGCACGTCGAGTTCCACACCCGCGACGGTGTGGCCAAGGCGGTCAACGGCGTCAACTACTCGGTGAACGCGGGCGAGACCCTCGCCGTGCTCGGCGAGTCCGGCTCCGGCAAGTCCGTCACCGCGCAGGCCATCATGGGCATCCTCGACATGCCGCCCGGCAAGATCCCGCAGGGCGAGATCCTGTTCCGCGGCGAGGACATGCTCAAGATGTCCTACGAGGAGCGCCGGAGGATCCGCGGCCGCAAGATCGCGATGATCTTCCAGGACGCGCTGTCCTCCCTGAACCCGGTCCTCACCGTCGGCTACCAGCTCGGCGAGATGTTCCGCGTGCACCACGGCCTCTCCAAGAAGGAGGCCACGGCCAAGGCCGTCGAGCTGATGGACAAGGTCAAGATCCCCGCCGCCAAGGCGCGGGTCACCGACTACCCCCACCAGTTCTCCGGCGGTATGCGCCAGCGCATCATGATCGCCATGGCGCTGGCCCTGGAGCCGGACCTGATCATCGCCGACGAGCCCACCACGGCGCTCGACGTGACGGTGCAGGCCCAGGTCATGGACCTCCTCGCGGAGCTCCAGCAGGAATACAACATGGGCCTGATCCTGATCACCCACGACCTCGGCGTCGTCGCCGACGTCGCGGACAAGATCGCGGTCATGTACGCGGGCCGCATCGTCGAGACCGCTCCGGTCCACGAGCTGTACAAGCGCCCCGCCCACCCGTACACCCGGGGTCTGCTCGACTCGATCCCGCGCCTGGACCAGAAGGGCCAGGAGCTGTACGCGATCAAGGGCCTGCCGCCCAACCTGCTCCGCGTCCCCACGGGCTGCGCCTTCAACCCGCGCTGCCCCAAGGCCGACGACATCTGCCGTACCGAGGTCCCGGCGCTGGCGCCGGTCACCGAGCAGGACGGCGCCGAGCTGCCGGGCCGCGGCAGCGCCTGCCACTTCTGGAAGGAGACGATCCATGGCTGAGCTCAGCAAGAAGGACGACGCCGCGGACGCGACTCCGAACGTCACCGACGTGCAGACGGTCGACGCCGCGAGCGAGGCGGAGGCCGTAGCCGCCATCGAGGCCCCCGTCCAGCGTGGCGAGCCGATCCTGCAGGTGCGCAACCTGGTCAAGCACTTCCCGCTGACCCAGGGCATCCTCTTCAAGAAGCAGGTCGGCGCGGTCAAGGCCGTGGACGGGGTCTCCTTCGACCTCTACCAGGGCGAGACCCTCGGCATCGTCGGCGAGTCCGGCTGTGGCAAGTCCACGGTCGCCAAGCTCCTGATGAACCTGGAGCGGGCCACCGCCGGCGAGGTCTTCTACAAGGGCCAGGACATCACCCGGCTGTCCGGGCGCGCGCTGAAGGCCGTCCGCCGGAACATCCAGATGGTGTTCCAGGACCCGTACACCTCGCTGAACCCGCGTATGACCGTGGGTGACATCATCGGCGAGCCCTTCGACATCCACCCCGAGGTGGCCCCGAAGGGCGACCGGCGCCGCAAGGTGCAGGAGCTGCTCGATGTGGTCGGTCTGAACCCCGAGTACATCAACCGCTACCCGCACCAGTTCTCCGGCGGCCAGCGCCAGCGCATCGGCATCGCCCGCGGCCTCGCGCTCAACCCGGAGATCATCATCTGCGACGAGCCGGTCTCGGCCCTGGACGTGTCCGTCCAGGCGCAGGTCATCAACCTGATGGAGAAGCTGCAGGACGAGTTCAACCTCTCCTACGTCTTCATCGCGCACGACCTGTCGATCGTCCGCCACATCTCCGACCGGGTCGGCGTGATGTACCTCGGCAAGATGGCCGAGATCGGTACCGACACGCAGATCTACGACCACCCGACGCACCCCTACACCCAGGCGCTGCTGTCGGCGGTCCCGGTTCCGGACCCGGAGGCCCGCGCCAACCGCGAGCGGATCATCCTCACCGGTGACGTCCCCTCGCCGGCCAACCCGCCGTCGGGCTGCCGCTTCCGCACCCGGTGCTGGAAGGCGCAGGACAAGTGCTCCACGGAGCAGCCCCTGCTGGCGATCCCCGAGGTGTTCGTCGGCCAGGACACCCCGGCCGCGCACGAGTCGGCGTGCCACTTCGCCGAGGAGAAGGACGTCGTCCACGCGGTGTGATCCTCTCCGCTCCCGTGACGAGGGCGCCCGGACCGTTTCGGTTCGGGCGCCCTCGGCGCGTTTGTCCGTATGGGTGTCAATAAGGTGCATGGAGCCTGGTATCGGGTGATATTGGGTCTCTCAGTGGAGACCAAGGACACTCGGGAGGCACCATCATGCGCGGAGCCACGTACGCCAAGTGGACCGCACTGGCCGCGGCCGTCGCCCTGGCGACGACCGCGTGCGGAGGCGGGAGCGACAGCGGGGGCGGTGGCGCCGACGGGGTCGTGAGCGCCTCCTGGACCGATCCGCAGAATCCGCTGGAGCCGGCGAACACGAACGAGGTCCAGGGCGGCAAGGTCCTCGACATGATCTTCCGGGGACTCAAGAAGTACGACCCGAAAACCGGCGAGGCGCTGAACATGCTCGCCGAGAACATCGAGACCACCGACTCCACGAACTTCACCATCACCGTCAAGAGCGGCTGGACCTTCTCCAACGGTGAGGCGGTCACCGCCAAGTCCTTCGTCGACGCGTGGAACTACGGCGCCCTGCTGAGGAACAACCAGAAGAACTCCTTCTTCTTCGGCCAGATCGAGGGCTACGACAAGGTCCACCCCGAGCAGGGCACGCCGAGCGCCACGAGCATGTCCGGTCTCAAGATCGTGAACGGTCAGACCTTCACGGTGAAGCTCACCCAGAAGTTCTCCACCTGGCCCGAGACCCTCGGCTACAACGCGTTCGCCCCGCTCCCCTCGGTCTTCTTCAGCGACCACGCCGCCTGGCTCTCCAAGCCCATCGGCAACGGCCCGTACACCATCGACTCGTACACCAAGGGCTCGCAGATGAGCCTGACGAAGTGGGACGCCTACCCCGGCGACGACAAGGCGCAGAACGGCGGCGTGACCCTCAAGGTCTACACCGACAACAACACCGCCTACACCGACCTGACCGCCGGCAACCTCGACCTCGTCGACGACGTCCCGGCCTCGCAGCTCAAGAACGTGTCGGCGGACCTGGGCGACCGGTACATCAACACCCCGGCCGGCATCATCCAGACCCTGGCCTTCCCGTTCTACGACCCGGCCTGGAACAAGCCGGGCCAGGAGAAGCTCCGCCAGGGCCTGTCCATGGCGATCAACCGCCAGCAGATCACCGACACGATCTTCCAGAAGACCCGCACGCCCGCCGTCGACTGGACCTCCCCGGTCCTCGGCGAGGACGGCGGCTTCAAGAACATCTGCGGCGAGTTCTGCACGTACGACGCCGCCAAGGCGAAGCAGCTCGTCGCCGAGGGCGGCGGCATCCCCGGCGGCACGATGAAGATCTCGTACAACGCCGACACCGGCTCCCACAAGGAGTGGGTGGACGCCGTCTGCAACTCGATCAACAACGCGCTGGGCAACAACAACGCCTGCGTCGGCAACCCGATCGGCACCTTCGCCGACTACCGCAACCAGGTGACCACGCAGAAGCTGAACGGCCCCTTCCGCGCCGGATGGCAGATGGACTACCCCCTCATCCAGAACTTCCTGCAGCCGGTGTACTACACCAACGCCTCGTCCAACGACGGCAAGTGGACCAACCCGGACTTCGACAAGCTCGTCAACCAGGCCAACGCCGAGACGGACACCGCGAAGGCCGTGGGCCTCTTCCAGCAGGCGGAGGAAGTGCTCCGCAACGACATGGGCGCCATCCCGCTCTGGTACCAGAACGGCAGCGCCGGCTATTCGGAGCGGATCTCGAACGTGGCCCTGAACCCCTTCAGCGTGCCCGTCTACAACGAGATCAAGGTCAACTGACGCAGGTCGGCTGCGCACGGCCCGGCGTCCTTCCCCACGCCGGGCCGTACGCCTTCCCCACCCCCCGGAGCCCCTCATGGGTCGTTATGTGATCCGACGTCTGCTGCAGATGATCCCGGTCTTTTTCGGCGCCACCCTGCTGATCTTCCTGATGGTGAACGTGATGGGCGACCCGATCGCCGGCCTGTGCGGCGACCGCGCGTGCGACCCGGCGACCGCCGCCCAGCTGGAGAAGGAGTTCGGCCTCGACAAGCCCGTCTGGCAGCAATACCTGACCTACATGGGCAACGTCTTCACCGGAGACTTCGGCACGGCCTTCAACGGCCAGCCGGTCACCGAGCTGATGGCCAGCTCGTTCCCCGTGACCATCCGGCTCACCATCGTCGCGATCTTCTTCGAGATCGTCATCGGCATCACCCTCGGCGTCGTCACGGGCCTGCGGCGCGGCAGCCCCGTCGACACCAGCGTGCTCGTGCTGACCCTGGTCGTGATCTCCATCCCGACCTTCGTCACCGGCCTCCTGCTCCAGCTGCTCCTCGGCGTCAAATGGGGCTGGATCAAACCGGCCGTCTCGCCCGAGGCGCCGTTCAGCGAGCTCATCGTGCCCGGCCTCGTCCTCGCGTCCGTCTCCCTGGCCTACGTCACCCGGCTGACCCGGACCTCCATCGCCGAGAACAAGAAGGCCGACTACGTGCGCACGGCCGTCGCCAAGGGACTGCCGCGCCGCCGGGTCACCACCCGCCACCTGCTGCGCAACTCGCTCATCCCGGTCGTCACCTTCATCGGCACCGACATCGGCGCCCTGATGGGCGGTGCCATCGTCACCGAGCGGATCTTCAACATCCACGGCGTCGGCTACCAGCTCTACCAGGGCATCATCCGCCAGAACACGCAGACCGTCGTCGGATTCGTGACCGTCCTGGTGCTGGTGTTCCTGGTCGCCAACCTGCTCGTCGACCTCCTGTACGCCGTCCTTGACCCGAGGATCCGCTATGCCTGAGCAGCCTGAGCCGCACGCGCCGTTCGACGACGGACGTGCCATCGACCACACCGGTGCGGGCGGCGGCACCGATCTCGCCATGGAAGAGGGCGAGACTCTGGAGAAGACTCCGGGCGGCCCCCAAGGGACCGGGCCGGAGAACAAGCCGCGCTCCCTGTGGACCGACGCGTGGTACGACCTGCGGCGCAACCCGGTCTTCATCATCTCCTCGCTGGTGATCCTGTTCCTGGTGATCATCTCGATCTGGCCCCAGCTGATCACCTCCGGCGACCCCCTCGACTGCGACCTGGCCAAGGCGCAGGAGGGCTCCCAGCCCGGACACCCGTTCGGCTTCAACGGCCAGGGCTGCGACGTGTACACCCGCACCGTGTACGGCGCCCGGACCTCCGTGTCGGTCGGCGTCCTCGCCACCCTCGGCGTCGCCCTGCTCGGCTCCCTCCTCGGCGGCCTGGCCGGCTTCTTCGGCGGAGGCTGGGACGGCTTCCTGTCGCGGATCACCGACGTGTTCTTCGCCATCCCCGTCGTCCTCGGCGGACTCGTCCTGCTGTCGGTCGTCACCAGCAACACCATCTGGCCCGTCATCGGATTCATGATCCTGCTGGGCTGGCCCCAGATCTCGCGCATCGCCCGCGGCTCGGTGATCACCGCCAAACAGAACGACTACGTGCAGGCGGCCCGGGCCCTCGGCGCGTCCAACTCCCGGATGCTGCTGCGCCACATCGCCCCCAACGCGGTCGCCCCGGTGATCGTCGTGGCGACGATCGCGCTGGGCACGTACATCGCGCTCGAGGCGACCCTGTCGTACCTGGGCGTCGGCCTGAAGCCGCCGACCGTCTCGTGGGGCATCGAGATCTCCGCGGCCTCGCAGTACATCCGCGTCGCCCCGCACATGCTGCTCTGGCCGGCCGGCGCGCTCGCCATCACCGTGCTCGCGTTCATCATGCTCGGCGACGCGGTGCGCGACGCCCTCGACCCGAAGCTGAGGTAGACGCCCATGCTGCTCGAAGTGCGCGACCTGCACGTGGAGTTCCACACCCGTGAGGGGGTGGCGAAGGCGGTCAACGGCGTCAACTACTCCGTGGACGCGGGCGAGACGCTCGCCGTGCTCGGCGAGTCCGGCTCCGGGAAGTCCGTCACCGCGCAGGCCGTCATGGGCATCCTCGACGTGCCCCCCGGGAAGATCTCCAGCGGCGAGATCCTCTTCCAGGGCCAGGACCTCCTCAAGCTCAAGGAGGAGGAGCGGCGCAAGATCCGCGGCGCGAAGATGGCGATGATCTTCCAGGACGCGCTGTCCTCCCTGAACCCGGTGATCAGCGTCGGCGACCAGCTGGGCGAGATGTTCCAGGTCCACCGCGGGATGTCGCGGAAGGACTCCCGGACCAAGGCCGTCGAGCTGATGGACCGGGTCCGTATCCCGGCCGCCAAGGAACGCGTCGGCCAGTACCCGCACCAGTTCTCCGGCGGCATGCGCCAGCGCATCATGATCGCCATGGCGCTCGCCCTCGAGCCCGAGCTGATCATCGCCGACGAGCCGACCACCGCCCTGGACGTCACCGTGCAGGCCCAGGTGATGGACCTGCTCGCCGAACTCCAGCAGGAGCTCCACATGGGGCTCATCCTCATCACCCACGACCTCGGCGTCGTCGCCGACGTCGCCGACAAGATCGCCGTGATGTACGCCGGGCGGATCGTCGAGGCGGCCCCCGTCCACGAGATCTACAAGGCGCCCGCCCACCCGTACACCCGGGGTCTGCTCGACTCGATCCCGCGCCTGGACCAGAAGGGCCAGGAGCTCTACGCCATCAAGGGCCTGCCGCCCAACCTGCTCGCCATCCCGCCCGGGTGCGCCTTCAACCCGCGCTGCCCCATGGCGCAGGACGTCTGCCGCACCGACGTGCCGCCGCTGTACGACGTGACCGAGTCCCCGGTGCCGCGCACCAGCGCCTGCCACTTCTGGAAGGAGTGCCTGCATGCCTGAGGCGATTCTCGAGGTCCMGGACCTGTACAAGCACTACCCGCTGACCCAGGGCATCCTCTTCAAGAAGCAGGTCGGCGCGGTCAAGGCCGTCGACGGCGTCTCCTTCGACCTCGCGCCGGGGGAGACGCTCGGCATCGTCGGCGAGTCCGGCTGCGGCAAGTCGACCGTCGCGAAGATGCTGGTGAACCTGGAGCGCCCGACATCCGGCACCATCTCGTACAAGGGCGAGGACATCACGAAGATGTCCGCCAAGGGCCTGCGCGCGGTCCGCCGGAACATCCAGATGGTGTTCCAGGACCCGTACACCTCGCTGAACCCGCGGATGACCGTCGGTGACATCATCGGCGAGCCCTACGAGATCCATCCCGAGGTCGCGCCGAAGGGCTCGCGCCGGCAGAAGGTCCAGGACCTCCTCGACGTGGTGGGCCTGAACCCCGAGTACATCAACCGCTACCCGCACCAGTTCTCCGGCGGCCAGCGCCAGCGCATCGGCATCGCCCGCGGCCTCGCGCTCCAGCCGGAGATCATCGTGGCCGACGAACCGGTCTCCGCCCTGGACGTCTCGGTCCAGGCGCAGGTCGTGAACCTCCTCGACCGGCTCCAGGCGGAGTTCTCCCTCTCCTACGTCTTCATCGCGCACGATCTGTCGATCGTGCGGCACATCTCGGACCGGGTCGGCGTGATGTACCTGGGCCGGATCGTCGAGATCGGCACCGACGCCGAGATCTACGACCACCCGACGCACCCCTACACCCAGGCGCTGCTGTCCGCCGTGCCCGTGCCGGACCCCGAGGCCCGCGCCCACCGCGAACGCATCATCCTCAGCGGCGACGTCCCCTCCCCGGCCAACGTCCCCTCCGGCTGCCGCTTCCGCACCCGCTGCTGGAAGGCCCAGGAGCGCTGCACCCTGGAGGTGCCCGAACTCGCCGTCCCCGCGGTCTTCCGGCTCGCCGAGAGCCCGGCGAAGCACGACTCGGCCTGCCACTTCGCGGAGGAGAAGCACGTCGTCCCGGCGGAGGGCGACGAGGAGTGACGGCAGCCGCCGCAGCTGCGGACGGAAGCCCGAAGGAACCGTCGACCGCGTTAACGCGCAGGCAACTCCGGCGACTTCACTCCGATATGCGAACGCGGCAGGCTCGACAGCGTACGGCCGTGCGGGTGCCGTAGGCCGGCCGGGACGCGCCATGTCGTCCCGGCCGGCCGCCCCGCCGCCCTCCCCGCGGACCGGCCTCCGGTGTAGCGGTCGACGAAGACCTCGGAGGGGAGGACACCGCCCTCCCCGCGGACCGGCCTCCGGTGTAGCGGTCGACGAAGACCTCGGAGGGGAGGACA
>NZ_RDBI01000066.1:471280-476389 GCF_008042125.1 Streptomyces sp. MS191
GGTGTACGCGAAGAATTCCCTGGTCACCGACGACGGTCTGTCGGCGCCGCGGGACCCGGCCCGGCCGCTGATGATCGTCCACGGTCTCGCCGACGACAACGTGGTGGTGGCCCACAGTCTGCGGCTGTCCTCCCCTCCGAGGTCTTCGTCGACCGCTACACCGGAGGCCGGTCCGTCGTCGCGGCGACACTCGCACCCCCGCCGGGCTGGCTGCTCGTCGTCCTCGTCCTGCTGCTGCTGACCGCGGCGGCCGCCGCGTTCGTCCGGCCCCCCTACTCCCGGCCGTTCGGCATGGTCGCCGGGGCGCTCCTGGGCGGCTGGGGCCTGACGGGCCTCGCCACGGCCTTCCGCCACGACCTGTTCGTGCGGCTCCCCGACATGGCGCCGGTCGAACAGCTCGTCCTCGCGTCGGCCCTGTTCGACCTGCTGGCCGGCGCCACCGTGGTCATCGTGCTGGCGGGACCGGGCGAGCGCCGCGTGCCGGCCGCCCCGGAGGGRCTGCCGGCCCTGCCCCCGGCCCCGCCGTCACCGAGGCCCCCCGGCTGGTGACGCCGGGGAGAGCCCCAGCGACCGCCGCAGGAAGTCGACCTGGAGCAGGAGCAGGTTCTCCGCCACCTGCTCCTGCGGCGTCATGTGGGTCACGCCCGTCAGCGGCAGCACCTCGTGGGGCCGCCCCGCGGCGAGCAGCGCGGAGGACAGCCGCAGACTGTGGGCCACCACCACGTTGTCGTCGGCGAGACCGTGGACGATCATCAGCGGCCGGGCCGGGTCCCGCGGCGCCGACAGACCGTCGTCGGTGACCAGGGAATTCTTCGCGTACACCTCGGGGTCGTCCTGCGGCGTCCCCAGATAGCGCTCCGTGTAGTGGGTGTCGTAGAGCCGGAAGTCCGTCACCGGAGCCCCCGCCACCGCCGCGTGGAAGACGTCCGGGCGCCGCAGGACGCCGAGCGCGGCGAGGTAGCCGCCGTACGACCAGCCCCGGATCGCCACCCGGTCCAGATCGAGCGGGAAGTCCCGCGCCAGCGCGTGCAGGGCCTCGACCTGGTCGTCCAGCGTCGGCGTCAGGTCACGGTGGATCGCCTTCTCCCAGGCCGGCGACCGGCCCGGCGTCCCGCGTCCGTCGGCGACGATCACCGCGAAGCCCTGGTCGGCGAACCACTGCGACGTCAGATGCGGATTGTGTGCGGCGACCACACGCTGAGCGTGAGGTCCACCGTAGGGGTCCATCAGCACGGGCAGAAGTCCGTCACCTTCCCGGTACCCCGAGGGGAGCAGGACGGCGCACGGAATCCGTCGTGCGCCCCCCTCCACCAGACGCACCCGGGCCGAGAGCACCGGCGTCTGCGCGTACGAGGCGACCACCGCCACCTGCTCGCCCGCCCGCAGCACCCGCGTGACGCTCCCCGGCGCGTCCGGGCGGGCCGACGACAGCACCGTCACCTCTCCGCAGCGCACGGCCGAGTGAATTCCGGTGCCCTCCGACACGCGTTCCACACCCCGCTCGCCGACCCGGTACACGTGGATCTCGCCGGTCTCCGGCTCCGCCGCGGCCTCACCGGCCGACGCCGACACCAGGACGTCGCCCGCCGCCACGTCGAGGACGGCCCTGACATGCAGCCCCGCCCCCGTCAGCGCCCGGTCCCCGACCGCGAGCACCCGTGCCCCGCCCTCGTCGGCGATCCGGACGAGCCGCCCGTCCGGGGCCCACACCGGAACCCCCGGCAGCAACTCCATCCACTCCGCGTCCTCGTCCACGTGCACGGTCCGGGTCGCCCCCGTCGCCGGATCCACCGCCAGATGCAGCTGGACGCGCTGGTCACGGGCCTGGACGAGCAGCAGCGGCGCCCCGTCCGCCGACCAGTGCACCCGGGCCAGGTAGGGATACCGCTCCCGGTCCCACCCGACCTCCGTGCGCCCGCCCGCCAGATCCACCACGTACAGCCGCACGTCCGCGTTCGGCGTCCCCGCGGCCGGATACGCCACCCCTTGCGGCTCCCGGTCCGGGTGCGCCGGATCCGCGATCCACCACCGCCGCACCGGCCGGTCGTCCGCCCGCGCCACCAGCAGCCGGTCCGACTCCGGCGACCACCAGAAACCGCGGCTGCGCCCCATCTCCTCGGCCGCCACGAACTCCGCCAGGCCGTACGTCGTGTCCCCGTCCTCGGGCTCCACGAGCGCCCGGTCGCCCTCCCCGTCCGCGCCCGTCACCCGCAGCGCCCCACCGGCCACGTAGGCGATGTGCCGCCCGTCCGGGGACGGCCGCGGGTCGATCACCGGTCCCGGCGCCCGCAGTTCGCGCGCGGTCCCGGCCCGGAGCTCCGTGGCGAACAGCCGACCCGACAGCGCGAAGGCCGCCAACTCCACGGCCCCGTCCGTCGCGTAGCCCACGATCCCGCCCGAGCCCTCCCGGCTGCGCTCGCGCCGGGCCCGCTCCTCTGCGGACAACTCCTCGGCGGCGCCCGCCAGCAGCGACGCGGGGTCGGCCGCGAGCCGCTCCCGCGCCTCACCGGCGGACCCGTCCAGGTCCAGGACCCACAAGGCGTGTGAGAGGTCCGTGCCGGAAGCCGAGCGCAGGAACACCACCCGCCCACCGTCCGGAGAAACCGTGAAGGAGCGGGGAACGCCCAGGGTGAAGCGCTGAGTCCGGGCGTACTGGCGAGGGAACGAGAGCGGCACCGACCGCTGTTGCCTGGAGGTCATGCCGCCGAACCTAGCGCTGTGCGCCCCCCTGTGCCCCCGTACACCATCGATGCGGAGCCACACATAGTTATGATCCGTAGCGCTAGGTGGGTAAGGGACACCTGCACATGCTCGCCGAACTGACCGTCCGAATATCCGACCGAAGAAGTGTGGAGGTGAACCGCCGTGGCACTCTCGATTTCGGCGGTGGTGCTGCTGGCGATCGTCGTCTTCCTGCTGATCCGGAAATCCGGGCTGAAGGCTGGACATGCGGCGGTCTGCGCGCTCCTGGGCTTTTACCTGGCGAGCTCGTCCATCGCCCCCTCGATCAGCACGCTCACCACGAACGTGGCGGGCATGATCGGCGGACTCAAGTTCTGACCTCGCGAACCGACCGCGGCCCCGCCTCGTAGGGTGGGGCCATGACCGATCTCCCCGCGGCGGACCGCCCAGCCCGCCGTCTCCTCCTGGTGCACGCGCACCCCGACGACGAGTCGATCAACAACGGCGCGACCATGGCCCGGTACGCGGCGGAGGGCGCCCAGGTCACCCTCGTGACCTGCACCCTCGGCGAGGAGGGCGAGGTCATTCCGGCCGAACTCGCCCATCTCGCACCCGACCGGGAGGACCGGCTCGGCGACCACCGCGTCGCCGAACTCGCCGCCGCGATGAAGGAGCTCGGCGTCACCGACCACCGCTTCCTCGGAGGCCGGGGCCGCTACCGCGACTCCGGGATGATGGGCGCCGACCAGAACCGCCGCGAGGGCGCCTTCTGGAACACCGCCGTCGACGACGCCGCACCCCACCTCGTCGCCGTGATCCGGGAGACCCGCCCCCAGGTCCTCGTCACCTACGACCCCGACGGCGGCTACGGTCACCCCGACCACATCCAGGCCCACCGCGTCGCCACCCGCGCCGCCGAGCTGGCCGCCGACACGGGCTACCGCCCCGAGCTCGGCCCCGCCCACCGGATCGAGAAGATCTACTGGAACCGCGTCCCGCGACCGGTCGCCGAGGCCGGCTTCGCCCGGCTGCGCGCCGCGGCACCCGACTTCCCGGGCATCGCGGACATCGACGACGTCCCGGGCGTGGTCGACGACTCCCTGATCACCGCCGCGATCGACGGCGGGGCGGACGCGACGGCGCGCAAGACCGCCGCGATGAGGGCGCACGCCACACAGATCGCTGTGGACGGCCCCTACTTCGCCCTCTCCAACGACCTCGGACAGCCGATCTTCACCACGGAGTACTACCAGTTGGTCCACGGCGAGCCCGGCGCACCCCGCGGCGAGCGCGAGGACGACCTCTTCGCCGGCGTGGTGACGCCATGAGCCCCCGCCCCGAAAACAGCCCCGGTGCCCGGCCCGAGAGCCGCCCCGGCACCCGGCCCGCCGCCCCGTCCGGCCCGCGGCTGAACGCCCGCGCCGCCTGGTACGTACTCCTCTTCGTCCTCGGGGCACTGGTCGGAACGGCCGGCTCGTTCGTCCAAAGCGCCTGGTTCCCCGGTGGATTGATCCTCGCGCTGCTCGCCTCCGCGGGGGTGTTCTACGGCGGCCTGCGCGCCACCGGCACGCAACTCGGCGTCGTCGCCTCGGGAGCGGGCTGGCTCGTCGCGATCGTGCTGCTCAGCTTCGGACGGGCGGAAGGGGACGGGGCATTCGGCGGCGGAGTCGCGGAAATGATCTACCTGCTCGGAGGCATGGCGATCGCTGTGATCTGCGCCACCCTGTCCCGGCTGTCGCCTCCGGCCCCGTGAACAGGCCGACTTGAGCCGGTCGCTGCCCGGACTTCGGCCGGAATGCCCGTCACGGAGTCACCGGCGATCGGGTACGAGTCGGCGGCGGCCAGTATGGTGGTGCGCGCCGCCGAGCCGCCCGGTACACGAGCACCAGCAAGAGCGGGCGGTGGAGCCAACCGGGAGATCCTGCTTTGAGTCGTGAAACTGGTCGAGAGACTGACACTTCGTCCTCCGGCGCCCAGGGGCGCGGTGGAGCCGCCTACCCCTCGGGTACACCGCCGTACGGATCCCGTCAGTATCCGTCGCTCCACCCGACGCAGGACGCGCCCGAGGGTGCCGCCCCCGCCGCGCCGCCCAAGCCGCCGCAGCCGGAGGAGCCCAAGACCGAGACCACGCTGACGACCCGGATCCGGATCAACATCCCGGGTTCGCGGCCGATCCCGCCGGTCGTGGTCCGCAAGCCGGTGGGCGACTCCGGCGCCTCCGCCGCGCCCGCTCCGGCCGCCGAGCCGGCGGCGGAGCCGCAGGCCGCACCGGAGCCGGAGCCGGCCCCCGCGCCGGAGCCCCCCAAGGCGGAGGCGCCGGAGTCGCCCACCGGCTTGCGGACCACGACCGGCGGGATCGGCCGCGAACCCGGGATGTTGATCCGGATCCGGGTCGTCAGCGTGGTCTCGGTCTTGGGCTCCTCCGGC
>NZ_RDBI01000066.1:476489-529404 GCF_008042125.1 Streptomyces sp. MS191
GGTGCTGCTGTGGGGTGTTCGGTGCGGCACGGGCCGCACAGCTCCTCGTCGGCCACTGGGCGGAACAGCATCGGCTGGACGTGCCGAGCCCCCGTGCACTCCCGCATGGTCGCGACGCTGGGCGGCTGAGGCGTGGGCGGGGCGGATGGTGGTGGCACCTCGCGGAGGATGTACCGCAGCAGGCCCCCGGGGCGGTGCACCGGTTCGCCCCGTGCGGGCAGCGAGCGGGCGACGGCGTCGCGCAGCGACTCGGCCGAGTGACCCGCCTCCAGCCAGCGGGCGGCCAGCCCGGCCAGTTCGGGGAGCATGGCGCGGGGCGCCGTCCGCAGCCGGGGGTCCAGGGAGGTCAGGTCCTCGACGGCCCGTCGCGCCTCGGGAGGCGCGGGAGGGTGGGAGGTGTTTCCTTCGGAGGTCTTTCCGGGATGACGGCCGGCGGACCGGCCCGTCGGCCCACCGGCGGCCGGGAAACCGGCCGTCGGAGGGACGGCGCCCGGAGGAACGGCCCCCGCAGGCGCGGGCGTGGTGTTCGTCGGGGGTGGATCGGCGGGGAGCAGGCGGCCGGGCGCGGAGTCCGTCGGAGTTGTGTCGGCCGTGGGGTCCGTCGGTGTCGCTCCGCCCGGTCGGACCGTCCCGCCTCCCGGGGAGCGGACGAGCGCCGCCTCGGCCGGGCTGAGGGGCACGTTCGAGACGAGCTGCCGGGTGCACCAGCGCCCCCGCTCGACCTGCTCGCGCCACTCGTGGAGGTATCCCGCGGTCTTCAACTGGCCCTTGGCGCGCAGGAAGGCGAGCTTTCCGAGGCCCGCCCGTCCGGCCGTCCGCGAGAGCGGCTCGTCGACGCCGTCGGGCAGGGAGAGCTGCCAGGCCAGGAGGCGGACGGCGTCCCCGTTGAGGTGCGGATGGCGCAGGATCTCGTTCGGGATCCGGCTGAAGCGCGCCGCCGGAGGGATAGCATGGCGAAGCATTCCGGGTGCCTCCTAGAGCACTCGAAGTGAAGGCCCTCGGCGCCGGCGGCAACCGGCTCGAGGGCCGCTTTGCGCTCACCGTACAGCAACTCCGGTATCCGGACGGTCACTTCATGTGACGGACGCCTGTCACGGAGAGCGCGGGAAGGGTGCACGCGGGGGGCGTGCGGCCCGGCGCGGACCTCGTGGCGCGGTCCGTGTCCGCGGATCCCCCGAGCCGGTCGGCGGCGCCGTCACCAGTCGCCCCCGTACCGCTCCTTCTTCGCCCGCAGCCACTCCTGGATCTCCCGGGTCTCCCCAGGTGAGGCGGCTCGCAGGTCGCCGACGTGGATGGTCGCGACGAAGTGCACGAAGCGCACCCGCCGGTGGATGCCGTCGGAACCGATGACCTTGCCGGGGCCGTAGACGTCGGTGCCGGTGTGGGCGACGAAGCTGCCCGGGCCGTGAGGTGTGTCCATTGCGCGCCTTTCGCTCTGTGTGGGGAACCGGTCACACAGTGGCGTGGGTCACGTTACGCTCGGTAGGGGCTCGAATGTGACAACGCGACCGGCACATGGGGGGAGTTGGCCGTCCTGGCGATCGAGGACAATCCCGAATCCCGGCGGAAGTACGGCGAGGAGCTGAAACGCCGCCGTGAGGCGGCCGGCCTGACGCAGGAGCAGCTCAGCGAGCGGACGATCATCTCGCGCACTCACCTGGCGCACATGGAGGCGGGCAGGCGGCGCCCGGACGTCACGGACGCGCGCAGGCTGGACCAGACGCTGGCCACCGGGGGCTTCTTCGAGCGGTTCCTGCCGGCGCTGGACGGGAAGGCGGTGGCGGAGCACTTCGCGGAGGCGCTGGAGTTCGAGGGTCAGGCGACGGTGATCCGGGTCTACGGTCCGAAGCTCGTGCCCGGCATCCTCCAGACGAGGGCGTACGCGCAGGAAGTGCTCAGCTCGGGCTCTTCGCCGAAGAGCGACGAGGAACGTGACAGGCTCCTTGTCACACGGCTGGAGCGGGCCCGGATCCTGGAGGACTTCCACTCGCCGGTGGTGTGGATCCTGCTGGACGAGGCGGTGCTGAGGCAGCACGTCGGCGGCCCGGCGGTGATGTGCGAGCAGCTCTGTCACATCGTGGGTCTGGGGGAGCGGCGCCGGATCCGTGTCCACGTCCTGCCGTTCGCGGTCGGGTACCACGCCCTGATGGAGGGGGTGGTGTCGCTGATGTGGTTCGCGGACCAGCCGCCGATCGCCTACGTGGAGGGCCTCAAGTCCGGCCGTGTCTGGGAGGATCCGTCCGTGGTCGGGGAATGCCAGGTGGCCTACGATCATGCTCTGGGCGACGCGCTCTCCCATCGCGAGTCGCTGGCTCTGATCAGGTCCGTCGCGGAGGAACACGCGCATGCAGCACGCCACGCACAGCATCCCTGACGCCTCGGTCCTGCCGGGCTGGCGGAAGTCCTCCCACAGCGGCGGCGAGAGCGGCGACTGCCTGGAGGTCGCCGACGGTCACCGCGTCGGCGTCCCGGTCCGCGACTCCAAGGAGCCGACCGGTCCCGCCGTCGTCTTCGCCGCCGCCGCCTGGGCGCCCTTCGTCGACGCGGTCAGGGCCGGCGCGCTCCGCTGAAGGCCTGTCCCGCCCTCCCGGTGGGCGCACGCCCCCCGTGGCCTGTGCCGGCGTCAGCGCAGCAGCCACTCGCGGGTCAGCGCCATCACGTCCGCGCGGCTGAGGTCGCCGTGCTCGGCGGCGATGAGGCGGCTGCCGAGGCGTACCGAGAACGTGAGCATGCAGCGCACCTCGACGTCGGCCTCGTCCGGGCAGAACGTGCGGAACTGGGTCCGCAGGTACTCCATGCGCCGGTTGTCGGCGCGCCGCAGCCGCTCCGCGACCGCCTCGTCGCGCCGGGCCCAGTCGCGGATCGCGAGGTCGATCGTGGTGCCGCGCATCGGCTCGTCGACGGACGTGGCGACGATCGTGAACAGCCGCTCCAGCTTGGCCCGGCCGTCGCCCCCGCCGCTCTCGACCTGCTCGATCACCGCCTCGGTGACGGCGCGTTCCCAGGTGTCGAGCATCTCGCCGAGCAGGGCGTCCCGGTTCGCGAAGTAGCCGTAGAAGCCGCCCTTGGTGACCCCGAGGGACTGCGCCAGCGGTTCGATCCGGACGGCTTCGGGACCGCCCGCGGCGAGGGCCCGCAGCCCCTCCTCGATCCACCTGCCGCGCGGCGTGCGGGTCGCGCCCATGATCCGTGTCTCCCCTCGGCTCCGCCGGCATCCCCGCGGTCGTCGCGGGGCCGGGTGCCGGCCCGCTGTCCGTACGGCATCGTATAGACAGCGTTCCTGTTCAGGAGGGTTCCCGGCCGCCCGCAATCGCCTGGACGGGCGCGGCCGCCGGCCCGCACACTGAGGCGCCGCGCGCCGCACAGGCGCCGGCACGAGCGGCGCCCTGGAGGCGGCCGGGATACGAGGAGAACGAGCAGCGTGGCGACGTACACCGCAGTGGACCAGATCGACGTGCCCGCGGTGGCCCGTGCGTACGGCATCGAGCCGCTGCGGCTCGTGCCGCTCGCCGGTGGCGCGGCCAACTCCAGCTTCCGGCTCTCCACCGCCTCGGACGAGTACGTCCTCACCGTCCTGGACGACCACGACGCCGTCAGCGCGGGCCGACTCGCCGCCCGTACCCGGGCGCTGAGGCGGCTCGGCGTGCCCACGTGCGCGGTCGTGCCGACCGCCGACGGATCCCTCGTCGCCTTCCCCGGAGAGCGGCCCGTGCTCCTCAAGGAGTGGATCGAGGGCGAGGTCCACCGTCCGCTGCCGCTCGCGCTGCTGCCCGAGGCCGGCCGCGTCCTCGCGCGGCTGCACACCCTGCCGGCCGGGGTGCCGGGGCTGGATGACCTGCCGGTGGGCACGCGGCGGCTCACGCCGGAGGACGAGGCGCTGATCCCCGGCTTCGCGGACCGGGAGTTCGCCGCGTGGACGGCCGGCCTGCTGGCGCGGGTGCGGGCGGGCGGGCCGGGCCGGGAGAGGACGCCCGCGATCGTGCACGGCGATCTCTTCGACGACAACGTCCTCGTCCAGGGCGACCGGCTCGCCTTCCTGGACTGGGAGACCGTGTCCCTCGACGATCCGCTGCTCGACCTCGGGATGGCGGCCGTCGGGCTGGCCCGGGTGGACGGCGTCCTGGACCCGGAGCGACTGCGTGCCCTGCTCGACGGCTACCAGGAGACGGCGGCGCTCTCGGCGGAGGATCTCGCCCGGCTGCCGCTGGAGATCGTCCACGCGGCGCTGATCATCGCTTTCCACCGCTACCGCCGCTACACCGTGCACCGTCCGGACCCGGCCCTCGCCGGTCATCACCGGGAGATGGTCGGCTTCGTCGCCTCGGTGGAACGGGACCTCGGGGTTCTCTGAGCGCGTGCTCGACCAGGCTCCCGCGAGGACTGTCGGAGGCGTGGGGTTCAATGCGGCACATGAGCGAAGACACCGTGGCCGCCGGGAGCTTCACCACGCTCGGCGAGGTGACGGCCCCCTCGGGCCTGCTGGTGCTGGGCATGGCCGGCTGGATCGACGGGTGGTCCCGGGTGGGCCGKCMCCTCGCCGAGCGCGCCGGTGAACTGGCCCCGACCGGCGGTCATCTCACGGGTCCGTACGAGGATGGAACCGGCCCGGAGCAGGGCGAGGCGATCGTCGTGCCCGCGGCGTCCGACCGGCCGCTGCCCGTCCGGGCCCTGACCTCCCCGTCGCCCTTCGACGGCGAGCCCACGATCTCCGTCCTCGAGGTGGAGCTGGGCCTGCCCTGGCCCGGGGAGCGCGCCCCCGCGCCGGTGGCTCTCGGAGACCTCCCCGTCGACCGGTGCGGCATGGTCGTCGCGGACGCCGTGGTCCTGGACTCGTTCGTCGGCCTCGGCGGCGAGTCCGTCGACGGGCTGGCCGACCTCACCTACTGGGGCCGGTACGAGGACGAGGCGCATGCCGTACTGGGCGGTGAGCGGATCCCGCAGACCGCCTGGGGCCACGGCCCGCGCGGCTGGCTCGACCTGCCCCTGGCCGAGGCGCGGGAGCGCGAGGCCCGCCTCGCGACCTGGCTGGCGGACGGGCCCGGCCGGGGCCTCGTGTGGTCGGTCGAACCGCACAACCACTTCCATCTGCTCCAGCGCGCCGCCTGGCCGCACCCCCTCCTGCAGGGGCTCATCGAACTGGACGGCCTCGCCGTGCTGGGCATCGGCTGGGACCCGGGCGACCACTCCATGCGGCACCGGGGAGAACGGGCGTACGGGCAGGTGTACCCGGCGACGCTCGAACCCGGTGCCGGCGGCACGGTCCTGCGCTGGACGATCCCGCCCTGGCGGCCCGACGAGGACGAGGCCGAGGACGGCGGGGCCGCCGGCGAGGGCTGAGCGCGCCCGGGCCGCCGTGAGTTCGGGGCGCGGAGGCCGTCGGGCCGGAGCGCCCGGGCGGTCCGGGTGCGCCCGGGTCAGTTCAGGAGTGCCCGCGCCGCTGCCGCGCGGTGGCGGATCGTGGCCGCCGCGCTCGGCTCCACCGCGGCCACCACCGAGGCGTACGCCTCCATCTCCGCCGCGCCCGTCAGGAACTCGCCGCGCTGCACCAGCAGCTCGGCGCGCTCGTAGCGCAGGCGGGCCGGGTGGGAGGGAAGGAGCAGGGACAGTTCCACCGCCCACAGCGCCGTCGCCGAGCGCTCCGGCCGGGGTGCCGCCCACGCCCGGATGTTGTTCAGGACGCGCAGGACGATCTCCAGCGGGTTCGTGGGCCGCAACATCGTGGGGTCGAGGTGTTCGCCCGTCGCACCCGCCACCACCAGCTCGGCGTCCGCGCTCGTCATCGCCCGGCCGCCGGCGAACGGGTCGGCGAAGACCTGCTCCGCGGGGTCGCCGAAGCCGATCACGAAGTGACCGGGCAGACCGAGGCCGTAGACCGGCGCCCCGGCCCGGCGGGCGACCTCCAGCCAGACCACCGACAGCAGGATCGGCAGGCCCCGGCGCCGCCGCAGGACCTCGTGCAGCAGCGAGGACTCCAGCCGCTGGTAGTCCGCCGGGACGCCCTGGAAGCCCTCCCGGCGGCCGAGCAGCTCACCGAGTGCCGTACGCCAGGCGTCGGCGCCCCGGACGCCGTACGGCAGGAGTCCGGCCAGCCGGTCCAGTTCGATCTCCGCCGCGTCCAGGTCGTGCCGCGTCACCGCCGGGTCCGCGACCGCGCCGACGAGCAGGCAGAGCCGGGCGAGGTCCGGACGCCGTGCCCGGGCCTCCTCCGCGAACTCCTGCCGCCAGTCGGTCACGCCTCCGCCGATCCGTGCCGGTAGTGGTGGTAGTGGTGGTGGACCGCGAAGCCCATCGCCTCGTACAGCGCCCTGGCGCCGTCGTTGTCCGTCTCCACCTGGAGCCAGGCCGCCGACGCGCCCTCGTCGAGCGCCCGTCGCGCGAGTGCCGTCATGACCGCCTTCGCCAGGCCCCGGCGCCGGTGAGCGGGGTCGACCTCCACCGCCATGAAGCCGGCCCAGCGGCCGTCGACCACACAGCGCCCGATCGCCGCCGGTATGTCTCCCGTGCCCGCTATCGAGGCGAACCACACCCGAGGGCCGCTCCCCAGCACCTTCAGCACGTGCGGGCCGGGCTCGGCCGAGCGCTGGTAGCGCCGGAGCCACCGCTCGTCCACCGAGCCGGACAGGCGGACCCCGGAGACGTCCGCGTCCAGGTCGCCGACCGCCGCGAGACCCCCGGTCCGCACCTCCGCCGAGACCTCCCGGCGCCAGCCGCGCCGCTCCAGCTCCGCGCAGAGCAGCTCCTGCGTGCCCTCGGCGCCGGTCGCCGTCTGCACGTAGGCCGGCAGGTCGCGGGCCGCGTACCAGGACCGCACCCGGGTGAGGGCCTCGTCGAGCGGGAGGCCGGGATCGCCGAGCGGCAGGACCGAGTTGGCACGCCGGGTGAAGCCGGCCGACGCCCGCAGCGTCCACGCGCCGAGCGGTTCGCTCTCCACCGGCTCCCAGGCGCGCGCGGTCACCCGGGCCAGCTCCTCGAAGGAGGCGGCGGGGCCGCGCCGSCGGGCCGGGGCGGCGGGGACGACCTTGCCCGCGACCAGGGCGGATTCCGCGATCCGGACGCCCTCACCGGTCCGGCGTGTGATCAGCAGCACACCGCTGTCCCACGATGTGAGAACGCCGACCGCGTCGGTGAACTTCGCGCCGGGTGCGCCCGAGTCCGTCACGTACCGAACTGAGACACGTTTTCCCACGTCAGCGTGGGTGATGCGCACCTCAAGGCGCCCTCCCGCGGTGAATTCCACAGCTTCTCCGCCCCTCCTGTTCGGATCGTCCCCAAGAACGGAGATACTAGGGGCGGGCATCGACGACGCCGCGCTCCCGCGCAGACCAGCCCTATCGAGGAGGAACGACAGCGTGACCTACGTCATCGCGCAGCCTTGTGTCGACGTCAAGGACAAGGCATGCATCGAGGAGTGCCCCGTCGACTGCATCTACGAGGGCTCCCGGTCCTTGTACATCCACCCGGACGAATGCGTCGACTGTGGTGCTTGTGAGCCGGTCTGCCCGGTCGAGGCCATCTTCTACGAGGACGACACCCCGGAGGAGTGGAAGGACTACTACAAGGCGAACGTCGAGTTCTTCGACGAGCTCGGTTCGCCCGGTGGTGCCTCCAAGCTCGGCCTGATCGAGCGTGACCACCCCTTCATCGCCGCTCTGCCGCCCCAGAACGGCTGATCGAACCGCCCTCGGTCCCGTACGGCCTCGCCCGCTGTACGGGACCGACGCGTTTGCCCGGCGGGTCTCCGCGACACGCCCGCCCCACGCGTCACCCCGTACGCACGAGGAAGTGAGCCAACCCGTGAGCGCAGTCTCTTCGCGCCTGCCCGTCTTCCCCTGGGACCGGCTGGAGCCGTACAAGAAGACGGCGGCCGCCCACCCGGACGGCATCGTGGACCTGTCCGTCGGCACCCCGGTCGACCCGGTCCCGGAGCTGATCCGGCAGGCGCTGGTCGCGGCGGCCGACTCGCCGGGCTATCCCACGGTGTGGGGCACCACCGAGCTGCGCGACGCGCTCACGGGCTGGTGCGAGCGGCGCCTGGGCGCGGTCGGCTTCACCCACCGCAACGTCCTGCCGGTCGTCGGCTCCAAGGAGCTCGTGGCCTGGCTGCCGACCCAGCTCGGCCTCGGCGCCGGGGACCGTGTGGCCTACCCGCGGCTGGCCTACCCGACGTACGAGGTCGGCGCACGGCTCTGCGGGGCCGAGCCGGTCGTGTACGACGACCCGACCGAACTCGACCCGGCCGGTCTCAAGCTGCTGTGGCTCAACTCCCCGTCCAACCCCACGGGCCGGGTCCTGGGCAAGGACGAGCTGACCCGGATCGTGGCCTGGGCGCGCGAGCACGGCGTGCTGCTCTTCTCCGACGAGTGCTACCTGGAACTGGGCTGGGAGGCCGAGCCGGTCTCCGTGCTCCACCCGGACGTCTGCGGCGGCTCGTACGAGGGCATCGTCGCCGTCCACTCGCTCTCCAAGCGCTCCAACCTGGCCGGCTACCGCGCCGCCTTCGTCGCGGGCGACGAGGCGGTCCTCGCGGAGCTGCTGCTCATCCGCAAGCACGGCGGCATGATGACGTCGTCCCCGGTGCAGGCCGCGACGGTCGCCGCGCTCGGCGACGACGCGCACGTGACCGAGCAGCGCGAGCGCTACGCGGCGCGGCGGGCGGCCCTGCGGACGGCCCTGGAGGCGCACGGCTTCCGGATCGAGCACAGCGAGGCCAGCCTCTACCTGTGGGCGACCCGGGACGAGCCGTGCTGGGACACGGTGGCGTATCTGGCGCAGCTGGGCATCCTGGTCGCGCCCGGCGAGTTCTACGGGACGGCGGGGGAGCGCTTCGTGCGCGTGGCCTTCACCGCCACCGACGAGCGGGTCGAGGCGGCGGTCAAGCGCCTCGGCTGACGGCCGGCCGACACGCGGGAGGGCCCGGGAGCGGATGCTCCCGGGCCCTCCCGCGTTCCTGGTCCGGTCAGCCGCCGATCGGCAGCCCGCCGCCCAGCGGCAGGCCCTGGGTGGGCAGCCCGCCGAGCGCGCCCGCGGCCGGGCCCTCGGCGCTCTCGGTGGCGGCGCCCGCGGTCTTGCCGAGCACCTCGCTCGCGTTGCCGGCGGTGTCGACGGTCTTGCCCGCGGCCGGGACCGCCTTGCCGACGGCCTTGCTGCCGGTGCTGCCGGCGACGCCGGTCGCGGTCTGCGAGGCGCTGTCGACGGTGCCGCCGAGGCCGGCGCCGTCGAGGGTGGAGATGGGCAGGGCGCCGGTCGGCGCGAGGTTGTGGTCCATGGCGCTCGCGGAGCCGGCCGCACCGACCACGGGGGCTGCTCCGGCCGCGATGAGCAGAGCGGCGCGGGCGATCCGACGGGTCAGGGGGAGGGACATGGTGCTCCTTCGACGAGAGGACATTTGCGTGTCCGGCGTTCGGACGCAGTGACAACCGGCCGGGGGGAGGGAGAGGTTGCGGCGACCGAAGGTAAAGAGTTGGTCATGCGTCGTATTGTCGGGTGGGGAGGAATTCGGGCGAACGAGCCATTGCGGTGTCACCTGGCGAACCGTCACTTCCCTTGCGGGGCAACGGAATTGACGTGACATGACAGGACCGTCGGCGGGGCGTGCGAACCGTCGTCGAATTCCCCGCGCGGAATACCGGCGGGTGCCTCGGCCGAGTGAATTCCCGTACGCATGCGCGGTCGGTGTGCGCATCGTGTGGCGTATCGCGAGGGCCGCCGGAAAGCGCGGACCGCCGTGGATCAGGCCGTCGCACGCGACGGATCCATGGCGGACGGGTTCCGCGGCGGCGCACACCGGGTCCACGACGCACGCCCCTCGGCGGCGTGCCGGGGGCGGGATCGGGTCGTGCGGTCGGCGGGTCCGGCGCGCGGGTGACGCGGCGGGCGCGTGGGCGAAGGCGCGGACCACGGCCGCCGGGGACGCCGGCACCGTCCGCATCCGGCTCGCCCGGTAGACCGTGCGGGGCGGGTCTACCGGGCGAGCCGGATGCGGACGGTGCCGGCGTCCCCGGCGGCCGTGGTCCGCGCCTTCGCCCACGCGCCCGCCGCGTCACCCGCGCGCCAGACCCGGTCCGCGAACGCGACCTCCTCGATGCGCAGCGCGTCGGCCCGCGCCACCGCCCAGTGCGCGACCTCCCAGCCCCGCTGCGCCTCCGTGCCGGTGGTCGCCCGGACCGGCACCGAGATCACGGCGTCGCCGCCGCCCGCGTGCGCGCCGGCGCTGCCGGCGCCGCCCGTGACCGCCTTCGGGGCGATCCCGGGACCGAAGTCGCGCAGCAGCTCGGCCCGCAGCTTCGCCGGATCGCCCGCCCGCGCCTGCTGCGTCCCGGCGGGCGTGCCCGTCCTGCAGGACAGGGTGGCGGGCGAACGGCCGGTCAGCGCGGCCGCCAGCAGCGCCGCGTCCGGCTCGTGCTTGGCGTACGCCTGCGGGAACCCGCTGCGCTGCACCTTCTGCGCCGCCACGGTCAGCGGCAGCCGTGAGTAGCCCGGGACCTTGGCCAGCCCGTCGTAGAACTTCCCCGAGGAGTAGACCGGGTCCAGGATCTGCTCGGCCGTGCCCCAGCCCTGCGAGGGACGCTGCTGGAACAGTCCCAGCGAATCGCGGTCGCCGTGCCGGATGTTGCGCAGCGCCGACTCCTGGAGCGCCGTCGCGAGCGCGATGGTGACCGCGCGCTCCGGCATGCCGCGGGTGGTGCCGACGGCGGAGATGGTGGCGGCGTTCGACGCCTGCTCCGGCGTGAACTCGTAGACGGTGCCGCCGCTGCCCACGGTGCACTGGGGCGTGCCCATGCTGCCCGTGACCTGGTGGACGGCGACGTACGCGGCCAGCCCGAGCAGCGCGGCGAAGGCCGCGGCGAAGCGGGCGGGGCGACCGCGCCGGCTTCGGCTGCGGTCTCGACCGGGGAGGGAGGCGGACTCGGACACGGGGCCCACCGTACTGGAGGCCGGGTTAGGGTCGGCACATGGCTGACCACGCTCCCCTGGACCTCACGATGGACGGGCCCGCGCTCACCGCCGCGCTCGTCGACTTCCCCTCCGTCAGCGGGAGCGAGGAGCCCCTCGCCGACGCGATCGAGCAGGCACTGCGTGCCCTGCCGCACCTCACGGTCGAGCGCCACGGGAACAACGTCGTCGCCCGCACCCACCTCGGCCACGCCGAGCGGGTCGTCCTGGCCGGCCACATCGACACCGTGCCGATCGCCGACAACGTGCCCTCGCGGCTCGACGGGAACGGCGTGCTGTGGGGCTGCGGCACCTCCGACATGAAGTCCGGCGTCGCGGTCCAGCTGCGCATCGCCGCCACCGTCCCCGAGCCCAACCGCGACCTCACCTTCGTCTTCTACGACAACGAGGAGGTCGCGGCGCACCTCAACGGCCTCGGCAAGATCGCGGAGGCCCACCCCGACTGGCTGGAGGGCGACTTCGCCATCCTGCTGGAAGGGTCCAACGCCGAKGTCGAGGGCGGCTGCCAGGGCACCCTGCGGGTCCTGCTGCACACGGAGGGCGAGCGGGCCCACTCCGCGCGCTCCTGGATGGGCTCCAACGCCATCCACGGCGCCGCACCGATCCTCGCCCGGCTCGCCTCCTACGAGCCGCGCAAGCCGGTCATCGACGGCCTGGAGTACCACGAGGGCCTCAACGCGGTGCGGATCGAGGGCGGCGTCGCCAACAACGTCATCCCCGACGCCTGCACCGTCGTCGTGAACTTCCGCTACGCCCCCGACCGCAGCATGGAGGACGCGGAGGCCCACGTCCGCGAGGTGTTCGCCGACTGCGGGGTCACCGAGTTCGTGGTCGACGACCACTCCGCCGGCGCCCTGCCCGGCCTCTCCCACCCGGCCGCAGCGGCCTTCATGAAGGCCGTCGGCGGCAGCGCGCTGCCCAAGTTCGGCTGGACCGACGTGGCCCGCTTCAGCGCCCTGGGCGTGCCCGCCGTGAACTACGGCCCCGGTGACCCGCTGTACGCGCACAAGCGCGACGAGCACGTCGTGGTGGACCGGATCCACCAGTGCGAGGCACGTCTCCGCGACTGGCTCACCGACGGACAGGCGTAATTTCGCTTTTTGTCACGTCTCTGGACCTACCCTGACCGGACTGGAAGATCGATCGTCGGATCGATGGATCGTCGGTGGAGGGAGCAGGCCATGGGTATCCCCGAGGGAGCGGCCAAGCCGGAGGAGCAGCGGCTGGGGCCGGTGCTCAGGCGGCGGGACCAGGTTCAGGCGGGCACCACGGATCAGCGTCTGCTGGACACCGAGGGCGACTCGGAGTGGGTGCACACCGACCCCTGGCGGGTCATGCGCATCCAGTCCGAGTTCGTCGAGGGCTTCGGCGCCCTCGCCGAACTGCCGAGCGCGATCAGCGTCTTCGGCTCGGCCCGCACCAAGCCCGACTCGCCCGAGTACGAGGCCGGCGTGCGGCTCGGCCGCGCCCTGGTCGAGGCGGGCTTCGCGGTCATCACGGGCGGCGGCCCGGGCGCGATGGAGGCGGCCAACAAGGGTGCCCGGGAGGCGAAGGGCATCTCGGTGGGCCTCGGGATCGAGCTCCCCTTCGAGCAGGGGCTCAACCCGCACGTCGACATCGGCGTGAACTTCCGCTACTTCTTCGTCCGCAAGACGATGTTCGTGAAGTACGCGCAGGGCTTCGTCGTCCTGCCGGGGGGCCTCGGCACCCTGGACGAGCTGTTCGAGGCACTGACCCTCGTCCAGACGCGCAAGGTGACCCGCTTCCCGATCGTGCTC
This sequence comes from Streptomyces sp. MS191, assembly GCF_008042125.1. Taxonomy (GTDB): domain Bacteria; phylum Actinomycetota; class Actinomycetes; order Streptomycetales; family Streptomycetaceae; genus Streptomyces. Next base: position 489,221 of record NZ_RDBI01000066.1, read on the forward strand.
TTCGGCACGGAGTACTGGCGGGGCCTGGTCGACTGGCTCCGCGACTCGGTGGTCGCGGGCGGCAAGGCCTCGGAGCGGGACCTGCTGCTGTTCCACGTGACGGACGACGTGGACGAGGCCGTGGCGCTGGTGACCAAGGAGGTCAATCGCTAGGTCCTGCCCGGGCGGACAGGACCTAGCGGGCGTCCTGCCCGGGCGGACGGCGCCGCCTTCGCCACCCGCCCCCGGCTTGCGCGGGGCGTCGGACGGCTTCCGTCCGGCGCCCCGCGGCGTTCCCGGCAGGACGCCCGCTATGCCAGGCCGCGGCGCGCCACCGCGGGCGGCCGGTGGCCGGCGATGGAGGCCACCATGTCGAGGACCTGCCGGGTCTCCGCCACCTCGTGGACGCGGTACACCTGCGCCCCGAGCCAGGCCGAGACCGCGGTCGTCGCGAGCGTGCCCAGCACCCGCTCCTTCACCGGCCGGTCGAGGGTCTCCCCGACGAAGTCCTTGTTGGACAGGGACACCAGCACCGGCCACCCCGTGTCGGTCATCTCGCCGAGCCGTCGGGTCGCCTCCAGGCTGTGCCGGGTGTTCTTCCCGAAGTCGTGACCGGGGTCGATCATGATCCCGTCCCGGCGTACGCCCAGCGAGACCGCCCGCTCGGCCAGCCCCACCGTCACCTCCAGGATGTCGGCCATCACGTCCTCGTACACGACCCGGTGCGGCCGGGTCCGGGGCTCCGCGCCGCCCGCGTGGGTGCACACGAGCCCGGCGCCGTAGCGGGCGGCGACCTCCGCGAGGCCGGGGTCCACGCCGCCCCACGCGTCGTTCAGGACGTCCGCGCCGGCCTCGCAGACCGCCTCTCCGACGTCGGCGCGCCAGGTGTCCACGCTGATGACGACGTCCGGATGCCGGCGCCGTACCTCCGCGACGAATCCGACCGTGCGGCGCGCCTCCTCCTCGGCGGTCACCTCCTCGCCGGGGCCGGCCTTGACCCCGCCGATGTCCACGATCGCGGCGCCCTCGGCGACCGCCTGCTCGACGCGGGCGAGCGCGGGCTCGTCGCGGAAGGTGGCGCCCTGGTCGTAGAAGGAGTCCGGGGTCCGGTTCACGATCGCCATGATCACCGGCTCGTGCGGCCCGAATTCACGCCGTCCCAAGCGCAGCATCCCTTTTGTCCTCCCTCGCGTCCGTTCGCCTGCGACCCTAGCCGTCGGTGGCACGTGGCACGATCGGCACGGGACGTTTTCCACTCCTGGAAGAGGCGCGCTGGTGTTCTGGTTCTTGCTGATCGCGATGGTGGTGGTCGTGGCCGCGGTCACGCTGGCGGTGGTCGGCGGTGGTGACGGCGAGGTGCTGCCCGAGGCGGCGCCCGAGCAGCTGATCGACCCCCTGCCGGCGACGCGCCGGGTCGAGCAGGCGGACGTCGAGGCGCTCCGGCTGCCCGTCGCGGTCCGGGGCTACCGGATGGCCGACGTGGACGACGTCCTCGGCCGGCTGGGTGCCGAACTCGCCGAGCGCGACGAGCAGATCGCGGAGCTCCGGGCGGAGCTCGCCGGCGCGGCGGGCCGGCGGGCCGGGGACACCGGACCCACCGGGAGCGGACCCTCGCTGCGCAAGGACGAGGGCCGATGACGGGCGCGGCCGTGCCGGGACCCGACGGCGGGCTGCGCTGCCCGTGGGGCCTGTCGACCGAGGACTACGTCGCCTACCACGACGAGGAGTGGGGGCGCCCGGTCCACGGGGACGACGCCCTGTTCGAGCGGTTGTGCCTGGAGGCGTTCCAGTCGGGGCTGTCCTGGATCACGATCCTGCGCCGCCGCGAGGGCTTCCGGAAGGCGTTCGCGGACTTCGAGATCGCCCGGGTGGCCCGGTTCACCGAGGCCGACCGCGAGCGGTTGCTCGCGGACGAGGGGATCATCCGCAACCGCGCCAAGGTCGACGCCACGATGGCCAACGCCAAGGTGCTCGCGGAGTGGGAGCCGGGTGAACTGGACACGCTGATCTGGTCCTTCGCCCCCGACGCGGCGACGCGTCCGGCGCCGGTGACCACGGCGGACGTGCCGGCGGTCACCGACGAGTCCACGGCGCTCTCCAAGGCCCTGAAGAAGCGGGGGCTGCGCTTCATCGGCCCGACGACGGCCTATGCGCTGATGCAGGCGTGCGGGCTGGTCGACGACCACCTCCGGGACTGCGTGTCCCGCGGCGCCTGACCGCACCCGACGCACGGGGAAGCCCCGTCCCGGATCTCCGGGACGGGGCTTCGTCGTGGTTCCGCAGGGGGTCAGCGCCCCACGTACTTCGGCTTCTCCTTCGAGAGGAAGGCCTGGACCGCGATCGTGTGGTCCTCCGAGGCCCCGGCCCGGGTCTGGGCCTCGTCCTCCTTCTCCAGCGCCTCGGCCAGCGAGTGGTCCGCCCCGTAGGCCAGGGACTCCTTCAGCGCCGCGTACGCCACCGTGGGGCCCTCCGCCAGGGCGCGTGCCACCTTCGCGGCCTCCTGGGCCAGGTCGGCGGCCGGCACGAGCCGGTTCACGATGCCCAGCTCGTACGCCTCCTGCGCGGTGATCGAACGGGGGAAGAGCAGCAGGTCCGAGGCCCGGCTCGCGCCGATGAGGCGCGGCAGCGTCCAGGACATGCCCGAGTCGGCGGTCAGGGCGACCCCCGCGAACGAGGTGTTGAAGGAGGCCGTGTCGGCCACCACCCGGTAGTCCGCCGCCAGGGCGAAGCCGAAGCCCGCACCCGCCGCCACGCCGTTGACGCCCGCCACGACCGGCTTCGCCATGCCCGTCAGCGCCCGGACGATGGGGTTGTAGTGGTCCCGGACGGTGTTCATGGTGTGCTGCGTCCCGGACTCCTTGTCCGAGATCAGGAGCCCCACGTGCTCCTTGAGGTCCTGGCCCACGCAGAAGGCCCGGTCGCCCGCCGCCGTCAGCAGCACCGCCCGTACGGCCGGGTCCGCCGCCGCAGCCTCCACCGCGTCCCGCAGCGCGACCTTCGCCTCGACGTTCATCGCGTTCATGGCCCCGGGCCGGTTGAGCGTGATCGTGGCGAGTCCGTCGCTCACTTCGTACAGCACGGTGTCGGCCATCACGGCTTCCCTTCGCGTCTTTGCGTCGTTGACCCGCTCAGCATGGCGGACATCACCCCTCGCGCACATGTGACCTGCATCAAAGAGCGGCGGCGAAGTATCGCAGGCGGATCGCCGAAATGGACGGTTTTGCGAAAGCGCGTTGCGGAAGCGATGCAGTCCGATGTTGGTCATCGGGTCCTGTGATGCGGGATAATGACCTGGAAGCAATGTGTTCGATGCCGGTGACGTGTGTCCCTCTTCAGGGGCCGTCGGCTGACGATGAGCTGGTTTCAGGAAGGGGAACGAGCATGGCGGCCATGAAGCCGCGGACGGGCGACGGCCCGCTCGAGGTGACCAAGGAGGGGCGGGGCATCGTCATGCGCGTTCCGCTCGAAGGCGGCGGTCGGCTTGTCGTCGAGCTGACGCCGGACGAGGCCGAAGCCCTCGGCGACGCCCTGAAGCAGGTAGTCGGCTGACGCGACAAACCCGGTTTTCCGCATCTGCCCCGGCACGGTGMGCACCGTGCCGGGGCAGAGGTGTTCCCGGGGCCCGGCGCGGCATACGGCGGGCCCGCGGGGCCGGGCGAGGGGCCTTCAGCCGCGGCGTACCGCGCACAGCAGGCCGTCGCCCACGGGCAGCAGCGACGGCAGCAGCTCCTGGCTCTCGCGCACCGCGCGGAGCAGCTCCCGGATCTTCAGGACCTCCGCGGGCTGCGCCGCGGAGTCGACCGTGCGGCCGTCCGCGAAGACGCCCTCGAAGCAGACCAGACCCCCAGGTCGGAGCAGGCGCAACGATTCAGCGAGATAGTCCAGGGACTCCAGCGGGTCCCCGTCGCAGAACACGAGGTCGTAGCCGCCGTCCGCGAGCCGCGGCAGCACGTCCAGGGCGCGCCCGGGGATGAACCGGGCCCGGTTCCCGGCGAAACCCGCGGCGCGGAAGGCCGTCTTCGCGAACTGCTGGCGCTCCGGCTCCAGGTCCACGGTCGTCAGGACGCCGTCCGGCCGCATCCCGTACAGCAGATAGATGCCGGACACGCCCGTGCCGGTACCGATCTCCGCCACGGCTTTCGCGTCGGCCGTGGCGGCCAGCAGGCGCAGAGCGGCGCCGGTGCCCGGTGACACCGAGGGCAGCGCTGCCTCCCGGGCCCGGTCACGGGCCCAGCGCAGCGCTTCGTCCTCGGCGACAAAGGCGTCGGCGAACGCCCAGCTCGTCTGCCGGTTGGCGGTAATGGCCCTCTCCTGTCCCCTTAGTTGGCGCAACGGTGACTGTATCCGCTGCGCACGGGAACCCGCAGATGGGACCGGGCGTTCAGAGAGGGTGTGGGACGACACGCGGCGGTGGCCGAGGCCGGCCCCAAATTCGCGTAAAGATTCTTATCCGGAGCTAACGGGCGAGGTGGCTATGGTAGGGGCTCCACTGGACACCACCAGAGCCGACAGGGGAGGTGCGGCTGCGCCTGGGGATCGGGGAGGAGTGCTTCGGCGTCTTCTCAGGTCGGCGGGTGAGCCGAAATCCGTGACCGACACCGCTGACCGAATCCACACCACCGACGCCGCACCCACCACCGCGACCTTCGCATCGGACGCGGAATCGCAGGCGTGGACTCCGCCCACCTGGGAGGAGATCGTCAGCACGCACAGCGGCCGGGTCTATCGCCTCGCCTACCGGCTGACCGGCAACCAGCACGACGCCGAGGACCTCACCCAGGAGGTCTTCGTCCGTGTCTTCCGCTCGCTGTCGACGTACACGCCGGGCACCTTCGAGGGCTGGCTGCACCGCATCACCACCAACCTCTTCCTGGACATGGTCCGCCGCAAGCAGCGGATCCGCTTCGACGCGCTCGGCGACGACGCGGCCGAGCGGCTGCCCAGCCGCGAGCCCTCGCCCCAGCAGGTGTTCAACGACACCCACTTCGACGCCGACGTCCAGCAGGCCCTCGACACCCTCGCGCCCGAGTTCCGGGCCGCGGTCGTGCTCTGCGACATCGAAGGACTCTCGTACGAGGAGATCGCCGCGACGCTCGGCGTGAAGCTCGGCACGGTCCGCAGCCGTATCCACCGCGGCCGCTCGCACCTGCGCAAGGCGCTGAAGCACCGGTCTCCCGAGGCCCGGGCGGAGCGTGCGCTCGCGGCCGTCGGCTGGGAGGGCGGAACGGCGTGACCGGAACCAGTCCTGTCGGCCCGACCCCCGCGGAGCACCACCTCGGGGACCGGCTTGCCGCCCTCGTGGACGGCGAGCTGGGCCACGACGCCCGCGATCGGGTCCTCGCCCACCTCGCGACCTGCGCCAAATGCAAGGCGGAGGCCGACGCCCAGCGCAGGCTGAAGAGCGTCTTCGCCTCCACCGCGCCTCCTCCGCCCTCCGAAGGGCTGCTGGCCCGCCTCCAGGGGCTGCCCGGGGGACCGGGCGATCCGGGGGGTGACCACCGCCGGGGGGGACCTTTCGACGGCCTCTTCGAGATGAGCGGCGGCGTCGGCGCGGTGAAGTCCGACGGCTTCGCCACGGCCTCACCCGTCTCCCCGCACTCCGGCTTCCGCATCCACGCGGTGGGCGGCCGGCCCGAGCACGACCGCTCCGCCGGTCGCGGACGGCGCTTCGCCTTCGTGGCGGCCAGCGCGGTCTCCTTCGCCGCCATCGCGCTCGGCGGCGCCCTTCCGCTGGAAGCTTCCGTGAACGCGGGCGCCCGCGGCGACGGCACGGGCAACAACGTGACCCCGCTGCGCTCCGCGGCCACCGGCACCGGCACCCCCGCGGGCACCGGCACGGCGACGAACGCGGGCACGCCCACCGGGCGCGGCGCGCGGTGGGGCGAACGCGCGGGGGAGCGGTCCGGCCCCGCGACCCTGGCCACGGCGGGCGGTGTCACGTCGACGCCCGGCACGGTCGTCACGGGTCCGCTGGTCCCGGGCACCCCGACGCCCACGTCCGCGCTGCCCGTGGTCTCCCTCCAGCGCCAGGTCCCGGCCACCCGGTCGCTGACGGAGGTCTCGCCGTTCATACGGCCCTCGGGCACGGCCCTGCATCTGACGTTCGGGCCCGGACTCGGGGCGCCGAGCGGCTCGCCGTCCGCCCCCGTCCCGGCCTCGCTCGGCACTCCCAGCCCCTCGCCGAACACGCTCACCGCCCACCGCTGACCGCGGACCTGGTTGAATCCCCCGCAGGGGCGCCCGACACAGGGGCGCGGACAGGTCAGCTGTGGCGGGGAGAGCATGAACGACGGGAAGCCCACCGACCGGAAGCCGAAGTGGTGGAGCCGGCCGGCGAGTACGCCGCTGCCGGCGCCGCAGCCGGTCGCCTACGAGGCAGCGGACCCGGCCGCGGGCGAGGGTGACTTCACCCTCGCCGCGCCCGCGGCCCCGCAGGCCGCGGGAACGGCCGCGGCGGCCGCTCCCGCGCCGGCGCAGGACCCCTCGGCGCCGGCGGATCCCCCGCAGGCCGCCGGTACCACCGACATCGGTGTCACGGGCGTTGCCGACGCCGCGGAGACGGCGGAGCTGCCCGTCACCCCGTCCGTACCGCAGCAGGCGCGGCCGCTGCACGAGCCGGACGAGTACCGGACCCCGCCGTACGGCGGTCCCGGGCCGTGGGCGCCCGCCGCGCCGCACCAGCCGCACGCGCCCGCCCCCCAGGCGGCGCCGCGGCAGCAGCCGCAGCCGTTGCCGCACGGCCCCGCTCCGCACGCGCCCCTGCCGGCGCCGCAGCAGACGCCCGCGCCGTGGGTGCAGTACGACCCCTGGACCTCGCACGGCGCCCCGCTCAGCGCCGTCGTCGAACCGCCCGCCAAGCCCCGCCGGCGCCGCGGCCTGGCGCTCGCCGGCGTCCTGGCCTTCGCCCTCGTCACCGGCGTCCTCGGCGGCGTGATCGGCTCCTACGTCGAGCGCAACGGCGGCCTCACCACCATCGAGCTGCCGCAGGCCGGGTCCGGGGACACAGCCCGGGCTCCCGAGAGCGTCGCCGGGATCGCCGCCAGCGCCCTGCCCAGCGTCGTCACCATCCACGTCAGCGGCGGCGGCTCCTCCGGCACCGGCACCGGATTCGTCCTCGACACCCGGGGCCACATCCTGACCAACAACCACGTCGTCGACGCGGCCTCCTCCGCCGGCGACATCTCGGTCACCTTCAGCAGCGGCGAGACCGCGAGCGCGAAGCTCATCGGCAAGGACACCGGCTACGACCTGGCCGTCGTCCAGGTCACCGGCGTCTCGAACCTCAAGCCGCTGCCGCTCGGGAACTCCGACGACGTCCGGGTCGGCGATCCGGTGGTCGCCATCGGCGCGCCCTTCGACCTCCAGAACACCGTCACCTCGGGCATCATCAGCGCCAAGGAGCGCCCGATCACCGCCGGCGGCGAGAAGGGCGACGGCAGCGACGTCAGCTATGTCGACGCCCTCCAGACCGACGCCCCGATAAACCCGGGCAACTCGGGCGGCCCGCTGGTCGACTCCAAGGCCCGGGTCATCGGCATCAACAGCGCCATCCGGGCCGCCGACAACGGCACGGGCGGCGAGGGCGGCCAGGCCGGCTCGATCGGCCTCGGCTTCGCCATCCCGATCAACCAGGGCAAGCGCGTCGCCGAGGAGCTCATCAACACCGGCAAGGCGACCCACCCCGTCATCGGTGTGAGCCTCGACATGCAGTTCAGCGGCGACGGCGCCCGGGTCGGCGACAAGGGCAAGGACGGCTCCGCCTCGATCACCCCCGGCGGCCCCGCCGCCAAGGCCGGCATCCGCCCCGGGGACGTCATCACCAAGGTCGACGGCCAGCGGGTCCACAACGGCGAGGAGCTGATCGTGAAGATCCGCGCCCACCGTCCGGGCGACAAGCTGGAACTGACCGTGGTCCGCGCCGGTAAAGAGCAGACCAAGACGTTGACGCTCGGTTCCTCCCAGGGCACCTGAGCGCCATTCCGCCGACACCACGAGGTACCCGCCCGGCAGTTTCGGCGGGTACCGTGGAGCGGGCCCCGGACCCCGCGTGAGGAGCAGCAAGGTGTTCAACGACCTAGGCATACTCGAGCTCGTGACGCTCGTGGTCCTCGCCGTGCTCATCTTCGGCCCGGAGAAGCTGCCCAAGGTCATCCAGGACGTCTCGGGCTTCATCCGCAAGATCCGGGAGTTCTCCGAGAGCGCGAAGCAGGACATCCGCACCGAGCTCGGTCCGGAGTTCAAGGACTTCGAGTTCGAGGACCTCAATCCGAAGACCTTCCTGCGCAAGCAGCTGGAGGGCAACGAGGACCTCAAGGAACTCAAGGACCTGCGCAGCAGCTTCGACCTCAAGAAGGAGATGAACGACGTCGCCGACGCGGTGCACGGCCGCGAGTCGGCCTCCCCCGCGACGTCCTCCGTCCCCGCGGCGGTCAACGGATCGGCCGCGCCCGACCTGCTGAAGAAGCAGGACAAGCCGGCCCGCGACGACCGCCCGCCGTACGACTCCGACGCGACCTGACACCGCCGGGTGCGACCCGGTGGCTATCCTCCATCTGTTGTCCGCCGACGCGGGCATGACGGATCGAGGAGGCGGCCGAGATGGAGACGACGAGTCGGGTGGACGGGGGTCCCGCGTCCCGGCGCACGGCCGAGGGCTATCTGGCGGCGTCCTTCGCCTGGTACGGCCTTGACGACGCGTTCGCCGGAGCCCGCTGGCTGATGCAGGTGGGCACGGCGGCGGACGGTACCGTCCAGCACGGATCGATGGGGCACGGCGACGAGCCGTCGATAAAGTCCGACGCGAGCGGCGCCGAGAAGGAGCGCTTCGCGGTCGTCGTGACGGTCGCCGCGAGCCCGGTACGGCGCACCGGCGACGGCACCGGGGTGCTGGACGCCACCACGGTCTCCTCCGCTGCCTGGCTGGCCGGCTCGGGCCTGCTCACGTACACGTGGCCGGCGCAGCTCGACCACGCCCTGCGCAACGACTGGCTGGACCAGCAGACGGAGACCGCGTTCGAGCTGGCGGACGACCTCGACGGGCCGGAGTGGTCGACCCTGTCGCTGCCGGTCGACGGCGTGCCGATGCCCTTCCACTACCGGGAGTCGGAGTTCGGCTGGGTCCTCGCGGGCGCCACGCGGGCCGGGGTCCATCTCGGCGCGTACGGCCGCGGGATGAGCGCCTACGGCCTCGGGTTCTCCGCGGTCAAGGACCTCGACGCGTACGCCTGACGGCCACGCGACACGGCGAAGGGCGCCCCCTCGGGGGCGCCCTTCGCCGTGTGACGGATCAGAACTTGTTGCGCGGGGTGATGCCCAGGCTCATGCCCGACAGGCCCCTCGCCCGGCCGCCGAGCTTGCCGGCGATGGCACGGAGGGCGGAGCCCGCCGGGGAGTCGGGGTCGGTCAGCACGACCGGCTTGCCCTCGTCGCCGCCTTCGCGCAGGCGGACGTCGATCGGGATCGAGCCGAGGACCGGGACCGTGGCGCCCGTGGTCTTCGTCAGGCCGTCGGCGACCTTCTGGCCACCGCCCGTGCCGAACACGTCGACCATCTCGTCGCAGTGCGGGCACGGCAGCCCGGACATGTTCTCGACCACGCCGACGATCTTCTGGTGGGTCTGGACCGCGATGGATCCGGCCCGCTCGGCCACCTCGGCCGCCGCCTGCTGCGGGGTCGTCACGACGAGGATCTCCGCGTTCGGCACCAGCTGGGCCACCGAGATCGCGATGTCGCCGGTGCCCGGGGGCAGGTCGAGGAGCAGCACGTCGAGGTCGCCCCAGTACACGTCGGCGAGGAACTGCTGCAGCGCGCGGTGGAGCATCGGGCCGCGCCAGACGACCGGCGCGTTGCCCGGGGTGAACATGCCGATGGAGATGACCTTCACGCCGTGCGCGGACGGCGGCATGATCATGTTCTCGACCTGCGTCGGACGGCCGTCCGCGCCCAGCATGCGCGGCACGCTGTGGCCGTAGATGTCGGCGTCGACCACGCCGACCTTCAGCCCGTCGGCGGCCATCGCGGCCGCGAGGTTGACCGTCACGGAGGACTTGCCGACGCCGCCCTTGCCGGAGGCGACCGCGTACACCCGGGTCAGCGAGCCGGGCTTCGCGAACGGCACCTCGCGCTCGGCGGTGGTGCCGCGCAGGGCGGTGGCCAGCTCCTTGCGCTGCTCGTCGCTCATCACGTCGAGCGAGACGTCGACACCGGTGACACCTTCGACCCGGGAGACGGCGTCGGTGACGCGCTGGGTGATCGTGTCGCGCATCGGGCAGCCGGAGACGGTGAGATAGACCGTGACGGCGACCCTGCCGTCGGATCCGATCTCCACCGACTTCACCATGCCGAGTTCGGTGATCGGTTTGTTGATCTCGGGGTCGTTCACCGTCGCCAGTGCTTCGCGCACCGCGTCTTCCGTAGCCATACCGACGATGGTACGGCGCCGACCACCGACCCCGGAAAGACCCGTCAGCGGTCGGGTACGTCACTTCTGTGGTCGGCGCCCTGGGGGAATAGATCCCGGTGCCCGTCGCGGCGCTCCTCCATCTCCTTCAGCAGGTCCTGCAGCTCGGAGCGGATCCAGTCCCGGGTGGCCACCTCGCCGAGCCCCATCCGCAGGGCCGCGACCTCCCGGGTCAGGTACTCGGTGTCCGCGATCGACCGCTCGTTCTGCTTGCGGTCCTGTTCGAGGTTGACCCGGTCCCGGTCGTCCTGCCGGTTCTGGGCGAGCAGGATGAGCGGCGCCGCGTACGACGCCTGGAGCGACAGCGCGAGCGTCAGGAAGATGAAGGGGTACTCGTCGAACCGCAGCGACGTCGGCGCGAAGATGTTCCAGAGCACCCAGACGATGATCGTCAGGGTCATCCAGACGAGGAAACGCCCGGTCCCCAGGAAGCGGGCGATCCGCTCCGAGAGCCGTCCGAAGGCCTCCGGGTCGTACTCCGGCAGCAGCCTCGCCCGGCGCGTCTCGCGCCAGTCCTCCGGCAGCAGGTGGTCCAGGACGTCGTCGACGGTGACCGCGCCCAGCAACGAACCGCTCTCGTCCACGACGGGCGCCGCGACCATGTTGTACGCGGCGAGATAGCTGGTGACGGCCGGCAGCGGCGTGTCCGGGGCGAGCGGCGGCAGGTCGCTGTCCACCAGCGACCCGACCAGGGTGAACGGCGGGTCCCGCAGCAGCCGCTGGAAGTGCACCGTGCCCAGGTACTTGCCCGTCGGCGTCTCGTCCGGCGGCCGGCACACGTACACCTGCGCCGCGAGCGCGGGGGAGAGGTCCTGCTGCCGTACCCGGGCCAGTGCGTCCGCGACCGTGGCGTCGGCCCGCAGCACGATCGGCTCGGTGGTCATCAGGCCGCCCGCGGTCCGCTCCTCGTACGCCATCAGCCGCCGCACGTCGGCGGCGTCGTCCGGCTGCATCAGGGTCAGGAGGCGCTCCTTGTCCTCCTCCGGCAGCTCCGAGAGCAGGTCGGCCGCGTCGTCGGGATCCATCGCCTCCAGGACGTCCGCGGCCCGCTCCTCCTTCAGCTTGCCGAGGATCTCGATCTGGTCGTCCTCCGGCAGCTCCTCCAGGACGTCGGCGAGCCGGTCGTCGTCGAGGGCGGCGGCCACCTCGGCCCGCCGCTTGGGGGAGAGGTGGTGCAGCACGTTCGCCAGGTCCGCGGGGCGCAGCCGCTCGAAGGTGGCGAGCAGGCTCTCGGCGCCCTGCCCGTGCTCCTCCAGGGAGAAGCCGGTCACCGCGGACCACTCCACCGTCAGCGTCTCGCCCTTGCGGCGCAGCGCCCCGGCCTTGCCCCGCCGGACGAAGACCTTGTCGATCTCCCAGTCGCGGCGGGCCGGCAGCTGCTGGATCGCGACGTCGAGGACGGTGACCTCCTCGGCCTGTCCGTCGTGCCCCACCAGCTTCACCCGGCGGTCCAGGAGTTCGCCGAGGACCAGTCGCTCCGTGGGCCGCTGCTCGAAGCGGCGCATGTTGACCACGCCCGTGGTGATGACCTGGCCGGACTCGACGCCGGTGACCCGGGTCATCGGCAGGAAGATCCGGCGGCGGCTGAGGTGGATCTCGACGACCATGCCGAGCAGCCGGGGCGGCCTGCGGCCCACCCGGAGCATGGCGACGAGATCGCTGACCCGGCCCACCTGGTCACCGTTGGGGTCGAAGACGGGGACTCCGGCGAGATGCGAGACGAAGATCCGTGGGGCGCCTGCCGCCATGCCATGCGCCTCCTCTACTGCCGCCGGATCGGTCTGATTGCCGGGGGATGCCGGGTTCAGGCTAGCCCGTGACCCTCCGTGCCGCTTCGGCAGAGCGCCCGTACGGCTGCCTGTCGGGGGCGGTGACCGCCCCGGGTACGCTGCGAGCTGCCGTCCCCCCACCGACGCGGCCGCCCCACCGGCCCGAAGAACACGAGAGGCAGCGCAGGTGACCGTTCGTACTCCGGCATCGCGTATCCGCAGGGTCGTCCTGCCCGTGGCGCTCTGCGCCGGGCTGGCGGCCGGTCTCACGGCCTGCGCCTCCGACCCGGACGAGGGCACCAACGGGGTCGGGAAGCTGACCGCGACCGCCATCGAGGAGAAGGCGCAGTCCGCGGCGGACGCGGCGAAGGCGGTGCGCCTGGCCGGGACGCTGGTCAGCAAGGGCGGCACGTACAAGCTGAACATGCGGCTCAAGCAGAACGGCGCGAGCGGCTCGGTCACCACGAAGAACGGCACCTTCGAGCTGCTGCGGATCGACGAGGCGCTCTACCTCAAGGCCGACGCCGGCTTCTGGGCGCACGACGACAAGGCGGCCGAGACGCCGGGCGACGCCGACACCGAGGCCGCCGACACGCTCGACGACAAGTACGTGAAGATCCCGCAGGACGACCCCTCGTACAAGCAGCTGCGCGGCTTCACCGAGATGGACGTGCTCCTCGACGGGCTGATCGGCCTGCACGGGGACGTCGTCAAGGGCGACCGGGACAAGATCGGCGGCCTGCGCACCGTGAAGGTCAAGGGCGGTGAGGACGGCGAGGGCGGCACGCTGGACGTCTCGCTGGACGGCACACCGTTCCCGCTCCGCTTCGCGCGCGGCGGCGGCGCGGGCGTGGTGGTGCTCTCGGAGTGGGACAAGGACTTCCCGCTGGCGGCTCCCGCCAGGGAGCAGACGCTGGACTACGGCAAGCAGCTGCCCCGCACCTGAACCGTGCGGGGGCCTCCCGGCCGGGCCAGGGACCGCGCGGGCGGGGCTGTCAGCGCTTGCGGCGCCGCAGGAGCAGCCGGGGCAGCGCGGCCGGCACGGGCCGCCTCGTGATCGCGCCCGAGGGCTGCGGCACGGCGGCCAGGGACCCGTCGGGCAGGTCCGTCGTCGAGTCGACCGGCTCCAGCCGCAGCACCCGGCACTCGCGCGCCCAGCGTTCCGGCATGGCCTCGCCGTCCGGCGCGTTCAGGCGCTTGCCCTTCAGCTCGGCCACCGCGGCGTCCCACTCGGGCGAGCCGGCGGCCAGCTCCCGCACCTCGGCGGTCCAGGCGACGAGCCGGCCGCCCTTGTCCTTGCTGCGGACGGTCACCTCGGCGGTGGCGCCGGCCGGGAGTCCGGGCAGCGGCTGCTCGCCGGGCCCGTCGCCCACGACGTGGGCGGCGCCGTCGAACCAGACGTGCCACAGGGCCCGGGCGGCCGGGGCCTCGCCGCGGACCCAGATGAGGCCGGACTTCTTGGTGGCCTCCTCGACGAGCGCGGGGCCGGGCAGCGTTTCCGTCATGCCCGCAGCCTATCCAGCGGGCGCCCCGCGGACGATGCCGGACCGGACCGGACCGGACCGGCGCCGCCTACAGCCAGCCGTTGCGCTTCAGCGTGCGGTGGATGGTGAAGCAGATCGCCGTGATGCCCAGCAGCACCATCGGGTAGCCGTACCTCCAGTGGAGCTCCGGCATGTGGTCGAAGTTCATGCCGTACACGCCGCAGACCGCCGTCGGGACGGCCACGATCGCCGCCCAGGAGGTGATCTTGCGCATGTCCTCGTTCTGCGCGACCGTCGCCTGCGCCAGGTTGGCCTGGAGGATGGAGTTGAGCAGTTCGTCGAAGCCGACGACCTGCTCCTGCACGCGCGCCAGGTGGTCGGCGACGTCGCGGAAGTACTTCTGGATGTCGGGGTCGACCAGCCGCATGGGCCGCTCGCTCAGCAGCTGCATCGGGCGCAGCAGCGGCGTGACGGCCCGCTTGAACTCCAGCACCTCGCGCTTGAGCTGGTAGATCCGGCCGGTGTCCGTGCCGCGCGTCGACCCCTTGGCCGGCGGTGAGAAGACGTCGATCTCGATCTGGTCGATGTCCAGCTCGACGGCGTCGGCGACCGCGATGTAGCCGTCGACGACGTGGTCGGCGATGGCGTGCAGCACGGCCGAGGGGCCCTTGCCCAGCAGTTCCGGCTCGCCCTGGAGGCGGTGGCGGAGGTTGCGCAGGGAGCCCTGACCGCCGTGCCGGACGGTGATGACGAAGTCCGGGCCGGTGAAGCACATCACCTCGCCGGTCTCCACGACCTCGCTGGTGGCGGTGAGTTCGGCGTGCTCGACGTAGTGGATCGTCTTGAAGACGGTGAAGAGGGTGTCGTCGTACCGCTCCAGCTTGGGCCGCTGGTGGGCGTGCACGGCGTCCTCGACGGCCAGCGGGTGCAGCCCGAACTCGGCCGCGATACCGGCGAATTCGGCCTCGGTCGGCTCGTGCAGGCCGATCCACGCGAAGCCGCCGCTCTCGCGTACCTGGCGCATCGCGCCGCGCGGCGTCAGGCAGTCGTGGTCGTCCACGCGGCGGCCGTCGCGGTAGACGGCGCAGTCGACGACCGCGCTGGACGCGGACGGGTCACGCGTGGGGTCGTAGGCGGTGTAGACGGTGGGGGTCTTGCGCAGGCTGGGCCGCAGGGTGGGACGGACCGCGGCGCGCAGGTCACGGATCATCGACATTCGGCATGCTCCTTCACGGAGAAGCCGTCGGCGAGGCGTGGCACAGCCCGGAATGGGGGCGTGGACCTGATGTCCTACGTCCGCAAAGCGGGCGGCACCGCGGGATCGCGGTGACGGCGTTCGCTACAGACAGGCAAAGGCGAAATGCTCTTCCGTCGTGCGAGCTGCCGGGTGACGGGGACGGGGAAGGTCCTCAGGTCACCGGAAAAGATGCACCGGGCCGGGGTGCGGGGCGGAAGAGCGGTTGGTACTGCCCGATCGACTTCGATCCACGCAGCCCCACCTCCTCCAGCCGGTCCCCCGTGGGGGATGACGAGTAGTCGGGAGTCCCGACCAGCGGCCAAGACTATCAGCCGACTGAGGGTCAATCCCTTCCTTTGCCCGTTCCATACGCGCTTTATGCTCACTGCATGGGAGAAGTTCTTGCTCTGGTCGAGGCCAGGCTGCGCACGGCGCTCGGCGAACCGGACGCGCGGGCGGCGGTGACGTTCCTCGGCACCGATCGGATCGAGGTGCTGCGCTTCGTCGACGGCGACGTGGTGCGCTACGCGACGCTCGGGATGTCCGCCCAACCGATGGCCGACCCGACGGCCGCGCTCGCGGACCCGGTGAAGGGCCCGCGCGCGGAGCTGGTGCTGTCGGTGCGCGGCGGGCTCGCGGACACCGACAAGGTGCTGCGCCCGCTCGCGGTCCTCGCCTCGGCGCCGCAGGTGGAGGGGGTCGTGGTGGCCGCCGGCGCCTCGCTCTACGTGGGTGAACCCCTGTGGCCGGGGGCCTCGTTCACCTCCGTGCTCGTGGCGGAGCCGGGCGGTCTGGTGGAGGACCTGGAACTGGACGACCCGATGGACCCGGTCCAGTTCCTGCCGCTGCTGCCGATGACGCCGAACGAGGCGGCCTGGAAGCGGGTGCACGGCGCGAAGGCCCTGGAGGAGCGCTGGCTGGCCCGCGGCACGGACCTGCGCGATCCGCTGCGCGGGTCCGTGCCGCTGGACTGAGGGAGCGTACGGGCCGGGACCGGACGACCGTCGGCGGGACGGTCCCCGGTCCGGGTCAGCGCGCGACGGCCCTGCGGGCCACGAGGTCGGCGATCACCACGTAGACGACCGCGGGGATGCCGTAGTCGAGCAGCACCTGAAGGCTGTGCTGGGAGACCTCGAAGAGCCCGATCGACCAGCCGGCGAGCCAGTCGGCGGCGGTGTGGAACCAGTCGACGAGGGTGTTCGCCCGGTTGGCGTCGAGCAGGTCCATGACGATCCAGACGACCAGGATGCCCGCGAGGACGTGCGCGATGGTTCTTATGACGGAGTCGATGCCTCTCATGGGCTCCGTTTTGCCCGTGCCCGCCACGGCAAACCGGCCATGACGCGGCCTCAGCCCGCGAAGACCCCCACGCCGTCCTCCGCGGCGTGACGGGGTGCCGCCTCCGCCGCCCCGCGGGTGAGGGAGGCGCGGCGGGTCCGGACGACGGCCGCGCCGAGGACGGCCGCGACGCCGGCGACCACGAACGGCATGTGGAGGTCGCTCCACTCCTCGATCTTCGGCGCGAAGTACGGGGCGGCCGCCGCGGCGAACCAGCGGACGAAGTTGTAGCCCGCGCTCGCCACCGGGCGCGGCGCGTCGGAGACGCCGAGCGCCAGTTCGGTGAAGACGGTGTTGTTGACGCCGATGAACGCGCCCGACAGCACCGTGCAGACGATCGCCGTGGTGTGGTTCCCGTAGCCGAGGACGACGACGTCCGCCGCGAGCAGCACCAGGGAGCCGCCGAGCACGTTCACCGAGCCGAGGCGCCGCTGCAGACGCGGGGCGACCAGGACCGAGAAGACCGCGAGCAGCACGCCCCAGGCGAAGAAGACCGCGCCGGACCGGTAGGGGCTCATGTCCAGGACGAACGGCGTGAACGCGAGCACGGTGAAGAACGCGTAGTTGTAGAAGAACGCGGCGGCCGCGGCGGAGGCGAGCCCGGGGTGCCCGAGCGCCTTGATCGGATCGAGCAGCGACGTCCTGCGGGCGGGCCTGGGCTGCTCCTTCAGGAAGACCGCGATGCACAGGAAGCCGATCGCCATCAGCACGGCCGTCCCGAAGAACGGGTAGCGCCAGCTCGCGTCGCCGAGGACGGCGCCGAGCAGCGGCCCGCACGCCATGCCGAGCCCGAGCGCCGACTCGTACAGCAGGATCGCCGCCGCGCTGCCGCCGGCCGCGGCGCCGACGATCACGGCGAGCGAGGTCGAGACGAAGAGCGCGTTGCCCAGTCCCCAGCCGGCGCGGAAGCCGACCAGCTGCGCGACGGAGTCGGAGGTGCCGGCGAGCCCGGCGAAGACCACGACGAGGGCGAGGCCGGCGAGCAGGGTCCGGCGCCCGCCGATGCGGCTGGAGACGAAGCCGGTGACGAGCATCGCGACGGCCGTGATCAGGAAGTACGAGGTGAAGAGCAGCGAGACCTGGCTGGGCGTGGCGCGCAGGCCCTGGGCGATCGACGGCAGGATCGGGTCGACCAGGCCGATGCCCATGAAGGCGACGACGGAGGCCCCGGCGGTGGCCCACACCGCCGGGGGCTGACGCAGCAGGCCGGCGCCGGGGCGGGTCGCGGCCTCGGCGGCCTCGGCCGCCTCGTCGGCCTCGTCGGCCTCGTCGGCCTCGTCGAAGGGGTCGTCTCTTTCCACGGAAGTCCCTCTCCCTGGTGCCCGCGCCGGCGGCGTGCCCGCCGCGGCGTCCGACGGATGGTTGTGCAGTACACAGAATAAGTTAGACGATCTAATAAATGCAAGATACATCTACCGTGGGGGGTGAACCGTCCCGGCCGGACGGGTGATCGTCCTTGACGCGAGCGCGACGGGGTAGGACCGTTGGGCCTTATGAGGGGCGAACCCAGTTGCCCGAAGTGCGGTGGCCGGGTCAGGGCGCCCGGACTGTTTGCCGATTCCTGGCAGTGCGACGTGCACGGCTCGGTGCACCCTTTGCAACCCGTGATCCCGCCCAGCGTCGAATCCCTCGGTGTCGTCGTGCACCGGGCCCAGGTGCCGGTGTGGATGCCGTGGCCCCTGCCCGTCGGCTGGCTCTTCACCGGGGTCGCCTATGCCGGTGACGACCGCAGCGGTGGACGCGCGACCGCCGTCGCCTGCTCGGGGCCGGGCCCGCTCGGGGGCATCGGCGAGCTGCTGCTGATCGCCGAGGAGCTCGGCGTCGGCCTCGGGGCGCGTTACGCGGGGATCGACGGCCCCGACCCCGGAGCGGGCATCTCCATCGACAAGCCGCCCCAGACCAAGGTGCTCGCCGCGGGCCGCCCCACCCCGCTCTGGCACGTCGCCGGAACCCCGCACGACCGCGCCGTCTTCGCGGGCGAGGCGCGCGGCCTCTGGCTGTGGGCCATCGTCTGGCCGGAGCAGTCGGGCCTGCTGATGTACGACGAGCTGGTGCTGACCGACCTGCGCGACGCGGGCGCGGAGGTCGAGCTGCTGCCCTGCGGGGCGCTGACGCCCCGTCTGCTCGGCTGACGAGCGACTTTCGGGCAACCCCGCGCGGGCCCGGCGCCCCACCCGAAGGCGTGACCGGCGCGTCCGGCCGCCTCCGCGGACCCGGCCCGGACGGCCGGGGACCGGGTGCCCGCCCGGTCGGCGCCGGGTGATCCGTACCGGTGTCCGCGGAACGGGACCGGGTGTTCGATACGCCCGTTATGCTGGAGCGGCCCCTTTGTCCGTTCCGAGCCCCCTGGAGTACCGCGTCGTGCGCATCGATCTGCACACCCACTCCACGGCGTCGGACGGTACGGACACCCCCGCCGAGCTGGTCCGCAACGCGGCCGCCGCCGGGCTCGACGTCGTCGCCCTCACCGACCACGACACCACCCGCGGCTACGCCGAGGCGATCGCCGCGCTGCCCGAAGGGCTCACGCTCGTCACCGGGGCCGAGCTGTCCTGCCGGATCGACGGCATCGGACTGCACATGCTCGCGTACCTCTTCGACCCCGAGGAGCCCGAACTCGCCGCCGAGCGCGAACTGGTCCGGGACGACCGGGTGCCGCGCGCGCAGGCGATGGTCGGCAAGCTCCAGGAGCTGGGCGTGCCGGTGACCTGGGAGCAGGTCGCCCGCATCGCCGGCGACGGCTCGGTGGGCCGCCCGCACATCGCCGAGGCCCTCGTCGAGCTGGGCGTCGTCCCCGACGTCTCCGGCGCCTTCACGCAGCAGTGGCTCGCCGACGGCGGCCGGGCGTACGTGGAGAAGCACGAACTCGACCCGTTCGACGCGATCCGGCTCGTCAAGGCGGCCGGCGGCGTCACCGTCTTCGCGCACCCGCTCGCCGTCAAGCGCGGCGAGGTCGTGCCCGAGGCCGCCATCGCCCGGCTCGCCGCGGCCGGCCTCGACGGCATCGAGATCGACCACATGGACCACGACGAGCCCACCCGCGCCCGACTGCGCGGCCTGTCCCGCGAGCTCGGGCTGCTCGGCACCGGCTCCAGCGACTACCACGGCAGCCGCAAGACCTGCCGGCTCGGCGAGTACACCACCGACCCCGAGATCTACGGCGAGATCACCCGCCGCGCGGCCGGAGCCTTCCCGGTTCCCGGCGCCGGGGGACGCGCCTGACCCCAGGGGCCGCCCTGCCGATCGTGCCGGACTGATCGACAGGCCCCCCAGTCCTCGCTGAGGGCGGTCACACCGACGGAACACCCCTCCACGGGTGGGTCGCCGTCGGTCTCTCCGCGGCGTTCTCGTCGCGGATGCCTGCCCGCGTGGTCACGCACGCGCCGCGCCGCATCGTGCCGCGCCCGCATCGTGCCGCCCCGTGCGACTCCCCAGTCCCACACCCCTCGTACATCCCGACTCGCAAGGCTCACCGTGTTCGACGTCGCCGTCTTCGGCTCGCTCTTTCTGACCCTTTTTGTGATCATGGATCCCCCCGGGATCACCCCGATCTTCCTCGCCCTCACCTCCGGCCGGCCCGCCAAGGTGCAGCGCCGCATGGCCTGGCAGGCGGTCGCCGTGGCCTTCGGTGTCATCACCGTCTTCGGCATCCTCGGGCAGCAGATCCTCGACTACCTGCACGTCTCCGTGCCCGCGCTGATGATCGCGGGCGGACTGCTGCTCCTGCTCATCGCGCTCGACCTGCTCACCGGCAAGACCGACGAGCCCAAGCAGACCAAGGACGTCAACGTCGCGCTGGTCCCCCTCGGCATGCCGCTGCTCGCCGGGCCGGGCGCCATCGTGTCGGTGATCCTCGCGGTGCAGCACGCCGACGGCGTCGGCGCGCAGATCTCCGTCTGGACCGCGATCGCCGCCATGCACGTCGTGCTCTGGCTGACCATGCGCTACTCGCTGGTGATCATCCGGGTCATCAAGGACGGCGGTGTCGTGCTGGTGACCCGGCTCGCCGGCATGATGCTGTCGGCCATCGCCGTGCAGCAGATCATCAACGGCGTCACCCAGGTGATCCAGGGCAGCTGAGCCCGCCCCCGGACACCACTGCGCCCCCGTACGGATTCCGTTGCGACGGAGTCCGTGCGGGGGCGCGGTGCGTGAGTGAGTGCCCTCAGGCCCTGCGGCGTTACGAGGCCGCGGTGTCGGCCGGGCGGATCCAGATGCGCTGACCGATCGAAGCGGCCTGCTGCACGATCCGGTTGACGGAGGCGGCGTCCACGACGGTCCGGTCGACGGGCGTGCCGTCGATGTCGTCGAGTCGCAGGATTTCGAAGCGCACAGGCTTCTCCCTTCGTCTGAGTTGATCCTCCTGATGGAGAACTGGGTTACACATGGGTCCAACGGGATGCACCCTGCAAACATTCCCTACGCTAAGGAAATTTTTTGGATGCCTAACTACTCGCAGGTAGGGGGCGTTGTCGGGAGGCTCGGCAGCGGCGGACAATGAGGCCCGTATGAACGACGCAGAGAACCCTCAGACACCGCCCGGCGACCCCGTGGGCGAGCTCGGTGCCCGCCTGGAGCGCACCAATGAGCTCCTCCAGCGGATGCTGGCCGAGGTGGCCAAGACCCCTTCGACCCACGCCATCTTCGTCGACGCAGGTTACGTCTATGCTGCGGCCGGGTTGCTGGTGGCGGGTACCGAGGACCGGCGCTCCTTCGACCTCGACGCCGAGGGGCTCATCGAGGCCTTCATCGACAAGGCCCGCACGATCTTCGCGGACAGCCGCCTGCTGCGCGTCTACTGGTACGACGGCGCCCGGCGGCGCATCCACACCCCCGAGCAGCAGTCGATCGCCGAACTGCCCGACGTCAAGGTGCGCCTCGGCAACCTGAACGCCAACAACCAGCAGAAGGGCGTCGACTCCCTCATCCGCTCCGACCTGGAGTCCCTCGCCCGGCACCGCGCCATCAGCGACGCGGCCCTCGTCGGCGGCGACGAGGACCTCGTCTCGGCCGTCGAGGCCGCCCAGGGCTACGGCGCCCGCGTCCACCTCTGGGGCATCGAGGCCTCCGAAGGGCGCAACCAGGCCGAGCCGCTGCTCTGGGAGGTCGACAGCCAGCGCACCTTCGACCTCGACTTCTGGCGCCCCTACGTCACCCGGCGCCCCGTCACGACCTACGAGAACGAGGGCGAGCCGCCCCCGTCGCGCGACGAGGTCCGCTTCGTCGGCGCGCAGATCGCCGCCACCTGGCTCGCCGAGCGCGGCCCGGACGCGCTGGCCGAGCTGCTGCCAGGGCACCCGTACCTGCCGGGCCCGGTCGACCAGGACCTGCTCATCGAGGGGGAGAAGCTGCTGAGCCGCTCCCTGCGCGGCCACGCGGTGCTGCGCCGGGCGCTGCGGGACGGCTTCTGGCAGCACCTCCGCGCCCAGTTCTGACCTCCGCCGGGGCCGGCCGGGGTCCGGGACCCGCCCGGGGAGCCCTCAGCAGAGGTCCCAGAACGCCGTCAGGCGGTCCGCCAGCTCCTGGGGGTGCGAGACGTTGGGAGAGTGGCCCGCGCCCGTCACCACCGTGTGGCGGGCCCCCGTGCGGTGCGCGGCTGCGGCCAGCTCCTCCACCGGCCAGACGGTCTCCTCGTCCCCGTAGGCGATGTGCAACGGCATCCCGAGCCCGGCGAGTTGGAGGGTGCCGTCCGGGTCGCGGTTCAACAGCCGTCCGGTGGCAGCCAGTTGGACGATCCGGGTGCGCATCCACCGGCGGCGCAGGAAGTACACGATCTCCGGCGGGTCGCCCGCGTCCGGCTGTTCGCCACGGCTGTCCAGCCAGCGCGTCGTCCGCCAGACCTGCTCCTTGGACAGCAGCGCCAGCGCGGCCCGCAGCGCGCGCACCCGGACCCGCTGCGGCCGGGCGACCCGGCCGGGCCCCGAGGACAGCAGCGTCAGCGAGCGGAAGGCCTTCGGCGCCAGCGACGCGGCCGCGCGGGCCACCAGCCCGCCGAAGGAGTGCCCCAGCAGGTGCACCGGGCCGTCCCCGAGCGCCGCCGCCTGCGCGACGGCGTCGAGCGCGAGCGCCCGCCGCGTGTACGCGCCCCGGTGCCGCGGCCCCGCGCTCTCGTGCTGGCCGCGGCCGTCGACCGCCACCGCGCGGTATCCGGCGTCGCTCAGCGGCCCGAGCAGGGCCAGGAAGTCCTCCTTGCTGCCGGTGTAGCCGGGCAGCAGGAGCGCCGTCCCCCGGCTCTCGCCCCGGGGTGCCGTGTCCAGGACGGCGAAGTCACCGCGTGCCGTCCGCAGCCGGCGGGCGCGGGTGCGGGGCGGGAGTTCCAGGGACCGGGGCTTGCTCATAAGGGGAGCGTAGCCGCAGGCAGTGGCCGTGCCCGGACACGGCGGCGGCCCACCCCCGGGAGGGGGTGGGCCGCCGCGCGGGTGCTGCTGCGGGGTGTGTCAGCTCTCCGGCTGGGCCGCCGCCTTCTTCGTCGTGCGGCGACGCGGGGCCTTGGGGGCCTCGGCCGGCTCGGCCGACGCGCCGGCCTCGACCGGGGCGGTGGCCTTCTTGACCGTACGGCGACGCGTGGTCGTCTTCGGCTCCGAGGCGTCGGGCGCCTCGGCGGCGGCGACGGCCTTCTTCGTCGTCCGGCGGCGGGGAGCCTTGGGGGCCTCCTCGACGGTCTCCGTGGCGACCGGTGCCTCGACGGCGGCCGGGGCCTCGGCGGCGACGGCCTTCTTGGCCGTGCGGCGGCGGGGAGCCTTGGGGGCCTCCTCGACGGTCTCCGTGGCGACCGGTGCCTCGACGACGGCCGGGGCCTCGGCCACGACGGCCTTCTTGGCCGTGCGGCGACGCGGGACCTTCGGCGCCTCCTCGACGGTCTCCGTGGCGACCGGTGCCTCGACGACGGCCGGGGCCTCGGCCACGACGGCCTTCCTGGCCGTGCGGCGACGCGGGACCTTCGGCGCCTCCTCGACGATCACGGGGGCCTCGACCACCGTGGTGGTGGCGGCGGCCGCCGCGGCGGCCGCGGCCGCGCTCTCCGGAGTCTGGAAGGTCACGGTCTCGGCCTCGGGCCGGATGATGCGGGCGCGGCGACGGCGGGGAGCCTTCGGGGCCTCCTCGACCTTCTCCGCGGCGGCGACCGGAGCGGCCTTGGCCACCGGGGCGGCCTGCCTGACCGGAGCCGCCTGCGCGGCCGGAGCCTGCGCGGCCGGAGCGGCGGCGGCAGGCGCGGCGCCCGAGCCGCTGGAGCGGGTGCGACGACGGCGGCGCGGGGTGCGCGTCTCCGACGGCTGCTCCTGGGCGGCCGGGGCGGCGGCCGGAGCCGACGCCTCGACGGCCGTGGTCGCGGCCGTGGTCTCGTCGACCGTGGAACCGCCGCGGGTACGGCGCCGCTGGCGCGGCGTGCGGGTACGGGCCGGGTGCTCCTCGGCGGCCGGGGCCGCGGCGGCCTTCTTGCCGCGGCGTCCGCCGGGCTCGCCCAGGTCCTCGAGCTCCTCGGCGCCCAGACCCGCGCGGGTCCGCTCGGCGCGGGGCAGGACACCCTTGGTGCCCGCCGGGATGTCCAACTCCTCGTACAGGTGCGGGGAGCTGGAGTACGTCTCGACCGGCTCGTGGAAGTCCAGCCCGAGCGCCTTGTTGATCAGCTGCCAGCGCGGGATGTCGTCCCAGTCGACCAGGGTCACGGCCGTGCCCTTGTTGCCCGCGCGGCCGGTGCGGCCGACGCGGTGGAGGAACGTCTTCTCGTCCTCGGGCGACTGGTAGTTGATGACGTGCGTGACGCCCTCGACGTCGATGCCGCGGGCGGCGACGTCGGTGCAGACGAGAACGTCGACCTTGCCGTTGCGGAAGGCGCGCAGCGCCTGCTCGCGAGCGCCCTGGCCGAGGTCGCCGTGCACCGCGCCGGAGGCGAAGCCGCGACGCTGCAACTGCTCGGCGATGTCGGCCGCCGTGCGCTTCGTACGGCAGAAGATCATCGCGAGCCCGCGGCCGTTGGCCTGCAGGATGCGGGAGACCATCTCCGGCTTGTCCATCGAGTGCGCGCGGAAGACGTGCTGCTTGATGTTGGCGACGGTCACGCCCTCGCCGTCGGGCGAGGTGGCGCGGATGTGCGTCGGCTGCGACATGTAGCGGCGGGCCAGACCGATGACCGCGCCCGGCATGGTGGCCGAGAACAGCATGGTCTGACGCTTCGCCGGAAGCATGTTCATGATCTTCTCGACGTCAGGCAGGAAGCCCAGGTCGAGCATCTCGTCGGCCTCGTCCAGGACGAGTGCCTTGACGTGGGACAGGTCCAGCTTGCGCTGGCCGGCCAGGTCGAGCAGGCGGCCGGGGGTGCCGACGATGACGTCGACGCCCTTCCTGAGCGCCTCGACCTGGGGCTCGTAGGCCCGGCCGCCGTAGATGGCGAGCACGCGGACGTTACGGACCTTGCCGGCGGTCAGCAGGTCGTTGGTGACCTGGGTGCACAGCTCGCGCGTGGGGACGACGACCAGGGCCTGCGGGGCGTCGGTCAGCTGCTCGGGCTTGGCCCGGCCGGCCTCGACGTCCGCGGGGACGGTGACGCGCTCCAGGAGGGGAAGGCCGAAACCGAGGGTCTTGCCGGTGCCGGTCTTGGCCTGGCCGATGACGTCGGTGCCGGAGAGGGCGACCGGAAGGGTCATCTCCTGGATCGGGAAGGGGGACACGATGCCGACGGCTTCGAGCGCCTCGGCCGTCTCGGGAAGGATCCCGAGCTCTCGGAAAGTCGTAGTCAGGGTGCTGCCTCTTCTGTGAGACGCGGCGCGAGGCGAACGCTGGGGGTCGTACCGTGCCGGATCACTTCCGGCCGGATCGAGATCCCGGATCGTGGAGATCCCGGATCGAGACGATCACAGCCGGGTGGCGCGGGACCACTGCCGTCGCTCGAGCGTCGTGCCGCTGAGGGACCCTTCCGCGGTGCGCGGGGAGGGCTGTCAGGTCGGAGCCGATCGGGCCACCGACCGGGCATCCTCATTCATGAGATGGCCCACCGGGTACGTCCGAACGTGCGAAAGCATGTCCGCATACTCAGCAGGCGCATTACCACTGTACCCCGGAATCGCGCATGTGTGTTGGGAGAAATCGCGATGAGGGCGCCGTCACAGTGACTGACCAGGGCCGTACGCCGACCGGAGGGCGGGCTATTGTGCGCTTCATGGAGACGCCTGACAACGCCACGGACGCCGGGAACGGCACCGAGAACGCCGCTGAGAACGCCGCCGGAGAGCTCACCGGGATCGCCGCCCAGGACTGGGCCACGGCATCCGCCGTGCCGCAGTACCGCGCCGCGGTCGTCGATCTGCTCGGCGCGCTGGCCTACGGCGAGCTGGCGGCCTTCGAGCGGCTCGCCGAGGACGCCAAGCTCGCTCCGAGCCTCGGCGACAAGGCGGAGCTGGCGAAGATGGCCTCCGCCGAGTTCCACCACTTCGAGCAGCTGCGGGACCGCCTCGCCGCGGTGGACGCCGAGCCGACGGCCGCGATGGAGCCGTTCGCCAAGGCGCTCGACGACTTCCACCGCCTGACGGCCCCGTCGGACTGGCTGGAGGGCCTGGTCAAGGCGTACGTCGGCGACTCCATCGCCAGCGACTTCTACCGCGAGGTCGCGGCCCGCCTGGACACCGACACCCGTCGCCTCGTCCTGTCGGTGCTCGACGACACCGGGCACGGCAACTTCGCCGTGGAGAAGGTCCGCGCCGCGATCGAGGCCGATCCGCGCGTCGGCGGCCGGCTCGCGCTGTGGGCACGCCGGCTGATGGGCGAGGCGCTCTCCCAGGCGCAGCGCGTGGTGGCCGAGCGGGACGCGCTCTCGACGATGCTGGTCGGCGGGGTCGACGGCATGGCCGCCGGCTTCGACCTGGCCGAGGTCGGCCGGATGTTCTCCCGGATCACCGAGGCCCACACCAAGCGGATGGCCGCGCTGGGCCTGGCCGCCTGATCCGGGCGGACGGCGCTGCTTTCGCAACACGTCCTGGTGCGCCGGGTCCCGTGGGGGCCCGGCGTTCTTCTCGCGGGGACGGCGGCGGCGGCGCTGCTCACGCCGCCGCTGATCGGCGCAACCGGCGCGACGCCGGACGGATCAGCAGCGAGAGCAGGACCGTGGCGACGGCCGCGGCGCCGATCAGCGTGGCCAGGGCGTGACCGGGGCCCAGTGCTCCGTGGGTCACCAGGGCGCCGAAGACGGCCCCGAGCGCTCCCGTGGCGAGGACGGCCCCGCGCGCGGGGAGGCGTTCGGGCAACCGGTGCACGGCCGCCCAGGCCAGGGCGAGTCCGAGCAGAGCGGAGCCGAGGGCTTCCAGGAACACGGCGAATCACCTCGCGTGCGGTGCGGGGCGGGCAAATCGGTCTGAGGCCGTCCTACCCGGGGCGCCCGGAACGCAACCCTCCTGGTACGCCCGCACGTGGACCGGCCCCGAGGCCGCACGGCACGCGAAAGGCCCGGCGGAACAGGTCCGCCGGGCCTTTCCACGTCACGAGGACGTATGTCTCAGAGCGCGCCGAAGCCCACCCGGCGTACGGCCGGCTCACCGAGCTCGACGTACGCGATCTTCTCGGCCGGGATCAGGACCTTGCGGCCCTTCTCGTCCGTGAGGCTGAGCAGCTGCGCCTTGCCGGCCAGCGCGTCGGCCACGGCGCTCTCGACCTCCTCGGCGGACTGCCCGCTCTCCAGAACGATCTCCCGGGGTGCGTGCTGCACGCCGATCTTGACCTCCACGGCTATGTCCCTCCGAACGGTCAGCGTTGCGCGTTCACCGCGCCGTACGCTGCACACATTAGCCCGGTGAGGCGACACGTACGGTGCAGCCGCTGAACGCCAGGAGCGAACAGGCTCAGTGGCCGTCGGTGACCGGCTGCCCGTCCGTCGGGTGCAGCGGGAAGCCCGCGATGCCGCGCCAGGCCAGCGAGGTCAGCAGCGACACCGCCGTGTCGCGGGGGATCGAGGATCCGCTGGAGAGCCAGTAGCGCGCCACGACCTGCGAGACGCCGCCGAGGCCGACGGCGAGCAGCATCGACTCGTCCTTGGACAGGTCGGTGTCCTCGGCGATGATCTCGGAGATGGCCTCGGCGCACTGCAGGCTGACGCGGTCCACCCGCTCGCGCACGGCCGGCTCGTTGGTCAGGTCGGACTCGAAGACGAGGCGGAAGGCACCGCCCTCGTCCTCGACGTAGGCGAAGTACGCGTCCATCGTCGCCGCGACCCGGAGCTTGTTGTCCGAGGTGGAGGCCAGCGCGGTGCGCACGGCCTGGAGCAGCGACTCGCAGTGCTGGTCGAGCAGCGCCAGGTAGAGCTCCAGCTTGCCGGGGAAGTGCTGGTAGAGCACCGGCTTGCTGACGCCGGCCCGTTCCGCGATGTCATCCATCGCGGCGGAGTGGTACCCCTGCGCGACGAACACCTCCTGGGCCGCGCCCAGCAGCTGGTTCCGTCGGGCTCGGCGCGGAAGGCGCGTGCCCCGAGGGCGTGCTGCCTCTGTCTGCTCGATGGCTGTCACGCCGCCTCCCAAAAATCGATCCATGCGCGCTGTGGCGCCGCGCCGCCATCGTACTTTTGGGTAACCCGGCTGTGCGCGGTGCGGACGCAGAATTTCACGGACCGGACGCGCCTGGCGATAGGCGCTTCAAGATTAAACCGAACAAATCAGCGGTAGTCGTCTTCGTCCAGGCTGACCACCCGGGCCTGTTCCGAGGCGTCCGCCTCATTGGCCGAGTCCTGCTCGACGTGGGTGCGCGCCTCGTCCTCACGCTGCTGGAGATCGGTGTGCTGTTCGGCTGCGTCGGCTTCCGGGGTTTCCTGGTCGAGCACGACGTCCTCTTCCTCGGTGAATGTGTCCGGCTCGGTCGGATCGACAGTCATGCGGGTTCCTTCCGGCATGCGGGTCCTCTCCGATGGCCCTCCCTATGAGCCTAGAAGCACACCTTCCGCGGCGCACCCGAGCCTGTGACGCCACACACACGCGCCGCCGCGTGATCGTCTCGTAATATTGCGGCCATGTCCTCGACCGAGCTGCCGGAAACCCGGACCGCCGCAGCCCCCGCCACGTCGCACGCCCGCGCCGTGCGGGTCGCCGAAGGCGAGGAGCTGCGCTCCGTGGCACTGCCCGGACTCACGCTCACCGTGCGCGCCAGGCCCGGCGACACGCCCGGCCTCGCGCCCGCGCTCTACGTCCACGGGCTCGGCGGTTCGTCCCAGAACTGGTCGGCCCTGATGCCGCTGCTCTCGGACCTCGTCGACGGCGAGGCCGTCGATCTGCCCGGCTTCGGCGACTCGCCGCCGCCGGACGACGGCAACTACTCGGTCACCGGACACGCCCGCGCCGTCATCCGGCTGCTCGACGCCGCCGGCCGCGGCCCGGTCCACCTGATCGGCAACTCGCTCGGCGGCGCCGTCTCCACCCGGGTCGCCGCCGTCCGGCCCGACCTGGTGAGGACGCTGACGCTGGTCTCCCCGGCGCTGCCCGAGCTGCGCGCCCAGCGCACCGCCTGGCCGACGGCGCTGCTCGCGCTGCCGGGCGTGGCCCCGCTCTTCTCCCGCCTCACCAGGGACTGGACGCCGGAGCAGCGCGTCCGCGGCGTCCTCTCCCTCTGTTACGGAGACCCCGGCCGGGTCACCGACGAGGGGCTGCTGCACGCGGTGGAGGAGATGGAGCGGCGCCTGGAGCTCCCCTACTTCTGGGACGCGATGGCCCGCTCCTCGCGCGGCATCGTCGACGCGTACACGCTCGGCGGCCAGCACGGACTGTGGCGTCAGGCCGAGCGGGTGCTCGCCCCGACGCTCCTCGTCTACGGCGGCCGCGACCAGCTCGTCTCCTACCGGATGGCGCGCAAGGCCGCGGCGGCGTTCCGCGGCTCCCGGCTCCTGACGCTTCCGGACGCCGGGCACGTCGCCATGATGGAGTACCCGGAGACGGTCGCCCAGGCGGTCCGGGAGCTGATCGAGGACACCGAACACGCGGCTCCGGCCGCGGAAACCAAACGCGATACAGACGACAGTTGCGGGAGCTGATCCGGGCCGTGGGACGACACAGCCGCAAGGGGCCCTCACCCGCACCCGCCCCGACGGGCGGCGCGGGACCGCGGGAGACGGCGGGGCCCGGGACGGGGACGGGGCGCCGCAGGCGGACGTCCGGGCAGGACGGGTACGGCACGGGTCCGTACGGCGAGGGCTCGTACGGCGACACCTCCTACGGCGAGGGCTCGTACGGCGACGGTGTCTACCGCGAGGTCCCCGGGAACGGGGCGGGGCGGGCGGACGCCGGCCGCCGGCAGGAGCCCTACCGCCAGGACCCGTACCGGCCGGCCCCGGCCGGGCGGGAACAGGGCAGGCGGCCCGCGTACGGGCAGCCCGTGTCGGGGCCGGGCCCCGCGGCACCGGGCCCGTACGGACAGGGCGGGTCCGGGCGGCCCGTGTGGGACACGCCGACACACGGCACCCCGGTCCACCCCGAACCCGCCGACTCCTCCGTACGGGGCGGCCACCCCGACTTCTTCGAGCCGCGGCAGCGGCCCGAACGCTACGGCGACCGGCAGGCCGGCGCTCCCCGGACGGCCGCGCCGCAGACCGCCTTCATCCCCGGCCCCCGGCGCGAGACCGTCACCGGCGACCCGCTCGCCACGCCGGCCGAGGACGCGCCCGAGCAGCTCGACACGCCGACGCCGCCCGCCAGGACCGGGGGCAAGGGGCGCGCCTTCACCGGGATCGCCGCGGCCGCCGTCACCACCGTCCTCGCCGTCGTCGTGGCCGGCCAGGTCGCCGACCGGGACACCGGCGGCCCGGTCGCCCAGGCGGCCGAGGAACCCGCCGACCGCACCGTGGACGACGGCTCCGCCTCGCGCTCCGACGAGCGGACGGCCCCCGCCCTTCCCGTGCAGGCCGCGCCGCCCACCTACGAGCAGCTGATGACCCGGCAGTTCCCCATCGACCCCAAGCTCAAGGGCTCGGGGGAGTTCGAGGCCGTGGCCGGCTTCGACAAGGCGCCGGGCAAGGGGCGCAAGATCCGCTACCGCGTCGACGTGGAGAAGGGGCTCGGACTCGACACCGCCCTCTTCGCGCAGGCCGTGCAGAAGACCCTCAACGACCGGCGGAGCTGGGCCGGCAAGGGGGAGATGACCTTCGAGCGGATCTCCAGCGGGGAGCCCGAGTTCGTGATCACCCTGGCCAGTCCCGGGACCACCGGCGTCTGGTGCGCGAAGTCCGGTCTGGACACCACGGTCGACAACGTGTCCTGCGACTCCGCCTCCACGCCCCGGGTGATGATCAACGCCTTCCGCTGGGCGCAGGGTTCGGAGACCTTCGGCGACAAGGCGATGCACGCGTACCGCCAGATGCTCATCAACCACGAGGTCGGACACCGGCTGGGGCACAGCCACGTGACCTGCCGGACGCCGGGCGCGCTCGCCCCGGTCATGCAGCAGCAGACGAAGTCGCTGGACATCGACGACATCAAGTGCCGCCCCAACCCCTGGGTCCACCCCGGCAGTTGAGGTCGGCGCACGCCACCCGGCCCGCGTCCTGCCACCCCGTCGTGACCGCGACGGGGTGCCGGGGGCGAGGTCGGGACCTGGCCGCAGCCTGACTCTCCGTGCACGAATCGGCCCGTACCGCGACGGAACGCGATCGGGCTGGGAAAGTTACGTGCATTCACCCCTTCCGGTGGCGCGACGGACAACCGTCCGTCGCGCCACCGGCATGTCCGCTTACGTTTCTTCCCGCTGCGAATAGCCGGACGAACGACGGCTGCCGTCAAGGGAGATCGGGGGTGTGCTCATGCGGATCGGACTGCTGACGGAGGGTGGCTACCCGTACGCCACGGGTGAGTCCAGACTCTGGTGCGACCGGCTCGTGCGCGGACTCGCCCCGCACGAGTTCGACCTCTACGCCCTGAGCCGCACCGCCCGCGAGGAGGCCGGCGGCCACGTCGACCTGCCGCCGCACGTGCGCCGTGTCCGGACCGCCCCGCTGTGGGCGCCCGAGGACGACGGCCGCACCCACGGCCGGCGCGACCGCCGCCGGTTCGCCGGTCACTTCCGGTCGCTCGCGCACGGCATCTGCGCCGAGCCGGACACCTCCGGACCGGACGCGACCGGCTTCGCGGCCCCCGGCGGGGTCCTGCCCGACGCGCTCACGCAGGCGGCGGAGGACTTCGCCGAAGGGCTGTACGGACTGGCCGAGCTCGCCCGGGAGCGCGGCGGACTGCACGCCGCCCTCCGCTCCGAACTCGCCGTCCGCACCCTCGAATCGGCCTGCCGCGCACCCGGCGTGCGCAGGGGCGTGTCCGCCGCGACCGTGCCCGACTACCTCGCCTTCGTCGACCAGCTGGAGCGGGCCCTGCGCCCCCTCTCGCTCGACTGGTACGGCGACGACGCCCTCGGCGCCGCCGACCTCTGCCACGCCGCCTCCGGCGGATCCGCGGCCCTGCCCGGCCTGCTGGCCAAACGCTTCTTCGGCACCCCGCTCCTCGTCACGGAGTACGGCGTCCAGCTGCGCGCCCACTACCTCTCGGCCGGCGACGCGCCCCTCTCCGCCCCCGTCCGCGCCCTGCTCGCCGCCTTCCAGGGCCGCCTGGCCGGCGAGGTCTACCGGCAGGCCGCGCTCCTCACCCCCGGCAACACCCACGCCCGCCGCTGGCAGGAGCGGTGCGGGGCCGACCGCGCCAGGATCCGCACGGTCTACCCGGGCATGGAGTCCGCGCGCTTCACCGAGGTCGGCGAGGACGAGGAGAGCGGCGACCCGGCCACGCTCGTCTGGGTCGGCCGCGTCGAGCCCGCCAAGGACCTCATCGCACTGCTCCACGCCTTCGCCGAGGTCCGCAAGGCCCAGCCCGAGGTCCGGCTCCGGATCATCGCCGCCCCCGTGCGCGAGCCGGGCGCCGAGACCTACCTCGCGCACTGCCGCTCGCTCGCGGCCCAGCTCTTCCCCGACGAGGCGGCCGGGGCGCACGACGTCGGCGAGAACCCGGTCACCTTCGAGGAGATCGGGGGGCCGGAGGCGCCCACCCTGGCCGACGCCTACGCGGCCGGTGCGGTCGTCGTCCTCTCCAGCGTCGTCGAGGGCTTCCCGATCAGCCTGGTCGAGGCGATGTTCTGCGCCCGCGCGACCGTCTCGACGGACGTCGGGGCCGTGGTCGAGGTCATCGGCGGCACCGGACTCGTCGTCCCCCCGCGCAATCCGCGGGCGCTCGCCGACTCCTGCCTGGCCCTGCTGCGCGACCCGGAGCGCCGCTACCGGCTCGGCGCCGCCGCCCGTGCCCGCGCGCTCGAACTCTTCACGGTCGAACAGAACACCGCGGCATTTCGCGGCATCTACCTGGAACTCCTCTCCCGCTCCCCGGTCCGCCGCAGCGCCGCCGACGGCATCCCCTTCGGACACCCGGCCGAGTCCCACGTCCCCGGAATCCTGGCGGGCCGGCCGGTGAGCGCGGCCGGCCGGGCGGGAGACCCCGATGCCTGAAGGAGGCACCCCCATGCGCGGCTCCGCCGCCCCCACGAGCCCCGGCCCCTGGAACACCCGTTCCGAGGCCCTCCTGGCAGCCCAGGCCCTGACGGCCGGGCAGGCGCCGGACGCGGAGCAACCCGAACCGGCGGGCACCACCCAGGACGCCCCGCGGGCCACCCCCGCACGGCCCGTGCGCCGCGGCCCCGCCGACCCGGTCAAGGCACTGATGCACCGTCACCGGGAGCTGTGCGAACGCGCCGTGGACGCCCTGGAGATCGCGGCCGGGCTCGAGGTCCACGGGGTCACCGACCGGACCGCCGCCCGGTTCCGCCACCGGGACGTCTTCTCGCTCGCCGAGGAGCTGTACGCACGCGTGCCCCGCGGCAGCGGCGCAGCCGCGCGTCCCGCCCCCGAGGACGGCGCCGGCAGCGGGTGGGCCGGCTGGGCGACGGCCGCCCTGGCGCCCGGGGCCGTCGCGGCCCTCGCCGGCACCGGACTCGCCCTCACCGAAGGGCCCGTGCGCCTCGCCGTCGGCGTGGCCGGGGCCCTCGGCCTGGCCGTCGCGCTCGCCCTCGCCGTCCGGCGAGGCCCGCTGCGCGCCGCCGGCCGCGGCGTCCCCGCCGCCCGCGTCTGGACCCTCTGGCTCCTCGCGTACGCGCTCGGCGGGGACGGCCTGCTCGGCGAACTGCTCACCGGCGGACCGGACGGCGGCTGGGCACTCACCCCCGGTCCGGTCCTCGGACTCGCGCTCGCCGTCGCCCCGGCCGCCTGGTGCGCCCACCTCTTCGCCACCCGGGCCCGCCGGCGGCTCGCCGCCAGCCGCGGCCTGGAGGACTTCGCCGCCGGCACCCGCCCTCTGCTCCTCGCCACCGTCGCCCTGCACACCGCCGTCCTCGCCGGCCTGCTCGCCCTGACCGGCTTCGCCCCCGGCGCACTCGCCCTCGGCGCCCTGCTGCTCGTCGCCCGGCTCCTCGCCGCCCACGGCTTCGCCCGGACCGCCGCCGACGCCCTCGCCGGCGTCTGCGCGGCCCAGGCGCTCGCCCTCGCCACCGTCCTGGCCGCCCGGCTCCCCGGCTGCGACCTCCTTGCGGAACCGGTCCGCGCCCTGGTCGACACCTGGGGACCCGGCGCCGTACCCGCCGTCATCTGCGGCGCCGCCGCCCTCGGCCTGCTGGCCCATGCCACCGCCGCGCTCTCCCGGGCCTCGGCCCACGCGCGGGTCCCGGCCCACGACACCCCCTGACCCCCCGGCACACCCGCGGAGCCGACGCCTCGGGCGTGCCCACACGCAGGACCCATTCCAAGGAGACGAAAGAGACATGACCTCCCCATCCACCGCACCGGCCGGTCGGCACGAAGGGGCCGCACGATGAGGGTGCTGCTGCTCGGAGCCAACGGATTCATCGGGCGCTACGTCGCCGACCGCCTGCTCGCCGACCCGGCCGTGCACCTCACCGCCCTCGGGCGGGGTGACGACGCCGACGTACGGTTCGACCTCGCGGGCGGCAGCCCCGGGGCGCTGACCCGGTTCCTGGACGCCGTCCACCCGGGCGTCGTGGTGAACTGCGCGGGCGCCACCCGCGGCGGCGCCCGCGAGCTGACCCGGCACAACACCGTCGCCGTCGCCACCGTCTGCGAGGCCCTGCGCCGCAGCGGCTGCGGCGCCCGCCTGGTCCAGGTCGGCTGCGCGTCCGAGTACGGGCCCTCGCAGCCCGGCTCCTCCACCGCCGAGGACGCCGTGCCCCGCCCCGGCGGACCGTACGGCGTGTCCAAGCTCGCCGCGACCGAACTCGTCCTCGGATCCGGCCTCGACGCCGTGGTGCTCCGGGTGTTCTCGCCGGTGGGCCCGGGCACTCCCGCCGGCTCCCCGCTCGGCCGCCTCGCCGAGGCCATGCGCCGCGCCATCCAGGCCGGCGACGGCGAGCTCAAGCTCGGCGGCCTCGGTGTCCAGCGGGACTTCGTCGACGTGCGCGACGTGGCCCGAGCCGTCCACGCCGCCTCGCTCTCCGCCGCCCAGGGCGTCGTCAACATCGGCACCGGACGCGCGGTCAAACTCCGCGACGCCGCCGCCGTCCTCGCCCGGGTCGCGGGATACGCCGGGACCCTGCACGAGCTCGACGGCCCGCCGCAGCGGCCGGTCATCGGCGCCCCGCGCACCGAGACCATCGCCGAGCAACTGGCCGCCGCCCCCTTCCCGTACCCCGACGGCTGCGGCGGCTGGCAGCAGGCCGACGTCCGCACCGCCCGCGACCGGCTCGGCTGGCGGCCCCGGATCAACCTCGAGGAGTCCCTCGCCGACATCTGGATGGAGGCGGCGTGTCGCATCTGACCACGAGTACGAGCACCAGCGGGGCCGTGCGGGAGATGGGGTTCGGCGTGCCCGGCTACGCCCACCCGCTGCTCGCCCCCGTCGAGTGGGCCGAGCTGACCCGCCCCGGCACCCCGCTGCACTGGGCGGTCCTCAACGTCGCCGACGGGCCGGGCGACCGGCCGGACCCGCACTGCCTGGAGGCCGCCGGCCGACTGCGCAACGCCGGGGTCAGGGTCCTCGGGCACCTCGACCTGCGCCACGGCTCCCGGGACTTCGGTGAGATCGTCTCGGACGCCCACCGCTTCCTGGACTGGTACAAGGTCGACGGCTACTACCTCGACCGCTGTCCCACGGACCGGGTCGACCTGCCCGAGGTGCGGCGCGTCACGGCCACCCTGGAGGCGGTCCTCGACGGCGAGGCGCACCTCGTGCTCGGCCACGGCACCCACCCGTACCCGGGCTACGCCGAGGCCGCCGACCAGCTGGTCACCTTCTCCGGACCGTGGACGGACTACCGCTGGTCGCAGGTGGCGGAGTGGACCGCCGACCACCCGCCGGAGAAGTTCGTCCACCTCGTCCACGGGGTCCCGCGCAGCCACCTGGAGGAGGCGATGCGGATCGCACGCTGGCAGGGAGCGGGGACGATCTTCTTCACCGATCACGGTGACCGCTCGGGACAAACCGACCCATTCCAAACACTGCCCGGCTACTGGGACGAAATCGTCTCGCGCATTGGACCGGGTGTCTCGGAATGAGAAGGGGCGTGGCAGTGTTACGGGGAGAACAACCGTACTGACATACCGACCAACGGAGCCCCCGTGTCGCTGCCACCCCTGGTCGAGCCGGCTGCCGAGCTCACCGTAGACGAGGTCCGCAGGTACTCCCGCCACCTGATCATCCCGGATGTCGGGATGGACGGACAGAAGCGCCTGAAGAACGCCAAGGTGCTCTGTGTGGGCGCCGGCGGTCTCGGTTCGCCGGCCCTGATGTACCTGGCCGCGGCCGGTGTGGGCACGCTCGGCATCGTGGAGTTCGACGAGGTCGACGAGTCGAACCTGCAGCGCCAGATCATCCACAGCCAGGCGGACATCGGCCGCTCGAAGGCCGAGTCCGCCAAGGACTCGGTCCTCGGCATCAACCCGTACGTGAACGTGATCCTCCACGAAGAGCGGCTCGAGGCCGAGAACGTGATGGAGATCTTCAGCCAGTACGACCTGATCGTCGACGGCACGGACAACTTC
Source organism: Streptomyces sp. MS191 (assembly GCF_008042125.1). Classification (GTDB taxonomy): domain Bacteria; phylum Actinomycetota; class Actinomycetes; order Streptomycetales; family Streptomycetaceae; genus Streptomyces. The sequence goes on from NZ_RDBI01000066.1 coordinate 525,468, forward strand.
GCCACGCGCTACCTCGTCAACGACGCCTGCGTGCTGCTGAACAAGCCGTACGTCTGGGGCTCGATCTACCGCTTCGACGGTCAGGCGTCCGTCTTCTGGTCCGAGTACGGCCCCTGCTACCGCTGCCTCTACCCGGAGCCCCCGCCGCCGGGCATGGTCCCCTCCTGCGCCGAGGGCGGCGTCCTGGGTGTGCTCTGCGCGTCCATCGGCTCCATCCAGGTCACCGAGGCGATCAAGGTCCTGGCCGGCGTGGGCGACCCGCTGGTCGGCCGGCTGATGATCTACGACGCCCTGGAGATGCAGTACCGCCAGGTCAAGGTCCGCAAGGACCCCGACTGCGCGGTCTGCGGCGAGAACCCCACCGTCACCGAACTCATCGACTACGAGGCCTTCTGCGGCGTCGTGTCGGAGGAGGCGCAGGAGGCGGCGCTCGGCTCCACGATCACTCCGCGGCAGCTCAAGGAGTGGATCGACACGGACGAGAAGATCGAGATCATCGACGTCCGCGAGCAGAACGAGTACGAGATCGTCTCGATCCCGGGCGCGAAGCTGATCCCCAAGAACGAGTTCCTGATGGGCAACGCCCTCCAGGACCTGCCGCAGGACCGCCGGATCGTCCTGCACTGCAAGACGGGTGTCCGCAGTGCGGAAGTGCTCGCCGTGCTCAAGTCCGCCGGCTTCGCGGACGCGGTGCACGTCGGCGGCGGCGTGATCGGCTGGGTCAACCAGATCGAGCCCGAGAAGCCGATCTACTAGGTCCCGTACGCCCGTACAGGACCTGGGTCCCGTACGGGCGATCGTCGAGGACCGGCCCGCGGGAAGCCCGCGGCACACGCACGAACGGCGAGGGCCCGGACCTGGGAACAGGTCCGGGCCCTCGGCCGTCGGCGCGGCCTCAGCCGCAGGTGGTGCCGTAGGCCGGGACCTTGCCGTCCAGCAGGTAGGCGTCGACCGTCTGCGTCACACAGGCGGACTCGCCGTACGCGCCGTGGCCCTCGCCCTTGTTGGTGACCAGGACGCCGACGCCCGGGCCCAGCGCCTTCGCCATCCGCTCGGCGCCCTCGTACGGCGTCGCCGGGTCGCCGGTGGTGCCGACGACCAGGATCGGGCCCGCGCCCGGCGCGCTCGCACCGGGGGTCGCGGACTCGCCGGCCACCGGCCAGTCCGCGCACCAGCCGGCCGTGTCCCAGGCCAGGAAGGCGCCGAAGACGGGCGACAGCGCACGGAACTCCGGCACCAGGGCCTTCGCCTGAGCGGCCGTGGGGCGCGTCGAGGAGTCGGCGCAGGAGATCGCCCGCTGGGAATGGGACTGGGTGCCGTAGTGCCCGGTCGCGTCACGGTCGTTGTACGAGTCGGCGAGGCCGAGCAGCTCCGCGCCGTTGCCGTTCTCCGCCTCGCGCAGCGCCGAGGTGAGCAGGGGCCAGTTGCCCTGCCCGTACAGGGTCACGGCGATGCCGGTGAGCGCCAGGCCCTCGGTCAGCTTCCGCTCTCCGACCGGCAGCGGGTCGCGGTCCAGCCTGCCCAGCAGCCGCACGATGCGGTCGGTGCCGGACTTCGGGTCGGCGCCGGTGCTCTTCAGGTAGTTGTCCAGGGCCCGCTGGAAGCCGATGGTCTGGTTGCGGGCGTGCCCGACGGAGTCCGCGGTCGGGTCGACGACGGCGTCGAGGACCGTGCGGCCGACCGACTTCGGGAACAGGTGGGCGTACACGCCGCCCAGTTCGGTGCCGTAGGAGATGCCGAAGTAGTGGAGCCTGTCGTCGCCGAGGACCCGGCGCACGAGGTCCATGTCGCGGGCGGTGTTCGTGGTCGTGGTGTGCGGGATGACCTTGCCGGAGCGGCGGGCGCAGCCCGCGCCGAAGTCGGCGCCGTCCTTCAGGTACGCGGCCTCCTCGGCCGGGGTGTCGGGCGTCAGGTCGACCCGGGCCTCGGCGGCGGCCAGCTCCTCGTCGTCCCGGCACACGACACCGGCGCTGCGCTGCACCCCGCGCGGGTCGAAACCGACCAGGTCGTAGCGGCGGTTGAGGGAGCCGTACTCCGCGGCCGCCCGGGGCAGGATGTCGACGCCGGACGCGCCGGGCCCGCCGAAGTCGAAGAGCAGTGACCCGATCCGCTCACCCTTGTCCAGGGCCTCCTTGCGGATCAGCGCGACCGGGATCGTCTCCCCGTCGGGCTCGGCGTAGTCGAGGGGCACCCGGACACTCGCGCAGCGCCATGCCGAGCCGGGGCTCTCGCCGCCCCGGGGCGCCTCGCACCGCCTCCAGTCCGGACGCTGGGAGACGAGGGCCTGCGGCAGTCCGGAGTCGTCCGGTGCCTTGGCGTCGCCGCGTGACGGCGTCGCGGGGGCCGGGCCGGCCGGGTCCGTGCCGGCGGAGCAGCCGGCGACGAGCAGTGCGGCGACGGCGAACGCCGCCGCCCGTATCCGTATCGACATGTGTGACGAGACCCCCCGCGTTCCGGACCGGACCGTCATCCTAGGGGGCGCCTCGGGGCGCCTCGGGGCGCCTCGTGGGTCACGGCGGGCTCGTGTGCCCCTCCCGTCACTTGCACCGGGTCCCGGAGGCCGGCACCTTCCCCTCCAGGAAGTACGCGTCGACCGCGTTCTGCACACACTTGCTGCCGCCGTTGTAGGCGCCGTGGCCCTCGCCCTCGTACGTCAGCTCCACGCCCACGCCCTCGCCGAGCGCCTCCACCATCGCCTTCGTCCCCTCGTACGGGGTCGCGGGGTCGCCCGTGGTGCCGACCACCAGGATCGGGGCGGCGCCGGGCGCCGAGACGTCCGGGTGCTCCCAGGTGCCGGGCACCGGCCACTGCGAGCAGCTCGACAGGGCCCAGCCCATGTAGTCGCCGAACACCGCGGACGCCTCGCGGAACTCCGGGAGCCGCTCCTTGGCCTGACCCAGCGTGAAGCGCTCCTTGAAGTCCACGCAGTTGATGGCCGCGTTCGCCGCCTGGATGTTGCTGTAACTGCCGTTCTGGTCGCGGCCGTTCATGGAGTCGGACAGGGCGAGCAGCAGCGCCCCGTCGCCGCCGTCGGCCGCGTCAAGCCCCTGCTCCAGGTACTGCCAGTACTCCTTGGAGTACAGCGCCTGCGCGATGCCGTTGGTGGCCTGCGTCTGGGTCAGCTTGCGGTCCCCGATGCCGGGGATCGGCTTCTTGTCGAGCTCGGCGAGCAGGCCGAGGATGAACCCCTCGATCTCCGCGACCGTCGAGCCCGGCAGCGAGCAGGCGTCGCCGCGGGCCACGCAGTCCTTCGCGAAGTTGTCGAGCGCGAGTTGGAATCCCCGCGCCTGGCCCAGCGCTCCCTCCTCGGTGCCGGCGTTGGGGTCGACGACGGCGTCGAACAGGGCGCGGCCCACGTTCTGCGGGAACAGGTGGGCGTACACGCCGCCGAGCTCGGTGCCGTAGGAGATGCCGAAGTAGTGGAGCTTGTCGTCGCCGAGGACCTGGCGCATCAGATCCATGTCGCGGGCGGCGTTCTCGGTGCCGACACGGGGGAGCATCGGGCCCGACTCGTTCTCGCAGCCGCCCGCGTACTTCTTCTGCGCCGTGGAAAGGGTCCGCTCCTCGGCGAGGTCGTCGGGCGTGAAGTCCAGCGCGTAGTAGGCGTCCAGCTCCTTGTCGGTGGCGCACTCGACGCCCTCGCTGCGCCCCACGCCGCGGGGGTCGAAGGAGACCAGGTCGTAGCGGGAGCGGAGCTTCTCGTAGTCGCCCGCGAAGGCGGGCAGCCCGGTGACACCGGAACCGCCGGGGCCGCCGAAGTTGTAGACGAGGGAGCCGATCCGCCGGTTCTGGTCGCGGGCCCGGGCCCGGATCAGGGCGAGCTCGATCGTCTCGCCGTCGGGCTCGCCGTAGTCGAGCGGCGCCTTCATGAACGCGCACTCCCAGGGCGTGCCGCCGGGCAGCGGTGAGGGGGCGGGGCCGCCGCCCTCGGCGGGGG
>NZ_RDBI01000066.1:529504-621745 GCF_008042125.1 Streptomyces sp. MS191
CTGGAGCGGATCAAGCCGCGCACGCTCGTCAGCCTGATCGCGGGCGCCGTGGCCGCCTACTTCCTGCTCTCGCAGATCGCCCGCACCCCGCTCTCCACGGTCAGCCAGGCCGACTGGCGGTGGGTCGCCGCGGCCGTGCTGTTCTCCGCGCTGAGCTACCTGGCGGCGGGCAGGGCGCCCATTCCAGCTTCTGCGAGGCGAGTCCGGCCAGCCCGGCGGAGCCGGAGGGCCGGGCCGGTTCGGAGGCCGAGTCGCCGCTGTCCGAACATCCGGCGGCGAGCAGCACGGTGGTCGCGGTGAGCAGGGCGGCGCGCTGTGCTGCGGAGATCGGCATAGAGCCATCGTGGGCCGTGCGCAGGGCCCCCGCGCGGGCGAGTGGGCCACGCGGGTGGCACGCCCGCCGCGGTGTCCGCGGGCACGTACGGCCCCCGGACGGACAGGACCTAGAGGTCGCCCCGCTTGGTCAGCCAGTTGAAGCAGAGCCAGCCCGGCAGGACCGGGAGCCACAGCGTCAGGAGGCGGAAGAGCAGCACCGCCGGGGTGGCCACCTCCAGCGGGAGGCCGACCGCGACGAGGCCGCCGATCAGCGCGCCCTCGACCGCGCCGACGCCGCCCGGGGTCGGCGCCGCCGAGCCCAGCGCGTTGCCCGCGAGGAAGACGACGGCCACGCTCGCGTAGCTGAGGCCTTCGCTGTCGTGCCCGAACGCGCGGATCGAGGCGTCGAGGCAGAGCACGAAGACGCCGGTCAGCAGGAGCATGCCGCCGATGCCGGTGACCAGCTTCATCGGCCGCTGGAGCACGTCCAGCATGCGCGGCACCACGCCGGCGAACAGCGAGCGCACCCGGGTGGAGACGAACTTCCGCATGAACGGGATCGCGGTCACCACGAGGACCAGCACCGCCACGGTCAGCAGACCGGCGATGACCGTCCTCGACGGGGTGAAGGACGGCGACTTCTCGGTACCCGTCAGGTAGCCGAACAGCAGCAGCAGCAGGATGTGCGAGCCGAGGCCGAACAGCTGGGAGGCGCCGACGCTCGCCACCGCCAGCCCGGGCCGGACGCCCGAGCGCTGGAGGAAGCGGGTGTTCAGCGCGACGCCGCCGACCGCCGCCGGGGCGACGATCTTCACGAACGACCCGGCCACCTGTGCGGCCACGGTCCGCCAGAAGCCGACGCGCTCCGGCACGAAGCCGAGCAGGCTCATCGCCGCCGCCAGGTAGCTCAGCGCGGAGAACAGCACGGCCGCGGCGACCCACCGCCAGTCGGCCTGGCTGACCGTGGAGAGCGGGGTGCGGGCGATCTGCGAGAGCAGGAAGTAGGCGGCCACGGCGCCCGCGATCAGGCTGACGAGCGTGCGCGGCTTGATCCGCTCCAGGCGGACCGGTTCCACCGGCGCCTGCGGGCGGATCAGCAGGACCTGCTGGCGGATCTGGGCCAGCAGGTCCTCCTCGCGCGCCTCGTCGCGTGCCTCGTCCAGGGCCCGCTTCTCGGCCTGCTTCTCCGCCTTCTCGATCTTCCGGTCGGACTTGCGGTCCGCCTTGGTGTCGGTCGGGTGGCCGGCGGCCTCGGCCCGGGCCTGCTTCGCGGCCTCCGAGGCTTCGAGGACGGCCTCGCGCTCCCGCTGCGAGCGCTCGCGTGCCTGCCTGCGCAGCGTCGCCCGGGTCGAGCGGCTCAGCGCGATCGGCTGGAGGAGCGGGAGACAGTCGGCGATCGGGTCCGGACCGAGGATCTCCACGGCCGCCGCGACCACCCGCTCGGCGCCCACCCGCAGGCCGAGGGTGGTCAGGAGCTGGGCGATGTCCATCCTCAGCACCAGATCGCCGGCGGCGATCTCGCCGCCGCGCAGATCGGTCAGGATCACGTTGCCGGAACGATCCACCATGATCGCGTCGCCCGCGAGCCTGCGGTGCGCGATGCGGCGCGACTGGAGCGCCCGTACCTGACGCCAGGCGCTGCGCACCAGGTCGTCGGTGATCTCCGTGTCGTCCAGCGAGTCCAGGGTGCGGCCGCCCAGGTGCTCGTAGACGAGCATCACGGCGTCCGGGCCGAGCTCGGAGGTGGCGATCAGCTTCGGGGCGTTGGCGCCGGCGGCGATCGCCGCGTACGCGAGCAGTGCCTCCTGTTCGAGCGCCTGGCGCAGGGAGACGATCGAGCGGCGGGTGGTGATGGCGCGCAGGGTGAGCCGGCGCCACGCGCGGTAGAAGAAGCCGTGCGCCTGCTGCTCCCGGTCGACGACGGTGACGTCGAGGGGTGGTCCGTCCTCCAGCGTGACGATGTACCGGCGTCCGCGGTCACCGCTGTCGGCCGAGTCCGGCACGCCTTCCGCCCGCAGGGCGGAGACCGGGCGGAAGCCCACCCTGCGCAGACCGGCGAGGAGGGTCTGGCCGGTGGGCCGGACGTTGGGGGAGCCGACCGCGTACAGCGTCCCGTACGCGACGGTCCAGCCGATCAGCACGGTCAGGATGATCGAGAACGCGGTGGTGTAGCCGGCCACCAGCATCGTGAACGCGTCGAGCAGCAGCACCATCCACAGGATCACCCGCCAGCGGGGTCTGCGGGCCATGCCGACGGCCGTCATGTAGGCGATGACGGGGGCGAGGTAGTTGTGCACGGGGTCGGTGAGCCCGCCCCCGGACTGCGGCTGGGTCAGGGCGTCCTGGATGGTGCCGGGGGCGGCCTTGGCGACCCACAGGTCGGTGGCGAGGGTCACGCCGTGGGCGAGGACGGCGGCGAGGACGCCGTCGGCGATCCGCAGGCCGTCCCGTTTGATCAGGCGCTCGATGGCGAAGGCGACGGGTACGAGCAGCACGGCGATGCTGGAGACCAGGCCGGCGATCTTGACGAAGACGTCGGGGGCGCCGCCGGCGCCCTTGTTGATGTCCTGCTCCAGGCCGGAGGTGGTCCCGTGGGCGAAGGCGGCGATCCCGATGACGACCGCGATCGCGAGGAGGCCTACCAGGAGCCGCATCAGGTCGGAGGGCCGGTGGACGCGGGCGGCGAGCAGCGGCTCGTCACCGGACACCCGCTCGGGTTCGGGTGTGCCGGGCACGCCGGAGTCAGCCTCCTCCCCAGGAGGCCGAGCGTCGTGCCCCATCGCCATGTCCGTCTCTGCCTGTGCCACTCGCGCCGCTTGCCTGTCTTCTCTGTCTAGTCCGTCTTGGTGCTCTTGTCGCTCTTGATCTCGTATCACCAGTCACCGCCCGGACGATGGTGGCACGAAGCGGCGCCTCGCGGAGGCATCAGGGTGTTGTCGGTGGGGTGAGGCAGGATGGGGCGGATGAGCGTCGAGGAGCTTCCGGAGTACGCGGAACGGGTCCTGGAGGTCGCCGAGCTGATCCCGCCGGGCCGGGTGATGACCTACGGCGACGTGGCCGAATGGCTGGGTGAGGGCGGTCCACGCCAGGTCGGCCGGGTGATGGCCCTGTACGGCGGGGCGGTTCCGTGGTGGCGCGTGGTGCGCGCCGACGGGACCCTGCTGCCGGGCCACGAGCTGAGCGCCCTCGGCCACTACCGCGAGGAGGACACCCCCCTCCGCGAGGCGGGACGCAGCGCCGAGGGGCACATGCCGAGGCTCGACATGCGCCTCGCACGGTGGGATGGCGGAGCTCACATCTGACAGCTTCGGCCATGGGAGGACCGGGCGGGCGCTGCGCCGACCGGACGGAGTGCGCGTCGGTCGCCGCCCTCTTCCCGTAACGTCGACGTCCGTCCCGCACACCGTGCCCCGGCACCGGCACCCGCACCACACACTCCTCCAGGACCGGCGATCCACGTGAGCACCTCCTCCATCACCCGACGTACGCGACGGGGCCCCGGCGCGTACCGACTGGTGCGTACCGCGCCGGTTCCGGTGGATCCCCCTGTGCTGGACGCAGCGCAACGGGAAGTGGTTGACCACGCGGGCGGACCACTGCTCGTCCTGGCCGGCCCTGGCACCGGCAAGACGACGACGCTGGTCGAGGCGGTGGCGGCGCGGATCGAGAAGGGGGCGGACCCCGAGCGGATCCTCGTCCTCACCTTCAGCCGCAAGGCGGCCGTGGAACTGCGCGACCGGATGGCCGCGCGCCTCGGCGGCGTCCGCCCGCCGCAGGCGACGACCTTCCACTCGTACTGCTACGCCCTGATCCGCGCGCACCAGGACGCCGAGCTGTTCGCCGAGCCCCTGCGGCTGCTCTCCGGACCCGAGCAGGACCTGGCCGTCCGGGAGCTCCTCGCCGGCCAGATCGACCTGGAGCGCTCGGGTCTCGGCCGGGTCCGGTGGCCCGACGAACTGCGGGCCTGCCTGACCACGCGCGGCTTCGCCGACGAGGTGCGCGCCGTGCTGGCCCGCTCGCGCGAGCTCGGCCTCGGTCCGCGGGCGCTGGCCGACTTCGCCCAGCGGGTGGGCCGCCCGGACTGGAAGGCGGCGGCCGGGTTCCTGGCCGAGTACCTGGACGTCCTGGACCTCCAGGGCGTGCTCGACTACACGGAGCTGGTGCACCGCGCGGTGCTGCTCTCCGAGAGCGTGACGCTGCCCGCGTACGACGCGGTGTTCGTCGACGAGTACCAGGACACCGACCCGGCGCAGGTACGCCTGCTGCGCGCGCTCGCCGGCGGCGGCGGACGCACGGTGGTCGCGTTCGGCGACCCCGACCAGTCGATCTACGCGTTCCGGGGCGCGGACGTCAACGGCATCCTCGACTTCCCCGACGCCTTCCCGCACGGCGACGGCCGCCCGGCCGACGTCCGGGTCCTGACGGCCTCCCGCCGCTCCGGCGCCGGTCTGCTGGAGGCCACCCGGCGGCTCACCCAGCGCATGCCGCTGCCGCGCCTGCCCGCCGACAAGGTGCGCGCCCACCGCGAGCTCGCGCCCCTGCGGGGCGGCGGCTCGGTGGAGACGTACACCTACCCCACGGCCTCCACCGAACTCGACAACATCGCCGACCTGCTGCGCCGCGCCCACCTGGAGGACGGCGTGCCCTGGCACGCCATGGCCGTCCTGGTCCGCTCCGGCACGCCGATCCCGGTGCTGCGCCGGGCCCTCACCTCCGCGGGCGTCCCCCTCGAGACGGACTCCGCCGACACCCCGCTCCGGCACGAGCCGGCGGTGGCGCCGCTCCTGCTGGCCCTGCGGGCGGCGGCGACGCCGTCCGACGACAGGGAGCCGGGGGCGGGGGAGCCGGCGGACGGCGCGGACGGCACGGACGGTGCGGGCGGCGTGGACAGCGCGGAGGGCGCGGGCGGTACGTACGACGCGGGCGGCGCGGGCGGCGCGGGCGGTGCGGGCGGCGTGGACAGCGCGGAGGGCGCGGGCCGCACGGTCGGTGCGGAGGGCTCGGTGGAGCCGGGCACGTCGGCCGGCGTGCCCGCGGACGACGCCGAGGGGTCCGCCGGCTGGCTCGACACCGAGACCGCCCTCGCCCTGCTCGCCTCGCCCCTCGCCGGGATGGACCCCGCCGACCTGCGCCGCCTCGGGCGCGCCCTGCGGGACGAGGAGCGGGCCGGCGGGAACAAGGTGCCGCCCGCCTCCGACGTCCTGCTCACCCGGGCCCTCGCCGAGCCCGAGCGGCTCGTCGCCCACGACCAGTCCTTCGCCCGCGGCGCCCGCCGGCTCGGCGAGCTGCTCCGCCGCACCCGCGCCCGGCTCGCCGCCGGCGGCACCGCCGAGGAAGCGCTCTGGCTGCTCTGGGACGGCACCCCCTGGCCCGGCCGCCTGGAGCGCGCGGCCCTGCGCGGCGGCGCCGCCGGCCGCAACGCGGACCGTGACCTCGACGCGGTCTGCGCCCTCTTCGAGAGCGCCGCCCGCGCCGAGGACCGGGTCGGCGGCCGGGGCGTCCTCAACTTCCTCGAGGAGCTCGACGCCCAGGACATCGCCGCCGACACCCTCTCCAAGCGCCAGGCCGCCCCCGACGCCGTCCGCCTCATGACCGCCCACCGATCCAAGGGCCTCGAATGGAGCCTGGTCGTGGTCTGCGGTGTCCAGGAGGGCCTGTGGCCCGACCTGCGCCGGCGCGGTTCGCTCCTCGAAGCCGACCGCATCGGCCGCGACGGCCTCGCCGAACCCCTCACCCCCGGCGCCCTCCTCGCCGAGGAGCGCCGCCTCTTCTACGTCGCCGCCACCCGCGCCCGCGACCGCCTCGTCGTCACCGCCGTCAAGGCCCCGGCCGACGACGGCGACCAGCCCTCCCGCTTCCTGACCGAACTCGGCGCCGAGCCCAGGGACGTCACCGGCCGTCCCCGCCGTCCCCTCGCCGTGGCCGCGCTCGTCGCCGAACTCCGGGCGACCACCGTCGACCCGGCGGCCTCGGACGCGCTGCGCGAGGCCGCCGCCCGGCGCCTCGCCCGGCTCGCCGCGCTCACCGACGACGAGGGCCAGCCGCTCGTCCCCGCCGCCCACCCGGACCGCTGGTGGGGTCTGTACGAGCCCACCCACAGCAAGGTGCCCCTCCGCGACCGCGACCGCCCCGTCGCCCTCTCCGGCTCGGCCCTCGACCAGCTCGCCAACACCTGCGCCCTGCAGTGGTTCCTGGGCCGCGAGGTCAAGGCCGACACCCCCGCCACCGCCGCCCAGGGCTTCGGCAACGTCGTCCACGTGCTGGCCGACGAGGTCGCCTCCGGCCGGACCCCGGCCGACCTCGACGTGCTCATGGCCCGCCTGGACTCCGTCTGGGACGCCCTCGCCTTCGACGCCCCCTGGAAGTCCTCGCAGGAGAAGGAGCACGCGCGCGTGGCGCTCGAACGCTTCCTGCGCTGGCACGTCACGGACCGCGGCGGGCGGACGCCCGCCGCGACCGAGCACGACTTCGACGTGACCCTCGAAGCCGGCGCGTACGAGGTCCGCATCCGCGGCTCCATGGACCGCGTCGAGGCCGACGAGCACGGCCGCGCCTACGTCGTCGACTTCAAGACCGGCAAGTCCGCGCCCACCAGGGACGAGGTGGCCCACCATCCCCAGCTGGCGGTCTACCAGCTGGCGGTGCGCGAGGGCGCCCTGGACGAGGCCTTCGACGGCCACCGCCCCGAGCCGGGAGGCGCCGAGCTCGTCCAGCTGCGCCAGCCCGCGCCCAAGAAGGAAGGCGGGGAGGCGCTCCCCAAGGTCCAGGCGCAGGAGCCGCTCGCGGGGGAGTGGGTCGGCGACCTGCTGGCCACCGCGGCGGGCCGGGTCCTGGACGAGCGCTTCACCCCCAGCACCGGCCAGCACTGCGCCCAGTGCACCTTCCGGGCCTCGTGCAGCGCGCAGCCGGAGGGCCGCCACATCGTGGAGTGACCTGGCGTCGCCGCAGCCGGTGAGTCGCCGGTCTCCGGGGCGCGCCCGGCGGGCCCGTGCGAACCCGGGAGGCCGGTCCGTGCGGTCGCGGGAGCACCCGCCCGGGGTCACCCTGGTGGTCGGGGGCAGGCGCGAGGAGGCCCGCATGGCCACCCATCGAAAGCTCCGGATCGCGACGGCGCTCTGCACGGCCGTACTGGCCGGCGCGGGCCCGGCGGGCTGGGCCGCGGCGGCCTCCCCGGCCGGTCCGGCGCCCGCCTTCGCGCCGGCCGCCGCCCCCGCCGTGGGGTTCGCGGATCTCGCCCCCAGCCCCTCGCCCGATCCCTTCCGGGGCCTGACCGCCGACCAGATCGCCGACCGGGCCGTCACCGCCACCCAGTCCGCGACCTCGCTGCGGATGACCGGACGCGTCGTGACCGACGGGCAGCCGCTGGACGTCGACTTCGCCGTCAACGACCACAAGCAGTGCACCGGCAAGCTCCGGATCGGCGGCGGCGGCGCCGAGCTCCGGCAGATCGACGGCGTCACGTACATGAAGGGGGACGAGAAGTTCTGGCGTGCCTCCATGACCTCCCAGGGGCTCCCCGAGCCCCAGATCGACGCCACCATCGAGCTCCTCAAGGGCCGCTGGCTGAAGATCACCCCCGGGCAGGCGGGCAGCGGCGACCTGGGCGGCGTCTGCGACCTCAAGGCCCTGCTCGCGGACCTGGACAAGGACGAGGCCGACCGCCGCGGGCTGACCCGGGGGCCGGACGCCGAGGTGGCCGGCACACCCGTCGCCACCCTCGTGAAGCAGGAGCCCACGGGCGGGACGACCACGGTGTCCGTCTCGCAGGAGGGCAAGCCCCGCATCCTCAAGATCGTCAAGACCGGCGGAGAGGAGCCCGGGACGATGGTCCTGTCCGCCTACGACAAGCCCGTGAAGGTCGTGGTGCCCCCGGAGGACGAGACGGTCGACCTCACCAAGCTGGACCCCGGTACGAGCGTCTGACCACGCGGGGCGCGACCGCCGGTTTCCCGGCGGCGGACGCGCGACGGGCGGCGCCGCTCCGCCGTCGGGCGGTCGGAGCTGTCGGTGGTCCCCGTTAGCCTCTTTGGGGTGACCGCACGCATCACCGACCCCGAGCAGCTCAAGGAGCTCCTCGGCATCCCGTTCACCCCGGAGCAGACGGCCTGCATCATCGCGCCGCCCGCCCCGCAGGTCATCGTGGCCGGAGCCGGCTCCGGCAAGACGACGGTGATGGCCGCCCGGGTGGTCTGGCTGGTCGGCACCGGCCAGGTCGCCCCCGAGCAGGTCCTCGGCCTGACCTTCACCAACAAGGCCGCGGGCGAGCTCGCGGAACGCGTCCGCACCGCGCTCGTCCGGGCCGGTGTCACCGACCCGGACGTCATCGACCCCGACAACCCGCCGGGCGAGCCCCGCATCTCCACGTACCACGCCTTCGCCGGGCAGCTGCTGACCGACCACGGCCTGCGCATCGGTCTGGAGCCCACCTCACGCCTGCTGGCCGACGCCACCCGCTACCAGCTCGCCGCACGCGTCCTGCGCGAGGCGCCCGGCCCGTACCCCGCGCTGACCCGGTCCTTCCCGAACCTCGTCAGCGACCTGCTGGCGCTCGACGCCGAACTCGCCGAGCACCTCGTCCGCCCCGCCGACCTGGCGGCCCACGACACCGAGCTGCTCGCCGTGCTGGCCGGCGCCAAACTCACCAACGCCGACCTGCGCAAGGTGCCCGAGACCGCCTCCGGGCGCCGCGAGCTGCTCGACCTCGTCGTCCGCTACCGCGCGGCCAAACGCACCCGCGACCTCCTCGACTTCGGCGACCAGATCGCCCTGTCCGCCGAGCTCGCCACCACCCGGCCCGAGGTCGGCGCGATCCTGCGGGACGAGTTCCGGGTCGTGCTCCTCGACGAGTACCAGGACACCTCGGTCGCCCAGCGGCTGCTGCTCTCCGGCCTGTTCGGCCAGGGCACCGGCCACGCCGTGACCGCGGTCGGCGACCCCTGCCAGGCGATCTACGGCTGGCGGGGCGCCTCCGTCGCCAACCTCGACGACTTCCCCGACCACTTCCCGTACCGGGACGGCAGCCCCGCCACCCGGTACGCCCTCTCGGAGAACCGGCGCAGCGGCGGCCGGCTTCTCGACCTCGCCAACGGGCTCGCCGCGCCCCTGCGGGCCATGCACGAGGGGGTGGAGGCCCTGCGCCCCGCGCCGGGCGCGGAGCGCGACGGCACGGTCCGCATCGCCCTGCTCCCCACCCACGCCGAGGAGATCGACTGGCTCGCCGACTCCCTCGCCCACCTCGTCCGCACCGGCAAGGAGCCCGGCGAGATCGCCGTGCTGTGCCGTACGGCCACCGACTTCCCGGCGATCCAGGCCGCCCTCGTCGCCCGGGACGTGCCGGTCGAGGTCGTCGGGCTCTCCGGACTCCTGCACCTGCCCGAGGTGGCCGACCTGGTCGCCGTCTCCGAGGTCCTCCAGGACCCCGGCGCCAACGCCTCCCTGGTACGGCTCCTGACCGGCCCCCGCTGGCGCATCGGCCCCCGCGACCTGGCCCTCCTCGGCCGCCGCGCCCGCCTCCTCGTGCACCGCGAGCGGGGCATCGACGGGGCGGACGCCGACGAGCGGCTCGCGGCGGCGGTCGAGGGCGTCGATCCGGCCGAGGTCGTCTCGCTCGCCGACGCGCTCGACACCTTCCTGGACTCCGGCGGGGAGGACGACGGCCTGCCGTTCTCCGCCGACGCCCGGGTCCGCTTCGCCCGCCTGGCCACGGAACTGCGCGCGCTGCGTTCCTCGCTGGCCGACCCGCTGATGGACGTCCTGCACCGGGTGCTCGCGGCCACCGGCCTGGAGGTCGAGCTCTCCGCCTCGCCGCACGCCCTGGCCGCCCGCCGCCGCGAGACGCTGTCCCACTTCCTCGACATCGCGGCCGGTTTCGCGTCCCTGGACGGCGAGGCGACCCTGCTGGCGTTCCTCGGCTTCCTGCGCACCGCCGCGCAGTACGAGAAGGGCCTCGACAACGCCCTCCCGGGCGGCGAGAACACGGTCAAGGTCCTGACCGCGCACAAGTCCAAGGGCCTGGAGTGGGACGTGGTCGCGGTACCGGGCCTGGTCGCCTCCCAGTTCCCCAGCACCCGGGCCCGCGAGGCGTGGACCTCGCAGCCACAGGTGCTGCCGCACGCACTGCGCGGCGACGCCCCGACGCTGCCGGCGGTCGACGGCTGGGACGCCAAGGCCCTCGCGTCGTTCAAGGACGCCATGCGGGAGCACCAGCACACCGAGGAGCTCCGCCTCGGGTACGTGACCTTCACCCGCCCCCGCTCCCTGCTGCTCGGCTCCGCCCACTGGTGGGGCCCGGCGCAGAAGAAGCCCCGCGGACCCTCCGCGTTCCTCGGGGCGCTGTACGACCACTGCGCGGCCGGCTTCGGCGAGATCGAGGCATGGGCGGACGAACCGGAGAAGGACGCCGAGAACCCCGCCCTCAGCGGGCGCCGCCCCGACGAGGCGTGGCCGCTCCCGCTGGACCCCGACGGCATGCGGCTCCGCCGCAGGGCCGCGGAGCAGGTCCTGGCGGCCCTGCGGGCGGACGCGTCGCTCACGGACGAGCCGGACACCGGTGCCGCCGGGACCTTCCCCGCCGCGGCCGACGCCGTCGACGACGCTCCCTGGCCCGAGGAGGAGCCCTGGCCGCAGGACGAGCCCTGGCCGGGCGAGGAGCCGTGGAGCGACGAGGAGGCGTGGCCGGACGGGGCGTGGCCCGACACCGCGGTCGAGTCGGGTGAGGGCCCCGCGGCGGCCGCACCGGCCGACGCCTCCGCCGGACCGCCGTCCGGCGACCCCGGCCGACACGGGAGCCGGGTGCCGGCGCCCCGGGACCCGGCGCGCGACCCCCACGGCACCGAGGCGGAGGAGACCCGCGGCCTGACCCCCGAGGAGGCCCGCACCCTCGCGTCCTGGGACCGCGACCTGGGCTCCCTCACCACCGAACTCCGCCGGGCCCGCGCCACCACCCGCGACGTCGTCCTGCCCGCCTACCTCTCGGCCTCCCAGGTCCTGCGCCTCGCGGCCGACCCCGACGGCTTCGCCCAGGACCTGGCCCGGCCCATGCCCCGTCCGCCGCAGCCCGCCGCCCGGCGCGGCACCCGGTTCCACGCCTGGGTCGAGTCCCGCTTCGAGGAGCTGCCGCTGCCCATGCTGGGCCCCGACGAGCTCCCCGGCGGCGAGGACTTCGCCGGCGAACCCGAGATCGCCGACGAGCGCGACCTCGACGCCCTCAAGGACGCGTTCGCGCTCACCCCCTACGCCCACCGCACCCCGTACCGCGTCGAGGTCCCCGTCCACCTGTCCCTCGCCGGCCGTGTCGTCCGCGGCCGGATCGACGCGGTCTACCGGGACCCGGAGACCGGCGCGTACGAGATCGTCGACTGGAAGACCAGTCACCTGCGCACCGCCGACCCGCTCCAGCTCGCCCTCTACCGCCTCGCCTGGGCCGAGCAGCACGGCCTGTCCGCCGACGAGGTCGCCGCCTGTTTCGTCTACGTACGGACCGGGGACGTCGTACGCCCGGCCCGTCTCCCGGACCGCGCCGAGCTGGAGGAGATCCTCCTCGGAACGGCGCCCGAGGAGCCCCCGGACGACGCCCGCTGACCCGGTCTGCCCGACAGGACACCCCCGGAGCCCGGGACGGGCCGGCCCCGGACGGAGCCCCGTCCGAGGCCGGATAGGCTCAGGAGCATGAGCGACACCCCGGACAGCGCCGTCCAGACCGCCCGCGTGCAGGCGGTCCGCACGTACATCGAGCAGCACCGCGCCGCCTTCCTCGACGACCTCGCCGCGTGGCTGCGCATCCCGTCCGTGTCGGCGCAGCCCGACCACGCCGGGGACGTGCGGCGCAGCGCCGAGTGGCTCGCCGCCGCACTCACCGCGACCGGATTCGAGACGGTCGAGGTCTGGGAGACCGACGGCCTGCCCGCCGTCTTCGCCGAATGGCCCTCCGGGGACGCCGACGCCCCGACCGTCCTGGTCTACGGCCACCACGACGTCCAGCCCGCCGCCCGCGAGGACGGCTGGCACACCGACCCGTTCGAGCCGCACGTCACCGACGGCCGGATGTACGCGCGGGGTGCCGCCGACGACAAGGGCCAGGTGTTCTTCCACACCCTCGGCGTCCGCGCCCACCTCGCCGCGACCGGCCGCACCGCCCCCGCCGTCAACCTCAAGCTGATCGTCGAGGGCGAGGAGGAGTCCGGCTCCCCGCACTTCCGCGCGCTCGTCGAGGCCCACGCCGACCGGCTCGCCGCCGACGCCGTGATCGTCTCCGACACCGGCATGTGGTCCGAGGACACCCCGACCGTCTGCACCGGCATGCGCGGCGTCGCGGACTGCGAGATCGAGCTGTACGGGCCCGACCAGGACATCCACTCGGGATCCTTCGGCGGAGCCGTGCCCAACCCGGCCACCGTCGCCGGCCGGATCGTCGCGGCCCTGCACGACGAGGACGAGCACGTCGCCATCCCGGGCTTCTACGACGGCGTCACCGAGCTGTCCGAGACCGAGCGGGCCCTCGTCGCCGAGCTGCCGTTCGACGAGGCCGCCTGGCTGCGCACCGCGAAGTCCCACGGCACCCTCGGCGAGGCGGGCTACTCCACCCTGGAGCGCGTCTGGGCCCGGCCCACGGCCGAGGTCAACGGCATCGGCGGCGGCTACCAGGGCCCCGGCGGCAAGACGATCGTCCCCGCCTCCGCCCAGCTCAAGCTGTCCTTCCGGCTGGTCGCCGGACAGGATCCGGAGAAGATCGAGCTCGCGGTCCGCGACTGGCTCGGCGCCCTGGTCCCCGCGGGCATCCGGTACGAGATCGCCTTCGGAGCCCCGACCCGGCCCTGCCTGACCCCGCTCGACCACCCGGCGCTGCGGTCGGTCGCCCGGGCCATGAGCACCGCCTTCGACGGCGCCACGGTCCGGTACACCCGCGAGGGCGGGTCGGGCCCCGCCGCGGACCTCCAGGACGTCCTGGACGCCCCGGTCCTGTTCCTCGGCATCTCGGTGCCGTCCGACGGCTGGCACGCCCCGAACGAGAAGGTCGAGCTCGACCTGCTCATGAAGGGCGTCGAGACCACCGCGCACCTGTGGGGCGACCTGCCCGCCGCCCTGGCGGCGGCCGTCCCGCAGCGCTGAACGCCGCACCCATCACCGAACCGGGGGAGTTGGAAGCACCTGTGAGCACCAAGAACGACGAGACCGCGGACCGGCCGATCGGGCTCACCGCCCCGAGCGGCATCGACCGCGCGGCCCACCACCGCCTCGACGAGGCATGGCTGGCGGCGGCCTGGAGCCACCCCACCACGCGCGTCTTCGTGGTCTCCGGCGGACAGGTGCTGATCGACGACACCCCCGACGGCCGGACCGAACTCGTCATGACCCCGGCCTTCGAGGCCCCGGTCACCGAGACCCACCGCTACTTCCTGGGCACCGACGCCGAAGGCGTCTCCTACTTCGCCCTGCAGAAGGACGCGCTGCCCGGCCGCATGGACCAGTCGGCCCGCCCGGCCGGGCTGCGCGAGGCCGGGCTCCTGCTGTCGCCCCGCGACGCCGGGCTCATGGTGCACGCCGTCGCGCTGGAGAACTGGCAGCGGCTCCACCGCTTCTGCTCCCGCTGCGGCGAGCGCACCGTCATCGCCGCCGCCGGCCACATCCGCCGCTGCCAGGCCTGCGGCGCCGAGCACTACCCGCGCACCGACCCCGCCGTGATCATGCTCGTCACCGACGAGCAGGACCGCGCCCTCCTCGGCCGCCAGGTGCACTGGCCCGAGGGCCGCTTCTCCACCCTCGCGGGCTTCGTCGAGCCCGGCGAGTCGATCGAGCAGTCGGTGGCACGCGAGGTCTTCGAGGAGGCGGGCGTCACGGTCGGCGAGGTCGAGTACGTGGCCAGCCAGCCCTGGCCCTTCCCGTCCAGCCTGATGCTCGGTTTCATGGCCCGCGCCACCTCCTCGGAGATCCACGTGGACGGCGAGGAGATCCACGAGGCCCGCTGGTTCTCCCGCGAGGAGCTGGCCGCCGCCTTCGAGTCGGGCGAGGTGCTGCCGCCGTACGGCATCTCGATCGCCTCCCGGCTGATCGAGCTCTGGTACGGCCGGCCGCTGCCCAAGCCGGGCGACGTCGTCTGACGACCTCGCCCGCCGGCCGAAAAGAGCCCCTGTCCGGACCACCGGACAGGGGCTCTTCCCGTACGCGCCGCTCAGAGGCGCCACAGCTGCTCAGAGGCGCCACAGCTGCTCAGAGGCGTGCGCTCAGACGCCGACCTTCTGCTTGACCTGGGCGAGCGAGGGGTTCGTCAGCGTCGTGCCGTCGGCGAAGAGCACGGTCGGCACGGTCTGGTTGCCCCCGTTGGCCTTCTCGACGAACGCGGCGGAGTCGGGGTCCTGCTCGATGTTGATCTCCGTGTACGCGATGCCCTCGCGGTCCATCTGGCTCTTCAGCCGACGGCAGTAGCCGCACCACGTGGTGCTGTACATCGTCACAGTGCCCTGCATGGCCTGGCGCTCCTCTGTTCGCTGGTGGGTGCCGAAGGAGTGAACGTACGCCCCGGCCCCGCCATTCCCGCATTCGTACGACCGGAGACCGGGGCCTGTGGACAAGCCGCCGCATCCACCCCCCGGAACCTGGCAGCATGGCGGGGTGACAGCAGCAACGCACTCCACTCTCTTCCCGCAGGWCCCCGACTCGGCCGACGCGGTGCTCGACGGGCTCGACCCCGAGCAGCGTGAGGTGGCGCTCGCCCTGCACGGCCCGGTGTGCGTGCTGGCGGGAGCCGGCACGGGCAAGACGCGGGCCATCACGCACCGCATCGCCTACGGAGTGCGGGCCGGGATCCTCCAGCCCGCCAGCGTGCTGGCCGTCACCTTCACCAACCGTGCCGCCGGCGAGATGCGAGGGCGGCTGCGGGAGCTCGGCGCGGGCGGCGTCCAGGCCCGGACCTTCCACTCCGCGGCCCTGCGTCAGCTCCAGTACTTCTGGCCGAAAGTCGTCGGTGGCGATCTTCCCCGGCTCCTGGAGCGCAAGATCCAGCTCGTGGCCGAGGCCGCCGCGCGCTGCCGCATCCGGCTCGACCGCAACGAGCTTCGGGACGTCACCAGCGAGATCGAGTGGGCCAAGGTCACCCAGACCGTTCCCGCCGACTACCCCGCGAGCGTCGCCAAGTCCGTCCGCGACGCCCCTCGCGACCCCGCGGAGATCAGCCAGATCTACGCGATGTACGAGCAGCTCAAGCGGGACCGCTCGGTGATCGACTTCGAGGATGTGCTGCTTCTCACGGTCGGCATCCTGCAGGACCGCCACGACATCGCCGACCAGATCCGCCGGCAGTACCAGCACTTCGTGGTGGACGAGTACCAGG
Organism: Streptomyces sp. MS191; assembly: GCF_008042125.1. Lineage (GTDB taxonomy): Bacteria > Actinomycetota > Actinomycetes > Streptomycetales > Streptomycetaceae > Streptomyces. Next base: position 545,145 of record NZ_RDBI01000066.1, read on the forward strand.
ACGTCTCCCCGCTCCAGCAGCGGATGCTCGACCTCTGGCTCGGCGACCGGGACAACCTCTGCGTCGTCGGCGACGCCAGCCAGACGATCTACTCCTTCACCGGAGCCACCCCGGACCACCTGCTGAACTTCCGCACCCGGCACCCGAACGCCACGGTCGTGAAGCTGGTGCGGGACTACCGTTCCACGCCCCAGGTCGTCCACCTCGCGAACGGGCTGCTCAGCCAGGCCCGCGGCCGGGCCGCCGAGCACCGTCTCGAGCTGATCTCCCAGCGCGACCCCGGCCCCGACCCGGCCTACACCGAGTACGCCGACGAGCCCGCCGAGGCCGAGGGCACCGCCCGCCGCATCCGTGATCTGATCGCCGCCGGCGTCCCGGCCGGCGAGATCGCCGTGCTCTACCGCGTGAACGCCCAGTCCGAGGTCTACGAGCAGGCCCTCTCGGACGCCGGGGTGCCCTACCAGCTCCGCGGCGCCGAACGCTTCTTCGAGCGCCAGGAGGTGCGCGAGGCCGGGGTCGCCCTGCGCGGCGCGGCCCGCGCCGGCGGCAACGACCCGCTGCTCGACGACGCCGAGGACCTGCCCGCACAGGTCCGCGCCGTGCTCTCCACGAAGGGCTGGACCACCGAGCCGCCCGCCGGCTCCGGCGCCGTCCGCGACCGCTGGGAGTCGCTCGCCGCGCTGGTCCGTCTCGCGCAGGACTTCGCCCGCGCCAAGCCGGGGGCCACCCTCTCCGACCTCGTCGCCGAACTGGACGAGCGGGCCGCGGCCCAGCACGCGCCCACCGTCCAGGGCGTGACGCTGGCCTCCCTGCACGCCGCCAAGGGTCTGGAGTGGGACGCCGTCTTCCTGGTCGGTCTCACCGAGGGCATGATGCCGATCACCTACGCCAAGACCGACGAGCAGGTCGAGGAGGAGCGCCGGCTGCTCTACGTCGGGGTGACCCGGGCCCGGCTCCACCTCTCGCTGTCGTGGGCGCTCTCCCGCTCGCCGGGCGGCCGTGCCTCCCGGCGCCCGACCCGCTTCCTCAAGGGGCTTCGACCCGGCTCCGGCGCCCTGGGCGCCGCGGGTGCCGGGGGAGGCGGCTCCGTCGAGCGCGGCGCCGGCGGCCGGCGCAAGCGCCGAGGTCCCGTGCTCTGCCGGGTCTGCGGCTCCACGCTCACCGAGGCCGGCGAGATGAAGCTGATGCGCTGCGAGGACTGCCCCTCGGACATGGACGAGGCGCTGTACGAGCGGCTGCGCGAGTGGCGCTCGGACCAGGCGAAGGAGCTGGGGCAGCCGGCCTACTGCGTCTTCACCGACAAGACGCTGATGGCGATCGCCGAGTGCGTGCCGTCGACCGACGGCGAGCTCGCCGGGATCTCCGGCGTCGGCGCGCGCAAGCTGGACCGGTTCGGGGCCGATGTCCTGGCCATCTGCGCAGGCGAGGAGCCTGGAGGAGAGGACGAGACCACCTGAGGAAAACTCGTCGGAAAAATAGTTTGCGCCCGCCCCGTCAAGCCCCATAGGTTCTTAACCACGGACACGGCGGCTTCTTCGAAGCCCTGTCTTCGTGCTGTACTTATCCGAATACATGAGGGCCCGGTTCACAGCCGAGCCCTCCGAGACGCCGAGAGGAGGCGATTCCAGTGATCAGCTACACCGACAGCAACAGCAGCATCCGCTTCGTCGGCATCAACAAAATGACCGATCGCTCGGTCGTCTCCGCCTGCTCGCTCGGCGTCTCCGCCTCGGCGTTCATCGGCAGCGGTCTTGTCGGCACCGGTATCTCCGGTACCGCCATGCCCGGCTACGCGTCCCTGCGTCCGGCGGCCGTTCTGACGGGTCTTCCCGTCATGGAGCGCGATGAGCGACCGACCAAGGCACTGGAAGCAGGAGTAGCAGCAGGCAAGGCCTCGGCCCATGCCTTTGCGGCGACCGGTGCCGGAACCGAGCAGCAGACGACGAAGCACTACACGATGTGGGCCATCCGTGGGCTCGAACCCTGGAGTGATCCAGTCTGATCTTCGATCAGGCCGGCGCCTTCAGGGCCGCGGAACCCCACCCGGGATCCGCGGCCCTTCTGTTTGTCCCCGAACGGGGATGACGGACCGAAGGGGCCTCGGGACAAGCAACACCCGGTACCAGCCGAAACCCCGGCCAACAGGCCGGAACAACCAGACGAGGAACGACCACCGTGCAACTCGAAGCGCACGCCCCGTCCGTACCGCCTTCCGAAACGATCCCCCCGCCCGGCCTCACGGAGGACTCCACCTTGACCCCCCTCACGACGCTCACCGCGCTCGACGACGCCATCGAGAACCTCGGCGTACCCGTCCCCTGCCGCTCGTACGACCCGGAGGTCTTCTTCGCCGAGTCCCCGGCGGACGTCGAGTACGCCAAGTCCCTCTGCCGTACCTGCCCGCTGATGGCCGCGTGCCTCGCCGGTGCCCAGGAGCGGCGTGAGCCGTGGGGTGTCTGGGGTGGCGAGCTGTTCGTCCAGGGTGTCGTCGTCGCCCGCAAGCGGCCGCGTGGTCGCCCGCGCAAGAACCCGGTCGCGGCATGAACGTCACCGGAACCATCGACCGACCCCTCACGCACGATCCCCAGAAGCTGGCCCCGATGACCTCCTCCACCAGCGAGCCCTCCGGCTCCGCGACCCCAGACGTGTACATCACCGGCGCGAACGCCTCGCGTCAGAACAGGACCCGTGAAATGCAACTCATCCCAGAAGCCCTGGCTCGTGCCCATATGCACGACCGCATGCGCGAAGCCGACGCGGAACGCCAGGCCGCGCGCCTGGTCGCCGCCCGACGGATGCAGCGGCGTGCCGAGCGCGTGTCCCTGCGCGCCCGCCGCGCGCTGGCCATGGCCGTCATGCACTGAGTGCCCCAGGGCACAGGTTCCACTCGATGAACCCTCGCGGGGGCCGGTCCGAACGGACCGGCCCCCGCGGTGCGTTGTCCTGCGACCGGACCCGGGCCGGGCTATCGTCACAGGGGTGAACGACGCCCGCCCCGAACAGCAGCCCATCGTCTGTGCCCGCTGCGGCAAGACCGCCGAGGAACTCCCGGTGACCTGGACCTGTTCCGTGGAGAACGGCAGCCGCCACTACATCTGCGACACCTGCGCCCGCGAGAACATCCGCTCCATCGAGGGTCGTCTCGACTCCGACTGGTGGTGACCGGCCGGCCGGCTCACTCCGCCGCGACGAAGCCGGGCAGCCACTCCTCCAGCTCGTCGCGCAGTCGCACCGTCGCGTTCAGCTGGCAGAGCACCCCGATCGTGCTGAGCGTCACACGGTGGATCAGCAGGTACGAGGGCGGCAGGTTGAGCTGCTTGCCCAACTGGTGCGCCGGGGAGCGCGGATCGGCGATGCGCGCGGCCTGGGTCCGGATCCAGCCGCGGGTGAAGCCGAACTCGTCCGCCTCGGCCGGTTCGATGATCGGCAGGAGGTACTCCAGCACCGCGTCCGGATCGAGGTCGATGGACTTCTTGACGAACCCCTCCTCGCACAGCAGCGCGTAGACCCCGTCGGCGTCGCCCTCCAGCGTCATCCGCAGACAGGTGCCGATGGTCTCGGGCAGCCCGCCCGGCAGCCGGTCCACCGTGCCGAAGTCCAGCACTCCGAGCCGCCAGCCCTCCGGGTCCCGCGACTCGCCCGTGCCGGGCAGCAGCCGGAAGTTGCCGGGGTGCGGATCCGCGTGCAGCAGCCCCGTACGCGCCGGCCCGGAGAAGAGGAACCGCGCGAGGAGCTGACCGGCCCTGTCCCGCTGCTCCTCGGTACCGTCCGCGATCACCTCCGAGAGCGGGATCCCGTCGATCCACTCGGTGACCAGTACCTGCTCCGACTGGTGCACCACCCCGGGCACCACGACGTCGGGGTCGTCCGCGAACTCCTCCGCGTGCTCCCGCTGGGCCCGGGCCTCCAGCGCGTAGTCCAGTTCCTCGGAGACCCGGTCGCGCATCTCGGTGATCAGCGGCTTGATGTCCATACCGGGGATCAGCGGACCGAGCAGCCGCGCGAACCGGCTCAGCTGCGCCAGGTCGGACAGCAGCGCCTCACCCGCCCCCGGGTACTGCACCTTGACCGCGACCTCGCGGCCGTCGTGCCACACCGCCCGGTGCACCTGCCCGATCGAGGCCGCCGCCGCGGGCTTGTCCTCGAACTCCAGGAAGAGCTCCCGCCACCCGGCGCCGAGCCGCTCCTCCAGGACGCCGTGGACCGTGCGGGTCGGCATCGGCGGCGCCGCCTCCTGGAGCTTGGTGAGCGCCGCCCGGTACGGGCCGGCCACCTCCTCCGGCAGCGCGGACTCGAAGACGGACAGCGCCTGCCCGAACTTCATCGCCCCGCCCTTCAGCTCCCCCAGGACCTTGAACAGCTGCTCGGCCGTGCGCTGTTGCAGCTCGCGGGCGACGATCTCGGCGGACTTCCCTCCGATCCGCTTGCCCAGGCCCCAGGTGGCCCGGCCGGCGAAGCCCAGGGGCAACGCGGCCAATTTGGCGGTCCGAGTGACCGCCTTCCGGGGAAGATCAGACATGCGCCCCTCCAGTTCCCAGACTGCCGTGCCGCGCAGGGCCGTTGCCCCACGCTGCCGTGCCGCGCAGGGCCGTTACCCCGCCATTGTGTCCTGCGGGGTGGTGGCCCCCGTGGCATGCTCCCCCTCTTCGTGACGTACCGCACCGCACGGACACGCCGGGTGCGGTCTCAACCGCTCCGTCCGCCACTCCAGCAGCGGGAGCGACGTCTCCCACCGCGTCCCCGTGCTCGCGGGCAGCCCCCCGTCAAGGAAGGCCAGCGCGTGGGCCGCCGCGAGCCCCGCCACCGCCGTGGCGAGAGCCAGGTCGCAGGCGGGCAGGGGAGGGGGCGGTCCCGAGCGCCACTGGGCCAGCATCCTCGGCCAGTACGGCTCCCGGTCGGTCCGCTCCTCCTGCACGCAGCCGGCGCAGGCGGTCGCGCCGGGCAGCACCAGTGGTCCGACGACGCCCGTGGCCTCCAGGACGCCCGCGTACAGATGGGGTGTGCCGGTCTCCAGCCATCCGTGGGCCGGCAGCGGATCGGGGACGTACGCCCCGAGCCCGTCTCTCGGTGTCACCACGACGAGTGAGATCCCGGGCTCGCCCCCGCTCTCACCCGGACCGGCCCGCGGGGCGCGCGGCAGCCGCCCGCCGGGAGCGGCCCGGCCCACCAGCCGGTGCGCGGCCACCGCCCTGCGCTCACCGACCGCTTCGGCCGGCAGCCCGCCCGGTGACACCTCCCACGGCTCCACGACGCCGGAGTCCAGCACGTCCACCCGGCCCACGCCCGACGCCGAGAGCAGCGCCGCCACCGCGGCGCCGACCCGTCCGGCGCCCCTGACCTGGACCCGCAGGGCGCGCCGGGCGGCCAGCCGCCGCGGCGCGCCGTCCGCTTCCGGATGGACCACGGAGAGGGAGGCCAGGTCGGCGCGCAGCGGGTCGAGCCGAGGGTCCCCGGGCCCCGGCGCGCCGGCCTTCCCGGGCCGCTGCGCCGAGGCGTCCGCGATCAGCCCGGCGGCGGCCAGCCGGCCGAGCAGTCCTTCCAGCCGGCCGTCGGGCAGCCCCAGCGCACGGGCCTCCGCGCGCAGCAGCTCCATGCCGCGCGTGCCGTCGAGCAACGCGATCAGGCCGCCGGTGGCCGTGTCGACCGGACCCACCACCACCGCGTGGGCCGGAGTGGCGCCGAACTGGACGAGCCGTAGATTTCGCCAGGCGCGCCGCAGCGCGGGTTTCACCATCGGATGCATTTCCACCCCCGTGGATTCCCGATGTCGATCTTCTTCCGTCCCGGGTCCTCTTCCCGAGCCGTCGTCAGATTGCCCGGACCGCGCGCCCGCTGCCGAAAGTTGTCCACAGCACCGGTGTTCTCATCATTCGAATGCGGCACGGTGTGGGATCGCGGCACAACCGCCCGGAGGCGGGACTTCCCGTACCGGCTACGGGTAACGTCGGGGCCGTGCCCGCCGATCCACAGCGCAGCGTGACGAGAAAGCCGCCCCGCCCCGCGGCGACGAGTGCGGTCGAGGTCCGCAGGAGCGCCCGACGGAACAGAACCGTCTCCGCCTACCGCGAGGGCGACCGGACCATCGTGCTCATCCCGGCCCGGATGTCCGAGGCCGAGGAGCAACGCTGGGTGACGGTCATGCTGGACAAACTCGCCGCCCAGGAGAGCCGCCGCGTCCTCGGTGACACCGAGCTGAACGCCCGCGCGCAGCGGCTGTCGGAGCAGTACCTGAGCGGCCGCGCGCGCCCGGCGTCGGTGCGCTGGGTGACGAACCAGAACACCCGCTGGGGCTCGTGCACCCCCTCGGAAGGCAGCATCCGGCTGTCCCACCGGCTCCAGGGGATGCCCGAGTACGTCGTCGACTACGTCCTCGTCCACGAGCTGGCGCACCTCCTGGTGCCGGGTCACGGGCCCCGGTTCTGGCGGCTCCTGGAGGCGTATCCCCGGACGGAAAGGGCGCGCGGCTATCTGGAGGGCGTGGTCGCGGCGGACCGTCTGCCCCACCTGCCGGCGGCCCGCGAGGCGTGACCCGCCGCCCGTCCCGTCAATCCCGCCAGTCCTGTACCGAATGTGTACCGGCTTGCCTCAATGTCGCATCCAGCCGTTAGCCTGGCGCGACGCATTCACATTCGGGATGGGGGACGGTCGTTACGCATGGCCAGGGAATTCCAACGCGGCCACAAGGCCAAGATCAGTGATCTGACACCGGGAACGGATCTGTACGTGGGTGTGCAGATCGCGGCCCCCGGGCTGACGTTCGACATCAGCTGCTTCGGCCTCGACGCGAACGAGCAGCTCTCGGACGACCGGTACTTCATCTTCTTCAACCAGCCGAAGTCGCCGGAGGAGTCCATCCAGCTCCTGGGCGCGCAGTCCGGTGACACGGAGTCCTTCCGCGTCACGCTCGACCGCGTCCCGGCGAACATCCACAAGCTGTCCTTCACCGCCACCGTCGACGGCGCCGGCCAGATGTCGCAGATCGGCCCGGGCTACATCCGGATCGTCGCCGGCGGCGAGGAGGTCGTCCGGTACGCCTTCACCGGCTCGGAGTTCTCCACCGAGCGCGCGGTGATGCTCGGCGACTTCTACCTCAAGGACGTGTGGCGCTTCGCCGCCGTCGGCCAGGGCTTCGACGGCGGCCTCGACGCGCTGCTGAAGAACTTCGGCGGAGAGGTCGCGGAGGAGCAGCCCGAGGCCCAGGCCCCGCAGGCCCAGGGCGCCCCCGGCTTCGCACCGCCCCCGCAGGCCACCGCGCCGCCGGCCTTCGGCGCGCCGGTCGCGGTCTCCTTGTACGGCTGGAGCGCGGCGGCGAGTCCGGGCCACCGCGCCGCCGGCCTTCGGCGCGCCCGCCGCGCCCCAGGCGCCTCAGCCCGCCCCGTCGTTCGGCGCCCCGCCCGCCGCGCCGGCACCGGCCCAGCCGATGCACACGGCGCCCACGATGGCGGCGCCCCTGGCCCCGCCGGCCGCGCCCTACGGCCAGCCCCCGCAGGCGCCCCAGCAGCCGCAGTACGGCCAGGTCCCGGGCCAGGCGCAGCCGCCGGCCGCGCCCGCGCCCTACGGCCAGCCGGCCCCGGCCCCGTACGGTCAGCCCGCGCCCTACGGTCAGCCGCCGTACGGGCAGCAGCCCCCCGGCATGCCCGGCCAGCCGGGTGTTCCGCAGGGAGTGCCCCAGGGCGTCCCGGCCGGCGGTGCCGGACTCGCCGCCGCGCTCCAGCCGTACAAGGAGACCGCGACCGGCGCGCGCTGGGCACCGCAGAACCAGCAGCTCATGCGGGTCGACCTGAGCATGGGCGGCGTCCCCGTCCTCGCCCGGCAGGGCAGCATGGTGATGTACCAGGGCAAGGTGGACTTCAGCCACAAGGGTGCCGGTTTCGCCGGCCGGATCGTCGGCAACGCCACCGGCCAGGAGATGCAGCTCATGCGCTGTACCGGCCGCGGGCAGGTCTTCCTCGCCGAGGAGGGCGCCCACCTGCACCCGATCGAGCTGCAGGGCGACGGCATCTGCGTCTCCGCCGAGAACGTCCTCGCCTTCGACGAGACGCTGCAGTACGAGGTCCGGCGGATCGAGGGTCACGGCATCCCCGGCGGCGCCCTGTTCACCATGCAGTTCCAGGGCACCGGCACCGTCGTCGTCAAGACGCACGGCGTTCCGGTCGTCCTGCCCGTCACGCCGACGACCTTCGCCGACTGCAACGCCGTCGTCGCCTGGTCGTCCGCGTCCCAGGTGATCCTCTCCAGCCAGGTCCGGCTGCGCCGCAACGCGTACCCCGGACACAGCGGGGAGACGGTGAACCTCCAGTTCCGGGGAGCCCCCGGCAACTTCATCGTCGTCCAGCCGTACGAGGTCTGAGGGAGCCCGAACCATGAACCAGCAACTCGCGGGCTACGCCCCGACTCCGATGGCCGCCCGGATGGAGAACCACGGGCGCTCCATGCTCAAGGTCGCCATGGCCTCCGGCCAGGACCTGTACGCGCGCACCGGCTCGATGGTCGCCTACGAGGGCTTCATCACCTACGAGCCCAACCCGCCCGCCGTCCGCCAGGTCGCGCAGGCCTGGGCCACCGGTGAGGGCACGCCCGTCATGAAGTGCTCCGGCGACGGCCTGCTCTACCTCGCCGACTACGGCGCGGACGTCGTCGTGATCAACCTCAACAACGACTCGCTGTCGGTGAACGGCACCAACCTCCTCGCCTTCGACGCGCACCTCCAGTGGGGCGTGGAGCGGGTCAAGGGCCTCGCCAAGTTCGCCGGCCAGGGCCTGTTCAACGTCGAGATCGCCGGCACCGGCTGGGTCGCCCTGACCTCGCGCGGCACCCCGATCGTCGTCGACTGCGGTCGCGGCGAGGACGAGACCTACGTCGACCCGGACGCGCTCGTCGCCTGGTCCCCGGCGCTCAAGGTCAAGGGCAAGCGCAGCTTCAAGGCCTCCTCCCTCATCGGGCGGGGCAGCGGCGAGGCCTACCAGATGGCCTTCTCCGGCCAGGGCATCGTCGTCGTACAGCCGAGCGAGGACAGCACCGACCGCCTGCGGGTCCGGGGCTGAGGGGGAGCGAGAACACCATGCAGAGCCCGCTTTTCAACTACGCCGAGCAGCAGAGCCAGGACCGGTACGTCGTCCAGAACCCGCAGCTGCTGCGGGTGGCGCTCACCGGCCAGGACGACATCCTCGCCCGCAAGGGCGCGATGGTCGCCTACCAGGGCCTCGTCGACTTCGACGGCGAGTACCAGAACGCGAGCCAGCGCCGGGCCCGCGCCCGCACCGGTGAGGGCCTGGACCTCATGCGCTGCTCCGGCCAGGGCACGGTCTACTTCGCCAACCTCGCCCAGTACATCCACGTCGTGGAGGTCGAGCAGGAGGGCATGACCGTCGACAGCGCCTACGTGCTGGCGCTGGACTCGACCCTGCACACCGAGGTCATCGCCGTGGACAGCCAGTACGGCGTTTCCGGCACCGGCAAGTACCAGCTCAACATCTCCGGCCGCGGCAAGGTCGCCCTGATGACCTCGGGTCAGCCGCTGATGATGCAGGTCACGCCGGAGAAGTACGTCAGCGTCGACGCGGACGCCATCGTCGCCTGGTCCACCGGGCTGCGGGTGCAGATGCAGGCCCAGACGCACAGCTCCAGCGTTCGACGCCGGCGCGGCGACACCGGCGAGGGCTGGGAACTGAGCTTCCTCGGCCAGGGCTTCGCCCTCGTCCAGCCCAGCGAGGTCATGCCGCCGCAGAACGCCGCCATCGGACAGGGCCTCGCCGCCCAGTTCGGTGCCGGACAGCACGGCTCGCACGCGCAGAACCAGAACAACGCCTGGAACTGAGCACCGCCCGGGCCCGGCCGCCGCGAAGGGCGGTGGGCCGGACCCGGCCGCGAGGACACGGACGAGGGGCGGTCGCCACGGCGACCGCCCCTCGTCCGTGCGTCGTCCGCCGGTCAGCCGAGGCGCTCCCGGGTGCCCTCCACCAGTCGCACCACGGAGGCGTCGGCCACGTCGGCCACCTCGTCGTACGCGTACCAGCGCAGGTCCAGCGACTCGTCGCTGATCGCCTCCACCGCACCGGCCGGCGCCAGCGCCGCGTACTGGACGTCCAGATGCCAGTGGCAGGGCGCCGGGATCGGGTGCCGGTCCAGTCGCACCGGACCGCCCGGCAGCAGCGTCAGCCCCGCGATCCCGGACTCCTCGGTCGCCTCCCGCAGCGCCGCCGCGGCCAGCGTCGCGTCACCGGGCTCGCAGTGGCCGCCCATCTGCAGCCACAGGCCGAGCTTCCGGTGCAGCGTCAGCAGCACCCGGCCGCGCTCCGGATCGACGACCAGCGCGCTGGCCGTCAGATGCCCGGCCCCGCACGCCTTCCACAGGGCGTCCTCGTGCGCGGCGAGATGGTCCAGATAGATCCCGCGCAGCTCGTCCTGCGCCCCGTCCGGCGCGTACGACTTCAGTACGAGGACGGCGTCGTCGTGCAGGCTCACTTGTCGCTGTCGTCCTTACCGGTCTCGTCGCCCTCGCCCTGGTCGCCGCCGGTCTCCTCGGCCCGGTTCTGCTTGCCGGCCGCCTCCCCGAGCATCTTGTCCAGCTCCGAGAAGTCGAGCTGCTCACGGTGCACGAAGCCGTCCGGGTCGTCCAGGTCGGACGCCGTCGGCAGCATGTCGGGGTGCTCCCACAGGTGGTCGCGGCCGTCGACACCCCGCGCGTCGGTGAGCGAGGCCCACAGCCGCGAGGCGTCCCGCAGCCGGCGCGGACGCAGCTCCAGACCGATCAGGGTGGCGAACGTCTGCTCGGCGGGTCCGCCGCTCGCCCGGCGCCGGCGCAGCGTCTCCCGCAGCGCGTCCGCCGAGGTCAGCCGCGACTTGGCGGCCTCGTGGACCACCGCGTCGACCCAGCCCTCGACCAGCGCGAGCGCCGTCTCCAGCCGCGCCAGGGCGGCCTTCTGCTCCGGCGTGTCCTCCGGCTGGAACATGCCCTGCTGAAGGGCCTCCTGCAGCTGCTCCGGGTGCGTCGGGTCCAGCTGGCCGACGGCGTCCTCCAGCTTGGAGGTGTCGACCTTGATCCCGCGGGCGTAGCCCTCGACCGCACCGAACAGATGCGAGCGCAGCCACGGCACGTGGGCGAAGAGCCGCTGGTGGGCGGCCTCGCGCAGGGCCAGGTAGAGCCGCACCTCGTCCTTGGGGACGCCCAGGTCCTTGCCGAAGGCCTCGATGTTCAGCGGCAGCAGCGCGGCGCGCCCGGCCGGACCGAGCGGCAGACCGACGTCCGTCGAACCGACGACCTCGCCCGCGAGCGCGCCGACGGCCTGGCCGATCTGCTGGCCGAACATGGCGCCGCCCATGGAGCGCATCATGCCGATCAGCGGGCCCGCCATGGCCTGCATCTCCTCGGGCAGGACGTCACCCATCGCCGCCCCGACCCGCTCCGCGACCGGGTCGACCAGCTGCTGCCACGCGGGCAGGGTCGCCTCGACCCACTCGGCGCGGCTCCACGCCACGGCCGTGTGCGCGCCCGAGGGCAGCGAGGTCACGCCGTCCAGCCACAGGTCGGCCAGTCGCACGGCCTCCTCGACCGCGGACTTCTCGGCCGGGCCCACGCTGGAGTCCTTCGTGCCGTCGGCCGTGCCCTGGGCGACGACCTGCCGGGCGATCTGCTTGGCCATGTCCCAGTTCACCGGGCCGCCCTCGTACGAGAGCATCTGGCCGAGCTGCTGGAAGGCGGCGCCCAGGTCGTTGGGGTTCAGCGAGCCGAACATCGCGGCGAACGGGTTGTCGCCGCCGGCGGCTCCGCCGGGCAGACCGCCGAAGCCGAACGGATTGGCACCGAACGGATTACCGCCGCCCTGGCCACCGGACCCCTGGCCACCTCCGGCGGGGTCCTTCTTCTTGCCCTCGTCGCCGTTCTCCGGCTCCTCCGGCGGAAGGCCGAATCCGAATGGGGTGTCACTCACAGGTTTCCTCGGCTCGTAGGGCCGCCGGCTTCCTGCCGACGGCGACTTGTCCCGGCGCGGCTCTCCTCCGGGGCGCCTCGTGCCGGGCTCACAGGCCCGTACGTGCTCGCCCCCTCGTTCCTCGGGGCGGCGCGCTCGGCCCTGTTCCCCCGGCGCGCCCCTTCGGCTCGCCTCGGTGCCCGATACACACCACCAGCGTAGACATCCGGGCCGGATATGGGCTCGGTGCTCCGCCGGGCCGTGGCCTGCGGCAGGATGGACGCCACCTGGTACGTACGCGTCATTCGTGCACGTACTGAAGACAACCGCTGGAGACGCCCGGTGAGTTCCCCAGATCCTCAGGTTCGCGCAGCGCGAAACCCATCGACCCGGTCCGCCGGGCGCGGCCCGGTGGTCGCGGTCACCGGTGCCGCCTCCGGGGTCGGCGACCTGCTGACCAGGCGCCTCGCGGCCTCGGAGGAGATCAAGCAGGTCATCGCGATCGACGAGCGCCGCGGCGAGGTCTCCGAGGCGCAGTGGCACATCCTCGACGTCCGCGACCCCGCCATCGCCGAGAAGCTGCGGGGTGCCGACGTGGTCGTGCACCTCGCCGTCGATCTCGACCTGGAGGCGGACGCCGCCGCCCGGACGGCGTACAACGTGCGGGGCACCCAGACCGTCCTCACGGCCGCCGCCGCGGCCGGCGTGCACCGGGTGGTGCTCTGCACCTCCGCCATGGTCTACGGCGCCCTGCCCGACAACGACATCCCGCTGTCCGAGGACGCCGAGCTGCGGGCGACCGCCGAGGCCACCGGGGTCGGCGACATGCTGGAGATCGAGCGGCTCGGCCGCCGGGCACCGCGCGCCCACCCCGGCCTCAACGTCACCGTGGTGCGCCCGGCCGTCCTCGTCGGCGGCACGGACACCGCGCTGACCCGCTACTTCGAGTCGCCCCGGCTGCTGGTCGTCGCCGGATCCCGTCCGACCTGGCAGTTCTGCCACGTCGAGGACCTGGTCGGCGCGCTGGAGTACGCGGCCCTCGGGAAGGTCGACGGGGAGTTCGCCGTCGGCTGCGACGGCTGGCTCGAGCAGGAGGAGGTCGAGGAGCTCTCCGGGATCCGGCGCATGGAGCTGCCCTCCGCCGTCGCCCTGGGCGCGGCGGCCCGCCTGCACCGCATCGGGCTGACCCCGTCGCCGGCGGGCGACCTCGCCTACACGATGCATCCGTGGGTGGTCAGCGTCGGCCGGCTGCACGACGCCGGCTGGCGCCCGCAGTGGACCAACGAGGAGGTGCTCGCCGCGCTCCTGGAGGAGGTGGAGGGCCGGCACACGGTCGCGGGCCGCCGCCTCGGGCGCAAGGACGCGACGGCTGCCGGAGCGGCCGGTGCGACGGTGGCGCTGCTGGGCACGGCGGCACTGGTCCGCCAGATGCGGAAGCGGCGCGGCCTGTAGGCCGGGCACGCAGGTCCGGCGCGGAATCCGGCGGCGCGGATCCCCTGTAGGTCTCTCCGAGGAAGACTCCGCACAGCCGGTCGAATCCGCTATTCCGGGATGTCCGGGGAGTACGGCACCATGGGCACCATGGCACCCACCCACGACCACCCCGGCGAGCAGGCCGCAGCCGACCCGATCAAGCTGCTGGCGATCCGGGACACGCCGCTCTCCGTCGACGAGGTCTTCCGGGCCGTCGGCGACGACGCCTCCGGAGGCACCACCCTCTTCGTGGGCACCGTGCGCAACCACGACGGCGGCGCGGACGTGGACGCGCTGGGCTACTCCTGCCACCCCTCGGCCGAGGCCGAGCTGCGCCGGGTCGCCGAGAAGGTCGTGGCCGACTATCCGGTCCGCGCCCTGGCCGCCGTCCACCGGGTGGGCGATCTGCGGGTCGGCGACCTCGCGGTCGTCGTCGCGGTCTCCTGCCCGCACCGCGGCGAGGCCTTCGAGGCCTGCCGCAAGCTCATCGACGACCTCAAGCACGAGGTCCCCATCTGGAAGCACCAGACCTTCTCGGACGGCACCGAAGAGTGGGTCGGGGCCRGCTGAGCCTCCTCCGACCACCCGGGCGTCTTTCACACGGCATCACCGGTCCTGTCCAGCGACGCGCCGACGTCCTGTAGCCGAACGGCCCGATTTGCGTAACCGCCACCCCGGCAGCAGCGTTGTTGCTGCAGATCGTTAATCTGCTGATCGACCGGACTCGGTCGGTTGCGGTCGCTCATTGGGGATGGGAGGTCGGGATGGCAGTGCTCGCCTGGTTGCTGATTCCGCTTTTCGCAGTCGTCGGCGCGGCGATATGGGGAAGCTGGGCATCGAGGAACAAGACCATCGGCGACGTCGCCGAGCTCGCCGGCTACGCCCGGTTCCGTGACGCGATGGAGCGGTCCCATTCCGGTACCGCCGACGTCGAGATCGAGATGGCCCCCGCGGCCTCGCCCTCCTCCGTACGCAGTAGCCAAGTCTCCGGCTGAGGACCTCCCGCCGGCCGCCTCGTACGGACCCGCCCCGCGGGTGCACTCACAGGCCCGTCCCGTACTGTCGTTCCATGCCACGCCGCACTGTGACGATGCTCGCCTCCACCCTGGTCCTGATCACTCTGCTCTGTGTGGGCGTTCTCCTCCCGGTGCCGTACGCGCTGATGAGCCCTGGACCCACCTTCAACACCCTCGGGGAAGCCCGCGGTGAGCCGGTGCTCCAGATCGACGGTCACAAGACGTACCCCACCTCCGGGCACCTCAACATGACGACGGTCCGCGTCACCGGTGCGGACTACCGGATGAACGCCGTCGAGGCCGTCTACGGCTGGCTGGCCCACGACAGCGTGGTCGTGCCCAGGGAGACGATCTACCCGGACGGCAAGACCGAGGAGGAGTCGACCCAGGAGAACGCCGAGGAGTTCAGCCAGTCCCAGGAGGCCGCGAAGGTCGCCGCCCTGAGCGAGCTGGGCATCCCGGTCACCACCCGGGTGATCGTCGCCTCCGTGGTGAAGGACAGCCCCGCGCAGGGCGTCCTGCACGCGGGCGACGTGGTCAAGGCCGTCGACGGCGTCGCGGTCAAGGAGCCCGGCGACGTCGCCGAGCAGGTCACGAAGCGCAAGCCGGGGGACAAGGTCGCCTTCACGATCGTCCCGGCCAAGGAGGCGGCGGCGGCCGAGAAGGCCGGCAAGGAGCCCACCGCCACCCGGACGGTCGAGATCACCACGGTGAAGTCGCCGGAGGGCGACCGGGCCATCGTCGGGATCCAGGCCGGTACGGACCACGTCTTCCCGTTCGCCATCGACATCAAGCTCGACGACGTCGGCGGCCCGAGCGCCGGCCTGATGTTCGCGCTCGGCATCGTCGACAAGCTGACGCCCGAGAGCCTCACGGATGGCAAGTTCATCGCCGGTACCGGCACGATCGACGAGAAGGGCAAGGTGGGCCCGATCGGCGGTATCGAGATGAAGCTCGTCGGCGCCCGCAACGCCGGCGCCCGGTACTTCCTCACCCCCGCCGAGAACTGCGAGGCGGCGGCCGGCGACACCCCCGCCGGGCTCACGCTGATCAAGGTGGACACCATCGACGACGCGACGAAGTCGCTGGAGAAGCTCCGCAAGGGCGACACCGCCTCCCTGCCCGCCTGCGCCAAGGGCTGATCCCACCCGCACGTGAGGGGGCGCCCCGGTCGACCGACCGGGGCGCCCCCTCACGTGCGTACGGCTCAGGACTCGAAGGTCGCCGCCAGGGCCTCCGCGAGCCCCGGCACCAGGTCCGCGCCGGTCAGCACCTCGTTCGGCGAGTCCTTGGCGCGCAGCCGGATCGCCGCCTCGCGGGTGCCGTTCCGCAGCACCGCGACGGTCATCCGGACCTCCTGACGGTCGGGGTGCCGGGCCACCCACTGGACGAGGCCGGCCTCGTCCAGGCCGTCCGGCACGGACGCCTCGGCGGACGGCGGCAGCATCAGGCGCTCCACGGTCAGCGCGCAGCCGGCCACCGCGTCGGGCCAGGCGATCCTGCCGAGGAACTCGTCGAGGGGCTTGCCGGCCGGCAGCTCCTCCTGCTCGATGGGGGTGAAGGCGGCGGCCTCGGCGTCGGCCAGGCCCAGCTGGGACGCCAGTCCCGGCTCCTGGGCACGCAGCCTGGCGGTGTCGACGAGGGCGAAGAGCCGGGCCGGACGGTCCCAGCCGAGACCGGAGGCGTACTCGTCGATCTCGAGCACCGCGCGGGTGAGGGGACTCGCGGCCATCGGGGGACCGGAGGGGGAAACGTTGGACATGACCAACATCCTGCCTCCTCATCCCCCGAAGGCGGGAACTAGGTAAAGCCTCAGTAAGTTGCATCAGTGGGCTCTACGATCGCGGGGCCTGCATTACGACGCATCAACCTCGAGGGGCGCACGTTGGCTTTCCAGATGCCGGACCGCGGAGGCGGCGGGGGCCCGACCGGGCCAAGGATGAGGGTCGGCCGGCCGTCCCGGCGCGCCCGCACGCTGCTCATGACCCTGGGCGTGCTGGCCGTTCTGGCGATGGCGTTCGTCATGTTCGCCGGGTTCTGGACCGACTGGCTCTGGTACCGCTCGGTGCAGTACTCGTCCGTGTTCACCACCACGTTGTGGACCAAGATCGGGCTGTTCCTGGTCTTCGGCCTGCTGATGGCGTTCGCCGTCGGCCTGAACATCTGGCTGGCACACCGGCTGCGGCCGCCGCTCAGCGCGATGTCGCTGGAGCAGCAGAGCCTCGACCGGTACCGGATGGGTCTGGCGCCCTACAAGAAGTGGGTGCTCCTGGCGATCACCGCCCTGGTGGGGCTGATCGCCGGTGCCTCGGCCTCCGGCCAGTGGCGCACCTGGCTGATGTGGGTCAACGGCGTGCCGTTCGGCCAGAAGGACCCCCAGTTCCAGCTGGACGTGTCGTTCTACGCCTTCGACCTGCCCTGGTACCGCTTCCTGCTGGCCTTCGGCTTCGCCGCCGCCGTGCTCTCGCTGATCGCCGCCGCGCTCACCCACTACCT
The DNA here is from genome assembly GCF_008042125.1 of Streptomyces sp. MS191. Taxonomy (GTDB): domain Bacteria; phylum Actinomycetota; class Actinomycetes; order Streptomycetales; family Streptomycetaceae; genus Streptomyces. Next base: position 562,039 of record NZ_RDBI01000066.1, read on the forward strand.
GTACGGCGGACTCCGCGTCACCAGCCCCGGCGCGCGGGCCACCGCCGCCGCGACCGGCCACCTGTCGGTGCTGCTCGGGGTCTTCGTCTCCCTGAAGGCCGTGGCCTACTGGCTCGACCGGTACGGCCTGGCCGTGAAGTCCAGCGACTTCAAGGCCGCCGGCAACTGGACGGGCCTGCGCTACGTCGACGCCAACGCCTACCTCCCGGCGAAGACGATCCTCTTCTGCATCGCCGTGATCTGCGCCGTGCTGTTCTTCGCGACGCTGTGGCGCCGCACCTGGCAGCTGCCGGTGATCGGCTTCGGCCTCATGGTCCTGTCGGCGATCCTCATCGGCGGCCTGTACCCGGCCATCGTGCAGAAGTTCCAGGTCCAGCCGAACGAGCAGGCCAAGGAAGCGCCGTACATCCAGAAGAACATCGACGCGACCCGCCAGGCGTACGCGATCGACTCGACGAAGCCGGAGAACTACTCGGGCAAGTCGACGGTCAAGAACAAGGAGCAGCTCCGCGCGAACTCCGACACGGCCGCCAGCTACCGCCTGATCGACCCGAACATCGTCTCGCCGACGTTCCAGCAGCTGGAGCAGAAGCGGAAGTACTACCAGTTCCCGACCACCCTCGACGTGGACCGCTACAGGGGCCAGGACACGGTCGTCGGCCTGCGTGAGCTCAACATCAAGGGCATCCCGAAGCGGAACTGGATCAACGACCACTTCACGTACACCCACGGCTACGGCGCGATCATGGCGCGGGGTACGCAGACGGACGCCAACGGCTCCCCGGTCTTCACCGAGGCCGGCCTGCCGACCACGGGGCAGCTCGGCCCGTACCAGCAGCGGGTCTACTACGGCGAGAAGACGGACCAGTACTCGATCGTCGGCGGCCCGCAGAAGGAGCTGGACTACGAGGAGAACGGCGAGAAGACCACCAGCTACCAGGGCAAGAGCGGGGTCAACCTCTCCAACACCTTCAACCGCGCCGCCTACGCGGTCGCGTTCAGCGAGCCGCAGATCCTCTACTCGGGAGCCATCGGCGACGGCTCGCGGATCCTGTACAACCGCACGCCCAAGGAGCGCGTCGAGGCGGTCGCCCCGTGGCTGACCATCGACGGCGACGCCTACCCGGCGGTCGTGGACGGCAAGATCCAGTGGATCGTCGACGCCTACACGACCACCAACGGCTACCCGTACGCCTCGCGCACCACGCTCGGCGACACCACGGCGGACTCCCTGACCGTGGGCAACCAGCAGCGCGCGGTGGTCGCCCAGCAGAACCAGGTCAACTACATCCGCAACTCGGTCAAGGCCACCGTCGACGCGTACGACGGCACGGTCACGCTGTACCAGTGGGACAAGGAGGACCCTGTCCTCAAGACCTGGATGAAGGCGTTCCCGGACACCGTGAAGCCGCGCGAGGCGATCAAGGACAGCCTCATGCAGCACCTGCGGTACCCGCAGGACATGTTCAAGGTCCAGCGTGAGCTGCTCACCCGGTACCACGTGCAGGACCCGGCGCAGTTCTACAGCGGTTCCGACGCCTGGCAGGTGCCGGACGACCCGACGAACAAGGACGGCAACGCGGTCCCGCCGTACTACCTGAGCATGAAGATGCCCGGTGACGCCCGCCAGCAGTTCTCGCTGACGACGACGTTCACCCCGAACGGGCGGCCCAACCTGGGCGCCTTCATGGCGGTCGAGGCCGACGCCACGAGCAAGGACTACGGACGCATAAGGCTGCTGCGGGTGACCTCGGAGGTCCCCGGACCCGAGCAGGTGCAGAACAAGCTCAACAGCCTCCCGTCGGTGGCCACGTTCGTCCGGGACATGAAGGGCGCCGACTCCGACATCCAGTACGGCAACCTGCTGACGGTCCCGCTCGACGGCGGCTTCCTCTACGTCGAGCCGGTCTACGCCCAGGGCCGCAACGCGCACTACCCGCTGCTGAAGAAGGTCGCGGTGTCGTACGTGGACGCGGACCAGCCGGACGGTGACACGACCAAGGACACCACGGTGTTCGAGGACAACCTCACCCTCGCGCTGAACGCCGTCTTCGGGGTGGAGGGCGTCACACCGCCCCAGCCCGAGCAGCCGGGCACGACGCCGCCGACGACGCCGACCACCAACGACGCCGCGCTGAAGCAGGCCATCGCCGACGCGCAGAAGGCCTACGACGAGGGCGAGGCCGCGCTGAAGAAGGGCGACTGGACCGCGTACGGCAAGGCCCAGGAGGCCCTGCAGGACGCCCTCCAGCGGGCCGCGGACGCGGGCGCCAAGCTGAAGTCGGACCAGAAGCCGGCGGACCAGAAGCCCGCCGGGAACACACCCAAGCCGGGGGCGACCCCGTCCACCAGCGCGAGCCCGCCGAGCGGCTGACAGGACCCACCCCCGCGTCGTGGTACGGTTACGACACAACGACGCGGGGTGGAGCAGCTCGGTAGCTCGCTGGGCTCATAACCCAGAGGTCGCAGGTTCAAATCCTGTCCCCGCTACTGAAGACGAAGGCCCGGATCCATCTGGATCCGGGCCTTCGTCATGTCCGGGCACGCGCGCCACGCGACCCGAAGAGCCGTTCGGAGGGGGCGAGTTGGGCCGGAACGTGTTTGACTTATCTCTCTGTGGGCATGTCGACAAAACGCTGAAGTGACCTCACTGGCTGCGGTATACCAGGTGTACGGGCGTTGCGGGTGGTGCGACGATGGAATTTATGGGGGACAGGGCAACTCTGTTGGAGACAGGGCGGTTTGTGCAGCGGCATGCCAAGAATGCCGTAGATGACATCATCGAGGCCGTCGTGGCCGTCGATGCGACCGTCGACACCACCGCCGAGAGCGAGACCGAGACCGAGGCGCGCCACCGGCGCGCCGCCGAGAGCGGCGACACCGCCTCGATGAGCATGCTGGGCGCGCTGCTGCTGCGCCGCGGCGACCTGGACGGCGCCGAGCCGTACCTGCGCGGCGCCACCGCGGAGGGGGACCGCGCCGCCGCCAACAACCTGGGCGTGCTGCTGCACCAGCGGGGATACGCCGACGAGGCCGCCGGCTGGTGGCGGGTCGCCGCCGTCGCGGGCTCCGCGCCGGCCGCGCACGCGCTCGGCCGGCACCACCGCGAGCGCGGGGACGAGCCCGCCGCCGAGTACTGGCTGCGCCAGTCCGCCGAGCAGGGCCACGCGCTCGGCGCGTACGCCCTCGCCGACCTGCTGGAGCACCGCAGCGACGTCGGCGCCGAGCGCTGGCTGCGCGCCGCCGCCGAGCAGGGGCACCGGGAGGCCGCCTACCGGCTCGCCCGGGCCCTGGAGAAGCGCGCCGCCGGCACGGAGCCGGGGCACGCCGCGCTCTACGACACCGGCACCCGGCTCCGTTCCGCCCGCGAGGTCCTGACGCACGGGACGGGGGCTCCGGGCGGCTCCGGCGCCGCGACGGGCCCCCGGCCCGGCGGGGAGGCCGGCGAGCCCGGAGAGGCCGAGCAGTGGTACCGGCAGGCGGCCGCGCGCGGCCACCGGCGGGCGGCGCTGCACCTCGGCGCGATCCTGGAGCAGCGCGGCGAGCTCAAGGAGGCGGGCCGCTGGTACCTCAGCTCGGCCAAGGAGGGCGAGGCGAAGGCCGCCTGCGCGCTCGGCTTCCTGCTGCGTGACGCCGGCGACGAGGAGAGCGCCGCCGTGTGGTGGCTGCGCGCCGCCCAGGACGGCGACGGCAACGCGGCCAACGCGCTCGGTGCGCTGCACGCCGCCCGCGGCGAGCAGCAGACCGCCGAGCGCTGGTACCGGCCGAGCAGTGGTACCGCCGCGCCGCGTACGCGGGTCACCGCGAGGCGGCCAACGCGCTCGCCGTGCTGCTCCTGCAGGCCGGCGACGCGAACGGCGCCGAGCCCTGGTTCTCCAAGGCCGCCGAGGCCGGTAGCGTCGACGCGGCCTTCAACCTCGGGATCCTCTACGCCGGACGGGACGACGACCGCACCGCGCTGAGCTGGTACGAGCGGGCCGCGGCCGCCGGGCACACCGAGGCCGCGCTCCAGGTCGGCATCGCGGCCCTGCGCGACGGCGACGAGCAGGGGGCCGAGCGGCACCTGCGGTGCGCGGCGGGCGGCGGCAGCGCCGAGGCGGCCTTCCGGCTCGCGACCGTCCTGGACGCGCGCAGGCCCGAGCCCGGCCCGCCGGCGCTCGGTGCCTCGCGCGAGGAGAAGAGCGAGTGCGAGGAGTGGTACGAGCGGGCCGCCGAGCAGGGCCACCGCAGGGCCCAGGTCCGTGTCGGCATGCTCGCCGCCGCGCGCGGTGACATCGCGGACGCGGCCCGCTGGTACCGCGAGGCGGCCGAGGCGGGCAGCCGCAACGGCGCCTTCAACCTCGGGCTGCTGCTCGCCCGCGAGGGCAGCGAGCGGGAGGCCGCCCTCTGGTGGACCCGCGCGGCCCACGCCGGGCACGGGCGCGCCGCGCTCCGCCTCGGGCTGCTCGCGGCCCGTCGCGGAGAGCTCTCGGAGGGACGGCGCTGGTGCGCGCGGGCCGTGGAGCTGGGGCCGGCGGAGGTGGCCGAGCGGGCGGCACGACTGAGCGAGGCGCTGCACCAGGAGCTCACCGCGTAGGGCCGCCGGGGACAGGCGCCAAGTGATTTGCGCTGGTGGAGGGGGTCCCGTAAGGTTGGGTTCACCGACGCGGGGTGGAGCAGCTCGGTAGCTCGCTGGGCTCATAACCCAGAGGTCGCAGGTTCAAATCCTGTCCCCGCTACTCAGTAGCAACGAAGGCCCGGATCCTCTTGGATCCGGGCCTTCGTCGTTCCCGGTCCGTCGTCCTGCTGCTTCGTCGTTCCGGCCGCCGGTACGCGCGAGGCCCCCGACCGCACGGGTCGGGGGCCTCGGGTCGTACTGTCCCGCCGTGTCTCAGGCGGTGGTCGCGCAGCCGGGGCAGAGGCCGCGGTAGGTGACCTCGACGTTGGAGATCGTGAAGCCGAAGCGCTCGGTGTCGGGGAGGTCGGCCAGCGGGTCGCCCACCGGGTGGACGTCACGGATGGCGCCGCAGCGGCCGCAGACCAGGTGCTGGTGCGGGCGGTGGGCGTTCGGGTCGTACCGCTTGGCGCGGCCGTCCGTCGCGACCTCCATCACCTCACCGAGCGTGACCATCTCGCCCAGCGTGTTGTAGACGGTCGCCCGGGAGATCTCCGGGAGCCTGTCCACCGCGCGGGCGTGCACCTCGTCGGCGGTCAGGTGGACGTGGTCCCCGTCGAGGACCTCGGCCACGACGCGCCGCTGCGCGGTCATCCGCCAGCCGCGGCCGCGCAGTCGTTCCAACAGGTCGCTCATGAGGGCCAGCCTAACAGTCGGGGACCCAGGGTCCCGAACAGGTGTGACTTTGGATGTTCACTTGACTTAGACAATGTCCATTGTAGGATCGATCCCGGCATTGGTCGAGTGTCCAGGGACACGCGGCCGACAAGGGACAGGACTCGCAGGACATGACGCAGGAGGCGCACGTGACGCAGGGACCGCTCACGACGGAGGCCGGCGCGCCGGTCGCCGACAACCAGAACAGCGAGACGGCGGGCGTCGGCGGTCCCGTCCTCGTCCAGGACCAGCTCCTCCTCGAGAAGCTCGCCCACTTCAACCGCGAGCGCATCCCGGAGCGCGTGGTCCACGCGCGCGGCGCCGGTGCGTACGGCACCTTCACGCTGACCCGTGACGTCTCCCGGTGGACGCGTGCCGCGTTCCTCTCCGAGGTCGGCAAGCAGACCGAGACCTTCCTGCGCTTCTCCACCGTCGCGGGCAACCTCGGCGCGGCCGACGCGGTCCGCGACCCGCGCGGCTGGGCGCTGAAGTTCTACACCGAGGAGGGCAACTACGACCTCGTCGGCAACAACACCCCGGTGTTCTTCATCAAGGACGCCATCAAGTTCCCGGACTTCATCCACACCCAGAAGCGCGACCCCTACACGGGCTCGCAGGAGGCGGACAACGTCTGGGACTTCTGGGGGCTGTCCCCGGAGTCGACCCACCAGGTGACCTGGCTCTTCGGCGACCGCGGCATCCCGGCCTCGTACCGCCACATGAACGGCTACGGCTCGCACACCTACCAGTGGAACAACGAGGCCGGCGAGGTCTTCTGGGTCAAGTACCACTTCAAGACCGACCAGGGGATCAGGAACCTCACGCAGGACGAGGCCAACAGGCTCGCCGGCGAGGACCCGGACAGCCACCAGCGCGACCTGCGCGAGGCCATCGAGCGCGGCGACTTCCCGACCTGGACCGTGCAGGTGCAGATCATGCCGGCGGCCGACGCGGCGGCCTACCGGTTCAACCCGTTCGACCTCACCAAGGTGTGGCCGCACGAGGACTACCCGCCGGTCGAGATCGGCACGCTGGAGCTCAACCGCAACCCGGAGAACGTCTTCGCCGAGGTCGAGCAGAGCATCTTCTCGCCCGCGCACTTCGTCCCGGGCATCGGCCCCTCGCCGGACAAGATGCTCCAGGGCCGCCTCTTCGCGTACGGCGACGCGCACCGCTACCGCGTCGGCATCAACGCCGACCACCTGCCGGTCAACCGCCCGCACGCCACCGAGGCGCGCACCCACTCCCGTGACGGCTTCCTCTACGACGGCCGCCACAAGGGCGCGAAGAACTACGAGCCGAACAGCTTCGGCGGTCCCTTCCAGACGGACCGCCCGCTGTGGCAGTCCACCCCGGTCACCGGCGGCACGGGCAACCACGCCGCCCCGGTGCACGCCGAGGACGACGACTTCGTCCAGGCCGGCGACCTCTACCGGCTGATGTCCGAGGACGAGAAGGGCCGCCTCGTCGGGAACCTGGCGGGCTTCATCGCCAAGGTCTCGCGCGACGACATCGTCGAGCGCGCGATCGGCAACTTCCGTCAGGCGGACGGCGACTTCGGCAAGCGGCTGGAGGCCGCCGTCCAGGCCCTGCGCGGCTGACGACGCTTGCCGTAGAAGAGAGAGGGCCGGACCTCCGCGTGGAGGTCCGGCCCTCCTTCAGGTCCCGCGGGTCGACACACCCGGATGCCGCCCGGGCGCCCGGGGCGGACTAGGCGGACTAGGCGGTCAGGGTCGCCGTGCGCCGGTGCGCCGGGGTCCAGCAGCGGATGATGTCGCGTACGGAGACGATGCCGACGGGGCCGGCGTCGTCCAGGACGACGAGATGACGGAAGCCGCCGTGCGTCATGGCCTCCGCGGCCTCCTCCAGGGTCCAGGTGGGAGCCGCGAACACCACGTGGGTGGTCGTGTGGGCGCCCGCGGTCTCGTGGTCGGGGTTCTGGTCCGCGCCGATCGAGTTGAGGATGTCGCGTTCGGTGATGATGCCGAGGCCGCTGGTGTCGGCGTCCAGGACGACGGCCGCGCCGACGCGGCGCGCCGACATCAGTCGCGCGGCCTGCCGCAGGGTGTGGGCTGGTCCGATGGTGAGGACCACCGTGCTCATGGCGTCACGGACGAGCATGGATGGAGCCACCTCCTTGGGGAATCCCGTCCCGCCTTCAACGAGAAGGGATTCACAAGTTCACAAGTGGGGGGACTCTCAGAGTGGCACCGGGGCCCGGACCCGACAAGGGGGCGCGCGTGGCGCGTGCCGGAGCGTCCCGGGCTCCCGCGCGCGTGCGGCCGGGACGCCGCGAGGCCGGCGGCGGTCAGCCCTGCTGGTTCAGGTAGCTCAGGAGTTCGCCGTGGAGGAGGCCGTTCGAGGCCGCCGCGTTGCCGCTGTGCGGACCGTGCTGCCCGTCCAGGCCGGTGTACGTGCCGCCCGCCTCCTGCACGACGATCGCCACGGCCGCCATGTCCCACAGCGACAGCTCCGGCTCCGCGCAGATGTCCACCGATCCCTCGGCGACCATCATGTACGGCCAGAAGTCGCCGTAGGCCCGGGTGCGCCAGCACGCCCGGGTCAGGTCGAGGAAGCCGTCGAGGCGGCCCTGCTCCTCCCAGCCGCTGAGCGAGGAGTACGCGAACGAGGCGTCGGAGAGCTCCGACACCTTCGAGACCCCGATCCGGGTCGCCGACGTCAGGCTGCGGCCGGTGTACGCGCCCGCCCCCTTCGCCGCCCACCAGCGGCGCCCGAGCGCCGGCGCCGACACCACGCCGACCACGGGCTGGAAGCCGGTGTCGCCCGCCTCCATCAGCGCGATCAGCGTGGCCCAGACGGGCACCCCGCGCACGTAGTTCTTGGTGCCGTCGATCGGGTCGATCACCCAGCGGCGCGGACCCGTGCCCTCGACGCCGTACTCCTCGCCGAGGACCGCGTCGCGGGGCCGTGCGCGCTGGAGCTGACCGCGGATCAGCTCCTCGGCGGCCTTGTCCGCCTCGCTCACCGGCGTCATGTCCGGCTTGGTCTCGACCTTCAGGTCGAGCGCCTTGAAGCGGTCCATGGTGGCCGCGTCCGCGGCATCCGCCAGGACATGGGCGAGACGAAGGTCATCGTGGTAGTCGGCCATGGTCGGAACTCTATCCCTCGAAGCGGCGTGCCCCTGCGGGAGTCCTTGACAGAGCGTGGCCACCCGTCAACTCTGAGCGAAGAACCGTTCTGGCCGGGAGGCGACGATGCCTACTGCCCGTGAGGCCCTGCTCGATGCCGCGCTCGCGGCTCTGAGGAGGCTGCCCTGGTCCGCGGTCAGGATGGTCGACGTCGCCGCCGACGCCCGCGTCTCCCGGCAGACCCTCTACAACGAGTTCGGCAGCAAGGAGGGCCTGGCCCGCGCACTGCTGCGGCGCGAGGCGGACGCCTACCTCGCGGGGGTCCAGCAGCGCCTCGCCGAGCCCGCGGGCATGCCCGACCGGCTGGCCGGGGTCGCCGAGTGGATCGTCGCCGAGGCCTGCACCCGCCCCCTGCTGCGCGCGCTCCTCACCGGCTGCTGGGGTGAACGCCTCCCCGTGCCGCGCCCCGCGCGGGCCGGCGCGCTGCGTTCCGGAGTGCCCGCCCAGCGCCGGGCCGACGCCGGTCCGCCCGCGCCGGCCGAACTCGTCGCCGCCACCCTCGCCTGCGCGGACGACCGCTGGGCCCGGACCTGTGAACTCACGGTGCGGCTCGCCCTCTCGCACCTGGTCGCCCCTGACCCCCAGGGCGTCGGACCACTCGTCCGCAGGGTGCTCGACGGAACGCTCAGTGGGCCGAACCCGACAGCTGGAGACCGATGACCCCCGCGATCACCAGCGTGATCGAGACGATCTTCAGCGTCGACACGACGTCGCCGAGGAAGATCATCCCGTAGATCGCGGTGCCCGCCGCGCCGATGCCGGTCCACACCGCGTACGCGGGGCCGACGTCCAGCTTCCGCAGGGCGAGGGTCAGCAGACCGAAGCTGCCCAGGGCGAAGGCCGCGAAGGCGATGGTCGGCCACAGCCGGGTGAAACCGTGCGACAGCTTCAGGCAGACCGCGAACCCCGTCTCCAGGAGCCCGGCGACCACCACCAGCAGCCACGCCATCGTCAGTGCCTCCCACGCCGTCGGTGACTGCTCGTTCGACCGCTTCGTCTCACTGGGTGCGATTATGCCCTTACCAGTGGTGGTGGGCGGCAAACGTACGCGGCTCAGTCGCCCTCGCGTCGCTCCCGGGTGGAGAGCAGGCGCCGCAGCGAGTACAGCCGCGCGGGATCGGCGTGGCCCTCGGCCACCCACGCGTCCAGCGCGCAGTCCGGCTCGTCGTGGCTGCACGCGCGCGGACAGTTCTCCGTCCCCGGGACGAGGTCGGGGAAGGCGAGGATGACCCGGGACGGGTCGACGTGGTGCAGGCCGAAGGAGCGCACGCCGGGGGTGTCGATCACCCAGCCGCCCTCCTCGGCGTTGAGCGGGAGCGCCAGCGCCGAGGTGGTGGTGTGCCGGCCGCGGCCCGTCACCGCGTTCACGTGCCCCGTGCTCCGCCGGCGGTCCTCTGGCACCAGGGCGTTGACCAGGGTCGTCTTGCCGACGCCCGAGTGTCCGACGAAGGCGGTGGTCCGCCCCGTCAGGTGCTCGTGGACCCGGTCGGCGGCCACCCCGTCCACGAACTCGTCACGCGTGGTCACCACATAGGGGACGCCCAGGGCGCCGTACATCTCCAGGAGCTCGTCCGGCGGGGCCAGGTCGGACTTGGTCAGGACGAGCAGCGGGGTGAGGCCGCCGTCGTACGCGGCGACCAGGCAGCGGTCGATCAGCCGCGGGCGTGGCTCGGGGTCGGCCAGCGCGGTCACGATCGCCAGCTGGTCGGCGTTGGCCACGACCACCCGCTCGTACGGGTCGTCATCGTCGGCCGTGCGCCGGAGCACCGAGCTGCGCTCACCGATCCGGACGATCCGGGCCAGGGTGTCCTTCTCGCCGGAGAGGTCACCGACGATCGAGACGCGGTCGCCGACGACGGCGGCCTTGCGGCCGAGCTCGCGCGCCTTCATCGCCAGGACGATCCGGTCGTCCACCAGGCAGGTGAGCCGGCCCCGGTCCACGGTGAGGACCATGCCCTCCACCGCGTCCTCGTGCTTGGGGCGGATGCTGGTCCGGGGACGGTTGCCCTTGCGGTTGGGGCGCTGGCGGATGTCGTCCTCGTCGGTGTGCTTGCCGTAACGCCGCATGCCTCAGACTCCGAGCATTTCGGTCCACATCAGCGGGAAGTCCGGCAAGGTCTTCGCCGTGGTCGCCACGTTCTCGATCCGCACGCCCTCGACGGCGAGGCCGATGATCGCCCCGGCCGTCGCCATCCGGTGGTCGTGGTAGGTGTGGAAGACACCGCCGTGCAGGGGCCGGGGCCGGATGTGCAGGCCGTCCTCGGTCTCCGTCACGTCGCCGCCGAGCTCGTTGATCTCCTTGGTCAGGGCGGCCAGGCGATCCGTCTCGTGCAGGCGCAGGTGGGCGACACCACGCAGGGTGGAGGGGGAGTCGGCGAGGGCGGCGACGGCCGCGATGCCGGGGGTCAGCTCGCCGACCTCGCCGAGGTCCACGTCGATGCCGTGGATCCGCCCGGTGCCGGTGAAGGTGAGGCCTGCGTCGGTCAGCTCGCAGGAGCCGCCCATCTCGGTGAAGATCTCGCGCAGCGCGTCACCGGGCTGGGTGGTGCGGGACGGCCAGTCGGGGACGGTGACCCGGCCACCGGTGACCAGTGCCGCGGCCAGGAACGGCTGGGCGTTCGACAGGTCCGGCTCCACCACCAGGTCCCGGCCGAGCAGGACGGAGGGGGCGACCCGCCAGACGTTCGGCTCGCCGCCGGTCTCGGGCTCGTCGACCTGCGCGCCGACCACCCGCAGCATGTCGACGGTCATCCGGATGTGCGGCATGGACGGCAGCTTCCCGCCGACGTGGCGCACCTCCACGCCCTGGTTGAAGCGCGGCGCCGAGAGCAGCAGGGCGCTCACGAACTGGGAGGACGAGGAGGCGTCGATCTCGACGGTGCCGCCTTCCAGACCGCCGCCGCCGTGCACCGTCATGGGCAGCGCGCCGCGCCCGTCGTCGTCGATCCGCGCGCCGAGCGCCCGCAGGGCGTCGATCACGCCGTGCAGCGGGCGTTCGTGGGAGCGGGGGTCGCCGTCGAAGTGGACCGGGCCGTCGGCGAGGGCGGCGACCGGCGGCAGGAACCGCATCACCGTGCCGGCGTTGCCGACGTCGACGGTCGCGGGCCCGCGCAGTCCGGCCGGGATGATCCGCCACGCCTCACCGGTGCCGTCGGGGCCGACGCCCTCGTCGATCTTCACGCCCAGGGTGCGCAGCGCCTCGGCCATCAGCAGGGTGTCGCGGGAGCGCAGCGGACGGCGCAGCCAGCCCGGCTCTGCGGCGAGCGCGGCGAGGACGAGGCCGCGGTTGGTGACCGACTTGGATCCGGGCACGGTGACGGTCGCGTCGACGCCTCCGTCCGCGTACGGCGCGGGCCAGAGGTCGGAGGTCGGGGCGGTGTGCACGGGGCTTTCGGTCATGCCCTCACTTTAGTGGGGCACACACGGGCCGGGTCCCGTCGGCGAGGGAGCGTCGCGCCCCGGCCGGAAGTCGAGGAGGCCCCTCAGAGGCCCAGCAGCCAGCGGCTCGCGCCGATCAGGGAGCAGATCGAGACGGCGTGGAAGAGGAAGAGCCAGAGCACCGGGTGGACGTTCGTGAGCCGGGCGAGCTGGTCGGCGTCGGAGTCCGGCGCGCCGCCGTGGCGTCGCTTGCCCTGGAGTTCGAAGACCGGGCGGACGCCGCCGAGGAGCAGGAACCAGACGACGGAGTACGCGAACCCGGCCTGGACGTCCGGGCCGGTCAGCCAGGAGACCAGGAGGAAGGCGGCGCCGGTGACGAGGACGGTGAAGATCCCGTAGGCGTTGCGGACCATCACCAGCATGACGAGGAGCAGCGCGGTCGCCAGCCAGAGGAGCAGGGTGATCCGGTGCTCGGTGAGCAGCCAGGCGCCGCCCAGGCCCAGCAGCGGGGCCGCGGTGTAGCCGGCGGCGGCGGTCAGGATCATGCCGATGCCGGTGGGGCGGCCTCGGGAGACCGTGAGGCCGCTGGTGTCCGAGTGCAGCCTGATGGATTCGAGCCGGCGGCCGGTGACGAGCGCGACGAGACCGTGGCCGCCCTCGTGGGCGATGGTGATCGCGTTGCGGGAGAGCCGCCAGACACGGCGCGGGACGACGGCGGCGAGGGCGGCTATCGCGGTCGCGATGACCAGCCACTGCTCGGGAGCGGTCTGGGTGCCGAGGACTTCGGTCATTTCCGGCTGGGGCTCCTCGGGTGGGGGGTGGACCGTGGCAGTGTGGCACGTATGTGCGGACGGTATGCAGCGAGTCGTCGACCCGAGGATCTGGTGCAGCTCTTCGACGTCGAGAAGTGGGAGCCCGAGGAGACGCTGGCTCCGGACTGGAACGTGGCCCCGACCAAAGAGGTGTACGCGATACTCGAGCGTCCTCTGAAAGACGCGGAATCGCGCCGCCCGGTTCGCCAGATGCGGGCGCTGAGGTGGGGCCTGGTGCCGTCGTGGTCGAAGTCGCCCGAGGGTGCGGCCCGGATGATCAACGCGCGGGCGGAGACGGTGCACGAGAAGCCGTCGTTCCGCCGGGCGTTCTCCTCCCGGCGCTGCATCCTGCCGGCGGACGGGTATTACGAGTGGGTGACCGGGAGCGCCGAGCGGGACCTGGAGGTGGAGGGGAAGCGGAAGAGGCCGCGGAAGCAGCCGTACTTCGTGACCCCGGCGGACGGTTCGGTCTTCGCGATGGCAGGGCTCTACGAGTTCTGGCGCGACCGGACCCTGCCGGACGACCACCCCTCCGCGTGGTGGGTGACCTGCTCCGTCATCACGACCGAGGCCGAGACCGGGCCGCTGGGCGTGGCGCCCGCGGAGGGGCCCCGCTCGCTGGCGGACATCCATCCGCGGATGCCGTTGATGCTGACGCCGGACCACTGGGACGCCTGGCTGGATCCGGCCCGCACCGACCTGGACGAGCTGCAGGGACTGCTGGGGGCGCCGGCGGAGGGGCTGATGCGGGCCTACCCGGTGGCGACGGCGGTGAGCAACGTCCGCAACAACGGCCCGGAGCTGCTGGAGGAACTGGCGGCCCCGGAGGTCGGCACGCTGTTCTGACCTCGGCCTGTCCGTGCGCGCCGCCCCCGCGCGGCAGGATGGGGAGGTGACGAAGAGCGAGATCGTGGAGACCGGGGCCGGGGACGCGCGGATCACCTGGCACGCCGGCACCGAGCCGTGGGCGGTACTGGCCCTGGGGCACGGGGCCGGCGGCGGGATCGAGGCGCGGGACCTGCGGGAGCTGGCCGCCGCGCTGCCCGCGCAGGGGGTGACCGTGGCGCTCGTCGAGCAGCCCTGGCGGGTGGCGGGGAAGAAGGTGGCGCCCGCGCCGAAGACCCTGGACGTCGGCTGGCGCGGGATCTGGCAGGCCCTCGCCGCACCCGGGCTCCCGGTGGTCGCCGGGGGCCGCAGCGCCGGGGCGCGGGTCGCCTGCCGGACCGGAGCTGAGCTCGGCGCCCACGCCGTGCTCGCGCTCAGCTTCCCGCTCCACCCGCCCGGCCGGCCCGAGAAGTCCCGGGCCGACGAGCTCCTGGGCACCGGCCTGCCCACCCTCGTCGTCCAGGGCGGCAACGACCCCTTCGGCAGACCGGCGGAGTTCCCCGAAGGGACGTACACCATGGCCGAGGTCCCGCACGGCGACCACGGCTTCGCCGTCGCCAAGCGCGCCCCCCTCGGTCAGGACGAGGCCCTCGCGCTCGTCGTCCGTGAAGTCTCCGGGTGGCTCACGTCACTTCGGGAATGAGGCGGGCCCGGCGGCGGTTGTGACGGACATCGGTGTGAGAGCAAAGGAAGAGGGAGTCCGTCGCATGGGTTCGACCATCTGCCCCGAGCGCGCGCAGGCCGCTGACCTCGACTGGACAGTGTTGCCCGCGCCCAAGACCGCCCCTATTCGGGCGGCGGGCGGAGCGGTTCCTCGTCTATCCTCCGAAACGAGCGGGTCCGCATTCGGATTCGCCGCAGCGCTGGAGGAGGTGGGTCCGGTCACTGGGACCGACACAGGGACCGACGACGGCCCCGAGGAGACGACCGAGGAGCGCAACGCGCGCTTCGAGCGGGACGCCCTCGGCTTCCTCGACCAGATGTACTCCGCCGCGCTGCGCATGACGCGCAATCCCGCGGACGCGGAGGACCTGGTGCAGGAGACGTACGCCAAGGCGTACGGCTCGTTCCACCAGTTCCGCGAGGGCACGAACCTGAAGGCGTGGCTGTACCGCATCCTCACCAACACGTTCATCAACTCGTACCGCAAGAAGCAGCGCGAGCCGCAGCGCAGCGCCGCCGAGGAGATCGAGGACTGGCAGCTCGCCCGCGCCGAGTCGCACATGTCGACCGGCCTGCGGTCCGCGGAGTCCCAGGCCCTCGACCACCTCCCGGACTCCGACGTGAAGGAAGCGCTCCAGGCGATCCCCGAGGAGTTCCGCATCGCCGTCTATCTCGCGGACGTAGAGGGCTTTGCGTACAAGGAGATCGCGGACATCATGGGTACACCCATCGGTACGGTGATGTCCCGACTGCACCGGGGCCGCCGCCAGTTGCGCGGCATGCTCGAGGACTACGCCCGCGACCGCGGGCTGGTACCCGCGGGCGCCGGAGAGTCGTCGAACGATCTGAAAGGCTCGGGCTCATGAGCTGCGGAGAGCCGCACGAGACGGATTGCTCAGAGGTCCTGGATCATCTCTACGAGTTCCTCGACCATGAGATGCCCGACAGTGACTGCACGAAGTTCGAGGTGCACTTCGAGGAGTGCTCCCCCTGTCTTGAGAAGTACGGCCTGGAACAGGCGGTGAAGAAGCTCGTCAAGCGCTGCTGCGGCAGTGACGACGTGCCCACCGACCTGCGGGCCAAGGTGATGGGCCGGATCGACCTGATCCGTTCGGGCCACGCGGTGCCCGATCAGGACGTGACGGCGACCGCCCAGGAGTGACCTCCGCACGTGCGGGAAGCACGTACGGAGAGGGCCGCCGCGAGTCATCGCGGCGGCCCTCCGATGTAAATCAGCTTGTACCACCCGATGGTGCGAATCGTCGGCTGATGGCCCGCACGCCCCGCTCAAGTCGCTAGCGTGACGGCCGTGATGGTGATTCCGCGAGCGGCCCGCGTCCACGTGGGCTGCGCCGCGCTCGGCGCAGCCGCCTGCGTCCTGCCGGCGCTGGGCCCCGGCGCCCGGACCCCCTGGAGCGCCGTCGCGCTGCTCGCCGTGCTGTACGCCGGGTGCGAGCTGCCCGCGCGCTGCCGGCTGCTCGGCCGCGCGCTCGGCGGCGCGGTCCCCACGGGCAGCGGCCCCTTCTTCCCCGTGCTCCTCGCCGCCGCGCTGCTCCTGCCGCCGTCCGCCGCCGCGCTCACCGCGCTGCCCGGGGCCCTGCTCGCCCGGGTGGAGCAGCGCCCCGCCGGACCCCGCCGGGTGTGGCGCGCCGCCAGGCTCGCCCTCGCCGTCGGCGCGGCGGCACTGGTGGCCCGTGCCCTCGGGGCGGACGCCGCGCTCGGCCGGGGCACGTACGCCCCCGACTTCCCGTACGCGCTGGTGCCCGCCGGGGCCTCGGTCCTCACCTTCTGCCTGGTCCTGACCGCCCTCGACGGCGCCATGCGGGTCGCCGCGACGGGCGCGCCCCTCGTCGCCCCGCGCGGTGGCGGGGCACCGCGCACCGCCTGGCAGGGCCTGTTCGGCCGGGCGCTCGCCCCGCACGCGGTGCACGGGCTCGCCGGACTGATGATGGCCGTCCTGTGGCGCAGCACCTACGGCCCGGTCGCCGCGCTCTTCGTCCTGCTCCCGATGTACCTCTCCTGCTGGGTCTTCGCCCAGTACCACCGCGAGCGGGCCGCGCACCAGGCGACGATCCGCGCGCTCGTCCAGGCCGTCGACATCAAGGACCGCTACACGCGCGGCCACAGCGAACGCGTCGGCCGGGCCTCCGTGCTGATCGCCCGTGAGCTGGGCATGGCCGAGGAACGGCTGGAGGTCGTGCGGTTCGCGGGCATCCTGCACGACGTGGGCAAGCTCGGCGTGCCCACCCGGGTGCTGCGCAAGGACGGCCCGCTCACACCGGAGGAGCGCCGGGTCATCGAACTGCATCCGGAGTACGGGCACGAGATGGTCCGGGGCATCGGCTTCCTGGGGGAGGCACGGGCGGCGATCCTGCACCACCACGAACGTATGGACGGGAGCGGCTACCCGTACGGCCTCCGGGGCGGCCAGATTCCCGAGTTCGCCCGCGTGGTCGCCGTCGCGGACGCCTTCGACGCGATGACCTCGACCCGGTCCTACAGCCGGGCCCGCCCGGTCGAGACCGCGATCGCGGAGCTGGAGCGCTGCGCGGGCTCCCAGTTCGACCCCCGGATGGTCCACGCCCTGACCCGGGCACTGGACCGGCACGGCTGGCAGACGGCGGTCACCGCGGACGAGACGGCGCCCCCCGCGGAGAGCCCGTCCCCACCGAGGCCCCCCGCGCCGGGCGGCACCCGCGCGGCCGGCCCGGTCCCGCGTCCCGCGTCCGGCGGCCCCGAGGCGCTCGCCCGCCGCCAGGGCCGCCGATGAGGCCCGGCGCCGGCACCGTCGCAGCGGTGTACGGGGCCGCGGCCCTGCTGACCGTCGCCGGGTTCGCCGCCACGCTCTGGCAGGGGATCGACGAACCCGCGCACGCCCTCGCCTTCGGCACCCTCATCGCCCTCGGCGAGCTCGTCCGCTGGGGCGCCCCCGCGGGCGCGGGAACCTCCGCCGCCGCCCCCGGGGAGCCGCAGAGCAGGGAGCCCGCGCCGCTCGCCGCCGCCGGCGCCCTCGCCTACGCCCTGCTTGGCGCCAGCGCCGGGGCCAGCACCACCCACGGAGTCCCGCAGGTCGTGACCGTCGTCGTCGCCGGCGGGCTCGCCGGGGTGGTGCCTCACGTGGCCGCCGGCCGGGGGCCCGGGCTCGACCACCTGGCCCGGCGCATTCTCACCGTCGGCTTCGCCGGGCTCTGCTTCCAGCCCCTCTACAACACGGGCGAACTCACCCGCCGCCTCGGCGAGGGCCCCCTGCACGCCCTGTTCCTGCTCCTCGTACTCGTCCTCACCGCACTGTGCGACGCCGTGCTCGCGGCCCTGATGCACCGCGCGCGGACCGTCCCCCGCACCGCCACCCGCACGGGCGGCACCCCCGTCCCGTTCGGCCCCCTGCTGCGCGGGGAGGTGCGCGCCCTGCTCGGCATCGGCTCCGCCGTGTGCGCCACCGGCGCCGTGATGGCCCTCGGCGCGGCCGTCGCCGGACTCTGGGCACTGCCCGTCTTCTGCGTGCCGCTCCTGCTGACCCAGATGTCCTTCCGGCGGTACGCGGCCGTGCGGACCACGAACCGGCAGACCATCGCCTCCCTCGCCCGCGCCACCGAGATCGCCGGGTACACCCCACCGGGGCATGCCCGCCGGGTGGCCGCCCTGAGCGGGGCCGTGGGCCGGGAGCTGGGGCTTTCCGGAGCCGATCTGACCGTCCTGGAGTACGCCGCGCTCATGCACGACATCGGGCAGCTCTCCCTCGTCGACCCGGTCCCCGAGGGCGCCACCGCTCTGCTGGCGCCCGAGGAGCAGCGCCGGATCGCGCTCCTCGGCGGCGCCGTGGTCCGCCAGACCGGGGTGCCGGCCGCCGTGGCCGTGGTCGTGGAGCGCCAGGCCGACCCGTACCGGGACCAGCCCCTGCCCGCCCGGATCGTCCGGACCGTCAACGCGTACGACGATCTCACCGGAGCCGCCGCCACCGGCCCCCTCGGCGCCCTGCGGGCCCTCGAACGCCTCCGGCTGGACACCGCCCGCGACCACCACCCCGAGGTCGTGGAGTCCCTCGCCAGAGTCCTCGCGCGCGGCGGCGTCGCTCCTGCTCCTCCTGGGTAACCCATGGGTAATGAGCGCGCGTGCAACCGGGCATGGTTGGATGCGAACAAGAGGGTGAAGCGACCGGCAGGCGGGAATCGTGAGGATCTTCGGGAAGGTACGGCATCGGCCCTCCGCCTCGTGGCGGCAGGCCACCGACCGCGCGTTCACGCTGATCGGCGACGGCCGGTACGAGGACGCGGGCGCGCTGCTGACACGCGCGGCGGACCTGGAGCCCTGGCTCTCGGAGTCCTGGTTCAACCTGGCGCTGCTGCACAAGTTCCGGCACGACTGGGAGCAGGCCCGGGCCGCGGGGCTGCGCGCCGTCGCGCTGCTCGACAAGGAGACCGGCGCCCCCGACTGGTGGAACGTCGGCATCGCCGCCACCGCCCTGCAGGACTGGCCGCTCGCCCGCCGCGCCTGGCAGGCGTACGGGCTGAAGGTCCCCGGGGCCTCCGCCGGGACGGGTGAGCCCGCCGGGATGGAGCTGGGCAGCGCGGCCGTACGGCTCTCGCCCGAGGGCGAGGCGGAGGTCGTGTGGGGCCGCCGGCTCGACCCGGCCCGCATCGAGGTGCTCTCCATCCCGCTGCCGTCCTCGGGGCGCCGCTGGGGCGAGGTCGTGCTCCACGACGGCGTGCCCAACGGCGAGCGGACCACCAGCGCCGGTCCCTCCTACCCCGTCTTCGACGAGATCGAGCTGTGGGCGCCGTCGCCCGTCCCCACCTGGGTGGTCCTCCTGGAGGCCGCCACCGAGGACGACCGGGACGCCCTGGAGAAGCTCGCCGCCGACGCCGGGTTCGCCGCCGAGGACTGGTCCTCGTCGGTACGGCTGCTGTGCCGCGCGTGCTCCGAGTCGACCATGCCGAGCGCGGAGGGCGAGGGCGAGCACCTCGACCCGCACGACCACAGCGAACCCGGCCACCCGGGGCCGCTCGGCCACCGCTCGCCCGGCGAGCTGTGGGTCCCCGAGCGCGAGTGCGGGATCGCCGCACCCGCCGGACTGGTCCGCGGCCTGCTCGACGGCTGGGTCGCCGACAGCCCCGACAGCCGTGAGTGGCGGGATCTCGAAGAAGTCTGCTGACCACTGCCCGTAGGCTGTACGCGACCATCGACTGGGGTTCTGAGGAAGGCGTGCGGCGGAATGGCGCAGCAGGAGACTGACGAGCAGATCAACGACGGGTTCGTCGTCGACACGGAGGACTGCGAGGCGCGCGAGCTCGCGTACCGCGAGCGGGGGACGTCGCGTCCGATCACGGTCGTGGGCAACCCCGTGCTCCACAAGGAGTGCAAGGACGTCACCGAGTTCGACGACGCGCTCGCGACGCTGATCGACGACATGTTCGCCAGCCAGCGGACCGCCGAGGGCGTGGGCCTGGCCGCCAACCAGATCGGTGTGGACCTCAAGGTCTTCGTCTACGACTGCATGGACGACGAGGGCGTGCGTCACGTCGGCGTCGTCTGCAACCCCGTCCTGGAGGAGCTGCCGGCCGAGCTGCGCGCCCTGGACGAGTCCAACGAGGGCTGCCTCTCCGTGCCGACGGCCTACGCCGAACTCGCCCGCCCCGACTACGCGGTGGTCCGCGGGCAGGACGCCCAGGGCAACCCGATCAAGGTCCGCGGCACCGGCTACTTCGCGCGCTGCCTCCAGCACGAGACGGACCACCTGTACGGCTACCTGTACATCGACCGGCTCTCCAAGCGCGACCGCAAGGACGCCCTGCGCCAGATGGCCGAGGGCACCCCGCGCTACCCGGTCGTCGCCAACGACTGATCCGCGTCCGCACGCGGGCGCACGGCGCGGTGGACGGCCCAGCCGACCGCCGCGCCGATCGCGTACCAGAGCAGGTCCGGCGCGTTGAACGACGTGCCGAGCACCAGCCGGGCCGGCGTGGAGCGCGCCGCCAGCTCCGCCGGCGCCCCCGTCAGCTGGAAGAACTCCACCGCCACGCTGAACCCCAGTGCGATCCCCGCCGCCACGGCGGGCCGCACCCGGGGAGCGATCAGCACCACCAGGGTCAGCACCAGCACCGTGTAGAGGGCGTCACCCGCGTACTTCGCCACGACGCCCGACGCCGCGGACCTGATTCCCAGGCCCGCGGCGACGGTGAGCAGGGCGGCGGCGCCGGCCGCCACCCGCGTACGGATCACTCAGAAGTCCTCGTCGAGGTCCACCGAGCCCTCGACCGCCACCTGATAGGCGGACGGACGGCGCTCGAAGAAGTTCGTCAGCTCCTGGACGCCCTGCAGCTCCATGAACGCGAACGGGTTCTCGGAACCGTACACCGGGGCGAAGCCGAGGCGGGTCAGACGCTGGTCGGCGACGCACTGCAGGTACTCGCGCATCGACTCGGTGTTCATGCCCGGCAGGCCGTCGCCGCACAGGTCGCGGCCGAACTGGAGCTCCGCCTCGACGGCCTCCCGCAGCATCGCGGTGACCTGCTCCCGGAGCTCGTCGTCGAACAGTTCCGGCTCCTCCTTGCGGACGGTGTCCACGACCTCGAAGGCGAAGTTCATGTGCATCGTCTCGTCACGGAAGACCCAGTTGGTGCCGGTGGCCAGGCCGTGCAGCAGGCCGCGCGACCGGAACCAGTACACGTAGGCGAAGGCGCCGTAGAAGAACAGGCCCTCGATGCACGCGGCGAAGCAGATCAGGTTCAGCAGGAAGCGACGGCGGTCGGCCTGCGTCTCCAGCCGGTCGATCTTCTCGACGGAGTCCATCCACCGGAAGCAGAACTGCGCCTTCTCCCGGATGGAGGGGATGTTCTCCACGGCGGCGAACGCGGCGGTGCGGTCGTCCGGGTCGGGCAGGTAGGTGTCGAGCAGCGTCAGATAGAACTGGACGTGCACGGCCTCCTCGAACAGCTGCCGCGACAGGTACAGGCGCGCCTCGGGGGAGTTGATGTGCTTGTACAGCGTGAGCACGAGGTTGTTCGCGACGATCGAGTCGCCGGTCGCGAAGAACGCCACCAGCCGGCCGATCATGTGCTGCTCGCCGGGGGTGAGCTTGGCGAGGTCGGCGACGTCGGAGTGGAGGTCGACCTCCTCCACCGTCCACGTGTTCTTGATCGCGTCCCGGTAGCGCTCGTAGAAGTCCGGGTACCGCATGGGCCGCAGGGTGAGCTCGAAGCCCGGGTCGAGAAGGTTCTTCTGTTCGTTCGAGCTCATTACTGGCAGGCCTCGCAGGACTCGGGGTTTTCCAGGGAGCAGGCGACCGCGTCGGGGTCGGCGACCTGCTGGACGGGGATGGTGGCGGCGGCCGTCGACGCCTGGGCGGCGCGGGCGATCCGGGTCGCCGGCCGGGACCGCAGGTAGTAGGTGGTCTTCAGCCCCTGCTTCCAGGCGTACGCGTACATCGACGACAGCTTGCCGATCGTCGGCGTCTCCATGAACAGGTTCAGCGACTGGGACTGGTCGAGGTACGGCGTCCGGGCCGCGGCCATGTCGATCAGACCGCGCTGCGGGATCTCCCAGGCCGTGCGGTACAGCTCGCGCACCTCGGCCGGGACCCAGGTGAAGCCGGCCACCGAGCCGTTGGACTCGCGCAGCGCCTCACGGGTCTGCGCGTCCCAGACGCCGAGCTTCTTGAGCTCGTCGACGAGGTACGAGTTGACCTGGAGGAACTCGCCGGAGAGCGTCTCGCGCTTGAAGAGGTTGGAGACCTGCGGCTCGATGCACTCGTACACACCGGCGATCGAGGCGATCGTCGCGGTCGGCGCGATGGCGAGGAGCAGCGAGTTGCGCATGCCGACGGCGGCGATCCGCTCGCGCAGCGCGGCCCAGCGCTCCGGCCAGTGGAACTCCACGTCGTAGTGGTCGGGGTGGAGGACGCCGCGGGCGGCGCGGGTCTTCTCCCAGGCGGGCAGCGGGCCGTTGCGCTCGGCGAGGTCGGCGGAGGCCTCGTAGGCGGCGAGCATGATGCGCTCGGCGATCCGCGTGGAGAGCGCCCTCGCCTCGGGGGAGTCGAAGGGCAGCTTCAGCCGGAAGAAGACGTCCTGGAGGCCCATCGCGCCCAGGCCCACCGGACGCCACCGGGCGTTGGACCGGCCGGCCTGCTCGGTCGGGTAGAAGTTGATGTCCACGACGCGGTCGAGGAAGGTGACGGCCGTGCGGACCGTCGCGTCGAGCCGCTCCCAGTCGATGTCACCGGTCGCCAGGTCCACGAACGCGCCGAGGTTGACCGAGCCCAGGTTGCAGACCGCGGTCTCGCCGTCGTCCGTGACCTCCAGGATCTCCGTGCAGAGGTTGGAGGAGTGGACCGTGTGGCCCGGCTCCGCCGTCTGGTTGGCCGTGCGGTTCGAGGCGTCCTTGAAGGTCATCCAGCCGTTGCCGGTCTGGGCGAGCGTCCGCATCATCCGGCCGTACAGGTCACGGGCCGGCATGGTCTTGCGGGCCAGGCCCTTCGCCTCGGCGGCGCGGTAGGCGGCGTCGAACTCCTCGCCCCACAGGTCGACCAGCTCGGGCACGTCCGCCGGGGAGAACAGCGACCACGGGGCGTCGGCGTTGACCCGGCGCATGAACTCGTCCGGGATCCAGTGCGCCAGGTTCAGGTTGTGGGTACGCCGGGCGTCCTCGCCGGTGTTGTCGCGCAGCTCCAGGAACTCCTCGATGTCCGCGTGCCAGGTCTCCAGGTAGACCGCGGCGGCGCCCTTGCGCCGGCCGCCCTGGTTCACGGCCGCGACGGAGGCGTCCAGCGTCTTCAGGAACGGCACGATGCCGTTGGAGTGCCCGTTGGTGCCGCGGATCAGCGAACCGCGGGCGCGGATGCGGGAGTACGACAGGCCGATGCCGCCCGCGTGCTTCGAGAGCCGTGCGACCTGGTGGTACCGGTCGTAGATGGAGTCCAGCTCGTCCAGCGGCGAGTCGAGCAGGTAGCAGGACGACATCTGCGGGTGGCGGGTGCCGGAGTTGAAGAGCGTCGGGGAGGAGGGCAGGTAGTCGAGCCGGCTCATCAGGCCGTAGAGCGCGGTGACCTCGTCCAGCGCGCGCGTCGAGTTGTCCTCGGCGAGCCCGGCGGCCACGCGCAGCATGAAGTGCTGGGGCGTCTCGATGACCTTGCGGGTGATCGGGTGGCGCAGCAGGTAGCGCGAGTACAGGGTGCGCAGGCCGAAGTAGCCGAAGCGGTCGTCGCCGGACGGGTCGACGGTCGCGTCGAGCGTCGCGCCGTGCAGCCGGACGAAGGCGGCCGTGCGGTCGGCGATCAGGCCCTCGCGGTGGCCGACGGCGACGGAGGCGGAGAAGCACACCGCGCCCTGGCCGGCCGCCTCGTCGGCGATGGTGATCGTCAGGAGCCGGGCGGCGAGCCGGGAGTACGCGGGGTCCTCGGCGATCAGGCCGGCGGCCGCCTCGGTGGCCAGCTCGCGCAGTTCCGCCTCGTCCGAGCCGGCGCTCCGGCCGCGCAGCGCGGCGGCGGCGACCTTGCCGGGGTCGGTGTCGGGGAGATCGGCGGTGAGGTCGGTCAGGATCCGCAGCAGCACGGTCCCGGGTCCGTCGCTCTCGATCGCTGCGGCCGGATCGGCGGGCGCGATGGTCACGTGGGGGCTCTCCCTCGCTCGGCTCGGGGCCGGCGGGGGAAGCGGGCAGCCGGGCACCCGTACGCAGGGCGCGCCGCGCCGCCGGCCCACTCCGCGAGGSCCGGACGTCTGTGACACCCGGAACGGACGGACCGGGCGCACTGTCGGCAGGTCCTCGGACTCACCTGGCGGATGAAAACGCCAAAAGCACACCGTTGCGGGACAGTTCCGGACTTGCACCGGATTCCCCTGCGGCGACAGCGAGCACGAGCATACATGTGGGGGGCGCCCCTGGAGACACCCCCCACATGTTGTGTCGTTCCGTGCTCAGAGCTCCAACGCGTAGGTGTGCAGGGGATCCATGTCGGCCAGTGGGCTCCAGTCCCGGTCAGGGGTGCGGACGAAGCCCGCCCGCTCGTAGATCCGGTGCGCGGAGGACATGCGCGACTGGGTGGAGAGCACCAGCCGCCGGCATCCGGGCAGCCTGCGGGCCCGCTCCGTGCAGGCCCGCACGAGGGCCTCGCCGACGCCCCGGCCCCGGGCGTCCTTCGCCACCGCGAGCATCCGGAACTCGGCCTCGCCCTCGCTCGCGATGTCGGCCCACTCCCCGCCGGCGACGAAGGTCACGCCGCCGAGCACCGTGCCGGCGCGGTCCACCGCCACCAGCACCTCCGCCTCGGCGGCCCGCCGGGCCACGTCCCGCAGCAGACGCAGATAGTCGTCGTCCTCGCCGAAGTCGAGGTGCCCGTCGTCGAGGAAGGCCCGCGCGGTGACCTCGCCGAGGGCCTCGTACTCCTCGGGCCGTACCGCCCTGATGGTGAAGTCCATCCAGGCAGTGTGCCTCGCTCAGCCGCTCGCGCCCACTCCGTTGTCGGGGGCTCCGTCGCCGACGGGCGGCAGGTCGCCGCGCTCGACCGGCCCGCTCCCGCCCGTCCGTCGCGGCAGGACCGCGTCCAGTTCGGCGTCGTCGGCGCGGTGCGCCGTGGCGGCGGCCTTCCGCAGCAGGTCCTTCCCCACGGACAGCGGGGCGGCCAGCTCGACGCGCAGGCCGTTCTCGTCGCGCAGGTACGCGTGCCGGTCGGCGGAGTGCCGGTACCAGCCGCCGCCCTCCTGCACGCAGGTCTCGCCCGCCGGCGGGGCGGCGCAGTCCCGGTCGGTGAAGGGGCGCCGCTCCGCGGAGAGGGTCAGCTGCTCGCCGCCCGCCCCGACGTAGGTGAGCTGGAAACCGTCGTCGCCGACGACACCGGCCGACTGGAGGGCCGGCCGGAACCCCTCGGCCTCGGTGACGTACACGTGCTCGACGCGGGTCTGCGCGGCGCGGGCGCGCGCCTCCAGCTCCGCGTGGTCGGGGGCCGGTCCGCCCGGGACCTCGGTGCCGCAGCCGGTGGCGGCGAGCACGAGGGGGAGCAGGACGAGCAGGGAGAGGCGGGGTCCGGTTCTCATCCGCACATCCTTTCGTGGTGACGGCGAAGGCCGCCGCGCTTTCCCTGCGGAAGCGCGGCGGCCTTCGTCACCTTGCGGGCGGGGTCAGTGGCCCGCGCCGACCTTCGGCAGCTCGGTCTGCACGCCCGCGTCGCCGGCGTCCGCCGTGTAGTCCGACGGGGACGTCTCGTCGACGCCCTCGGGCGCCTTGAGGGCCTTCAGGACGAACGTCAGGACGACGGTGACCACCACGTTGATCACGAAGGCGGTGAGGCCGATGTAGCCGATCTCGCCGATGCCCGGGATCTCGGCGGACGAGCCGCCGAAGTGCTTCTGCGTCGGGCTGGCCACGCCGTACGCCGCCGCCGTGCCGTAGACCATGCCGACGGCCCAGCCGGCCAGCAGCGCCCAGCGGTGGAACCAGCGGGTGAACAGGCCGCCGACCAGGGCCGGCAGCGTCTGCAGGATCCAGATGCCGCCGAGCAGCTGGAAGTTGATCGCGACCGTCTTGTCCATGGTGAGGACGAAGACCAGCGCGCCGACCTTGACCAGCAGCGACACCAGCTTGGACACCTTGGTCTCCTGCTCCGGCGTGGCGTCCGGCTTCAGGAAGTCCTTGTAGATGTTGCGGGTGAAGAGGTTGGCCGCGGCGATCGACATGATCGCCGCCGGGACCAGCGCGCCGATGCCGATGGCGGCGAAGGCCACGCCCGCGAACCAGTCGGGGAACATGTTCTCGAAGAGCTGCGGGATGGCCAGCTGGCCGTTGGTGACCTTCACGCCCGCCGCGATCGCCATGAAGCCGAGCAGCGCGAGCAGGCCCAGCATCAGCGAGTAGAGCGGCAGGATCGTGGTGTTGCGGCGGATCACGTCACGGCTGCGCGAGGACAGCGTCGCCGTGATCGAGTGCGGGTACATGAAGAGCGCCAGCGCCGAACCGAGCGCGAGCGTCGCGTAGCCCCACTGCCCCATCTCGCCCGGCACCAGCGCGCCGCGCGGCTTCTCGGTGGCGGGGTTGATCGTGGCGTACGCCTCGCCGGCCTTGGCGAAGATCTCGTCGAAGCCGCCCAGCTTGATCGGGATGTAGATGATCGCCACCGCGATGACGAGGTAGATCAGCGTGTCCTTGACGAAGGCGATGAGCGCCGGCGCGCGCAGTCCGGAGGAGTACGTGTACGCCGCCAGGACGCCGAAGGCGATGAGCAGCGGCAGGTCCTTGACGAACCAGTGCGTGGTCTCGCCGCCGCCCACGCCCATCACGTCCAGGACGGCCTGGATGCCGACGAGCTGGAGCGCGATGTACGGCATGGTGGCGAGGATGCCGGTGACGGCGACCGCCAGCGACAGGCTCTTGGAGCCGAACCGGCCGCGGACGAAGTCCGAGGTGGTCACGTATCCGTGCTTGTGGGACACCGACCACAGCCGCGGCAGGAAGGTGAAGATCAGGGGGTAGACGAGGATCGTGTACGGGACGGCGAAGAAGCCCGCCGCGCCCGCCGCGTAGATGGCCGCCGGGACGGCGACGAAGGTGTACGCGGTGTAGAGGTCGCCGCCCAGCAGGAACCAGGTCACCCAGGTGCCGAACGAACGGCCGCCGAGGCCCCATTCGTCCAGGCTGTGCTCGTTCTCGGCCTTGCGCCAGCGCGCGGCCAGGAAGCCCATGACCGTGACGGCCAGGAAGAAGAAGATGAAGACGCCCAGAGCGACGCCGTTCACGCCGTCCTTCATCGCGACGCACCTCCCTTGCGGGCGCGCTGGTCACGCTGCCACAGCTTGTACGCGACCATCGTCAGCACGGTGGAGACGACGACCCAGGCCATCTGGTACCAGTAGAAGAACGGGATGCCGATGAAGGTCGGATCGACCTTCGCGTACGAGCTCACCCAGAGCATCGCCACGAAGGGCGCGACCAGACAGAGCGCCACGATCACGCGTACCGGTGTCACGACCGGTTGTTTGTCCTGCGTCACTTCTGACATCTGGCGACTCCGTCCCCTCGCTGAACACCGTTGATCACGCGGGTAATGCGCGTGAAATCTAGGGGACTGGTCCGCTCCATGGAACCCCCGTCCGGATAACGGACGAATCTCGATGGACGTCGCACGGAGATACGGCAGTGCCCCGACACACCTCACGGATGTGTCGGGGCACCGGTTCACGCCGAAGTGGCGGAATCTTTTCAGTCTTTCGGCCGGATGGCCGGATGCGGTCCGCGGGCGGTCAGCCGTTGGGGCGCTGCAGCCGGGCCACGAACTTGTACCGGTCGCCCCGGTACACCGAGCGCACCCACTCGACCGGCTCGCCCTGCGCGTCCAGCGAGTGGCGGGACAGCATCAGCATGGGAAGGCCCACGTCGGTGCCGAGCAGGCCGGCCTCGCGCGGGGTGGCGAGCGAGGTCTCGATGGTCTCCTCGGCCTCGGCGAGGTGGACGTCGTAGACCTCGGCGAGCGCCGTGTAGAGCGAGGTGTACTTCACCAGCGAACGCCGCAGCGCGGGGAAGCGCTTGGCCGAGAGGTGGGTGGTCTCGATCGCCATCGGCTCCCCGCTCGCGAGGCGCAGCCGCTCGATCCGCAGCACCCGCCCGCCGGCGGCGATGTCGAGCAGGCCGGCCAGCGTGTCGTCGGCCGTCACGTACCCGATGTCGAGCAACTGCGAGGTGGGCTCCAGGCCCTGCGCCCGCATGTCCTCGGTGTACGAGGTCAGCTGCAGGGCCTGCGAGACCTTGGGCTTGGCCACGAACGTGCCCTTGCCCTGGATCCGCTCCAGGCGGCCCTCGACGACCAGTTCCTGCAGTGCCTGCCGCACCGTGGTGCGCGAGGTGTCGAACTCGGCGGCGAGGGTGCGCTCGGGCGGGACCGGTGTGCCGGGCGGCAGGGTCTCCGTCATGTCGAGCAAGTGCCGCTTCAGTCGGTAGTACTTGGGCACGCGCGCGGTGCGGGTGGCGGCGCCGCCCTCTGTCTCGCTGTTGCCCGCGTCCGTGGCCATGGCCTGCCTTCCCGACTCCTGTGTTGCTGCCGTCACCGGCTCCTCCGTCTATAGCGGCTCACATGGTGGCACGGACCGGTCACGGGTCGTCGCCCTCCCTCAGGTGTCGGTCCGATAACGGACCCGACTGCCCTTCTTATACACCCTTGACACCCCTAAAGGTCTAGGCCAAGCTCCGGGTACTGGTCTAAACCATTAAAGACCAGCTCCCAGCCCCACGAGCACTACTCGACGTATGTCTTCGCGCGGTGGGCAGGGGTTGCAGGCATCCCTGAGGAGGGTGGCGTGAAGCGCAAGCTCATTGCGGCGATCGGTGTCGCGGGCATGATGGTCGGCATTGCCGCGTGTGGCGGAGCCGACAAGGGTGGGGACAAGGCCGGCGGCGAGGTCAAGGAGCTGACCGTCTGGCTGACGGTCGACGCCCAGAACAACTGGCCTGAGCTGGTCAAGGCGGCCGACGACGCGGTGACCAAGAAGCACCCCGGCATCAAGATCAAGCACGAGTACTACGGCTGGCCGGACAAGAACACCAAGCTCGACGCGGTGCTCGCCACGGACAAGGCCCCGGATGTTGTCGAGATGGGCAACTCCGAGATGATCAGCTACATGGCCAAGGGCGCCTTCGCCCCGGTCGAGGCCTCGAAGTTCGACAACTCGGGCCAGTGGCTCGACGCCCTCAAGGACTCGGTCACCTACAACGGCAAGACCTACGGTGTCCCCTACTACGCCGGTGGCCGCGTGGGCACCTGGCGCAAGGACGTCGCCGCCGAGGCGGGCGTCAAGGCGGCCCCGAAGACCTGGGCCGAGCTGACCGCCGCCCTGGACGCCATCCAGGCGAAGAAGGGCGACAAGTTCAGCGCCTGGTACCAGCCGTCGCCGGACTGGTACGCGGCCATGTCCTTCGTCTACGAGCAGGGCGGCTCGATCGCCAAGCAGGAGGGCGAGACCTGGAAGGCGAACCTGTCCTCGCCGGAGTCCGTCAAGGGCCTCACCGAGTACAAGAACATCGTCGACAAGTACATGCACGGCGACAAGACGAAGGACGAGTCCGACCGTCCTGTCGTCTTCGGCCAGGGCAAGTCCGCGATGATCTTCTCGGCGGCCTGGGAGGGTGGCACCGCCGCCACTCCCGAGAACGACAAGGTCGGCGGTCTGAAGGACAAGCTGGAGACCTTCGTGACTCCCGGTCCGTCCGGCAAGAACCTCCCGGTCTTCCTCGGCGGCTCGGACCTGGCCATCCCGGTCAAGTCCAAGGCGCAGGGCGTCGCGGCCGAGTGGATCGCCGCCTTCACCGGCCCCGAGGGCCAGAAGGGCCTGATCGGCAAGGGCAACCTGCCGAACAACAAGACGGACCTCGCCCCGCTCAAGAGCGACCCGGCCACCGCGGTCGCGGCCACCGCGGCCGAGTCCAGCTGGTTCGTCCCGACCGCCCCGGGCTGGGGCCAGGTCGAGAAGGCGCAGACCCTCAAGACGATGCTCATCGACATCGCCAAGGGCAAGAAGACGGTGGAGCAGGCCGCGAAGGACGCGGACGCCGCCATCGACAAGGTCATCAACACCAAGTGACCTGTGGGCAGGGCCCCGTCACCGCGACGGGGCCCTGTCGCCCGTATGCAGGAGAGGGATCGCTGAGGAGCACGGGATGAGTGCCGCAGACACAACCACCGCGAAGGTGCCGCCGGTGCGGCAATCGCCACCATCCGGCCCCACAGCCGGTACGCCCGGGAAACCGGGGAAGAAGGGGACCTCGGCCGGCTCGGGAGTGCCGTGGCTGCTGCTCGCGCCATGCCTGCTCGTCCTGCTGCTCGTGCTGGGATACCCGCTCGTACGCCTGGTCACCCTCTCCTTCCAGAACTTCGGCCAGGCTCAGCTCTGGGGCTTCGAGGAAGCGCAGTCGGCCGGCTTCGACAACTTCACCAAGATCCTCGGTGACACCGAGTTCTGGACCGTCGTGCTCCGCACCGTGGTCTTCGCGGCCGCCGCCGTGATCCTCACCATGGTCCTCGGCATGCTGATCGCGCTGCTGCTGCAGAAGGTCTCCGGCTGGGTCAAGCTGCTCGTCAACATCGTCCTCGTGGCGAGCTGGGGCATGCCCATCATCGTCGCGACGGCCATCTTCAAGTGGCTCTTCGACGCCGACTACGGCGTCCTGAACTGGCTGATCGACAAGCTGCCCGGCGTCGACATGATCGGCCACAACTGGTTCGCCAGCGGCCCGCAGGGCCTCGCCGTGATCGTGCTCCTCGTCGTCTGGGGCGCCGTCCCGTTCGTCGTGATCACGCTCAGCGCCGGCCTCACCCAGGTGCCCAAGGAGCTCGAAGAGGCCGCCCGCCTCGACGGCGCCGGAGCCTGGGGAGTCTTCCGCTTCGTCACCCTGCCGATCCTCAAGCCGATCATCGTCATGCTGACGACGCTCTCGGTCATCTGGGACATGGGCGTCTTCCCGCAGGTGTACGTGATGCGCAACGGTCACCCCGAGGCCGAGTTCCAGATCCTCACCACGTACTCGTTCGACAAGGCGTTCGTCGTCAACGACTACGGCACCGGCTCGGCGATCGCGCTCGTCACCGTCGTCCTGCTGCTCGGCGTGGTCGCCGTCTACATGCGCCAGATGCTGAAGATCGGAGAGGTGGAGTGACCACGAACACCGCGGCCCCCGCCGTCAAGCCGCCCCGCAAGTCCAAGCTCGGCTGGAACCTGCTCGGCCTGCTCGTCTTCGTCACGGCCGGCTTCCCGGTCTACTGGATGGTCAACACGGCGTTCAAGCCGTCCAAGGACGCCATCGACCCGGACCCGCACTTCTACCCGACCACCTTCACGCTGGAGAACTTCCGGCGCGCGCTGGACATCGCGGACTTCTGGGGCCCGGTCGGCCGGAGCCTCGTGGTCTCCCTCGTGGTCGTGGTCATCGGCATCGCGGTCGGCATGCTGGCCGCCCTCGCGATCTCCCGCTTCGCCTTCCGCGGCCGCAAGATCGTGATCATCGGCATCCTCGCCGTCCAGATGGTGCCGCTCGTCGCGATGATCATCCCGGTCTTCCTGCTGCTCAACGACCTCGGCCAGTACGACAGGCTCAGCGGCCTGATCATCACGTACCTGACCTTCATCCTCCCGTTCACGGTGTGGACCCTCCGCGGCTTCATCGTCAACATCCCCAAGGAGCTGGAGGAGGCCGCTCAGGTCGACGGCTGCACCCGCACCGGCGCCTTCCTCCGGGTCGTCTTCCCGCTGCTGGCGCCCGGCATGGTCGCCACCTCCGTCTACGGCTTCATCCAGGCGTGGAACGAGTACCTCTACGCGCTGATGCTGATGAGCCAGCAGAACCAGACGGCCACCGTCTGGCTCGGCAACTTCATCACCAAGAACGGCACCGAGTACGCACCGATGATGGCGGGCTCCACCATGATGGCCGTCCCCATCGTGATCCTCTTCCTCCTTGTCCAGCGCAAGATGGCCGCGGGTCTGACGGCCGGCGCAGTGAAGGGATAAAGCCGCCCATGACCACACTCGTACGCGGCACCGACACCCTGACCCGCGACGCACTCACCGTGCTCCAGCCGGGTTTCGTCGGCACCACCGCGCCCGACTGGCTGCTGCGCCGCATCGGGGAGGGACTCTCCTCGGTCGGCCTGTTCGGCCGGAACATCGACACCCCGGAGCAGCTCGCCGCGCTCACCGCGCAGCTGCGGGCCGAGCGGGACGACGTCCTGGTCGCCATCGACGAGGAGGGCGGGGACGTCACCCGCCTCGAGGTCCGGCAGGGATCCTCCTTCCCCGGCAACCACGCCCTCGGCTCCGTCGACGACACCGATCTGACCCGGGCCGTCGCCCGGGAGCTCGGCCGCCGGCTCGCCGCGTGCGGGGTGGACCTCAACTGGGCCCCCTCGGCCGACGTGAACTCCAACGCCGACAACCCGGTCATCGGGGTCCGGTCCTTCGGGTCCGACCCGGACCTGGTGGCGCGTCACACCGTGGCGTACGTCGAGGG
Source organism: Streptomyces sp. MS191 (assembly GCF_008042125.1). Taxonomy (GTDB): domain Bacteria; phylum Actinomycetota; class Actinomycetes; order Streptomycetales; family Streptomycetaceae; genus Streptomyces. The sequence goes on from NZ_RDBI01000066.1 coordinate 594,213, forward strand.
CCTCCAGGCCGTCGGCGTCGCCGCCTGCACCAAGCACTTCCCCGGGCACGGCGACACCAACGTGGACTCCCACCACGCGCTGCCCCGGATCGATGTGGACCTCGCCACACTGCACGCCCGTGACCTGGTACCTTTCCGCGCCGCGATCGCAGCGGGTTCCAAAGCGGTCATGAGCGCGCATATTCTGCTCTCCGCGCTCGACCCGAACCGTCCGGCGACCCTGAGCCCGCAGATCCTGACCGGTCTGCTGCGCCAGGAGCTGGGCTTCGACGGGCTGATCGTCACCGATGGCATGGAGATGCAGGCCATCGCGTCGACGTACGGCATCGAGCGCGGATCCGTCCTCGCGATAGCCGCGGGCGCCGACGCCATCTGCGTCGGCGGCGGGCTGGCCGACGAGGGCACCGTACTGCGGCTGCGCGATGCCCTCGTCGACGCGGTACGGACCGGTGAACTGCCCGAGGAACGGCTGGCCGACGCCGCGGAGCGCGTGCGCGCCCTGGCGTCCTGGACCCAGGCGCACCGGGTCAGGGGGGCTGTTTCGGGGCCGGGCGCGGCAGTGCAGGAGGGGACCGCGCCCGGCACCGACATCGGACTCGTCGCGGCCCGCCGCGCCCTGGTGGTGACCTCGGGGGAGCGGCCCTACGCGCCGATGACCGGCGCTCCCTACGTGGCCTCCTTCACCCCGGTCGCCAACTTCGCGGTCGGTGACGAGACGCCGTGGGGTGTCGCCGCGGAGCTGGAGCGGCTGCTGCCCGGCACCCGCACGGGCTCGTACGCGGAGCCCTCGGTGGACGCCGTGCTCGCCGCCGCGGGGGACCGGGGCATCGTCGCCGTCGTCCGGGACGCCCACCGGCACCCGTGGATGGCGGAGGCCCTGGACGGCCTGCTGGCGGCCCGCCCGGACACCGTCGTGGTGGAGATGGGCCTGAACCAGGCGGCGCCCCGTGGGGCCCTGCACATCGCCACGCACGGCGCCGCGCGGGTCTGCGGCCGGGCTGCGGCGGAGGTCATCGCCGGGGCCTGAACCGGTGAGGCTCCGAGCGGTGCACACGAAGGAGGGCCGGTACTCCCACGGGGGTACCGGCCCTCCTTCGTGTGCCGGAGGCCGTACCGGCTCGGGTCAGATGCCCTGCCAGCCCGGCTTGTCGGCGAAGGTGTGGCGGAAGTAGTCGGCGAGCTTCAGCTTGGAGGCGGCGGCCTCGTCCACGACCACCGTGGCGTGCGGGTGCAGCTGGAGCGCGGAGGCCGGCACGAGCGCGGCCACCGGGCCCTCGACGGTCTGTGCCACGGCGTCCGCCTTGCCCTCGCCGGTGGCCAGCAGCACCAGGTGCCGGGCTTCCAGGATGGTGCCGATGCCCTGGGTGATGACGTGGTGCGGCACCTGCTCGATGTCGTTCTCGAAGAAGCGCGCGTTGTCGACACGGGTCTGCTCGGTGAGGGTCTTGATCCGGGTGCGGGAGGCGAGGGAGGAGCACGGCTCGTTGAAGCCGATGTGCCCGTCGGTGCCGATGCCCAGGATCTGCAGGTCCACGCCGCCGGCGGCGGCCAGCGCGCGGTCGTAGGCCTCGCAGGCGGCCTGGACGTCCTCGGCGGCGCCGTCGGGGCCCATGAAGGCGTCCTGGGAGAGCCCGAGCGGCTCGACGACCTGGCGGAGCACGGTGGAGCGGTACGACTCGGGGTGCCCGGTCGGCAGCCCGACGTACTCGTCCAGTTGCGCGATCCGGGCGCGCGAGGCGTCCACGGAACCGGCCGCGACCTGGGCGATCAGGGCTTCGTAGATGGGCAGCGGGGTCGAGCCGGTGGCAACGCCGAGCAACGCGTCGGGCTTGCGGCGCAGGAGGCCGGCGATGCCGTCCGCGATGAGCTCGCCGCCTGCCTTGGCGTCCGGGACGATGACAACTTCCACGCTGTGCCTGCCGATCTGGTGAGGGGCCTGTGTGGTATAGACCAATCTAAGTTTCAATCTAGCAGAACGGGAGCCCTTCGCTCAGGTCCGTCCGCGGGACGGACCCCCCTCTTCTCATGGTCGACCGGCGCCCTCGGCCCAGCCACCCGGCCGGCCCCGTGGCCACGGGCCCGCGGGGTCGTCGCACCGGGACCGGGGCGCGGGCCCCGTGCGCAGGTCGTCGTCGACGGGGGCGCGGAGGGGGTGCGGGCGGGCGCTCGGTGGCGCCGGGGTGTTCCGGGGTGCCGGTGCCGTCCCGCGGCCGGAGGCGGCGACGGAGGGCCGCGCGCGTTGAGCGGATCGGCCCCGGGGGCCGTATCCCCGGAGGAAGGGCCCGGAAAAACCCGCGGGCCGCGGCGCCTGACGGGACCCTCAACCCGTCCGGCACCGCAGCCCGGAGTTGCCCGGCCGGGGGTGTGCGGTCCCGCGGCCGTGAAGGAGGTCTCGACGCAGTCAGGGCAGAGAGCGCCGGGTACCTCGTTCCACCCTCCTGTGCGGGGAGAGTGGAGGTCTGCTGATGCTTCCCTGTCATTCTGGACTAGACCATTCTGGTCTGTCCATCCATATCGACAGGGGCCTTCCCGGCCCATCCTCCAACACGAACGCCGTGAGATCCAGGTTCATCGCCCCTGAATTCCGCGGGTACGCTCGCACCTGTGCCCTCCATGAACGACCTCGTCCGCCAGCACACCGCTCTGAGTGAGTCCGACCTCGAGTGGCTCCACCTGCTGGTCTCGGAGTGGCAGCTGCTCTCCGACCTCTCCTTCGCCGACCTCGTGCTCTGGGTTCCCACCCTGGACGGCACCCGCTACGTCTCCGTCGCCCAGATGCGGCCCAACACCGGCCCGACCTCCTACCAGGACGACATGGTCGGCCACCTCGTCCCGCGCGGCCGGCGTCCGCTGCTCGACGCCGCTCTCGACGAAGGGCGCATCGTCCGCGAGGGCGACCCCGAGTGGCGGGAGGAGGTCCCCGTACGGGTCGAGTCCATCCCCGTGCGCCGCGAGGGCCGGGTGCTCGGCGTGATCGCCCGCAACACGAACCTGCTGACGGTCCGGACCCCGAGCCGGCTGGAGCTCACCTACCTCCAGTCCGCCTCCGACCTGGCCCAGATGATCGCCGCCGGCTCCTTCCCGTTCGCCGGCGAGGCGGTCGACATGGACGCCTCGCCCCGCGCCGGAGACGGCCTGATCAGGCTCGACGCCGACGGCATCGTCCAGTACGCCTCGCCGAACGCCCTCTCCGCCTACCACCGGCTCGGGCTCGCCGCCGACCTGGTCGGCCAGCACCTCGGCCAGATCACCGCCGAACTCGCGCCCTCCCGCGGCCCCGTGGACGAGGCCCTGGTCAAGCTGGCCTCCGGCTACGCGCCCCGCGAGGCCGAGGTCGAGGGCAACGGCGGCGTGATCCAGCTGCGGGCGATCCCGCTCAAGCCCAAGGGCACCCGCATCGGTTCGCTCGTCCTGCTCCGGGACGTCACCGAACTGCGCCGTCGCGAGCGCGAGTTGATCACCAAGGACGCCACCATCCGGGAGATCCACCACCGGGTGAAGAACAACCTCCAGACGGTGGCGGCGCTGCTGCGCCTCCAGGCCCGCCGCATGGACTCGGACCGCGGTCGCGAGGCGCTCAACGAGGCGGTGCGCAGGGTCGGTTCGATCGCCATCGTCCACGAGACGCTGTCCCAGAACCTCGACGAGCGCGTCGAGTTCGACGAGATCGCCGACCGGGTGATCGCGATGGTGGCCGAGATCTCGCCCGGCAAGGTCACCTGCCGGCGCAACGGCCGCTTCGGCATCCTCGACGCCGAGGTCGCCACCCCGCTCTCCATGGTCCTCACCGAGGTGCTGCAGAACGCCCTGGAGCACGCCTTCGCGCCGGGCGAGCAGGGCACGGTCGAGGTGGCGGCCGTCCGCGGCGAGCCCCGCGCCGACGCCCGGCTGCTGATCACGGTCCGGGACGACGGCCGGGGTCTGCCCGAGGGCTTCGACCCGCAGCGCGCCGGCAACCTCGGTCTGCAGATCGTGCGGACCCTGGTGGAAGGGGAGTTGGGCGGCACGTTCGACATGCAGCCCGGCCCCGAGCGCGGCACGAAGGTCGTCCTCGACATCCCCGTGCGGCCCCAGAAGTAGCGCGCGGCCCCGGAAGCGGCGTGCCGCACCCCGCGGCGGTCCTCCGCGGGTGTGCACAGCAGCGAGCCCCGGACCGAGTGGATCGGTCCGGGGCTCGAATGCTGTGGGTTACTGCTGCGCGCTGCGGCTCAAGGGCGGTGATTGCGTACGCGATGTACGCGCCGCTTGCCTGAGGCTCGTCGCGGGTGGCGTCAGGCGCTGGCGTTACGCGCCCGGTTGCGAGCGGCACGGCGCTTCATCGCGCGGCGCTCGTCCTCGCTGAGGCCACCCCAGACGCCGGAGTCCTGGCCGGACTCGAGCGCCCACTGCAGGCACTGCTCCATGACGGGGCAGCGGCGGCAGACGGCCTTGGCTTCCTCGATCTGCAGCAGCGCAGGACCGGTGTTGCCGATGGGGAAGAACAGCTCGGGGTCTTCCTCACGACAAACGGCGTTGTGACGCCAGTCCATGGCTGCTACCTCTCTTGGTATTACGTGCAGGTTGCTTGTGAATGTGAACGCTTTCACGAATCCCCCCGCAACGGAAGGGCCGACTGCCAGATGAACTGGTGTGGTCCTGAGACTGAGGAGGGGTTCTGGCTCTCAGTGGAGGCCGGTGTTGCGGGCCGTCCCGATCGCCATGAAGAGATTCGCAAACCTCGGCTGCGGATACAACCCCTTCCGGAAAGTTTTTTTTGATTCCTCGGTGTCGGCTAGGTCACAGCCGTACTTCTAAGGGGTGGATGGCAGCCTAAACGTTCGAGTGAAAGGACTTTGGGCCCTTCCACTCACACAATCACACGCAGTGCACGGCGTACGCCTGTGAACGCCACGCTCGTACGCAGTCCGAGGTGGTCGCCGTCCATCTGCAGGGGCAGCGGCACCTTCGAATGCAAGGTGAAGTCGGTCAGGTCGTGCAGAGTCCTCGCGTGCTTGCCGTGCGGGCCGCGTTCGGGTGTCGAGGTGAGCAGCTGAGTGGCGTAGCGGGCCACCGCCGGGGTCGACAGCCGGCTCAGTCCCAGGACGTCCAGCGCGGTGTCGAAGGAAGCCTCCGGGGACGCGTACACCGGGCGATTGCCCAGGTAGGTCCAGGGGGAGGTGTTGCAGATTATGGACAGGACCAGGTCCTCGACCGGGTCCTCGCCGGGCCGCTCCAGGGTGATGGTGCCGTGCCGGCGGTGCGGCTCCTCCAGGAACTGGCGGAGCACCTGGCGCAGGTACAGGGCGTGGGTCGAACGCTTGCCCCGCTCCCGCTGCTGTTCGACTCGGCCGATGACACTCGCGTCGAATCCGAAGCCGGCGCAGAAGGTGAACCAGCGGGCCGGTACCGCCTCGTCCTCGGTCCCCGGGGCGCCGGACGCCAGCCCGAGGCTCACTGTGCGTGCACGGCGTTCACGGAGTGCGTCGAGGAGCGCGCCCGTCGCCTCCACCGCGTCGTTCGGCAGTCCGAGTGCGCGGGCGAAGACGTTCGTGGACCCGCCGGGGACCACCGCGAGGCCCGGGAGCCGGTCGGGATCGGGGCCGTTGTGGAGGAGGCCGTTGACGACCTCGTTCACCGTGCCGTCGCCGCCGAGGGCCACGACCAGCTCGACGTCCTTGGACTCGGCGGCCCGTCTCCCCAGGTCACGGGCGTGCCCGCGGTACTCGGTGGTGACGGCTTCCAGCTTCATCTCGCTGGCGAGGGCGTGGATGAGCACGTCACGGGTGCGGGCACTGGTGGTGGTTGCTGCCGGATTGACCACGAGAAGTGCGCGCATGGCCGCCAGGGTACCTACCCGGCGGTACCGGGCCCAGTCGCGGCCACCTGGCGGACGGCGCGGAGGACCGTCCCGGCTACCCTGCCAGGTATGAGCAGTACGGAGCAGAGCGCTGAGCAGACGTCCCGCCCCGGCCGGCTGACGGCCGCCGCCGCGGTGGCCGGCATCGAGGCCCTGGCCCTGGTGGCCGGCGGCCTGTACGTCCTCGTCACCGGTCTCACGGGCAGCCCCGACGACCTGACCCAGGCGGTCATGGGCGGGGCGACGCTGATCGTGCTCGGCCTGATCCCCGGGGCCGCGGCCCGCGGGCTGCTGCTGCGCCGGGGCTGGAGCCGCGGCCCGGCGATCATCACCCAGATCCTGGCGCTGCCGGTCGCCTGGCAGCTGCTCCAGGCGAACAGCGCGATGATCCCGGCCGGCATCGCCCTCGCGGTGCTCGCCGTGACGGGCCTGGTGCTCCTGGTGAACCCGGCGACGACGCAGGCCCTCGGCATCCGGCGCCCCGGCGACGCGTAGAGGGCGCCCGAGACGGCGGAAAGCCCCGGCCCGAAGGCCGGGGCTTTCCCTCGTCCTACTCCTCCACCAGCAGCTTCTCCCGCAGCTGGGCCAGCGTGCGGGCCAGCAGGCGCGAGACGTGCATCTGGGAGATGCCCACCTCCTGCGCGATCTGCGACTGGGTCATGTTGCCGAAGAAGCGCAGCAGCAGGATCCGCTTCTCCCGCGGCGGCAGGTCCTCCAGCAGCGGCTTGAGGGACTCGCGGTACTCCACGCCCTCCAGCGCCTCGTCCTCCGCGCCGAGGGTGTCCGCCACGGCCGGGGACTCGTCGTCCGTGTCCGGGACGTCCAGGGAGAGCGTCGAGTAGGCGTTCGCCGACTCCAGGCCCTCCAGGACCTCCTCCTCGGAGATCCCGAGCCGCTCCGCGAGCTCGTGCACGGTCGGCGAGCGGCCGTGCTGCTGGGAGAGCTCCGCCGTCGCCGTCGTCAGCGAGAGCCGCAGCTCCTGCAGCCGGCGCGGCACCCGGACCGCCCAGCCCTTGTCCCGGAAGTGCCGCTTGATCTCGCCCACGACCGTCGGCGTCGCGTAGGTCGAGAACTCGACACCGCGCTCCGGGTCGAACCGGTCCACCGACTTGATCAGGCCGATCGTCGCGACCTGCGTCAGGTCGTCGAGCGGCTCGCCGCGGTTGCGGAAGCGCCGTGCCAGGTGCTCCACCAGCGGCAGGTGCATCCGCACCAGCCGGTTGCGCAGCTCCGCCTTCTCCGGCGAGCCCTCCGGCAGCTTGCGCAGCTCCACGAAGAGCGCGCGCGCCCCGCTCCGGTCGTGCGGATCCGGAGCCTCGCGCGGCTCGGGGTCCTCGGCGGGGGCGGCCGTCTCGTGGACCTCGGCGCCCTCGTCGGCCCCGACCACCACAGGGGCCTCGTCGGGCCCCGGCGCGTCCTCGGGGGCCCCGGGCACGCCGGGAACCGCGTTGTGCTGCTCGTGCTCGCTCATGTGGACCGCCTGCTCCGTAGCGACCTCGACCCCGACCTCCGGATGCGGCCTCGCCTGCTGGTCAGGGATGCCGGCCGTCGCGTCCCCGCTCCTCACGCCGGGCCTGGCCCCGCGCCGCGCTGTTTGTACAGGCTGATGGAGACCGTGCGGTCCTCCGCCACGGACGACTCGACCTTCCCGGCCAGCGCGGACAGCACCGTCCACGCGAAGGTGTCCCGCTCCGGCGCCCGCCCGTCGGTGGTCGGCGCGGAGACCGTCACGTCGAGCGAGTCGTCGATCAGGCGGAACACACAGCTGAGGACGGACCCCGGTACGGCCTGCTGGAGCAGGATCGCGCAGGCCTCGTCGACCGCGATCCGCAAGTCCTCGATCTCGTCGAGGGTGAAGTCCAAGCGCGCCGCGAGGCCGGCCGTGGCCGTACGCAGCACGGACAGGTAGGCACCCGCAGCGGGCAGCCGGACTTCCACGAAGTCCTGGGTCCCGGGCTCGCCTGCGATCTGGGACACCCTCACCTCCAAGGTGGCACAAGCTCATTCGGGGCCCGGGGGGAAGGCCCCCCGAACCGGGCGGTACGCAGTCGGTTGCGCATTCCGCCGTGACGCTACCGCGATCCACGCCGACCTGTCGCCGTGGGCCTCGGCGAAGACCCCTCCCACGCCCGTCACTCATGGTAAGGCCATGAGTACGCACAGTGGGTAGAGGGCTGCGGGGCCCAATTGAGAGCGGCGGGCGGTCGATTGGCCGCGGAGGGGTGACGTACCCAGCCGTCAGACGATCGAACCGTCCACGAAGCACCAGCGCCAGCGCTCGTTCGGCTCGAAGGTCCGCATCACCGGGTGCCCCGTCGTCGAGAAGTGCGCCGTCGCGTGCCGCCCGGCCGACGAGTCGCAGCAGCCGACGTGCCCGCAGGCCAGACAGAGCCGCAGCTGCACCGGATGCGTACCCGCGGCCAGGCACTCCGGACAGGTGTCGGTGAGCGGCGGAGGTTCGGGCCGCGGCATTTCGGCGACGTGCAGGCACTCGGTCATGATGGCCAGGCTACGTGGTGGATCGAGACGGGGACCGGGCATGGACGCACTGCAGCTGGTGGGACTGGTCGCGGCGAGCGCCGCGGTGGCCGGCGTGGCCCGCAGGACACCGGTGCCGGCACCGCTGCTCCTGGTCGCGGCGGGCCTGGCCGCCTCGTACGTCCCGGGCGTCCCCGACTACACGCTCGACCCGCACATCGTGCTGCCGCTGATCCTGCCGCCGCTCCTCTACACGGCCGCGGTCGAGTCCTCCTACCTGGATCTGCGCGCCAACATCCGGCCCGTCGCCCTGCTCTCCGTCGGCTACGTCCTCTTCGCCACGGTCGCGGTGGGCTGGCTCGCCTACGTCCTCGTCCCCGACCTGCCGCTCACCGCGGCGCTCGTGCTCGGCGCCGTGGTCGCTCCGCCGGACGCCGTCGCGGCCACCGCCATCGCCCGCAAGCTCGGCCTGCCGAACCGCATCACCACGATCCTGCAGGGCGAGTCCCTGGTGAACGACGCCACCGCGATCACCGCGTACAAGGTCGCCCTCGCCGCCGCCGTGGGGGAGGGCGTGAGCTGGGTCGGCGGCATCGAGGAGTTCGCCCTCGCCGCGCTCGGCGGGATCGGCGTCGGCCTGGTGCTGATGCTCCCCATCCACTGGCTGCGCCGCCATCTGGGCGAGGCGCTGCTGCAGAACACCCTCTCCCTGCTGATCCCCTTCGCCGCCTACGCGGCGGCCGAGGAGGTCGGCGCCTCCGGCGTCCTCGCGGTGGTCGTCGTCGGCCTGTTCCTCGGGCACCGCAACTGGCAGGTCGACTTCGCGACCCGGCTCCAGGAGGAGGCGGTCTGGAAGATGGTGGCCTTCATCCTGGAGTCCGCCGTCTTCGCGCTCATCGGGCTCCAGCTGCCCTACGTCGTCCAGGGGCTCGGGCAGTACGGGATGGGCGAGGCGGCCTGGTACGCGGCCGGCGTCTTCATCGCCGTGGTCGTGGTGCGGTTCGTCTGGGTGTACCCCGCGACCTTCCTGCCGCGCTGGATGTCGACGCGGATCAAGGAACGCGAGGCCGGGGTCGACTGGAGGGCACCGCTGATCGTCGGCTGGGCCGGCATGCGCGGCGTGGTCTCCCTCGCCATCGCCTTCTCGATCCCGGTGGTCACCGACGGCGAGGAGTTCCCGGCCCGCAACCTCGTCCTCTTCCTCACCTTCACGACCGTGATCGGGACGCTGGTGGTGCAGGGACTCACCCTCCCGCCGCTGATCCGGCTCCTGAAGCTGCCGGGCCGCGACACCTACGCCGAGACGCTGGCCGAGGCCCAGGCCCAGAGCGAGGCGTCCCAGGCTGCGGAGGCACGCCTCGACGCCCTGCTGGAGGACGAGCGCAACACGCTGCCGCCGCCGCTGGCCGACCGGCTGCGCACGGTCCTGGAGCGGCGGCGCAACGCGGTGTGGGAACGGCTCGGCGCCGTCAACGAGGTCACCGGCGAGACGGTCGACGACACCTACCGGAGGCTCGCCGGGGAGATGATCGCCGCCGAACGCGAGGTCTTCGTCCGGCTCCGCGACGAGCGCCGGATCGACGACGAGATGATGCGCACCCTGCTGCGCCGCCTGGACCTGGAGGAGGCGGCGGCGTACCGGGAGGAGAGCGGCTGAGGCGCCCGGCCCCGGCCCCGGCCCGGCGGTCAGTCCCGGCGGCCGGACCCGTCCGGCGCGCCCGTGATCACCGCCGCCAGGGTGGTGCCGCGGGCGAACGCCCCCTCCCGCGCCAGGGTGAGGAGCCCGAGGAGCATTTTGGCGACATAAAGACGCTCGATGGCGAGTCCATGCCGCGCCTCGAAATCCTGAGCGAACGCGTCCAGGGCTGGGGTCGAACGGGCGTACCCCCCGCAGTGGAAACGCTCGTCGAGCGTCCAGGAGCCCCGCGGTCCGCCGAAGGCCGCGGACTGCAGGTTCCTGACCTCGTCGCCCAGGAAGCCGCCCCTGAGGACCGGGACGCCCAGCGCCCGGGTGCCCTCGCCGAGGCCCGCCGCCAGGCCGGCGAGGGTGCCGCCCGTGCCGCAGGCCACGGCGACGACGTCCGCCGCGCCGGACAGTTCGCGGCCGAGTCCGACGCAGCCCCGGACCGCGTGCGCGTTGCTGCCGCCCTCGGGGACGACGTACGTGCCGGGCGGGCAGGAGGCGAGCAGCCCGGCCAGCACCTCGGGATCGTCCTTCGCGCGGTACGTTCCGCGGTCCACGAACACCAGCCGCATGCCGTCCGCCGCGCACCGCGCCAGGGAGGGGTTCAGCGGCCGGCCGGCGAGCTCGTCGCCGCGTACGACCCCGATCGTCCCGAAGCCGAGCAGCCGCCCGGCGGCGGCCGTGGCGCGCAGGTGGTTGGAGTACGCGCCGCCGAAGGTGAGCACGGGGCGGCCGTCCGCCTCGGCCAGGTTGGGGGCGAGCTTGCGCCACTTGTTGCCCGGCAGCTCCGGGTGGATCAGGTCGTCGCGCTTGAGCAGCAGCCGCAGGCCGTGCCCGGCGAGGCGCTCGTCCTCGACCGGCTCCAGCGGGGAGGGGAGCCGGGGGTGCAGGCGGGAGAGGTCGAACGCGTTCACGCGTCCATTGTCGGACGCGGGCGCCGCCGCACCGCGCGGGGGCGCCCGCCGTGTGCCCGGGGGTGTCTCAGGGCCGCTCGCGCAGGCGCTCGGAGATCCGCTCCCGCATCGAGGCCATCGTGAAACCGCGCGGGTCGACCTTGCCCGGCTGCCACTCCAGGTGGCCGATCACCGAGCGGTGCGTCCAGCCGTGTGCCCGGCACAGGGCCGCCGACACCTTCGCGATGGCGTCCAGCTGCACCTTGGGCCACGGGTCCTTCCCGTCGCCGAGGTTCTCGCACTCGAAGCCGTAGAAGTGCCGGTTGCCGTCCGTGGTCGCCTCGTCGTCCGGGGGGAGGCGGTGCTCGGCGATGACCGCCCGCAGGACCTCGTCGTCGCCGAGCCCCGCGTGGTTGGCGCGGCCGTATCCGACCAGATGGACCCGGCCGTCCTTGGCGATGACGCCGTGGCAGAGCGGGCCGGGCAGGGCGGCGTGGCCGTCGCGGCAGATCCGGACGGTGTTCGCGGTGCCCTTGGTGACGGTGTGATGGATCATCACGCCGTGGACGGGGCCCCAGGGGCCCTTGTGGTTCCGGTTGTGGGTCGCCAGGTTCCGCGCGGCGGCGGTACCGAGACTCTGCTGCGGGCCTGCCTGATCCGCGCGGACCTCGTCGCCAACCGAACCAACGGACATGGAACTCCCTCTCGATATGACTGAACTGCGAGAGGAAGCCTTTCAGCACGGAGAGTGCACGCGCCATTACACAAATGAGTGGGAGTGGATCTCCTCCGGCCGAGGGATGTGAGCGATGCGAGGAAGGGGGAGCGGGCGGGAGTGGAGACCCACCCGAGTACGGAGTGTCCCGCTCCGCCGTTCACCGTTCGGAGGGTGTGCGAGCCGATCAGGCCATTGCGCCGGGTGACGGGATCGACTGGGCTGTTCGAGTGGAAGCGCGCGACATGCCCAGCCGGAGGAGATCCACTCCCACTCATTTGTGTAATGGCGCGTGCACTCTCCGTGCTGAAAGGCTTCCTCTCGCAGTTCAGTCATATCGAGAGGGAGTTCCATGTCCGTTGGTTCGGTTGGCGACGAGGTCCGCGCGGATCAGGCAGGCCCGCAGCAGAGTCTCGGTACCGCCGCCGCGCGGAACCTGGCGACCACCACCAAGTCGGCCCCGCAGATGCAGGAGATCACCTCCCGGTGGCTGCTGCGGATGATGCCGTGGGTGCAGGTGCAGGGCGGTACCTACCGGGTGAACCGGAGGCTCAGCTACAGCGTGGGGGACGGCCGCGTCACCTTCGTGCAGACCGGCGAGCGCGTCGCGGTCATCCCCGCCGAACTCGGCGAACTCCCTGCCCTGCGCGGGTACGAGGACGAGGAGGCGCTCACCGAGCTGGCCCAGCGCTGCCGGCAGCGCGAGTTCGCGCCGGGCGAGGTGATCACCACGGCGGGCGAGGACGCCGACCGCGTCTACCTCCTGGCCCACGGAAAGGTCGAGCAGCTGGGCGAGGGCCCGTACGGCGACGAGGCGATCCTCGGAGTCCTCGCCGACGGGGCGTACTTCGGCGACGACGCCCTCACGGACCCGGACGCCAGGTGGGCCTGGACCGCTCGCGCGGCCACCGCCTGCACGGTCCTCGAACTGACCCGCGACGACGTGCGCAACCTGGCCGAGCGCGCCGGATCGCTCGCCACCCACCTCGCGGGCGTGGCCGCCCTGCCCCACCAGCGCACCAACAAGTACGGCGAGGCCGAGATCGACCTCTCGGCCGGTCACGTCGGCGAGGCGGTCGTCCCGCACACCTACGTCGACTACGACGCCTCGCCCCGCGAGTACGAACTCTCGGTCGCCCAGACGGTGCTGAAGGTGCACAGCCGGGTCGCCGATCTCTACAACCAGCCGATGAACCAGACCGAGCAGCAGTTGCGGCTCACGGTCGAGGCGCTGCGCGAGCGCCAGGAGCACGAGCTGATCAACAACCGCGAGTTCGGCCTGCTGGCCAACTGCGACTACGGCCAGCGGCTGCAGCCGCACGACGGCGTGCCCAGCCCGGACGACATGGACGAGCTGCTCTCCCGCCGCCGCGGATCGAAGATGTTCCTCGCCCACCCGCGTGCCATCGCCGCCTTCGGGCGGGAGTGCAACAAGCGGGGGCTCGTCCCCGAGTCCATCGAGGTCAACGGAAACCGGATCCCGACCTGGCGCGGGGTGCCGATCTTCCCGTGCAACAAGATCCCCGTCTCGGACGCCCGGACCACCTCGATCATCTGCATGCGTACCGGCGAGTCCGACCAGGGCGTGATCGGCCTGCACCAGACCGGCATCCCGGACGAGATCGAGCCGAGCCTGTCCGTGCGCTTCATGGGCATCGACGAGCAGGCGATCATCTCGTACCTCGTCACGGCCTACTACTCGGCGGCCGTGCTCGTCCCGGACGCCCTCGGCGTACTGGAGAACGTGGAGGTCAGTCGCTGGCGCTGAACCGGCGAGCCGACGGCGGGGGCCCCGATCCGGCCCCCGTCGCGACCGGCTCCGCCGTGACAGAGCGAGCGACCCGAGGGGGCGCGCGACCGCGGAGGCACGCGACGCGCCCGCTCGGGGTGGACGAGACCGAGGTGACCGTGACCATGACCAGCGCGGGTGTCGCGACCGACGGCCAGGGCGCCGTGGCACTCCTCGACCAGACCCGCACCGTCGTCGACCCCCACCTGCGCTCGACCGTGGAGTCCCTGCCGGGCTCCATGCGCTCGGTGGCGATGTACCACTTCGGCTGGGAGCACGCCGACGGCTCGCCGGCCGCCGGGCCCGCCGGCAAGGCCATCCGGCCGGCCCTGGTGCTGGCGGCGGCGCGGGCGCTCGGCGCCGAACCGGCACCCGCGGCGCGGGCCGCCGCCGCGGTGGAGCTCGTGCACAACTTCACGCTGCTGCACGACGACATCCTCGACGAGGACCCGACCCGGCGGCACCGTCCCACGGCCTGGACCGTCTTCGGCGTCCCGGACGCCCTCCTCGCGGGCGACGCCATGCTCGCGCTCGCCCTGCGGCTCCTCGCCGAGGAGGGCCGGCACCCGGCGTCCGCCGCGGCCTCGGCCCGGCTCGCCGCCTGCGTGATCGAGATCTGTGCCGGGCAGCAGGCGGACTGCGCCTTCGAGCAGCGCGCCCCGAGCGAGGTCTCCCTGGAGGAGTGCCTCGCGATGGCCACCGCGAAGACGGGCGCGCTGCTGGGCTGCGCCTGCGCGGTGGGCGCGCTCTACGCGGGCGCGGGGGCGGAGGAGGTCGCGGCCATGGACGCGTTCGGCCGCGAGGCCGGGCTCGCGTTCCAGCTGATCGACGACCTGATCGGGATCTGGGGCGATCCGGACCGCACCGGCAAGCCGGCCGGTGCCGATCTCGCCGCGCACAAGAAGTCGCTGCCGGTGGTGGCGGCGCTGGCGTCGGGCACGCCGGCGGGGGAGGAGCTGGCCGCGCTGTACGCCCGGCCGACGCTCGACGCGTTCGCGGTGCGCGCCGCGGCGGGGGCCGTCGAGCGGGCGGGCGGTCGTGACTGGGCGCAGGCCGAGGCGGCCGACCGGATGGCCCGGGCCGTCCACCAGCTCTCCCTCGCGGTGCCGGACCTCACGGCCGCGGGCGACCTGCTGGCCCTCGCGGAGTTCGTGACCCGCCGCAGCCGCTGAGCGGTCAGGCCGCCGGCACGATGCGGTTCACCACGGTCTCGATCAGGGTGTCCAGTTCCCGGTCGTCGTGGAGGCCCGGCACGGTGAAGTGGTCCACCAGCAGGCCGGTGAGGGCGAAGTAGAGCAGCAGGACCGTGTCCTCGTCGCCGGGCATCCCGGCGGCGAGGTGCAGGCGGATGTTCTCGTCGAGGTCGCCGCGCAGGACCTCGGTGAGCCGGCCGCGCAGCTCAGGGCGCCGGGTGGCCTCCAGCCGGAGCTCGAAGAGCCCCAGGTAGCAGCTGCGCTCGGCGGCCATCCGCCGGGCGAGCCAGCGCATGAGCTCCACCACCAGTTCCCGGCTCGGCTCGGGAAGCATGGCCGTGTCCAGGGCGCCCGCCTCGGGGGTCAGGCGGACGAAGATCCGCTCCCCGACCTGGGAGAGCAACTGGTCCCGGTCGGCGAAGTAGTTGGACGAGGTGCCCGTCGGGACGCCCGCCCGGGCGTCGACCGCCCGGAAGGTCAGACCGCGGGCACCTTCGTCCGCCATCACCTCGATCGCCGCGTCGAGCAGTGCCGCGCGGCGCTCTGGGTTTCTCGCCACTGGGGGCTCCATCCGTGTATTCCGTGTGCTCGTCCAAAATAGGTCTTGCGTAACCACTACACATGAAGCACTATATCTGTCGTGGTTGCGATCGCGGCCGCGTCCGAAGAGTGAAGAGGTCCGGTTTGCGCAAGCTCACGTACTACATCGCCTGCACCATCGACGGCTTCATCGGTGACCCCGAGGGCGATGCCGCTTCCATGTACGCGTTCACGAACGGCGCGTACATGGAGTGGATGGGGGCCGAGTACCCGGAGACCACCCCGTCCCACCTGCGCGACGCGCTCGGCGTCGACGCCCCCCACCGGCACTTCGACACCGTCGTGCAGGGGATGCGGTCCTACCGGATCGCCCTGGACGTCGGTGTCACCAGCCCGTTCGCCCACCTGAGGGAGTTCGTGGCGACCCGGTCCCTCACCGAGTCGCCCGATCCGAACGTCGAGCTGATCGCCGACGACCTGGTCGGCCGGATCCGCGCGCTCAAGGCGGAGGACGGCCCCCTCGGCATCTGGCTCTGCGGCGGCTCCACCA
This sequence comes from Streptomyces sp. MS191, assembly GCF_008042125.1. Taxonomy (GTDB): domain Bacteria; phylum Actinomycetota; class Actinomycetes; order Streptomycetales; family Streptomycetaceae; genus Streptomyces. The sequence goes on from NZ_RDBI01000066.1 coordinate 609,891, forward strand.
TCGCCGGCGCGCTCGTCGACGAGATCGACGAACTGGTCATCAAGACCTACCCGCAGGTCTACGGTTCCGGCATGCCGATGTTCGGCGCCGGCTTCGAGCCCCGCGACTTCGAGCTGGGCGAGGTGCGCACCTTCGACAACGGCGTCCTCGTCCGCACGTACACCAGGAAGCGGTGACGGCGGGTGCGCCCTACCCTGGGAGGTATGGGCAGCGAAGCACGTCGCACCACCCACGACCCCCTGGCCGCACAGGCCTGTCCGGCCTGCGGCCGGCCCGTCGGCACGACGGCCAGGCGGCACAAGGCGCTGGGGGTCTGGGTGCCGATCTGGGAGACGCAGCCGTGCCGCAACCGCGACTGCAGCCTCTTCGAGGGGGAGCAGGACGCCCCTGGGGAGGCCATGGCGCCCCCCTCCGCCGACAGCACCGCCGCGGCGGTGCCCAACGGTGTCGAACCGGAGGGGGCGGAAGCCACTACCACTGACGTGACCGGCAAGAACGGCGAGACCGGGAGAAGTCCGGCCACGGGGTGACCGGCCGCGCGGCGGAGCCGGTCATACCGCTACAGTCCGCGCATGTCATCGGAGTCGACGGAAGTCTGGACCGGCTGGTACCGGGACCGCAGCGGCGCGGAAGCGATCGTCATCACGGCGGACGGCCGGCGGGTGTCCACCCGCATCAGGGGAATCGAGTACGCGGGCGCGTCCTTCGACGCCCTGCGCGCCGCTGGCGAGGGCGCCGAAGCCCTCACGGGATGTGTACTGGAGTGGGACCTGCCGCTCCCCGTCGTGGCGGACGGCGCCACGCAACAGGCCACCCTCGGCTGTCTGCTGACGCTCGGTGAGCGCGCGGACCTGAGCCTGACCCTCCACTACGGCGGCACCTCCTACGAGTCCGGCATCGCCGGAGGCGACTTCGACGAGGCCCTCGACCGCGTCCGGCGGCAACTGCCGTCCGGGGTCACCTTCACCCGCCGCCTCCTCCAGGCCGTCTGAGAAGCGGGGCGCGCGCCGTGGCCGCGGCCACGGCGGCGCGTCCGGGCCGGCGCGTCCGCCCCGCCCCCGACCGCGGGGCGGGAAGCGCGGCCGGTCCGTCAGGCCAGGCCGTCCCACCCCCAGCGCGGGGTCGGTCCCGGCTCGCCCAGATCCGTACCCGGCGCCGAGGCCGACACGTCCTTGGCGATCCGGGTGCCCCAGTCGAAGTACTCCAGGACCCGGCGGCGCAGCAGTGCGTCGTCCGGCAGCTCCTTCTCCACCGCCACCGTCATCAGCTCCATCCAGCGCAGGCGCTGTTCCTCGGTGATGGCGAGCCCGAGGTGGGCGCGGAGCAGGGCCTGGTGGCCGCCGAGGCGTGCCGTGAAGTCCGCGGGCCCGGAGAAGACCTCCGCGAGCCACACGGCGACGTGCTGCACGTGCGTGGGGGTGAAGTCGGCGAAGACCGGGGCGAGGACCGGATCGGCGAGCACCGCCTCGTAGAAGGTGTCGGAGAGCCGGCGCAGGGCGTCGGCGCCGCCCACCGCCTCGTACAGGGACTTCTCGGGCTGGGCGGTCATCGTGCGCCTCCGTGATCCTCGGTGCGGGTGCGCGCGGCGAGGCGCGCCGGGGCCGTCCGCCCCGGTGGGACCACCCCGGCCGGGTGCTCCGGGACCCAGGATTCCCGCAACTGGTCCCTGTTCCAAGGATGTTCGCCCTCGGCGCGTTCCCCCGGCACGACGACGGCGACCGCTGCCGCCCTCCCGTCGGGACACCCGCTCCCACGGCCGAGGGCCACCGGCAGCGGCTGCCGGTGGCCCTCGACGGAACGGGTGCGGGGATCAGGAGACCTTGAAGGCCGAGGCGATCCCGTTGCGCCACAGCTGGTCCACCCGGGAGCGCTCCTGGGAGTTGGGCTGGGCGTTCGTGCAGGACGTGCCCGGACCGCCGCCGGACATCAGCTCGCTGCACGGGCCGCTGTAGTGGTCGGGCAGGCCGAGGACGTGCCCGGTCTCGTGCGCGGTGACGCGGGTGGAGTTGTACTGCTGGTTCTGGCGGTAGTCGAGGAAGATGTAGCCGTTCCCGTGGCCGTCGGTGCTGGCGTACGAGCCGCGGGAGTCGTTGCCCTCGTAGTAGCGGAAGTCGGGGTTGCTGCCCTCGACCAGCCGCACGTTGACGACGGAGCTGTTCCATATCTGGGCGCTCCGCGAGATCTGGGTGCGGAACGACGGGGCGTTGGCGGCGCTGTACACGACGGTGACGGCGAGCGCGCCCGGGTTGGCGGCCCGCTTCTCGGCCACGGACTTCATGACGGCCTCGTAGAACGCCTTGTTCGCCTTCGCCTCCTGCTGCGAGCCGGCGTAGGCCGTGTAGCCGGACGACGGGGCGGCGGAGACGGCGGAGGCGGTGGGGGCGGCTCCGAGGGCGATGGCGAGTCCGAGGCCGAGGGTGGCGGCCAGGGTGGTCGAGAGGACCTTGGGGTGTGTCATGGGGGGCTCCTCCTGTGGGGTTGGGGAGAGTCTGGAGGGAGCCCCGGGGTCAGCGGATGATGGCAGCAGGGGATAGCCCGAACACATCACCGCCAGGAAAACGGATGCCCAACTCCCCTCGAATGACGGGGAATTGATGCGACATGGGTGTCTGGTGCGACTCAGGACGCCGTCCTACGCTCGACGTATGGACCTGGAGGTCAGACATCTGCGCGTGCTCTGCGCCATCGCGGACACGGGCAGCCTGCACAAGGCGGCACGCCAGCTGGGCATGACCCAGCCCTCGGTGACGACCCAGCTGCGCCGGATCGAGAACGCCCTGGGTGCCGAACTGTTCTCGCGCGGCCGCACCGGCTGCCGGCCCACCCCCCTCGGCCGTGCGGTCCTCAGCAGGGCCCGCCCCCTGGTCGACCAGATGGCCGTGCTGATCACCGAGACCAGGGCCGCGGCGGCCGGCGGCGACGGCCCGCGTCTCCGGGTCGGCTCGACAGCGAGCCGGGCGCTGCCGGGCTGGCTGCGCCGGCTGCGCCACAACCGGCCCGGCACCGACATCGCGCTCCACATGGACGTCTCCGCCAACGCCCTGCTGCGATCGGTGGCGGCCGGCCAGCTGGACGTGGCCTTCGTCCACGAGGTCGAGGGCTGTCCGCTCCGCGTCCCCCACGGCCTCCAGGAGCGGGTCCTGGTCGAGCGGGAACCGCAGTTCATCTCCCTGGCCCGGGACCATCCGGCCGCGCGCCGGCCCGTGGTGGAGCTGGCCGAGCTCGCCGACGACCGCTGGATGGTCGACCCGACCGTGGACGGCGAGTGGGACGGACTGCGACGGGTCCTCGGCGAGGCCGGGATCGACCCCCCGCTGCTGCACGGGGACTACCACACGGCCGCCGCCCTGGTCGTGCTCGGCGAGGCGGTGACGCCCTGTCAGCCCACCTCCGGCCCGCGCGAGGACATGGCGATCCGTCCCCTGCGCGACGACCCCCTGGGCGTGCGCCTGCTGCTGTACGCCCGGGTCGGGGCCCCGCTGGACCCGCTGTTCGCGGACCTGGCGGCGGCCTACCAGGAGGCCGCGCTGCGGGCGGCACCGTACCGCGAGTGGCTGCGCCGGCACGGGATGTCGGTGGGGCCGTGCATGATGACGGCATGACGGATCCCGTGGCCGAGGCCACCCCGACGGCACGAGGCCCGGCCCGGCACGTCCCGCCCGGCGCACGACGCCCGGCGCTTCCTTCCGGACACGGCCGGGACGGCATCGGGAAGGCCGCCACGCGGCTCCGCACCCGGGCGGCGGACCCGGGGGCGGGAGCGATCCGTTGAGCGCCGCACGCGTCCGCCACGCCCTTCCCGCCGATCTGGACCGGGTGGCCGGACTGGCGGCGGAGCACGCCGCGTACGAGAAGTCCGCGCCCCCGGCGCCGGGGCTCGCGGACCGGCTGGCGCGGCTGCTGTTCGGGCCCGAACCCGCCCGCCTGCGCTGCCTGGTGGCCGAACTCCCCGACGGGACCCTCGCGGGCTACGCGACCTGCTCCCCGGAACTCTCCACCTGGGACGCCGCCGAGTACCTCCACATGGACTGCCTCTACCTCTCGGCCGACCACCGCGGCCTGGGCCTCGGCCCGCTCTTCGTGGCCGCCCTGCGCGAGGAGGCCCGCACGCTCGGCCTGAGCGAGATCCAGTGGCAGACCCCGGTCTGGAACGAGGGCGCGATCCGCTTCTACGACCGCCTGGGCACCGTCTCCAGGGAGAAGCTCCGCTACTTCCTCCCCGTCGAGGAGTCGCCGTGACCGCGTCCGACGCGTCCGCGACGACCGGCGGGGTGTGGCGGGTGCGGGACCGCGAGGGCACCCCGGTGGGCGAGATAGCCGTCGAGGAGGCCGACTTCCCCTGGCTCGCCGGCACGTTCACCCCCGGCCCCGGCTTCGCCGCGGTGAAGCCCCTCTTCGCCCGCGAGCTCGAGCTCCTCGGCCCGGTCATGGAGGAGGCGTCCGACGAGCAGGTACTCGCCTGGGAGACGGCCTACGACGCCGTACGGGCCGCCGTGACGCTGGAGTCCCCGTCGGGCCCGGTGGCCGAGTTCCTGCTGCACGTCGACGGCGACCAGGCCTGGTTCCGCTGGAGCGACGAACCGTTCGAGGACTGAGGGGCGGGGCGGGGGACGCGGGTGCCGTCCCTCGGCGCGGAAAGAAGACCGCACCCGGGCCGTCGAGGCCGCCGTGTTCGGCGGCCCGCGGACCGGGTGCGGACAGGTGGGCGACTCGACCCGCGTGGGTGCGGGTCGGACGGCCCGGCCCGAGGTCAGGCCTTCTTGGTCTCCCAGAAGATGCGGTCGACCTCGGCGATGAGCTCGAGAGCCTTCTCGCCCGTCTTCGGGTCCGTCGACGCCTTGGCGGCCGAGAGGGCCTTCAGGGTGTCGTTGATGAGCTGGTGCAGCTCGGGGTACTTCTCGAAGTGCGGGGGCTTGAAGTAGTCGCTCCACAGCACGGAGATGTGGTGCTTGGCGAGCTCCGCGCGCTGCTCCTTGATGACCGTGGCGCGGGCGCGGAAGTGCGCGTCCTCGTTGGCCTGGTACTTCTCCTGGACGGCCTTGACCGACTCGGCCTCGATCCGGGCCTGGGCCGGGTCGTAGACACCGCAGGGGAGGTCGCAGTGGGCGCTGACCTTCACCTTGGGGGCAAACAGGCGGGAGAGCATGCAGCTGTCCTTCCTCGTGATCGTCTTCTCAGGTGGGACATTACTCCGTGAGAAGCCTGTTTTCGCGAGCGCCCCCTGGGGCTTAGGACAAAAGTCCAGGGTCACCATGGGACTCGTGGACGATCGGACCGGGAGGTGCCGGATGGCAGAGTCGGGGCGGGAGGCGGGGCGCGGATCCGGCGCCCTGTTCGGCATCGCCGAGGTGACGGGGGTGTCCATGGTGCCCACGCTGCWGCACGGTGACCGGCTGCTGGTGCACTACGGGGCGCGGCTGCGGCCCGGGGACGTCGCCGTGCTGCGCCATCCCCTCCAGCAGGATCTGCTCATCGTGAAGCGGCTGGTCGAGCGACAGGGCGCCGCCTGGTGGGTGCTCGGCGACAACCGGGACACCGAGGGCGACAGCCGGGTCTTCGGGGCGGTGCCCGCCGAGCTGCTGCTCGGGCGGGTACGCCTGCGCTACCGCCCCGTCACGCCGGGGCGTCAGCGCTCGCCGGCCGTGCTGCTGTCCTGGCTCTTCTCGTCGGTCCGTCCGGTCGGGTCCCGCCGCTCGTCCGGGGCGGTGTCCTCGGTCCGCTCGGCCTCCAGGCGCTTGCGGGCCCGGTAGGCGGCGACATTGGCGCGGGTCGCGCAGCGGTCCGAGCAGTAGCGGCGGGAGCGGTTGGTCGAGGTGTCCAGATAGGCGTTGCGGCAGGGCGGGGCCTGGCACAGGCCGAGCCGGTCGGCGCCGAACTCCGTGAGGTGGAAGGCGAGTCCCATCGCGGCGATCGCCGCGTAGCCCGCGGTCGCGTTCGAGGGGTGGTCGGCGAGATGCATGTGCCAGCGCGGGCGCCCCTCCTCGTCGAGGTAGTCGTGGCCGGAGATCTGCGGGCTGACCGGGAACTCCAGGAGCAGTGAGTTCAGCAGGTCCACGGCCTGGGTGTGTTCGCCCTCGTCGGCCGCGGTGAAGACGGCCCGCAGCCGGGCGCGGACCGAGCGGAAGCGCGTGATGTCGGCGTCGGTGGCCCGCCGGGCCATCTGGGACGCGGCGCCGAAGAGCTCGCGGATCACCTCGACCGAGGTCAGGGAGTCCTTGTTGCGGGCGGGCTCCTCCGTGTTGACCAGACGCACGGCGTAGTCAGAGTAATGGGCCAGTTCCACTTGTAGTCCTTACGCTGGCAGTCTAGGGTCGGGTGCCGAAGGGGTAACAGCTGTTTCCCCTTTAAGGGTATTACGACGAGGGCGAGGTACGGCGATGACGGACGCGGCGACCACCGGAACCGACTGGACGGCCTGGCAGCGGAGCTGGGACCGCCAGCAGGAGTGGTACATGCCGGACCGCGAGGACCGGTTCCGCGTGATGCTCGACATGGTCGAGGCCGTGGTGGGGCCGGAGCCCCGCGTCCTGGACCTGGCGTGCGGTACAGGGAGTATCACGGATCGGCTGCTCCGGAGGTTCCCGGGGGCGACGAGCGTCGGTGTCGACCTCGACCCCGCGCTGCTCGCCATCGCCGAGGGCTACTTCGCCGGCGACGAGCGGGTGACCTTCGTGACCGCCGACCTGAAGGACCCGCGCTGGACGGAGGGCCTGCCCCACGACTCGTACGACGCCGTGCTCACCGCCACCGCGCTGCACTGGCTCCACACCGAGCCCCTCACCGCCCTCTACGGGCAGCTGGCCGGGCTGGTGCGCGACGGCGGCGTCTTCATGAACGCCGACCACATGATCGACGAGACCACCCCCCGCATCAACGCGGCCGAGCGTGCCCACCGGCACGCCGCCATGGACCGGGCCCGGACGGACGGGGCGCTGGACTGGGCGGACTGGTGGGCGGTGGCGGCCGCCGACCCCGTGCTCGCCGAGCCGACGGCCCGGCGCTTCGAGATCTACGGCGAGCACGCGGACGGCGACACGCCCTCGTCGCGCCGCCACGCCGAGATCCTGCGCGCGGCGGGCTTCGCCGAGGCCCGGCCGGTGTGGGCGTCGCCGTCGGACACGCTGGTGCTCGCGGTGAGGTAGCCGGACGTGGACGGAGGGGCGGTACGGGATGCCCGTACCGCCCCTCCGTGTCATGCCGTCGCGCGCCTTACAGCACCTTGGACAGGAACGCCTTCGTCCGGTCGTGCTGCGGGTTGCCCAGGACCTCGCGCGGGTGGCCGGACTCGACCACGACGCCGCCGTCCATGAAGACGAGCGAGTCGCCCACCTCGCGGGCGAAGCCCATCTCGTGGGTGACGACGACCATCGTCATGCCGGACTCCGCGAGGTCGCGCATGACGTCGAGGACGTCACCCACCAGCTCGGGGTCGAGCGCCGAGGTCGGCTCGTCGAAGAGCATCAGCTTCGGTTCCATCGCCAGAGCACGGGCGATGGCGACGCGCTGCTGCTGGCCGCCGGAGAGCTGCGAGGGGTAGTTCCCCGCCTTGTCGGCCAGGCCGACCCGGTCGAGCAGCCGCTCCGCGCGCTCGCGGGCCACGGCCTTGGACTCGCCCTTCACCTGGATCGGCGCCTCCATGACATTGGCCAGGGCCGTCATGTGCGGGAACAGGTTGAAGCGCTGGAAGACCATGCCGATGTCGCGGCGCTGGGCGGCGACCTCGCTGTCCTTCAGCTCGTAGAGCTTGTCGCCCTTCTGGCGGTAGCCCACCAGCTGGCCGTCGACGTACAGCCGGCCGGCGTTGATCTTCTCCAGGTGGTTGATGCACCGGAGGAAGGTCGACTTGCCGGAACCGGACGGGCCGATCAGGCAGAACACCTCGCCGTTGTTCACCTCGAGGTCGATGCCCTTGAGGATGTGCGCGGCGCCGTAGGACTTGTGGACGCCCTCGGCCTTCACCATGGCGGTCATCGGGTCACCGCCTCACGGTTGGAGAATCGGGAGAGGTTCGCCTTGATCTTCTGCCACGGGGTGGGCGGCAGGGAGCGCAGCGATCCGCGGGCGTAGTGCCTCTCCAGGTAGAACTGGCCGACGCTGAAGACCGAGGTCAGGATCAGGTACCAGATCGAGGCGACGAAGAACATCTCCATCACCGCGAACGAGGTGGAGGCGATGTCCTGTGCGGCCCGCAGCAGGTCGGGGTACTGCACGGCCACGACCAGGGACGAGGTCTTCAGCATGTTGATGAACTCGTTGCCCGTCGGCGGGATGATCACCCGCATCGACTGGGGGAGCACGATGCGCCGCATCGTCTTCGCCTGGCTCATGCCCAGCGCGTGCGACGCCTCCGTCTGGCCCTCGTCGACCGACTGGATGCCGGCCCGGACGATCTCCGCCATGTACGCGCCCTCGTTGAGGCCGAGACCCAGGAGGGCGGCCAGGAAGGGGGTCATGACATCGGTCATCTCGTCCTTGTAGAACCCGATGTTGAAGATCGGGAAGATCAGGGCGAGGTTGAACCAGATCAGCAGCTGCACATAGACCGGGGTGCCGCGGAAGACCCAGATGTAGAGCCAGGCGACGGTGCTGGTCACCGGGTTCTTGGACAGGCGCATGACGGCGAAGACCACGCCGAGCACCAGACCCAGCACCATCGAGGCGACGCTGATCAGGATCGTGTTCCCCAGGCCTTCGAGGATGCTGGGGTCGAAGAGCTTCTCGGGCACGGTGGCCCAGCGGACATCGCCCTGGGAGAACGCGACGCCGAGCAGCACCAGCAGGGCCACCACGACGACGCCGGCGACCCAGCGACCGAAGTGGCGGACCGGAATGGCCTTGATGGCCTCCGGCGGGATCTCCGCCGGGGCGGGGGACGCCCCGGCGGGAACCTTGTCGACCTTGTCTTTGTCGAACTTGTCAGTCACAACGACTGCCCTTCAGTGGTGCGGGGAAGTCAGGAGCCGCCGTTGATCTTGGCCGCGGGGATGGCGCCGTCACCGGCGTTCCACTTCTCGAGGGCGGCCTTGTAGGTGCCGTCCTTGATGGCGGCGTCCAGGGCTTCCTTCAGCGCGTCACGGAGCTGGGTGTTCTTCTTGTCGACGGCGATGCCGAAGAGGCCGGCGTCGGTCTTGTTCGCGATGGCCTCGAAGTCGTTGCCGCCACCCGCGGTCTGCGCGATGTACGCGGCGACCGGGGAGTCGTTCAGGTCGGCGACGGCGCCGCCCGCCTTGACGCGGGTCTGGGCCTCGGCGTCGGTCGGGAAGGACTCGAAGGTGAGGGCGGGCTTGCCGTCCTTCTTGCACTTCTCGGCCTGGGCCTTGGCGGCCTCCTCGTACGTCGTGCCGCGCTGGACCGCGAGCTTCTTGCCGCACAGGTCGTCGAGCGACTTGATGTTCTCGGGGTTGCCCTTCTTCACCAGGATGCCGGTGGAGGCGGTGAAGTAGTCGACGAAGTCGACGCCCGTGCCGGTCTTCTGGCCCTTGTCGTCCAGGCCCTCCTGGCGGGCCTTCGTGTCCGTCATCGAGGACATGACGACGTCGGTGCGGCCGGTCGGCAGGGCCGTCAGCAGCGTGTCGAAGGTGCCGCTCTCGAACTGGAACTTCACGCCGAGCTGCTTGGAGAGCGCCGCGGCGATGTCGGGGTCGACACCGACGATCGTCGCACCCTGCTTGAACTCCATGGGGGCGTAGGTGGCGTCCGTGCCGACCTTGATGACGCCGGCCTTCTGGATGTCCGCGGGGAGCTTCGAGAAGAGCGGGGCCGTGGAGGCCGCGCCGGACTTCGTACCGCCTTCGGGCGTCGAGCCGCCCTCGGTCTGGTCGCCACAGGCGGTCAGCAGCATCGAGCCGGCGACCGCGATGGCGGCGACCGCGGCAAGACGGGAGGTGCGGGTCTTGGCGGCAGTCGTACAGCGCGTGGAGCGTGCGGTCATGGTCGGGTTCCTCCGGCGTGTGAGGGAGTTGCCATAGGTCGCGCACGCACCTTCGAGTGTCGCGACCTCGTGTGATTACGGCATCTTGCCATTCGGACTGCCTCAAACAGACGGCCCTTCATGTCAAAATCGGGTAACGGGTGACCCCCGGATCCCGACGACCCGGTACTTCAGGGCCGGACCTTCTTCAGGGATACCTCGGTTCGGCCGGAAAATCTCCGGCAGGTCTCGCCATTCGGACGACACGAACGACCCGATCCGGTGTACGGGTGAACTTGTCCGGAAATCCGGTGACGCGCCGTGTCTGTACAGGGTGCCCCTGCGTCCATATGAGTCGCATCACCGCGCCAGAATGGACTCGTCGGCGGTGCTGTTCGTCCGGTAAGAAGGATCCTTACACCCCTCATCCGGGGCTCAGGGCGCGTTGTGCGGCGCGCCCGCGCGGCTGCCAGACACGGCGGCCGCGGGTTCCGCCCACCCCTCCTTAACCCGGAGTGGCAACCCTCAAACGATGAAGACTTAAGGGGTCAACCCAATGGCAGCGGAGATCGTCAATCCTCGCAGCGAGAACGGTACGGACGGGGCTCCCGAGGAGCCTTTCGACCCGGCGTTCGCGCTCCATCGCGGCGGCAAGATGGCCATTTCGGCCACCGTGCCCCTGCGTGACAAGGACGACCTGTCCCTCGCGTACACACCCGGCGTCGCCAAGGTGTGCACCGCGATCGCCGAGCAGCCCGAGCTGGTTCACGACTACACCTGGAAGTCCCAGGTCGTCGCGGTCGTGACGGACGGGACGGCCGTGCTCGGACTCGGGGACATCGGACCGGAAGCCTCACTTCCGGTCATGGAGGGGAAGGCCATCCTCTTCAAGCAGTTCGGAGGCGTGGACGCGGTGCCGATCGCGCTCGCCACCACCGACACCGACGAGATCGTCGACACCGTCGTCCGGCTCGCCCCGTCCTTCGGCGGCGTCAACCTGGAGGACATCTCGGCGCCGCGGTGCTTCGAGATCGAGCGCAAGCTCCAGGAGCGCCTCGACATCCCGGTCTTCCACGACGACCAGCACGGCACGGCCGTGGTCACCCTCGCCGCACTGCGCAACGCGGCGAAGCTGACCGGTCGCACCCTCGGTGACCTGCGCGGAGTCATCTCCGGCGCCGGCGCGGCCGGGGTCGCCATCGCGAAGTTCCTCCTGGAGGCCGGGCTCGGGGACGTGGCCGTCGCCGACCGCAAGGGCATCGTGAGCCGGGACCGCGACGACCTCACCCCGGTCAAGCGGGAGCTGGCCGAGATCACGAACAAGGCGGGCCTCAGCGGTTCGCTGGAGGTCGCCCTGGCCGGCGCGGACGTCTTCATCGGCGTCTCCGGCGGTACGGTCCCGGAGGCGGCGGTCGCCTCGATGGCGCCGAACGCCTTCGTCTTCGCCATGGCCAACCCGAACCCGGAGGTCCACCCCGACGTCGCGCACAAGTACGCGGCCGTCGTGGCGACCGGTCGTTCGGACTACCCGAACCAGATCAACAACGTCCTCGCGTTCCCCGGCATCTTCGCGGGCGCCCTCCAGGTCCGGGCCTCCCGGATCACCGAGGGCATGAAGATCGCCGCGGCCGACGCGATCGCGGGCGTGGTCGCCGACGAGCTCTCCGCCGACTGCGTGATCCCGTCGCCGTTCGACGAGCGCGTCGCCCCGGCCGTCGCGGCCGCGGTCGCCGCCGCCGCCCGCGCGGAGGGCGTCGCCCGCCGCTGACGCGGCCGCGACGGCCGGGGCGACGCGCTCGTCGAACGGCGACGGGATCACGCAGTCGGCGGAGAGCTCGTCGGCGACCACGCCCGCGATCGCGTCGGCCGCGGCGATCTTCATGCCCTCGGTGATCCGGGAGGCCCGGACCTGGAGGGCGCCCGCGAAGATGCCGGGGAACGCGAG
>NZ_RDBI01000066.1:621845-647047 GCF_008042125.1 Streptomyces sp. MS191
GGCCTGCCGACGCCCCGGCCCCGGCCGCCACGCCGAGGGCCGGGGCGTCGGCAGGCCGGGGACGTGGCGCTGCGGGGCGGGTGGCCGAGGGACATGCGTCACACGGGTGCGTGGTTCCGCCACGCGAGCGCGGCCCCCTAGGGTCGGGGCCATGTTCGCTGCCTACGCCGCCCGAATCGACCGCGACCAGCCCCTGAACGGCCTCGAACTCGGCGAGCGCCCCGAGCCCGAGGTGCGTCCCGGCTGGACCACCGTCACCGTCAAGGCCGCCTCGCTGAACCACCACGACCTGTGGTCGCTGCGCGGCGTCGGCCTGCCCGAGGAGAGGCTGCCGATGATCCTCGGCTGTGACGCCGCGGGCATCGACGAACACGGCAACGAGGTGGTCCTGCACTCCGTGATCGGCCAGACCGGCCACGGCGTCGGACCCGACGAGCCCCGATCCATCCTGACCGAGCGCTACCAGGGCACCTTCGCCGAGCGCGTCACCGTGCCCACCTGGAACGTGCTCCCCAAGCCCGCCGAGCTGTCCTTCGAGGAGGCCGCCTGCCTCCCCACGGCCTGGCTCACCGCCTACCGCATGATCTTCACCAACGCCGGTGTGCGGCCCGGTGACTCGATCCTCGTCCAGGGCGCGGGCGGTGGCGTCGCCACCGCCGCGATCGCCCTCGGCAAGGCCGCCGGCCTGCGGGTCTTCGCCACCAGTCGCGACGAGGCCAAGCGCAAGCGGGCCGTCGAGCTCGGCGCGCTGGAGGCGTACGAGCCCGGGGCGCGGCTCCCGCACCGGGTGGACGCGGTCATCGAGACCGTCGGCGCCGCCACCTGGTCGCACTCGGTCAAGTCGCTGCGCCCCGGCGGCACGCTCGTCATCTCGGGCGCGACCAGCGGCGACCGGCCCTCGCACGCCGAGCTGACCCGGATCTTCTTCCTGGAGCTGAAGGTCGTCGGCTCGACCATGGGTTCCAAGGACGAGCTGGAGGACCTGCTGTCCTTCTGCGCCACCACGGGCCTGCGGCCGGTGATCGACGAGGTGCTGCCGCTGGACCGGGCCCGGGAGGGCTTCGAGAAGCTGGCCTCCGGCGACGTCTTCGGAAAGATCGTCCTGACCTCGTCCTGACCTCGTCCTGACGGCGCGGCGGATCCGCTGACGGGGCTCCGGCACCGCGATGTCCGCGTCGTGCCGGAACCCCCGTGCCGCGGACGCCCCTCGCGGCGGGCCCGGGCGCCCGCGTGACGGTCCTCGTCACGCGGAGCCCGCCCGCCCGTCCGTGCCGGAGTGGCAGCCCCGGCGGGAACGGGCGGGCGGGGGCCACCGGCCGGTCGAGTCGGTGGCGATGGGTGCGGCCGGCGGGGGTCACGGGACGGCCCTCGGGCCGCCGGATCAGCTGCTCGACCCGCCGGTGCCCCCGGGGCGCAGCAGGCCGGTGATGTGCGCCGCCGTCGTGGCCAGCCGGCGGCGGGTCTCCGACAACTGGGCCGCCGTGACGCCGTGGTCGCGCGCCGCGTCCCGGATGTCGTCGCGGAACCGGTCCAGGAGGCGGTCCAGGTCGCGCGCGGGGTCCCCGGTGGAGGCGGTGTCCTTCGCCCACTCGGGTTCCGGCGCGGCGGCCGGGTCCTGCTTCACGAACGGAGGCCGGGACGCGGCGCCCCCGCCCATCAGGCCGCCGAGCTGTGCGCTGAGTTCGGACAGGCCCTCGCGGACGCCCGTGGGCCAGTCGCCGCGCGTGAAGTGGTCCTGGACCTGCTCCTGGACCTGCTTGGCGATCCGCTGGAACTCGCGTGCCTCGCGGCGGGCCGACTGGGCCTCCGCGCGTGCCTGGCGGGTCTGCTCCCGCCATTCCTGCTTCGCGCGGCGCAGCTCCTCCTTGACGTCGGTGAAGGAGGAGTCCCTGGTCCGGCTCTCGCTCGCGGCCGCACGCATCTCGCTGCGCAGCTTGCCCGCGGCCCCGCGCACGTCGTCGCGGATCTCCGCCGCCAGCTCGGAGACCGAATCGCGGATCTCCAGCTCCAGGTCGGCCAGTTCGCCCTCGCGCCCGGCCAGCTCCGCGCGACCCGCGTCGGTGATCGAGTAGACCTTGCGCCCGCCCTCGGTGGCGTGCGTGACCAGGCCTTCGGCCTCCAGCTTGGCCAGCCGCGGGTAGACGGTGCCCGCCGACGGCGCGTAGAGCCCCTGGAAGCGCTCCTCCAGGAGCCTGATCACCTCGTAGCCGTGGCGCGGGGCCTCGTCGAGGAGCTTGAGCAGGTAGAGGCGCAGGCGGCCGTGGGCGAAGACGGGCGGCATGTCAGAGCACCTTTCCGGATGCGGAGGGGGCGGCGTCGGCGTCGTCGGCGGGTTCGGGGCGGCGCAGCAGCGCGATCGATCCGGAGACCGTGGTCGCCTTGAGCGTGCCGCGGCCCTCGCCGAGCGTGCCGGTGATGCTCTTGGCACCCCACTGCCCGCCGACCCGCAGGTCGTCGAAGGCGTTGGAGACGGAGCCGCTGGTCGTGTTCGCCTCGACGCGGGCGTCCGCCGGGTGCGGCAGGCGGATGGCGACCTCGCCGGAGACGCTGGTCAGCCTGATGTCGGCGGGCGGGGCCTCCGGGTCCGCGGCGTCGAGGTCGATGACCATGTCCCCGCTGACCGTGTCGGCCTTCACGGAGCCGCCGGCGCCCTCGATGACCGTCACGTCGCCGGTCACGGAGTTGACCCGCAGGGCGCCGGTGACGGACTGGGCCTCCAGGTCGCCCGAGACGCTCTCCACGCGGACCGGGCCGGAGAGTCCGACGAGCGTGGTGTCCCCCGTGACGCCGCGGACGTCCGTGCGTCCCCTGACGCCGGAGATCACCGCGCCGGCGCCGACCACGCCCACCTCGACGTCCGTCCCGGCCGGGACGGCCACCGACACGACGGCCGTGCGGCGGTGACCCTTGCGGTCGAACCACTTGAGGAAGCCCTTCCAGTGCAGGTCCTCGTAGCTGACGGTCAGGGTCGACCCCTCCTGGGTCACGATCAGCGGCGGGCCCTCGATGGAGGAGATCTCCAGGCGGGCGGAACTCTCGTCGGTCCCCACGACGTTCACCGTGCCGTTGACGATGCGGACCCGGAGCCGTGCGACGGGATCGGTCAGCGTGAGTTTCCTCGGCTCGGCGACGGACCACTCTGTCATCGTGCTGACCTCCCGTGTCGACGACGCAACATATCGCGTCTCTCGTAAAGACGATATATCGCGGTGCGGGGAAGTCAACCCCCGTCGAGGCGGTGCGCACCGGGGGCATTCATGCACCGATGCGGACAAATTGGCCTAGCGTATGGCCCATGAACGCGACCTCCGGATCGAGCCCCGTCGGCGCGCTGCTGCTCTGCCGCGCCGAGCCGTCGGCGGTCCGCCCGCCGGCACAGCTGCTGCGTGAGGAGCTCCTCCTCGCTCCGGCGGGGGAGGGCTGGAGCGTCCTCGTCCCGGAGGGGAAGCCCTGGCTGCACGGTGGCGAACCCGTCGACCGCGTCGTCACCGGCTGGGCCACCGCACTGGCCGTCTCGGCCGCGACCTGGCCCGTCCTCGCGCTCTGGTGGGACGCGGACCGCGCGGGCTTCACGCTGGCCGCCGGGTTCCGCCGCACCGTCGGCTACACCTGGCTCGCGGACGGCACCCCGGTCGGCGAGGACGAGGCCATGCGCACCTTCGCGGCCCGTCTCGCCCTCGATCCCGTCCTGGACGTGCAGGCCCTGGAACCCCTGACCGGGACCGACCGCGAGACCGACGCCCACGGACGGCTCGTCGGCCTCGTCGCGATCCTCGCCCGGATCGGCCTCGACCTGCCGACCGGAGTGGTGCCGGGGGACAGCGCCGACCGGCTGCGCTCGGTGGCCCTGGCCCAGGGCGCCGAACAGCTCGAATGGTCCGGCTGGCGGGACGCCGTACGGGCCGAGCTCGACGCGGTGGAGGGCAGCCGGGTCGGCCCGTTCCTGCGCGGGCCCAAGGCCCGGATGCTGTCCGCGCTCCAGCTCGGCGCGGGGGTGCCGATGCTCGCCTGGGGCATCCGCCGCCACAGCGGCGGCTGGGTGACCGCGGGTGCGATCCTGGTCGCACGCGGAGCGCTGGGACTCGCATACGACCGGCTGCGGCCGGGCAGACTCTGACCGGCTCCCGCCGGCCGCGAGACGGGCGCCCCGCCCGTCTCCGCGGTGCTACTCGTCCTCGTCCTCGTCGTCCAGCCGGGCGAGCCAGGTGGCGAGACGCTCCACCGGCACCTCGAAGTCGGGATTGAGGTCGACGAACGTCCGCAGCTGCTCGGCGAGCCACTCGAAGGAGACCTCCTCCTCGCCGCGCCGCTTCTCCAGTTCCTCGATGCCACGGTCAGTGAAGTACATGCGATCAGGATAGGCCGTGGCCTCCGCGTACCCTCGCGCTCGCCCCGGGCAGGGACTAGCCTGCTTCATCATCGTTTCGGGGAGCGGGGGGCCGCTGTGACGTACGGGATCGCTCGGATACGGCTGGACGACGGCACACCCGTCTGGGCCCGCGTCCGCGACGCGGAGGAACTGGGCCGCGGTGGCGGCTTCCAGGACACCGGCATCGGGGACCGGGTCGTCTCGATGGCCGGCGGACTCACGGACGTGGTGCGCGGGGTCGTCGGCTCGCTGCGGGCCGGACTCGACCCGCAGGCACCGGTCGAGGTGGCCGTCAGCTTCGGCATCGAACTGTCCGCGCAGGCGGGCAAGGTGATCGGCGTCCTCGCGGACGGCGGCGGCAAGGCATCCGTCTCGGTCTCGCTGACCTGGACCGAACCGGGGCCCGTCGCCCCCGCCGCGCCGCCCGCCGGTGCCGGCCCGGCCGCGGTCGGCGCGACGGTCCCCGCCCAGGGCGCGCCCGGCCCGGCGCCCGACACCGTCCCGCCCCACGGTCCGGCGGCCGACGGATCCGTATGAGCGCCCTCGACGCGCTCGTGCGCCCCGCGCTCGTGCGCATCGCCGCGCCCGGAGACGGGTATGACCCGCACGGCGACCGGTACTGGGGCACGGGATTCTTCATCGCCCCGGGCTGGGTGCTGACCTGCGCCCACGTCGTGGCCAAGGGGGGGAGCGCGGTGTGGAGACACGAGCGGGCCGTGGGCCTCAGCTGGCAGGGCAGGGCGGCCACGGGCGAGGTGGTGCTGGCCAAGCCGCGCCCCGAGCGGCCCGAACACGAGCTCGGCCACTGGGACTTCCCCGACCTGGCACTCGTCCGCGTCCCCGAGGCCACCGACGTCTCCTGCGTACGGCTCAGCGAACGGCCGCCCGTCATCGCCCAGCCGATCCCGGTCAGCCTCCACGGCTGGTCCCGGCAGACCGGCCGGGTCGGCATCCGCCAGGCCGTCGGCGAGGCGCACGCCGTCGACGGCGGGGCGCTCCTGCTGCGCTGGACCCTGCCCGTGGAGGGGCTCTCCGGCGGGCCCGTGGTCGACCTCGCGCGCGGTGCCGTCATCGGCCTCAACAAGGGCCGCGGCACCGACGAGGGCGCCGCCGTCCCGATCACCGCGCTGCGCGAGCTGCACGACGCGCCCGGCGGCGCGATCCTCCACGAGGTCATGCGCGACCACGACCGCCACCACCTCGGCCGCTACCGCTCGCTCGCCGGGCACCCGGACTGGACCCGGGCGCAGATCCGGCTCCGGCCGCCCACCACCCAGGGAGTCGGACCGGGCCGCCGCGTCCACCTGTACGGGCGGCTCGCCGAACTGCCGCCCCCCGCCGGGCCGGGCGAGGTGATGCACCTCGTCGACGAGGTCAAACGACGGGTCCTGCACGACGACTTCCAGTCCGTCCTCGAAGCCGACCCGCGCACCTGGCGGGAAGGGGTCGGACTGCTCCACGAACTGCGCGACCCGGTGCAGGAGGCGATCCAGGACCTCGGCCTCAACGCGGTCTTCCTCTACGCCACGCTGGTCGCGCGGCACGTCACCGACCTGCACGGCGACAGCCCCGCCGTGGAGAGCCTGGTGCGCTGGATCGAGGACGAGGCCGTCGAGGCGCACCCCGCGATCCAGCAGGAGATCGCCCAGCTGCTCACCCCCGACCAGCCCGCGGCCGCCCCCGTCGCCGTCCGGGAGACCGGGGCCCGCGCGGACGTCCTGGTGGAGATCGACACCCCGCACTACGGCACGCGCTTCCCGTGGCGGATCAAGCTCCTCTTCGACGGGCGCACGGTCAGCCCCCTGCACCACGACGACCACGGCGTGGAGCGCGAGAGGCTGGAGGAGACCCTGCGCGCGCCCCTCGCCGACGCGCTGAGCCACGGCGACAGCGGCGAGCACCTGGCGGCCGMCGWGGCGGTGCTGCCGCTCGACCTGTTCGACCTGGCCATCGACGGGTGGCGGCTCACGCCCGACGACGAACTCCTCGGCGCGTACGCGCTCACCCTGGGCCAGCAGCGGACGGTCGTCGTCCGCCACGCCGGCCGCCGGACCGCACCCCCGTCGCACGAGTGGCTCAAGCGCTGGCGGGCCGCCGAGCACGGCCCCCTGCGGGCGATCCCGCTGCGCGCCGAGGTACCGGCCGCCGGGGCCGAGGCGCACGCCCCGCACGTGCGCCGGGAGACCCCGCGGCAGGCGTTCGCCCGGCTCCTCGACGCCGACGAGGGAGCCGTACCGGTCTTCTGCGGCCGGGTCGGCGTCGGCGAGGGCAAGCGGGCCATGGCCGCGGCTCTCGCCGCCGGCCACCCGCTCGCCCTGTGGCGGACCGGACCGCATCCGGACGGCGACTGCGCCGACTTCCACGAACAGGCGGGCCGGCTGCTGGCCGCGGCCGGGCGCGCCGACGGGCTGCACCGGCCGGTCCGCACCCTGCGGATCAGGGCCGGCGACGAGGAGGCCGACCCCGGGGAGCGGTCCGCCGACGCCTGGGCCGAACACCTGGCCGTCCTCGTCGACCCGCCCGACCGCCCGCCGCACGCCCCTCCGCTCCAAGGCCCCGACCTGCTCGGCGAGGAGGCGGCCCCTTGACCGGACGGACCACGCGGCGGACCCGCCGCGCCCCCGCGGCACGGCCGGCGGCCGGACCGGGTGCCACGCCCCCGCGCGCCACCGGCCGGCGGCCGGCCGCCGCCCCTCCCGGGCCGCACGCCCCCGTAGGCACCGCCGCACCACACGGCGCACCAGGCTTCGCACCGACGGCACGAAGCCGCCGAACTCCCGGACGACCGGACCGATTCGAGGGCCGTGCGACCCGCCCGGGACGTACGGTCGACAGGGCGGGCCACCCCACCACAGCCAGGAGGAGTCCATCGTGAACGATTGGCGCATCTACCGTGGTGCCGGCCACCCGCACGACGAGATCAGACGGCTGCCTCCGCCACCCCCCTGGCGCGACTTCTCGGCCGGCGGCGCCGACGACACCCTGGCCGGCTCCGACCGGCGGCTCGGGGTGCGCCGCCGGCTCGTCCAGAACCACCACCCGCGCCCCGCCGAGACCGACGCCGTCAACGCCGCCCTCTACCTGCGCCGCCCGCTGCTCGTCACCGGCAACCCCGGCACCGGGAAGTCCACTCTCGCCCACGCCGTCGCGCACGAACTGGGGCTGGGGCGCGTCCTGCGCTGGCCGATCGTCAGCCGCTCCACCCTCCAGGACGGCCTCTACCGCTACGACGCCATCGGCCGCCTCCAGGYCGTRCAGCTGGAGCGCGCCCAGACCGGCGCCCCCGGCTCGACCGCCGCGGCCCCCGCCGGCATCGGCTCGTACATCCGCCTCGGTCCGCTCGGCACCGCGCTGCTCCCCTCCGACCAGCCGCGGGTGCTGCTCATCGACGAGCTCGACAAGAGCGACCTCGACCTGCCCAACGACCTGCTGAACGCCCTGGAGGAGGGCGAGTTCGCCGTCCCGGAGCTGGAGCGGCTCGCCGACCGCGAACCGGTGGTCGAGGTGCTCACCGACGACGGCCGCAAGGTCCCGGTGCAGGGCGGCCGGATCCGGTGCTCCACCTTCCCCTTCATCGTGCTCACCTCCAACGGTGAACGCGACTTCCCCGCGGCCCTGTTGCGCCGCTGCATCCGGCTCGAACTGGAGCCGCCGGGCGAGGAGCAGCTCCGCGCCATGATCGAGGCGCACCTCGGCGCCGACGCCGCCGCCGGCGAACAGACCCTCGTCAGCCGCTTCCTGAACCGCGAGCCCGGCGAGGTCATCGCCACCGACCAGCTGCTCAACGCCATCTACCTGACCCAGCACGCCCCCCGCGCCGAGCGGGTGACCAGGGAACGCATCGCGGACATGCTCATGCAGCCGCTTGATCAGCCGAGGTGATGGCCGGATGCACCGGATGCATCTGGAAGAACTCACGCGCAGACTCCGGGCAGGCGGCCAGCACCCCACCGCCGAGGAGCTGGCCGACGCCGTCTGGCTCGCCCAGTGGCTGCCGGGCGCCGCCGCCGCGGACCCGGCCACGGGCCCGCCGGCGGACCCCGCCGTGCCCGAACCCCCGGGGGAGGGACGAGAACCGGCCGTTCCCGACCTGGAGGAGCCGGACCGGGACGGCGAGTCCGCGCCCCGGCTCTCCGGACCGGACCCGGAGACCGTCGGCCTCCACATGCCCCGCGGCGGCGCACGCCCCACCGGCGGCGGAAGGGGCGGACGCGCCGCCCTGCCCGTCCGCGCACCCGGCGCCAACGCCCTGCCCGGCCTCCTCGGGCTGCAGAAGGCGCTCCGCCCGCTCCGGCACTACGCGCTGTTCCCCGTACGGCCCGGCGAGGGCGTCCTCGACGAGGAGGCGACCGCCGAGCGCAGCGCCGCCGCCGGCATCCTCACGCCCGTCCTGCGCCCCGCCGCCGGCCGCCGCCCCGACATCCAGCTCCTCATGGACACCGGCCCCGCCATGGTCGTCTGGACCCGGATGGTCGAGGAACTGCGCCAGGCGTGCCAGCAGTCCGGCGCCTTCCGGGACGTCCAGGTGCACCGGCTGTACGACACGGGCGAGGGACCGCCGCGCGTCACCACGACCTCCGGACCCGACGGCCGGCCGCGGCTGCGCCCCGGCGACCAGCTCCACGACCCCACCGGCCGCCGCCTCACGCTGATCGTCAGCGACTGCGTCGGCCCGCTCTGGCGGCGCGGCGCGGCCCAGCGGCTCATCCACCAGTGGCCCCGCAGCTCGCCGCTCGCCCTCGTCCAGCCGCTGCCCCCGCGGCTGTGGCCGCGCACCGCCCTGAACGTCGAACCCGGCACCCTGTTACGCCCTTCGGGGCCCGGCGGCCACACCCTCTTCCAGCCCGACGAGGAGCCCTGGGAGCCCGTCGCGGAGGACACCCGCGCGGTGCCGGTCCTCACGCCGACCCCCGAGGCCTTCGCCTCCTGGGCGCGGCTGTTCGGCGGCCAGGGCGCCGGAGCCGTGCGGGGCTGGGCCGCCCGGATCGGTCCCGACGCCGTCCGGACGGGGAGCGCCGTCGCCGAGGACGCCCCCGCCCGGGTCCCCCGCGACGACGACCTGCTGCGGGTCTTCCGCGCCGGCGCCTCCCCGGGCGCCCTGCGGCTGGCCGTCCATCTCGCCGCCGCCCCCCTCACCCTTCCCGTCATGCAGCTCGTCCAGCGTGCGATGCTCCCCGACACCGGCCCCATGGAACTCGCGGAGGTCCTGCTCAGCGGCCTGCTGCGACAGCTGCCCGGGCCCACCCCGTACCCCTGCTACAGCTATCCGCCCGGTGTGCAGCAGCAGCTGCTCGGATCCCTGGACCGCAGCGCCGCCGCGCTCGTCCTCAAGCACTGCTCCGAGTACGTCGAGCGCAACTTCGGCCAGGGCATGCGGAACTTCCCCGCACTGGCCGCCGCCCGGCTGGCCGGACAGGCCGCCGACGAGGACGCGGCCGCGCCGCCGGAGGAGACGGACGAGCCGACGGGGCCGGCCGGCCCCGAGCCGGAGCTCTTCGCCCGCATCCCCGCGCGGGTGCTCCGCTTCTACCACCCCGACCTGGTCACCCCCGAGCCGCTGGCCGAGGCCCGCCGGCTGCTCGACCAGTGGCGCAGCCAGTCCGACCCCTCGCTGCTCGCCGCCGCCCGCGAGCGCGCCGAGGCGGCCCTCGCGGAGGACGACGTCCCCGCCAGGGTCGTGCTCGGGCGGGTGCTGTACGCGGAGGCCGGCACCGCCGCGGTACGCGGCACCGAGCGGCGCGGCGCTCTGCTGCGGCGGGCCGTGACCGTGCTGGAGGGCGCCGCGGGACTGGCCGGGACTGACGAGGAGGAAGGGGCGCAGGCCCGGCTCGAACTCGCCGTCGTCCGGCACGCCCTGTGGCGCGACACCGGCGACACCGCCCACCTGGACGCCGCGCTCGCGGCGCTCGCGGGGGACCCGCGCGACTGGCCCGAGAGCCACCACCACACCCTGCACCTGCGCCGCGGCCGGCTGCTGCTGGCGCGCGGCGACGGCCCCGGCGCGGTCACCGCGCTGACCGCGGCCCTCGCGTCGCGGGAGACCGGCCCCGCGCTGCTCGACCTGGCCGACGCCCTGGGCCTCGCCGGGCACGCGCCGGACGCGATCGCCCCCGTCCTGGACCGGGCCGGATCGCTGCTCGACGACCGGGTCGCGCTGCGGCTGCGCTGGACCACCGCCCGGGCCCGGCTCCACGACACCGCCGGCGACGGGCCGGCCACCGACGCGGCGTACGAGGCGGCCGCGCTGCTCGCCCCCGCGGACAGCGCACAGCGCGGCCGGCTCCTGATGGCCTGGGGCGAGTCCCTGCTGCGCCGGGCCGCGGCCGACGGCGGCACGCCGGCCGTCGACCGGGCCGAGGGCGTGCTGCGCGAGGCGCTCACCGGCCTGCCCGCCGACGCGCCCGAGCGGGCGAGGGCCCTGGTCCTGATCGGCAGCGTGCTGGCCCTGCGCTTCCACCGGGCGGGCTTCCTGCCCGACCTGTACGAGAGCCGCCATCTTCTGGAACAGGCCGTGCGCACGGTCCGCGACCCCGCGCTGCGCGCCGAGGTGTGGCTGCAACTGGGGCGGGTGAGAATGGAGTTGAGCGAAGTGGCGCGCGACGGCGTGCTCGGCGACGCGCTCACGGCGTACCAGCGCTCCTGGGAGGACGCCCGGTCCGCCCACGGCGACACCCCGGGTTCGGTCACCGGGGCCCGCGCGCTGCACGCCCAGGGCGCGGTCCTGCGGCTCATGGGCCGGACGGTGCGGGCGGGGGCCGTGTTGCGGGCCGCGGCCGAGCAGTGGCAGCGGCTGGTGTCCGCGCTGGTGGAGGTGGACTGGAACGACGTGGAACGGACCCGGACCCAGCTCGCGGAGGTGACGGCACAGCAGGGGACGTACCAGGCACAGCTCTCCGGCGACGCCCGTCGCCGGATCACGCCGCCGTGGTGGACCTGGAGCGGGACCACCGGATAGGCGGCAGGGGAACGGCCGGATAACGGGGGCGTGAATGGGCGCAGTTGAGTCGAACGGGTTTCTGACTTCCTGGCGTCGGGAAGAACCGCTGCGCCGCTACGACCGTGGGGGACAAGGGTCGGTGAGGAGGAGCCGAGGGTGTTGCAGCACACGGAGTGGGCGACCGGTGTCGACCGGGATGCCGGTGGATCTCCGCACCTTCCCGATCTCACGGCCGTCGACCTGCGGACCTTGCGCCGCACGGAGGATCCGGACATCGAAGCCGCCGTCGAGCTCGTACTGCTCCGGTGCGGCGAACTCGTCGAGTTCTGGGCCGAGGGGGCGGGGGGTACCCACCACTGAGCGGCGGCCCCGTACCGACCGGCGGTTTCCGGTCAGATCTCGGCGCCGGGCACCGGCCGCCGTGAGGGGGCGGGGATGAGCTCCGTGCCGCCGACCGCCGCGGCGCTCACCTCTCTCGCGCGCACCCGGCCCGCGCCGGCCGGGACCGCCCTGCTGCGCTCCGCCCTGCACACGCGCCGCCTGGTGCTCCTCAAGGCCCTGCTGGTCCGGGCCCGCAGCGAGCGGGACGCCGTCGACCCCGAGGTGTTCCGCCGTTTCGAGACCTCCTGGCGGTTGCTCGAACAGGTCGAGCGGCGCTGTCCCGGGGTCGTACGGGACGTCCTCGACTACCCGACGACCGGGCTGTGGCTGGCCGTCGCGCTCACCGGGCGGACGGGCCCGTCCCTCGACCGCCACCTCGGCCGCCTGGAGAGCCTGGCCGTCACCGCCGCACTGCGGGCGGGCAGCCCGCTCGACCTGGCCGTGGAGGCGCCCGGCGGCCTGCTCTCGCTGCCGGGTGTGGGGCGCCTGCGGCTGCGTGGTCCCGGTCCCGTCCGGATCCGGGCGCGTTCCCGGGTCGTCCGGCTGTACGACGAGGGCGCCCCGTACGCCGCTCCCACCGTCCTGCTGCTCACCGACCGCCGCGACGGCACCCTCGTCGGCCGGGGCCCCGACTGGACCGGGCTGCCTGTACTGCCCGGCTCCACCGCCCGCCTCGACGACCTGGACCCCTACCGGGTGCCGCCCGGCGGTTTCGGCGACCCGGTCCGTACCGCGACCGACCACGCCGCGACCGACCGGTCCGGCTGGGCGGCGCACTGGCGGGCGGCCCAGGACCTGCTGAGGCGTGTCGACGCGGACCGGGCGGCCGAGATCAGCCGGGCCGTGCGCGCCCTCGTGCCGCTCGAACCGACCGGCCCGCGGTCCGTCGGCGCCACCATGAGCGCCGCCCCCGGCGCCGTCCTGACGTCCCCGGCGGCCGGGGCGCCGGACCTGGCCGAGACGCTCGTGCACGAGATCCACCACAGCAAGCTCGCCACCCTGCACGAACTGGTCCCGCTGTACGCGTCCGGGCGGACCGCCCTGCACCGGGTCGGCTGGCGCCCCGACCCGCGGCCGGTCGCCGGGGTGTTCCAGGGCGCCTACGCGCACCTGGCTCTGGCGGACCTGTGGCGCCGCGCCGCCGCCTCCCCGCAGGCCCCGGGGTCCTGGCGCCGGCATGCCGGGCAGCAGTTCGACGACATCCACGATCAGGTGGGCGAAGCGCTGACGATCCTGGTTCAATCCGATGAACTGACCATGGAGGGGCGGGAGTTCGCGATCGGCATGGCCGAGCACCACGCGAGCCTCGGCGGGCGGCCCCCTCATCGGGCGTGGTCACACTGCGTATAGCCTGTATTACACTGCGTTGCGCGCGAGTGGGACGGGAGACGTGACAGATGGCGGAACAGCGGTCGGGCGGGGGAGCGGTGGAACACGGCGGCAGGGTGGCACCCGACCACGTCCTCGTGGTCTTTCCCGGCTACCACCGGCCGTGGGCGGCCTGGATCAACCAACGGCTCGAAGCACACGGTGTGCGCGCCACGCTCCAGCGCTGGGACCCGCCGCGCGAGGTGGCCCTGGAGGACTCGCTCGACGACCTGCTGCTCGCCCGCGGCCAGGTGCTCCTCGTCCTCAACGACTGGTTCTTCGAGCTGGGACCGCGCCCGGCGGGCGAGTGGAACGACGTGCTGCGCGGCTTCGTCGCCGCCCACGCCGACCGCTTCGCGGCCGTCAACCTCACCAACCGGCCGCTGCTCCCGGCCACTGCCGTCCTCGAACCGGTCAGCCTCTGGGGCGTCGGCGAGGAGGAGGCCGAAGCACGGCTGTTCAGCCGGCTCGGCATCGAACCCCGCCGCTCGGCGGCCCGCCGACTGCCCCCCGGCGCGTTGCTCCGCTACCCCGACACCCCGCCCGACGTCTGGGGCGAGGTCCCGCGCCGCAACCCCCGCTTCACCGGCCGCGACGACCTCCTGACCGTCCTCCAGGAACGGCTCATGGACGCCGAACGCGGCAACGCGGCCTGCACCCTGCTCGGCATGTCCGGCATCGGCAAGACCCAGATCGCCGCCGAGTACGCGCACCGCTTCAGCCCCGACTACGACGTGATCTGGTGGGTCAACTCCGACGACCGCAACGTCCAGCGCGACCGGTTCGGCGAACTCGCCGCCGAACTGCGCCTGCCCAGCGGCAACGAGCCCGGCGAACGCATCCGTGCCGTCCGCGAGGCGCTGCGCCGGGGCGACCCGCACTCCCGCTGGCTCGTCATCTTCGACGGCTGGGACGACACCGACGGCGCCCAGGTGCTGCTGCCGCACGGCCCCGGACACGTGCTGATCACCTCCCGCAACCGCGGCTGGGGCGACTACACCGACGTCGTCGAGGTCCCCAGCTTCGACCGCGCCGAGTCCACCGGTTATCTGATGCGCCGTGCCCCGCACATCACCGCGCCCCAGGCCGACGAGGTCGCCGCGGAGTTCGGCGACGTCCCGCTGCCACTGGTCCAGGCCGCCTCCTGGCTCGGCGAGTCCGGCATGGAGGTGCCCGAGTACCTGCGCATGGTCCGCGACGGACGGCTGTCCACCGTGGACGAGCCCTCGGCCGGTGACGGCTTCCCCAACGCCTCCCTGACCTCCTGGTCGATACTGATCAACCGGCTCCGACGCTCCCAGCCGCAGGCCATCGACGTCCTCAGCCTGTGCGCCTCCTTCGCCCCCGGCCGGATCCCGCTCGGCATCGTCCGGGCCTACCCGCAGGCCGAACTGCCCGAGGACCTGCGGTGGATGGCAGCCGACCTGCCGGCCTGGACCCGGGCCCTGGACACGCTGGTCAACTACTCGGTGCTCACCCGGGAGACCCGCGGCCCCGCCGGCAACGTCGACGTGGGACCGCACCAGGAGTCCGTGCACATGCACCGGCTCGTCCACGACATCGTGGCCCGGCTCACCGACGGCGAGCACCGCGACTCCCACCGCCAGGCCGTACGCGCCCTGCTCGCCGAGGCCGACCCCGGCAACCCCATGGACAGCCGCCAGTGGCCCCGGTACGCCGAACTCCTGCCGCACCTGGAACCCTCCGGGGCGCTCACCAGCCGGAACCCACGCGTCCAGACGGCCGTGCTCAACTGTCTGCACTACTGCTTCCGCAGCGCCGAGTTCCGGGCCGGCGTCCGCCTCGCCGAGAAGATCAGGGAGAGCTGGTCCACCTTCATGGACCCGCTCGACCCGGCCATGCTGGACCTCACCACGCAGGAGGGCAACATCCTGCGCTCCTTCGGCCGCTTCCGGAGCGCCTACGAACTCGACCTGGCACTGCGCGAGAAGCTCGACGCGGCCCCCGACCGTGACGCACTGGGCTCCCTGCGCTCCGCCGTCAACATCGCCAGCGACCTGCGCTTCCTCGGGCAGTACCGGGAGTCGGAACGCATCCAGCGCGAAAGCCTCGCCGAGTCGCAACGACTCCTCGGCGACACCGAGTTCCTCACCCTCGTCGCCCGCCACAACCTGGGCGTCGTGCTGCGGATGCTCGGCCGCTACCAGGAGGCGTACGACACCGACGTCGAGTCGCTGGCCCGCAGCGAGAGCCTGCTGCGCGCCCGCCACGCCCACAGCCTCAACTCCAGCAACGCCGTCGCCCAGGACCTCCGGCTGCTCGGCCACTACCGCGAGGCCCTGGCCCGTCAGGAGGCCAACGTCCGGGTCCACGTCCAGGTCCTCGGCACCCAGCACCTCCAGACCCTCTACGCCCGCTCGCAGCTGGCCCTGTGCCGACGCCGCGAGGGCGGCTTCCAGCAGGACCTCGGCGCCACCATGGCCAGCCTGCTCGAACAGCTGGAGCAGGTGCACGGCCGCGGTCACTACGTGACCCTGTCCGCCATCAACAACTACGCCAACTACTCCCGGGAACACGGCGACCTCGCCCACGCCCGCGAGCTGAGCAGCGAGGCCGAGGCGGGCTACCGCGCACTCCTCGGCCCGGCCCACCCCGTCGCGGCCGGCGTGCTCGCCAACGTCGCCCTGGTCATGCAGGCCTCCGGCGAACGCGCCGACGCCATGGCCATGCTGGAGGGCGCGCTCGCCGGACTGACCGCCTCCCTGGGACCCGACCACCCCTGGGTCCTGGGCTGCGCCCTCAACGCCACCGCCGCCCGGAACTTCAACGGCCGGGTGTCGGACGCCGCCGAACTCAGCCGGGACACCCTCCGGCGGGCCCGGCACGCCCTCGGCAACGAACACCCCCTGACCCTCTCCTGCCAGGTCGCGCTCGCCACCGACCTCCGCGGCCTGCGCGAGGTGGAGGAGGCGGGCAAGATCGAGGAGGACGCGCTCCTCACCCTGACCCGGACGCTGGGGGCACAGCACCCGCACACCCTCTCCGCACGCCAGCGCAACCGTCCCTACTGGGACTTCGAGGCCAACCTCGGCTGAGGTCGCCGCGGAACGCCGGAGGCCCGGCCCCCCTCGCGGGGTGCCGGGCCTCCGTTCGTGCGGATTCCGCCGGTCAGGCCTCGAAGACCTCGTTGACCAGCTGCTGCTGCTCGGCCTGGTGACGCTTGGCCGAACCGACCGCCGGGGACGAGGAGTGCGGACGCGAGATCCGGCGCAGGCGCTCGCCGTGCGGGATGTCGGCGCCGACCGCCAGGTCCAGGTGGTCGATCAGGTTGAGGGCGATGAACGGCCAGGCACCCTGGTTCGCCGGCTCCTCCTGCGCCCACAGGTACTTCTCGGCGTTCGGGTACTTGGCGATCTCGGCCTGCAGCTCGGCACCCGGCAGCGGGTACAGGCGCTCCAGCCGGATGATCGCCGTGTCCGTGACACCGCGCTTCTGACGCTCGGCCTCCAGGTCGTAGTAGACCTTGCCGGAGCAGAAGACGACCTTGCGGACGTCGGCCGCGTTCACCGTGTCGTCGCCGATCACCGGACGGAAGCCGCCGGTGGTGAACTCCTCCACCTTCGAGGCCGCGGCCTTCAGGCGCAGCATCGACTTCGGGGTGAAGACGATGAGCGGCTTGTGGTGCGGGTTGTGCACCTGCCAGCGCAGGAGGTGGAAGTAGTTCGACGGCAGCGTCGGCATGGCGACCGTCATGTTGTCCTGGGCGCACATCTGCAGGAAGCGCTCCGGGCGGGCGGACGAGTGGTCCGGGCCCTGGCCTTCGTAGCCGTGCGGCAGGAGCAGCGTGACGCCGGAGGTCTGGCCCCACTTCTGCTCGGCCGAGGAGATGAACTCGTCCACGACGGTCTGCGCGCCGTTGACGAAGTCACCGAACTGGGCCTCCCAGACCACGAGGGAGTCCGGGCGGGCCAGCGAGTAGCCGTACTCGAAGCCCATCGCCGCGTACTCGCTGAGCAGCGAGTCGTAGACGTTGTAGTGGGCCTGGTCCTCGGTGAGGTAGAGCAGCGGCGTGTAGTCCTCGCCGGTCTCCTGGTCCACCAGGACCGCGTGACGCTGGCCGAAGGTGCCGCGGCGCGAGTCCTGGCCGGACAGCCGGACGGGGGTGCCCTCCATCAGCAGGGAGCCGATGGCGAGCGTCTCGCCGAAGCCCCAGTCGATGGTGCCGTCGTCGATGGAGGCCGCGCGACGCTGCATCTGCGGCATCAGGCGCGGGTGGACCGTGATCCGCTCCGGGATGTTGACCTGGGACTCGGCGATCCGCTTCACGACCTCCTGGGAGACCGCGGTGGTCACCGCGACCGGGAACTCGGGCTGCGGGTCCGGGACGTGCGCCGGGGCCGGGGCGGAGGTGGCCTCGCGGACCTCCGCGAAGACCTTCTCCAGCTGGCCCTGGAAGTCCTGGAGCGCCTGCTCCGCCTCTTCGAGGGTGATGTCGCCGCGACCGATGAGCGACTCGGTGTACAGCTTGCGCACCGAACGCTTCTTGTCGATCAGGTTGTACATCTGCGGGTTGGTGAACTGCGGGTTGTCGCCCTCGTTGTGACCGCGGCGGCGGTAGCAGATGAGGTCGATCACGACGTCCTTGTTGAACGTCTGGCGGAACTCGAAGGCGAGCCGCGCGACGCGGACCACGGCCTCCGGGTCGTCGCCGTTCACGTGGAAGATCGGCGCCTCGATCATGCGGGCCACGTCGGTCGCGTACATCGAGGAACGCGAGGACTCCGGGGCGGCGGTGAAGCCGACCTGGTTGTTGATGACGATGTGGACCGTGCCGCCGGTGCGGTAGCCGCGCAGCTGCGACATGTTCAGCGTCTCGGCGACGACACCCTGGCCGGCGAAGGCCGCGTCACCGTGCAGGGCGACGGGCAGGACGGTGAAGTCCGTGCCGCCCTTGTTGATGACGTCCTGCTTGGCGCGGACGACACCCTCCAGGACCGGGTCGACCGCCTCCAGGTGCGAGGGGTTGGCGGTGAGCGAGACCTTGATCTGCTCGCCGTCCAGGCCGGTGAAGGTGCCCGAGGCGCCCAGGTGGTACTTGACGTCGCCGGAGCCGTGCATCGACTTCGGGTCGAGGTTGCCCTCGAACTCGCGGAAGATCTGCGCGTACGACTTGCCGACGATGTTGGCGAGGACGTTCAGGCGGCCGCGGTGGGCCATGCCGATGACGACCTCGTCCAGGCGGGACTCGGCGGCGGAGTCGATGACCGCGTCGAGCAGCGGGATGACGGACTCGCCGCCCTCCAGCGAGAAGCGCTTCTGGCCGACGTACTTGGTCTGCAGGAAGGTCTCGAAGGCCTCGGCCGCGTTCAGGCGGCGCAGGATCCGCAGCTGCTCCTCGCGCTCCGGCTTGGAGTGCGAGCGCTCGACGCGGTCCTGGATCCACTTGCGCTGCTTCGGGTCCTGGATGTGCATGAACTCGACGCCGGTGGTGCGGCAGTACGAGTCGCGCAGGACGCCGAGGATGTCGCGCAGCTTCATCATCGACTTGCCGGCGAAGCCGCCGACCGCGAACTCGCGCTCCAGGTCCCACAGGGTGAGGCCGTGCTCGGTGATGTCCAGGTCGGGGTGCTTGCGCTGGCGGTACTCCAGCGGGTCGGTGTCGGCCATGACGTGGCCGCGGACCCGGTAGGAGTGGATCAGCTCGAAGACGCGGGCGGCCTTGGTGACGTCGTCGTCGTGCGAGGCGTCGATGTCCTTGAACCAGCGGACCGGCTCGTAGGGGATGCGCAGGGCCTTGAAGATCTCGTCGTAGAAGCCGTCCTCGCCGAGGAGGAGGTTCGCGACGATGCGCAGGAACTCGCCGGAGGCGGCGCCCTGGATGACGCGGTGGTCGTACGTCGAGGTCAGGGTCATGACCTTCGAGATGCCCAGCTTGTTCAGGGTGTCCTGCGAGGTGCCCTGGAACTCGGCCGGGTAGTCCATCGAGCCGACGCCCATGATCACGGACTGTCCGGGCATCAGACGCGGCACGGAGTGGACGGTGCCGAGTCCGCCGGGGTTGGTCAGCGAGACCGTGACGCCGGAGAAGTCCTCCATCGTGAGCTTGCCCACGCGGGCGCGCTTGACGATGTCCTCGTAGGCCTGCCAGAACTCGAAGAAGTTCAGGGTCTCGGCCTTCTTGATGCCCGCGACGACGAGCTGGCGGTCGCCGTTCGGCTTCACCAGGTCGATCGCGAGGCCGAAGTTCACGTGCTCCGGCTTGATCAGGGTCGGCTTGCCGTCCTTCTCCGCGAAGGAGTAGTTCATCGACGGCATGGCCTTGATCGCCTGCACCATCGCGTAGCCGATCAGGTGCGTGAAGGAGATCTTCCCGCCCCGGGCGCGCTTCAGGTGGTTGTTGATCACGATCCGGTTGTCGAAGAGCAGCTTCACCGGGACGGCGCGGACGGACGTGGCCGTCGGCACTTCCAGCGAGGCGTTCATGTTCTTCGCGACCGCGGCGGCGGGGCCGCGCAGCGTGACCAGCTCGGGACCGGCAGGGGCCTCCGTGGCCGGCGCGGCCTGCGCCTTGGCGGCGGGCGCGGCGGCCTTGGCGGGCGCGGCGGCCGGGGCGGCCTTCACCGGCGCCGGAGCGGCGGCGGCGGGCTGCGCAGGGGCCGCGGCAGGCGCGGCCTGTGCGGGGCCCGCCTGCGGAGCGGCGGGCGCGCTCGGAGTGGTCGTGGGGGTCGGCGCGGTTCCGGCCGCCCCCGCGGCGGCGGGAGTGTCCGAGGAGCCGGGCTTGTAGTCGGCGAAGAAGTCCCACCAGGCACGATCGACCGAATTCGGGTCCTGGAGGTACTGCTGGTAGATCTCGTCGACGAGCCACTCATTGGCGCCGAAGGCGGTCGCGGGGTTCTGACCCCGCCCGTCTTGGTCGGTGGAGATGCTCGAGTTACTGGGGGACTGAGACGACACGGCGGTAACCGCCCTCTTCCGCTTCACAAGGTGATGGACAGCGGAAATAAAGGCTACGCCTCCCTGGCCGAGAGGTGCAGGCCGGGCGCTCCAACGTCGCGCAAGTCACACTTGACGGGGTGTTTCGGGGCATGGATTGGCGGGAAACAAGCGTGGTTCTGCCCTCTCGCGGGTACACGAGGTGGCGGCTGCGGCCCTGTTTGGCCCGCATCCCTGATCACGTCCTGGCCGTGTCCTGTACAGGTACACGCAGAACGTGTGCTTCCGGTTCGAACCCTACGTCAATCCCGCGCCGGAACGCTGCCCGGAAGAGTGATCTGGATGCGGCAGCCGCGTGACGATTCGGCCACTCCGATGGTTCCGCCGTGCAGATCCACCGCCCAGCGGGCGATCGCCAGGCCGAGCCCCGTCCCGCCGTCGCTGCCCGGGACCGGCTGGCCCCCCGCCGATCCCCGGTTGAACCGCTCGAAGACGGTGTGCCGCAGCGCCTCGGGGATGCCGGGGCCCTCGTCCTCGACCTCCAGCTCCAGGGAGTCCGGCCAGGGTCCGCGCCGGGCGTGCACGGTCACCCGGCCGTGCGGCGGCGAGTGCTTCACCGCGTTGTCGATCAGGTTCGCCACCACCTGGTGCAGCCGTTCCGCGTCCGCGTGCGCGGTCAGCTCGGGCGGCGACACGTCGAGGTGCAGATGGACGTCCGTGCGGTTGTGCAGGCCGGAGCTGGAGGACAGGCCGCGCTGCGACGCCGCCAGGTTGGCCTCCCGGAGCACCCCGGACAGGTACGGCCAGACCTCCAGGCGCCGTACCTTCAGCGAGACGACACCGTTGTCGAGACGTGACAGATCCAGCAGCGTCTCCACGAGCCTGCCGAGCCGCTCGGTCTGCTTCAGGGCGGTCCGCATGGTCTCGGGGTCGGCCTCGGAGACCCCGTCCACGACGTTCTCCAGGACGGCCCGGAGCGCGGCGATGGGGGTGCGCAGCTCGTGGGAGACGTTGGCGACGAGCTCCTTGCGGTGCCGCTCGACCGCCTCCAGGTCGTCCGCCATGCGGTTGATCGTCGAGGCGAGGTCGCCCAGCTCGTCGCGGCGGTCCGCGCCGCGCACCCGCCGGCTGAAGTCGCCGCGGGAGATCGACCCCGCCACGGTGTTCATCTCGTCC
This sequence comes from Streptomyces sp. MS191, assembly GCF_008042125.1. Lineage (GTDB taxonomy): Bacteria > Actinomycetota > Actinomycetes > Streptomycetales > Streptomycetaceae > Streptomyces. The sequence continues at coordinate 642,971 of NZ_RDBI01000066.1, forward strand.
AGCGGCGCCGTCAGCGACTGGGCCACGAACTGGGTGATCAGCAGGGTCGCGATCATCGCGAAGATCGTGATGTAGCGGAACTCCGTGGAGGTCCGGATCGCCACCAGCGCGAGACCCGTGGTCAGCAGGACGGCCCCGACGACCAGGGCGCCCAGCTTCGTCATGATCGAGATCGTGATCCGCCGGCCGCCGGCCCGCTCGGTCCCGCCCGCGCCCCCGCGCCCGGTGCGCCGCCCGCGCCGGCTCATGGCGCGGGGGTCTCCAGCGCGTAGCCGACGCCGTGCACGGTGCGGATGCGCTCGGCCCCGATCTTCCGGCGCAGCGCCTTGATGTGGCTGTCCACGGTCCGGGTGCCGGAGGCGTCCGCCCAGTCCCACACCTCGGCGAGGAGCTGCTCGCGGGAGAGGACCGCGCGAGGGGTGTTCGCCAGGCAGACCAGCAGGTCGAACTCGGTCGGGGTCAGGTGCACGTCCTCGCCGCGGACCCGGACCCGGCGCTGCGCGTGGTCGATCTCCAGCTCGCCCAGGCGCAGGATCCCGCTCCGCGGGGTGACGGCCGCCAGCGCGGCCCGCTCCACCCGGCGCAGCAGCACGTGCACCCGCGCCGCGAGCTCGCGCATGGAGAACGGCTTCGTCATGTAGTCGTCGGCGCCGACGCCCAGGCCGACCAGCATGTCCGTCTCGTCGTCACGCGCCGTGAGCATCAGCACCGGCACCGGCCGCTGGGCCTGGACCCGGCGGCAGACCTCCAGGCCGTCGAAGCCCGGCAGCATCACGTCGAGCAGCATCAGGTCCGGCTGCCACGCCTCGGCCGCGTCGACCGCGGCCGGGCCGTCGGTCGCCGTCTGCACGAGAAAGCCCTCCGCCCGCAGCCGGGCGGAGATCGCTTCGACGATCGTCGTGTCGTCCTCGACGACCAGTACCCGCCGCTGAGCGCCCGGAGTGGCCGCCGCACCGTGTTGAGTGGTGTGTGTCTGCTCCATTGCCCCGCCTCGCTCGCTGATGGTCGGCCAGCAGCCTAGAGGCAGCGGGAGCATCCCGGCTACGCAGGACGTACGGCGAGGTGCACCACGTCCGGGACGCCCCGGGCAACGGGGATCTCTTCCGTCCGTACCCCGTTGAATCCGGCATTCCGCAAGGACTCCTCGAAATCGGCCGACGGTCGCGCGGACCATACGGCGAGGATTCCACCGGGGTTCAGACGGGCCGCGCAGGCCGCCAACCCCGAGGCGGAGTACAGGTGTTCGTTGTCGTCGGTGACGGTCCAGTCCGGTCCGTTGTCGATGTCCAGACAGAGTGCGTCGTAGGTGTCGGGGGAGGTGTCGAGGTACTCCACGAGATCCGTGTGCAGGATCACGCTGCGCGGATCGCCCAGCGCCTCGCCGGACAGGGCGGCCAGCGGGCCCTCGCGATGCCAGTCGATGATGGCCTGCTCCCGCTCGACCACCACGATCCGGCCCCAGCGCGGGTCGGCGGCCGCGTGCGCGAGGGAGAAGCCGACGCCCAGGCCGCCGATCAGCACGGAGGCCCCCGGGCGCCCGCCGAGGGCGTCCATCGCCGCGTCGATCAGCAGCCGCTCGGAGCGGCCGTCGGAGGTGTCCATCAGGAACGTGCCGTTGGCGATGATCTCGAAGTGGTCGTCGCGCCGGCGCAGGACCACCTCCCCGTAGGGGCCTTCGCGGCGGTCGAGGGTGACGGCGTTCGGCATGGTGGCGCTCACTCCGGTCTCGGCTCGGCGGGACGTCGTCCGGCCATCCTCGCCGGGCGGGGACGGCCGGGACAACCGCCTTTCCGGGCACCCGTGGCGGCGGGCGATGGCGCGGAACGGCCCCGCGGGGCGCCGGACCCGCAGGTGGCGGGCCCGGCGCCCGTCGGTCGGGCGCGGGTCGGCGGAGGTCGCGGACGCGGGGCCCCGTGCGCCCCCACCACTCGATCCGGTCAGTTCGCGGCGCGCCTCCACCGGGGTCCCGCGGGTCCGGTCCCAGGTGACCGGGGCGATCGTGACGTGACCCTTGCCGAGGTGCCACGTCGGGTCGGCGTCGCCGAGGCTCCGACCCCGACCCCGACCCCGACGACGCGGCGAGCGTGCGGGCCGGGCGGGACGTTCCGGCCACGACCCAGGCCCCGGGCGCGCGCGGTCACCGTCCGGAGCGCCGGGCGCCCCGCGCCACGTACACCGCCGCCCCCACGGCGAAGAGCGCGACGGCCACCGGCCACGCCCCCGGCCGGGTCCCCGGCAGTACCGGCCAGCACCACAGGCCCGCCCCGCCGTCCGTCCCCGCCAGCCGGCACGCGCCGACGTACGCCGTCATCGGCAGCCAGCTCAGCCGCGCCCCGAGCAGCACGGCCGCCGCGGCCGTCACGCCCACCGAGCCCAGCGTGTTGCGCACCATCGCCGCGACGCCGAAACCCTCCGCGTACCCGGGGAGGACGGCGAGCGCGAGCAGCGTCACCGCCGGCGCCGTGAGCACCGCGAGATGGGCGGCCCGCCGCGGCCACCAGGGCCGTACCGCCGTACGGTCCAGGTCCTCGCTCCACACGTGCAGACTCGTTCCGACGGCGCCCGCCGCCAGCAGCGGGGCCAGCGCCGCCAGGGACGCGCCGGCCTCGGGGTCCAGGCCGGCCCGGGTCCGGAGCCAGGCGGCCGCCCAGGCCGCGACCGCCGCCGTGCCGACGAGCGCCGCCACCGCACCCACGAGCCCTCGCGAACGGGCGTACAGCACCGGGCCGTTCGGGATCCGACCGGTCATGGCAACGGCACCTCCGCCGGGTCGCAGCGGTCGGCCGCCAGGAACCGGGCGAGATAACCCCGCTGCTCCTCGGGCGACTTCGCCTTCAGCCGGTCGACCAACGGCTGCGCCGGGGCGCTGTCGACGCCGTACCCGTCCGGTGCCGGCGCCAGCCATTCGAGGACGGCGAGCTGGACCAGGGCGGCCTGCTCCGTGCCGGGCCCGACCGGATCCCCGGGCCGGCAGGTCTCCGAGACCAGCCACTGGGCGACCGCGTTCGCGTACTGCTCCGGGTGGTCCAGCCGGCCGCGCGTGGCGTCCTCGGCCGGGTCCGGCAGCGGCCTGTCCCCGGGTCCCGGCTCACCCGGTCCGGTCAGCCAGCGGGCGGGTGCGCCCGGCAGCCCGTGGAGCCGGGCGTTCATCGGCGCGAGCGCCGCGGACACCTGCGGCAGCAGGTCACGGTCGACGGCCGGCAGGCACACCTGCGGCGAACCGCCGTCGCAGACGAGCCGGGCGGCCGCCGGGTCCGGACGCCACGGCCCGTCGGACGGCAGCCGCAGGATCGCCGCCCCGGCGGCCAGCGCGACCCCGAGCGGGACGAGCGCCCACAGCCGGGGCCGGCCGCGCCTGGCCGCGCAGGCCACCAGCGCGGCCAGGGCCAGCCCACCGGCCCAGGCGGCCGAGGCGGGCGCGAACCACCCCACCGGCTGGTCCCAGTAGTAGCGGTGCTCGGCCGCCGGACCGAGCCAGCGGGCGCCGGAGTCGGTGTACGAACCGACGGCGAGCCCCACATAGCCCACCACCGCCAGCAGCGGAGCCGTCAGCCGCCAGCCCACCAGCCGGCCGACGACGTGGCCGAGGACACCGAGGGAGGCGAGCGCCACCGTGTCCGCGAGCACGAGGTCCAGGAACGGCCGCCCGGCTCCGCCGGCGTACGGCCACGTCGCGGCCAGGCACACCAGGGCCGCCACCAGGTGGCCGGCCGCGGGCCACGCGGCGGCCGGCGCCGCGGCCACCAGGGCGCGGCGCACCGGGTCGCGCGGCACCGAGCCGAGCAGCTCCAGGGTGCCGCGCCGCCGCTCCCGGCCGCCGAGCACGCACCCCGCGGCGAGGACCAGCGGGCCGCCGAGCAGGCCCGTCGTGACGTGCAGCATGTCGGTCGTGTCGGTCCAGCGCCCCTGCCAGCCGGGCCCCTTGCCGTACATCCCGGCCAGCACCAGCGCGGCGACGGCGGCCCCGAGCCAGGGGCCGAGGCCGCGCCGCAGCTCGGTCGGCAGCGGGTCGGGCTGGGCGACCGGATGGACGCGAAGCTGAAGACCCTGTCCGGTGGCATGGTCCGCCGTGTGGGC
>NZ_RDBI01000066.1:647147-678878 GCF_008042125.1 Streptomyces sp. MS191
GCACGAGCACCGCGCCGGCGGCGACGCCGGCGCGGTGCTCGTGCCGGGCGTCGGGGCGGCCGGCGGCGGAGGCGTGTCCGGCCCGCAGCCGGTGAGTGCCGTCAGTGTCACCAGTACCGCGGTCGCGGCCCACGGGCCCGCCGTGTACCGCCTGTCCCTTGTGTTCCCCGTCGCCATGCACCCGAGCATGCCCGCCCCCGATCCGCTTGACCAGAGAGCGGCGCGCGTGATCGGCCGGCCCCGCCCCTCCGGGGCCGGACGCGGCTCTGGTCCCGTCGATCGCGCGCGGCCGGCGGGTCCCCGTGTCAGTCGCGGACGATCCCGGTCAGGGGCCCCTCGTACCGCCAGCCCAGTGACGTGTACAGCCCCCGCCCGTCCGTCGTCGCCGACAGGACGCCCGTCACCGCGCCCGCCCGGGCGGCCGCCGCCTCCAGGGTGTGCATGACCTGGGCGCCGAGGCCGCGGCGGCGGTGACGGGGGTCGGTCTCGATCTGGTCGGCGACCGCCGTCCCTCCCGTGAGGGCGATCTGACCGCGCGCGGCGAGCGTGCCGTCCGGGGCGAGGATCCTGACCCGGACGACACCGTCGCGGGTCTCCGTCGTCCGTGTGTACCCGTCCGGGACGGGCGGCCGGCTCCCCGGCCCGGAGGGGTGCAGGCGCTTGCACATCATGAAGCCCGGATCGTCGGGCACGGTCCATCCCGGAGTGATCCACTCGGCGACCGCGTCCGGCGCCGCCATGACCTTCAGCCAGGTGTACGGCTCGGTGATCTCCGCGCACAGCCGGCCCACCGACGAGGCGTCGGGCGCCGGCAGCACGTGGCGCAGGACGTGCTTCGGCAGGCCCACGTCGATCCGGTAGCCCCACGGCTGCGCGACGGCGGGGGGCGTGCCGCGGGAGACGGTCCAGCCGGCCACCCACGCGGATGTAATAGCTCCCATATCCATCCAGTCATTACATCCCCTGTTCACGATGCGCGGGGAGGTGATCGCTCAGAGCGAACGGGGTGGGGGGAACATTCAGGGGCTCAGCTGCATTGAGTCGACATAGCTCAACTTGACTGCCGAAGGGGAGATCATGGCTCCTGAGTCCACGGAGTACTCGACGCTGACACTGCCTGTGCTGCCGCTCGACGACGAAGTCGTGCTGCCCGGAATGGTGGTTCCGCTCGACCTGTCCGACAACGACGTCCGCGCCGCGGTGGAGGCCGCCCAGGCCGCCGCGCGCTCCGACAGCGGCAAGCCCAGGGTCCTCCTGGTGCCCCGCGTCGACGGCACCTACGCGGGGACCGGCGTCCTCGGCACCGTCGAGCAGGTCGGAAGGCTGTCCGACGGAGACCCCGGCGCGCTGATCCGCGGCCGCGGCCGCGTCAGGATCGGCGCGGGGACGACCGGCCCCGGCGCGGCCCTGTGGGTCGAGGGGACCGTCGTCGAGGAGGTCCTGCCCGACCCGCTGCCCGGCTCCGTGACCGAACTGGTCAAGGAGTACAAGGCGCTGGCCACCAGCTGGCTCAAGAAGCGCGGCGCGTGGCAGGTCGTGGACCGCGTGCAGCAGATCGACGGCGTCTCGGCGCTCGCCGACAACTCCGGCTACTCGCCCTTCCTCTCCGTCGAGCAGAAGGTGGAACTGCTGGAGACGGCCGACCCGGTCGCCCGGCTCAGGCTCGCCACCGCCCAGCTGCGCGAGCACCTGGCCGAGCAGGACGTCGCCGAGACCATCGCCAAAGACGTCCAGGAGGGCGTCGACAAGCAGCAGCGGGAGTTCCTGCTGCGCCGCCAGCTCGACGCCGTGCGCAAGGAGCTGCGCGAACTCAACGGCGAGAGCGAGGGTGACGAGTCCGACGACTACCGTGCCCGCGTGGAGGCGGCCGACCTGCCCGGGAAGGTCCGGGAGGCCGCCCTCAAGGAGGTCGAGAAGCTGGAGCGGTCCAGCGACCAGTCCCCGGAGGGCTCCTGGATCCGCACCTGGCTGGACACCGTCCTCGAACTGCCGTGGAACGAGCGGACCGAGGACCGGTACGACATCCAGGGCGCCAAGGCCGTCCTCGACGCCGAGCACGCGGGACTGGAGGACGTGAAGGAGCGGATCACCGAGTACCTCGCGGTGCGCAAGCGGCGCTCCGAGCGCGGCCTCGGCGTGGTCGGCGGCCGGCGCGGCGGCGCCGTACTCGCCCTCGTCGGCCCGCCGGGCGTCGGCAAGACCTCGCTCGGCGAGTCCGTCGCCCACGCGATGGGCCGCACGTTCGTCCGCGTCGCCCTCGGCGGCGTACGCGACGAGGCCGAGATCCGCGGGCACCGGCGCACCTACGTGGGCGCGCAGGCCGGCCGGATCGTCCGGGCGATCAAGGAGGCCGGGTCCATGAACCCGGTGGTCCTGCTGGACGAGATCGACAAGGTCGGCTCGGACTTCCGCGGCGACCCGGCCGCGGCCCTGCTCGAAGTCCTGGACCCGGCCCAGAACCACACCTTCCGCGACCACTACCTGGAGGTGGAACTCGACCTCTCCGACGTCGTGTTCCTGGCGACGGCGAACGTCCTGGAGGCCATCCCGGAGGCGCTGCTCGACCGCATGGAGCTGGTGCGGCTCGACGGCTACACCGAGGACGAGAAGGTCGTCATCGCCCGCGACCACCTGCTGCCCCGGCAGCTGGAGCGCGCGGGACTGGAGTCCGGCGAGATCGTCCTGGAGGACGCCGCCCTGCGCAGCCTGGCCGGCGAGTACACCCGTGAGGCGGGCGTGCGCACCCTGGAGCGGGCGATCGCGCGGCTGCTGCGGAAGGTCGCGGCACAGCACGAACTCGGCGACCGGGAGCTGCCCTTCACCATCGCGCCGGACGACCTGCGCGCGCTGATCGGGCGGCCCCACCACGTGCCGGAGTCGGCGCAGGACCCGGCCGAGCGCCGCACGTCCGTGCCGGGTGTGGCCACCGGGCTGGCCGTGACGGGCGCGGGCGGCGACGTCCTCTTCGTCGAGGCGTCGCTGGCCGACCCCGAGACGGGCGCGGCCGGCCTGACCCTGACCGGCCAGCTGGGCGACGTGATGAAGGAGTCCGCGCAGATCGCGCTCTCCTTCCTCCGCTCGCACGGTGCGGAGCTGGAGTTGCCCGTGACCGGCCTCAAGGACCGGGGCGTGCACATCCACTTCCCGGCGGGCGCGGTCCCGAAGGACGGACCGAGCGCGGGCATCACGATGACGACCGCGCTGGCCTCGCTGCTCTCCGGCCGGCTGGTCCGCACGGACGTGGCGATGACCGGCGAGGTGTCGCTGACCGGGCGGGTCCTGCCGATCGGCGGCCTGAAGCAGAAGCTCCTGGCGGCCCACCGGGCGGGCGTGACGACGGTCGTGATCCCCAAGCGGAACGAGGCCGACCTGGACGACGTCCCGGCGGAGATCCTGGAGAAGCTGGAGGTCCACCCGGTGACGGACGTCCGCCAGGTCCTGGAGATCGCCCTGACCCCGGCCGAGGTGCCGGTGAGCGCGGCGGCCTGACGGTCCACCCGCGAACGGCGGCGGTGGGGCACCCCCCGGGGTGCCCCACCGCCGTTCCCGTGATGCCCGGCCGTGATGCCCGGCCGTGATGCCCGGCCGTGATGCCCGGCCGTGATGCCCGGCCGTGATGCCCGGCCGGGCATCACGGCGCACGGTCCGCGGGGCCCGCCCGGCGGGCGCCCGGCCGTGCGGGTCAGGACTCCCGGGACGGGCGGCGGCGCGACAGGAGCAGGCCGCTCACCGCGAACGCGGTCAGGGCGCCGGCGCCCGTGAGGGCCAGGGGGAGCGGGGAGGCGGCGGTACCGGCGGTCTCGGCCGACAGGGCCGGGGGCTGCTCGTCCCCGCCGTGGCCCGCGTGGCTGACCGTCGAACGCTCCGCTCCAGCCGCGATCTTCGACTCGGTCGGCGCCCCGGCCGCCGTCGCCCCGCCGCCGAAGGTGACGTCCGAGCAGCTGTAGAAGGCCTCCGGGCTGTCGCTGCGCTGCCAGACCTTGTACACGATGTGGCGTCCGGTGCGGGCCGGCAGCTGGCCGGTGAAGTTGTAGTAGCCCTCCGCCGACGTCCGCGTCGTGGCGTACGTGGCCACCGGCGTCGCGTCCAGGTCCGACCACTTCAGCGGCTGGGTGGGGTCGAAGCCCTGCTTGGTGATGTAGACCGTCATCGTGCCGGAGTGGGGGGCCGTCACCCGGACCCGGAAGTCGAAGGCGCCCGCCGCGACCGCCGTCGAGGGCCAGTCGGTGCGGGCCCAGTCGAGCGCGCGGTACTTCGCGCGGTTCGCCGAGCAGAGCTTGCCGTCCGGGATGAGCGCCTGGTGCTGCCCGTCGGCGTTGGCGATGTTGACCTCGTTCCAGTCGTACAGCGGCTGGGTGCCGGAGTCGGCGACGAGGTCCTTGCATACCTGCGACTTGGGCGTCTCGGGTCCCTCCGCGTAACAGGCGGCGACCCGGCTCACCGGGTTGAAGACGGCGCCGTGCGCGCTCGCCACGGACGGGGTGAGCGGGACGAGCGCGGCGGCGGACAGGGCGGCGCCGGCGGCGACGGCACGGTGGGCGGGGCGGACGCGGAGGGACGGCATGCGGGGCTCTCTCTCGTGCGTGGGGGAGTACGTGACGAGCAACGACCGAACAGCGCACGGGAGTTGGGTCCCCGCACGCGCCGCCCCAGAGCCTCGCATTGGTCCATACCAATGAGCAAGGGGGGTGGATCGGGGAATCGCGGAAACGGCGGCCTCCCGGGTGTGTCGCACACCCGGGAGGCCGCCGTCGGGCCGACGCCGTACTCCCCCGCCGCCCGCCGACGCCCCTCGGTCGTCGTCGGCCGCGAGTCGCCGTCGGCACGTCGTGTCAGCGGCGGGGCGTCAGCCGTTGGCCAGCGCCTGGACCCGGGAGAGGTCGCCGTTGAAGTGGTTGTGGTCGCCGACCGTCGGGCCGGTCGAGGTGTACTGCCACATCGTGTAGTACGACCAGCCGGCCGGGAGTTCGCCGACGGCCGAGGCGTAGCGCGCGATCCACAGCGGGTTGGTCGTGGCGAAGCCGCCGTAGTTGCCGGTGCACTGGGTCCACCAGCTGGTCGCGGTGTAGATCACCGGGTCGCGGCCGGTCCGCGCCTTGTACCGGTTCACGAAGTCGCGGATCCACGCGACCATCCCGGACTGGGTCTTGCCGTAGCAGGTGGCGCCGTACGGGTTCCATTCGATGTCCAGCGCGCCCGGCAGCGTCTTGCCGTCCTTGGACCAGCCGCCGCCGTTGTTCACGAAGTAGTCCGCCTGCGCCGCGCCCGTCGTGGTGTCGGGCGTCGCGAAGTGGTACGTGCCGCGGATCATGCCGACGTTGTACGAGCCGTTGTACTGCTGCGAGAAGTAGGTGTTCTTGTAGTACGTGCCCTCCGTCGCCTTGACGTAGGCCCACCTCACCCCGCTGTTCCACAGCGTCGACCAGGCCACGTTCCCCTGGTGGCTGGAGACGTCCACGCCCTCCGTCTGGCCGGCCTGGATCGAGATTCCGCCGGGCTGTGCGCCCTGGCCGTCGTGCTGGAGGACCCCCATGCCCATGTACGCGGTCCCGCGGGCGGGGACCTGGCGGGCGCCGGGGTCCTGCGCCGCACTGGCGGAGCCCGACGCGGCGACGGGGAGGAGGGCGAGCGCCGCGAGGGCGACACCGGCGAGAGTCGTTCTGGATCTGTGCGCGGGCATAGCGTGCCTCCGAACAGGTCAGTGGGGGGAGCGATGTCGACAGGTCCTGGTGTGGACATGTCAGCGAGCCGAGGACGACGCTACGCACGTAGACCCACCGGCGGAAGGGGGTCCGGGTGCTGCCGTTGGTCTACTCCTGCGAAATACTGAAGGAGCTGCGGCGATGACCGCCGCCGGGAAGAAACTTTCAGCGACGGGAAACCCGCGCGAGGGGGCTGACGTGCACGGAAGCGGTACGGCGAGTGAAGGCGAGTCCGCCTCCAGAAGTGGTGTGGACCAGGAGTTCCTCGCCCTGGAGCGCGAACTGGCGGTCTTTCTGCGCCGTGCCCGCGCGCAGTCGGGCGAGATGGCCCGCGAGGTCCACCCCGAACTGGAGCCCGCCGCCTACGGCCTCTTCGTCCGGCTCGACGACGCCGGCCCGCAGCGCGCCACGGACCTCGCCGGCTACTTCGGCGTCGGCAAGGCGACCATGAGCCGCCAGCTGCGTGCCCTGGAGGACCTCGGCCTCGTCGCCCGCGACCCTGACCCGGCCGACGGGCGCGCCTCCCTGGTCCGCCTCACGGAGGAGGGCCGGGACCGCTTCCGCCACGTGCGCGACGCCCGGCGCGGGCGCTACGTCCGCAAGCTCGCGGACTGGGACCGCGGCGAGGTCGCCGAACTGGCCCGGCTGCTGCACCAGCTGAACTCCCGCGCGGAGGCCTGAGGTACCCCCTACGGCCTGTCCGGGAGCACGGCATAGACCGCCGTCGCGTCGTCGTGGAGCTTTCCGCGCCGGGTGACTCCGGCCGCCCCGTCCGCCGCCTCCCGCGCCCGGACCCGCCGGATCAGCCCGGACGCCCCCTCCGCGCGCAGCACCCCGGCGCAGTCCGCCCAGTCGCCCTCCGCGAACGGCACCACCCAGCGGGTGGCCCCGTCCGTCAGCGCGGCGAGGGCCCGCACCCCGGAGCGGGGCGTCGTCCCGGTCACCGCCCGGTCCGCCACCGCCGGATCGGCCGCCGCCGTGAAGAAGCCGCCTTCCCGGTTGCGCAGCCGGTCCGTCGCCTCCGGTGAGCGCAGGACCTCGGGCGGCACCCGGTCCAGCCGGTCGTCGAGCACGACCCGCACGGCGCCGTCCGGCGCCTCCAGGAGGAGCGCCGCGTCGGACAGCACCAGGTGCTCGACCGTGTCCGCGTCCCACCGGGCCAGGGCGACGGTCGCCTGGGGAGTGCGTACGTGAGAAAGGTCACAGGTGCCGCGATGGGCCTCCGCGGTGCGCCGGATTGCCAGCCCCAGGATCCCGGTCAGCGTCAAGTCCGGACGCGAAGCGGACAGTTCGGTCAAAGCGCCACCCAGGCGGGCGGTGAACCAGGGGACGCCGTGCACACAACCGTCATCACAGGCCGGGGGAGTCACCCCGTCGAGCACCACCACCGTGCCCCCGCCGCCGGGACCCGGCAGAGCTGCACCTGCCCAGTCTTCATTAGGGCGTTCGGGGCTGCCGGGGAGGGTGACCACTTCGGTGCGCATGATCCTCAGTCTGCCCGGCCTGCATCACTCCTTCACAGCGTCTCCAGACGGCCGAATAAGGCCCGTACCAAGCCGTCGGCGTCGTGCCGCCGGGCGGAACCGTCCCGTCCGAGAAGCTGCGGGCGGGCATCCTGCCAAAGCCCGCGCGGAAGATCCAACCGGCCCCCCGGGAACGGCCGCGGCAACCTCCATGGGGAGTTGTTTGCCAACTCATGAGTGTTGTTCACTCGTTCGGGTGGCGGAGCGGCCGATGCGCGTCCCCTTCCCAGAAGCGCTGGAATGGTCGAGAGCCATACCAGGGGTGGGGGCGCTCTGAGTGGTGACCGGTCGTCACCTCTGCTTCATGGGTGGACGAGTCGAGAATGCGAGCACCGGTGCAGAAGAAGCGGCCTCGGACCAAGAACGGCACGCCGAGCCGGACCCCTGGTGACCCGCTGACCACGGGCAACGCCGCGGGCCCCGGCGCCGACGGCGCCTCCGCCGTGCCCGCGGCCCCGCCCGTCGGCCGCCCCAAGCGCGTCCGGAACCGCCTGGTCGCCGGGGTCGCCCTCGTCGGCGTCACCGTGCTCGCCGCCGGCGCCCCCGCCGTCCTCACCGCCTCCGGCGAACTGACCGACTCCCAGCGTCTGGTCACCCTCGCCGAACTGGACCGCCAGGCGGTCACCCTCGCCCACTCCCTCGCCGACGAGCGCGACGAGGTGGTGGCGTACATCGCGGCGGGCCGGGACGAGCAGGACGCCGACGACAAGAAGAAGCGCCAGGTCACCAGCACGCGTTCGGCGCGCGTCGACCGCCAGATCGACGAGATCCGGCCCGCCGCGACCGCCGACCTCCGTCGCGACCTGGCCGGTCTGACCTCCATCCGGCGCACCGCGCTCACCGGCAAGGGCACCGCCCTGGAGGCCCACCGGGCCTACAGCGAGGTCATCGGCAAGCTCCAGGCGCTCGCCGACGAGCTCGCCGAGAAGACCCCCGCCCGCGCCGCCGAGGCCACCCGCGCGCCCGGCGACCTCGGCCGCGCCGTCGAGCAGGCCTCCGCCGTCCGCGGACTCCTCCTCGCCGCGCTCGCCGTCCCCCGGCCCGAGTCCACCGGCACCCACTACGACCCGATCAGCGGCACCTACGTGCCCGACCGGGCCGAGGGCGCCGAGGAGGCCGAACGGCAGCGGAACGCACTGACCGCCGCCGCCCAGCAGTCCCGGGTGCGCGAACAGGCCGCCCTCGCCGACTTCGACCAGTCCGCCACCGCGCCCGCCCGCGACTCCCTCGCGGCCACGGTCACCGGCCCTGACGTCAAGAACGCCGAGCGCTACCTGACCCGCCTCGCCGACCAGCCCGAGCTCAGCACGTCCGAGCGGAAGACCGACCCCGAGAAGCTGGAGGCCGCGCTCTCCGCCCGGATCGAGCAGATGCGCGGCGTCGAGTCCGCCCTCGCCACCCAGCAGGTGGAACGGCTCGCCCAGCTCCGCGACGACGACGTCACCGCCCTCGAGCTGCGGATCGCCTTCCTCGGCGGCTGCCTGCTGGTCGCCGTCGGCATCTCCACCTTCGTCGCCCGCACCCTCACCCGGCCGCTCGCCGTCCTGCGCATCGGCGCCGCCCGCCTCTCCGCCGCCCCGGAGACCGAGGAGCCGGTCCGCTTCACCGGCCGCAACGACGAGTTCGCCCAGGTCGTACGGTCCCTCAACACCCTCCAGGGCAAGCTGGCCGCGCTCGCCCTGCGCGCCGAGCAGCTCGACAGCGAACGGGCCGACCAGGCCGGGGCCCGCGAGGCCCTCGCCGTCGACCTCGCCGCCCAGCGCGCCGAGCTCCAGGGCCAGACCGCCCTGCTCAGCGCCGAGCTCACCCGGCTCCGGGACAGCGTCCAGCACACCTTCGTCAACCTCTCCCTGCGCAGCCTCGGCCTGGTGGAGCGCCAGCTCGGCGTCATCGAGAAGCTGGAGGAGCGCGAGCAGGACCCGGACCGGCTCGCCACCCTCTTCAAGCTCGACCACATGGCGACCGTCATGCGCCGCCACAGCGAGAACCTGCTGGTCCTCGCCGGTCACGAGCATGTCCACGGCCACGCGGGCCCGGTGCCCCTCGTCGACGTCCTGCGCGCCGCGGTCAGCGAGATCGAGCGGTACGAGCGGGTCGCCATCCAGTCCCTGCCGCCGCACGCCCAGATCGCCGGCTTCGCCGCGGACGACCTCAGCCACCTGGTCGCCGAACTCCTGGAGAACGCGACCTCCTTCTCCCCGCCCGACGCCCAGGTCCAGCTCTCCGGCTGGGTCCTGGAGTCCGGCGAGGTGATGCTCTCCGTCCAGGACGAGGGCATCGGCATGACCGCGTCGCGGCTCGCGGAGCTCAACGCCCGGCTGGCCGAGGCGGACCCGGCCGACACCGAGGGAGAGGGACTCGGCCTGCGGGTCGCCGCCCTCCTCGCGGCCCGGCACGGCGTACGGGTCGAGCTCAGGGAGCAGAAGCAGGGCGGCATCGCGGCCGTCGTCGTCCTCCCGCCGTCCCTGCTGCCGACCGCGCCGCCGACCGCCGTCCCGGCGACCGTGCAGGTCGCGGGCGCCGCTCCCACCCTGAACCTGCCGGGTTCGGTGGCCGAGGCGAACTCCAACGCGCTGCCGTCCCGGGCCCGTGACCCGTTCGTCGAGGCCGCGGAACAGGCCATCGAGGCGGCCGGTACGACCGGGACGACTCCGGCCACCGAGCCCGCGGCGGAGCCGCTCGACGAGTCCGCACCCGCGACCGGCGCGTCCGCGCCGCTCCCGCCGGCGGCCGGCACCACCGACCCGGCCGACGCCGCCCAGCCCGCCGGACCGCTCGCGGCGGACGAGCCCGCCGCGGAGCGCGCGTGGCAACCGGCGCAGGAGCCCGCACGGGCCGAGCCCACCCCTGAGGCCGAGTCCGCGGCGACCGCCGACACGACCGCCGAGTCCGCACACACGCCCGCCACCGTGCCGGCCCAGGCGTCCGCGCCGGAGCTCGAGTCGCCCACCGGCGCCGAGGAGTCGGTCTCCGAGACGACCCTGCAGGTCCGGCTGCCCGACCTGCCGGCCGAGCCGGACAGCCACGAGCGTGCCGTCGAGGAGCAGCCGCCCGCGCGGCAGGCCCAGCGGCTCACCGACAAGGGACTGCCCAAGCGGACCCCGCAGATAGTCCGGCAGGCGGACGCCCCCGTCACCCCCCGCACGGGCGGTGTCGACGCCGAGGCCCTGCGCCGCCGACTCGGCGGCTTCCACCGCGGCGCCGAGAAGGGCCGCCAGGACGTGGAGGCCGAGATCGAGGCGGGGACCGCGCCCGACCGGCACGAAGCCGCACACGCAGCACGTACCGAGGAGAAGACGGGGGACACAGTCGAGGAGGCACGCAGTTGACTGCGACCGGAACATTCGGACTGAGCACGGAAGCCCGCAACCTGCACTGGCTGCTGGGCAACCTCGTCGAGGAGGTGCCAGGGGTCCGCTCCGTCGCCGTGGTCTCGTCCGACGGGCTGCTCCTGCTCTCGTCCGACCCGGCTGCGCAGAGCGCCGCCACCCCCACGGGAGGCCGCCCCGGCGGGCCCCGCGGATCGAGCGCCGACCTGGCGACCATCGTCTCCGGCATCGGCAGCCTCACCATCGGCGCGGCCCGGCTGATGGACGGCGGCGGAGTGAAGCAGACCATGGTGGCCATGGACGAGGGCAGCGTCTTCGTCATGTCGATCAGTGACGGCTCGCTGCTCGGCGTGCACGCCACGCCCGACTGCGACATGAGCGTCGTCGCGTACCACATGGCGCTCTTCGTCGGTCGCGCCGGACATGTACTCACCCCCGAACTCCGCAGCGAGCTGCGCAAATCGATGGAGAGCACCCAGTGACGTCTGTGCCGTCGGCGTTCCATGCCCACAAGCTGCCGGTCCGCGGGGAGGCGTCCCGTCGCCCCGCACGGGTACGCCCGTACTCGCTCACCGGAGGCCGGACCCGCTTCGGGCACGTGCTCCTGGTCGAGACGTTCGTGGCGGCCCTCGAAGCGGCGCCCGAGCGCAGGGTGCTCACGGACGGCGGGCGCGCCGCCCGCGGCCTGATGCCGGAGATGCGGGCCATCGTCGAGATCTGCCGCCGGATGCGCACCGTCGCGGAGATCTCGGCGCTCCTGAAGATGCCGCTGGGAGTCGTCCGGGTGCTGCTGAGCGACCTGGCCGACCAGGGAAAGATCCGTGTGTACGGGACCGGTCACGGCACCGGCCAGCCCGACCGCGCGCTCCTCGAAAGGGTGCTGAGTGGACTCCGTCGTCTCTGACGCCTCCGCCGTCTCCGATCCGCCGGCCACCGCCGGCATACCCGTCCAGCCCCAGGCCGGCCCGCCGGCACCGGAGGCCGAGGACGGTGCGCGGGACTGGCAGCTGGACCACACCCGCGCCCCGATCGCGACCAAGGTCGTCGTCGCGGGCGGGTTCGGCGTCGGCAAGACCACCTTCGTCCGGGCGGTCTCGGAGATCACTCCGCTGCAGACCGAGGCGCTGATGACGCAGGCGAGCGAGGAGACCGACGACCTCACCTCGACGCCCGACAAGCTCACCACGACCGTGGCCATGGACTTCGGCCGCATCACCCTCGACGACGACCTGGTGCTGTACGTCTTCGGCACGCCGGGGCAGCAGCGCTTCTGGTTCATGTGGGACGACCTGGTGCGCGGCGCGATCGGCGCGGTCGTGCTCGCCGACACCCGCCGGCTGACGGACTGCTTCCCGGCGCTCGACTACTTCGAGAGCTGCGGGCTGCCGTACATCGTCGCCGTGAACCACTTCGAGGGCACCGAGCTGTTCGAGGCCGAGGACGTCCGCGAGGCCCTGACGGTGCCCCCGCACGTGCCGGTCGTGATCATGGACGCGCGCAAGCGGTACAGCGTGGTGGAGTCCCTGCTCGCGATGGTCTCGCACGCCCTCGAAGTCACCCCTGAATAACCCGTTAGGAACCCCGCCATGCGGAAGATACTCATCGTCGGGGCCGGCCAGTCCGGCCTCCAGCTCGCCCTCGGACTGCAGTCGCAGGGGTACGAGGTCACCCTCATGTCCAACCGCACGGCGGACGAGATCCGGTCCGGCCGGGTCATGTCCACCCAGTGCATGTTCGACACCGCCCTCCAGCACGAGCGCGACCTCGGCATCAATTTCTGGGAGTCCCAGGCCCCGCGGATCGAGGGCCTCGGCGTCTCCGTCGCCGCACCCGACTCCTCCCGCGTCATCGACTGGGTCGGCAAGCTGGACGGCTACGCCCAGTCCGTCGACCAGCGCGTGAAGATGGCCGGCTGGATGGAGACCTTCGCCCAGCGCGGCGGCCAGCTCGTCATCCACGGCGCCGCCGTGTCCGACCTGGACTACTTCTCCCGCAGCTACGACCTGGTGCTGGTCTCGGCCGGCAAGGGCGAGCTGGTCTCCATGTTCGGCCGCGACGCCGCCCGCTCCCCGTACAGCGAGCCGCAGCGCGCGCTGGCCGTCGCCTACGTCCACGGCCTGGGCCCGCGCCCCGAGCACCCGGACTTCGACGCGGTGCGCTGCAACCTCGTCCCGGGAGTCGGCGAGCTCTTCGTCATGCCGACCCTGACGACCAGCGGCCGTGCGGACATCCTCTTCTGGGAGGGCGTCCCCGGCGGCCCGCTCGACGTCTTCCAGGGCGTCAAGGACCCCTCCGAGCACCTGGCGCTCACGCTGGAGCTGATGGAGAAGTTCACGCCCTGGGAGTACGCGCGGGCCACCAAGGTCGAGCTGACCGACGCCAACGCCACCCTCGCGGGCCGCTACGCCCCGACCGTGCGCAACCCGATCGGCCGGCTGCCCGGCGGCGGCCTGGTCCTCGGCGTGGCCGACGTCGTCGTGGCCAACGACCCGATCACCGGCCAGGGCTCCAACTCGGCGTCCAAGTGCGCGGCCGCGTACCTCGCCTCCATCGTCGAGAACGGCGACAAGGCGTTCGACGAGGCGTGGATGCAGGCCACCTTCGACCGCTACTGGGACACCGCGCAGCACGTGACGAAGTGGACGAACGCGATGCTGGGCGTCCCGCCGGAGCACGTCCTCAACCTGATCGGCGCCGCGGGCCAGCTCCAGCCGGTCGCGGACCGCTTCGCGAACGGCTTCGACAACCCGGCGGACTTCGAGAACTTCTTCTTCGACCCGGAGAAGACGTCCGCGTACCTGGCCTCGGTCACGGGGGCCTGACGGGGTTCCGACCCGCTGCTGAAGGGGTGTCGTCGGTGGCTGTCGCCACCGGCGGCGCCCCTTCGTCGGCCCGGGGCGGCCCGGACCGGGCGGAGCGTTCCCCCGGCTCCGGCTCCGGCTCCGCGCCTCCCCGGCGCATCGCGCCCCGGGCGGATGTCCGGCCCCCTCCATGCCCGAAGAGAGGGCACCACGGGAGGGATGCGGCCGGGTCAGGAGTAGACGGTGGTCCAGTCACCGCTCTGCGAGGTGGGGACCCACGCGTTCGTGTCCCCGTAGTACGTCGCGAAGGAGCAGGAGTTGTTCTTGTAGAAGGTGACGGTGACCTCCCCCTTCCACCACCAGCCGCCGACATAGGTGTCCTTGCCGGGGGTGGCGAAGCATCCCGATGCCACGTCGCCGTTCTGGTTGGGGCCCTCGACGCGGATGGAGTAGACGAGGCCGCTGTTGTCGTGGAAGTGGATCTGCTGGCCGTTCGACGCGGCCAGCGACTGGCCGGCGGACCCCAGTACTCCGGCGAAGGCCAGGGCGACGGCCCCGCCCGTGGTGGCAGCCTTCTTGATCAGACTCATCTTTTCTCCATGAGAGGGAACTCTGCCCCTTCCTCGCGGGACGCGAGGAGGCATGGAGGCACGGCTGTCACGGGCCGCCGCACTCGATGGTGCGCCGGACGCCAGGCTGGGGGCGGCCCCAGCGCATCCGTTCACGCTCCGGTGTCTCCAGAGCTGAACTTAGGCCCGGGCCGCGCGCGGTGGTGTTCGTGGCGTGCAGGGTCTCTGTGCCGGGCGTGCGTGGGCCGTGCGGCAACCAGGGAGGACGCAGGATGTCCGGGGCGGGGTCAGATGCGGACCGCGGTCTGGTAGCTGCCGATCGTGCTCATCGACTCGTAGCGGACGTAGGCGCCCGGGTACGGGGCGTGCAGCACGGTGTTGTTGCCCGCGTAGAGGCCCACGTGCGAGGTGTTGCTGAAGAAGACCAGGTCGCCCGGCTTCAGCTGGCTGCGCGCGATGCGGGTGCCCTGGGTTATCTGGGTGTACGTGGTGCGGGTGATCTGGACGCCGGCCTGGGCGTACGCCCACTGGGTCAGGCCCGAGCAGTCGAAGGAGTTGGGCCCCGTGGCGGTGCGGACGTACGGCTTGCCCACCCGGGTGGCGGCCTGCCGGAGCGCCTCGGCGCCGAGGGCGGACGCGGGGACCTCGTTGCCGAGTTCGACCCGGTCGCCGGCCGCCCGGCCGGCGCGCTGCTCGTCCTCGGCGATCCTGGCCCGCTCGGCGACCGTCAGGGTGTTGAGCAGCCTCTGGGCCTCGGCGAGCTTGCCCTGGAACTTCTGCTTGTTCCTGCCCAGCGTCTCGCGGACCTCGGCGAGGTCCGCGATCTTCGCCTGCGCCTCCCGACGCTGCTGGCCGAGCGCGCGCTGCTTCGCCTGGATCCTCTGCAGCGACTCCGCCTGCTTGACCGTCACCTGGTCGAGAGCGGATGCCTGGTCGAGGAAGCTGTCCGGGTCCGAGGAGAGCAGCAGCTGGACCGACGGGTCGAGTCCACCGGAGCGGTACTGCGCGGTGGCGAGCAGACCGAGCTCACCACGCAGGGTGTTGAGCTCGCCCTGGCTGCGGGCGACCCGGTCCTGGAGCGTGTCGACCTGCTTCTTGAGCTTGTCCTGCCGCTCCTTGGCGCCGTTGTACTTCTCGGTGGCCTCCTCGGCCTCGTGGTAGAGCTTGTCGACCTTCGCCTTGACCTCGCTCTTGGTCGGCTTGGGGTCGGCGTGGGCCGCCTGGGAGGACAGCGCCACTGCTGCTGTGGCGGTCGCGGTGAGCACGGTCACGCGGGTGCGGCTCGGCTGCTTGGGTCGACGGTGGGACGCCACGAAGGCGAGCTCCTTCTTCCTCGAGCCGCCTACCGGGCTGTGGGGGGAGGGAATCCCCGGCTCCGTGCACGTCACGGACGCGGCGGTTCCTTCGCCGTCACCCCGGATGGGTGATCGATCGCGCGAAGGTTCGAGTTCCGACCTTAGTGACCATCCTGTGATGTGTTCAATCTTCACAAGAAGAATGTCGACACGGGAGCCACTTCTTTACTCATGGTCCACGCGGCGTGGTGACGCCCTGACGGTCCGTTCCCTGATATGCCGTCAAGTGCGGCAATCGTCACCAGACCCCCTCAACCACCTTGATGTGTAAGGGAGATGTGGCGAGCTCCGGCTCGACCCCGACGCGTCGTCAGCTTCCCTTCCCCTGGACGGCGCCACCGCCGGGGAGTCGTCGCGGAGGCGGCTTCTCGATTCCGAGGCCGGCGAGGCTGCCCCAGGGATTGCAGATCTCGCACATCGTCATGCCGGGGAACTCGCGGAGCGCGGTGACGACCTCCTCCGCCCCGAGCAGGCCGGCGCCCGTGTACAGGCCGCAGCCGCCGCGGTGCAGCATCGGCTCGCCCTCCACCGCGCGGGCGGGCTGGATCTTCCACATCATCTCGGCGCGGGCGACGTCCCTCCGGCGCTTCTCCTCCTTCTCCTCGGCCTCCAGCTCCCGGATCGTCCGGTCGGTCTGCGTGAGCTGCCAGCGCAGCCAGTCGCGCAGGGTGCGCTGCTTCGCGAGGCGCTCGGATATCGACAGCACGGCCCGCCCCCGCTACGCCGCGGCGTCGGCGACCGGCGCGGCCTCGGCGGCGCGGTGCCCCTTCAGCGCCATCCGCGCCCCCATGCGCTCGCCGGCGTCCAGCGTGGCCCAGTGCGGATGCGTGGACACCGTGACGGTCAGCTCCCGCACCAGGGCCATGAGGCGGCCGACCTCCGCCTTCTGTTCGTCCGTGTAGCCGGGGCTGGGCTCCCGGCCGCCGGTGGTCTCGCCGGTGTGGGGGTGCTTCGTGCCGGGCCAGCCGTCGGCCGGCTCGACGGACCACGGCAGTGCGCGACACAGCGCCGCGTACTCGGCCCGGGCCTGGTGGAGGCGGAGCTGGGCGTCGACGAGGTCCTGCGGGAAGGGGGAATCAGCCACGACTGAAATGATACGCCTGTTCGAATACCGGCGGCGGTGAGACCCGCCGCACACGCGGCGCGGCTCACCCGATCGGCGGAGGCGGCGAGGCCGCCGGACGCAAGGCGCCGGACGCCGCCGATCACCCGTCCCACCGCCGGGCGAGGGCCTCAAGGCGGGGCGACTCACGGGCGGGGGAGGTGCTCAGCCGGCGTCGAGGCCGGTGTCGGAGTCGGCGGCAGGGGCAGGGACGTCGTCGAGATCCGCGTCGAAGCCGTCGTCCGAGCCGTCCCTGGCGCCGGACGGGAGGTCGGGCGGGGTGAACGAGGACAGCGGCACGCCGGAGGGATCCGGGCGGACCGCGCCGAGCAGGGGGTTCGCCGCGAGAGGGGAGACCTTGACCCGGGCGCCCGGGCGCGGGGCCTGCACGACCAGGCCGCCGCCGAGGTAGATCGCCACGTGGGTCGCCTCGGGGAAGTAGACCACCAGATCCCCGGGCCGCAGCTCGCTCAGCTCCACCTTCGGCAGGGTCCGCCACTGCTCCTGGCTCGTCCGCGGGATCTCCCGGCCCGCGCTCGCCCATGCCTGCGAGGTCAGCCCCGAGCAGTCGTACGCGTCCGGGCCCTCGGCGCCCCAGGAGTAGGGCTTGCCGATCTGGCGGACGGCGAAGCGCAGGGCCGCTCCCCCCTCCGCGGACGGCGTCCGCGTCCCGTCCAGCACGCCGGAGTCCAGCAGGTCGCGCTGCGCGCCCGCGGTCTGCGTCCTCTCGTGCTCGGCCAGGCGTGCGAGCTGGTCCGTCGACAGCGTCGCGAGCAGCCGCTCGACCTCGGCGAGGCGGGTCCGGACGTCGTCCCGCTGCTTCCGCTGCCGCGCGGCCAGCGTCTGCTGCCGGTCCAGCGCGCGGCGGGAGGCGCTCGCCAGGGCGTCCGACTTCTTCTCCGCGTCCTCGAGCCGGCTGAGGGCGGACGCCCGGTCGCGTGCCGCGCGGGCCAGTAGATGCCCTTGGTCCAGGGCGTGCTGAGGGTCGCGGGCGAGCAGCAGCTCCAGGTACGAGGAGAACTCCGAGCGCCCCTGGTACTGCTCCCTCGCCATCCGGCCCGCCGCGTCACGGCCCTGGGCCAGCGCCCTGCGGGCGGCCGTGAGGCCGGCGGTGATCTTCCGGGTGTCGGCGGTCTGGGTCTTGAGGGCCTCTTCGGTGGCGTTGAACGACTCGGTGGCCTGCTCGGCCTGCCGGTAGAGCGTGTGCAGCCGGGTCAGAAGCGTGGCCACGGAGCCCCCGCCGGAGGGCGCGAGTTCCGCGGCGTCGCTGGTGGAGCCCGCCGTCCCGCCCTCGGCCGTGCCGTCGGGAGCGGGGCCGGGGGAGTCGGAGGGGCCGGCCTGTTCGGCCGGGTCCGGGAGGCCCGAGGGGGGCGTCGGTCCGTCCGTCGCCGCCTCCACCGGGGGGTCTCCCGGATCGGCGGCGGCCGGCCCCACTCCTGTGAGGGCGCCCGTCAGGGCCGTCGTCGCCGCGAGCATCCCCGTGCAGACCGTGCGCAGCAGCCTTCCTGACACGTCATCACCTCCATCGAGATGATGAGGGAGAGGACCGGTTAATTCGTCAGATAACCCCACAAAGGGGCGAGACGGCCCAAGGTGCTCACTCGTTCGGCTGGAGCGGCGGCCGGTCCGGCCGCGCCCACCCGCTCACCGACCCGCCCGCCGGCGGCGGGCGGGTCGCTTCCTGCGGTTCGGCCGGTCACGGTCCGGACGACTCCGTTCCGCCAGGACCCGCCTCCGGGTGCGGCGAGGTCCGCGGCTTGGACCACGGCCACTTCAGCTCGTGGCGTGCGCGGCCCTCGGGGGCGTACTCGTACACCCAGCCCCGCGGCAGGCCGAGCCGCTTGGTGTGCCCGGCCGGCTCCCGGCGGTAGGCGTGGACCGTCGGCGGGCCGCCGTCGCCGCCCGGGACCGGCACCTCGTACCACTTGGGCGGATGTCCGGTCGGTCCGACGAGGACGGGCAGCGCCCGGCCGTCCAGGGGGCCGCCGCGAAAGGGGGTGTTCTCGCTTCTCACGCCACCAGTCTCATATGAGGTGTGCGGCCTCGCTCACCACGGGGGTCACCCGACGGGCCAGCGAGCCGACCGGACCCTCCGGGGTCTCCAGTGCCAGGAGCCGCCTGACCACCTCGGCCGTCTCCCCGTCCGTCGCGGCGGTCGCGGCGAGCAGTGCGACGAGGTGGTCGACCAGCCAGTTCCGCAGCTCCTCCGCCGGGGGCTGCTTCTCCTCGTCGAGCCAGATCAGGGAGGCGGCCTCCACGGCCGCGATCCACGTCCGGACCATCATCCGAAGGCGGGCTCCGGGCCGCCCGACGCTGAGGTGGACGAGGATCTGCTCGGCCGCGGACCGCCTCACCTCGTCGACGATGGCGGTGGTCCGGGAGGTCTCGGCGACGCTGCCGCCGCGCAGCAGGGCACTGAACCCGGCGTCGTGCTGGTCGACGAAGGCCAGGTAGCGGTCCAGGACGCGGGCGAGCCGCTCGGTCGGCGGGCCGACGGGCGGCTCGGTGAAGCACCGCTCCAGCGCGTCGGCCGAGGAGCGCAGCGCCGCCTCGTACAGCTGCTGCTTGCCGCCGGGGAAGTAGCGGTAGACGAGCGGCCGGGAGACCCCCGCCGCCTCGGCGACGTCGTCGAGCGAGACGGCGTCCGGGGCGTGGTGCGCGAAGAGCGTCAGTGCCGCGTCGAGGAGCTGGATCCTGCGCTCCTCGACGCTGAGCCGGCGGTACGCGGGCGTCGCCGCCGGCCCCGTCGGCGTGGCCGGGGCGGGGGACGCGGGCGGGACGGGGCTCCTGGTCATGCCCGCAGCGTAACTCCGCCGGGTGGTGCTCAGGCGAGGAGTCCGGAGGACTTCCAGAGCCGCCGCCCCGGGCCGCGCAGGACGCCGATGTCGTCGAGGAAGTCCGTCAGGCGCCGGGCGCCCGACTGCATGACCTCGCGGCGGTGGCCGCTCGCCCTGACCTGGGCCACGGCCTCGCGGCGGTCCAGACCGACGTTCTCGTACACCCGGGGGTTCACGAAGCAGACCGAGAAGACGCGGGCCGCCTCGCCGCAGCTGAGCCGGGTGAACTCCTGCTCCCAGCGCGGCGCGGTCACCATCTGGCGCCGCAGCTCCTCGCGGGCGTACCGGACGTGCCGGGCCTCCTCGACCACGTGGATGCGCGTCACCCCGCGCACCAGCGTCTGCACCCGCTCGTCCGGGAACGTCAGCCGCTGCATCCAGTCCAGGATCTCCTCGCCGAGGAGCGTCGCGGCGAAGGAGCCGGGAGTGGTGGAGACGGTCTTCAGCACGCGGGCGAGGTTGTGGTAGATCCGCGGCACGGGGTACGCGGGCGCGCCGCCCTTCTCGATCATCCGGGCGAACATCATCGAGTGCCGGCACTCGTCCGCGATCTCGGTGAGCGCGTAGCGCACGTGCTTGCTGGTGACGGACTTGTCGTAGATGTGCCGGACGAGCAGCTGCATCAGGATGATCTCGAACCAGATGCCGAGCGAGGCGAGCGAGGCCGCCTCGTGGCGGGCGAGGTCCATCCGCTGCTCCTCGGACATCCGCCGCCACATCGGGGTGTCGTAGAGGGACACCAGCTCCGGCGGCCAGAACCACTTGCCCTCCTCGACCGGTGCCTCCCAGTCGAGTTCGGTCTCGGGGTCGAAGGAGTGCTTCAGGGAGGACTCCAGGAGCCGCTCGGCGACCTGCTCCCGGTCGCGGAGGGGGCCGAGGGCGTCCCGGAGGAGGGTGAGGTCCTKCTCGGTCAGTGCGGTCATGGCTGGAGAGCACCTCGCTGTGGGCTCGCGGTCGCGTGACGGGAGGTCATTACCGGCGGTCGCCTCTTATGAGACTGCTCGTCAGCAAGCCCGTCAATCCCCTGTGCGCGACTTGTTGACCGAGTGTCTAGCAAGGTGTCAGCCTGCCGGACAGGACCACCTCCGGTGAACGAAGGAGTCGTCAGTGTCGACGCGCGACCTTTACACGAAAGCCCCGGAAGACCCCATCTGGCCCGTTCCGGCGTCCGGTTCGGCCCGCTTCAACTGGGAGTACGACGACGGTCGCGACCGTCTCCTCGCGCTCTACCAGAAGGGCAAGGACAAGCAGTGGGACGGCGCCACCCGCATCGACTGGGACCTGGAGGTCGACCCGTACGACCCGCTGGGAACCCCGGACGACGTGCTGACCCTCCACGGCACCCGCCACTGGGACCGCATGACCGAGAAGGACAAGGGCGACCTGCGACGGCACTACGCCGCCTGGCAGTTCAGCCAGTTCCTGCACGGCGAGCAGGGCGCGATGGTCTGCGCGGCCCGGATCGTCGAGTCCGTTCCCGACCTGGACGCCAAGTTCTACTCCGCGACGCAGACGATGGACGAGGCCCGGCACGCCGAGATCTACGGCCGCTTCCTGCACGAGAAGATCGGGATGCTCTACCCGATCAACGACAACCTCCAGGGCCTCCTCGGCGACACCCTCCGGGACTCGCGCTGGGACATGCCGTACCTCGGCATGCAGGTGCTGATCGAGGGCCTCGCGCTCGCCGCGTTCGGGATGATCCGCGACACGACCGACAAGCCGCTGCCGAAGCAGATCCTGGCCTACGTCATGCAGGACGAGGCCCGGCACGTCGCCTTCGGGCGGATGGCCCTGCGCGACTACTACCGGCAGCTGTCGGACGCGGAACTCCGGGAACGCGAGGAGTTCGTCATCGAGGGCTGCCACCTGATGCGGGACCGGCTGCGCGGGGTCGAGGTCCTGGAGAACTTCGGCATCCCGAAGCAGGAGGCCGAACAGCTCAGCGAGGAGAGCGAGTTCCTGCACCTCTTCCGCAAGCTGCTGTTCAGCAGGATCGTGCCGTGCGTGAAGGACATCGGACTCTGGGGGCCGCGCCTGCAGAAGGCGTACGTGGACATGGGCGTCCTCGACCTCGGCGACTCCGATCTGGACCTGCTGATGACCCAGGACGAGGAGATCGCGGAGCGACTGGACCGTGAACGCTTCGCCGTGGAGGAGCGGGAACGGGTCGAGGAGGTCGCGGAGGCGATCGCGCAGGGCGGCGCCGACGGAGCCGAGGGGGACTGAGAGTCCCGCGCCGGACGCGGCCCGCGACAGGTCCGGCGCCCGCACCTCCGCCGGCTCCCCGCACCTCCGCGAACCCCCGCCGGCCTTGTCGGCGGTTCTCTTGGCCTGTTCGGCTGCCTTTTTCTTCGCTCTCTGTGCGGCTTCCTTCTTGGCCTTCTCGATCGCCGCCTTCTTGGCTCTCAACCCGGGGCACCCTGACGTCCGACAGGCCGACGCGAGCAACCTGCCCTTCGACGACGGCACCTTCAGTACAGTTCATGCCGTCAATCCGTTCGGATTCAATCCGGTGTCGTCCGAGACGGCTCGTGTGATGCAGCGAGGCGGCATCCTGATCGTTTCGGCCGCCAAGGCGAACAAGTTCAGGAAGATCAGCGAGGAGGCCATGCGTGAAGCAGGCTTCGAGTTGGTCAGCTCCGGGACCGGAGTCCACCCCGACCATCTGTTCGGTGTCATGCGGCGCGCAGACGGTGGGGAGATCGATCCGACGAAGATCGCCTACGAGCATCGCGTGTACAGGAGGTTGTGATCCGTGGACGTTGAGGACGTCATGGATTTCCTGGTCGAGCACCGGGCCCCGAACGTCGTTCCCGGGTACGTGTCCGAGCAACTGCTCTCCATGTCGTGGATCATCGACGCCGCAGACGTCGCACGGATCACCGAGCGGGCGAGGCAGTGGCTGAAGTCGGACGATCCGTTCCGCGTGGAAGTCGCGATCGGAATGGAGAACGAGACGTACCTGGCCGACTCCTGGGAGGAGATCGCGGAACTGGCGGAGCCTCTCAAGGAGAAGTTCCCGGCCATGGCCGCTGACATCGACGCCTGGATGGCGCGGGCCGAACCCTCCTACCAGCGGAGGAAGAACCGGAGCTTCTTCGAGTCCGGTCCCGAGGAAGCCTGACGATCCCTCGGTCCCATGAGGAAGAGTGCTGCCCACCGGATCAACTCCGGTGGGCAGCACTCTTTGCTTTCCCGGCGCCGAGACCGCGTCGATCCGATCAGGAAGGAGACGCCATGACCCACCTGAAGGTCACCTACGACGCCGAGGCGAACGCCGCGTATCTCTACTTCACCGATCCCGCGGCGCCGCCCACGAAGGTGGCGCACATGTATCCGTGCGATCCCGACCGGGTCGACGGCATGATCAACCTCGACTTCGACGGGGACATGCGCCTCCTCGGTGTCGAGGTGCTGGACGCGCGTGCGAAGTTGCCGCAGTACCTGCTCGACGCGGCCGAGCCGCTGAACAGGGGCAACGCCTGAGCGCGGGGGGCGCCGGGGAAACCTGCGACGTTCCTACGGACGCCCCCGCCCCGTCGCCTCCAGGTGGAGTGCCTCGGCCATCACCGCGCGGGCGATCGGGGCCGCGCTGCCGCCGCCGCTGATGTCCGTGCGGCTCGCCTCCGCGTCCTCGATCACCACCGCCACCGCCACCGCCGGCTGGGCGGAGTCCTTCGCCTGGGCCCAGGCGATGAACCAGGCGTACGGGGTGCCCGTGTTGCCGAAGCCGTGCTGGGCCGTGCCCGTCTTGCCGCCGACGATCGC
Organism: Streptomyces sp. MS191; assembly: GCF_008042125.1. Classification (GTDB taxonomy): domain Bacteria; phylum Actinomycetota; class Actinomycetes; order Streptomycetales; family Streptomycetaceae; genus Streptomyces. Next base: position 670,137 of record NZ_RDBI01000066.1, read on the forward strand.
CTCCGGGATCGCCGCGTTCGTGCCCGTGCCCTCCTCGACCGCCTTCACCATCAGGCGCTGGAGCTGCGTGGCCGTCGAGGGGCGCATCGCCTGGCGGTAGCTGCTGCGGCCCGTCGTGTCGACCGTGCGGCCGCCCGAGGTCGTGGTGCGGTCGACCAGGTGCGGGGCCGCGATCTCGCCGTTGTTCGCGACCGCCGCCGCCACCATCGCCATCTGGAGCGGTGTCGCCGTCGTGTCGAACTGGCCGATCGACGACAGCGCCAGCTGGTCGTCGCTCATCTCGCGGTCGAAGTTCGACTTGGCCACCCACGACGGCACCCGCAGGCCCGTGTCGTTGAAGCCGAAGCCACCCACGGTGTCCAGCATCCCGGTGAGGCCCACCTTCACCCCGAGCCCGGCCATCACCGTGTTGCACGACCACTGGATGGCGTACGCGAGCGAGGCGTCCGCGCAGCCCTTCGCCTCGTTCGGCAGCACCTGGCGGGTGCCCGGCAGCACGAAGGGGTCCGGGGTGTCCGTCGGCGCGTCGACGTCCCTCACCACGCCCGCGTCCAGGGCCGCCGCCGCCGTCACGATCTTGAAGGTGGAGCCGGGCGGGTAGGTCTGGCGCAGCGCCCGGTTCAGCATCGGCTGGTGCGGCGAGGTGTTCAGTCGCGCCCAGGCGTCCTTGACCTCCCGGCCCGTTCCGGAGAGGACGCCGGGGTCGTACGAGGGCGAGCTGACCAGGGTGAGGATCTTCCCGGTCGACGGCTCGATCGCCGCGACCGCGCCCCGCTTGCCCTCCAGGCCCCGGTAGGCGGCCTCCTGCATCGAGGCCCGGATGGTGGTCAGTACGGTGCCGCCCGGGTTCCGGGCCCGGCTGACGTCGTTCCAGAACGGCAGCGGCGCCAGCATCGGGTCCGTGCCGGCCAGGACGGAGTCCTCGGCGTTCTCCAGCAGCGTCGTGCCGTAGGTCTGGGAGGCGTAGCCGGTCACGGGCGCGTACAACGGGCCCTGGGTGTAGGTCCGTTCGTAGCGCAGCTGCTGTCCGCTGTCCCGCGAGCCGGTCACCGGCCGGCCGTCGACCTTGATGGTGCCGCGCGGCTGGCCGTAGCGGGCGATGGCGATGCGCCGGTTGGCCGGGTTCTCGTCCAGTTCGTCGGCCTCGATGACCATCACCCGCGCGGCGTTGACCAGCAGGGCCACGAGGAGGACGAGGCACAGCCCGGCGGCGCGCCGGATGTACGGGATCACCGGGCGTCCTCCGCGACCGGTGCGACGATCCCGGTCTCCACGGTCTCGGGGTGCGGCGCGCGGGCCGAGTCGCTGAGCCGGATCAGCAGGGCCACGATGACCCAGTTGGTGACGACGGACGAGCCGCCCTGCGCCAGGAACGGCATCGCCATCCCGGTCAGCGGGATCAGTCCCATCACCCCGCCCGCGATCACGAACACCTGGAGCGCCAGGATCGAGGCGAGGCCGATCGCGAGCAGCCGGCCGAAGGGGTCGCGCAGTGCGAGCCCGGCGCGGAAACCGCGGGCGACGAGCAGCGCGTACAGCAGGAACAGGGCGGTCAGGCCGACCAGTCCGAGTTCCTCGCCCGCCGTCGCGAGGATGAAGTCGGACTTGGCGGCGAACCCGATGAGGACCGAGTGCCCGAGCCCGAGGCCGGTACCGAGCATCCCGCCGGCGGCGAAGGAGAAGAGCGACTGCGCGAGCTGGCTCGGCCCGTCGCCCGCCTCGATGGAGGCGTAGGGGTGCAGCCAGTCCTCGACCCGGGTGTGCACGTGCGGTTCGAGGGAGCCGACCGCGAAGGCGCCCACGCCCGCGAGCAGCAGGCCGACCGCGATCCAGCCCGTCCGGCCCGTCGCCACGTACAGCATGATCACGAAGAGGCCGAAGAAGAGCAGGGAGGTGCCCAGGTCGCGCTCCAGCACCAGGACCCCGACGCTGATCACCCAGATCGCCACGATCGGGCCGAGCACCCGGCCGGTGGGCAGTTGGAGCCGCCAGATCCTGCGGCCGGTGTACGCCAGCGCGTTGCGGTTGGCGGCGAGGTACGCGGCGAAGAACACCGCGAGCAGGATCTTGGCGAACTCGCCCGGCTGGAAGGACAGTCCGGCGACCCGGATCCAGATCCGGGCGCCGTTCACCGCGGGGAAGAAGATCGGCACGAGCATCAGGGCCAGGGCGGTGGCCACGGAGAGGTACGCGTACCGCTGGAGCACCCTGTGGTCGCGCAGCAGGACGACCGCGGCGATGAACAGGCCCACGCCCAGCGTCGACCAGTCGAGCTGGGTCGGGGCGGCGGTGTCGCCGGGCGTCTCCAGGTCGAGCCGGTAGATCAGCACCAGACCCAGGCCGTTGAGGAGCACGGCGATGGGCAGCAGCAGCGGGTCGGCGTACGGGGCGCGGAAGCGGACCGCGAGATGGGCGAGGAGCGCGAGCAGGCCGAGTCCGGCGCCGTAGCGGGCGGCGTCCGGGGGGACGGCTCCGTACCGGGCGAGGCCGACCTCGGCGTAGCCGAGGACGGAGACGAGGACGGCGCAGACGAGGAGGGAGAGTTCCACGCCGCGGCGCTTCGGGTTGCGTAGCCCGGGCGGGGGAGCGTCCGCTCGCGTTGCGGTCATGGTCCGCAACGTAGCAAGCAGTAAGCCTTATGTCCCTTTTGTGTGACGGTGTGCCGTCAGCCCTCGGGATCGTCGCGGTCGTCGGGGTCGTCGGGACGGCCGTGGGGGTCGGGACGGTCGTCGGAGTCGTCGCGGTCGTCGAAGCGTACGTACTCCGGCAGGGTCAGGCGCGCGAGTGCCCCGCCGCCGTCCGGACCGCCCGGGCCGTCGGGGCTGCCCGGGCCGCTCGCGTCGTCCGGGCCGTCGGTCGTGCGCGGCACGTTCGCGAAGACCAGTTCGGCGCCGATCACCTCCGCCTGCCCGGCCGCGATCGTCAGGCCGAGGCCGTGGCCCTTGCCGCCGCTCTCCGTGCGGAAGCGCTGGGGCCCGTCCTGGATCAGGTACGCCGGGTACCCCGCACCGTGGTCCCGCACCGACACGACCGGTCCGTCCACGGTCAGCACGACCGGCGGCGCGCCGTGCCGGTGGGCGTTCGCGACGAGGTTGCCGAGCACCCGCTCCAGGCGCCGGCGGTCCGTCTCGACCGTCGCGTCCCGCACGATCCGCACCTCGGTCGGCGTGCCGGAGGCGCGCACCACCCGCTCCGCCAGTGGCCCGAGCTCGTGCACGGCGAGATCCACCGTCTCGGTGCCCGCGTCGAGGCGCGAGATCTCCAGCAGGTCCTCGGTCAGCGCCCGCATCGCGCGCACCCGGTCCCGTACGAGCTCCGAGGGGCGGCCCTCCGGCAGGAGTTCGGCGGCGGCCGAGAGCCCCGTCAGCGGGGTGCGCAGCTCGTGGGCGACGTCGGCGGTGAAGCGCTGCTCGCTCTGGAGCTTGCGCTGGAGCGAGGACGCCATGGTGTCCAGTGCCCCGGAGACCGCCGCCACCTCGTCCTCGGTGCGCGAGGGGTCGCGCGTGCGGGGGTCGTCGACCCGGGCGTCGAGGTCGCCGGCGCTGATCCGCCGGGCCACCTGGGCCGTGAGGTGCAGCCGCCGGGTGACCCGCGTGACCGCGAACGCGCCGACGAGCAGGGTCAGCCCGATGGCCAGCACCGAGGAGCCGAGGATCGAGCGGTCGAGTCCGGCGATCGTCTCCGCGCCGGTCGTGTAGTCCGTCCGTACGGCCAGGGCGCGGCCGTCGGCGGGGCCGGCCGCCCACATCGTCGGCCGTCCGTCGGCGTCGGCGACCACCGTCCCCCGCTCGCCGCCCACGGCGAGCGCGCGCAGCGCGGCGGGCAGGGCCGCCGGGTCGACGCCGGCGAACCGGGGGAGGGGTTCGCCCGCCTCGTACGCCCGGGTGGCCGTGGCGAGCCGTGCCAGGGCCCGCTCGCGCGCGTCGTCGACGGTCCGGCGGGTCACCGAGACGTGCACGAGGGTGCCCAGGATCGCCGCGAGGGCGCAGCACATCACGGTGATGAAGACGGCGGACTTCCAGGTGAGCGTCGCCGTCCACGCGGGCAGCCGCGGCCGGGACTTCACGGGCGGTCCCCGAACGGGGCGAGCGCCTCGGGGTCGAGGGCCCCGGACCCGGTGGGCGCGGGCGGCCCGGACGAGGTGGCGGCGGGTCCGGGCGTGGGCGTGGGTTCGACGAAGTTCGGCTCGGGCGCGGGCGAGGCGGACGCGCCGCGCGGCTTCACCCGGACGATCTCGTCGCGGGTCGCCAGCATCGCTCCCTGCTCCTCGTCCCAGGTCCAGGCGGTGCGGTACTCGTACCCCGGGATGCCGGCCGAGCTGGTCCGCATGACGAGGTCCCGGCCCGCCAGATCCACGCTGACCACCTGGTCGACGGTCGACATGATCCGGGTGAGGCCGCCGTTCTCGGCGAGGTAGACCCGCACGCCGACCTGCTGCTCGGGCATCCGGATCCCGACGATCAGCTCGTCGCGGCCGTTGCCGGTCAGGTCCCGGTAGTAGGGGCGCATCACGGGGCAGGCCGTGGGCTGCTCCGTGCAACGGCCGATCTTCGCGGCGGTCTCGGCGTACAGCCCGTCGGGGCCGCTGTACGTGCGGGGGTGCGCCTTCACCTCGGCCTGGACCACGGCCACGGCGTCGACGCGGTGGACGTCGTTGTCCGGGGCCTCAATGCCGGGGACGCGCTGGGTCTCGGTCTCGCCGTAGTCGAAGGGCGGGGCGGTCGCGGGCGGCAGAGCGGGCCAGAGCCGGACCGGGCCCACGGCGGTCGGGGTGGCTCCCGCGCTGCTCAGGCCGCCCTCGTCGCCGCACCCGGTGAGGGTGGGCAGCGCCACGGCCAGCAGGGCCGCGGCGGCGAGGGGCGGACCGAGCGGTCTCACGGATTCCTCCGGGTCGGGTCGTACGGGCGCCGGGCCGGTGGGTGCCGGGCGCTGCACTACTACGCCACCGTGTCCGCCGTGCTCCTCCCCCACCTTCGCGACCGGCCGGTGTCGTTCCTGCGCTATCCCGACGGACCGGACGGGCAGCTCTTCTTCACCAAGAACCCGCCGCCCGGCACGCCCGCCTGGGTGAAGACCACCCCGGTGCCGCGCTCCGAGGACCCCCGCGCCCGCCAGGTGATGATCCAGGACCTGCCCTCGCTGATGTGGGCGGCGGGGGCGACGCCCGCGTGGACGAGCGAGCGGCTGGGGCTGCCGATCCCGGCCGGGGCCGCGGACCGGCGGGCCGGCTACAAGTCCGGGGAGCGGTACGACACCGGGCTGCTCAGCTTCACCCTGCCGACGCGGGAGGCGACGGCGTACCTCGCGCCCCTCACCCCCAAGGGCACCCGGCTGATCCGCAACACCGAACCCCAGGGCGCGGACTTCAGCCGCGCCGACGGCTTCGCGCATCTCGGGCTCCCCGAGCCCGAGACCCTCGTCGAGGGTCTGCTGCACGGTGACGCCTGTCCGGGGGCGGCCGCCGTGCCGGACGACGCCGACCCGGCGGACGTCGATCCGGGAATGTGCGCCGAGGTGTACGCCCATGAGGTCGTACCCGGCACCACGCGCCTCTACCTGAGGTCCACGTTCGAATCCGGCCGGACCCCGCCCCCCGGGGTGCCCACGACCGCGCCGTAGGGGCGTGCGTTCTCCGGGAGCGCATCGCCGTACTCGCACACCGCACTCCCGCCGGACTCGCGCGTACGGCCAGGTCCTGTCCGGGCGATCTTGCAGGATCGGCCCGCGGCGGCACCGGTGCGCTCCACGGAGTCCGCCCCGCGCCCGGCCCCCCCTCAGCCCTCCGCGCGGATCCGTACGAAGCGGGCCGTCTCGTGGCGGCCCGCGGCCTGGCGGAGTTCCACGAGCAGGGGGTCGGCCAGCAGYCGCACCGGTCCCGCGTCCGGGTGGTCCGGGTGGACGGCCGGTTCATCCAGGAGGTCCCCGACCAGCTCGGCGACCTGGCGCGACTGGGGCGGGGTGAGCCGCGGCGAGGTCTGTACGGTCCGGCCGTCGGGCAGGGCCACGAGGAGGGCGCGGGGGCGTTCGGGCGGGCCGTAGATCCCGAGGAGCGTGCCGTCCCGGGTGTCCGCGTGCCGGATCTTGCGCCAGGACCAGGTGCCGCCGGGGCGGTAGGCCGAGTCCAGGGCCTTGGCCACGATTCCCTCGACCCCCACCGCCCGCAGGTCGCGGAACCACACGCGGGCGGTCTCCTCGTCCTGCGTCGCCAGTACGCGCTGGAGCGGTGGCACCGCGTCCGCCAGCGCGGCCCCCAGCAGATCCCAGCGCTCCCGCAGCGGGAGGGTGCGGACGTCCCGGCCGGGCAGGGCGAGGACGTCGAAGGCGACGTACGAGACGGGGACGCCCAGCCGGGCCCGGTCGCCGGGCGAGCGCAGCAGGTCGGTGAAGCTGAGCCTGCCCTCGCGGTACGCGCACAGCTCGCCGTCGAGGACGGTGCCCTCCGGCAGCTGGGCCCGCAGCTGTGCGGCGATCCCGGGGAACTCGCGCGAGAGGTCGCGCTGCGAGCGGGACTGCAGGAAGACCCGCCCGTCCTCCAGCACGAAGGCGAGGGCCCGGAAGCCGTCGAGCTTGAGGGAGTACTGCAGCCCGCCCGGCACGCTGCCCTGCGCCGGGATCTCGTCGGCCGCCCGGGGGCGCATGACGCCGACCGGAGGCCGGAGGACGACGGTGCTCACGGCAGGGCCCCCGCCCGGTCGGGGTCGAGGAGCGGCGCGAGGAGGTCCCCGTACCGCTCCAGACGTGGCGCGATGTCGTCCATGAGCAGGACCAGCTCCGCCGGGGCCCGGCAGGCCGACACCTCGTCCCAGGTCACCGGCGCGGAGGCGGTCGGCCGCTCCCTGGCGCGCAGGGTGTAGGGCGTCGCGGTGGTCTTGGCGGCGGCGTTCTGGCTGAAGTCGACGAAGACCTTGCCGGTCCGCAGGGCCCGGTTCATCCGGTGCAGGACGAGCGAGGGGTGGTCGGCCTCGGCCTGGACGGCGAGCTGCTTCGCGTACGCCGAGACCTGCTCGGACGGTGTCGGCTCCAGTGGCACCAGCAGATGCAGGCCCTTGGACCCGGAGGTCTTGGCGAAGGCCTCCAGCCCGTCGGCCGCGAGCCGCTCACGCAGCCAGAGCGCCACACGGCAGCACTCCACCACGGTCGCGGGCGGTCCCGGGTCGAGGTCGAGGACGAGCCGGTCGGCGACCGCGGGCGCCTCGGCCCGCCACTGGGGCGTGTGGAACTCCACGACGAGGTTCGCCGCCCACATCAGCGAGGGCAGGTCCTGGATCATCACCTGGCGGGCGCGGGGGTCCTCGGAGCGCGGCACCGGGGTGGTCTTCACCCAGGCGGGCGTGCCGGGCGGCGGGTTCTTGGTGAAGAAGAGCTGCCCGTCCGGTCCGTCGGGATAGCGCAGGAACGACACCGGCCGGTCGCGAAGGTGGGGGAGGAGCACGGCGGACACGGTGGCGTAGTAGTGCAGCAGCTCGCCCTTGGTGGTGCCGGTGGCCGGGTGGAGGACCTTGTGCAGGTTGCTGAGCGACAGCCGCCGCCCCTCCACCTCCGTGATCGGCGTCATACGATGAGAATCCCACGAATCGGGCACTCTCGTTCAATCACGGAGAAAGGGAATAAACGTGCGATCCATCTGGAACGGCGCCATTTCCTTCGGCCTGGTCAGCATCCCGATCAAGCTGGTCAACGCCACCGAGAGCCGGTCCGTGTCCTTCCGCCAGATCCACGCCGAGGACGGCGGCCGGATCCGCTACCGCAAGGTGTGCGAGCTGGACGGCGAGGAGGTCTCCCAGGCGGAGATCGGCAAGGCCTACGAGGACGCCGACGGGACCATGATCCCGATCACCGACGAGGACCTGGCGTCCCTGCCGCTGCCGACCGCCCGGACCATCGAGATCGTGTCCTTCGTCCCGGCCGGCGAGATCGACCCGCTCCAGATGGACGCGGCCTACTACCTCTCGGCCAACGGCGTCCCCGCCGCCAAGCCGTACACCCTGCTGCGCGAGGCGCTCAAGCGCAGCGACAAGGTGGCGGTGGCGAAGTACGCCCTGCGCGGGCGGGAACGGCTCGGGATGCTCCGGGTCGTGGACGACGTCATCGCGATGCACGGGCTGCTCTGGCCCGACGAGATCCGCGCGCCCGAGGGGGTCGCCCCGGAGTCGCCCGTCGCGGTGCGCGAGGCCGAACTCGACCTGGCCGACGCGCTGATGGCCACACTGGGAGAGGTCGACCTGAGCTCCCTGCACGACGACTACCGCGAGGCGGTCGAGGAGATGATCGCGGCCAAGGCGGAGGGCGGCGAGGGGGTGGCGCCCCCGGAGCCCGACAAGGAGGGCGGCGGCCAGGTCATCGACCTGATGGCGGCGCTGGAGAGCAGCGTCAAGGCGGCGAAGGAGGCCCGGGGCGAGGCGCCGTCCGAGGCCTCGGTGACGGAGCTGAAGGGGCGCAAGACCGCCTCGCGGTCGTCGCGGTCGACACCGAAGGAGACGGACGCCAAGAAGTCGACGGCGAAGACCGCGGCGAAGAAGACGGCGGCGCCCGCGCGGAAGTCGACGGCGAAGACGGCCGCCAAGAAGACGGCGGCGAAGAAGACGGCGGCCACGAAGAGCACGTCGACGGCGAAGAGCACGTCGAAGACCGCCGCGAAGAAGCAGCAGGCGAAGAAGGCGACCCCGCGCAAGCGCAGCGCGTGAGCCGCCGGGCGGGCTGAGGCGGGCGGCTCACGCGCTGCGCTTGCGCGGGGTCGCCTTC
>NZ_RDBI01000066.1:678978-720695 GCF_008042125.1 Streptomyces sp. MS191
CCCCAAGAGCCCCCCGCCGCCCGTCGTCTCGTCGGCGTGCTCGGGGACCAGCCCGTCGTCCTCGCCGCCGCCGCGCGGCATCGCGCGCCCGACCGGGTCGTCCGGCAGTTGGAGGCGGTCGCCGACGCGCTGCTCGACTTCCAGCACACGGTGCTGCCCCGCGGCGACGAGAAACCCTCGGCCGCCCACCGCTCCCGGCTCGCGCTCGCCGAAGCCGCCGGGACGGTGCTCGCCGGTGGCCTGTCCCTGCTCGGCATCACCGCACCCGATCGGATCTGAAAGAGCAGACATGAGTCGTTCCGCCCACCCCGCAGGGCCCCGCCACGCCGACGTCCTCCCCGAGGGGCACTACACCGCGCCGCCCACCGACCTGAACCGGCTCGACCCCAAGGTCTGGGCCCGGACGGTCGAGCGGAACGAGCAGGGTGTCGCCACCGTCGGCGGGCTGACGGTCGCCGAGCTCGCCGAGGAGTTCGGCACCCCCGCCTACTTCCTCGACGAGTCGGACTTCCGCGCCCGCTGCCGCGCCTGGGCGGACGCCTTCGGCAAGGACGCCGACGTCTTCTACGCGGGCAAGGCCTTCCTCTCCCGGGCGGTCGTGCGGTGGCTCAAGGAAGAGGGACTGAACCTCGACGTGTGCTCCGGCGGCGAGCTGGCCACCGCCCTCGACGCCGGCATGCCGCCCGAGCGCATCGCCTTCCACGGGAACAACAAGTCCCCCGAGGAGATCGAGCGGGCTGTCGCCGTCGGCGTCGGCCGCATCGTCCTCGACTCCTTCCAGGAGATCGTCCGCGTCGCCCACACCGCCCAGGCCCTCGGCAAGCGCCAGCGCGTCCAGATCCGGGTCACCGTCGGCGTCGAGGCGCACACCCACGAGTTCATCGCCACGGCGCACGAGGACCAGAAGTTCGGCATCGCCCTCGCCGGCGGCCAGGCCGCCGAGGCCGTGCGCCGGGCGCTGCGCCTGGACGGCCTGGAGCTCATCGGCATCCACTCGCACATCGGCTCGCAGATCTTCGACATGGCCGGCTTCGAGGTCTCGGCCCGCCGTGTCGTCCAGCTGCTCGCCGAGGTCCGCGACGAGCACGGCGTCGAGCTGCCCGAGATCGACCTCGGCGGCGGGCTCGGCATCGCGTACACCTCCGAGGACGACCCGCGCGAGCCGCACCACATCGCCAAGGCCCTCACCGAGATCGTGACGCGCGAGTGCGAGGCCGCCGGGCTGCGCACGCCCCGCATCTCGGTCGAGCCCGGGCGGGCGATCGTCGGCCCGACCGCGTTCACCCTCTACGAGGTCGGCACGATCAAGCCCCTCGACGGACTGCGGACCTACGTGAGCGTCGACGGCGGCATGTCCGACAACATCCGGACCGCGCTGTACGACGCCGAGTACAGCGTCGCGCTCGTCTCGCGGACCAGCGAGGCCGAGCCGATGCTGTCCCGGGTCGTCGGCAAGCACTGCGAGAGCGGCGACATCGTGGTCAAGGACGCTTTCCTGCCCGCCGACTTGGCGCCGGGCGACCTGATCGCCGTGCCGGCGACCGGCGCGTACTGCCGGTCCATGGCCAGCAACTACAACCACGCGCTCCGCCCGCCTGTCGTCGCCGTCCGCGACGGCGAGGCCCGGGTGATCGTCCGACGCGAGACGGAGGAAGATCTCCTGCGCCTCGATGTCGGGTGATGAAATAGATGTCTCAGGATCCGGACGGAGGGCAGAAACCTCCGTCCGGTGAGTGAGACTGGTTCCCACCGTAGAGATACGAAGAAGTACGAGAAACGAGGTCGGATGATGCGTACGCGTCCGCTGAAGGTGGCGCTGCTGGGCTGTGGTGTGGTCGGCTCAGAGGTGGCGCGCATCATGACGACGCACGCCGACGACCTCGCCGCGCGCATCGGCGCCCCGGTCGAGCTCGCCGGCGTCGCGGTCCGCCGACCGGACAAGGTCCGCGAGGGCATCGCGCCCGAGCTGATCACCACCGACGCCACCGCCCTGGTCAAACGGGGCGACATCGACGTCGTCGTCGAGGTCATCGGCGGCGTCGAGCCGGCCCGCTCCCTCATCACCACCGCCTTCGAGCACGGCATCTCGGTCGTCTCGGCGAACAAGGCGCTGCTCGCCCAGGACGGCGCGAGCCTGTACGCCGCCGCCGAGCAGCACGGCCAGGACCTCTACTACGAGGCCGCCGTCGCCGGCGCCATCCCGCTCATCCGGCCGCTGCGCGAGTCCCTCGCCGGCGACAAGATCAACCGCGTGATGGGCATCGTCAACGGGACGACGAACTTCATCCTCGACAAGATGGACACCTCCGGCGCCGGGTACTCCGAGGCGCTCGACGAGGCCACCGCCCTCGGATACGCCGAGGCCGACCCGACCGCCGACGTCGAGGGCTTCGACGCCGCCGCCAAGGCCGCGATCCTCGCCGGGATCGCCTTCCACACCCGGGTCCGGCTGGACGACGTCTACCGCGAGGGCATGACCGAGGTCACCGCCGCGGACTTCGCCTCCGCCAAGCGCATGGGCTGCACCATCAAGCTGCTCGCCATCTGCGAGCGCTCCGCCGACGGCGAGTCCGTCACCGCGCGCGTGCACCCCGCGATGATCCCGCTGAGCCACCCGCTGGCCTCCGTCCGCGAGGCGTACAACGCGGTCTTCGTCGAGGCCGAGGCCGCCGGACGGCTGATGTTCTACGGCCCCGGCGCCGGTGGTTCCCCGACCGCCTCGGCCGTACTCGGCGACCTCGTCGCCGTGTGCCGCAACAAGCTCAACGAGGCCAACGGCCCCGGCGAGTCCGCGTACACCCAGCTGCCCGTGAGCCCCATGGGCGAGGTCGTGACGCGGTATCACATCAGCCTCGACGTGGCCGACAAGCCGGGCGTCCTCGCCCAGGTCGCGACGGTCTTCGCCGAGCACGGCGTGTCGATCGACACCGTCCGCCAGACGGGCAAGGACGGCGAGGCCTCCCTCGTCGTCGTCACCCACCGCGCGCCCGACGCCGCCCTCTCGGGGACCGTCGAGGCGCTGCGCAAGCTCGACACCGTGCGCGGTGTCGCCAGCATCATGCGTGTTGAAGGGGAGTAAGGACCCATGACCAGCAAGGGCACCCACCAGTGGCGCGGCATCATCGAGGAGTACCGGGACCGCCTTCCGGTCACGGACAAGACGCCCGTCGTCACGCTCCGTGAGGGGGGCACGCCGCTCGTCCCCGCTCAGGTGCTCTCCGAGCGCACCGGATGCGAGGTGCACCTCAAGGTCGAGGGCGCCAACCCCACCGGGTCCTTCAAGGACCGTGGCATGACGATGGCCATCACCCGGGCCAAGGAGGAGGGCGCGCAGGCCGTCATCTGCGCCTCCACCGGCAACACCTCGGCGTCCGCGGCCGCTTACGCGGTGCGCGCCGGCATGGTGTCCGCCGTCCTCGTGCCGCAGGGCAAGATCGCGCTCGGCAAGATGGGCCAGGCCCTCGTGCACGGCGCGAAGATCCTCCAGGTCGACGGCAACTTCGACGACTGCCTGACGCTGGCGCGCAGCCTCTCCGAGAACTACCCGGTGGCTCTGGTCAATTCGGTCAACCCGGTGCGTATCGAGGGTCAGAAGACCGCCGCGTTCGAGATCGTCGACGCGCTCGGCGACGCCCCCGACATCCACGTGCTGCCGGTCGGCAACGCCGGCAACATCACGGCGTACTGGAAGGGGTACACCGAGTACGCCGCCGACGCGATGTCCACGCACCGGCCGCGGATGTGGGGCTTCCAGGCCTCCGGCTCGGCGCCGCTCGTGCGCGGCGAGGTCGTCAAGGACCCGACGACCATCGCGACCGCGATCCGCATCGGCAACCCGGCCTCCTGGGACTACGCGATCGCCGCGCGCGACGAGTCGGGTGGCTTCATCGACGAGGTGACGGACCGTGAGATCCTGCGCGCCTACCGCCTGTTGGCCTCCCAGGAGGGCGTCTTCGTCGAGCCCGCCTCGGCCGCGTCGGTGGCCGGCCTGCTGAAGGCCGCCGAGCTGGGCAAGGTCGACCCGGGCCAGCGGATCGTCTGCACGGTCACCGGCAACGGCCTGAAGGACCCCGACTGGGCGGTCGCCGGCGCGCCGCAGCCCGTCACCGTCCCGGTGGACGCCGCGGCCGCCGCCGAGCGCCTCGGTCTCGCGTAACCCCGGTTCCGCGCGATCCGGTCCGGTCCGCCCTCCGCGGCACCCCCGGTGGCTCCCACCAGGGGATTCCCCGCGGAGGCAAACCCGACCAGGAACGTACATAGGCGCACAGGAAGGCTCGCGACACGCATCGTGCGCCTCCTGTGCGCCCTATGTCGCCACAGAACCTTCCTTCGATAGGCTGTACCGAAACCCGCCCCGTTGCATATGCGCGGTGTCGTTGCCGTTGTCGCCCCCGAGGCAGAAACGGCCCCCGGGTCTTGCGTACTTCTCTTGGAAATCCCGCAGTCAGAGTCAAGGAGAGTCATCGAGCGATGGCCGGTCCCGCGTTCCGCGCCGCCGCCGTAAGGGTGCGCGTTCCCGCCACCAGCGCCAACCTCGGCCCGGGCTTCGATGCCTTCGGCCTGTCGCTGGGTCTCTACGACGACGTCGTCGTCCGGGTCGCCGACTCCGGGCTCCACGTCGACATCGCCGGCGAGGGCGCCGACACGCTCCCGCGCGACGAGAGCCACCTGCTCGTGCGCTCCCTGCGTACGGCCTTCGACCTGCTCGGCGGGCAGCCGCGCGGCCTCGAGGTCGTCTGCGCCAACCGCATCCCGCACGGCCGGGGCCTCGGCTCCTCCTCCGCCGCCATCTGCGCCGGCATCGTGGCCGCCCGCGCCGTGACCATAGGCGGGGACGCCCGCCTCGACGAGGCGGCCCTGCTGGAACTGGCCACCGAGATCGAGGGCCACCCCGACAACGTCGCCGCCTGTCTGCTCGGCGGATTCACCCTCGCCTGGACCGAGTCGGGTGCCGCCCGGGCGATCAGGATGGCTCCCTCCGATTCCATCGTTCCGGTGGTTTTCGTCCCCGGGAAGCCGGTGCTGACCGAGACCGCCCGCGGCCTGCTGCCCCGTACGGTCCCGCACGTCGACGCCGCGGCCAACGCCGGGCGCGCCGCGCTCCTCGTGGAGGCGCTGACCCGCCGCCCCGAGCTGCTGCTCGCGGCCACCGAGGACCGGCTGCACCAGGAGTACCGGGCGCCCGCGATGCCGGAGAGCATCGCGCTCGTGAACCGACTGCGGGCGGACGGTGTCCCCGCGGTCATCTCCGGCGCGGGCCCCACGGTGCTCGCGCTGGCCGAACACGGGACGGCCGACAAGGTCGCCCGACTGGCAGGCGACGGATGGGCCGCGAACCGGCTCGACCTCGACGCGTCCGGAGCGAGTGTTCTGCCGCTCGCCCCGTAGGGCGCGGGATTGCCGGTGATGGAGAGGGGGAATGTTTGTTGGAGCCGGTAGTGTTAACCTCAAGTCTGCACCCGAGGTCTTTGTGGCGCGGTGCGGAGTGTCCCCATCAGGGACCACCCATTCTTCCGGAAGCCTCCTCAACTGCCTGAGCAGCCTGCCTGAGCAGTTTTGAGCACGCTCCGGAACCGGCACGACACCCCTCGCTCTCCCACGGTGAGGGCCGAGCAGGGGGCCTCGGGCCGGACCCACAGCACGTTTTTTCTCTTCCGCCGCACCCGGCGGGACCACCGCCCCGACACGGTCCACAAGCAGGATCGGCGTCGGACAGCACAACCGGTCGCCGAGCCAGATGGCCGACGTCCGCTCCAGGGAAGGACCCTTCGTGAGCGACACCACCGATCTGATGGGCGTGACTGCCGACAACAGTGTCGACGCCACCGCGCCCGCCGCAGGTGCTGCCACCGGCACCACCGCACGGCGCCGCCGCTCCGGCACCGGCCTTGAGGGCATGGTCCTGGCCGAGCTGCAGCAGGTCGCGTCCGGCCTCGGCATCAGGGGCACCGCGCGCATGCGCAAGAGCCAGCTGATCGAGGTCATCAAGGAGGCGCAGGCCGGAGGCTCCGCCCCCGCCAAGGCCGCCTCCGCCGATTCGGCCGAGACCAAGCCGAAGCGCCGCACCACCTCGAAGACCCGCACGGGCGAGGCCGCGCCGGAGAGCGCCGCCCCCAAGGCGGAGAAGGCCGAGAAGGCCGTCGCCCAGCAGCAGATCGACATCCCCGGTCAGCCCGCCAGCGACGACCAGCCGGCCGGCGAGCGTCGCCGTCGCCGCGCCACCGCCCCGGCCGGCGCGCCCGAGGGCGAGGCCAAGGCGGAGACCGCCCAGGCCGCCAAGGGCGAGACGCGGACCGAGACCCGTACCGACGCGTCCGGTGACGGCAAGGCCGAGGCCGCCGTCGACGGCGCCGAGGGCCGTGGCCGTCGTGACCGCGGCGAGCGCCGTGACCGCGGCGAGCGCGGTGAGCGCGGTGAGCGTCAGCGCGACCGCCGTGACCGCGGCCGTGGCGACGACCAGCAGGGCGGTGGCCAGGGCGGCCAGCGTCAGCAGCGCCAGGGCGGCCAGCAGGGTCAGCAGAACGGCCCGCAGGACGACTTCGACGACGAGGGCGGCCGTCGTGGCCGTCGCGGACGCTACCGCGACCGTCGCGGCCGTCGTGGCCGTGAGGACTTCGGCGGCCCCGAGGTCCAGGTCAACGAGGACGACGTCCTGATCCCCGTCGCGGGCATCCTGGACATCCTCGACAACTACGCGTTCATCCGGACCTCCGGCTACCTGCCCGGCCCGAACGACGTGTACGTCTCCCTCGCCCAGGTCCGCAAGAACGGCCTGCGCAAGGGTGACCACGTCACCGGCGCCGTGCGCCAGCCGAAGGAGGGCGAGCGCCGCGAGAAGTTCAACGCGCTGGTCCGCCTGGACTCCGCGAACGGCATGGCCGCCGATTCCGGCCGTGGCCGCCCGGAGTTCAACAAGCTGACCCCGCTCTACCCGCAGGACCGCCTCCGTCTGGAGACGGACCCGGGTGTGCTGACCACGCGGATCATCGACCTCGTGTCGCCGATCGGCAAGGGCCAGCGAGGCCTGATCGTGGCCCCGCCGAAGACCGGCAAGACCATGATCATGCAGGCGATCGCCAACGCGATCACCACGAACAACCCCGAGTGCCACCTGATGGTCGTCCTGGTCGACGAGCGTCCGGAAGAGGTCACCGACATGCAGCGGTCGGTCAAGGGCGAGGTCATCTCCTCGACCTTCGACCGTCCGGCCGAGGACCACACCACCGTCGCCGAGCTGGCCATCGAGCGCGCCAAGCGTCTCGTGGAGCTGGGTCACGACGTGGTCGTCCTGCTCGACTCGATCACCCGCCTGGGCCGCGCGTACAACCTCGCCGCCCCGGCCTCCGGCCGCATCCTGTCCGGTGGTGTCGACTCGACCGCGCTCTACCCGCCGAAGCGCTTCTTCGGTGCCGCGCGCAACATCGAGGACGGCGGCTCGCTGACCATCCTGGCCACCGCGCTGGTCGACACCGGCTCGCGCATGGACGAGGTGATCTTCGAGGAGTTCAAGGGCACCGGCAACATGGAGCTCAAGCTCGACCGGAAGCTCGCCGACAAGCGCATCTTCCCGGCGGTGGACGTCGACGCGTCCGGTACCCGCAAGGAGGAGATCCTGCTCGGCAGCGACGAGCTCGCCGTCACCTGGAAGCTGCGTCGCGTGCTGCACGCGCTCGACCAGCAGCAGGCGATCGAGCTGCTGCTCGACAAGATGAAGCAGACGAAGTCGAACGGCGAGTTCCTGCTGCAGATCCAGAAGACGACCCCGTCGGCCGGCAACAACGACTGACGAGATCTCCGTCACGCGGCGGTGATCCGGCCCCCCGGGCCGTGATCCCCGCCGCGACCTGCGCAAAGACCACGATGCCCACCGTGCCTCGCACGGTGGGCATCGTGCGTCGCGGACCGTCGCGCTCCATCACTCATCCAAACCTCACAGAGGACTATGCAACCCTTTCGGGTGCTTCGCCGTCACAGAAGGTGAACCATAGACCCGAGGTAGAAGATGACCGAGCAGTCCAGGAACGCCCGCATACGTGGCACCGGCAGCCGCCGTAAGCCGCCCACCAGGGGCAGGCGCGCGGCGATCGCCGCCGCCTGGGGCGCCGCCGTGCTCGTCGTGGTCGGGGGCTCCGGGCTCGGGTACACGTACCTCAAGCTCAACGGCAACCTCGAGGGCGTCGACATCAACACCCGGCTCGGCTCCGACCGCCCCCAGAACGTCGACGACGGATCGATGGACATCCTCGTCCTCGGTTCCGACTCCCGCTCCGGCGACAACGGCGCGTACGGCAAGGACGAGGGCGGCGCCCGCTCCGACACCGCGATGGTCGTGCACGTCTACGAGGGCCACAAGAAGGCGAGCGTCGTCTCGATCCCGCGCGACACCCTCGTCGACCGCCCGAAGTGCACCGACGATCAGGGCGGCACCGTCGCCGGCGACGACCGGGCGATGTTCAACACCGCGTACGAGGTCGGCGGCCCGGCTTGCGCCGTCAAGACCGTCGAGTCGATGTCCCGCATCCGCATGGACCACTACATCGAGGTCGACTTCAGCGGCTTCAAGAAGCTCATCGACAAGCTCGGCGGCGTCGACGTCACCACCACGGTCCCCATCAAGGACGCCAAGAGCCACCTCGACCTCGCCCCGGGCACCCACACGCTCGACGGCGAGCAGTCCCTCGGCCTGGTGCGCACCCGCAAGAGCGTCGGCGACGGCAGCGACCTCGGCCGCATACAGCTGCAGCAGGCCTTCATCAAGGCGTTCATCGCGCAGGTCAAGGACGTCGGCGTGCTGAGCAGCCCGCAGAAGCTCCTCGGCCTCGCCGACACCGCCACCAAGGCGATCACCCCGGACTCCGAGCTCGACTCGGTCGACGAGCTCCTCGGCTTCGCCCGCGGCCTCGGCAGGATCGGCGCGGACGACGTCGACATGGTGACCATGCCGGTCCGGTACGACCCCGCCGACCCGAACCGGGTGGTGCCCCTGCAGGCCGAGGCCGACCAGGTCTGGAAGGCGCTGAAGGCGGACCGCCCGATCCCCGCCTCGGCGACCGAGGACGCGGCCACCGGCAAGGCCGAGGGCGTCGTCCGGTAGTCCCGGCACCGTCCCGCACCACCCCGTGCCGCCCCGGAACCGCCCCTGGACCCGGCCGCGGAACCGCCCCCCGGACCCGGCCGCGGAGACGCTCCGGCCGTGGCCGGAATAGTTTCGCGCAGGACCCGGTTTTGGGAGATACGGCCGGTCCTGGCAGACTGGTACGTCGGCCCCGGTTCACGCATGTGCATCCCGCACGGCGACCCGGTGCCCTCCCGAAACTAGGAGACACCTTGAAGCGCGAGATCCACCCCGAGTACGTCGAGACCCAGGTCAGCTGCACCTGTGGCGCGTCGTTCACCACCCGTAGCACCCTGACCGACGGCACCATCCGTGCCGAGGTCTGCTCCGAGTGCCACCCGTTCTACACGGGCAAGCAGAAGATCCTCGACACCGGCGGCCGCGTCGCCCGCTTCGAGGCCCGCTTCGGCAAGGGTGCGGCCAAGAAGTAGCACGTCACTGCGCCGGTCCTTGGTCGCTCCCGCACGGGGGGACCGGACCGGCGCTTTGCCGTCCCCGCAGTGGTTTTCCCGCAGCCCCCCTCACGAATCCACCCCAGGAGCACCCGATGTTCGAAGCGGTCGAGGACCTGGTCGGCGAGCACGCCGACCTCGAGAAGAAGCTCGCCGACCCTTCGGTCCACTCCGACCAGGCGAACGCGCGCAAGCTCAACAAGCGCTACGCGGAGCTGACCCCGATCATCGGCACCTACAAGGCGTGGAAGCGGTCGGCCGAGGACATCGAGACGGCCAAGGAGCTGGCCGCCGACGACCCCGACTTCGCCGCCGAGGTCAAGGAGCTGGAGAAGCAGCGCGAGGAGCTGACCGACAAGCTGCGGCTGCTGCTCGTCCCGCGCGACCCCAGCGACGACAAGGACGTCATCCTCGAGATCAAGGCCGGCGCGGGTGGCGACGAGTCCGCCCTGTTCGCCGGCGACCTGCTGCGGATGTACCTGCGCTACGCCGAGCGCGTGGGCTGGAAGACCGAGATCATCGACTCCACCGAGTCCGAGCTCGGCGGCTACAAGGACGTCCAGGTCGCCGTGAAGACCAAGGGCGGCAACGGCGCGACCGAGCCCGGCCAGGGCGTCTGGGCGCGGCTGAAGTACGAGGGCGGGGTGCACCGCGTCCAGCGCGTGCCCGCCACCGAGTCCGCCGGCCGGATCCACACCTCCGCGGCCGGTGTCCTCGTGACCCCCGAGGCCGAGGAGATCGACGTCGAGATCCACCAGAACGACCTGCGGATCGACGTCTACCGCTCGTCCGGCCCCGGCGGCCAGTCCGTCAACACGACCGACTCCGCGGTGCGCATCACGCACCTGCCGACCGGCATCGTGGCCTCCTGCCAGAACGAGAAGAGCCAGCTCCAGAACAAGGAGCAGGCCATGCGTATCCTCCGCTCCCGGCTGCTCGCCGCGGCCCAGGAGGAGGCCGAGTCCAAGGCCGCGGACGCCCGCCGCAGCCAGGTACGCACCGTCGACCGCTCCGAGAAGATCCGGACCTACAACTTCCCGGAAAACCGCATCTCGGACCACCGCGTCGGCTTCAAGGCGTACAACTTGGACCAGGTGCTCGACGGCGACCTGGACCCGATGATCCAGGCCTGTGTCGACGCCGACTCGGCCGCCAAGCTCGCCGCGGCCTGAGCACACGAGCCCGTCAGCCCCACCCCGCACCACGGAGGACCAGCGTGAACCTGCTGCTTGCCGAGGTGGCCCAGGCCACCCAGCGGCTGGCCGACGCCGGCGTGCCCTCACCGCGTTTCGACGCGGAGGAGCTCGCCGCGTTCGTGCACGGCGTGAAGCGGGGGGAACTGCACAACGTCAAGGACGCCGACTTCGACGCCCGCTACTGGGAGACGATCGCCCGTCGCGAGGCGCGTGAGCCGCTCCAGCACATCACCGGGCGGGCGTTCTTCCGCTACCTGGAGCTCCAGGTGGGGCCCGGTGTCTTCGTGCCCCGTCCGGAGACCGAGTCGGTCGTCGGCTGGGCCATAGACGCCGTGCGCGCCATGGACGTGGTCGAGCCGCTGATCGTCGACCTGTGCACCGGCTCGGGCGCGATCGCGCTCGCCATGGCGCAGGAGGTCCCGCGCGCCCGCGTGCACGCCGTGGAGCTGTCCGACGACGCCCTGGTCTGGACCCGGAAGAACGCCGAGGGCTCGCGGGTCACCGTCCACCAGGGCGACGCGCTGAGCGCCCTGCCGGAGCTCGACGGCCAGGTCGACCTCGTCATCTCCAACCCGCCGTACATCCCGCTCACCGAGTGGGAGTACGTGGCGCCCGAGGCCCGTGACCACGATCCTCAGATGGCGTTGTTCTCGGGCGAGGACGGTCTCGACACCATCCGGGGCATCGAGCGCACCGCACACCGGCTGCTGCGCCCCGGGGGTCTCGTGGTCATCGAGCACGCGGACACGCAGGGCGGCCAGGTTCCGTGGATCTTCAACGAGGAGGCCGGCTGGGCGGACGCCGCCGACCACCCCGACCTGAACAAGCGGCCGCGTTTCGCGACCGCCCGCAAGGCGACGCCATGACGTCCCCCTGCCCGAGAGACCCCGTAGTGACCACGAACTGGGAGGCCCGCTAAATGGCTCGGCGATACGACTGCAACGAGGCGACCGACCGCGTGACGGGTCTGCGCGAGGCCGCGTCCGCCGTCCGCCGCGGCGAGCTGGTCGTGCTGCCCACCGACACCGTCTACGGGATCGGCGCGGACGCCTTCAGCTCGGAGGCCGTCGCGGACCTGCTGGCGGCCAAGGGCCGGGGCCGCAACATGCCCACCCCGGTGCTGATCGGCTCCCCGAACACGCTGCACGGGCTCGTCACGGACTTCTCCGAGCAGGCGTGGGAGCTCGTCGACGCGTTCTGGCCGGGCGCGCTGACGCTGGTCGCGCGTCACCAGCCGTCGCTCCAGTGGGACCTCGGCGACACCCGGGGGACCGTCGCGATCCGGATGCCGCTGCACCCCGTCGCGATCGAGCTGCTGACCGAGGTCGGCCCGATGGCCGTGTCCTCGGCGAACCTGACGGGACACCCCTCTCCGGAGGACTGCGACGCGGCGCAGGGCATGCTCGGCGACTCCGTCTCCGTCTACCTGGACGGCGGCCCGACGCCCGGCATCGTGCCCTCCTCCATCGTCGACGTGACCGGCAAGGTCCCGGTGCTGCTGCGTGAGGGCGCGCTGTCCCCGGAGGAGCTCCGCAAGGTGGTACCCGACCTCGAGGTGGCCAGTTGACGGCCCCTGAGGGGCGTGGCATAGCGGGGCCGGAGAGCAGTTCCTTCCGCATCCTCCACGTCAGTACCGGCAACGTGTGCCGCTCGCCGATCACCGAGCGGCTGACGCGGCATGCCCTGTGCGACCGGCTGGGCGACCCGCGCGGCGGCGGCCTGATCGTGGAGAGCGCGGGCACCTGGGGCCACGAAGGGGCTCCGATGGAGGCCAACGCCGAGCTGGTCCTCGCCGACTTCGGCGCGGACGCCACCGGCTTCACGGGCCGTGAGCTGCTGGACGAGCACGTCATCAGGGCGGACCTCGTGCTGACGGCGACCCGCGACCACCGGGCCCAGGTCATCTCGATGGGGCACTCGGCGGGTCTGCGCACCTTCACCCTGAAGGAGTTCACCCGCCTGGTCCGCGCGATAGACCCCGCGACGCTGCCGGATCCGCGGGACGAGGGCATGGTCGAACGTGCCCGCGCCCTGGTCCGTGCGGCCGCGGCTCTACGCGGGTGGCTTCTGGCCCCGAGCGTGGAGGCGGRCGAGGTGAACGACCCGTACGGAGCACCGATCACCTTCTTCCGCTCGATCGGCGACGAGATCAACCAGGCGCTGGACCCGGTCGTCACGGCGCTGACCGGCGTGTCCGCACGGCGCTGACGGCCGGCCCGCGCGGGGCGGCGCCGGCCCGGACGCGGGGGAGCGGCCGGCCGGCTTGGGCCGGACGGCCCAGCCGCGGGTGAACGGCGGGCAGAGCCGGGGCGACGCGCCTACATTGGAGCTGAAGCCCAGCCCACGCCGGGAGCCACAGATGCCGGTCACCGCTCCACCCGAAGAGGAACTCGACGTCCTGCGGCGGCAGGACCCGGAGATCGCCGACGTGCTGCTCGGGGAGGTGCGCCGGCAGACCGAGGACCTCCAGCTGATCGCCGCCGAGAACTTCACCTCGCCCGCCGTCCTGGCCGCGCTCGGCTCCCCGCTCGCCAACAAGTACGCCGAGGGATATCCCGGCGCCCGCCACCACGGCGGCTGCGAGTACGCGGACGCCGCCGAGCGGATCGCCGTCGACCGGGCCAAGTCCCTCTTCGGCGCCGAGCACGCGAACGTCCAGTCCCATTCGGGCTCCTCCGCGGTCCTGGCCGCGTACGCGGCCCTGCTGAGGCCCGGGGACACCGTGCTGGCCATGGGGCTCGCCCACGGCGGCCACCTCACCCACGGCTCGCCCGCGAACTTCTCCGGGCGCTGGTTCGACTTCGTGCCCTACGGCGTCGACGCCGAGACCGGGCTCATCGACTACGAGCAGGTCGCCGCGCTGGCCCGCCACCACCGTCCCAAGGCGATCGTCTGCGGTTCGATCTCCTACCCGCGACACATCGACTACGCGGTCTTCCGCGACATCGCCGACGAGGTCGGCGCCTACCTCATCGCCGACGCCGCCCACCCGATCGGGCTGGTCGCCGGGGGAGCGGCGCCCAGTCCCGTCCCGTACGCCGACGTCGTCTGCGCCACCACCCACAAGGTGCTGCGCGGTCCCCGCGGCGGCATGGTCCTGTGCGGGGCCGATCTGGCCGACCGGGTCGACCGGGCGGTGTTCCCGTTCACCCAGGGCGGTGCCCAGATGCACACCATCGCCGCCAAGGCGGTCGCCTTCGGCGAGGCGGCCGCCCCCGGCTTCGCCACGTACGCCCATCAGGTGGTCGCGCACGCCCGGGTGCTCGCCGCGGCGCTCGCCGCCGAGGGCTTCGCCGTCACCACCGGGGGCACCGACACCCACCTCATCACCGCCGACCCCGCGCCGCTGGGCGTCGACGGCCGCACGGCCCGGCTGCGGCTGGCCGCGGCCGGCATGGTGCTCGACACCTGCGCCCTGCCGTACGGGGACGGGCGCGGGCTGCGTCTCGGCACGGCCGCCGTCACCACCCAGGGCATGGGCGCCCCGGAGATGGCCCGGATCGCCGCGCTGTTCACGCTCGCGCTGCGCGACGACGCCGCGGAGACGGCCCGCGTGCGCGCGGAAGTGCGCTCCCTTACGGGTGGATTTCCCCCGTATGGCGGGTGACGGGCCTCACAGTGCAACCGTACGCACCGGTCGGATGTCCTCAAGCACATGGACGGCCCGGCTAGGGTGTGGGGCTGAGATGGCCAGCGATTCCTGTGGGGCAGCCCGTGCGTGATTACCTGCTGACGCTCTGTGTCACGGCCGCGGTGACCTATCTGCTCACCGGTCCGGTGCGGAAGTTCGCCATCGCGACCGGGGCGATGCCGGAGATCCGCGCCCGCGACGTACACCGAGAACCGACTCCGCGGCTCGGTGGCATCGCCATGTTCTTCGGGCTCTGCACCGGACTGCTGGTCGCGGACCACCTGCAGAACCTGAACAGCGTCTTCGAGCTCTCCAACGAGCCTCGCGCGCTGCTCTCCGGCGCCGCCCTGATCTGGCTGATCGGCGTCCTCGACGACAAGTTCGAACTCGACGCGCTCATCAAGCTGGGCGCGCAGATGATCTCGGCCGGCGTGATGGTCATGCAGGGTCTGACGATCCTGTGGCTGCCGATCCCCGGTGTCGGCACCGTCGCGCTGACCCAGTGGCAGGGCACCCTCCTGACGGTCGCCCTGGTGGTCATCACCATCAACGCGGTGAACTTCGTCGACGGTCTGGACGGCCTGGCCGCCGGCATGGTCTGCATCGCCGCGGCGGCGTTCTTCCTGTACGCCTACCGGCTCTGGTACGGCTACATGATCGAGGCCGCCGCCCCCGCGACGCTGTTCGCGGCGATCCTGATGGGCATGTGCCTCGGCTTCCTGCCGCACAACATGCACCCGGCCCGGATCTTCATGGGCGACTCCGGCTCGATGCTGATCGGCCTGATCCTGGCCGCGTCGGCGATCTCGATCACCGGGCAGGTCGACCCGGACACCCTGAAGCTGTTCGAGGGCTCGACCCGAGAGGCCACCCACGCCGCGCTCCCGGTCTTCATCCCGCTGCTGCTGCCGCTCACGATCATCGCGATCCCGATGGCCGACCTGGTGCTGGCGATCGTGCGCCGCACCTGGAACGGGCAGTCCCCGTTCGCGGCCGACCGCGGCCACCTGCACCACCGGCTGCTGGAGATCGGCCACTCGCACAGCCGGGCCGTGCTGATCATGTACTTCTGGTCGGCGCTGATCGCGTTCGGCACGCTCGCCTACTCGGTGCACTCCACGTCGATGTGGATCGTGCTGACGGTCGTCTTCCTGAGCGCGCTCGGTCTGGTGCTGCTCCTGCTGCCGCGCTTCGCGCCGCGGGCGCCGAGATGGGCGGAGTCCTTCGTGCCGCCCCGGTACCGCCGTTCCCGTCCCGTCCAGCCGGAGGCAGCCTCCGCGGCCGTCTCCGGGGCGGCTGGGACCCCTCAGGGCGCCCTGGAGGACCGTCCCGAGCGCATTCCGGTGCCGGCCGGGGTCAACGGGTCGACCGCCATCGGTCACCGCTCGCGCTTCACCGACCGGCGGAAGGCCGGAACGCCGAGTTGACGAATGCCCCGCACGGGCGCATTACCAGACAACTCGACGTCGCTTCGCGCACACACGCGCGGAGTACCTCTCATGTGTGACAGTCCGCACACCCACGGGTAAAGACCTATTCAAATAGTTTGTGATACGGTTCACGAGACCCGGCGACAGAGCCGAAAGACCGTAGTGCGACGGTCTGTTGGCCCCGAGACACACCTCGGACCGGGCCTACGCTCGTCCTCGACGACACCCCTGCACCACTGCCCCCACCAAGCAAGCGGAGACACCGCCATGCCGTCCAACGACGCACGCATCCTTCTGTCAGCTGCCATTCCCGCTGCGGCCACCGGCGCCATCGCCGCGGTCATCAGCGGCGTGGTCGCCGGCGGCGAAGGGGTGCTCGGCGCCGTCCTCGGCTGCGTCGTGGTCATCGCCTTCATGGGTATCGGGCTCGTGGTGCTCCAGCGGACCGCGAAGTCGCTCCCGCACCTGTTCCAGGCCATGGGGCTGATGCTCTACACGGCCCAGCTGCTGCTGCTGTTCATTTTGATGGCCCTGCTGAAGAACACCACCTGGTTCGACTTCAAGGCGTTCGCCTTCACCCTGCTCGCAGTGACCATCGTGTGGATCGCCGCACAGGCCCGTGCCTACATGAAGGCCAAGATCCTTTACGTCGACCCCGACTCCTCGAACGGCGACAAGCCCAAGAAGACGGGGTCGTCGACGTGAGGGGTAGGGCCGGGATAAAGGCGCCATCGGCTTCCTGCTATCGTCCGGTGCCAACTGCGGCATTGCGGGCGCGGGCATCCGAGCTGACGCCTGTCCCAGCGCGAGGCTCGACGCCGAACCGCCGCCCCCCTATCCGTAAGACCAGTCCAGTGCCGACCCGCGGCTGCGTGCCGCGCCGACACAACGAGGTTGCCGTACCTATGCGCCACGCTGAAGGAGCCCGCGGTGAGTGCTGACCAGACGCTTGCCTTCGACCCGGATTGCCACATCTTCAGTGGATGCGGCTTCCCGGCGCCGGGCCTGCACACGTTCATGTACGAGCCGATCGCCACGTGGGGCGGCTTCGAGTTCACGAAGCCCATGCTGCTCGCGATCCTGGGCTCGATCGTGGTCGTCGGGTTCTTCTGGGCCGCCTTCAACAAGCCCAAGCTGATCCCCGGCAAGATGCAGATGGTCGGCGAGGCCGGGTACGACTTCGTGCGCCGCGGCATCGTCTACGAGATCATCGGCAAGAAGGACGGCGAGAAGTACGTCCCGCTGATGGTGTCGCTGTTCTTCTTCGTGTGGATGCTCAACCTCTGGTCGATCATTCCCCTCGCCCAGTTCCCGGTCACCTCGCTGATCGCCTTCCCGGCCGGTCTCGCCCTGATCGTGTACGTCCTCTGGGTCTCGCTGACCTTCAAGAAGCACGGCTTCGTCGGCGGCTGGAAGAACATCGTCGGTTACGACAAGTCCCTCGGCGCGATCCTCCCGATGGTCGTCGTCCTGGAGTTCTTCTCGAACCTCCTCATCCGGCCCTTCACGCACGCGGTGCGACTGTTCGCGAACATGTTCGCCGGTCACCTGCTCATCGTGATGTTCTCGCTGGCCACCTGGTACCTCATGAACGGCCTGGGCTTCGTCTACGCCGGCGCCTCGTTCGTGATGGTCCTCGTGATGACCGCCTTCGAGCTCTTCATCCAGGCCGTCCAGGCGTACGTCTTCGTCCTCCTGGCCTGCAGCTACGTCCAGGGCGCGCTCGCCGAGCACCACTGAGCCCGACCAGACCAGCCGCACCACCCCCAAGCCAACTGTCGTCCGGTGGCCAACCCCCACCGGGTCATTGAAAGAGAAGGAAGTAACGGCATGTCCGCTGCTCTCGACATGGTCAACCTCGCCGCCGRCGCCAAGGAGAACGTCGTCGGCAACGTCGCCTCGATCGGCTACGGCCTGGCCGCGATCGGCCCCGGCGTCGGCGTCGGCATCATCTTCGGTAACGGTACGCAGGCCCTCGCCCGCCAGCCCGAGGCCGCCGGTCTGATCCGCACCAACCAGATCATGGGCTTCGCGTTCTGTGAGGCGCTCGCCCTCATCGGCATCGTCATGGGCTTCGTCTACCAGTAAGCCGGACCGACAGCCCGAACCTTTTTTACGGAAGGCACTGATGTGAACGCTCTGCTTCTTGCGCAGGCGGAGGAGCCCCAGCCTCCTCTGATCCCGCATCTTGACGAGCTCGTCATCGGCCTGATCGCCTTCGTCATCGTCTTCGGCTTCCTCGCCAAGAAGCTCCTCCCGAACATCAACAAGGTTCTGGACGAGCGTCGCGAGGCCATCGAGGGCGGCATCGAGAAGGCCGAGTCGGCCCAGATCGAGGCCCAGAGTGTGCTGGAGCAGTACAAGGCCCAGCTCGCCGAGGCCCGCCACGAGGCCGCGCGTCTTCGCCAGGAGGCGACGGAGCAGGGCACCGCGATCATCCAGGAGATGAAGGCGGAAGGCCAGCGCCAGCGCGAGGAGATCATCGCGGCCGGCCACACTCAGATCGAGGCCGACCGCAAGGCCGCGGCGACTTCGCTGCGCCAGGACGTGGGCAAGCTCGCCACCGACCTGGCCGGCAAGCTGGTCGGTGAGTCCCTCGAGGACCACGCCCGCCAGAGCCGCACGATCGACCGCTTCCTCGACGAGCTCGAGGAGAAGGCCGAGGCCGTCCGATGAACGGAGCGAGCCGCGAGGCACTGGCCGGCGCGCGCGAGTCCCTCGACGCGCTGACCGACAACACCTCGGTCGACGCCGCGAAGCTCGCGGGCGAGCTGGCCGCGGTCACCGCGCTGCTCCACCGCGAGGTGTCGCTGCGTCGGGTCCTGACCGACCCGGCGCAGGCGGGCGAGGCCAAGGCCGAGCTCGCCGGGCGACTGCTCGGCGGTCAGGTGGGCGGCGCGGCCGTCGACCTGGTGTCCGGCATGGTGCGTTCCCGCTGGTCGCAGTCGCGTGACCTGGTCGACTCGGTCGAGGAGCTGGCGAACACCGCCGACCTCACCGCGGCGCAGCAGGCCGGCGCGCTCGACGACGTCGAGGACGAGCTGTTCCGGTTCGGCCGGATCGTCTCCTCCAGCACCGGGCTCCGCTCGGCGCTGACGGACAAGGCCGCCACGGCGTCCGCCAAGAGCGAGCTGCTGCGCAGCCTGCTCGGCGGCAAGGCCAACCCGGTCACCGAGCGTCTGGTCGTCCGTCTCGTGACGCAGCCGCGTGGACGTAGCCTGGAAGCGGGACTCGAGTCCCTCTCCAAGCTCGCCGCGGCGCGGCGGGACCGGATGGTCGCGGTCGTCACCACTGCGGTGCCGCTGTCCGACCAGCAGAAGCAGCGCCTCGGTGCCGTCCTGGCCAAGCTGTACGGCCGCGAGATGCACCTGAACCTCGACGTGGACCCCACGGTCCTCGGCGGGATCGCGGTGCAGGTCGGCGACGAGGTCATCAACGGGACCATCGCGGAGCGCCTCGACGAGGCGACCCGGCGACTGGCCGGCTGACGGCAGCAGCCACCAAAACAACAAGCATGACCAGCGGCCCGGTTGGGCCGTGCAGAGATTGCAGAAGATTCCTGGGGGTCGGCCCCCAGACCCCTAAGAAACTTCGGGCCCAACAAGGAGAGCAGGGAACCCAGATGGCGGAGCTCACGATCCGGCCGGAGGAGATCCGGGACGCGCTGGAGAACTTTGTCCAGTCGTACCAGCCGGACGCGGCCTCGCGCGAGGAGGTCGGAACGGTCAGCCTGGCCGGCGACGGCATCGCGAAGGTGGAGGGCCTGCCCTCCGCCATGGCGAACGAGCTGCTGAAGTTCGAGGACGGCACCCTCGGTCTCGCCCTCAACCTCGAGGAGCGCGAGATCGGTGCGATCGTCCTCGGCGAGTTCAGCGGTATCGAGGAGGGTCAGCCGGTGCAGCGCACCGGTGAGGTCCTCTCCGTAGGTGTCGGCGAGGGCTACCTCGGCCGCGTTGTCGACCCGCTCGGCAACCCGATCGACGGCCTCGGCGAGATCGCGACCGAGGGCCGCCGCGCCCTCGAGCTGCAGGCGCCCGGCGTCATGCAGCGCAAGTCGGTCCACGAGCCGATGGAGACCGGCTACAAGGCCGTCGACGCCATGACCCCGGTCGGCCGCGGTCAGCGTCAGCTGATCATCGGCGACCGTCAGACCGGCAAGACCGCGCTAGCCGTCGACACGATCATCAACCAGCGTGACAACTGGCGCTCCGGCGACGTGAACAAGCAGGTCCGCTGCATCTACGTCGCCGTCGGCCAGAAGGGCTCCACCATCGCGTCCGTGCGCGGCGCGCTGGAGGAGGCCGGTGCGCTCGAGTACACGACGATCGTCGCCGCCCCGGCGTCCGACCCGGCCGGCTTCAAGTACCTGGCGCCGTACACCGGCTCCGCCATCGGCCAGCACTGGATGTACCAGGGCAAGCACGTCCTGATCGTCTTCGACGACCTGTCGAAGCAGGCCGACGCCTACCGCGCCGTGTCGCTGCTGCTGCGCCGCCCGCCGGGCCGTGAGGCCTACCCGGGTGACGTCTTCTACCTGCACTCCCGCCTCCTCGAGCGCTGCGCGAAGCTCTCGGACGAGATGGGCGCGGGCTCGATGACCGGTCTGCCGATCGTCGAGACGAAGGCCAACGACGTCTCGGCGTTCATCCCGACCAACGTCATCTCCATCACCGACGGCCAGTGCTTCCTGGAGTCCGACCTGTTCAACGCCGGCCAGCGTCCGGCCCTGAACGTCGGTATCTCGGTCTCGCGTGTCGGTGGCTCCGCCCAGCACAAGGCGATGAAGCAGATCTCCGGTCGCCTCCGTGTCGACCTGGCCCAGTTCCGTGAGCTGGAGGCGTTCGCCGCCTTCGGTTCCGACCTGGACGCCGCGTCGAAGGCGCAGCTGGAGCGTGGCCAGCGGATGGTCGAGCTGCTCAAGCAGGCTCAGTACCAGCCGATGCCCACGGAGAACCAGGTCGTCTCGGTCTGGGCCGGCACCACCGGCAAGATGGACGACGTCCCGGTGTCCGACATCCGCCGCTTCGAGGCCGAGCTCCTGGCGTACCTGCGCCAGAGCCACTCCGGTCTCATGAGCTCCATCCGTGAGGGCGGCAAGCTGTCGGACGACACCCTGCAGTCCGTGGCCGACGCCATCGCGGAGTTCAAGAAGCAGTTCGAGACCTCTGACGGGAAGCTGCTGGGCGACGACGCTTCCGCTGCCGTCAACGTCTCGAAGTGACGACGGAAGGGACCTGACTCATGGGAGCGCAGCTCCGGGTCTACAAGCGTCGCATCAAATCCGTCACCGCGACGAAGAAGATCACCAAGGCGATGGAGATGATCGCCGCCTCGCGCGTCGTCAAGGCGCAGCGCAAGGTGCAGGCGTCGACCCCGTACGCGACCGAGCTGACCCGCGCGGTCACCGCGGTGGCCACGGGTGCGAACGACAAGCACCCGCTGACCACCGAGGCGGAGAACCCGACCCGCGCCGCGGTCCTGCTCCTCTCGAGCGACCGTGGTCTGGCCGGTGCCTTCAACTCCAACGCCATCAAGGCGGCGGAAGCGCTGACGAGGAAGCTGGAGGGCGAGGGCCGCCAGGTCGACATCTATGTCGTCGGCCGCCGCGGCATCGCGCACTACAACTTCCGTGAGCGCAAGCTGGCCGGCTCGTGGACCGGTTTCACGGACCAGCCTGAGTACGCGGACGCCAAGACGATCGCGGCTCCGCTGATCGAGGCGATCGAGAAGGACACGGCCGAGGGCGGCGTGGACGAGCTCCACATCGTCTACACCGAGTTCGTCTCGATGATGACGCAGACGGCGGTCGAGGCCCGGCTGCTGCCCCTCAGCCTCGACGAGGTGGCGAAGGAGGCGGGCGAGCAGGACACGCTCCGTCCGCTGTACGACTTCGAGCCGTCGGCGGAGGACGTCCTCGACGCCCTGCTGCCGCGCTACGTCGAGAGCCGGATCTACAACGCGCTGCTCCAGTCGGCTGCCTCCAAGCACGCCGCCACGCGTCGTGCGATGAAGTCGGCGACCGACAACGCGGGAGACTTGATCAACAACCTCTCCCGACTTGCCAACGCGGCCCGCCAGGCCGAAATCACCCAGGAAATCAGCGAGATCGTCGGTGGCACCGCAGCCCTGGCCGACGCGACCGCGGGGAGTGACAAGTAATGACGACCACTGTTGAGACGGCCGCCGCCACGGGCCGCGTCGCCCGGGTCATCGGCCCGGTCGTCGACGTGGAGTTCCCCGTCGACGCGATGCCGGAGATCTACAACGCGCTGAACGTCGTGGTTCCGGACCCGGCCGAGGAGGGCGCGACCAAGACGCTGACCCTCGAGGTCGCCCAGCACCTCGGCGACGGCCTCGTCCGTACCATCTCGATGCAGCCCACCGACGGTCTGGTCCGCCAGGCCCCGGTGGTCGACACCGGCGCCGGCATCACCGTGCCCGTCGGCGACGTCACCAAGGGTCGCGTGTTCAACACGCTCGGCCAGGTGCTGAACGACGACCCCTCCACGGTGGCGGACGCCCCGCGCTGGACGATCCACCGCAAGGCCCCGGCCTTCGACCAGCTCGAGTCCAAGACCGAGATGTTCGAGACCGGCCTGAAGGTCGTCGACCTCCTCACCCCGTACGTCAAGGGTGGAAAGATCGGTCTGTTCGGTGGTGCCGGTGTCGGCAAGACCGTTCTGATCCAGGAGATGATCGTCCGTGTGGCCAAGCTGCACGACGGTGTCTCCGTCTTCGCGGGCGTCGGCGAGCGCACCCGTGAGGGCAACGACCTCATGGTCGAGATGGAAGAGGCCGGCGTTCTGGACAAGACCGCCCTGGTCTTCGGCCAGATGGACGAGCCCCCGGGCACCCGTCTGCGCGTGGCCCTCGCGGGTCTGACCATGGCGGAGTACTTCCGCGATGTGCAGAAGCAGGACGTGCTGTTCTTCATCGACAACATCTTCCGCTTCACGCAGGCCGGCTCCGAGGTCTCGACCCTGCTCGGCCGCATGCCCTCCGCGGTGGGTTACCAGCCGAACCTGGCCGACGAGATGGGTCTCCTCCAGGAGCGCATCACGTCGACCCGTGGTCACTCGATCACCTCGATGCAGGCGATCTACGTCCCCGCGGACGACCTGACCGACCCGGCCCCGGCCACCACCTTCGCCCACCTCGACGCGACGACGGTTCTCTCCCGTCCGATCTCCGAGAAGGGCATCTACCCGGCCGTGGACCCGCTGGACTCCACGTCCCGGATCCTGGACCCGCGCTACATCGCGCAGGACCACTACGACGCCGCCACGCGCGTCAAGGGAATCCTGCAGAAGTACAAGGACCTCCAGGACATCATCGCGATTCTCGGTATCGACGAGCTGAGCGAGGAGGACAAGCTCGTTGTCCACCGCGCCCGCCGTGTCGAGCGCTTCCTGTCCCAGAACACCCACGCGGCGAAGCAGTTCACCGGTGTGGACGGTTCGGACGTTCCGCTCGACGAGTCGATCGCCGCGTTCAACGCGATCTGCGACGGTGAGTACGACCACTTCCCCGAGCAGGCGTTCTTCATGTGCGGCGGCATCGAGGACCTCAAGGCCAACGCCAAGGAGCTCGGCGTCTCCTGAGCCCCGTGCTCTCGTGAGGGGGGCGGGTTCGTCCCGTCCCCCTCTTCACGCCCCTTAGAATTGACCCCAACACCCGGCACGACCGCCGGGTGGTGACCCGAGGAGCCACCCTTGGCTGCTGAGCTGCACGTCGAGCTGGTCGCCGCGGACCGGAGTGTCTGGTCCGGCGAGGCCACCCTGGTCATCGCGCGTACCACCTCCGGCGACATCGGCGTCATGCCCGGCCACCAGCCGCTGCTCGGTGTGCTGGAGTCGGGCCCGGTGACCATCCGTACGAGCGAGGGCAACACCGTCGTCGCCGCCGTGCACGGTGGATTCATCTCGTTCGCCGACGACAAGCTTTCTCTGCTCGCGGAGATCGCCGAACTGGCGGACGAGATCGACGCCCAGCGCGCCGAGCGCGCGCTGGAGCGCGCCAAGTCGGAGTCGGACGCCGCCGCCGAGCGACGCGCCGATGTCCGGTTGCGTGCGGTAGCGGTCCACTAGCGGACCGCACCGAGAGTTGTGCCCTCAGCCGCGGCACGGCTGGAACTATCCAGACCGTGTCGCGGCTGAGGCGATGCAGATGCAGGTCGTATTCGGTTACGCCGGCGGAGCCGGTCACGGGACGCAGCGAGGAGGTCGGTGAAGATGTTCCTCGCTCTGCTCCTGGGCGGCCTGGTCGTCGCACTGGTGGTGATCGGGCTCTTCGTCTTCGGTTTGCGCCGCAGACTGATCCAGCGGGCCGGCGGCACCTTCGACTGTTCGCTGCGCTGGAACGTTTCCGAGGAGCCCGACCCCTCCGGCAAGGGCTGGGTCTACGGCGTCGCGCGCTACAGCGGGGACCAGGTCTCCTGGTTCCGGGTGTTCTCCTACGCGCCGCGCCCGCGCCGGATCCTGGAGCGCTCCGCGATCGAGGTCCTGGAGCGCCGGATGCCCGAGGGCGAGGAGGAGCTCGCGCTGCTCTCCGACGCCGTGATCCAGGGCTGCCTGCACCGCGGCACCCGGCTGGAGCTGGCCATGAGCGAGGACGCCCTCACCGGCTTCCTGGCCTGGCTGGAGGCGGCGCCGCCCGGCCAACGGGTGAACGTGGCCTGAGGCGCCGCGCCGCCGGCGGAGCCCGAGCGTCGCCGGTACGGACATACGAGAAGCGGGGGACGGCGTGCTGCGCCGTCCCCCGCTCCCGTCGACGGGCTAGTTCAGTCCGCTGTTGATGGCGCCGACGAGTTCGCCGTTGCCGGTGTCACCGCTGAACTCCCAGAAGAACGCGCCGCCCAGGCCCTGGTTCTTCGCCCAGCTCATCTTGGACGTGACCGTGGACGGGGTGTCGTAGCTCCACCAGTTCGTGCCGCAGTGCGCGTACGCCGTRCCGGCGACCGTGCCGTTGGCCGGGCAGGAGTTCTTCAGGACCTTGTAGTCCTCGATGCCCTGCTCGTACGTGCCCGCCGCCGGGCCCGTCGCCGTGCCGCCCGGGGCGGACTGGGTGACGCCGGTCCAGCCGCGGCCGTAGAAGCCGATGCCGAGCAGCAGCTTGCTCGCGGGGACCCCCTTCGCCTTGAACTTGGCGATCGCCTCGGCGGAGTTGAAGCCCGCCTGCGGGATCCCGGCGTAGGAGGTGAGCGGGGAGTGCGGGGCCGTCGGGCCCTGCGCCGCCCAGGCGCCGAAGAAGTCGTAGGTCATCACGTTGAACCAGTTCATGTACTGCGCGGCGCCGCCGTAGTCGGCGGCGTCGATCTTGCCACCGGACGAGGCGTCGGCCGTGACGGCCGCGGTGACCAGGTTGTTCGCGCCGAACTTGGCCCGCATGGCCTGCATCATGTTCTTGAAGGAGGCCGCCCCGCTGGTGTCGCAGGACAGACCGCAGGCGTTCGGGTACTCCCAGTCCAGGTCGATGCCGTCGAACACGTCGGCCCACCGCGGGTCCTCGACGAGGTCGTAGCAGGACTGGGCGAACGCGGTCGGGTTCTGCACGGCCTGGCCGAAGCCGCCGGACCAGGTCCAGCCGCCGAAGGACCACAGGACCTTGATGTTCGGGTACGCCTTCTTCAGCTTGCGCAGCTGGTTGAAGTTGCCGCGCAGCGGCTGGTCCCAGGTGTCCGCGACGCCGTCGACGGACTGGTCGGCGGTGTAGGCCTTGTCGTAGTCGGCGTAGGAGTCACCGATGGTGCACTTGCCGCCGGTGACGTTGCCGAACGCGTAGTTGATGTGGGTGATCTTGGCGGCCGAGCCGGAGGTCACGATGTTCTTGACGTGGTAGTTGCGGCCGTAGACGCCCCAGTTGGTGAAGTAGCCCATCTTCACGACGTTCGGGGGAGGGGTGCCCCCGCCGCCGGTGGTGCGCACGGGCACCGCTCCGCTGGCCGGGCCGGTCTGGTCGACGGTGTCGCGGGCGACGACCGTGTAGCTGTAGTCGGTGCCGGCGGTCAGGCCCGTGTTGGTGTAGGTGAGGCCGGTGACCGTGGCGACGGTGGTGCCGTCGCGCTTGACGTCGTAGTTCTTGACGCCCTTGTCGTCGGTGGCGGCGGTCCAGGTCAGCTTCACCGAGGTGTTGGTGATGTCCGAGGCGACCGGGGTGCCGGGGGCGGAGGGGGCGTTGTCGCCGGGCGAGGAACCGAGGAACGTCAGTTCCAGGGCTTGTGGTTGTCGTCCGCGTCGATGCAGTTGCGGATCTGTCGGTCGAGCGCGTCCGCCTGGCCACGGGCCTTGCGGGCCTCGGCGGTGGCGCCGAGGGCGTGGGAGTCCTTGCGCATCTTGTCGACGTTCTTGGCGGTCCAGTGGGTGCCGGAGCTGGTGACGGTGGCGTCCCAGGCGGAGGTGACGGCGGTGCCGGAGGGGTAGTCCCACTCCACCGTCCAGGAGGAGAGGGCGGTGGTGCCGGTGTTCTTCACCGTCCACTTGCCCTCGAAGCCGGAACCCCAGTCGGAGACCTTGGTGTAGGTGGCGGTGGCCGAGGTGGCCGCCTCGGCGGGTGCTGCGAGGCCGACCATGGCGGCCAGGGGCAGGATCAGGGCGGTCAGACCGGCGGCAGCCCGGTGTCTGAACCCTGTTCTGCGCGTCGGTGCTTGAGTGCTCAACGGTGCTCCTCAAGTTGCGGACGGACAAGGTGGGGGTGGTCCGTGAACTGTGCGCGCGCCCCGCGAGCGTAGAAAGGTCTGGACCAACCGTCAAGAGGTCCAGACCAACGTCGGCACGACGGCGCCCCGGTCCCGGCCGCCCCGCCGTCCGGTCCCGCTCAGATCCCCAACTCCTGTGCCAGAACGGCCGCTTGGACTCGCGAACGGAGCTTGAGCTTCCCGAGCACCTTGCTGACGTGCGTCTTCACCGTCGCCTCCGCCATGTCCAGGCGGACCGCGATCTCCGCGTTGGACAGCCCCTCTCCGAGTGTCGCCAGCACCTCGCGCTCCCGCCGTGTCAGCACGTCCAGCACGGACGCCTCCGCCGCGCGCGCCGGACGGGTCGGCGCCGCGAACTCCGCGATCAGCCGCCGGGTCACGGCCGGCGCGATCGTCCCCTCCCCGCGCGCCACCGTCCGCACCGCCTCGATCAGGTCCTTCGCCTCGGTGTTCTTCAGCAGGAACCCGGCCGCCCCGGCCCGCAGCGCGCCGAAGACGTACGCGTCGAGATCGAAGGTGGTCAGCACCAGCACGTCGGCCAGTCCCTCGGAGACGACGAGCCCGGTGGCCGCCACCCCGTCCATCCGCGGCATCTGAACGTCCATCAGGACCAGGTCCGGGCGCAGTTCCCGGGCCAGCTCCACCGCCCGCTCCCCGTCCGCCGCCTCCCCGACCACCTCGATGTCCGGGGCGCTGCCCAGGATGAGGACGAGCCCCGCCCGTACCGCGCTCTGGTCCTCCGCGACCACGATCCGGATCGMCATGCGTCCGGTGTCCTCTCCTCGGCGGGCAGCTCGGCCCGTACCTGCCAGATCTTCGACCCGTCCCCGTGCGGCACGGGCCCCGCCTCGAAGGCACCGCCGAGCAGCGCCACCCGCTCCCGCATGCCGATCAGACCGGACCCCGAACCCGGGGCGCGCGGTCCGGGCCGGTCGCCGAACGGGCTGTCCACCCGCACCGTCAGCGCCCGTTCGTCGCGGGAGAGGGCGACGGTGACCGTACCGGCCGGGGCGTGCTTGAGGGCGTTGGTCAGCGACTCCTGCACGATCCGGTACGCGGCCAGTTCGACGGGGGTCGGCAACGGCTCCCGGTGCTCCTCCGACGGGTCCCGGGTGTCGTCGAGCGCGAAGGCCAGCCCGCTCGCCTCGCCGTTCGTCCGGGCCTGGGCCAGCAGCGCGTCGAGCCCGGCCAGGGTGGGCGCGGCGGCGGGCTCGCCGTCCCCGCTGCCGTCCCGCAGCAGTCCGATCAGCCGGCGCATCTCCGCCAGGCCCTCGACGCTGTTCCGCCGGATCACCGTCAGCGACTGCCGCGTCGTCGCCGGCTCGTCGATCGAGAGCGCGGCCGTGGAGTGGATGGCGATGGCGGAGAGGTGGTTGGCGACCAGGTCGTGCAGCTCGCGGGCCATCCGGGCGCGCTCGGCGACGATCGCCTGGGTACGGTCCATCTCGGCCAGCAGCGCCGTCTGCTCCGCGCGTAGCCGGGCCGCCTCGGCGGCCTGCCGGTGGTTGCGCACGACGGCTCCGGTGACGGCGGGCAGGAACGAGACCATGCCCGTGACCAGGCCGATGAGCAGCGCGATGGCGTCCTGCAACCAGGCGAGGAAGCCGACCGTGACCCCGATGGTGATCAGCCCCGTGGTGTACGGGATGCGCCGGGCGGAGGCGGGGGTGCCGTAGACGACGGCCGAGTAGACCACGTCCGTGAACATCAGCACCGTCGGCAGACTGCCGTAGGTGAGCTGGTCCGCCACGATCGCGACCGTGCCGACGACCAGCGCGGCCTGCGGCAGCGTGCGGCGCACGGTCTCCGCCGCGGTCATCACGGCGAGCGGTACGAGGGTCGCCCAGCGCGCCGTGACGAGCGGATCGGCCTGCGTGTGCAGCGAGAAGGTGTACAGCAGCAGGCCGCAGGCGAGCCCGGCGGCGGCGATCAGGAGATCGTCGCGGTGCGGTCGGGGGAGGGTCACGCTCCCATCCAACACGGTGGCCGGCGGCGCGACCTCGCCGTCCGGACCGATCCCCGCCTCCGTCGAAGGATGTAGACGGAGGTCGTCACCGGCGACGACGAGAAACGGCGCGGCGGACGGGACGCTGGAGGGGACCGAAGGGATGAGTGCCGTGATCGTCACGTTGATCGTGATCTGCGAAGTCGGGTTCTGGGTCCTGCTGGCCGCCGGACTCGGCGCCCGCTACCTGCTGAGGATGCCCCGGACGGGCCTCGCGCTGCTGCTGTGCGAGCCGCTGCTGGAGATCGTCCTGCTCGTCGTCACGGCGATCGACCTGAAGAACGGCGCCGAACCCAGTTGGCGGCACGGCCTCGCCGCGGTCTACATCGGCTACACGGTCGGCCACGGTCACCGCACGGTGAAGTGGCTGGACGGCCACGCGGCCCACCGCCTCGGCGGCGGGGAGCGGCCCGCCGGACCCCCGCGCTACGGGATGGCCCGCGCCCGCCACGAGGGCCGGGTCTGGCTG
This sequence comes from Streptomyces sp. MS191, assembly GCF_008042125.1. Lineage (GTDB taxonomy): Bacteria > Actinomycetota > Actinomycetes > Streptomycetales > Streptomycetaceae > Streptomyces. Next base: position 707,970 of record NZ_RDBI01000066.1, read on the forward strand.
GGCTCGGTCGTGGCGGCGGCCGTCGCGAGCGGCCTGCTGCTGCTCGCCACCTGGTACGTGGGCGACGACGGCGACACCGCGTCGCTGACGGCCTGGATCGTGGCGGCCTGGCGGGCCGCCGGCATCCACGGCCTGATCGCCCTCACCTACCTGATCTGGCCGAAGAAGGAGCCCGGGGGCGGGGCGGGGACCGCGGGGGACGGGAAGCGGGTGCCCGACCGGACGCGCTGAGCCGCGGTGGCCCCGGCCCCGGACGGGCCGGGGCCACCGGGACGACGACGCCCCGGCGCCCCTGTCGACCGGACAGCCCCTAGCGCTCGCCGCCCGGGACCCAGAGCACGTCCCCGACCTCCTTGTTCGCCGTCCTGGCCAGGATGAACAGGAGGTCGGACAGGCGGTTCAGATAGGTGGCGGTCAGGGCGTTCATCGTCTCGCCGTGCACCTCGATCGCCGCCCACGTGGAGCGCTCGGCCCGGCGCACCACCGTGCACGCCTGGTGCAGCAGCGCGGCACCGGGCGTGCCGCCCGGCAGGATGAAGGAGCGGAGCTTGTCCAGCTCCTCCAGGAAGCGGTCGCAGTCCGCCTCCAGCTTGTCGACGTACGACTGCTCGACCCGCAGCGGCGGGTACTCGGGGTTCTCCACCACCGGGGTCGCGAGGTCCGCGCCCACGTCGAACAGGTCGTTCTGGACGCGGACGAGGACCTTCACGACCTCCTCGCCGAGCTGCCCCAGCGCGACGGCCGTGCCGATGACCGCGTTCGCCTCGTTGGCGTCGGCGTACGCCGAGATCCGCAGATCGGTCTTGGCGGTCCTGCTCATGTCGCCCAGCGCGGTGGTGCCCTTGTCGCCGGTACGGGTGTAGATGCGCGTCAGATTGACCATGACCCCAGCGTAGTTACGCTCCGGCCCCGCGGAACGTCCGTGTGCCCACCGTCACGGCGAGCACGCGCGTACCTGGGGGACACGCCAGGACATCGGGGCGGTGTACACCGTCGTCGGCTGCATCACCCGCGCGAGGACGGCCGGCCGCAAGGCCACCGCCGTCTCCCGGGAGGCCCTGGTCCTCCTCGACGAGATCGAGGACCTGCCGAGCGAGCGCGTCCTGACGTACGCCGTACATGGCTGCGGGCCGTCCCGGGCGATCTTCCCGGGCGCCCCGCGTCCGGATCGGCGTGCCCCCGCGGGACCTGTCGCGAGTGTGACGTCCGTCAAACGGGGCGTGACGCGCATTACTTCACGGTCACAGGGGGGCCCACTCCCGCTAATCTCCGCCGAAGAGCCAGAGAAGTGAACAGGCGTTAAGGGGTGGAAGATCGTGGCCAGGAAGCTCGCCGTCATCGGGGCCGGACTCATGGGGTCCGGAATCGCGCAGGTCTCGGCCCAGGCGGGCTGGGACGTCGTCCTGCGTGACGTCACCGACGCCGCCCTCACCCGCGGCACCGACGGCATCAAGGCGTCGTACGACCGGTTCGTCGCCAAGGGCAAGCTGGACGCCGCCGACGCCGAGGCCGCGCTCGGCCGCATCACCGCGACCACCGAGCTCGAAGCCGTGGCCGACGCCGACATCGTCGTCGAGGCCGTCTTCGAGAAGCTGGAGGTCAAGCACGAGATCTTCCGCTCCCTCGACAAGGTCGCCAAGGACGGCGCGGTCCTCGCCTCCAACACCTCGGCCATCCCGATCACCAAGATCGCCGCGGTGACGGAGCGCCCGGAGGCCGTCGTCGGCACCCACTTCTTCTCGCCGGTCCCGATGATGCAGCTCTGCGAGCTCGTCCGCGGGTACAAGACCAGTGACGAGACCCTCGCCGCCGCGCGGGCGTTCGCCGAGTCGGTCGGCAAGACCTGCATCGTCGTCAACCGCGACGTGGCAGGCTTCGTCACCACGCGGCTGATCTCCGCGCTCGTCGTCGAGGCCGCCAAGCTCTACGAGTCGGGCGTCGCCACCGCCGAGGACATCGACATCGCCTGCAAGCTGGGCTTCGGCCACGCCATGGGCCCGCTCGCGACCGCCGACCTGACGGGCGTCGACATCCTGGTGAACGCCACGAGCAACATCTACACCGAGTGCCAGGACGAGAAGTTCGCCCCGCCGGAGCTGATGCGCCGGATGGTGGACGCGGGTGACATCGGACGCAAGAGCGGGCAGGGCTTCTACAAGCACTGAATCGCTGCGAGTCGGAACTGAGTTCTGTTCGGTCGCTTCACCATCACCCCACAGGGTGAATTCGGTATCAGTTCGCTTACAAGGCGCAACGCTTCTGCTCGCACGGCAGTCAGTTGTTGCAAAGACGGAGCACTCCCGGGGAGCGCATATGCACATCAGGGGCGACCATGTCGAGCTGGTCGTCGGGGGCCGCCTCGACGTCCGCAGCGCGGCGGACGCCCGTACGGTCCTGCACTCGGCCGTCGACGACGGCGTCGGCGACCTGGTGCTGGACCTGACCGGTCTCGACTCCTGGGACGCGACCGGGCTCGGGGTCATCATGGGCGCACACCGCCGTGCCGGCCGCTGCGGCCGGCGGCTGGTGCTGCGTGGCGTGCCGCCGCAGATGCAACGGCTCCTGGTGGCGACCCGGCTGCACCGCATCCTCGCCATCGAGGGCGGCCTGGCGGCCGAGTCGCTGCCCCGGGTCTGAGCCGGCTGTGAAGCGCTTGTGAGAATGAGGCGTCCCGCCTCAATCCTCACAAGACCGTGACGTCTGGGGCGGGGCGGTACCCCGCCTGTTCCCGGATGACGGAAGACGGTCTAGGGTTCGCCTCGCCTGCCCATTGACGAACCCACCCGGCGGGCACCGGACCAGAAGCGACGGCGAGCGTGCAGATCGGCCGGGAGGGGCTTCGGCGCGCACCGCTTTTGGGGGCTTGGATCATGGACCCGATGAACCGGGGGCCGGAAGAGTTCGGCCACGACAACGAGGGTGACGACACCCGCGACACCCGCGGCGGGCTGCTGCCCGAACGCGGACCCTCCGCACCCACCCGGGCCCGCACGGCCCGGGTCGTCTCCGGCGACCTGCTGCTGACCGTCAACCCCGTCGACGGCAGCGAGATCGAGGCCTGCCCGCCCGGCGAGCAGCCCGGGCCGTCCCGCCGCCGCACCGGCGAGGAGCGCGCCGAGGCGACCCGTGCCGCCGGCCCGCCCGTACTGCCGGGCCCCGCCGCGGTGCCGCTGCCGATGCTCGAACGGCAGGAGCAGCGCGACCAGCTGGTCCAGCTCCTGTCCCGGGGCCGCTCCGCGCGGCTGACCGGCCCCGCCGGCTCCGGCCGCACCACCCTCCTCGACGGCGTCGCCGCCGACTGCGCCGACCTCGCGCCCGACGGCGTCGTCCGGCTCTCCGGCCTGCACCGCACCCCCACCGAGCTGCTGTACGAGCTCCTCGCCGCGGTCGAGTACGCGCCGGACCAGCGCCCCGACCGCCCCGCCCTGCTCGACCGGGTCGCCGGCATCGGCGCCGTCGTCGTCGTGGACGACCTGGAGTTCGGCGGCGCCACCCTCGACGAGCTGCTCACCGCGGCCCCCGAATGCGCCTTCCTGTTCGCCGCCACCCCCGACGTCGCCGCCCCCTCGCCCGCGGCGCACGTCGAGGAGGTCCCGCTCGCCGGTCTCGGCCGGGCCGCCGCCCTCGAACTCCTGGAGAGTTCCGTCGGCCGGTCCCTCACCGAGGACGAGGCCAACTGGGCGGGCGACCTCTGGTTCGAGTCCGAAGGGCTTCCGCTGCGCTTCGTCCAGGCGGGGGCGCTGCTCCGGCAGCGCGACCAACAGCGCGTCACACCGGCCGAGTTCGACGCCTTCGGGGCGCTCGACGACGCCTTCGGCCCGGCCGCCGGCACGAGCCGCGCCACCGACGAGGCCGACGACCTCGACCTCGACGGCGTCGCCGACGCCGACGAGGTCGAGCTGCGCGACATACCGCTGCCCAGCCTCGGCGAGGGCGCGGCCCCCGCCGCCCTGCTCGCCTCCCGCCTCAGCCGCTCCGCGCAGGAGACCCTGAGGTTCGCCGTCGCCCTCGGCGGCGAGGTGCCGCACCAGGCCCACCTCCCCGCCCTCGTCGGCGACACCCACGCCGACGCCGCCCTCGGCGAGCTCATGGGCTGCGGACTGCTCTCCCCGGCCGGTACCCGCTACCGCCTCGCCGCGGGGGTCCAGACCCAGCTCCTCGCCCAGGGGTACGGCGAGGACACGGCCGACCGGGCCCACACCGTGGCCCAGCACTACGCCTGGTGGGCCGGCCACCCCTCCGTCACGCCCGCCCGGGCCGCCGCCGAGTCGGACGCCCTGCTGGCGGCCCTGGGCGCGGTCGTCCCGGGTACGGACTCCGAGCACCCCGCCACCGCCGTCCTCCTCGCCCGCAGCGCGGCCCCGGCCTTCGCCGCCGGGCTGCACTGGGGCGCCTGGGAGCGGACGCTGCGCAGCGGTCAGGAGGCCGCCCGGCTCGCCGGCGAGGTCGCCGAAGAGGCCTACTTCCACCACGAGTTGGGCGTCCTGGCACTCTGCGCCGGAAACCTGGAGCGAGCCCGCGCCGAACTGGAGGCCTCGGTCGGCATGCGCGGCGTCCTGGCGGACAAGCGCGGCACCGTCGCCGGCCGCCGGGCGCTCGCCCTGGTCGCGGACCGCACCGGGGACCCGGGCCACGGCGAGGAGGAGACGGCCGCCACCCGGCGGGAGGGACCCGTGTCCCCGCCCCGCGGCATCCCGGCCGCGGCCCTGCCCGCCGGCCCGGTCACGGCCGTCACCAAGCGGGTCCCGGCGTTCCCCGGCTTCGGGGACCAGGGCCCGACCGTGCTCACCCGCTCCGCCGCTGCCGCCGACGGCGACGGCGACGGCGACGAGAAGCGCCGCTCCGGCGGTCGCTGGGGCGTCATCGCCGGCGCCCGCCGCAACATCGTCGCCGTCAGCACCGGCGCGCTCCTGGCCGCCGTGCTCGGCACCGTGGTGATCATCGGCGCCACCTCCGGCAGCACCGACGACCCCGGCACCGGCCGGGTCACCTCCGACAGCACGGCCGACGAGGGCGACGACGGTCTGGACGTGGACGTGCCGGCGGACGACGGCCCGGCGGACGGCCCGTCGGAGTCCGCCTCTCCCGGCGCCTCCGGTTCCGCCTCTCCCGGCGCGAGCGGCACCGCGGCGACCCCGTCGTCCCCGGCCGGCTCCGCGAGCCCCGGCGGTCCGACCAAGGGAGCGCCCAGCACGGCGCCGACCAGCCCGCGCCCGACGACGACGCCGACGACCCGACCGCCGACGACCCGGCCCCCGACCACCCCGCCGACGACTCCGCCGACGACTCCGCCGACCACGCAGCCGACGCCGACCGACACGGCGACCACCGAGAACCCGAGCAACTCGGCCTCGGCGACGCTCAGCAGCGGACCGCCCGTCTCCACCACCCCGGAGGGCACCCCGGCCTGACGGCTCCCGTACGACGACGACGGCCCCGGATGCGGTGAACGCATCCGGGGCCTTCGTCATGTCCGTCCTGGGACCGCGAGTCGCCCGAGTACACCCGGTCCGAGGGCGACCCTCCGCCTTGCGATGCACCACATCCGACGCCGCGGGCCGATCCTCCAAGATCGCCCGGACAGGACCTAGAACAGCCGCAGCTTGTCGTCCTCGATGCCGCGCATCGCGTCGTAGTCGAGTACCACGCAGTCGATGCCGCGGTCGGTCGCGAGCACCCGGGCCTGCGGCTTGATCTCCTGCGCCGCGAAGACGCCCTTCACCGGCGCGAGGTGGGGATCGCGGTTCAGCAGCTCCAGGTACCGGGTCAGCTGCTCCACGCCGTCGATCTCGCCGCGGCGCTTGATCTCCACCGCGACCGTCCCGCCGTCGGCGTCACGGCAGAGGATGTCCACCGGCCCGATCGCCGTGGGGTACTCGCGGCGGATCAGGGTGTGGCCCTCGCCGAGTGTCTCGATGCGGTCGGCGAGCAGCTCCTGGAGGTGTGCTTCCACGCCGTCCTTGATGAGGCCCGGGTCCACGCCCAGTTCGTGCGAGGAGTCGTGGAGGATCTCCTCCATCGTGATGATCAGTTTCTCGCCCGCTTTGTTCACCACGGTCCAGATGCCGGCCTCGCCGTCGACGCCCTCCTTCAGCGTGCACGGCGGGGACATCCAGTTGAGCGGTTTGTACGCCCGGTCGTCCGCGTGGATGGAGACGCTCCCGTCTGCCTTGACCAGGATCAGACGGGGAGCGGAGGGCAGGTGGGCCGTGAGCCGGCCCGCGTAGTCCACGGAGCAGCGGGCGATGACGAGACGCATGGTCGGCAACGCTACAAGACGCACGCTCTTCCGCGCGATTCGGCTGTTAACACCCGTCCCGCGCCCGTCGGTTATTGGCCGGTTGTGTTCCCAATCTCCTGGTGTGCTTCGGACCGCGCGCTTACCGTGGAAGCAGGAGGTCGCCGTCCGTGCACGCAGCGTGTCGTACGGGGGTCCTTCATCCCTGCCCGTAAGACCCCGCCCGTCGGGGTCGCGAGAGGAGAACCCATGTCGCTCGACGTCTCACCGGCGCTGTTGGAACAGGCCGAGCGAGGCGAGGTCGACGAAGCCGACTTCGTCGACTGCGTCCGGACCTCCCTGCCCTACGCATGGGAGATGATCAGTTCTCTGGTGGCCCAGCTGAAGGTCGACGGCGGAGAGTTCGCCGACAACCAGACGCCGCCGCCGAACGAGCAGGCACGTGGTCAGCTGTTGCGTGCACTGGCGAGCGACGCGATCCGTGGTGCGCTGCAGCGGCACTTCGGGGTGCGTCTTGCCTTCCAGAACTGCCACCGTGTGGCGGTGTTCCCGCTGGATCCGGCGGTTGACGAGCGGCTGGCCCGCTTCACCTCCGTGCGGGGCCAGCTGCTCAACCAGTCGCCGGAACTCCGCGACTGCTGAGGCACGGTGCTGCCGCTCCGCATCGCGGGAGACACGAACGATGCGAGAGACACCGGAGCGGCAGCATCCCCCGGTGCCCGACCCCCTACGGCCTTCGATGACTCCCTTCGCCTCAGACGAGCAGGGGCAGCACCTCGGCACCCAGCCGCCGCACGTTCTCCTCGGTGGCGGCGAGGTCGCCCGAGCCCTCGGCGAGCAGTGCGAAGCGCGTGATGCCCGTGCGCTCCGACGTCGCCGCCAGCCGGTCCGCGGCGTGTCGCGGCGTGCCCACGGGGTGCAGTCCGCACAGCAGTTCCGTGTAGGCCACCGGATCGCGCATCGACCGGTGCCGGCCGTCGACGGTCACATGGGCGTCGAGTCCCTGCTTCAGCCAGCCGGGCATCGCCTTCACCAGCGCCTCGGCGGCGTCCGCGCCGCGGTCCGCGAGCTGGGCGACCCCCGCCGAGACGTGCCCGGCGCCGATCCGCGCGATCTCGTCCGGGTCACGCCCGGCCTCACGCGCGCAGCGCCGCCACGCGGCCACCATGTCGGCCTTCTCCTCGTCGCCGCAGTGCATCCCGAGCAGCATCGGCAGCCCGCGCTCGGCGGCGAGCCGGACGCTCCTGAGGGAGGTGCAGGCGACCACCACCTCGGGCGTCGCGGCCCCGCCGATCAGCTCGTCCGGACGGGGCACCACGGCCACCTCGCGGAAGGAGAACCGCTCGCCGTCCGCCCCCACCCGGGGTTCGCTCAGCCAGCGCAGCAGCAGGTCGAGCGACTCGGGGAAGCCCTGGTCGTACGCCTCCAGGCCCGCGCCGAAGACCTCCAGGTCGACCCACGGCCCTCCGCGGCCCACCCCGAGGGTGAACCGTCCGCCGGAGGTGAGGTGCAGCAGGGCCGCCTGCTCGCCGAGCGCGACCGGATGGACGCTCGGCAGCACACTCACGGCGGTGCCCACCCGGATGCGGCGCGTGCGGCCCAGCAGCAGCGCCGCCAGGGTCACGGCCGACGGGCAGACGCCGTACGGAACGAAATGGTGCTCGGCCAGCCAGACCGAGTCGAGTCCCGCCTCCTCGGCGACCTCGGCGGTCCGCACCGCACGGTGCAGTGCCTCCCCCTGGCCCTGCCCCGGGAACTGGGCGGCCAGAACAAACGTACCCACGCGCATCGCCTTCTGCCTCCTTGCGGCCGACGCGTTTCTCCCCCTCCACACCGGCAACAACGTCTGACACGTGCCAAAGGCAACGGCTCTTCATGAAGTTCTTGCGATTTTCCGCTAACCCGCTCCGGAGGGCGGGCGGGGCACCGCGTCGCGGCCCGTAGGCTGGATGGCACCGTCTGTGCTCCCCGCGTCCCCGACCCCGTGAGGTGAAGAGAGTGTCGCCGCGTCGCAACCGCCCCCAGGGCGGCGAGAAGCCCGATCCCCAGGGTGATGCGGGCGACCGGTACGGGGGTTCGCAGCGCACGGAGTCCTGGCAGGGCGAGGAGTGGTGCGTCCGGCACGTGGCCGGTGCGAGCGCGCCCGGCAAGCGCTACCGCTGCCCCGGCTGCGACCAGGAGATCCCCGGGGGAGCCCCGCACGTGGTGGCCTGGCCCGAGTACGGGGGAGTGGAGGACCGGCGGCACTGGCACAAGGCCTGCTGGAACGCGAAGGACCGCCGCACCTCGCGGGTGCAGCGGTCCCGTAACGCGCCGCGCTACTGACGAGCGGACCGGCCGGCCGTCAGACGTCCCGGCTGTTCAGCAGGGCGTACGCGCCGCCCATCGCCGCGGCCGTGACGGCCGCCAGCACCAGGACCGGCTCCCAGCCGGCCGGACCCTCGCCGTTGAAGGCGGGGGTCTCGCTGTAGAGCGCGATCATCTGCGAGGGGATCGCGTACATCAGGAGCGCGTCCTGCACCGACTTCAGCGACTCCGAGAACATGAACATGGCGGCCACCAGCGGCAGCAGCAGCACGCCGATCATCACGGTGATCGCACCGGCCGAGTGCCGGATGATCGACCCGAGCGCGAGCGAGAGCAGGCCGAGCAGCGCCAGGTAGAGGGCGGCGCCCACGGTCGCCCGCAGCCACTCCGCGCCCGTCGGCTCGGCGGCGCTGACCATCGCGACCTGGATCGCGCCGGTGATCGCCGCGACGACCGTGGTCAGCGTGAAGACGAGCAGGAAGAAGACGATCGCCTTGGCGGTCAGCACCCGGGCCCGGCTCGGGCACGCGGTCAGCGTCGTACGGATCATGCCGGTGCCGTACTCGGAGGCGATGGTCAGCACGCCGAGGGTGATCACGCAGAMCGAGCCCGGCAGCATGCCGAAGAAGCCGAGGCCGAGCGCGGACTCGTTCTGGGTCTCCGGAGCGTTGGCGGCGACCAGCGCGGCGACGCCGAGCCCGATGCCCAGCATCAGCAGCACCATCACGCCGAGCGTCCACATCGTCGAGCGGACCGAGCGGATCTTGGTCCACTCCGAGGCGAGCGCGTCACCGAGGTGCGCCTTGCGGACCGGGATCGGGGACACGTAGGAGTAGGGGGTCGTCATCGGGGGTCCTCGGGCTTCGGGGCGGGCTCGKTCTGCGTCGCGTACGGGTTCTGTCCGGGCGGCGGCGGGGCGTACCAGCCCTGCTGCGGCACCTCGGGCATCACGTACCCCGGCTGCTGCTGCGGGGCGTGCGGGAACTGCTGCGGATGAGGCTGCTGGAGGTGCGCCAGCTGGTCCTCGGTGGAGCGGTAGTCCACGGCGCCCTGCGTCATCCGCATGTACGCCTCCTCCAGCGACGCCTGGTGCGGCGACAGCTCCCAGAGCCGTACGTCCGCCTCGTGCGCCACGTCGCTGATCCGCGGCAGGGCGAGCCCGGTCACCCGGAGCGCGCCGTCCGGCTCGGACATCACCTGCCCGCCGGCCTCGGTGAGGGCCGTGGTCAGCTTCTCCCGCTGCTGCGGCTCGGTCTGCGGCGTCCGGACGCGCGCGAAGTCGGCCGAGTTCGCCGAGATGAAGTCCGTGACGCTCATGTCCGCGAGCAGCTGGCCCCGGCCGATCACGATCAGGTGGTCGGCGGTCAGCGCCATCTCGCTCATGAGGTGACTGGACACGAAGACCGTCCGGCCCTCGGAGGCCAGCTTCTTCATCAGGTTGCGCACCCAGAGGATGCCCTCGGGGTCCAGGCCGTTGACCGGCTCGTCGAAGAGCAGCACCTGCGGATCGCCGAGGAGCGCCGCGGCGATGCCCAGGCGCTGCCCCATGCCGAGCGAGAAGCCCTTGGAGCGGCGCTTGGCCACCTCCTGGAGGCCGACGACCCCGAGCACCTCGTCGACCCGCTGCGCCGGGATGCCGGCGAGCTGGGCGAGCGAGAGCAGGTGGCTGCGCGCGCTGCGTCCGCCGTGCACGGCCTTGGCGTCGAGCAGCGCGCCGACCTGGCGGGGCGCGTTCGGCAGCTGCCGGAAGGGGTGCCCGCCGATCGTGACGTGGCCGGAGGTCGGCCGGTCGAGGCCGAGGATCATGCGCATCGTCGTCGACTTGCCGGAGCCGTTGGGTCCGAGGAAGCCGGTGACGGTCCCCGGCCGTACTTGGAAGGAAAGGTTGTACACGGCCGTCTTGGCGCCGTAGCGCTTCGTCAGGCCGACTGCCTCGATCATTCTCCAGCCCCATCGACAGGTCAGGTCGTCGTCGGGGCCGTGGCCGTCGGCCGGAGCCCCCCGTATGAGCTAGGAGCTTATCGAGCCGTTGACGGTTCCGGCCAAGGCGGAGGAACGGCCGGACCTTCCGGGAGGGTGCCCGGCCGGCCGGACCGGCTCAGCCGGTCCCGCTGCCGGACGGCAGGGAGCCCGGCAGCGGCGGGAGGTCGTCGTACCGGCGCAGGGTGTCCGACTCGTCGAGGTACGGCACGAAGTCGTCCGGGGGCAGCACCCATCCCTCCTCGCCGAAGAGGGTCGTGCCACGGGCCCGCGTCCCGGTGTCACCGCCCGCCCGCTCCACCCACGACTCGGGGTCCGGGCCCAGGAGCTCGTGGAGGCGGGGCGAGCGGCCGAGCAGCCCGGCCAGGATCGCCGCCTGGTCGCCGCCGCCCGGCAGGGGTCGCCCGCCGACGGGGGCGAGCGTGCCGTGCGCGCTGAAGTAGATGTAGGCGCCGCTCAGCCGCTCCCCGGACGGCATCGTCATCGCGAACTCCTCGCCGGGCAGGACCGCGCGCCGGTAGTCGGGGAACTCGGTGTCGTCGACCGCCTTGAGCTGGCGTCCGTCGAGCCAGGTGACCACCAGGGTGGTGGTGGTCCCCGGGGCGACGACCGGCGTGGCCGCCACGTACCCCGCGGGACTGATGTGGCCGGAGCAGCCGACGCCGATCCCCTCGACGCGCACCGGGACCATGGGGACGAACACGGGCAGGCCCAGTCGCAGCAGCTTGTGCCGCACCTGGCCCGGCGAGGCGTTGGAGCCCACGGCGATGACCGGATGGCGGCGGCCGGCCGGGGTCTGGCCGTGCGCCATGAGGACGTCGTCGAGGGTGCCGCCCTGCTCGGCCTGCCAGGCGCCCAGCCGGGCGGGGCGCACGTCCAGGGGCAGCAGCTCGTCCTGGGCGAGCAGGGAGGGCTGGGTCGCGGGGCGTCCGGGATAGACGAGGGGACGCTCGGCGGCGACATCGTCCAGGCCGAGGGCTGCCAGGCTGCGGTTCATCGGATGGGCCCTTCGGGGTCGTGCGGTCGACGAGCTGTGCCGGGTGCGCCGGACCGTTCCGGGAGAGCGTACGGGACGGTCGACCCGGCGTATACCGGACACACCTCCGCTCGGGCAGAATACGGACGGCGGCATCAATTCACTTGGGGGGAAGTGGAGTTGCGGTTCACGCGAAACTGGAGACGGCGTACCCGTCCGCATCCGAGACGTCGTACGTCCGTACGGTGGTGGATCGCCGGGCGCGCGGTTCACGTCCTGATGGCCATGACCCTCGGCGCCCTGATGGCGCTCTCTACGGTCATCGCGGTCGTCTGGACCCTCACCGAGTCGTCGCCGGTCCCGCTGGCCGACCGGTTCGGCGACGTCGAGAGGGTGGTCAGCACCTCGCTGGAGGCGCTGCGCGCCTGCGTCGGGACGGACAACCTCAGCCCGCAGGACGGGAACCTGACCCACCAGGTGCTGGCCTCGTTCGCCTCGGTGACCGGCGCCCTCGCCCCGGCCGTGGTCCTCGGCGTCGTCATGATCAAGCTCTTCGCGCTGCGGCCGTTCGTCTGGCGCCGGAGGGCCAGCATCTCCCACGCGTGGGCCGCCGACTTCCCCGGCTACTCCCGGGAGCACGCGGCCAGCGACGACGCCATCATCGCCGTCCGCTTCTACAACTACCTGGACAACCTCACCGTGGTCGACCTGCGCGCCCGCGCCCATCTGCGCTACCTGGAGCGGTCGCCGCACGACGGCAGCCTGGTCATCTACAAGAAGTGGCTCAAGGTCCTCGACGAGAAGGGCGAGCCGGCCGACGAACGGTCCTGGCTCGCGGTCGAACGGGGCGCGCCCTTCACCGTGTGGATCCCGCTGGAGGCGCCCGCGGACGCCCTGCCCTTCCGGCACATCCAGGGCAAGGACCTGAGCGACTCGGTCGGGGTGAAGCTCCTCGTCCGGCTGACCGCGCGGACGGTCGGCCTCGGCACGGAGGTCGTCGACGAACGGTGGTTCGACCTGGACGGCGACGACTTCGAGCGCGGCCGCTTCACCCCGCTGCACGCGGACCCGGCCGTCGACGTGTGGGACTGGCGCGGATGGGAGGGCTTCGACGAGGTCCTCGKCGACGAGGGCACGCCGCCCGCGGTGGTGCCGGGGGACGGTGTTACGGGGGGCGACGGGGTGCCGGTGCCGCGTGATCCGTCCGCGGCGGGGTGAGGGGGGC
>NZ_RDBI01000066.1:720795-766663 GCF_008042125.1 Streptomyces sp. MS191
GGTCTGGGGGCTTGGGGTGCTGGGACCTCGTTGGCTTCGGGTGGTTGGCCGCCCTCTCTCCGAGTGTGGCAGCCGGGGCCGGTCCCTCAAGGGCGCTCCTTCGTCGCGTCGCTGCGCGATGGCCTGGCGGCCACCCTTGACCGCCCGGCCCCGGCTGCCTTTTCACACTCGGAGGGCGGCCCGGGGATGGGGCATCCGCTCCGGGGACCGGAGCCTCCCGGGCGCCGTCGGCGGCTGTCGGGTCTAGGGGTGGCTTCCCGCTGTCATTGAATGGGGTGACSCGGCMGSGCTTAGCGAGTACCACTCGATTCCTGGCGGGGATTCATGCCCCGCTGGTCACTCCCGGTGGTGGGTGAAACCGGATCCGCGAGCCCATGGAGAAGTCGAGGCCTCAAGCCGGCCACCATCGGGTCCCGCCCTTCCCGTCTCACGGAGTCATCCCGAATGACGCTACGGCGTACATTACCTGCGGTAACCCGGCGGGATAAGGGACTTTGATGGGCATATCGGACTCTCGGAGGGCTTAATGTACGCCGTAGCGTCATTGATGAATCGACTCCAGCCCGGCGGTGGGGTGGATGGGACCGGTGGGACGGACGGAGCCCGCACGATCCGCGCGCCCGGTGGCCCATGACCCGCACACCCGATGCCAGCTGCGGATCCGGCTTCACCCCCACCGGAGAATGACCAGCGGGGCATGAATCCCAACCAATGAGCGACCGATCGACGCTAAGCGCCGCCGCGTCACCCCATTCAATGACAGCGGGAAGCCACCCCTAGACCCGACAGCCGCCGACGGCGCCCGGGAGGCTCCGGTCCCCGGAGCGGATGCCCCATCCCCGGGCCGCCCTCCGAGTGTGAAAAGGCAGCCGGGGCCGGGCGGTCAAGGGTGGCCGCCAGGCCATCGCGCAGCGACGCGACGAAGGAGCGCCCTTGAGGGACCGGCCCCGGCTGCCACACTCGGAGAGAGGGCGGCCAACCACCCGAAGCCAACGAGGTCCCAGCACCCCAAGCCCCCAGACCCGCAGTCCCCGGCCTCCTCAGGCGTCCCGCTTCTTCAGGACGAGGTAGCCGCCGAGCAGCGCCGCGGCCACCCAGATCAGCATGATGCCCAGTCCGCCCCAGGGGCCGTACGGGGCCTCCTCGGAGTTCATCGCGTCCGGCACGACCTGCATGATCTTCGAGCCGGCCTGGTCCGGGAAGTAGCGCGCGACCTCCTTGGCCTTCGGGACCGCGGAGAGGATCTGCGAGACGAGGAAGAAGAACGGCACCAGGATGCCGAGCGACAGCATCGAGGAGCGCAGCATCGCCGCCACGCCCATCGAGAACAGCGCGATCAGCCCCATGTAGAGGCCGCCGCCCACCACCGCCCGCAGCACGTTGTCCGCGCCGATGGTGGTGCGGTGCTCGCCGAGCAGCGCCTGTCCCAGGAAGAAGGAGAGGAAGCTGGTGGCCAGGCCGATCAGCAGGGCCAGCGCGCCGGCCACCGCGATCTTGCTGAAGAGGAAGGTCGCGCGCTGCGGGACGGCCGCCAGTGAGGTGCGGATCATCCCCGAGGAGTACTCGGTGCCGACCACCAGGACGCCGAAGACGACCATCGCCAGCTGACCGAGCACCATCCCGGAGAAGCTGACGAAGGTCGGGTCGAAGGTGGCCTGCTCGGCCTCCGAGAGGTCGTCGAAGGTGGACTTCAGCAGGGCGCACAGCGCGGCGCTCATCGCCACGGTCACCAGCAGCGCGCTGGCCAGCGTCCAGATCGTCGAAGAGACCGTACGGATCTTGGTCCACTCCGACTGGAGGACCGCGGATACCGCTGCCATCGTTCAGGCTCCCTTGGTGGTGTCGCCCCAGCGGGGACCGGCGGCGTCGGGCGCGGCCGCGCCGTGGACGTCCGTGCCGTGCGCGTGGTACTCCACGGCGCCGGCCGTCATCTGCATGAACGCCTCCTCCAGGGAGGCGCGCTGGGCACTCAGCTCGTGCAGGACGAGCCGGTTCTCCGCGGCCAGTTCACCCAGCTTCTCCGTCGTCGCGCCGTCCACCTCGAGCGTGCCGCCACCGGCCTCCACGGCGGTGAAGCCGTTGGCCCGCAGGACGTCGCGGAGCTGTTCCTGCTGCGGCGAGCGCAGGCGTACGTAGCTGCGCGAATTCTGGTGGATGAAATCGGCCATCGAGGTGTCTGCCAGCAGCTTTCCCTGACCGATCACGATCAGATGATCGGCTGTCAGGGCCATTTCACTCATCAGATGGCTGGAAACGAAGATCGTCCGGCCTTCGGCGGCCAGCGCCTTCATCAGATTGCGGATCCAGTGAATTCCCTCGGGGTCCAGACCATTGACGGGTTCGTCGAACATCAGGATCTCGGGATCACCGAGAAGCGCCGAGGCGATTCCCAGCCGCTGCCCCATGCCGAGCGAGAAGCCCTTCGACTTCTTCTTCGCGACCTGCGTCAGACCGACCAGGTCGAGCACCTCGCCGACCCGGCTCGACGGAATGCGGTTGGACTGCGCGAGACACAGCAGGTTGTTGTACGCCGACCGGCCGCCGTGCATCGCCTTCGCGTCGAGCAGTGCCCCGATGTACTTCAGCGGTTCCTGGAGCTCGCGGTAGTGCTTGCCGTCGATCCGGACCGTTCCGCTGGTCGGGTTGTCCAGGTCCAGCATCATGCGCATGGTGGTCGACTTGCCGGCGCCGTTGGGTCCCAGGAAGCCGGTCACCACGCCAGGCCGGACCTGGAAGGAGAGATGGTCGACCGCCGTCTTCGTTCCGAACCGTTTCGTCAGGCCCTCGAGCTCGATCATGCGTACCAACCTACGGGCGCGAAAAACCCTCCGCCACCGGAATGACGGAGGGTTTTCGCACCTTCTTGGAGGCCCGGTTCGCCTCCGGGACCCCTCAGCCCCTTCGGCTCACTCGCCGTGCCTGCTACCGGGACTGCTGGGCCGGGACACCGCGGGTGGCCGGCTCGTCGTCGATCGGGGAACCCGCCGCGGCCACGGCCGCACCGGTCAGGGTGGCCAGCATCTCGCGGACGTTGGTCAGCTGCGCGTTGATCGAGTCGCGACGGTTCGTCAGCGCCGCCAGCTCGCGCTCCGATTCCGAACGGATCCGGTCGGCCTTGGCGTTCGCGTCGGCCACGATGTCCTCGGCCTGGCGCTGCGCGGTCTCCACCGTCTGGCGGGCCCGGCGCTCCGCGTCCGTGCGCAGCTTCTCGGCCTCCAGCCGCAGCTGCTCGGCGCGGTGCTCGATCTCCGCGAGGCGCTTCTCGGCCTTGGCCTGACGCGAGGCCAGGTCGCGCTCCGACTGCTCGCGACGCTTGGCCAGGTTGGTCTCGAAGTCCGCGGCGGCCTGAGCGGCCTTGGCGCGGGTCTCCTCGAAGAGGGCGTCCGCCTCCTCGCGCTTGGACTGCGCGTCCTTCTGCGCCTCGGCGCGCAGCGAGTTGGCCTCACCCTGGGCCTTCTCGACGATCCGGACGCCCTCGTCCTCGGCCTTCGACTTGCGCTCCGCGGCGAAGGACTCGGCGTCGTTGCGCACCTGCTGGGCGGCCGACTCGGCCAGCTCGCGGTGCTGCTCGGCGGCGCGGCGGGCCTCCTCGCGCAGGTCCTTCGCCTCCTCCTCGGCGAGGCGGAGGATCTTCTCGACACGCGCACCGAGGCCGGCGTACGACGGCTCTGCGTCGGTGACCTGGGCCTGGGCGTTCTGCGTCTCGAGGTGGAGCTCCTCGATGCGCTTTTCCAGAGAGGTGATTCGGGCCAGAGCACTGTCACGGTCGGCGACGAGCTTGGTAATGCGGTCATCCACCTGACCGCGGTCGTAACCACGCCGCACGAGCTCGAAGCCGAAGGGGGAGGAAGTGTCGCTCATGGGGTTCCTGTCGAATGAGACCGGTGAGGTGTTAGAGGGAATCCTAGGCGCCGAAGCGGCGTGTCATCGAGCGGATGCCCGTTTGATATGGAGAATGTCCAGCCTTTTGAGTGGCTAGCCCTCGGAAGACTTGCCACTCGAACGTGTAACCCCCGCGGACGCACCCGCCTTCACCCCGTCCTTCGCTCCGCCAGGTGCTTCGAATGACTCCAACGCTTCGAGGACGTCCTGGACACGGGAGATCTCGGCATTGATGTCCTCGCGGCGACGCACCAGTACATCCAGATCGCGCTTGCCCTCGGAGATCATCTTCTCCGCCTCGCTCTCGGCGTCCGCCTTGATCTTCTCCGCCTCGCCGACGAGCGTGGCCTTCTTCTGCTCCGCCTCCTTGAGCAGCGCCTCGGCCTTGCGGACCGCGGCGATGCGCACCTTGCCCGCCTCGGAACTCGCCTCGGACACCAGCTCCTTGGCCTTCGCCTCGGCCTCGGCCCGCTGCTCCGTCGCCGCCTTCACCAGCTTGTCGACGCGCTCGCCCGCCGTCTTCATCTGCTCGGCGGTCTCGCGCCGCGCCCGCTCGTGCAGCTCCTCGATCTCGCCCTCGAGCCGGGCACGCAGCTCCTCGGCCCGCTCCCTTATGGCCGTCGCGTCGCTGCGCGCTCCCACCAGGAGCTCGTCCGCGTCCGTACGCGCCTTCTCCACCAGCGAGTTGCCCTCGACCGTCGCCTCGGCGACGATCCGCTCGGCCTCCTTGCGGGCCGCGCCGACCATCGTGTCCGCCTGCGACTCCGCCTCGGTGGCCGCGCGCAGCGCCTCCTCCTGGGCCTTCGCCATGAGCTGGTCGGCCTGCTCGGCCGCGTCGGCACGGCGCTTGGCACCGGCCTCGCGCGCCTCGTCGAGGGTCCGGTCCGCCGCGGACCGGGCGTCCGCCAGCATCTGCTCCGCCGCCGCCTCGGCGTCCTCGCGGACGCGTTCGGACTCGGCGCGGATCCGCTCGGCCTCGGCGCCGGCTTCGCCGATGAGCCGGTCGGCCTGTTCGGCGGCGTCGGTGCGGCGCTTGTCGGCGGCCTTGCGGGCGTCGTCGAGGACCTGTTCGGCGTCGCTGAGGGCGGCGGTGCGCAGTGCCTCGGCGTGCGCCTCCCCGTCCCGCTTGACCTGCTCCGCCTCGGTCCGCAGCCGCAGCGCGTCCTGCTCGGTGCTCTCCAGCAGCTCGGCGGCCTCGGCGGTGAGCCGCTCGGCCTCGGCGCCGGCTTCGCCGATGAGCTGGTCGGCCTGTTCGGCGGCGTCGGTGCGGCGCTTGTCGGCGGCCTTGCGGGCGTCGTCGAGGACCTGATCGGCGTCGCTGAGGGCGGCGATGCGCAGTGCCTCGGCGTGCGCCTCCCCGTCCTCCTTGACCTGCTCCGCCTCGGTCAGCAGGTCCGAGACCTCGGCCGTGATCCGGTCGGCCTCGGCCGTCGCCTCGGCGACCAGGAGATCGGCCTGGGCCGCGGCCTCGGACCGGATCCGGTTGGCGTCCTCGCGGGCGTCCGCACGGGTGCGGGCCGCGTCCTGCTCGGCCGCGGCCAGCGAGTCCGACGCCTCGGTCCGTACCCGCTGGGCGTACTCGGCGGTGTCCGCGCGCAGCCGGTCCGACTCGGCGATCGCGTCCGCGACCGTCCGCTCGGCCAGCGCCTTCGCGGCCGCGGTCTCCTCCTGGACCGCGGCGCGGATGCGGTTGGCGTCCTCGGTCGCCCGCTCCCGCTCCTCGTACGCGTCGGCGCGGACCCGGTCCGCCTCCTCCTGCGCCTCGGTACGGGTGCGCTCCGCCGCGTGCTCGGCGGCGCTGCGCAGTCCGGCGACCTCCTCCTCGGTCTGCTCCTGGAGCCCGGCGACGGAGTCACGGACCTGCTGCGCGGTCTGCTCGGCCGCCGACACCATCTCGGTCGCGCGGCTGTCGGCCTCCTCGACCAGACGCTGCGCCTCGGTCTGCGCCTCCTCCACCCGCTTGCGGGCGGAGGCGAGCAGCTCCTCGGACTGCTCGCGGGCGTTCTCACGCTCCCGGCCGGCCTCGGAACGGGCCGAGTCCAGGGTCTCGTCGGCCTCCCGGCGGCGCCGGTTGGCCTCCTCCTGCGCGGCGGCCAGCGCCTCGGCGGCCTCGGTTCCCACCCGCTCGGCGGCGGCAGCGGCCTCGGCGCGGACCCGGTCCGCGGTCTCCTGGGCCTCCGTCTTGAGCCGCTCGGCCTCCGCGGACGCCTCGGTCCGCAGCCGGACCGCGGCGTTCTCGGCCTCGGCGCGCGAGGTGGACGCGTCCGACGCGGCCTCCGTGCGCAGCCGCTCGGCCTCCTGCTCGGCCTGCGCCTGGAGCGTACGGATGCGTTCGGCGGCCTCGGCGCGCAGCCGCTCCGTCTCCTCGGACGCCTCGCGCCGGATGCGCTCGCTCGCGGCGCGGGCGTCGGTCAGGGCCTGCTCGGCGCTCTCGACCCGCGAGGCCGCCTCGGTGTGCAGTCGGGTCAGCTCGTCGGCGGCCTCCGCGTGCCGCGCCTCGACGGCCCGCTCGGCCTCCTCGCGCAGCTCGGTGGCGGCCCGCTCGGCGGCCTCCTTGACGCCCTCGGCCTGCTCCTCGGCCTCGGTCCGCATCCGCTCGGCCTCGGCCCGGGTGCGCTCCAGGGTCTCCTCGGCCTGGGTGCGCAGCGTCTGGGCGCGCTCGATGGCCTCGGCGCGGACCCGGTCGCCCTCGGCGCTCGCGCCGGCGCGCATCTCGTCGGCGTCCGTGCGGGCCTTGGTCAGCAGCTCCTCGGCCCTGCGGGCGGCCTCCTCGATCTGCTGGACCGCCTCGCGCCGGGCCTCGCCGCGGATCCGCTCGCCCTCGGCGATCGCCTCGGCGCGCAGCTGCTCGGCCTCGCCGCGCAGCCGGCGCGCCTCCTCCTGCAGCTCGACGGTCTTGGCGCGGTACTCCTTGGTGTCGTCCTTGGCCGAGCCCAGGACCTCGCCGGCCTGCTCCTCGGCCTGGCTGCGCAGCCGCTCGGCCTCGCTCTCGGCCTCGCGACGGATCCGCTCGGCCTCCTCGGACGCCTTGCGGGTGGTCTCGCGGGCGTCCTCGGACGCCTTGGTGAGGACCTCCTCGGCGGACCGCGCGGCCTTGGCCAGCGCGGCGGCGGAGTCCTCGGCGGCGACCGTGCGGGCCTTCTCGGACGCCTCCGAGACGAGCTTCTCGGAGGCGGCGGTCGCCTCGCGGAGCTTCTCCTCGGCCTCGGCCTTGAGGGTCTCGGCCTCCTTGGTGGCCTCTCCGACGAGCCGGGCGATCTCCGCCTTCGCCGTGCGGGTGCGCTGCTCGTTCGTCGACTCGGCGGAGGAGAGCGTCTTGGCGGCCTGCTCCCTGGCCTCGGTGAGGGCCTTCTCGGCCTCGGCACGGGCCTCGCGGAGCTTCTCCTCGGCCTCCTGCATCCGCTGCTCGGCGGCGCGGGACAGCTCGGAGGCCTGCTGGCGGGCCTGGTCGCTCTCGGCGGTGGTGGCCGAGCGGAGCTGCTCGGCGTGGCTGGTGGCCTCCTGCGCCTGCGTGGAGGCGGCGTTCAGGAGTCGTTCGGCGTCCCGTCGGGCGCGGAGCAGGATCGCCTCGGCCTCGGCACGGGCGGACTCCGCCTCGGAACCGACCCGGTGCCGGGTCTCCTCGGCGAGCCGGGTGGCCTCGGCGCGCGCGGTGGCGAGCGACTGCTCGGCCTCGGCGCGGGACTCCTCCATGAGGCGGCGGGCCTGGGACTCGGTCCGGGCGCGCAGCTGCTCGGCCCAGGCGACGTTCTCGTTGACGTGCGCCTCGACGGTCTGGCGGCGCTCCGCCAGCTCCTGGTCGAGCCGCTGCCGGCGCTGGACGGCCTCGGCGTGCAGCTCGGCCTGCAGGCGCGCCTGGTGCTCGGCGTGCTCCTGGAGGATCCGCTGGGTCTGGGCGCGGGCCTCGCGCAGCTCGCGCTCGGCGTCCTGGCGCAGCTGCTCGGCCTGGATCTGCGCGTTCCGCAGCAGCTGTTCGGCCTGGTAGCCGATGTCCGCGCTGTCGTACGCGGGCCGGGTGGCGATCGTGCGGCGCGCTTCGTGCAGCTTGGCACGCAAGACCTCGACCTGGTAACCGAGGTCCTCGGCGTGCTGGACTGCCTTCTCCCGCTCGGTCTTCAGCCGGTCCATCTCGGCTTCGAACCGCGAAAGATGGTCGTCTTCAGCTCGGTGGCTCTCCTGGCGTTCGTAGCCCCGCACTGCGCGGTCCCATCCGTCCCCTGGTCGCAACTCCTCTGAGCACCGTTCCCCGGCGAACGGGCCCCCCGGGGAATGGTGGCAGATCGGATACCCCGACTTCGACGCCGCATGGCACGCGGCACCGACCGGCCCCGGCCCGGAGCCGCCCACTCTACCGGGCCGGGAATCCGGAGGTCAGTGCTCCGTCGAGGAGTGGTCGCCGGACGGCTCCGCCGAGGTGACCAGTTCGGTCAGGACACCATGGCAGTCCTTGGGGTGGAGGAAGGTGATGCGGGAGCCCATGGAGCCGATCCGGGGCTCGTCGTAGAGGACCCGGACGCCCTTGGAGCGGATGTCGGCGGCGTCGCCGTCCACGTCCGCGGTCCCGAAGGCGATGTGGTGGACACCCTCGCCGTTCTTGGCCAGCCACTTGCCCACCGCGGAGTCCTCGCGGGTGGGCTCCAGGAGCTGGAGGTACGAGGCACCGCCGTCGGAGGTCTCGTTGATCTTGAGCATGGCCTCGCGGACGCCCTGCTCCTCGTTGACCTCGGAGTGGAACACCTCGAAACCGTACGTCGCACGGTAGAACTCGACGGTCTTGTCGAGGTCGAAACAGGCGATCCCGATGTGGTCGATTCGCGTCAGCATTTCTCCAGTGCAGCGCCAGAGAGGTGGTTACGCAACGTGCGCGCCGTCACACCGGTGGGCCGGTGACCTCGCGCAGCACCGCTCAGTACATTGGCGGTAAACCCTCGTTCACTCCTCATCCCAAGGGGCTGTGCCTCATGTCTGGAACGACCGGTACCACCTCAGTGATCGTCGCGGGCGCCCGCACGCCCATGGGGCGACTGCTCGGCTCGCTGAAGTCCTTCTCCGGCGCCGACCTGGGAGGCTTCGCCATCAAGGCGGCGCTCGACCGCGCCGGCATCGGCGGCGACCAGGTGCAGTACGTGATCATGGGCCAGGTGCTCCAGGCGGGCGCCGGCCAGATCCCCGCCCGCCAGGCCGCCGTCAAGGCCGGCATCCCGATGAACGTCCCGGCCCTCACCATCAACAAGGTGTGCCTGTCCGGCCTGGACGCGATCGCGCTGGCGGACCAGCTCATCCGCGCCGGCGAGTTCGACGTGGTCGTGGCCGGCGGCCAGGAGTCGATGACCAACGCCCCGCACCTGCTGCCCAAGTCCCGTGAGGGCTTCAAGTACGGCGCGATCGAGATGCTCGACGCGATGGCGTACGACGGCCTCACCGACGCCTTCGAGAACATCGCCATGGGCGAGTCCACGGAGAAGCACAACACCCGCCTGGGCATCCAGCGCGCGGAGCAGGACGAGATCGCCGCGCTGTCGCACCAGCGCGCGGCCGCCGCGCAGAAGAACGGCGTCTTCGAGGCCGAGATCACCCCGGTCGAGATCCCGCAGCGCAAGGGTGACCCGGTCGTCTTCTCCCAGGACGAGGGCATCCGCGCCGAGACCACGGCCGAGTCCCTCGGCAAGCTCCGTCCGGCGTTCGCCAAGGACGGCACCATCACCGCCGGCACCTCCTCGCAGATCTCGGACGGCGCCGCCGCCGTCGTCGTGATGAGCAAGGCCAAGGCCGAGGAGCTGGGCCTGGAGTGGATCGCCGAGATCGGCGCGCACGGCAACGTGGCGGGCCCGGACAACTCGCTGCAGTCGCAGCCGTCCAACGCGATCCTGCACGCGCTCGCCAAGGAGGGCCTGAGCGTCGACGACCTCGACCTGATCGAGATCAACGAGGCGTTCGCGGCCGTCGCGCACCAGTCGATGAAGGACCTGGGCGTCACCTCCGAGAAGGTGAACGTCAACGGTGGCGCGATCGCGCTCGGCCACCCGATCGGCATGTCCGGCGCCCGCGTGGTGCTGCACCTGGCCCTGGAGCTCAAGCGGCGCGGCGGCGGCACCGGTGCGGCCGCGCTGTGCGGTGGCGGCGGTCAGGGTGACGCGCTGATCCTCCACGTCCGCAACTAGGCGCAGTCCCGGCAAGTAAGGAGCATCGGCACATGGTGGACGTCCCCGAACTGGTCGCCCAGGCGCGGGAGGGCAGGCCGCGGGCCGTGGCCCGGCTGATCTCGCTCGTGGAGGGGGCGTCCCCGCAGCTGCGGGAGGTCATGGCGGCGCTGGCGCCGCTGAKCGGCGGTGCGTACGTGGTGGGCCTGACGGGCTCGCCCGGCGTGGGCAAGTCCACGTCGACCTCCGCGCTGGTGGCCGCGTACCGGCGGGCCGGCAAGCGGGTCGGCGTCCTGGCCGTCGACCCGTCGTCGCCGTTCAGCGGCGGCGCGCTGCTCGGTGACCGCGTCCGGATGTCGGAGCACGCCTCCGACCCGGGCGTGTACATCCGCTCCATGGCCACGCGTGGCCACCTGGGCGGACTGGCGTGGTCCGCCCCGCAGGCGATCCGCGTACTGGACGCCGCCGGCTGCGACGTGATCCTCGTGGAGACCGTCGGGGTCGGCCAGTCCGAGGTGGAGATCGCCTCCCAGGCGGACACCTCCGTGGTGCTGCTGGCGCCCGGCATGGGCGACGGGATCCAGGCCGCCAAGGCGGGCATCCTGGAGATCGGCGACGTGTACGTCGTGAACAAGGCGGACCGGGACGGCGCCGACGCGACGGCCCGCGAGCTGAACCACATGCTGGGGCTGGGCGAGGCACGCGGCCCGGCCGACTGGCGTCCGCCGATCGTGAAGACGGTCGCGGCGCGGGGCGAGGGCATCGACGAGGTCGTCGAGGCGCTGGAGAAGCACCGCGCGTGGATGGAGGAGCACGGCGTGCTCGCCGACCGCCGCCGGGCCCGCTCGGCGCGCGAGGTCGAGACGATCGCGGTCACCGCGCTGCGCGAGCGGATCGGCGACCTCCACGGCGACCGCCGCCTGGACGCCCTGGCGGAGCGCATCGTGGCCGGGGAACTGGACCCGTACGCCGCCTCCGACGAGCTCATCGCGAGCCTGACGGGCAACTGACACGACACGAAGAGGGCCTCCCCGCACGGGGAGGCCCTCTTCGTGCTTCTCGGCGCTCCTCCTGGTCTCGGCCCGCCCCGCGGGGGGTCGCCCCGGTTCCGAGCCCGCCAGGAGGCCGGCGACGCGCGCTACGGCTTGCCGCGCCGGCCCCGGAGCTGCTCCGCGACGGGCTTGAGGGACTCGTGCAGGTCGCCGAGCGCCTCGGGGGAGAGCTGGTCGATGAAGTGCCTGCGCACCGAGTCGACGTGGTGGGGTGCCACCTTGCGCATCGTCTCCATGCCCTGGTCCGTCAGGACGGCGTACAGACCCCGCCGGTCCGACTCGCAGTTCTCACGGCGGACGAGGCCGGCGTTCTCCATCCGGGTGATCTGGTGCGAGAGGCGGCTCTTGGACTGCAGCGTGGCCGCGGCCAGATCGCTCATGCGCAGACGACGGTCGTCGGACTCCGAGAGATTCACCAGGATCTCGTAGTCGTTCATGGTCAGGCCGAAGGGCTGGAGGTCCTTCTCCAGCTGGTACGTCAGCATTCTGTTGACGTCCAGGTAGGTGCGCCAGGCGCACTGCTCGGCGTCGGTGAGCCAGGGGGTGGCCGTCTCGGTCTCCATATATGGATTCTACCTAAGAAGTTGAATACTGGACGAAGTAGGGGAGTGTGACGCGGAGCACCCGGAGCCCGGCAAAACGGGTGCAGACGTTCGAGGGCGTCACACTCCGCAGACTACCGCTCACGCGCCGGACCCGGAGCGGCCCGGCGGCGGGCCGGGCCGGAATCCGACCAGGCCGGTCGACACCCGCCGCGGACGGCCGCCGGGGCGCCGGCGGACCACGCCCGAACCGCCGCCCCGCCCGGGCTCCGGGCGGGGTCGGCGGGGTTTCCCCCGCCCGGAGGCGGGGGGACGGTCACAGGCCGAAGCGGCGCTGGAGGTCCCCCAGCTGGCCGGGAAGGCGCGGTACGGATCCGAGCGGTCCCTGGCCGGAACCATGCGGACCGTGGCCCGGAACGCCCGCCTGCGCCGGCGTCTCGCCGATCGCCCGCTCCGCCATCAGCAGCTCGGTCGACTGGAGCAGCACCGTACCCGCTCCGACGAACTCGAACTGGTGCTCCTCGCCCGAGGTCCCGCCGAGCCCGGTCAGCGCCCGTACGCCGCCCATCACGCCCGTCATGTACGCGTGGTCGTAGTGGTGGCAGGGGGAGGGGCAGTCCGCCCAGCCCACCAGCGCCTGCGGGTCCACCCGCAGCGGGGGCTCCATGAAGACCACCGGGCCGTTGGAGGCGGCCACGAACTTGCCGGTGCCGATCAGCGTCACGAAGCCCGGCACGATCGACTGCTTCAGGGCCAGCGTCGGCTGGAAGGCCAGGAGGTTGCCCGAACGGATCGTCAGGTTGCCCTCGTCGAGGTCGTACGAGTTCACGTCGAAGGCCCGGTCGGCGAGCAGCATCTTGCCGCTGCCCTCGGCGACCACCCAGTCGCTCGCGTGCAGCGGCGAGTGGAAGGACGTCCGCACCAGGCGGTCCAGCCGGCCGTGGCCGATGCCGTTGAAGTCGATCCGCCCGTAGTAGGCGATCATCTTCCCCTTCTGCAGGAACCACTGGGAGCCCTTGAGCTCCACGCAGAAGGTGTAGGCGTTGACGTTGTCGTCCGACGGCAGGGTCATCGGATCGTGGATCACGGGGGCGCTCACAGCTTCTCCTCCGAGGCCTGGACGTACACGGAGCCGTTGCCGCTGAGCTCCAGCTGGAACGCCTCGCCGGAGCCGCGTCCCACCATGTCGCGCCAGCCGAGCGCGGTGGAGAGCTTGTTGCGGACGTCGCCGTGGTGGGCCACGTACGCCTGCGGGTCCACGTGGACGGCGCGGCCGGGCGTGATGGGCAGTTCGATGACGCCGCCGTGGGCCATCACCGCGACGGCGCCGTGCCCCTTGAGGGTGGTGGTGAAGAGCCCCTGGCCCGTGACCTGGCCGCGCACCATGCCCATGACCCCGCCCTGCGAGCCCATGAACATCGTGCCCTGCTCCAGGGTGCCGTCGAAGGCGAGCAGCCGGTCGGCCTCGACGAACAGGGTGTCGCCCGTCAGCCGGATCACCTGGATGTGGTGTCCGCCGTGGCCGAACATCACCGTGCCGTTGCCCTCGACGGTCATGAGCGGCGTCGCCTCGCCGGCGACGCGGCGGCCGATCATCGACATGACGCCGCCCTGGCCGCCGGCGATGTTCGGGGTGAAGGAGACGTCGCCGCGATAGGCGAGCATCGCGCCGCGCTGGCTGAACATGCGCTGCCCCGGCACGACCGTGGCCTCGACCATCTTCGAGTTGATCTCGCGGAACGGCATCAGACGTCACCCCCGATCGTGTTCCGCTCGCTGGGCTGCACGTAGACGAGCCCGTCGCCCTCGAAGCGGATCTGGAACGCCTCGCCGCCGCCCTCGCCCAGGAAGGTGCGGAAGGTCACACCGGACTGGAAGTGCTGCTGGAGGTTGCCCTGGTGGGCGATGTACGCGCCGGGGTCGACGGAGAGCGGGTACTGCGGGGTGACGCGCAGGACCACGGCCGGGCCGTCGGACATGATCGCGGCCTGGCCGGTGCCCTCGACGGTCGTCGTGAAGAGGCCGTTGCCGGTCGCTCCGCCGCGCAGGCCGGTGAAGGTGGTGCCGGTGCGCAGACCCGCGTCGGTGCAGAGCAGGTTGCTCGCCTCGACGAAGAGCTTGTCGCCGTGCAGGGAGACCAGGTTGATCTCGGACGCGCGGTCGGCGAACCAGCAGGTCCCCTGGCCCTTCACCTCCATCACTTCCATCTGTTCGCCGGTGAGGCGGCGGGTGACCATCCCGCGCAGGCCCTCGCCGCCACCGGACATCTTCTTGAAGGCCATCTGGCCGTCGTACGCGACCATCGAGCCGTTCTTCGCCTTGACGGCGTCACCGGTCATGTCGACGGCGAGCACTTTGCTGCCTTGGAGTCGGAACATTGCCACGGAGGGAGATTACGGGGCGGGGTGCGGCGGCGAACAGGGACCTGCGGAGGATCCCGACCCTGATAAAGAGCCGGCAAAGTCGGGTGCCACAATGGGCGGGCGCTTGTGCATCCCTTCACAAGATCGTCGATCCCGATCAAAAGGTGACCCCCGTGGACATCAAGACCGCCTCGTCCCTCCACCGTCTCCGACTCGTCTCCGCGCCGGAGGCCGTCTCGTTCCTCCTGCTGCTGGTCTGCTCGGTGCTCAAGC
Organism: Streptomyces sp. MS191; assembly: GCF_008042125.1. Lineage (GTDB taxonomy): Bacteria > Actinomycetota > Actinomycetes > Streptomycetales > Streptomycetaceae > Streptomyces. The sequence goes on from NZ_RDBI01000066.1 coordinate 735,048, forward strand.
GCACCACGGAGTTCAACGCGGTCCCGGTGATGGGCGCGATCCACGGCATCCTCTTCGTCCTCTACGTGCTCTTCTGGCTGGACGCCTGGAACCGGACCAAGTGGGGCCTCGGGACGGCGGCGCTCTACTTCCTGCTCTCCGTGCTCCCCTTCGGCGGCTTCTTCGCCGAGCGCAAGCTGAAGCGTGAGGCCGAGGACGCGGTCATCGCGTCCCGCGCCCGTCGCGAGGGGACGGTGAACGCGTGATCGTCGCGTTCTCGGTCACCCCGCTGGGCGTCGGGGAGGAGGTCGGCGAGTACGTCGCCGATGCCGTCCGGGTCGTCCGAGAGTCGGGCCTGCCGAACCGCACGGACGCCATGTTCACCTCCGTCGAGGGGGAGTGGGACGAGGTCATGGACGTCGTGAAGCGGGCCGTCGCCGCCGTCGAGGAGCGCGCCCCGCGGGTCTCCCTGGTACTCAAGGCCGACATCCGGCCGGGCGTCACGGACGGCCTGACCGCGAAGGTCGCCACGGTGGAGCGCCATCTGGAGGCCTGACCTCCCGAGTCTTCACCCCGACGCGCCGCCGGCCGTCGCCGAGCCCCCGCCCTCCACGGGTCGGGGGCTCTCTCCGTGGCCCTGGATTGAGCGACCGCTCAAAATGAGCTACCTTCTGTTTGAGCGGTCGCTCAATGAGTTTCGGCCGTCGTCGGCGCCGGTGTCTCCGCGGGGGAGTGCCACCCGGGCCGACGGCGACCGTCATCCGTCCGCCCGGCCCGGTGCCCCGTCGACCGACTGGCCGTCAGGCGTACGGAGTGCGGAGGCCCGTCCGGCCCGCCGGCCGGGTGCGTCCGCGGGGTGGACGTGATAGAGCCCGGTCGCCGGGCTCCGAACGGGAGGAGGGACCCGCGTGACCGCAGACCCGGAGAAGGCGGAGAACGCGGGGAAGGCGGGCGACGCGCGCCGGAGCCCCTCCCCGGGCGCCCCCAAGGACGCGCGCGGCCGGGAGACCCGGGAGAAGCTCCTCGAAGGCGCCCTGCGCACCCTCACCGAACAGGGCATCGCCAAGACCTCGGCCCGCTCCGTCGCCGCCGCCGCGGGGGTCAACCAGGCCTTGGTCTTCTACCACTTCGGCTCCATGGACGAGCTCCTCGCCGCCGCCTGCCGGCACGGCGCCGAGCAGCGCGTGACCCGCTACCGCGAGCGGCTCGCCGCGATCGGCACCTTCGCCGAACTGCTCCAGTTCGGCCGGGAGATGCACGCGGAGGAGCGGGCCGGCGGTCATGTCGCGGTACTGGCCCAGCTGCTGGCCGGGGCGCAGACCCAGCCCCGCCTGGCACCGGCCACCGCGGCCGGTCTCGACCTCTGGATCGAGGAGCTCGAAGCCGTCCTCGCCCGGGTGCTGGCCGGCAACCCGCTGGGCGAGTTCACCGACCCCGCCGGACTCGCCCGTACCTGCGCCGCGGCCTTCGTGGGGCTCGAACTGTACGAGGGGGTGGACCCGGACGGGGCGGAGCAGGTGCTCGTCTCCCTGGAGCAGCTGGCCTCGATCGCCGCCGCCCTGGAGGACCTCGGCCCGCTCGCCCAGCGAGCCGTCCGGCACCGGCTCCGTCGCGACGGGCGTCGCTGAATCGGCCCAGCGGCGCCGCGCACCGCGGAAACGCTCGCTCGGACGAATTCCGGTCGCGTCGTCGAAGGTCGTCCCCTTTCGTGGGGATATCGACCTGTTCGACGGCAGCTGGAGGCACCGTGCGGGCGGATGGCTACGACTACGAGACCTACAGCCGAATCGCCGGCCCCCTCACGGAGCCGGAGGCGACGGCGTACCGGGTGAGGTACCGCAGCCTGCTGGCGAAGGAACCGCACCGCATACGCGCCGTCCTGCTCATGGCCCTCGCGCCCCTGCTCTCCGCGACCCTGCTCGTCTACCTCGTCTGGCCCAGCCACTGGACCGTCCGCGAGGGCGGCGACGGCCTGCTCGTCCACCTCGACACGGTGATGCTGGTGTCGATCGGCCTCGTCTGCTTCTTCATGCTGGTGAACGTCGCCTCGATCGCCCACGCGACCATGGTCGCCCGCGACCCGATACCCGTGTACCCCCAGAAGGGCACCCGGGTCGCCTTCGTCACCACCTACGTGCCGGGCAAGGAACCGCTCGCCATGGTCCGCGCGACCCTCGCGGCCGCCCGGCGGCTGCGGCACGACGGGCCGCTGGACGTCTGGCTGCTCGACGAAGGCGACGACGAGGGCGCCCGGGCCCTGTGCGCCGAACTCGGGGTCCGGCACTTCACCCGGCACGGAATACCCGAGTGGAACCGCGCCAAGGGCGTCCACAAGGCCCGTACGAAGCACGGCAACTACAACGCCTGGCTCGCGATGCACGGCGACGCCTACGAGTTCTTCGCCTCCGTCGACACCGACCACGTCCCCCTGCCGAACCTCCTGGAGCGGATGCTCGGCTACTTCCGCGACCCGGACGTCGCCTTCGTGGTCGGACCGCAGGTCTACGGCAACTACACCGGGCCCGTCACCAAGGCCGCGGAGTCCCAGCAGTTCCTCTTCCACGCCCTGATCCAGCGGGCCGGGAACCGGTACCACGCGCCCATGTTCGTCGGCACCAACAACGTCGTCCGGGTGTCCGCGCTGAAGCAGGTCGGCGGCCTGTACGACTCGATCACCGAGGACATGGCGACCGGCTTCGAGCTGCACCGGCGCAGGAACCCCGGCACCGGTCACTTCTGGCGGTCCGTCTACACCCCCGACGTCCTCGCCGTCGGAGAGGGCCCGGCCTCCTGGACGGACTTCTTCACCCAGCAGCTGCGCTGGTCCCGGGGCACGTACGAGACGCTGATCAAGCAGTACTGGAAGACGCCCTTCAGGGTCCCGCCCGGCCGCTTCCTCAACTACACCCTGATGCTCGTCTACTATCCGATGACGGCGGTCAACTGGCTCCTCGGGATCCTCAGCTGCGTGCTGTTCCTCTGGTTCGGGGCGTCCGGCACCCAGGTGTCCTCCTCGGTCTGGCTGATGATCTACAGCGACGCGGTGGCCCTGCAGATCGGGCTGTACCTCTGGAACCGGCGGCACAACGTCTCGCCGCACGAGCCCGAGGGATCCGGAGGGCTGGCCGGTATGGCGATGTCGGCGCTCTCCGCCCCGATCTACCTCAAGTCCCTCGGCGCCGCGGTGCTGCGCACCCGCGGCGCGTTCGTCGTCACCCCCAAGGGCGGGGAGGCCAGCCCGGACCGCGTCCTCACCTTCCGGATCCACCTCGCCTGGGCGGCCGTCCTCGCCGTCTCCCTGGCCGCCTCCGTCCACTTCCACCACACCCACGCGGCCATGCGCACCTGGTCCGTCCTCGCCCTGGCGCTGGCCCTCAGCCCGCTCGCCGTCTGGAGCTGGACCGTCCTGCGCGGCGGCCGGGCCCGCGGCGCCGCCCGGACGGGCGGCGCCCCCGCCGTCGCCGAGCCCGGAGCGCTCCCGCCCGCCGTCCTGGTGACGAAGACGACGACCGCCACCTCCGGCCCCGCCGGACCGACCACGGCGGCGCCCACGACGACCGGAGGAAGCTGACACATGGTCCGACAGCCGTCGAAGAAGCTCAGGAAGAACCTGTTCGGCGGGGGAGCCGTCGTGGTCCTCGCGGCGCTGAACGCCCCGGCCGCCGTCTCCTTCGCCGAGGCCAGGTACCACGCCTACAAGATCGCCCAGCCCGGGTACCAGCGGAAGTACGGCTCCTGGCGGCAGGTCGACGTGCCCTCCGAGTACCGGGTCAACGCGATCCACGCGGCGCTGCTGCGCACCGGCAAGGTGCTGCTCATCGCCGGCTCGGGCAACGACCAGAAGAAGTTCGACTCCGGCACCTTCGAGACCGTGCTGTGGGACCCGCGGAACGACACCTTCAAGAAGATCCCCACCCCCGAGGACTTCTTCTGCTCCGGCCACGCCCAGCTCCCCGACGGCCGGCTCCTGGTCGCCGGCGGCACCGCCCGCTACGAGATCCTCGACGGCCAGGTCAGGAAGGCCGGCGGCGGGATGCGCGTGAAGAACGAGAGCCCGGACAAGGCCGTCACCCTCAGGAAGGGCACCGTCTTCCGCTCTCCCTCGGGTGTCGAGTACGTCAGCAGGTTCGACGTCACCGTACCCAGGGCCAAGCGCGAGTTCGAGGTCTCGTACACCGGCAGCGGTCAGATGAAGCCCTGGAGGACCAAGGTCACCGCGGCCGAGGCGCGGGTCTTCGTCGAGGCGCGCGAGGAGGGTCCGCAGGCACTCACCACCGAGGCCGCGCAGTACGAGATCGTCGGCCTCGAGGGCGCCGACGCCGACAACGTCTACGGGCTCGCCCAGCGGCTCACCACCGAGAAGCAGGACTTCCAGGGCATCAAGGGCGCCTACGAGTTCGACCCCCGGGCCGAGCGCTACGTCCCCGTCGCGCCGATGAAGGACGCCCGCTGGTACCCCACCCTGGTCACCCTCGACGACGGCAGGGTCCTCGCCGTCTCCGGCCTCAACGACGTGGGCGACGTCGTCCCCGGCGACAACGAGATCTACGACCCGGCGACCCGCAAGTGGTCCCGGGGACCCTCCCGCTACTTCCCCACCTACCCCTCGCTCTTCCTCACCAAGGGCGGCAAGCTCCTCTACACCGGCTCCAACGCCGGCTACGGACCCGCCGACAAGGGCCGCGCGCCGGGCCTGTGGGACCTGGAGAAGAACACCTTCACCCGGCTCGGCGGGCTGACGGACCCGGACCAGCTGGAGACGTCCTCCTCCGTCCTCCTGCCGCCCGCCCAGCGGCAGCGGCTCATGGTCCTCGGCGGCGGCGGGGTCGGCGAGTCCCCGAAGTCGACCGCCCGCACCTCCATCGTCGACCTCTCCCTGGCCGACCCGTCGTTCCGGGACGGGCCGGCGCTGCCGCAGGGCACCCGCTACCTCAGCAGCGTCCTCATGCCCGACGACACCGTCTTCACCACCGGCGGCTCGCGCCAGTACCGCGGCCGCGGCGGCAGCGACGTGCTCAAGGCGCAGTTCTACGACCCGCGGACCAACGGCTTCACCGAGGCGGCCGAGCCGACCGTCGGCCGCAACTACCACTCCGAGGCGCTGCTGCTCCCCGACGGGCGGGTGGCCACCTTCGGTTCCGACCCGCTCTTCGACGACAAGGACGACACCAGACTGGGCACCTTCGAGCAGCGGATCGAGGTCTTCACCCCGCCCGCCCTGCACCGGGCCGGCGCCACCCGGCCCGTCCTCGGGGAGGGACCGGAGAAGGTCGACGGCAGTGGCCGGGTCACCTTCCGGACGGCGGACGCGGACCGGATCGCCACCGCCCGGCTGATGCGCCCGAGCGCGGTCACCCACACCACGGACGTCGAACAGCGCTCCGTCGAGCTGGGCCTGACGAAGGGCTCGGACACGGTGACGGTGGACGTGCCGAAGGACCGGACGCTGGTGCCGCCCGGCTGGTACATGCTCTTCGTGACCGACCGGGACGGCACCCCGTCCGAGGCGAAGTGGGTGCGGGTCGGCTGACGGCCCGTCGCCCGGGGGGTCAGGCCCTGGCCCTCCTGGCCAGGCCCATGGCGTAGTCCGGCCACCAGGTGCCGGCCGCCGGACCGCCCCGGCACGTGCCGTCCGAGTCGCCGGGCCGCTTGATCCAGAGATACGCGTCGACCCGTTCGTCCCCGGTGTCGTCGGTCGGCGGCACGCCGAGCGCCCGGCCCGGCGGATTGCACCAGGCCTCCTCCTGGTTCCCCGGCAGGGGCCCGTCGCCGTTCCGGCTGGTGTCGATGGTGAAGTGGGCGCCGCCGAGCAGCGCCGACAACCGCCCGCCGAAGCCCTTCACGCGGTCGTCGGTCTCGAAGTTGGAGACGTTCAGCGAGAAACCGTCCGCGCGCCCGATGCCCGCACGCCGCAGCGGTTCGACCAGTTTGCCGGGATCGTCGATCCACCGCGGATTGCCGGCGTCCAGGTAGACCCGGGTGCGCGGCTGCCGCTTCAGCCGGTCGATCGCCTCGGCGAGCAGCCGGAACCGCTCGTCGTGGTACTGCCCCGGGGTGCAGCCGTCCACCAGGTGCGCGACCGCGTCCGGCTCCAGGACGACCACCGCGGGCGCGTCCCCGACCGCGCCGGCGAAGGCGTCCAGCCACGTCCGGTAGGCCCGGGCGTCGGGGGCGCCGCCCGCCGAGTACATCCCGCAGTCGCGGTGCGGGATGTTGTACGCCACGAGCACCACGGTCCGTCGGTCGGCCGCGGCACCCCGCACCGCCCTGGCGATGTCCGGTACGGGGTCGTCCCCGGCCGGCCACTCGGCGACCGGGCGCTCGGCGATCCGTCGCAGGATCCGGGCGTCCTCGGCACGGCCCTGCGCCTCGTACTCCCTGACCTGCCGGGCCGCGTCGCTGTCGGGGTCGACCCAGAAGGGGGAGCCGCCGCCGGGGGCGCCGGACGTGCCGGGGGAGCGCGGACCGGCCGGTGTCCGGCCCGGGCCGCCGGTGTCGCAGCCGCCGAGCAGCAGCGCGCAGGCCAGGGCGAGGGCCACGGAGGCCGCGACGGTGCCGGTGGTGGTGCGGGACATCCGGCCCCCAGGGTCACGGGTCAGACGGGCCGGATCATCGTGACACAACGGTCATACCGGGTCGGGGTGCGACACCGCCAGGGCGATCCCCAGCGGGGTCCGCTCGTACAGCACCTGGTGGCCGTGGCGGCGCGAGGTCAGCAGGCCCGCCTCCCGCAGCACGCCGAGATGGGCCGACACCGAGGAGGCGGCGAGCCCGAGCCGGTGCGCCAGCGCGGTCGTGCCGGCCGGCTCGTCGAGCGCGCACAGCACGTCGGCGCGGGCCCGTCCGAGCAGCCGGGCCAGGCTCTCCGGCGTCCGCTCGCGGGCCTCGGTCCACAGGCCGCCGATCCCGCGGACCGGATAGGCGACGGTCGGCTGCCAGGGCGGGTCGAAGCCGCTCACCACGTCGGGCCAGATGAACACCGACGGCAGCAGGACGAGCCCCTGGCCGTCTAGGGCGCGGACGTGCTCGCCGCGGTAGTCGACGGTGAGGGTCGCGCGCTCGGCGGCCCAGTCGAATCCGGGGTGCAGCTCGCCCAGGAGCCGCTCCAGACCGCCCTCCGCCAGCCGGCGCGAGTGGTAGGCGACGTCCGCCTCCAGCAGCGCGCGCAGCCGCGGCCAGTCGGGGGCCACCAGGACCTCCCAGGCGAGCCGGAGCAGATCGGCGAGGCGCTGGACCGCGCCCGCCGGGTCGGCGAGCATGCGCCGGCCCTCGGCGCTGTCCGCGGCCCCGGGGGTGCCGGCGAGTGCCCGCTCGAAGTCGTCCAGGGCGAGAACCGGGTCGGTCTCCCGGACGGCCGCGATCTCGTCCTCGAAGGACGCGGTGGCCCGCAGCGGGGGCGGATAGAGGAAGTCGGGGCTGTGGCCGCGCTGCGGCATCAGCAGGTGCAGCGGCCGCAGGTCGAGCCCCTCGGCCGCGCCGCGGATCCGCCGCAGCCAGGGCAGGTGGTAGCCCTGCTGCCGGGGCCGGGCGAGCACCCGCACGGCGGAGTGCGTCTCCCAGAGCGGCGAGATCGCGAACCGGATCCGGAGCGGGTCGGACTCGCCGAAATGGAGGTGGTAGGGCAGGAAGCCGAGCGCGAAGGTGAGGGCGGACAGGAGCGGGGAGCCGGTGAGGTCGTAGACGAGGACGGTGAGCGCGATCTCGCTGATGACGACGTCCCGGCGCGGGCCCCGGACCCCGGCGGGGAGGACGGGCGGCGGGGCTATCGGGCCGTGTTCGCCGTACGGGAGTTCCGGACCGTCTTCGTCGCCCACCTGCTGTCGCTCCTCGGTGTCGTCATCAGCGAGATCGCGCTCACCGTCCTCGTCTACGACCTCACCGGCTCCCCGCTCCTGTCCGCCCTCACCTTCGCGCTCGGCTTCCTGCCCTACCTCCTCGGCGGCACGCTGCTCGCCGGCGTCGCCGACCGCCACCCGCCCCGCAGGGTGCTCGTCGTCTGCGACCTCGTGTGCGCCGGCTGCGTGGCGCTGATGGCCGCCCCCGTGACCCCCGTCGCCGGACTCCTCGTACTGCGCTGCGCCGTCGCCGCCGTCGCGCCCGTCTTCAACGGCACCCGCATGGCGACCCTCACCGACATCCTGGGCGCGGGCGAGCTCTTCGTCCTGGGCAGGTCCGTGCTGCGGATCGTCTCGCAGAGCGCCCTGCTCGCCGGCTTCGGCGTCGGCGGTGTGCTCCTCACCGTCGTCCCGCCGCGCGGGGCCATCGCGATCACCGCCGCCACCTTCCTGCTCTCCGCCCTGCTGCTGCGCTTCGGCACCCGGAAGCGGCCCGCCCGGGCGCCCGGCGTGCGCGAGGGGCTCGGCGGGACGTTCGCGGTGCTGCGCGACCGCCGGGTCCGCGCCCTCATGCTGATGTTCTGGATCCCGCCGCTCTTCGCGGTCGCCCCCGAGGCGCTCGCCGCCCCCTACGCCGACGAGATCGGCGTCTCCACCGCCGCCCTGGGTCTGCTGATGTGCGCCCTCCCGGTCGGCACCATCGCGGGAGAGCTGCTCGCCGGCTCCGTGCTGGGACCCGGGACCCGCTCACGGATCGTCGTCCCGCTCGCCGCCGTCGGGCTCCTGCCCCTCCTCCTCTACGTGACCGAGCCGGGCGTCGCCCCGGCCGCCGCCGCCCTGCTGCTGGCCGGCGCCACCGGCGCGTACACCCTGGGGCTCGACGCCTGGTTCGTCGCCGCCGTCCCCGAGGAGCAGCGGGGKCGGGCCATGACGCTGATGACCGCGGGCATGATGACGGTCCAGGGCGTCGGGATGGCCGCCGCCGGCCTCGCCGCGGAGTTCGCGGCCGTCCATCTCGTGGTCGCCGGTGCCGGCGTGCTCGGCACGCTCGCCGTCCTCTGCGTCGTCGCCGAGGTGCGGGCGACCGGGCCGGCGGCGCCCCCGTCCCGGACGACCGAAGTGCGAGACGGGGCTGACCAGCATGTGACCAGTGGGTAAGGTCGACGCGTGCCGAAGCCGCTCAGTCTCCCGTTCGACCCCATCGCCCGCGCCGACGAACTCTGGCAGAAGCGCTGGGGTCCGGTGCCGTCGATGGCCGCGATCACCTCGATCATGCGGGCCCACCAGATCCTCCTCGCCGAGGTCGACGCGGTCGTCAAGCCGTACGGACTGACCTTCGCGCGCTACGAGGCGCTGGTGCTCCTCACCTTCTCCAAGGCCGGCGAGCTGCCGATGTCCAAGATCGGTGAGCGGCTCATGGTCCACCCCACCTCGGTGACGAACACCGTGGACCGGCTGGTGCGGTCCGGTCTGGTCGACAAGCGGCCCAATCCCAACGACGGCCGCGGCACCCTCGCCTCCATCACGGACAAGGGCCGCGAGGTGGTCGAGGCGGCCACCCGCGACCTGATGGGGATGGACTTCGGGCTCGGGGTCTACGACGCCGAGGAGTGCGCCGAGATCTTCGCGATGCTGCGCCCGCTGCGCGTGAACGCGCACGACTTCGACGAGGGCTGACCCGCGCGAAGATCGCCCGGAACGTGCCGTTACGCTCGACGGCATGAAATCCAGCGTGCTGACCCGCTACCGCGTCATGGCGTACGTGACCGCCGTCATGCTGCTCGTGCTGTGCACCTGCATGGTCTTCAAGTACGGGTTCGAGACGGGCGAGGACGTGACCTTCGCGGTCTCCCAGGCCCACGGCGTCCTCTACATCATCTACCTGATCTTCGCCTTCGACCTGGGCTCCAAGGCGAAGTGGCCGTTCGGCCGGCTGCTCTGGGTCCTGCTGTCGGGCACGATCCCGTTCGCCGCCTTCTTCGTCGAGCGCAAGGTCGTCCGCGACACGCTTCCGCTGGTCAGCGGCGCGCAGCCGGAGCCGGTCAAGGCCTGATCGTCCACCTCCGCACTGATGTGCGGAGGTTTGCCGTCGACATTTACTAGGACGTCCTAGTAAATTCGATGGCATGGACGCTGACGCGATCGAGGAAGGCCGCCGCCGCTGGCAGGCCCGCTACGACAAGGCCCGCAAGCGCGACGCCGACTTCACCACGCTGTCCGGTGACCCGGTCGAGCCGGTCTACGGGCCCCGGCCCGGGGACGCCTACGAGGGGTTCGAGCGCATCGGCTGGCCGGGCGAGTACCCCTTCACCCGCGGTCTGCACCCCACCGGCTACCGCGGCCGGACCTGGACCATCCGCCAGTTCGCCGGCTTCGGCAACGCCGAGCAGACCAACGAGCGGTACAAGATGATCCTGGCCGCCGGCGGCGGCGGGCTCTCGGTCGCGTTCGACATGCCGACCCTGATGGGCCGCGACTCCGACGACCCGCGCTCGCTCGGCGAGGTCGGCCACTGCGGCGTCGCCATCGACTCCGCCGCCGACATGGAGGTCCTGTTCAAGGACATCCCGCTCGGCGACGTGACCACCTCCATGACGATCTCGGGCCCCGCCGTGCCCGTCTTCTGCATGTACCTGGTCGCCGCCGAGCGCCAGGGTGTCGACCCGGCCGTGCTCAACGGCACGCTCCAGACCGACATCTTCAAGGAGTACATCGCGCAGAAGGAGTGGCTCTTCCAGCCCGAGCCGCACCTGCGCCTGATCGGCGACCTGATGGAGCACTGCGCGCAGGGCATCCCCGCGTACAAGCCGCTCTCGGTCTCCGGCTACCACATCCGCGAGGCCGGGGCGACGGCCGCGCAGGAGCTCGCCTACACCCTCGCCGACGGCTTCGGCTACGTGGAGCTCGGTCTCTCCCGCGGCCTGGACGTCGACGTCTTCGCGCCCGGTCTCTCCTTCTTCTTCGACGCGCACCTCGACTTCTTCGAGGAGATCGCCAAGTTCCGCGCCGCCCGCCGGATCTGGGCGCGCTGGATGAAGGAGGTCTACGGCGCCGAGACCGACAAGGCCCAGTGGCTCCGCTTCCACACCCAGACCGCCGGTGTGTCGCTCACCGCCCAGCAGCCGTACAACAACGTCGTGCGCACGGCCGTGGAGGCCCTCTCCGCGGTCCTCGGCGGCACGAACTCGCTGCACACCAACGCCCTCGACGAGACCCTGGCGCTCCCGAGCGCGCAGGCCGCCGAGATCGCGCTGCGCACGCAGCAGGTGCTGATGGAGGAGACGGGCGTGGCCAACGTGGCCGACCCGCTGGGCGGCTCCTGGTACGTCGAGCAGCTCACCGACCGCATCGAGGCCGACGCCGAGAAGATCTTCGACCAGATCAAGGAGCGCGGCCGGCGCGCCCACCCGGACGGGCAGCACCCGATCGGCCCGATCACGTCGGGCATCCTGCGCGGCATCGAGGACGGCTGGTTCACCGGCGAGATCGCCGAGTCCGCCTTCCAGTACCAGCAGTCCCTGGAGAAGGGCGACAAGCGGGTCGTCGGCGTCAACGTGCACCACGGCTCGGTCACCGGCGACCTGGAGATCCTGCGGGTCAGCCACGAGGTCGAGTGGGAGCAGGTCCGGGTCCTGGGCGAGCGCAAGGACCGGCGCGACGACGCCCGCGTCCGCGCCGCGCTCGACGCGATGCTGGCGGCGGCCCGGGACGGCTCGAACATGATCGGCCCGATGCTCGACGCCGTCCGCGCCGAGGCCACGCTCGGCGAGATCTGCGACGTGCTCCGCGACGAGTGGGGCATCTACACGGAGCCGCCGGGCTTCTGAGGGGTGTGCACGACGGAGGGGGCGGCCACCGCCGCTCCCTTCCGTCGTCGCACCGCTACTGCTTCGCCGCCGTGCCCAGCACCCGCTGCGGGGTGATCCGGACGGCCACGCGGACCACCTCCGGGGGCAGTTCGAGGTACTCCTGACCCGCTCCCGGTCCCTCGTAGTGCTCGGCGAGCGCCACCGCGAGCGCCCGGCCGGCGTCCTCGGTGACCGTGGCCGTGCCCCGTATCTCGGCGTAGTTCAGCGGGTCCCGGAGGTCGTACACGGTCAGGCTCACGCGCGGATCGGCCTGGATGTTGCGGACCTTGCGGCGGCCGTCCTGGGTGGAGATCAGCAGGTCGTCGCCGTCGCGGGCCACCCAGACCACCGAGGTCTGCGGGGAGCCGTCGGGGTGGACGGTGGCCAGGACCGCCGGATGGGTGTCGTCCAGAAGCGCGCGCACGGCGCCGTTCAGAGGTGTCGTCACCGCCGCGACGATAGGTGCTGTCCGGACGATCTTCCAGGGGGCGGCAGGGGGGCCTCCCGGGTGACGGGCCGCTCGCGGCCAGGGTGTTCCGCCGCGCTTCCGGGGCGCGTTCAGCCCTGGGAGGCCGCAGCGCCGAGGCCGCCCACGAGCAGCGCGCACAGCCGCTGGACCCACTGCTCGTCGACGGGTTCGGCGCTCACGAGCGCCCGGTGGACCACCGCGCCGGCGATCACGTCGAAGATCAGGTCGTCCGTGGCGTCGATCGTGGCGGGATCCCGGTCGGTGGGCAGCTCGCCCCGGGCCTGGGCCCGCTGCCGCCCCTCCAGGACCAGGCGCTTCTGCCGGTCGACGATCGAGGTGCGGATCCGCTCGCGCAGCGGCGCGTCCCGGGTGGACTCGGCCACCACCGCCATCAGGGCCGTCTTGGTCTCCGGCCGCTGGAGCAGCTCGGCGAACTGCAGCACCACGTTCTCGATGTCCGCCTGCAGGCTGCCGAGGTCGGGCAGTTCGAGTTCGTCGAAGAGCACCGCGACGGCGTCCACCACGAGCTCGTTCTTGTTGCCCCAGCGGCGGTACAGCGTGGTCTTGGCGACCCCCGCCCGGGTCGCCACGTCGCCCATCGTGAGCTTGGACCAGCCCAGGTCGACCAGGGCCGCGCGGGTCGCCTCCAGGATCGCGGCATCGGCCTCGACCGAGCGGGGGCGGCCGGGGCGGCCGGAGGTGCGGGAGCGGGTACGGCTGCACATGGAGGCGACCATACCCGCCGGTAGGTATTGCGCCAGAGGCGCGTGATGTGAGGCAGTTCACCGCCGGGAACCACCCCGGACCCCTCGCCGCGCGGCGCCTCGGACAGTTACGCTACGACCTGTAGCGAAAGGCTTGAGCGGCCCCAGCGACAACCACAGGCACCGGGTGGGGACCCGGTGCAACCGAACGGGAACCGTGTTCGTCCGTACGTCTCGCACACCGGCGGGAGGCCTGCGGGCGGCACGGTTCAGCCATGGCTTACCGGTAACGCGCGCGGAAGGGGGAGGATGTACTCATGCAGCCCAGAAACATGTCCATGAGCGGCGTCGTCGACCTCGCCGCGGTGAAGGCGGCCGGCGAGGCCAAGGCCAAGGCGGAGCAGGCGCGCGCCGAGGCCGCCCGGCACGGCGGCACCCCCGCCGTCGCCCCTTCCGCCCTGGTGATCGACGTCGACGAGGCCGGCTTCGAGCGCGACGTCCTGCAGCGCTCCGCCGAGGTTCCGGTCGTCATCGACTTCTGGGCCGAGTGGTGCGAGCCGTGCAAGCAGCTCGGCCCCCTCCTGGAGCGTCTCGCCGTCGAGTACAACGGCCGCTTCCTGCTGGCCAAGGTCGACGTCGACGCCAACCAGATGCTGATGCAGCAGTTCGGCATCCAGGGAATTCCGGCCGTTTTCGCGGTCGTGGCGGGCCAGGCCCTGCCGCTCTTCCAGGGCGCGGCGCCCGAGGCCCAGATCCGGCAGACCCTCGACCAGCTGATCCAGGTCGGCGAGGAGCGCTTCGGTCTGACCGGAATCGCCGTGGACGCGTCCGCCGAGGGCGACGCCGACGAGGCGCCGCTGCCGGCCGGCCCGTACGACGTCCTGCTCGAGGCGGCGATGTCCGCGCTCGACGCCGGTGATCTGGCGGGCGCCGTGCAGGCGTACAAGAACGTGCTCGCCGACGACCCCGCCCACCCCGAGGCCAAGCTGGGTCTGGCCCAGGCCGAGTTGCTCGCCCGGGTGCAGGACATGGACCCGCAGCTGGTGCGCAAGGAGGCGGCGGACCGGCCGGCCGACGTCACCGCGCAGATCGCCGCCGCCGACCTGGACCTGGTGGGCGGTCATGTCGAGGACGCTTTCAGCCGTCTTGTGGACGCCGTGCGCCGTACCGCCGGTGAGGACCGGGACGCGGCGCGCCTGCGCCTGCTGGAGCTCTTCGAGGTCATCGGTCCGGACGACCCCCGGGTCACGACGGCCCGTCAGGCTCTCGCGCGCGTGCTGTTCTGACCCCGTCCGTCCCTCCCGGGACGGTGCCGATTTGGCGACACAGTGACACAACGCGGCCGCGCTTTACCAAAACTTGGTAATCGCGGCCGCTGTTACTTGCAGTAAATCGAACCCGGATTTCTGTCCGTATTTCACCGGCATCCTCCTTCTATGTCGTGGGCCAAGGCCCCACCCTGTGTGGCCGCCCGACATCGCCCTGTCGTGGCGTGGTTATCCAGCCGTTACTAGCGAGTAACGAACCCCCTTGTGCCCCGGCCCGTAATGGACCACGATCGGCCACGCTCGGTCCTCCACCGCACCAAGCCCGGCAACCATCCGGGTGAGCGGCGAGGGTCCCCACCGGGCGGGCCGGCGGCACTGACGCCGGCCGTGGACAGGGGGGTTCCTGCTCTCACCGGCAGGGCCTGTCCAAGCAGGTTGCGCGCAAGGCGTGGCCAGTGGTTGTCGCTCGGGGGTGATCGCCGGTGAATCGGACGCACAGCGGCCGTTGTTCCGGCGCTTCTTCCCGAGGACGTAGCACTTCTCCCATCCCAGGACGGGCCCTGGGCCCATCCGGAGATGTACGTCCGAGAAGGAGGAATTCTCATGAAGTCCCAGGTTCGTGGCGGGACCAGATGGAAGCGGTTCGCCGTCGTCATGGTGCCGAGTGTGGCCGCGACGGCCGCGATCGGTGTCGGCCTGGCTCAGGGCGCGCTGGCCGCGTCCTTCAGCATCTCCGGCCAGGAGTTCAAGGTTAAGGCCGACAGCCTTGTCGGCAAGGACTTCGTGCAGTACGGCAGCCTCGCGTCCGGCAAGGACCTCGAGGGCAAGCCGTTCGCGGAGCCGGTCGGCGTCTCGGGCTTCTCCGAGGCGTGGATCACCAACATGTGCCAGTCCGTCGTGACGCCGAAGGTTCCGTTCATCGGCAACGTCTCGCTGGAGCTGCGCGCCGGTACGGACAACGGCGAGCCCGTCTACGCGAAGGACATCTACCTCGATGTCTCCTCGCTGAAGGCGGACGCGGAGTTCGGCAACATCGACATCGGTGTTGCGGCGGGCTCCCTGCCGAAGTCGCAGGGCAAGCCGGGCATCCAGCCGGGCACCCAGGCGAACCCGTACGGCTTCTCGCAGCGCGCCGAGACGGCGACGCTGAAGAACGTGGAGCAGAAGGCCTGGGCGACCACCGCCGGCACCTTCAAGCTTCCCGACCTGAAGCTGTCGCTGCACAAGGGCACCAAGGAGTGCTTCTCCGAGTAATCACTCGGCGAGCACCCCGCTCGGCGGGCGTGGGCCGTCGTTCGTTCCGTACGGCCCGCGCCCGTTCCCGGCCATAGCGCCACTTTCTCTACTTTTCTCAGCAACACCGCTTCCAGGGAGCTGTTTTCCATGAGCGCCGAGTCCACTGCTTCCCGCGGAGTCCCGAACGAACACCGCTTCCGCACCTGGCGGGGTACCCGGCCGTTCTGGGCCGGTCTGTTCACCATGCTGGGCGGCGTGCCGATCGCGTACCTTCCGTACGCCGACATGCGGCTCGGCAACATGACGATCGCCATGGCGACCACGGCCGGCGCCGGCGCGCTGATCATCGGTGTACTGCTGGTGACGCTCGGCCTCACCATGTGGTTCCAGCCGATCGTCCGGGTGTTCGCGGGTGTGGCCGCGATCGTGCTGGCGCTCGTCTCCATCCCGGTGTCGAACTTCGGCGGTCTCGTCTTCGGCTTCCTCTTCTCCATGGTCGGCGGCTGCCTCTCGGTCGCCTGGGCGCCGGGCGCCCCGGTGGAGGAGACCGAGCAGACCGAGGGCGGGGAAGTCCCGGGCGAGTACGGGTACGACGGTCCGCAGCAGGGCCCGGAGGGTGACGAGGGCTTCGACGCCGTCGCGCCGGTGCCGGTTCCGGAGCAGCGCGCCGGTGAGGAGCCGGGCCTCTCGGCGGGTCCCGGTGCGCAGCCGACCGAAACGACGATCGACGCCAACGGCGGGAGGAACAGTGCGGGGTGACGAAACACAGTCGTCGCAGTCGGCGACGACTGGGGACAGCGCCACTCTGGCCAGCAGGGGTCCGCGGCACGCGGCCCCGCGCAAGTCACTGCTGAACAGAATCCAGGTACCGGCGGGCAAGGCGATGGCCCTCGCGGCCATGCCGACCGCGGTGCTCGTCGGCATGGGGCTGACGCCCCGTCTCGCCCTCGCCGACGAGAAGGACATCCCGTTCGCTCCCGGTCCGTGCGTGACCCGCTCGGACGAGCCGGCGGCCGAGGAGACGACGAAGCCCGCCGAGACGCCCGAGCCGACCGCCAGCGCCTCCGCGACGGAGAAGCCCGACCCGGAGGCGACCGAGGAGAAGGAGACGCCGGCACCCGGCGCCACCCCCTCGGCCGACGCGAGCGCGCAGGCCGTCACGGAGCAGCGGCCCGCCGCACAGCAGGCGCCCGCTCCGGCGCCGACCCCGACGAAGAGCGTCAACCCGCTCGACCCGCTGGGCCTCGGCGACAAGCTCAAGGACCTCTTCGACGGACCCGACGCCACGCCGACGGGCACGCCGTCCCCGACGGCCACCACCGAGGCTCCCGAGCCGACGACGGCCCCCACGACGGCTCCGACGAAGGCTCCCGAGACGGGCACGGCACCCAAGACGCAGACCCCGGTCGACAAGACCAAGGACGCGATCAAGGACGCCGCCGACAAGGCGGGTGCCAAGGTCGAGGAGCTGCCCGAGGACGCCAAGGGCCTCGACGCCAAGAAGGACGAGGACATACCCGAGGGCGCCAAGCCGCGCTTCCCGTGCCCCGAGCCCGACCCCGAGGCGCTCGCGGCGGCCGAACTGGAGCCGGGCATCCCGCTGCTCCCGGACGAGCCGTGGAAGCTGGAGAGCTCGCTGCTCACGCTGAAGGGCCTGAAGTACCACGGCATCGTCGAGGTCAAGACGGGCAGCGGCAAGATCAAGAAGGTGCTGAAGTTCACCTCGAGCGAGGTCGACATCAAGGACCTGCACCAGTTCACGGTGCACTCGCAGGGCCGCACGGGTCACGTCCGCTCCGACAAGGGCTCGACGTCGACCATCCGCAACGGCACGGTGACCATGTACACGGAGCAGCTGAAGGGCAACCTCTTCGGTCTGATCCCGATCACCTTCAACCCGCAGACCCCGCCGCCGCTCGACGTCCCGTTCGCCTTCTTCACGAACGTGGAGGTCCTCCAGGCGGGCCAGTTCGGCGGCACCCTCAAGGTGCCCGGCCTGCGCAACACGATCGAACCGAGCTGACCGCCCCGGTCGCTCGGGACGGCGCGCCGCCCCTCGACGACGGCGCTCGCGCCGGCCCCTTTCCCATGACGAGGGCCCCCGTCCGATCCGGACGGGGGCCCTCGTCATGCCGCGTGCGGGGGGCGTCAGTCGCGCTCTCCGCCGCCCAGGTGGTGCACCCGGACCATGTTCGTGCTGCCCGGGACGCCGGGAGGCGAACCGGCGGTGATGACCATCGTGTCGCCCTCGTTGTAGCGCTGGAGCTTCAGCAGCTCGGCGTCGACCAGCTCGACCATCGCGTCGGTGGTCTGCACGAACGGCGCGAGGAAGGGCTCCACGCCCCAGCTCAGGGTGAGCTGGTTGCGGGTCGACTCCTCCGTCGTGAAGGCCAGGATCGGCTGCGACGCGCGGTAGCGCGAGAGGCGGCGGGCGGTGTCGCCGGACTGCGTGAAGGCGATCAGTGCCTGGCCGCCCAGGAAGTCCGCGATCTCGCAGGCCGCACGGGCGACCGAGCCGCCCTGCGTGCGCGGCTTCTTGCCGGGCACGAGCGGCTGCAGGCCCTTGGAGAGCAGCTCCTCCTCGGCCGCGACGACGATCTTCGACATCGTCTTCACGGTCTCGATCGGGTACGCGCCGACGGAGGACTCCGCCGAGAGCATGACCGCGTCCGCGCCGTCCAGGATCGCGTTGGCCACGTCGGAGGCCTCGGCGCGCGTGGGGCGCGAGTTGGTGATCATCGACTCCATCATCTGGGTGGCGACGATGACCGGCTTGGCGTTGCGGCGGCACATCTCCACGAGGCGCTTCTGCACCATCGGGACCTTCTCCAGCGGGTACTCCACGGCGAGGTCGCCGCGGGCCACCATGACCGCGTCGAAGGCGGCGACGACGTCCGCCATGTTCTCGACGGCCTGCGGCTTCTCCACCTTGGCGATGACGGGGACCCGGCGGCCCTCCTCGTCCATCACCCTGTGCACGTCCTTGACGTCGTTGGCGTCGCGGACGAAGGAGAGGGCGACCATGTCGCAGCCCATCCGGAGGGCGAAGCGGAGGTCCTCGACGTCCTTCTCGGACAGGGCCGGGACGTTCACCGCCGCGCCGGGCAGGTTGATGCCCTTGTGGTCGGAGATGACACCGCCCTCGACGACGATCGTCTTCACCCGCGGGCCCTCGACCTCGACGACGCGGAGTTCGACGTTGCCGTCGTTGATCAGGACCTGGTCGCCCTTGGACACGTCGCCGGGCAGGCCCTTGTACGTGGTGCCGCAGATGGACTTGTCCCCGGGGACGTCCTCGACGGTGATGGTGAACTCGTCACCGCGGACCAGCTCGACGGGACCCTCCGCGAAGGTCTCCAGACGGATCTTGGGGCCCTGGAGGTCGGCGAGCACGCCCACGGCGCGGCCGGTGTCCGCCACCGCCCTGCGGAGACGGTCGTACCGCTCCTGGTGCTCTGCCTGGGTCCCGTGGCTCATGTTGAATCGGGCCACGTTCATACCGGCCTCGATGAGAGCCTTCAGCTGCTCATACGAGTCGACGGCGGGGCCCAGCGTGCAGACGATTTTGGAACGGCGCATGAGGCGGATCCTATCGGTTTGTTTCACTGCGGAATATTCCGTCTGGTGGAATGTACAAATGGGCGCGCGGCCGCTCAGGCGTTCACTTCCTCCACCAGCGCGAAGCTCTGCCGGGCGATCTCCAGCTCCTCGTCGGTCGGCACCACGGCGACCGCCACCCGCGCGTAGGCGGGCGAGATCAGCCGGGCCTCGTCGGACCGCACCGCGTTGAGACCGGCGTCCACCGCGAGGCCCAGTTCCTCCAGGCCCGCGACGGCCGCCTCCCGCACCGGGGCCGCGTTCTCCCCGACGCCCGCCGTGAACGCCACCGCGTCCACCTTCCCCAGAACCGCGTAGTAAGCCCCGATGTACTTCTTCAGCCGGTGGATGTACACGTCGAAGGCGAGCGCCGCCCGCTCGTCGCCCTCCTCGATCCGGCGCCGGATCTCCCGCATGTCGTTGTCCCCGCAGAGCCCGACCAGCCCGCTCCGCTTGTTCAGCAGCACGTCGATCTCGTCGGTCGACATGCCGGCCACGCGCTCGAGGTGGAAGGTGACCGCCGGGTCGATGTCGCCGGAACGGGTACCCATCACCAGGCCCTCCAGCGGGGTCAGGCCCATCGAGGTGTCCACGCACCGGCCGCCCCGCACGGCGGAGGCGGAGGCCCCGTTGCCCAGGTGCAGCACGATCACGTTCACCTCCTCGGGCGCCTTGCCCAGGAGCTTCGCCGTCTCGCGCGACACGTAGGCGTGCGAGGTGCCGTGGAAGCCGTAGCGGCGGATGCGGTGGGCGTCCGCCGTCTCCACGTCGATCGCGTACCGGGCCGCGTGCTCCGGCATCGTCGTGTGGAACGCGGTGTCGAAGACGGCGACCTGCGGCAGGTCCGGGCGCAGCTCCATCGCCGTGCGGATGCCGGTCAGGTTCGCCGGGTTGTGCAGCGGGGCCACCGGCACCAGCCGCTCGATCTCGGCCAGCACCTCGTCGTCGACGACGGTCGGCTGCGTGAACCGCAGCCCGCCGTGCACCACCCGGTGGCCGATGGCGGCCAGTTCGGGGGAGTCCAGTCCGAGGCCGTCCGCGGCCAGCTCCTCGGCCACCGCCTTCAGCGCGGCCGCGTGGTCGGCGACCGGGCTCGTCCGCTCGCGCCTCTCGCCGCCCCCGCCCTGGAGCGGGGTGTGCACGAGCCGCGAGGTCTCCTCGCCGATCCGCTCCACCAGGCCGACCGCCAGCCGGGTGTGCTCGCGCATGTCCAGCAGCTGGTACTTCACCGACGAAGAACCGGAGTTGAGGACGAGGACACGGGACGCGGTCATGCGGGGAGCTCCTCACCCTGGGACTGGATGGCCGTGATGGCGACCGTGTTCACGATGTCGCTGACGAGCGCGCCGCGCGAAAGGTCGTTCACCGGCTTGCGCAGACCCTGGAGCACCGGTCCGACGGCCACCGCGCCGGCCGAACGCTGCACCGCCTTGTAGGTGTTGTTGCCGGTGTTGAGGTCCGGGAAGATCAGCACGGTCGCCTGGCCGGCCACCTCCGACTCCGGCAGCTTGGTCGCGGCGACGGAGGGCTCGACCGCCGCGTCGTACTGGATCGGTCCCTCGATGCGCAGCTCCGGACGGGACTCGCGCACCAGCTTGGTCGCCTCCCGCACCTTGTCCACGTCCGCCCCGGAGCCCGAGGTGCCGGTGGAGTACGAGAGCATCGCGATCCGCGGCTCGACGCCGAACCGCGCCGCCGTCGCCGCCGACTGCACGGCGATGTCCGCGAGCTGCTCCGCGTCCGGGTCCGGGTTGACCGCGCAGTCGCCGTAGACGAGCACCCTGTCCGCGAGGCACATGAAGAAGACCGAGGAGACGATCGACGCCTCCGGCTTCGTCTTGATGATCTCGAAGGCCGGGCGGATCGTCGCGGCCGTGGAGTGCACCGAACCGGAGACCATGCCGTCGGCCAGACCCTCCTCGACCATCAGCGTCCCGAAGTAGTTCACGTCCGCCACCACGTCGTACGCGAGCTCGACCGTGACGCCCTTGTGGGCGCGCAGCGCCGCGTACTTCTCCGCGAAGGCGTCGCGCAGCTCGGAGGTGTGCGGGTCGATCAGCTGGGTGGCCGACAGGTCGATGCCGAGGTCGGCGGCCTTCTTGCGGATGGCCTCCACGTCGCCGAGCAGCGTCAGGTCGCAGACGTCGCGGCGCAGCAGGACGTCGGCGGCGCGCAGCACCCGCTCCTCGCCGCCCTCGGGCAGCACCACCCGGCGGCGGTGCGCGCGGGCCTGCTCCAGCAGCTCGTGCTCGAACATCATCGGGGTGACCCGGCCGCTGCGGGCCACCGAGATCCGCTTGAGCAGATCGGCGGTGTCCACGTGCCGCTCGAAGAGTCCGAGCGCGGTCTCCGCCTTGCGGGGCGTGGCCGCGTTCAACTTGCCTTCGAGGGCGAACAGTTCGGCGGCGGTGGGGAAGCTGGTGCCGGCGACGGAGATCACCGGGGTGCCGGGCGCGAGCCGGGCCGCCAGGGTCAGCACCGCGTCGCTGGGCCGCTCGTTCAGGGTGAGCAGCACTCCGGCGATCGGCGGGGTGCCGGACGAGTGGGCGGCCAGCGCGCCCACGACCAGGTCGGCGCGGTCCCCGGGGGTGACGACCAGACAGCCGGGGGTCAGCGCGCTCAGGAAGTTCGGCAGCATCGCGCCGCCGAAGACGAAGTCGAGGGCGTCCCGGGCCATGCCCGCGTCGTCGCCGAGCACGACCGAGGCGCCGAGCGCGTGGGCGATCTGGGCCACGGTGGGGGCGGCCAGTGCCGGCTCGTCGGGCAGGACGTAGCAGGGGACGGGCAGCCGGCTCGCGAGGCGTTCGGCGATGACCGCGCGGTCCTCGGCGGCCACCCGGTTGACGACCATGGCGAGCACGTCGCAGCCGAGCCCGTCGTACGCCCGGTAGGCGTTGCGGGCCTCGGCCCGTACGGACTCGGCGGGCTGGCCCTTGCCGCCCACCACGGGTATGACCGAGGCGCCGAACTCGTTCGCGAGCCGGGCGTTGATGGCCAGCTCGTCGGGGAGCTGGGTGGCGGCGAAGTCGGTGCCCAGGACGAGGACGACCTCGTACTTCCGGGCCACCGCGTGGAAACGGTCGACGAGCCGGGAGACCAGCTCGTCGGTGCCCTGCTCCGCCTGGAGGGCGGACGCCTCGTGGTAGTCCATGCCGTAGACGGTCGACGCGTCCTGCGAGAGCCGGTAGCGGGCCCGCAGCAGATCGAACAGGCGGTCGGGGCCGTCGTGCACGAGGGGCCGGAACACCCCCACGCGGTCCACCTGGCGGGTCAGGAGCTCCATGACTCCCAGCTCGACGACCTGCCGGCCGTCCCCGCGGTCGATCCCGGTCACGTACACACTGCGCGTCACGCCGTGGTCTCCTGTCCCGTTTCCGTCAGCCGAGTGTTCTCAAGGCAGCTCGATAGGGTGGCAATGCCCTCTTGACAATACCTCTGGGGATGGCTAGAACGCCCGCCGGACGGAAGGTCCCGACAAGGGTCCCGCGAGGTCGGGACGAAAGGCCCGGGCGGCCGTCCCGGAGGGCCGCCCGGGCCCTCCGCGGCCCCTGTTCCGGGCCGTGCCGGACCCGCGCGGAAGCCGCCCCACGGCCCCGCCCGGGCGGGCCCGGGGCCGGACGCGCCGGGCGGTCGGGAGCGCGGGCGCCGCTCCGGGCGTGTGAGAATCGACAGGGCTCACACGTTCCGCTACCCGAGCAGGAGACACAGCACGATGCGTATCGGAGTTCTCACCGCAGGCGGCGACTGCCCTGGCCTGAACGCAGTGATCCGGTCGGTCGTCCACCGCGCGCTCACCGGTCACGGGGACGAAGTCATCGGCTTCGAGGACGGGTTCAAGGGTCTCCTCGACGGGCACTTCCGCCCGCTCGACCTCAACGCGGTGAGCGGCATCCTGGCCCGTGGCGGCACGATCCTCGGCTCCGCCCGGCTGGAGCGCAACCGGCTGGCCGAAGCCGCCGCGTCCGCGCCGGAGTTGGCCAGGGAGTACGGCATCGACGTCCTCATCCCGATCGGCGGCGAGGGCACCCTCACCGCCTCGCGGATGCTCTCCGACGCCGGCATGCCCGTCGTGGGCGTGCCGAAGACCATCGACAACGACATCTCCGCCACCGACCGCACCTTCGGTTTCGACACCGCGGTGGGTGTGGCGACCGAGGCCATAGACCGTCTCAAGACCACCGCCGAGTCCCACCAGCGGGTGATGGTCGTCGAGGTGATGGGCCGTCACGCGGGCTGGATCGCCCTGGAGTCCGGCATGGCCGGCGGCGCTCACGGCATCTGCCTGCCCGAGCGGCCCTTCCAGGTCGAGGACCTGGTCAAGATGGTCGAGGAGCGCTTCTCGCGCGGCAAGAAGTTCGCCGTCATCTGCGTCGCCGAGGGCGCCCACCCGGCGGAGGGCTCCATGGACTACCGGAAGGGCGAGATCGACCAGTTCGGTCACGAGCGCTTCCAGGGCATCGGCAACCGGCTCGCGGTCGAACTGGAGCGGCGCCTCGGCAAGGAGGCCCGGCCGGTCATCCTCGGTCACGTGCAGCGCGGCGGCACGCCCACCGCGTACGACCGGGTGCTCGCGACCCGCTTCGGCTGGCACGCGGTGGAGGCGGCGCACCGCGGCGACTTCGGCCGGATGACGGCGCTGCGCGGCACGGACGTCGTGATGGTGCCGCTCGCGGAGGCCATCACGCAGCTCAAGACGGTGCCCGCGAACCGGATGTCCGAGGCGGAGTCGGTCTTCTGACCCGGCCCGGCCGCCCCGTTCGTCGCGGGGTGTCCCGCACGCTGAAGGGCCCCGACCGTCCCCCCGTGGACGGTCGGGGCCCTTCGCCCTCCCCGTGCCCTTCCGGCCCCCGACCCGGAATTGCCGGTTTCCACTCTTGAGCCGAACAGCGCGATCAACAAGGCTTGCCCCTGTCCGGGACATGTCCCGACTCCGTCCCGGGCGCGGCCGGAGGCGGGCACGGCGAGGGCGGGGGAGTACGGATGACCGAGCGGTACCGCGGCGGGCGGCGCGCACCCGACCCGCGCGAGGCCGGCGACCCCGCGGCCTTCGTCGCACGGCTGCAGGACCTCAAGGACTGGTCCGGGCTGACCTACCGCGAGCTGACGGCCCACGCGGAGGCGCTGGGGCAGGTGCTGCCCCGCTCCACCGTGGCGAACATGCTGTCGCGCGCGACCCTGCCCCGTGAGGAGCTGCTGACGTCCTTCGTCCTGGCCTGCGGCGTGGACCCGTCGTCCCTGGAGAGCTGGCTGGTGGTCCGCAAGGAGCTGGCCGTGCGCGGGGCGTACGGCTCCGGACCCGAGGCCGCCGGCACGGTCCCCGGGCGGAGGGCGGGGCCGGCCGCAGGCGAGGACGGCGGAGGCATCGAGGACACCGGGGCCGACGCCGCCGACACCGATGACGACACCGACGACGCCGAGATCTCCGCGGACGCGGTGGCCGGGGCCGGTGACCACGCGGACGGCGCGCTCCGCTGGCCCGCTGCCCCGGAACCCGACCCCGAACCCGAGCCGCCGCGCCCCGGGGCCGGCCCCCGGGTCCGGCGCACGCTGGTCGGGCTCGTCGCCGTCACGGGACTCGTCCTCGCCGCGGTCAGCGTCGTCGTCGCGCTCGTCCGCGACGGCACCCCGGAACCGCCCCCGGGCCGGCCCCGGCCGACGGCGCCGGCCGCGGGCGACGTGCGGATCCGGGTGATCGGCTCCGACCTCTGCCTCGGCGAGCGGCGCGGGGGAAGGAGTGGCCAGGTCTTCCAGCAGGAGTGCGCGGGCGCCACGACCCCGCTCTACTCGCTGAAGGACCTCGGCGCGGACCGATGGCGGATCGTCTCCGACCACCCCGACTACGGCCCGGGCTGCTCCGGCATCCCCTCCGGGGGCCGCATCCCGGACGCCGCGCTGGAGGACTCGGAGTGCGGTGATCCGACCCGCGTCGAGCGCTTCGCGCTGGAGCCGCTCGGCACGCCGGTCCGCGGCTACCGCATCGTGCCGGTGGGCTCGGCGACCGCCGGGGTGTGCGTGACCGTGGTCGGCGACCGCACCGCTGCGTGGGCGAGGCTGGCCCAGGCCCCGTGCCGGACGGACGGGCGGGGCCAGCTCTTCAGCTTCGACCGCCGGAACACGTCCGGCTGACCCGGGACGGTCCTCGGACGGTCCTCGGACACGGCCTGATCGGCCGGACAGGACCTAGTCGCCCGTCGCGTCCCAGAAGTGCCCGACGATGCCGTCCAGGTAGGCGCGGCCCGAGTCCCCGCTGTCGCCCGAGGCGCCCCAGCTGCTCGTGGCGGCCATCCTGGCGTGGTAGTCGGTGTGCAGCCGCTGGAGCGCGGACTCCAGGACCCGCTTCGGCAGCGGCAGCATCCGCACGGCGGGCCGGACGTACGCCTGCCAGCGGGTGGTCGCCGCGTCGCGGAGCAGGGCGGCGAGGTCCTCGTCCCGGCCGGTCGCGGTCAGCAGGGCGCGCGGCCCGAGGGAGAGGGCCTCGGCGAGGGCGGCGGTCTGGCGTTCGTTGCCGCGCCAGCGTCCGCTCTCCTCCATTCTCAGATACGCGGCCGGGTCCAGACCGACCCGCCGGGCCAGGTCCTCGGGCGTGAGGGAGCGGGCCATCCGGTACTCGCGCAGGGTGGTCGCCGCGGCGAGCAGATCACCGGGCGCGCACCACAGGACTCCCGCCAGCGCGGTCATCTCCTGTGAGCTCGGGGCGAGCCGGCCGCGCTCCCACGCGACCACCGTGTCGGGGGTGACGAGGAGCCCGTACTGGGCCCGCAGGCCGTAGGCGACATGGCCCGGGGCCATGCCGAGGCCCTCGCGCAGACGGCGCGCGGCGACGGTGTCGAACGGGGGAGAGGGCTGGGACTGGGGTTGGTGCACGGCGTCACAGTAGAAGCGGAACGTCACGGATGGCTACGGTGTGTTTACCCAAGGCCAAATGTCGTAGGAATGGGGGAACCGATGAGTAACCGAGGGAGACCGGTCACTCACGGTGAGTCTTCGCGCGTAGAGCGCGGATGCCGTCGACGCCGTGGTCCGCGGGCCCGTCCCGCGGGCCCGCCCCGGGGCCCGGACGGCCCGGGGAGCGGGAGCCGGCGCGCGGTCAGCGCGTGCGCCCGGCCGACGTGATCCACCGGTACTGCAGCTCCGGCCGCCCGATCTGCCCGTACTGCGGCGCCCGCGCGGCCCGGCCGTCCGTGACGAGGTGCTCCAGGTAGCGGCGCGCGGTGATCCGCGAGATGCCGACGACGTTCCCGGCCTCGGCGGCGGTCAGCCCCTCGGGGGAGTCCCGGAGCGTGCGCGTGACCGCCTCCAGCGTGGGGGCGCTGAGCCCCTTGGGGAGGGCCGCGGGCTGCGGGGTCCGCAGCGTGGCCAGCGCCCGGTCCACCTCGTCCTGCCCGGACGCCTCGCCCGCGGCGGCGCGGAACTCCGCGTACCGGGCGAGCCGGTCCCGGAGCGTGGCGAAGGTGAACGGCTTCAGCACGTACTGCACGACCCCGAGGGACACGCCTTCGCGGACGATCGCCAGGTCGCGGGCGGAGGTGACGGCGATGACGTCGGCCGAGTGCCCGGCGGCGCGCAGCGAGCGGAGCAGGTGGAGGCCGTGGCCGTCGGGGAGGTAGAGGTCGAGCAGGATCAGGTCGACCGGCCCGCGCTCCAGGAACCGCACGGCGGCCGCCCGGGAGTGCGCGACCCCGGTGACCGTGAACCCGGGCACGCGCCCGGCGTAGAGCGCGTGCGCGTCGGCGGCGACGGGGTCGTCCTCGACGACGAGGACGCGGATGGGCGTGCCGTTCATGAGGTCACCTCGGTGCGGGCGGAGCCGGCCGCCGCGGGCCCGGCGGCGCCGGATGCGGATGTGGCGTCGGGGGCGGTGCCGGGCGCGGCCGGATCGGCGGTCCGCTGTTCCACGAGGCCGGGCCTGCGGTCCAGCGGCAGCCGTACGGTGAACTCGGCGCCGCCGTCCGGGGACCCGGCCAGCGTCACCGTGCCGCCCGCGCGCGCCGTCGCCTGGCGGACCAGTGCGAGACCGAGCCCACGGCCCGGTCCGTGGGTGGACCAGCCCCGGTCGAACACCGTCTCCCGGGCCTCGTCGGCGATCCCGGGGCCGGTGTCGGCGACGCGGATCAGCAGCACGCCGTCCCCGGCCCGGGCGGTGACCGTCACCCGCGGTCCGGGACCGCCCGTGAATCCGGGGCCGGCCGCCGATCCGGGCCCGTCCTCGGCCTCCGCGTCCGCGGCCTCCTCGGCCTCCGCGTTCCCGGCCTCGGGCCTCGCCGGGCCGAACGCGGCCTCGCCCGCCGCCTCCACCGCGTTGTCGATCAGGTTGCCCAGGATCGTCACCAGGTCGCGGGACGGGATCGCGGGCGGCAGCAGGCCGTCGTCGATGCGGCTGTCCTCGGTCAGGACCAGCTCCACGCCGCGTTCGTTCGCCTGCGCCGCCTTGCCCAGCAGCAGTGCCGCCAGGACCGGCTCGCCCACCGCGTCGACCACGCGATCGGTGAGCGCCTGGGCCAGTTCCAGTTCGGCCGTGGCGAAGTCGACGGCCTCGTCCACCCGGCCCAGCTCGATCAGCGAGACCACGGTGTGCAGGCGGTTCGCCGCCTCGTGAGCCTGGGAGCGAAGGGCCTGGGTGAATCCCCGCTCCGAGGTCAACTCGCCGGACAGCGCCTGGAGTTCGGTGCGGTCTCGCAGGGTGACGACCGTTCCGCGCCGTTCGCCTCCCACCACCGGGCCGGTGCTGACCACCAGCACCCGGTCCGCCGTGAGGTGCAGTTCGTCCACCCGCGGCTCCGAGGCCAGCAGAGCCCCGGTCAGCGAGGCGGGCAGCCCCAGGTCGGCCGCCGACCTGCCCACCACGTCCGCGTCCAGGCCGAGGAGCTCCCGCGCGCCGTCGTTGATCAGCGCGATCCGGCGGCGTCCGTCCAGCATCACGAGCCCCTCGCGCACCGCGTGGAGCGCGGCCTCGTGGTAGTCGTGCATCCGGCTGAGCTCGCCCGCGTTCATGCCGTGGGTGTGCCGGCGCAGCCGCGCGTTGATGACGTACGTGCCGACGCCGCCGAGCGCCAGCGCGGCGCCCGCCATCCCCAGCAGCGCCGTGACCTGCTCCCGGACCTGCTCGCTGATCTTCTCGATCGTGATGCCCGCGCTCACCAGCGCGACGACGCGGCCCTGGTCGAGGACCGGGGCCACCGTCCGCACGGACGGGCCGAGGACGCCCAGGTGCGTCTCGGAGAACGTCCGGCCCCGCAGGGCCGGCTCGATGTGCCCGAGATACGTGCGCCCGATCTGGTCCGGCTCGGGGTGGGTCCACCGGGTCCCGTCGGGCGCCATGATCACCACGAACGTGACCCCCGAGTGGTGCCGCAGCGACTCCGCGTACGGCTGGAGCAGCGCCGTCGGGTGCCCCGAGCGGGCCGCCTCGAGCACCGCCGGGGACTCGGCCACCGCCGTCGCGGTGGCGTGGGACTGCCGGCGCGCGGTCTCCTCGGCCTGGCCCCGGTCGGTGACGTAGGCGAAGGCGGCGCAGCCGGCCACGATCGCCGCCACCAGCACGACCTGCATCGCGAAGAGCTGGCCGGCGAGGCTCCGGGGCCGGGGGAAGGGTATGCGCATGCGGGTAAGTGTGCCCGGCCGGATTCGCGCCGGGGAATCGGATCGTCCGAATCGTTCCCGGGCCGAGGCCGGGCCGTCCGTGACGGTGTCGCGGAGCAGTGCGTGAACGAAACGCACGTAACCGTGACCCGGGTCACAGGCTGATGGATAGTCGCGGGGATCCACCGGGACGTGGACACCCATCAGCACGAGGAGGACCCCGTGGCCGCACAGCGGGACCGTACCCATTACCTGTATCTGGCAGTCATCGGCGCCGTGCTGCTCGGCATCGCCGTCGGCTTCCTGGCACCGGGCGTCGCCGTCGAGCTCAAGCCGCTGGGCACCGGCTTCGTCAACCTGATCAAGATGATGATCTCGCCGATCATCTTCTGCACGATCGTGCTCGGTGTCGGCTCGGTCCGGAAGGCGGCGAAGGTCGGCGCGGTCGGCGGGCTCGCCCTCGGGTACTTCCTCGTGATGTCGACCGTGGCCCTCGCGATCGGCCTCGTCGTCGGCAACGTCCTGGAGCCGGGCTCCGGGCTGCACCTGACGAAGGAGATCGCCGAGGTCGGCTCCAAGCAGGCGGAGGGGGCGAGCGAGTCCACGGCGGACTTCCTGCTCGGGATCATCCCGAAGACGCTGGTCTCGGCCTTCACCGAGGGCGAGGTGCTGCAGACCCTGCTCGTCGCGCTGCTCGCCGGCTTCGCGCTCCAGGCGATGGGCAGGGCCGGCGAGCCGGTGCTGCGCGGGATCGGGCACATCCAGCGGCTGGTGTTCCGCATCCTCGGCATGATCATGTGGGCCGCGCCCGTCGGTGCCTTCGGCGCGATCGCCGCGGTCGTCGGCGCCACCGGGATGGACGCGCTGAAGTCGCTCGCCGTCATCATGATCGGCTTCTACGTGACCTGTGCGCTGTTCGTCTTCGTGGTCCTCGGCACGCTGCTGCGGCTGGTCGCCGGCGTCAACATCCTGAAGCTGCTGAAGTACCTGGGCCGCGAGTTCCTGCTCATCCTCTCCACCTCCTCCTCGGAGTCGGCCCTGCCGCGGCTGATCGCGAAGATGGAGCACCTGGGCGTCAGCAAGCCCGTCGTCGGCATCACCGTGCCGACCGGCTACTCGTTCAACCTGGACGGCACCGCGATCTACCTGACGATGGCCTCGCTCTTCGTCGCGGAGGCGATGGGCAACCCGCTCTCGCTCGGCGAGCAGGTCTCCCTGCTCGTCTTCATGGTGATCGCCTCGAAGGGCGCGGCGGGCGTGACCGGCGCCGGTCTGGCCACCCTCGCGGGAGGCCTGCAGTCGCACCGGCCCGAGCTGGTCGACGGCGTCGGCCTGATCGTCGGCATCGACCGCTTCATGAGCGAGGCCCGCGCCCTGACCAACTTCGCGGGCAACGCGGTCGCGACCGTCCTCGTCGGCACCTGGACCAAGGAGATCGACAAGGCCCGGGTGTCCGAGGTGCTCGCCGGCCGTGTCCCCTTCGACGAGAAGACGCTCGTCGACGACCACGCCGCCGCGGAGGTACCGGACCAGCGGGCCGACGCGGTCGAGGCGGCCGACGAGGGCGACGAGAAGGCGCGCGCCGGCGTCTGAGGATCCCGGGTCCCGGGCCTTGAGCCGGATCCGGGCCTCGGGTGGGGGAGGACCCCGGCCGCCTGCGGTTGGGGTCCTCCCTCCGTGTCGGGGTGTCGCGGACGGGTCAGGAGAAGGGGACGGTCACCAGGGACCGGTTCCCGATCCCCAGGGTGCTCGGCCCGTTGCCGATCGCGTTCCACACCTCGACCCGGACCCGGCCGTTGACCAGGTTGCCGTGCGTCCCGGTCGCCGACTTCAGACCGCGCGCCTGGGTGTAGTGCTCGTCGCCCGGCACCGGATCGGTGGCGAAGTACTGGTAGGTCTCCGTACGGTCCCAGGTGCCGTCGCCGGTGCGGTCGTAACTCACCCGCACCTGCTGGCCGTTGGCCACCACCGTGCCGGCGTCCACGAACAGGTCGAACTGCGTCGAACCGCCGTTGTACGTCCGCGTGATCGGGCCCGAGGTGAAGACCTGCGGATTGGCCGGGGTCCCGTCGTGGTTGGCTCCGCCCGCCGACGCCAGGGTCACCGTCGAGGCGGTGGTCGCGTCCCCGGCCCCGCCGCCCGGCCGCAGGTACAGCTGGGAGGAGCCGGACGGCGGGGGAGTGGTCGGGGGAGTCGTCGGCGGTGTCGTCGTACCGCCCCGGGTCCAGACCGCCACGTAGTCGACCAGCATCGGCCGGCCCGGCACGGTCGCCGCGGTCGGCGTCTTCCCGGCCAGCGCGTCGGGGAAGGCCCCGCCCATCGCGACGTTGAGCAGGATGAAGTAGCCGGCGTGGCTGGTCATGTCGGCCCAGGCGGCGGCGCCCACCCGGTTCTCGTCCACGCTGTGGAAGAGCTGGTCGTCCACGTACCAGCGCAGCGCGTTGGGCGAGACCGAGCGGTCCCACTCGAAGCGGTAGGTGTGGAAGGCCGACTGGCAGGTCGCCCCCGGGCAGGCGCGGCTGGCGCCGATGCCCGTCGTCTCGCCGCACGGGCCGCCCGGGTTCACCCCGCAGTGGAGCACGCCCCAGACGGAGTTGAGCCCGTTGACGTTCTCCATGATGTCGAACTCGCCGATGGCGGGCCAGTTCCAGTAGTTGCCCCGGTACGGTGCGCCGAGCGCCCAGAAGGCCGGCCAGTAGCCGAGGGCGGCGTCACCGGTGACGTTCGGCATCTGGACGCGGCCTTCGATGCGCAGGGTGCCGCCCTCGGGGGCCTTGAAGTCGGCCCGCTTGGTCTCGATGCGGGCGGAGGTCCAGTTGCCCGCGCCGTCCCGGAGCGGGGTGATGCGCAGGTTGCCGGTGCCGTCGAGGCGGAGGTTGTCGGGGCTGGCGGTGTAGTTCTGGATCTCTCCGGTGCCCCAGTTCCCGGGGCCGCCGGGATAGCCGTGACCGGTGTCGATCTGCCAGTCGGCGGCGTTCGGGAGGGAACGGTCGGGGCCGTCGAAGTCGTCGCTCCAGCGGAGCGACCAGCCGGGGGCGAGCCGTCCCGAGACGGTGCGGGATTCGGCCGCGGCGGCCGAACTCGTTCTCACGGAGCAGGAG
>NZ_RDBI01000066.1:766763-787339 GCF_008042125.1 Streptomyces sp. MS191
CCGGAAAGGATGGTGCGCGGGGGGTGCGAGGGGGGTGCACGCCGGCGGTACCGGCGTGCTGAGAGCGCTCTCAGGGAGCTTTTGTAGTTGGAGACACGGATCCCGTCAATGGGTCCGGTGTCTTCGGCTGTTGAACGCCCAGCTCGGCCAACTCCTGCTCCGTGAGAACGAGTTCGGCCGCCGCGGCCGAATCCCGCACCGTCTCGGGACGGCTCGCCCCCGGGATCGGCAGCACCGTGCCCGGCCGCGCGAGCAGCCAGGCCAGCGCGACCCGCTGCGGACTCACCCCGCGGGCCCGCGCCACCCGGTGGAAGGCCGCGAAGGCGGGGTCCGCCACCTGGCCCGAGGCGCCGTCCAGCGCGCTGCGCGAGATCCCGCCCAGCGGACTCCACGGCAGGAAGGCGAGGCCGAGTTCGGCGCAGAGCCGCAGTTCCGCCTCGCCCGAGCGCACCGCGGGCGAGTACCGGTTCTGCACGGAGACGAGCCGCTCGCCCAGGATCTCCCGCGCGAGGCGGATCCGGTCCGTGTCCACGTTGGAGATCCCGGCCAGCCGGACCGTTCCGGCGTCCAGCAACTCGCGTATCGCGCCCAGGGATTCGGCATAGGGAACGGCGGGATCCGGCTTGTGGAGCTGGTACAGCCCGATCGCCTCGCCCCCCAGGCGCCTGAGCGAGGCCTCGGCGGCCCTCCGCAGGTGCCCGGGCCTGCCGTCGACCGTCCAGCCGCCGTCGCCGGTACGGCCGCGGCCGCCCTTCGTCGCCACCAGCACGTCGTCGGTCCGGCCGCCGTACGCGGCCAGGGCCCGGGCCACCAGCCGCTCGCCCTCGCCCGGCTCGCCGCCGGGCGGATGGTAGGAGTCGGCGGTGTCCAGGAGCGTGACCCCCGCGTCGAGGGCGGCGTGCACGGTGGCCACGGCCCGGGCCTCCTCGGGACGGCCCTCGATGGAGAGCGGCATGGTGCCGAGCCCCACCGCGCCGACCCGTACGCCGCCCAGCGTCAGGGCGCGCATCAGCGCGCTCCGAGCGTCTCGGAAAGGGCACGCGAAAGCCACTCGGAGGAATGCCGGAACGAGAATCCGAGAGCGGTCGCCCGGGTGTTGTCCATTCCGTAGGAGCGGGCGAAGGAGAACGGTGACACCTCGCCGACCTCCACCTCCTGGAAAACGGCGCGTCCGCCCGTCTGCCGGACGATCTCGGCGCAGATGTCGGCGGTGTCGAGAAGGCCGTGGGAATGGGCGTTGACCGGTCCGGTGAAGTCGGCCCCGGCCGCCCAGGCGAGGAACGCGGCGATCTCCTCCACGTACACGTAGGTCGCCGGACGGTTCCGCACCGGCACGCGGATCGGCTGACCCGCCCGGACGCGTCGCGCGTAGTGCTCGACCCGGCCGGTGAAGTCGTCCGCGCCCCCCAGCACATGGGCGACCCGCACGGAGGTCCAGGCGAAGGGGGGTCCGGCCGCGAACACCGCCTCGGCCTGCCGCTTCCCCTCCCCGTAGTGCGCCTCGCGGAACTCCGGGTCGTCCCACGGCAGGTCCGTCTCGACGACCACCGTGTCCAGGTCGAGGGCGTCCTCGGCGACCGGCGCGGCCGAGTCCTCGTACGCGTACACCTCCACGGTCGACGTCATCACATAGCGCCCGGTGCGCCCGGCGAACACCCGCCGGGCGATCTCCGCCTGGCGCGGCGTGTAGCAGACCTGGTCCACGACCACGTCGAAGGAAAGCCCCTTCAGGGCGTCTTCCAGTGCGGCCTCGTCGTCGCGGTCGGCGACGATCCGGCCGACGCCGTCCGGGGCCGGGGAAGAACCCCGGTTGAGCATCGTGACCCGATGCCCCGATTCCCGCAGAAGCGTGATCAGCCGCTTTCCGAAATAGCGGTTTCCACCGATGACCAGAACGTCCATGAATTCCAACTCCCTTATGCGGTGGGACAAGTGTTACGTTGTCCGCGCGCCGCCTGAAGGGGGAAACATGGGAGTACCGGCCGCCGCACCGAAGGAACCACGGCATCTGCGATCCGCCGCCGACGGAACCTCGGCAGCCGCCTTCGACCCCATCGACCGGCAGATCCTCGACCTCCTGCAGAGCGACGGCCGGATCAAGCTCAGCGAGCTCGGCCGCCGGGTGCGGCTCAGCCCTGCCGCCGTCACCGAACGGGTGCGCCGGCTGGAGGCGTGCGGCGCGATCACCGGCTACGGCGCGCACGTCTCGCCGGCCCGGCTCGGCTACGGCATCCAGGCGTTCATCCGGGTCGACCCGCACGGCGGCTACACCCTGCGCAGCCCGCGGACCCTGGAACTGACCGGCCGGCCCGAGATCCTGGAGGCCCACCACGTGGTGGGCGAGGACTGCTGGTTCCTCAAGGTCGCCGTCACCGACACGATCCACCTCGAGGAGATCCTGGAGCAGACCTCCGCGCTCGGCCGGACCACGACCTCGATCGTGCTCTCCTCCCCGGTGGAGCGGAAACCGCTGCTGCCGCCCGACGCCCACCGCCCTTGACACAGGCGCCGCCGGCCGGTTCGGATGAAGGCACTCACGTCGCGTGCCGGTCCGCGCTCGAAAGCGGAGGCATGGAGGCAAGAGGGCAGTAGGGACGGGCTTTTGCCTCTCCGGTCCACCGCACGCACCACCCGTCGACCCCCCACCCACGCCGGCCGCCGGCCCGGCGACCCCTCCGGGGGACGGGCGCTCCGTCTCCCCGCAGACCCCCGGCCGGGTGCCGCACCCGTCACCCCGCACCGCCCCGTCGAGGCGGATCCCGGCGCGCCGCGCGCCGCGCGCGCCCGGCTCCGTGACGAGCCGCCGGCAGGCACCGCGCACGAGGAGTGGCCGGCCCTCCCGTCGTCGCGAGCGGGCGGCTGAGGGCGCCGTGCCGTCCCTGCTTGCCTTGACGTCGGCGTCAAGGCTTACGTTCGGAGACATGCGCATCGGCGAACTGGCCGAGCGGGCGGGAACCACCACGCGGACTCTGCGGTACTACGAGTCCCGTGGCCTCCTGGCCGCCCGGCGGACGGAGAACGGCTACCGCACCTACGACGAGGACGA
Source organism: Streptomyces sp. MS191 (assembly GCF_008042125.1). Taxonomy (GTDB): domain Bacteria; phylum Actinomycetota; class Actinomycetes; order Streptomycetales; family Streptomycetaceae; genus Streptomyces. The sequence continues at coordinate 769,810 of NZ_RDBI01000066.1, forward strand.
CCTGCGCCTGATCCGGCAGATCAGGACCCTGCAGGACTTCGGGTTCGAGCTGGAGGAGACACGGCCGTTCGTCGAGTGCCTGCAGGCGGGACACCCGGCGGGTGACGCCTGTCCGGCGTCGCTCGACGTGTACCGCAGGAAGCTCGCGGAGCTGGACGTGCTCGTCGAGCAGCTCCGGGCGGTGCGCGCACAGGTCGCCGCGCAGCTGCTGCGGGCCGAGGCGGAACTGCCCGGCGGCCAGGAACCCACGTGCGAACTCGGAGGAGGAGGCAGTGATGCGCAGTGAGGGTGTCACCGAGGTGACGGAGGCGGACTTCGACACGGAGGTCCTGGGCGCCGACAGGCCGGTGCTGGTGAAGTTCACCGCGGACTGGTGCGGGCCGTGCCGGCAACTGGGCCCGGTGCTCGGCGCGATCGCCGGCGAGGAGGCGGACCGGCTGAAGATCGTGGAGCTGGACGTGGACCGGAACCCCGGCATCACGGTGCGCTACGGCGTCCTGGCCACGCCGACACTGATGGTGTTCCGGGCCGGCGAGCGGGTGAAGTCGATCGTCGGCGCCCGCCCGAAGCGGCGGCTCCTGGAGGAACTGGACGACGTGCTGACGTCCTGAGCCGCGCCGGGCCGGTCCCCGGGACCCCGGGGACCGGCCCGGCGCTCAGTCCGCGGGCCACAGTTCGGGGCTGCGGGCCGCCACCAGGTCCGCCACCCGGGACAGGACCTCCGCCGCCGGCCGCGCGTCGAGCCGGCGGCCGTCGCGCAGCCGCAGCGCCACCAGACCGCCGGCGGCCTCCTTCGGGCCGACGACCGCCTGGTACGGGACGAGGCGGGCCGCCCGGATCCGGGCCCCCAGGGTTCCCCGGCCGGGTTCGGCGACCTCGGCCCGCAGGCCGAGCCGGACACAGCGCGCGGCCAGCTCCTCGGCCTCCGGCGACTGGGCGTCGGAGACCGGCAGGATCGCCAGCTGGACGGGGGCGAGCCAGGCGGGGAAGGCGCCGCCGTGCCGCTCGACGAGATGGGCGACGGCCCGCTCGACGCTCCCGACGACACTGCGGTGGATCATGACCGGCCGGTGCCGGGCGCCGTCCGCGCCGACGTAGCGCAGGTCGAAGCGTTCGGGCTGGTGGAAGTCGATCTGCACGGTGGACAGGGTGGACTCGCGGCCCGCCGCGTCGGCAACCTGGACGTCGATCTTGGGCCCGTAGAACGCGGCCTCGCCCTCGGCCGCCTCGTAGGGCAGCCCGGAGCGGTCGAGCACCTCGGTCAGGAGGGCGGTCGCCCGCTCCCACGCCTCGGGGGCGGCGACGTACTTCCCGCCGGGGCCGGGCAGCGAGAGCCGGTGGCGGACGGGCTCGATGCCCAGCACCTCGTAGGCCCGCCGGATCAGCTCCAGCGCGGCCGCGGCCTCGTCCGCGACCTGGTCGAGGGTGCAGAAGACGTGCGCGTCGTTGAGCTGGATGGCCCGGACGCGGGTCAGCCCGCCGACCACCCCGGACGGTTCGGAGCGGAACATGCCGCCCAGTTCGGCGACGCGCAGCGGGAGTTCGCGGTGACTGCGGGACCGCGAGCGGTAGATCACCGCGTGGTGGGGGCAGAGGCTGGGCCGCAGGACGACCTCCTCGCCGCCGAGTTCCATCGGCGGGAACATGTCGTCGCTGTAGTGCTCCCAGTGCCCCGAGATCTCGTACAGCTCGCGTTTCCCGAGCACCGGCGAGTACACGTGGCGGTACCCGGCCAGCCGCTCGACCTCGCGTACGTACTCCTCCAGGGCGTGCCGGACCACGGCGCCGTCGGGCAGCCAGTACGGCAGCCCGGCGCCGATCAGCGGATCGGTGTCGAACAGGCCCAGCTCGCGGCCGAGCCGGCGGTGGTCGTGGGATGCGGGGGCGTTCATGACGGTCTCCTCGGAATGCGGGAGGAGCGAGCGCCCGGCAGGTACGACGAAGCCCCGGGGCACTCGCCCCGGGGCTTCGTCGCTGGGGACGGGCGGGACCACCACATCGGGCGCATCGGCATCCGCGAGGACGACCCGAACCGCACCCCCCTGGTCGTCGACTGGCGGGCCGACGTCGCCCGCCCGTTCTACCTCGCCACCGGCCACGAGCCGATGGGGCTCAGCCGCCGCCGCCACATCACCACCCGGGGACGCGAGGTCACCGCCCTCCACGACGAGGTCCTGGACCTCGCCGACCGCACCCGCACCGGCCACGAGAACCGGGACGCCGACGAGGTGCTGCTCGCCGCGCTCGACGCCGCCCGCACCGGACGCATGCACGACATCGTGCAGACCATCCAGGCCGAGCAGGACCGACTCATCCGCTCCCCGCACCGCGGCATCCTCGTCGTCGAGGGCGGCCCCGGCACCGGCAAGACCGCCGTCGCCCTGCACCGCGCCGCGTACCTCCTCTACGCGCACCGCGAGCAGCTGGCCAAGCGCGCCGTGCTGATCGTCGGCCCCAACCCCGCCTTCCTCGGCTACATCGGCAACGTCCTGCCGTCCCTCGGCGAGACCGGAGTCCTGCTCGCCACACCGGGCGAGCTGTACCCGGGCGTCCGCGCCACCGGCACGGACACCCCGCGCGCCGCCGCGGTCAAGGGCGCCGCCGCGATGGCCGACGCGCTGGCCGCCGCCGTACGGGACCGCCAGCAGGTCCCCGAGCGGGGCGAGCCGCTGATCGTGCCGCACGACGACGGCGACCTCGTCATCGACTGGGACATGGCCCTCGAAGCCCGTCACAAGGCGCGCGAGACCCGCCTGCCGCACAACCTCGCCCGGCCCTACTTCGTCTTCCGGATCCTCGACGCGCTGGCCGAGCAACTCGCCGACCGCATCGGCGCCGACCCCTACGGCGGCCCCAACTTCCTCGGCCCCGACGACATCGCCCTGCTCGCCAAGGGCGTCGCCGCCAACCCCGAGGTCCACGCCGCCGTCGACACCCTCTGGCCGGCCCTCACCCCCGAGGCGTTCCTCGCCGACTACCTCGCCGAGCCGACCCACCTGCCCGAGGAGGACGCCGCCGCCGTCCGCCGCCCGTCCGGCCCCTGGACCCCCGCCGACGTGCCCCTGCTCGACGAGGCCGCCGAACTCCTCGGCGAGGACGACTCGGCCGCCCGCGCGGCCGAGGAGGCCGAACGCCAGAAGCAGATCCAGTACGCGCAGGGCGTCCTCGACGTCTCCTACGCCTCCCGCACCTACGAGTTCGAGGACAAGGAGGAGCAGGACAAGGACGCCTCCGAGGTCCTCTCCGCCCACGACATCATCGACGCCGAGCGCTTCGCCGAACGCCACGAGGAGGCCGACCACCGCAGCGCCGCCGAACGCGCCGCCGCCGACCGCACCTGGGCCTTCGGCCACATCATCGTCGACGAGGCGCAGGAACTGTCCGCCATGGCCTGGCGGTTGCTGATGCGCCGCACCCCGACCCGCTCCATGACCCTGGTCGGCGACCCGGCCCAGACCGGGGACGCGGCCGGTGTCGGCTCGTGGGAGGACATCCTCTCCCCGTACGTGGGGGACCGCTGGGAACTCGTCCGGCTCGGTGTCAACTACCGCACCCCGGCCGAGATCATGGCCGTCGCCACCGCGGTCCGGCGCGAGGCCGACCCCGGGTTCGAACCGCCCCGCTCGGTCCGTTCCACCGGCGTCGAGCCCTGGGAGCGGACCGTGGAGGACCCGGTGAAGGAGACCGCCGACGCGGTCGCGGTGGAACTGCGCGCCGCGGGGCGCCTGGCCGTCGTCGCGCCGCCCGCCCTGCACCCCGCGCTGACGGCCGCGCTGCCGGACGCCGCGTACGGGCCGGCGSCCGACCTCACCCGCCCGGTGGTGCTGCTCGACCCCCGGCAGGCCAAGGGCCTGGAGTTCGACACGGTCCTGGTCGTCGACCCGGACACCATCCGGGCCGCCGCCCCGCACGGCGTCAACGACCTGTACGTGGCGCTCACCCGCGCCACCCAGCGGCTCGGCGTCATCCGCCGCGCGGACACCGCTTAGGTCCGTTCCGGGCGCAGGGGCCCCGCCCGCGGGCGAGGCCCCTGCGGGGTCAGGCGGGCCGCAGCCAGACCGTCGCCAGCGGCGGCAGCGTCATCCGGACGCTCGCCGAACGGCCGTGGAAGGGAACCGACTCGGTCTTCACCGGGTCCGGGTTCCCCACCCCGCTGCCGCCGTACCGCGTCTCGTCCGTGTTCAGGACCTCCGCCCAGGCCGCCACGGACTCGGGCACCCCCAGCCGGTAGTCGTGGCGCACCACGGGCGAGAAGTTGCAGACCGCGAGGAGCGGCGCCCCCTCGGCGTCGTGGCGCAGGAAGGCGAAGACGTTGTCCTCGGCGGCGTCGCCCGCGACCCACCCGAACCCCTCCGGCGAGGTGTCCCGCTCCCACAGGGCCGGGGTCCGCCCGTACACGGTGTTCAGCTCGCGCACCAGGTCCCGCACACCGCGGTGGTCCGCCTCCGCGCCGTACGAGGGGTCCAGCAGCCACCAGTCCGGGCCGTGGTCCACCGACCATTCCGCCCCCTGGGCGAACTCCTGCCCCATGTAGAGCAGTTGCTTGCCCGGGTGGGCCCACATGAAGCCGAGGTACGCGCGGTGGTTGGCGCGCTGCTGCCACCAGTCGCCGGGCATCTTGGAGACCAGGGCCTGCTTGCCGTGCACGACCTCGTCGTGGGAGATCGGCAGGATGTAGTTCTCGCTGTACGCGTACACCATGGAGAACGTCATCTCGTGGTGGTGGTACTTGCGGTGCACCGGCTCCTTGGACACGTACCCCAGCGAGTCGTGCATCCAGCCCATGTTCCACTTCATGCCGAAGCCCAGGCCGCCGAAGCCGCCCGGACCGACCTGGTCGGTCGCCCTGGTCACCCCGTCCCAGGCGGTCGACTCCTCGGCGAAGGTGATGATCCCGGGGCAGCGCCGGTACACCGTGGCGTTCATCTCCTGGAGGAACGCGACCGCGTCCAGGTTCTCCCGGCCCCCGAACTCGTTCGGCAGCCACTCCCCGTGCTCGCGCGAGTAGTCGAGGTAGAGCATCGACGCGACGGCGTCCACCCGCAGCCCGTCGATGTGGAACTCCTCGCACCAGTACACCGCGTTGGCGACCAGGAAGTTGCGCACCTCCTTGCGGCCGTAGTCGAACTCCAGGGTCCCCCAGTCGGGGTGCGCCGACCGGCGCGGGTCCTCGTGCTCGTACAGCGGGCGGCCGTCGAACTCGGCGAGTGCCCAGTCGTCGCGCGGGAAGTGCGCCGGGACCCAGTCCATCAGGACACCGATCCCCGCCCGGTGCAGCGCGTCGACCAGGAACCTGAAGTCGTCGGGCGTGCCCATCCGGGCCGTCGGCGCGTAGAAGCCGGTCACCTGGTAGCCCCATGAGCCGCCGAACGGGTGCTCCGTGACGGGCATGAGCTCGACGTGGGTGAAGCCGAGGTCGCTGACGTACGCGGGCAGCTGCTCGGCCAGCTGCCGGTACGTCAGACCGGGCCGCCAGGAGGCCAGGTGCACCTCGTAGACGGACAGCGGCGCCTCGTGGTGCGGCCGGGCGCCGCGGTTCGCCATCCACTCGGCGTCGTCCCAGGCGTAGGCCGAGTCGGTCACGATCGAGGCCGTGTTCGGCGGGCACTCGGTCCGGCGGGCCATCGGGTCGGCGCGGACCGTGTGGGAGCCGTCGGGGCGCGTGATGTCGTACTTGTAGAGCGCGCCCACGGCGACACCGGGCACGAACAGCTCCCACACCCCGGAGGAGCCCAGCGAGCGCATCGGCAGGCCGGTGCCGTCCCAGTGGACGAAGTCGCCGGTGACCCGCACGCCGCGGGCGTTCGGGGCCCAGACGGTGAAGCGGGTGCCGGTCGCGCCCTGGTGCGTCATCGGCCGGGCGCCGAGCGCCTTCCACAGCTCCTCGTGCCGGCCCTCGCCGATCAGGTGCAGATCGAGTTCGCCGAGGGAGGGCAGGAAGCGGTACGGGTCCTGGACCGCGAGCTCGTCCCCGTCGTAGCGCACCCGCAGCTCGTACGCGGGGACCTTGCGCAGCAGCGGCAGGACCCCGGAGAAGAAGCCGTCCCCGTCGTCGTGCAGCACGGTCCGCCGGCCCTTCGCGAGGACCGCCACCTCACGGGCGAACGGGCGCAGCACCCGGACCACGACGCCGCCGCGGACCGGGTGGGCGCCGAGCACGCCGTGCGGGTCGTGGTGCTCGCCCGCGAGCAGCCGGGCGCGGTCGCCCGCGTCGAGCGGCGGCGCCGGCCGCGCGACCGTCCGGTCCGGCTCGGCCTCCGCCCGTGGCGCGGGCGTCCGGGCGGCCGCCTTCTTCGCCGGGGGCACCTCGTCGGTCGTCGTTCGGGCCGTCTTGCGTGCGGATCGGGCGGTCACGGGTATGCCTCCAGCAGCGGAATCGGAAGGATGGGGTGAGGGAGGTGCGGCGGTTCCCACGCAACCGCAACGGCGGCCGTGCCGCACAGGACACTCCGCCGAACGGGCATCGCGTCCCGCTCCGGGCGCCGGTCCGCCCGGCGCCGCGCCGTGCGGTGCGCCGAACGGGGGATCCGTGAGCGCGGCGCGGGACGGCCGCGGGAGGGAGCCGGGCGCGGTGTGCGGGGCCGTCCCGCCCGGTCGGGCGGCACGGTCGGGAGGCGACGCGGGTGCGGCGTCACTCCGCCCCCGCCAGGCGGTGGATGGCGGCCATCGGCACCGGCAGCCAGTCCGGTCGGTTGCGGGCCTCGTAGAGGACCTCGTAGACCGCCTTGTCCGTCTCGTAGGCGCGCAGCAGCGCCGGATCCGAGCGGGGGTCGGTCCCGGAGGCCGCCGCGTAGCCCGCGCAGTACGCGTCCCGGCACCGGGCCGCCCACTCCGCGTTCCACGGCCGGTGGGTACGGGCCGCGTAGTCGAAGGAACGGAGCATGCCCGCGACGTCCCGGACCGCGGGCTGCGGGCGGCAGCGCTCGGTGAGCGGCTTCGCGGGCTCCCCCTCGAAGTCGATCACCGCCCAGCCGCCGTCCGCGGAGCGCAACGTCTGCCCCAGGTGGAGGTCGCCGTGGATCCGCTGGAGCTGCCCGGCCCCGACCGTGCCGCCGGCCGCCGCGAAGACGGCCCGGAGCCCGGGCACGTACGGCATCAGCGCCGGCACCGCCTGCGCGGCGGAGGCGAGGCGCTGGTCCATCTCCCGGGCCAGGTGCTCGGTCTCGGTCCGCCGCAGCCGCTCGGTGGGCAGCGCGGTCGCCAGGGCGAGGTGCACCTCGGCCGTGGCCCGGCCGAGCGCGTGCGCCTCCTCGGCGAACTCGCGCTCCTCGGCCAGCGCGTCCAGCGCCAGCCGCCAGCCGTCGCGGGAGTCCCGCAGGTACGGCTGGAGCACCCCGAGCGTGCTGGCGCCCGACTCGAACCAGGCGACCGGCTCGGGCACCCGCTCGCAGCCCGCCCGGGCCAGCGCGAGCGGCAGCTCCAGGTCGGGATTGGCGCCGGGACTGACCCGGCGGAAGATCTTCAGGATGTACGAGTCGCCGTACACCAGTGAGGAGTTGGACTGCTCCGCGTCCAGCATCCGGGGAGCCGGCGAGGCGGGCAGGGCGGCGGTGCCGCAGAAGCGCAGCGGACCGATCCGGCCCGGGGTGCGCAGTCGTTCGTAGAGCAGTCCGGCGAGCCGCGGGTCGCGCAGCCCTTCGTAGACGGCCCGGCCGGCCAGAGGCCCCTGCCGGATCCGCCCGATCAGGGCGGGGGCGAGGCGTGGCGGCAGTTGTGTCCTGACACCGAGCAGCAGCTGATAGCAGTCGGCGGGTTGACCGGCCGGGCGTCCGGGTTGTTCGACCCGTACCAGCAGGTGCAGTAGACCGGGTCCCGCGCCGTCCAACGGCAGCAGCTCGGTGGCCGCTTCCAAGGTGAATCCGGTGACCCGGCGGCCCTTGCCCGCGAACCAGCGCTGCCGAGGCAGCCATTCATGGAGCAGGGGAGCGAGTGACGGAAGGAGGGCGGCCGGGGCCCGGGTGGTGGATGCGGTCTCCGGCATGGCATCGCGTCCTTTCCCCGGGGGGCGCACGTGGGAGTTCAAATGCGCAGAGTGTCCCGGATTGCAGCATGAACTGTCCGGCTGTGCGGGACGTGTCGGGTGGGGAAGATCCGTATGGGCCCGACAAGAAGGCCCGTATGGACCTGAATCGACCGTGTGTGGGACACAGTGCCCAGGGTGGCGCGGGGGAAACCCGCCCCACCCCGGTCAGTTGACGGTCGGTGATCAGCCGATCGCGCGGCGGCTCTTCTTCAGTCGGAACCAGTAGAAGCCGTGACCTGCGAGAGTGAGCAGATACGGCCACTGGCCGATGGGCGGGAAGCGCACCTGGCCGATCAGTTCGACCGGATGCATTCCCTCGAACTGGCGGAGATCGAGCTCTGTCGGCTGCGCGAAGCGCGAGAAGTTGTTCACGCACAGGACCAGATCGGCGTCCATCCCCTCCTCGGGGGCGGACTCCCGCAGGAAGGCCAGCACGGCCGGATTGGACGAGGGCAGCTCCGTGTAGGAGCCGAGCCCGAAGGCCCGGTTCTGCTTACGGATCTCGATCATCCGCTTCGTCCAGTGCAGCAGCGAGGACGGCGAGGCCATCCCCGACTCCACGTTCGTGACCTGATAGCCGTGGACCGGGTCCATGATGGCCGGGAGGGTCAGCCGGCCCGGGTCGCAGGACGAGAAGCCCGCGTTCCGGTCGGGTGTCCACTGCATCGGGGTGCGCACCCCGTCGCGGTCGCCCAGCCAGATGTTGTCGCCCATCCCGATCTCGTCGCCGTAGTACAGCACCGGCGAGCCGGGGAGCGAGAACAGCAGCGCGGTGAACAGCTCCATCTGCTTGCGGTCGTTGTCGAGCAGCGGTGCCAGCCGCCGGCGGATGCCGATGTTCGCCCGCATCCGGGGGTCCTTGGCGTACTCCGCGTACATGTAGTCGCGCTCTTCGTCCGTGACCATCTCGAGCGTCAGCTCGTCGTGGTTGCGCAGGAAGATGCCCCACTGGCAGCCGTCCGGGATGGCCGGGGTCTTGGCCAGGATCTCGGAGACCGGGGTGCGGGACTCGCGCCTCACGGCCATGAAGATGCGCGGCATCACGGGGAAGTGGAACGCCATGTGGCACTCGTCGCCGCCCGCGGCGAAGTCGCCGAAGTAGTCGACGACGTCCTCCGGCCACTGGTTCGCCTCGGCGAGCAGCACCGTGTCGGGGTAGTGGTCGTCGATCTCCTTGCGGACCCGCTTGAGGAAGCCGTGGGTCGCCGGGAGGTTCTCGCAGTTGGTGCCCTCCTGCTGGTACAGGTACGGCACCGCGTCCAGCCGGAAGCCGTCGATCCCGAGGTCAAGCCAGAACTTCAGCGCGGACAGGATCTCCTCCTGCACCGCCGGGTTCTCGTAGTTGAGGTCCGGCTGGTGCGAGAAGAAGCGGTGCCAGTAGTACTGCTTGCGCACCGGGTCGAAGGTCCAGTTCGACGTCTCGGTGTCGACGAAGATGATCCGGGCGTCCTGGTACTGCTTGTCGTCGTCGGCCCAGACGTAGTAGTCGCCGTAGGGCCCGTCCGGGTCGGAACGGGACTCCTGGAACCACGGGTGCTGGTCGCTGGTGTGGTTCATGACGAAGTCGATGATGACGCGCATGCCGCGCTGGTGCGCCGCGTCCACGAACTCCACGAAGTCGGCCAGGTCGCCGAACTCGGGGAGCACCGACGTGTAGTCGGAGACGTCGTAGCCGCCGTCCCGGAGCGGGGACTTGAAGAAGGGCGGCAGCCAGAGGCAGTCCACCCCCAGCCACTGGAGGTAGTCCAGCTTGGACGTGATGCCCTTGAGATCGCCGACGCCGTCGCCGTTGCTGTCCTGGAAGGAGCGGACGAGGACCTCGTAGAACACCGCTCGCTTGAACCAGTCGGGATCACGGTCCTTGGCGGGGGTGTCCTCGAAGGTGTCGGGGACGGGTTCGTTGACAGTCATGAGGTGGGTGACCCTCCGGTCTGCGGGGACGGTCGCAGGACGAGGACGTGCGCGGGCGTGACACCCGGCTCGAGGCGCACATAGCTGGCCCTGCCCCAGTGATAGGTCTCGCCGGTGAGCTCGTCGCGCACCGGTACGGTCTCGTGCCAGTCGAGGCCGAGTTCCGGCATGTTCAACGAGACCGTGGCCTCCTGGGTGTGGTGAGGGTCGAGATTTGCGACCACCAGAACCGTGTTCGAGCCCGAGCGCTTGCTGTACGCGATCACGGCGTCGTTGTCGGTGGCGTGGAAGTGCAGCCCGCGCAGCCGGCGCAGGGCCGGGTGCCGGCGCCTGACCCGGTTCAGCGTGGTGATCAGCGGGGCGATCGACGCTCCCGACCGCTCCGCCGACTCCCAGTCCCGAGGCCGCAGTTGGTACTTCTCCGAATCCAGGTACTCCTCGCTGCCGTCCCGCAGCGCGGTGTTCTCGCACAGCTCGTAGCCGGCGTAGACGCCCCAGGTGGGCGAGAGGGTCGCGGCGAGCACCGCGCGCACCTCGAAGGCCGGCCGGCCGCCGTCCTGGAGGTAGGCGTGCAGGATGTCGGGGGTGTTCACGAAGAGGTTGGGCCGCATGTGCGCGGCCGCGTCCCCGGACAGCTCCGTGAGGTACTCCGTCAGCTCCTGCTTGGTGTTGCGCCAGGTGAAGTACGTGTAGGACTGCTGGAAGCCGACCGCGCCGAGCGTGCGCATCATCGCCGGCCGGGTGAACGCCTCGGCCAGGAAGATCACGTCCGGGTCCGCCCGGTTGATCTCGCCGATGACCCGCTCCCAGAACACCACCGGCTTGGTGTGCGGGTTGTCGACGCGGAAGATCCGGACGCCGTGGTCCATCCAGTGCCGCAGCACCCGCACGGTCTCGGCGACGATCCCGTCCATGTCGTCGCCTGCGGCGTCGAAGTCGATGGGGTAGATGTCCTGGTACTTCTTCGGCGGGTTCTCGGCGTACGCGATCGAGCCGTCCGGGCGGTGGCGGAACCACTCCGGGTGCTTCTCCACCCACGGGTGATCGGGCGAGCACTGGAGCGCGAAGTCCAGCGCGATCTCCAGCCGCAGTTCGCGGGCGCGGGCCACGAAGGCGTCGAAGTCCTCGATCGTGCCCAGGTCCGGGTGGACCGCGTCGTGGCCGCCCTCCGGAGAACCGATCGCCCAGGGCACGCCGACGTCCTCGGGGCTCGCGGAGAGGGAGTTGTTGGGGCCCTTGCGGTGGGTGGTGCCGATCGGGTGGATGGGGGGCAGGTAGACGACGTCGAAGCCCATCGCCGCGATCGCCGGCAGCCGTTCGGCCGCGGTGCGGAACGTCCCCGGAACGGTCCGGCCCCGGACCTTCTTCACGCCCTCCGAGCGCGGGAAGAACTCGTACCAGGAGCCGAACAGCGCCCGCTCGCGCTCCACCTGCACCGGCAACGCGGGTGAGGAGCTGAGCAGTTCGCGCAGCGGGTGGCGGTCGAGCGTCCCGGTCACGCGCGGGGCGAGCGCGGCGGCGAGACGGGCCGCGGCGGGCCGGGAGCCGTCGCGCAGCGCGTCCGCCGCGGCGAGCACGGCCTCCCGCCCGCCGCCCTTCTTGGGGACGCCCTTGGCGGCGCGCTCGTGGAGCTCCGCGCCCTCGGCGAGGACCAGTTCGGTGTCGATCCCGGCCGGAATCTTGATTTTCGCGTGGTGGCGCCAGGTCGCGAGCGGATCGCTCCACGCCTCGACGGTGTACGTCCAGGGGCCCTCGGCGTCCGGCGTGACCTCGGCGCCCCACCGGTCGGTGCCGGGCGCGAGCTCGCGCATCGGGGTCCAGGGGCCGGGGCGGCCCGAGGGGCCGCGCAGGACGACGTTGGCGGCGACGGCGTCGTGGCCCTCGCGGAAGACGGTGGCCGACACTTCGAAGGTCTCTCCGACCACCGCCTTCGCGGGCCGGCGACCGCAGTCGACCAGCGGGCGGACGTCCAGTACGGGAATACGTCCCATGAGCGGATTCACAGCATCACCTGAGGGGTTACGGGGGTGCGGGTGGTTGTGCGCTCTTTGTAGCTCCGTGGACGGCTGGCGGGTTGCGGGCATGGCCGCTCCTGTCCGCGTTCACTCGGATGGCGGATCTACGGGCTGTACCGGAGGAGCCTTCCACTGGATTCGGGTGGGCAATCCGGCGCTTTGTTAACTACTAGGACGTAGCCGTGCGGACAAGCACACGACGCCCACAAGAAACCGGCCCCGTCCTTGTGGGGCGGGGCCGGTGGGCCGGGGGCGCGCGGAAGTGCGGGTGCGGCGCGCGGTGTCCGGCGCGCAGGGAGTCCCGGGTCGCGGCGKTCCGCCGCGCCCGCGTCAGCCCTGCGGGGAGGCCGACTGCTCCTCCGTGTCGCTGGACCACACCTGCCACGGCTGACGCATGACCCACTCGTCCACCGGGGCCGGCTCCACCGCGAGGACCTCCGCGGAGACCCCGTCGTCGGCCGCGAGCAGCAGCGGGTCGGCGCCCGTCGCCATGTAGTGGTAGATCCCCGCGACCCCGGCCGCCGCGGCCGGGCCCAGGAGCCGGGCCAGGCCGCGCTCGAAGACGTCGGGCGGCAGCGGCAGGTACTGCACCGACCGGCCGAGGCCCCGGCCGAACGCGGCGGCCAGCTCCGCGCCCGTCAGCGAGTGCGCGCCGCCGATGTCGAACGTCCGCCCCTCCAGGCCGTCCGTGGTCAGCGCGGCGAGCACCGCCCCCGCCAGGTCCCGGTGCGAGAGCCAGGCCGTCGGCGCGGACGCCGGCAGCGGATAGGCGAGGACGCCCTCGTCGACCAGGGCGGGACCGTTCCACGGCGAGAAGAGGTTGTCCAGGTACACCGGCGGCCGGACGACGACCAGCGGTATCCCGCTCTCCCGGAACACCTCCTCGGCGATCCGGCGCGTCTCGAACGCGGCCACGGACGTCGGGCCCTGCGGGATACGGGTGTTGGAGTTGTAGACCATCCGCACGATGCCCGCCTCGACGGCCGCGTGCGCGATGTTCCGCGCGTACAGGCGGACGCGTTCCGGCTCGTAGACCAGCGGCAGCACGACCGAGGCGTGCGTCATGCCGTCGAAGAGCCGGCGGACGTCGGCGGGCCTCGCCAGGTCGCCCGCGACGAAGGAGGCGCCCGGCAGCGGCGGACGGTCGCCCGCCGGACGCCGGGTCAGGGTACGCACCTTGTGGTGCCGCTCGGTCAGCAGGCGAGCCACTGCGCCGCCCTGGAAACCGGTCGCTCCCACGACGGCGACCCGCATCGGAATGTGACTGGACATGTGTGTGAAGGGCCCTTCGATAGGCTGTGACGGCTGCCGTGACGGCACTCTCAGGCTGGCGGCGGCGGCTTCGGCCGTTCAATTAACAAACCGGGGCGGAAGTTGAAGGATCGTCCATGGAAAACGTGCGAACCGATCGTGACGACCGACGTGAGGACCAGCGCGACGAGTGGGGCACCGACCAGCCCCGCGAGCAGGGCCGGGAACGCCGCCGCACCCCGTGCGAGGAACGGCGCGGGGACCGCTGCGACGAGGAGCGGGCCGACCTGCTCAGCGAACTGCTGAAACCGCTCCGGCTCACCGGGGTCTTCGACAGCCGCTGGCACGTCCGCGCCCCCTGGGCCATCGAGGGCGACGCCGAGCAGAGCTGCGCCGTCCTCCACTACATCGTCGAGGGCGGCTGCTGGATCACCGGCGACGGTCAGGCGCCGCTGGAGCTCCACGCCGGCGACCTGATCGTCTTTCCCACCGGGATCGCCCACCGGCTCTCCGACCGGCCCGACCGCCAGGGCGTGCCGCTCAAGGCCGTCCTTCCCGAGCGCCAGCCCGGCACCTCGGGCGAGATCGTCATCTCGGGCGACGGGGCCGTCAGCCGGCTGCTCTGCGCCGGACTCCACTACGACGCCAGCGCCGCCACCGGCCTCTACACCTCGCTGCCCTGGGCTCTGGTCCTCGACGGCGCGCAGGTCGACCGCGAACCGCTGCTCCGGGACACCCTGCGGCTGCTGGCCGCGCCCGACCGGCCCGTCGGCCCCGGGGACCGTCTCATCACCCTGCGCGCCKTCGAGATGGCCCTGGTGCTCGCGCTCCGCCCGCTGCTGCGCGAACTCGCCGACAACCCCGCCACCCTGCCCGTGCTGCGGCATCCCGGCATCAGCCGCGCGATGGTGATGATCGCCACCCGGTACGCCGAACCGTGGACGATCGAGTCCCTGGCCCGCGAGGTCGGCATGTCCCGCTCGGCCTTCACCGCGGCCTTCCGCGAGCTCGTCGGCGAGGCTCCCGCCCGGCACCTCACCGGACGGCGGATGCAGGAGGCGGCCCGGCTGCTCACCGAGACCTCGATCCCGCAGTCCGCCGTGCCGCCGCGCGTCGGCTACCAGAGCGCGGTCGGCTTCCACCTGGCCTTCCGCAAGTGGTTCGGGATGACCCCGGGGGAGTACCGCTCCGGCTACGACCACGCCGCCTGACGCCCCGCGGTCCCGTCCGGCCACGCCCGATGCGGTACGAAAACCGCATTCGCCGCATTCGGCTGGCCGGTTCTTAAGGACCGCTGGACGGACGTTCATTGCCCGGGTGTCCCGGGCCGGACAGGCTCGGGACGGCAACAGCGGTGGCACAGGAGGAGAGGCGACCAGCGGTGACGAGGTCCGGGCACGAGTATCTGGAGGCGCTGCGTGACGGGCGCGAGATCTGGCTCGACGGCGAGCGGATCAAGGACGTCACCACGCATCCCGCCTTCCGGGCCACGGCGGCCTCCTTCGCCGGGCTGTACGACCTCGCCCACGACTCCCCGCACACCCCGCTGCTCGCCCAGGGCGGGGTGCACCGGGCCTACGCCGTGCCCCGCTCGTACGAGGACCTCGTCGCGCGCCGGCGGGCGTACAAGCTGTGGGCGGAGGCCAGTTACGGCTTCCTGGGCCGCACCCCCGACTACATGGCCTCGGGCGCGGCCGGGTTCGCCGCCCTGCCCGGGGTCTTCACCACCGACGGCTTCGACGGGGCCGCGAACGCCCTCGCGTACCACCGCAGGCTCGCCGAGGGCGACCTGCACTGCGCCTTCACCCTCACCGACCCCGCCTCCGGACAGGGGGAGGACGACCTGACGGTGCGGGTCGTGGCGGAGCGCGACGACGGCGTCGTCGTCCGCGGCGCCAAGACCATCGGCACCGGGGCGGTGTTCGCCGACGAGATCCTCGTCGGCACGATCGAACCGCTCGCCCCCGAGCACACCGCCCGCGCGCTGAGCTTCTCGATCAGGGCGGACACGCCCGGACTCCGGCTGATCTCGCGGACCTCGTACGAGGCGGGCGCGCGCTCCGTCTTCGACCAGCCGCTCTCCTCCCGCTACGACGAGAACGACGCGATGCTCGTGTGCGAGGACGTGTTCGTGCCCTGGGAGCGGGTGCTGACGTACCGGGACGTGGACGCGACCGCCGCGATGTGGTGGCGCACCCCCGCGTACCTGAACTTCGTGCACCAGTCGGCGACCCGCTTCTGGACCAAGCTGGAGTTCCTCACCGGCCTGGCCATCCTCGTCGCCCGCTCGAACGGTACGGACGGGGTCCCGGCGGTCACCCAGGCGATCGGCCGGCTCCTCGGCATGGTCGCGCAGGCCAAGGCCTTCGTGCTCGCGGCGGAGGCCTCGTGGGAGCCGGTCGACGAGGGGCGGGGCGGGGTCCGGCCCGGGCAGGAGATCTCCTTCGCCCAGCGGATCATGGCGGGCGAGCTCTATCCGCGGGCCGTCCAGGACATCAAGCTGCTCGCGGGCGGGGCGATCATCCAGCAGCCCGCCTCCGGCCGCGATCTGCTCCACCCCGAACTGGGGCCGCTGGTCCACCGGTACTTCCGCACCCCCGGCCACCCGGCGGAGGACCGCCTCAAGCTGCTCAAGCTCGCCTGGGACGCGCTCGGCTCGGAGTTCGCCGGACGCCACGAGCAGTACGAGCGCTTCTACCAGGGCGCCCCTCACGTCTACCTCACGATGCAGACCTGGGCGGGCGCGGCCGACGACTGCACGTCGCTCGCCCAGGCCTGTCTGGACGGCTACGACCTCGGGACCACGAGGTGAGGTCGCGGGCGCCCGCAACACGCCCCAGGGGCGCGACGGACCCGGCCGCCGACGAGGGAGGGACGCCGGGGGACCGGCCGGACCCCGGGCGGTCGCGCCGGCCCACGCCCGCCGGCGGCCCACGCCCGCAGGCCCGCGGAGGCGCGCGGTGAGCGACGGGCGATCCTCGCGCGGCGCGCTCGTCCTGCTCGCCGCCACGCAGTTGCTGCTGATCCTGGACACCGCGATCGTCAACGTCGCGCTGCCCTCCGTCGGGGAAGACCTCGGGGCGGGCTCCGCGGACCTGTCCTGGGTGGCCAACGCGTACCTCATCACCTTCGGCGGGCTCCTGCTGCTCGGCGGACGGGCCGCCGACCTGCTCGGCCACCGCACGCTCTACCTCACCGGCCTCGGCCTGCTCGCCGCGGCCTCCGCCGCCGGCGGCCTCGCCCCGCACCCGGTCGCGCTGGTCGCCGCCCGGGCCGTCCAGGGAGCCGGCGCCGCCCTCGCCGCCGCGGCCGCGTTCGCCCTGCTCCTCGTCCTCTTCCCCGACGGACCCGCCCGCCACCGGGCGCTCGGCGCCTTCGCCGCCATGGGCGGGCTCGGCGGCGTCCTCGGGACCGTGCTCGGCGGGGTCCTCACCGACCTGCTCGGCTGGCGCTCCACGTTCTGGCTCAACGTGCTCGTCGCCGTCCTGCTCGGCGTCCTGGCCCCGCGCGTCCTGCCCCCGGCCGCCGCCCGCCCGGCCCGCGTGCCCGCTCCCGGCGGCTTCGATCTCGCGGGAGCCCTGACGGCCACCGCCGGGCTCGGCCTCGTCGCGTACGCCCTCGTCGGCGCCGGCGACTCCGGATGGCTCTCCGGCCGGACCCTCGGCGCGGGCGGCGCGGGCCTCGTCCTGCTCGCCGCCTTCGCCGTCACCGAGGCGCGCACCGCCGTCCCGCTCGTCCCACCGGCCGTCCTCGGCCGTCCGGCCCTGCGCCTGGCCAACACCCTCGGCGCCCTCGGCCAGATGGCGATGTTCCCGATGTTCTTCCTGGTCAGCCTCTACCTGCAGAGCGTCCTCGGGTACGGGCCGCTGGGCGGCGGACTCGGCCTGCTGCCCCTGTCGGCGGTCGTCGTCGCGGTCGCCCCGCAGACCGGCCGGCTCATCTTCCGGATCGGCCTGACCCGGACCATGGTGCTCGGCTTCGTGCTGCTGTGCGCCGGCACCCTGTGGCTGGCCCTCGCGCTCGATCCCGACGGCACCTTCGCCACCACCGTCCTCGCACCGAGCCTGCTGCTCGGCGTCGCCCTGCCGCTGGTCATGGTCACCACCAACGTGGCCGCCACCGCCGAGGCCTCCCCCGAGGAGACCGGGCTCGCCTCGGGGCTGGTCAACACCAGCCAGCAGGCTCGGTGCGAGGACGGTGGTGGCGAAGGTGCCGTCGGGATCGAGCGCGAGGGCCAGCCACAGGGTGCCGGCGCACAGCAGCACGAAGCCGAGCACCATGGTCCGGGTCAGGCCGATCCGGAAGATGAGCCGGCCGGTCTGCGGGGCGA
>NZ_RDBI01000066.1:787439-796124 GCF_008042125.1 Streptomyces sp. MS191
CCCCGGGACAGGGTGTCCGACCCACGGTGACCACGTGGGTGACCGCATGTGACCTCGGCGCGTGAGCCGCGGGGCGCGCGGGTGCGGAGACCGAGCGTCGCCGCACCCACCAGGCGCCCCCGCGGCGGACCGAGTCCAACAAAACACAGAGGGGCATTCCGTTGACCCTGTACGACCTCGTCGCGCCCGGTCTCGAAGAACGTGGGGACCCGCGGTACCACCTCGCCGACATATGCGCCGCCGACCCGCTGGGAGCCGACGCGCTCCTGGCCGCGCTGCCCGCGATGAACGCCGACGCCGACGTCGCCGCGCTCACGGTGGCGCTGCGCACCCTGCTGCCGGACCACGACCGGGCCGCCGAGTGGAACGTGGTGGCCGCGCTCGCCGCCATGCGCGACCTCGGCATCCTGCTCGGCTCGCTGAAACGTCACGGCGTCCAGCCCGCCGAGGCCGTCCCCGAGGTCGTCCCGATCCTCGAACTGCTCGGCCGGCGGACCGACATGGTGCCCCGCGACACGGTGCACCACTACACGACCTGGAACCCGGCCGGCCCGCGCCGGCGGACCTACACCGGCCACCCCATGGAGACGGACCTCCAGGAGGCCGTCCGGATGGCGTTCCCCGGCCTCGTCGCCGCCCTCGACACCTGCGCGCGGGTCGCCTGCCTCGAACCGTACGACCCCGGCTTCGCCACCGCCCTCGACCGGACCGCCCACCACGTCCGGTCGATCGTCGACTCCATCGACTTCACCGCCTCCAACATCTCCCCGGAGTTCTTCGCGCTGACCCTGCGCCCCTACTTCGAGGAGGTCGACGTCGCCGGGCGCTCCTACCTCGGTCCCGCCGCCGCCCAGGTCCCGCTCTGGCTGGTCGACCTGACGCTGTGGCAGTGCGACCGCTCGGACGCCGCCTACGACGCCTTCCTCGCCGAGTCGCTGCCCTACAGCCTGCCGTCCTGGCGCGAGTTCCACGAGCAGTACGCCGGCGGTGTCTCCGCCGTCAGCAAGCTCTCCGCGGCCCTCAGTTGGGAGAACGCCGAGCGACTGCCCCGGGAGCTGGCCGCCTCCGCCCTCGCCCTCGGCCGGGTCCTGAAGATCCTCAAGACCTTCCGCGCCCGCCACATCGTGATCGCCCGCAAGGCGTACAGCGACGACCTCCGGCTCTACGAGGAGGGCAGCGGTGGTGCACCCGTCGCCCTGCTCCGCTCCATCCTGGACCTGACCCGTGACAACGAGACCCTGGTGCGCCAGGCCACGAGCGGGCGCCCAGGGCCCCGGTCCGGCGCGCCCGCTGCCCGTGCCGGCTCGTCGGCGGTCTGAAGGAGAACCCGATGAACCCCCGCACCCCCTACCCGCGTCTGCTGCCGGACCTGACAGATGTGCCGGGTCCCGCCGCGACCGACCTGACAGACCTGCCCGGCCCGACGCACCCGATTCACGCGGCGGACGGGCGGCACGGCGGACCGGACGGCGGGCCGCACGGAGGACTGCACGGAGGACTGCACGGCGGGCCGCACGGAGGGCTCCACGACGTCCTGCACGACGGGCTGCACGACATCCTGCCGGACGGCGGGCGCGACCTGCCCGGCCTCGGACTGCTGCACATCGTCGTGGCCGGCGGCGGCATAGCCGGCCTGACCGCCGCGCTGGCCCTGCACGCCGCAGGATTCGCCCGGGTCACCGTCGTCGAGTCGGTCCGCACCAGCCTCCCGGTCGGCGCAGGCCTCAACCTCATGCCGAACGCCGTCCGCGAACTCGACGCGCTGGGGCTGCTGAGCCGCCTCGAAGCGGTCGCCCTGCGCACCCGGGAACTGCGCTACTACCACCGCTGCGGAGCCCTGATCTCCCGCGAACCGCGCGGACTCGGCGCCGGCTACCGCTGGCCCCAGCTGTCCGTCCACCGCGGCCGGCTCCAGCAGGGAGCGCGGAGGAGCGGTACCGCGGGGACTGGAACCGGCCGGTCGACGTGGACTCCTTCCTGCACCACTACGAGGGCTGGGAGTTCGGCGGCGTCAGCGTCCCCGAGGTCCTGCGCGCCGCCGAGACCGCCCACGCGTACCCCATGGTCGACCGCGACCCGCTCGACCGGTGGAGCCACGGCCGTACCACCCTCATCGGCGACGCGGCCCACGCGATGTACCCGATCGGCTCCAACGGGGCCACGCAGTCCGTCGTCGACGCCCGCGCGCTCGCCCACGCCCTGGCCCTGCACCGGGACCCCGCGGAGGGACTCGCCGCGTACGAGGCGGCCCGCAGGCCCGCCATGACCGCGCTCCAGCGGGCCAACCGGCGCCTCGGCCCCGAGGTCGTCATCAATCTGGCGCACCAGCGGGCCCCCCACGGCTTCACCGACATCCACCAGGTGATCCCCGCCCCGGAGCTGGCCGAGATCGCCGCGCGGTACGCGGCGACCGGCGCCTTCGACCCCGTCACCGTCAACCAGGGATCGCCTTACGACACCCGAACGGGCGATATCCCGGCCGGCATGCCCCGCTGACGCCCCGTCCGGGCCACGGCACGACCCCCGCGCGCCGTGGCCCGGAAGGGCGACGTGACCTACCGTCTGTGGGGTGCACAGCCGGATGCACAGCGTGGTGCGTCCACTCCGCTCCGTACTCCCCTGCGAAGGTGGAACACGTGAAGGCAATCCGTCGATTCACCGTGCGCCCCGTCCTCCCCGACACCCTTCGACCCCTCAGCGATCTGGCGCGGAACCTGCGCTGGTCCTGGCACGAGCCCACCCGGGAACTCTTCGCCTCCGTCGACCCCGCCCCCGTGCCGGGTCGCCGCAGCGAGGACACCGACCCCGTCCGGCTGCTCGGCTCGGTCTCCGCCGCCCGCCTGGCCGCGCTCGCCGCGGACCAGGACTTCCTGGCCCGCCTGCGGGCCGCCGCCGAGGACCTCGACCACTACCTGCACGCCCCCCGCTGGTACCAGCTCCACCAGGAGCCCGGCGGCGAGCTGCCCTCCTCCATCGCCTACTTCTCACCCGAGTTCGGCGTCACCGCCGCCCTGCCCCAGTACTCCGGCGGTCTCGGCATCCTCGCCGGAGACCACCTCAAGGCCGCCAGCGACCTCGGCGTCCCGCTCATCGGCGTCGGCCTGCTCTACCGTCACGGCTACTTCCGCCAGTCCCTCTCCCGCGAGGGCTGGCAGCAGGAGCACTACCCCGTCCTCGACCCCGGCGAGCTGCCCGTCGAGCTGCTGCGCGAGACCGACGGCAGCCCGGCCCGCGTCACCCTCGCACTGCCCGGCGGCCGGAGCCTGCACGCCCACATCTGGATCGCGCAGGTGGGCCGCGTCCCGCTGCTGATGCTCGACTCCGACGTCGAGGAGAACGCGCCCGGCGAGCGCGAGGTCACCGACCGGCTGTACGGCGGCGGCAGCGAGCACCGGCTGCTCCAGGAGATGCTCCTCGGCATCGGCGGCGTCCGCGCCGTCCGCACCTACTGCCGGCTCACCGGCACCCCCGACCCGGAGGTCTTCCACACCAACGAGGGCCACGCCGGCTTCCTCGGCCTGGAACGCATCCGCGAACTGGCGGGCGAGGGCCTCGCCTTCGACGCCGCCCTGGAGACCGTCCGCGCCGGGACCGTCTTCACCACGCACACCCCCGTGCCCGCCGGCATCGACCGCTTCGACCGCGGGCAGGTCGCCCGACACCTCGGCGAGGACGGCGAGCTCCCCGGCGTCGACGTGGGCCGGATCCTCGCCCTCGGCGACGAGACCCCGCTCGGCGGCGAACCCGGCCTGTTCAACATGGCCGCCATGGGGCTGCGCCTGGCCCAGCGGGCCAACGGCGTCTCCACCCTCCACGGGGCCGTCAGCCGGGCGATGTTCGCCGGGCTGTGGCCGGGCTTCGACGCGGACGAGGTGCCGATCACCTCGATCACCAACGGCGTCCACGCGCCGACCTGGACCGCTCCCGAGGTCGGCCGGAACGGGCCGGGCCGCGAAGGGGGCGAGCCCGACGACCGGACCCTGTGGGAGCTGCGCCGCACCCTGCGCGAACAGCTCGTGGCCGAGGTGCGGGACCGGGTCCGCGCCTCATGGCGGCAAAGGGGCGCCGTGGACGCCGAACTCGGCTGGACCGACTCGGTGCTCGACCCGGACGTGCTCACCATCGGCTTCGCCCGCCGCGTCCCCTCGTACAAGCGGCTCACGCTGATGCTCCGCGACCAGGACCGGCTGCGGTCGCTGCTGCTCCACCCGGAACGGCCCGTCCAGCTCGTGGTGGCCGGCAAGGCGCACCCCGCGGACGACGGCGGCAAGCGGCTCGTGCAGGAGCTGGTGCGGTTCTCCGACGACCCGCGGGTCCGGCACCGGATCGTCTTCCTGCCCGACTACGGCATGGGCATGGCCCGTCGGCTGTACCCGGGCTGCGACGTCTGGCTGAACAACCCGCTGCGCCCGCTGGAGGCCTGCGGCACCAGCGGGATGAAGGCCGCCCTCAACGGCTGCCTCAACCTCTCCGTCCTGGACGGCTGGTGGGACGAGTGGTTCGATCCCGACTTCGGCTGGGCCATCCCCACCGCCGACGGCGCGGCGGCCGCCGACGAGGAGCGGCGCGACGACGTGGAGGCCGCCGCGCTCTACGAGCTGATCGAGCGCCGGGTCGCCCCCCGCTTCTACGACCGCGGCGCGGACGGCGTCCCGGCCCGCTGGACGGGGATGGTCCGCGGCACCCTCTCCGGCCTCGGGCCGAAGGTGCTGGCCGACCGCATGGTGCGGGAGTACGTGGAGCGGCTCTACGCGCCCGCGGCCCGGGCGCACCGGGCCCTGGCACCGGACACCGCGCGCGAGCTGGCCGACTGGAAGGCGCGGGTGCGCGCCGGCTGGCCGAAGGTAGCCGTCGACCACGTCGAGGCGGGCGAGGACCTGGGTGACGCGGAGCTCGGCGCGACGCTCGCGGTCCGGGTCAGGGTGGCGCTCGGCGACCTCCGCCCCGAGGACGTCGAGGTGCAGGCGGTCGCGGGCCGGGTCGACGCGGACGACGCCATCGGCGACGCCCGCACCTGCGCCCTGAAGCCGGCCGGCGGCCCGGACCTGGAGGGCCACTGGCCCTACGAGGGCACGCTGACGCTCGACCGTACGGGCCCGTTCGGCTGCACGGTCCGCGTCCTGCCGGCCCACCCGCTGCTGGCCTCGTCCGCGGAGCTGGGCCTGGTGACGCTGCCGGCGGACACCAGGAGCCCGGACGCGGGCGTGCTGCTGCGCTGACGGCAGGCCGGCGCCGATCGGCGCCGGCACGCACGGACGCCCGGAGGGAACGAGTCCCTCCGGGCGTCCGTCAGACCGCCGTCACTCCGTGGCCGGAGTTACGGGAAGGTCAGCTTGAAGCTGTTGATGTAGCCGGTGTCGATCGACGCCTTGTCCTGGACCCGCAGCTTCCAGGCGCCGTTGGCGACCTCGGTGGAGGCGTTCACGGTGAAGGTCTGGACGATGTTGTCGGCGCTGCCGCCGGAGCGGTTGCTCAGGCTGTAGACCGATCCGTCCGGCGCGACGAGGTCGACGACCAGGTCACCGCGGTAGGTGTGGACGATGTCCACGCCGACCGAGAGGTTGCTCGGGGCGTTGCCGGTGACACCGGTGACGTTGACCGTCGAGGTCACCGCGGCGCCGTTGTCCGGGATGGACACGTCGGCGGTGTTCTCGAAGACCGTGCCGCCGGGGTTGCCACCGCCGGGACGGCTGCCCACGTTGATGGCGGCCCAGGCGTTCTCGACGGCCGTGACCTCGGGGCTGGTCGCACCGTACAGCGCCTTGGCGACGTCGACCGTGCCGGTGCGGGCACCCGCGTAGTTCGTGGTCGTACCGAACTTGGTGGTGAGCGCCTTGAACCAGATCAGCGCGGCCTTGTCCCGGCCGATGCCGGTGACGGGCAGGCCGTCGGAGGTCGGCGAGTCGTAGTTGACGCCGTTGACCGTCTTCGCGCCGCTGCCCTCGGAGAGCAGGTAGAACCAGTGGTTCGCCGGGCCCGAGGAGTAGTGGACGTCGATCGAGCCGATGCCCGAGTACCACGCGTCCTTGGACGAGCCGTCCTTGCTGGGCTTGTCCATGTAGCGCAGCGGGGTTCCGTTGCCGCGGATGTCGATCTTCTCGCCGACCAGGTAGTCGCCCTTGTCCTGGGCGTTGTTGGCGTAGAACTCGACGGCCGCCGCGAAGATGTCCGAGGTGGCCTCGTTCAGGCCGCCGGACTCGCCGCTGTACTGCAGGCCGGCGGTGTTGGAGGTGACGCCGTGCGTCATCTCGTGCGCGGCCACGTCGATGGACGTCAGCGGCTTGGTGTTGCCCGAGCCGTCGCCGTACGTCATGCAGAAGCAGCTGTCCGACCAGAACGCGTTGACGTACGCGTTGCCGTAGTGGACGCGGGAGTACGCGCCGACGCCGTCACCGCGGATGCCGCTGCGGCCGTGCACGTTCTTGTAGTAGTCCCAGGTGAGCGCGGCGCCGTAGTGCGCGTCGGCACCCGCGGTCTCCTTGTTCGACGCGGTCCCGTTGCCCCACACGTCCGTGGTGTTGCTGAAGAGCGTGCCGGTGCCCGACGTACCGCCGTTGAGGTTGTACGTCTTGTGGTTGCCGCGGCCGGTGTCGGTCAGCGTGTACGAGGGCGCGGTGCCGAGGGTCACCTGGCCGCTGTACATCGTGTTGCCGGTGCCGGTCTCGATGGCCTGCCACTCGTACAGCTTGCCGCCGGTCTTGGCGTCGGTGACGACGTGCAGCTCGTTCGGGGTGCCGTCGTGCTGGAGGCCGCCGACGACGGTCTCGTACGCGAGGACGGGAGCACCCTGGGCCATCCAGACGACCTTGCGCGGGGCGCGGTTGGTCTCGGCCTTGCCGGCGCCTTCGGCCTTCGCGGCGCCGAGGGCCTGCCGGGTGGCGGCGGCCGGGGCGACCGTCGCGGTCGTGTCGACGTTCTTCAGCTCCGCGCGGGAAGCCTTGGTGACGCCCTGGGTGGCGCCGGCCTTGGTCTCCTCGACGATCAGGTCGCCACCGAGGACGGGCAGACCCGCGTAGGTGCGCTCGTAGCGCGTGTGGG
Source organism: Streptomyces sp. MS191 (assembly GCF_008042125.1). Classification (GTDB taxonomy): domain Bacteria; phylum Actinomycetota; class Actinomycetes; order Streptomycetales; family Streptomycetaceae; genus Streptomyces. The sequence continues at coordinate 794,478 of NZ_RDBI01000066.1, forward strand.
TCGTGCCGTCCCGGTCCTGGACGACGTCACGGACGACGAGCTTCTCCTGGGCGCCGAGGCCGAGGGCCTTGGCGGTCGCCGCCTTGTCGGCGTCGGCCGCCTTGATCAGCGCGGTGCGCTGGGCGGGGGAGAGGTCGGCCGGAAGCTCACCGGGGTTGGCCTTGCCGACGGCCTGGGCCTTCGGCGCGACGGTCCAGGGGGTGTTCGCCGCGGTGGCGGAGCCGGTCTGCACGCCGGCGGCGAGCATGGCTGCGGCGGCTATCAGAGCGCCGGTCGCGGTGGCGCGACGGCTGGGCGTGGATCTCACGCGAACTCCTTTTGCGAGGGGGGTACCGGCCGACTGGGTGGGCTCGACCGGGCAGAGCAAACAGAGCTTCGGTACGCGTACTTGTGAGGCACGAACGATGGTGCGAACAACCGGTGAGAGAGTCGCAGTAGTGACGGGCACCTGTCAGGAGCGCGTCAACAAGTTGGCCGGAAATCGTCCGGTGCCCGCATGGTCGTGTTCGTTAAGCGGACGTTTCACCGATCATGATCGCGATGCCGTCCAGCGTTCGCCCGAGCCCGAATTCGAAGAGGGTGTCGAGGCTCAACTCGAAATCCGAGCGCTCGGTGAGCCCGTTGAGCAGAGGGTACGAACCGGCCGCCGAGATCGCCTCGAAGCGTGGCTCGTTCCGAGCCATCCACTCGCCGTCCGAGATCCCGCTGTCCTGCTGCGCCTGTTCCTCCAGGTCCGCGGCCATGGCCAGCCCCTGGACGAACGAGAAGATCGTCAGATGGACGTGCAGCTTGTCGAAGGGACTGAGCGGCGTCGGGCGGAGCGCGGTCAGCACCCACTCCGTGTACGCCATCGCGTGCGGCGAGGCGACCGGCCTGGTGATGGCGGCCATCGCCGGCGCCATCCAGCGATGCCGCGTGTAGACCTCCCACAGCCAGCGGGCCGCCCTCTCCAGGCCCGTACGCCAGTCGTCCGGAACCGGCCCCAACGGCACCTCGGCGCAGGCCGCGTCGCTCATCAGCCGCACCAGCTCGCCCTTGCCCGGGACATGGCGGTACAGCGCCATCGTGGACGTCGACAGGGCGGTCGCGACCCGGCGCATGCTCAGCGCCGACAGGCCCTCGGCGTCGGCGAGTTCGACCGCCGCCCGGACGATCCGCTCGCGGCTGAGCACGGCCGGGGGCGCGGCGGGCGAGGTCACGACGGTCCCCACGCCCGGCTCCGGGCGGACCAGACCCTCCTGGCGCAGCACGGCCAGCGCCTTCGTGGCCGTCGCCATCGCCACCCCCCACTCGCGGGTGATCGCCCGGGTGGACGGGACGCGGTCACCCGTGGCCAGGGCGCCGGACCGGATCCGGCCGCGGAGTTCGGCGGCGATGGCGAGGTAGGGCGGCGGCGTCGTCACGGGCGGCGAGTGTACTAGTGCGGCCGAGGCCCCGTACACCCTTCTGAACTGCGCCGATTCGAGCCGTGGCAGGGGTGCACTAGGGCGGTGATGGCGGTGTACGCGGGCGGGGTGCTTCGCTCCCCGCATGACGCTCACCCCGCCTCGGCCGCACTAGTACACTCGCCGCCCGTGACGACGCCGCCGCCCTACCTCGCCATCGCCGCCGAACTCCGCGGCCGGATCCGGTCCGGCGCCCTGGCCA
>NZ_RDBI01000067.1 GCF_008042125.1 Streptomyces sp. MS191
GGTCCGTCGGTCCGTCTCTTCAACACCGTCGGGCCCCGGCAGTCCCCGGCCTACGGCATGGTCGTGCCACGCCTGGTCCGCCAGGCCGTGACCGGCGCCCCGCTGACCGTCTACGGCGACGGCCGCGATGCCGAGGACCACGGTGACGTCCCGTCAGGAGAGGTGCTGGGGGAAGGCGGTGGTGCTGCGTTCGGCGCCCGGCGGCGTCCCGACGCGGCGGGTGCCGGGCACCGTCGGGGAGGCGGACCCGTCCGCCGCGGCGGGCGGGAGCGGGCCGGCCGCCGGCCCGGCGTCGGCCCGGACGTCCGGAGCGGGGTCCGGGTGGGTGCCGGGCGCGGCCCGCTCCGGGGTACCGGGACACGCCGCTCCGGAGCCGGGCACGGGGTCTCCGGCACCACCGGTGGTGCCGGGGGCTGCGGCGCAGGCGCGCCGCGCGTCGTCGATCGCCGCGTCGAGGATGTCGTCCAGCGTGCGGCGCGGGCTCCAGCCCGTCAGTTCACGCAGCCTCGTCGTGTCCGGGATCCGGCGCTCCATGTCCTCGAAGCCGTAGCCCGTGCCGTACGCCTCCTCGTAGGGCACGAGACGCACCGGCGAGTCGCTGCCCGCGCGCCGGAGGATGCGGGCGGCGAGCTCGGCGACGGAGATCTCGTCCGAGGTGCCGACGTTGAACACCCCGCCGACCGCGCCGGGATGGGCGAGCAGCCGCATCAGCGCGTCGACCACGTCGGCGACATGGGCGAAGCAGCGGCTCTGCCGGCCGTCGCCGTAGACGGTCAGCGGGGCGCCGGTCACGGCCTGGCGGACCAGGCGTGGCACGACCATGCCGTAGGCCGGGGACTGCCGGGGCCCGACGGTGTTGAAGAGACGGACCACCGTGACGGGCAGGCCGTGTTCGCGGTGGTAGGCGAAGGCGAGGATCTCGTCGACGGCCTTCGCCGTGGAGTACGACCAGCGAGCGACGGTCGTGGCGCCGAGCACCCGGTCCGCGGTCTCGGTCAGCGGACCGGAGGTGTTCTTGCCGTAGATCTCGGAGGTCGAGGCGAGCAGCAGGGGGCGTCCGTGGCGGTGCGCGGCACCGATGACGTGCTCGGCCCCCCGGACGTTCGTCGTGAACGACTCCAGCGGCCGCTCCACGATCCGGCGCACGCCCACCGCCGCGGCCAGATGGACGACGGCCCCGCAGGCGCCGGTCAGCTCGTCGACCAGGGACGCGTCCAGGACGGAGCCCCGGACGAACCGGAGCCGGGGGTGGGAGGCGACCGTCGCGAGGTTCTCGAGCTCGCCGGTGGAGAGGTCGTCGAGGACGACGACGGAATGGCCCGCGCCGAGCAGGGCCTCGGTGAGATGGGAACCGATGAAGCCGGCGCCGCCGGTGACCAGATAGGTGAGGGATTCCATGGGCAAACCCGTTCCGTCGTCGCTGTCCCGGCCCGCGGGGGATCCGGTTGCGGTATCGGGGTGATCCCGGGAAGGTGCCCGGCCGCCGTCGGTAAATTAATCCCTCTTCTCCAGATATCCGGTGATAAACACGATCTGTTTCTGTCGTTCCTCGATCGGAGAATGCCTTCATGGGACCAACCGGGGCACCGCGCCACGTCGTCGTGATCGGGCTCGGATACGTCGGGCTCCCGCTGGCGGTCGCGGCCGCCGAAGCGGGCTTCCGGGTGACCGGGCTCGACACGGACGATCAGCGGATCAAGCGGCTGACGGCGGGCGGCTCCTACGTCGAGGACATCCCCGACGCGCGCCTGCGCGCCGCCCTCGACACCGGACTGACGGTCACTCACGACTACGCCGGGACAGCGGGCTTCGACGTCTGCGTGATCGCCGTGCCGACACCGCTGCGGGACGGGGCGCCCGACCTCTCGTACGTCGAGAGCGCCGCCTGCTCCGTCACCCCGCACCTGCGTCCCGGCGCCACCGTCGTGCTGGAGTCGACGTCGTATCCGGGCACCACCGAGGACGTCCTGCGGCCGATCCTCGAACACGGCAGCGGACTGCGCGCGGGCCGGGACTTCCGTCTCGGATACAGCCCCGAGCGCATCGACCCGGGCAACGCCCACTGGCGTCTGGAGAACACCCCGAAGGTCGTCTCCGGCGTCGACGCGGAATCCCTCGCCGCGCTCGAGGACTTCTACGGCCGGATCGTGGACCGCACCGTGCCGGTCTCCTCACCGCGCACGGCCGAACTCACCAAGCTCCTGGAGAACACCTTCCGCCAGGTCAACATCGCGCTGGTGAACGAACTGGCGATGTGCGCCCGCCCCCTGGGCGTCGACATCCGGGAGGCGGTGGCCGCCGCCGCGACCAAGCCGTTCGGCTTCATGCCCTTCCTGCCGGGCCCGGGGGTGGGCGGCCACTGCCTGCCCGTCGACCCGACCTACCTCGCCTGGCAGGTGCGCCGGACGCTCAGCCACGACGTCCGGTTCATCTCCCTCGCCAACGAGATCAACACGCACATGCCGCGGTACGTCGTCCAGCGCGTGACCGAGACCCTCGGACGGGAGCCGGCGGGGGCCCGCGTCCTGCTCCTCGGGCTCGCCTACAAGAAGAACACCGGCGACGTGCGCGAGTCCCCGGCCGTCGAGGTGGCGCGCCTCCTGCACGAGGCCGGCGCCCGGGTCCGGGCCGTCGAACCCTTCGCGGACCCCGTCCACCTGCCGGCGCACGTGCTCTGCGTGGACCTGACGGAGGAGGAGCTGCGCGACGCCGACGTCGTCGTCGTCACGACGGACCACGACGCCTTCGACTACGCGCTGGTCGAACGGCACGCGCGCCGCGTCTTCGACACCCGCGGCCGCTGCCGCGGTGAGGCGGTGGCACAGCTCTGAGCCGCGCACGGCGTCGACCGGCTGAAGTCCTTGGGCCACTCCGGCGACGCCGCGCGACATGGGCGGACGCTTCGGGGGCCGCGGCGGCCCGCGCCCCTAGCCTCCCCCCATGCAGAACCTGACCCGGAAGATCGCCGCCACGCCGCTCGCGCGGGCTGCCGCGCTGCCCCTGCGACTGGCCACCGTGGCCCGCCACGACGCCCGCGTGCTCAAGCGCTCGGGCTCCTGGCTCGTCCGTTCCCGTGAGCACTCCTGCTTCACGTACGAGCTGGAGCCCTCCAACCACGACCACCTGTGCTGGTTCGTCAGCGAGGTGACCGGCGCGCCCGTGAAGCAGGTGCGGGCGTACGTCCGGGAGGCCGAGGAGGACGCGGAACTGCGCCGGACCCTCGCCCGGGGACTCGCCACCAGCGTCCGCTCGGGCACGTGCGACCGCGAGGTGCGGTACGGCCGCCGCGTGGCCTACTACGCCTTCGTCCGCACGCTCGCGCCCGCGCACGTGGTCGAGGCCGGGCCCCACCGGGGCATCGCCAGCAGCCTCATCGCCGCGGCCCTGCTGCACAACGGTTCGGGGCGGCTCACCACCGTGGACGTCGACCCCCGGGCCGGTGAGCTGATCCAGGGGCCGTACCAGGCGGTGGTGGACCAGGTCGTGGGCGACTCCGTCCAGGTCCTGGCGAGCCCGCGGATCCAGGAGCGGGGCGTCGACATGGTGCTGCTGGACACCTCGGTGAGTGCGGACCACGAGGACGCCGAACTCGCCGCCGTCGCCCCGGCGCTCTCGGCGGACGCCCTGGTGCTGTCCAGCAGGAGCCACGCGTGGCCCTGTCTGGCGCGCTGGTCGGAGGACCAGGGGCGCCGCTTCCTGCACTTCGACGACCGGCCGCGCGACCACTGGCACCCGGGCAACGGCTTCGGCGCCTCGTTCACCGGCCGGGGCTGACGGGCGGCCCCTGCGGACGGGGGCCGTCACGGGGCGGGCGCCGACGGCCCCGGGCCGGCTCCGGGCGACAGGCGACAACGCGGGAGACGGAGTCCCAGGGCGCCGGGAGCCCGGCCAGACACCCTCTGCGGTCAGCGCCGTACGACCGGCACCCGCAGCGGGGCCCGGAAGGACAGCAGGCCGAGCATCGGAGGCTGCTGCGGGGCCGGGCCGGCCGGCCGTCCGGTCGCCGTGCCGGGTTCCGGGGCTCCCGCGAGGCGGACGTCCGGGAGACGACGGGCCGCCGCCCGCAGCGCGACCGCCGCCTCCGTGCGTGCCAGGGACGCGCCCGGGCAGCGGTGACGTCCCACGCCGAACGCGAGGTGGTGGCGGGCGTTCGGACGGTGCGGGCACATCAGCTCGGGGTCGCCGAAGACCTCCGGGTCGGAGCCGGTACCCATCAGCATGAGCAGCAGGTGCGCCCCGGCGGGGAGCCGCACCCCGCCGAGCTCCACGGGGTGCGCGGTGACGCGGCGCCAGGTGGTCACCGGCGGCTCGCGGCGCAGCACCTCCTCCACCCACGCCTCGGCCAGACCGGGCTCGCTCGCGGGCCGCGGCCACAGTCCGGGCTCGGTGAGCGCCGGGCAGCGGTGACGTCCCACGCCGAACGCGAGGTGGTGGCGGGCGTTCGGACGGTGCGGGCACATCAGCTCGGGGTCGCCGAAGACCTCCGGGTCGGAGCCGGTACCCATCAGCATGAGCAGCAGGTGCGCCCCGGCGGGGAGCCGCACCCCGCCGAGCTCCACGGGGTGCGCGGTGACGCGGCGCCAGGTGGTCACCGGCGGCTCGCGGCGCAGCACCTCCTCCACCCACGCCTCGGCCAGACCGGGCTCGCTCGCGGGCCGCGGCCACAGTCCGGGCTCGGTGAGCGCGCGGTGCAGCACGGTCGAGATGAGCTGCCCGGTCGTGGACTGCCCGGCGATGAAGACGAAGAAGCACGCGCCGACGGCGGTCGCGACGTCGAGCGGCCGGCCGTCGGGCAGCAGGTGGCGGGCCAGCGCGCCGACGAAGGAGTCCGGCGCGGCCTCGGCGTCGCGCACGGTCGCGGTGAGCCACCGGTGGAACTCGCCCGCCAGCTCCGCCAGTTCCAGTTGCCGCTCCGGTGCGGGCCGCCCCCAGAACAGCTCCAGCGACGCGTCGCTCCAGCGCACCAGGGTGGCCGGGTCGACGCCCTCGATGCCGAGCAGTTCCATC
>NZ_RDBI01000068.1:0-5907 GCF_008042125.1 Streptomyces sp. MS191
GGACGGGGTGCTCGCCAGGGGCTCGGTCGGCTCGACGCGGCGTCGCCCGCGCCGTCGCGCGCCGACGTTCCGTCCACAGACCGCCGGCGTGGCGACGTCATCGACGGTAGGCCGGTCGGTCATCGATATCCAATGGGGAATCCGATGTCCGGCATTGGAATCCCGATGGGTCCCCCGGACGGGCGTACGCGGTGCGGCGTCGGTCCGCCGCCGGAACCACGCACGGGCGGGGGCGCGCCGGTCCGTGGCGCGGTCGCATGGCGACGGCCTGACCACCGACCTAGCCTGGGCAGGAGTGCCGCATTCCGGCCCAGTCCGCGCAGCGGAAGGTGAGAGTCTTGAGCGCGTCCGACGAGGAACGGCGACAGGTCGAGCACAGTGTGGGGCCCGAACCCACGGAAGAACCGGAGTTCCGGCCCTACCACCATCCCGCCGCCGGCTGGGGCGCCGCCAAGAGCGTGACGAACTTCCTGGTGCGCGAGGGCGCGCTGGTGGACGGCCCCCGGGCCATCATGCGGATGAACCACGAGAACACGGGCTTCGACTGTCCGGGCTGCGCCTGGCCGGACGACACCAAGGGCCTGCACCTCGACATCTGCGAGAACGGGATCAAGCACGTCACCTGGGAGATGACGCGCAAGCGCGTCGGGCGGGAGTTCTTCGCCGCCCACTCCGTGGCCGAGCTGTCGGGGTGGAGCGACTACGAGCTGGAGAACCAGGGCCGGCTGACCGAGCCGATGGTCTACGACCCCGACACGGACCACTACGTCCCCATCAGCTGGAAGGACGCCTTCGAGGTCGTCGGCCGGGCCCTGCGCGAACTGGGGTCCCCGCACCAGGCGTCGTTCTACACGTCCGGACGCCTCGGTAACGAAGCCACGTTCCTGTACCAGTTGATGGCCCGCGAGCTGGGCACCAACAACCTGCCGGACTGCTCGAACATGTGCCACGAGGCCAGCGGCCGCGCCCTGCAGGCCTCCCTCGGCACCGGCAAGGGCACCGTCGACCTCAAGGACTGGGAGGTGACGGACGCACTCTTCATCCTCGGGGTCAACGCCGCCTCCAACGCGCCCCGGATGCTCACCGCCCTCGCCGAGGCGCACGACCGCGGCGCCCGGATCGTGCACGTCAACCCGCTGGTCGAGGCGGCCGCCACCCGCACCATCGTCCCGCACGACTTCACGGACATGGCGCTGTTCAGGACGACCCGGACCAGCACCCTCAACCTGCAGCCGCGCATCGGCGGCGACATGGCGCTGGTGCGCGGCATGGCCAAGGCGATCCTGGAGCAGTCCACGACCGACCCCAAGGCGCTGGACCGGGAGTTCGTCGAGCGCCACACCACCGGCTTCGACGCGTACCGCGCCGTGTGCGAGGCCACGCCGTGGGACGAGATCGAGCACCAGTCCGGCGTCACCCTTGCCGACATCCTGAAGGCCGCCCGGGTCTACCGGGAGGCGGACCGCAGCATCGTCAGCTGGTGCCTGGGCCTCACCCAGCACGAGCACGGCGTCGACACGGTGCGCGAGATCGTCAACCTCCTGCTGCTGCGCGGCAACCTGGGGCGTGAGGGTGCGGGGCCCTCGCCCGTACGCGGCCACAGCAACGTCCAGGGCAACCGCACCTGCGGGATCGACCACCGGCCCACCGACGCGTTCCTGGACCGGCTGGCCGAGGTCTGCAAGATCGACCCGCCGCGCGAGCACGGTCTGGACACCGTCCGCACCATCCGGGCCATGCACGCGGGCGAGGTGAAGGTGTTCGTCGGCATGGGCGGCAACTTCGCCCTGGCGGCCCCCGACACCCCGTACACCTACGAGGCGTTGCGTACCTGCGACCTCACCGTCCAGGTGAGCACCAAGCTCAACCGCAGCCACGTCGTGCACGGACGGCAGGCACTGATCCTGCCCTGCCTGGGCCGCACGGAGAAGGACCACCAGCGCAAGGGTGTCCAGAGCACGTCCGTCGAGGACTCGATGAGCATGGTGCACCTGTCCGTCGGCATGAAGCGCGCCGCCTCCCCGCACCTGCTGTCCGAGCCGGCCATCGTCGCCGGCATGGCGCGGGCGGCGCTGCCCGACAGCGAGACCCCCTGGGAGTGGTACATCGAGGACTACGACCGCATCCGCGACACGATGGCCCGTGCGCTCGACGGGTTCGAGGACTTCAACCGCCGTGTCCGCCTGCCCCTCGGGTTCCGCATCAAGCAGCCGGCTCGGGAACTGGTCTTCCTCACCCCGTCCGGGCGCGCCGAGTTCTCCACCGCCGCCCTGCCGGACGTCGTCCCCGCCCCCGGGACCCTGGCGCTGGGCACCATGCGGTCCCACGACCAGTGGAACACCACCATCTACTCCGACAACGACCGCTACCGCGGCATCAAGAACCTGCGCACCCTCGTCTTCATGAACCGCGACGACATGCGCGAGAGAGGCATCACCGAACTCGGCCGCGTCGACATCACGAGCACCGCCAAGGACGGCAGCCGGCGCCACCTCGACGGCTACCTCGCCGTCCCCTACGACATCCCCCGCGGCTGCGCGGCCGGATACATGCCCGAGATGAACGTCCTGTGCGCCCTCGGCGACTACAGCACCCAGAGCGACCAGCCGATCATGAAGCACGTCAAGGTCACCATCGATCCGGCGGCCTGACGGACCGCTCGTACGGCGCGGCACGCGCAACGGTGGCGCGCGCCGCTCCGCGACGGCGAGCTCCGCGGTCCCTCCCGACGCACGGCGGGAGGCACCGGGCCTGCGCACCGGCCCGCCCGCGGATACGCTGACCCTGCCCTTTTCGATGCATCTGTCGCCTTCGCGCCTTTCGCGGGAGCCGTATGGTCACCACGCAGCCCGTCGTCCTGCCGCCCGCCCGGGCGGCCCTCTTCCTCGTCGCCACCGTGGCGCCGGAGGGCGAGGACGCCGTACGGGGGGTGCTCGAGGACCTCGCGGGCCTGACCCGCTCGGTCGGGTTCCGCGCCCCCGAGGACGGCCTGAGCTGCGTCGTCGGCATCGGCGCCCAGGCATGGGACCGTCTCTTCGACGGCCCGCGCCCGCGGGAGCTCCGGTCCTTCACGCCTCTGCGGGGGCCCCGCCACACGGCTCCGGCCACCCCCGGAGACCTCCTGCTCCATCTGCGTGCCGGCCGCATGGACCTCTGCTTCGAGCTGGCCCGCCTCGTCATCGAGCGGCTCGGTCCGGCGGTGACGGTCGTCGACGAGGTGCACGGCTTCCGCTACTTCGAGGAACGCGACCTGCTCGGCTTCGTCGACGGCAGCGAGAACCCGGAGGGCTCCCGAGCCGTCGGGGCCGCCCACGTCGGCGCCGAGGACCCGGCCTTCGAGGGCGGCAGCTACGTGATCGTGCAGAAGTACGTCCACGACATGACGGCCTGGCAGAACCTCACCACCGAGGAGCAGGAACACGTCATCGGACGCACCAAGGCCGCCAACGTCGAACTCCCCGACGACACCAAGCCCGCCGACTCGCACGTCGCCCTCAACACGATCGTCGACGAGGACGGGACCGAGCAGCAGATCGTGCGCGAGAACATGCCCTTCGGGACACTCGGCAGCGGCGAGTTCGGCACCTACTTCATCGGCTACGCGCGGACGCCCGAGGTGACGGAGCGGATGCTGAGGAACATGTTCCTCGGCGATCCGCCGGGCGTGACGGACCGGATCCTCGACTTCTCCACGGCCGTGACCGGCGGCCTCTTCTTCGTGCCCAGCGCCGACCTCCTCGGCGACCTCCCCGACCCGCCGGCCTCGGCCGAATCCGCCACGCCGYCCGTGCTTCCCCCGCTGCCGGAGCCCGGCGCACAGCCCGAGCCACCCGCCCCCACCGCGCCCGACGGCGATCCGGCGGAACCGGAACCGGAGCCGGCCGTGGCGTCCGTCCGGGCCGGGCGGGACGGTTCGCTGGGCATCGGCAGCCTGAAAGGAGCCTGAGCGCCATGTCGACCCCCGCCGTGACGAACAACCTGCACCGTGGACTCGCGCCCATCCCGCCCGCGGCCTGGGCCGAGATCGAGGAGGAGGCCCGGCGCACCTTCCGCCGTCACGTCGCGGGCCGCCGCGTCGTCGACGTCCCCGACCCGGCCGGGCCGGAGCTCGCGGCCGTCGGCACCGGGCACGTCCGGGACATCACCTCGCCCGCCCCCGGCGTGACGGCGCTGCTGCGTGAGGCCGCGCCGGTCGTCGAACTGAGGGTGCCGTTCACGGTGAGCAGGGCCGCCGTGGACGACGTCGAACGCGGCGCCCAGGACTCCGACTGGCAGCCGGTCAAGGACGCGGCCCGCACGATGGCGTTCGCCGAGGACCGGACCATCTTCGACGGGTACGCGGCGGCGGGCGTCGACGGACTGCGCGAGCGCTCGTCCAACCCCGTCCTGAGCCTGCCGCCCGAGCCGCGCGACTACCCCGACGCGATCAGCGGCGCCCTGACGGCGCTGCGGCTCGCCGGAGTCGACGGCCCGTACGCGCTCCTGCTCGGCGCCGACGCGTACACGGCGGTCAGCGAGACCTCCGACCACGGCTATCCCATCGCGGCCCACCTGGGCCGGATCCTGGGCGGCGACCCGATCTGGGCGCCGGCTCTCAGGGGTGCGTTCGTGGTGTCCACCCGCGGCGGCGACTTCGAACTCCGGCTGGGGCAGGACCTGGCGATCGGCTACACGGCGCACGACGCGCACGAGATCGAGCTGTACTTCCGGGAGACGCTGACGTTCCTGACCTACACGGACGAGGCCGTGGTCGTCCTGTCGTCCTGACCTCCTGTTCCTCCGGAGCGCCGCCCGCCCCGCCGTCYCGCTGTCCCGCCCGTCCCGCCGTCTCCCGCGGCGGGACGGATTCCGTCGCCACTGTGAGGGTCCGTGCAACTCCGGCTTCCGCGCTCCGCGGTTCCCCGACTCGTGAACGCGTCGCTCTTCGGACTGGTCGTCGGCGTCCTCGTGGGTCTGGGGCGCGAGACGCCCCTCGGCATCCTGGCGGGGATCTTCGCCGCCGAGACCTTCTTCGTCGTGACGGGCTGGATCGTGCTCTGGCCGATGGACGCCGCCGAGACCCATCGCAACGCGCGGCGCGAGGACTTCAGGCCGCTGGTCGAGGAGCTCGCCGTCGTCGCCGCCGCGGTGTGCGGTCTGGCCGGCATCGTGATGCTGCTCCTGGCCAGCGGCTCGCGCGACAGCCACACCGCCGCGGCGGCCGCGCTCGGCGGTGTCTTCATGGCCTGGGCGGCCCTGCACCTGATGTACGCCACCCGCTACGCGCACCTGTACTACCTCACGTCCGACGGGGGCATCGACTTCAACACCCAGAGCCCGCCGGCCTACAGCGACTTCCTCTATTTCAGCTACAACCTCGGCATGACCTACCAGGTCTCGGACACGGACGTCTCCAGTCCGAGGATCCGGGCGGTGGCCCTGCGACACTGCCTGCTGTCGTACGTCTTCGGGGCCAGCATTCTCGCCACCACGATCAACCTCGTCACCGGGATCGTGACGGGCTGACCGGCCGGGGGCGGAATCGCCACGCTCCCGGGTCCGGAAAGGTCCTACGCCGACGCGCCGCCGAGCGACACCACGACCGCCGAAGCCGGCCCCTCGGGAGTCCGGTAGGACACGGTGTCACCGGCGCGGTGGCCGAGCAGCGCTCGGCCCAGCGGGCTGTGGGCGGTGACAAGCGTCCGGTCCAGCGCCTCGGCCACCTCGCCGATCTGGACCGTGGACTCCGTGCCGTCCTCGAACCGTACCGTCGCCGTGCTGCCCACCCCGATCGCGTCGGTACGGGGCGGACCCGCGACGGCTCCCTCGCTCAGCCGGCCCTGGATCTCGGAGATCCGCCGGTCCAGCCGGTCGAGTTCCGTGGCGCGCTGCAACTCGTCGGCCTGGTCCGCGCGGTCGCCCGCGAAG
>NZ_RDBI01000068.1:6007-44789 GCF_008042125.1 Streptomyces sp. MS191
GGTACTCGATGGCCATCGGCGAGCCGTCGACCAGCCGGAGGCGCGCCACGTACCGGATCTCCGCCGCCGGTGAGATCCGCAGCTTGCGGCCCACCCGGGCGCCCGCGGGCAGGGCGACGACCGGCGGCACGGCCCGGGGGTGGCGGACGACCGCGAGCCGCGTCGTACGCGTTCGTGACGAACTTGTTCGCSACGAACATGTTCGTTACGCTTTTCGGAGTGCCCCTCCGGCGCGGGCCGAGCGGGTCCGCCCGCCGGCTCCGTGCCCCGCTTCCAAGGAGTCGCCATGACCACCCACCACCCCATCGCCGTCATCGGCGCCGGCCTCGGCGGGCTGACCCTGGCCCGCGTCCTGCACCTGCACGGCGTCGAGGCCGCCGTCTTCGACCTCGAGGCCTCCCGTCACGCCCGCCCTCAGGGCGGCATGCTCGACATCCACCGTGAGAACGGCCAGGTCGCGCTGCACGCGGCCGGTCTCCACGAGGCCTTCCGCGCGCTCGTACACCCGGGCGGCCAGGCCTGCCGCGTCCTGGACCGCCAGGGCGTCGTCCGCTGGGACCAGCCGGACGAGGGCGACGGCGAGCGTCCCGAGGTCGACCGCGGCCTGCTGCGCGACCTGCTCCTGGACTCCCTGCCCGAGGGCACCGTGCGCTGGGGCCACAAGGTCGTCGGCACGCGTCCGCTCGGTGGCGGCCGGCACGAGGTGACCTTCTCGGACGGCGGCGTCGTCACGACCGACCTGCTCGTCGGCGCCGACGGCGCGTGGTCGCGCGTCCGCCCGCTGCTGTCCGACGCCGAGCCCGCCTACACGGGCATCTCCTTCGTCGAGGCCGAGCTGCACGACGCCGAGGTCCGCCATCCCGGCAGCGTGAAGGTCGCCGGCGGCGGCATGCTGTTCGCGCTCGGCGACGGCCGGGGCTTCCTCGCCCATCTGCAGACCGACGGCGGCCTGCACGTCTACACGGCCCTGCGCGTCGCGGAGGAGTGGATCGACAGCGTCGACTTCACCGACGCGGAGAAGGCCAAGGCGGCCGTGCTCGCGCTGTTCGACGGCTGGGACGAGGGCCTCACGGCGCTCCTCGCGGACTCCGACGCCGCGCCGCTCCCCCGCAGGATCCACGCGCTGCCGATCGGGCACCGCTGGGAGCGTGTTCCGGGCGTGACGCTGCTGGGCGACGCGGCGCACCTGATGTCGCCGTTCGCCGGCGAGGGCGCCAACCTCGCCATGCTGGACGGCGCCGAACTCGGGCTGGCCCTCGCCGCCCGTCCCGGGGACACCGAAGGGGCCCTCACCGCCTACGAGGAGGCCCTCTTCCCCCGCAGCGCCGCCAAGGCCGCCGAGTCCGCCGAGGGACTCGCGATGTGCTTCGGCGACGACCCGGTCGGCCGGCTCGTCGCCCTGTTCTCGGAGGGCCCCGCGGACACCGACCGGCCGTCCTGACCGCCGCGCCCGCCCATCCGATCTGACCACCGGACACCACCGGACCTGACCACCGGCCTGACCACCTGGCCGACGAACCGGCGCGAGGATCCGGCGCCGGGGGCCGGCGCGACCGCCGGACGTTCCCGTCCGGACGGGTCCGCCCGGCGCCCCCGTGCGCCGCGGACCGGCCGCGGAGCCTCACCCCGCGACCGGCCGCCCTGTCCGGCCCCCGTGCCCGGGTCCTACCGGCCCATCTCGTACGCGCCCGACAGCGCCTCGACCCGCTGCCAGACCCGCTCCGACCGCGCCTCGTCGACGACCGGGCGCCGCACCGAGCCCAGCGCCCACAGCTGCTGCTGCTCGGTCGCGGAGTCCTTGCCGTGCAGTTCGACGGCGTGCGCGGAGAAGTCGCGGACGAGCACGGCGAACAGTTCGTCGAGGACGTCCTCGTCGAGTCCGGTGAGGTCCGCCTGCTCCAGGACCAGCTGGCCGTGGACGACCAGCGCGAAGAGCTGGCCGACCGCGAGGAGGAGGTCGAGGTCGCGGCTCTGCTTCTCGTCGGGAGCCGCCGTGGCGACGAACTCGCAGAGCGCGTCGGCCTGTTCGCGGAGCCGGGCGACGTTGGGCAGGTGGGCGAAGGTGTCGTAGGCGGCGCGCCAGTCGTGGAAGCGCACCGAGCCCAGGCCGCGGGCCGGGCCCTGGCGGAAGAGGAACGTGTCGTCGGCCGCGTCGAGGCGGGTCGGCACGGGCTCGTAGGCGACGGGCTCCAGCAGGTGGTTGCGCATGAACTTCAGGATCAGCGCCAGGTTGACGTGGACCGTGCCCTCCAGCTTCGGCAGCCCGCGGATCTCCACGGCGGCCTGGGCGAAGTAGTTGTCCTTCTCGAAGCCCTTGGCGGCGATGACGTCCCACATCAGGTCGATGACCTTCTCGCCCTCCGTGGTCACCTTCATCTTCGTCATCGGGTTGAAGAGGAGGTAGCGACGGTCGTCGGGGCCGGCGGAGCGGAAGTAGTCGACGGCCCGGTCGCTGAAGAGCTTCATGCCGACGAGGCGTACGTAGGCGTCGGTCAGCTCGCGGCGCACGTGCGGGAAGGCGGTGACGGGGCGGCCGTACAGGATGCGGTTGTGGGCGTGGGTGACGGCCTCGTACATCGCGTGCTCGCAGATGCCGATGGAGGCGGTGCACAGGTTGAACTTGCCGACGTTGACCGTGTTGAGGGCGGCGTCGAAGGCGGCACGGCCGGTGTGCAGGACGTCCTCGGCGGCCACGGGGTAGTCCTCGAGCCGGAACTCGCTGACGTACTTCGACGAGTCGACGACGTTCTTGACCAGGTGGTACGCCGTGTGGCGGCTGTCCGCGGCGAAGAAGACGTAGCCGTCGGGGCCTTCCACGTCGGTGCGGCGGCCGAAGACGGAGACGAGTCCGGCGGCGTTGCCGTTGCCGATGTAGTACTTGGAGCCGGTGGCGCGGAAGCCGCCGTCGGCGTCGGGCTCCAGGAGCATGTCGGTGGAGTAGATGTCGGCGCCGTGAGACTTCTCGGACAGGCCGAAGGCGAACACCTCGCCCTGCGCGAGGAGTTCGGCGGCGCGGGCGCGGGCGGCGGCGTTGTCGCTCTGCCAGACCGGGCCGAGGCCCAGGATGGTGACCTGCCAGGCGTACCAGTAGTCGAGGCCGTAGAAGCCGAGGATCTCGTTGAGCGCGGCGATCCGGGCGGTGTCCCAGCGCTCGTCCTGCCCGTCCGCCTCGGACGAGGGGGTCAGGAAGGTCGCGAACAGCCCTTCCTTGGCGGCGAAGGCGAGGAAGTCGCCGAGCCAGGCCCGGGTCCGGTAGTCCTCGATCAGCTGTCGCTTGCCACGCTCCTCGAACCAGTCGACGGTGGCGCGCAGCAGCCGGCGGGTCTCCGGATCGAAGTGCGCGGGGTCGTAGGTGCGCGGGTTGAACAGCAGCGGGTCGGCCATGGTTGCCGCCTTTCGACTGGAGGGTGGAAGGGGTGGGGGTACGGGGCTGAGCGGCACGGCCGGTCAGGGTCCGGGACGGAACCGGCCGAGGGTGGCGAGGACGTCGTCGAGCCAGGCGAGCATCATGCGTTCGTACGCGATGCCCCCGCGCAGGACGGCGTGCTGGAGTTCACGCTCGGGGTCGAGCGCGCCGGCGGCGGGCCCGGGGGCCGGCGCGTCGCGGTCGGCGGGCCCGGCGTCCGGGGACCCGGGGGCGGCCCCGGGGAAGTCGCGCGCCTCGCCCGCGAGGTAGTGGGCCAGCCGGGCCGCGTGGGCCTGCTTGTGCCGTTCCACCTCGTCCGTCAGGGCGGCCGGATCGTCGAAGGCCGCGCCGCGGATCTTCACCGCGAGGTCGTGCCGGACGCTCTCGGGCTCGATCGGTTCGTGCAGCCACGAGGAGAGTGCGGCGCGGCCCAGGTCGGCGACGGAGTACTCCTTCTTGTCCGGGCGCCCCTGCTGGGGCACGTCCCGGACGTCGACCCAGCCGTCGTTCTCCATGCGCTTGAGCACGCGGTAGATCTGCTGGTGGGTGGCGGTCCAGAAGTACCCGATGGACCGCTCGAACCGGCGGGCCAGCTCGTAGCCGGAACCCGGCTTCTCCAGCAGGGACACGAGGATCGCGTGTTCGAGCGCCATGGCTCCGATCTTGCTATGCAACGAGTTGCATAGACAAGCGCAGGGACCCGGGTGAGACGCGGCTCACCCGGCCGGCTCCGCCCCGCACCCCCTCCGCATCGCACCGGGGCACCCGCGACCCCCGCGCGGCGGATCTCGCGCAGAGCCTTGCCACTCCCCCGGGCGCGCCCTATCGTCGCCGCCGGAAAGCGCTTTCCTGTCAAGGGAGTTGGCCACTCCATCTCTTCGCTGACTTATAGGGAAGAAGGGACAGAAAGCGCTTCCATCGTGCGCGCGATCGGCATCGATGACCTCGTAGCTCCTGTTCCCCGGGGCCCCATCGACCCGGCCGTCGCCGAGCGGCACCACCCCTGCCGGACCGACCGGACCGGCAGGTGACGACCCACCGGGAGACTGTGATGAAACGACGAGGTGTACGACGGCTCCAGGCGGCGCTGGCCACCATGGCCCTCGCCGCGGGCACGGGAGTGCTGGTGTCCATGCCGGAGGCGTCCGCGGCGACGGGCAGCGCCACCGGCTACGCGACGCAGAACGGCGGAACCACCGGCGGCGCGGGCGGGCAGACCGTGCGGGCCACCACCGGAACCGCGATCCACGCGGCCCTGTGCGGCCGGGCCAGCAGCAGCACCCCGATCACCATCGAGGTGGAGGGGACCGTCAACCACGCCAACACGGCCAAGGTGTCGGGCAGCAGCTGCAACACGGCCGACGGCGTGATCGAGCTCAAGCAGATCAGCAACGTCACCATCGTCGGCGTCGGCAGCGGGGCGGTCTTCGACCAGCTCGGCATCCACATCCGCGAGTCCAGCAACATCATCATCCAGAACGTCACCGTACGGAACGTCAAGAAGTCGGGCTCACCCACGTCCAACGGCGGTGACGCCATCGGCATGGAGAGCAACGTACGCAACGTCTGGGTCGACCACGCCACCCTGGAGGCCTCGGGCGGCGAGTCGGAGGGCTACGACGGCCTCTTCGACATGAAGGACAACACGCAGTACGTGACGCTCTCCTACAGCATCCTGCGCAACTCCGGACGCGGCGGGCTCGTCGGATCCAGCGAGACCGAGCTCTCGAACGGCTTCATCACCTACCACCACAACCTGTACGAGAACATCGACTCCCGTACCCCCCTGCTGCGGGGCGGCATCGCCCACATCTACAACAACCACTACGTGAGCCTCAACGAGTCCGGCATCAACTCCCGGGCCGGGGCGCGCGCCAAGGTGGACAACAACTACTTCGAGGACTCCAAGGACGTCCTGGGCACCTTCTACACCGACGCGGCCGGGTACTGGCAGGTCAGCGGCAACATCTTCGACAACGTGACCTGGTCCAGCCCCGGCACGGACAACAACCCGGCCGGTCCGGACCCGCAGTCGAACACCACGGTGTCCATCCCGTACGCCTACAGCCTCGACGCGGCCTCCTGCGTACCGGACGTCGTGCGCCAGACGGCGGGCGCCGGGACGGGCCTGCGGGTGTCGGACGGCACCTGCTCGCCGCAGACGCCGAGTCCGACGCCGACCGGGTCCACGCCCACGCCCACGCCCACGACCCCCACTCCGTCGCCGACCACGCCGACCACCGGCCCGACCCAGCCGAGCGGTACGAACCTGAGCATCGGGGCGGGCTCCGACGGCTCCAGCAAGGCGGACGGCACCAGCTACGGCAACGTCAGGGACGGCGACCTCGGCACGTACTGGTCGCCGGCCGGATCGACCGGTTCCGTCTCGGTCAAGTGGGGCTCCGCCACCGCGGTCTCGGTGATCGCCATCCGTGAGACCTCGGGCGGGGCGGGCCGCATCGGCGCCTGGCGGGTCCTCAACGGCGACACGGGAGCGGTCCTGACCTCCGGCAACGGCGCCGGCGTCATCACCTTCCCGAAGACCTCGCTACGCAAGATCACCTTCGAGATCACCGGCTCGACCGGGACACCTCAGGTCGCCGAGTTCGAGACGTACGCCGGATAGGTCCTGCGGCCCCGGGGTCGTCGTCATACCGAAGCGGGTCCGCCGGCACCGTCGGCGGGCCCGTTCCGCCTCCCCGCGCGGTCCGCGAGCCCGGCCGCACCCATTGACCCACTGGCCCTACTTCGCGGTAACTTACCGTCGGCGTCGGCTGACCAGAGGGGGCAGGCTCGTGGCAGACCACGATCTCACCGGCTTCACCCGGAGCACGTTCACCCACGACGGCGCCACCCGGCGGGTACTGCGCCGAGGCACCGGACCCGCCGTGATCGTCCTGGCGGAGATCCCGGGCATCACGCCCAAGGTCCTGGAGTTCGCCGAGCGCGTGGCGGCGACGGGCTGCACGGCCGTCCTCCCGGTGCTCTTCGGTACGCCGGGCCGCGACCCGGACCCCGCCGCCCACGGCTGGGCGCGAACCGGCCTCACCACGGCCTCCGCCCTGTGGCGGGTCTGCGTCAGCCGCGAGTTCACGCTGCTGGCCACCGGGCGCAGTTCGCGCGTCGTGTCGTGGCTGCGCGCCCTGGCCGCCGCCGAGCACGAGCGGTGCGGCGGCCCCGGGGTCGGCGCCGTCGGCATGTGCCTGACCGGCGGGTTCGCCCTCGCCATGGCCTCGGACGAACGGCTCGTGGCCCCCGTCCTGTCCCAGCCGTCGCTGCCGCTGGCCGTCACCCCGGGCCGCGCGGGTCGCATCGACATCGATCCGCGCGATCTCGCGATCGTCCGGGGGCGCTGCGAGCGGCGGGAACTCCAGGTGCTGGGGCTGCGCTTCAGGAGCGACCGGCTCGTGCCGGAGGACCGCTTCGCCTTCCTCCGGCGGGAACTGGGCGACGCGTTCGTCGCGGTCGAGCTGGAGGACGACGCCGCGAACCCGGACGCCGTCCTCGCGCCGCACTCCGTTCTCACCGAGCACCTGATCGACGAACCCGGTCAGCCCACCCGGCAGGCCCTGGACATGGTCCTGGACCTGTTCCGCACCCGGCTGCTCGGGGAGCGGCCGGGTGCCGCCGGCTGACCCGGGTGCCCGGTCCCGCGGGCGGCGGGCGGAGCGGCCCGGCCGCCCTCGGCCCGGCTCAGGTGGCGAGGTTCCGCCACAGGAAGGTGTGCACCAGGGCGTTGTTGTGGGCGGACTGCTCGTTGTCGCCGGCGCCCGCGTGGCCGCCGCCGGTGTTCTCGTGGAACAGCACCCGGTGGCCCAGTTCGCGCAGCCGTGCCGCCGTCTTGCGGGCGTGGCCGGGGTGCACGCGGTCGTCGCGGGTGGAGGTCATCAGCAGCACCGGCGGGTAGGCCCGGTCGGCGGCGAGCCGGTGGTAGGGGGACAGCGCGTCGAGGTGGGGGCGGTCGGCCTCGGTGTCCGGATCACCGTACTCGGCGATCCAGGACGCGCCGGCGAGGAGCCGGTGGAAGCGGAGCATGTCCAGCAGCGGCACCTGGGCGACGATCGCGCCGAACAGTTCCGGGTGCCGGGTGAGCATCGCGCCCATCAGCAGGCCGCCGTTGCTTCCCCCGGCGGCGCCGAGCATGGCCGGCGTGGTGATGCCGCGCGCCACGAGGTCCTCGGCGACGGCCGCGAAGTCGTCGAAGGCGCGGGTCCGGTGGGCGCCGAGCGCGGCCTGGTGCCAGGCGGGTCCGTACTCGCCGCCGCCGCGGATGTTGGCGATGACGTGGGTGCCGCCCCGCTCCAGCCAGCCGCGGCCCGTCACGGCCCCGTAGTAGGGGGTGAGGGAGACCTCGAACCCGCCGTAGCCGTAGAGCAGTGCGGGACCGGGGCCGGTCGACGCGTGGTCCGGGCCGATCACGAAGTACGGCACGCGCGTCCCGTCCCGCGAGGTGGCGAAGTGCTGCGTGACCGACAGCCCGGCGGTGTCGAAGCGGGCCGGGGCCTCCTTGAGGATCTCGCTGTCGCCGCCGACCACTCCGCGGTGGAGCGTGGACGGCTGCAGGAATCCCGACACGTCCAGGAAGTACTCGTCGGAGACGTCCGGGTCGGTGTCGACGACGCTCACGGCGGACAGCGCCGGCACGTCCGCCAGCGGCTCGCGCGTCCAGCCGCCGCCGGGGGTGGGGGTGAGCACCTCGATGTGGGTGGTGACGTCGCGCATCGTCTCCAGGATGAGGTGCCGGCGGGTCCAGGAGTGCCCGGCCAGCGCCGTCCGCGGGTCCGGGGCGAAGAGCACCTCGGCGTCCCGGCCGCCCGCCAGGAAGGCGTCGAAGCCGAACGCCAGCAGCGAGCCCGCCCGGTGTCCGAGCCAGTCGGACTTCAGGGTGACGACGAGGTGGTCGCGGTGGGCGTACGCCTCGGCGTCCTCGGGAACGTCGATCCGTACGAGGGTGCCGTCGGGAGCGAGCAGGAACTGCTCGCTGCGGAAGAAGTCCAGGGAGCGGCCGACGAAGTCCCGCTCGTAGCCGGGTGTGGGGTCGTGGGTGCCCCAGGCCGACACGTCGGCCCTCTCGGCCTCGAAGACCAGGGCCGCGTCCTCCAGCGGGGTCCCCCGTCGCCAGCGGCGCACGGTGCGGGGGTAGCCGGAGTCGGTCACGGAGTCCGGTCCGAGTTCGGCGCCGACGAAGACGGTGTCGTCGTCGATCCAGCCGATCCGGGTCTTGCCCTCGGCGACCCGGAAGCCGTCCTCGACGAAGGTCCGGTCGGCGAGGTCGAACTCGCGGACGACGACGGCGTCGCCGCCGTCCCGGGACAGGCACACCAGGGCCCGGTCGTGGTCCGGCCTGCGCACCCGCGCACCGGCCCACATCCACTTCTCGCCCTCGGCGGCGGCGAGCGCGTCCACGTCGAGAAGGACCTCCCACTCGGGGAGGTCCTTGCGGTACTGCTCAAGCGTCGTGCGCCGCCACACGCCGCGCACGTGGTCGGCGTCCCGCCAGAAGTTGTAGAGGTGCGCGCCCCGGCGGGTGGTGTACGGGATGCGGTCCGAGGCGTCGAGGACCTCCCGCAGCCGTTCCTTCAGCGCGTCGAAACCGGCGTCGGCGGCCAGTTCGGCCCGCGTCTCGGCGTTCCGCTCGGCCACCCACTCCAGCGCTTCCGCGCCCTCGACGTCTTCCAGCCACAGATACGGGTCGTCTTCGCTCACACGCCGCATTGTGCAGGTCCGGGGGCCGTCGGGGCCACCTGGTCCCGCGCCGCCGGGGTCCGGCGGCGCGGGAGGAGGGGCCTGCCCGGCTCCGCGGTCAGACGCGGCGCCAGCGGCTCATGCCGAAGGAGAACAGTCCGAACAGCGCGAGTCCGGCCGCGAGGGCGATGAGCAGCCACGGTCCGGCGCCGGTCTGCGCGAACGAGCGGATGGCGTCGTCCATCCCCTTCGCCTCGTCGGGGTCGAAGTCGATCGCCGCCCGCAGCGCGAAGTACCCGACGGCGGCGAGCAGGGCGCCGCGCGCGACACCGCCGGCCACGCCGGTGACGTCCATGTAGCGGCGCGCCTTCTTCGACATCGCCCGGTCCAGGTGCTTGCGGTACTTCCTCCGGACCGCCTGGGCGGCGATCCACAGGCCGGCGACGACGATGCCGACGGCCGCCGCGCCGACCAGCCACCGGCCGGCCGGGAGGGCCAGCAGACGCGCGGTGGCGTCCTGGCTCTGGCGGTCGGTCTCGCCGGCGCCGCTGTTCCCGGCGCCGGCGGCGAAGGCCAGGACCACGGCCGCCACGAACGCGTAGAAGACGCTCCTGACGGCGGACAGCGCCCGCTTGCCCGGCTTGTGCCCGTCCGGGCCCGCGGCTCCGAAGACCGCCTCGGTGAGCCGCCACACGGCCATGCCGGCGAGTCCGGCGCCCAGCGCCCACAAGGGGACGGCGCCGGCGGGGGTGGCCGCGATCTGCTCCAGCGCCCCGCCCCGGTCGGCCTGCTCGCCCCCGCCCGTCATCCCGATCCGTACGGCCAGGACGCCGATCAGCAGGTACAGCACGCCTCGTGCCGCGAAGCCGGAGCGGGCGCCCACTCTGACCGCGTCGCTCCGGGCCACGCTGCGCATCGAGGATCTCGGCGAATGCGCGTCAGCCATCTCTCTCCCTCCCTCGGTGCGGTTGTCGGGCTACCAGCGGTACCAGCGGCCCGAGCCGCCCTTCGGCCGGGCCACGAAGCCCAGCAGCCACACGACGAGCAGGATCACGGCGATCCACCAGAGTGCCTTCAGCGCGAATCCGGCGCCGAAGAGAATCAGTACGAGAAGCAGAACGAGAAGAAGGGGAACCATGTTTATCAACCTCCGGACCTCCGCTTACCCTGCCTTCACACCTCCATTCCGGTGGATTTTCGGGTTTCTCCTCGGCAATCCCGGGAATTCGGCGCGCCGCTTCGCGGACAAATTCAGGATTTCGCGTTTACGGGAGCGCGGACAGGTCAGACGCCCTGACGTCAGGCACGATCCAACGCACAGGGAGTGATCGACTGTGTCCGGTGAGCAGAAGATGAAGGCCAAGGGCGAACAGGCCAAGGGAAAGGCCGAGGAAGCGGCCGGGCGCGTGACGGGCAACGAGCGTCTGCAGGCCAAGGGAAAGGCCGACCAGGCGAAGGGCGACGCGCGTGACGCCAAGGAGAAGGCGAAGGACGTCTTCAAACACTGACTTCCGCCGGGAACACATGCGCCGACGTCGCCCACCCGAGGACGTCGACGATCGCCGAGAGGGCCGCTCCGGAACGACGGAGCGGCCCTCTCGGCGTGGCCGCGGCGCCCTGCCCGCGCGGGCATCGGCCGGGCGCCGGATCAGCAGATGCGCGGCAACTGCTCGCCGAGCGGCAGGTCGACCACCCGGGTGCCGCCGAAGCCGGTGCGCGCCACGACGAGACCCGGGTGGGACTCGACGGCCTCCCCGATGACGGCGGCGTGCCGGCCCAGCGGGTGTGCGTGCAGGGCGTCGAGCACGGCGTCCGCGTGGGCCCGCGGGACGAAGGCGACCAGCTTGCCCTCGTTGGCGACGTACAGCGGGTCCAGGCCGAGGATGGCGCAGGCGTTCGCGACGGCGGGGGGTACGGGGATCTTGGACTCCTCGATGACCACGCCCGTACCGGAGGCCGCCGCGATCTCGTTCAGCGAGGCCGCCAGTCCGCCGCGGGTGGGGTCGCGCAGGACGTGGATGTCGGGGGTGACGGCGAGCATGGACCGCACGAGCCCGCCGAGCGCGGCGCAGTCGCTCTCGATGTCCACGCCGAACTCCAGGCCCTCGCGGACGCTCATGATCGCCACTCCGTGGAGTCCGATCTCGCCGCTGACGATCACGACGTCGCCCGGGACGACACGCTGCGGGCGCAGATCCACCCCGTCGGGGATGAGGCCGATGCCGGCGGTGTTGAGGTAGATGCCGTCGCCGTGTCCGGCCTCGACGACCTTCGTGTCACCGGTGGCGACCTCGACCCCGGCCGCCCGTGCGGCGGCGCCGAGGGCCTCGGCCACCCGGGCCACCGCGGAGACCTCGACCCCCTCCTCCAGGATGAACCCGCAGGACAGGTAGGCGGCCTGGGCCCCGCTCATCGCCAGGTCGTTCACCGTGCCGTTGACGGCCAGGTCACCGATGCTGCCGCCGGGGAAGAAGAGCGGCCGGACCACGTAGGAGTCGGTGGAGAAGGCCATCCGGACGCCGCCCAGGGTGAGCGCCGCCGAGTCGCCGAGCCCGGCCAGGAGCTCGCCGCCGAAGGCCGGCGCGAACAGGTGCTCCACCAGTTCGGCGGAGAGCGCGCCGCCGCCGCCGTGCCCCATGACGATGCGGGGGCGGTCGCGCAGCGGCGCCGGGCACGTCCAGCTGGTGATGTCGAGTGCGGTGTCAGGCAACGGGGCTCGCCTCCCGGGACGCGGCGGTGCCGGAGGAAGCGGCCGGGGTGAGGCCGAGCCGGCGGTAGAGGTAGTACGCGGCACAGGCCCCCTCGCTGGAGACCATCGTGGCGCCGAGCGGTGTGCGCGGTGTGCACCGGGTGCCGAACGCCTCGCACTCGTGCGGTTTGAGCAGACCCTGGAGCACCTCGCCGCTGCGGCACTCGGCGGGCTCCCGGGTGTCGATGCCGGTCACCGAGAAGCGGTGCTCGGCGTCGAACTCGCGGTACCGGGCGGACAGCCGCCAGCCGCTGTCGGGGATGACCCCGATGCCGCGCCAGGCGCGGTCGGTGACCTCGAAGACGTCCTCCAGCATGGCGAGGGCCGCCGGGTTGCCCTCGGGCCGGACGGCCCGTTCGTAGGCGTTGTCGACGGTGTACTCGCCGCGTTCGAGGAGGTGCACCGCGCGGCGGACGCCCTCCAGGATGTCGAGCGGCTCGAAGCCGGTGACCACGATCGGCACGCGGTGGCGCGCCGCCAGGTCGGGGTACTCGCCCGTCCCCATCACGCTGCACACGTGCCCGGCCGCGAGGAATCCCTGCACCCGGCAGCTCGGCGAGTTCATGATCGCCTCGATCGCCGGGGGGACCCGGACGTGGGACACCAGCAGGCTGAAGTTGGCGATGCCCAGCTTCCTCGCCTGGTACACCGTCATCGCGTTGGGCGGCGCCGTGGTCTCGAAGCCGATGCCGAAGAAGACCACCTCGTGCCCCGGGTTCTCCTGGGCGATCCGGAGCGCGTCGAGCGGGGAGTAGACGACCCGTACGTCACCGCCCTCGCTGCGCACCTGGAAGAGGTCGCGGCCGGTGCCGGGCACGCGGAGCATGTCTCCGAACGAGCAGAAGATCACCCCCGGGCGCGAGGCGATCTCCAGCGCCTTGTCGATGACCTCCAGCGGGGTGACGCACACGGGGCAGCCGGGGCCGTGGATCAGCTCGACCTCGTCCGGCAGGATCTGGTCGATGCCGTGCCGGATGATGGTGTGCGTCTGGCCTCCGCAGACCTCCATCAGGGCCCACGGGCGGGTGACGGTCGCGTGGATGTCGTCGAGCAGCCGACGGGCGAGGGCGGGGTTCTGGAACTCGTCGATGTACTTCACTGCCGTGCCTCCGAAGCCTGCTCCCAAGGGTCGCCGAACTCCTCCTGGAGCATGCCCAGTTCCTCGAAGAGCGCGAGGGTCTTGCGGGCCGACTCCTCGTCGAGTCGCTGGAGGGCGAAGCCCACGTGCACGATGGCGTACTCGCCGACCCGGAGGTCCGGGAGGTACTCGAGGCACACGTCCTTCTTCACTCCGCCGAAGTCGACGGTGGCCATGCGGGTGCCGTCTCTCTCCGTGATCTCAAGCACTCTGCCGGGTACCGCCAGGCACATGGGCCTCTCCTCGCTGTGGATGGGATGGGGTGAGGCGGGCCGCCGCCACCATGAGCTGGCCGAGCGCCAACCCGCCGTCGTTCGGCGGGACGTGGCGGTGCCTCAGTACGGTGAAGCCGTGCGTCCGGAGGGCTCCGGCGCAGGCGGTGGAGAGCACCGTGTTCGCGAAGACCCCGCCGGTGAGGGCCACGGTGTCCGTCCCGTGCCGGTCGCGCGCGCGTCCGCACAGGGCGACGACCAGCGCGGCCACCGCGGCGTGGAACCGGGCGGCGACCACCGGGCGGTCCGTGCCGGCCCGGACGTCGTCCGCCACGGCGGCCAGGACGGGTGCGGGGTCGGCGCGCAGCGGGCCGTCGCCGTCGGTGGCCGACAGGCCGAAGGAGTACCGGCCGTCCACGGCGGGGCCGGTCCCGTCCGCGGCCGGCGGGGCGGCCCGGAGCGCCGCGGCCTCCAGTTCGATCGCGGCCTGGGCCTCGTAGCCCGCGCGGTGGCAGATGCCCGCGAGGGAGGACACGGCGTCGAACAGCCGGCCCATGCTGGAGGTCGGCACGCAGTTCAGGTCGCGGTCCAACTGCTTTGCGAGGAGCCGGAGTTCGTCGTCCGGGCAGGCCGCCACGCAGGGCAGGTCCGGCGTCCACGCGATGCCCGCGGCCCGCAGGTGGGACAGGGCCATGCGGTAGGGCCGGTGCACGGCTGCGTCGCCGCCCGGCAGCGGCACGTACGCGAGGTGGGCGAAGCGCTCGTAGCCGGTGTAGTCGGCCACGAGGACCTCGCCGCCCCAGACGGCGCGGTCGTCGCCGTAGCCGGTGCCGTCGAAGGCGACGCCGATCACCCGCGTCTCTCCGGTCAGACCGTGCTCGGCCATCGCGGACGCGATGTGCGCGTGGTGGTGCTGGACGCGCGTCAGGGGGCGGCCCTCGGCCCGTCGGGAGGCCAGCGCGGCGGACCGGTAGCCGGGGTGCAGGTCGGCGGCGAGGAGGACGGGAGTCACGCCGGTGATGGACTCCAGCTGGTGTTCGGCGCGTTCGTGGGCGTCCTGCGTGGCGAGGTCGTCCATGTCGCCGATGTGCGCGGACAGCCAGGCCCGGCGTCCCTCGCCCAGGCAGAGCGTGTTCTTGAGGTCGCCGCCGACGGCGAGGGTCGCGGGAACGGGGAGCGGCAGGGACAGCGGGAGCGGGGCGTAGCCGCGGGAGCGCCGCAGGACCGTGGGTTCCCCGTCGAGGACGCGGACGACCGAGTCGTCGCAGGGCACGTGGATGGGGCGGTCGTGCGTCAGCCAGGCGTCGGCGAGTCCCGCCAGCCGCTCCAGGGCCTCGSCGTCGKCGGCGACGATGGGTTCGCCGGAGAGGTTCCCGCTGGTCATCACCAGCAGGCGTGGGCCGGGCGGGTCGCCGGGCAGACCGAGCAGCAGATGGTGCACGGGGGTGTAGGGGAGCATCACGCCGAGGTCGGGACAGCCGGGCGCGACGCCCTGGGCCCGGTCCACGGTGTCGGCACGGCGGCGGAGCAGCACGATGGGCCGCGTCCCTCCGCTGAGGAGGGCCCGCTCGCGGGGGTCGAGGTGGACGAGCGGTTCCACGTCGGCGAGGTCCCGGGCCATCAGCGCGAACGGCTTGTCGCCGCGTCCCTTGCGGCGCCGGAGCTCCGCCACGGCGTCCTGGTGGGCGGCGTCGCAGGCCAGGTGGTAGCCGCCGAGCCCCTTCACGGCGAGGATCGCCCCGGCGGCCAGCAGGCGGCGGGCCTCGGGCACGGGGTCGTCGGACGCCGTCTCGCGGGGCGGGCCGCCGCCGAGGAGGAGCCTCAGCCGCGGTCCGCAGGCCGGGCAGGCCACGGGCTGGGCGTGGAACCGGCGGTCCGCCGGATCGGCGTACTCCCGGGCGCAGTCGGGGCACATCGGGAAGCCGGCCATGGTGGTGTGGGCGCGGTCGTAGGGCAGCCCGGTGACGATGGTGAAGCGCGGTCCGCAGTGCGTGCAGGTGATGAACGGGTGCCGGTGGCGCCGGTCGGCGGGATCGGCCAGTTCCCTCAGGCACTCGGCGCACGTGGCCGTGTCCGGGGAGACCAGCGTCCGGCCCTGGCCGCCGGTCCGGGAGGCGACGATCCGGAAGCCCGCGTCGCCCTCGACGGGGACCTCGCTGTGGTCGACGGTGTCCACCACCGCGAGAGGCGGCGCCTCGGCGGCGAGCCGCTCGCAGAACAGCAGGACCGCGGCAGCGGCCCCCTCGACCTCGGCGACGACGCCGTCCGGGGTGTTGGTGACGTGCCCGGCGAGGCCGAGGCCGGTGGCGCGGGTGTAGACGTACGGACGGAAGCCGACGCCCTGCACGACGCCCCGGACGACGACCCGCCGCCGCTGCACGGCCTCCATCAGCGGGTCTGCGCCATGTCGTGGTCGTGGGGCCGGCCGTGGCCTTCGCTCTGGTCGTGGTCGTGGTCGTGCGCGTGGTCGTGGCCTTCACCCTGGTCGTGGTCGTGCGGGTGGTCGTGGCCCTCGCCGTGGGAGTGCGCCCGCGCGTGGGTGTGACCGTGGGTGTGTCCGTGATCGTGCTCGGGGCGAGCCATCACCGGCCGGTGGGGTGCCGCGCCCTTCGCGACGGCGAGCGCGCGGTCGAGCAGGACGCCCACGCCCTCGTCCGCGCGGGCCGAGGTCAGGACCACCTCCACGCCGGGGTTGACCCGCTGGACGTTCTCCCGGAACGCGGCCTCGTCGAAGTCGACGGCCCGCGCGATGTCCGTCTTGGTGACGACGACCAGCTGGGCGAGCCCGAAGGCCGTCGGGTACTTGAGCGGCTTGTCCTCGCCCTCGGTCACCGACGCGAGGACCACCCGCAGTGTCTCCCCGAGGTCGTACGAGGCCGGGCAGACGAGGTTCCCGACGTTCTCGACGAACAGGAGCCGGGCGTCCTCGGGCAGCCACCCGTCCAGGTACCGGCCCAGCATCGCGGCCTCGAGGTGGCACAGACCGTCAGTGAGCACCTGCCGGACCGGCACGCCGGAACGCGCCAGCCGTGTCGCGTCGTTCTCGGTGGCCAGATCGGCCGTCAGCGCGGCGACCGACAGGCCGCGCTCGCGGGCCAGCGTCAGTTCGCGTTCCAGGAGGGCCGTCTTCCCGCTGCCCGGACTGGAGAGCAGGTTGACGACGGCGGTGCCGCGGGCGGTGAGCCCGGCGCGCAGGGCGTCGGCCGCCGCGTCGTTCTTGGCGAGCACCGCCTGTTGCAGGTCGACGACTCGGCACATGGTCAGGCCTCCTCGGGAATCGGTTCTCGGGTGGGCGCGGCGGCGGCCGGCTCGGTGCCGTCCTCCCAGGTGACGCTGAGGATGCGTAGTTCGCGGCCGGCCAGGAGCTGCACGTCGGCAGCAGTGCCGCACGCCGTGCAGCGCAGTTCGGGCGGCATGCCCACCGGCCAGACGTGCGCGCAGGACCCGCACCGGGCGCGTGCGGGCTCGGACCGGGTCACGAGTCGCGCGCCGTCGAGGACCGTTCCGGCGCAGGCCAGTTCGAAGGAGAAGGCCAGCGCGTCGGGGACGACTCCGGCCAGCTCGCCGACCTGGAGTTCCACCTGGGTGACCGCGTTCGCGCCGCCGGCCAGGGCCGCTTCTTCCACCTGGGCCACCACGGCCATGGCGATCGACATCTCGTGCATCGGACTCCGTCCTGCCGGGGCTCATTAGACCGACGGGACGGAGCCGATGCCGTCGGCCACGCCGAGAGCGGGCACCGCGCGTCCGCCATTCGGGCGTGGCCGTGGGCCGGGGTGCGTCACATCCGGCGCATCCGCAGGTAGCGCCTCACATCGGGCAGCACCTGCAGGGCCACGACGAGCGCGACCGCGGCCATGCCGCCGATGACAGCCTTCTTCATGAGCTTCTCCTCAGTTCGTGGAGGGGCCGGTGGTCCGTGCCCCCGGTGTCGTCCCGGAGCAGGTCGCGCAGCATCCCGACGGCCCGCGGCACCGCTTCGGCCACCGGCCGGCTCAGGCCGATGCCCTCCTCGACGCAGGCGGGTTCGCAGCCGACGACGTAGGTCCGCCGGGGCGGTCGGGAGCCGGTGCCGGCGCACAGGGTGCCGAGCAGGGCGAGGACCGCGTCGGGGGACATCTGGTGCCCGTCGAGCGCGGCTCCGCCCGGCTCGGCCGGCCCGGCGACCGTGCCGGTCCCCGGGTCGTCGACGTCGATCAGGTAGAGGGTGCCGGGCTCGCCACCGCGCGCGGTGGCGTCGACCAGGACGAGCGTGTCGTAGCCGTCGAGCAGCTGGTAGGCGAGGTGGACCCCGCGGACGCCGAAGTCGGTGACCTCGACGCCGTCGGGCAGCGGGTGCGCGGACAGGGCGCGGACGGCTTCGCCGCCGAAGCCGTCGTCGCCGAGGAACATGTTGCCGATCCCGGCGACCAGGGTCCGGCCGTTCACGTCTCCTCCAGCGGGGTGACCTCGTCGGGCTGGAA
This sequence comes from Streptomyces sp. MS191, assembly GCF_008042125.1. Lineage (GTDB taxonomy): Bacteria > Actinomycetota > Actinomycetes > Streptomycetales > Streptomycetaceae > Streptomyces. Next base: position 23,661 of record NZ_RDBI01000068.1, read on the forward strand.
GTAGAGGAACCGGCCCTGTTCGCGCCGGATGTCGGCTCCGGGGTCGCCTTCCACCGTCACGGCGAGGTGGACTCCCCCGTCGACGTCGTGGAGGACCGCCTCGACCACGGCGGCACGGCCCTGGAGGAACAGGTCCTGGGCGTCGGTGCGGCGCAGGCCGGGGCGGAGCAGGACACGGCTGCCGACGCCCACCGAGACGCCCTCGACCGTGATCCGGTCGCGCAGCGGGTCGGCGGTGTCGTCCGAGGCCGGATCCCACCACGGCTCTTCGGGCCGGAACACCGCCTCCTCGTCGGGGAGTTCGGTGAGCACCTCGGGCCCGGCGGGGTCCGCCGCCTCCGCGGCGGTGTCCGGGCCGGTGATCTCGCGCAGTGCGCGGACGGCGCCGTGAAGGCGTTCCAGGACCTCGGGGGGCATGGAGTCGGCGAGGTCGATGACGGCGGCCGCCCGGGCGTCGGTCCCCCGGGCCTCGCGCTTCTCCTGGTCGGTCAGGGCCGCCGTGCGCAGGGCGAGGATCTCGTCGATCTCGGTGGCGTCGTACATCGCGCCCGCGCTCTCCGGCGCGATGCTCGGATGGTCCTCCAGGATGATCGGCGACGAGAGGACGACGTCGGCGCGTCCGGGGCCGCCGGCCAGGACCGGCCAGGTGTGCTCGTTCGCACAGGCCGCGACCGCGCTCCTGGCCCRCTCGGGCGGGTCGGTCATCGAGAGGAACGAGCCCGCGCCGAGCCCCAGCAGCAGGTGCGCGGCGACCAGGGAGCGGGCCAGGGCCGCGTCGCGGTCGGCGTCCGGCGCCTCCGGGGTCCACGGGCTGGTGTTCTCCACGACCGCGACGAGCTTCGACACCCGGTACGGGCCGGGGACCTCGGCGGCCGAGAGGGTCACGGCGCCGTCGATCCGCTCGGTGCGCCGCACCAGTCGGCCGACGCACCGGCCGGTCTCGTCGAGGACGGGCTCGATGTCCTCGCCGGCGGCGCGGTGGAACGGGACCCGGACCCCGTCGCCCGCCAGTTCCGCGATGTCCACGGAGAGTTCCACCCGCTCCTCGGTGCCCTCGTCCCAGGGCACGAGGACCCGGTCGGCCAGGTGCAGTTCGGCGACGTCGGCGAAGGTCCCGTCGGGCAGGGCCTGTTGGACCGTGCGGCGCTGGGCGTGCAAGAAGCGGAGCTCCACGGCGAGCGTGGTGCCGTGCCTGGGCTCCATCAGGATCTCCGTGCGCTGCCGGGTGTGCTCGCCCTGCCGGGGGCCCCAGGCGGGCGGGACCAGCACACCGAACTGCCACCGCAGCCGGTTCTTGGCCGCCGAGGCCCGGTAGGGGTAGAGCACGTATCCCTCGAACAGGACGGCGTCGGCCACCTGGCGTGCGGTGTCGAAGAGCGACTGCGGGGCCGCTGTCGTCGTCATGGCGTCCTCTCGGTGACGCGCGGGCGTCCGGTGCCCAGCCGGAACGGGGGCGGGGCCGGCTCGGCGCCGTCGGCCCGGTCGAGCAGGGCCCGTACGGTCGCCTCCCAGGAGGCCAGCGCGTGCCGGGAGCGGAAGGCGAGCAGCTCGGCCATGGCGTCGCGGGGCAGCCGGAGCCAGGCCGTGCCCGGGAAGTGCTGTTCGACCATCTCGCGCCAGACGGCCACGGGCATCCGGCAGGTCGCCTCGCGGTCCCAGGGGACCGGCTCGACGCGGAAGCCGCCGTCGCCGGTGAAGGCGGTGCCCGAGAACAGCAGGAGCAGTGGCGCCTCGCCGTCCTCCAGGGCGTCGAGGTAGCGGGTGGCCGCGATGTCCATGTCGTAGGTGCAGGGCACGACCACGTCGGTCTCGGTCTCGCCGGTGAAGCTCGGCACCATGACGGACACCTGGGCGATCTGCACCGGCTTCAGGGTGCCGGCCCAGCGGGAGCGTTCGCCGAACAGGTCGGCCAGGGAGTCGGCCTCGCCGGTGCCGTAGGACCTCAGGGCGGGTTCGGCGCGGATCTGGCAGCGCAGGGCGAGGGCGTGCACGCGGTCCTCGCCCGAGGCGGTGATGCGCAGCCGGAAGACCAGGGTGGGTCCGGCGGCGTAGGGGTCGGCGCGCACGCCGGTGCAGGTGAAGCCGAACTCGGTCATGACGGCCTCGCCTCCGCGGGGGTCTTGGCCCGGCGTTCGACCTGGGCGAAGAACTCCTCCAGCGCGGCGCGGGCTTCGGCGCCGCCGTCGAAGCCCTGCCATGTCTGGCGCATGCGCCCGACGAGCCGGTAGCAGACGTCGATCGGTACGAGGTGGCAGGTGGTCCGGCCGTCCGGGGTGCGGTGGAGCAGCAGCGCCTCGACGTCCGGCTCCAGCAGGCCGGCGAGCCGTCCGGAGCCGAGCACGGACTCCCAGACCTGCGGCTCGAGTTCGCTCTCGGTGGCGCCGGCCGGGCTCGGGTAGAGCGCGACGAGGCGGTCGAGCGCGGCGTTGCGGAAGAGGAAGGCGACCGAGACCGGGATCCGGAGGGTCTCCCAGGCCGCGGCGTCGATGCCGTGGTCGGGGTCGGCGAGGTAGCGGTCGGGTACGGCGCGGTAGCGGCCGGTCCGTGCGCCGGGGCGGTCGAACAGCAGGCCGCAGGCCGTGCACGCGCAGACGAGGGCCCGCCGCTCGGTCTCCACCAGGTGCCGGTGACCGTCGGGGGACACCACGACGCCGCACAGCTCGCACGTCTCCGGCCGGGGCGGCCGCGGGCCCGCGAAGCGCCGGAGGCCGCGCGGTCCCGCCGCGGGGGTGGCGGGGCCGGTCACGGCACGCGCACCGAGGTGGGCGGGCGGACCCCGATCTGGAGCAGCGGCGGAGCCGGGGCCGGAGCGGGTTCGATCTCCACCGCGGTCACCTCGGGGGCGAAGGCGGCCAGGACGTCCTCCACGCCACGGGTGTCCGCGTCCTCGCCTCCGGAGCAGCCGCAGCCGCCGCCGGACGCCGTGGGGCGCAGTCGCAGGACCCCGGTGGCCGCGTCGAAGCCGACGGGCTCCAGTGGGTCGCGTGCCGCGCCGAGGGCGCGCCCGATCCGGGTGTGCACGTCCTCGGGGTGGAGTTCGTGGAGGGTGAGCAGGGAGGCCACGAGCTCGTCGTCGAGCAGCTCGGCGGGCAGYCCGTCGGCGAGACCGCCGACGATCCGGGCCAGGCCGGCGCCGTAGAAGTCCATGAGCACGCGGACCAGTTCCTCGGCGGCGGCGCAGGCGTCGCGGTCGCCGGTGGCGGCGAGCCGGTCGAGCACCTCCTCGACCCGGCGCCCCGTCAGGGTCGCGTCGGCCGTCGCGCTCATCCGCCCAGTCCGCTCAGTCCGGTGGGCACGTGCATCGTCTTCACCGTCTTGCCGCCGCCCACGTACATGTGGACGCCGCACGGCAGACAGGGGTCGAAGCTGCGCACCGCGCGCATGATGTCGATGCCCTTGAAGTTCTCCGGGGTGTTCTCCTCGAAGATCGGGGTGTTCTGCACGGCGTCCTCATACGGGCCGGGGGTGCCGAAGGTGTCGCGGGTGCTGGCGTTCCACGGGGTCGGCGGGTACGGGTGGTAGTTGGCGATCTTGCCGTCGCGGATCACCATGTGGTGGGACAGCACGCCCCGGACGGCCTCGGTGAAGCCGACGCCGATCGACTCGTCCGGCACGTCGAACTTCTCCCAGGTCTGGGTGCGTCCGGCGCGGACCTCCGCGAGGCCCTTCTCCGCGCAGTGCAGCGCGATGGCGGCGGCGTACGCCTGGAAGTACGTGCGGGCGCGGTTGCGCTCCAGCGCGTTGCTCCACTTCGGGATCTTCCACTCGAAGCGGGTCTCCGGCTTGGTCATCGTCCGCGGCAGGTTGATGACGACGCTGTGCCCGGTCGCCTTGACGTAGCCGACGTCGACGAGGCCGGACAGGGCCGTCGACCAGAGGCGGGCGATGGGGCCGCCGCCGGTGTCGAGGGCCAGGTGGTCCTTGCCGTCGAACCAGCGCGGCGACATCACCCAGCTGTACTTGTCGTCGAAGTTCCGCTTCTGCGGGGCGGGGAGGGGCCGAGGGGGTCGTGGGTGACGAACTGCTCCTGGCCCGCCCAGTCGTCGTAGTAGGAGCTGCCGAGCAGGATGCGGATGCCGAGGTTGATCTCGGTGAGGTCGTTGGTCACCAGCTTGCCGTCGACGACGACGCCGGGGGTGACGAACATCTTCCGACCCCAGTCGGTCATGTTGGCGTAGGTGAAGTCGCAGTGCTCGGGGTCGTTGAGCGCGCCCCAGCAGCCGAGCAGCACCCGGCGGCGGCCGACCTCCTCGTACCCCGGCAGGGCCTCGTAGAAGAAGTCGAACAGGTCGTCGTGGAGCGGGACGACGCGCTTCATGAACTCGACGTACCGCATCAGGCGGCTCATGTAGTCGGTGAAGAGCTGGACCGAGGCGATGGTGCCGGTGCCTCCCGGGTAGAGCGTGGAGGGGTGCACGTGGCGCCCCTCCATCAGGCAGAACATCTCCCGGGTGTAGCGGCTGACCTGGAGCGCCTCGCGGTAGAACTCGCCCTCGATGGGGTTGAGGGAGCGCATGATGTCGGCGATGGTGCGGTAGCCGTGGTCGCCGGCGTGCGGGGCCTCGGTGCGCTCGGCGAGCTCCAGGACGCCCGGGTTGGTCTCGCGGACCATCTTCTCGCAGTAGTCGACCCCTACCAGGTTCTCCTGGAAGATGTTGTGGTCGAACATGTACTCCGCGGACTCGCCGAGGTTGATGATCCACTCGCCGAGGTGCGGCGGCTTCACCCCGTAGGCCATGTTCTGCGCGTACACGGAACAGGTGGCGTGGTTGTCACCGCAGATGCCGCAGATGCGGCTGGTGATGAAGTGCGCGTCGCGGGGGTCCTTGCCACGCATGAAGACGCTGTAGCCGCGGAAGACGGACGAGGTGCTGTAGCACTCGGCGACCCGCTTCTGCTTGAAGTCGATCTTCGTGTGGATGCCGAGACTGCCCACGATGCGGGTGATCGGATCCCATGCCATCTCCACCAGGCCGCTGCCGTCGGCGGCCTTCTTCGTCTGCGGTGTCATCGTCTGTGCCGTGACCCTTCTGGTGCGGGGAGGTTTGCCGGGCTCGGGGCGGAGCCGGGGTGGAGCCGAGGTGGAGCGGGGGGTTCACCAGGGCGATCGGTAGCCCGTGGTCAGCTTCTTGCCGCTGTGCCGCCACTTCGGCTCCCGGTCCACGGTGTGCACGGTCATCGACCGGAGCCTGCGGACCACGGAGCCGTAGGCGCCGCTGGCCTTGCTGGACAACTTGGCGCCGGGAGGCTCGTCCATGAAGGGCATGAACTTGTCGGGGAAGCCCGGCATCGTGCAGCCGATGCAGATGCCGCCGACGTTGGGACAGCCGCCGATGCCGTTCATCCAGCCGCGCTTGGGGACGTTGCACTTGACGACCGGGCCCCAGCAGCCGAGCTTGACCAGGCAGGTCGGGGCGTCGTAGGTCTGTGCGAACTGGCCCTGCTCGTAGTAGCCGGCACGGTCGCAGCCCTCGTGGACGGTCGCGCCGAACAGCCAGGACGGGCGCAGCTTGTCGTCGAGCGGGATCATCGGGGCCGAACCCGCCGCCTGGTAGAGGAGGTAGGTGAGGGTCTCCGAGAAGTTGTCGGGCTGGATGGGGCAGCCGGGGACGCAGACGATCGGGATGCCGGCCTTCGACGTCCAGTCCCAGCCGAGGTAGTCGGGCACGCCCATGGCACCGGTCGGGTTGCCCTCCATGGCGTGGATGCCGCCGTACGTGGCGCAGGTCCCGATGGCGACGACGGCGAGCGCCTTGGGCGCCAGGCGGTCGATCCACTCGCTGGTCGTGATGGGCTGCCCGGTCTCGGGGTTGTCGCCGAAACCGCACCAGTAGCCCTCGGGCTTGATCTTCTCGTTGGGGATCGAGCCCTCGACGACGAGCACGAACGGGTCGATCTCGCCCCGTTCTCCCTTGAAGAACCACTCGATGAAGGTGTCCGCGCCGCCGACCGGACCGCATTCGAAGTCGATCAGCGGCCAGTGCACCGCGATCTTGGGAAGTCCGGGCAGGGTGCCGGTCACGATCTCCTCGATGCTGGGCTGCATCGCGGCCGTCAACGACACGGAGTCACCGTCACAGCTCAGCCCCGCGTTGATCCAGAGGATGTGGATCGTCGGGTCCTCGGTCGCCGTCTCCGGCGTTGCTGCGGTCATCGGGTTGCCTCCTCGGGGAGGTGTTCTGGGAGGGAGGGTCATGCTGGCCCTCGCGGCCGACGAGGTCTGGTGCCGTACCGGGGTCGTCCTGAACCCGCACTACCGACTGATGGGGCTGTACGGCTCGGAGTACTGGACCTACACCCTGCCCCGCCGGGTGGGCGCCGCGGGTGAGGTGGGGCGGGGTGGCGGTGGCGGGCTCCTTGCGGACGAAGGCGCGCCGCAGCGCGTGGTACGGGGCCTCCGGGTCGTCGAAGATCCGCCGCATCCGGTCCAGCTCGGCCTCCCGGTAGGCCGCCAGCGGCCGCAGCGCCTCGTCGCGTTCGCGCGCGGCCTTCTTGCCCGCGATCCGGGTCGCGAGGGACGGCAGCGCGGCCAGGTGCGCGGCGAGCCGCGCCGTCTCGCCGGAGAACGCCCGGGGACCGCAGGGGATGGTGCGGTCGACGAGCCCGAGGGACTGAGCGGCGGCGGCGCTCACCGGCAGGGCCTCGGTGGTGAGCCGCTCGGCGACCTCGGCGCCCACCCGGCGGGGCAGGGTGTAGGTCCAGTACTCCGAGCCGTACAGCCCCATCAGTCGGTAGTGCGGGTTCAGGACGACCCCGGTACGGCACCAGACCTCGTCGGCCGCGAGGGCCAGCATGACCCCGCCGGCCGCCGCGTTGCCGCCGAGCGCGGCGACCACGAGGCGGTCGGTGGTGGTGAGGACCGCCTCCACCAGGTCGTCGATGGCGTTGATGTTGGCCCAGGACTCGGCGGCCGGGTCCCGGGCCGCCTCGACGACGCCGAGGTGGATGCCGTTGGAGAAGAAGTCGCGGCCGCCGCCGAGGACGAGGACCGAGGTGGGCCGGGTGCAGGCGTTCCGGTACGCGTCGAGGAGGCGCCGGCAGTGCTCGGTGCTCATCGCGCCGCCCGGGAAGGAGAACGACAGGAAGCCGACCTCGCCCTCCTCGCGGTAGCGGATGTCGGTCCAGCCGGGCGGGGCCGCCAGGTCCGCCGGGGCGGCGAGGTCCCGCGGGACGGCGAGGTGGGGGCTGGTGAGCTCCGCCGGGGCGGCGCGGTCCGAGGCGGTGAGGAGCGGGGTGGCGAGGTCCGGCGGATCGGCGGGGAGCACGGCGGTGAGGTCCGGGAGCGCGGGGAGCCGGCCGGCCAGGGCCGCCGTCGCGGGCAGTTTGACCTGCCCGGGCCCGCCCGGGGCGCGGCGGGCCCGGAGTTCGGGGATCCACACCGCGCCGTCGACCGTGGCACGGCAGATCGCCCCGGCCCGGGTGGCGAGCAGCTCCCCGGGCCGGCCGCGCAGCACGGGCTCGGGGTGCCCGCCGTGCAGGAACCAGACGTCTCCGAGCAGTTCGTCTCGCACTCCCGGCTGCGAGTCGGCGGCGCGCAGCAGGCGCAGCACCCGCTCGGTGGGGTCCGTCCGCCAGTCGATGCGCCGACCGTCCTGGCGCAGCGCCGCGCGGGTCCGGCTGCTGGTCTGCGGCTTCGGCACGTACGTGCCGGAGGCGAACCGCCGGACGGCGAGGTGCACGGCCGCCAGCGCCGCGTCGGCGATCTCGCCGCGGTACAGGTCCCCCTTGGCCACCGGCGGCAGCGGGCAGCCGACGCTCGCCCAGACGTCCCCGGCGTCCATCTCCGCCTCGGCCTGCAGGACGGTGACGCCCCATCGGGTCGCGTTCTCCTGGACGGCCAGGTCGAGGGAGGAGGGCCCCCGGTCGCCGACCGGTCCGGGGTGGACGATCAGGCAGGTATGGGTGGACCACACCTCCTCGGGGACGGCGGTCCTCAGCATCGGCGCGATGACCAGATCGGGCCGGTGCCGGTGCACGGCCTCCGTCAGGGAGACCCCGGGCAGGGCGAGTTCGACCGTGACGGCGTGCCCGTGGTCGCGCAGTTCGGCGTGGACACGCTGGGTCAGGCTGTTGAACGAACTCGCGAGGAGCAGGACGCGCACGTGACCTCCCAGCGACGGGCCCGGGGCCGCGTGGGAAGGCGGCCCCGGGCCGGTCGGCAGTACGTGCCGGTGCGTTCGACCGGCCGCCTGCGATGCTCTGCCATGCGGGCGGGCGGTTCCCGAAGCCGTACGGGCGCCCACTGGTGCCTCGGGCCGCGTCGGTACGGAGGCACCAGCTTCGGCCCCCGTCCTGCCGTTCCGCTGACGTCCCGCTGACGTGACGCTGACGCGGGTCACGAGGACCCGGCCGCCGCCCCGCCCGGCCGTCGGCGGTCCCGCACGCCGTCCCCGTCCCGGGCACCCGGCCGCCGACGCCCGGCCCGCTGCCGTCCGCCGTCCCCGGCCGGCCGCCGCTGACCGGCTGAGGCCGCTGCCCGCCTGGGGGATCAACGGTGGCGAGTCGGTAGGCGCGCTCATAACTTCGCCATATGACCAGACGACAGATCGCCCTCCTCGCCTGCACCGCGGCTGTCGTGGTGTCGGGGCTGGGCGCCACCACCGCCCCGTCGGCCGACAGCCGAACGGTGCACCGGGTGAAGCCCGGCGAATCGATCCAGAAGGCCGTGGACGCCGCGAAGCCGGGGGACACGGTCCTCCTCGCCCCCGGTACCTACCGCGAGAGCGTCCGCATCACCACCTCGGGCCTGACCCTGCGCGGGTCCGGCCTCTTCCCCAGCCGCATCGAGCCGGGCACCGCCCGGGCCGGCGACGCCTGCGCCAAGGCAGGCAACGGCATCTGCGTGACCGGCACGCAGACCAGCCCGGTCCGTGACGTGTCCGTCCGCTCCCTCACCCTCCACGGCTTCGCCAAGAACGGCCTCTGGTCCTCCTGGACCGACCGCCTGAAGGTCGAGCGGGTGGTCTCCGAGAAGAACGGCCAGTGGGGCATCGCCCAGGAGAAGTCCGTCCGCGGCGTCTTCCGCCGCAACCTCGCCCGCGACAACGGCGACGCCGGCCTCTTCGTCGCCAACACCATCGACCAGGAGGCCGGCGCCGCCGACTCCAAGGGCATGGTCATCAGCCGCAACCGGCTGAGCGGCAACCGGATCGGCGTCACCGTCCGGCGCCTGCGGAACCTCACCGTGGACCGCAACCTGGCCACCGGCAACTGCGCCGCGGTCTTCGTGGTCGGCGACGAGTCCAAGCCGCGGGCCGGCGACATGACCCTGCACCGCAACGAGATCCGCGCCAACAACAAGTACTGCCCCAAGACCCCCCGACTGCCCTTCCTGCAGGGCTCGGGCATCGTCCTCACCGGCGCCGAGGACACGAAGGTGACCAGGAACCGGGTCGTGGACAACGTCGGCACCTCGCCGCTCTCGGGCGGCATCGTGCTCTTCAAGAGCTTCGTCGGGGCCCCCAACGAGCGCAACGAGATCCGCGACAACGTCGTGCTGCGCAACGGCAGTGCCGACCTCGCCAACCGCGACACCGGCCAGGGCAACACCTTCCGCGGGAACACCTGCACCCTCTCCGAGCCGGCCGGGATGTGCTGAGCACCCGGTCACCCCACCCACCCCCACGGCACGACAGCCCGAACAGCAAAGGCAAGGCAACGGATGACGACTGTTGATCCGGCTCCCCCGCCGCCCATGCGGCTGAGGGAGCTCGTTTTCGGGGCGGCGTGCGCCGCCGCCGTCCGCGCGGCCGCCCGCCTCGGCGTGGCGGACGCCCTCGACGACACCCCCAGGACCGTCGAGGACCTGGCAGGGGCGGTGAAGACCCAGCCGCAGACCCTGCGGCGGCTGCTGCGCGCCCTGTCCTGCCAGGGCGTGTTCACGGAGCTGCCCGACGGCACCTTCGCGCACACCGAGATGTCCCGGCTGCTCCGCGAGGACGACCCGCAGAGCCTGCGGTACATCGCCCTGTGGTGCACCGAGCCCTGGACCTGGGACGTCTGGCCCAAGCTCGACGAGGCGGTGCGCTCCGGCCGGAACGTCTTCGAGGACGTGTACGAGCGCGAGTTCTTCACCTACCTCAACGAGGACGCGCCCGAGTCCGCCCACGTCTTCAACCGCGCGATGACCACGTCCAGCCGGCAGTCCGCCCAGGACGTCGCCGAGCTGCTCGACCTGCGCGACGTCGCGACGGTCGCCGACATCGGCGGCGGCCAGGGCCACGTCCTGGCCAGCCTGCTGGAGAAGCACCCCGGAGCGCACGGCACCCTGCTCGACCTGCCGGGCGTGGTGGGGAACGCCGACCCGCGCCTGCGCGACGGCGGCTCCCTCGCCTCCCGCGTCCGGATCGTGCCCGGGGACTGCCGCGAGGACATCCCGGTCGCGGCGGACGTGTACATCATCAAGAACATCCTGGAGTGGGACGACGACAGCACCCGCAGGGCGCTGGCCAACGTCCGGAAGGCCGCCCGGCCCGGCGCGCGCGTGGTGGTCATCGAGAACCTCGTCGACGACACCCCCTCGATGCGCTTCACGACGGCCATGGACCTGCTGCTGCTCCTCAACGTCGGCGGGGCGAAGCACACCCGGCAGAGCATGGTCGACCGGCTGACGGCCGCGGGCCTCGTCATCGACGGGATCCGCCCGGTCAACGCCTACCTCCACGCCTTCGAGTGCACCGTCCCGGGCTGACGCGCGACGGACCACGACACGAGGCCGCCGGCTCCGCGATCGAAAGCGGAGCCGGCGGCCTCGTGTCATGCGGCGGGGGGCCTCAGGAACCGGCGTCCCAGCGGTAGAAGCAGTTCGCCATGGCGTCCTTGGGGCTGCGCCACGTCTTCGGGTCGTACGCGGTGACGTACGCTGACAGCCGCTCGCTGGCGCTCCGGAACTCGGGGTGGCCGGTGAGCTTCGCGATGGCGGGCGCCGGGTCCTCGTCCGACTCGATGAGGTGCAGGTAGACGTCGCCGAACTGGAACAGACTGCGTCGCTTGACGCCGACCAGGTGAGGGAGTTCGCCGCGGTCGGACGCGGCGAACACGTCGGCGATCGCCGGCGCCGAATCCGGCGCCATGCGGGCGACGATCAGGGCGTGGTGCATCGGGTGTCCTTCCTGGTTGCGCTCAGGCGGGCAGCACCGGCGCGCGCCGGCGGTCGCGGGCGACCTGCTCGACGCGGTCGCGGATGAGGGCCATCTGCGTACGGGAGTTGCGGTTGATGTTGTCCGTCATCCAGTCGTCGTCGACCGGGGCGTCGGGCTTCATCGCGAAGTCCTGCACCCAGCGCATGTTCACGCCGGCCGGGGTCTGCGTGTACTCCCAGCGGATGTCCATGTGCGCGAAGGGGCCGGTCTCCACGCGGTGCGCCCGCACGGTCCGGGTGGCGACGTCCACGGTCCGCTGCGAGACCCAGCTCCAGACCTTCCCGGACTCGTCCGGGTGCATGGTCAGCCGGAACGTCGTGGTGTCGCCCTCGCGGGAGAGCACCTCCAGCGACGCGTACTCGCTGAAGAGGTTCGGCCAGTTCTCGATGTCGTTGGTGATGTCCCAGACGAGATCGAGCGGGGCGTCGACGGTGACGCTGTTGTCGGTGTGACCGGACACGTCAGACCCCCGTCCGCAGGCTGCTGTTGACGAGGCCGAGGAACTCGCCGGGAGTCTTGCACCGCTCCGCGTCGGTGGGGAGCGCCCGGCCGTACTGGTTCTCCAGCTCGCCGACGATGCCGAGCAGGCCGAGGGAGTCGAGGCCGAGCGCGCTGAACGGCACGTCCGACGCCTGCTCCAGGTCCTGCGGGGCGACGGTGACCCCGGCGGCCTTCTTCATCAGCGAGGCCAGTTCGTCGAAGGTCACTTCGGTGGTGATCATGCGAGTGTTCTCCTTCCCGCCCGGTCCTACCGGGCGGATTCGCCGCCGCGGCGCACGATGAGCGCCGCGTTGGATCCCATGAGTCCCCGGCTGAGGACCAGGGCCGTGCGCAGCTCGGCGGGGCGAGCGCGGGACATCACCAGATCGAGGTCGTGGCAGATGTCGAACACGTTGGGGGTGGGGGGTACCTGACCGTGCTCCATGGCGAGCACCGCGGCCGCGGTGTCCAGCAGCGGGGCCCCGCAGTAGGCGCGGCCCGTACCGGTCTTGGGCGCCGTGACCGGGACCCGGGTGCCGTGCGCGCCGAGGGCGTCGGCGATCGCGAGGGCCTCCGCTCGGTCCGCCGCCGGCACGCCGAGCGCGTCGGCGAACACGACGTCGATCTCCTCCGGCGCGCAGCCGGCCTCGTCGAGCGCGCCGCGGATCGCGTGGGCGAGACCCTCGCGGGAGTCCTCCCAGCGGGAGGCGCCGGTGAACGTGGCGGCGTGCCCGGCCACGGTGGCCCGGACGGTCGCGCCCCGCTCGCGGGCCCGCGCCTCGTCCTCGACGACGAGCATGGCGCCGCCCTCCGCGGGGACGAAGCCGCAGGCGCCGCCGGTGAAGGGCCGGTAGGCCCGGTCGGGGTCCTCGACGGTGCTGAGCTCGGGGTATCCGAGCTGGCAGACCATCGAGTACGGGGCCAGCGGGGCCTCCGCGGCCCCGACGACCATCGCCCCGGTCCCGCGCCGTACCGCCCGGGCCGCGTGGGCGATCGAGTCGAGGCCGCCCGCCTCGTCGCTCGCGACGACGCCGCACGGTCCCTTGAAGCCGCTCCGGATGGAGATCTGGCCGGTGCTGGCGGCGTAGAACCAGGCGATCGACTGGTACGGGCCGACGAACCGCGATCCCTGTCCCCACAGCTTCTGGAGCTCCCGCTGGCCGAACTCGCCGCCGCCGGAACCGGCGGCGGTGACGACACCGATGGCGAAGGGATCCGCCGGGTCGTCGCGGCCGATGCCGGCGTCGTCGAGGGCGAGCGAGGCCGCGGCCATCGCGAAGTGGCTGAACCGGTCCGTCTGGACGAGGAACCGCTCCTCGATGAGGGCCGAGGCGTCGAAGGCCCGGACCTCGCCCGCGACGCGGAGCGGCAGGTGACCGCATCCCTCGCGGGTGATCCGGTCCAGGACGCCGAGCCCCTCCGACGTGGACTTCCAGAACGCCTCGGCGCTCAGTCCGTTGGGTGCGATCACACCGACTCCGGTGACGACCGCGTTCCGTGGGCGCTGCGTGCTCATCGTGTCCTCCCACCGGCCCCGGTCAGGAGGACCGCGGACTGGAATCCGCCGAACCCGCTGCCGACGGAGAGCACGTTCCTCAGCTTCCGGGGGCGGGCGGTGCGCGGCACGTAGTCCAGGTCGCACTCGGGGTCGGGAGTCTCGTAGTTCGCCGTCGGCGGCACCACCTGGTGCTTCATCGCCAGGACGCAGGCGGCGACCTCGATCGCGCCGATCGCGCCGAGCGAGTGCCCCACCATGGACTTGATCGAGCTCATGGGCGTGTCGTAGGCGTGGGCGCCGAGCGAGCGCTTCACCGCGGCGGTCTCGTGCCGGTCGTTCTGCCGGGTTCCCGAGCCGTGCGCGTTGACGTAATCGACCAGCGTCGGGTCGAGACGGGCCTGGTCGAGCGTGGAGTCGATGGCCCGGGCCATCTCCAGTCCCTCACCCGTCAGACCGGTCATGTGGTAGGCGTTGCCGAAGGTGGCGTAGCCGCCGATCTCGCAGTAGATGTGCGCACCGCGGGCGCGGGCGTGCTCGTACTCCTCCAGGACGAGGACCGCCGCGCCCTCGCCCATCACGAAGCCGTTGCGGTCGGCGTCGAAGGGGCGGGAGGCGTGCGCCGGGTCGTCGTTGTTCGGCGAGGTGGCCTTGATCGCGTCGAAGCAGGCCATGGTGATCGGGGATATGGGGGAGTCGGACGCACCCGCGATGCACACGTCCGCCCGGCCCTCCTCGATGGTGTGGAAGGCGTACCCGACCGCGTCGAGTCCGGAGGTGCACCCCGTCGAGACGGTCTGCACCGGACCCCGCGCGCCGAACCGCTCGGCGACGACCGAGGCGAGGGTGCTCGGCGCGAACGCCATGTGCAGCTTCGGCTCGGCGACGCGGTGGTCGACGTCCCAGCGGCTGCCGCCCTCGCTGACGAGGACGTAGTCGTGCTCCAGCCGGGTGGTGCCGCCGACGGCACTGCCCAGGGAGACCGCGACGCGCCACGGGTCCTCGCGGTCCGTGTCGAGTCCGGAGTCCCGCACGGCCTCGTCGGCGGCGACCGCGGCGAACTGGATGTACCGGTCGGCGTGCCGGCTCAGCTCCGGATCGAGGCCGTGCTCGAGCGGGTCGAAGTCGCATTCCGCGGCGATGCGCGAACGCAGCCCGGCCGGGTCGAACAGGCTGATGCCGCGGGTCGCGGTGCGGCCGTCGGACAGGAGGTCCCAGAACGCCGCCGCTCCGGTGCCGCCCGGAGCCACCACGCCGATGCCGGTGACAGCCACCCGGCGCGTCACTCGATGGCCCCGCTTCGCTCGGACGCCTGTCCGTGCTCCTGCGCGGACAGGTGCGGAGCGGAGACGACGAAGTGCGGGCTCGCGGTGTCGTCGGTCGGCTCCGTGTCGACGTGGCCGAGGCTCGGCCGGGGAGCCAGCGGGCCGAGGTGGAAGACCATCCGGGCCTCGACGTCCCCGACGTTGCGGAAGCGGTGCCGCACGTCGATCGGGATCAGCAGGCCCTGGTCCGGCCGGAGGGCGAACGTCTCGCCGTCCAGGTCCACTTCGAGCGCGCCGGAGACGACGTACACGAACTCCTCGGAGTACGGGTGGTAGTGCTCGCCGATGCGCTCGCCGGGCTGCACGATGGCCAGGCCCATGAAGCCGCTGGTGGAGCCCACGGTGGCGGGCGTGAGCATGGCCCGCAGGTCACCTCCGCGCCTGCGGTTGGGTTCCGTGTCGCTCAGGTTCACGATGCGTGGAGCCTGCTTGAGCATGGTTGATACCTCCGGGGGTGGCAGTGACGTCCGGGGGAGCGGCCGCGGCGCGGGCCGCGGCGCTCCGTCAGGAATCCGCAGACCTGCGGTCGGTGATCGGCAGCATGTCGGCGTGGGACAGCAGCCGGTTGATGTTGCGGTCCGTGTCCAGCGCGCCCTCCACGCCGATGGCGGCGCCGTCGAGGAGACGCTGCAGCTCGGCGGCCTTGCCGGGGCCCTTGAGGCCGAGCGAGGCGACGGGGTCGAGGTCGAGCTCCCGCGCGGTGTCGACGAGACGCACCACGATGTCGTCGCGCTGGAAGACCGTGCTGCCGTGGATCGGGCTGTCCGGGTCGTCCGCCGCCGCCTGGTCCTGGTGGGCCAGGAGCCGCGCGAGCTCCATCCCGCAGCCCTCCTTGGCCGGGTAGAACAGCGCGTGGCGCCGCAGCTCGGCGGGCTCGGGCCGCCCGGAGACCACGTGGTGGACGGCCGGCAGCGCCGCCCGGGTGAAGAAGACCCGCGCCGAGTCCTGGTCGGTGAGGTCCCGGTCCTGCTCCAGGTACGGGTTGATGGCTTCCTCGACCGCGCGGACCTCGGGCTGGCGGGAGACGTGGCGCAGCGCGGCCATCAGGTCGCCCTCCACCTCCATGGCCCGCACGACCCGGTTGCCGTGCATGAAGAGCGAGGTCCGGCGCAGCCGGGTGTTGTCGTCGACCTTGGCCTTGGGGGACTTGTAGCCCGCCAGGAGCTCCGCGACCTTCGACTCGGAGCCGGGCTTCACGGTGAAGGTGAGGGCGTGACGGGCCACGCCGTCGCCCACCCGGGCCGCGACCTGCTCGCCGGCCGGGTCGCGGGGCCGCTCGGAGGACTGGGCCGGGTTGGTCTCCCGGAGGATGCTGTACCGCATGGAGCGGGTGTCCCGCACGCAGCTGTGCATCGGCCGGACGGTCTCGACGTGCTCCTCGCTGTTCACCCAGGCGAGGAAGGGCGGCGCGCTCTCCCATTCGCTGGTGATGAGCCACTGCGAGGGGTTCTCGATCGACTGGCAGAGCTGGTCGCTGATGTGCCCGGGGATGGACGCGACCTGGTTCCGCATGTGCTCGTAGGCGTCGAGGAACTGCTGCTGGGCTCCTTCGTACAGGTCCAGCAGCAGGATCACCCGCAACCTGGACCCGTCGAACGCTGACTGCGAGATGCGACTCGTGATGGTCATCCGGCGTACCTCTCCTCTTCTTCGTGGAAGCCGGGACGGTGCGGAAGCGAAGGGCGTCCGCCGCGGCCGACGGGCCGGGGGCGCCATGAGCCGATCGTTGACGCGAGCCCCCGTGTGCGCGAGCCCCACGGGGCGGACGAGTGAACTGCGCGTCAACCGGGTGCCCCGGGTGCGCGAACCCGGGGCCCGCCGGGCAGGCATCTGCATCCCATCCCTGACGCGCGTCCCGGACGGACGCTGGAGGCAATCGATGAACCGATACGAAGAGGCCGGCGAGGACGGTCACCACACACCCGTCCTCATCGTCGGCGGCTCACTGGTGGGCCTGTCCACCTCGCTGTTCCTGGGACGCCTCGGAGTGCCGCACGTCCTCGTCGAGCGGCACGCGGGCACCTCGATCCATCCGCGCGGACGCGGGAACAACGTGCGCACGATGGAGCTGTACCGGGTCGCCGGTGTGCAGCGGCGCATCGAGGAGGCGGCGTCGGTCCTGTCGGGCAACAACGGCATCCTCCAGGCGACGAGCCTGGCGGGCGATGCCGGCGAGTGGCTGTTCAAGGAGATCGATCCGGGCGGCGGCCTGGCCCGCTTCAGCCCCGGCAAGTGGTGCCTGTGCAGCCAGAACGACCTGGAGCCGGTGCTGGTGGAGAGCGCCCGGGAGCTGGGCGCGGACCTCCGCTTCGCCACCGAGCTGATGTCGTTCGAGCAGGACGCCGAGGGCGTGACCGCGCGGGTCAAGAGCCGGGAGACCGGCGAGCACACCACCATCCGGGCGGACTACCTCGTCGCCGCCGACGGGCCGCGCAGTCCGGTCCGGGAGGCGCTCGGCATCGCGCAGGGCGGCGCGGGCGACCTGTTCCACAACGTCAGCGTCACGTTCACCTCCCGGCAGCTCCCGGCCGTGGTGGGGGACCGGCGCTTCATCGTCTGCTACCTGACCGCCGACGGCGCCGACGGCGCCCTCCTGCCGGTCGACAACGAGGCGCGCTGGGTGTTCCACATGCCCTGGCATCCCGAGGACGGCGAGACGCTGGAGGAGTTCACCGACGAGCGCTGCCGCGAGCACATCCGGCGGGCCGTGGGCGTGCCCGACCTCGACGTCGAGATCACCGGCCGGGCCCCCTGGCACGCCGCCGAGCGGGTCGCCGAACGCTACGGGCAGGGACGGGTGTTCCTGGCCGGCGACTCGGCCCACGAGATGTCCCCCACCGGCGCCTTCGGCTCCAACACCGGCATCCAGGACGCGCACAACCTCGCCTGGAAGCTGGCCGCGGTGCTGGGAGGCTGGGCCGGACCCGGCCTCCTGGACTCCTACGACGCGGAGCGCCGGCCGGTCGCGCAGGCCACGGGCGCGCGCGCCTCGACGCGCTCGGTCGAGCACAGCCACCCCGGGTACGCCCCCGGCCCGGAGGCCGGGAGCCCGGGCGGTCCCGGAGGCCGGAAGGGCGGCATCCTCAACGTGGTGCTGGGCCACCGCTATCCGCGGGGCGCGGTCGTGGGCGCGGACCCGACGGTGCCCGTCCTCCCGGAGGGACTGCGGCTGACGGGCGAACCCGGGAGCCGGGCGCCCCACGTGTGGCTGGACCGCGACGGGACCCGGGTGTCCACGCTCGACCTCTACGAGCGCTCCCCGGTGCTCCTGAGCGCCGAGGACGGGGCCGGGGCGTGGCACGACGCGGCCGGCCGCGTCGCCCGGGAGCTGGGCGTGCCGCTGGAGGCGTACCGGATCGGCGAAGGCCCGGCGGCCGAGCTGTCCCCGGCGAGCGACACGGACTGGGCCGAGGCGCACGGGGTCACGCCCGACGGCGCGGTGCTGGTGCGTCCCGACGGGTTCGTCGCGTGGCGGTCCGAGGGACCGGTGGCGGATCCCGCGGCGACGCTGCGGGAGGTGCTCGCGGCGGTGCTCGACCGCCGCTGAACGCACACGTCACGGAGGGGGCGGGCGCACCGGGCGCCCGCCCCCTCCGGCGTGCCGGGGGATCCCCCGCCGCTCAGCCGGCCTTCTCGGAGCCGGCGAGCTGCTCGGCGAGCTCCCGCTCGCTGCTCTCGGCGAGGGAGGTCTTCAGGACCGTGCCGCCGAAGGGCTGGAGGGCGGCGGCGAACTTGTCCTCGGTGATCTTCGTGGCCATGATCACGAGGGCCGACGAGCCGGGCGTGAGCAGCGACTGGACCTTCTCCCGGAAGTTCCTGTCCACACCCATCTGGGTCAGCTTCCCGATCAGCCCGCCGACCGCGGCGCCGACCACGCCGATGCCCGGCGTGAGGATCAGGATGCCGAAGACCATGCCCCACAGGGCGCCGGCGGTGGCCGAGACGGCGATCTTGTCGGTCTTCGAAGGCGTGTCGACATGGGTCTCGCCTTCCTCGTCCACGGAGACGACGGCGATCCCGCTGAGCTCCACGACGTGGTTCTTCCCCAGCTCCTGGACCGCCTTGAAGGCCTTGTGCGCGACGGCGTGTTCGTCGTAGCCGACAACGATGAGCTCGGACATCCCGTCCTCCTTTGACGCCTGGCTGGCAGTATGCACCCTATGTCCCATTCCTGGAGGGGGCATCGGAAGGGCGGTCTCCTCGGCGCGCCCTCAGGCGACGTACGCCGAAAGCCCCAGCGTCGCGGCCAGCACGCGCCACAGCGTCCAGGCGCCGACCCGGTTCAGGACCCCGCAGAGCCGTTCCCCGGTGCAACTGCCCGGTCGGTTCTGCCAGGCGCTCACCACCAGGTAAAGGGTGCCGAGATGGCCGGCGAAGGCGAAGCGGATGTGCTGCCCGGCGCCCAGCGCGTGCCCCGGCAGAGTGACGATCTGCAGGAAGTCGTACCCGACGATCTCCACCCGCACGGGGTTCCCGCCCAGCAGCGAGCAGGTGGCGTCCGCGTGGATCCGGCGCGGGCAGGCGCCGCTCACGGGGAAGAGCCAGAAGTTGTCCGTCAGCTGTTCGCGCACCGCGTGCGGGCTGGTGAAGGGGTGGAATCCGAGCCCGTACGTGTACTGGTAGAGCCAGTCCGGTCCGCGGCAGGACGCGGGGTCGGCGTCGCAGTCGGCGGCACCCGCCGACGACCGGACCGGGGGCGCCGCCGAGCCCCCGGGCAGGGCACCGGCGCCGGGCGCGGCGGCCGTGAGCAGCAGGGTCAGGGCGAGGGCGGCGGCCGGCGCGGCGCGCCGGGGTCCGCGCGCCGCGCCGACCGGGGCCGAACGGGGCGGCGCGGCGGTCATCGCGACCCGTCAGTACCGCTGAGCCTTGGTGAGCCGCGGCGTCAGGACCGGCTCGGGAGCGCTGCGGCTGATGACGAGCGGCTGCTTCCGCTCACCCGGGGGCAGGTCCTCGGCGCCGGTGTACTGGGTCTCGACGACCTTGCCGGACGCGTCGAGGAAGTCGACCTGGACGGCGTAGGAGGCGGTCGCGTCGGTCTTGTTGGTGATGCTGACGAGCACCGTGAGGACGCCGTTCGTGTCGGCGCGCGGCTTGCCGGACATGGCGACCTCGCTCCGCGCGTTCCCGCCGCCCTGGACGCCCTTGAGCGCGTCCTGGGCGGCCTGCTGGGAGCGCTGCACCTCGGCCCCGATCGACGCCTTGCGGGACGCCTCGCGGGCCGACGCCGAGGCCGCCGCGGCGGACGCCGAGGCGCGGGCGGCGGCCTCGGCCGACTCCGCCGCGGACGCGAGGGCGGACGGCGGCGCGCCCGAGAAGGAGGCGGTGTCCGGCGGGGTGGGCCGGTCGCTGAAGGACGAGCTCCGGCCCGTGTCCTCGTCGCCGGAGTCGCAGGCGACGAGGCCGGCCGCGCCGGCGGCGGTCAGGACGACGGCCACGGCGGCGCCTGCCGCCCGGCGGAGCGCGGGCGGGCGGGTACTGCGGGACGGAGTGTTCACGGGGCGGGTCCTCTCCTTCTCGGGAACGTGCGCGTGCTGCTCGGGGACGTACGGAACGGGCTGCGGGGCCGGGGCCGGGGAAGGGACGCCCCCGGGGCGCCGTCAGTAGCGCAGGACGGCGGCGATGCGCCCCATGTCGGACAGGGTGCCGTCCGGGACGAAGCGGACCTCCGCCCCCGTCTCCAGGGCCTGTTCGACGATCCCGTCGACGATGTCGTCCCGGGAGTCGAGGTCGGAGGGTTCGGCCGGCTCCAGGTGGTCGCCGTAGTCGCGTACGACCGCCCGGTAGCCCTCCTCCACGGTCAGCAGGCGCACCCGGCCCGCCTTCGCGGCCTCCCAGGCCTCGTCGAGGCCCGCCGCGAACTCCCGGCGACCCCGGGCGGTGTCCAGCTCGGCCAGCACCGTCGACACGACGGCCGCCGCCCGCGCGGTGAGCAGCGGATCGACGGCCCGCCGCACCGCGTCGGCCGGCCCGTGGGCGAGGCCGCCCTGCTGGACGGTCATCCTGTCCTGGCCCAGCGGGCCGATCTCGTCGAGGAGTGCGAGGGCGGCGGCCTCGCCGATCACGTACAGCGGCCTGCGGTGGGAGCTGAGGACCGTCAGGAGCCTCTCGTGGGCCTCGCGCAGGAACTGGCGCGTCTGCTCGTCCTGGAAGGTGCTGGGCAGATCGCCGATCCGCTCCTTGCGCTCCGCGTCGGGGTCCTCCAGGCTCCGCATGAGCGGGAATCCGTCCCCGGTGTGCTCGCTCACCCCGGCCGCGTCCCCGCTCCACAGCGACACCCGGTCGGCGGCCACGGCCAGCGCCCAGAACGGCTGCTCCGCGGCCTGGGCGGACACGAGGTTGCGGGTGAGGAAGGTGTCGGCCACGACCACCCGCTCGGGCGTCGGGCGCGCCACCGTCCACACCTGGTGCTCGCCGGGTGCGGCGAAGACCACCAGCCCGTCCTCGGTGCGCGCCGGGTCGAGCTCCGCCACCGCCTGGTCCAGCTGCGTCAGCACGTCCGCCAGCCGCTCCCGGGTCACCGCGGGGTCGTTCCGGAGCACCCGGTCGGCCTCCGCGAGGAGGTTGCGCAGCCGCACCGGGTCCTGGGCGGCGTCCGGCTCACGGCGGTGCGTCGGCATCGTCAGCGACACGGCCGGATAGGGGCGGGGCTGGCGGAGCTTCGCGAGGACGTCGGGGGTGAGTGAAGGGC
>NZ_RDBI01000068.1:44889-53371 GCF_008042125.1 Streptomyces sp. MS191
GTCCCGGTGGCGGCCGGGGCGGAGGGGCGAAAGCGGTAGCCGCATGCGTATACCGCGCGGCATACTCGGCTCATGGCTGACACGACCGTGAAGATCGACGACACGACACGGGACCGGCTCAAGGCCCTGGCCGACGGCGCGGGCATGTCGATGAAGGACTACCTGGCGCAGCTGGCCGTGGAGAAGGAGCACGAGCGGCAGCTGGACACGGCGACCGCCGCGTTCCGGCGCGCCATCGCCGCGCCGGGGGTCGCGGACCGCTTCGACGCCGACTTCGGGGGCCTCCCCGAGGCCGCGGGCCGCACGGCCTCCCGGGCGGCCTGACCCGGTGGAGCTCCTCGTCGACCACCGCTGGCTCCTGGCCCGCCAGGAGGACGTCCTCCGCGGGGATCTGACCGTGGACGACCTGTCGGTCCTGGTCGGCATGGCCGCCCGGCAGCGGGTGAACACGCCGCGCCTGGACCAGGCCGACCCGGACGCCTTCTGGCGCGCCGCGGTGTTCCTGGAGGAGTGCGTCCTGCTCCGGCCGCTGCCCGCGCGCAACGAGCTGTACGGCTACGGGCTCGCCGTCGCCTATCTGGAAGCCTCCGGGCACCGCGTCGACACGGCCTACGAGCGGTGGCGCGACCTGGTCCACGAGATCCGGTCGCTGCGCCTGGACGTGTTCGGGGTGGCCGACCGCCTGCGGTCCTGGCGCCTGCCCTGAGACGCCCGGATCATCCGGAAACCCTGCGACGATCACCGTCGAGCAGTGCCGATGTCCGAGGAGACGTCATGATCACCTGGCGCCGGGTCACCGAGGCGGACTTCCCGCTGCTCCGGCGGTGGCTGGCGGAGCCGCACGTGGCGCGGTGGTGGAACCACGAGACGTCCCCCGCCGCCGTGGCCCGGGACTTCGGGCCGGTCGCCCGCGGAGAGGAGCCCGGTGAGGACTGGCTCGTCCTGCTGGAGGGCACCCCGGTGGGCCTGGTGCAGCGGTGCCTGTGGGGCGACTATCCGGAGTACCTGGAGGAGATGGCCGGGGTGATGGAGGTACCGCCGGCCGCGGCGACCGTCGACTACCTGATCGGCGACCCGGCGCGCACCGGGCAGGGCCTCGGCCCCCGGATCATCCGGGCCGTGGTCGCGCGCACCTGGCGCGACCATCCGCACTCCCCCGCCGTCGTCGTCCCCGTCGTGGCGGCGAACCGTGCGTCGTGGCGCGCCCTGGAGAAGGCCGGTTTCGTCCGGGTCGCCGAGGGCGAGCTTGAGCCGGACAACCCGGTGGACGACCGGCTCCACTACGTCTATCGCATCGACCGGCCGGCCACCGCGGGGGCGTGACGCGGAGGGCCGGGGCCGCGCGGGGCCCGGCCCCGGGCGGCGGTGCGGAGCGGAGGCCACGCCCGGGCGAACCCGGGCGCGGGCGCTCAGAGGCTGAGCGCGTCCTCCGCGTTCGTCATCCACGCGGTCACCGAGTTCTTGTCCGGCGAGACGTACAGACCCGGGGTCGACGCCTTGAGCGGCTTCTGCTCCAGGTCCGAGTCGGTGGTCATCGTCATCCGGATCGAGTCGACCGTCTTGCCCTTGCCGTCCTTGACGCCGCCCATGAGGCCGGCGTAGGCGGACTGGCCGGGCGCGAGCTTGATCGCGTCCTCGATCCCGGGCGCCGTACCCCGCTCGGTGGCCTGACCGTCCAGGTCGCCGAAGGTGACGACCGGGTGCCCCAGGGCCCGGCACGGCTTGCTGCCCTTGTTGGTGATCTTCAGCAGGTAGCTGCTGGTGGTGGGCTCCGCCAGGCTCGCGGTGAACGTCACGTCGAAGGTGCTGCACGGGAAGACGTCGTAGTCCGGGTCGGTGGACGATCCGCCGCCGCCTCCGGACGTCCCCTTGTCCGGGGTCGCGGAGGGGGTCGCCGGCTTCGACGGGAGCGGGGCCTTCGTGGGCGTCGCGGTCTTCGACGGCGTCGCCGACGGGCTGCCGGCGCCGCCGCCCGAGCCGGCCGCGCCGTCGTCGGTCGGCCCACAGGCCGTCAGGGCGAGCGCGGACACGGCGACCAGGACGGCGGCGGCTCTGCGAACGGTGCTCATGGTGGTGTCCCCCGATGGTGAAGCGCGAAGTGCGCGGTTGAGCTGAGCTGAGCTCCAGCGTCCCGCAGAAACTTCACGGCTTGGTGACGATGTCTTGCCGAAATCACCACGGTCAACCGCGCGTCACACCTCGGGCCGGCCGTCGGATCCGCCTCCCGGGAGATCCCGACGGCCGGCCCGGTCGGGGATTCACGTGCCGGCGCCCTCGCGGCGCGCCCCGAGCCGGTGGCCGACGACTCCCGTCGCCAACAGGCCGCCGACCAGGGCGATCAGGGAGATGCCCGGCCCCGAGGCCCAGTCGACCGTCGAGGCGTGGACGACGAAGACGACCGCGGCCGCGAGGGCGATGCCGGGTACGGCGATCAGCGCCGGGCGGACGCGGGCGAGGTCGTCCTCCGCCAGGGCGCCGAGGGTGCCGACACCCAGCGACAGGGCCCAGACACCGAGGCCCTGGGCGTCGGCGCGGTCGACCTCCCACGGGACCAGGGCCGCCCAGAAGTCCGGGCTCAGCAGCAGGCCGGTGCCGAGGCCCAGCCAGCCGGATCCCACGACCGCGAGGAACGGCTTCGTCCAGCCCGGCAGCGGGGAGACGGGCGCGCCGAGCGGGGTGCGCGGCCGGCGGTACTGCAGGAGGACGCAGCCGAC
Source organism: Streptomyces sp. MS191 (assembly GCF_008042125.1). Lineage (GTDB taxonomy): Bacteria > Actinomycetota > Actinomycetes > Streptomycetales > Streptomycetaceae > Streptomyces. The sequence goes on from NZ_RDBI01000068.1 coordinate 47,604, forward strand.
GGCGGCGACGGCGAGCACCCCGAGGACCGCCACCCAGCCGAGGCTGAACAGCACGAGGAAGAGCGACCCGCCCTGTGCGGCCTGGAGTTCGCCGCCGTTGATCAGGCTCACGGCGAACAGGCCGACGAGGACGATCACCAGCGGGACGACGAGCGTCCTGACCTCCTCCCAGACGCGGGCGCGGCCGACCGCGAACAGGCCGGGCGCCACCCCGACCATGGCCGCTCCGATGAGGCCGGGGCTCAGCGCCTCCGGCGACGTCCACGCGCCGAAGACCCGGCCGGTGAGGCTCGCGACGGCGACGAGCCCGCCGGTCATCAGGCCGACCATGGCCACGACGGCGGACAGCAGCGCCACCCCCGCGGTCAGCTCCCGGCCGCCGGTCGTGGCCCGGGAGGGGCCGGCGGCGGCCTCCGCCTCCACGGGGGCGGTCACGTTCGGATGCTGCGGTTCGCTGTTCATCGGCGCTCCGGTCGCTCGGTGTCGGGTGGGGCTCGCCTCGGTCACGAGGGCGTGGGCACGGAGGCGCGGGCGGCGGCGGGCGGCGGCGTCGCGGCGCGCCGCCGGGCCGATTCACCGACGTACACGACGCGCAGGCTCACCACGGCGGTCGCGGCGAAGGCGAGCACGCCGCAGCCGATCCCGGCGCCCGCGGACAGCGCGGTGAGCCGGTCGAGGTGCGCGAAGCGCCCGAGGGTCAGCGTGGCGCCGGCCGAGAACGCCGGGGCCAGGCACAGCGCGGCCAGATGGAGTCGCCATTCCTCGCGTGGCCAGGTCCGGCCGGCGCGGCCCGCGGCCCGCTGGCGTACGGCCATGACCGCGTAGGCGACGGCGAACGGCAGCAGGTAGGCCAGGAGGAGACGCCGGCCTTCGGCGCCGTGCTCCGTCAGCGCCCGGCCGAGCCACCACAGACCGGCGGCGCCGACCGCATGGGCCACGGCGAGCAGCGGCCAGGGCGTCCAGGAACCGACGTCGGAGGGCAGGACGGCGCGCCGGTCCATCGCCCGGGAGGCCAGCAGCGCGCCGAAGACGACGACGGAGCCGAGGTGCATGACCGCGACGCGGTTGACGTCCTCCATCGGCAGCCCCGGCATGAGCAGCGGCAGGCCGCCCCACTCCAGGCGCAGCAGCGGCGCGGTCATGAGGTATCCGTAACAGAGCAGCATCCAGCGCTGGTGGAGGTCGGGGCGGCGGGCGACGGCGGCCAGGACGCCGAAGGTGACGCTGAGCGTGGTGCCCACCAGGATGGTGGCGAGGACGATCCAGAACGCCTCGCCGCTGAACGCGTCGCGCGGGGCGGTGCGGGCCAGGTAGACGGCGGCGCCCGCCATCGACGCGTACACGGTGAGCGCGAAGACGATCCCCGCGGCGCGGTGCAGCCGGACGCGGCGGCGGACCGCGCTGAGGAGCTGGACCGGGCCGAGCAGCATCAGCGCGCCGCCGAGGACCGAGTGGACGATCAGCGGGACCAGGCTGCGCCCGTACGGGCCGATCCGGGTCTCCAGGGCCTCGGCGACGTATCGCGGCGAGACGGCGGCGCCGAGGAGGCGTTCGCCGAACGCGGGCGCTCCCGGTCGCGCGTAGGGCCACAGTTCGGTCATGGCGAGGGGCGCGTAGCCCACGCAGACCGCCACCACGGCGAAGGTGGCCACGCGGCCCCAGGCGATCTTGCGCAGTCGGTTCACGAGGAGCTCCCGTCACCCGCTCGACCCATAGTCCTTTCTGGACTATCGAGACCGTAGGGGCAGCGCGGGACGCGGTCAACAGCCGTGCCGGACCGTGATGTCCGGCGGGATCACTCCTCGTCCCGGTCGACCCACTGCCAGAAATCGACCATCATCCGCTCATACCGGATGCCGAACTCCAGGGCGCCCCGCTGCCCCGAGGTGAGCAGTTCGCCCACCTCGTCGGCGAGTTCCTCGTAGGAGGCCAGGGTGCGGCGGTGCTCGTCGAGCTGCACGGGGGCCAGGTTCTGCGGGCGCGCGCCGAACCAGAGCTTGAGGATGCCGCGTTCGCGCGCCTCGACGGGGACGAAGGCGGGGTCGTCGAGCCAGCCGCGCAGGGCGGTGCGGCCCGCGTCGGTGAGACGCATCAGCCGTCGGTTGCGTCCGCCGGTCTGCCGGGTCTCCGACAAGAGGCCCGCCTCCAGGAGGCGGTCGCACTGCGCGTACACCTGCGCGTGCGGCATCGACCAGAACGGGGCGACGGTCCGGGCGGCCTCGACCTTGACGTCGTACGGGCTGGCCTCGCCCAGTTTGTCGACGATGCCGAGGACGAGGAACGAGGGCGTGGTCAACCGGGCTTCGGGCATGCGGCGACCGTATCGCGGGGCCGCCGGCCCCGGTGGTGCAGACGGTCGGGCGAGGGGCGGGCGGGGCCCACGGTGGGTGGTGCCGCCGGCGGACGGCTCAGGCGTTCCGCTCCATCGTGGGGCGCAGGCGCTCCAGCAGGGCGTAGAGGGTGGCGCTCTCGGCCTCGTCCAGGGTGTCGAGCGCGGTGTGCGTGGCCTGCATCTCCTCGCGCACGCGGCGGATGACGTCGCGGCCGGCGTCGGTGGCGACGACGTTCTTCACGCGCCGGTCCGAGGGATCGGCCTCACGCCGGACGAGTTCGCGGGCCTCCAGGCGGTCCACGATGCCGGTGACGTTGGACGCGTCGCACACCAGCCGGGTGGCGAGACCGCGCATGGGCACCGGGCCGTCGAGCTGCGCGAGGACCTTGGCCTGGGTGGAGGTCAGGCCGTAGCGGGCGGCGGCGGTCGCGAAGTCGCGCCACTGCGCGGTGCCGATCACGGCGAGCAGTTCCAGGAGCTGGAGCTTGGTCGGGGCCTGCGGGGCGGTGGCGCTCATGCCGCAAGGGTACGGCCGATGCTTCACATTATCAATTGTTTACTTGACCTCCTTAACTATCGACCTCTACCGTCGACGAAGTACTTGATGTTCTCAAACATCTACGCCCTGAATCTTCGAGAAGGTCCTCCCCGCCATGAGCCCCGCCTCCGCCACCGTCACCGTCGGGCGCAGGAGCGAGACGATCGTCGTCTTCGCCCTGAGCCTCGCCGCCATGGTCGTGTCGATGATGCAGACCCTGCCGGTCCCGATCCTGGGACTGATCCGCGACGACCTCGGCGCCTCGACCGCCGAGGTCAGCTGGGTCACCACCGCCACGCTGCTGTCCGCGGCGGTCTTCACCCCGCTGCTCGGCCGCTTCGGCGACCAGCACGGCAAGAAGCCCACCCTGGTCGGCGTGCTCGTGGTGATGGTGGCGGGATCCGTCGTCGCCGCGCTCGCGACCTCCCTGCCCCTGCTGGTCCTGGGCCGGGTGCTCCAGGGCGCCGCCACCGCGATCTTCCCGCTGGCCCTCTCCGTCCTGCGCGAGGAGGTCCGCCCGCAGAAGCTGCCGGGAGCCATGGCGCTGGTCAGCGGCACGCTCGCGTTCGGCAGCGGCCTCGCCCTCGTCGCGACCGGCCTGCTCACCTCCGGCGCCGGTGCCGACTACCGCGACGCCTTCTGGATGGCGACCGGTTTCGCCGTCCTCGCCCTTCTCGCCGTCCTCTTCCTCGTCCCGGCGACCCGGCACAAGACCGGTGGCCGCACGGACTTCCTCGGCGCGCTGACGCTCGGCGTCGCTCTGCTGCTGCTCCTGCTGCCGATCTCCCAGGGCCACGAGTGGGGCTGGGCCTCCGGCCGGACGCTGGGCAGCTTCGCCGGCGCGGTCGTGGCGACCGCCCTGTGGGTCCTGGTCGAACGGAAGGTCCGCGAGCCGCTGGTCGACATGCGGATGTTCGTCCACCGCCCCGTGCTGATGGCCAACCTCGCGGGCATCCTCGTCGGCTTCGGCATGTTCGCCAACTTCCTGGGGGTCTCCTACCTGGTGCAGATGCCCCAGGCGCTCACCGGCTTCGGCTTCGACGCGTCCATCCTGCGGGCCTCCGTGGAGTTCCTGCTGCCGGGCGCCATCGTCTCGCTGCTCGCCTCCCCCGTCGGCGGCCGGATCGTCCGCGGTCGCGGTCCCCGGTTCGCGCTCGGCCTGGCCGCCGCCTTCGGCGCGGTCGGATTCGCCTGGCTCGCCCTCGACCACGGCCACACCGTCTCCGTGATCGGCGCCGGTCTCGTCGTCGGCGCGGCCGTCAGCTTCGGCTACGCCGCCATGCCCGCCGTGATCATGTCGAGCGTCCCGCACCACCAGAGCGGCATCGCCAACGGCATCAACTCGATCTCCCGCTCCACGGGCAGCGCGATCGGCAGCGCCGTGGTCACCACGATCCTGGCCTCCCGGACCGTCGAGCACCTGCCCGCGGGCGTGCCGCCGCTGCCGGCCGAGTCGGGCTTCACCCTCACGTTCGGCATCGGGGCCGTCGCCTTCGCGCTCGTCGCGGTGATCGCCCGGTTCGGCCTGCGCGGGCAGCACGGCCCGAAGGCGGGGGCGACCGCCGCGCCGACGCTCGTCGCCACGAGCGCCGGGAACGCACGGCAGTCGGACGGTACGAAGGCCACGGACGGCGCCGAGGGCGAGGACGTCGCCGCCGTGCCGGCCGGGGCGGACGAGGCGGCCGAGCCGGCCTCCGCGCGCTGACCGGCCGTCCGGGGACGACGGGACCGAACAGGACGCGGGCGCCCCGCCGGAAGTGCTCCGGCGGGGCGCCCCCGTACGTTCACCAGCGGGACGGCGGCGGGGGCACCACCACGGGCGGGCGGTCGTCGCAGGTGATGGTGTTGGGCAGCAGCCGGTCGGCCAGCCAGCCGCCGTCGTTGCCGCCCCGGTCGGTGAGGACGAACTCCGATCCGGTGGCGGGGAAGTTGAACGACCCGCAGTTGTTGACGGCGACGGCGCCCACACCCCGCGCGTCGACGTTCTCGAAGGTGGCCGAGCCCTTCACCCGGGCGCTCAGCACGGAGGTGCCGGTTCCGTCGACACGTACGTCCTTGAAGTGGACGGCCGGGATGTCGACCACGTCCTTCACGCCGAACTCGCTGACCAGCATCATCGCGTTGTAGGTGCTGTCGAGGTAGTGGTCGCCGGTCACCCGGACGTCGGCGTCGATGCTCCGGTCGAGCGCGTAGAACCAGATCGCGCCGAGGCCGATCCTCCAGTTGAGGTCGAGCGTGCCCGACCGCACCGCGGTGTTGTCGGTGAAGCGGAGGGTCCCGGTGAAGGGCTCGGCGCCGAAGCGGGAGCCGGCGTGCAGCCCGCTGCCCTCACGGACCGGGTCGGCGACCAGGTTGCCGCTGACGGTGTTGTCCCGGCCCCCGTAGACCGCGATCCCGTTGGCGAGGGTCGGCGACTGGACGGTGTTGCGGGCGAAGGTGTTGTTCGCGTCGGCGGTCCGGTCCGACCACATGGCCAGGCCGTCGTCGCCGGTGTTGCGGACGAAGTTGCCGCGGACCTCGGAGTCGGTCACGCCGGTGTGGAAGTTGAGCGCGTCGGCGATCTGGTCGGCGATGACGTTGTTCGTGACCTTCACCCGGGACATCGGCCCGTCGAACCAGAGGCCGACCTTGGTGTGGTGCAGGTAGAGGCCGTCGACGGTCGAGTCGCTCATCGCGCCGCCGACGGGGGAGGCGAGCAGCGAGACGATGGCGCCCGGCAGCAGGAACTCCACGGAGGCCCGCAGGATGGACGCGTCGAAGCCGAAGCCGGTGAGCGCCTGGGGCATCTGCACCAGGTAGGAGACCCCCAGGAAGTTGGCGAACATGCCGAAGCCGACGAGGATGCCCGCGAGGTTGGCCATCAGCACGGGGCGGTGGACGAACATCCGCATGTCGACC
>NZ_RDBI01000068.1:53471-67694 GCF_008042125.1 Streptomyces sp. MS191
CCCGGTTGCGCGACGTCTGCGTCGGCGCGGTCCTCGGCGAGCAGCGGTCGCAGGGCGCCGAGGACCGCGCCGACGCAGACGTCGCGCAACCGGGTGCGGGTGCAGGTCTCGTGGGTGAGCCAGTCGACGGTCAGGACCTGGACGAAGACCAGCCAGCTCTTCAGGACGCCCGAGACGGCCTCACGGGTGCCCTCGTCCGCGAGGGGCAGGACGGCCAGCAGCCGCGCGCGGAGGGCGTCCAGCTCGTTCGTCATGATCGTCTGGATCACGGGGTCGCCCGCGAGGACCCGGTTCGCGGCGAGGACGGCGTGGCGGTTGGCCACGAAGTAGTCCAGATGGACGTCCATGCCCTGGGTCAGCTGGTCCACCAGGGAGTCCGCGGGGTCGAGCCGCGTCTCGGCGAGCAGCTGGTCCGCCGCCTGCTGGTAGACGGCCGCGAAGAGGGCCTGCTTGCTGGGGAAGTGACGGTACAGCAGGGCCCTGGAGACGCCCGCCTGTTCGGCGACCTCCTCCATCAGCACCTCGGCGTAGGGATGCGCGGCGAAGAACCGCGCGCCGACGGAGAGGAGTTGGGCGCGGCGGTCGGCAGGGGCGAGTCGCTTGCGGGGAGGCACGAGCGCATCTTAGTTGACATGCGTCTACTGGCACGCCACCTTGAGTGGACACATGTCAACCACGTGTGTCCGACCACGGGGAGGGAACATGGCCAGGGCCTTACGCGCACTCGCGCAGGTGATGGGCTGGAGCTGCGTGGCGATCGGCCTGCTCCACGTGGCACTCGGCAACGCGGCGATCCCCGGCGCCGGTTCCGCCGGCGCGACGGTCGACAGCTGGGGCCGGTTCATGGGAGCCGCCTTCACCGGCTACGGCCTCGCGTGGCTCTGGGCCGCGCGGCAGCGTCCGATCCCGGCCCGGGCGGTGCGATGGCTGGCCGGTGTCTTCCTGCTGGGCGGCGTGGGCCGACTCCTCTCGCTCGCCGTGCACGGCCTGCCGCACGGGTTCCAGATCGCGCTGACCGTGCTGGAGCTCGGTCTCCCGCCGGTCTTCCTCCTGCTCGCCGACGCGGACGAACGGCTCCCGCGCGGCGAAGGGGAAGGGGTGCCGGCCGGGCGCTGAGAGCACCCGGCCGGCACGACGGAGCTACGACCCGGGGACGGCGGTCAGCTGCTCCTCCAGGGCCGCCAGCGTCCGGTAGCAGGACATGACCTGGGCGATGGAGGAGTTCGGCTCACGGCCCTCGCGGATGGCGGCCACGAACTCGCGGTCCTGCAGCTCGATCCCGTCCATCGACACGTCGACCCCGCTGACGTCGATCTTCTCGTCCCTGCCGGTGACCAGGTCGTCGTAGCGGGCGAGGTAGGTGCCGTTGTCGCCGATGTAGCGGAAGAACGTGCCGAGCGGCCCGTCGTTGTTGAACGACAGCGACAGTGTGCAGAGGGCGCCGTTCTCCGCCCGCAGCTGGACCGACATGTCCATCGCGATGCCCAGCTCGGGATGGATCGGCCCCTGGACGGCGTTGGCCTGCACGATCGGCGAGCCGGTCTGGTACGCGAACAGGTCGACGGTGTGCGCCGCGTGGTGCCACAGGAGGTGGTCGGTCCACGAGCGCGGCTGCCCCAGCGCGTTGAGGTTCGTGCGGCGGAAGAAGTAGGTCTGCACGTCCATCTGCTGGATGGTGTACTCGCCGGCCCGGATCTGCCGCCGCACCCACTGGTGACTCGGGTTGAAGCGCCGCGTGTGGCCCACCATGGCCACCAGCCCGGTGCGACGCTGGGCCGCCAGGCAGGCCTCGGCGTCGCCGAGCGAGGCGGCCAGGGGGATCTCCACCTGGACGTGCTTGCCGGCGTCGAGACAGGCCAGCGTCTGCTCGGCGTGCAGCGGGGTCGGGGTGGCCAGGACGACGGCGTCGACGTCGTCCATCGCCAGCACCTCGTCCAGGGAGGCCACGGCGCGCCCGACGCCCTGCTCCGCGGCGAACTTCCGGGCGCTCTCGAGGCTGCCGCTCACGACGGCGGCCACCTCGACGCCCTCGATCCGCCGGAGCGCGGCCGCGTGCTTGGCGCCGAAGGCGCCGCCGCCGGCCAGGGCCACCCGGAGGGTTCGGTCGTCGGTCATGTCAGTTCGCTCCTTCGGCGGGCCCCTGGGCCCGGGGGTGGTTTTCCAGGATCAGATGGCCGACGGCGGTGTTGGACGCCGGCACATGGTAGAAGCGGTGCTTGACGTCGACCCGCCCGGACCCGTCGACGTCGCTCATCGCCCCGCGGGCGATCAGCCACATGACCAGCTCGATGCCTTCCGAGCCGGCCTCCTCGACGTACTCCAGATGCGGGACCCGCGACAGGCCGGCCGGGTCGTCGACCAGCCGGTCGAGGAAGGCCCCGTCCCACTCCCGGTTGATCAGGCCGGCGCGCGGACCCTGCAGCTGGTGGCTCATGCCACCGGTGCCCCACACCTGGACCTTGAGCGGTCGGGCGTACGACTCGATCGCCCTGCGCAGCGCCTGACCGAGGCGGAAGCACCGGGCGCCCGAGGGCACGGGGTACTGCACCACGTTGACGTGGAACGGGATCACCCTGCACGGCCACTTCTCGACGTCGCCGAACAGCAGCGACAGCGGGACGGTCAGACCGTGGTCGACGGTCATCTCGTTGGCGAGCGTGAGGTCGAAGTCGTCCCTGATGAGCGAGTGCGCGATGTGCGCGGCCAGATCGGGGTCGCCCTCGATGCCGGGGACGGGACGGGGCCCGTACCCCTCGTCGGCGGTGGCGTAGGCCGCGCCGGTACCGAGCACGAACGTCGGGATCAACGACAGGTCGAACGCGGACGCGTGGTCGTTGTAGACCAGGAAGACCACGTCGGGGAGGTTCTCCTTCTCCCACTCCCTGGAGAACTCGTACCCCTCGAATATCGGCCTCCAGTACGGCTCTCCGGTCTTGCCGTGGTCCATCGCCGCGCCGATCGCCGGCACGTGGGAGGTGAAGACCGCGCCGGTGATCGTCGCGTGCTCGGCCGGCGGCGCCGGATCGGCGTAGGCCGCCTCCAGGACGGCGTGGTCGATGCGGTTGCCCTCGACGGAGCGGCCGCCGCCGACCATCATCGCGCGGTACTCCTCCTCGGTCATCCCGGTCATCGAACCCGCCATCTGCTGGAACGAGAACCCCAGCGTCGCGCCCCACTTGGCGAGGAAGTAGATGTTGCCGCCCTCGCGCACGGCGGCGTTGAGGTCGCGGTCGAGCAGCGCCCGCTTCTGCTCCTCCCGCAGCGGCCACGCGTCCAGGTAGGCGCGTTCGTCGGCGAGATAGGCCTCGCGGTTCTCCGCCGTCATCAGCGACATGCAGAACTGGTTGAGGTGGTAGCCCCTGGCGGACTGCTCGGCGTCGAAGACGGTCGTCCCCGGCACCAGTTTGTAGGTCTTGTCGAGCGGCATGGTCGGGCTCCGATCGTGGGGCGGGTCAGCCGGCGTCCGGCCAGTACAGGCGCATCGGGTTGTCGACGAGGAGCCTGCGCAGCAGCTCCGGCGTCGGCGCGATGTGCGGGAGGAAGTCGACGAGCAGCCCGTCGTCGGGCATGTGGGACACGAGGTTCGGGTGCGGCCAGTCGGTGCCCCACAGCACCCGGTCGGGGAACTCCTCGACGACGCGTCGGGCGAACGGGACGACGTCGCGGTAGGCGTGCCGCTCCCCGTCGAGGGCGGGCGGGCCGCTCACGGTGAGCCGCTCGGGGCAGGTCACCTTGCACCAGACGTCCGGCCGCGCCCGCAGGAAGTCCAGGAACGCCCCGAACTCCGGTCCGTCCGGGTCCCCGGTGACATCGGGCCGGCCCATGTGATCGACGACCAGCGGAACCGGGATCGTCAGGAGGAAGTCGCGCAGGCCGGCGAGGTCGGCCGCCTCGAAGTAGACGACGACGTGCCATCCGTAGGGGGCGATCCGCTCGACGACGTCCCGCAGTTCCCGCTCCGGCGCCGCGTCGACGAGCCGCTTGACGAAGTTGAACCGCACCCCGCGCACCCCCGCCTCGTGCAGCTCCGCGAGTTCGGCGTCCGAGACCCCGGGCCGTACCGTCGCCACGCCCCGGGCCAGGCCCCCCGAGGCCCGCAGGGCATCGAGCATGGCGCTGTTGTCGGCGCCGTGGCAGGTCGCCTGGACCACGACGTTGCGGGTGAAGCCCAGGTGGTCGCGCAACTCGAAGAGCCGGTCCTTGGACGCGTCGCACGGGGTGTACTTCCGTTCCGGCGCGAACGGGAAGGCGGCTCCCGGGCCGAAGACGTGGCAGTGCGCGTCGACGGCCCCCTCGGGCACCCGGAGCCGCGGCCGGCTCGGGCCGGCGTACCAGTCCAGCCAGCCGGGGGTCTTCTCGGAACTCGTCGTCATCGTCAGTCCTCGTACCGCAGGCCGAGCTCGGCCAGCGGGCCGCGCATGCCGTACATGTCCAGGCCGAGTTCGCCGGCGCGGAACCGCAGCCGCTTGGCCTCCTCGCCCGCCTCGCGCCGGGCCGCCGCCTCGGCGACCTCGGCGGCACGCTCCCGCGGCACCACCACGACACCGTCGCGGTCCGCCACGACGACGTCGCCGGGCCTGACCAGGGCGTTGGCACAGACCACCGGGACGTTGACCGAACCGAGAGTGGCCTTGACCGTGCCCTTGGCGTTGACCGCCCTGGAGAAGACCGGGAAGTCCATCTCCTCCAGGTCGGCGACGTCCCGCACGCCTCCGTCGATGACCAGGCCCCGACCACCGCGGGCGCGGAACGAGGTGGCGAGGAGTTCGCCGAAGAAGCCGTCCTCGCTCTCGGTCGTACAGGCCGCGACCACCACGTCTCCCTCCCGGATCTGCTCGGCGGCGACGTGGAGCATCCAGTTGTCGCCGGGCTGCAGCAGCACGGTCACCGCCGGTCCGCACAGCCGGGCCCCCGGGTAGACCGGGCGCAGGTAGGGGCGCATCAGGCCCACCCGGCCCATGGCCTCGTGGACGGTCGCGACGCCGAACGCCGACAGCGCGGCGACGTCCGCGGGCTCGGCGCGGGTGATAGAGGTGTGGACGACACCGATCCGGGCGTGTTCCATGGGGCGTTCTCCTGGGTCAGTGGCCGGCGGCGGAGAGCCGGGCGGCGAGTCGGGGGTAGACGCGCAGGGCGTTGCCGGAGTAGACGGCGGCGCGTTCCTCGTCGGAGAGGTTCGGGGTGGCGTCGACGTACCGCCTCGTGTCGTCGAAGTGGTGTCCGGTGCGCGGGTCGACGTCGCGGACGGCGCCGATCATCTCGCTGGCGAACAGGACGGAGCGGCTGGGCACGACCCGGGTCAGCAGGTCGATGCCGGGCTGGTGGTACACGCAGGTGTCGAAGAAGACGTTGTCCAGCAGCGTCTCGGGGTCGGGCCGGCCCAGCGCCATCGCCAGGCCGCGGAACCGGCCCCAGTGGTAGGGCACCGCGCCACCGCCGTGCGGGATCACGAACCGCAGCGACGGGAAGTCGGCGAACAGGTCGCCCTGGACCAGCTGCATGAACGCCGTGGTGTCCGCGTTCAGGTAGTGGGCCCCGGTGGTGTGGAAGGCCGGGTTGCACGACGTGCTGACGTGGATCATCGCGGGGACGTCGTACGCGACCAGCGCCTCGTAGACCGGGTACCAGCTGCGGTCCGTCAGCGGCGGCGCGGTCCACCGGCCGCCCGACGGATCGGGATTGAGGTTGACCGTCACCGCGCCGAGCTCCTCGACCGCGCGCCGCAGCTCGGGCAGGCAGGTGGATGGGTCGGCGCCCGGCGACTGCGGCAGCATCGCGCCCGTCGCGAAGCGGTCGGGGTAGAGCGTGCCGACGCGGTGGACGAGGTCGTTGCAGATCCGCGCCCATGTCGAGGAGACCCGGAAGTCGCCGATGTGGTGCGCCATGAAGCTGGCCCGCGGCGAGAAGATCGTGAGGTCGCTGCCCCGCTCGTCCATGAGGCGCAGCTGGTTGCCCTCGATCGCCTCGCGGAGGTCGTCGTCGGTGATGACGAGGTCGTCGGGATCGGGCGCGTCCGCGGGGGAGCCGACCGCCGCCACCTGCCGGTCACGCCACCGCGCCAGCTGCGGCGGCGCCGTGGTGAAGTGACCGTGACAGTCGATGATCATGGGGTGTCTCCTGGGGGTCGTCGGGGTCAGCCCTGGGAGCGGACGGGCCAGCCGGTGTACTGCTCGGCGAGATAGGTGCGGCCGGCGCGCGTGCCCACCACGTTGTCCAGTTCGCCGAGTTGGCGCCGCAGGTCGAACGGCGAGCCGCCGGGCGCCGTGTGCAGCAGCTGGGTCATCCAGTGGGAGAAGTTCTGCGCCCGCCAGATCCGCTGCAGCGCGCGCGGCTGGTACTCGTCCAGCGCGGCGTCGCCCGCGGGGCCGAGCGCCCGCAGCAGGACGTCGGCCAGCACCTTCACGTCGTGCAGCGCGAGGTTGAGCCCGCGTGCGCCGGTCGGCGGCACGGTGTGCGCGGCGTCTCCGGCGAGCACCAGCGAGCCCCAGCGCATCGGCTCCTGCACGAACGAGCGGAACCGAAGCACGCTCTTCTCCAGGATCGGGCCCTCCTTGAGGCGGAAGCCGTCCTCCCCGGCCACCCGGGCCTGGAGCGCCTCCCAGATCCGGTCGTCCGACCAGGCGTCGACGGGCTCGTCGGGGGAGCACTGGAAGTACATCCGCTGGACGGTCTCGGTCCGCCGGCTGATCAGCGCGAAGCCGTGCTCGGAGTGGGCGTAGACCAGCTCGGGTGCGCTCGCCGGTGCCTCGGCCATGACGCCGAACCAGGCGAACGGGTACTCCTTGCCGTACCGCACCCGCCGGTCCTCGGGGACCAGGTTGCGGCACATGCTGCGCGACCCGTCCGCCCCGACCACGTACCGGGCACGGATCTCGTGCCGGGACCCGTCGGCCGCGGTGTACCGGACCCGCGGAGCACCGCCGGTGACGTCGAGGACCTCGGTGTCCGTCACGCCGAAGTGGACCCTGCCGCCGTCGCGGTCCCGCGCGTCGGCCAGATCGACGAACACGTCGGTCTGCGGGTAGAGCCACACCGACTCGCCGACCAGCTCCTTGAAGTGGATCCGGTGCGGCCGGCCGCCGAACCGGAGCTCGGTGCCCTCGTGCTCGTGGCCCTCGCGCAGGATCCGGTCGGAGACGCCGGTCTCGACCAGGTCCCGGGCCGCGTCGGCCTCCAGGATGCCCGCCCGCTGTGTCGTCTCGATCTCGTGCCGGGTGCGGGTGTCGACCACGATCGTCTCGACTCCGGCGCGCCCCAGCAGGTGAGCCAGCATCAGACCGGCCGGGCCCGCGCCGACGACGGCGACGGGGACCGGGGCAACGGTGTCGACGACGACGTCGGCCATGGCATCTCCTGATCAACGGTGAACGTTCCGAACACGTCGAACGGTGACACCCGGGGCCGCGGCCGGTCTCCGGCGTTTCCGTCAGGTGGAAGCCCGCGCGGATCTCAGTCGGCGGGGTGGGTACGCCGGCCGAGCTCGTCGGAGATCCCGTACGCGGCCCGCAGCAGCGGTTCACGCAGCCCGCGCGCCCGGTCCGCGCTCCGTGCCGTGATCACGATCCCCAACGAGGCGCTGACGGGACCGTTCCGGCCGATCCGCACGGGCGCCGCCACCGCGACCGTGCTCTCCGAGAGCTGCCGGTCGCTGACGAAGACCTGTTCGCGACGGATCCGGTCCAGCTCCGTCCGCAGGGTCTTCGGGTCGGCTTCCGTGTCGAGCGCCGGAACGGGTGACCCCTCCGGCACGGCGGCGACGACCTGGGAGATCCACAGCGGGCGCGCCGTGCCCGCCAGGAGGTGCCCCTCCTTCTCCAGGGCGGTCAGCGCTCCGTGGGCGAGCACGAGCAGGTCGGCCTCGGCGCGTCCCCGCCCCCGCCTCCAGGAGGTCCAGGGGCCGGTCCCCCCGGGCCCGCACGGGGTCGGTCAGGGCGCGGGCCAGGGAGGGGCTGCTGGGTGCGAGGGCGCCGGTCCTGCGGATGTCGCGAGCGGCTTCGAGGAGAAACATCCATCGCTCGGCATGGCGCTGCGCGATGACACGTTCATGCGAAGTGGTCCACTTTTCCATGGACTAAACGCTAGAAATGGTTCTGGGCCTTGAGATCCTCCGATGTGCGCCCGGCTACCCCTACGAAAGTAGGGGGTGAAGCGGGACGATGGTCGGAGTCCTTCCATGGAGCCCGATTCTAGAATTCTGAGCGTGAAAGCAAGCTGGACACTCCCTTCCGATTGGAGCGCCTATCCCCGCCGGGGCGTGGTGGTCCTGGCGACCGCGACGGCCGTTCTCAACGGTGCGGTGACCGCCGACGGCCAGTACCTGACGCCTCGCACCGCGGTCGCGGTGGTGAGCGGCGCGGCCTTGCTGGCAGGTCCCCGGCTTCCGTGGTTCGCGGCCCCGCTCACCGCGGTGGTGGCAACGGGGCTGTGGGGGTGGCCGATGCTGTCGCTGCTCCTCGTCGCCCTGTTCGACCTGGCCGCGTGCCGCCGCATCGCGATGGCCGTGGGCAGCTGTGCCGTCGTACTGGCCGTCAACTCGGTGGCACCGGAGACGATCTCCCTGTGGCGCCCCCAGCAGTACGGCCCTGTCCTCTTCATGCTCCTGGCCGTGGTCGGCGGGCTGTGGATGGGCAACCGCCGCCGTCTGGTCAGGGCGCTGAACGCCCAGGTCGAACATCTGCGCATCGAGCGGGAGCTCCGGGAGGAGACGGCGCGGGTGGCGGAACGCTCGCGCATCGCCGCCGAGATGCACGACGTGCTCGCCCACCGTCTGAGCCTCATCGCCCTCCACACCGGGGTCCTGTCCACGCGGGCCTCGACCCTGCCTCCCCCGGTCGCCGAGCGCCTCACTCTGCTGCGTACGGCGTCCACTGAAGCCCTGGCGGACCTGCGCGATGTCCTGGGGGCTCTGCATGAGCGCGGCCACACCACCGCCGACTCCCCTCCTTCCCCCGTCCTGCGCGACGTCCATGAGCTCGTCGAGCAGGCCCGGGAGGCAGGCCAGCAGGTCGAACTGCAGGTCAGCGGCGGAGCCGAGCAGGCACCGGCCTCGCACCGGCTGGCTCTCTACCGCCTCGTCCAGGAAGGCCTGACGAACGCCCGCAAGCACGCAGCCGGCGCACCCGTGCGCATCCGGCTGGACTACGGAGGGCCCGCCACCGTGGTGGAGATCATCAACGGCGCCGGCGAAAGAGCCGGGCACGGCACCCCCTCCGGTTTCGGACTGGTGGGTCTGGCCGAGCGCGTTCGCACCCTGGGTGGGGACCTCCACGCAGGGCCTCACGGAGTTGGCTCCTGGCGGCTCGCTGCGCGCATCCCCCGACCGGCACCCACGGCACAGAACGGCTCCCGCCCATGATCCGCGTGATGATCGCCGACGACGACGCCCTGGTCCGCCTCGGCCTGGCAGACCTCCTGGAGGGCGACGAGAACATCGACGTCGTCGCTCAGGCCTCCGACGGTCTCCACGCGGTCGAGCTGGCCACCGCGCACCGCGTCGACGTGGCCCTCGTCGACGTCCGGATGCCCCGCATGGACGGCATCACGGCCATCGCCCACCTGCGCGCCCTGCCCCACCCGCCGAAGGTCATCACCCTGACCACCTTCGACCTCGACGAATACGTCTACAACGCCCTGGCCGCCGGAGCCGACGGGTTCCTGCTCAAGGACACGGATCCGGCCGAGATCCTGCGCGCCGTCCATCTGGTCGCGACCGGTTCCGCGATGCTCCACCCCACTGCCGCCCGCCGCATCATCGACCGCTACCACCGGTCGGGACTTCCCCAGGCCGCCGGCGCCCGTGCGCGTCTGGACCGGCTCACACCCCGCGAACGCGACGTCCTGGCCCTGCTCGCGCAAGGAGACACCAACGCCGACGTAGCCGCCTCCCTGGGAATGCGCGAGAGCACGGTGAAGGCCCACGTCAGCCGCATCCTGACGGCTCTGGACGTCACCAACCGCGTCCAGGCCGCGCTCCTGGCCCGCGACGCCGGCCTCACCTGACGCGACCGGGCTCCCGCGACGAGAGAGGGGCGCCGGTACGGTCGCGGACCCGCACCGGTGTTCCCGGACTTACGGCGTGATCAGCGCGTCCGCGTGGCACCCGCCGCTCTCCTCCACCAGGTCGTCCAGCGACTGAGGTGTTCGTACGGGAACGAGCACGGTGTCACCGGCCTGGTGGAGGACTCCGTACACTCCCGGTCGCGGCAGGCTGTTGTACGCCCACGGCGCCGAGAAGTAGTAGGCCCCGGTGTCGTGCAGCACCACGAGGTCGCCTTCCGAGAGTGCGGGCAGCAGGCGCTCGTGCGCCACCACGTCCCCCGCGAAGCACAGCGGACCGGCGACGTCCTGGGGCACCACGGGAGTCGACTTGAGGGTGCCGTCCGAGGTGTGACCCGTGAGGCGTACGGGCCAGGCGTCGGGCATGAACACGGTACGGGTGGCGACCTGCGCTCCGGCGTGGGTGAGCGCGATGCGCCGGCCGCCCGCGCTCTTGACGTACTCGACCACCGCCGCGGTGAAGCCGTTCTTGGCGAGCAGCGACCGGCCGAACTCGGTGACCAGCTGGTAGCTGCCGTCGAACAGGGCCGGCCGGATGTCGGTGAGGACCTTGACGTAGTCCTCGAAGGTGGGCGCGGTCGTGTCGTCGGCGAAGTTGACCGGCAGGCCTCCGCCCAGGTCCAGGCTGGTGATCTGGCGTCTGCCGACGAACTCGTTGATCTCCTCCGCGAGTCCGTGCAGGGCAGCGAGTCCTTCCGCGATCAGCGGGAGGGGGCAGCCCTGCGAGCCGACGTGGGCGTGGAGGCGAGTGAGCCACGGGCGCTGCAGGAAGGCTTCGCGTACACGTGCGCGGGCCCCTGGGTCGTCCAGGGCGACCCCGAACTTGGAGTGGGGCGTGGCCGTGCTCATGGCCGCGATGACGCCGACCCCGACCTGCGGGTTGACGCGCAGACCGATGACGGACCGGGAGTCGGCGGGGCGCAGGGCGTCGATGCGATCGAGCTCGGCGAGGTTGTCCGCGTTCAGCGCGATCCCCAGCGTGAGCGCCTCACGGATCTCCGCCCGGGTCTTGACCGGCGAGTCGAGGACGATGCGCTCGGGTGGGAATCCCGCGGCCAGGGCCAGGCGGGTCTCACCGGGGCTCGCCACTTCGCAGCCCATACCGGCGTCCGCCAGGAGCCGCAGGACCGGCAGGAGCGGGCAGGCCTTGGCGGCGAAGGCGTGCAGGACGTCCGGCACCTGGGCGAAGGCGTCCTGGAGTGCGGTGACGCTGTCGCGTACGCCCTGGATGTCGATGAAGCCGGCGACGGGGTGACTCTCTCCGAGGACGCCCTCCCTCGTGGCCTCGCGCAGTGCGGCCTGAACTTCTTCCTGGTGCGGCATGCGTTTCCCTTCGTTTTCACGCGGGTGCGTCGTCCGCTCACCTCGGGTGAGGGGAGATGAGGGGCAGGGGTGGTGCTCGGGTGGGCGGTGCGCGTTCCTTCTCGACCGGTCGGGGCGCCGTCGCGATCCGTCCGGCGGAGGCGCGCTCACTCGACGTCGAGCCGTAGGACGTCGTCGAGGGTCTCCCGCCGGACGATGACGCGTGCGGTGCTGTCGCGGACGGCGATGACGGGCGGGCGGGGCTGGCAGTTGTAGTTGTTCGCCATGGACCGGTGGTAGGCGCCGGACGCGGGAACGGCCAGCAGGTCACCGATCGCGAGGTCCGCCGGGAGGGGGGTGGAGTCCACGATGATGTCCCCGGACTCGCAGTGCCGGCCGCAGACCGTGACGGTTTCCTCGGCGGTTCCCGCCATGGCACGACCCGCGCGGACCGCCGTGTAGGAGGCGTCGTACAGGGCGGGACGCATGTTGTCGCTCAGACCGCCGTCCACGGACACCCAGGTGCGCAGACCGGGGTGGCGTTTGATCGTGCCGACGGTGTAGAGGGTCACCGTGGTGGGGCCCGCGATCGCTCGGCCCGGCTCGACGGCCAGCCGTGGCATGGGGAGGCCCGCTTCGGCGCACGCCTTCTGCACCCGGTCGATGACGACCGGGGCGAGGTCTCGTACGTCCAGGGGCTTCTCGCCGGGTAGGTAGGCGATGCCCAGGCCTCCTCCCAGGTCGAGTCGGCGCAGCAGGACTCCGTGGGTGCGCGAGGTGTCCGCCATGAGGCCGACGAGCCGGTCGGCGGCGAGTTCGAAGACGTCCGGGCGCAGGATCTGCGAGCCGAGGTGGCTGTGCAGGCCCACGAGCTCGAGCCCGGGCGCCCTCAGGACCTGGGAGATCGCGCGGTGGGCGCTTCCGGTGGACAGCGGGAAGCCGAACTTCTGGTCGTCGGTGCCGGTGGTGATGGATGCGTGCGTGTGTGCCTCCACGCCCGGCGTCACCCGGATGAGGACCTGCTGGCGTACACCGTGGAGCATGGCGATGGCCGAGAGCCGTGCTATCTCGTCCTCGGAGTCGACGATGACGAGCGAGACTCCGTAGGCGACGGCCTCGGAGAGTTCGGCCGCCGATTTGTTGTTGCCGTGGAAGATCAGGGAGGCCCCCGGTACGCCCGCGCGCTGGGCCGTGCGCAGCTCCCCGGCGGAGCACACGTCGATGCCCAGGCCCTCCTCCTTGAGCCAGGTGGCCACCTGACGGCAAAGAAACGCCTTGCCGGCGTAGTAGACGTCGTGGCCGCCGAAGGCGTCACGCCAGGACCGGCACCGCCCGCGGAAGTCCTCTTCGTCCAGGATGAAGGCGGGGGTGCCGAACTCCTCGGCGAGGTCGCTCAGGAGCATGCCGCCGATCTTCATGCCTTCGGGGCCGCTGGTGGTGGTGACGGGCCACAGGTGCTGTGGAGGGTGCACGGTGTTTCCCCTTCGAGAATCGCGTTCAGTAGGTGGTCAGGAAGCGGTGGAGGACGCGGACTCCGAAGTGGAGACCGGTCAGGGGCACGCGTTCGTCCACTCCGTGGAACATGCCGAAGTAGTGCAGGTGAGGGTCGAGCAGGAGGGGTGAGAACCCGTAGGTGCTGATCCCGATCTTCGCGAAGGCCTTGGCGTCGGTACCGCCGGACTGGACGAAGGGCACGGGATGCGCGTGCGGGTCCTGGCTGCGGAGGGCGTCGGCCATGGCGGCGAAGGCCGGTCCTTCGTGGTCGGCCGAGACGGCGTCCTCGCAGTTGATGAACTCCCGCGACACCTTGGGGCCGAGGAGCCGGTCGACGGTCTCCAGGAAGGTGACTCGTGCGCCGGGAAGGAACCTGCCGTCCACCTCCGCCAGGGCGCGGGAGGGGATGACGTTCACCTTGTGGCCGGCGTGGAGCACGGTGGGATTGGCCGTGTTGCGCACGGTGCAGTCGAAGAGTTCGCCCAGCTGTCCGAGGCGTGCCGCCTCGTCCTCCAGTCGGGTGCGGTCGATGCGTGTCCCCAGGATGCGGTCGAGGGTGTCCAGCAGGGTGCCGACCGCGGGCGGGACCGCGGTGGGCCACGGGTGGGTGGTGAGCCGCGCGAGGGCGTGGACGAGTTCGGCGACGGCGTTGTCCTGTCCCGGACCCGATCCGTGGCCGGCGGTGCCCCGGGCGGTGAGCCGCATCCAGGCGGTGCCGCGCTCCCCCACGGCGACGGGGTAGACGCGTGCGTCCGTACCGGCGTACCTCGGGCGTGCGGTGATCGAGAATCCGCCCGACTCGCTGATCGCTTCCTCCACCCCGGCGAAGTGCTCCCTGTGCGCGGTGACGACGTGGCGGGATCCGTAGGCGCCGGTCGCTTCCTCGTCCGCCAAGAACGCGAGGACGAGGTCGCGACGGGGGCGGTGTCCGGTGCGCGCCCAGGCGCGGACGAGGGAGAGGGTCATGGCGAGGGTCCCCTTCATGTCCACCGCTCCGCGTCCCCACAGACAGCTGTGGTGGAGGTCGCCGGAGAGGGGGTGTCGGGTCCAGTCGCCGGGTTCGGCGGGCACGGTGTCGAGGTGCCCGTGCACGAGAAGCGGGGGCAGGTTCGGGTCCTGGCCGGTGATCCGCGCGAGCACGCTCGTACGGCGGGGCCGGGGCTCGGTCAGGGTGGCGGTGACGCCGGCCTGGTCGAGGGCTTCCGCGACGTACTCGGCGGCCTGTCGCTCGCCGGGTCCGGATTCGTCCCCGGCGTTGGTCGAGTCGATGCGCAGGAGGTCCGAGCAGAGCTGGGCGACGTCGCCGGCGAAGCCGTCGTGCAGACCGTGGGGTGGTGCGAGAGTCACGGGAGTCTCCGCGGAGGGTCGGGG
>NZ_RDBI01000069.1:0-8005 GCF_008042125.1 Streptomyces sp. MS191
ACGTTAGGAAGGGCCCAGCCTGCCGGACCCGACGATCCGTGCCCGATCCGGTCGGGTGCCGAGCGCCGGACCGGGCGCCCGCGAGACGTCGCGATCGTGTGCGGGAAACGGCCGGGCGCATGACGTTCGCACTCCGTCACCACGCCGTCCGTGCCGTCCGCGCCGACAGTGTCGTCGGCGCCGGACGGGCCGACCGGGAGCGCGATCTCGGCCCAGATGGTGTGGCTGTCGTCCGAGAGGCGAGATCCCCAGCCGGAGCACAGGGCGTCGATGAGGAAGAGGCCCCGGCCCCGCTCCCCGAGCGTGAAGGACGGATGCCGCCACCGCGCGCGGACGCGGGCCACGTCCATTCCGCGCCCCGCGTCGCCGACCTCGACGCGGACGGCCCCGTCGGCCGGGGCGAGCACGACGGACAGGGTGACCGGCGGACCTCCGTGCAGCGAGGCGTTCGCGATCAGCTCGGTGACGACGAGCATCACGTCGTCGACGACGGAGGCGCACCCGCGGGCCGTGAGGCCGGCACGGATCTGCCCCCGCAGGAGAGTCATGCTTTCCGGTGTGTGCGCACACCCCTCGACGATCTTCATCGGGCTACACCTCATAAGACGCTTTACCTGTCATTCGGCACGAGGGCCCCTCTCGGATTGCCTCCGGGGAGGATTTCCCCGGTGCCCGGCCGTTTCCCGCACACGATCGCGACGTCTCGCGGGCGCCCGGTCCGGCGCTCGGCACCCGACCGGATCGGGCACGGATCGTCGGGTCCGGCAGGCTGGGCCCTTCCTAACGTGGTGGGCGAAAGGGAAGGAGCGCGGGATGCTGGAACGGCTGAACGAGGCCATGGAGCACATCGAGTCCCATCTGGATCAGCCGATCGACGTGGCCGAGCTCGCGCGGACGGCGATGACGTCGGAGTACCACTTCCGGCGGATGTTCTCGGCGCTCGCGGGCCAGCCGCTGTCGGAGTACGTCCGGCGTCGGCGGCTTTCGGTTGCGGGCGCCGAGGTGCTCGCCGGTGAGCGGACGCTGCTGGACATCGCGACGCGGTACGGCTACGGCTCGGGTGAGGGGTTCGCGCGGGCGTTCCGTGCGATGCACGGGGTCGGTCCGGGCGACGCCCGGCGGACCGGTGCGGCTCTGCAGTCCCAGCCCCGGCTCTCCTTCCGACTGGTCGTCGAAGGGAACAGCAGCATGCGATACAGGATCGTGGACAAGGAGAACTTCCGTGTGGTCGGCAGGAAGGCTCGGGTGCCGCTCGTCCACGAGGGCGTCAATCCGGCGATCGCGGCGTTCATCCGGGGCATCGGCGCCGACACGCTGGAGCGGATGGCGGCCTTGTCGGACCAGGAGCCGGCGGGCGTCGTCGCGGTGAGCGACCAGCTCGATCCGAGCCGGGCGGAGGGCACCGAACTCGACTACTACCACGGGGTGGTGACCTCCGCCGAGGCCCCGGCGGACATGGACGCACTGGCCGTCACGGCGGGGTCGTGGGCCGTCTTCGAGAACGCGGGCCCGTTCCCGCAGGCGCTCCAGTACCTGTGGCGGGACGTGTTCACCCAGTGGTTCCCGTCGCACCCGTACCGCAGCAGGCCGGGCCCGGAGATCCTGCGGGTGAGCCTGTCCGAGGACGCGACGGAGGCGACCGCCGAACTCTGGATCCCGGTGGAACGGGCCTCCGTCTGAGCCCCTCGCACGGGGGGGGCGGAGCGGGCCGTGAACCACGGCCCGCTCCGGTCCGGTGGCCGGCCGCACCGCCCCGGAAACCCTCACGAGCCGCGCGCCGCCCCGTGAGAAGATCCTTTCGCCCTGCCCCATGGCGACCGTGGAAGGTGACGATGTACGCGATATCCCTGGGTGACGACGGTGCGGAGCTGTGCCCTCTCGAACCCTGGCAGGCCGGGGAGTTCCTCGCCCACATCGACCGGGGACGGGAGTTCATCGGCCGGTACAACGGACTGCCCGACGTCGTCACGGACCTGGATTCGAGCCGCGCCTTCCTCCAGGCGTACGCGGACAGGACGGCGGCGGACACCGGCCGCATCCACGGCATCCGGAGCGACGGCGTGCTGGTCGGCGCGGTGATCCTGCGGACGCTGGACGTGGCGCAGGGGCTCGCCGAGGCGGGCTGCTGGCTGGAGCCGGCGGCCGTCGGCCGGGGGCTGGTCACCCGGGCCGTGCGGGTTCTGCTGGACTGGGCCTTCGACAGCCGTGGCGTCCACCGGGTGGAGTGGGTGGTGTCCTCGGGCAACGCGCCGAGCATCGCGGTCGCCCGGCGCCTGGGGATGACCAGGGACGCGGTCCTGCGCGAGAGCCACCTCTACCGGGGCCGTCGTCACGACGAGGAGGTCTGGTCGGTGCTCGCCCCGCAGTGGCGGGCCGCCCGGCAGTCGTCCTGACCCTGGAGGCGGTCCGGGGCGGTCGGGCCGGGCGTACGGGAACCGCCCGCACGGGGTGGAACGTCCTGTGCCACGAGGCCGGTCGACCGGGGGGGGGACGGGATGAGCGACGAGGACGCGGACCGCGGCCATGACCAGGGCGGCGTGCGCAGGAGCAACACGTGGTGGACCATCGGCACCGTCGTCGTGATGGTGGCCTGGCTCGTCTTCCTCTTCTCGCTCGTAGAGGAGGATCGCGGCCCGATCTGCGGGACGGGCCAGGACAAGCACCCCTGCTGAACCGGCTCGGCAGGCAGCGCCTCCCGCGGCGCCGGTGCGGCGGCCGCGGGAGACGTCCAGGTCCTGTCCGTCAGCCCACCGTCCACTTCTGGTTCGCTCCGCCGGAGCAGGTCCAGAGCTGGAGCCGGGTGCCGTTGGCGGAGCTGTTGCCCGTCGCGTCCAGGCACTTGCCGGCCTGTGGGTTGACGATGTCCCGGGCCGCGTTGGCGTCCCAGCGCTGGGCCGCCGTGCCGTTGCACTCCCAGAGCTGGACGAGCGTGCCGTCCGCGGTGCCGCCGGAAGCGGCGTCGAGGCACTTGCCCAGTGCCCGGATCGTGCCGTCCGCGCCGACGGTCCACTGCTGGGCCGCGGTGCCGTTGCAGTCGTAGAGCTGCACCGCGGTGCCGTTGGCCGTGCCGGCGGCGGCGACGTCGACGCACTTGCCGCCCAGTCCGGTGATCCGGCCCGCGGTGCCCGGGGTGTCCCCGGTGGTGACGCGGACGTGGTCCACGACGAGCTGCTGCGGGAAGGCGGTGGAGCCGTCCGGGTCTCCGGGCCAGTAGCCGCCGACCGCGAGGTTCAGGATGAGGAAGAAGGGCTTGTTGAAGACCCAGGTGCGGCCACCGAGATCGGCGGGCGTACGGGTCTGGTACACGGTCCCGTCGACCGACCAGGTGATCCGGTCGGGAGCCCAGTCGACGGCGAAGGTGTGGAACGCGTCGGCGAACGCCTGCCCGCCGGGGAGCGTGTAGCCGGCGCCGATGCCGCCCGCTCCGGAGTAGCCCGGCCCGTGGAGGGTGCCGTGGACGGTGGAGGGCTCGAAGCCGACGTTCTCCATGACGTCGATCTCGCCGGAGTTCGGCCATCCGACCTGGCCGAGGTCGTTGCCGAGCATCCAGAACGCCGGCCACATGCCCTGGCCGCGGGGCACCTTCATCCGCGCCTCGACCCGGCCGTACTGCGCGGTGAAGCGCCCGGCGGTGTTCAGCCGGGCCGAGGTGTACTCGCACCGGCCGTACCAGCAGTTGTAGTTGCCGGGGTTCTCGCGACGGGCGGTGATGACGAGATGGCCCTGGCCGTCGAGCGCGGCATTGGCGGTCCCCGCCGTGTAGTACTGCCGTTCGTGGTTGTTGACGTTGTCGCCGGTCTCCAGCTGCCAGCGTCCGGCGTTGACGGCGGAGCCGGCGGGCCCGTCGAAGTCCTCGGCGAACGTGACGGCGGCCACCTGGGCGGCGGGCTCCGCCCGCGTGGCGCTCGCGGCGGCGGGACCGGGAGCGGCGGCCGCGAGGCCGAGTAACAGGGCGGCGCCCGCGAGGGCCGACAGCGCCGACCTCAGGGGGCGTCGGGGGGTGCGGGAGGAGTGCATGGCTCTCTCTTCCGTCGGTGTGGGGGGAGGAGCGGCCTGCCGGASGCCGAGGGCCGCAGGGAGACCACGGGCAGCCATGGGCATGACATGCCTCGGCGTCCGGCAGGCGGCCACTTCTTTATCGCCTCCATGATTTAAGAAGTAAGTTAAGTGCCCGTCAAGAGCCTGGCAGGACCCGCGTGCACGGGCTCCGCACCCCCGGGGCCCCCGGCACGGAACCGGTCCGGCGCGTGGCACCCCCCGAGGGGCGGACATGCCGACGGCGCCCGTACCGGGGTACGGGCGCCGTCGGCGACAAGAGACGCGAGGCCGGGTCTCAGCCGCGAATGATGTTCTCCGCCTGCGGGCCCTTCTGGCCCTGCGTGATGTCGAAGGTGACGGTCTCACCCTCCGTCAGTTCGCGGTATCCGTTGCCGGAGATGTTGGAGTAGTGAGCGAAGACGTCCGGTCCGCCGCCGTCCTGGGCGATGAAGCCGAAGCCCTTTTCGGAGTTGAACCACTTCACGGTGCCGCTGGCCATGCTTGTCCCTCTGGTCAATTCAGCAGCGGCACGGACGGCCGCTGCGGCGCGCACTGCGAGCGCCTGATCCAGTATTCCCCGTCCCGCCCCGTGCCTACACCCTTTGGCCCGATCTTGTCGGGCGACATCGGACGGCACGGTCACTGCAGGCGCCACTTCTGGTTGGCGGCGCCGGTGCAGGACCAGATCTGCGCCCTGGTCCCGTCGGCGGAGCTGTTGCCGGAGGCGTCCAGGCACCTGTCGGCCGGCACGTTCACCAGATCGGCCGATGCCGACTCCGGTCGCCACCGCTGGGCGCCGGAGCCGTTGCACGTGTAGAGCTGCACCTTGGTGCCGTCGGCCGTCGCCCCGGAGGCCACGTCCAGGCACTTGCCGAGCGCCCGGACCGTGCCGTCGGTGCGGACGGTCCAGCGCTGGGCAGCCGTGCCGTTGCAGGTCCAGAGCTGGACGGCCGTACCGTCCGCGTCCGCGCCGCCCGCGACGTCGAGGCACTTGCCGGCCAGGCCCACCAGGGCACCGGTCCGCTCGGAGCCGCCGTCCTGGGCGCCCGACCAGGTGAAGGTCGCGGACGTCCGTCCCGGAAGGGAGTAGGTGTAGCGCTGGGATCCCCAGTTGACGGTGAGCGTCTGCGCCGCGGTGGAGTCGTTGTAGGCGATGAGCGCCTTCGAGCCGTCCGGGTTGCGCCAGGCGACGTTCGGTACGGCCGCGCTGCCGGTGGAGGCGATCCGGTGCGCGCCCGGCTTCACGAACTTCGTGAGGTGCCCCATGGTGTAGTACTCGACGGTGTAGTCCACCTGGCCGTGCCGGGAGTCGCCGTTGTGGACCGTGATCAGGCCGTCGCAGGTGCCGCAGCCGCCGTTGTGCGGCCCCCGGTTCTGGTCGACCGCCAGGGACCACTTGGTCACGGACTTCGCCCAGTTGCGGGTGTAGTCGATGATGTTCGCCATGTCCTCGCGCTGCTGGTGCGCGATCCAGGTCCCGCCGGAGTGTTCGGTCTGGAAGGCGTCCAGCTGCGGGTGACGGTTGTGGACGTCCGTCTGCTTCGCCACGTCGCCGCCGTAGCCGTGCCAGGCGACTCCGCCGAAGTTCGGATGGTCGCGCACCGCCGCGTCGTCGACCGTCTGGGCGGCGTAGGCGTCGTAGGTGTCCCAGTTCCAGTCATGGGCGAGGACCTTCGCGCCGAGGCCCGCCGACCGGAGCTTGGGCAGCAGCTCGTTCCTGGTGAAGTAGGCGAGGCCCGAGGCGTTCCAGCTCATCGACGGGTAGCCGGCGCAGCAGGTCGGCTCGTTCTGCGCCGTGACGTAGTCGACCGAAACGCCCTGGTCGCGCCACGCCTGGAGGTACTTCACGAAGTAGTCGGCGTAGACGCCGTAGTGCTCGGCCTTGAGCCAGCCCCCGTTGAGGGAGCCGCTGTCCTTCATCCAGGCGGGCGCGGTCCAGGGTGAGGCGACGAGCGTCAGCCCGGGGTTGAGCTGCCGGGCCTGCCGGGTCAGGGGCAGGACGTCCTGGAGGTCGTGGGCGAGGGTGAACTTCGCCAGCGTGGGGTCGGTCTGACCGGCCGGCAGGTCGTCGTAGGTGTAGCCGAAGCGGGCGAGGTCGGAGCCGCCCATGGGGTTGCGCACGAAGGAGAGCCCGATCCCCTCCGTCGGCGAGAACAGCTTCCGCATCGTCTCGTCGCGGGTTGCCTGGGAGAGGGCCCCGGATCCCTTCATGAGCCAGGCGGCGGTGTCCGTGAAGGAGGCGCCGCCGCCGGTGAAGGTCTGGTAGCGGGTGTTCTCGTCGACGGTGATGTTCGTGCCGCCCCCGCCGGTACCGGCCTGGAAGGCGACCGGGGGCTGCTGCTGGAGGCCGCGGGTGACGTGGCGCCCTCCGGCGTCGTCGGTGGTGGTGAGCCAGATGTTCACCTGTTCGCCCGCGGCCTGCGCGATGCCGGCGGTCAGACCGGTGAGGCCGGCCGTGGCGAGCGTGCCGGCGAGGAGCGCCCTCGCGAGCCTGCCGGCGAACCGCGGCCGCTGCGTCGATCGGATCATGGCGGTGCCCTTCTCGGCGGAGTGTGGGGGTGGCGCTGTGGACCGAGTGATGGACCGAGGCGTGAGTGAACTGCCCCCTGGGGCACCCGTCAAGGCTTCGCGCATTCAGAGCTTGAACACACAACTCCGGCTCCGGAACGTGAACTTGGGAATCCAGCCGTTGTCGACGTGAACTCTTGACGGCATGGCGGCCTGCCTGTTGACTCGCCGCACCGCGCCGGAACCGGTTCCGGAAGCGGTTCCGACAGCGATGTCAGCCGACGGCGGCCGGTGCCCGGACCGCTGTCCGTCACCGACGGGGAGGCCCCTGATGCGTGTCACGATCGCTGACGTCGCACGTCAGGCGGGTGTCAGCAAGACGACCGTGTCCCGGGTCATGAACGCCGGGGCCGAGGTGGACGCCGGGACCGCCGCCCGTGTTCGTGAAGTGATCGCGGGTCTGGGCTATGTACCGAGCTCCGGGGCGGTCGGCCTGGCGCGTGGCAGCAGCCGCATCATCGGCATGCTGACGCCGTCGCTCACCTGGCCGTGGATGGGCGAGGTGCTGCAGGGGGTCGTCGACACCGTCGAGGCGGCCGGTTACGGGCTGCTGCTGTTCACCTGCAACCGGGGCGCGGACTCGGTCGGCCACTTCGCCGCCCAGGTCTCGGCCCGGGCCTTCGACGGACTGCTCGTCGTCGAGCCGGAGAACACCCTCGACACGATCACGGCCATGCACCGGCGCGGACTGCCCGTCGTGATGATCGACGACCGCGGCCACCACCCGCTCTTCCCCTCGGTCGCCACCACGAACCGGGCCGGTGGCGCGTCCGCCGCCGCACACCTCCTCGCCTCGGGCCGCACCCGCCCCCTCGTCGTCACCGGACGCCGCGACTTCGGCTGCGTGCGCGAGCGGCTGGCGGGGTTCCGTGAGGTCCTGCCCACCGAGCTCGTCATCGCGGGCGAGTTCACCGAGGACACGGGGCGATCGGCGGTCGAGCGGGCGCTCGCCGAAGGGTGGGACTTCGACAGCGTCGTCGCGCACAACGACCTGATCGCGGCGGGCGCGCTGCGGTCCCTGCGCGCGGCGGGACGCGTCGTCCCGGACGACGTGGCCGTCGTGGGCTTCGACGACATCCCGATGGCCCGGCACACCGAACCACCGCTGACCACGGTCCGCCAGCCCATGCGGCGCATGGGCGAGACTGCCGCCGGAATGCTGCTCGCCGCGCTGGCCGGCGAGTCCGTCCCCGTCGAACCGGTCGTCCTGCCCACCGAACTCGTCGTCCGACGCTCCGCGCCGGCGCGCTGAGCCGGCCGGCGCGGGGCCGCGCCGCCGACCCCTCGCCACCTCCCCCTCGAAGCGGTCGACGGCCACCGGAGCGGGCTCGTCGGCGGCGGCGCTCGGCAGGGCTCCGGCGAGCAGCCCGCCGAGGAGGGCGGTGGCGGCGATCGCCGC
>NZ_RDBI01000069.1:8105-44320 GCF_008042125.1 Streptomyces sp. MS191
TCTTCCCCCGTTCCCTCGATCCCCCGTTCCCGTTCCCCGCACGTCCGTGTCGCGCAGAAGGAGCCGCAATGCCACGATCTCGCCTCGGGATCCGCTTCAGGAGCAGAACCAGTACGGCGGCGATCGCCGCCACCGCCCTCCTCGGCGGGCTGCTCGCCGGAGCCCTGCCGAGCGCCGCCGCCGACGAGCCCGCTCCGGTGGCCGTCGACCGCTTCGAGGGGGAGGTGCCGTTCGCGAATCCGCCCGCGGAGGGCATCTTCACCTGGGGCAGCGACGCCGACGACCCGCCGACGCTGCGGATCGCCGACCGGGCCGACGCCCCCGAGGGCGGCAAGGTCCTCGAAGGCGGCTACGACATCAGCGGCTGGGGCGGGTTCAGCCACGACTTCGCCTTCGACAAGCCGGCCCACGACTGGACCGCCGCCAAGGGCATCCGGTTCTGGTGGTTCGGCCAGAACACCGCTCCCCTGCCGCCCGGCTCCGGCAAGCGCATCCACTTCGAGCTCAAGGACGGCGGCGCCAACGGCGAGGCCTCGGAGCTGTGGACGACGTCCTTCACCGACGACTGGGAGGGCTGGCACCTCGTCGAGATCCCGTTCGCCGACTTCCAGTACCGGGCCGACTACCAGCCGGTCGGCGGAATCGACCAGGTCCTCGGCCTGAACGAGATGTGGGGGTACGCGCTCACGCTGCCTCCCGGCGCGCCCGGCAGATTCGCCCTCGACGGTGTCGAGCTGTACGGCAGGGCGGAACCGGCCCTCACCACCAAGGTCGTCGTCGGCTCCGGCGTGTACCCGGTCGCCGAGGGCATCACGGCCGAGGTGAAGGTCTCCGTCGCGACCACCGGATCCGGGCCGATCACCGAACCCGTCACCGTCGCGTACACCACCGGCGCAGGCAGCGCCGAGTCCGGTACGGACTACACGCCGGTCTCCGGCACCGTCACCTTCCCGGCGGGCACGCCCTCCGGCGAGACGCGCTCGATCGCCGTGGCCACCAGGAAGGACGGCGCGGCCGAGTCCGCGGAGACGATCCCGCTCACGCTCACCGTCACCGGCGCCAAGGCCCCGGCCGAGAACCCCGTGGTCGTGGTCGACGCGCACGGGCTGCCGTACCTCGACAAGCGGCTGCCGGTGAAGAAGCGCGTCGCCGACCTGCTGGCCCGCATGTCCCCGGCGGAGAAGGCCGGGCAGATGACGCAGGCCGAGCGCAACGCCCTGCGGTCGCAGGGCGACATCGCCGCCTACGACCTGGGCTCGCTGCTCTCCGGCGGCGGGTCGGTGCCCACGCCCAACGCGCCCGAGGCCTGGGCGAAGATGGTCGACGCCTACCAGCTGCGCACCCGGGCCACCCGGTTCCAGATCCCCCTGATCTACGGCGTGGACGCGGTGCACGGCCACAACAACGTGATCGGTTCGACGATCATGCCGCACAACATCGGCATCGGCGCGAGCCGTGACGCGAAGGTGG
Organism: Streptomyces sp. MS191; assembly: GCF_008042125.1. Classification (GTDB taxonomy): domain Bacteria; phylum Actinomycetota; class Actinomycetes; order Streptomycetales; family Streptomycetaceae; genus Streptomyces. Next base: position 9,576 of record NZ_RDBI01000069.1, read on the forward strand.
CCGAGCGGACCGGCGCCGTGACCGCCGCGGAGGTGCGGGCGACCGGCATCCCGTGGGACTTCGCCCCCTGCCTCTGCGTGACCCGCGACGAGCGCTGGGGCCGTTCCTACGAGGCGTTCGGCGAGGACCCGGCCCTGGTGACGGCCATGGAGACCGTGATCAACGGCATGCAGGGCGCCCGCAACGGCAAGGACCTCGCACGCAACGACAAGGTGCTGACCAGCGCCAAGCACTTCGTGGGCGACGGCGGTACCGCGTTCGGCTCCTCGACCACGGGCTCGTACACCATCGACCAGGGCGTCACGAAGGTCACCCGGGAGGAACTGGAGGCGGTGCACCTGGCACCGTTCGCCGAGGCCGTGAAGCGCGGGGCGGGCACCGTCATGCCCTCGTACTCCTCGCTGGACATCCTGGGGGACGACAAGGGCCCGGTGAAGATGCACGCGAACGCCGAGATGATCAACGGCGTCCTGAAGGACCGCATGGGCTTCGAGGGCTTCGTGATCAGCGACTGGCAGGCCATCGACCAGATCCCGGGCGACTACCCGAGCGACGTCCGGACCTCGGTCAACGCCGGGCTGGACATGATCATGGTGCCGACCAACTACCAGGACTTCACCAGGACGCTCAAGGACGAGGTGGCGGCCGGGCGGATCCCGCAGTCCCGCATCGACGACGCGGTGTCGCGGATCCTGACGCAGAAGTTCCGGCTGGGCCTGTTCGAGCGGCCCTACGCGGACACCACGAACCTGGCCGCGATCGGCTCGGCCGAGCACCGCGCGGTCGCCCGTGAGGCCGCCGCCAAGTCCCAGGTGCTGCTGAAGAACGAGGGCGCCGTCCTGCCGCTGAAGAAGTCGCAGAAGGTGTACGTCGCCGGTTCCAACGCCGACGACCTCGGCAACCAGGCCGGCGGCTGGACCGTCAGCTGGCAGGGTGCCTCGGGCCGGACCACCACCGGCACGACGATCCTCGAAGGCATGCGGAAGGCCGCGCCGGACGCGCGGATCGACTACTCCAAGGACGCCTCGGCCGCCGTCGACGGCCACGACGTCGGTGTGGTCGTCGTCGGCGAGACCCCGTACGCCGAGGGCTTCGGCGACGTGGGCAACGGCAACGACCTCGAACTGACGGCCGCGGACAAGGCGGCCGTCGACAAGGTCTGCGCCGCGATGCCGTGCGCGGTCCTGGTCGTGTCCGGCCGGCCGCAGCTGATCGGCGACCGGCTCGGCGCCATCGACGCGCTCGTCGCGTCGTGGCTGCCGGGCACCGAGGGCGACGGCGTCGCCGACGTTCTCTACGGGAAGCGGCCCTTCACCGGCCGGCTGCCCGTCACCTGGCCGAAGTCCGAGGCGCAGCTGCCGATCAACGTCGGCGACGCGTCCTACGCCCCGCAGTACCCGTACGGCTGGGGTCTGACGACCCTGGGCGCGCGGCCGGCGCCCGTCGGCGGCGAGGTCACCCTCAAGGCCATCGGCCTGGCGGCCAAGGTCCTCCAGGCGGCCGGCCGGGGCACCTCGCCGGAAGGGGCGGAACTGGTCGGCCGGGCGCGACTCGTCGTCCAGCACCGGATCGGGCAGAACATCACCGAGGCGACGGCGAAGCCCTTCGCCGAGGCCGACCACCTGCTCCTGACCGGAGACCTCACCGGCGCCGTCGGCAGGCTGACCGCCGCGTACCGGGCGGCCGGCTGATCGACGAGGCACTCCCCGGCGGCACTCGCCCGCTCCGTCACCCCCGGGTGGCGGAGCGGGCGGGTGCCGCTCGTGCGTGGGGCCGCGTCCCGCGAGCGGCGCGGACGCGAACGGACCATTCGAGCGGACAATACCGGCGAAAAGGGTTAGATTTCCCATTCGGTGAGCGCGTGTGACATCCACGCCCGTCCCTACCTCGAACCGGGGGTCCTCTTGACTCAGGATGAACCGGCCACGTTCCGCGCGTGCCGCCGAGGCGGCCGATGACCGCGGCGGAGACCGGAGCCGGGTCCACGACCGACAGCGCCCCTCCGGCGGCCAAGCTGACCCTGGTCACCCTGACCGCGATGGTCGTGGGCTCGATGGTCGGGGCGGGCGTGTTCTCGCTTCCCAGCCGGTTCGCCCAGGAGACGGGGGTCGCGGGCGCCCTGATCGCCTGGGCGGTCGCGGGCCTGGGCATGCTGATGCTCGCCTTCGTCTTCCAGACGCTGGCCGTGCGCCGCCCCGACCTCGACGCGGGCGTCTACGCCTACGCGAAGGCGGGCTTCGGCGAGTACCTCGGCTTCTTCTCGGCCTTCGGCTACTGGGCCAGCGCGTGCGTCGGGAACGTCACGTACTGGGTGCTCATCATGTCGACGATCGGCGCGATCGCACCCGCGCTCGGCGACGGGGACACCCTCCTCGCCGTCGCCCTGTCGTCGGTCGGGCTGTGGGGTTTCTTCCTGCTGATCCGGCGCGGCGTCAAGGAGGCCGCGGCGATCAACCGGATCGTGACGGTGGCCAAGGTCGTGCCCATCCTGGTCTTCGTGATCCTGGCGCTCTTCTACTTCGACGCGTCGGTGTTCGCGGACAACTGGGCCGGTGCCGACTACGCGGGATCGCTCTTCAACCAGGTCCGGGGCACCATGCTCGCCACGGTCTTCGTGTTCCTCGGCGTCGAGGGCGCGAGCGTCTACTCCCGGCACGCCAAGCGCCGTGAGGACGTCGGCCGGGCCACGATCCTGGGGTTCCTCAGCGTCTTCGCCGTGTTCGCCTCGGTCACGATCGTGTCGTACGGCATCCTGCCGATGGCCGAGATCGCCGAGCTGCGGCAGCCCTCGATGGCGGGCGTCCTGGAGGCGGCCGTCGGCACCTGGGGCCAGGTCTTCGTCAGCGTCGGCCTCATCGTCTCCGTCCTCGGCGCCTACCTGGCCTGGACGCTGATGGCCGCCGAGGTGCTGTTCGTCGCGGCCAAGGACAAGGACATGCCGCGGTTCCTGAGCCGTGCCAGCTCGGCCGACGTACCCCAACCCGCCCTGCTCATGACCACCCTGCTGAGCCAGGTCGTCCTGGTCGTCACGTTGTTCTCGGACGACGCGTTCAACTTCGCGCTCGACCTCACCAGCGCGCTGAGCCTCATCCCGTTCCTCCTCGCCGCGGCCTTCGCCGTGAAGGTGGCCCGGGCCCCGGCCGGTGATCCGGCCGTGGCGGGGCGGAGCACCCGCGGGGAACTGGTCGTGGCCGCCCTGGCCACCCTCTACACGGCGTTCCTGCTCTACGCGGCCGGACTCAAGTTCGTCCTGGTGTCCTTCATCCTCTACGCGCCCGCCACGTTCCTGTTCGTCAAGGCGCGGCGCGAGCAGAACCGGCGCCCCTTCTCGCCCGGCGAGGCCGCGCTGTGCGCCGTCTCGATCGCCGGCGCCGTGTTGGGGGTCGTCGCCCTGGCCGTGGGCTGGATCGAGCTCTGAGCCGTCATGGCGCACTGGACGTCCGACGACGACGTCGTGCACCGCACCACCGTGCCAGGCCAGGCCGACCCCTTCGGATCGGCGGACGTGGACGTTTTCGTGGCGTCTCCCGGCCGGCCCGGAACGGAGGACACGACGTTTCGTCGGTCCAGGAGTGCCCTACGGGGTCACCAGTTGGGGTCGAGACCGGGCACGTGGGCGGGGAGGGGCAGATCGGAGGGGTACAGGAGGTAGACCACTCCCCCGCCGCCGGACGCCGAAAGCCAGACGCGTTCGAACTCCCCGCGCGCGTAGACCCTTCGTACGTCCTCGTCGGTGGCGGAGAGCGGGTCATTGGCGACGACGTCTCCGTCGTCCGTGAACCCGCAGACGATCTTGATGCTGCCGGCCGGCGAGTAACCCGCGCCCGCCAGTTCGCCGATGCGGAAGCTCTGGGCCGTGGCGATCGGAATGCCCGCGCAGATGAAGCGTTCGAGCTCGCTCAGCGAGCGAAGACGCGTGACCAGGCCCCTGAGTCCGTACCGCGCGGGATAGGCGGCGTTGAAGGCCCAGTTGCCGCAGCCCTTGTAGGCGTAGTCGTACACGGCACGGGCCGTGAAGTCGACCTGCGGGGCGGTGTCGGCGGGGTCGATCCATGCCGTTTCGTCATCGCTCGGGCCGTGGCCGAAGTACTCGACGAGCATCGCTGTGCAGGCGGGCGCCGACCAGGCTTCTCCGCCTCCGTCCCATTGCGGACTGTGGCCGGTGTGCACCTCCTGGGAGCGGCGCGGTACGTCGAGGACCTTGCCCCGGGCCCCGGCGGGCGCGCTCACCGCCTGGCGGTGGCCGGGGGGCAGCGACGACGCGGCGAGGCAGAGGGTCTGAACGACGGGCCCTTCGGAGGTGCCCCGGGTGCGCGCCAGCCGGATCTCGAGTTCGTAGGCGTGCACGGGCCGGCCGGGAGACGCCACGAAAACGTCCACGTCCGCCGATCCGAAGGGGTCGGCCTGGCCTGGCACGGTGGTGCGGTGCACGACGTCGTCGTCGGACGTCCAGTGCGCCATGACGTACCAGCCGGAGGTGTCTCCCTGTGCGTCGCGCACGCGGAGCCGCACTCTCAGCCGGGTTCCCGCCGGGGTGAGAGCGGTCCACGAGGGGATGAGTTCCTCGGCCGGGAAGGGCAGCTCGCGCCAGCCGGTGGAGCAGGTCGCGTACTCCCACTCGAGCGGGGCGTGCCCGTGCTGATCCACGAAGGCCTCGTGCCCCTCGGGGTGTTCCAGGCGCAGGGCTCCGTCCGACCAGGCCGTTCCCGTGAACGTGGCACCGGAGAAATGACAGGCCTCCGACCAGCGGTGCAGCACCACCTGAGGCTCGAACGGGTCGTTCGTTCGCCCACGGTTCTCGCCTGTCACGGTCTTCCCTGCCGCTCTCTCGTAGCTTCGGTACGACCCTGCCTGACGCTGGTGGCGGGGCGGGGCCCACATGGTAGCGGCCTGGACTTCCCGACGAGGGTTCCAGGCCGCTCCGGATGCCGCTCCTGCGGTCAGTTCACCGCACGAGGCAGTACGGCGGCGGGGGTCAGGACGACGTCGTCCGCCTTGACGAACATGATGCGGTGGCCGAACTGCACCTGGTGGTACGTGAGCGCGCCGCGGACCACGGTGTGGCCGGAGAGCTCGAAGGTCTTGGAGTGGAAGTACTCACCGCGGACCGTCTGACCGACGCTGTAGTACTGCCCCGGCCGGAGTGTGTACTGCAGCGGCACCAGGGGCTGGACGGGGATGCCGGCGGGATACGCGGCGGGCTCCGGGTAGGCGCGGCCGTAGAGGAGAGCACTGTCGAGTCCGGAGCGCAGTCGCGCCACCAGGCCCTGGGAGGGCAGCGTCTTCGGGTGGCGGAGGTCGTTCTTGAACCAGCCCTTCTGCCCGAGGTACCACAGGGCTGTCCAGTCGCCGCGGCGCTCGGCGACCACGTACTTCTGCCCGGTGCTCACCCGCGCGGCGTGGTTGTACACGGACCAGGTGCCGGGGGACGGCCGGATGCCGGTGTCGGTGAGCAGCGGGGCGTCGTCCCGGGGTTCGCTGCGCAGCGTGAGGGAGGCGGAGCCGTGCACCGGGCAGAGGTCGGCCGGGGTCGCTCCGCAGTAGTACGGTTCCGTGTTCGCGTCGTAGTCGGGGCGGACAGTCACCAGGCGCGAGGTGGCTTTGCCGTGGGCCTTGAACGGCTTGCCCAGGAGCTCGAAGTAGCGGTCCCAGTCCCAGTAGGGCCCGGGGTCCTGGTGCATGCCGGCGACGTTGGCGGGGACGGTGCCCGGCACGTTGTCGTGGCCGATGATGTGGGCCCGGTCCAGGGGAATGCGGTACTTCGTGGCGAGATGGCGGACGAGGCGGGCAGACGTCCGGTACATGGCTTCGGTGTACCACTGGCCTCCCTCGGCCAGGAAGCCTTCGTGCTCGAGACCGATGGACTTGGAGTTGACGTACCAGTTTCCGGCGTGCCAGCCGACGTCCTTCGCCCGCAGGTGGTTGGCGATGTGACCGTCCGCGGAACGGAGGCTGTAGTGCCAGGACACGTAGGTCGGGTCCTGGACCAGCTTGAGGGTCGTGTCCCAGGTGGCTTCGGTGTCATGGATGACGATGTAGTCGATCGCCTGGTCGTTGGGGCGGTCGGAGAGGTCGTGGTTGCCGAAGTCGCCCGGTTCGTCGGAGAGCATCTGGTACGGAGCCGGCGTCCAGTCGCAGCCCAGGTCGCGGGGGCACTCGGCGCCCGACACGGTGGCCTTCAGGCGGAGCCTCTCCAGCTGGCGGGTGTCGGGCCGGACGGGCGCGGCGGGCAGGGTGACGACGGTCCCGTCGTCCGTGCGGCGCGACTCCCCCGTGTTGATCAGCGCGAAGACGTCGTCGGCGAAGCGGCGGGCCGCGCCCTGCTCGCTCGCGCCCGCGTAGGCCGCGACCGCCGCGTACCACTGGGCGGGGTCGGTGCTCAGGGGCAGGCCCGCGGAGCGCTGGTGGTCCGCGAGGAGCGCGGCGCCGCCCTCGATGTTGGCTTCGGGGTCGGTCCTGAGCCGGCTCGGAGACAGTCCCGTGAGTGCGGCGGCTCGGCCCAGGGTCTCCAGCGAAGCGGGGAGCCGCTCCTGGTCGACGGGTGCCTCACGGCGTACGAGAGGCGGCCTGGAGGCGTCGCCGCGGGGGTCCTCGCGGCCACTGGAGTGGTGGGGCGTCTCGGCGAGCGCCGCCCGGGCGTCGGTCAGATGCATGGGACCGTAGCCGGCGTCGACGCTGGGCGCGCCGCGGTGGTCGTCCCAGCGGCTCTGGAGGTACGAGACGGCGAGCAGGACCGCCTCGGGCACGTGGTGGCGCTCGCCGGCCTCGCGGAAGAGTTCCGCGCGGGAGGGCAGGTCGGTCCCGGTGGCGTGCTCGGCGGCCGCGGAGGACCGTGCCTGTGCGGGGGGCGTGGTGAGTGCTCCCGTCATCAGGACCGCCACGACGGCTGCTGCGCCGACTCCTCGTCGGCCGGGGGTGGGTCTTGTCATGTGCTCCTCCTCGTCATGGGGAAATGACATGCTGTGGGGTGATCGGCTCCGTCTCGCGTACGGAGTTCCGGTTCCACGAGGCACTCCTCGCGCGCGTAGGGGCAGCGCGTACGGAAGCGACAGCCGGACGGTGGCGAGGCGGGGGACGGGAGGTCCCCTTCCAGGAGGTGCTCGTCGTCGGCCGCGCGGCGCCCGGGGTCCGGGACGGGTGCCGCGGCGAGGAGCGCGCGGGTGTAGGGGTGGCGGGGGGTCGTGTAGATCTGCTCCCGGGTTCCGGTCTCCACGATCTTCCCCAGGTACATGACCGCGATCCGGTCGCAGAGGTGCTGGACCACCGCGAGGTCGTGCGAGATGAACACGCAGGCGAGGCGGAGGTCGCGGCGGAGTTCCTGCAGCAGGTTGAGCACCTGTGCCTGGACGGAGACGTCGAGCGCCGACACCGGCTCGTCACACAGCAGGAGTTTCGGCCCGAGCGCCAGTGCGCGGGCGATGCCGAGTCGCTGGCGTTGTCCGCCGGAGAACTGGTGCGGGTAGCGGTCCCGGTGTGTGGGGTCCAGGCCGACGGTTTCGAGGAGTTCGTCCACGCGGCGCCCGCGGTCGACCCTGGGAACGGCTTCGGGGTGGATGGCGAAGGGTTCTCCGACGATCTGTCCGGCGGTCATCCGTGGGTTGAGGGAGGTGTACGGGTCCTGCAGCACCATCTGGACACGGCGGCGGACACCGCGGAGTTCCCGGGGGGACAGGGCGAAGGGGTCCTGCCCTTCGATCACCACGCTGCCCGAGGTGGGACGGTCCAGGGCCATCAGGAGGGAGGCCAGGGTCGACTTGCCGCACCCGGATTCGCCCACGATGCCGAGCGTCTCGGCGGGCCGGACGGTCAGGTCGACGCCGTCGACGGCTCGGACGGCTCCGGTGCGGCGTTTCAGCAGGAGTCCCTGCGTGATCGGGAAGTGACGGGTGAGCGCTGTCGCCTGGAGGAGGGGCGGAGCGGCCTCAGCCAACGGGGGCACGGTGAACCTCTTCGGCGAAGTGGCAGGCACTGCGGTGTCCTGCGGGCGAAAGGGTCTGGTAGGGGGGTGCTTCGTTGCCGCAGCGCGGCTCGGCACGCGGGCAGCGGGGGTGGAAGGCACACCCGGTGGGAACGGAGGAGGGCAGTGGTGGGGCACCGGTGATGGGCACCAGGGGCTTGCCCATGCGGTCCAGGCGCGGGACCGAGTCGAGGAGGCCTCGGGTGTAGGGGTGGCCGGGGCGGGTGTAGAGGTCTTCCGCCTCCGCGGACTCCACCGCGCGGCCGGCATACATCACGGTGACGCGGTCGGCCGCCTCCGCGACGACGCCGAGGTCGTGGGTGATCAGCAGCAGGCCCATGCGGGTTTCTTCCTGGAGCTGTTTGAGCAGCCGCATGATCTGGGCCTGGACGGTGACGTCGAGGGCGGTGGTCGGTTCGTCGGCGATGACCACCTCCGGGTCGAGGGCGAGCGCCATCGCGATCATGACGCGCTGTCGCATGCCGCCGGAGAACTGGTGGGGGTAGTCGTGGACCCTGCGGGCGGCGGCCGGGATGCGGACGCGGTCCATGAGCGCGACCGCCCGGGCGAGCGCCGCCTTGCGTCCCTCGGACCGGTGCACCCGGAACATCTCGGCAAGTTGGTCGCCCACGGTGAGGACGGGATTGAGCGCGGTCAGGGCGTCCTGGAAGATCATGGCGATGCGGGTGCCCCGGACGGTGCGGTGGTGCTCCGGTGGCGTGGAGAGCAGGTCGTCGCCGCGAAGCCGGACGGCGCCTCGGGTGATGTGCGCCGGCGGGGTGTCCAGCAGCCCCATGACGGCCTGCGCGGCGACGGACTTGCCGGATCCGGATTCGCCCAGCAGGGCCAGGGTCTCGCCCTCGCGGAGCGTGTAGGACAGACCGTTCACCGCGCGGATGGTGCCGCGGCGGGTGCGGAACTCGACGCAGAGGTCGTCGACCTCCAGCAGTGGAGGGGTGTCGGCGGACATGGACGCTCATTTCAGCCGGGGGTCGAAGGCGTCGCGCAGGGCGTCCCCGAGGAGGATGAAGCTGAGGACGGTCGCGGACAGGAAGAGGGCGGGGAAGAGGAGCAGGTGGGGATGGTCGAGGACGAAGGCCTGGGCCGCGTTCAGCTGCAGCCCCCAGGAGACCTGGGGGTATTGCAGGCCCACTCCGAGGAAGTCGAGCGTCGCTTCACCTGAGATGACCGCCCCGACGTTGAGCATGGCGACGACGATGACGGGGGTGATGGCGTTGGGAAGGATGTGGCGCAGCATGAGCCGGGCGGGACGTGCCCCGAGCATGCGGGCGGCTCTCACGTAGTCGGCGTCGGCCAGCGCGATCACCTGGGAACGCATGATGCGTGTCATGGTCGTCCAGCCGAGCACGGTCAGGACCAGGATCATGGCCCCGAGCCCGTGGTCGGGGAAGGCGACCAGGATGACGGTGGCGCCGAGCACGAAGGGCAGGCCGAAGAAGATGTCGGTGACGCGGGAGACGAGTGCGTCGAGCCAGCCGCCGTGGAAGCCGCTCAGGAGGCCGAGGACGACGGCGATGAGCAGGGAGGCCGCGGTGACGGCCAGGCCGGCCAGCAGGGAGGGCCGGGTTCCGCGGATGACCTGGGCGAGGTAGTCGCACCCCTGCAGGTCGAATCCGAAGGGGTGCCCGGCGGACGGGCCCAGCTTCGAGTGGGCGAGGTCGCAGCGGTCTCCGGCTTCGGTGAGCAGCGCGGTGAGTGCGTCGGGTGCCAGGGCCATGGCCGTCATGAGCAGCAGGGTGATCAGGGCGGCCCACACGGTGGGGCGCTGTCGTAGTTCGAGCCACGCGTCCTTGCCGAGGGAGGCTCGTTGCCGGGACGGCGGGGGCGTCGGGTCGGAGGCCGTGCCGTCGGCTGCGTCGCTCGTGGCCTCCAGGGTCCTGGTGGTGTCAGTCATGACGGATCCTCGGGTCGAGCAGCCCGTAGAGCAGGTCCACGAGCAGGTTGGCGAGCAGGAAGACGAGTACGAGGGCGGTGGTGGTGCCCACGACGACGGGACCTTCCCGGAGCTGGATGGACTGGAAGAGCTGCTGTCCGACTCCCGGCAGGTTGAAGATGTACTCGGTGACGATGGCGCCGGCCATGAGACCGCCCAGCTCCAGCCCGAGGAACGTGACCACCGGGATGAGGGAGTTGCGCAGGGTGTGCTTGACCACGACGCGCCGTCGGCTGAGCCCCTTCGAGTGGGCGGTGCGTACGTAGTCGGCGCGGAGGTTCTCGATGAGGGAACTGCGCGTGAGCCGGGCGACGTAGGCGAGGCCGAAGGAGGCCAGGACGAGGCCGGGCAGGAGGAAGGCCAGGGGCCAGCCGCCTTCGGTGCCCGCGACCGGAAGCCAGCCGAGCTGTACGCCGAAGACGAGCTGGGCCAGGTATCCGACGACGAAGACGGGGACGGAGATGATCAGCGTGGTGCCGAAGAGCACCGCGCTGTCGTCCCACTTTCCCTTGCGCAGACCCGCCCACACGCCGAGGGCCATGCCGAGGATGAGCTCCAGGACCCAGGCGGTCAGGCCGAGTTGCAAGGTGACGGCCCACCGGTCCGCGAGGAGGTCCGACACCTCGCGGCCGGTGAAGGTGGTTCCGAGGTCCCCGGTGAGCAGGCCGGTGAGGTAGTGCGTGTACTGCATCCACAGCGGGTCGTCGAGGTGGTAGCGGGCGCGCAGCTCGGCGAGGACCGCCGGTGGGACGGGTTTGTCGCCGGCGAGGCCCTGGATCGGGTCGCCCGGCAGGACGAAAACGAGGGTGTAGATGAGGAAGGTGGTGCCGAGGAGTACGGGCAGGGCATGCAGCAGGCGACGGGCGACGAATCTCCACATGACGGATGGCCCCAGGGAATCGGTCCGCGTGGCACTCCGGACGGAGCGCCGGCAGAGGGTGGGTGACGGCCTCAGTCGTTGACGGTGACGCTGTCCAGGTGGAGGCCGGCGGCGTAGGAGTCGATGACGACGTTCCCGATCCGGTCGCTCCACGCCGACTGGTCCTGCCAGTTCCACAGCGGGATGTACGGCAGGTCGCGCAGCACGATGTCCTCCGCCTGCTGGTAGGCCGCGACGGCTTCGGTTCCCTCGGCGGCGTTGCCCTTCGCCACGAGCGCGTCGAACTCGCGGTTGCTCCAGCCGGACCGGTTGCCGGGGTAGTAGAGGCCGTCGAGGTAGTTCTGGATGCTGGGGTAGTCGATCACCCAGTTCTGGCGGAAGGGCCCCTTGTTACGTCCCTCGTTGAGCAGCGAGGACAGGTCGGCGGGGGCCATCTTGCGGAACTTGACGTCCTTGATGCCGAGGTTGTCCTTGAGCTGATTGGCGACGGAGGTCATCCACTGTTCGTAGGTGGCGTCGGCGTTGGAGAAGTAGAGCTCCAGCGTGCCGTCGAAGCCTCCGGCCTCGTCGAGCAGCTTCTTGGCGGCGGCCGGGTCGTAGGCGCAGGTCCGGCCGCACGCTCCGGGACGGTGTCCGGGGATCATCTCGCCCACGATCGAGGTGGCGGGCTTGTAGACGCCGTTGTAGATGGCCTGGGTGATGCCCTGGCGGTCGATGGCCATGGAGATGGCTTTGCGGACTCGGGGGTCGGCGAATCGGGGGTCCTTCACGGGCAGACCGAGGTAGTCCATGGTTCCGCTGGGGCGTATGGAGAAGCGGTCGCCGAAGAGGCGCTTGGCCTGCGCCGAGTTGGCGGCCGGGACCGTCGTCAGGATGTCCACGTTGCCGGCCTGCAGTTCGGTGAAGGCGGTCTCACGGCTCGTGTAGATCTTGAAGTCGACGCGGTCGGCCATGGCTTGGCGGGGCCCGCGGTACGCGGCGAACTTCTTGAGCTTGATCCTCTGGTTGCGCTCCCAAGGTCCGTCGAGCTGGTAGGGGCCGTTGCCGACCGGCGCGGTGTCGAAGGTGTCCGGCGTGGCGACGGCCGCCTTGGGAAGGGGGGCGAAGGCCGGGAAGGACAGCAGCATGGGGAACTGGCCGAAGGGCGCCTTCAGGGTGACCTGCAGGGTCTTCTCGTCGACGACCTTGAGTCCTGACAGGGTCCGGGCGGTCGGCTTGGCTCCCTCCTCCGTCGGGTTGAGCGCGTCGTATCCCTTGATCTGGGCGAAGTAGTAGTTGCTGTCCCAGCCGTTCGGCCCGTAGGCGGCGGCGTTCCACGCGTCCGCGAAACTGCCGGCCGTGACCTTCTCGCCGTTGTGGAAGGTGGTGCCGGATCTGAACGTGACGGTCCAGACGACGTTGTCGTCGGTGACCCAGGAGAGGGCGGCGAGCGGCTTGACGGTGCCGTGCTCCGGGTCGAGGGAGGTGGGCGGGTCGAAAAGCCCCTGCAGAACCTGCAGGGAGTAGCTGCTGGTGGTCCGCCCTGGCAGGAGGTGGTCCGGTTCCGTCAGCGCGACCGAGTAGGCGCCGCCGGGCTTGTGGGAGGCGTTGTCCGGCTTCGTCGACTGCGCCGGTCCGCAGGCCGTGGCGACCAGGGTGAGGGTGAGGGCGACGGATGCCGCCAGGACGGTGGAGCGGGCGGTGTTCATGTGCGCTGTGCTCATTTCGGGAAGGCGGCTCGCGGCCCTGACGGGCAGCTCGTGGAGTGAGGCAGGGCGACACGGTAGGTATCCGACGGACGGACGGGCGATCGACGGAATGTCCAAGCTCCTTTCGGCTCCGTGGACATCAGGTCGTTTCCCGCTCGCGCCCTTCGGGCGGAGCATGGCTGGGCGCAGCGTCCGGTCCGCGGACTCCGCGCCGGGAGCCGACGCCGGTCCGCGCGTTCGACGGCGTGCGTCCCGTCATGCGACGGAAGCCTCTGGATCTGAAACAGAAGATACATATGGAGCCGTCGAACGGCCATAGTTACGTGCGTTACTCGCGTGCGGAAGCCACGCGCCCCGCGCCCCACCGTCCGGACCCTCCTCGACGCCCGATGCGGCACCGTCCCTCGCTCAGGCCGAAGTCCCTTCCACCGCGGAGGAAGCCATGTCATCGAACGACGCAACCGGTTCATCGCTCCGTTCTGCCCTCGACCGCCGAGCCGTGCTCACCGCCCTCGCCGCGGCCGGCTGCACCACGGCATTCGCCCCCGTCGCGGCTCACGCCGCCGTGCCCTCCGGCCCCGGCTTCAGGAGGCAGATGCGAGGGGTCTGGATCGCGTCCGTAGTCAACATCGACTGGCCGTCCCGCCCGGGCCTCGACCCCGCCGCGCAGCGGGCGGAGTTCGTGCGGCTGGCGGACGACGCCCTCGTCCTGGGCTTCAACGCCCTGTTCGTGCAGATCCGGCCGACAGCCGACGCGTTCTGGCCCTCGCCCTTCGAACCCTGGTCGCAGTGGCTCACCGGTACGCAGGGGAGGGATCCGCAATACGACCCGTTGGCCTTCATGGTCGAGACGGCCCACCAGCGGGGCCTCGCCTTCCACGCGTGGTTCAACCCCTACCGGGTGTCGATGCAGGCGGACCCGTCCGCGCTCGACCCCCGGCACCCGGCCCGCACGCATCCGGAGTGGACCCGTTCCTACGGCGGCAAGCTCTACTACGACCCCGGGGTTCCCGCCGCCCGGCGCTTCTGTCAGGAAGCCATGCTCGACGCGGTCCGGCGCTACGACATCGACGGCGTGCACTTCGACGACTACTTCTACCCGTATCCGGCAGCGGACTCGGACTTCCCCGACGAGGAGACGTTCCGGGAGCACGGGACGGGTTACCCGGACAAGGCCGCCTGGCGTCGCGCGAACGTGGACCTCATGGTCCGTGAGATGCGGGACGCCGTACGCGCCGCCCGGCCGAACGCCCTCTTCGGCATCAGCCCTTTCGGCGTCTGGCGCAATGCCACGACGGATCCGCGCGGGTCACGAACCGCCGCCTTCCAGTCGTACGACGGTCTGCACGCGGACACCCGGGGCTGGGTGAAGCAGGGCTGGCTGGACTACATCGCGCCTCAGGTGTACTGGCACATCGGTCTGCCGGTGGCCGACTACGGCGTCCTCGCACCGTGGTGGGCCGAGGTGGTCAGGGACACGGACACCGAGCTGTGGATCGGGCAGGCGGTCTACAAGTCCGGGGCGGCAGGACAGCCGGCGCCCTGGCAGGACGGCAAGGAACTCTCGCGCCACCTGACGCTCGACGCCACGCTTCCCGAGATCGGCGGCGACCTGTTCTTCAGCGCCAAGGACGTCCGGACGGATCCCGTCGGGGACTTCGCCGCCATGCGGCTGGCCCACTGGCAGGAGCCGGTGCTGGGCCCGCTGCCGGCCCGTCTGGACAGCCGCCCCCGCCCGGTCCGGCCCGTCGTGAAGGTCGAGCGGGAATCCTCCACGGGTGCTGCCGTCCTGCGCGTCTCCGCCGGTGCGCAGGACAGCGGCCACAGCCCCTTCCGATACGCGATCCACCGCTTTCCGGCGTACCCGGCCATCATCCTGAGGCCGGACGAGGCACTCTGATCGCGGTGGTCCCCGGCGGGAGGCGGACCACCTACCACGATGCCGGGGCTCCGGCCGGATGCTGGTACGCGGTGGCAGCCGTGGACCGCGTCCAGCGTCACGGCAGGTTGTCACGCCCCGCGCGCTGACAGCGCCGCTCAGGACCGACCGCCCCTGACGCCGGGGACGGTCGGTGACCTGCCCGCTTCCGCCGGACGGTCTTCGAACCGGCCCTGGACATATGGTCGACAGGCGGGACCTCTTCGTGGACCATGCGTCCCATGCCTCTCACCGTTCGCGATCTGTTGGCCATACCCTCCCTTAGGCTCCGCCTGGTGGCGGGGAGTTCGGGACTCGGCCGGGTCGTCGAGGCAGCGCACGCCACCGAGAACATCCGTCCCGCGTCCTGGCTCGAAGGCGCCGAAGTGGTGATGACCAGCGGTCTGCTGCTGTCGGCCGACGAGAGCGACTGTGCGGCGTACGTAGAAGAGCTCAGTGCCGGTAAGGCAGCCGCCCTCATCGTGGGCGTGGGCCCGGGTCTTCRCCTGCAGAGCGTGCCGGCCGCCTTGGGCCACCATGCCGAACTGGCCGGGATGCCCGTGCTCGCGGCGCCGCCGGGCGTCGCGTTCGCCGCCGTCACCAAGGCCGTGTTCGCGGCGCGCGCGTCCGAGGAACGACGTCTGCTGGAGAAGACCCTTCGCACCCAGCGCCGCCTGTCCTCCGCAGCGGCCTCCGGCGACGGACTGACAGGACTGCTCTCGTCCTGGTTCCAGGCGGTGCACTCGGGCGTCGCCGTCTGCGATGCCTCAGGACGCCTGCTCGGCTCGGCCGGGACCGACGGACCGGAGCTCCTGACGAACGCCGCCCCGGTGATCGAGACGGTCGCTCTGCACGGCCTCCGGGGAAGCGGCGGCGTCGACCTGCCCTGCGGAAGACTGGTGGTGCAGCCACTCGGCACCACCAGGCTGCGCGGCTTCCTCATCCTGCTGAACGCGGACTCGGCGGAAGCCCGGTTGCTCATCAGCGTCCTGGTCTCCCTGCTCTCGGTCGAACTGGAGCGCCGCCACCTGGCGGACGAGCCACAACGCCGTCGCCGCGCGGCCCTTCTCGCCCGACTGTTCCAGAGCGACATCACGGCCGAACAGGCCCGGTCCCTGCTGCAGAGCGCCGACGTTCCCTCCTCCACCATCCGGGCCGTGGCCGTGCTCGCCGCCGGCGAGCCGGTGGAGCTCGCGGCGGACCTCGCTCTGGCAGTGCCGGGAGGACTGGCACGCGTGACCGGCGGCAGGGTGGAGATGGTCGTCTCGGAAGACCTGGACACGTCGGCGGTGCTCCGCCGCTTCGCGCCGGGCCGTCCGGCGGGGATCGGACCGGCGGTCGCCCCCCAGCACGCGGCCCTCTCCATGCGCCAGGCGATCGCCCTCCTCTCCTCCAGCACGGAGCTGGGGCGTCCTGTCAGCGCCTCCGAGGCCGGGTCCGTCAGGCTCCTGCTCGGTCTCGGAAGTCCCGCGACACTGGCCGCGTTCGCCGACACCGTCCTGGCACCGCTCGACGCGGCGGACCCCGGAGGGGAGCTCATCGAAACCCTACGGGTCTGGCTCGAAACGAACGGCTCCTGGGCCGAGACCTCGTCCCTGCTCGGCCTGCACCGGCACACCGTCCAGAACCGCATCGAGAAGGTGGCCAGACTGACGGGAAGGCAGCAGGACCGCGCCGAAGACCGGGTCGACCTGTGGCTGGCCCTGACGGCACGCGCGGTGGGAACACCCCTCCCCCATCAGCAGAGATACCGGAACACCATCCCCCCACAGGGATAAACAGTCCAAGCGCTCTGCGGCCGGATCGACATCCCGTCCATTTCAAGACAGTCGGCCCGGTTCTTACCGTACGCCTGCCGGCCACGCTCCCCGCGAGCGGCCACGACGCTCCGTCCTCCCGGAGAACCCGTCCGCGTCGAGGTCCCCGAGGCCGGCAACCGTACGAGCAGAGAGGACCGTCCATGGTCTCAGCACCCGCCGTCTCCGCCACGCACCGTTCCCTCCACCGGGACACGCGAACCGTGGTATCCACGCTCATCGCCGTCCTGCTTCTCGGGCTGCTCTCCGCGGTCCCGGCCCAGGCCGCCGTTCCGGACTGGCCGCTGCTGCAGAAGGGAGCGACCGGGAACGACGTCGCCAGCCTGCAGTTCCTCCTGCGCCAGCAGGGGGGAAGCATCACCGCCAACGCCGAGTACGACGCACAGACCAGAAGCGCAGTGATCTCCTACCAGCAGAGCCAGGGGCTCGCGGCCGACGGGATCGCCGGCCCGGCCACCTGGAGCAGGCTCGTGGTCCCCGTCGCCCCCGGTTCCACCCAGGCGAACGCCGTCCGCGCCCTGCAGTTCCAGCTGCGAAAGCACGGCTACGTCCTCGCCGCCGACGGTGTCTTCGGGGAGCAGACGAGCGCCGCGGTCCTGGACTACAAGACGCAGCACCAGCTCACCGGCGGCACGGCGGTGGGCATCACGACCTGGCAGCATCTGCTCGGCTCGCCCCCCGGATCCGGCCCGCTGGGAACGTACGCCTTCGTCATCCCCCGTACGGCTGTCTTCGACGGTCGCGAAAGCCTCGTGTGGCCGCACCACGACTACCCGGCCGCCGACATCGCGGTCGAGACGGGTACGCCCGCCTACGCCATCACGTCCGGCACCGCCCGCCTCAACGGCGGACCCAGCGACTCCTGCGGCCTCGGCGTGGCGATCGACGGCGACGACGGCGTCAGCTACCAGTACTGCCATCTCGACAGCCGCGACGTGGGGAACGGAGCCCGCGTGACAGCCGGTCAGCTGGTCGCCCACACGGGCAACACGGGCAACTCCACCGGCCCCCATCTCCACTTCGGGATCTTCCGGCAGGGCGTGTCCGTCTGTCCCCAGCAGCTGCTGCTCGCCCTGTACGACGGTGTCATTCCGCCGTCTCCGTGGACCCTTCCCGCGACCGGCTGCACCTCCTGACTCCGGGGGAGCCGGGCCCACCTCTCGAAGGGAGCGCCAGTGACCACGGAAACCACGCCTCACCGCCGGGCCTGCGCGGAGATCGACCTGGACGCGGTGCGCCACAACATCCGGGTGCTCCGCGCCGGCATCGCACCCCACGTCCAGCTGATGGCCGTGGTCAAAGCCGACGGCTACGGTCACGGCGCCCTGCGCTGTGCCCGGGCGGCACTCGCCGCCGGTGCCTCCTGGCTGGGCACGGCCACGCCTCACGAGGCACTCGCGCTGCGGTCCGCGGGCATCACCGACGTACCCGTACTGTGCTGGCTGTGGGCCCCGGGCGATCCGTGGGATCGCGGAATCGAGGCCGGGCTCGACATGTCGGTGAGCGCCCTGTGGGCCCTCGACGAGGTACGCGCGGCGGCTCGGGCCACGGGGAGGACCGCCCGCATCCAGCTCAAGGCGGACACGGGGCTGGGCCGCAACGGCTGTCAGCCCGCGGACTGGCCCCGGCTCGTCGGCGAGGCGCTGGACGCGCAGGGGGACGGCCTGGTCGAGGTCACCGGTATCTGGTCGCATCTGGCCTGCGCCGACGTACCCGGCCATCCCTTGAACGCCACGCAGGTGGACGTCTTCCGCTCGATGGTCGAACAGGCGGAGAGGGCAGGAGTCGAGCCCGAGGTCCGGCACATCGCCAACTCGGCAGCGACCCTGACCCTCCCCGAGGCCCACTTCGACCTGGTCCGGACGGGCGTCGCCCTGTACGGACTCTCGCCCGGCCCCGCCATCGGCACGTCCGCCCGCCTCGGCCTGCGGCCGGCGATGTCGCTGAAGGCGAGCATGGCGCTGGTGAAGCGCCTGCCGGGCGGCCACGGCGTCTCGTACGGACGACACCATGTCACCGAGGACGAGACGACCGTGGGACTGATCCCCCTCGGGTACGCGGACGGGATCCCCCGGCACGCCTCGGGCCGCGGCCCCGTTCTCGTCGGGGACGACATCCGCCAGGTGGCCGGGCAGGTAGCCATGGACCAGTTCATGGTCGACCTCGGCGGCGACGCTCCGGAGCCGGGCTCGCCCGCCGTCCTGTTCGGACCCGGAAGCCGGGGCGAACCGACGGCCCAGGACTGGGCCGAGGCGGCCGGCACCCTCGTGTACGACATCGTCACCCGGATCGGGACGCGCGTTCCCCGTGTGTACGCGAACGGCGGGGACGAACACCCCGCGCCCTGACCCTCGGACGGGGCACCCTCGACACCGCCCACGCGCGTGCCTTACCCGTCACGGCACCGAGGACGACGGACGCTGCCAAGCCGTCGCCGAGTTCGCCGAACCCCAGATCCGTCCTTCCCGCGGGGCATCCGCGCCGAAGGACCGTTCCCCCTCACCCAGGAGATCAGCATGAAGATCCGGTCCGTCATGACCGCGCTGGCACTCGTCACCGGAGCGCTGTTCGCTCCCGGATTCGGCGTTCTCACCACCACCGTCGACGCCCACGCCGTCACCAAGATCAGTCACGCTACCGCCACGTCGATGTTCAACGCCTCCGGGATCACCTGGTCGTCCTCCGGGAACTGTTCCGACCGGAACGACCCCACCTGCACGTCCTTCGAGCAGCTCAACCTCGCCACCGCCCAGGGCGCGCAGACCCTCAAGCGCGCGAGCGCCTGTGCCCTCAACATCACGGGCGGCACGGAGACGGGGCACGCGAGCGGCACGTACTCCCACTGGAACGGCTACAAGCTCGACTTCGCCAAGGCCAAGTGCCTGGCCACGTACATCCAGAACAACTTCACCTACATCGGCCTGCGCGGTGACGGGGCCCCGCAGTGGCAGTCCGGCGCCGGGAACGTCTACGCCGACGAAGGCAACCACTGGGACGTGACCTTCTACAACTGCGGCGGCTGCTGACCGCGTCCTCCGTCCGCCTGACGCGCACGCGGCAGATCGGCGGGCGAACCCGCCACCTGCCCGCTGTCGGACACCCCGTTCGCCGGCGGGCGGGCCCCGCCCGCGTGCCACGCGTTCCGGGAGCGGTCGCCGCGCCCGGAACCACCCACCTCACCCACTCCAGCAGGAGGACCGTTGACCAGAGGACCCTCACGCCGCGCCGCACTGCTCGCCGCAGTCGGCGGCGCGCTCGCACTGCCCGCCGTCCACGCCGGAACAGCCCACGCCGCGGGCCCTTCGACGAGGAGCGACACGGACCCCCTCACGACCCGCCGGCGTCGGAGCGACGCGGCAGACGGCTCGGCGGCCGGCCGGAACGCCCACGCCGAGCCGTCGAACGCAGCCGTCGGCTGCGCCATGGGCCGAGGAGGCAGGAGCTGATGGCCACGTTCGTCACCCGCGCCCAGTGGGGCGCCCTGGCGCCACTGGAGGTCAGCGGCACCATCACCCCGCAGCAGGGCGGTGTGGTCATCCACCACGTCGACGCCGTCAAGGTGGCGGAGGCCCACCACACCGACTGCGCGGCTCAGGTGCGGTCCATCCAGAACTTCCACATGGATGCGAACGGCTGGTCCGACATCGCCTACAGCCACCTGGCCTGCGTCCACGGCTCCCTCTTCGAGGGACGCGGCGAGTACGTGCGCACCGCGGCACAGGGCACGACACAGGGGAACGACGACTGGTACGCGGTCTGTGCGCTGACCGGCGGAACCGGCGGCGACTACGACGTGATCACACCGGAGCTGATCGACGCCATCCGGTACGGAATCACCCGCCTGCGCAGCTCGGGCGGGGCCGCGCCGGCCATCACGGGTCACCGCGACCACCACTCCACCACCTGCCCGGGCAACGTGTACGCGCACGTGGTCACCGGCGCGGTCAACCCCGGGGGCGGCCCCCTGCCTTATCCCGGGGTCAGCTTCCGCCAACCCCCGAGCCTCGCGCACGCGAGCGTGGCGACCTGGCAACTCCGGATGAACAGCGCGCACGGCTACTCCCTCACCGTGGACGGCCGGTACGGACCGGGCTCCGACGCGGCCTGCCGTGGTTTCCAGTCGCGCAAGGCGCTGACGGTCGACGGTGTCGTCGGGCCTGCCACCTGGAACGCCGCGTTCGCCCCGTCGTAGCCACGGCCTGCGCGCTCCACGGAACGCGTGGCTCACCCGACACGGCGCCCCCGAGACCGTCATGGCTCGGGGGCGCCGCCGTCTGCTGACGGAGCGCGATCCGACGGGGGTGCCCTGCCCGCCCTGACACCACGCCTGCAGACGGCCGACTACTCCCACAAGCACCGACGCCGCGGCGTGAACGTGCAGGTCGTCACCGATCCCGGCGGCCAGTCCCGGCGGATCTTCCGCACGTCCCGATGCAGCCCCAACCGGCGCAGGCGGGGCTCACCGTACTGGGCCCTGCTCAACGCTGCTGAAGATGGGCGGATTCTCGGTTGCGCGCCGATGACTGCACCCATCAGGTCCTTCGTGTAGTGGCCACCCTTCACGGTGCCTCAACCCTCGGTCCACCCGCTCGCCGCGGAGAGGGCCAAGGAGCTCTGTCGGGCAACAGCTTGTCGCTTGCCGAGCCGTCGGAGTCGGTGGGATTCTTCCATCGCCGTGAACATGATCGGCATGGGGGAGGAATGGTGCGATCTCTGTTTCGGATCGCTGTCGCCGCGACGGTGATGGCCACGACCGTCCTGACGGGCTGCTCGAAGGACACCGGCCGCCCGCCTGTCAGCGCGCCGTCCACGTCGGCGGCACCTTCACCGCCGGTCACCCGGGCGGAGGTCGTGGAACGGACGCGTACAGCACTCGTGAAAGCGACGGCGTTCAAGGGCGACGCGCCTGGCCCGGCGGGGCACCTGCTGATCGAGGCATGGCCGGACGGAAGCGCGGCCTATGCCTGGGAAACGGGTGACCACCGGCTCTGCCAGGCGTCGGTGGCCGGCGACATGGTCTTCTATCAGACCTGTGCAACGCATCCGTACGATCCGGCTGTCGCCAAGCGACAAGGGGTCAGCCCCCTCTTCACATCGTTCGCGCACGGCTGGGGCCGGATCTTCGCGGCCGACCATCAGCAGGTCATCGGCGCGTCCTGCAGCGGCACGTCGGTGAAGATCCTGAAGATCGGCACGCTGGCCAACGGCGCGCGCACCCTGTACGCCATGTGGTTCCCGGACTACACCAAAGGCGAGGTCCTGCTGACACTGCGACACGGCACCACCACCTCCCACAAGCCCTTCCACCTCGGCGACGCCGGCACCCAGTCGTGCACGGCAACACCCACCCGCCCTGCACACATGGGTTCCTGACCAGATGGGTCCTCACAGACCTGTTGACGGTGTGGCTGTCGGCTCGGATGCTCGCCGGTCCGTTCGTGCCCAACAGGAAAACCCTGACTGAGGAACGTCTCTGACGGACCGTGGTCGCTGATCAAACCGTTGTCACCTCTCCCCGCGCCAAAGCCGGTCGCCTGGCGGCCGCAGGTGCCTGACCGGCAGGCTCTGTCTGTTCGAATGCCGAGGCAGAGTGACACAGCCGCGATCGGCACCCGCACCACCCGGACGGCCGCACACCCAGGGCACCCCGGCCGGGCATCCGACACGGTGCGGACAAGGCGGTGCCGACCTGCCATCGGACGGCGGCTGGCACCCCCCAACCCCTCTCCTGCAGCGACCTCCAGCACGGAGCATCGCCCTCGCTTGCTTCTCCACCGGCCGCGTAGGCACCCAGCAGGCGTGGCCGAGCCGCGCGAGGACGCGGGCCGGGAATCATTGCGGCCGGGCATGGCGGTGACGATGTCCAGTGCCTGTTCGGCCCTGCGGTGGCCGAACGTGGTCAACGGGTATGTCGACGCCCCTCGTCGGCGCTCGGCGCCGGCCATCAGGAATGGGCTTCCCTAGGCGATTGCGCAGTACTTGGCGATGGTGAGCGGCTCCGGCCCATGGGCGTGAAGGACGTTGCGGTGCTCGAAGTCCGTGACGCTGCCCGGGGCGTCGTTGCATGTGTACTCGCCCACGGCAATGTTCGGTGACGTGACCAGCGGACGGAGGACCACCACGCGGACGTGGGCGGGCATAGGCGCGTTGCCTTCGTGCAGTTGAATGTCAGGCTTCCTCGGTTCGGGCTGGGGTGGCCCACTCGACGAACTGGACGATGACGCCGTTGGGGTCGGTGATCTGGAAGAGGCGTTCTCCCCAGGGTTCCTCGCGCAGCGACATGGTGATGTCGACGTCCTCGGCGCGCAGTCGGTTTTCCTCGAGTTCGATGTCGGTGGTGGTGAAGGCGAGGATCAGGCCGGAGGCGTGCTGCTCACGCTGGTCGGCCGGCAGGACTTCGTTGCCACGTGCGAGCAGGACGACGTCGACGGCGGCATCGTCGCGCGTCAGGGAGGCGAATCCGTCAGCGGCGGCCTGCTCGGTGTAGCCGAGGTGACTGGTGAAGAACCGCCTGGAGGCGGCGACGTCGTCCACGGTGAGCGAGACGGTGGATGCGGTGATGCGCAAGGTGGTGCTCCTCTGGGATGGCTCGCGACCTGTCGCCGCTGGCGATAGGGGCGCGGTCGGGGTGGTCGTCGGTGGAGGTGCGGGTGCATGGCCCACCGCCGAGGCAGGCCTTGCTGGGGATGCAGCAGACGTTGAAGGGTCAGGATCGCATGGGCGTAAAATTACAACGGACGTAAAGTTAGCCCAAGAGTGAGCGAGGTGTCAACGTATAAATGCTACGGAGGTAAGATTGCGTCATGGCTACTGACATCACCTCGCCGGCGCAGCCTGTCGGCCTGCGGGAAACGAAGAAGCAGGAGACCCGGCAGCTCATCTCGGACCACGCCACCCGCCTGTTCCTCGCCCAAGGCTTCGAGCGGACCACCATCTCCGAGATCGCGGACGCCGCTCGCGTCGCCAAGAAGACAGTGACCAACTACTTCCCTCGCAAGGAGGATCTGGCCCTGGACCATCAGGACGCCTTCGTCGACGCCTTGGCCCATCAGGTGACCACTCGTCGACCAGGCGAATCCGCCCTGGCGGCGCTGCGCCGCGGTTTCGCGGACGCCGCCGCGGCCGCCGATCCGGTGTCCGGCTTCTCCGGCGTCGACTTCGCCCGCATGGTCGCCGACAGTCCAGCCCTGTCGAGCTGCTTGCGTGGCCTGCATGACCGTCGCGAACGGGCTCTGGCCAACGCTCTCGCCGCAGCCGTCGGCAGCCCAGAGAGCGACATCACCGTTCAGACGGCCGCCGGACTGCTCAGCTCCGTCCACCGCATCCTGTTTCAGCGCATCCAGGACCTCACCCTGGCCGAGGTCCCCGCCCAGGAGATCGCCGAAACCATCACCACAGAAGGGGCCACCGCCTTCGACATGCTCGAACCAGCCCTCGCCCGCTACGCCATCGCATGAGAGGTCGTTTCGCGTGGCTTGATCAGTCGTTGTTCCGTGAATGACGGATCTGGTTGAGCGTCTGGTGCCGGATGAGTTGCGGGTGTTGTTTCGGTGCGGCCGAGGGTGGTGACACATCCGCAGGGCGGCGGCCGGCGCCGGGCCGGGGTCGTGAGGTCCTGGGAGCGATCACCGTCGTGGCGACGTCGCGCTGCACGTGGCGGCGGCTGCCGCCGGCATTCGGGCAGGCCTGGCCCACGGTCTACCGCCACTTCGCCCACCGGAGCCGGGACCGGGTCTGAGCCCAGCTCCATCGCGTGATCCTCGACGGATTCAGGGCGCGGGGTGAGCCGGACTGGTCGCGCTGCGCGATCGACTCCGTCAGTCTGCGGGCGGCAAAAGGGGAGCCCTTGACCGGACCGAATCCGACCCATCGCGGCAAGCAAGCGCGTCGCACGGACCGGCTGGTGGTTCACGGGCAACAAACAGCCCGAGTCCGTGGCGGAGCATTCCTTCCGTGTCGGGGTGATCGGCTCGGTGCTCGCAATGATGGAGGGCGTCGACCCGGCCCGAGTCGCGCTGATGTGCTTGTTCCACGACAGCCAGGAGACGCGGGTCGGGGACATCCCTCAACGACCGGAAGTGCACAAAGGCCGCCCCGAACGGCGAGGTGACCGCCGACCAGGTGGCCAACGCCCACCCAGCCGTACGTGCCGGGGTGCAGGGGCCGGTCGACGAGTACGAGGCCGACGAAACCCCGGAGGTGACCGTCGCCCGCGACGCCGACAGGCTGGAGTGCCTGGTGCAGGCGGTGGAGTACGGGGAGCAGGGCTACAGCCTCACCCAGGCAACCTCGGCAAACGCGTCATGGCGATCCTCAAGTGCTGGCGACTCTACAAAAGCTCCGCTGCAGCACCGCCCGAATGACGACGGGCCGACGTCCTCTTCGCGATGCTCCGCGACGGAACCTTCTACGAACCGCAGCCGGTCCCGATATGAGGCTGCAGGTCAGTTCGAGCAGCCCGTGATGGAGATCGGTGCGTCGTTCGTAGCGGGTGCGGAGCCGTTTGAACCGGTGCAGCCAGGCGAAGGTGCGCTCGACCACCCAGCGCACTTTGCCCAGGCCGGAGCCGTGGGCGACGCCGCGTCGGGCGATCAGGGGTTTGATGCCGCGCTTCCACAGCAGGCGGCGGCGGTACTTGTCGAAGTCGTAGCCCCGGTCGGCGTACAGGCGCCGTGGTTTGCGGCAGCAGCGGGGCCACCCGCTCCCAGAGCTCGTCAGAAACAACATCAGTTCGCACCCCCGGACACACTGTCGACCAAGATCGTCGAACACAAGGCCCGCAGCTCAACTCATTCTGAATCGATCAGTTACGCAAGGCGGCCCTGCCGCTTCCCGCTGATCTCACCGCGGCCAGGAACCAGCTACTGAAGGTCGGGCGTCCGCCGGCGCCGAGGTCACGGCGCCGGCCAGGGGCGGGCAGGCGGTTCGCGTCCAGGACTCCGCGGTCCCGCAGCTCGTGAAGGTCGGGAAGGCGAAGGCGCGTACGACGGTGCCCCCGGTCCAGGTCTCGAAGAGTCCCGGCAGACGGGGGCACCACGTGTGATGGGCGCTGGCGTTGGGGCCAGCCGGACGTATGGCCGCCCGGTCACGACGTCGGGGCTGTCATCGTTCGTTGCAGCCCGACGCGGCCGATGCGGGTCCGGTTAGAAGATCAGGTCGCCGGCGGGGAAGCCCCATCCAGCTCGGTCCGCATCCGAGGTCGGGTTGATGAACGGCTCGGTGGCATCGCCGGTTCCTGCGTAGAGGTAGAGGTCTCCGCTCGGCTTACGGGCCAACAGGTCGGGCTTGCCGTCACCGTTGACGTCTCCGGGTGCGAGGACGGTGTTGTAGATGTTCCAGCCCCAGCCGATCTTGGCCGGCCCGTTGAGCGTGCCGTCGGGCTTGCCGGTGTGGAGGAACAGCTCACCGGCGGAGTTCCGGGCGAGGACATCGGGGCTGCTGTCGCCGCCGATGTTTCCCGGAGCGAGAACCGTGTCGTAGATCTGCCACCCGGCCGCGATCTCGACCTTCGGGTGAGGGAAGCCGTCGGGCTTGGTGGGGACGCGGTAGACCTTGCCGTCGGTGAACCGGGCGATCAGGTCGGGGTTGGCGTCGCCGTCCATGTCTGGGTTCGCAACCAGAGTGTCCACCGCTCCCCAGCCCGAGCCGACCTTGCGAGGGGCGGCGAAGAACAGTTCCGTGGGGTCGCCCGGGTAGAAGTAGAGATCGCCGGCACCGTCGATCCCGTACAGGTCCTCGTCCCCGTCCTTGTCGACGTCCCCGGCCCTCACGATGCGGTTCATGATCGACCAGCCGGCACCGACCTTGCAGGGATCAGCGGCGAGGCTGCCGTCCGCGCGGCCGAAGTGCCGCCACAGGTCTCCCGATGCGTCGCGACGCAGCATGTCGGCCTTGCCGTCTGCCTCGCCGTTGCAGTGGCTGAACGTGGCTGCTCCGCGATAGGGGTAGTGGTCCGAGATCCGGCTGTCGCGGAGCTGTGGGTCAGCCACGACATTCTTGAAGCGAGCGGCGTCCACGAAGATGTAGTCGAGCTTTGCCTCGGTCCCGGCGCTCCATGAGCGGTGAGTGAACTCTCCCGACCGGCAGCTCACCGGCAGCGGGTCGGTCTTGCAGCCGGCGTCGAAGTAGTCGCTGTCCGTCTCGTCGGCTTCGATGAACCGGCCCGTTCCCCCCAGGGCGGGCCGGTAGAACGGGTCGAGGTCCGAGGACCTCGGCGACTGGGCCCTGCCCCCGCCGTTGCGGTTCACGGGGTTGAAGTCTCCGCCCAGAACCACAGGTGTGCCAGCGTT
The DNA here is from genome assembly GCF_008042125.1 of Streptomyces sp. MS191. GTDB lineage: Bacteria > Actinomycetota > Actinomycetes > Streptomycetales > Streptomycetaceae > Streptomyces. The sequence continues at coordinate 36,079 of NZ_RDBI01000069.1, forward strand.
CAGCCACGGATGCGCGGCCAGGTTCTTCGCCTGACGGGCGTTGATGTCCTGCGGGATGGGGTTGCCCTGCGAGTCCTTCGCATACTGGGGAAAGAGGTGCACGGAGCAGGCTCGGGTCTTGATGAACTGGATCCTGGCCTCCACACAGGCCGCATACCACTTCTCGGGGCCGGAGTAAGTGGAGGTGTAGCCGTCGTCCGGGTTGATCGGCACCCCCGTGCCGCCGGTGATGGCGCCCTTGGCGAAGACGGCGATGCCGTAGTCGCCTGTCACGCCGCCCATCAGGCACAGCCCTGGACGCTTGTCGAGGGTGGAGACGAAGTACCCGGTGTAACCGTCTGCCGCGAGAGCTCCGGCCACGGCGTCGTACTGCTGGCGGCAGACTTCCTGGAGAAAGACCAGGTCCGCCTTCCAAGCGCGGGCCTCAGCCACCACCTTCTCGCGCCGCTCCGTCACCTCACGGGTGAGCGAACAGTCCCTGGTCTCAATGCTGTTTCCACAGATGTTGTAGCTCAGAAACCGCACCACTGGTGCCGTGCTCGGCGATGGCGAGTCCGCCGCGGCCGGCTGCACGACCCCGAGTGTGACCAGTAGTGCGAGCAGCATCGTGAATGCCCTGCGTCTCAGCATGGCAGCTTCCCTCCCCTTCGAGCCCGCCCGCGAGCCGGAGCACCGCTATCGCGCCAGGTTCGGCCACGCGTTCGAGCGGACAGTCAACAAGATCGGCAAGTCTAGTCGCAGCTCCGCGCGATGCCGGGCCGCTCTGCACGCAGCGCACCTCGGGCCCTCAGGTTCCACCGCGCCACAAACCCTCGCCCTGAGGGCGTCCCGCCTCATCCACACAATGATCCTGACGCTCCGTCCGTGTTCCCGGACTTGGGATCACTCGTCCACATACCGGCGTCGGACCACGAAGGTGCTCGAAAGGCGGGAAGGGGCGGTCCGCCCTACGTACCACGGGAACGCAGGAGCCCCTTGCAGTCCTGGCAGTGCAGACGAGTGACCGCTTGGCCTTCCCGGTGCGTGCAGGGACCTGGCGGGGCGTCACCACCCTGTGGCTTCGGCGTTTCACGCGTGTGAGAGGTGCGAGCGCAGGGCATGTTCGGTAATGCCCGGGCGGGAGCTGGCGGGCCGTCAGGGCCAAGCCGGCAGTGAACGGGGCTTGACCGAGCAGGCCCGATGCCGTGTTCTCACAACAGGGGCGACGACGGTGGGGGACCGATGGCGACAGCAGGAGACGACCGGCCCGGTGCCGAGCCCGCGGGCGGCGGTGGCAGCCAGGAGCACAGCACTCCGAAGCCACCCAACGAGGACAACCACTACATTCGGCGAGACTTCATCCACGTGCTCATCGTGATCCTCGTCATCCTCATGCTGGGCGCCGTTCTCGCGATAGCCCGCGATGGCTGCAGCGGCAACTGCGTCGGCCCCTGACACGTCGGCACAGGGCCCCGACAGCGACGCTCGGCCCAGCAGGTCGGAGGCCTGGCCCCCCGGTTTCCCCGCGCCGGGGGGAAGGTGCGTGCACGACGCCCGCCGGCACCTTGGCCGGCTACGACGTTCAGGTCCAGCTCGCCGAGCGGATCCTCCTGCTCGGGCGAGAGTCCGTGAACTCTGCGGCCCAGAGGCGCGCCGACACCGCACCTGTGCCCATCGGCCGTGCCTCCACATGCACTTCGAGGCTTCGCTCCCGATGCACGGCTCTGGACGCAGGACGACAGCACGCCAATCCCTCCCCTCCGCACCGTCCCGGCGGGTGTGGCCGTCCGAGCCAGACGATGCCCAGGACGAACAGGTTCCGGCTGAGGCGGTTGGCCACGTAGACGACGGACAGCTGCCCTACCGACGCGCCGGCGGCAAGGACGTCTTCGCCTTCTGGATCACCAGTGATCCACTGGGGCCGGCCCCATGGGGAGCGGACCGCGATGTCCAGGACGATGCGGACCATCCCACGGGCGGGATCGGGGAGGTCAGTGAGGTCTTCGCGGCCTACGGGGAAAGCCGTCCTGGCTGACCGCGCGCGCACGCCACGGCCACCGTCTCAGCGCAGGAGCCGGTCGGGACCGACGACGGACGGGGGCTCCCGGAGCCGCCCGCGCATCGGCGGCATGGCGCGGGTCGTCGTCGCAGAACACTCCCGCGAATCCTCAGCGAAGCCCCGGAGCGCAGATCCGGTCGAAGCTGAACCTGGCCGCCAGCCTGGGATGTCGCCGTCAGGACGAGCCGATCGGTCACCACGTCCTTCCCCTTGCCAACCCCGGAAGTCCTCCGCCAGACCATCCAGGAACTCGGTCAGGTCTCCGGCGCTCTCCCACACCGAGATACTCACTGACTCACGTCGCGCGTGCAGCCCATCCGCCACCGCCTCCACCGGCGAAGGCGACCTCGCGCTCCTCCATGGTCCGAGCTCGTTGTTCGTAGCCCGGAGACGCCGTCGACGTATGTCCGGCTGTTCGACTGGTCCCGGTCTCAGCGGAAAACTGCTTCACTTTCAGGAGCCGATCATGGGCCGCCCCACCGGCCGCCCGGCCGACGATCGCGTGTCGCCGTACGGGCGGCGAGTGAGCGACGGCACGGGCGGGGGGAATCGGAAGACCGCTCCCCGGCGTTCTCGCAGCATGGGTGAGACATCCCGCCACTGCGAAAACGAGCCCGGTCCGTCCGACTCGTCGACCGTCCGCGCACGCCTGGCTGCCGACCGCGCCGACACCCTCGCGCGCGCCGCGGCACTGAGCCGCGACTTCGACGAGATCGTCGCGGCCAACAGCCTCGTCGCGGTCGACGACGAGCACGACCCCGACGGCGGCAGCACCGCCTTCGAGCGGGCCCACGTGGCCGCCCTCATGGCGCAGACGCGCGACCACCTGCGCGAACTGGACCAGGCGTTGGACCGGCTCGAACAGGGACGGTACGGACGGTGCGAGGACTGCGGCACGGCGATCCCGCCGGAACGGCTGGAGGTCCGTCCGGCCGCCACCACCTGTCTCCGCTGCGCGCAGTCCGACCGGCGCCGGSSCCGGCGCACCGCCTGACGCCGGCCCGTGTGGAGGACCACCTCCGGCACCCGTCCCGCACCTGTCCGGCCCCTGTTCGGTGCGTCCGCCCAGTGTCCGGCGGCCGGGCTGACGTCGGACGCCGTCCGCCGAGCGACCCGTGAGGCCGCGTCGTCTTCAGCGGAGGCGGTGCATCTGCGCGAGCAGGCGCGCCTGCTCGCGCTTCAGCGACTCGGAGGAGGTCCGCAGGTAGTCGTCCAGCTCCCGCCACGGGAAGTTGCCTGCGACGGACACGTGCTCGTCCACCCGGACGGAGTCGAACCCGTCTTCCTGCCAGCGGGCGACGATCGGCTCGTAGCAGGGCACGTGGGCTCAGGGGCTCCGGGATCGTGTCCTCGCGCAGCAGATCGGCATGGGAGACGACCGTCTCGACCATGCGCCGGTTGAGTGGCATGAAGACCGTCGACATCCACAGCCGCCAGGTCGCGGCCTGCTCCGCGGTGACGGGCGCCAACGCGGCCCACACGTTCCCGCCCCTCGCGGCGAACTTGCGCCACGCCTGGTCCACGGCCTCCGACTGTGCATAGAGCGGGCCATAGAGCTCGCTGAGCTGGCGGTTGACCCGGTCCAGATGGTCCTTGCGGCGCGCCAGACGCAGGATCCCGACCCTCGCACCCCGCATACATCGCCGACGGGCCGAGCAGCGCACGCAGGGTGGGACCATCCCCGCGGGTTGACGGTGAGGATGTGCTGGACGGCAGCCCGGTCAGGACGCTGGAGGACTTCTGGCGGCGCCGGCGAGAGCATCGGCTGCGGCGGCTACTTCGGCCGGAACCTCGACGCCTTCGCTGGCTGTCTCCGCGGCGGTTTCGGAACACCGGACGACGGCAACTTTGTGATCGAGTGGCGTGATCACGAAGCCTCTCGCCAGCATCTCGGGCGTCCCGAGACCGCCCGGCAGCTCGACATGTGGCCGGCCCGCTGTCATCCGACGAACACGGAACGCATGGTCGCCAGGTCTGCGGAAGCCCGCGCCGGCCGTGGCCCGAGTGTCACCAGCCGCAAACGAGCAGTCTGGGCTTCGTGACCGGGGCCTTCCTCGGCCGGCGGGGCGCGGTCTCGGACTTGTCGAGGTGCCCGACACCGTCGATCGGGGCACGCCGAACAGGTCGGCGATCTGTTGGATGCTCTTCTCGCGGGCGTCGTGGAGCTGCTGGGCGGGTGCGACCTGGTCCTTGGTGAGCTCGGGCGAGCGTCCGCCGACGCGGCTGCGGGTTCGCGCGGAGGCTGGCCAGTCGTTGGTGTTCGCGACGAGGTGCGGATGTCCTCGTCGCGACGTTGTCGACGCCGCTGTCCGCAGGCAGATCAGCCCTTCGCTTCGCGGACGTCCTTTCCTTGCTCGGCGAATTCCTTGAAGTCCTGCATGTGCTGTTGCGACTGCTTGCGGAAGGTGCCGGGCATCAGGAGCCCTACCAGCCGCATCAGCAAGCCGCTGAACCGGTACTCGTTCTCGCTCACCCAGAGCGTCGTCTCCGGACCGGCCTCGGTCAGCCGGTCGCGCACGGCGCTCCACATGCCCTCGCCGACAATCTCGCGGTCGAAGTGAACGACGCTTCCTTTCGGGATGCCGTGCAGGTCTGCCGGTTCCCGGCGGGTGATCGTCTCGGTGCCCTCGAACTTCTGCTGCCCCATCTGCATCACGACCCGCGACTTGGTACCGACCTGCCCGTGCACCCCGCTCAGCGGCTCGTGCAGCACCAGGCCCCGCAGCCACTTCGGCAGGTGTGCCGGGTCGGCGAGCAGCTGGGCCACCCTCTCCCGCGGAAGGGCGATCTTGATCGAGACGGTGTACTTCACGGCGGAGCCCTCCAGGTTCCTGAGTGAACGGGCAACTCCACCAGAGTGTCGGTGATCTCCTGCTCCCTCTCGTGCAGGAGCGCGGGGGGCGGGATCAGGTTCGGTGAGGCGAGCCGGTAGTACGCCTGTCGAAGGGGGCGGCCACCGACCTCGTCGTAGCCGGTGACGGTGCCGGCGACGCGGTCCACGATGTGAGGCCACGGGAGTCCGGGCACATCGCTACCTGTACCCGTCGAGTCAACGATCCGGTGCCTCCCTCGCTCGGACACTGGCTCACCCTCTGTGGTGCGGACACTCCAAGGGGCGGCCGCATCTGGACGTGGGTGCCGGCGGAAGAAGCCAGTGGCTCCATCAGGGAGGGCCGGCGGGCTGCTCGTCGGCACGCCGTGACACACTCCTGCCTTGATCGCGGGAGGTGGATGACCCCTGCGAGCTGGGAGGGGGTAATGATGGGCAGGATGAAGAGGGCCGCCGTGGCGGTGGCGGTCATCGCGCTCGGAGCCACGAGCTGCGAAACGAGTGACACCGGCAGCGGCGCAGCCGCCGCTCCGGCGTCGGCTGCCCGGTCGGCGTCGCCGCGGCCCGCGGGCACCGGGCCGCTCACGAAGGACGTCGTGCGCGCCGACCTCGATACCTCAGCCGCCGACGCGGGCGTTCCGGAGAACGCACCGGACTACGCCAGGACGTTCGAGGACGCTCCGGCCGGGTCGCCGCCCTCGTGTGCCGTCGCGTTCAGGGCCATCGGAGACGAGGCGGCTCCGCTGGACTTCGCCCGTTTCAAAGCGGTGGTGGGCGCGCTCCGTGCACGCGAATGGCAGCAGTCCGGAGGCTTGAGGGAGCACGAAACCCTGGACGGTGTGATCGGCGACGCCCTCGCGGTCCTCAAGCAGCGCGGCTGGACCATCGACGCAAAGTACGAAGCCGCCAAGGAGGAAAGCATGATCACGCTGACGGCATACGACCAGGCCTGTATGAAGGAGTACCTGCCAGGTTCTGGGTGATCCGTCCGTTGGTGCAGMCGCGGGTGAAGGCGTCGGGCCAGGCCATGTCGCGCAGCCATTGCTGAACATCACCGGCCGGCCCGTAGGCGTGCCCATGGCCGCCCGGTCGATGCGCTCCAAGCCGTCGATCATGCCCGGTACTCTGCCGGGCAGCACTGACACCCGCGACTGCACTCACCACGACGCCTGGGAGACGTTCCCGGTGACTTCCTCGGCGTGGCGCAGGACCGCCAGACGGTGCTGCGCCTGACGGTCCTGCTGTTGTTGCGGCGATGGGGCATGAGGTTCTCCGTCGTGTCGGGAACCTCGGGCATCGACAACGTCCGGCGGTGTTACGTCCGGGCCCGGCGCTTCGACGGTGACGAAGGCGGCGAGCGGTCTGCCCAGCTCCTGGACATACACCCATGGCGTGATCCGGGTCGATGCGGCAGTGAAGTGGCACCGCATTCCGTGATGTTCACGATGGGCGCCGCCGGAGAGGCCGTCGATTCGTCGTACTGATGGTCACCACGGGCCTCCTGGCGTTCTTCACCTGGGGCCTGACGGACGGGCCGGGGAAGGGGAGCTGGCCTTCGCGCCAGACGCGTCCCTCCTGCTTCCGTCGGCGGACCAGCCGGGCAGGCGTTGGTGGGGCGTGGCGTCGTGGCACCGGTCGATCAGCCGAAGGCCTTGACCGCCTGGTAATAGGTCCACGCCGTGCTGTTGCACGTCGTCTTCGTGGCCCCGCTGTAGTTGAGGCACACACGCTTGAGGTCCTCGTACAGGGCGCTGTCCAGACGGGATTTGTTGGCGTCGAAGGTGCCGGCGGCCTTGTAGTTGCGGTAGGCGAAGTCGTGTCGGGCGCACGACGTCGAGAAGGGGAAGCCGAGGGGGTTGTCCGGTGAGGTGGAGCAGTAGTCGGTCGACCAGTCGAAGGCGTAGGCGGACCAGGCGCCCTGATTGGCTCGGGCGGCGACCCAGAGGTTGTAGCTCGACGCGCTGGTCTGCGTCCAACTGGAGAGCACCTGGGGCTTGTCGGCAGGGGCAGCCGTGGCGACGGTGGCGGTGGCGACGGTGGTGACCAGGGCAATAGCCGAGGCGGACAGGCCGAGGGTAAGTCTTTGGTGCATCCCACACCTCCAGGAGACTGCGGCCCACCGACGGGCCGCAGGTACATGACAAGATGATTGACGAGGCAACAGCGTTTGTATAGACCTTGGCGCTTGGAGCTCGCGGGGAGATGTCGGCGGGACCGGCCCGCCGGAGCGGACGGATCGGGCGGAGCGGACAGGGCGCGTCATGTCCTTGCCCCGCTGGATCTTCACGCAGGGGCCGCGATGCTTGAGACTTCGAGTACCTCCCCCGACGGCACAGGGCCGCGCAGGCTCCGGAAAATACCCGGACCCCGCCCGGGCACTTCATGGGAAGGTTCGTCTCGGTCTACAGAGGGACGGCACGCATGGGGCTCGATTACAGCTACGAGATCATCACGCCTGCGCGGAACGTCGCCGGCGCCCTGGTCGAGCTCGCGAAGCTGGCGCCGGAAGACCGCCGGGTACCCCCGCTGACGGTCACCTTGCCCGGCGGCGACCAGGTCGTCGTCCCCTTCACGTCTCACTTCGAGAGCGAACCGGTCGACTGCTCGTCAGGCAGTGGCTTCCAGCTCGACACCTCGATCACGTTCAGCGGCGACGACGCGGTACGCGCGTACTGCGAGGACTCCCGTACGGAGTGCGATGAGTTCGGACGCGTCGCCCTCGGCTACATCTACCTCACGGTGACGCTCGCACCCGAGCGGCACCCGGATTTCGCGTCGCTGGAGTTCACCGCGGCCACCTCGCGGATGAGCAGGCTGTTCGAGCGGTCCGCAAGCGTCAGGGCGACGTTCACAGACCCCACCGTCGCGAGCGGCGGAGTGGCCTGCCTGCTCGACACCGAGAGCGACACGGTCCAGGTGTGCTGGCTCAACGGCCGCCCGAGCCAGGAGATCGTTCCCGCGCCCTACTTGCCGGGCTACGGCGACTTCGTGGCCAGATGGCGCAGCTGAGACCTCCTGCCACGCGCTCACTCCGCACGCGCAACCGCTCCCGGGGCTGTCCCGCGAGCCGTCCTCGTCGCCCTGAACCGAAGACCCCGCCGAACACCGACTGCGTGCCGGGAGCCGACCCGAGCCGTTCACCCTCGTCCCCTGATCCCACCCGGCGCACCGAACCGAGCTCGGTCCAGTTCCTGTCGCAGGACATCGACCCCCACCAGCTCGTCGAGAGGCTTGCCTCACGTCACGGCCCACCACGCACACTGGTCATGGACGGCGCCCCGAAGCGGACCACCCCTTCACGATGGCCCGCTCGACGGCGGGCCCGCGCCGCGCGGGGCCGGTGGTGTGGTGGGTGCGCGGGGCCGCCGTCGAGC
>NZ_RDBI01000007.1 GCF_008042125.1 Streptomyces sp. MS191
ACCGAGGAGACCCCATGAGCGCGCCCGCACTCCCCGCCCCAGGCGCCTCCGCCACCCCGGACGACCCCGGCACCTCCGGCGGCACCGGCCGTGAGCCGGCAACCCGCCTGCGCCACGAACTGCGCGCGGTCCACGCCCTGGTCCACCGCGACCTGCTGCGCCTGTCGGCCCAGCCCACCCACACCGCCCTGATGCTGCTCCAGCCGGTGCTCTACCTCTTCGTCCTCGGAGGAGGCCTGGCCGCCCTGATCCCGAACTCCTCACTGGGAGTCGGCTACCAGACCTACCTCTTCCCCGGCATGCTGATGATGACGGTCCAGACACCCGCCGTCATGGTCGGCATCCGCCTGATCACCGACCGACAGAGCGGCTACCTGCGCGAACTCCTGATGGCCCCGGTCAGCCGGTCCACCCTCCTCCTCGGAAGCTGCGCCGGCGGCACCATCGTCTCCACGGTCCAGGGCGCCGTCCTGCTCGGCCTCGCCGGAGCCGTCGGCCTGCCCTACGACCCACTGCTCCTGGCCCTGCTCCTCGCCGGCATGATCCTGACCTCGTTCACCATCACGTCCCTGTCCCTGGCCCTGGCCGTCAGCCTCAACCGGCCCGAGGTCTTCCACATGCTGCTCGGCCTGGTGATGATGCCCCTGCTGTTCCTCTCCGGGGGCTTCTTCCCCCTGGAGAACCTGCCGGGCTGGGCCCACACACTGGCCGCGGTCAACCCGCTCGCCTACGGCGTGGACCTGCTGCGCCGCTCCATCGCCCTGCGCGTCCCGGACCAGGCAGCCGCCGCGGGCGTCGACTGGTTCGGCCGGCAACCTCCGCTGCTCCTGGAGGGCGCCCTCCTGCTGGCCGCCGGAAGCCTGGCGCTGTTCTGGGCGGCGCACCGCTTCAGCCGCCCCGAGTGACACCCGACCGCGAGACCGGCGACCCCGCCGCGCCGGCCGCTGGTACGCCGGAACGGAGCGGCGGCCTGCCGGTCCGGCGGCCCGGGGCGGTCGGCCGCATCCGTGCGGGGGATGATGGGTGGGGAGCGACGGAACACGAGGTCAGGGGTTGTGATGGCGAAAGGGGTTCACCAGCCACGTGAGGATGCGGAGTTCGACTTCATCCTCAGGATGAGCGGGGTCCCGGTTCTCGCGTACTTCATCGGGACGTGGCCCAAGGCGGTCGAGCCCTGCCGGGCGATGGACCTCGTCATGGGCGGCGTCGCCGAGGAGTACGCGGGCCGGCTGGCGGTCGTCCGCACGGACATCACGCGCTGCCCCGCCGCGACCGGGCGATACGGGATCACCGGAGCCCTGTCCTACGTGCTGCTGGAGGAGGGGGAGGCGGTGACGCACGGCGCCGGGCCCCTGACCGACGTCGAGGTCAGGGCATTCCTGGACGGTCACCTCTGAGACCCGCCGCGCGCGCCGGGGGCGGGCGTCGCCGTGTGCCGCGCCGACGGCGTCCACCGCGGAACCGGCGGACGGACACGCCGGCGCCACCTCGGCGAAGGGCCGGGAGAACGCACCGGCCGCCACCGCGAGCACACGGTCTGACCTGCGGGTGTGCATTTGCCCCGCGAGAGGAGGAGGGTAGGGGGGAGCGACCGGACCACATCCGGGCTGCCGCCGGCGACCTTCCTTCCCGCCGGCGGCGATGTCGCCTGGAAACCAGGCCGAGACACCTGACACCCGCGGAGGACAGCGGGAGCGCACTGCGGAGGGTTCTCCCCATCAGCGCAGGAGCGAGGTACATCACCGTGCTGCCCGACCGAACGTCCCCGGCCAACGCCCCCCGCCCGCAACTCTTCCTCGTCGACGGCTCACCCGCCTGGCAGCCCAGCCGCGGGCGGGCTCTCGTCCGCTACGCCCCGACGGGCTGCCCGGCGACGGCCGTCCTGTGCATGAGCGGCGAGTTCGACTTCGGGACCGTCGGATGCCTGCACGAGGCGCTCGACTCCGTGCGCTCCTCGCGGACCGAACGCATGGTGCTCGACCTGGCCGCGGTCGACTTCGCCGACGCGGCGCTCGTCCACGAACTGACCACCGCCCACTACCTCCCCGGACGGCTCATCCTCATCGGCCCGCTGCCCCGGCCCGTCCGCCACGTCCTGGACCTGACAGGCACCCGTGACCTGTTCCAGATCGAACTGGATCAGAGCCTCGCGGCCTGACGGTTCACCCCGCCTGCGAGCCGGACCAGCGCTCGGACCGTCCGCAGGCGAGGTGGTGCTTGCCGGTCAGTCCGCCGCGGGAGTGTCCGAGTCCACGTGCTTCGAGTCGGGTTCCGGCTCGTGGAGGGTGATCGCCCCCGACGGGCAGAGACCGGCGGCCATCTGCGCGGCCGCGCGGTGCGCGGCGGGCGGTTCGGCGTGCAGCAGGAGTACGAGGCCGTCGTCCGGATCCTGGTCGAACACCTCGGGGGCGGTCATGGCGCACATCCCGGCGCCGATGCAGCGCTCACGGTCGACACTCAGGTGGGGCGCGCTCATTTCTCGTCCCAGGTGACCGGGAGGCTCTTCACTCCGAAGATGTCCGCGGTCTCCGGGCGCAAGCCGACCTCTGCGGCCGGGACGGCCAGGCGCAGCGTGGGGAAGCGGTCGACCAACGCGCGGAAGGCCACCCGCATTTCGACACGGGCCAGCTGCTGCCCCAGGCACTGGTGGATACCGTGGCTGAAGGCCAGGTGTCCGGTGGCCTGCCGGCGGAGGTCGAGCGTGTGGGGGTCGGTGAATCGATCAGGGTCGCGGTTGGCGGTGTTGTACGAGAGGACGACCGTCGTGCCGGCCTTGATGGTCCGGCCGCCCAACTCGACGTCTTCCAGCGCCGTCCTGTGGAAGGACTTGGCGACGCTCAGATACCGCAGCAGTTCCTCCACCGCCCCGTCGGTGAGCGCGGGGTCGGCGCGCAGCGCCGCGAGTTGCTCCGGGTTCTGCAGCAGCGCGAAGGTGCCGAGGGACAGCATGTTCGCCGTGGTGTCGAACCCGGCCGCCAGCAGGATGAGACTGATCCCCTTCAGCTCCTCGTCGGTCAGATCGCTGTCGGTGAGTTCGCTGAGGACGTCGTCGGTGGGGTTGGCGCGCTTGGCCGCCACCAGCTGTGCGAGGTATTCCTGCGTCGCGGTGTAGGCCGCGATCAGCTCCTCGTCGCTGACCTCTCCGCCCATGAACGCGTCGATCTGCTCCTGGAAGGACGCCCGGTCCTCGTAGGGAACGCCCAGGATCTCGCAGATCACGATGGTGGGGATGGGCTTGGCGAACGCGGTCACCAGGTCCGTCGGTGGCCCGGTCTCCGCCATCGCGTCCAGGCAGTCGGCGGTGATCTGCTCGATCCGCTCGGTGAGCATCCGCATCCGCCGCACGGTGAACTTGCCGACCAGGGGCTTCCGGTAGCGGCTGTGCTCCGGCTCGTCCATGAGGAGGAACTCGCCGGGCGGCGCCGGTGGAAGCTCGAAGTCGACGACGTTCATGAGCTCCTTGCGGGAGCTGAACCGGGAGTCGGCCAGGACCGATCGCACCATGTCGTATCCGGTGATCAGCCAGCCGGGTTTGCCGCCGGGGTGGGTGTAGCGGCTGAGGGGACCGTGCCCACGGGCGTCGATCAACTCGGCCGGCGGGTCGAAGGGGCAGTCGGCCTGACGCTCCGTCGGCAGCGCCGTGACGGTGTGGAGGGATTCGCTCATGGTCCGTCCTCATCTCGCGATATGACGTGTTTGAAGCCGCTCGAAAGCTACGTTGCGTTCACTGGAACGTCAATCAACTGATCGCGTTATCCCAGCTAGATGGCAGAGAATTGATGCAATGACACTGAAGTCGAATGCAACACCGCGTTGCAGTGAAGGGTGCTGAAGGCACGCCGTCGGCCACCGCGGGCCGCTGCCGACTCGGCAGCGGCCCGCGGTGTGAAGAGCCGAGGAAGGCCGGGGCCGGGCCTCGGCGAGCGGCGTCCTGGTCGGCACCGCCTACCGTGTGCCGCCCGGTGGACGGCCCGGCCTCACTTCAGGTGCCGGTCCAGGAACCGGCACCCGTCCTCCAGCTCGAACAGCGGGGTGCCGGTGTGTCCTCCGAGGTTGGCGTGCAGGGTCTTCTCCTTGCTGCCGAAGGCGTCGAACAGGTCCAGGGCCCGTTGCCGGGGGTTCCCTTCGTCGTCCCACTGCAGCAGGAACAGCAGCGGGATGGTGACCTGTCGGGCCTCCTCGCGCTGGGCACGGGGCACGTACCCCCCGGCGAAGAAGCCCGCGGCGGCGATGCGCGGCTCGACCACCGCCAGCCGGATGCCGAGGGCGGCCCATCCCCCGGAGTACCCGACCGGGCCGCCGATCCCGGGCAGCGAGAGGAGGGCGTCCAGGGTGGTCCGCCATTCCGGGACCGCGTTCACGACCAGGGGGCCGATGAAGGACTCGAAGATCTCGTCGACCGGTTCGCCGGCCTGCATCGCCCGCCGGAGCTCGGCACGGGCCTGCTCGTCGGCGGCGGTACGTGGCCGGTCACCGCATCCGGCGGCGTCGATGGTGGCCACCGCGTAGCCGCGCGCCGCGGTGTACCGGGCCCGGGCGACCAGCCGGGGATCCGCCTTGGGCAGGCCGTTGTTGTGGGACATCAGGATCAGCGGGGCCGGAGCGGCGGTCTCAGGGGTCCACAGGGTGCCGGGGATCTCGCCGAGGGTGAATTCGCGCTCGAGGACGCCGTCGTCGAGGCGGTTCTCGGAAGTGAACTGCATGGTCGTGCCTTTCGGGAGGCTCTGGAACGGCGCTCCCGGACGACCTATCGCCCGACCGTGACCCCGGAGGGGAGCACCCATGTCGAAACAGTGTTCACGGGTACCACCTCCTCGTTCTCTCGCACGGCCAGCGGAAAGGTAGCAGCGGCCGCCGTGCTCCGCCAAACGAGTTTTCGCGAGGGCCCCGGAGCCGTCTTCCCTGTCCCGGGCACCGACCGGCCCCGCGTCCGCGACGTCAGCCCGCGGTCGGTCCGGACGGGCGGTGTGCCCGCTCTGGAGGACACTCCGGCCGGGCCGCGTGGCACCAGGTCCTGTCCGGGGTCGTCGTGCGGCTCGGTGCGGCTGGTGCGACATGCCGCACGTCCGGGTATAGCAGGGGATGAGCGGTCGGGATCGAGCAGGGGAGATGTGCAGGCCTATGGTCCAGTTCCTCGGAGTCGCCACGTTCTGCCGCCGGCGCGGGACGCCCCTCGGTCCCGCCACCGGCCGGGCCCGGGTGCGGCATCCCGGTCCCGGCGTACCGGGAGTCCGGCCGTGGTGACCCCGGAGGACGAGGCCACCGCGCACCTGCTCGTGGCGGCCGCCTTCCACGACGCGGCGGCGAAGGCCGAGGAGAGGGGCGATCGTTCGGTCGGTGACTTCTCCCGCGCGGTACTGCGCCGGTTCGAGGAGGAACAGCATCTGGAGGGCGCGCTGTACGACGTGGTCGTGACCTACGCCGACGAGCACGCCTCCTCGGAGGACCTGGCGGCGTTGCGCCGCTGGATCGCCGAGGTGCGGACCTGAGGCTGGTAGCCGCTCGGTGGTGTCGAACTCGGCCACCTGACCCGGCTGGAGGAGGAGTTCCCGCGCTCCGAGGATCAGCCGTAGCCGGCCGGCGAGTACGTACAGCCATGCGTAGCCCGCGTGCGTCACCGGCCGGGGTTCCCGCTGGGCGAGTACCTGCTTGAAGACCTGCACGCGACCCGGGTACGGGGTCAGGGGGAGCAGCACGCTGCCGCGGCCCCGGCTGCGGACTCCTCCTGCTCGCCGCCGCACGCGTCGCCCGGCCGCGCCCCGATACGTGCTGACCGTCGGGGCGTGTTCGTCCGCCGGACTGAAGGCCGGGAGCGGGATCGGTCCTCGACCGTTACGCGCCGGGCGCCCGGTACCCCACTCGTTCGGCTTGGCGCAGGGCATCGAGGGTTTCCTCGATGGTCAGAAGGACGGTCGTCTCGAACGAGCTGAGCGCGCCGCCTCCACTGATCGCCAGCGCGACCGCGGCCATGGACACGTTGTCGGGGGCTTCCCACAGGTTGTAGCCGTCGTGCGTGCCGAAGGCGTACCAGAAGCCGTGGAGCTTCCCGCCGACGGACTCGATGTACGCCTGAGCGGCCGCCGCGCGGTCCTCGGGGTGGCCGATCAGCCTCGCCCAAGTCTCCGGCGTGTAGCTGAACCTCGACAGGTAGAGCGGCATCATGTCTCCCTTTCGTTCCACCGAGGAATGCCCCGGAGGAGCTGGAAACGTGCTGCGCACCGCCCGCGTGTCCCCCGAACGGTCGGGCGTCGGGCTCGCCGCCCGGCCACGCGCGAGGACGGTGGCTGCGAAGGGCCGCCGCCGGCGGACGGATCCGCCGCCCGGTGTGACCGGCGGTCCGCCGGCGAGCGGGGGGTGAGGTGGGAGCCGGCTCCGGCGGCATGAGTACGATCACCCACGCCGGTCCGAGTACGCGAGCGGATGCCCGTCGCGCGCGGGCGTCGGAAGGGTGGACGCATGCGCCGACTGCTGCTGTTCGTCCCGCTGTTGCTGCTCATCGCCGGTTGCGGGGCGGTGCGGTCCTCCGAGAGCAAGGCGACCGATGCCGCCCGGGAGGCCGCCAGGGAGGCGGGCGACCGGCTCTACGGCCGGCGTCCGCGCACGGCGGAGGAGGTCGGGCGTTCCGCCTCCGCCATCGACGGGGTCGAGGTGCTGCGGGTGACGGGTACCTCGACACACGACGGGGACGGCGTCGACGTGGTCATCCGGACGTCCGGCTCGGCGTACGACGAGTGGCTCGACGTCGAGGAGGTCGTCGTCCGGCGCTGCTTCGCGGTGCGGGTGTCGCCCACGTCGGAGTGGCACGAGGAGCCCCGTGACGTGGACTGCCCGGACGGCCGTGCGCTGACGTTCGCCCCGGCACCCGAACCGCCCCGGCTCCCGTACGAGGAGCTCGGCGCGAAACTTCCCCGGGTACCGCGGGGCGGCCGGGTGGACGAGGCCGAGGTGCGCCGTTCGCTCGCCGCCCTGGACCTGGATCCGGCGATCCGTACCGAGGTGAAGACGGACGGCGGCCGGGTCGGCGTCCTCCTGTCGGTGAAGGGCAACGGCTTCGACCCGCAGGACTGCCTTCTGGCCCGCGTGCGCCCCGGCGCCACCGAGGTGTGGGTGCCGACCCGGATCCAGCGGATGCCCGGAGAGGGCGGCTGCAGCGTCGGCAACGCCCTGGACCGGCAACCGCCACCGCACTGAACAAGGCGCCGGGCGCCGGCGCAGGCCGACCGGCCGAGGCCGGCGCGGGCGGCGGACAACCGCACCGCGCCGTAACCGGCGGGCCCGCGGCCCGGTGACCTGCTTCCGCGAGGTCAGGCGGCCGTGTCGAACGTGTAGTGACGGGTATGGTCCAGCATGTCCGCCGGGGTGACGTCGTTCCACGGGCGCATCGTGTCGCCGAGGTCGACGACGTTCGGGGTGCCGGCGGCCGGGAGGTAGGTCGACCGGGGGTGGCGGGCCTGCCAGTCGGCCCACAGCTTGTCGATGAAGGCGTGGTGGAGCCAGAACACGGGGTCGTTGGGCGAGACCCCCGTGCCCATCTGGCCGCCGACCCAGACGTGGACGCGGTTGTGGAGGTTCACGCCGCGCCAGCCCTCCAGATGGTTGCGGAATCCGTCCGAGGAGCTGTTCCAGGGGGCCGTGTCGTAGGTCTCCATGGCGAGGACGGAGTCCACCTCGGCCCAGGTGGGCAACTGGCGCCCGCCCGCACCGAGGTCGCGCCGGAGGAAGTCCCGGCCGTCGACGCGGACGTTGATCGTCCAGCGGTTGCCGGTGCGGGCGAACGCGCCGTCCGTCACCTGGCCGTCGCGGGCGCGGCCGGTGCCGCCGAGGAAGTCGGGGGCCCAGAGGGAGGAGCGGGACGTGCGGTCGGCCGTCCAGTCCCAGTAGGGGAGATTGACGGTCGCGTCGACGGACTGCAGCGCCTGCTCGAACTCTATGAGGAAGCGACGGTGCCAGGGCAGGAACGACGGCGACCGGTGCCCGACGCGGTCGCCGCTGTCGGTGTCGCTCATGATGAAGGCGTTGTGCGTGGTGACGAAGGTGTCGTAGCGCCCTGAACGCTTGAGTTCCAGCAGGGCGTTGACGAAGCGGCGCTTCTCGTCGGCGTCGAGGGTGGCCTGGTTCTTGCGTACGGTCATGGTGGTCCGGCTCCTGGATCGGATCAGGCGAGGGTGAGCTGCACGAGCGGGGCGCCCTGGAGTTCGCGGACGGCCGCGCGGGCGAGTGCCCGGGGCGTGGCGACGGGCTCGTAGTGGTTGATCACACTGATCCAGGTGCCGTCGGCGTTCCGCATGACGTGCAGTTCCTCGCCGTCGATCGTGACGGAGTAGCCACCTCCGTGGTGTCCCCCGTGGTGTCCGCCGCCGTGCGAGGCGCCCCCCTTGATGCGGCGGCCCTGGTACACCTCGTCGAAGGAGGCAGGGGCCGGGGCGGCGGCCGGCGCGGCCCCGGGAGCGGCGGCGGCGGAGCGGGCCAGGGCGACGCCCGAGGCGGCGGCTCCGACGGCGACGCCGAGGGCCCGGCGGCGGGTGATGCTGGACATGGAATACCCCCAGATGGTCTGTGCGACCGGGGGATTGGTCATATGCCCCCGGCAGCGCCCATTCGTATCCGGGGGCGTCGGCGCGGCGGAAATCGCCTGAGGGCGGTTGGCTGCGAAGTGGACAACGTAGCGCGAACAGTGCAGTACTGAACAAAGTTGATCTTGCTGCTCGGAGGGGTGACGGCGCCGCGGGCCGAAGATCCTGCGGGAAAGGCGCGCTTCTCGTGAAGGATCTTTCGTGCCGAGGCGTCGCATGTGGCGGAGCCCACGCCCTCAGGCTGTCCGGATCCCGACACCCCTCGCCTCCGGTGGACGCGGAGGCGGCGAGGCGCCGCAGCCGGGGGACCCGCGAGGGGACCGGCGGAGGCAGCTGCGGCGACCCCCGCCGGCCATCGGGTCGGCGGGGGTCGAGACGGCGAGGGCAGCGGGTGCGCGGCCCGGCGGCCCTTTCACGCCCGGGTGACCTGGGCATCGCCCACCGCTACGGCCCGGGAGTACGACCCTGCTCCGCGTACGAACTGCGGTGACCAGCGAGGGCCGCGCGCTTGAGCTCGGGTGACGCCGACGCCTCCGGGTTCGTCCGTCCTCCCGGCCCCCCGCGCATCGGCCACCACATCCCGCGCCCCAACAGCGCCGCGGCCGCCGGCACCAGCAGCAGGGACAGGACGAAGGCGGACAGCAGGATGCCCAGCGCCGTGGCGAAGCCGATCTGCCGCGTCGACGGCTCCGCGTTCACCGCGAGGCTGCCGAAGGAGGCCGCCAGCACCACGCCCGCCGTGGCGATCGCCGGCGCCGTGTGGCGCACCGCCCGGGCCACAGCGGCGCGGGCCGACCCCCCGCGGGCCATCTCCTCGCGGAGCCGGTCGCTGATGAGGATGTTGTAGTCGGTGCCGAGGGCCACCACGAACAGGAACAGCACCAGCGGAAGGACGAAGTTCACGCCCGGCTCGCCGCCCAGGTGCTGGAAGACCAGCGCCGAGGCGCCGAACGTCGCCGCGAAGCAGAGCCCGACCGCGACCATCAGCACGGCCGGAGCCAGCAGGCTGCGCAACAGCACCAGCAGGATCAGCGCGATCAGCGCCGCCGCCACCGGGAACACCGTCCGCAGGTCCTCGTCGACGGCCGTCGCCACATCGGCGAACACGGCCGCCGTGCCACCGACATGAGCCCTCAACCCGGCCGGCGTCGCCTTCCGCACGGCTTCGCGCACCGGGCCCGTGACGAGGTCCCGAGCGCGCTGGGTACCCGCGTCCGCCGTCAGATAGGCGTCCAGCCGGGCGGCGGTGCGGTCGGCGTTGAACACGGGGGAGCCCAGCTTCCCCACGCCCTCCACTCGGGCCAGGGCTCCGGGCAGCCCGCCCAGCGCGGCGGTGTCCAGGACCCGTCCGTCCTCGGCGGTGACGTACACCGACGTCGGGTCGGACACCCCCGACGG
Source organism: Streptomyces sp. MS191 (assembly GCF_008042125.1). Classification (GTDB taxonomy): domain Bacteria; phylum Actinomycetota; class Actinomycetes; order Streptomycetales; family Streptomycetaceae; genus Streptomyces. Next base: position 9,972 of record NZ_RDBI01000007.1, read on the forward strand.
CAGGGCGCGGGCGATCTCCTGCGCCGTCGCCGCAGCGGCCGTCTCGCGAGGGGCCCCGCCGGTGCTGAAGTCCATGTGCACGCCCTTCACCCCCACCGCGAGCGCGCCGAGGAGCGCGACCGACGCCGCGAGCACCAGCAGCGGGCGACGCGCCACCAGCTCTCCGGTACGGCCGGCCAGACCGGGCCGCTCGACCTTCGTCAGGCTCCGCGACGGCCAGAACATGCGCCGCCCGGCCACCGCGAGCAGCGCCGGCATCAGGGTCAGACTCGCCACGAGCATCACCAGCACCGACACGGCCACCGACGGTCCGAGCACACGGAACTGACCGAACGTCGCCATCCCCAGCGTCGCGAAGGCCGCCACGATCGTCAGCGCCGCCGACGTCACCGCGGTGCCCACCCGGCCGGCCACGTCCGCGGCCACCGCCCGGTGGTCCGCCTCCGGGCGCCGCCGCAGTTCCTCGCGGAAGCGGAACAGCAGGAACAGGAAGTAGTCGACGCCGATGCCGATCAGCACGGTACCGATCAGGCTGGGCGTGCCCGGGTCCAGGTCGAAGCCGGTCAGCAGCGCCGCTCCCACGACCGTGCCGGCCGCCGCGCCGCCCACCACGGACACCGCGAACAGCGGGACGAACGCGGCCAGGACACTACGGAACACCAGCACGTTGATCAGCACGATCAGCCCGACCATGACCAGACCGACCACCGTCTGCGTGGTCTTCTCCGCGTCCGCGCGGTCCACCAGGTCCGCCAGCCCCCCGGTGAACCCGGTGCGCAGCCCGGCGTCGGCGAACTCCTCCTCGGCACGGTCGCTGAAGGCCCGGTACAGCGCCTGCATGCCCGGGTCGGTCGAATTGCCTCGCAACCGCGCGGTCAGCAGCGCGAACGACCCGTCCGGCGCCGTCATCGCCGGCGCCACCCGGGGGACCTGGGAGTAGTCCTCGGACAGCCCCCGTATCTGCTGGTCGGTCCACGGCATCTCCACGCGCTCGACGCTCAGCCTGCGCGCCACCTCGCCTACCCGGTGCCGGTCCGAGTCCGCCAGCGGCTTGCCGTCACGCCGGGCCACCAGCACCGTCACCGTGTCGGCGCCGGGCTCCGCGCCGAACTTCTCCTCCGCGACCCGCAGCGCCGCCGCCGCGTCGTAGTCCGAGGGCAGGAACCCGGCGCTGTCGGTCTGCGTCACGCGGAAGACCAGTACCTGGCCCATGATGGACACGAAGATGCCGACCACCGCCCACAAGGCGATGACCCGCCAGGGTTTGCGGGTCGAGAATCCGGTCAGGGCACGGATCACGGAAGTCCTCCGGTACGAGTACGCGTACGAGAGTCGCGTACGCGGTGGTGAGCACGGCGCCGCAGGTGTCCGGGCGCCCGTACCGGGCAGCTCCCGGCACCCCTTCAGCACATCAGCGGAACCCGGCCCGGACCTCGGAGCCGGGAACGAGAAACCGCCTGGGAGCACGGTCAGCGGGACGCGGCGGCGCGCGAGCAGGAACAGGGAGGCGGCGACCACGACCAGGCAGCCGGCCGCCGGGACGTGGCCCTGGTCCATCTGGCTGGTGACCGTGAAGCCGACCAGGTCGACGGCCGCGGCGCCGACGGCGACGAGCCCGTCGTGCCGGCTCCACAGACCGGGGCCGCCGCGCCGCGGTACTGCCGCGTCGCGTGCCCGGCCCGGCTGCCTGGTCGTGGTCGCCGCCTCCCTGTTCCTGCTCGCGCGCCGCCGCGTCCCGCTGACCGTGCTCGCGGGGGTCCTGGCGACGAACCTGTCACTCAACTGGTTCAGCGCCGTCGGCCAGCACTACGGCGCCGCCACCGTCGTCGCGCTCTTCACCGTCGTACGCCACCACCGTGCCGCCGTCAGCGCCCTCGCCGTCGTCGGATGCGTCGCGGTGCTCCAGTTCGTCCATCCGGTACTGCCCAGGCCGTCCCTGCTCGACCTCGCCGCCAACGCCGCCTCCGCGCTGCTCGTGGCAGGCGCCGCCGTCGCGGTGGGCCGCTGGCAGCGCAACGCCGAGGCGCACCGGCGACTGCTCGCCGACCGCGCGGTCGCCGACGAACGACGCCGCATCGCCCGCGAGCTGCACGACATCGTCGCCCACCACCTGACCACGATGCAGCTGCTCGCCGGCGGTGCCCGCGCCAACCTCGACCGGTCCCCCGAGACCGCCCGGGAGGCCCTCGTCACCCTCGAAGGCTCCGGCCGCACCGCCCTCCACGAGATGCGCCACCTGCTCGACGTGCTACGCGCCGGCGACGACCGCGACGAGGGCGAGGCCACCGCCCCGCAGCCCGGCATCGCCGACCTCGACCGCGTCGTCGAGGACAGCCGCCGCGCCGGCCTGCCCACCACCCTCACCAGCGACGGCGACCCGCGGACTCTGCCCCCCAGCGTCGCCCTCGCCGTGTTCCGCATCGTCCAGGAAGCCCTCACGAACGCGCGCAAACACGCCGGCCGGGGCGCGACCGTCGACGTCCGCCTCACCTACGCGCCGCACGAGGTGCGCGTCACCGTCACCGACGACGGCCCGCGCTCCGACCTTCCCGCCGCACGGGACTCCGGCTACGGACTCATGGGAATGCGCGAACGCGTCGCCCTGCACGGCGGAACCCTGCACGCCGGCCCCGGCGACAGCGGCTTCACCGTGCACGCCCGGCTACCCCTGCGCACCGACCACAAGGAGGCGTACGCGTGACCGCGCCCGTCAACGTCCTGATCGCCGACGACCAGCCCCTCGTCCGCCGCGGCCTCGCCCTGATGCTGGCCCCCGAACCGGACTTCCACGTCGTCGCCGAGGCGGCCGACGGTGCCGAGGCGGTGCGCCTGGCCCACGAGCACCGGCCCGACGTGGTCATCATGGACATCCGCATGCCGGTCCTCGACGGCATCGCCGCGACCGAGCGCCTCGCCGCCGAACTGCCCGGCTGCCGCGTCCTGGCCCTGAGCACCTTCGACATGGACGAGCACGTCGTGGCCGCCCTGCGCGCCGGGGCCTGCGGCTTCCTGCCCAAGGACATCTCACCCGAGGACCTCGTCGCCGCCCTGCACGTGGTCCGCGACGGCGAGGCGATCCTCGCCCCCAGGCTCCTCACCCGCCTCATCTCCGCGCACGTCACGGCCCCCACCCACCCCACCTCGACCCGGGTGCCGTCCAGCGCCGACGGGCTCACGCCGCGCGAGCGGGAGGTGTGGCGGCTGATCGCCACCGGCCTGGACAACACGGACATAGCCGAACGGCTCGGCGTCAGCGCCTCCACCGTGAAGAACCACATCACCGGCCTCTTCGCCAAGCTCGGCGTCAGGGACCGGGCCCAGGCGGTCATCGCCGCCTACGAGACGGGCCTGGTGACGGCGCGACGCCGGTGGACCGGAACCGCCGGCCCTCCGGGCCGAGGCCGGGAGGGTGAGGTGATACGGCGGGGCTACGGGGTGACCTGTGTCCCCCCGAAGGTCACCACCAGGCGGCCGTCCGACGCGAAGGACCAGCCCAGTGCGCCGGAGTACGAGGAGCACCGCGATCCGTCGGAGCCGGACCAGAACTGGTTCGAGGCGTCGGAGTCGCCCACGATCCTGTCGTTGGTGCCGCTGCCGCTGCGGCACGAGGTGTTGCCTCGGAACACCGACGTACCGGCGTCGAAGTTGAAGTTGCGCTCGGAGTTGTCGATGCTCACGTTGTTCGAGACCGCCATCGAGCCGGGGTTGCTGTTGTAGGTGAACCCGTGCTTGCCGTTGCGGTAGGCGATGCTGCGCCGCACGATGTGGTTCACCCCGATGTCCTCGCCGCCGAGCTTGTAGCCGTTGCGGTCACCGGCACCGGCCTGGGAGCCGTCGCTGAGGGTGCCGTTGGCGTAGGAGAGGGAGTCCTCGATGGTCACCGGGCCGATGGGGCCGGTGTCGGGCTTCGTGTAGAGGTCCCAGCCGTCGTCGATGTTGTGGTGGGAGACGGTGTAACGGAAGACGTTCCCGGTGCCGGTGGTGAGCTTCGCGGCGAAGCCGTCGGCGTCCTCGCCGTCGGAGTCGGCGTTGTCGTGCGACTCCGCGCTCAGGATCAGGTTGTCGGAAGGCCACGCGCTGCTCGGGGTCGTGGAGGCGATGCGCCCGAGCTGGAGGCCGGTGTCGCGGTTGAACCGGGTCACGGTGCGCTCGACGACGTTGTGGCTGCCGCCGACGTAGATGCCGTTGTCACCGGCCCTTTCGACGACGATCCCGCGGATGTGCCAGTACGAGGCGTTGAGCTGGAGCCCCCGGTTGGAGGCGCTCTGGGTCTGGGCGGAGAAGTCGAGAACCGGGGTCTCGCCCGGGTAGGCCGCCAGGGTGGTGCGGGCGGCGGAGGTGCCGTCCTGGCCGGCCGGGACGGTCACCGTGACGGCCTGGCCGTACCTTCCGCCGCGCAGGTAGATCGTGCCGCCGGAGGTGACACGGCTGATCGCGGAGGTGAGCGTGGTCGGGCTGGAGACGGTGCCGGCCGCGCCGTCGGTGCCGCCGGGCGCCACGTACAGGGCCGAGCCCGACGGGGGCGGGGTGGTGGTGCCGCCGGTCTCGGCCTCCAGGTAGTCGATGTTGGGCAGGCCGTTCGCCGTGGTCGGGCTGAACCGGACGATGTTGGCGCCCTGGACGACCGGCACGGTGAGCGTCTTCGTCGTCCACGCGGTCCAGGTGCCGGTCCCCTCGAAGGACGGCGATCCTGCCGCGGCGCCGTTCACGGTGGCGTTCGCGGGCCGGGCGGTGGTCGTGCCGTTGGCGAAGCGGACCGACAGGGTGGCGGTCCCGGCCTGAGCGGCGTTCACCGTGAACTGGAGCGCGGCGCCGAGGGCGTTCGTGGCGTTGCAGAATCCGGTGCCGGAGTATCCGGCGTGCTCCGTCTCGACGGCGCCGTCACAGACGGTGGGCGCGGCCTCGGCCTCGTAGCGCGCGGCGGCGGCCGTCGCGGCGGCGCCGGGCAGTGCGACGACTGTGCCGAGCGCCAGCCCGGCGCAGGCCAGTAGCGACAGTGATGACAGCGTTTTCATGGGGGATCCTTGTCCTTCTCCGTGGCCGCATGGGGTATGCGTGATGGAAGTACAGGCTCGTGACGCATCGGATAGAAAGCGCTTGCTACCGTAAGAACTCCGCCATGGGCACGTCAATACGCGTGCGGCGGTCATCCCGTACGGCCTTGCGCGCCATGAGGTGAGGGGCTCCGGCGGCCCGGGGGTCGAGTCGCAACCCCGCGGATCCCGGGCGGCTCTGACGTCGTGTCGGAACGGGACGGCCCCCTCGGTGAGGGTGAATCTCGTCACCGCCATACCCGCCCCGCCGGGGGAGTGCCGTCGTGGGGTGGGTGCTGCCGGTGAAGCCCGGAGCGCGGCCTCGCCCCGCCCTCGTGGTGGCCCGCCCGGCGTGCGAGAGGAGGCCCTCTGTCGCGGAGCGCCGCCGCCTCCCGTCACCGGGGCGTCGCGTCCGAAGCCGGTGATCCCGGGCAGGCGAAGCGGGAAAGTCGTGGATCTGAACTATTGCCGTTTGACAACTATGACCGTGAGGTAACAAAGTAGCTGAGTCGCATCGCACGGGGAAGGATCTGTCATGTACCGGTGGGCGGAAGGCGCTCCGGGTGCCGGCCATCCAGTCCTGGAATCGACGGGGCCATCGGTGGCCTGCCCGGGGGTTCAGGCCGTGCGGTCCCCGGCGTGCGGGGCGTTGCCGTGTATCTGCAGAGCCGCCGTGTCGCAGAAGGCCTCCAGGCCCTCCAGTAGCGCGGTCCGCTTGGCCGCCGGCATCCCGTCCAGCACCGCCTGCAATTCCTGCTCCCGGCGTGCGCGCAGGTTGTCGAGGAAGACGCGGCCGTGGCCGCTGAGATGCAGCTGCACCTCACGCCGGTCCGAGGGGCTTATCGCGCGCTCGACGAAGCCGGCGGCCACCAGTCGGTCGCACAGCCGGCTGATGGACGGAGGTGTGGAGGCGAGGGAGTCGGCAAGGGTGCGCAGGTTGATGCCGTCCTGGTGTTCGAGCATCAGGAGCACGCGCATCTGCGACGGCGAAGCCGGCGCGGTCGAGGCCCGCCCCCAGAGGACTTCCAGCAATTCCACGGCCGTCAGGGTCACGCGTGCGACCTCGACGGACTCTGGGCGGGGGCGGAAGACAGTCACCGTCACACTCTCGCAGGCACTGGGACAGGCGTCAGCGTACTAGGCGCCGGCGGTGGCGAGAGAAGTTCGTGTGTCCGGCGCGGCTCGGCCCGGGTGGCCTCGCCGGCTGGGCGAGGGACGTATGCATCCATTGAGGGATAGGTATTTCTACTATTGTGAACAGATTTGTGTCCGCTGAGCGTGCTCTGCGTACAGCGGCCCCGCATGAGCTGCTCGACGCCGTGCGCCGAGTCCTCGCGGAGGAATACGCGGCGGAGTCCGTCGAGTTGTTCATGGCCGACTACGGACTCACCGTCCTGCAGCCGGTGTCGGTGCTGCCCAGCACCACGGAGCCGGTGTCGGTGCACAACAGTCCCGCGGGCCGTGCCTTCGGCGCGCAGGAACCCTTCCTGGAGGAGGTCGACGGCGGATCCGTGCGCGTCCACCTGCCGGTGACGGTGCGCGGGGACCGGCTGGGGGTGCTGTCGGTCACCCTGCGGGACGACGGGGGAGCGCGTGACCTCGTGGGGGAGCTCGCCGACATCGCCGAGGTGCTGGGACACGAAGTGGTCGTGGCCGAGCGCGACACGGACGTGTACCTGCAGGCGCGCCGCAAGGATCGCCTCACCCTGGCGGCCGAGATGCAGTGGCAGCTCCTGCCGGGTCGTTCCTGCTCCCGGCCCGAGTACGAACTCGGCGCGCAACTGGAGCCGGCGTACGCGATCTTCGGCGACAACTTCGACTGGTCCGCCACGGCGGACCGCCTCATGCTCTACGTCACCAACGGCATGGGGGAGGGCATCGAGGCCTCCCTGCTGACGAACCTCGCCATCAACGCCCTGCGCAACGCCCGGCGCGCCGGCCTCGACATCGAGGACCAGGCGGCCCTGGCCGATCAGGCGGTGTACGCCCACTACCAGGGACGCCGCTATCTCTCGGTGCTGATGCTCGAATTCGACCTCGCGACCGGCCGGGCCAAGGTCGTGGACGCCGGATCACCGCAGTTGCTGTGCCTGCGGGACGGCGTCGTGGAGCACGTCGCCTTCGAGGCGCAGCTCCCGCTGGGCATGTTCGAGGAGACCGACTACGTGGTCCAGGACTTTCTGGTCCGGCCCGGCGACCGGCTCGTCTTCGTCAGCGACGGAGTGCACGCGGCCGCCTCGCCCAAGGGGGAGGTGTACGGGGACACCGCCCTGGCCCGGGCGATCCAGTCCACTCGTCTCCTGCCGGCGGCCGAGGTGCCGCGCGCCATCCTGCGGGAGCTGACCGGCCATCGCGGACGGTCGGTTCCGAAGGACGACGCTCTGGTCGTCTGCCTGGACTGGCGCGGGCGCTGAGTCGCGGAGATGCCGAGTCGTGAATGTGTCGATGCTGTGTCGCTTCCGCCGCGTGCGCAGTGTCATTAGTTGTCATGTGGCAATGATTGAATGGGTTGTGCCGGTCCCGGCGCGACCAACGATCCTCGAGGGAGACGATGCAGGTGTCGGACCAGGCAACGGCCGATTCGGCGGCGCGGGAGCTGAGGGCCTTCCTGGAACGCCGTCGCGAGCAGATCGCCCAGCGATGGGCGGACGCGCCCCTGTTCCGGACGGTCTTCACCGTCTCCCGCGACGAGGCCGTGGAGGCGTGCAAGACCGTCGTGGACGCGCTGGCGGACGTCGCCTCGACCGGCCGGCTGGACGACATCGCGTCCCCCGGCTTCGACCCGGTGCGGGAGCAGTTGGGGCGTATGGCCGCTTCCCGTGCGCGCAGTGGATTCAGCCCGGCGCAGATCGCGGAGGAGGCGGCCGGCCTGCGGGTGACGGCCGCCGAGTCGCTGCGTGGCGAACTCCACGACCTGCCCGAAGACGTGGCGCACGAGGTTCCGACGGCCCTCACCGTCCTGATGGGCACCCTGAGCCTGGTGATCATGGAGACGACGGTCATCGCCGGCGAGGAGCTGATCGCGCGGCAGCGACAGCAACTGCTGGAAGTGGCCACTCCGGTGATCAGCCTGTGGGAGGGCATCGTCGCGGTGCCCCTGATAGGCACCCTGGACAGCGCACGCAGCCAGGTCGTCATGGAGTCGCTGCTGGACGCCATCGTGGAGCAGCGGGCCGGCTACGCCATCCTGGACATCACAGGCGTGCCCACGGTCGATTCGCTCGTCGCGCAGCACCTGATGAAGACGGTGGCCGCGGCACGCCTGATGGGCGCCGAATGCATCGTCTCCGGCATCCGCCCCGCGATCGCGCAGACCATCGTGCACCTCGGAATCGACCTGGGTTCGGTGCTCACGCGCAGCTCTCTGGCCGACGCCCTGGCGTACGCGCTCACCCAGCAGGGCATGGTCGTCTCCCACGCGGCCGTGAAGCCGCGATGACCGCCGCCCCGCCGGGCCACTCGGCCGTGGTCCCGGTCCTGGCCCTGGGGGACGTCCTCCTGGTCTCCCTCCAGGGAGAGCTGCACGACGGCAGGGTCGAGCAACTCCAGCAGGACATCACCCACCGCGTCGCGCGGAGCCGGGCGAGCGGCGTGGTCATCGACGTCTCCGGAGTCGATGTCGTGGACTCGTTCCTGGGCCGGGCCATCGCCGAGATCGCCGCCAACGCCGGCCTGCTGGCGGCTCGCACCGTCCTGTGCGGGATGCGGCCCGCCGTGGCGATCACCCTGGTCGAGCTGGGCCTGACCCTGCCCGGCCTGGTGACCGCGCTCGACGCCGAGCACGCCTTCGCACTGCTCCGGCCGGACGCTTCCGCGGACGTCCAGGGCGACCGCGCGGGGTGTGCGTGACGCCGGCCTCCGACCCCGACACCGCGACGAGCCTGCCCATCGGCTCCGACGCGGACCTCGCGTGGGTGCGGCACCAGGTGCGGCGGTTCGCGGCCGAGCTCGGGTTCGGACTCGTGCAGCAGACGAAGCTCGTCACCGCGGCCAGCGAGCTCGCCCGGAACACCCTGATCCACGGCGGCGGAGGGCACGCGGAGATCACCCCGAGGACCAAGGGACCGACCCGTGGACTGCAGCTGTCGTTCACCGACACCGGCCCCGGCATCCGTGACGTCGAGCTGGCCATGACCGACGGCTTCACCACCGGGGGCGGCCTCGGGCTGGGCCTCAGCGGATCCAGGCGACTGGTGGACGAGTTCACCATCGACACCCGGCCCGGTGAGGGCACCGTCGTGACCCTGGTGGCCTGGGCCGCCGGCGTGCCGGCCGCTCGCGCGAGGCCCGTATGACACGCGTCTGGATCGTCCCGGTGCACGACTCCACCCGGGTGCGCGACGTCCGGGTGGCGACCGAGGAGGCCGGTGCCCGCGCCGGGCTCGACCCCCACCGCACCGCGGTCGCGGCACTGGTGGCCACCGAACTGGCGACCAACCTGCTCAAGCACGCCGGAGGCGGCCGACTGGCGATCGAGCTCGTCGACCACCCGGGAACAGAGGCCCGCGGCCCGGAGGTTCAGCTCGTCGCCCTCGACCACGGCCCCGGCATCCACGACGTCGCCGCCGCGATGCGCGACGGCTACACCACCAGCGAGGCGTCCCTCGGCGCCGGCCTCGGCACCTGCCTGCGCATCTCGAGCGCGTTCGGCCTGTACAGCACCGGGCGCGGCACCGTCGCGGTCGCCCGGATCGGCCAGGACGCCAGGCGGCGGGAGGACCGCTCCACGGTCCGGAGCGGAGGGATCAACCTCCCCCTCGCCCAGGCAGAGCACTCCGGCGACGCCTGGAGCTGCGTCCGGTCGGGCTCGCGGACGACCCTGATGCTCGCCGACGGCCTCGGCCACGGCGTCAAGGCCGCTCACGCGTCCGGCGCGGCGGTGGACGAGCTCCACCGCGTCGGCCACCTGCCGCCCGCCGAGATCCTGCGGCACATGCACACGGCCCTGCGGGCCACCCGCGGCGCCGCGGTCGCCGTGGCCCAGTCGGMCGAGGCCGKCGGCGAACTCGTCTTCGCGGGAGTCGGCAACATAGGCGCCCGTCTGCGCACCGGCGATGCGTGGGAGCACCTCGTCTCCCACCCCGGCATCGTCGGCGCCCAGTACCCGGCGACCGTACCCGTGCGCCGCGTGCCCTGGGGGCCGGGCAGTCTGCTCGTCCTGCACAGCGACGGACTGCCCAGCCGATGGCTGCCGCCCGAGGACCCCGCCCTCCTCGCCCACGAACCGGCGGTGATCGCCGCGACCGTCCTCCGGGACGCCAGCAGCGCCGCCAGCCCCGGCCGCGACGACACGTGTGTGGCCGTCCTCGCCTCCGAGCCACCGATCGGGCGCCTGTGATCCCACGGAAAGTCCTCGACGTCTCCTCGGCCGCCGACGCCGTCCGCGCCCGGAACTCCGCCGCCCGGCTCGCCGCCGCCCTCGGGGCGACCGCGGTCGAGCAGGCCCGTTTCCTTACGGCGCTCACCACGCGCCTCCGCGACGACATCGGTCGGGGCGGCGTGGAACTCACCCTGACCGTCCAGCCGTCCGGAGCCGAGGCGACCCTGCACGTACGAGCGGTCGCGAAGCCCGTCCCGCCCGAGCGGGACCACACGCCGCTGTGGCGGCTGACCCTTCCCTGCCCCTGCCCTCCGGCAGGGAACCCGCCCCGGGCCGCGGGTCCGGACGACGCCGATGAGGCGATCCTGGCGGCGGACGAGCAGACCGCGGCGATCCTGCGCCGGCTGGACGAGGCGGAGCAGCAGCTCCGGCTGCACCGCGAGGAGCTGMACCAGACCAACCAGGGAGTGCTCGCCCTGCACGCCGAACTCGAAGCCGCCGCGCGGACCCAGCGAGACCTGCTCGAGGCCGAGCGAACGGCCCGCGGGCAGGCGGAGAAGGGGCGACGACTGCTGACGTTCCTCGCCGACGCCAGCGCGGCCGTGACCGCGTCCCTGGACCAGGAGGACATCCTGCGATGCCTTCCCGAGCTGCTCGTCCSCGACTACGCGTCCCAGGTCGACGTATGGCTCTTCGACGAGCCGGCGGACCCGAACGCCGCCCACTCCGCCGCGGTCTGCTCGTCCGCCGCCAGGATCGCCTCATCGGCGTCGTCCGGACCCGCGGCCCGCCGGAGAGCAGGGCGCCCTCCCGGTCGCACCCTCCCCGCCACCTGATTGCCCCGCGCCTGCATCAGCGCGCGCCCGCATTAGTCCGCGCTTGCATTTATCCAGCGCGTGCAACTATTGTCGACGCAAGCAAGCAACGCATGCAATCAATGGAAGGTGCTTCGCCATGCCTCTCGCGCTCCTGGCCCTGGCCATCGGGGCCTTCGGGATCGGCACCACCGAGTTCGTGATCATGGGAGTGCTCCCGCAGGTCGCGGGTGACTTCGGTGTCTCGATCCCCACCGCCGGCTGGCTGGTGACCGGATACGCACTCGGTGTGGTCTTCGGCGCCCCGCTGCTGACGGTGCTCGGCACCAGGGTGTCCCGCAAGAAGATGCTCCTCTTCCTCATGGGCCTCTTCGTCGTCGGCAACCTGCTGTCCGCGGTCGCCCCCTCCTTCGGCCTGATGCTGACCGGCCGGATCGTGGCCTCGCTGGCCCACGGCGCGTTCTTCGGCATCGGCTCGGTGGTCGCCGCCGACCTGGTCGCCCCGGAGAAGAAGGCGTCCGCCATCTCCCTGATGTTCATGGGCCTGACCGTGGCCAACATCGTGGGCGTCCCGCTGGGCACCTCCATCGGCCAGGCCGCCGGCTGGCGCGTCACCTTCACCCTCGTCGCCGCCCTCGGCGTGCTCGGCTTCCTCGGCGTGGCGAAGCTCGTCCCCGCGACGGGCCGGCCCGAGAGCCCGGACGTGCGTTCCGAGTTCGCCGCCTTCAAGAACGTCCAGGTGTGGCTCGCCATGGCGATGACCGTCCTCGGCTACGGCGGCGTGTTCGCGGCGATCACCTACATCACGCCGATGATGACGGAGGTCGCCGGCTACACCGAGGGCGCGGTGACCTGGCTGCTCGTCCTCTTCGGCATCGGCATGTTCCTGGGCAACATCCTCGGCGGGAAGTTCGCCGACCGCGCCCTGATGCCCCTGCTCTTCACGACCCTGACCGCCCTGTCCGTGGTGCTGCTGGTCTTCACCGCCACCTCGCACCACAAGGTCCTGGCGGCGATCACCCTCACGCTGATCGGCGCGCTCGGCTTCGCCACCGTCCCGCCGCTGCAGAAGCGGGTCCTCGACCAGGCGTCCGCCGCTCCGACCCTGGCCTCCGCCGCCAACATCGGCGCCTTCAACCTCGGCAACGCCCTGGCCGCCTGGCTCGGCGGCGTCGTGATCGCCGCGGGCCTCGGCTACACCGCCCCCAACTGGGTGGGCGCCCTGCTCTCCGGCTCGGCGCTGCTCCTCGCGATCCTCGCCGCCTCGCTGGACCGGCGGACCCGCGCCCGGACCCGGCCGGTGGCGCAGGACGCCCCGGCCCAGGCGGCGCCCGTGCCGGCCGGCCGCCACTGAACCGGTCCCGCCCCGGACCGGCACCCCCGGTCCACTCCCCCACCGTTCACCGCATCACGAAGGAAGCACCATGAGCACCACCACCACCGTCACCCCCCTGACCACGCAGGACGCCGAGGTCCTGCTGAGCGCGGCCCGCCGCGCCGCCGAGAGCGCCGGGGTCACCGTCAGCGTCAGCGTCCTCGACGCGGGCGGCCACCTCCTCGCCTTCCGGCGCGACGACCGGGCGGTCCTCGTCTCGGGCGAGACCAGCACCCGCAAGGCCTACACGGCCCTCCAGCTCGACTCGGCCACCGCCGACCTGGTCGACCTGGTCAAGCCCGACGGCCCCTTCCACTCGCTGACCACGGCGCTCGACCGGCCGCTCCTCTTCATCGCCGGCGGGCTCCCCGTCCACCGCGACGGCCGGCTCATCGGCGCCGTCGGCGTCGGCGGCGGTGCCCCCGAACAGGACCACGCCTTCGCCACGGCCGCCGTCGCCACTCTCGGCTGACCCCTGCGGCTTCGGCCGCCGCCCCCTTCCGGCCAGGCCGGGAGGGGGCGGCGGCGTACTCCGGCTCGCCCCCGCGAGTCAGCGGCGCAGCGGTCCCTCGCAGACGAAGGACGAGGTGCCGGCCCGCCGGTCCGACCAGATCTCCACCGGGCCGAACGAGCAGTTCATGTCCGCGAAGTTGTTGCCGCCTCCCAGGCTCCGGTCGAGCACGAAGTAGTCGACCGTCTCGGACATGTCCTTGAACACCCGGTCCGGGTCGCCCGCGTCGGCGAGGTTCGCCGTGACGCGCCCGGCGCACCGGAAGCGCGGCAGGACCTTGTCGGCGGCCGTCGTGCAGGTGGGCGTGCTGCCCGTGGCGGCGGCGAAGGCGGAGCGTATCGCCGCCGCCGTGGCGTGCCGCAGCCCGGCCGTCGGCTGGTGGCTCGTGTCCGGCACGAACAGGTCGTCCACCCGGGCGATCTGCCGGTCGAGGAAGGCGTCGTAGTCGCGCTGGGTCCCCGCGTCCCGGCCGATCCGGTCGCGCCAGGTGTCGTACCCCTGGACGTCCCCGGCGCGGAGGTACCCGTACATGGCCTGGAGCAGGGCGGGACGCTCCGTCCACAGGTACTCGAAGAAGGTGCCGGCGTAGGGGTAGAAGCGGAAGCCGTCGCCCTCGTAGGTGGCGTGCAGGATCCGGTCGACGCTCATGCGCGGTCCCCCGCCCGCGGTGTCCCGGATGACGCCCTGGACCAGGGACTTGCGGACGGCGATGCCGTCGTCGCGGGTGGCGCCGTCGAAGAACTCGGCCGTGCCCTCGTCCATGGCGGTGGTGCGGTCGTTCTCGTACCACGGCCCCTCGCCGAAGAAGCCGGGGACGGCGTAGCGGCCGTTGAGGTAGTGCACGTACTCGTGGCGGAAGAGCTCTTCCAGGGTGAGGCTGGAGTCCTGGGGGACGCGCCGCTGGTAGGTGTAGAAGGTGGCGCCGCGTTCGATGTAGACACCGCCGTTCTCCGTGCCCATCCCGGTCAGGAGGGGGTGGTAGGTCTCGTAGTCGCGGCGCGAGGCGTACAGCACCACGGTGAGGACGCCGTTGGGATCTCCGGCCAGCGGCTGCTCGGTGCCCAGGACCCGGTGGAACTGCGCCTTCACCTGCTTGCTCGCGTAGTAGAGCTGGTCGACGGTGGCGCGGTCCAGTCCGGTCCTGACCTTGATGGCGCCCTGGTCGTAGGTGTAGGTGTGCGGGAAGATCCGCGCCTCGATGTCGGCCTTGCAGACGCGGTACGGCGCGCAGGCCTCGTAGTGGTTCAGCCAGTTGACCAGGGAGGCCCAGGGGGCGCTGCCGGTGCCGAAGCCGCTCTCGACGGGAGCCAGCAGGGCGCCGAGGTCGGCGACGGTCCCGGCCCGCAGGCCGTCGATCTGCCCGAAGCGGCCGTACTCGCCGAGGGCGTCGCGCACCAGCCACTCGTTCGCCGTGCCCTTCAGATGGGTGTGGCCGGCGAACGCCTTGAACGCGGCGCGGTAGGCGGGGCTGCGTTCGGCGGCCGCGCGGAAGGCGGTGTCCTGGTTGCCGGGGTAGACGCCGAGGTAGTTCACGGAGAGCGCGGCGAGCGCGGCCCCGGCCCAGCCGGGATCCCCGGAGGTCTGCGGGTGTGCCGCGTCCATCCGGATCAGGACCTGGACGATCAGGCCGAGTTGGTGCTGCCGCAGCCCCGGTGCGCTGGCGGCGTAGAGGGCTTCGCGCAGGGTCTGGGCGTTCTGCGGGGTGACGTCGAAGGTGTGCGGGGCGGCGGCGTACGCGGCGACGGCGGCGCGTATCGCCTCGACCGTGGGCGCGTCCGTGATGTCGATCTCGGGGCGGCCGAAGTCGTGGTACGCGACGGCGTGCAGGTAGGTGAACATCTCCGGCAGATGACTGGAGCCGGTGCCGTCGTGGCCGGCGGCGAGGGAACCGATCCGGGCGGCGACGGCCTGGACGTGGGCGTCCGACATCACCGGAGCGAGACGGGCGTCCCAGTTCCAGACGAGTCCGCGCAGGCAGCCCTCGGCCTGCACGGCGGGGTCGGCGAGGAAGTCGGCGAGCTGAGTGGGCGTCAGGCCGGTGACGCCGTCGAGCGTGCACGGGACGCCGTTCGCGGTCACGGCCGGACGGGACGCCGCACGGAGGGTGTTCGCCTCGTTCCCGCCGGGCCGGACGCCGGGCACCCGGCCGGCGGTGACGCCGGCGGGCGCGGCAGCCGGCCGGCTCACCGGCACGGGGGCCTTGCCCAGACGCTCGACCTCGTCGTGCGGGTTCGGGACGTACGACACCGGCGCGGCCGGCGGGGTCTGCCGGGCGGCGAAGGCGGCGGGCACCTCGCGGTCCACCGCCTGCGCCATCTGCCCGAGGGGCGCGGTGAGGGCGGCCGCGAGCGCGGTGGCGATCAGGGTGGAGCGCAGGGCTCTGTGCTGGGACACGAGGTCTCCTGACATGGGGGGTGGGTGGGAACGCCGAACTGGCCGCGGTTTCAGGGTCGTTGGGTTCATCGATGCCCTTGGAGGCCGCGGCACGGCGTGTAACATAGCAATGTGAAATTGCACTGAGAAGCCTCATGCGCCGTCAGTTTCCGTATCCGCTAAGCCGGATGCCGCCGGCCGGCCTTCCGCGACCCCGCCGCGCCTGCCCCGCCCGCACCGTCTCCCACCCTCAGGAGTGCCCATGACCGAGACGCCCGCGCGCCCGTACACCGCTGGTCACGACCTGCCGGTGTCCCCGGAACTCGCCGCCTTCATGGCCGAGGGCTGGGCACCGTCACCGCTGCCGGACGGCACCCGCGTCCCCGGCGCCGACCTCACCCCCGCCCGGCGGGCACGGCTGTCCGCCCGATTCCCCGGCGAGCGGCTGATCGTCCCCGCGGGCGAACTGCGGGTCCGCTCCAACGACTGCGACCACCGCTTCCGCCCGCACTCCGCCTACGTCTGGCTGACCGGCCTCGCCGGGGAGGACCAGGCGGGCCACGTCCTGGTGCTGGAGCCGGACGGGGCGGGACACGAGGCCGTCCTGTACATCCGGCCCCGCTCGCCGCGCGACGGCGGCGAGCGGGGCGAGGAGTTCTACCGCGACCGCCGCTACGGCGAGTTCTGGGTGGGCCGCCGCCCCGACCTCGCCGAGGCCGGACGCCTCACCGGCATCCGCTGCGCGCACCTGGACCGCCTCGCCCCGCTCCCGCCCGGGCGCGACGCCGCCACCGACCCGGAACTCGCATCCGTGCTCAGCGAGTTGCGTCTGATCAAGGACGTCTGGGAGGTCGCGCAGCTGCAGGCCGCCGTGGACCACACGACGGCCGGCTTCGTGGACGTCGTGCGCGCCCTGCCCCGCGCGCTGGCCCACCGGCGGGGCGAACGCTGGATCGAGGGGGTCTTCGACCTGCGCGCCCGCGCCGAGGGGAACGGCACCGGGTACGAGACCATCGCCGCCTCCGGCGCCCACGCCTGCGTCCTGCACTGGACACGCAACGACGGCCGACTCCACCGGGACGACCTGCTGCTGCTCGACGCGGGGGTGGAGACGGACACCCTCTACACCGCCGACATCACCCGCACCCTGCCCCTGTCCGGCCGCTTCTCGCCCGTCCAGCGGCAGGTGTACGACCTGGTCCTGGCCGCGCAGGAGGCCGGCATCGCGGCGCTGCGCCCGGGCGCGGCCTACGGGGACTTCCACCGGGCGTGCGTGCGGGTCATCGCCGAGGGCCTCGCCGACTGGGGCGTGCTCAAGAACCCGCGGGGGGACCTGCACCGGCGCTACACCCTGTGCAACAGCGGGCACATGCTCGGCCTCGACGTGCACGACTGCGCCCGCGCCCGGGCGGCGGAGTACCGGGACGGAACCCTGGCCGTGGGGCACGTCCTGACCGTCGAGCCCGGGCTGTACCTCCAGCCCGACGACGAGACACTGCCGCCCGAACTGCGGGGCATCGGCGTCCGCATCGAGGACGACCTGGTCATCACGGAGGACGGGGCGCGGCTCATGTCCGGCGCGCTGCCCCGTACCGCCGACGCGGTCGAGTCGTGGATGGGCGCGCTGCTCGACGGCTGACGCACGGCGGGCGGTCCGCGGCGGCGGCGCGCACGGCTCCGGGCGACGCGCGCCGCCGCCGCGGCACCCCGCGGTGCGCGCGGTCCGCCCCGCGCCCGCGCCGCCCAAATCCGCTGTGGACGGCCCGTGTTGGAACCCTTGGCAAGCACAGTGGCATGTGAAATATTACAGCCGTGCCCACGAGACACTCCTCCACGGCGCCCGACGTCATCGTCGTCGGCGCCGGCATGATCGGCGCGGCCTGTGCCTACTACGCCGGCCGCGCGGGCCTGTCCGTCACCGTGCTCGACCGGGGTCCGGTCGCGGGCGGCACGACCGGGGCCGGCGAGGGCAACCTCCTCGTCTCCGACAAGGAACCCGGCCCCGAGCTCGAACTCGCCCTGCTCTCGCACCGCCTGTGGCGCGAACTGCCCGACCCGCTGCGGGCGCGGACCGAGTTCGAGCCCAAGGGGGGTCTGGTGGTCGCGTCCGACGGGCCGGGCCTGGACGCCCTCCGCCGGTTCGCGGCCGCCCAGCGCGCCGCGGGCGTCGAGGCGCACGAGGTCTCCGGGGACCGGCTCCACGACCTGGAGCCGCACCTCGCCGCCGGCCGGGCCGGCGCCTTCCACTACCCGCAGGACGCCCAGGTGCAGCCCGCGCTGGCCGCCGCCCGGCTGCTGCGCGCCTCGGGAGCCGTCCTCCGCCTCGGTGAGGAGGTCACCGCCCTGCTCACCGGCCCCGACGGATCGGTGCGCGGCGTCCGCACCTCGACCGGTGCCTCCGTCCCCGCCCCGTACGTGGTGAACGCGGCCGGAGCCTGGGGCGGCGCGCTGGCCCGGCTCGCCGGCACCGAGCTGCCGGTCCTTCCCCGCCGCGGCTTCGTCCTGGTCACCGAGCCGCTGCCGAGGCTGGTGCGGCACAAGGTGTACGCGGCCGACTACGTCGCCGACGTCGCCAGCGACTCCGCCGCGCTCCAGACCTCCCCCGTCGTCGAGGGAACCCCCGCGGGGCCGGTCCTGATCGGGGCGAGCCGTGAACGGGTCGGCTTCGACCGCTCGTTGTCGACCGAGGCCCTCGGCCGGCTCGCCGCGGGAGCCGCCCGCCTGTTCCCGGTGCTGGCCGGGGTGCGGGTGACGCGCGCCTACGCGGGCTTCCGCCCGTACCTGCCGGACCACCTGCCGGCGATCGGCCCGGACGCGCGGATCCCGGGGCTGCTGCACGCCTGCGGACACGAAGGGGCCGGGATCGGGCTCGCCCCGGCCACCGGACTGCTCGTCGCACGGTTCCTGACCGGCGCCGATCCCGGCCTCGACGCCCGCCCCTTCCGCCCCGGCCGCTTCGCTCCGGGCGCGGCGGACCCTCACCGGGCCGGCGGGCCCGCATGAACCCCGACAGCCCGCACACCGTTCCCCGTCGACTGGGAGAGAGCATGTTCCGTCGCCTCACGCGCCGCGCGGCCCGGCACCGCACACCACGGTCGCTCGTGGACGCGCGGCCCGGACCGGCCTTCGTCCTCACCTTCGACGGGCGGCCCGTCGACGCCCTCCCCGGCCGGTCGCTCGCCGCCGCGCTCTGGGATGCGGGCATCACCGCCTGGCGCACCACCCGGGTCGGCGGGCGCCCGCGCGGGGCGTTCTGCGGTATCGGCCAGTGCTTCGACTGCCTGGTCACCGTCAACGGCGAGCCCAACCGGCGGGCCTGCCTCGTCCCGGCCACGCCCGGTGACGTCGTCACCCGCCAGGAGGGACACGGCCGTGACGCCCTCGACCGCTCCTGACGGCCGGTCCGCCGGACCGGCGGACCGGCGCGCCCGCTCCGGCGACCCGGCCGAGCCGTACGACCTGGTGGTGGTCGGCGCGGGCCCGGCCGGGCTCGCCGGCGCGGTCACCGCGGCCGAGCAGGGACTCTCGGTGGCCCTGCTCGACGGGGACGCGGGGCTGGGCGGCCAGTTCTACCGGCACCCGGCACCCGCGCTCGGGGCGACGCGGCCGCAGGCTCTCCACCACGACTGGCCGGCCTTCGCCGCACTGCGCCGGCGATGGGAGGCGGGCGGCGGCGACCATCTGCCGGAGCACCACGTGTGGGCGGTGGTGGCCGAGCCCCTCGCCGGCCCCGGGACGGGCGCCGGCGGAGCGGGCTGGGCGGTGCACGCCGCCACCGGCCCCGACGGCGAGGGCCGTCGCCCGGAGCCGGTACGGGGGCGGGCCGTGCTGCTGGCGACCGGTGCGGCCGAGCGCCACCTGCCCTTCCCCGGCTGGACCCTGCCCGGGGTGGTGGGCGCGGGCGGCGCCCAGGCCATGCTCAAGGCGGGACTGGTCCTGCCCGGCCGGCGCGTCGTCGTCGCGGGCAGCGGGCCGCTGCTGCTCGCGGTGGCCTCGTCGCTGACCGCGGCGGGAGCCCGGGTACCCGCCCTGGTCGAGGCCGCGGGATACCTCGGCTACGCCCGCCGGCCGGGTGTCCTCGCGGCCTCGCCCGGCAAGGCGGCCGAGGCCGTCGGGCACCTCGCCCCCCTTCTGCGGCACGGAGTACGCGCCTACGCCCGGCACGCGGTGATCCGGGCGCACGGCGATTCACGGGTGGAGGCGGTGACCGTGGCCCGGCTGGACCGCGACTGGCGGCCGGTGGCCGGCACCGGGCGGATCGTCCGCTGCGACGCCGTGGCCGTGGGGCACGGACTCGCGCCCCGGATCGACCTGGCCACCGCACTCGGCTGCGCGGTGCGGAGCACTCCGGACGGCGCGCCCGCCCTCGTCCTCGACGCGGGTCAGGCGACCTCGGTGCCCGGGGTGTGGTCGGCGGGCGAGACCGCCGGTCCCGGTGGCGCCCGACTGGCCCTGGCCGAAGGAGAGTTGGCCGCGCTCGCGGTGGCACGCCGATTGCGGGGCGACACCACCGGGACCCCGCGCGGGCGGCTGAGGACCCTGCTGCGGGCCCGCGCCCGGCTGCGGGCCTTCGCGGAGCTGATGGCCGTGGCGCACGCGCCCGGCGAGGGCTGGCGGCACKGGCTCGACGACACGACGGAGATCTGCCGCTGGAGGAGACGGCGGAGTACCTCGGCGCCGGATTCGCGGACCTGATCAACCTGTTCCAGCCCGAGCGCATCCTCGTCGGCGGCTGGGCGGGCCTCCAGCTCGGCTCCCGTTTCCTGGACTCCGTCCGCGCCTACGCC
>NZ_RDBI01000070.1:0-19703 GCF_008042125.1 Streptomyces sp. MS191
ACCCCGACCAGGACGGCCACCGCGAGCCCGACCCCGACGGCGACCGCGACCGGCACCCCGGGCGCCGCCGCGAAGTACGCGCCGTACGTCGACACCTCGCTCTACCCGGCCTACGACCTGCTCGCCACCGCCGACGCCACCGGCGTGAAGGAGTTCAACCTCGCCTTCATCACCTCCGGCGGGTCCTGCGCGCCGCTGTGGGGCGGCGTCACCGACCTCGCGAGCGACCGGGTCGCCTCCCAGATCGGCGCCCTGCGCGCCAAGGGCGGAGACGTCCGGGTCTCCTTCGGCGGCGCCGCCGGCCACGAGCTGGCCCTGAACTGCTCCGGCTCCGCCGACCTCGCCGCGGCCTACGGCAAGGTCGTCGACCAGTACAAGCTCACCAAGGTCGACTTCGACATCGAGGGCGCGGCCCTGCCGGACACCGCCGCCAACACCCGCCGCTCCCAGGCGATCGCCCAGCTCCAGAAGACCCGTCCCGGTCTGAACGTCTCCTTCACCCTGCCGGTCATGCCCGAGGGGCTGACCCAGCCGGGCGTGGACCTGCTCGCCGACGCCAAGAGGAACGGCGTCCGCATCGACGCCGTCAACATCATGGCGATGGACTACGGGCCGGCCTACAGCGGCGACATGGGCCAGTACGCGATCCAGGCCGCGACCGCCACCCAGGCGCAGATCAAGGGTGTCCTCGGGCTGTCCGAGGCGGCCGCCTGGAAGGCCGTCGCCGTCACCCCGATGATCGGCGTCAACGACGTCACGACGGAGGTCTTCAAGGTCGACGACGCCACCCAGCTGGTCGACTTCGCCAAGTCCAAGGGCATCGGCTGGCTGTCCATGTGGTCCTCGACCCGCGACAAGCAGTGCGCGGCCGGCGCCGTGAACCACGCCGACGCCACCTGCTCCTCGATCCTGCAGCAGCCGCTGGCGTTCACCAAGGCGTTCGGCGCCTACCGGTAGCCACCACCCTCCCCCCACACCGCGCGCCCCGGCCGGAGGTGGGGTGGTCCGGCCGCCCACGACCGGCCCACCCCCCACCTCGGCGGCGTCGCCGTCGCCGTCGGCACGGTCGCCGTCAGCCTGGTCGCCTGGTGGACCGGCGTCCCGCTCGGTTCCGGCACCGGGGCACTCCTCCTGGCCGCCGGAGCCGTCGCCGTCCTCGGTCTCGTCGACGACCTGCGGCCCATGGGCGCCCGCTCCCGGCTCGTCGTCGAGGCGGGAGCGGCGACGCTGGTGGTGCACCACGCCGGGTTCGGGCTCCTCCTGGGGGCACTCGCGGTCGTCTGGATCACCTTCGTCACCAACGCCTTCAACCTGCTGGACAACTCGGACGGCGCGATGGGCACGGTCGGCGCCGTCACCGCCTTCGGGCTGAGCGTCTGCGCGGCGGCGGAGTCGCTGTACGGCCTCGCCCTCGTGCTCTGCGCCCTGGCCGCCGCGCTCGCCGGGTTCCTGATCCACAACTGGTACCCGGCCCGGATCTTCCTCGGCGACTGCGGATCCCTGTTCACCGGATTCGTCCTGTCCTCCGCCGCCGTCCTCGTCCACGACGGCCACGAGCCGCTGACGACCGCCGGATCCGTCTTCGCCCTGTCGGCCGTCGTCGCCGCCGACAGCCTCCTCGTGGTGGTCTCCCGCCGGCGCGCCGGCCGGTCCGTGCTCGTGGGCGGCACCGACCACATCGCCCACCGGCTGCGCCGGCTCGGCCTGACCACACCGGGCGCGGCGGTCCTCCTCGGCGTCGCGTCCTGCGCGGGCGTCGTCGTCGGCCTGCTGCTGCACCGGGGTGTGCTCGGACCGACGGCCGCCCTCTGGGTGGCGGCCGGCGTCCTGGCCGCGGTCCTCGGCCTGCTCCGCGTCCCCGTCTACACCCGGCACGCGCCCCACCCGCGCCTGCCCGGCCGTCCGGCCGCCCCGGGCACCGCCGTCGACATGGCCGGAGGACGAGGAAGATGACCGCGAAGCCCTCCCTGCCCACCGTGCTGTGCGCCGGGATCCCGGTGGCCGCCACGACCCCCGAGACCGCCTCGTCCCACGTCCTCCGGCTGGCCCGGAGCCGTGTCCCCGCCGACGTCCACCTGTGCAACGCCTACACCCTGGCCCTGGCCGACGTCGATCCGGAGCTGCGCCGCGTCCTGCGCGAGGCGCGGCTCAACCTGCCCGACGGACAGGGGGTCGTGTGGGCCAACCGGCTCGCGCACCGCGACCGCGACGTGCCGCGCGTCCGGGTCTACGGACCCGACCTCTTCCTCGACGTCTTCCGCACCGGTCAGGACGCGGACCTCACCCACTACCTCCTCGGATCCACCCGCGAGGTGCTCGACCGCCTCACCGCCGAACTGCTGGCCCGCTTCCCGCGCGCCCGCATCGTCGGTTCGGAGGCCCCGCCCTTCTGCGAGGTCACCGACGAACTGCGCCGGGCACAGGCCGACCGGATCGCCGCCAGCGGCGCCCAGATCGTGTGGGTGGGGCTCGGTACACCGAAGCAGGACCACGAGGCGGCCCGCCTCGCCGCCCTCCACCCCGCCGTCTACGTCGCCGTCGGTGCCGCCTTCGACTTCGTCTCGGGCAACAAGCGGCAGGCCCCGCTCTGGATGCAGCAGCACGGTCTCGAATGGCTGTTCCGGCTGTGCAGCGAGCCGCGCCGGCTGGCCCGCCGCGTGCTCTGGGGCCATCCTCGGTTCGTCTGGGCGGCGTGGAAGGGGGCCCGCGCGTGACCCCCGCCCCGCGCCCGCTGCGCATCGCCGTGGTCCACAGCTTCTACGGAGGCGCGGTCCCCGGCGGCGAGAACACCGTGGCGCTCGACCAGGCCGAGGCGCTTCGCCGGGCCGGCCACGAGGTCCACCTCGTGGCCGCCCGCACCGACGAACTCGCCGCCAGCCCCCTGCACGCGCTGCGCTGCGCCGTCACCGTCGCCGGCGGACCCGGCCGCACCCCGCTCCCCGCGCTGCGTGAGCTCGCCCCCGACGTGGTCCACGTGCACAACCTCTTCCCCAACTTCGGGCGCGCCTGGGCCGCGCGGTGGACCGGCCCGCTCGTCGCCACCCTGCACAACTACCGTCCGCTGTGCGCCTCCGCCGTCCTCTACCGGGACGGCGCGCCGTGCACCCGCTGCCCGGACGGCGACCGCTGGGCGGGGCTGCGCAACGGCTGCTACCGCGGCTCGCGCCTGGCCACCCTCCCCCTGGCCTGGGCCTCCCGGGGCGGCGTGGCCGGCGACCCGCTGCTGCGCCGCGCCGACCGCCTGGTCGTCCTGTCGGACCTGAGCCGTGCGACGTACGGGCGCGCCGGCGTCCCCGCGCCCCGGATGGCGCTCATCCCCAACTTCGTCCCGGCACCGGCCACCACCACGGCGCCGGCGGTCCCCGCCTGGGTCTACGTCGGCCGGCTCAGCGAGGAGAAGGGCATCCTCGAACTGCTGCGCCGCTGGCCCGCCGGCGTACGGCTCGACGTCATCGGCAACGGACCGCTGGAGAAGGACTGCCACGCCGCCGCACCCGCCGCCGTGCGCTTCCTCGGAGCCCTGGACCGGAACGCCCTGCGGGCGCTGCTCCCCGGCTACCACGGCGCCGTCTTCACCAGCCGCTGCTACGAGGGCGCCGTGCCCCTCGTGTACGTCGAGGCCCTCGCCGCGGGCCTGCCCGTGCTCGCCTTCGAGGGGTCCTCGGTCCCGTCGGCGGTCCGGTCCGAGGGCACCGGGGCCGTCACCTCCTGGGACGCCCCGCTCACCGACGCGCTGCACGCCGCGGACCGGATCTTCCCCGCGCTGCGCGAGCACTGCCGCGCGGTCTACACCCGCCAGTACGGCGAACGGGCCTGGACCGCGCGCATGGTGGGCCTCTACCGCGAGCTCATCGCATGACCGCGCCCCGGGTGGGTCTGGTCGTGCCCTACCTCACCGCCTACCGGCTGCCCTTCTTCACCCGCCTGCGCGACGAACTCGACGCCCGCGGCATCGAGCTGACCGTCGCCCACGGACAGCCGACCGGCCTGTCCGCCGCCCGCCGCGACACCGTCGCCCTGCCCGGCGCGGTCGAACTGCGCCAGCGCGCCCGGCGCGTCGCGGGCCGCGACCTGGTCTGGCTCGGGGTCGGCGCCCTCGCCCGCACCAGCGACGCCCTCGTGCTTCCCCAGTCGATGCACCACCTGCACACCTACCCGCTGCTCGCCGCCCGCCGGCCCCGGATCGGCCTCTGGGGCCACGGGCGCACCCACGTCTCGGCGCACGGGCCGGCCGCCCGGCGCGTCAAGGAGGCCCTGACCCGGCGCGCCGACTGGTTCTTCGCCTACACCGAGGCGGGCGGCGCGTACGCGGTCGAGGCCGGGCTGCCCCGGCAGCGCGTCACCGTCGTCCACAACGCGCTCGACACCACGTCGCTCGCGACCGCACGCGCCGCCGTGGGCGAGGCCGAACGGCGGTCCCTGCGTGAGCGCCACGGCCTCACCCCGGGCCGTACCGCCCTCTACGTCGGCGGCCTCGACGCCCTCAAACGCATCCCCTTCCTCCTCGACGCCGCGGCCCGCGTCGCCCGCCGGCTGCCCGGCTTCCGGCTCGTCGTCGCCGGCGACGGCGCCCACCGGCCGCTGGTCCTGGCCGCCCAGGCGGCCGGGGGACCCGTCGTGTACGTCGGACCTGTCGGCGACCGCGACAAGGCCCGGCTGGGTGCCGTCTGCGACGTCCTCCTCGTGCCGGGCGCCGTCGGACTGTGCGCCGTGGACTCCTTCGCCCTGGAGACCCCCGTGATCACCTGCCCGTGGCCCTACCACGGGCCCGAGTTCGAGTACCTGGACAGCGGACGCAACGCGCTCGTCGCCCCCGACGACCCGACGGCGTACGCGGCGGCCGTCACCGGACTCCTCCGCACACCGCGCGAACTCGACCGGCTGCGGAGTGCCTGCCAGGCGGACGCCGGGCGCTACACGGTCGAGGGAATGGCCGCCCGGTTCGCCCACGGCGTGGAAGGTCTCATCCATGGCACGACGCACGGCACACCCTGACCGACCGGCCGAGGCCCGCCCGGCACCCCCGACGCGCACGCGCCGGTTGCTCCTGCTCGCCGGGCTGGGACTGGCCCTGCTGCTCGTGGCGACGGCCGCGGCCGCCTCGGTGCTCTACGTCCGCCTCGACGGCAACATCCGTACCGACGACGCCGCGGCCCGGGCGCTGGCCGCCGACCAGGCGGCCCGACCCCGGTCGCTGGCCCCCCGGGCCCAGAACATCCTGCTGCTCGGCTCCGACCTGGAGACGGTCAAGGACAGCGAGCGCAGCGACACGACGATCCTGCTGCACCTGTCCGCGGACCGGAAGAGCGCCGCCGCCGTGAGCGTGCCGCGCGACCTCATGGTGCAGATCCCCCGCTGCCTCCGGTCGGACGGGAGCCGCAGCCGCGCCCAGTACGCCCAGTTCAACTGGGCCTTCCAGTTCGGCGGCGCGGCCTGCGCGATCCGTACCTTCGAGGACTTCAGCGGCATCCGGATCGACCACCACCTCGTCGTCAGCTTCACCGGATTCCAGGAGGTCGTCGACGCGGTCGGCGGTGTGGAGGTGGAGATCACCGAGCCGGTCAGCGAACCGGAGTACGGCATCACGCTCCAGCCCGGGCACCGGCTCGTGAAGGGCAAGGAGGCGCTGACGTTCGTACGGACCCGTGTCGGGGTCAGCGACGGCAGCGACCTCCAGCGCATCGAGCGGCAGAAGCAGTTCGTCCGCTCGCTGTTCGACAAGCTCCGCGACGCCGGCACCCTGGCCAGCCCCACCCGGCTCTGGCCGCTGCTCGACGCCGCCACCTCGGCGCTGACCGCCGACCCCGGGCTCGAATCCCCCGGCGAGCTGTACGGACTGATGCACAGCGCCGGCCGGATCCCCTCCGACCGGGTGCGGATCGTGACCCTCCCCTGTGTGGAGGACCCCGACCGCTGGGGCAACTACCAGATGGTCGACGGACAGGGGCCGGCCCTGCTCAAGGCGCTCCGCGAGGACCGGCCGCTGCCCGAACACCTCTACAACGCCTACCGCCCGGACGGCCGGCCCAAGACCTGACCCCGGCCACCGAGGGCGGCCCGGGCGGTCGTCGCGGGTCAGGGACGACCGCCCGGGCAGGACCTACCCCACGCCGAGCGAGGCGATCGCCGGCCACGGACCCGACCGGGGCGCGGGCACCGGCAGCCGCCCGGCGAGCATGTGCCGCAGCGCGTGCAGCTCCGTCAGATGGGCACGGGCCCACGCACCGCCCCTGGCCCCGGCGGCCAGGAGACCGCCGGGGTCCGTCCCGAGCAGCTCCCGTACCCGTTCCGCGCCCTCGCGCGGGGTGTCCGCCAGATGCAGCCCGTTCTCCGGTCCCGGCAGCCAGTCCAGATCCGGCTGGCGGGAGGTGACGTGCACCCGGCCCGCGCTGAGCGCGATGGGCAGCCGGTCGGAGAAGTAGCCCGCATGCCCCCGGTAGCGGTCCCAGCCCACGGTGATCAGCGCCCGCCGCATCACGGCCAGCTGGTCGTCGTACGGCACCGGGCCGCGGGCGTGCGGACCGCGCCAGCCGCGCCCGTAGATCGACAGCTCGCACCCCGGGACGCGGGCCAGCGCGCGGGCCAGGCGGCCGCGTTGACCGTCGTCCGCGATCAGTGCGACACCGCAGAACGTGAGGCGCGAACCCACCAGGGCGACCCCGCGGGGGGCGTTCCCCGGATCGGGACTCTCCGCGAAGCAGAGCGGCGTCACGTGCGGCACGTAGCGCACCTCACGGCCGCAGGCCCGCCGCAACAGCTCCGCCTGCGCGCCGAGCGCCACGCTGAACACGACGTCGGCGTGCCGCAGCCAGGCCAGGTTCCGTGCCTTCAGCCGCTTGCGCCCGCCCCAGGCGTCGCCCTCCCACACGACGACCGGCGGCGACCCGAGGCCGCGCAGCAGCCCGGCCACCTCCCGTTCCGTCCAGGGGTGCGGCTGCGGCGACTGGACGAAGACCAGGTCCGGCCGCTCCCCGGCGGCCAGCCCCGCCACCCGGTCCGGTGTCGCGGCCGGGGCGATCCACTCGTGCCGCAGCACGTCCCGGACGGTCAGCTCGTGGAAGGCGCGCAGGAACCCGTAGTCGGGGCTGACGGGCGGGTGTTCATTGCTGACGTGCAGGACGAGGGGCGGACCGGCCACGGGATCTCCAGGGGGACGGGCGGGGGAGCAGACCGTGGCGGACGGCCACGGCGTACAGCGGAAGCCGGGCGCGCAGCGGCGCCGCGCACACCAGCACGGCGAGCACCGCCGCGCAGCCCAGCAGCAGCCGGTGCGCAGGGGAGCCGCCGGCCGCCGCGCCCAGGTGCCCGGCCAGGGCCAGCAGCCCGCCGGCCGCGAGGTGGACGGCGTGGACCCGCAGCAGCGGACCCGGGGCGACGACCCCGTGCGCCCGCCAGCGGAGCAGCTGCGCCGTGTGGCCCGCGAGGGGACCGGCGAGGGTCGCGGCGGCCAGCAGCGGGAGCGAGTCCCGCGCGACGACCGCGGCCAGTGCGACGGCGATCGCCGCGGCGGCCCAGGCCTGGCAGACGAGCAGCGAACGCCGGTCGTCCCGAGCCTGGTTGACGTTGTCGCCGACGAGTACGACCAACGCCACCGCCGACCCGGCGGACAGCAGCGGCACCAGCCGGGAGGCCACGCCCCAGCCCGGGCCGAGCAGCACGTCCAGCGCCGCCGGACCCAGGCCGGCGAGCACCCCGAAGCCGACGAAGCCGATCGCGGAAGCCAGGCAGAGCACGTCGGACACGGCCTGCCGGGACCGCCCGCGGTCGGCGGCGAGGACCGGCGTCGCGGCCTGGCCGATGCCCTGCGCGAGCACCGTCAGCGGCAGGGCGGTGAACAGTGTCGCGCGGGAGTGGTACCCGGCGGCCGAGGCACCGAGGCGCCCGGCCAGCCAGAGCGGGGCGTTGTTGCACAGGTACTGGGAGAGGCTGAAGGCGCTGAAGAAGCCCGACGCGTCGACGAGGCCGCGCGCTCGCGGCCGTTCCCCGTCCGGCAGGTCCTGGCGCCGCAGCAACCGGAGCGCGCCGGCCAGCAGGACGGCCGTGCCCAGCGGCGCGGGGACGGCGAGGGCGAACGGAGCCCATTCGGCAGCGAGCAGCACGAGAGCGGTGGCGGCGCCGACGGCGTTCCCGGCGAGTTCGAGCCGGACGACCTGCGCCGTGCGCCCGCAGCGGCGCAGGGCCGCCGTGGCCGCGAGGGCCGCGGGCAGCACCAGGAACTGGAGGCCGATCAACCGCAGCAGCGGGGCCACGTCCGGCATGTCCCAGAGCGCGGTCACCACGGGGGTGACCGCCTGCGTGGCCAGACAGCACAGCACCCCGCTGACCGCGCCGATGCGCAGGACCAGCGTGATCAGCTGCCGGGTGAGCCGCTCGGCGGTGAGCAGGCAGGTGGCGACGCCCCCGTTGGCGAAGTACCCGAGGACGCCGGACACGGCGACCGCCGTCGCGAACGCCCCGAACGCGGCGGGCGACACGATGCGCGCGGTGCAGGCGGTGTACGCGAGCTGCAGCACGATCGTGGCCGCGGAGCCCGCGTAGTTCCACAGCAGCCCGCGCAGCGCGTGACGGGCGCGGCCGTCCGGCGGTTCCGCCGCGGGGGTCGCGGCGGCCTCCCCGGGGTTCACGCTGCGCCGGGAAGGGAGGCCGTCCGGCGGTGCCGCGTCGCCGGMGCCGGGCCGGGCGCCGGGGTCGCGCGCCGGACCCGCCGGCCGTCGGACGGTGTCACCGGGGCGGGACCGGCAGTCCCGCGCCGTACGGCGCCGACGGCACCGGGTGCGCCGTGCCACCGGACGTCACGGCCGGGCCCGGCACCGGAGCGGTCTCCCTGCCGAGCTCCGCGTCGACCATGATCCTGGCGAGCTCCGGGGTGTGGACCGAAGCGCGCCAGCCGAGCAGCCGTTCCGCCTTCGAGGCGTCGCCGATCAGGTCCGGCACCTCCGTGGGGCGCAGGTAGCGCTCGTCGAAACGGACGTGGCGCTCCCAGTCGAGCCCCGCGTGCTCGAAGCACAGGGTGAGGAAGTCGAGCACGCTGTGGCTGGTGCCGGTGGCCACCACGTAGTCGTCGGGCTCGTCGGCCTGGAGCATCCGCCACATCGCGTCCACGTACTCCGGCGCGTAGCCCCAGTCGCGGCGCGCCTCCAGGTTGCCGAGGTGCAGCTCGCGCTGCTCGCCGCGGGCGATACGCGCCGCGGCCGTCGCGATCTTCCGCGTCACGAAGGTCTCGCCGCGCCGGGGGGACTCGTGGTTGAACAGGATCCCGTTGACGGCGTGCAGACCGTACGCCTCGCGGTAGTTGCGGGTGATCCAGTACGCGTACACCTTGGCGCAGGCGTAGGGCGAGCGAGGGTGGAAGGGGGTGGTCTCCGACTGCGGGGCCGGCGAGACGCCGTACATCTCCGAGCTGGACGCCTGGTAGAAGCGGCAGGGCAGCCCCGTCATCCTGATCGCCTCCAGGAGCCGGGTGGTGCCGAGGCCCGTCGTGGAGCCGGTGAACTCGGGCTCGTCGAAGGAGACGCGGACATGCGACTGCGCGGCCAGGTGGTAGACCTCGTCGGGCTGGATCCGCTCCAGCAGGGTGCTGACGCGGGTGCCGTCGGCGAGGTCGCCGTAGTGCAGCCGCAGCCGGGTGTCGGGCTCGTGCGGGTCCTGGTAGAGGTGGTCGATCCGGCCGGTGGAGAAGGACGAGGAGCGGCGGATGAGGCCGTGCACCAGATAGCCCTTCGAGAGCAGGAGTTCGGCGAGATACGAGCCGTCCTGCCCGGTGATTCCTGTGATCAGTGCAACCTTGGTCGGCATGGGTCACCTCAGCTGTGCGGTACGGGGAGGGCGGGGAGGGGCCTGGGCACGGCGGTCGCGGACGCCGGAACCGGCTGCGCGGGGTCCGGCTGCGCGGGGTCCGGCCCGCCCCGGAGGGCGAGGGCGCAGAGCACGCCGACGACGAGACCCTGTTCGGGAAAGAACTGGTAGGTCATGGCGAAGACGAGCTGCCCGCAGGCGAGCGTGACCAGCGGACGGGATGCGGGGCCCGGCCGGCGCAGCACGCCGCGCACGGCGGTCGCGTACAGGGCGACGAAGGCGAGCACGCCCGGCACGCCGATCCGCAGGAGCAGGTGGAGGTAGTAGTTGTGCGGTGAGACGCCCACGAGTGCGCCGTCGAGGAGGCGCTCGAATCCGGAGCCGAAGGGGCGTCCGGTGAGCCATTCGCCGGGACCGTCGAGCGTGCCGAGCAGCTCGTACCAGCCCGCCGTGCGCCAGCTGAGGGTGCCGCTGTCGGAGGCGGAGACGGCCAGGTCGGTGCCGTAACGCCCGAGGAGGCCGGTCGTGACGGCGTACAGCCCGGTGCAGAGGCCGGCCGCCGCGAGCCAGAGCCGCAGCCCGCGCCGGCCCGCCCGCGCCGGCCCGCCGCCCGTGCACAGCCAGCAGGCCAGCATCACGGCGGTCACCAGCCACACCGTCCGGTGCTGCAGCAGGACCACCGTGAGCAGCAGGGGAGCCGTGAGCAGATGGCGACGGGCGCCGAGCCGGGTGGTGTACAGCAGGATCACGGCGGCCTGGGCGATGACCAGCGCCTCCGGCGCCGACAGCGCCCGGGACTCGCTCGGTACGCCGTCGATCACGACCTGTCCGACGGCCGAGCCGATGCCGTGCCGCGCCCACCAGGCCGCGGCCCGCAGCATCTCGACGCAGGCCGCGGCCACCCAGACCACGCAGAGCCGTCGTACCAGCCGCTCGTCGAAGCCCGACGAGATGCCGTACAGGGCGAGTCCGAAGACGTAGAGGAAGGGCACGCGCAGGTCGTTGCCCGCGGCCTGCGGTCCGAACAGGGCGGCCCCGGTCAGGAACGAGAAGGCGGTCAGCAGCAGGATGAAGCCGAGGAGCAGCAGCACGAGGTGGGGACGTGGCGGATGGCGTACGAGGCGGACCGCCGTCGCCGCCAGCGCGCAGCACACCAGCAGATCCTGCGGGGTGAGGCTGACGCCCAGGTGGACGACCGTCGTGGAGTGGGCCGCGGGCCACATCCCGGCCCCCAGCAGGATCGCGACGCCGGTGGCGGGAGCCCGGACGAAGAGCACGGTGAGCGCGCCGAGGACGAGCAGCCCCGTGCCCGCGAAGAGGAGGAGGCTCGGAGTCACCGCGCCGCCGCCGCGCGCAGGACGGTCCGCAGGTAGGGCGAGACCATCAGCAGGGGGGCCCAGGGCCAGGTGTGCCGCAGGCAGTAGGTCCACCACTGGCGGGGCGGCAGTTCGCGCTGCGAGGTGACCCGGCGCAGGGCCGCGCGCACCCCGATGCCGGGCTCACGGGACCCGGTGAGCGGCGGATTGGACTCGCACAGGCCGACGTGCCGCGGCGCCACGTACAGGCGGACGCCCGCCCTGCGGGCCCGGAAGCCGTGGTCGTAGTCGCCCATGCCGTGCGGGAAGACGCGGTCGACGTCCCCGACCCGCTCACGCACCGCGCGGGGGAGCAGGACGACGTTGCCGTTGTACGTGTCGCAGGGCTCGGGCCGCCCGGTCGGCTCCACGACGTCCAGGGCGAGGCCGCGGCCTCGGCTGCGGCGCCCCGAGTACGTCGTGCGCGCGGTCGCGCGGGACCGGACCGCGCCGACGACCACCGCGTCCTCGCCGACCTCCTCGGCGGTGCCGAGAAGCACCGCCAGCGCGTCCTCGGCGAGCTCGACGTCGTCGTTGAGCCAGAGCTGGTGCGTCCACGGGGTCTCGCCTTCGGCGCAGCTGTCCCCGGCGGCGATGCGGGTGCCCGCGCCCCAGAAGACGTCCGTTCCGACGACGCGCAGCCGGACCCCGGGGTGCAGGCGCCGGACCGCCTCGGGCGTGCCGTCCGAACTGCCCGCGTCGACCAGGTGGGTGCGCAGCTCGGTCCCGGCGGGCAGGTCGCGCTGGCGCTCCAGCGCGGCGAGCGCCGACAGCGTCTTGGTGCACCGGTTGTGACTGGTCATCAGGACGGCTACACGGGGTGCTGACGACATGCGGCCCCTCGGATCGACCGGAGCGGATGGATGCCGCCCCAGTGTTGGGCAGCGGACCCGGCGAATCGCCGGGCCACGCGCACGCGGACGCCGCCGACCGCCCGCTTGGCCGTACCCGCCGCGGCCGGCGGCGCGCGCACGGATGAACGCACGGCACCGCTGCCCGGTACGCCCCGGATCACATGTCTATGCTCTGCACGCACTTATGGGTAAACGGGAAAAGTCGGGCCTACGGCCCGACCTGGCTGAGGGGTGTTCCTTGGATCTCCGCGCTTTCCTGACGGTCGTGGTCCGGCGCTGGCCGGCCTGCGCCGCGTGCCTGCTGCTCGGAGCCCTCGCGGCCTGGGGGGTCAACACGCTGTCCACCCCCGTCTACGAGGCCCGCACACAGCTGTTCGTCGCCACCCACACGGGATCCGACACCATGCAGCTCAACCAGGGGCAGAGCTTCTCGCAGGCCCGGGTGCTGTCCTACGCCAACATCGTGAACACCCGTCAGGTGACCGCGCCGGTGGTCAAGGAGCTGCGCCTGCCCACCACGCCGGAGGAACTCGCCGGACGGATCCGGGCCGAGGCGCCCGTCAACACCGTCCTCATCGACATCACGGTCTCCGACACCGACCCGCGACGGGCCGCCCGCACCGCGAACGCGGTCGCCGTCCGCTTCGGCCGGGTCGTCGAGCGCCTGGAGACGCCGCGCGCGGTGATCGCCACCGGCGGGGAGACCGCCGCACCCATGTCCCCGGTGACCCTCGGGGTGACCCAGGAAGCGGCCGTCCCCACCGTCCCCGTCTCGCCGCGTCCGCTGCTCAACCTCCTCGTCGGCCTCCTCGGCGGACTCCTCCTCGGTGTCGCCCTCGCCGCGCTCAGGGAGACCCTCGACACCACCGTCAAGACCGCGGACGCCCTGGGCGAACTGACCGCGCTCCCGGCGCTGGCCACGATCCCCTACGACTCCGACGCCCCGGACCAGCCGGTCACCGTCGGCGAGGCGTCCCACTCGCCGCGCGCCGAGGCGTTCCGCAGGCTGCGCACCAACCTCCAGTTCGCCCAGGTCGGCGAGCGGCCCCGGATCATCTCCGTCACCAGCTCCCTGCCCGGCGAGGGCAAGACGAACACGGCGGCCAACCTCGCCGTCTCCCTGGCCCGCGCCGGCATCTCCACCTGCCTCGTCGACGCCGACCTGCGCAAGCCGTGCGTGGCCCGCACCTTCGGACTCGTCCAGGACGCCGGACTCACCAACGTCCTCATCGGACAGGCCACGGCCGCCGACGTGATGCAGCAGGGCCCGGCCGGGCTCGCCGTGCTGGCCGGCGGACCCATGCCGCCGAACCCCACCGAACTGCTCTCCTCCGGGCGGATGGGCGAGGTCCTGCGGGAACTCGCCGCCGCCTACGAGATCGTCGTCGTCGACACCGCGCCGCTGCTGCCCGTCGCGGACACCGTCGGCCTGGCCCCGCTCACCGACGGCACCCTGCTCGTCGTCCGGGCGGGCAAGACCTCCCGCGAGCAGGTCCGCGCCGCCGTGGACGCCCTCAGGAACGTCGGCGCCCGCACCCTGGGCACCGTCTTCAGCATGGCCGAGGCCACCAAGGGCGGGTACGGCTCGTACGGCACCTACGGCGAACTCCCCGCGCCGCGGCCCGAGGCACGGCGCCGCGACGCGCAGGACCCGCAGGACACCGGGGCGCGCGGATGACGGGCGAGCCGGGGCCGGACACCACGGTCCTCTTCGTCTGCACGGGCAACACCTACCGCTCCCCGCRCGCCGAACGCCTCCTCGCCGCCCGACTCGGCCCGGACAGCCCGGTCCGGGTCTCCAGCGCCGGGACCCGCGCCGCCGCCGGCGACCGGATGGACCCCGCCACCCGGTCCGTCCTGACGGAACTGGGCGTCACCGGAACGGGGTTCCGGCCCAGACCCCTCACCACCGAGATGGTCACGCGCGCCTCGCTGGTCCTCGGCATGGAAGGCGAGCACCGGGAGGCGGCGGTGCGCCTGGTCCCGCTGGCCCTGCGCCGCTGCTTCACCCTGCGGGAGTTCGTCCGCCTCGCCGAGGGCCACCGCCCGGAGGGAAGCGACCCCGGCCCCGGCCGCGCGGACGTGCCGGACCTCGTGGCGCGCGCCGCCGCACGGCGCGGAACGGTGGCCCCGCCCGGACCGGGAGCCGACGCGGTCCCCGATCCGTGCGGCGAGCCGTACGACGTGCTGCGCCGCTGCGCCGAGGACATCGACGCGCTGGCCGTGCGGCTCGCCGCCCTGCTCAGCGCCGTCCGCGCACCTGCCGCACGGCTCTGAGCACACCGAGGCCGGTCCGGTACACGGCGGGCTGGAGCCCGGACAGCACCGTCGCGAAGCGGTCCGGCGAGGTGCGGGTCGACACCCGCAGCCGGCTGATCCGCAGCGGGRGCTGGGAGGCCGGGTCGCTCAGGGCGTGGTCGTAGAGGAAACCGGACCGGTAGCCCAGCGCCCGCAGCGCGGTGTCGGCGCGGGTGTCGAAGTCGCCGTTGGGATAGGCGAAGGCGGTCGGCGGGTGCCCCAGATGGTCCGTCAGAAGGCGGTGCGCCGTGCCGACCTCGGTCCGCACGGTGGCGTCGTCGCAGCGGTCGAGGCAGGGATGCGTCAGGGTGTGGCTGCCGATCACGACACCGCCGGCCTCCAGCGCCCGCAGGTCGGCCGCGGTGAGCTGCCGGCCCCGGGGCGCCGGCACCGCCGCCGTGTCCCGCAGCTCGGCGAGGGCCGCCCGCCGCCGGGCGTCGGGCAGCCGCTTGAGGGCGTAGGCCGCRGCCGCCGGTGTGAGACCCGCCGGGAGCCCGCGGCAGCCGCCGCCGTGCGCGAGCAGATGCGCCGCCTCGTCCCACCAGAAGGGCTCGTCGGTGCCGACGAGCCCGGCGATGACGAAGCAGACGGCGGGGATGCCCCGTTCGGCCAGCAGCGGGAGCCCGTGCTCCAGCACGGACGGATCGCCGWCGTCGAAGGTGACCAGCACGCTGCGGGGCGGCAGCGGCACGCCCTCGCGCAC
Organism: Streptomyces sp. MS191; assembly: GCF_008042125.1. Lineage (GTDB taxonomy): Bacteria > Actinomycetota > Actinomycetes > Streptomycetales > Streptomycetaceae > Streptomyces. The sequence continues at coordinate 15,006 of NZ_RDBI01000070.1, forward strand.
CGCGGCCTCGACGTCGGCGAGCGAGACGGGCCGGGCGGTCCCGGCCAGCCGGTCGAGCTGCCCGGCGAAGGCGACCGGATCCTCGACACCGTGGTAGCCGAGGACGGCGAGCCGGCCGGCGGCGCGGTTCCCGAACCACCGCTGGACGGGGGAGCGGTGCAGCGCGCGGTCGAGGCCGTGCCATCGCTCGTACCGCTCGTACCACGCCGTGCGGCGGCCGACGTCCACGGCGGCCCGGCTCATGCCGCGCCTCCGGCGGGCGCGGCGTGCGGGGCGTGCCCGGCGTCCCCGGTGGCTCCGCCGCGCGCGCCCGTGGACATGCCCTGTCCGGCGCCCGGGAAGGAGGCGCCGTACCCCTCCCCGGGGTGCCAGTGCTCGGCCGGATCCTCGCGGAAGTGCAGGAACGCCCGGTGCTCGCGTTCCGACCAGGACGCCAGCGAGCCCAGGAAGTGGCTGGTCGTCGACAGGACCACCGCACGGTCGGTCAGCGCGGGCAGCGCCGCCTCCAGCTCCGCGGTCTCGTGCCGCGCGTCGACGTACGTGTCCAGGGCCAGCAGGTCGATCCCGCCCTTGCGGACGCGTGCGCTGCCGAGCGCGGCGACCGAGTCGTCCACGACCCGGTCGACGACGGCGGCGTAGGGACCCCGCCGGATCAGCTCACCCGACTGCGGATCGAAGTCCACGGCCGTCAGCCCGCCGTGGCCGTTGCGCAGCAGCGCCGCGGCGATCAGACAGCTGGTGATGCCGCGGTGCACCCCGGCCTCCACCACGTGGTCGGGCCGCAGTGCCCGCACCACCGCGTACGCGGCGGCGCGGCGCGCGTAACGCACCAGGTGGTCGCAGGTCCGGCGCCGCGGGCCGGTGGCGAGCACCTCCCGCATGTGGGCCCGCAGCGCGGTGTCGGCCTCGACCTCGTCGAGGTACTCCCGCAGCTCCGCGACCGGCCGTCCCGTGACGGTGGCCGTGAACCAGGCGAGGTGCTCGCGGTTGACCGCGGTGAGGTCGTAGGTGAAGCAGGCGTTCTCCCGGGACCGCACCAGCCAGCTCCCCGAGCGCCGCAGGACGGACGCGTTGTGGCGGGCGACGGTGGCGAACCGCAGGGGCAGGGCGGCGACGGGAGCCAGCGGACTGGCGGCCAGCCGTCGTGACAGCGAAGTGGGTTGCACCGGCCCACCGTAGGGCGGAGCCCTCGCGCGGTACGGGGGGAAATGCCCGCCCGGCCCGTCACGTCACCCGACTGGCGAAGCACTGCCGTGCCGGCCCCCGCCCCGGCACGGCAGGGGGCGGGCACCCCGCCGGGTGCCCGCCCCCTGCCGTCGGGTGCCTCCGCTCACGCGTCGCCGGGGGCGCGCAGCTCGCCCGACCGGGCCACCCCGGCGTACCAGAGGGCACTCGACTTGGGCGTGCGCTCCAGGGTGTCGTAGTCGACGTGGACCGCGCCGAACCGCTTGGCGTAGCCGTAGGCCCACTCGAAGTTGTCGAGCAGCGACCAGAGGAAGTAGCCCCGCACGTCGACCCCGTCGGCGATCGCGCGGTGCACCGCGTCCAGGTGCGCGTGGACGTACGCGGCGCGCTCGGGATCGTGGACGGTGCCGTCGGGGCCGACCTCGTCCTCGTAGGCGGCGCCGTTCTCGCTGATCACCAGCGGCAGACCGGGGTAGCGGTCCGCCGTGCGCCTCAGCAGGTCGTACAGGGCGCTCGCGTCGACCGGCCAGCCCATCGCCGTGCGCTCGCCCGGCGCCCGGTGGAAGGCGACGTCGTCCGCGCCCGGCCACGGCGAGTGCTCGCTGTTGCCGTGGCCGTCGTCCTGCGGCTTCTCGTCGCCCTGCGCGACCCGCGAGACGACCGTCGGGGCGTAGTAGTTGATCGCCAGCAGGTCCAGCGGCTGGTGCGCGGTCGCGGTGTCACCGTCCCGGACGAAGGACCAGTCGGTCAGGTGCGCCGTGTCCGCGAGCAGGTCCTCGGGGTAGGCGCCCTCCAGCATGGGGCCGAGCCACACCCGGTTGCCGACGGCGTCGATCCGCCGGGCCGCCTCCATGTCCTCGGCCGAGGGGGTGAGCGGACGGATCTCGTGCAGGTTGAGGGAGACCGAGAGCTGACTGCCCTCGGGCAGCGCGGACCGCAGCGCCTGGACGGCGAGGCCGTGGCCGAGGTTCAGGTGGTGCGCCGCCCGCAGCGCGGAGACCGGGTTCGTCCGGCCCGGCGCGTGGACGCCCGAGCCGTAGCCGAGGAAGGCGCTGCACCAGGGCTCGTTGAGGGTCGTCCAGCGCTTCACCCGGTCACCGAGGGCGTCGGCCACCAGGGCCGCGTAGTCGCCGAAGCGCTCGGCGGTGGCGCGCTCGGGCCAGCCGCCCGCGTCCTCCAGCTCCTGGGGCAGGTCCCAGTGGTACAGGGTCAGGGCCGGCTCGATGCCGGCGGCGAGCAGCTCGTCGACCAGCCGGCGGTAGAAGTCCAGGCCCTTCTGCACGGCCGGGCCGCGGCCGGTGGGCTGCACCCGCGACCAGGAGACGGAGAACCGGTAGGCGTTCAGGCCGAGGTCGGCCATCAGCCGGACGTCGTCCCGGAACCGGTGGTAGTGGTCGACGGCCACGTCGCCGGTGTGGCCCTCGAAGACCTTGCCCGGGGTGTGCGAGAAGGTGTCCCAGATGGACGGCGTCCGGCCGTCCTCGCGGGCGGCGCCCTCGATCTGGTAGGCGGCGGTGGCCGAGCCCCAGAGGAAGTCGGCGGGGAAGGAACGGGTGGCGGTGAGCGGCCGGGTCTCGGACGCGGTCATAGGAGAGCGCTCCCAACGCGAAGATGCGGATGCGGTACGGACAGGGGGGAAGGGGCCGGTCAGCTCTTGACGGCGCCGGCGGTGATGCCGCCCACGATGTGCTTGCCGAGCACGGCGAAGACCAGCAGCAGCGGCAGCGTGGATATCAGCGCGCCGGTCAGCACGATCGCCTGGTCGACGGAGTGGTTGCCCGCCCCGAGACCGGCCAGGGCCACCTGGAGCGTCGGGCTGCCGTCCGGGGTCAGCGCGATGAACGGCCAGAAGAAGTCGTTCCACGCCTGGACGAAGACGAGCATGCCGAGCACCGCCATCGCGGGCCTCGCCACCGGGAACACCACGTGCCAGATGATCCGCAGGCTGTGCGCGCCGTCCATCCGGGCGGCCTCGACCAGCTCCACGGGCAGCGCCTCGATCAGGAACTGCCGCATGAAGAACACGCCGAAGGCGGCGACCAGGGACGGCAGGACGACCGACTGGAGCTGGTCGACCCAGCCGAGGTCGGTGATGATCTGGTACAGCGGGATCACGCTGAGCTGCGGCGGGATCGTCATCGTCGCGACGACCAGCGCCAGCAGCGCGCCCCGCCCCCTGAAGGGCAGCTTGGCGAAGGCGAAGCCGGCCAGGGTCGAGAACAGGACCGTGGACACGGCGACGAGACTCGCGACGATCGTCGTGTTGACCAGCGCCTCGCCCATGTCGACCTGGTTCCAGGCGAAGGTGAGGTTGTCGAGGAGCCGCGGTCCGGGCAGCAGCGGGGCCGGGGGCGAGACCACGCGCTCGCCCGAGTGGGAGGCGGCGACGAGGTTCCAGTACAGCGGGAAGAGCGAGATCAGGGCGGCGATGCCGAGCAGCACGTACGTCAGCGGTCCTGCGTGGTGCTGGCGGCCGGCCGCCGAACGGCGCCTGCCGCGCCTCGTGCGGCCGTCGGCGGCGCGCTTCGCGTCGAGGGTGTGGGTCATGAGGTCAGGCCCCCAGCTTCTTGCGGTTCGCCCGGCCGACGAGCGCCTGGACCGCTCCGATCAGCAGCAGGAGCAGCAGCATCACCCAGGCGATCGCGGACGCCTGGCCCAGCGCGCCGGTCACCCAGCCCTTCTCGTACATCAGCAGGCTCAGGGTCTGGTACTGGTTGCCGCTGCCGCCGCTGATGCCGACGCTGCCGCCGAAGATCATCGGCTCGCCGAAGAGCTGGGTGGCGCCGATGGTGGAGACGATGACGGTGAACAGGATCGTCGGACGGATCGACGGGATGGTGACGCTGAGGAACTGGCGCCAGCGCGAGGCACCGTCCAGCGCCGCGGCCTCGTACAGGTCCTGCGGCACGGCCTGCATCGCGGCCAGGTAGATGAGCGCGTTGTAGCCGGTCCAGCGCCAGGTCACGATCGCCGAGATGGCGATCTGCGACGGCCACTTGGACGACTCCCAGGAGACCGGGTCGAAGCCGACCCAGCCCAGGACCGTGTTGATCAGGCCGTAGTCGGTGTTGAACAGCTGGGCGAAGACCAGCGTGGCCGCCGCGATCGAGGTCGCGTACGGGGCCAGGYCCGCGACCCGGAAGAACCCGCGGCCGCGCAGCTTGTAGTTGAGCAGGTGGGCCAGGCCCAGCGCCATCATGAGCTGCGGGACGGTGGAGATCACGCCGATGGTGAAGGTGTTGGCGAGCGCGTTCCAGAAGAACTCGCTGGTCGCCAGCGAGCTGTAGTTCTCCAGCCCCCGCCACTCGGCGGTGCCGCCGAGCTCGACCCGGTTGAGCGAGAGCCAGCCCGTGTAGATCAGCGGGAAGAGGCCGAAGGCCGCGAAGGTGAGGAAGAYGGGGGCGACGAAGACGTACGGGATCGCCTTCAGGTCCCAGCGGTAGAGCGTGCTGCGCCAGCCGGCCCGGCCGGCCGCGTGCGCGCGGGGCCCGGGGGAGGAGGGCGGGGGTGCGA
>NZ_RDBI01000070.1:19803-31612 GCF_008042125.1 Streptomyces sp. MS191
GGAAGTTGTCGCCCGTGGTGGTGAAGCCGACCGCCGCGCCGCCGATGGCGACCACGCCCGCGGTGACCAACCCGTGGACGGGCCCCGGCGGCTTCGACGTCCAGCCGCTCCACCTGTACCAGGTGGCGACGGCCCTCGCCGTCGAGCAGCAGTCGTTCCACAAGGCGCTCGTCCAGTTCCTCGACATCCACGCCGGCTACTCCAAGGTCGGCGGATCCGGCACCGTCACGGCCGAGTTCGCCACCCAGTACGCCGCGGTCGTCGCCCTGCTCATGGAGGCGCACGGAAAGGCCGTGGTCGCCATCGGCGGCGCGGCGGTCGGCTTCACCACCACGGCCGACAACTTCCGGCAGGCGGACGCGGCCACCCACCCGCTCAATCCGCCCTTCGCACCGCAGCCGCCGCCGCAGGTCATCTCGGCGCCGCCGGCGTACACGGCCCCGCCGCCGTTCGGCGTCCGTGACGGCAACGCCGTCGACGAGTTCGCCGACGTCTTCGACGACGGCGACATCCCCGGCTCCCTGATGCGCACCGTGATCGAGGAAGCGCTGCGCACCGGCCGCGCGCTGGAGATCCTGCCGCTCCCGAACTACCTCAAGGTCAACGAGCTCTCGCAGGCATGGCTGCCGTACCAGACGGGCCTCGGCATCATCCAGGGACAGCTCACCGGCACCATCGACGCCATCACGGACCATGCCAACGGGGACTGGCACGGGGCGATGCTGCAGTTCGTGTCGTCGGTGTGGGGCACGACGGCCTGGGGCAAGAACACGGCCGGCTACGAGTGGGGGCACAAGCCGCCGACCGGCGCGGGCACGAGCCTTCCGGCCTTCGGTGTCCTCAGCACCACGGCCCAGATCCTGGCCCAGGCCATCCGCTCGTACGCGGAGGCCGCGGAGAAGGTCCGCACCGAGCTGCGCGAGATCCTGTACAAGGCCATCAAGGACGCCCTGGCGCTTCTCGAGGTGACCGACCTCAAGGACTTCATCGGGAACTTCTTCGAGCGCCTCAAGAAGCTGTGGAAGGGCCTGGGCGCCGCGGTGCTCGCCAGCATCGACACGGACGCCGTCAACCGGGCCGTCGACACCTACGAGACCGCGCTGCGGGCCCAGACGGAGAAGGTGAAGGGCCTGCTCGAACCGCTGCGGGAAGCCTCGCGGGCGGTGCCGACCTTCCAGTCGCAGTCGGCGAGGGCGGAGGCGTTCGGAGCGCGCTCGCTCTTCGAGTTCGACCGGTCCGTCGTCCCGCTCAACGAGCAGTCGCGGGACCCGAACAACAGGTTCGGCATCGACCTCGCCTCGATGGAGTGGGAGCGCAACGACTTCCAGCCCCCGCCCCCCGAGGCGCTGAGGCCGGGCAAGGAGGCCCACACGATCGACAAGCACATCGGACTCACCCCGGAGCAGCTGATGCACCGGCTCCGTGACCAGGGAGGCGCCGACGCGTCGACGTTCCGCGACCTTCCGTCCGCCGATCAGTACGTGCAGGCCGCGGTGAACGACCCGGCGAAGAGGAACGAGCTGGAAACCTGGATGCGCAACCAGGAGCGGAAGGTCGCGGACGGCACCTTCAAGCCCGGATCCGTCAAGGCGTGGGACTTCCCGGTCACGGACGCGAACGGGCAGCAGGTGGCCGTCGGGACCTCCGTGAGCCAGGCGGACTTCGCCGCGTCAGGCTATTCGGCCCAGGCCAAGAACGTGCACACGGTGCACGTGGTCCTCGCCTACTCGCCCGAGTCGAAGTCCTTCTACGTGCTGACCGCCTATCCGAAGGCCCCTTAGCATGCGTCAGGTGACCGAACCGATTGACGCCGTCCTCACCAGCGGGGTGCTGGCCCGCCTCGTCGACCTCGCCGTTGCCTCGCGGAACCCCGGAGCCGCCCCGTTGGAGGACGAGCTCCAGCGTTTCTCCCGGTTGATGCAGGACTCGCACACGATCGCCTGGGTCATGCCCTTCGACGCGGTGGCCTCGCTCGTCGAGGGACTGGCGGACGAGTACGGCACGGAGCGGTTCAGCACCAGACCGGCCGCATTCCGTGACCGGCTCGCCCGGGCGGCCGGCGACGAACCCGCCGACGCCTTCCTGCGCTCCCTGGCGGAGCTCGTCCGCGACCCCTGGTTCGGCGACTGCCCGGACTACGACGAACTGCCGCTCTCGCAGTGGGAGGCACTCGCCCGCTTCGACGTCGTCAACGAGTTCGCTTCACAGCTGCCCACCGGTGAGTACGACAGAGACCCGGAGGCGGAAGCACGTGAACTGGTCGCCATGGACCACCCCGACTGCCACGGCAGAATCGCCGATCTCGCCGGCCAGCTCCAGCGCATCCTGTACATGTTCCGTTCGCCCGCAGAACTCGACGAGGCCTTCGCGCCTGTCATGCCGTCGGTGACGAGCGCACGGCTGCGGCTGCTCCTCGACGCCGTCCACGCCCACTTCGCCGAGCAGCACTGACCCGCCACCCCATCGCCCCCGGAAGGAGCCGCCGCCATGCCCATCGAGCCGAACCTCGCCGTGACGGAAGAGGACCTGAAGCGTCTCGCCGACGACCTGGACGCCATGCGGACGCACATCGACGGCCAGGTGCGCCGGATGGACGCGATCGTCGACCGGGCCGAGGCGCGATGGCGCAGCGAGGCGGCGACGGCGTACCGGAAGCTGCACCGGGAGGCGGGCGCGGACGCCGTGAGGGTCCGCGAGATCCTGGAAGTCCTGGCGCAGGCGGTGCGGATGAGCCGGGACGGCTTCACGCGCCAGGAGCTGGACACCCTGCGGCAGTTCCGGGCCGAGATGAAGAAGGTCGACATCGACGCCGAGGTGCGCGAACTGTCCGGCGAGGGACCGGGGGGCACGGGCCCCGGCGGCGGAGCGGCGCCGACCAGCAGGATCATCGACATCTGAACGCGCATCCGAACATCCGTAAGCAGGGGGAATCGTGAACGACGACGGCTCGATCACCGTCGACCTGGTCGCGCTGCGCGAGATAGCCGGCGACCTCGAGGACATACTGAGGACGCTCAACGAGCGCCTGAGCGCGCTGTACGACCGCACGGTGCCGGTCGTCCTGGCCTGGCAGGGCGAGGCCCGCGAGGCATTCGTGGACGAACTCGACCGCTGGGACCGGCAGATGGAGGACCTGCAGGCCGCGCAGAAGTGGCTGCACGCCGTCGTCACGACCGGGCACGCCAACTACTCCGCCGCCCAGCGGGCCACCCTGCGCGGTTGGGGCGGGGCCTGACATGACGACTCCTCCCGCTCCCTCCGGAACACCCGCCCTCGCCCGCGCCGACCGCGCCGCGAGCTTCCCGGACCGGGCGACCGCCCAGTGGGCCACCCAGCAGGTGATCTCGCAGAACGAGCAGGTCGTCCACCGCTGGCTCGCCCAGTCCACCCGGCAGCGGCTCGTGCTCGAGGCCGCCTGGCCCTCGCGCCCCGATCCGGTGGGCACGCTGCTCACCACCGGGATGGCGCTGGCCGGCCAGGAGCCGATCCCGGTGCGCGCCGCCCGGGTCGTGCTCCGCCGGAGCGGATCCGGCGAGCCCGGCGCCCACCCCTTCACCGTGCACTCCTCCCTGCCCGTCGACCTGTAGAGGCCTCCGTGTCCCTGAACCCCGCCGAGCACGACCGCAAGTACGGCGAGCTCGACCAGGTCGTCCGCGCTCACCTGGGACTTGGCCCGCACGCCCCCGAGGCGGTGGCCGGCTATCTGCGGCAGACCTGGCGCACCCGGCCCTGGGCCATCGCCGTCGCGGCCGAGCAGCTGCGCGTCTACGCCGACAATCCGCCGGGGCGGCTGCGCTTGCGGCTCGGCGAGTACTACCGGCTGCCCGACCTGGGGCTGCCGCCCGAGAACATCCGGGGCTGGCTCACGGGCCTGGCCGACCGGCTCGACGAGAGCCTGGCGAACGGCCAGGCGCCACCGCCTGCCGCGCCCGCGACGCCGTGGGAGTGGCGGGCCCGCTTCCCCGAACTGGCGCAACTGCTCGGCGGCTGGTTCTCGCAGGACATGCCGGACGAGTTCGGCGACCACGAGGCCGCGCTCGACGACTACCTGGCGGGCACCGACACGGGTCTCGTCGCCCAGCTGACGGGGGAGCTGCACGACCTCCTCGCCCTCGGCCTCGACGAGGACGGCCTGGCCCTGGCGCTGGTGACGCTCGGCGCGGAGGTCGAGCCCCCGGTGCCTTTCACCCCTGGCGCCTGGCTCGCCACGCTCGCCGTACGGCTGCGCGGCTGACCGCCCGTCCGCGCTCCGGTCCGGGCGGGCGGTCGCCGGCGGGCCGGCACGGGTACCCGCACCGGCGGACGGGGACCACGGCGGCGATGTCGGTCCGCTGAACTATCCTTCCCGCCATCGCACACCGACCGACTGTAGGGATCACGAGACTTGACCGGCCTGCCTGCCTTCCCGCTGCCCTTCCACGCTTCGCGTTCCCTGGCCTTCGCGACACCCCGAACGTTGCGGGAACTTCAGATGACGGAGTGCAGCGCGCACATCCGGGCGAAGCCGGGGTGGTTCGACAAGATGAACGACGCCGACATCGTCGCCAGGTGGACGCGGGAAGCGGTCGCCCAGGGCCTCACCGAGGCGCAGGTCCGGTACGTGCTCGCCGAACTCGTGCACTACGCCGCGTTGCGTGACGGGCGAACCGGTGTCGAGGTGTCCGCCGTCGACGGCGTGTGGCAGTCGGACACTCTGATCGACGACAAGCTCGGATCCCGGCTGCGCGAGGCGGTTCGGGTTCTGGAAGAGGTCCCCGAAGCGGAGAAGGACTGGCATCCCGGATCCGACGGCCAGGTACTGGACCTGGTTCATCCCTCACTTTTCTGCCTGGTGAGGGAGGTGAGCGGCGCGCCCGAGCAGGCTTGGCGGAACCCGACGGACCGCTACTCGAAGCACGAGTTCTCGGAGAGGTTCCAGTGGCTGCCCACGGACGTCGACGTCAGTGACGAGGGCGATGTCGCCTTCCGTTCGTACGTCAACAACGTCCACCCCGAGACTCACCACGAACTGGCCTCGGTCCTGCCGGACTTGTTCGCGCGCATGCGCCCGCTGCTGGAGAACGTGCTCACCGATCTGCGCCATCCGCGGCCCCTGCGGATCGAGGCCGATCCCTACGGGTGGTACGACTCGGAGCCGGAGTACCCGGAGAAGTCCTCCTTCGGTGACGCCGAGGCCCACGCAGAAGCCGTCCGTGCGTGGGAAGCGGCCCAGGACGACTGGTGGGAGAACCGCCGCCCGGTCGTCCCGGACGCCCCGGCCTTCACCCCGCCCGAGTCGCCCGACGCATCCGCCCGAGTCGACCTGCGAGGCCGCCGTCTCCAGGTCATCGTCAAGCTGGCCACCGTTCATCTGACGCCGGACAAGCCCGAGTACGCAGGCGGCTCCTGGCATGTCGAGGGGATGCTGAACGAGCGCATCGTCTCGACCGGCATCTACTACTGGGACAGCGAGAACATCACCGAGAGCCGGCTGGGTTTCCGGGCGGCACTCGACGACCCGAACTACGAGCAGAACGACGACAACGGTCTGCGTGAGGTCTACGGCCTGGAGGACGAGGACGCGCTGAACCAGATGCTGGGATCGGTGTCGACGCCGGCGGGTCGCTGCCTCGCGTTCCCGAACGTCCTGCAACACCGCGTCGGCTCGTTCCGCCTCAAGGACCCCACCCACCCGGGACACCGCAAGATCCTCGCGTTCTTCCTGGTGGACCCGTCGGAGAGGATCGTCTCGACCTCCGACGTGCCACCGCAGCAACCGTGGTCGGACACCTCGACCATGACGCTCGAACAGGCCGAGACCTACCGCGAACAACTCATGCAGGAACGCAAGTTCTTCGTCGACGAACACAACGAGCAGCTCTACGAACGGGAATTCTCCCTCTGCGAGCACTAGGGCGTGTTGACCCGCAGGGCTGTCCCGTGATCCCCGGCGCCGTCCGCCGACCCGCCGCGGATGCCGGGATCAACGAGCGACGGTGACCGGCACTTTCGCAACCGACTGCGCTGCCGGTGCGAGAAAACGGCTCGCGAGACGCATCGGACGGATGGCAGGGTGCCGCGCATGGCACCTCCCTATCAAATCCGTGCCGACTACGACGCTCGCACGATCGTGGTCTACCAGGCGTACGCGCCTGCCATCGCCGACTCGGCACTGCGGGCGGGCCGCTTCGTCACGCCGTTCTCCTTCCACAGGATGACGTGGATCAAGCCGTCGTTCATGTGGCTGATGCACCGCAGCAACTGGGCCCGCAAACCCGGTCAGGAGCGCGTTCTCGCGGTGCGGATGACACGCGAGGGATGGGAGGAAGCCCTGTCCCGGGCCGTGCTCACGACCGCAGACCCAGCGGCGGTCGCCGAAGCGGCCGTGCATGTCCAGTGGGACCCGGAGCGCTCGCCGCGCGGGGCGGCACTCAACCACTACAGCATCCAGGTCGGCATCGGCCGCCATCTGATTCGCACGTTCACCGACGACTGGGTGGTGAGTCTCACCGACCTCACCCCGCAGGTCCGCAAGGCCGCGTCCCTGATACAGACCGGGCATGCCGCAAGAGCCCAGCGACTGTTCCCCACCGAGCGCGCCTACCCGCTACCTCGGGCACTGGAGAACCACCTTTCCCCGGGTGGGTGACGGCCGACTGCCGCAGAACCGGGGTACACCGCACCGATGGGCACCGGACGCCGATGAAACGGTCCTGTCCGGGGGCGTCGCATCTCGAGGGACGTCGGCCCACCGCGGACCGGATCGGCCGGCCTGAGCGGCTCGATCCGGTCCCGGGCGCCGCGCCTACCGGGCGTCGACGAGGGCGACGGCCTCGGCGAAGTCGGCGTACGCGGGCTCGAAGGTGCGGGCGGCGACGAGGAACATCGCCCGGTCAGTCAACGCCCGCGCGAGGCGTGCGGGGTCGTCGGGCAGGCGGCGGGCGAGTGCCACGCCTTCGTCGAAGCACGGCGTGAACCGCTCCTCGAACCGATAGGGGTGGTTGCCGTCGCGGATGGCCGCGCGGACGCTGATCCTGCGCTGGACGTCCACCAGTTCGGGCAGTCGGCCGGCCCCGCGCAGTGCCTCCGCCTCCGCCTCGAGCCCCGGCTGGGTGCCCAGGAAGGAGACCCGCGTGGCGCTCACCCGTCCGAGGTCGGTGCCGAACGGCGGCATCGGGGACTCGGCGCTCGCGGCCGGCTCGCCGGCCCGCCCCGACAGGACGAACAGGGTGACCCACCACCCGAGGATGCAGCTCCATTCCCTCGGCTCGCCCGTCGTCGCCAGCTCCTCCAGGACGGTCAGGGCCTCCCGCCGGGCGGCAGCGGCGTCCGCCCCGTGCCCGGCGGCCTCGCGCATCCGGGAGAAGTGCACCAGCTCCCAGGTGAGGACGGCCAGTGCCGTGCGCTGTCCGGCGGCCTCGCGCCTGGTCCGGTCGAGGAGTTCGCCGAAGACGCCCGCTGCCGCGTCGTGCAGGCCGGCGCCCTCCAGGTTCGCCGCCCACTCGACCATCTTCCAGAAGGAGTGCTCCGGTCCGCCGTTCCGGACCGCCTTCTCGTTGAGCTCCGCGGCCTCCCGGAACCGCCCTTCCTCGGCCAGGACCTCCGCCAGCCGTCCGCTCTGTCCTGCCTCGGCCATCTCCTCGCAGGCCGCGTGCCCCTCGGCTCGGCGTCCGAGAGCGAACAGGGCCCTCTGGTAGGCGTTCAGGGCCCTGCCGAGCCGCTCTGCCCGGGCCGGCGCCCCGGCCTCGATCCTCCGCGCGGCTTCGACCGCTTCGGCGGTCAGCGTCAGATCCACCTCCGGGTCCCGGCTGCGGTAGCTCATCAAGAGGACCGCGTCGACGAGCTTCGGCAGATACGCCTTCGGGCTCACCTCCGCCAGAACCCGGTACGCGTGGACCTCTTCGAGCAGGCGCAGCCGGCCGGAACCCAGCAGCAGCACCCGTGCCCGCAGCACCGCGTCGTGATCGATCTTCCCCATGTTCCCCCTGTTCTCCGGGTGATTCACGAAGGAGATTCTGGGAGTCGGGACACGGACCGGACAAGGCTCGCGAACTGTGCGTTCCGTCCTACGAAAAACGCCTCTGACCTGTCATGATGGACGTGCGTCGTACTTGTCCGCCGGATGCCCGGCCGACCGCGACGGGACCCGCCCGCCCGCACGACGTCTCCGTCCCCGCGGACGACCGGCGGTCCCGACCCCCCCGCGGCCGCTCATCCGGAACCGTCCCTTGGTCCCTCCCTGGTCCCGGCCGCCGGGCGGGCCGTGGTGAGCGTGCAGACGCCGTCCTGGCACCGGCGCTCCAGGCGGCCGCGGGAGACGGTCTGGGCCAGCCCCACCATCCAGCAGGTGGGGCAGCCCCGGAAGGCGATCAGGGCCAGCGGGGCCGCGAGCAGGGTGGCCGGGCCGGCCACGGGGACCAGGGCGATCGAGCCGATGATCAGCCCGAAGCCGACGGCGCCGCGCGCCAGATGGCGCGGGACCGACCTGCTGGCGTAGTCCGGTCCGGACGCGGCGGACGGTGGCGTCGGGCGAGGCTTCACCCCCTCCGCGGGCTTCACGGTGTTCACGCGGTTCACGGTGTTCACGGTCGTGTGTCATCTCCTTCGGGACGGTCGACGGACTCCAGCGAGTGACGCAGCGCCGCGCGCGCCCGGTGCAGCCGGGACTTCATCGCGGCGTCGCTCAGGCCGAGCGCGCGGGCGACGGTTCTACCGGGCAGGCCCTGGATGTCCCGCATGACCAGGACCTGCCGCTGGTCACGGGGGAGGGCGCCGACCGCGGACGCGATCCGCGCCACCTCCTGACGGTGCAGCACCGCCTCCTCGGCGGACGGTTCGGCGGGCGCCTCCTCTTCCGCCGGTGCCCGGTCGACGCGTCGCGGGACGAGCAGCCGTACCTGCCTGAGGCACTCGTTCCGCACGATCCGGAACATCCACGAGGCGAGCGCGCCCGAGGCCCGCAGGGTGCCGATCTTCCGGTAGAGGATGATCAGCGCCTCCTGCGCCGCGTCCTCGGCGTCCTGCGGCGAGGCGCACAGCGACAGCGCGAACCTGCGCACGTGGGGCTGCGATTCCAGCACGACCGTGGTGAGCGAGCTGAGGTCGCCGTCCTGGGCGGCCTTGACCAGCCGTTCGTCCGGCCAGGCGAGATGTCGTCGTCCGTTCATTCCCTGCTCGTTCCGGAGTACGTGCCGTGCGCGGACGCCGGTCACTGCCGGCTCCGGTAGCGCCGCGCCAGGTGCCACACGCACGCGCCCACGAGCAGGACTCCGAGCACGACGAGGCCGGTGACCATCATGAGTTTCCCTCCTGGTTCGACCGGCCCGTGCGGCCGGTACGCATACAGGAGGCGGGAGGGACCGGAAAGGATTCACGTCCGGCCGGAATTCCTCGAGAGACCTTCGCGCCGGGCGGGGGGCGACGGACGCCGGGGGCTCCGGTGCCGCGTACGCGCACGGGCGAGGCCCGGCGGGGGAGGCCGCCGGGCCGGTGTGCCGGGAGGACGCGCGGGCGGGTCAGCGCACGAGGTGCCGCTCCCGCGACGGGCGTCCCGCCGAGGAGTCCCGGGGCTCCGGGAGGCGCTCGCCCTCGACGTCGATGTCCGGCAGGATCCGGTCGAGCCAACCGGGCAACCACCAGGCGGACTTGCCGAGCAGGGCGAAGAGCGCGGGCACGATGGCCATCCGGACGACGAAGGCGTCGAAGAGGACGGCCGCGGCGAGGCCGAAGCCGATCATCTTGACGAAGTCGTTGTCCTCCATGACGAAGCCGGAGAAGACGGCGGCCATGATGATCGCGGCGGCGCTGACGACCCGGCCGCCGTACCGGAATCCGGTGACGACCGCCTCGCCGGGGCGCGCGCCGTGGGCGTACGCCTCGCGCATCCGGGAGACCAGGAAGACCTCGTAGTCCATCGCGAGACCGAAGACCACGCCGATCATGAAGATCGGCAGGGTGCTCATGACCGGGCCGGGGTGGTCGACGCCGATGAGGTCGGCGAGCCAGCCCCACTGGAAGACCGCGACGACGGCGCCGAGGGCCGCACCCACCGACAGCAGGAAGCCCAGGGCCGCCTTGAGCGGGACGAGCACGGAGCGGAAGACCAGCATCAGCAGGAGGAACGCGAGGCCGACGACCAGCCCGAGGTAGGGGAGCAGCGCGTCGTCCAGGGTCCGGGAGAAGTCGATGAACATCGCCGTCTGACCCGCGACCATGATCGTGGACGCGCCGGTCCGCCTCTCGAGCCCGTCCGCCCCGTCACGCAGGGAGCGCACCAGGTCCTCGGTCCTGGCGTCCGTCGGACCGAAGGCGGGGACGAGGGTGACGACGGCGGTGTCCGCGGACCGGTTGACCGTGACCGGAGAGACGGTCGCGACTCCCGGGACGTTCCGGAGTGCCGTACGCACCCGCTCCGCCGCCGTCTTCGCGTCCTTCGCCTCGACGGTGATGGTCAGCGGCCCGTTGAAGCCGGGCCCGAAGGAGTCCGACAGCAGGTCGTACGCCTTGCGCTGGGTGGTGTCCGGGGCCATCGTGCCCTCGCCGGGCAGGCCCAGTTCGAGGCTCGCGGCGGGGACGGCGAGGGCACCGAGGCCGAGCACGCCGGTCAGCAGGACGGCGACGGGACGGCGCAGCACGAGCCCGGCCCAGCGTGCGCCCAGATGGGGTTTCGTACGGGCCGCGCGCCCGGCCGCCCGGCGCTGCCGGCGCTTCGACAGCGGCTTGCCGGTGTGCTGCCCGCGGTCCCCACGGGCGAGGACCTTGACGGGGGCGAACCCGAGGAGCGCGGGTACGAAGGTGATCGCGACGAGTACGGCCACGGCGACGGTACCGGCCGCGGTGAGGCCCATCGTGGTGAGCATCGGGACGTTCACCACCGCGAGGCCGGCCAGGGCGATGATCACGGTGAGCCCGGCGAAGACGACGGCCGAACCAGCGGTGCCGACCGCGCGGGAGGCCGCGTCCACCCGTTGCCGCCCTTCGGCGACCTCGGAGCGGTAGCGGGAGACGATGAAGAGGGCGTAGTCGATGCCGACGGCGAGGCCGATCATCATGGCGAGTGTCGAGGTCGTGGACGACAGTCCGAGGGTGCTGCCGAGCGCGGTGACGGCGCTGATGCCGATACCGACACCGAGCATGGCGGTCAGCAGGGGCATCCCGGCGGCGACCAGGGAGCCGAAGGTGAGCAGCAGGACGACGGCGGAGACGAGGATGCCGAGCTTCTCGCCCGTGCCGTTCATCGCCTGCGCGATCTCGACGGCGTCGCCGCCCGCCTCGACGACCAGACCCGCGGCCCGGGCCCGGTCCATCGCCGCGGTCAGCCCCTCGTGCGCCGCGTCGGTGAGCTCGGTGGCCCGCGCCCCGTACGTGACGTAGGCGTAGGCGGTCGTACGGTCGCCGCTGACGGCGTTCACCTTGAACGGGTCGGCGACGGCGACCACTTGAGGTGCCTTGGACAGGCCGGCGACGAGCGCCTCGACCTGCGCGGTGCGGCGGGGCGAGGTGATCTTCTCGGAACCGGGGGCGCGGATGACGACGCGGGCGGCGGCGCCGTCCGCGCGGGCCGCGGGGAACCTCTCCTGGAGGAGGTCGAACGCCTTCTGCGACTCCGTGCCCGGCATGGAGAACGTGTCGGCGGGAGGCGGCGGGGCGGCGGAGGCCGCGAAGCCCACACCGACCAGGGTCAGGAGCCACAGCAGGACGACCAGACCCCGCCTTCGGAAGGCGAAGCGGCCCAGTGCGGAGAGGAAGGTAGCCACGGTGATCGAGTCCTGTCGGGTGAGGGCGGGCGGCGACGCCGTCGAGATCGCGCAGGCGATGAACGGCACGGGCG
>NZ_RDBI01000071.1:0-1006 GCF_008042125.1 Streptomyces sp. MS191
CCGCCCGGGTCGTACACGCCCCCGCAGCACCACACGCCGCCGCCCGGGGCGCAGGCCCCGGCGCATCCGCACACTCCGCCCCCGGGCCACGCTCCGCAGCCGTCACCGGCGCACGCCCATGCCTACGCGCCCACGCAGTACCCCGCCGCACACCAGCAGTCCGGGGGCTACCCGACCGCGCCGGTGCCGCCCACGCCGGGCGGCAAGGGCAAGGGCGGCGGCAGGCGCGGTGGGGGAGTAGCCCGCGGGCGGTGCCGCCGGAGCCGCGGGCGCCGTCGGGGGGTGACCCACGGACGGCGCGGCCGAGGGGGGCGGCGGAGTCTGGACCGGAGCGGGCGCCGCCGCCCGTACGGTGATGTCGGCGGCCACCGAGACCGGCAGCCAGTCCTCGGGGCGCCGCAGCACCGTCTCCGCGTTCGCCGACTGGCACAGGGTGATCACCTCGGCGACCGTCGGCCGCGCCTCCGGGTCCTTCGCGAGACAACGGGTGACCAGTTCCCTGAGCCGGTCGGGGACCTGCGCGAGATCCGGCTCCTCGTGCACGATCCGGTAGAGCACCCCGTGCGAGGTCCCCTCCCCGAACGCGGGCGAGCCCGTGGCCGCGTACGCCGCGACCTGGCCGAGCGCGAAGATGTCGGTGGCCGCGGTGACCCGGCGGCCCGCGGCCTGCTCGGGGGCCATGAACGACGGGGTGCCGATGGTGACCYCGCTGCCGGTCAGCGAGGTGGCGTCGGCGGCGTAGGCGATGCCGAAGTCGATGACGCGCGGACCGTCGGCCGCGAGCAGGACGTTGGAGGGCTTGAGGTCGCGGTGCACGATGCCCGCGCCGTGGATGACGTGCAGGGCCTCGGCCATGCCGGCGATCAGCAGCAGCACCGCCTCGACCGGCAGCGCGCCGTGCGCGACGACCGAGTCGGCGAGCGAGGGGCCGGGGACGTACGCGGTCGCGAGCCAGGGCTGCGCGCCGTCGGTGTCGGCGTCGATGACCGGCGCGGTGAACAGCCCC
>NZ_RDBI01000071.1:1106-4932 GCF_008042125.1 Streptomyces sp. MS191
GTGGTCGAGGTCCCCGGCGAGTTCCATGACCGGGCCGGTGGCGGTGGTGCGGATGTGGAGGGTGCTGGGGGTGGTCGAGGTCCCCGGCGAGTTCCATGACCGGGCCGGTGGCGGGGGCACGGTTGGCCGGGCGGCTGGGGTTCGCGTTGCTCGAACCGGCGGATGACTGGCTCGCCGGGCTGCCGGAGGAGTTCACCGGGCGGGTGGTCCGTGCGGCGACCGTCGCCGAAGCGTGGGCGATCGAACGGCCGACGTTCGTCAAGCCGCCGCGAGACAAGTCGTTCCCGGCGGACGTCTACGCCGACGGCTCCCGTCTGCCCGCCGGTCTGGACCCGGCAACCCCGGTGCTGCTCTCCGAGGTGGTGACCTTCGCGGCCGAGTACCGGCTGTTCCTGCTCGACGGGCGGATCGCCACGGGCAGTCGCTACGCCGTGTTCGGCCGGCTCGACCCACGCCCGCTCGACCGGCACGGGGCGATCGCCGCCGAGATCACCGAGTTCGTCGACCGCCTGGTCGCCGCGGCCGGGCCCGACCTGCCGAGCGCCGTCGTCGTGGACATCGGACAGCTGCTCGACCCGTACCGTCCGGGCCACCGCTGGGCCGTCGTGGAGGCCAACATGGCCTGGTTCTCCCATGCGTACGCTTCCGACCCGGCACGGGTGCTGGACGTGGTGCTGCGGGCGGCGGGGCCGCGCGAGCGGGTGCGGCCGGGAGATCTGCCCTTCGTGCGGCACTGAGCGTCTGTCAGAATCCGGCCTTTCGGCTGGTGTTCCTGCAGCGGCCGGACGATCCGGTGCTGATGCGGGCAGCGGCCGAGAGCCCGCTCTCTCCACGGCCCTGACTGGGACGACATCGCCGCCGATCTCGATCGACGGGCCGGCGCTCTGGAGGCGGCGGCCCAGGTCGGGCCGACGTCCTGAGCCACAGCCGGACCGCGGCCGTCGTGTTCACCGCCGCGACAGCGCCGGTGGGCGCGCCTACCCTGAAGGCATGGCGACGGTGCGGGTCGGCGGCACGGGGATCGTCTACGACTGTGCCGGCGAGGGGCCGCCCGTGGTGTTCCTGCACGGTGCCGGGCACGACGCCCGCGTCTGGCGGCCCCAACTCGACGCGCTGGCGGACGCGTTCTCGGTCGTGGCCTGGGACGAGCCGGGAGCGGGCCGCTCCGGCGACCTGCCCGAGTCCTACGGCCTCGCGGACTACGCGCAGGCTCTGGCCGCGGTCGTCGAGTCGCTGGGTCCCGGTCCGGCACACATCGCCGGACTCTCCTGGGGCGGCACGGTCGCCCTGGAGTTCTACCGCCACCACGCGGACCTGGTCAGGACGCTGATCCTCGTCGACACCTACGCGGGCTGGAAGGGCTCCTTGCCTCCGGAGGAGGTGCGGGCCCGGGTCGAGGGCGTGCGCCGGATGCTGGCCGCGCCGACGGGTGTGTTCGATCCCACCCTGCCCGGACTGTTCGCCGGCGAGCCGCCCGCCGAGTACGTACCGCTGCTGGACGCGATGGCCGCGTCCGTACGCCCGCGGACCATCGGGACGCAGCTGTCCGTCATGGCCGAGACGGATCAGCGGGATCTGCTGCCCACCGTCGCGGTGCCCACCCTGCTGCTCTGGGGAGAACGGGACGTGCGCTCTCCGCTGACGGTCGCCCGACGGTTCCAGGAAGCGATCCCGGCTGCCGAACTGGTCGTGATCCCGGGTGCGGGGCACGTCAGCAACCTGGAACGACCGGACGAGTTCAACCGGGCCGTGCGCGGCTTCTGCCTCGCCCACCCCTGAGCGGGGCACCGCGCCGTCGCCCCGGTGGCCGGCAGGCGGCCGGGCCTCGGTGGCGTCGGACGACCCCGCTCGGCTGTCGGGGGTGATCAGCGGTCGTGTCGGAGACGCCCCCTAGAGTTCGCCACCATGGACAGAGCCGGCCTCGACCACCGCCACCCACGTACGACGGCTGGATACCGCCCACCGTGGTCGCCCTCCTTCACGAGCACGGCCACCACGACGTCCTGCGCCAGGCGGCGAGCGGCGGTGACTGGTTCTGCGCCCGTCGGCTCGCCGAGGCCGCCTCCGGCGCCGGACCGGACGGACGGGCGACGGCGCTGGCACTGCTGGAGCCGTTCGCGGCCACCGGCTGGTGGCCTGCCGTCGACACCGTCGCCGGGCTGCTCGCCGAGTGGGAGCGCGACGACGAGGCCGTCGTGGTGCTGCGGCCGCTCGCCGACTCGGGGCACCGGTACGCCCTGCGCGACCTGGCGCGGCTGCTCGCCCGGCAGGGCCACGTGGACCAGGTCGTGGCCCTGCTCGGACCGCGGGCCGCGGACCTCACGCTCGCCGAGGAACTGGTGGAGCTCGCCGCGGGCCACGGCCGCGACGCGGAGATCGCCGCACTGCTCCCCGATGTCGGGACCGGCGCCACGGACCAGTTCGGGTTCTGGAGCTCGGACGCCGTGGACACCGTCCCCCTGCATGCCAGGTTCCTGGAGCTCCAGGGCCGGACGGACGAGGCGATCGACCTGCTGGGCAGGCACGTCCGTGTCGAAGGCGTCGTCTACGCAGACCATGCCGAGCAGCTCGCCCGCCTCCTGGGCCGCCATGGACGTGAAGCCGAGCTGCGCGCATTCCCGACCGACGAGGGCGAGGAGTACGCCTTGGCCGCCTTGGCCGAGCTGCTGGAGGAGCAGGACCGGATCCCCGAGGCGGTTGCCCTGCTCGGGCGGTCCGCCGGGACCGGGAATCCCCATGCGGCCTTCGGCCTCGCCGAGCTCCTTGCCCGTCACGGCCGCCACGACGAGGCGGTCGAGGTGCTGAGCACGGTCGCGGAGACGGCAGGCGGCGACTCCGACTGGATCCTCCACCTGCTCTGCCGCATCCTGGTCGATGTCGGGCGGGCCGACGACGCCCTCACCTACATCGGCGACTACTTCACCCGCCACGGCGGCAACCACCAGGAGGAGGCGTTCATGAAGGCCGCCGTCCTGAGGTCGAGCGGCCGTGCCGTGGATGCCGAGGCGGAGCCGGGCGAGCTCGCCCGATCCGACGAGGAGCTCCGTCGCTCAGGAACGGTGGACGGTGCCATCGCGCTCGCTGAACGTCTGGTGCGGCGCGGCGAGCCCCAGCAGGCCATCGCTCACCTGCGCGATCGCCTCGACGGGGTGAACGTGGTCCGCGGGCAGAACCTGCGATGAGCGGCTTCTCGCCCCCGCCTCAGGCCGAGAGCAGGTCCACCACGAAGACGAGCGTCGAGCCCGCCGGGATCAACGGGGAAGGCGACTGCTTGCCGTAGCCGAGACGCGGGGGAACGATGATCTCGCGCCGGCCGCCGACCTTCATCCCCCTCACCCCCCGATCCCATCCCTTGATGACCCTGCCGCCGCCCACAGCGAACTTGAACGGCTCGCCCCGGTCCCAGGACGCGTCGAACTCCCTTCCGGTCTCGAAGGTGACCCCGACGTAGTGGACCCGGACGACCCTGCCCGGCTTCGCCTCGGCACCGTCCCCGACGACCAGGTCGCGGATGGTCAGCTCCGTTGGGGCCGCCCCCGCCGGAACGACGACCTCGGGCTTCGTCAGTTCGCTCATCACAGCCTCATCCCTCTCCCCCGGAAGCCCTCCCACGGACCGGCCCGGGCATGAACACCCCCCGCAACAGATCCTCACGCTACCGACAAAGCCGACCGTCGACGTGGCGGCCGTGACGGGCAAGGAGCTCGGCGAGGCCGAAGGCCGCATGGGGATTCCCGGTCCCGGCGGACCGCCCGAGCAGGGCAACCGCCTCGGGGATCCGGTCCTGCTCCTCCAGCAGCTCGGCCAAGGCGGCCAAGGCGTACTC
>NZ_RDBI01000071.1:5032-40925 GCF_008042125.1 Streptomyces sp. MS191
GCGGTCTCCTCGGGCCGGCCGTGGTAACCCAGCAGCAGGCCGGGGCTCTTGACCAGGACCTCCCCCTCCTCGCCGGGGGCCACCCGGCGGCGCGGTGCGCTGGGCCGTGATCGGCGGCCGGGAACCGGCGTTCGCCGAGGCCGTACGCCGCGCGGGCGGCACGACCACCACCTTCGCGGACCTGCCGGAAGCGGCGCGCGCCGCGGGACCCTTCGACGGATATCTCTGCGTCGCACCGTCGGCGGCGGGCGGAACCGGCGGAGGCGGGGCGGCCGACGCGCCCGGCCGGCCCGACGTGCTCGCGGTCCTCGACCGGCTCGCGATCCTCGACCGGCCGGACGGGGCAGTCCCGTCGGGCGGGGCGGACGGGCCCGGGGCCCTGGCCGGCCTCGCGGCCCTCGGCGCGGCGGAGCCGGCGCCTCGCGTCGTCGTCCTGACCCGGGGCGCGGTGGCCGCCCGGTCCGGCGAGGTGCCCGATCCGTACGGCGCGGCCCTGTGCGCCTGGGCCCGRGCCCACACCCGGTCCGGCGGCCCCCTCCTCGTCGATGCCGACGCGGAGACCGACGCGGACACCCGTACCGATGCGGTGCCGGGGCCGGCCGGGCACGCGCACGATCCGCTCGTGGCGGCCTGGAGCGCCCTGCTGGCAGGACCGGGCGAGGAGCGGGAGTTCGCCTTCCGCGACGGACGCGTCCTCGTGCCGCGGCTGTCCCGGTCTCGGGCGACGGACGAGGCCGGCGGCAACGCGGGCGCCGCGAGCGGCCGCGCGACCGGAGCGGAGGCCACCGGCGCCGGGGGCCGGCCGACGGGCGGCGCCCCGGCGTCCGCCGCGTCCCCGCCGACCGGGACCGTCCTCGTGACGGGCGCGGAGACCGCCCTCGCCCGCGTCCTCGCCACCCACCTCGTGGCCGGGCACGGCGCCCGCTCCCTCGCCCTCGCCGCCGGCGACCGGGCCGCGGCGGCGGAGCTGGCCGCCGAACTGACCGGACTGGGCGCCCGGGTGACGGTCCACGCGGCCCCGCCCGACACCGCGGCAGGCGTCGCCGACCTCCTCGCGGCCGTCSGCGCSGACGGCCCGATCGGCGCGGTCGTCCACCCCCTCACCGGACCCGCCGCCGCGCGGACCGCGGCCCTGCTGCTCGCACGGACCGACGGCACCACGCCCACCCCCCTCACCCTCTGCGGCACCCTCGGCGCCGGGCCGGCCCACGCCGGATCCCCGGCGGAGGCCGCGGCCGACGCGTACCTCGCGGCACTCGCCCAGGCCGCGCCCCACGCCACCTTCGTCGCCTTCGCCCCCGCGGCGGCGACGGAGGCGGGCACCGGCCCCCGCCCCGAGCGGGTCGTCCCCGGAGCCGGCCCGCTCGACGCACGCGAGACCGCCGACGCCTTCGACCTCGCCCGGTCGCTGCCGGGCCCGGTCCTGGCACTGCGCGTCGACCCGTGGCGCCTGCGCTCCGACGAGGGTGCCCCGCTGCGCGCCCTGCTGCGCGATCGCGCCCCCGGCGACGCCGGTCCCGACGAGGCCGGGGACCTGCGGGCCCGGCTCGGCGAACTGCCCGGCAGGGCCCGGTCGAAGGCCCTCACCGACCTCGTACGCGAGGAGGCCGCGCACGCCCTCGGTCTCGACGGGGCGAACGGGATCGACGCCGCGCTCGCCTTCACGCACCTGGGCCTCACCTCGCTCACCGCGGTCGCCCTGCGCGACCGGCTGGCCGCCCGCACCGGACTGCGGCTGCCCGTCACCCTCGCCTTCGACCATCCGACGCCGGCCGCCGTGGCGGAGGTGCTCGCCACGGAACTCTTCGGCCGCCCGGCCGCCGGCGCGGCGCCCGCCCCGCGCCGCGCGCCCGCCACCGACGACCGGGACGACCCGGTCGTGCTCGTCGGCATGGCCTGCCGCTACCCGGGCGGCGTCGCCTCGCCCGAGGACCTGTGGCGGCTCGTCGCCGAAGGCCGCGACGCCGTCGGATCGTTCCCGGACGACCGCGGCTGGGACCTGGACCGGCTGCTGGGCGGAGACGGCACCGCGCCGGGCACCAGCGCCACAGGCCACGGCGGATTCCTGGACGCGCCGGGCGACTTCGACGCCGGCTTCTTCGGCATCAGCCCCCGCGAGGCGCTGGCCATGGACCCCCAGCAGCGTCTGCTCCTCGAAGTGGGCTGGGAGGCCGTCGAACGCGCCGGCATCGATCCACGGTCGCTGCGGCACACGGACACCGGCGTGTACGTCGGGCTGATGTTCCACGACTACGCCCGGAACCCCGGCCTCCTCCCCGAGGACCTCGAACGCCTCCTCGGCACCGGCACCGCCGGCAGCGTCGCCTCCGGACGTCTCGCGTACACCCTCGGCCTCAGCGGCCCCGCCCTCACCGTCGACACGGCCTGCTCCTCCTCGCTCGTCGCCCTCCATCTGGCCGCCCAGGCACTGCGGCGCGGCGACTGTTCCCTCGCCCTGGCCGGCGGGGTCGCGGTGATGGCTACCCCGAGCACCTTCGTGGAGTTCAGCCGCCAGCACGGGCTGGCCGGCGACGGACGCTGCAAGGCCTTCGGCGCCGACGCCGACGGCACGGGCTGGTCCGAGGGCGTCGGCGCCGTCGTCCTGGAACGCCTCTCCGACGCGCGCCGCCACCGCCACCCCGTCCTCGCCGTCCTGCGGGGCAGCGCGATCAACCAGGACGGCGCCAGCAACGGGCTGACCGCCCCGAGCGGGCCGGCCCAGCAGCAGGTCATCCGGCGGGCCCTGGCCGACGCCGGACTGTCGCCCGCCGACGTGGACGCCGTCGAGGCCCACGGCACGGGCACCGTACTCGGCGACCCGATCGAGGCGAACGCGCTCCTCGCGACGTACGGCCGGGACCGCGACCCCGCGCGCCCGCTGCTCCTCGGGTCGCTCAAGTCCAACATCGGCCACGCCCAGTCGGCCGCCGGGATCGGCGGCGTCATCAAGATGGTGGAGGCCATCCGGCGCGGCGAACTGCCCCGCACCCTGCACGCCGACCGTCCGACGACGGCGGTGGACTGGGACGCGGGCGCCGTGCGCCTGCTCCGGGAGCACACCGCCTGGCCCGCGACCGAAGGACGGCGCCGGGCCGCGGTGTCCTCCTTCGGCGTCAGCGGCACCAACGCCCACCTCATCCTGGAACAGGCCCCGGACCTCCCCGAGCGGCCGTCCGCCGAGTCGTGCCCCTCGCCGCCGACCGCGCACACCGCGCCCGGCGCCCACCCGCGCCCCGCCGGACCCGCCGTACCGGTCGTGCTGTCGGCCCGGACCGCGACCGCGCTGCGCACCCGTGCCGCGCACCTCCTCGACCGTCTGCGCGCGGACCCGGAACCCCCGCTCCCCGACCTGGCCGCCGCGCTGGCCACCACCCGTACGTCCTTCCCGCGGCGGGCCGCCTTCGTCGTGACCGGACGGGCGGAACTGGAACGCCGGCTCACCGCCCTCGCCGCCGGCGAGGCCGTGGGCGGCGGGCCGGGCGGCACGCCGCCCGAGGGCGGACTCGCCCTCGCCTTCACCGGTCAGGGCAGCCAGCGACCCGGCATGGGCAAGGAGTCGTACGACGCCCACCCCGTCTTCGCCGAGGCGTTCGACGCGGCGTGCGCCGCACTCGACACGCATCTGGAACGGCCCCTGCGGGAGGTGATGTGGGCGGCCGAGGGCACCCCGGAGGCGGCCCTGCTGGACCGGACCGACTTCACCCAGCCCGCGCTGTTCGCCCTGGAGACGGCGCTCTTCCGCCTCGTCGAGTCCTGGGGGATCCTGCCCGACCTGGTCCTCGGCCACTCCGTCGGCGGACTGACCGCGGCCCACGTGGCGGGCGTGCTGTCCCTGCCGGACGCGGCCTCGCTCGTCGCGGCCCGCGGCCGGCTCATGGCGGCCCTGCCCGCCGGTGGCGCCATGGCGGCACTGGAGGCGACCGAGGAGGAGGTCCGCGCGGCCCTCGCCGCGACGGCCGCGACCGGGCCCGCCGCGAACGACGGGCTCGCCGAGATCGCCGAGATCGCCGCGGTCAACGGGCCGCGCGCCGTGGTGGTCTCCGGTGACGAGGCCGCGGTCGACGCGGTCGCCGCGGAGTTCCGGGCACGGGGACGGCGGGCCGGCCGGCTGCGGGTCAGCCACGCCTTCCACTCACGTCACATGGAGCCGATGCTGGACGACTTCCGGGCCGTGGCCCGCGCGGTCACGCTCCGGCCGCCGCTCGTCCCCGTGGTCTCCGACCTGACCGGCCGGCTCGCCGAACCGGCCGAACTGCGGTCGCCCGACCACTGGGTCCGGCACGCCCGCGGCACCGTCCGGTTCGCCGACGCCGTGCGCGCGCTGCCCGCGGCGGGGATCGCCACGCTCCTGGAGATCGGGCCCGACGCCGTCCTGACCGCGATGGCACGCGACTGCGCGACCGAGGACGAACTCGTCCCCTGCGGCGGGCTCCGCCGGGGCCGCCCCGAGGTCCGCGCCCTGCTCGACGCGGTGGCCAGGGCCCACACGCACGGCGTACCGGTCGACTGGACGGCGTACTTCGGCGGCCGCCCCGCCCGGCCGGTGGACCTGCCCGTCTACCCCTTCGAGCACCGGCGGTACTGGCTCCCCTCGCTGCCGACGGCCGGACCCGACGGCACCCCGCCCGCGGCCGGCACCGCCGGTGCACCCTCCGTCGAAGGCGACGCCCCGACGGACGGCCCGCCCGTCGCCGCGGCACCGGCCGCCCGGCTGCGGGCCGCGCTGACGGCCCTCCCCGACGAACGGCGCGAGCGGTCGCTGCTCGACCTCGTCCGTACCGAGATCGCCGACGTCGCGGGCTTCGAGGGGCCCGAGGACGTCGAGGCACGGCGCAGCATGAAGGACCTGGGACTGGACTCCGTGTCCGCGGTGGAGCTGCGCAACCGGCTGGCCGCCCGCACCGGTGTGGACCTGCCCGCCTCCCTGGCGTTCGACCACCCGACCGCGGTCGCCATGGCCCGGCACCTGCTCGGCGCGCTCCGGCCGGTCCTCGACGGCGAGCGCCCCGGCGACGACGGGCGTCCCGGGAACGGCGACGGGGCCGGCGGCCCGCGCACGGTCTTCGGCGAACTGGCCCGGTTCGAGGCCGCCGTCGAGGCGGAGCGCCTCGACGCCGCCGCCCGCGACCGGATCGCCGCCCGCCTGCGCGCCCTGACCGACCGGCTCGTCGACGGCCCGCCGAGGCTCGTCGACAGCGCCGAGGGCATGGCCGAGGTGGATCTCGACGCACTGATCGGGACGGCCACGGCCGACCAGCTCTTCGACCTCATCGACAACGAACTGAAGGGGGACGTCACGTGACGGGCACCGAGGAGAAGCTGGTCGGCTACCTGAAGAAGGTCACCGCCGAGCTGCACGAGACCCGTCGCCGGCTGCGGCGGGCCGAGTCGGCGAGCCACGAGCCGATCGCCGTCATCGGCATGGCCTGCCGCTACCCGGGCGGCGTGCGCTCCCCCGAGGACCTGTGGCGGCTCGTGCTGGAGGAGCGCGACGCCGTCTCCGGCTTCCCGACGAACCGGGGCTGGGACGTCGACGGCATCTACCACCCCGACCCCGACCGGCCGGGCACCTGCTACGCCCGCCACGGCGGCTTCCTGCACGACGCGGCCCTCTTCGACCCCGAGTTCTTCGGGGTGTCGCCGCGCGAAGCCCTGGCGATGGACCCGCAGCAGCGGCTCCTGCTGGAGACCTCCTGGGAGGCGTTCGAGCGCGCCGGGATCGACCCGACGTCGCTGCGCGGCAGCGACACCGGCGTCTTCACGGGCGTCGTGCACCACGACTACGCCACCCAGCAGGTGCCCGAGTCCGTCGAGCCGTACCTCGTCACCGGGCTCTCCGGCGGCGTGGCCTCCGGCCGCATCTCGTACACCCTCGGCTTCGAGGGTCCGGCCGTGACCCTGGACACGGCCTGCTCGTCCTCGCTGGTCGCCCTGCACGCGGCGGCACAGGCACTGCGCGCCGGCGAGTGCGGGCTGGCACTGGCCGGCGGCGTCACGGTCATGGCCACACCCCGCGCCTTCCTCTCCTTCAGCCGGCAGCGCGGACTCTCCCCCGACGGGCGGTGCAAGGCGTTCGGGGCCGGCGCCGACGGCACGGGCTGGGCCGAGGGCGCCGGAATGCTCCTGGTGGAACGGCTCTCCGACGCACGGCGCAACAACCACCCCGTCCTCGCGCTGCTGCGGGGCGTGGCCGTCAACCAGGACGGCGCCTCCAACGGTCTCTCCGCGCCGAACGGCCCCTCGCAGCAGCGGGTGATCCGCAAGGCCCTGGCCCACGCGGGCCTGTCCGCGCGGGACGTGGACGTCGTGGAGGGCCACGGCACCGGGACCAGGCTCGGCGACCCGATCGAGGCCCAGGCCCTGCTGGCCACGTACGGACAGGAGCGCGATCCCGGCCGGCCGCTCCGCCTCGGCTCGATGAAGTCGAACGTCGGCCACACCCAGGCCGCCGCCGGAGTGGGCGGCGTGATCAAGATGGTGGAGGCGATGCGCCACGGGATCATGCCGCGCACCCTGCACGCGGAGGAGCCGTCGCCGCACGTGGACTGGTCCGCGGGAGCGGTGGAACTCCTGACGGAGCGCCGCGACTGGCCCCGCACGGACCGCCCGCGCCGCGCCGCCGTCTCCTCCTTCGGGATCAGCGGCACGAACGCCCACGTGATCCTGGAGGAGGCCCCCGCCGAGGACACCGCCCCGCGACCCGACACCGCCGCCGCGGCCCCCGTGCCCTGGCCGCTGTCCGCCCGGGACCCGCGGGCCCTGCACGAGCGGATCTCCGCGCTGCGCGCCTACGCCGGGGACGTGCCGGCCGACCCGGCGGACGTCGGCGCCTCGCTCGCCCGGCGCGCCGTCTTCCGGCACCGGGCGGTGCTCCTCGGCGCGACCGCGGACCGGACCGTGGTCTCCGGGGTCGCCACGCCCGGCGCCACCGCCGTGCTCTTCTCCGGCCAGGGCAGTCAACGCCCGGGCATGGGACAGGAGTTGTACGAGACCTACCCGGAGTTCGCGCGCTCCTTCGACGAGATCGCCGAGCTGACCGGGATGCCGCTGAAGAACCTGGTCTTCGCGGCCGACCCCGAGGGCAGGCTTGACCTGACCGGCAACGCCCAGGTCGCCCTGTTCGCCGTCGAGGTCTCGCTCTTCCGGCTCGTCCGCTCCCTGGGCGTCGACGTCGCCGCCGTGGTCGGCCACTCCGTCGGCGAGGTCGCGGCCGCCCACGTCGCCGGCGTCCTGACACTCGCGGACGCCTGCCGCCTGGTCGAGGCCCGCGGCCGGCTGATGCAGCAACTGCCGCCCGGGGGAGCCATGGTCGCGGTCGAGCGCTCCGAGGCCGAGGTGACGGCCGAGCTCGACGGGCTGGCGGACCGGGTCGCGATCGCGGCCGTCAACGGCCCGGCGTCCGTCGTCGTGTCCGGCGAGGAGGACGCCGTCCTGGCGCTCAGGGAGAGCTGGCGCGCCCGGGGCCTGCGGACCACCCGGCTGAAGGTCAGCCACGCCTTCCACTCGCCGCTGATGGACCCGATGCTGGAGGAGTTCCGCGATGTCGTGGCAGGGCTGGAACTGCGGGAACCGACGCTGGCGGGACTCCCCGCCGAGGTCGTGGACCCCGAGCACTGGGTACGGCACGTCCGCCGGCCGGTGCGCTTCGCCGAGGCCGTGGCACGCGCCCGGGCCCACGGCGCGGTGCGCTGGCTGGAGGTGGGGCCCGGCGGGGTGCTGAGCGCACTCGCCCAGAAGATCGTCCCCGAGGCCGACGACCAGGTGTTCGCCGCCGCCCTGCGCACCGGCCGCCCCGAGGCGGAGTCGTTCCTCACGGCCCTGGCCCGCCTGCACGTCGACGGCGGCACGGTCGACTGGAGCCGGCTGACCGAGGACCGCCCCACCCTGACGGACATCCCCACCTACCCCTTCCAGCCCCGCGAGGCAGCGCTGGACGGTGCCGCCCGCGCCGTCGTCGGCCGGTGCCCCCCCGACGGCCGGCCCCGACGACCACCCGACGAAACCCCGTCCCCGGGCCCGCCGATCCACCCCCGACCGCACGACCGGACACACCGCACGGCCGGAAAACCGCACCACCGCACCACCGCACGGCACGACCACCACTCCTGCGGATGCGAAGGACGAACGAACCATGCAGATCGATGACTCGGTGAGATACGTCGACGGCGGACACCTCCACGCCGTCCAGGACCACCCGGTGGGCGAGGTGACGCTCGGCGTCAGCGGGGCGCTGGGGCTGCGCAGCAGGCTGCTCGGAACGGCGGACTCGGACTCCGCCGCCTCACTGGACATGCCCTACACCACCGGCACCGTCCCGCTGTCCTGAGGGGAGGACCGTCACGCCGACGGGCGACGTGGCGCGGATGACGCCTTGACAGCACGAGCGGAGGCCGGGGGGTTCCCCGGCCCTCTGCCGTGGGTGAAAAGGATCAAGTAGCCTGCGCGCATGCGAGCGACGTCGTCGGTCATCGTGGGGCGGGACGCCGAGACAGGGCTGCTGGACGAGGCCCTGGAGGGCGTCGGAAGGAAGGCCGGACGGGCGGTGTTCCTCGTCGGCGAGGCGGGGATCGGCAAGTCCCGGCTGGCCGGCGAGTGCGCCCTGCGCGCGTACGACCGGGACGTGCCGGTGCTGCGTGGCCGTGCCACGTCCACCGGGCTCGTCGTGCCCTTCCGGCCGCTGGTCGAGGCGCTCTCCTCGCGGTTCCGGGCCGTCGGCGCCCCCGACCATCCGGAACTCGACCCCTACCGGCCCGCGTTGGCCGGCCTCGTGCCGGAATGGCGGGCCGGCACCGTGGCACCCGGCTACGCGATCTCCCTGGTCGAGCTCGCCGAGGCGCTGCTCCGGCTGCTGGCGGTGCTCGGCCGCGAGCGGGGCTGCGTGATCCTGCTGGAGGACCTGCACGACTCCGACACCGAGACGATCGCCGTCGTCGAGTACCTCGTCGACAACCTGGCGGATCTGCCGGTCCTGCTGGTCGGCACGCTCCGGCCCGACGCCGGGCCGGCCCTGGACCTCGCGCTCGCCGCGGAGCTCCGCAACACCGCAGCGGTGCGGGAGCTGGGGCCGCTGGACGAGGACTCCGTACGGGACATGGTGGACGCGTGCCTGGACGCCGCACCGGATGAGGTGCCCCCCGCCGCGCATCGCCACCTCGCGCAGCGGGCGGGCGGCAACCCGTACCTGGTGGAGGTGCTGCTGGCCGACCTGCTGGAGACGGGACGGCTGAGCAGGGGCGGCGACGGCTGGCGGCTCGCCGACCACGGCGAGGCGACCGTACCGACGGGCGCGGTCCGCAGCTGGGCCCGCCGGCTGGACCGGCTCGACGAGCCGGTGCGCGAACTGCTCCTCCTCGCGGCGACGCTCGGCGGCCGGTTCTCCGTCGGCGCGCTGCGGGCGGTGACCGGCCTCGACGACCGGGCTCTCTTCGCCCACCTCCGGTCCGCGTCCGAGGCCGGGATCATCGCCCCGGACGGCGCGGCCCACGACCACTACACCTTCCGCCACGTCCTGACGGCGGACGCGCTCCGTGCCTCCTTACCTCCCGCCGAGCAGGCCGCGTTGGCCCGCCGCGCGGCCACGGCCATCGAGCAGTCCTCCGGCGAACTCTCCGGCGAGCAGCGCCAGCTGGTGGCCACCCTGCGGCTGGCGGCGGGCGACCGGGAGACGGCGGCCCGGCAGTTCGCCCAGGTGGGGCGGCAGATGCTGGACGCCGGCGCGTCGGGCTCGGCCGCCGTACTGCTGGAGCGGGCCCGCGGGCTCGCGGCCGAGGAGGAGCGGGACGAGGTCACGGTGCACCTGGCGATCGCCCAGGCCGAGTCCGGACGGCTCGACGCGGCGGCCGCGCTGCTCGACGACCTGCCCCCGGCGCCCGCCGGCTCGCGCGCGGCGGAGGAACGGGCCCAGGCGCACACGCAGGTCGCATGGGTCGCGACCATGGCGGAGCGGCAGGAGGAGGCGCGCCGCCGGATCCGGGCGGCCCGCGCCCTCCTCGGTGGCGCGCCGCGTCCGGAGCAGGAGGCGGCGCTCGTGGTCGTCGAGGGCCACCTCGCGCTGCTGCCCGAGCAGGACGGCCGCGCCGACGGGCGGGAGCGGCTGAAGGAGGCGGAACGTTCCGCCAGACGGGCGGCGCTGACCGCCGAGCAACGCGGCCGGCCCATGGTGGCCTGCCAGGCGTGGCAGCTGCTGGCCCTGCTGTCCCGGGAGCGCGGCTTCGACGAGGCCGACGCCTGTCTGGCGCGGATGCTGTCGGTCGCCGAAAAGCACCGCCTCGCGACGAGCCGGGCCGAGGCCCTGGTGCGGCTCGGCACCAACGCGTTCATGCGGACCGGTGAAGCGACCCCGCTGGAGACGGCCCGCGCGGCGGCCCACGAACTCGGCTCGCTCGCCCTGCTGCAGACCGTCGACGGCCTGCTCGCCATGCAGAGCGTGCTGGGTGCCCGCTGGGACCGCGCCCGCGAGATCGTCGAAGGGTCCGTGGAGGCCAGCGCACGGCTGCAGAACGTGTCGGCGCACCGCTACCTGCTGCTCGTGGACGCCACCCTCGCCGCCCACCAGGGGCGGGCCCGCGAGCAGGAACGGGCGCTGGCCCGGTTCCGCCGGGCCGGCGGCGAGGAGTCGATGCTCGTCCCCCTGCAGCGCGGACTGTGCCAGGCCGTGGGTGCGCTGATGGGCGAGGACCGGCAGCGTGCGAGGGACGAACTGGACGCCGCGCGCGCCTGGGAGCGCGCGCACCCGAGCTTCTTCTACCTCAGCGGCCGGTACGGACTCCGCCCCCTGCTGGGGCTCCTCGACGGCGACGACGAGGGCGGCCGCGCGGCCTACCGGGAGGCGCTGGCCTCGCCCGGCGGGCAGCTCGCCTGGAACCGTATGTTCCTCGGCCTGGCGGACGCCGTGTCGCGGGGCCGGGACGGCGACCCGGACGGCGCGCGGCGGGCGGTGGCGGAGGCCGGCCGGGCGGCCCCGGTGTTCCCGCAGGCGTGGCACCTCGCCCTGCGCCTCACCGCCGAGGCGGCGCTCGCCGACGCCTGGGGCGAGCCGGTCACCTGGCTGCGGACCGCCGAGGAGTACTTCCACGAGGCCGGCGTCCCCGCGGTGGCCGGGGCCTGCCGGGCCCTGCTGAGACAGGCCGGGGTCAGCGTCCCGCAGCGCCGCGGCGGCCGGGAGCGGATCCCCGCGGAGCTGCGCGCCGCGGGCGTCACGCCTCGCGAGTACGAGGTGTACGTCCTGCTCGTGGACCGGCCCGGCAACCAGCAGATCGCCCGGCGCCTGTGCATCTCGCCCCGGACGGTGGAGAAGCACATGGCGAGCCTGATGGCGAAGACCGGCGCTGTGGACCGCTCGGCCCTGTGCGCGTCGTCGGCGGAGCGCGCGGAGGGGCGGGAGTGGGCCGCCCCGCCGGGGGCGCCGTCCGCCTGACCGGCGGGCCGGTGCCCCGCGGAGGGAAGGCTCGCCGGCCTCCGGAGGCGGGCGGCCGCGCCGCCCGGACGACCCCGGACGACCCCGGACGACCGGCCGGGACGGCCGGGTATGGGGGGCGGTTCCCGGTTTGCTGGGGGGTGCTCCGGTTCGTATGGGGGTCAGGACCCCCAGGACGCCGTTACCGGAGACGCGAGTGTGCGGGTTCCGCACCGATGTGCGACGGGCCCGGGCGGCGGATCATCGACGGGACCGACCCCATGCCGTCGCCCCACGGAGGTTCGCTCGATGCCGCGTCCGTCCGCGCCGCCCGCAGCGTCACCCGGCACGCTCCGGTTCTCCGTCCTCGGCCCGCTCGCGGTCCACCGGGACGACCGGGCGCTGCCCCTCGGCCCGTTGAAGCAGCGCGTCGTGCTCGCGACGCTGCTCGGCTCCGCCAACAGCCCCGTCTCGGTCGACGCGTTGACCGACGCGGTCTGGCCCGAGGAACCACCGCGGACCGCCCGCAAGAACCTCCAGGTGTACGTCAGCGCCCTGCGCGCGCTGCTCGCCGAGGACGCCGGAGACCGGCCGCGGCTCGTGCACACGGGCGCCGGCTACGTGCTGCGCGTGGCCGAGGACGAGCTGGACCTCCAGCGGTTCCGTGCGCTGGTGCGGGCCGCCGAGGGGCAGCCGCACCGCCCGGCCGCCCGGCTGCTGCGCCAGGCCCTCGACCTCTGGCAGGGACCGCCGTTCGGCGGGGACCTGCGGCGGTCGCCCCGGCTCGCGGAGGAGGCCGAGCGGCTGGAACTGCGCCACCTGACGGCCTACGAGACCTGGGCGGAGGCCGAGTTGGCCCTGGGAGCCGGGTCGGCGGTGGTCGAGGGACTGCGCGACCTGGTGGAGCGGCACCCGCTGCGGGAGCGGCTCCGGTCCACCTGGATGTGCGCGCTCAGCGGCTCGGGCCGGCAGGCGGAGGCGCTCGCCGTGTACGACGAGTACCGGCAACTCCTCGCCCGGGAACTGGGACTGGAGCCCGGCGGCGCCATGGCCGCCCGCTACCGGGCGATCCTCGCGGGCGACCGGCCGGCCGGGGCGGACCGGCCCGCGGGACCGGCCGCCGCGCCGGACGCGGCCGCCCGAAGAGCCGGGTCGGCCACCGGCCTCCCGCCCGACCTGGCCGACGCCACCGGGCACGGGCCGGAACTGCGCGACCTCCTGGACCTGCTCGACGGCGACGGAGCGGGCGGCGTCGTGCTGCTGTCCGGCCCGGCCGGATCCGGCAAGACCACGCTGGCGGTACGGGCGGCCCACCGCCTCGGCGACCGCTTCGCCGACGGGCGGCTCCGCGTCTCCCTGCGCGACGCGGACGGGCGCGCCCGTCCGCTGTCGGCGGTGCTCGCGGAGCTCGGCGAACGGACCGGCCGGACCGGTCCGCCGGGACCCGGGGAGTGGCGGGAGTGGCTGGCGGAACACCGCGTGCTGGTGATCCTCGACGACGTGCCCGAGGAACGCGCGGTGCGGCCGCTGCTGCCGAGCGGCGGATCGGGCCGGGTGCTGCTCACCGCGCGCGGCCGGCTCGGCGGCCTGGCGCCCGTGCACCGGGTCGAGGTCCCGCCGCTCGGCACCGCCGACGCCCTGCAGCTCCTCACCGGACTCGTCGGCCCGGGCCGGGTGCGGGCCGACCGGGACGCCGCGCTGCGCATCGTGCGCGCCTGCGGCGGGTCACCGCTGGCGGTCCGGGTGAGCGGCATGCGGCTCGCGGTGCTCCGCCACCTGCCGCTGCGGGAGTTCGCGGACCGGCTCACCGACCCCGCCGGGGTCCTGGACGAGCTGACCTCCGGGGACGTGTCCGTGCGGCACCGGCTGGCCCGCGGCTGGGCGGCCCTGCCGCCGGAATGCGGCCGCGACGCCGGACGGCTGGCCGTCGGCACCGGGGACGGCCCGTTCGGCCTGACCGACGCGGCCGAGGCTCTGGGCTGCGACGAGCGGCACGCCCTGCGGGTGGTGGAGTCGCTCATCGAGGCCGGCATGGTGACCTCGCCCGGTGGCGAGGTCACCGCGCACGCGGCGCAGTACGAACTCCCGCACCTGGTCAGGCTGTACGCCCGCGGCACGCACCGGGGGGACCCGGTGCCGGCCTGAGGGCCGCCCCGGCCGCCCGGTCACCCGGAGCGGTCGCGTCACTGCCGCGGCGGACCACCCTCGGGGGCCGGCAGGCCCACGTGGTGCGCCAGGAAGGCGAGGCACTCGGCCTGCAGCGCCACCGCGCGGGACGCGGAGCGGTCGGCGTGGCCGACGCCGTGCTCCAGCCGCAGCAGGACCGGTCCGGTGCCGGAGGTGGCGTGCTGGAGCGCGGCGCACATCTTGCGGGCATGCAGCGGGTCGGTCCTGGTGTCTCCGTCCGCGGCGGTCAGGAGCACCGCCGGATACGCGGTGCCGGGTGTGACGCGGTGGTAGGGGGAGTACGCGAGCAGCGTCGGCAGCAGAGCGGGGTCGTCCGCGCTGCCGTACTCGGGTGTCCAGCTCGGCCCCAGCCCCGAGGACTCGTAACGGACCATGTCCAGGAGCGGGGACATGCACGCGACGGCGGCGAACCTCTCCGGCTGCTGGGTGAGGGCCGCGCCGACCAGCAGGCCGCCGTTCGACCCGCCCATGATCGCGAGGCGGCCCGGCGCGGTCCAGCCCTCGGCCGTCAGCAGGTCGGCGGCGGCGGCGAAGTCGTCGAAGGTGTTCTGCTTGTGCTCCCTGCTGCCGGCCCGGTGCCAGGCCTCGCCCTCCTCGCCGCCGCCGCGCAGCCCCGCCCAGGCGAACACCCCGCCGGCCCTGACCCAGGCCAGGACCTGGGCGCGGTACCGGGGAGACATGGTGCGGCCGAAGCCGCCGTAACCCGTGAGCAGCGCCGGACGCGGCACGTCGGGGCGACCGGTGGGGGAGATCACGAACATCCGGACCGTCGTCCCGTCCCGCGAGGGGAAGGCCACCTGCCGGGTCACCGCGCCGGCGGCCACCGCGGCGTCCGCGGCGTCGTGCCCGCCGCCCGACACGCGGCACGTGCGGGCGTCGAAGCGGAGCACCCGGGGCGGCGTGACGAAGTCGGTGTAGGCGAACCAGGCTTCGTGACTCCCCGGCGGCCCGGCCGAGAAGTCGCCCACCGCGCCGGTGCCGGGAAGCGGGACCGTGGCCACCTGCCGCGCCTCGACCAGGTCGTGCACGGTCACCTCGGCCACGGTGTCGCGGGTCCAGGCGGCCAGGCCCAGCGGATGCTTCAGCTCCGGACCGGACAGCACGACGAGATGGGTCAGCACCGCGTCGGGCCGCTCGGGGATCACCTCGCGCCAGGCTGCGGGTCCCCGGTGGAGCTCGTCCGGCCGGCACGCGACGACCCGGCCGCGCACGGCGTCGCGGTCGGTGCGCAGCCAGACCGGGTCCCGCGGACCGGTGCCGGACACCGCGTGCAGCCGGGTGGCGGCGTCCATGCCCTCCTGGACCGGCCGCAGCAGCGGGCGTTCGAGCGGGCCGGCGGACAGGTCGGCCAGGTAGACGTCGGTGCCGCGGCCGGTGCCGAGGGTGGCCGTGACGCCGAGCCAGCGTCCGTCCCGGGTCACGGAGACGCTGTAGAACTGCGTCCGGTCCCGCCCGTCACCGAAGACCAGGGCGTCCGCCTCGGGACTCGTCCCGACCCGGTGCAGGTAGACCCGGCGGTGGTAGCGCTCCTCACCCGGGTGCAGCCGCGGGTCCAGGTGCCGTACGTAGTAGAACGCCTCGCCCCCGGGGAGCCAGCCGATCGACGACCTCCGCACCCGGTCCACCGGACCGTCGACGATCGCGCCGGTGGCCACGTCGATCACCCGGAGCAGCGAGTCCTCGGTGCCGTTCCGCGACAGCTGGCAGGCCAGCAGGTCGCCCTCGACGGAGGGCTCCCAACGGTCGAGCACGGTGCGTCCGGACGGGTCGAGGGCGCCCGGGTCCAGGAGCACCCGCTCCGCCGTGCCCGCCTCCGCCACCACGAGCACCGCATGCTCCTGGTCGGCCCGCCGGCGCAGCCGGAAGGTCCTGCCGCCGCGGACCTCGGGCGACCCGGCGCGGTCGACGGCGTCGAGCGCCGACACCTCCGCCCGCCACCGCTCCAGACCGGGCAGGTCCGCCCGTTCCGCCTCGTACAGGGCCTGTTGCTCCATGCTCCAGCGGCGCGTCGCGGCGGCCTCGCCGTCCTCCAGCCAGCCGTACGGGTCGGGGACGCGCAGCCCGTGGAGTTCCCGGACGAGGTCCTGGCGTTCGGCGTGGGGGTACCGGCGGAGCGCCGGCCGGGTCTCGGGGGTCACTCGGTGCTCCCTCGTTCGTCGGAACCTCGGAGGTCGTCGGAGCGGTGGACG
Source organism: Streptomyces sp. MS191 (assembly GCF_008042125.1). GTDB lineage: Bacteria > Actinomycetota > Actinomycetes > Streptomycetales > Streptomycetaceae > Streptomyces. The sequence continues at coordinate 20,804 of NZ_RDBI01000071.1, forward strand.
ACGCGGGCGGGGAACTCCGCGCCGTCGGCGTGGGCGACGACGTCGGCGTCCTCGTTCCCGGGCGCCGGAGCGTCCGCCGCCGTGCCGCCGTCCGCCGCCGCGACGGGCAGGGCGACCCAGGCGAAGACGCCCGACAGCAGGACGATCACCCCGGACACCGCCAGGATCGTGTCCAGGGGGCCGAACCGGATTCCGCCGAAGGAACCCGAGACGTCGCGCAGTACGGAGCCCGCGAGCCAGCCGGACAGGACGGCGGAGAGCATCGACGCCAGTTTCGTGACCGGATAGAACACGGCCATGACCCGGCCCCGGTAGTCCGGGGGAGCCGCCGCGAGCAGCAGCGGGGCCATCGCGGTGTTCAGCACGGTGAGCGGAACGGTGAAGACGAAGAGCAGGGCCACACCGCCGAGGAAGCCGGTCTGACGGGAGTAGGCGACCAGCAGGACGCCGCTCACCAGCAGGCTGATCCAGGTCGTCCGGCGCGCCCCGAACCACTGCACCACCCGGCCGCCGCACAGCGCGCCGGTGATGCCGCCCACCCCCATGGCCATGCCGATGTACCCGTAGAGATGGGCGTCCGCGTGGAGGTTGTCGGTGGTGAAGAAGACGTTGAGGGTGCTCAGCGCGCCCACCCCGAACTGGCCGATGACGGCCAGCAGGAGCAGAGCGACCAGGAACCGGCTCCGGGTGAAGAAGCGCAGCCCGTCCGTGAACTCCCGCCGCAGGCCGTCCCGTCGCCGCCCGGCGGGCCCGCGCGCCGCGGCGACCGCCGGGGGCACCTCGATGGACCGGATCGCCACGTACGACACCGCGTAGGTCAGCCCGTTGAAGAGCAGCGCCCACTGGAGGCCGGCGGTGAACAGCAGCGGCGCCGCGATCGGGGGCCCGATGATCCAGGCCGTCTCCCCGGTCGCCTGGCCGATGCCGGCCGCCCGGGCGCGGTCGGCCTCACCGGTCACGAGATCGGCGAGGATCGCGAACCGCGCCGGCGAGAAGAACTGGCCCGCCGCGTGCAGCAGGAGCACGGTCGCGTAGACCAGGGCGAGCCAGACCCCGGCCGGCAGGGCGTCGGCCGGCAGGAAGGAGACGGCGGTCAGCACGGCCACGAGCGCGCCCCGGACCACCTCGGTGCGCAGCAGCGTCCCGCGCTTGTCCCAGCGGTCGACGAAGACGCCCGCGAGCGGACCGATGACCAGCACGGCCACACTCGACGCCATCAGGATGCCGCTGACGGCGACCGGCGCCCACGACTGGCCCTCGCCCAGCACGGTCGCGACCCACAGCACCAGCGTGGTGCTGAAGACGGCGTCCCCGACGGACGAGACGGCCTGGCCGAACCACAGCCGGGTGTAGTCGCGGTTGATCAGTGTGAGCCGCGCCGTCATGACCGCTCCCGGGCCGGGACGATCAGCGCCATGAGGGCGGTCACCAGGGTGGTGTGGTACGCCTTCCGGAAGAACTCCCCGGCCGGGGCGGCGGGGGACGCGGCGAGCGCCGCCGACCGCCCCGGGAGCGCGCCGTCGGGCCGTTGGGCCCGTACCAGGCACTCCACGGCCGCGGCGCCCGCGGGCGTGTCCAGCGGCTCGCCGCCCAGGACCGACTGCGTGAGGACGAGCTCCGCGGCCAGGTCCCACCGTTCGTGCCGCACGCAGTGGCGCAGCAGCAGGTCGACCAGGCCCCGGGCACCCGCCGGGTCGAACCCGTCGGGCAGCCGGGGGCTCCGGCCGAAGTCGCCCAGGTAGAAGGCGGTATGAGTGAGGGCGTACGCCTTCGGGGTGGTCAGCGGAGCGCCGTCCGGCACCGGCGGGTCCTCGGGCCCGGCGGCCCGGTAGGCCGCGAGCGGGCTGTCCGGGAGGAGGGCGGCGTACGGCTCGATGCCGTGGCGGACACCCGCCTTGTCCGCGTAGTAGCGGATCTCGATGCGGCGGTAGGGCGACTTGCCGTCCGGCGAGAGGAAGTCCGGGGCGAGCCGTGCGACGGCCGCCCGGGTCTGGGTGTCGTCGATCCCGTCGGGCGCCAGCGCGGCGAAGACCAGACCGTACGTGGCGGAGTGGCCGGGAACGTCCTCGAAGAGGGCGGGGAAGGCGGGATCCTGCCACAGCGCGCGGACGAGGTTCCTGGCCCCGCCCAGCGCGTCCGGCGCGTCGCCGGGGCGTGCCGCGCAGTGGCAGAGCAGCGCCAGTTCCAGCGCGGCCTTCGCCCTGCCGTGCGTCGCCGACCTGGCCTCGGGCGAGAACGGGTCGAAGAGGTCCAGGTTCTTTCCCAGCCAGTCGAGGGCGCCGGCGGCGAGCTCCTCCAGAGCGGGGGACACGGCTACAGCCGCCCTGTCTCGTGGAGGTAGTCGAGCAGGGCCGTGTCGACGGTGTCGCGGAACCGCGCGAGCGTCGTCGCGTTCTCGTCGTAGCGGTAGAGGTCCTGGCAGGCGATCCACCGGTCGCGGGTCTCCGCGCCGGGCAGGTAGCCGTCGGCGACGGTACCGACCTCCCAGTCGGGTTTGCCCGCGGTCTCCCAGCAGCTGGCCAGCGTCCCGTCGGCGCTGACCACCGCGCCGTAGCGGCCGTCGGCGTGGCCGCAGGTGACACACGTCCTGCGGGAGCCGGGGCGGCTCACGGTGAAGCCGAGGTCGAGAGCCCGGCGCTGCCACCGGGTGAAGGCGGCCGGGAGCTCGCCGGTGTGCAGCAGGCTGTTGGCGTACCCGACGCCGACGTCGCCGATCCGGGCGAAGTACAGGGTGCACCGGGCGGGGTCCAGAGCGGTGGCGAGCCGGTCGATCAGCGGGTCGACCCCCTCGAAGGTCTCCTGGGAGACGTTCACCCGCAGGGTCCACGTGAGCGGGGAGACCTCGGACGCCTTGACGATGTTGCGGACGATCTTGTCGAAGGTCCCGCCGCCGTCCGCCCTGCCGACCCGGATCCGGTCGTGGTCGGCCCGGTCGCCGTCGAAGGTGACCTGGACCGAGGTCAGCCCGAGTCCGGCGAGCCGGCGCGCCAGCGAGGGGGTGAGCAGGGTGGCGTTCGAGATCATCCAGGCCGAGGTCGGCGCGAGGCCGCCGGCCCGCTCCAGCAGTTCCAGGCAGCCGCGCGGGTTGAGCAGGGGCTCCCCGCCGAAGAGGAGGATCCTCAGCTTCTCCAGTCCGACGGCGGCCATCTGCCGCTCGGTGAACCCGAGGATCGAGGTGATCGTCTCCGAGGTGAGCCGGGTCCGGGCGATCCGCGGCGGCCGGCTGCCGCCCGCCTGGTCCTGGGCGGTGTTCTGGAAGCAGTAGCCGCAGCCCAGGTTGCAGTGGGTGCTGGTGAGGACGGTCAGCGCGTAGGCGCGGACCCGGGTGGGGGTGAACATGCCGCTCTCGCGCAGCCGGAGCTCGGCCTCGGGACGCAGGGCCCCGTCGGTGGTGACGTGCCGGCCGCCGAGCCGGGCCACCCCGCCCGGGCCGAGGAACCACCAGTTCCGCTCGCCGCGGAGCAGGCGCGCGCCGGACTCGTCGCCCGGTGCGGAGGTCACCGTCCGTCCGGACGGCACCGTCTGGTCGATGCTCATCGGACCTCCCCTGCCACGGACGATCCCGCCGCGGACAGTCCGCCGGAGCGGCCGTCCGCGACGACCAGCGTGGCCAGTGCCGTGACGAGGGTGGCCTGGTACGACTTCCGGAAGCGCTCCACGTCCGTCGCGTCTGCCGGTGCCCTCCTGACGACGGACCGTCCGGGGATCGCGCCGTCGGGCGCCTGGACCTCGGCGAGCATCCGGACGGCGGCCGCCCCCGAGGGCGTGCCCAGCGGATCGGCGCCCAGGCAGTGCTGGGCGAGCACGAGCTTTCCGGCGAGGTCCCATTCGCCGAGGCGCACGCAGTGGTCGGTGAGGCGTTCCACGACGCGGAGCGCCCGCTCCGCGGCCTCCTCACCGAGACCGGGGTCGCGGAAGCCGAAGTCGCTGAGGTAGAAGACCGTGTGCGTCACCACGCAGACGTCCAGATCGGCCGCGGGCAGCGTGCCGGCGCGGGCGGGCAGACTGTCGGCGTACAGCTCCCGGTACGAGGCGAACCGGTGCTCGGCGCCCGCGAGATCGGCGTAGAACCTGGCCTCCAGATGGAGGTACGGCGGTTTCCGGCGCGGTGCCAGGTAGCCGTCGGCCGACAGCCGGGAGAGGACGGCGCGGGGCGCGCCGGACCGGGTCCCGTCCGGCGCCAGCGCCGCGAACATCAGCTCGAACTGCCGTGCGTAGCGCGGGTCGAGGGTGAGCAGTCCGGGGAACTCGGGCTGCCGCCAGACCCGTTCGACGAGCGCGGCCGGACCGCCCCGGCCGGCGTCGCCGGGCGCCGCCTTGCCCCAGTAGCGGCAGAGCAGGGCCAGCTGCAGGAGGGCCTTGACGCGCGGGGTCACCGGCAGCTCGGCGCGGCCGGCCGGGGAGTCGAGGAATCCCGCGTGGCGGGCCAGCCACTGCCGCGCACCCGCGGACAGACTCGTCACGGCCTCATCGAGGCCGGCTGATCGCGTACTCATGGTCCTCCTTCGGGGTCGCGGATGTCCGAGCCACCCGCTCGACGATGTCGGCCGCGCGGGCGGCTCCGTCCAGGGCGGCCAGCCGGCCGCCGAGCGCACGGGTGCGGCCGTGCAGGCCGTCGTCGCGCCAGGCCGTGTCCAGCACCGGCGCCGCCGGCCCGGACGGGGTGCGCGGCAGGCGCACGGCCACACCGGCCCGTACACAGGCGCCGGTGAGCAGCGGCTGTTCGGAGCCGTTCGGCGAGAGCACGAGGGGCCGGCCGCGTCGCAGCGCGGCCAGCACCGGAGCCGAGGTGCCGTTGGCCAGCACCAGGCCGGCGAGGTCGACGAGGGGCCCCATCCACGGCTTGCGGACGTGCAGGATGTCGGCGCCGGGGGCGGGCCGCGGATCGGTGGACCGGCCCTGCTCGACCACGGCCTGGAACCGGCCGCCGGTGAACGCCTCGTTGAGCCGGGGCCACAGACTGTCGCCCCCGAAGAAGCGGCCCAGATGGACGTAGACGACGGGCTTGCCGTTCGACTCCAGGCGATCGCGGATCTCCTGGAGCTCCGCCCGGTCGGGCGCCGGCTCCCAGGCGAGCGGCCCCACGTGCCGGACCCGCTCGGGGAGTTCCGCGCCCGGGTACTCCAGGGCCGGATCCCCGCGGAGCAGCAGCGCGTCACCCGGCAGCGGACTGTCCGCCCACCGCGGGGCACGGCCCGCCAGGCCGCACTCCTCCCGCGTGGCGGCGTGGATCCGCAGGCAGTCGAGGGTCCGGCTCTTCCGGGTCCTGCCCAGATGCGGCTCCCCGTCGCCGCCCGTCCGGTAGTCCCACAGGTGTACGGAGAGCCCGACCACCACCACCGGGACGTCCAGCGTCTCGGCGGCGAGCAGGGCGCCGTTGCACAGGACGGAGGTGACCAGCAGGTCGGCCCCCGACTCGCGGGCGGCGCGCAGGATCGCGCGGTACTGCGCCGCGCCGGTCTCCCCCCACCACCTGGCCGAGAAGGCCCGTCGCCCGCCGAAGTCCTCCGCCACCGCCATCGGCAGCCCGGCCTCGGCCACGACGCCGGCGGCGCTCGCGCGGGCCAGCACACCGACCCGGTGCCCCCGGCGCTCCAGCTCGCGCCCGGCCGCGAGCACCGGGTAGAGGTAGCCGCCGTCGCTGAGCGGGCAGAGCAGGATCCTCACGACGGGCGTGCTCCCTCGGTCGGTGGGGGACGGGCGGCCGGTCCGGTGCCGGTGTGGCCGCGGGCCCCCCGGCTCCGGGCAGGATCTGCCGGGAACCGGGTGGCCCGCGCGGTGCTCAGGACGCGATGGCCTCGCGTCAGGAGAGGTCGCTGGAGTTGTTGACGATGCAGCCGGCCTCGGCCTCTTCGTCCTCGCTGTGGGCGACGACCTCGATGTCCTCGTCCTCGGGCTGCGGGTTCGTGTTCTCGGCCATGTGCGTCCTCCTCGGTTGGCGGCGTCGCTGCGCCGGCTGGGAAGGAACCTACGGACCCGCGGTATGGGAACGGCTGTCCACCGGTTCGGCGCCGGTAAACGCCCACTCCGCGGGGGGTTCGGCGGCCGTGCGACGCCCGCCGCGCGGCCGCTCCCGGCCGTCGGCCGACCCCACCGCACCGCCGGGACCTGCGACTTAACCGATCCTCAGGCGCCGACGAACCGGAAGTCAGCCGTCCCGGGGCACGATCCGGTCCGGACTCCGCGCGCGGTACGGGCACGGGGGAGCGGACACGGAGGAGGAGACGTGGAACTGGCGGAGCTCATCGGCCTGCGGCCGGTGCCCTGCGGCGGCCTCCTGGTGGGCCTCACCCGTCGCTGCCCCCTGAGCTGCGCGCACTGCTCCACGGGATCCTCCCTCGCGGTCTCCGATCGGCCCGACCCCGAGCAACTGCTGCGTTTCATCGGTTCGTTCGGACCCGAGGACCGGCCCGAGGCGGTCATGCTGACCGGCGGCGAACCGCTGCTGCTGCCGGAGCTGGCCGCCCGGCTGGCCGGTCTCGCCCGCGCCTCGGGCTCCCGGGTGGCGCTGCTCAGCGGCATGTTCTTCGCCCGCGACGGACGCGTACCCGACCGGATCATGCGCGCGATCACGGCCCTCGACCACTTCTCCGCCAGCCTGGACGTCCACCACGAGCGCGAGGTCCCGCGCGCGGGGGTGCTGCGCGCCCTGCGGGCCGTCCTCGACGCAGGGATCCCCGCGAGCATCCACCTCACCGGAACCGGCCCCGACGACCCGTACCTGGCGGACGCCGTCGCCGACGTGCGCCGCGCCTTCGGCACCCGGGTACCCCTGCTGGTCAACGAGATCCGGCCGCTCGGCCGCGCCGCGGGCCTCGTCCCGCCGACACCGCCCGGTCCGGACGACTCCCTGCCGACGCCGTGCACCCTCGCCGCCTGGCCGGTGATCGCCTTCGACGGGACCGTGGCCGCCTGCTGCAACCAGTGGACGGTGGACCGGCGCCCCGTTCCCCGGCACCTCCTGCTCGGGCACATCGCCGACGACGACTGGCCGGCCGTCCGCGAGCGCTCCCTCGGCTCCCCGGTGCTGCGGATGCTGCGCGCCGTCGGACCCCGGCGGACGCACGCCCGCTACGCCACCTCGCCCGCCCCGGCCGGCTACTGCCGCAGCTGCCACGCCCTCGCCGACCGGCCGGACGTCCTGGAGGGCGCCGCCCGCGACGCCGGCGGCCGGGTCGGCGCACTCCTGGACCGGCTCGGCGCGGAGGAGCAACGCGCCGCCGGACCCGCCGCCCTCGTACGCCGCATGGGCTGCGCCCGCTACGCGCACCTGGTCGAGTCGCCACCCGCAGAGGAGAGGAGCCGTCGATGACCGCCACCGCGTCCCTCGCGCTCAGGACCAAGCTCACGCCCACCGCACCCGTGCTCCGGGCCGCGACCGCGGCCCTGTGGCGACCGGAGGGTCTGCGGCGGCGGTACGTGCGCTACCTGGCCGCCATGCATCCGCTCGTACGGGCCTCCGTGCCGCTCCTCGAGCGGGCCGCCGAGCGCTGCGCCGGCCTGGACGACCCGGCCGCGCGGCGCCTCGGCGCGTACTGCGTCCGCCACGCGGAGGAGGAACGCGACCACGACGCCTGGCTGCTCGACGACCTGGCCGCGGCCGGCGCCGGGCCGCTCGCCGTGCCGCCCCCCGTCGTGGTCGAACTCGTCGGGGCGCAGTACTACCGCGTCGAGCACGAGCACCCGGTCACCCTGCTCGGCTACATCGCCGTCCTGGAGGGCAACGCCCCGGGACCGCGACTCGCGGACCGCCTCATCGAGGCCACCGGGCTCCCGGGCAGCGCGTTCCGCACCCTCAGGGAACACGCGGAACTCGACGGCGGCCACCTCGACGACCTGCACCGGGTCCTCGACGACCTCGCGCTGACCCCGGAGGGGCAGACCGCCGTCTCCGTCAGCGCACTGCACACCGCCCATCTGCTCACCCGGCTGTTCCACTCCCTCGCCGCCGAACCCGGAGGACACCCGTGACCGAGGACACCGCCCCGTACGACGGCGCCCCGCCGGACGACCCCTCTCCGCACGCGGCCGCCGCCGCGGCCGACGGCCCGCCCGAGCCGACGCTGGCGGCGCTGGCCGCCGCCGGGTTCGACGTCGACGCCCTGAGCGAGGAGCAGCACGAGGTCCTGCGCGTGCTGACCCCGGAGGAACTGGCCCTGCTCGTCGACATCAGGGGGCGGCTCGACGCGGCGGCCCCCGAGGTCCAGGCCCACGCCGACGTGGCCGGCGGCGCGCTCTTCTGACCTCGGCCGCACGGCCCCGCGCCCGCACGGCCCCGCGCCCCGACGGCCCCGCGCCCTCACGGAGGAACCCCATGCCCTGCGCCTCGTGCCGGAGCGCACTGCCGCCCGGCGSCCGCTTCTGCCCGTCCTGCGGCAGCCCGTGCGCGCCCGGCCCGGTCACGGCCAGGACGACCGGCCGCAAGGTGGTCACCCTCCTCTTCTGCGACCTGGTGGGCTCCACCGCGCTCTCCGGCGCCCTGGACGCCGAGACCCTCCGTTCGGTGACGCTCCGCTGGTTCGACCTGATGCGGCAGCGGATCGAGGAACAGGGCGGCACCGTGGAGAAGTTCATCGGGGACGCCGTGATGGCCGTCTTCGGCGTGCCGACCGTACGGGAGGACGACGCCCGCCGGGCGGTCGCCGCCGCACTGGCGATGCGGGAGGCGCTCGCCGGGTTCAACGCCCGCCTGGAGGAGGCGGTCGGGGTCCGGCTGGAGATGCGCATCGGCGTCAACACCGGCCAGGCCGTGACGGGTTCGGCCACGCTCCGGCAGGCGATGGTCTCCGGAGAGGTGGTGAACGTCGCCGCGCGCCTGGAGCAGAACGCCGCCGCCGGGGAGATCCTCATCGGGCCGGACACCCTGGCGGCGGCCGGACCCGGTGTGCGGACGACGGAGACCGGACCGCTCTCGCTCAAGGGCAAGAGCGACCGGGTCGCCGCCCACCGCCTGCTCGGCCTCGACGAGGAGGACGGCCCCGAGTCGCTGCGCCGCTTCGACCTCGGCTTCGTCGGACGCACCCGCGAACTCGACCTGCTCGAAGCGGCGTCGGCCCGGGTGTCCCGGACCGGTCGGGCCGAACGCCTGGTGGTCGGCGGGGAGGCGGGCCAGGGCAAGACACGGCTCGTGCGGGAGTGGCTCCACCGGGCCGGGGAGAGAGCCGGCGGCCGCCGCCACGGCGTCGGGCGCTGCCGTGCCCGCGGCGAACAGCCCAGCCTCGGACCGCTCGCGGACGCCGTCGCCGACCTGCTGGGGTCCTGCCCGGCCGCACCCTCCCCCGACCTGGACCTGCTCCACCAGGGCCTGCTCCTGGACGGCACGCCCAACCCGTCGCCCGCCGACACCTGCGCGGCGCTCGCCAGGGTCCTCGCCGGGATCCGCGGGACGGAGCCCGTCGTGCTGGTCGTCGACGACTGCCACTGGGCGGCGCAGCCGCTCTTCGACCTGCTCGACCGGCTGCTGCGCGCCCTCACCGACGCGAAGGTCCTGATCGTCCTGCTCGCCCGTCCCGAACTCTTCGACGCACGGCCCGAACTGGCCGTGGACGCCCTGCCGCTCGGCGGGCTCACCGACGCCGAGGCGGAGCTCCTCGCGGTCGAGCTGACCGGGGGCACGGGGACGGGCGAGTCCCTCGACCCCCGGATCCTGGCCCGGGTGGGCGGCAACCCCCTGCACCTGGAGCAACTCCTCGTCGCCGGGGCCCACCTCGACGCCGACAACGTCCCGCTCCCGCTCCAGGCCCTGATCGGCGCCCGGATCGACGCCCTCGACCCTCCCGAACACCGCGTCCTCGGGCTGGCGTCCGTCCTCGGGGGAGACTTCACCACCGACGAACTGACCGCGCTCGCCGGGCATCCCGCCGAGGCATGGACCGCGTCCGAACTCCGCTCCACACTGCACCGGCTGGTCAGGCACCGCCTCGTCAGGCCGGAGGGCGCGGGGTTCCGATTCGCCGGCGGGCTGATCCAGGAGGTCGTCTACGCCGGCCAGTCCAAGCAGGACCGGGCCGACCGGCACGAACGGGCGGTACGACTGGACTCGGTCCGGGCGCGGGGCGACGCCGCGATCGGCGCCCATCTCGAACAGGCCCACCGCTACCGGGTCGAGCTGGGCGCCCAGGACGCGCACACCGACGCGCTGCGCCTGCGCGCGGCCGACGCGCTCGCCGAGGCCGGGCGCCTCGCGCTGGCCCACGCCGACCCGGTCTGGGCCGCCGACCTGCTGTCCCGGGCCACCGCCCGGTACGCGGCGGGCGAACCCGGCCGTACGGCGGCCCGCCGGCGGCTCGGCCAGACCCTGCTGGACCTGGGGCGCGGCGCGGAAGGCAGCGCACTGCTCGAAGAGGTACTGGCCGAGGACCCGGACGGCGGCCCGGACCTGGTGGAGGCCGCGCACGCCCGCCTCGCCCTGGCCTCCGCCGGCCGGCCGGCGGGCGGGGACGCGACACCGGCCGAGGCGGCCGGCGCCACGCTGCCGGTCTTCGTGGCCGCCGGCGACGAGCTCGGGCAGGCCCGCGCCTGCCTGCGGCTCGCCCAGCGCGCCCAGGAACAGGGCCGCCACCGGGCGGCGGAACGGCTGCTCGCCCGGGCCCTGGACCACGCCGCCCGGGCCGGCGCCGAACCGGAACAGGCCGCGGCCCTCGGCGCGATCGGTGTCTCCTTCTGGCGCGGCCCCCACCCCGTGGCGGACGCCGTGACCCGCTGCCGCGCGCTCCTCGCCGACCAGGGGGCCGGTCGCCGGGCGGTCCGGCTCACCCTGAACTGCCCGCTCGCGGTGGTGCTCGCCCTCCACGACGACCGCGACGGGGCCCTGGCCTGCCTCGCGGAGGCGGAGCACCTCGCCAAGCGGCTCGGCTACGCCGAGGCGGACGCGTTCCTGCCCCTCTTCACCGGGACCGTCGCCGAACTCGACGGCCGCCACGAGGAAGCACTCCTCAGCCTGGAACGGGCCGCCGCCGCCGCGCGGGGCCTCGGTGCCACGGGGCTGCTGCGCAGCGCTCTCCTGGACGCCGCGCGCATCCGGCTGGACCTCGGCGACTGGCGCACCGCCCACCGCACCCTGGCCGAACCGGACGCGGACCGGGCGGAGGCGGCCCGGCCGCGCGCCGAGTCGGCCGACCTCGACGGCCTGCGGGCCCGGATCGCCGCCGCCCGGGGACAGGAGGCGACCGCCGGCCGGCTGGCCGCGCGGGCGCTCGCGACCGCGACCCGCACCGACTCACCCATCGTCCAGGGCCTCGCCGCGCTCGATCTCGCCCGCACCGCCCTCGCGCTGGGACGCCCGGGCGAGGCCGCCGAGGCGGCGGCCCGCGCACGCCGGCGCTTCGCCGCCAAGGGCCATCTCCCCGCCGTACGCCAGGCCGAGGCCCTCGTCGCCCGCCGTTCCGTCCGCCCGCCGGGGCACCGCCCCGCCGACGGACGCGTCACCGGAGCCGGAAAGGAAGCACCACGATGACCACCGCGCGGCGATCGGCGCCCGGACTGACCTGGGGCCTGCGAGGGCGGGGCCCCGCGGACGTGCTCGTGGAGGCCGACGGCCCGCCCGACCCGCCCGCGGGAGGTCTCCTCGGCGGCACCGGGCGAGGCGTGCGCGTCTGCGTCGTCGACTCGGGGATAGAGCGCGACCACCCGCTGGTCGGCCCGGTGGCCGGGTCCTGGCGCGTCGTCAAGGACGACGACGGCGTGCGCGTCGAGGAGACGGACGCCGAGGACGCCTGCGGCCACGGCACCGCCTGCGCCGGGATCATCCGGCGGACCGCGCCGGACTGCGAACTGTCCAGCGTGCGGGTGCTCGGCGAGCGGTTCTCCGGCAGCGGGGACGTCCTGCTCGAAGGGATCCGGTGGGCCGTGCGCCAGCGCTTCGACGTGGTCAACCTGAGTCTGTCCACCAGCCGCGACCGCTTCGTGGAGGAGCTGCGCCGCCTGGCCGACGAGGCGTACTTCCAGCAGACCGTGATCGTCGCCTCGGCGCACAACACCCACGTCGAGAGCTTCCCCTGGCGCTTCTCCTCGGTCATCTCGGTGGGCAGCCACCAGGAGGACGACCCGGACCTCCACCTCTACAACCCCACGCCGCCGGTGGAGTTCTTCGCCCCCGGCCAGCGCATCCCGGTCGCGTGGCTCGGCGGCACCTCGATCCGCAGCTCCGGCAACAGTTTCGCCACCCCGTTCATCGCGGGGCTCTGCGCGCGGATCCTGTCGAGCCACCCCCGGCTGACGCCGTTCCAGCTCAAGAACGCCCTGTACCTGTCCGCAGCCAACGTCCGTGTCCACGGCCGCCGGTAACGACCGGCACCGGAAGGGAACCCCCATGGCTCAGACGACCGCCCCCGTCGTGTCCGCAGCGTCCCGGCCCGATCCGGCCCTGGCGGAACTCCTGCAGTCGGTGGTGGACACCGCGCGCGCCCTGTTCGGCGCCCAGGCGAGCTCCATCCTGCTCCTGGACGCCCCGGCGGACGAGATCGTCTTCGAGGCCGTCTCCGGACAGGGACAGGAGTTCCTGGTGGGCCGCCGCTTCCCGGCCGGCCGGGGCATCGCCGGATGGGTCGCCGCCTCGGGCGAGCCGATGGTGGTCGACGACCTCCACGCCAGTACGTCCTTCGACCGCGACATCGCCGAGTCCACCGGCTACGTCCCCGACGCGCTGATGGCCGCCCCCCTCCTGCACGGCGACCGGATCCTCGGTGTCCTGGAGGTGCTCGACCCGTCCCCGCAGGCCCGCTCGGGCCTCCCGGAGCTCGACCTGCTGTGCCTCTTCGCCCGTCAGGCCGCCGTCGCGCTGAACGTCGTCACCACCCACGCGCCGCGGCGGACCGCCCCGGACAGCCCGGACGACCCCTCGCGCGCGGAGCTCCTCCGTCTCCTCACGGAGGCCCGCCGGCTGCTCGGGGAGTGAGGCGCCGCGCCTCCCGTGCCGCCCGCGCCGTAGGTCGTCCCCGTCCGGCGCCGGGTCGGCCGGGCGCGCCGGTCAGGCCGTCAGGTCGAGGACCACCGACCCGGGCGCCGACAGCGCCCGGAGCCGGACCGGCGAGAGCACCGGACGGTGGGCGCCGGGGGCGAACACCACCAGGTCCGCGCCGAGCAGCGCGCGGTCGAGGCTCGCCTCGGCCGTGAGCACGATGCCCTCCCGCGCGGCGTACGAGGCGGACTCGGCGTCCGGCCAGTGCGGTGGTTCCGGGACCGGCGCCGGGTGGACGGTCACCGATACCAGGCCGACGAGTTCGCGCGCCAGCACCCCGAGCGTGACCGCCGCCCCCGGCCCCAGGACCGTGGCGGACAGGGCGCCCGCGGCGAGCCGGCCGCGCGCGGCCCGGACGGCGGCCGACAGCCGCTCCTCGCCGGAGCCGGAGCCGGAGCCGGCTCCGGAGCCGGCGGTCGGGACGGGCGCCGGGACACCGGGCCGGACCGGTACCGCTCCACGGCGGCCGGAGCGGTCCGGCCCGTGGGACGACGGGGGTGTACGGGACATGGCGCGGCCTCCCTGCGGGCGGGGCGCTGTCGCCCCGGTCCTCCGCAGAGTGGCGGCGACGGCTATCCGACCGCTACCGGAACGCCGTCAGTCGGCCGCTCCCAGCAGCAGCCGCTTGCCCAGCAGCTCCTCACGCAGCCGCGCGGACGCGGGGGACCCGTGCCCGGCGAGGAGCCGTGCCGCCGCGGACGCCTCGCCCAGCGCCGACGGCGTGTCCAGGGTGGCCGCGTGCAGGTCGAGGAGGGCGCTCGCCGCCCGCCCCTGCCACAGCGGCATCGTCAGCGCGGCGAACACCTCCCGCGCGGCGATGAGATGGGCCAGCGCCGCCGTCGGGGCGCCGGCGTCCAGCGCCGACCGGCCGAGCCCGAGACAGGCGCGGCCCTCGGTCAGCCGGTCCCCGGTCCGCCGGGCCAGCGTGAGGGCCTGGAACAGGACCGCCTCGGCCTGCTCACCGCGTCCGGCACGGGCATGGCAGAGACCGGTCCCCAGCAGGGCGTGACCCTCCGCGGTGCGGTCGCGCCCCGCGCGGCCGATGCGCAGTGCCAGGGCGAACGCCTGCTGGGCGAGTTCCGTCTCCCCCGACTGCAGGGACAGCTCGCCCAGCTCTCGGACGACGTGCCCCTCGGCGGCGACGCTGCCCGCTTCCCGGGTCAGCGCCAGTGCCGTCGTGAGCATCGAGCGGGCCGTGCCCGTCTCGTCGGCCTCCCGGTGGACGGCCGCGCCACCGGCCAGGGCCAGGGCCTCACCGACCGGGTCGCCGGCGCGCCGCAGCAGGGCCGCCGCCGCGGCGTGCCCGGCCAGGCTCTCCGGATGCCGTCCGCCCAGCCGGTCCACGGTCGCGAGGAGGTTCCCGGCCAGGCCCTCGCCCTGCGCGTCGGCGAGTTCACGGAAGGCGTCGCGGGCCGCGCCGAGCAGCCGCGCCGCCTCGTCCAGCCGGTACCGGAACAGGGAGAGCGCGCCCAGCGAGTACGTCGAGACCGCCGTCCCGTGCCGGTTCCCGGCGGCCTCGCAGACCGTGAGAGCCGCGTGGGCGGTGTCGGACCAGTCCTCGCACCTGCCCTGGGAGGCGAACCTGATCGCGCAGATGGCGGCGAGATCCCGGCACAGCTCGTCGAGACCCAGCTCCGCGGCCTGCCGCACCGCCGCGACCAGTGCCTCGTGCTCCTCCTCCCACCACAGTGCGGGCACGTCGAGCAGCCGGTCGGTCAGCGGGCCCGGCAGCGGCCGGCGAGCGGCCGTGCCGTGCGGGACGCCGAACGGGCCGCCGTGCTCGCGTCGGTGCGCCTCCCCGGCGAGGGCGGTCCAGGAGGCGAGGGCCCGGCCCAGGGCGGCGCGGCGCTGCTCGGGCGTCTCCGTCGCGCGGAGCTCCTCCTTGGCGTAGACCCTGATCAGTTCGTGGAAGCGGTAGCGCGGCGGGCGGCCCTCCCGGGGCAGGACGTCGAGCAGCTGGGAGTGGACGAGTTCCTCGACGATGTCGTCGGCGGTGACGAGGTCGCAGTCGAGCAGCGAGGCCGCCGTCCAGCTCGCGAAGTCGCCGCCCTCGACGAGCCCGAGCAGCCGGAACAGCCGCTGCGGCTCGGGATCGAGCGCCCGGTAGGCCAGCGCGATGTGCGAACGCACCTCCATCCCGCAGTAGTCGAACTCGTCCAGCCTGCTCGCCTCGTCCCGGAAGCGCCGCACCAGCCGGTCGAGCGGCCAGTGCGGGCGGCAGGCGAGCCGGGCGCCGACCACCCGCAGCGCCAGCGGCAACCCGCCGCAGAACTGCGCCAGTTCGAGGGCGGCGGGGAGCTGGCCGGTGACCCGCTCGACGCCCGCGATCCGGGTCAGGAGCTCCACCGACAGGTCCGGGTCGAAGAGGTCCAGGTCGATCTGGCGGATTCCGGGCAGTCCCGTCAGCCGGTAGCGGCCGGTCACCAGGACGCCGCAGTGCGCGTCGCCCGGCAGCAGCTCCCGTACCACGGCCTCGTCGCCCACCTCGTCGAGCACGATCAGCACCCGCCTGCCCGCGAGCAGGCTGCGGTAGAGCGTGCGGCGCTCGTCGGCGTCCTGCGGGATCGCGTGTCCCGGCACGCCCAGCGCGCGCAGGAAGCGGGCCAGCACGCCCGTCGTGACCTCCCGGCCGCTCTCCCCGCCGAGGTTCGCGAAGAGCCGGCCGTCGGGGAACGCGTCGCGCAGCGCGTGCGCGGCGTGGATCGCCAGGCTCGTCTTCCCGATTCCGTCCTGTCCGCTGATTCCCGCGATGCGTACGGCCTCCCCCGGACGGAACGCCGCGCCGCCGCCCGAGAGGAATTCCGAGATCTCCGCGAGGAATTCCTTCCGACCGGTGAAGTCCGGCAGATCGGAGGGGAGTTGTTCGGGTCGCGCGGCGGTTGCCGCCGGGAGGGCCGTGACGGGATGCGCGGCCATGACGTCGGGGTGCGGGACATCGGCTGCCGCGGACGGGACGTCCGCTGAGCCGGACCCGCCGGGTGCCGTGCCGACCGGGGGCGTGGGGGGTCGCAGGTCGAGGGCCGGGTCCGCCCTCAGGATCGCCGTCTCGAGCTCCTGGAGCTCCCGGCCGGGCTCGATGCCCAGCTCCCGGACGAACACCGCGCGGGTCCGCCGGAACGCGTCGAGGGCCTCCGCCGTCCGACCCGACCGGTGGAGGGCGAGGATCAACGAGGCGTGCAGACCCTCGCGCAGCGGCTCCTGCGCGGTGAGCGCCAGGAGTTCGCCGGTGATCTCGGCATGCCGGCCGAGGGACAGGTCGAGCCGGGCCAGCTCCTCGGCCACCGACAGCCGCTGCTCGTCCAGCAGGGTCGCGCCCTGGCGCACGAGCTCGCCCTCCAGGCCGAGCAGGGCCGGACCGCGCCACAGGGCGAGTGCCGAGCGGAAGACCGTCGTGGCCCGCTCGGGCCGCCCGGCCGCGGCGTGGTCGCGGGCCTCGGCCACCAGCTTCTCGAAGCGCCGCAGGTCCAGCTCCTCGTCGGCGAGGGCCAGCCGGTACCCCGAGGCCAGCGTCGTGATGGCGTCGGGGCGGCCCGCCCGCGCGAAGGCCTTGCGCAGCGCCGAGACGGCGGACTGCACCTGGGTACGGGCGGTCTCCGGGGGCGCCTCGCCCCAGACGGCGTCCACCAGCTGCTCCCGCGGGGTCACCCGGTTCGCGTGCAGGGCCAGCACCGCCAGAACGGTCCGCTGCCGAGGCCCACCCAGCCCGAACACCACACCGTCACGGGCGAGTTCGAGCGGCCCCAAGAGGCTGAGTTCCATGTGGCTTTCCCCCAGTCGTCACGCCCCGATGTGCTTCGGGCCGACCGAGGGGAGGGTAGACGCCCGCGGGATCGGCCCTCCAGACGCGGGAATTCACGGAATTCGATGCGGGACATCGTCCGGAACGATGCCGCGCGATCCCTGCGCACCGCCATCGGCGCTTTCGATCGGGGGATTCGGCAGCGTCCATCGGGACGGCGTTGTGTCAGGGAGGCGCCCCACACAAGGCTGTTCCCGGTTCCCATTCGAATTTCTTCTCAATCGCATCACCGGAGGTGAGTCGTGTTCCAGGACGACGACAAGGGACGCTACGCCGTCGTGATCAACGACGAGGAGCAGTACTCCGTCTGGCCCGAGTCCCGCGAGGTGCCGGCCGGCTGGCAGCCCACGGGCTTCACCGGCTCCAAGGAGGAGTGCGTGGCCCACGTGGACGAGGTCTGGACGGACATGCGCCCCCTGAGCCTGCGGCAGGCCATGGCGGCCGACGCCGCGTCGGAGCAGGCGGCCGCCGGGACGGGCGTGCGGTGAAAGGTGACGTACGCCCGCTGATCGGCCGGGAGGAGGAGCTGGCGGCCGTCCGCCGCCTGCTCCCGGCCCGCGGCACCGGACCCGCCCTCGTCGAGCTCGCGGGCGACCCGGGCACGGGGAAGACCAGACTCCTCGCCGAGATCGCGGCACTGGCCGCCGAGGCCGGCGTCCGGGTCCGCGGCGTACGCCCGGCGGAACTGCCCGCGACCGGACTCCCGTCCGCCGGGCCCGCCGAGCCCCTGCTGCTGCTCGTCGACGACGCGCACGGCGGCGGACCGGAGGCGGAGCGCGCCCTGCTCGCCCTGCTGCGCACCCCGCCGGCCGAGGCGCTCCTGCTCGTCCTCGCGCACCGGCCCCGGCAGTGCCCGCCCGCCCTGCGGGCCGAACTGACCGCGGCCCGCGGGACCTGGCGCACCGCCCATCTCGACCTCGCCGACCTCGACCGCACCGCGACCGGGACCTTCCCCGCCCAGCGCCTGTGCCACCGGCACAACGGCTCGCTGTACGACCGCACCGGCGGCAACCCCCGCCTCCTGGAACTGCTGGTGGCGTCCTGCGCCGGACCCGGCGCCTGCCTGGAGGAGGAACCGGCGGACGAGGCCGCCGCCCGGCGCGCGGCGGCGCCGCTGCTCGCCGAGGTCACCGCGCTCTCCGCCGACGCCCGCCTCGTCGCCCACGCGGCGGCGGTGCTCGGCGAGCCGGCCGGACCCGACCTGCTCGCCGACGTGGCCGACCTCGACCCCGCGCGGGTCCTCGCCGCCGTCGACGAACTCCTCGCCGCCGACCTCCTGCGCCCCGCGCCGGTACCCGGACAGGTCGCCTACCGGCACCCGCTGGTGGGGCGCGTCGTCTACGGAGCGGTCCCCGGCGGCTGGCGGCTCGGCGCCCATGCCCGCGCCTGCGCCCGCCACCGCGCGGACGGCGTCGCGCCGGTCCGCTACGCCCGCCACCTGGAGCAGTCCTGCGCGACCGGCGACGCGTCCGGCGCCGCCGTGCTCACGGCGGCCGCGGAGGCCGCGCTGCCCACCGATCCCGCCACCGCGGACCGGTGGTTCCGTGCGGCGGCCCGTCTGCTCCACGACACACCGGCGCACCGCAACCGCCGTCGTGCCGCCCTCGCCAGAGCCGCCGCGGCGGCCGTCATGACGGGCCGCACCGACCGGGCGAGAGCCGCACTGGAGCGGCGTGACCAGCTGCTCGACGGGCCCGACCACACGCCCGAGGCCGCCGACGCGGCACTGCGCCGCGCCGCGATCGCCCAGGCGGACGGAGACGTCCCGCTGGCACGCTCCGTGCTGCGGACCGCGCTGTCCGGCGCCGCCGCCGACCATCCGCACGGCGCTGCCGCACTGTGGATCGCCCTGGCCGCGACCGCGTGCCGGGACGCCGAACCGGAGGCCCGCGACTGGGCCGACGAAGCCGTGCTCGCCGCCGCGGGAAGCGGCGACGAGGCCGCCCAGGTCCACGCACTGGCCCTGCACGGGACGGTCCGGCTGGCCGGCGGCACGGCCGCCGCCGCCCGCCGGGACGCCGCGGCCGCGGCACGGCTCGCCGACGCGCTGGGCGACCGGGCCCTCGCCCTGCGACTGGACGCCCTGGACTGCCTGGCCCGCCTCGAGACGGACCTGGAGCGCTACGGACCCGCCGTACGGCACCTCAACCGGGGACTGGCGATCGGCCGGGCCACGGGACAGTGGCCCGCCGTCGCCTCGATGGCCGCCGGGCTCGCCACCGTACTGCTCCGGCAGGGCAGGCCGGCGGAGGCCGCGGCCCCCGCGGAGGAGGCCGTCCGCTGCTCCGAACTCGTCGGCGGCACGGAACTGCGCGCCATGGCCCTCTGCCTGCGCGCCCGCGTGGCCCTGGAGGTCCACGAGCCGGAGACCGCCGTCGCGGTCGCCCGCGCGGCCTGCGTGGTCGCCGCGCCCGACGGCCACTGGGCGCGCCGCGCCCGGATGGCGCTCGCCGCGGGCCAACTCGCCGCCGGCGACGCGCTCGGCAGCCTGGAGACCCTGGCCGGAGCCGGACTCACCTACCCCGCCGCCACCCGGCTGCCGCACCCGACCCGCCTCGCGCTCGCCGAGACCCTCTGCGCCGCCCGGCTCGCCGCGGGCCGGCCGGACGCCGCCCGGCTCGCCGCCGAGGAGGCCGCCACCGTGGCCGCGGAACTCGGCCTCGCCGGTGCCCGTGCCCGGGCCGCGCTGCTCGGCTCCGCCGCCGCCGAGGAGCCCGCCGAGGCACTGAGACTCGCCGAGGACGCGCTCGTCGCGGCGGCGGAGAGCGGACACCTCGCCGACGAGGGCTGGGCCCGGACGGCCGCGGCCCGCGCACTGGCCGCGCTCGGCGAACCGGACCAGGCGGAGCGCCATCTGGCGGCCGCGGACGCGGTCGCGGCCGGCTCCGGCGCGAGCCGTCTGGCCGCCGCCGTCACCCGCGCCCGCGAGGCGGCCCGCCCGCCGCTCGCCGGCGGCACCGTGGCCGACGGCACCGSCGAGGGGGCGCACATGCTGAGCCAGCGCGAGTTCGAGATCTCCACGCTCGTCAGCCAGGGCTGCACCAACCGCCAGATCGCGCGGACCCTCGGTGTCAGCCACAAGACGGTGGAGACGCATCTCGGCCGCATCTTCGCCAAGCTGGAGGTCTCCTCACGGGCCGAGATCGCCAACATGATCGGCCGCAACACCGTGGTCGCCCGGCCGCGCGCCCGGACGAAGGCCCTGGCGGTCCCCGCCTGAGGGCTGTCCGGTCGATCTTCGAGGATCGGCCGGCGGCGACCCGGACGGGAACGAGGCGGGGCCCGCCGGGGCGGGCCCGGCATCGAGGGGTGCGGCAGTCGCGCACCCGCCGGTCCCGGCCCGGAGGACGACACCCCTCCCCGCC
>NZ_RDBI01000072.1 GCF_008042125.1 Streptomyces sp. MS191
CCCCTCACTCCTCCCTCGCGAGCTCGCGGGCCAGGGCCACCAGGAGCGGGGTCGCCGGGTGTGGGGAGGTGTCCCGCCAGGCGAGGACCACGTGGATGGGGGGTGCGTCCGTCAGGGGTCGGTAGGTCACGCCGGGGTGGGGGTGCATGTCCGCCGTCGAGACGGACGAGACGCCGATGCCCCGGCCCGCCGCGATCGCGGTCAGCCAGTCGTCGGTGTTGCCGACCGTGAGGGTGCCGCCGGGGCGAGCCCCTGGCGGCCACAGGTCGAGGCCCGTCGTGCCCGAGACCGTGTTGAGGACCACGGTCTCGGTCGCCAGGTCGTCCAGGGTCAGCCCCGGGCGTTCCGCCAAGGGGCTGTCGGCCGGCAGTGCGGCCACCCGGGGTTCCGTGGTCAGCTCCTCCGTCGCGAGCCCGGGCGCGTCCACCGGGCCGCGGAGCAGCGCCGCGTCCACGTCGCCGCGTACGAGTCCGGCCGTTCGGTCGTCGATCCGCAGGAGTTCGAGCGGCGTCTCGGGGTGTTCGCGCTGCCATCGGCGCAGGAGGGGTGTGGTGTACGGGCCGAAGGCCGACCAGGCGTGGCCCAGGCGCAGCGGCCGGTGCCGGAGGCGGGCGGGGTCGATCGCCGCGTCGAACGCGGCGACCGCGGAGGCGGCCCGGTCGCGAAAGGCGCGGCCCTCGGGGGTGAGGGAGAGGTGGTGCGTCGACCGGTCGACGAGTCGGGCGCCGAGGTGGGTCTCCAGGGCGGCGAGCGTGCGGGAGACGGCGGGCTGGGTGAGGTGGAGGCGGGCGGCGGCCCGGGTCACGTTGCCTTCCTCGGCGATGGCGAGGAAGGCGCGCAGGTGGCGCAGCTCTAGGCCCATGCGTCCGGAGCATAACCGCAGCCCAATCGGCATTTCACGTGGCGCGCACGGGCTCGTAGCGTGAGAGTGGGACTTCACTTGACGAGTCCATTATTCTGGACTGGTAGTCCAGTGAAATGCACTATCCGAGGGAGTGAGCCGGTGGACAGCCCGGTCAAGGACATCGCCGCCGTCTCCGTGGGAGACGGCGGGCTGGGTGAGGTGGAGGCGGGCGGCGGCCCGGGTCACGTTGCCTTCCTCGGCGATGGCGAGGAAGGCGCGCAGGTGGCGCAGCTCTAGGCCCATGCGTCCGGAGCATAACCGCAGCCCAATCGGCATTTCACGTGGCGCGCACGGGCTCGTAGCGTGAGAGTGGGACTTCACTTGACGAGTCCATTATTCTGGACTGGTAGTCCAGTGAAATGCACTATCCGAGGGAGTGAGCCGGTGGACAGCCCGGTCAAGGACATCGCCGCCGTCTCCGTACCCGAGGCCGTCTCCGTACCCGCGTCCGATTCCGTGTCGGCGCCCGGTTCCGTGCCCGCGTCCGGTTCCGCGTCCGACGCCGCCGCGACGGGGGCCGCTTCCTCCCGTGCCACCCGTCTCGGGCCCGTCGCGCTCGTCGTCGCCGGTGGGCTCTCCGTGCAGTTCGGATCGGCGGTCGCCGTCCTGCTCATGCCGCGCGCCGGCGCCCTCGGGGTCGTCACCCTGCGCCTCGTCCTCGCCGCCGCCGTGCTGCTGATCGTCTGCCGGCCCAGGGTCCGCGGCTACCGCCGCGCCGACTGGGGCACCATCGTCGCCTTCGGTGCCGCGATGGCCGGCATGAACATCCTCTTCTACCAGTCGGCCGACCGGATCCCGCTCGGTGCCGCGGTCACCCTGGAGGTCCTGGGTCCGCTGCTCCTGTCGGTGATCGACAACGCCTGGCTCAGGACGAGGAACCCGGCGGTCGCGGCGATGGCCGGCTCCAGGCTCATCAGGATCGCGAAGGTGGGGGCAGGCAGCCGGCGCAGCGCGAGGAGCTCCAGCGTGTACGGCAGCACCGAGGACATCAGGGCGACAGCCAGGCCCAACCCGATCGTCGACGGGACGAGCAGCTTGTCGCCGGCCTCCACGATGCCGAACGGCAGCGACAGGACGGCGCCGAACGCCATCGCCAGCGCCAGCCCGTCCGCCTTCGGGAAGCGTCGCCCGGTACGGGCGCTGAACACGATGTACGTCGCCCACATCGCACCGGCGGCCAGCGCGAACGCCGCCCCCAGGGGATCGAGGCGGTCGAAGCCGCCGCCGCCGAGCAGGACGACGCCGCCGAGGGCGAGACCCGCCCACAGCACGTTCATCAGCCGGCGGGAGGCGATCACCGACAGGAGCAGCGGACCCAGGACCTCCAGGGTGACCGCGGCACCGAGCGGGATCCGGTCGGCCGACTGGTAGAAGAGGATGTTCATGCCGGCCATCGCGGCACCGAAGGCGACGATGGTGCCCCAGTCGGCGCGGCGGTAGCCGCGGACCCTGGGCCGGCAGACGATCAGCAGCACGGCGGCGAGCGTGCGGGAGACGGCGGGCTGGGTGAGGTGGAGGCGGGCGGCGGCCCGGGTCACGTTGCCTTCCTCGGCGATGGCGAGGAAGGCGCGCAGGTGGCGCAGCTCTAGGCCCATGCGTCCGGAGCATAACCGCAGCCCAATCGGCATTTCACGTGGCGCGCACGGGCTCGTAGCGTGAGAGTGGGACTTCACTTGACGAGTCCATTATTCTGGACTGGTAGTCCAGTGAAATGCACTATCCGAAATGCACTATCCGAGGGAGTGAGCCGGTGGACAGCCCGGTCAAGGACATCGCCGCCGTCTCCGT
>NZ_RDBI01000073.1 GCF_008042125.1 Streptomyces sp. MS191
GTCGCCCGCCCAGAGCGCGGCGGCGTCGATGACGAGGGTGGGGTCGGCGAGGCTGTGCACCTGGAGGAGCGCCGCCGCGGCCTGCCGCTCGTCACCGCCTGCTGGGGCGCGGCCGCCCTGCACGCCCTCCAGCTGGCCGCCCGGGGCAGGCTGCTGCCCGGACTCACCGCCGACGACCTCGACGCCTGGCGGGCCGGCCCGCTGGACGCGGAGGACATCGCCCACCTGCGCGCCGTCGCGGCGGCCATGCCCCACGAAGCCCACGCCGTGCCCGTCCCCGGCCGCGGCCCGCTGCGGCTGCCCGAGCCCGAGGCGCTCGTCCGGGCCTTCCTCGACGCGGTGGCCGACACCCTGCCCCGCACTCCCGCCGCGGCCCACGCGGCCGGGGCGCCGTTCGCCGCCCGGGAGGCCCAGCACCTGCCCCGCGCGCGGGCCTGGGCGGCGGAGGCCGCCGCCGGCATGGACGCCGGCGTCCGCGTCTCGCTCCGCCTCGACCTCGCCGGCTACGAACTCTTCGACATCGCGGAGGAGGGCGGTGACGAGCGGCAGGCCGCGGCGGCGCTCCTCCAGGTGCACAGCCTCGCCGACCCCACCCTCGTCATCGACGCCGCCGCGCTCTGGGCGGGCGACGGCGACGAGCACTTCGGACCCCGGGCCCGCATCGACGCCGTCCTCGCCCTGCGCCGCGCCGCCCGTGTCTGGCCGCCGCTCGGGCGTCTCCTGGAGCGCGACGTCCCCGACGCCCTCGCCCTCACCGAGGACGAGTTGTACGAACTGCTCGGCCCCGCCGCCGCCCGGCTGGCCGACGCCGGGGTCGCCGTCCACTGGCCCCGGGAGCTCGCCCGCTCGCTCAGCGCCTCCGCCGTCGTCCGGCCGGCCATGACCGCACCCGGCTCCGCCACCGACGGCACCACGTTCTTCGACAGCGAGGAACTGCTCCGCTTCAACTGGCAGCTGGCCCTCGACGGGGACCCGCTCACCGAGCGGGAGATGGACGGCCTGGCCGAGGCCCACCGGCCCATCGTGCGCCTGCGTGACCAGTGGGTGGTCGTCGACCCCGACCTCGTCCGCAAGGCCCGCAAGCGCGAACTCGGCCTGCTGGAGCCCGTCGACGCCCTCGCGGTCGCCCTCACCGGCACCGCGGAGGTGGACGGCGAGACCGTCCCCGCCGTGCCCGTCGGCGCCCTCGCCACCCTGCGCGACCGGCTCGTCGGCGGACCCGGGGACGCCGAACCGCCGGCCGGACTGAACGCCACCCTGCGCGACTACCAGCTCCGCGGACTCGCCTGGCTCGACCTGATGACCTCGCTCGGCCTCGGCGGCTGCCTCGCCGACGACATGGGGCTGGGCAAGACCGTCACCCTCATCGCCCTCCACCTGCGCCGCGCGCGCCGCGCGCCGACCCTCGTCGTCTGCCCCGCGTCACTCCTCGGCAACTGGCAGCGCGAGGTCCAGCGGTTCGCGCCCGGCGTCCCCGTCCGCCGCTTCCACGGCGCCGACCGCTCGCTGGACGGCCTCGGCGACGGCCCCGACGCCGGCTTCGTCCTCACCACCTACGGCACCCTGCGCACCAGCGCGCCCCGGCTCGCCGAGCAGGAGTGGGGGATGGTCGTCGCCGACGAGGCGCAGCACGTCAAGAACCCCTTCTCCGCGACGGCCAAGGCACTGCGCACGATCCCGGCACCGGCCAGGGTCGCCCTCACCGGCACCCCCGTGGAGAACAACCTCTCCGAACTCTGGGCGCTGCTCGACTGGACGACCCCCGGCCTGCTCGGTCCGCTGAAGGCGTTCCGCTCCCGCCACGCCCGCGCCGTCGAGAACAGCGAGGAGATCGAGAACGACGAGGCCGTCGAGCGACTCGCCCGCCTGGTACGGCCGTTCCTGCTGCGCCGCCGCAAGTCCGACCCCGGGATCGTCCCCGAGCTGCCGCCCAAGACCGAGTCGGACCACCCGGTTCCCCTCACCCGCGAACAGGCCTCGCTTTACGAGGCCGTGGTCCGGGAGACCATGGCGCAGATCGAGGGCGCGGAGGGGATCGCCCGCCGCGGGCTCGTCATGAAGCTGCTCACCTCGCTCAAGCAGATCTGCAACCACCCCGCGCAGTACCTCAAGGAACAGGCACCGGGCGGCGGAGGCACGGCCCGGCTCGCCGGCCGCTCGGGCAAGCTCGCCCTGCTCGACGAACTCCTCGACACGATCCTCGCCGAGGACGGCTCCGTGCTCGTCTTCACCCAGTACGTCTCCATGGCCCGGCTCCTCGCCGACCATCTGGCGGCCCGGGGCGTCCCCGCCCAACTGCTGCACGGGGGAACGCCCGTGGCGGAGCGCGAGCGGATGGTGGACCGCTTCCAGGACGGCGAGGTGCCCGTCTTCCTGCTGTCCCTGAAGGCGGCGGGCACCGGGCTCAACCTCACCCGGGCCGGGCACGTCGTCCACTTCGACCGCTGGTGGAACCCGGCGGTCGAGGAACAGGCCACCGACCGCGCCTACCGCATCGGCCAGACGCAGCCGGTGCAGGTCCACCGGCTGATCGCCGAGGGCACGGTGGAGGACAGCATCGCCGAGATGCTGCGGGCGAAGCGCGCCCTGGCCGACGCCGTCCTCGGTTCCGGCGAGGCCGCGCTGACCGAACTGACCGACCGGGAGCTGGCGGACCTGGTCTCCCTGAGGAGGCCGTCATGAACCGGCGCCGGCCGGCCGGCCGGACCTACGACCCGCGCCACGACGACCGTCGCCGCACCTTCCCGCAACTCGCCCCGCGCGAGGCTCCGGACGGGCGGTTCGCCGGCACCTGGTGGGGAAACGCCTGGGTGGACGCGCTGGAGGGCACCGCCCTCGACCCGGCTCGCCTGGCCCGGGGCAAGGCCTACGCCGGGCGCGGTCACGTCGACGCCATCACGGTCACCCCCGGCCGGGTCGTCGCCTACGTGCACGGCACGCGCCCCCGCCCGTACCGCACCGAGATCCGGATGCGCACCCTCGGGGACGACGGCTGGGAGCGCTTCCTGGACGAGGTCGCCGCCCGGCCCGAACACATCGCCGCCCTGCTCGACAAGGACGTCCCGCACGCCCTGGAGGCCGTCGAGGGGCTGCTGCCCGCCCGCGGCGACCTGATCCCGGACTGTTCCTGCCCGGACGACGGCTTCCCCTGCAAGCACGCCGCCGCCCTCTGCTACCAGGCCGCACGGCTCCTCGACGAGGACCCCTTCGTCCTCTTCCTGATGCGCGGACGCGGCGAACAGGAGATCCTCGCGGCGCTCACCCGGCGCAACGCGGCGCGGTCGGCTGCCGAGGCGGGCTCGGCGGCGCCCGCGCTGGCGACGGTCCCGGCCCGCGCCGTGCTCGGCCCGCCCCAGGACGAGGCCGTGCCGAGACCCCTGCCACCCCTGCCCGACCCGCTTCCGGTGCCGCCCCGGCCGGGGCGGCACCGGAAGCGGGTCGGGCAGGGGTGGCAGGGGGCGGCCCACGCGGCCGGGGCGCCGTTCGCCGCCCGGGAGGCCCAGCACCTGCCCCGCGCGCGGGCCTGGGCGGCGGAGGCCGCCGCCGGCATGGACGCCGGCGTCCGCGTCTCGCTCCGCCTCGACCTCGCCGGCTACGAACTCTTCGACATCGCGGAGGAGGGCGGTGACGAGCGGCAGGCCMCGGCGYCGGGGAGGAGTACGGCGGGCACGGTGCGGCCACGGGCCCCGGAGCCGTGCCGTCGTACGACGGTCAGCTCCGTCCGGGTCCCCTGCTCCGTGTCCTCGGGCAGCGGCGCCCCGTCGGGCGCCCAGAAGGCGACCCGGCCCTCGCGCGGAAGCGCCGCCGGCAGGAAGACGGCGGCACTGGTCCGCCAGCTGTGCGTCACCGCTGCCCACCTCCCGTTCCGCGACGGATTCCCACTCGATCTCCGACCTTACGGGTGGGGTCTGACAACCGGGTCCCCGCGGTGCTTCGCCCGGGCGGACCAGCACCGGGTGCCGCGTCGCCCGGCAGGCGGCATGGTGGCCAGGAACAGGGCTTCCGCCGCCTTCGCCCGACAGACGAGGATCCGCCATGTCCGTTCAACGGCGTCTCTGCACCGCAGCCGGGGCCGCACTCCTGACGCTCGCCGTCGCGGGCTGCTCCGGCCTGGGCCGGTCCGCGGTGGGCACACTGACGTACGAGACCGAGCGTGACCTGGTCATCACGGTGACGAGTCCCTCGGTGAACGGCTGCCACCTGCTGGGCCCGGCCGGTACGCGGAAGGTCGAGAACCGCACGCTCAACGACATCCAGATGTACCGGACCCGCGACTGCACGGGTGAGGACCCCATCTACATCGCCACCAACACGACCAACGAGATCGCGCCGGACTCCCTGCCCTGGCGCAGCTACAGCGTCGTGCACTGAGAGCGGGCCTCCACGCCGACGCGCCGCGCCCGGACCCCCGTCCCGGGCGCGGCGCGTCGTGGCGCGCGCGTGCTCACGCGCGCCATCGCCGGACGAGCGCGAGAAGCTCCCCGTTGCGGTGGCGGCGGGTCCAGGCGATGGCGACGAGGGGGACGGCCAGGATCAGCGGCGTCAGGGCGTTCTCCCCGTCGAAGACGGTCAGCTGGGTGACGAACGCCCCGATCATCAGGCCGGTCAGTGCGGTCGCCGCGGCGCTGGACAGGATCGGGACCAGCAGGGCGATCGCGCCGGCCAGTTCCAGGGCTCCGACCGTGTACATCAGCCAGTCGCCCCAGCCGATCCGGTCGAAGGACTCGGCCGCCGACCAGTGGCCCACCAGCTTGGGCCCGGCGCTCGGGACGGCGAAGAAGAGCGCGAGGACGATCTGGAGGACCCGCACGGTGATGTCGGCGCGCCGGCCCGGACGGCGTGCGGTGGTGGTCGTGTCGGCGGCGGTCCGGGTGGCGGTGGTCATGGCGGAGTCTCCCTGGTTCGGCGTCTGCTGCGGCGCGTTCACAGGGGTAGACGGGGCGGAGGCCGGGAACTCATCGCCGTTCCGGCGGTCCGTTCGGGGATTCCCGGCGGACCTCGGGACGGGCCCTCACCCAGGTGCCGTCGTCCGTCAGGACGTCCTCCACGACGAGTCCGGCCGCTGCCAGGCAGCGCGTGAACTCCCGCCCGTCCAGGGGCCGGGAGAGGAACGTCTGGGTCCAGCGGGCGTCGGGGAAGACGTACTCGGCGTGCATCGAGTCGACGCCGTCGCCGACCGGCTCCGCGGACAGGATCCGCACGGTGCAGCCCGCGGCGTCCCGGCGCTCGCGCGGCACGTCGCGGTGCCAGTCCTCGCCCTCCCGCTGGATGAGCACGCGGCCGTCGTCCTTCACGTGCCGTCTGCACGCCTCCAGCAGGGCCTGCCTGGTGCGGTGCTCGGCCGTGTGCACCAGGAACGAGCCGAGCAGGACCACGTCGAACCGCCGTTCCAGATCCAGCGATTCGATGGAGCCGTGCACGGTCGCCACACCCGGCGAGCGCTCTCTGACGGCGGCCAGCATCTCCGCGGACTCGTCCACCGCCGTGACGGTGAACCCCCGTGCGGCCAGGGGCTCCGTCACCCGCCCGGCCCCACTGCCCAGTTCGAGCACGGTCGACCCGGCGGGCACGGCGGCCTCGATCACGTCGGGCTCGTCGCCGACGGCGAGCCGCCGGTACAACTCGACCGCGCAGCCGTCCGGGGTGATCGCCCCGGGTCCCGTTCCCTGATGTCCCTCACGCATCGGTCGGTTCATACCGGGGGAACGAGAGGATTCGGACGGCCGTTCCCCCCGTTGCTTCAGCAGGCCGGATATCGCTCGTACGAGTGAAGCGGCACTCCGGGGCCGATCTCGCCGTGCTCGAACTGGAGCGAGAGGTCGTCGGCCAGTTCGGCGACGAACCGCCGGCCCTCGGTCCGCGTCAGCCACTCGGGCGGCAGCCAGACGTCCCCGTGGCGGGCGCCGAGCAGGTTTCCGCAGACCGCCCCCGTCGAGTCGCTGTCACCGGAGTGGTTGACGGAGAGCAGGAGCGCCTCCGCCGGTGCGTCGGGGTGCGCGAGCAGGCAGTACACGGCGATGGCCAGGGTCTCCTCGGCGATCCAGGCGGCGCCGAGCGACTCCACCCGCTCGGGGCTCGGCCTCCCCTCACCGGCCAGGTCGACGGCCGAGCGGAGGGCTGCCGTCGTCTCCTCGTGACCCGGGTGACGGCGCAGCAGTTCCATGGCCCGCAGCACCGCGCCCTCGGCGGACTCGCCCGCCACCAGATGGGCCACGATCGCGGCGAACGCCCCCGACGCCAGCGCCGCCGTCGGATGCCCGTGCGTGATCTGCGCGCAGTGCGCGGCCAGTTCGAAGGCGTCGGGCACGGGCCGGCCGGTCAGACCGAATGGAGCGGACCGCATGACCGTCCCGCATCCCTTCGACTGCGGATTGACGGGTCCGACACCGATGGGCCCCCGCGGCGGCGGGACGTGCCCCGCGGCGACTCCGGTCAGGCAGGCGTTCCCGGGCGCCCGGCGGGCGTACAGCCACGGGAGGGTGCGCAAACGGCCCGTCCGGACGATGTCCGTAC
>NZ_RDBI01000074.1 GCF_008042125.1 Streptomyces sp. MS191
CGTCTCCCCCTGGTTCGGCTACGCCCCGCTCGACCCGGCCCACCTGCCGACCATCGACGGCCTCGTGTACGTCGCGGACGTCCCGCGCACCTGACGCGGCGCCCCCGCCGCGCCGGTCGGGTGGGCCGGTGCTTCCCCGAACGGACGAGCCATCTCCCGGGGTTGGGCGGCGCCCGGTCCGCGGCACCCCCGCACTTCAGCGCGACGGCGGATGCGTGGTGAGCCAGTGGCGGGCGATCTGTTCGCGGGTGGCGACCCACGCGCCGCCACGCCGTGCGACGTGCCGCAGGAAGCCGTCGAGGGCGCGGATGCGGCCGGGCCTGCCCGTGATCCGGCAGTGCAGGCCGACGCTCATCATGCGCGGCCGCTCGGCGCCCTCGTCGTGGAGCGTGTCGAACGTGTCGATCAGGTAGGCGAGCATGTCCTCGGCGGTCGTGAAGCCGTGCACGATGAGGAACTTGAAGTCGTTCGCGTCGAGGCTGTACGGCACCACGAGGTGCGGCCGGCCCGCCGCCTCGACGTAGAACGGCAGGTCGTCCGAGTAGTCGTCGGAGTCGTAGAGGAAGCCCCCCTCCCCGGCGACGAGGCCCCGGGTGCGGGGGCTCGTCCGGCCGGTGTACCAGCCGACCGGGCGGCGGCCGACGAGCCGCTCGATCGTCGAGATCGAGCGCGCGATGTCCGCACGTTCGACGTCCTCGGGCACGTGCCGGTAGTCGATCCAGCGCCAGCCGTGGCTCGCCACCTCCCAGCCGGCATCCGCCATCGCCCTCGCCACCTGGGGATTGCGCTCGAGCGCCCGGCCCACGGCGTACACCGTGAGCGGGACGCCGTGGGCCGCGAGCGTGCGGTGGATGCGCCAGAACCCGGCTCGGGAGCCGTACGCGAACATCGACTCGACGTTCAGGTCCCGCCCGCCGACCACAGGGGGCGCGCCGATGATCTCGTGCAGGTAGCCCTCGGAGGCGGGGTCGCCCTCGACGACGCTCCGTTCCCCGCCCTCCTCGTAGTTGAGGACGAGGCTGACGGCGACGCGGGCGCCGCCGGGCCAAGCGGCGTGCGGCGGCTCGGCGCCGTAACCGACGAGGTCGCGCTCATGCTCGGACACGGGCCGCACCCTACCGCCGCACCACGCCGGGGCCGCGGGACCACGCCAGATCCCGCACGCCGCGCGTACGAGTGGTGCCGGGCGCCACGATCGGCCGCCGCACGGAGCCGTCGCACCCGGAAGCGGGGCACCGCCGCCGCTGCACCGCGCCCGCCTCTCCGGCCAGCGCGCCGGAGTGCCGGGGTGCCGGGGTGCCGGGGTGCCGGGGTGTCAGGGTGCCTGGCCGTCGGCGGGGAGGCCGAGCCGGGCGGCCACGGTGGTGAGCGCCGCTCCCAGCGGGAGCGCGACGCGGGTGAGGGCGTGCCGGTCGCCACGGGTCGGGTCGCGGTTGACGATCAGCACGGGTTTTCCGGCCTGGGCGGCCTCCCGGACGAACCGCAGCCCGGACATCACCGTCAGTGAGGAGCCCAGCACCAGGAGGGAGGCCGCGTCGCGGACCAGCCGGCGGCAGTGCTCGACCCGCGCGGGCGGGACGGCCTCGCCGAAGAACACCACGTCCGGTTTGAGGATGCCGCCGCAGACCAGGCACGGCACCACACGGAAGTCGCCGACCTGCTCGTCGGAGAGGTCGGCGTCGCCGTCCGGGTTGATACCGGCCGCCACCGGCTCGAATCCCCGGTTGGCCTCCTCCAGCCGCTCCGCGAGTTCACGGCGCGGGGTGAAGGCGCCGCAGGAAAGGCAGACGACCCGCTCCAGGCTGCCGTGGAGCTCCACGACGTCCTCGCTGCCCGCGGCCTGGTGCAGACCGTCGACGTTCTGGGTGATGACACCCGACAACAGGCCGTGCCGCTCGAACGCGGCCACCGCCCGATGCCCGGCGTTAGGGCGGGCACGGCCGAAGGTGCGCCAGCCGAGATGACTGCGCGCCCAGTACCGGCGCCTGGCCTGGGCGCCGGCGGTGAAGTCCTGGTAGGTCATCGGGGTGTGCCGACTCAGGCTGCCACCCT
Source organism: Streptomyces sp. MS191 (assembly GCF_008042125.1). GTDB lineage: Bacteria > Actinomycetota > Actinomycetes > Streptomycetales > Streptomycetaceae > Streptomyces. The sequence goes on from NZ_RDBI01000074.1 coordinate 2,053, forward strand.
CACCCCGGTAGTCGGGGATGCCCGACTCGGTGGAGAGGCCCGCCCCGCTCAGCACCAGCACCCCGCCGGCCTCCAGCGCGTCGGCGACCGGACCCGGATCCGTGACGCCCGGCGGCAGGTCATCCGTGGGGGTCCAGCTGAGAGTGGGGCGCATCCTCATGCCGCCAGGGTACGAAACACCGGACCCGACCGCCGTCCCACCGGCGGCATCGCCCCGGCCGGCTGCGCCACGTCGCCGGTGCGGGGCGCCCCCGGTCCGGGGAAAAGCGGCTGTCCCCGCGGTTCGCGGCCCCTAGCCTGTGCCGCGTGCAGCAGCCCCGCAGGCGCGACCGGCGTCCCTCCCCCCGTGTGAGAGCGGCGCCGGCGCGCCGCCGGGTCGCGCCGCCCGTGACGGTCGCCGGGGCCGACGTGCTGGTCGTCGGCTACTTCTCCGCGAAGGAGAAGGACTTCGTCGCCCGCATGGACGCGGCGGCCGCGGAACTGGCGGCGCGGGGCGCACGGGTCGTCGGGCGGTTCGTGCAGCGGCGGGGGGTGTCGGCCGGAGGGGTGAGGAAGATGGCGTCGCCCTACTCCTCACGGACCGTCCTGGGGAGTGGAAAGGTGCGGGAAGTGGCCGCCGCCCGCGAAGCGACCGCCGCCGACGTGGTCGTCTTCGTCCGCGACTTGACCGAGTTCCAGCAGCACGCGTTGGCGGAGATCCTCGGCTGTCCCGCCGTGAGCCTCTCCGGGATCCTCGTGGCCGATTGACGGCGGCCGCGACCCGGACACGCGTCACGTCACATTCCCGGGGGCTGCGGCGTCCTACTGCTGAGACCTCGTCCAGCAACCTCCAGAGGAGACACCACATGTCGGCAGCGGGCACAGCAGGCAACACGGCGGCGCTCCACCGGTTCCACTCCGCCGTCAACAGCGGCGATCCGGACGTCGTGTCGAAGGCCATCGACGAGTTCGTCGCACCGGACGTGCGGTTCCACGCGCCCGTACCGATGGGCGCGTCCGGTGCGGAGGCTCTGAAGCGGGTGTGGGACGTGCTCCTGAGCGCGTTTCCCGACATCCGCGTCACCATCGAGGAGACGGTCTCCGAAGGAGACAGGGTCGTCGCCAGGAACACGGTGACGGGCACCCATCTGGGCGTGTACCAGGGCCTTCAGCCCACCGGAAAGTCCGTCAGCTACAACGAGATCTTCATCTTCCGCTTCGCCGAGGGGCGTATCACCGAGATCCGCGGCGTCGTCGACGTCCTCACCCAGCTGCGCCAGCTCGGCGCCCTCCCCTCCTGACGGGGAGCGGAGGGCCCGGGACTGCCGCGGGAGCGCCCGGGGCGTGACTCCCGTTCTCGTGCCGCTTGTTGTGCTCCTACGCTCGAATGTAGTACTTCTTATACATGAGCGAGCAGGTTCACAACAGGTTGGCTGTGGTCCGCGCTGAGCGGAAGGTGTCGCGACAGGCATTGGCCGAGGCAGTGGGCGTCCACTACCAGACCATCGGCTACATCGAGCGGGGCCAGTACAACCCCAGCCTGGACCTGGCTTTGAAGGTGGCCAGGTTCTTCGCGCTGCCGGTGGAGGCGCTGTTCTCCCTGGAGCCGTTCCAGCCGCTCACGGACGAGGTCTACGGGAGGAAGCAGTGATGACCACGACGCGCTACGACCGGCGGATGTACGCCGTGATGAACGACCGCCGGGCGGCCGCCTTCTACGCGACGAAGGGGCGCCGCCGGCTTCTGGTGGGGGCTCACATCGTGCTGACCGGCGTGGGGGTGGGCGCCTGGATCGGCACGGTGTCCGCCGCGGGGCTCGGGCCGGTCGTGCTCGTCGCCGCTGTTCTGGTGCCGTGGGTCCTGCTGACCGGGATGCTCAACGGGTCCACCCGCGGGCTGCTCGAACTGCGCGGTCGCATGCTGGACGAGCGCCAGCTCGTCGAGCGCGACCGGGTGCGGGCCCTGGCCCACCGGATCACCCTGTGGCTGCTGGTGGCCGCCGCGGGTGCGGCGGGCGGCTACGGCGTCGTGTCGGACGCGCCGCTGCGGGCCTCGGTGTTCCCGGTGCTCGTCGGGGTGCTCGCCGCGCACTGGATGATGCCGCTGTGGGTGGCGGGGCTGCGTGTCCAGGACGATCCGGCCGACGACTCCGACGACGAGTCGTAGTGCGGGCGCGTCGATCCCGCCCGCACCGGACCCCTGCCCTCGGGCCGTTCGACCCGGCGCCTCGCGATCTTGTGGCGGCTCCGGCGCCCGGAGTCTAGGGTTTCAGCATGTTCAAGTCAGGGGTGGGGATTCTCGCGTTGTTCGGATTCGGCTGGTGGCTGCTCGGTGCCAGCGCGTTCACGGGGGCGGTCTGGCTCGTGGCGGTCCTGGCCGGGCTCGCGGCCGCGGTCGGCCTGCTGCTGACCGCCCGGCGTCTCTTCGACGGGTCGCGGCCGGACCCGCTCGCCGACAGCGGGCGGCGCCGTCGGTTCAATCAAGTCAACGGCCTCCAGTGGCTGTTGATCGCCGGCGTGGCCGTCGGCTGCTCCGCGGCGGGCGTGCCGGTGCTGATCCCGCCGCTGGTCGCGGTCGTCGTCGGGCTGCACTTCGTGCCCCTCGCGGCGACGTTCGAACAGCCTCGTCTCAAGGTCCCGGCGGGGCTGCTCGTCGCGGCAGGGGCTGCCGGGGTGGTCGTCCATCTGGCCGACGGCTCTGACACGGCCGTGCGTCTGGTGGTCGGCATGGGCGCCGCACTGTCGCTCTGGGGCACGGCGACGGCGATGGTCCTGGGGATGCGGACGGGCGACGGGCCGCGTACCGAAGCGGCCAGGGGCTGACCGGAGCCGGTCAGGCGAGCAGGTTCACGGCGCGCTGGAACAGGCCGGGGAAGCGGACCGCCGCCGGGGTGATCAACGGGGCCAGCCGAGGCTGGTTCCGGGCCCAGAGCAACGACGTCGTCAGGAGCCGGTAGGCGCGGGACAAGCGGCCCCACGCCCGTTCGTACGCCTGCGGGCGGTCCTCCCGCAGGCACCGCACCAGCGCGTCCGCCGAGGCGAGGGCGAGCGTGAGGCCCTCGCCCGTCAGCGCGTCGACGTATCCCGCCGCGTCGCCGACGAAGAGCACCCGGCCGGCGACCCGGCGGCGGGCCTGCTGGCGAAGCGGACCGGCGCCTCTGACCGGTGTCCCCTCGGCAGAGCGCAGCCGGGACAGCAGAAGCGGGAAGTTCGCCAACTGCGCCTCGTAGGAGCCCTGGTGGGACGTCAGGAGGGCGACGCCGATCTGGCGTGGCCCGAGGGGCGTCACGTACGCCTCGCACTCGGCCGACCAGTGCACCTCCACCAGGTCGCTCCACGGCTCGACCGCGTAGTGCCGGCGCAGCCCGTAGCGCGGTGGGTGCCGCCGGGCGTCCGGCCGCACGGTCAGGCCGAGCGCGCGACGGGTGGGGGAGTGCAGCCCGTCGGCCGCCACCAGGTAGCGGGCGGTCATCCCGTCCGCGGAGACGTACGTGTCGTGCTGGCTCACCTGCCGGACGCGATGGGGGACGACCGGAACACCGAGTTCGGCGGCCCGCGCGGTGAGCGCCTCGTGGAGGAGCGTGCGGCGGGCGCCGAGGCCGTGCCCGGTGCGGAAGACGGCTTCGGCGCGTCGGCTCCCGGTGGCGTCGACATAGCGGATGCCCCGGAGCGCCTGGCCGGTCACCCGCACGTCGAGCGCCCGGAGGGCGCGGACGGCCGCGGGCATCAGCCCCTCTCCGCAGGCCTTGTCGACGGGCGCCGGACGGGGCTCGGCGACCACGACGTCCAGACCGCACCCCACGGCGTGGATCGCGGTGGCCAGCCCCGCGGGGCCGCCGCCGACGACGAGGAGGTCGATCACGGCGCGGCGCCGGGGGTGGAGAGGGAACGTGACGGCGCCAGCGCCGAGTTCTCGCAGCGGATGCGGGTCGCCAGCAGGGCCGCGTTCAGGAGCGAGAAACCCAGGGCCGTGATCCACGCGCTGTGTACCAGGGGGAGGGCCGCGCCCTCGACGACGACGGCCACGTAGTTGGGGTGCCGCAGGTACCTGTACGGGCCGGAGGTGACGAGCGGAAGGTCGGGGACGATCAGCACACGGGTGTGCCAGCGGGGGCCCAGGGTGCCGATGCACCACCAGCGCAGCCCCTGGGCGGCCAGGGTGAGGGCGAGGGCGGGCCAGCCGAGCAGCGGCAGGAAGGGCCGGTCGGCCACCCACGGTTCGACGAGACAGCCGGCCAGCAGCGCGGTGTGCAGGGCGACCATGGTGGGGTAGTGCCCGGCCCCGTACTCGCGGGCACCGCGGGCTCTGCTCCAGGCGCCGTTGCGGCGGGCGACGGCGAGTTCCGCGAAGCGCTCGGCGGTGACCAGGAGGATCAGTACGGCGTACGGCGTCATGCCGGCCTCACCAGCTCAGGAGGACGAGTTCGGACGAGACGCCGGGCCCCAGGGCGATCATCAGCCCCGTCGTCCCCGGCGGAGGTTGCGTGAGCTGCGTGTCACGGAGGATCTGCAGCACCGAGGCGGAGGACAGGTTCCCGGTCGCGGCCAGGGCGCGGCGGCTGAGGGCGAGGGCCGCGTCCGGCAGGCCGAGTTCCTCGGCGAGCGCGTCCAGGATCCGGGGGCCGCCGGGGTGGACGATCCACGCCGTGACGTCCGCGGGCTTGAGGTCGTGCCCGGCGAGGAAGGACTCGACCTCCTCGCTCACGTGCAGCCGGACGAGATCGGGGAGTTCCGGGCCGAGCACCAGGCTGAAGCCCCATTCGCCGACGTCCCAGCCGAGCAGGTGCCCGGTCCCCGGGTAGAGGCGACTGCGCGTGGCCACGACCGTCGCCCCGGCGACTCCGGTGTCTCCGCGGGCCGCGGGGGCGGCGGGAACGTCCGGAGCTCCGGCCGCGCCCGTCGGCGTACGGCGGCGGGCGCCGCCGGCGGCCACCAGCGCGGCGGCCCCGTCCCCGAAGAGGCTGCCGGCCACCAGGTTCGCCATCGACATGTCCGCCCGCTGCAGAGTGAGGGAACACAGCTCGGTGGACAGGAGCAGCGCGGTGCTGCCGGGCCGGACGCCGAGGTGGTCGTGGACGCGGGCCAGCCCGGCGGCGCCCCCCGAGCAGCCGAGCCCGAACAACGGCATGCGCGTGACGTCGGGCCGCAGGCCGATCCGGGAGGCGAGACGGGCGTCCAGGGAGGGGGTGGCGATCCCCGTGACCGTCGTCGAGACGACCAGGTCGACCTCTTCCGGACGCACGCCCGCCTCGTCGAGTGCCTGCCGGGCCGCGTCGGCACCGAGGTCGGCGGCCAGTTCGACGAAGAGCCGATTGGTCTCGCCGAAAGCGCCGAGGTCGCGGTAGCGGTCCAGGGGCAGGGCGAGATGACGCGTCTCCACGCGGGCCGCCGCGTGCAGTCGGCGCAGGAGGCCGCCGTCGGTCCCCGGCGGCAGGCTGGACACCAGGTCGTCGGTGATCTCCTGCTGCAGGTAGCGGTGCGGAGGGAAGGCCGTGCTCACCGCGAGGACGTGCGTCATCGCTCCAACATAGGGACACGGCGGCGCCCGCGGCCTGAACCCGGCCTTCGCGGGCGCGCCGTCGCCCAGGGCGTGTTGCGAAGCTGGCGCCGTCCGCCCAGAAGGGCGGGCCCTTCGCCCTGCGCTGCACCGCACCCGACGCCGCGCGCCGACCCACCTCGGATGACGGGACAACCCTTAGCGTGGTGCCATGCCCGCCACCACCGATGAGGGACCCCAGCACCGCACCGGGTATCCGCCGGGGGCGGCGACCGTCGAAACGCGCCTCCTCGTACCCCTTCTGAAGGCCAGTCATCCGGTGCCCGCGGCCGCGGTGACGGGCCTCACCGCACTGCTGGCCGTCGCCCTCGGGCTGGGGGCCGCCGCTGGGCTCAAGGCGGTCGCCGCCGTGGCCGCGGGTCAGCTGTCGGTCGGCTGGTGCAACGACCGGGTCGACCTGCGCCGCGACCGGGCCGCCGGACGCCGGGACAAGCCGCTGGCGGCCGGGACGCTGCGACCGGGTGTGGTGGGCACGGCGGCGCTCGTGGCCCTGTCCGCCTGCGTTCCGCTGTCGCTGGCCTGCGGCCTCCCGGCCGGCTCGGTCCATCTGGGCTGCGTCGCCGCCGCCTGGGCCTACAACCTGTGGCTCAAGCGCACGGTCCTCTCCTGGCTGCCGTACACCCTCGCCTTCGGCCTTCTTCCCGCCTTCCTGACACTGGCCCTCCCGGGCCGGCCGTGGCCGCCCTGGTGGCTGACGGCAGCGGCGGCCCTGCTGGCCACCGGCGCTCACTTCGCCAACGTGCTGCCGGACATCGAGGACGACCTCGCGGGAGGCGTGCGCGGACTTCCGCAGAGGCTCGGGCGGCGCGCCTCGCAGGCGTGCGCCGCCGTGACCGTGTTCGCCTCCTGCGTGGTGCTGGCGGTCGGGCCGACCGGATCCGTGCCCCCGACCGGGGCGGTCCTGATCGGGGCGACGCTGGTGCTCTGCCTGATCTCGGTGGCCGGCCCGCCCGCCCTCGCCGGCGGGCGGCTGCCGTTCGTCGCCATCATGGCCATGGCCGGAGCCGACGCCGTACTCCTGGTGCTGGCCGGCACGCACCCGGTCGGACAGGTCCGGCCGTGACCGAGGGAGGCGACGGAGGGGCGGGTGCCCGGTCCACGGAGCCGCCGGTACGGGCCCCGTAGGCTGCGGGCGACGGGGCGTCGTCGCCTTCGGCGCTCCGTCAGGCGCCACTCAGCGGCGATGCCCAGTCGGGATCGTGTCGCGACCTGTCCGTCAGACAGGTCAGCAGGTGCTCCGCCGTGTCGGAGGCGGTGTCCCGGGGCGCACCGGCCGACACCAGTGCAGCGCTGAGCCTCGGCTCCACGGCCTCCGGCACCTCCGCGTCGCCGAGCAGGGGGAGAAGCAACAGGAGCCGTACGGACATGTCCTCGACGCCTTCGGCGGCGGGGGACGACGGGGTGTCCGCGATGCGCACCAGCCGGTCCCAGGTCAGCCCGGTCCCCGAGAGACCCGAGCCGTCCTCCCGGCTCCCGACCGGCTCGGCGTCGCTCCGGTCCGGCTGCGTGAGGAGGTAGTCGACGCCGTACTCGCCCGGCATGTTGCGGCAGATCACCACCGCTCCCGGCCCGGATGCGGCCGGCACCCGGAACACCGGCCAATGCTCCGGGGAACAGAGCACCTCGGACAGGGCATCGGTATCGGCGGCGTCATCACCGAACCACTCCGGAACCGGGCGGGCGTCCCCCGGTTCATCGCCGAAGATCCGGTGGAAGTAACTCGACCAGAAGCCGGGCCTGGTCGTCAGTGACTCGCCGGCGACGAGCGGCCCGTCCTCGTATCCCTGGATCAGCACTCCTCGATCCTGCCGGCTGCCGCTGACGCGGTTCGATCCGGGAGCGGTGCGAGACCCTGCCCGGCTACGGGACTCGTCAGGTCCGGCTCCATGGTCCACGGCCAGGCGGCTTCCCGCCGGGCCTCGATGAGGCCGACCATGCGGAAAGCGGCGTCGGTGAGGCCGCCGAAGGTGTGCCGGTTGCGGCCGGTCGGCGCGTGGGCCGGCCGGTACCCGGCCAGGTTCCACGTGTAGAGCGGGACGCGGGCCGGGACCGGCTTGGTCGGTGTGACGGGGTCGTAGGAGGCCGTCTGCTCATCGGTGACGATCAGGACCCGGTCGTGGTCCCGGTAGTGCTTCCGGAGCGCCTTCGCGGTGAAGGTGCCGCCGAGACTGCGGAACCGCTTCAGCACCTCGAGCACGGGCTCGCCCGGCGCGAACGGCACCGTCGCGCTGCCCCAGCCGAACTCCACCAGGTCCGCCTCCTCGGCGCGCAGCGCGAGCGCGGTGCCGAACAAGGCCGCCGCGTCCGCGCGGGTCAGCCGGGACCGTTCGGAGACCGTGTCCCAGAACATGGAGTCGGACCGGTCGACCAGGATCAGTGTCCGGCCGGGCAGTGCCGGTACGTTGGCCAGGGAGTGACCCAGCGCCTCCTCCAGCGCGGCTGCCCAGCGCTGCGACGGCGCGTGCTGGTACGCGGCCAGGTACCGGAAGGGGAACTGACGGGACCTCGCCACCTCGGAGGCGTCCGTGAGCCGTGCGGCGACCGCGGCCGCCACCTCGTCCGAGACCCCCGCCTCGTCGAAGTTCCGCAGGTTCCGCAGGAGCGCCATCGGCGCCATCGCCGGGATGATCGCCTCCCACACGGCGGCGTCCATCGGTCCGTGCAGCCAGCCCGCCAGGGCCTCCCACGTCACGCCCGCCGCCGCCAGGCGTTCCGGGCCGCCCGGTCCCGTCACCAGAGCCCGCCGTTCGTCCGGAGCCGACTCCATCAGGGCGCGGTGGGCGGTCAGCATACGGTCGGAGGCCGGCGGTACCGCACGCTCCGGATGGTGGCGGCGGTCCAGGGCGTACCGGAAGAGCGGGCCCTGCCAGGGCTTGGCCGGGTCGGGAGAGGCGTGCACGAGATTGAGCACGTCGCCGAAGCGGAAGGCCCGGGACCCGGTGTCGTACTTGAGCAGGGACCGGGACGTGTACAGCCGGCGTACGCCGTCGGCGACGCCCCGCTTCACCGGCTGCGGCACGTTCCGCCCGTACGCCGAGATCCAGTGGGCGAGCAACTCGCCGGGCTCGTCGGCGCGTTGGAGCACCGAATCGATCACGGTCCGGTTGGACGGGCCGTGGGACACCCCGGCGTCGAGCCGGGCCCGCACGTACGCGGCGGCGCCGACCAGGGATGCCGAGCGCATGTCGGCCTCGCTCCGAAGCCAGCGCAGCAGGCCGGCCGTCCATTCGGGTTCCTGGACGGCGAGTTCGCCGACGAGCCGGGCGTAGCGGTCGTCCCGCTCCTGGCCGCTCTCGTAGAAGGTCTGCTGGGAGACGAAGTTGCCGACCGCGAGGAGGAAGAGCTCCTCACGAGGTTCCCGGACGAAGGCCGGACCACCGGTGTAGGTGAGCGGAGCCGCACCGGCGGACCCGCGAGAGAGGCGCGGTGAACGTGAGGACAGCGAACGAGCGGCCGCCGCGACATGCGGCGCCACGAGCATCTCGGGCCATTCCTTGGAGACGCGTCGGGTGTGACGAGGCAGTGAATCCCCCCGGATCCGGACGATCGGACGACCCCGGCCCTCGAGCCCGCCGGAGCGAAGACGGCCGCGCCTGCCGAGATCAGAGAATGGCGGCGGCGTCACTTGGATGTCAGAAGGAAGTAGCCGCAGCCGAGCGCATCGGAGGCGCGGTCGCGACGCCAACGTACAAGGGGCGCCGGGCCGCGCACCACCGAATATCCCCCAGGGCGGGTTGCGAGAGTCCAGCCCCCCTCCGGGCGGACGGCGCTCCTGTCGCGACTCGCCCTAGCGGGATCCGGTTTCCCGTACGGGCGCCGGTCGCGTGGTTCGGCGGTCCCGGTCGGCACCGGGACCTGTGGCGGTGAGCGGGATGCCCAGGCTCTGGCACATCCGCCGGGCCCGGGCGAGAGCGCTGAAGGTGGCGGGTGACGGGACCGGGGAGGGGAGTTCGACGAGTACCTGATCGGGCCGGTGGGCGGCGACGAGGGCTTCGATCTCCAGGGCGGCCGCCGCCCGGGTGGTGATGTCGAGTTCCCGCAGGAGCCTCACCTGCAGGACACCGTCTGCGAGCGTGTGGCCGATGACCATGCATGCCTCCCGGGCCGGCTCCGGTACACGGAGTGCGTACCCGACAGGCCAGGGGTCGAGTGTGACGAGAGGGGCCGACGGGAGCCAGCCGACGCGCTCATCGGGACCGAAGCTCCGGAGACCTCCGCCGGTGAGCGCGTCGCCGGCCGGCCCCGTGCCGGCCGCGGCGTGTACGGCCGCTGCGGGGGACCGCCTACGAGGTCGCCTCGGCGGAGGTCTGCCCGGGCAGGCGGGGGCCGTCGCCGGTCTCCCGGACCGGGCCCGGCTCGGTGGAGGGCATCGGCCCGGCGGCCGTCTCGACCAGGGCCAGGGGGATGTCCAGGCCTTCGCACCTCCTCTTCGCCCGGGCGATCGCGCTCAGCGTGGCCAGGGACGGCGGCGTGCCGGTCAGTTCGATGACGACGCGGGCGGGCCGGTAGGCGGCGATCAGCGCCTCGATGTGCAAGGCCGCCGCCGCACGGTTGGTGATGTCGAGGTTCCGGTGCAGCGTGATTCGCAGCGCACCGTCATGGGCATCGTGGCTGAGCAGCATCGGCGTTCCCTCCCGGGCCGTACGGACTGGCTGTCCGCCTGTGCCCGTATCGAAGGGGCGTGAAACCGCAGGTCAAGCCGTTCCGAGGCGCGCTGTCGATTCCCCGGGCGGGGATGCCCTCCAGCCCGTTCACGGGCGTCATCGGGTGTCACAGAGGCCTCTCGGGCCGGTCGCCGCCGCAGGCCCGCCCGGTCACGACGGCAGCGGCTGCTCCGTCCAGATGGTCTTGCCCTCGGGCCCGTAGCGGCTTCCCCACCGGCCGGCGAGCTGGGCGACGAGGAACAGGCCACGGCCCCCTTCGTCGGTGATACGGGCGCGGCGCAGCCGGGGCTGCGTGTTGCTGGGATCGCTGACCTCGCAGATCAGCGAGGTGTCGCGGATCAGGCGCAACCCCACGGGACCCTTCGTGTAGCGGATGGCGTTGGTGACGAGCTCGCTGACGATCAGTTCGGTGGTGAAGCCGATCTCGTCGAGCCCCCAGGCCGCCAGCTGTTCCGTGACGACGGTGCGGGCGCCGGCGACGGCCGCGGGATCGGTGGGGAACTCCCACCGGGCCACCGCGTCGGCGGGCAGGGACGCGGTGCGGGCCAGCAGCAGAGCGGTGTCGTCGCGCGCCGCGTGGGGACGGTCCGAGGCGACGAGAGCCCTCCCCAGGGCCTGCAGGGAGCCCGCGGGGTCATGCGGTGGCGACAGCCGGGCGACGACGTCGCTCACCTCGCCCCCGCAGCGCTCGATGAGTCCGTCGGTGAACAGCGCGAGGAGGCTCCCCGGGGGCACGTCGACCGTGGTCGTCTCGAACGGCATGCCCCCGACGCCGAGCGGTGGTCCGGGGCGCAGCGCCACGGGTTCCGCGCCGCCGTCCGGGAGGACGAGGACGGGCGGGGGATGTCCGGCGGCGGCCACCGTGCACTGGCCGGCCACCGGGTCGTGCAGCACCACCAGGCACGTGGCTCCGACCACGTCGCGCTGCCCGGGCTCCGCCTCGGCCGCCACCCGGGTCACGAGGTCGTCGAGATGGGTGAGGAGCTCGTCCGGCGCGAGCTCCAGGTCGGCCAGGGTGTGGACGGCGGTGCGCAGTCGTCCCATCGTGGCGCTCGCGTGGAGACCGTGGCCGGTGACGTCTCCGACGACGAGGGCCGTGCGCAGCGAGGGCAGGGCGATGGCGTCGTACCAGTCACCCCCGATCTCGGCGCCCCCGGAGGCCGGCAGATAGTGGCCGGCGGTCTCCAGCACCGTGGTGCGGGTGACGGCCTGGGGGAGCAGGTGCTCCTGCAGCGCCACGGCGGCACGGTGCTCGCGGGTGTAGCGACGTGCGTTGTCCACCGCCAGCGCGGCGTGTGAGGCGACCTCGGACAGCAGGTCGACGTCCCGCTGGTCGAACGGCTCGGGGCGCTCGGTGCGCCAGACCGCGGCGAGGCCCAGCACCAGCCCCCGGGCGAAGAGCGGGGCGACGGCCAGCGAGTGCCCCTTCTCCGGAGCCGTGGCCCGCACGAAGTCGGGATCGGCCAGGCCGTGCTCCAGGGTCGCGCGGTCGACGGTGACGGCGCGCCCCTGCTGGAGCAGGCGCACCAGGGGGCGGTCGGGCAGCGGCGGGATGCTCGCCCCCGGCTGCAGGAGCTCCGGCGCCCAGGGCGCGTCCCCGGGGCACACGGCGGCGCGGCGCAGGTTCAGATCGCCGCCGCCGAAGGTCTTGGACGGTTCGTCGCCGTTCAGGACGTCCGCCGCCAGGTCCACCCAGGCGAGGTCGCCGAAGGCGGGCACCAGCACGTCGGCGATGTCCTGGGCCGTCCGGATGATGTCCAGGGACCGTCCGACCGTGCTGGCCATCCGGTGGCGCAGCTCCAGCCGGTGTGCCGCCTGGAACTGCTCCGTGGCGTCGGTGAGCAGGACGACGACCCCGTCGGGGCGGCCGCCGCCGTCCTCCAGCCGCACGGCGGAGACGGAGAAGTCCCACTCCGCCGAAGGGGTGGCGAGGGAGCGTACGCGCTGCTTGCGGTTGACCACCGGCTCGCCGGTCGCCAGCACCTCCCGCAGCGACGCCTCCGCCTTCGCGGCGTCCTCGGCGTGCATCACGTCCGCGAGCCGGGTGCCCGTCCGGTACGGCACCTCGCCGAACAGGCCGGGTGTGCGGTTCGTCCGTACGACGGCCAGGTCCGTGTCCCGCAGGACGACACCGATGGCGTCCTGGGCCAGCAGCGCGCGCAGCAGCGTGGTGCCGTGCCGTACGTCCGCGGCCCGGTCGGCGGGCACGGCCAGGACGAGGAAGCGGTCGGGTGACGCCGTGGGCAGCACGCGGTACTCCACGTCGACCTGGCCCGCTCCGCCGCCGAGCCGGACCGTGCCGTCGAGGGGACCGCCGTCGGCTTCCGGGAGGCCGCGGGGAAGCCCGGCCGGGTCGGCCACCAGCCGCAGGACCGATCTCCCGCGCACGTCCTCGGCCTCCCGGGCCAGGAGGCGTGAGGCGGCGTCGGACCAGGACACGACGACTCCCCGGGCGTCGATCAGCGCGGTGGCGACGTCGGCGAGAAGGCCGTCGTCACCGGGGGAGGTCGAGCGCATGGAAGGATCACCGCCCGGTCGAGGCTGCAACGCTCTCATTATGGTGCTTCGCGCCTGTGCAGGCCTTTTCGTGTACTTCCCGCCGTTGCCGCGGGGCGGACGCGGCGGGAACGGACCGGGCGGCGCCCGACGGCTGTGCGGCCGGGCCGCGACGTGTGTCGGGGGCCGCTCCGGCACGCGGCCCACTGCTTCGACGGCGCCGAGTGCGCCGAGTGCGCGTTCTGATCGCGGGCGGCGCACCGGCCGCCGGGGCCGGTGCCCCTCAGGCGCCGCGGCCGGCGGTCCGGGACCGGCGGCGGGAGCGCGTGCCGCCGCCCTGCGCCGGATCCGTGGAGAGCCGGAACGTGACGGCGACGTGGGCGCCGCCCAGCGGGCCGCGGGTGATCCGGACGGAGCCGCGGGCGGCGAGTGCCGCGCGGCGGGCGATGTCCAGGCCGAGTCCGGAGGAGCCCGTGCTGCCGCCGCGGGCGAGGGCGCCGTCCGGGTCGGCGATGCCCGGACCGGCGTCGTGGACGACGAGCTCCACGGTGTGCGCGGTACGGCTCACGGAGATCTCCAGGGCGGCGCCCCACGGCGAGTAGCGGAAGACATTGCCCACGAGTGCGTCCACGACCGCCGTGATGTCCGATTCCGGCAGGCAGACGGGAGTCGTCTCGTCGGTGATCTCCAGGTGGCAGGGGCGCTCCTGCTGGTCGGCGAGCACGGCCCAGAACGCCGCCCGCCGGCGGACGACGTCGGCGACCTCGCAGCGTTCCGTGCCCGAGCGGCGCTCGTCGGGGGAGGCCTCCCCGCGCAGCACCCGGCCCAGCGGCCCGACGGCCAGTGGCGTGCGCGCCTCCGCGATGATCGCGTTGAGTTCCTTCTCCAGTTCGGCGACGGCCGCGTGGATGCGACCGGTGTCGGTGCTCGGCGTGATCCGCTCGACCGCCAGATGCAGCGCGGTCAGCGGGGTCCGCAGCCGGTGGGACAGGTCGGCGACCAGTTCCCGTTCCACCGCGAGCAGGTCCGTCATCCGGTCCGCCATGGTGTTGAAGGCCGTACCGGCCTCCTTGAGTTCGGGGGGTCCCTTGGGCTGGACGCGGGTGTCGAGGTTGCCCGAGCCGAGCCTGCGGGACGCCTCGGCCAGTCGCTTGGCGGCGGTGACGACGGCCGACCCCAGGCGGTCGGCGACGAGTACGGAGCCGGCCAGCAGCACCAGGGCCAGGCCGGCCATGACGCTCCACGACAGGGCGACGCCGCGGGTCAGTTCGTCGTCGGGCACGAAGTTCTCCACCACCGCCACCCGGTCCTGGGGCAGGATCACCGGCTGCAGGTAGATCCAGCCGCCGGGGACGTCCCGCGAGATGGACTCGCGTTCGTCCTCCGCCCGGCCGAGCAGGTCCGGCAGATGGATGACCATGTGCTCGGCGGCCCGCAGGCCGGCCCCGGCCTCGCGCAGTTCGGCCGCGTCGGTGGTGAGCGCCAGGATCGGCGCCATCGCCGCGGCGCTCTGCTCGGCCGCGGTGATGCTCTGCTCGCGGGCGAGCGACATCACCAGCAGTCCCAGCGGTATCAGGAACGACAGGGCGACCATCGACGTGACCGCCAGGGCCACCCCGGCCAGGGAGCGCCTCACCGCTCGGAACCGTCCGCTTCGCGGGGTGTTCGGGGACGTCGGGTCACGGGGGACAGCGCTCCAACGGGTGAGCCGCGCGTGCGGTGCGGGCGGTCTGGGGGTGTCGCGCCCTGGCGGGCTCCGACGGGGCATCCGGCACGGTTCCCGCCGCGGTGCGGCCGCCGCACGCTGCCCCGGGGGCGGCGGCCGCGAACCGTCAGCCGGCGTCGAACGACAAGCCGTCCTCGCTGGTGAGCAGGGGTACGGCCCGGTCGGCCACGGGGATCGTACACCCCTCGGTCGAACTGCAGCTCGCATAGCCGACCAGCACGTTCGCCCTGCCCGGCGCGGTCGCGCGGATCGGCAGCGTGACCGTGACGGGCCCGTCCGGATACACCGGGACCGCGCCGCGCACCCCCGGCACCTCGATGGTCCTGACGGGCGCGTCGACGGTCGGCTCGCCGGCGGCGGCGACCGCACCGCTGGTGCGCAGCTCGGTGGGGCGCCCCACCCCGTCGATGCCGTCGGCGGGAAGGGCCGTGCTGTACAGGTGGAATCCGGCGTCGTCGGGAGTGAAGGTGGCGACCAGGGTGCCCGCGGACGCCTTCCAGTCGGAGACGGTCAGCCGGACGGTGACACCGTTCTCGTTGAACTCGGTGACGGCGGCGGGACGCCGCGCCTGAGCCTCCTGCCCGCATCCGGTGAGCGAGGCGGCCGCCAGCAGCGCGGCCGCGGCCCAGGGCAGGCGTGCCCGCGCGGTGCGGCGGGCCCGGGTGGTCGGGTTCACCGTGGGTTCGTGTCGTGTCATGTCGTACGTCGTCCTTCTCTCATGCCAGGGGTGTTCGCCGGTGCGGCCGTGCCGGGCCGTGGGCGGTCGCGCTACAGACCTGCGCTCGTGCCGTCCACCCGTACCTGCAGGGCGTAGACGAGGTCGGACCAGAGCCCGGTGACCAGCAGGACACCGACCAGGACCAACAGGGCGCCGCCGCCCCGCATGACGGCCCGGTGGTGGCTCCTGACCCAGCGGAACGCGCCCAGGGCCCGCCGGAACGCCAGCGCGGTGAACAGGAACGGCGCACCGAGGCCGAGGCAGTAACAGACCATCAGCAGGGCGCCCCGCCCCGCGCTCGCCTCGTTCCAGGCCAGCGCCTGGACGGCGGCCAGCGTCGGCCCGATGCACGGGGTCCAGCCCACGCCGAACACGATGCCCAGCAGGGGCGCGCCGGCCAGGCCGAGGGCGGGCCGGCGCCGGCTGCGCAGCTCCCGCTGGGTGAAGCCGGGCAGCCAGCCCGCGAAGGCCAGGCCCATGGCGATCGTGAACAGGCCGAGGACCAGGGTGATGGTGTCCTGGTAGGTGAGGAGGTTCCGGCCGACGTATCCGAACAGGGCGCCACCGGAGACCAGGACGCTGCTGAAGCCGAGGACGAACAGGGCGGCTCCGGCGACCATCCGGCCGCGCCTCCCGCCGTCCGCCTCGGCGAGATCGGCCACCGAGAGGCTGGTGACATAGCTGAGGTAGCCCGGTACAAGCGGCAGGACGCAGGGCGAGAGGAAGGACACCAGCCCGGCGGCGGCGGCCACCGGCACGGCCAGCAGCAGCGTGCCCGACACCGTGCCGGTGGCCGCACCGGAGGCGAGCGCGGTCCACGCGGGGCCGGTCACGACCCCTCCTCGGCGACGCGGGTCACCAACGGCTCCAGTTGCGCGCGGGTGACCGGTCCGGAGACGGCGGCCGCGATCCGGCCCTGCCGGTCGACGACGAGAGTCGAGGGGATCGCCTGCGGGTTGAGCAGCGCCGGCGGGTAGGCCAGGAGGAGCTTCCCGTCGGGATCGTGGATGCTCGGGTAGTGCAGGCCGTACGCCTTCTCGAATGCCACGGCGGGTCCGGTCGACCGGTCCCGGACGTCGACGCCCACCAGTCGCACCCCCCGGGGCTCCAGGGCGCCGCGCAGCGCCTCCAGTTCGGGGGCCTCCGCACGGCAGGGGGCGCACCAGGTGCCCCATACGTTCAGGACGACGACCTTGCCGCGGTACGAGCGCAGTGCCAGGTCCCGGCCGGCGAGGTCCCGGCCGGCGGTGTCGGGGGCCGGCAGGCGTTCGGCCACGGGCAGGACGGTCGCCGTCGCGGCGGTACCGGCCCCGGCCGCCGCGGCAGGGTCGCCGCCCGGGCCGTCGGTCCCGGCCGAGGCGGCCCCGCCGCAACCGGTGACCATGGCGGACAGGAGGAGCAGGGCGGCCGCCGTGGTTCCGCGGCGTCGGGCCGCCATCAGGCCCACTTCCGCAGGAACGCGCCGAGGCCGGCGGCGGTGAGGTCCGGGTTTCCGGTCGAGTGGGTCTCGGTCACGACGTTCCCGTTGCCGTCCAGGACGACCAGCACCGGCATCTTGTACGCGCCCTCGCCGGAGCAGTAGTCGCGCAGCAGGTCGAAGGCGCCGGAGTCCTGGCTGCCGATGTCGACCTTGACGACGTGGTACGAGGCGTCCAGCAGGGCGCCCACCTCACTCGTGGCGAAGACCTTGTCCGCGGCCTTGCAGTTGCCGCACCAGTTGGCCCCGAAGTCGATCAGCACCTTCTTCCCGTCGGCCTTGGCCGCGGCGACCGCCGCCTTGACGGCCCCGCGCGCGTCCGCGCCGGTCGGGTAGCCGGACGAGAACCCCGAGGAGCCGGATCCCGAACCGCCCTTCGGAGCGGCCGGCTTGCCGGATCCGGCGGGTCTCGCCGTCCTGGCCGGCCGCGGTGCCGCCGTTCTCGCGGCGGCGCTCCTGGCGGCCGGGGAGGAGGCGGCCGGACGCGACGTCGGGGAGGCGGAGGTGGGGGGGGCGCGGAGGAGGCGGGGTTCTGCCCGGTGACCAGGTTGCGGTCGACGACCACGTGGCAGGCGAGCTTCTTCAGGACCTCCGCCGCGAGGGGCGCGGAGGAGGCGGGGTTCTGCCCGGTGACCAGGTTGCGGTCGACGACCACGTGGGGCGCCCACGGCTCGCTCACCCGGACGTCGACGCCCGCGCCCGCGAAGGGGCGGGCTTCACCTCCCTGCCGGTACGGGGGCCGGCTCAGGCGCCCGCCGCCTCCCGGGCGATCCGGTCGAACTGGGCGCCCATCGCCTCCGACAGCGCCTTGGCCGCGGACAGCGGGCGCACCATGACGGTGAAGTCGTCGATCCGGCCCGCCTCGTCGAAGTGGAGGAAGTCGCAGCCCTGGATCTCCCGGCCGTCGACGGTGGCGGTGAAGACGAGGGCGTGGTCGCGGCCGTCCGGGTTCGCGATCTCGCGGACGTACGTGAAGTCCTCGAAGACCCGCATGACACCGCGGAGGATCGCGGCCGTGATGGCCTTGCCCTCGTACGGCTTGAAGGCGACGGGGCTGGTGAAGACGACGTCCGGCGCGAGCAGCGACTCCAGGGCTTCGGTGTCTCGATTCTCGACGGCCTTGCGGAACGGGTGCATCGGACCCCACTTACTCAAGTAATTGACTAGGTGCGAGTGAGGCTATTCCGACGGCACGGCCCTGTCCAGGGCGACCCACGCACCCGACCCACGGCGACCCCGCACCCGTCGGCGGCGCCGGGCGCCGCCAGGTACCGTCCCCGTTCTCCCGCGGCCGGTCGGAGAGGTACGGTCCGACCGGCCCGGACGGCGAGGTCACCTCACGCGACGGCGGTGCCCTCGAGTTCG
Source organism: Streptomyces sp. MS191 (assembly GCF_008042125.1). GTDB lineage: Bacteria > Actinomycetota > Actinomycetes > Streptomycetales > Streptomycetaceae > Streptomyces. Next base: position 20,034 of record NZ_RDBI01000074.1, read on the forward strand.
ACCAGCTGACCGGGGATCGCCAGTCGCGTCACCCCGAGCATCGTGGTGGTCGGCGCCACCCCCGCGGCGCCCAACCGCGCCGCCAGCAAGCCGTAGTGGCGGAAGAGCAGGTCCACGTCGGTCGTGTAGACGTTGAGCCGGACGAGGTCGGCAGGCGACATGCCGGCCTCGCCGAGCACGGCCTCCAGGTTGTCGATGCTGAGCGTCAACTGCGCCGCCATGTCACCGTCGTGCCGGGGTTCGCCGTCCTTGCTCATCGCGGTCTGCCCCGAGATGTAGAGGGTCCGGGTGTGCCCGGAGACCACCTCGCCCTGATTGAATCCCCTCTCCACCGACCAGGTCACCGGGTTGATCGCGCGTCGTTCCATGGGCACTTGAGCTCCATTCGCTTCGTTCGGGGTACACGCGTCCGACGACTCCGGAGCCGTCCGCTCGACGTCGCGTGAACGAGCCTCGCAACAAATCACGACACCCTCGGTCATGTATGTCGATAGGTTTCCGGCATGCGCGCCGACCGGTTGGTCTCACTGGTGCTCCTGCTGCGGCAGCGGGGTCGGCTGACCGCCGACACGCTGGCCCGCGAACTCGACGTCTCCACCCGCACCGTGCTGCGCGACATCGAGGCGCTGTCCGCGGCCGGTGTCCCGGTCTACGCCGAACGCGGCCGGCACGGCGGCTTCGCGTTGCTGCCCGGCTTCCGGACCGAACTCACCGGCCTGAACCACGACGAGGCCCTTGCCCTGCTCGCCGCCGGATCGGGGCGCGGCGAGCAGGTGTTGGGCCTCCGCTCGGCCCTCGCCTCGGCCCGGCGGAAGGTGGTCGACGCGCTGCCCGAGGGCCACCGGGCCGCCGCGAGCGACGCGGTCCAGCGCTTTCTCGTCGACCCCGAGGCCGACCTGCTCTCACGCAGACCGGTCGCCGAGGAGGTGACCGACACCACGATGATCGAAATCCGGCGGGCGGTGCTCGCCGGGCACAGGCTCCGCATCCGCTACGCGGCCACGGGCCAGGCGCCGCGATGGCGCACGGTGGACCCGATCGGCCTGGTGACCGTACGCGACCGGGGCTACCTGCTCGCCACGAGATCCGGCGAGGACCGCACCTACCGGCTGGCACGGGTGTCCGCCGCCGAGGAACTGCCCGAGGCGGCACGACGACCGGACCGGATCGATCTGGACCTGATCTGGCGGGAGCGCTCCGCGCGGTTCCTCGCCGGCGGCGACCACGTCACCGCGCTGGTGCGGGTGAACCCGGCGCGGCGGGAGGAGCTGCTGGACACCGCGCTGGCCGTCCGCGCGGAGGAGCCGGACGCGGACGGCCGGCTGCGCCTGGAGGTGACCTTCCAGGATTCACGGCACGCCGAATGGGCGCTGTGGCAGCTCGGCATGGACGCGGAGGCCCTGACCCCGCCCGCGTTGCGCACCGCCCTCCGCGACCGCGCCGCCGCGCTCGCCGACCGCTACACGGACACGACCTGAGAACCCTCCCCCGGCCCCCTGGTCGTACGGGATGACCGGGCGCGGGCGCGCGGCGGCCGAAGGCGACCGCCCGGACAGGGCCCGGGGCTCGTCGGGCGGGACTTCCGCCACACGCCCTAGCCGGCCGGGCGTGTGGCGGTCAGTACGCCGACCTTGTCGATGCGGTGCTCGGGATTGCCCTGCGCGTCGCGCCAGTAGTTCCCCGCCGCGTTGTCCTCGGGTGTCGCGCAGGTGGAGAGGGTGATCATGGCCTTGGTGGCCTTCTCGCCGGGCTTCCCCGGCACCGCGGCGCGCTGCTCGGCGAGGGAGCGGGCGGAGCGGAAGGACGTCGTCCGAGACTCGGTGATCCGGTACTCGTACACGGTGTCACCCTGGGTGACGAAGACCGAGTCCCCCACGCGGACCGAGGGCAGCTCCCGCAGCGGTCCGCCCGCGGAGAGGCGGTGGGCGGTCACCAGGTAGTTCCCGACCTCGCCCGGTCCGACCCCGCCGCGTTTCCCGTACGGGCTGGCGGCCACGCCGCGGTCCTGGATGCGGGTACCGGCGGCGTCGTCGGTGGTTCCCTCGTAGGGGACGACGCGCAGGCCGGCGAGGCCGATCGCGGGAATCGCCAGTTCGGCGGTCCGGGTCCGGGCGACCGGCTCGGGATCGGGGGCCGGCGCCGCCACGGGGATCCGCGCCGCGGACGGCACGGGGGCGGACGACGACGCGGGGGCGGTCACCGGCGCGGGGCTGCTCGCGCTCGTGGCCACGGCGGACGCGGCGGCGTCACGCGGGCTCGGTGGGGCACCGGCCGGGGCGGCGCCCGCGCCCGTCTGGGCGGAGCAGCCGACGAGCAGGCCGACGGTCATCGCGGCTATGACGGGGAGAACGACTCGGGGACTCGGCATGGCATTCCGGAGGGTTCGTCACTCTCGGTCGCTGTCGGGTGCGCGCAGGGCGCCCGCAGAGACCGCTTCAACCAGTACAACGACCGGAATCGCGCACACATTCCCCTGGATATGTGTACGGAACGTCGCCGGCACCCCACGCCTCAGAAACACCATCGGTCACCCGCGTCTCGACTTCGGCGATTCGGCCATCCACGGTCGACCCCGGCTCCGGGCCGCACAAGGGTCCGTGGCCTCTGCATGCCGCGGCGGACGCACCGCCCCACGGATCCGTCCTCGGCTCACATACGTGTGCTCGACTCCCCCGCACTCGTCGTTGGTCCCGGTACTCACCACTCCCCCCAACGACCGCCCAGGAGAAGAGCAGTTGACCGCTGATCCCGCCCCGCGGACCGCGTCGGTCCCGTCCCCGTCCACACCGCCCGGTACACCGCCGCTGCCGCCTCCACCCGCCGAGATCACGTACGCGGGCGAGTTCGGCGTGAACCCGCTCGGAGGGGCGTCCTTCCGCGCCCTGTGCGCCCGGCTCCCCCGCGTCCTGCTGCGCATCGGACGGATGTCCTGGCGCGTCGACCGCCGTGCCGTCCTGCTGCTCCTCGGATGCCAGCTGGTCACGGGGGTCGCGGCAGCGGTCCTGCTGACCGCGACCGCCCGGGCCCTGCGGTCCGTCCTCGGAGCGGGGGCGATCGCGGACCGCCTGGACCAGGCGCTGCCGGCCCTCGTGGTCGTGGGCGTCGCCGCCGGCCTCACCCGTACTGCCGTCGCCCTGTCCGGCTACGCGGAGCGGCTCCTCACGCCGGGACTCACCACCGGGACCGACACTGCGCTCGTCGAGGCGGTCTGCCGGGTCGAGGCGGCGGCCTACGCGGTGGACGGCTTCGCCGACCGCCAGGAGGCGGCGGAGATGGGGGTGATCCGGGCCCAGGTGATGGTGGCCGACGCGCAGCGCTTCCTGTCGGCGCTCGTCCGCATGGTCACGGCCGCCGGAGCGCTCGCGGTGCTCAACCCGCTGGTGGTGCCGCTGCTCCTCCTCGCCGTGCTGCCGGCGGGTGCCGGGGCGGTGCTGACCGCCCGGGTGGACTACGAGGTGCACTACGCGAACATCGCCGACCGCAACGTGCGCGGCATGATGCGCTGGTGGGCGACGAACACCAAGTACGGGGACGAGGTCCGCGCCAACGGGATGACCGGCTACCTCCTCTACTGGTTCCGCTCGCTGTCCGAGCGCTGCGACCGGCGCACGCTGGCCGCGGCCCCGCGCACCCTGCGCATCGCGCTCGCCTCGTCCTTGGTCGCCGGTGTGTTCCTCGTCGCGTCCTGGGCGGCGCTCGCCTGGCTGGCCATGACCGGCCGGATCGCTCTCGCGCTGGCCGCGACCGCCGTCGTCGCCGTCCAGACGACACTGGGCGCCCTGTCGCAACTGGTCCTCAACGGCGCCGCGCTGTTCCACACGGGTCTCTACCTCGGCGACATGGGGTCCTTCCTCGACGACGCGGCCGCACGCGCGCCCCGACGCGGCTCCGCCACCGTGAGCGCCCCGGTCGACGAGATCCGGCTCGACGAGGTCGTGTACCGGTACCCGGGCAAGGACAGGCCCGCCGTCGACGGCGTGTCCCTGACCCTGCGCCGTGGGGAGATCCTGGCGATCGTCGGCGTGAACGGCTCCGGGAAGTCGACCCTCACCCGCCTGCTCACCGGCGTCTTCCTGCCCGACGAGGGTCGGGTGACCTGGAACGGAACCGATCTCGCCGACGTCGACCCGGCAAGCGTCTGGAGCTGCACCGGACTGGTCCCGCAGATCTTCGCCCAGTGGCCGCTGCGGGTACGGGAGAACGTCACCCTCGGACAGCCGCGCACATCCCACGACGGTCCGGTCTGGGACGCCGTCGACGCGGTCGGGATGCGCGAGGCGGTCGAGGACCTGCCGGCCGGTCTGGACACGCTCCTGGCGCGGGAGCTCTTCGGCGGCGCCGAGCTGTCCGGCGGCCAGTGGCAGCGGCTGGCCTGCTCACGCGCCCTGTACCGCCGCCCGCCGCTGCTCATCCTGGACGAACCCACCTCGCAGATGGACCCACGCGGCGAGCACCGCGTCTTCGAGCGGATCAGGTCGATCGCCGGCGACCGCATCACGATCGTGGTCACCCACCGTCTGGAGAACACCCGGATCGCCGACCACATCGTGGTGATGGAACACGGCCGCATCACCGAACAGGGCCGCTACGACGACCTCGTCCACGCGGGCGGCACGTTCGGGGAGCTCCTCGCCCTCTCCCTCGACCGCTGACATCGGCCCCGGCCGCCGAGAGGCCGGGGGCCGGAGGGCGGAGCCGGTCGGGCGAGCCCGGGGCCCCGTCGGCGCGGAGGCGCACGCACCGGATCGGGCCTGCGGCGCCCTGCCCGCTGCCGCCCCGCCCCGACGGCGACCGGTCCTACGGGGGCCGGCCCCGCTCCTCGCCGGGGCGCGGGGCCGGGCCGGTCGGGTGGTGTCAGTCGCCCTCCGGGGTGGCCGGGCGGCGGCGGTGGAAGCCGTCGGCCTCCGGATTCAGGTCGAGTATGTCGAGGAGGGCCGCCAGATCCGCGGCGTCGGTGGCGTGCTTCGCGACGGTCAGGCGGGCCGCGCGCCGCTGCGCGAGGGCAGGCTCGCTTCCTTCTGCTCGCTCCATGACCACGATGCGACCACGCCGGGTGCGTCGGCGCAGCCCGGGTGCGGGCCGTTCAGGCGCGCCCCGCGGCCTTCTGGGTCTTCCGGGAGAGGGAGTCGACCACCACGGCGGCCAGCAGGACCGCACCGGTGATCATGAACTGGACGGCGTTGCTGACACCCATGATGTTCATCCCGGACTGGATGGATCCGATGACCAGCGCGCCGAGCAGGGCGGACCAGACCGAGCCGCGCCCGCCGAACAGGCTGGTGCCGCCGATGACGGCCGCGGCGATGACGTTCATCAGCAGGTTGCCGCCGCCGGAGGTCTGGCTGGCGGACTGGATCTGCCCGGCCAGGAAGAGGCCGCCGACCGCGGCCATCGTGCCGGAGATCGAGAAGACGCTCATCCGGACGAACGGCACGCTGATGCCCGCGCGGCGGGCACCCTCGATGTTGCCGCCGACCGCGAAGACGCGTCGGCCGTACGTGGTGCGGCGCAGGACGAAGTCCAGGACCACCAGCAGGATCAGGAAGATCAGGAGCGCCAGCGGCAGGCCCTGGTACTGGTTCAGGATGTAGGCGGTGACGAAGGCGATCGCGGCGAGGACCACGGTGCGCAGCACGATCTCGGCGAGCGGCCGGGCCGGAACCCGGGCCGCCCTGCGCCGTTTGGCGTCCAGGAGGGAGGCGGCGAGGAAGAGCCCGACTCCGACGGCCGCGGTCACGTACGCGGCGGCGGGGCTGTGGAAGATGGTCGAGTAGAGCTCGGAGACGATGCTGTCGCTCGGGATGTTGACCGTGCCGCTGGTGCCGAGCACCTGGAGCATCAGTCCGTTCCAGGCCAGGTTGCCTGCCAGGGTGACGACGAAGGCCGGCACACCGACCTTGGCGAAGAAGAACCCCTGGATGAGCCCGACGGCCGCGCCGCCCGCGATGGCGATCAGGAGCGCCAGCCACTGGTTCATGCCGTTGATGACGTTCAGTACGGCGAAGATCGCCGCGCACAGGCCGCTGACCGAGCCGACCGACAGGTCGATCTCGCCGAGCAGCAGGACGAAGACGATGCCGACCGCGATCATGCCGGTGCCGACGATCTGCTGGCTGAGGTCGGAGAGGTTCTGGGCCGACAGGAACGTGCTGTTCAGGCTGCCGAAGACGGTCCAGATGATGATCACGGCGAGGACGACGGGGAGGGAGCCCAGCTCACCGCTGCGCAGCTTGCGCCGGAACTCCCCCAGGTACCCCTTGATGCCCTCCTCGCGGACGAGGAGACGGGTGTCGACCGCGGGCATGGAACCGCGGGCCGGGTCCTGGGACGAGGTGTCGTCGGTGCCTCGGTCGCGGCTCATGATCCCTCCCCCAGCTTGCGGGCCTGGCGGCGGGTGACGGCGCTGTCGGTGGCGCCGGTGATGGCGGAGATGATCTCCTCGGTGGTGGTGGAGCGCTTCTCGAAGAAGCCGTTGTTCCGGCCGAGGCGCATCACCGCGATCCGGTCGGCGACCGCCATCACGTCGACCATGTTGTGGCTGATCAGGATGGTTCCCAGGCCCTGCTCGCGAAGCCGCTCGACGAGGTCGAGGACTTCGGCGGTCTGCTCGACGCCCAGCGCCGCGGTCGGCTCGTCCAGGATGACGACCTTGGGTTCGCCGATCAGCGAGCGGGCGATGGCGACCGTCTGGCGCTGCCCGCCGGACAGCGACGCGACGGGGATGCGGACGCTGGGGATGCGGATGGACAGCGTCTGGAGCAGCTCCCGCGCGCGCTGGTCCATGCGGACCTCGTCGAGCACGCCGAAGCGGCGCAGTTCGCGGCCGAGGAAGAGGTTGCCGACCACGTCGAGGTTGTCGCACAGGGAGAGGTCCTGGTAGACGGTGGCGATGCCGAGGTTCTGGGCGTCGTGCGGCCGGTTGATGGACACCGGGCGGCCCTGCCACTCGATGACGCCTTCGTCGGGCTGGTTCACCCCGGCGATCGTCTTCACGGCGGTGGACTTGCCGGCGCCGTTGTCGCCGACGAGGGCGACGACCTCTCCGGGGTGGACCTCCAGGTCGAACTGGGACAGCGCCTGGACCGCGCCGAACCGTTTGGAGATGCCCCGGAGTGTGAGCACAGGTGCTTCCGTCACGGAAACCGCCTCCTCCGCTCGCCCGCTGGTGCGGGCCGCCTCGCCCCCGCCGGGATGAAACGCTCAAGCGGTCAGGTGAGTCCGGCCTCCTTGCAGGCTGCGGCGTAGGTCGGAGTGCAGATCTCCTGGACGGTGTACATGCCGTCCTTCACGACCGTGTCCTTGATGTTGTCCTTGTTGACGACGACCGGCGCCAGCAGGGTGGCCGGGACCTTGTCACCGCTGCCGTTGGTGACGGTGACGGGGGTCAGGTCCTTGGGCAGTTCCTTGCCCTCGGCCAGGTTGACGGCCATGGTGGCGGCGATGTCCGCCTCGGGCTTGTACGGCTTCTGGACCGTGATGGTCTGGGTGCCGAGCAGGATGCGCTGGATCGCGTCGAGCTGGGCGTCCTGACCGGTCAACGGCACGTTGATGCCGGACGACTTGAGGGCGGTGGCGATGCCCGCGGCCAGCCCGTCGTTGGCGGAGTACACGCCCTGGATGTTGTCCTTGCCCAGCGCGCTGATGGCACCGGACATCTGCTGGTTGGCGTTGTTCGGGTCCCAGTTGGGGGTGTCGTACTCCTTGCCGATCTTCACCTTGCCGTCGAGGACGGAGTGGGCGCCGGCCTTGAACTCGGCGGCGTTCGGGTCCGTCGGCGAACCGTTGTGCATGACGATCTGGCTGTCGGCGGCCTTCGAACCGAGCGCGGCCAGCAGCGCCTTGCCCTGCAACTCGCCGACCTTGCGGTTGTCGTACGAGACGTACGCGTCGACGGGGCCCTGGGCCAGGCGGTCGTAGGCCACGATCTTGACGCCCGCGGCGTTGGCCTTCTCCACGGAGGACTGGATCGACTTGGCGTCCACGGCGTCCAGGATCAGCACCTGGTCACCCTTGGCGAGCGCGGTGTTGACCTGCTGCTGCTGGGTCGTCGCGCTCTCGGCGGCGTTGTAGTAGTCGATCTGCGCGTTGGGAGCGAGTTCCTTGATCTTCTGCTCGATGTACGGCCGGTCGAACTTCTCGTACCGCGTGGTCTTGCTCTCCGGCAGCAGCAGACCGATCTTCACGTCGTCCTGCTGCGCCGCGGAGCTCACGTCCGGCCCTGCCGCGACGCTCGTCGCCACCACGCTCAGGGACAGGGCCGCGGCTCCGGCCAGGGCTATCGCGCCCCGCAACATACGGGTCATCGGAGGCTCCTTTCGCGCTCCCGCGCCCCCGGGCACCGAGAGGGTGACAGGAGGGGAGTGCACCTTTGGCCTATATATCGACATTAGCCGCAACCCGGGCTCCGGCAAGCGGGTGAATGCGTACCGGCGGCCCGGAAACCCTCTCCGACCTGGGCGGACCTCTTCTGATGCGCCGTTCGACGTCGGCGGCGCGGCCACCCGGAGCGGTGCCCGCCCACTCTGCGTGACGCCGGTGGGCGCCCGGGCCCGGGCCGCGGGCGGTCCGCCGAAATCGCCGCCTGACCGACCAGGCACCCCTCAGGAAGCGTCCTCCGCGGCGGCGGGGTGCCGGAGGTACAGGTAGAGACCGGCGCCGGCGGCCAGGACGGTGACGCAGGCGGTGAACGTGAGCCCGGCCGTGTCCAGGCCCACCCACATCGTCAGCGCCCCTACGCCCACGACGGGCAGGGAGATCCCGGTGTAGGCGACGACGAAGAACGAGGAGATCGTGGCCGCCCGGTGCGCGGCGGGCGCCGCGTCGCCGACCGCGCTCAGGCCGGCGCGGAAGGCGAGCCCCTGGCCGAGGCCGCCGCACATCCCGCCCACCACCAGCAGCGCCAGGGTCTCCACCCACAGCGACGCGCCGACCAGCAGGAGGCCGGCGACGAGCACCAGGCAGCCGAGCGGGAGGGCGGTGCTCACCGGCATCCGGCCCGTCAGCGACTGTCCCGCGGTCGAGGCGAGGAACACCGAGAAGACGACCAGCCCGGTCACGGCCAGATTGTGGATGTCGAGGGTCTGGGAGACGAAACTGGGAGCCACCGCGGTGAACAGGCCGAGCAGCGAGAAACCGGCGAAGGCGGCGACGGCCGAGGGGGTGAAGACGCCGCGGACCTGCGCCGGCACGTACAGCCCCTGCGGCCTGGGCCGCGCCCGCAGCCGCGGCTGACGGACCGTCTCCGGCAGCAGCAGGACGACGACGCAGGCCACGGCCACCAGCCCGAGGTGCACGAGGAAGGGAAGGGTCAGCGGATCCGGGGCGTACTGCGCGAGGAAGCCGGCGAGCAGGGGGCCGCAGCCGAGCCCGCCCATGTTCGCCGCGGTGGCGGCGAATCCCGCGCGGGACTTCTGCTCGGGCCGGGCGAGTTCCAGCACGGTGACCGTCCCCGCACCGCTGAGGAGTCCGGCGGAGAAGCCCGAGAACAGCCGGCCGGCGAAGAGCAGCGGCAGACCGCCCTCGTTCAGGAAGCAGACCGCGCTCGCCGCCGCCATGGCCAGCGCGCACCACAGCACGGGACGGCGCCCGACGACGTCCGAGTGGTTGCCGACCAGCAGGAGGGTGGCGATCACGCCGACCGCGTAGCTGGCGAAGATCACCGTCACCATCAGCTCGGAGAATCCCAGCTCCTGACGGTAGAGACCGTAGAGCGGGGTGGGGAGCGTCGTGCCCGCCATGCCGATCGCGAAGACGGCGGCCGCCGCCGGATAGCCCAGGCGCCTGCCGCGGGACGGTTCGAGCCGGGCTGGACGTGATCCGCTGGTCATGCCGAGCACCCTAGGTCCTGTCCGGGCGATCTTGGAGGATCGGCCCGCGGCGTCGGATGTGGTGCATCGCAAGGCGGAGGATCGCCCTCGTACCGGGTGTACTCGGGCGACTCCGACAACGCAGCGAGGTGCCGCAGCCGTCGTCGCCGGCCCGGGAAGACCGCCCGGGAAGACCGCCCGGACAGGGCCTACGCGGTGCTGACCCCGCTGCGGGCGAGCGCGAACACCCCGAAGACGATCAGGCCGACACCCATCACCTCCGGCACCAGCCACCACCCGCCGCGCACGTGCTCCTCGTACAGGAGCACGCCCAGCAGGAGGCTCAGCAGCGCGTCCCCGAGCGTGAGCGCCGGCTGCGAGGCCACGAGGGGGCCGCCCTGCATCGCGTGTTCCAGCAGCAGGAGCGCCGCGATGCCCGTCACGCAGAAGGCGTACGTCTGCCAGGTCGTCAGAAAGGCGCCCAGGCCGCCGTCGTCCAGGATGTGCATGGCGGCCTTCATGAGCGCCGCGGTCAGCGCGTAGCAGATCGCCGTGGCGGCGCCGAGGCAGGCGGCGCGGGCCCGGCCCGGTGGCCTGCGCAGTCCGGCGGCCGCCAGGGCGACCGCCGCGACACCGCAGGCCACCAGTGCCGGCACCCAGCGGTCCAAGGCCACGTGGGTCCGGTTCCCGTCGGGCGAGGCGGCGACCAGGGCGACGCCGAGCCCCGCCACGACTCCCGCGACCGCGAGCCACTGGCCCGAGGGCAGCCGCTCCCGGGCCAGCAGCGACGCGATCAGCAGCGCGAGCGGCAGTTCCAGCACGAACAGCGGCTGTACGAGCGACAGCGGCCCGGTCGCCAGCGCCGCGGCCTGCCCCACCCCGGCGGCGATCACGGCGACGATGCCGGCCAGCCAGAGCGGCCGCTTCAGCAGGTCGAGGATCAGGCCCGGCCGGAAGGAGTCGGACTGGGGAACGGTCAGCGCGGCCCGGCGCTGCAGCACCGTGGCGAGCGCGTTGCTGAACGCGGCGAACATGGAGAAGAGGACCGGCAGCACGACGCCCATCCCCCGATCCTCTCCGGCGCCGGCCGACGAGCCGGTGCCGACACCGGCGCGGGCTCCCGGTTCACCCGGCATTCGCCCGTCCGGCCCCCGGCCGGACGCGTGTGGGTGACGGTCGGGCGAATGTACGGCCTCGGGCGTGGACGGCCGGGGCCACGGTGGTACGTGGTTGGCCATGCAGCCAGGCTCACCACCCCCGGTGGTTCCGTTCCTTCGCACCGCCGCCGCCTACGCATGGCGCCTGCTCGTCGTCGGAGCCCTCGTGTACAGCCTGTTCGCCCTGCTGGGGCGTTTCCACGAGATCGGCGTGGCGGTGTTCCTCGGGCTGGTGGCGACGGCGCTGCTGCGGCCGGTCGCCGACCTGCTCGACCGGTGGCTCCCCCGTCCGCTGGCCGTCACCGTCACCGTGCTCGGCAGCATCGTGGTCGTGCTGGGCGTGCTCGCCCTGGTCGGCGAGGCCGTGGAGGGCGAGCGGACGACCCTGGTGAGGGAGTTCCGGACCGGCATCGACCGGATCGAGGACTGGCTGGAGCGGCCGCCCTTCCGGCTGAACCCGGACGCCCTCACCGACCTCCAGTCCCGGATCGGGCAGTTCCTTTCGAGCCACCGCTCGACCCTGGTGAGCGACGCGCTGAGCGGTGCCCACCGTCTGGTGGCGGTGCTGACGACGCTGGCGCTGGCCTTGTTCACCTCGGTGTTCTTCATCCACTCGGGCGACCGTCAGTGGGCCTGGCTGCAGGAGCAGTTGCCGGCGTCCGTGCGCGGCCGGACGGAGATCGGCGGCCGCGCCGCCTGGCGCACCTTCACCGGCTACACGCACGGCATCGTGCTGGTGGCCGCGGTGAACGCGACCCTCGTCGGGCTCGCCCTGTGGCTCCTGGGGGTGCCGCTCGCGGTCCCGCTGGCACTGCTGGAGTTCATGGCCGCGTTCGTCCCGCTGATCGGCTCGCCGGTCGCCCTCGCGGTGGCCGCGGTGGTGGCGCTGGCCGCGAAGGGGCCCTTGGTGGCGGGGATCGTGGTGGCCCTGATCGTGGTCATCGGGCAGATCGAGGGCCATCTGCTGCACCCGCTCGTGATGAGCTGGGCGGTCCGGCTGCACCCGCTGGTGGTCGCGATCTCGGTGATCGCGGGGTCGATCGCGGCCGGCATCGTGGGAGCCGTGGTGGCGGTGCCGATGGTGTCGGTGATCTGGTCGGTCCGCACGGCACTCCGGGAGGCCCGCGAACCGGCCGAGGCGCCGGACACCGGCGGGGTCGCGCCGGACGCCGACGGGGCCGGGTGACGACCCGGCGAGCGGCAGCCGGTCCGACCGGGGCCGGGCGGACCCCGTGCGAGTCCGGTGCCGAGCCCGCGACGGAGTGCGAGACCCGAGACCGGACGCCGCGGGCCGGGCAGGGCGGGCCCGTCCGKGGACGGGCCCGCCCGGTGTGCCTTACCCGATGCCGGGGATCTGCCGCGCCGTGAACGCCGCGCGGACGGCGTCGGCCGCCCCCTTGCCGTACATGCGCTCGGCCGTCGCGATCGTCTGGCGTGCCGCGTCCGCGAAGCTCGTGTCGGGCGCGAAGCCGAACTGGGCGTTGACGATGACGCGGTCCGCGGCCCGGGCCCCGAGCGCTCCGCGGATGTCGAGCAGGGCGCGCGACCAGATCTCGCCGTCCGCGTGCACCTCGCCGACCCGGTCCGCGTACACCTTGGTGCCGTCGATGCGGCGCAGGCAGTGCGGGGCGGCGCTGTACTCGACCGCGTCCCAGTCGGCGACGCACGCCGGGTCCGCCTTCTGCGGCCAGCCGTGCCGCGCGGCGGCGTTGGTCCCGACCGCGACGGCCAGGTAGTCGCCGAACGCCTCGCCGATCGCACCCGCCTCGGGGCTGGTCCCGAAGCCGGGCACCTGCGCGTTGTGCACCGCGTGGCCGTACTCGTGGACGATCACCTCGGCGTCCTCGGCGTCGTCGACGCCGCCCTTGCCGAAGCGGATCTCGGCCTTCTTGTCGGTGAAGAAGGAGTTGTCCGCGCCCCACTGGTTGATCCGGACCGGCTGCACGCGGTCGTTCGCGCCGGGCAGTTCGCTGCCGAACCCGAGGCCCTGGAGGTACTCCTGCGCCTCGTTGACCCAGAAGTAGGCCATGACCTGCTCGAACTGGTCGTCGTGACGGTCGTACGCGCCGACGTCGGCGACCTTCGCGGAGCCTCCCGTGTCGGACCTCACGGCGGCCCATCGCCCGGAGAGCGAGCCGCTGCCGTCGAGGTTGCGCAGGGCGGCCGTGGCGTAGGCGCCGGCGGGGACGGCGGAGGCCGCGTCCTTGCCGTCGGTGAGCGCCTGGTCGCCCGTGGACTGCACGGGGTTGACCATGAAGATCCGGGCCTGGGGTGCGGCAGCCGGGGCCGGCGGGGCCGAGGCGGCTGCGGCCGGGGCGAGCAGAGCCGCGGTGGCGGTGGCCGAGGCGACGGCGATCAGACCGCGGGGTATGCGGCGAGCCATGGACGTCCTCCCGTTGAGGGAATGGGGGTGGCGTGGTGCGGGCGTGATCCTTGCGCACACGCACCGGTTTTGACCAGGCCCCGAGCACGCTCGTCGGACATCGAGCGGGTCCACCAACAACAGGTCGGCGTCGGCGGAGAGTGAGCCCTCCGGCGATCCCGCTCGTCCGTCCTGGCGCCGGGAGTGGGTGCCGATCGCCGCCGAACGCGACGGCTTCCACGGCTGGTTCGTGGACACACGCACCGGAAGCATCGGTTCGTGGCGCGAGGGCTCGTTCCCCGAAGAGGGGCGGTTCGCCTCGCTGTCCGCCTTCTTCCAGGAGGTGGCGGACCACCTGGAAGGGGTCCGCCGCGGTCACGCGCTGCGGACGGCCGGAGGCCGGGCGCGCGACGCCGGTCCGGGGATCGACGCGATACGCGCCTGGGCGCGCGTGAACGGCTACGTGGTCAACGACAGGGGACGCGTGCCGGCGGCCGTCCGCGAGGCCTTCGAGTCGTCCCGCTGAGCGCGGCGCCCGCCGGACACGATCCGGCCGGGCGCCGGCGCCGCGGTGACCTGCGCCGGGTGACGGAAGCGGGTCGTCCGTCACCCGGCGGCCTCACGGACGGGCGAAGGTGCCGACCCGGTCGGTCACGCCGCCGCCCGGGTGATCCAGCGCTGGAGGGCGAGGTGCGTGGTGTCGTCCAGGGCGCACAGTGCCTCGATGGCGTCGAGGTCGCCCGGCAGCGGGGCGATGCCGGCCGTGGTCAGTGCCGCGTGCAGGTCCAGGCGGCGCCGGTCGGCCGGCCGCAGGGGCAGGGGGATGCGGCTGCCCGGCGCGGGCGCGGGCAGCGGGTACTCGGCGGCCTCCATGAAGCCGTGGACGGAGTGCGTCTCCTCGGGGAGGTCCTCGATGAAGAGGGCGGGGAAACGGTACGGGTCGAAGTCCAGCCGCGAGGTCGGGGCGGTGGGGAATTCCTGGAGCCGCGTCATGGGTGCCTCCTCGGGTGTCGTGCAACTGGTACGGAGGACTGCACGAGGGGTCCGGGCAGTTGCACCGGACGCCGCTTACCACCCGAATGCCGTCAATCCCATCTCGTCACAAGAACGATGAGCCCACGCACCGGGGCCCGTCGCTCCTCCCGGCGACGGGCGGGCGCGGCCGCGTCGTCGCCGGGGCCGGTCCACGGGCCTCGGCGGCGACGGGGCCGCCGCGACGGTTCCGGACCGCCGGACGGGCTGTCCGGCCGCCGCGCCGCCCCCTCGTCCCGCGCGTCACGTGGGGATCGCCGCGGCACCGTCCTTCGTGATCTCGAATCGGTAGACGCGACGGGCGAGGACGTGGTCCCCGCCGTCGACCAGGGCCACGCGCACCTCGTACACGCCCCGGGCCCGCGGTCCGATCGGGAGCCGTTCCGGGGGCAGCGACAGCTCGTACGGACCGCCGTGCCGGAAGTCGCCGAGGGCCACCTCGCGCCCGCCGACGGCGACGCCGTCGCGCAGGCGGCGGTCCACGACGCGCAGGCCCGTGGCCTGCCGTCCGAGGACCTGGAACTCCACCACGGCCCGGCACTCGATCCCCTCCCGCAGCGGGAAGGCGTCCGGTTCCTCGCCCGCCGGGGCCACCGGGACCGCGACCGGGGCGTCGGGCTCGGCGAAACGCAGACTCAGGCGGATCAGTTCCACGCCCGATCCGGCCCGCGCGGACGTCGGGCCGGGGGCATCGGCAACGGAGATCATGACGTCCTCACTCCATGTCGTCGCCGTGCTTCTTCATCCGGCGCATCGCCTCGGCCGCCGTGACCTTCGCCTTGCCCGCCACCTGTTCGCCACGGCCCTCGGCCTGCATCCGGCGGTCGCCGACGGTCTCGCCGATCTGTTCCTGGGCCTTGCCCTTCATCTCCTGGGCCTTGCCCTTGGCCTTGTCCTTCGACTCGCTCATGACGTCGCCTTCCGTGTGGCTCCCCCGGTGAGGGGGCTCGGCATGGACGTCCCGCGCCTACCCCTCCCGCGGTCCCCCACACGTCGACCGTGATCCGCCTGTCACAAACCATCCAAAAAGGGGCAAGAGACACATAGGACAGCTACGGCTACCCACGAGGAGGAGGGCAGCACATGGAGGCCCATGGCCGGACCGGAGACCGGAACGCCGCGCGCACGGAGAGGTTCCTCGTGGAGACGCGCCAGGCGGGGACGCCCGGCGTGGTCGTCCTGGCGCTGACCGGCGAGCTCGACCACGACACGGCGCAGCCCCTGCAGAGCGCGCTGGAGGCGCAGGATGGCACGACGAGGATCGTGATCGACTGCTCGGACCTGCGGTTCTGCGACTCCACGGGACTGAACGTCCTGCTCAGGACGCGGCTACGGCTGATGGAGACCGGAGGGCGGCTGGATCTCGCCGGGCTGCACGCGCCGGTGGACCGGATGTTCGAGATCACCGGGGCGCGGAGGGTCTTCCGGGTGTACGACGGTCTCACGGATGCGCTGGCGGACAGCGGGCAGGGTGAATAACCACGCGGGACCCGCGGCTGCGGAGGGAGACATGGGCGACCAGGACGGCAAGATGGCACAGGTGCGACGGCTCGTACTGTCCGGCACCAAGGGCGTGGTCGGCCGGTGCCGGGACTTCACCACGGAGGCTCTCGCGGACTGGGGCTGGATCCCCGCCGAGAGCGAGGAGGCCGAGCAGCGGGTGGACGACGTCCTGCTGCTGGTCTCGGAGGTGGTGACGAACGCGTGCCTGCACGCCGGCGGACCGGAGGAGCTGGTGCTCCGGCACGCGGACGGGTACCTGCGCTTCGAGGTCTCGGACGCGAACCCCGAGCACCCGCACGCCTACCCGGCGCGTTCACCGTCCCTGCCCGGCGGGCACGGGCTGATGGTGCTGGACCGGCTGGCGGGCGACTGGGGCTCCGAGGTCCGGGGCGGGGGCGCGGCCGGCAAGGTGGTGTGGGTGGAGGTCAGACGTCCGTCCCGCCCGCCGTGGCACCGGGGTCGCCGAGAAGACCGTCCTTGAGGTCGTCGAGTATCCGGGCCAGCAGACGCGAGATGTGCATCTGGGAGAGGCCGAGGCGCTCGCCGATCTGCGCCTGCGTGAGTTCCTGGCCGAACCGCAGCGACAGGATCTCCCGGTCCCGCGCGTCGAGCCCGGCGATGAGCGGCTTCAGCGACTCCAGGCACTCGACCAGCTCGTAGGAGGACTCCTCGGCGGCCAGGTGCCGGGTGCCCGTACCGGGGTCGGCGCGGTCCTCACCGGCCGGCGCGTCGAGCGAGCGGGCGACGTAGCCGTTCGAGGCCAGTTCGCCCTCGGCGACGCTCTCCACGTCGACGTGGAGGTGGTCGGCGAGTTCGGCGCGGCTGGGACGGTGGCCGAGCTGCTGCTCCAGGACGTCGACGGCCTTCGCCACGTCGATGCGCAGTTCCTGGAGGCGGCGGGGCACCCGGACGGCCCAGCTGGTGTCACGGAAGAAGCGCTTCATCTCGCCGACCACGGTCGGCAGGGCGAACGCCGAGAAGTCGATGCCGCGCTCGGGGTCGAAGCGGTCGATCGCCTTGATCAGGCCGATCGTGCCGATCTGGATGATGTCCTCCATCGGCTCGGCGCGGTTCCTGAACCGGCGGGCGGCGAACTTCACCAGGCTGAGGTTGAGCTCGATGAGGGTGTTGCGGACGTACGCGTACCCGGGTGTCCCTTCCTCCAGCTCCGCCAGGCGTGTGAAGAGCGCCGCGGAGAGGGTGCGGGCCTCGCCCGTCGGGACGGCCGTCGGCCTGGCTATCTCCGGCACCCCGCCCAGCGCCTCCCGACGCAGCGCGGCGTCGGTCTGCGTCCGGTCGATGACATTCGGTGTGCCGGTGGTGGATGACATGCGGTTCCCTCCACGAAGGCGAAGGTCCTCCGCCGTGGCCCGGCAGGCGACGGCGGGGCCGTCGGGCAGGCGCCCTGCATAAAGAATGCCCCCTTTGAGTGGTTTGACACGGAATGGCCATGGAAAGCGGCACAGCATGGCCATCGGCAACGACCGGGCGACCTCCCGCACACGGCGGTACGACCTGCGTGGCGGGTCCGGAGTGGTGAGCGAGTGCCGCGACCTGACCCGCCTGGCCCTCTCGGACTGGTTCGGCCCGGCGGGCGACCCCGGGCGGCTGGCCGCCGGCGACGCCCTGCTCCTCGTCTCGGAGATCGTCGCGAACGCGTGCGCCCACGGTGGCGTCCCGTACGAACTGCGGCTCGACCACACGGACGGCCGCCTCTGGGTGCAGGTCAGCGACACGAGCCCGGTACGGCCCCGGCCGCACGGCCCCCATCGGGCGGAGCGCGCCTCCGGTCACGGTCTGTACCTCCTGGAGCGGCTCTCGGCGGCCTGGGGCTCGGTACCGCGGGGCCCGGGCAAGGCGGTCTGGTTCGAGGTGGAGGTACTGGCCCCGGACGAGCCGTCTCGCTGATCCGGCCTGATCGACGGGACACGCCCCAAGGGCTGTCCCGTCGTCCGCGGCGGGTCGGCGGAGCCGGCGTCGTGCGCCCGCCGGGGATCACGGGACAGCCCTTAAGGTGGAGACGTGGTGCGGCAAGCGACCGTGCTCCGCGCCTCGGGCCGTTGACCGATCGTCCTGTGCGAGGTCCTCATGGCAGAGCGCAGACCACCCGCCGGCGCGGACCTGACGCACGCCGAGTTCGGCGAGGACGGCCTCCGTCAACTGCTGGCCGGACTGACGGCGGTGCGGGACGGAGACCTGTCCGTCCGGCTGGCCGGGGCCGCCGGAGGCATCCACAACGAGATCGCCGGGGTCTACAACGACATGGTCGCCCAGCTCACGCTCGTCACCTCCGAGGTCACCCGGGTCGCCGGCGAGGTCGGCGGACAGGGGCTGCTCGGCGGCCGGGTCCGCGAGCCGCGGGCGCGCGGCGTGTGGCAGGAACTGACCTCCGGGTTCAACCAGATGGCCGACAACCTGACGTCCCAGGTGCGGTCGATCGCACAGGTGGCGACGGCCGTCGCCCGCGGGGACCTCACACAGAAGATCCGGGTGGACGCGCGCGGGGAGATCCTGGAGCTGAAGGAGACCATCAACACCATGGTCGACCGGCTGTCCTCCTTCGCCGAGGAGGTCACCCGGGTCGCCCGCGAGGTCGGCACCGAGGGCAAACTCGGCGGCCAGGCCACGGTCCGCGGGGTCTCCGGCACCTGGAAGGACCTGACCGACAACGTCAACTCGATGGCGGACAACCTGACCAACCAGGTCCGCAACATCGCCCAGGTCACCACCGCCGTCGCCCAGGGCGACCTGACCAGCCGGATCGACGTCTCGGCGCGCGGCGAGATCCTGGAGCTGAAGACCACGATCAACACCATGGTCGACCAGCTGTCCTCCTTCGCCGCCGAGGTCACCCGGGTCGCCCGCGAGGTCGGCACCGAGGGCAAACTCGGCGGCCAGGCCGAGGTCGAGGGGGTCTCCGGCACCTGGAAGCGGCTCACCGAGAACGTCAACGAACTCGCCGGCAACCTCACCCGGCAGGTCCGCGCCATCGCCGAGGTCACCAGCGCCGTCGCCGAGGGCGACCTGACCCGCTCCATCGCCGTCGAGGCGCCCGGCGAGGTCGGGGAGCTGCGCGACAACATCAACTCGATGGTCGAGTCGCTGCGGGCCACCACCCGGGCCAACGAGGAGCAGGACTGGCTGCAGACCAATCTCGCCCGGATCACCGGGCTCCTCCAGGGCACCCGGAGCCTGCCGCAGATCGCCGAACTGAGCATGACCGAGGTGCCGCCCCTGGTCTCCGCCCAGTACGGGGCCTTCTTCCTCGCGCGGGACGACGAGCGCGGCACCGAGTTCGTCATGACCGCCTCCTACGGCTCCCCCGACGACCCGGACGAACCGCAGCGCCGGTTCCGCGCGGGTCAGTCCCTGGTGGGGCAGGCCGCCCGCGACCGGCGCGCCCTCGTCGTCGAGCAGGTGCCCGCCGGGTACGCGACGATCGTCTCCGGAGCGGGCTCCGCCGAGCCGAGCACGCTGGTCGTGCTACCGATCGTGGTGGAGGAACAGGTCCTCGGCGTGGTCGAGTTCGCCGCGCTGCGTCCCTTCACCGCGTTGCAGCGCGACTTCCTCGACCGGTTCGTGGACAGCGCGGGAGCCGTCCTGAGCTCCCTGTTCGCGAACCTGCGCACCGACGAACTGCTCGGCCAGTCCCGGCGCCTGGCCGACGAACTCCGCTCCAGTTCCGAGGAGCTGCGGATCCGGCAGCAGGAACTCCAGCGATCCAACGCGGAGTTGAAGGAGAAGGCGACGCTCCTCGCGCAGCGCAACAGGGACATCGAGTCCAAGAACCTGGTCATCGAACAGGCGCGCCAGGAGCTGGAGGTGCGGGCCCAGCAGCTGTCGCGGACCTCGATGTACAAGTCGGAGTTCCTCGCCAACATGAGCCACGAGCTGCGGACCCCGCTCAACAGCCTCCTGATCCTGGCGCGGCTGCTCGCGCAGAACCCCCAGGGGAACCTCACGGACAAGCAGATCGACTACGCCGAGGTCATCCACTCCGCGGGCTCCGACCTGCTCCAGCTGATCAACGACATCCTCGACCTGTCGAAGGTCGAGGCGGGCAAGATGGAGATCCGGCACGAGCCGTTCGCCCTGCGCGAGCTGATCGAGTACCTGGAGGCGACCTTCGGTCCGGTGGCCGACGAACGCGCGCTGGAGTTCGCCGTCACGGTCGCGCCCGACGTGCCCGAGGAGCTCACCACCGACGAGGCGCGGCTGCGGCAGATCCTGCGCAACCTGCTCTCCAACGCGCTGAAGTTCACCGACGAGGGCCGGGTCGAACTCTCGGTCGCCTGGGCGGATCCGCAGGAGGCGCCGGCGGCCGTGCGCGAGGGCCGGCCCGTCCTCGCGTTCCGGGTGACGGACACCGGCGTCGGGATCCCCGTCGAGCGGCTGGAGAACATCTTCGAGGCGTTCCAGCAGGGCGACGGCACCACCGCTCGCCGGTACGGCGGCACGGGCCTGGGTCTCTCCATCAGCCGCGAGGTGGCCGGGCTCCTCGGGGGCACGATCGAGGTGGCGAGCACGCCGGGGCGGGGCAGCCGCTTCACCTTCTACCTCCCCACCGCACACCCGGCGGGCGGCGGCGCGGCGGGCACGGCCTCGGAGGCGGGCCGGGAAGCCGCCCGGGGGGTCGCCGTCGCCACCGGGACCACCGCCGCCGGCACTCCGGCGGGGGGTGCCGGAGAGGCGACCGTCCTCGTCGTCGACGACGACGTCCGCAACGTCTTCGCCCTCACCGAGGTCCTCGAGGGCCAGGGGCTGCACGTCCTCACGGCGGACGGCGGCCGGGCCGGGCTCGACCTGCTCGCCGCGCACGACGAGATCCGGCTCGTCCTGATGGACGTGATGATGGCCGGCATGGACGGCTACACGGCCATCAAGGAACTGCGGAGGCTGCCCGGCCGGGCCACGCTCCCCGTGATCGTGGTGACGGCGAAGGCCATGCCGGGCGACCGGGCGCGCGCTCTGGAGGCGGGCGCCGACGACTACGTGGCCAAGCCGGTGGACGAGGCGGAACTGGCCGCCAAGATCCGCGCCTGGCTGCGGGACTGACGGGCGGACCGGACCGGCTCGCACGGCCGGCTCGCACGGCTCCCGCACGCGCTCGTCCGTGCGGTCGTGGGCGCGTGCGGTCGTCCGTGCGTGCGCCAGCGCCCCGTGGCACCGGCGGACCCGTGGCGGCCCGCCCGTCCGCCCCGTGACGCCGCGGCGGACCCGTGGCGGCCCGCCCCCCGTCGCCTCAGTGGCCCCGGGCCCGCCCGCGGAGCCGTACCGCGACGATGCTCGTGTCGTCGTCCGTGTCGCCGGTGGCTGCGCTGAGCAGGCCCTCCACGAGCCGGTCCGGTGCCCGGCCCGCGAGGCGCTCCGCCTCGGCCGCCAGCCGCTCCAGGCCCGCGCCGAGATCGCCGTGGCGGCGCTCGATCAGGCCGTCGGTGTAGAGCAGCAGCGTGTCGCCGGGGCGGAGCGGGGTGCGCTGTTCGCGGTACGCGATCGCGGGCGCGGCGCCGAGCAGGATGTCGCGCGGCGGGTCGAGCAGACGGGCCCGGCCGTCCCTGATCAGCAGCGGGGGCAGGTGCCCGGCGCTCGACCAGACCAGGCCGCGGTCCTCCGGGTCGTACAGCGCGCACACCGCGGTCGCGGTGATGCCGCCGCCGGTGCGCAGGGTGACCTCGTTGAGCCAGCCCATCAGGCGTCCCGGCGGGTGGCCGGTGAAGGCGAGCGCGCGCTGGGCGTTGCGGAGCGCGACCATCCCGGTGACGGATTCGATCCCGTGGCCCGCGATGTCGCCGACGGTCATCAGGACATGGCCGTCGGGCAGTTCCAGGACGTCGTACCAGTCGCCGCCGACCCGGTACTCCTCCGCGGCCGGCCGGTAGCGGACCGCCACCACCAGGTCTCCGGGGAGCTCCTGGACGCCCGGGACCTCGGGCACGATCGCCTGCTGGAGCTGGAGGGCGAGCTGGTGCCGCATCTCCGCCTGGTTGCGGACCTCGGTGAGGTGGTCGAAGGTCGCCGTCAGCGCGACCTCGGTGCGCCGGCTGTCCGAGACATCCTGGAACACCCCGGCGAAGCCGGTGAGCGTGTCTCCCGTGAGCAGCGGTTCGGCCGCCACGCGCACGTGGCGCACCCTCCCGTCGGGGAGCACGATCCGGAGCACCGTCTGCGCCCCGCTCCGGCGCCGGGTGAGGGTGGTCAGCAGCTCGGTGAGGGCCTCGCCGTCGTCCCGGTGCACCCGCGCCCGCAGCCCGAGCAGGGGCACCGGCGTCTCGTCGCGCGCCATGCCGAACATGTCGAAGGCCTGCTCCGACCAGACCGTCCCGGCGTCGGCCAGGCTGTCCTGGAAGGTGGCCACGCTCTGCAGTCGCGCCACGGCCCGGCGCGTGGCCATGCCCACGTCGCCGACCGTGTGCCAGAGCACCACGGCCCGCTCGGCGCCGGCCGGCAGGACCCGCACGTCGAGCAGCGGCGCCTGTCCGGACCGGGCCGTCGCGGGGAGGCGGGCGGCCCGCTGGACGCGGGCGCTGTCCACCGCCCGGCGTGCCAGGTGGGCGAGGTCGCTGTGGACCAGCGGGAAGACGAGGGAGAGGGAGCGGTCGCCGGCGGGGGACGCGTCCCCGAGCGCCGCGACGCCCTCCTCGTMGACGTGCTCCACGGTCGGCGAGCCGGCGTCCCCGCCCGCGCGCAGCAGCATGGCGGGGCGGGCGAGCGCGTCGAGCACGTCCACGAGCACCGGGGCGGCCGGCTCCTCGGTGTCGTCGGTGTCCAGGACCGTGCCCGCCACCTCCATCAGGCCGGTGACGGCTCGTCGGACGGTGGTGTCGAGCTTGGTGGGGCCGGGCCAGCCGACGAGGGCGAGACCGACGGTCGTGCCGCGCCGGCGCAGCGGCAGCACGGCGCGGGCGGCGTGCGCCGACGGGCCCGGGAGGGGCGTGTCACCCTGCGGTCCGTCGTCCAGCCAGACGGGGACGCCGTCCTTCAGGACGGTACGGAAGGGCCCGGGCGCCGCCGGGGGGATCCACTGCCAGGCCGCGGCCTCGGAGGCGCCAACGCCCGCGTGTCCGGCGAGCCGCAGGCAGCCGGAGTCCGCGCTCCGCCACAGCCACAGGCTCTCCGCGCCGTGGGGGGCGAGTCCGTCCGCCAGCAGGGTCCTGGCGGCCTCGCCGACGCTGTCGGCGGTCTCGGCCGCCGCGGCGGCGCGGCGGGCCGTGCGGGCGGGGCCTCCGTCCGCCAGCAGGGTCCTGGCGGCCTCGCCGACGCTGTCGGCGGTCTCGGCCGCCGCGGCGGCGCGGCGGGCCGTGCGGGCGGGGCC
>NZ_RDBI01000075.1:0-18900 GCF_008042125.1 Streptomyces sp. MS191
CCTGGCGCCCGGTTTCCACCGCACCCCGATCCTCGACGTGCAGTACGGGGACGAGGTCGAGGAACGCCTCGCCGAGGTCGCCGCCGGGATCCCGCTGGGCCGGATCGGCCGGCCCCGCGGGTCACCGGGCGGCTCCCGGTGCCCGCGGACGGGGTTCAGCCGATGCCGCGGGTGTTGCCGCCGTCCGCGACGAGCACGCCGCCGGTGACGAAGGCGGCCTGCTCGCTGGCGAGGAACGCCACCAGGGCGCCCAGGTCCTCGGCCCGGCCGATCCGGCCCAGCGGGATCCCGGCGGCGACCTCGGCGAGGCGTTCCTCGACCTCGTCCCCGTACTGCACGTCGAGGATCGGGGTGCGGTGGAAACCGGGCGCCAGGACGTTCACGGTGACGCCGGCCGGCCCGAAGGCGTTCACGAGGCCCTTGGCGAAGCCGAGGACCCCCAGCCGGGCCACCGAGGACAGTCCGCTGCCCGGATGGGGCTGCCGTACGGACTCGGAGGTGATCATGACGATCCGGCCCCAGCCGGCCGCCCGCAGGTACGGCGCGGCGGCCAGCGAGAGCGACACGTGGGGCAGCAGGTTGCCGTTCACCGCCTGGCGGTACTCGGCGACCTCGAAGCTCTCCACGGGGCCGAAGGGCACCCCGCCGGAGTTGGTCACCACCACGTGCAGGGCGCCGAACTCCTCGGCGGTGCGCCGCACCCAGCCGGCCGCGGCGTCCTCGTCGCACAGGTCCACGACGGTGCTCAGCACCCGGCCGGGCCCGCAGGCGTCGACCTCCTCGTGGGCGCGCGCCAGTCGCTCGGGGTCACGGCCGCAGAGGGACACGTCGGCGCCCTCCCCGGCCAGCACCCGGGCCACCGCGAGGCCGATGCCGCTGCTGGAGGCGGCGACCAGCGCCGCCCGGCCCGCCAGACCCAGGTTCACGCGGCCTCACCCCGCGAGGGGGATCCGGTGCCGTGCGCGGCCGGCCGGGCCGCCGGTCCGGAGTCCCGGGCGGACCCCGCCGTCCGGTCGGTCCGATCGGTCCGGGCGGACCGGAGCGGGCGGACCGGGGTGAGCGGGTAGCCGTAGCGGCTCAGCAGGGGCGCCGCCGCGGCCGTGGCCGCCGCGATGTCCGCGCCGGGAAGCTCGGTGCGCCAGCGCTCGTCGGGCCGAATCCGGGTGACACCGCGGCGCAGCCGGTCCGGGTTGCCCGTGACGGTGTGGTTGGCGCCGAGCGGGATCCGGCCGGCGGCGTCCACCGGGGACTCGTCGTCCAGACCCGCGAAGCGCAGGACGCGGGTCGTCACCCCCCGCGGGTCGCGGGCCAGGTCCTCGTGACGGACCCTCAGGTACCGTCCGCCGGCCGTGCGGCCGACCAGCTCCGAGGCGAGGTTGAAGGCGGTCCAGTACCCGCTGCTGCGCGCGGGGGACATCGGGTCGATGTAGTCCTTGGCGCTGCGATAGGACAGGGCGGTGGCCCGCGGGTCCCGCACGATGTGCAGCACGCGGACGTCCAGGTCCCTGCGGCCGAGGAGGGCGGCGGCCTCGGCGGGGTACTTGGAGCCGTCCACGATCAGCCGGTCGCCGCCGAGGGCGGCCACCTGCCGGTACACGGACGCCGAGTGGTCGAGGAGTTCGGTCACGCCGGGAGCGGTGGGCTTTTCGCCGCGGGCCTCGGCCAGCCGCGCCGGGGTGTGGCGGGTGCGGAGCAGTGCCTGCTGCAGGGTGGCCATCCGGTGGGCGAGGGCCTCCTCCGACCCCTCCGGGAGTTCCGCGAGGACCCCGGACCAGAGCGGGCACTCGCGGACCGGCAGACCGCACCCGCAGCTGGAGTTGGTGCCGGCGCCGAGGACGCCGTTGCGCCAGAGGTAGTACAGCTCGCCGACGTGCCGGACGCCGGGAAGCTCGTTGAGGACGTTGCCGAGCAGGGTGCTGCCGCTGCGCATCCATCCGGTGATGTAGAGGACGCGCGGGGAGGGGCCTGTCATGGTGGTGGGGGTCCCTTCTGGGTGCGGCCGTCGCGGTCGCCCGCGAGGGCGCGTCAGGCGCGGTCAGTCGCGGGTCAGCAGCAGGAAGTGCTGCGGCAGGTGGACGGCGAGGCCGATGCGGCTGCTCGCCTCGATGACGTCGGTGCCGTCCGGGCCGGCGCCGCGGAGCAGCGACAGCGAGGCGACGCCCGGGACGAGGAGGGTGACGGCGGCCCGGAAGTCGCCGAGCAGGATCTGGCCGCGCGGGATCATGCGGGTGCGCGAGACGGTGATGCCGGCCGCGCCCAGCTGCCCGAGCACGCCGGTCCGGACGAGCTCCCAGTAGGTGAAGGGGTGGACGACGATCCCGTCGCACGAGCCGCCGGTCTCCTCGACCTCGGCCGCGGCCTCGGTGATGGCGGCGTACACGTCGTCGCCGAGGGTGCCCCGGCGGATCTCCGGGAGGTTCAGCAGGCCGCCGATCGTCTTGTCGGCGCTCCCGTGCAGCAGCGTCTCGTTCTCGACGACGGAGAGCCGGACGAGCACCCGGTAGTCGACGAAGGACGCCAGCAGGGCCGGCTCGTCGAGGAGTCCGGCGGGCAGCGGCACGCGCACCTTCAGGTCGGTGAGCTCGGCCTGCTCCAGCCGGGGCGCGAACGCGCCCTCGGGGGTGGACTGGTAGGAGGTGCCGGCGGCGGCCAGGCGGGCGGCCGGCGGCTCGTGCACGAAGGTCACCGGCGCGTCGGCGACGGAGGCGGTCTTCAGCAGGTGGCGGACGGCGTAGCGCGGCCGGGTCGCGAACAGCGGGAAGACGGCCGGGAGATGGGCGCGGAAGGGGACCGTGTGGTCCTGCTGCGCGCCGGCGGAGCGGACCGACCAGGCGAACTCCTCGCCCGGGCTGCGGGTGGCCAGGGCCGGGTCGGCGAGCTGTATCTGGACTCCCTGCTGCACTGCGGAATCGGCGGTGGCTGCCAGCATGATGTCTCCCCAGGATTTCGGTGAAATGTTCGGTGGCCATTCACATTAGGCAGCTGCGGCAAATCACGGGGAGTAAACCGATGGCGGGTGTTTATGGCTCGAATAAGACGGGGTGATTCCCCTTCTTGAGCACCGCACACCAGCCGTATGACGATGTCACATCGGGTCCGTGACCACATCCATGGCGCGGCCGAAAGCCGCGGTCCTAGGCTGAGCCGCAGACTTCACGGAACGTCCTTCGACGATGTGGGTGGGAGAATGCATCACGACTTGCAGATAAACAGACTGAGGACTCTGGTGGCCGTGGTCGAGCTCGGCGGCTTCCGGAGGGCGGCGGAGTCCCTGCACATCACCCAGCCCGCCGTCAGCCAGCAGATACGCCAGCTGAGCGGCCTCATACGGAGCCCGGTGTTCGCCTCGACCGGGCGCAACCTGCGGCTCAGCCCGCGTGGCGAGGAACTCCTGCGCTACGCCCGCCGCATGGTGGCGCTCAACGACGAGGCGGTCGACCGGTTCATCCCGCAGTCCGGCCAGATCATGCTGTCGATCGGCGTGACGAGCCAGCTCGGCGAGGTGCTGCCGGAGTTCCTCCGGCTGCTGAACCGGGGCATGCCGCACGCACAGCTGAGCGTACGGACCGGGTCGAGCGAGGAGCTCGCGGTGCAGCTGACCASTGGTCAGCTGGACGCGGCGCTGCTCCTCCAGGCCGATCCGCCGGCGGTCGGCACCGACAACCGGGAGCTGGGCCGGATGCGGATGGCCTGGTTCGGCCGGCCGGCCCACGGCGAACGCGACGCCCTGCCGCTGGCGCTCTTCCCCGAGCCGTGCACCCTGCGCGGCCGGGTCCGCGAGGCGCTCGACGCCTCGGACGTCGAGTGGCGGGTCGCGTACGAGAGCAGTGAGCTGATCGGGCTGCGCTCGGCCGCCAAGGCGGGTCTCGGCATGACCTGCCTGATCGCCAACGGGGACGAGCTGTGGGGGCTGACCCCGACGGTGCGTCCCGGGCTGCCGGCGCCGCCGGAGCCGGTACCGGTCACGATGGCGCTGGCGTCCGGCGCCGTGCCGGACGAGTTCACCGGGATCGCCGAGAAGGCGTTCCGGCAGGCCCTGCGGGGCTACCCCCTGGTCCCGGTGGACGCCGGGACCGAGCACGGCACCGAGGCCGGGTCCCTCACCCCGCCGCGGGCCGACGGTCCGGCCGACGACCACTCCCCCGCCCTGGCGACGGCCGCCGCCTGACGGCCCACTCCCGTCCTTCCCCGCTTCCACCCCCTGGCCGCTTCCGTCCCATAAGCAACCGCCTCGGTTCCGATCCAGATCCTTCATTGGAGCCCGCCGAAACACCGGAATTGCGCGACTACAGTAATTCCCGATTCACCAACCCGCCGGAAGAATTGAGGAAATCGCCATGCAGGAAACTCTTGTCGCTCCCGAGTGCCCCGAGTGCGACGCCGAGGTGTCGCTGGGTGCGGATGCCCGGGTCAGCGAAATCGTCGAGTGCCCGGAATGCCGGCTGGAACTCGAAATCGAGTCCGTCGAGCCGCCGCGGCTGACCCTCGCCCCCGAGGTCGAGGAGGACTGGGGCGAGTAAGGGCCGGCCATCCCGACCAGTAGACGACAAGGAGATGTCCCTGATGAGCTCTGCGGCAGCGCGCTTCGGTGTCCTCGCCTCCCGGGTGCGGTTCGAGGAGAAGAACATCCTGACCGCGCTGGAGAGGCGCGGCGTCGCGTGTGAACAGATCGACCCCCGCACTCTGTCGGTCCGGGCAGGAACGCCCTGGGACGGCCCGCAGATCGTGCTCAACCGCGAGGTGGGCCACTACCGGGCCCTGTACGCGGCGTCCGCGCTGGAGTCGGCGGGCGTGACCGTGCTCAACTCCGCGGCGGCCACGGCCGTCTGCGGGGACAAGTGGCAGACCTCGGCGGCCCTGGTCGCCGGGGGCCTGCCGACCCCGGACACCACGCTCGCCCTGACTCCGGAGGCGGCGCTCAAGGCGCTCGAGGAGCTGGGCTACCCCGCGGTGATCAAGCCCCTGGTGGGTTCGTGGGGGCGGCTGGTGACCCGGGTCACCGACCGCGCGATGGCCGAGGCCGTCCTGGAACACCTCGCCGCCCTGCCCTCCCCGCAGTCGCACATCGTCTACGTCCAGCGCGAGATCGCCAAGGCGGACCGGGACATCCGGGTCCTCGTCGTGGGCGACCGGGCGGTCGGGGCGACGTACCGCAGGAGCGAGGACTGGCGGACCAACGTGGCCCGCGGCGCGGTCAGCGAACGCTGCCCGCTGGAGCCCGACCTCAGCGCCCTCGCGGTGGCGGCGGCACGCACCGTCGGCGCCTCGATCGCCGGGGTGGACCTCCTGGAGGAGCCGGGTGGCCGGCTCACCGTCCTGGAGGTCAACGACCGGGTCGAGTTCAAGGGCCTGCAGTCGACGTACGGAACGGACCTCGATGTGGCGGAGACCGTCGCCGCCCTCCTGACAGCGAAGGCAGAGGCAGAGTCATGATCCGCGCAGCAGTGCTGGGAGCGGCCGGCTACATCGGCGGGGAGCTGCTCCGGCTGCTCGTCAACCACCCGCAGGTCGACCTGGTCGCCGCCACCTCCCGCACTCTCCAGGGACGCCAGATCGACGGCGTCCACCCCAATCTGCGTCACCGCACCAAGCTGACGTTCTCCTCGGAGGAGCAACTCCCCCGCTGCGACGTGCTGTTCCTGGCGACGCCGCACCGCGAGACGATGCGCCGGATGCCCGAGTTCCTGGAGAAGGCCGGGGTCGTCATCGACCTGTCGGGCGACTTCCGGCTGCGGGACACCGACGCCTACGAGGACTACTACGGCACCCCGCACGAGGCGCCCGGGCTCATCCCCTCCTTCGTGCAGGGGCTGCCGGAGCACCACCGCCAGGCGCTGCGCACCGCGGACCGGATATCCGTGCCCGGCTGCATGGCCGCCGCCGGCATCCTCTCGCTGGTCCCGCTGGCCGAGGCCGGGCTCATCACGGGCGACATCACGGTGGACGCCCGGACCGGCTCCAGCGGCTCGGGTGCGAAGGCGGGCGCGGAGAACCTGCACGCCGAACGCAGCGGCGCCCTGCGGGTGTTCGCCCCGACCCGGCACCGGCACGAGGCGGAGATCGCCCAGGCCACCGGGCACACGGTGCGGATGTCCGCGACCGGTGTGGAGGCCGTCCGCGGCGTCCAGCTGCTCAGCCGGGCGACCCTCGCCGAAGGGGTCGACGAGCGGGCCATCCGCTCCGCCTACCGGTCGCGCTACGCCGACGAGCCGTTCATGCGGATCGTCGCCGCCCGCCGCGGTCTCCACCGCTTCCCGGACGCCAAGATCCTCTCCGGCTCCAACTTCTGCGACATCGGCTTCGCCCTGGACCGCGGCGCCTCCACGGTCACCGTGATCGCGGCGCTGGACAACCTCGTCAAGGGCGGCGCGGGCAACGCGGTGCAGTGCATGAACGTGCGCTTCGGGGAGCCCGAGGAGCGCGGTCTCGAGTTCACCGGCCTGCACCCCAACTGACCGACTCCGACACCCGGTACGGCCGCCTCCGACGAGGCCGCCCCGCACCACCGGCCGCCTCCGTGGCGCCCGCACCACCGGCCGCCTCCCGACGAGGCCGCCCGCACGCCCCACGGCCCCGCACCTGCAGCCGCCCACGTACCAGCCGAAAGGACCCAGCCATGAGCAGCCCGCCTCTGCTGCGGGGCGCCCCCGCCCGCACCGACATCACCGGCTCCGACGTCACCGGCCTCGACGCGCACGGCCCCGACGCGGCGGAGCTGGCCGGGATCACCGGCCGGATCAGGGAGCACATCGTCGCCATGTGCGCCGGCCCCGAGGGCGGCCACCTGGGCGGATCGATGTCGCTCGTCGAGATCCTCTCCGTCCTCTACTTCCGGGTGATGCGGCACGATCCGCAGTTCCCCGGCCTGCCCGAGCGCGACGTCCTGCTGCTCAGCAAGGGACACGGCGGTATCGCCCTGTTCGCGACGCTGTGCGAGGCCGGCTACTTCCCGGCCGAGGCCCTCGACGAGTACGCCCGGCCCGGCAGCCACCTCATGGCCCACCCGCACCCCGAGATCCCCGGGGTCGAGATCGCCTCCGGCTCGCTCGGCCACGGCCTCGCCCTCGGCGTCGGCTACGCGCTGGCCAACCGGCTCGACGGCTCCGACCGGCGCGGCTTCGTGGTGATGGGCGACGGCGAGCTCCAGGAGGGCTCCGTCTGGGAGGCCGCCTCGGTCGCCTCCGCGCACCGGCTGAACAGCCTCACCGCGATCATCGACCGCAACGGGCTCCAGATCACCGGCGGCACCGAGACCGTCAACTCGCTGGAGCCGCTGGCCGACCGCTGGAAGGCCTTCGGCTGGCGGGTCCTGGAGGTCGACGGCCACGACGCCGAGGCCCTCACCCAGGCACTGACCCTGCCGGCCGACCCGCAGGCCCCCACCGTGATCATCGCCCACACCGTCAAGGGCAAGGGCGTCCCCTTCGTGGAGGGCCAGGCACGCAGCCACTACGCGCGGCTCAGCGGCCGCCAGCACCTGCGGGCGCTCAACGCGGTCCGCGCCTCGACGGGCGGTGACCACCGATGAGCACGGCACTCGCCCCCGCACCGGCCCGCGCCGCCCGCGAGGTCTACCGCGACACCGTGGCCGCGCTGCTGCCCGGCGAGCCTCGGCTGGTCGTCCTGGACAGCGACACCGGACTGTTCGGCGGGGTGGACTTCGGCACCGCCGCCGACCGCTACCTGAACCTCGGCATCGCCGAGCACACCCTGATGGGCACGGCCGCCGGCCTCGCCCGGGAGGGGCGCATCCCGCTGGTCAACACGATGGCCGCGTTCGCCTCCTCCCGCGCGATCGAGGCCGTGAAGATCGACATCGCGATGGGCAACCTGCCGGTGCTGATCGCCGCCACCCACTCCGGGGTGTCGGCCGGTCACCTCGGGCCGACCCACCACGCCCTGGAGGACCTCGCGGTGATGCGGGCGCTGCCCCACATGACCGTGGTGGTCCCGGGCGACGCCGCCGCCACCGAGGAGCTGCTGCGGCAGGCCCTCACCCTCGGCGGCCCCGTCTACTTCCGGCTCGGCCGGGGCGCCACCCCCGACCTGCCCGCCGGCCCGTCGCTGCGGATCGGCAAGGCCCAGCAGCTGCGGCACGGCACCGACATCACCCTGGCCGCGTGCGGGCCCTACCCGACGCTCGCCGCCCTGGAGGCGGCGGACCTGCTGGAGTGCGAGGGCGTCACGGCGAACGTGCTGCAGCTGCACACCGTCAAGCCGCTGGACACCCCGGCGCTGCTCAGCTCGCTGGGGGTGCGCGACACGGTGATCACCGTGGAGGAGCACTGGAGCTCCGGCGGGTTCGGTTCGGCGGTCGCGGAGGCGCTCAGCGCCGTGCGCCCGGTGCGGGTGCACCGGATGGCGCTGCCGGACGAGTTCGTCCCCGTCGCCGGAAGCCAGCGCTACCTGCTCGAACGCGGCGGGGTGAGCGCGCGGGCGATCGCCGACCGCGCCCGTGCCTCGCTCGAATCCCGCTCGGGAGGAACCCGTTGACCGCCGCCGACACCTACCGCGCCGCAGGCTGGTGGCGGGACGAGACGGTGCTGCACGACCTGCGCCGCTGGGCCCGTGAACGGCCGGACCGCACCGCCCTGGTCTGCTACCAGGGGGCCGCGTACTCGACCGTCGGCTACGCCGAGCTGGCCCGCCGGGTCGACCGGCTCGCGGTCGGCCTGCTGCGCCTGGGGGTCCGCCGCGGCGACGTGGTGACCCTGCAGCTGCCCAACTCCTGGGAGCTGGTGGCGCTCTGTCTGGCCGCCGCCCGGGTCGGCGCGACCGCCGGCCCGGTGGTCCCGGTCATGCGCCGCCGCGAGGTGGAGTTCATGACCCGGCTCACCGAGAGCCCCGTCTACATCGGCGCCTCCGAGGTGCGCGGCTTCTCCTACGGGGAGATGAGCGCGGAGGTCGCCGGCGCCGTACCCACGCTGCGGCACCGGGTGCTGCTCGGCGCGAGCGCCGACGACCTGGCGGCCGGCGCCCTGGACTTCGCGGCCGACCTGTACGGGCCGGAGCCGGACCCGGAGCTGCTCGCCTCGCTGGACGCGATCGAGGCCGGTCCCGACGACCCCGCCCAGATCATGTTCACCTCCGGCACCACCGGCGAGCCCAAGGGGGTCGTGCACAGCCACAACACCCTGTACTCCATGAACCGCGCGCAGGCCGACGTCCTCGGTCTGACCTCGGACGAGGTCACCGCGATGGGCTCGCCGACCACCCACCAGGCCGGCTTCACCTGGAACTTCGTGATGCCGCTGCTGCTCGGCGCGACCGCTGTGCAGGTGGACCGGTGGGACCCGCGGCAGATGCTGCGCGTCCTGCAGGAGCAGCGGGTGAGCTTCTTCATGGGCGCCCCCACGTTCCTCTCCGACCTGATCGACGCCCAGCGCGAGGACCCGCACGACCTGTCGACCCTGCACAGCTTCGCCACCGGCAGCGCGCCGATAGCGCCGCTGCTCGTGGAGGACGCGCGCGAGGTGCTCGGCTGCCGGGTGTACGCGCTCTGGGGCATGACGGAGAACGGCTGCGTCACCGTCACCCGCCCCGAGCAGCCGGCGCTGCGTGCCGCCGAGAGCGACGGCACCACCGTGCCCGGCATGGAGGTGCGGGTCGCCGGCAGGAACGGCGAGCCGGTGGAGCCGGGCACGGCCGGGCTGCTCCAGGTGCGCGGCTCCGCCCAGTGCCTGGGCTACTTCCGGCGCCAGGAGGTCTACGACGCCTGCGTGACCGCCGACGGCTGGTTCGACACGGGCGACCTCGCCCGGGACGACGGCCACGGCGGGATACGGATCACGGGCCGGGTCAAGGACGTGATCATGCGGGGCGCCGAGAACATCCCGGTGGTGGAGGTCGAGGGCGCCCTGCTGCGCCACCGCTCGGTCAAGGACGTCGCGGTGGTCGGCTACCCGGACGCCCGGCTCGGCGAGCGGGCCTGCGCCTTCCTGGTCACCCAGGGCACGGCCCCCGACCTGGAGGACGTCCGCACCCACCTGGCCGGCCTCGGCATGGCCCGTACGTACTGGCCCGAGCGGCTGGAACTGGTGCCGGCGCTGCCGCGCACCCCCTCCGGAAAGATCCAGAAATTCGCGCTGCGGGACCGGCTTCGGGCCCAGGAAGGACGCACGGCCTCATGAACCACGCCTTCACCGCCCAGCAGGAGGAACTGGCCAAGCGGACCGAGGAGTTCGCCGCCGAGAGGATCGCTCCGCACCGTCAGGAGAACGACCGGCGCGGAGAGTACCGCCCGGGTCTGATCGAGGACATGGCGGCGGCCGGCCTGTTCGCGCTGCGGGTGCCGCGGGAGTACGGCGGGCTCGGTCTGGACGCCGTGAGCGCCGGCATCGCCCTGGAGAAGCTGGCGGCGGCCGATCTGTCGGTCTGCTTCCCGGTGCTCAACGCCGCGCTGATCGGCGGGGTGCTCGCCTCGAACGGGGACGCGGAGCAGCTGGAGCGCTGGCTGCCGCCGATCGCCCGCGGCGAGGCGGTGGTGGCGCTCGCGCTGACCGAGGCCGGCCACGGTACGGACGCGGCGGGCATCGAGATGCGCGCCGAGCCCGACGGCGACGGCTGGGTGCTCACCGGCGAGAAGACCTCGATCATGGTCACCGCCTACGCGACGCACGCGCTGGTCTTCGCCCGCACCGGCGGTGAGGGCGCGCACGGCATCAGCGCCTTCTACACGCGACTGGACGGCGACCGGGTGCGCAAGGAGCGGCTGACCGACCTCGGCTGCCGCTCCGGCGGACGCGGCCGGCTGGTCTTCGACGGCCTGCGGGTCGGGCCGGAGGACCTGGTCGGGGCGCCCGGCGGCGGCTTCACCGCCGTGATGCGCGGTTTCGCGGTCTCCCGGGCGTACATCGCGCTGATGGCGATCGCGGTCGGCGACGCGGCCCTGGCCGAGGCGTACGCCCACGCGACCGGGCGCACCGCGTTCGGTCAGCCCATCAGCCGTTTCCAGTCGGTGGTGTTCCCGCTGGTCGAGCACACCACGCTGCTGCACGCCGCCCGGCTCGTCTCCTTCGAGGCGCTGGGCAACGCGGACCGCGGCGAGGATCCCCGGATCCCGTCGAACATGGCCAAGTGGTGGGCGCCGAAGGCCGCCGTGGAGGCCGTGCACCAGGCGCTGCTGACCATGGGCCACCAGGGATGGAGCGAGGACGGCCCGGTCGCGCAGCGGCTGCGGGACGTCATCGGCCTCCAGCTCGCGGACGGCACCGCTGCGGCCACGAAGCTGACCGTCGCGCGGCTGCTGCTCGGCAAGGAGTACGCGCCGTGACGGCCCCGGTCGCCGAGAGTCCGGCGGGCGCCTTACGGTCGGCGGACGCCGTGCGGTCCGTGGCCGCGCTGCTGTCAGCGGGCAGCGGCCGGAGTGCGGAGTCCCTGGCGGTAGGTCTGCATCTTGGAACGGGTGCCGCAGACGGCCATGGAGCACCAGCGGCCGCTGCGGTTGCGGGCCCGGTCGTAGAAGGCCCACTCGCAGCGGTGCTCGTGGCAGGCCTTCAGCCGCTGCCAGGAACCGTCGCCGCCCGCCTCCACGACGACGGCGAGGACGCCACCGATCATGCCCCGGGTCCCGGTGCCGGCCGGGCGCAGCCCGGGGGTGCCGGTCTCGTCGAAGGCCAGGACCAACGGGCAGTCGGCGGCGAGCCGTTCGACGGCGGCCCGGGCCGCCGGGTCGGGCTCCGCGCCGTTGTTCTCCCGCATGAGGGCGCGCAGCGCCTCCCGTACCTCGACCGCCTCCCGGCGGTCGGGCTCGGTGACGGCCCGGGTCCCCGTGGGGAATCCGTGCCGCTCCATCCACCCCGTCAGCCCCTCGACGGACGCGAACTCGTCCGGTCCGAACTCGACGTTGACGCTGTTGACGAAGGACTGCACCAGGGCGAGCCGGCCGGGGGCCACCTCACGGTCGCCGGGCTGTCGCACGCGCTTGGGTTCCGTCATCCCGCAGACCCTACCGGCCAACCACTTTCGCCGGTATCCCCCGCTCCTGTTTCTCTCCCCGTGAAAGGAAACTCATGACCAGCACCAACGGCACGGCCCCCGCACGGCCGCCGCTCCTCCTGCTGTGCTCCGCACAGTTCATGCTCGTCCTCGACTTCGCCATCGTGAACGTGGCGCTGGGCGCCATGCAGCGCGACCTCGGCTTCACGGCCAGCGGCCTGCAGTGGGTCGTCGGCGCCTACGCGCTCTTCTACGGCGGCTTCCTGCTCCTGGGCGGCCGCGCCGGTGACGTCTTCGGCCGCAAGCGGATGTTCGTCGCGGGGCTCGGGATCTTCACCCTCGCGTCGCTGGTCGGCGGTATCGCCACCGAGCCGTGGCAGCTCGTCCTGGCGCGCGCGGTCCAGGGCCTGTCGGCCGCGGCCGTCTCCCCCGCCGTCCTCGCGATGATCGCCGGCGGCTTCCCCGAGGGACCCGAGCGCGTGAAGGCGATGGGCATCTTCGGCGCCGTCTCCTCGGCCGGCTTCACCGGCGGTGTCGTGGCCGGCGGTCTGCTCACCGAGTACCTGACCTGGCGTGCCGTCATGCTGGTCAACGTCCCCGTCGGCATCGTGCTCGTCGCCCTGGCCGCCCGCCGGCTCACCGCCGACCACCGCGCCACCCGCTCCTCGAAGCTGGACCTGCCCGGCGCGATCCTGGTCACCTCGGCGATGTGCGCCCTGACCTACGGCCTGACGATGGCGTCCGACCGCGGCTGGGGCTCCACGCCGGTGCTCTCCTCGCTGATCGGCGGCGCGGTCCTGCTGCTCGCCTTCCTGGTCGTCCAGACCAAGGTCTCCGAGCCGCTCGTGCCGCTGTCGATCTTCCGCAACCGCGCGCTGTCCTCGGGCAACGGGATCGCGTTCCTGTCCGGTGGCGTGATGTCCGTGTCGACCTTCTTCATCACCATGTACATGCAGCAGGTGCTCGGCTACTCCGCGCTCAAGGCGAGCATGGGCTTCTTCCCGCAGGCGTTCGTGGTCTTCCTGGCGAGCCTCCCGGTCGTCAAGCTCACCCACAAGCTCGGTGCCCGCACCGTGCTGATCATCGGCGGTGTGCTGCTGGCCCTCGGCTCGGGCCTCCTCGCCCAGGTCACGGCGGACAGCTCCTACGCGCTCGGCGTGCTGCCCGGCGGTGTCCTGATCGGTCTCGGCGTCACGGTCATGATGATCTCCACGGCCATCGCCGGCACCAGCGGTGTCAGCGGCCCGCAGATGGGTCTGGCCTCCGGTCTCTTCAACTCCAGCCGCCAGCTGGGCGTCGGCCTCTGCCTCGCCCTCGGTGTGGCCGTCGCGGGTGTCGTCCACGGCACCGTCGCCAAGATCCCGGTGAGCGGGTTCCAGAACGCCTTCTGGTTCACCACCGCCATCTCCGCGGCCATCGTCGTGGTCTCGGTCCTCGGTCTGCGGCGCACGGCCGTCGCCGCGGCCGCGCACGCCGCTCCCGCCGCCGGCGGCGAGAAGAAGGCCCCGGTCGCCGCGACCGGCGCCACGGCCGCGGCCAAGTAGGTCCCCGCTGTCGATGCCGGCGGCCGGCCCCGGACGACGGGGCCGGCCGCCGCATCGCGATCGGGGCGTCCTGAGCGTTCACGAGCATGCGAGCATCACGAGAGGAGCAGGCGATGACACACGTACTCGTCGCGGGCGGGGGCATCGGCGGGCTCGCCGCCGCTCTCGCGCAGGCCCGGGCCGGCCACCGGGTGACGGTCCTGGAGGGCCGGCAGGAGTTCTCCGAGATCGGCGCGGGCATCCAGCTGGCACCCAACGCCTTCCACGCCCTCGGCGCGCTGGGGGTGCGGGACCGGGTGGCCGAGCGGGCCGACTTCATCGACGAACTGCGGTTCCTGGACGGCACGTCGGGGGAGAACGTCGCCGCCATGGAGCTGACCGGGGCCTACCGGGCCCGGTTCGGCGGGCCGTACGCCGTGGTCCACCGCGGCGACCTGCACCGCGCCCTGCTCGACGGCTGCCGCGAGGCCGGTGTGCGGCTGCTGGGCGGCCACCGGGTGGCGGGCTACCGGCAGGCGCGCGACCGGGTGACGGCGCTGACCGCCGGCGGACGGCGCTTCGCCGCGGACGTGCTGCTCGGCGCCGACGGACTGCGGTCGGCGGTACGGGCGCAGCTCGTCGGGGACGGCGGTCCGCGCATCTCGGGCCACACCATCTACCGGTCGGTGATCCCGATGGCCGAGGTCCCCGAGGAGCTGCGGTCGAAGTCCGTGACGCTCTGGGCCGGGCCGGGCTGGCACTTCGTGCACTACCCGATCGGCGGCGGCGCCTTCCTCAATCTGGCGGCCACCCGCGACGACGGGGCCGCCGAGGAGATCACCGGCGCCCCGGCCGAACGCGCGCGGGTCATGGGCGAGTTCCCCGGACTGTGCGGGGAGGCCCGCCGGCTGCTGGAGCTGGGCCGGGACTGGCGGATCTGGGTGCTCTGCGACCGCGACCCGGTGGACGGCTGGACCGACGGCCGGGTGGCCCTGCTCGGCGACGCCGCGCACCCGATGCTCCAGTACGCGGCCCAGGGCGCCTGCATGGCCCTGGAGGACGCGGTGGTGCTGGGCGGGCTGCTGCGCTGCGAGCCGTGGGAGCTGCCGGCGCGGCTGACCGAGTACAACGTCCTGCGGCGCGGCCGGACCTCCCGGACGACCCTGACCGCGCGCCTGATGGGTGAGCGGCTCTACCACGCCGCGGGCGCCGAGCGGGAGGCGCGCAACGCCCTGCTCGCGGACCTCACCCCCGACGGGCTGCGCGACGCCGTGGACTGGCTGCACGGCTCGACCTCGTTCACCGACGCCCCGGAGGCGGCGCTCGCGGTGACCGAGGGGGTATGACCGTCGGCACCCCCGGACGGCGCCCCGCGCCCCACGACGACCGCCGCTCCCCGAACGCCGGGGGGCGGCGGTCCTTGCCGTCAACGGGCCGCTGCGGCGGCGTATCTTCCGGCCAGCTCGGCTCCTATCCGGGCCAGTTCGCTCTGGACGGCGACGGGTTCGAGGACCTCGACCAGGGCTCCCCAGCCGGCCAGGTGCCGGGCCACGTCCAGCGGTGTGGGCGCGGCGAGTCGGACCCGGGCCCGTCCGTCGGCGTGCGTGCCGTCCGGGTGGCAGTGGCGGCCGAAGCGATCGCACAGGACGGCCAGGTACCGCTCCTCGACCAGGACGGTCGCCCAGGTCCGCGAGCGCCGCTCCTCCACGTCGCCGACGACCTCCCGCCAGGCCGCGGCGAGCGTGAAGTCGTCCGGCCGCTCGGCCGGTTCGCCCGTCTCCTCGGCGTCGCCTATCCGGTCGACCCGGAAGGTGCGCCGGCCCCGCTCGGTGCCGGCGACGAGGTACCAGGTGTCGTCCTTGTCCACCAGACCCCACGGATCGACGGTCCGGTCGGTGGTCTCGCGTACTCCGTTCGTGTAGGTCAGTCTGACCCGGCGCCGGTGGATCACGGCGGCCTGCAGCCGGTCGACCATCCCGGGACGGCCGCGGTCGCGCTCGCCCCACGGGGTGGGGTCGACCATGGTCGCGTCCGCCGCGGCCTCGGCGTCGGCGCGGAAGGTCTGCGGAAGGGCCCGCAGCAGCTTGCGCAGGGCCGCCTTGGCGTCACCGGAGACGGCCGCGGCAGGGCCCACGAGCAGGAACAACGCCTCGGCCTCGGTGGCCGACAGGCCGCTGAGATCGGTGCGCGCACCGCCGACGAGCGCCCACCCTCCCCCGCGGCCGGGCTGGGGGTAGACCGGGATGCCGGCGGCCGACATCGCCTCCAGATCGCGGCGGGCGGTGGCCACGGACACCTCGAGCTCGGTCGCCAGCTCGGCGGCGGTCACCCGGCCCCGTCGCTGCAGCAGCAGGAGGGCGGCGACGAGTCGGTCAGCGCGCATGTCCCCAGCTTCTCTCGTAAAGTGCTCACTTGGTGAGCGCTTTAGGGCGGAGGATGGTCACGGTTACGGAACGAAGGAAGGAACCACCCCATGCTGCGAGGACTTGCCACCGTCAACTTCTATGCGGACGATGTGGAAGCAGCCAAGACGTGGTACGCGGAACTGCTGGGCGTCGAGCCGTACTTCGAGCGCCCGGGCGACGGGAAGCCCGCCGCCTACTACGAGTTCAGGGTCGGTGACCACCAGACCGAACTCGGCCTGATCGACCGGCGTTACGCTCCCCCGGGGCTGCCGGAGACACCCGGCGGCGCGATCAGCCACTGGCACGTCGACGACGTGGAGGGCACCCTCGAACGCCTGCTGTCGATGGGGGCCACCCCGTACACGCCGCTGACCGAGTACGGCCCCGGCTTCGTGACCGCGTCCGTGACCGACCCCTTCGGCAACGTCCTGGGCATCATGTACAACGAGCACTACCTGGAGATGCTGGGCGCATGACCCCGCTCCTCTGACCCGCGCCGCGCCACCCCGCGCCGCTCGGCGGCGTGTACGGCGGTGGCCCCCACGGACGACGTGGGGGCCACTGTCCTGCGGTGGCGCCGGCCCGGGCCGGCCGGGTTCAGGCGGCCGCGGCCGTACGGCCGACGAGGGCGGCCATCCTCTCCACGGTCGGCTCGTCGAAGAGGTCGACCAGCTCCAGCTCCACCCCGTGCTCCTCGCGGACCAGCTCGGTCAGCCGGGCCGCCCGCAGCGAGTCGCCGCCCAGGTCGAAGAAGTTGTCGAGCACGCCGACGCCGTCCAGCTCCAGCACCTTGGTCCACAGCGCGTGCAGCGACTCCTCCAGCGGGCCGGCCGGGGCCTGGTAGGCGGTGTCGACGTCCGGGCGGGAGCGCGGCGGCTCGGGCAGCGCGGCGCGGTCGATCTTGCCGTTGGTGCTGGTGGGCAGGCCGCCGACGACGTAGGCCGCGGGGACCATGAAGGACGGCAGCCGCTGTCCGAGGCCGCGGCGGATGTCGCGCACCGAGGGCGTGGCGCCGGTGTCGGGCTCGATGTAGGCGGTCAGCTGCACGTCGCCCTGGCCGTCCTGGCGGGCCAGCACCGCCGCCTGCTGGACGCCGGGGAGCGTGGTCAGGACGACCTCGATCTCCCCGAGGTGGACGCGGTTGCCGCGCACCTTGACCTGGTTGTCGGTGCGGCCGACGATCTCGATGCTGCCGTCCGGCCAGTACCGGGCGAGGTCGCCGGTGCGGTACATGATCGGGTGCCGGGCCGGGTCGATGGGGTTGGTGATCCACTTCTCGGCGGTGGCCTCCGGGCGGCCGAGGTAGCCCGCGGAGAGGCTGACGCCGGCGATGCAGAGCTCGCCGACGAGGCCGGGCGGGAGCGGGCGGAGGTCCTCGTCGAGGACGTAGATGGTGACGTTCGTGGTGGGGCGGCCGATGGGCGGCAGCCGGCGGGCGCGGCCCTCCTCGCCGAGCCGCTCGCCCAGCTCGCTGATGTCGCAGCTGGCGACGACGGTCGCCTCGGCGGAGCCGTAGAGGTTGATCAGCCGGAACGGCAGCCCGGCGGGCGGCCAGGACTGGATGCGCTCGCCGCAGACGCGGATGTTCTCCAGCGGGGTGTCCTCGGGCCACTCCAGACGCCAGAGCCGCTCGGCCATCGGCTTCATCAGCAGGGTGGTGGTGATGCCCTCGCGCAGGAACCACTCCTGGAGGCGGTACTCGGAGGCGACCACGGAGACGTCGGGGATGTGCACGGTGCCGCCGACGGCGAGCACCGGGAAGCACTCGACCTCGATCATGCCGTAGCCGGGGGCGGCCAGCCAGGTGCCCTGGGAGGCGCTGCTCATGCCGCACAGCTCGCTCATGCTGTGGATCAGGTTGCGGGCGGCGCCGAAGCGGACCATGACGGCCTTGGGGGCGCCGGTGGAGCCGGAGGTGTAGCAGATGTGGATCAGGTCGTCGGCGCCGACGGGCTCGCTGACCTCGGTGACCGGCTCGGTGCGCCAGTCGTCGGTGTCCAGTGCGAGCACCGGGGCGAGGCCCT
Source organism: Streptomyces sp. MS191 (assembly GCF_008042125.1). Taxonomy (GTDB): domain Bacteria; phylum Actinomycetota; class Actinomycetes; order Streptomycetales; family Streptomycetaceae; genus Streptomyces. Next base: position 17,890 of record NZ_RDBI01000075.1, read on the forward strand.
CGACCTTCGACTCGTGGGCGGCCAGGGTCAGTACGGCGGCGGCCGAGGCGTCCTCGATCATGTAGCGGATGCGGTCGGCCGGGAAGTCGCTGTCCAGCAGGATCGCCGCACAGGCGAGCTTGAAGCAGGCGAGCTGGGCGATCAGGCTCTCGGCGCTGCGCGGGAAGCAGACGCCGACCCGGTCGCCGGGCCGCACGCCGCGGGCGGTCAGCCGGTGCGCGAGCTGGTTGGCCTGCTCGTCGAGCTCGCGGTAGGTCAGCCGGGCACCGGGCAGGATCACGGCGAGCGCGTCGGGGGTGCGCCGGGCGTGCTCGGCGACCCGCTCGTGGAAGAAGGGCTCGGGTACCGGGCCCGCGGTGTCGTTCCACTCGACCAGGGTGCGGTGGGTCTCCTCCTCGGTGAGCAGGGCGATGTCGCGGACGGTGCCCTCGGGGGCGTCGGCCAGCGCGGTGAGGACCCGCTCCAGGTGGCGGGCGTACTGGAGGGCGGCCTGGTCGTCGAACTCGGCGCTGTCGAGGTGGAGTTCGACCGTCCCGGCGGCCGGGTCCACGGTCAGGGTCAGGGCGGCGGGCGCGGGTCCGGCGGGCGCCCCGGCGACGACGACGGCGGCGTGCGCCGGGCGTCCGGAGGGGGCCTGCGAGCCGTCGGCGGCGGCCTCGGCCGCGGCTTCGACGAGTCCGGCGGCCGTGGTGTCGGCGGTCACCCGTATCGCGACGGACTCGTAGGCGTCCGGCTGTCGTTGCCGGCCGATCAGGAGTTCCGTCTCGCCCGTGTAGCGGTGCACGAGCGCGGCCAGCGCGGCCGTCGCGTACGCCTCGGGGCGGGCCGCGGCGGGCGCGGGCAGGGTGAGCGTGTGCCGGTGCGGCGCGGCGGTCCGCGCACCGTCGAGCACGCGGGCCAGGGGCAGGGTCGAGCTCGTGTTGACTGCCACGGTGGTGGTTCCTCTCGGGATGGTCACGACGTCGGAAGGCGGGCGCGGGGGCGCCGCGCCGCACCGGCACACGCTCACCC
>NZ_RDBI01000075.1:19000-20233 GCF_008042125.1 Streptomyces sp. MS191
GGGCGAACTTCGTCATCAAGCGGTCCTTCACCGCGCAGGTCGCCGGCTGGTCGGCGGCGACCGCGCTGTCCTTCTTCCGCCGGCAGACCGGGGCTCGGCGGACGGGTCGCCGTCAGGCGGCGGCCCGGTCCTGCGCGGCGCGGCGGACGGCGACGGCGTCGGCGAGTTCCTCCAGCATCCGGGCGGTCTGCGCCCAGTCCACACAGGCGTCGGTGACGCTCTGCCCGTAGGTGAGCAGGTCCGTGCGGCCGATCTGGAGGTCCTGCCGCCCGGCGGCGAGGAAGCTCTCGATCATGACGCCGGCGACACCCTGCTCGCCGGCGGCGATCCGGGCGGCGATGTCGGAGACGACCAGCGGCTGACGCTCGTGGTCCTTGTTGCTGTTGCCGTGGCTCGCGTCGACGACCAGCCGCTCGGACAACCCGGCGCCCGCGAGCTGGGCCAGCACCGCGGCGACCGGCTCGGCCCCGTAGTTGGGGCCCTGGCTGCCGCCGCGGAGCACGACGTGCCCGTCGGGGTTGCCGTCGGTGCTGACCACGGTCGCGCGGCCGTCGTCGCCGATGCCCGGGTAGACGTGCGGGTGGGAGGCGGAGACGATCGCGTCGACCGCGTCCTCGACGCTGCCGCCGGTGGCGTTCTTGAAGCCGATCGGCATGCCGAGGCCGCTGGTGACCTGGCGGTGCACCTGGCTCTGGACGGTACGGGCGCCGATGCAGCCCCAGGAGACCGCGTCGGACAGGTAGTGCGGGACCAGCGGGTCGAGGAACTCGCAGGCGACCGGCAGTCCGGTGCCGGCGATCTGGGCCATCAGGCCGCGCGCGAGGCGCAGTCCGCTGGGCAGGTCCTGCGAACCGTCGAGGCGGGGGTCGCTGAGCAGGCCCTTCCAGCCGATCCGGGTGCGGGGCTTCTCCACGTACACCCGCATGACCACGAGCAGGCGGTCCTGGAACTCGGCGGCGAGCGCGGACAGCCGCTCGGCGTAGGTGAGGGCCGCGTCCGGGTCGTGCACGGAGCACGGGCCCGAGATGACCAGCAGGCGGTCGTCCTGGCCGGAGAGGATCTTCGCGATCTCGCGACGTGATCTCTGGGTCGTCTTGCGGGCGAGCGGCGGGAGCGGGATCTCCTCGCGGAGCTCGGCGGGGGTGGGCAGCCGTGCGGCGGGCGCGCCGGTGAACGTCGCGGCGGGCGCGGTGGCCGGGGTGCGGACGAGGCTCATCTGGGTGGGTCCCTTCG
>NZ_RDBI01000075.1:20333-28502 GCF_008042125.1 Streptomyces sp. MS191
GTGGCGTACGGGTGGTGCGGGCGGGTCAGATCCCGTCCGCGGTGAGCACCGCGGCGGAGAAGGTGAAGCCCATGCCGGTGCCGATCACGAGGATCCGGTCGCCGGGGCTCAGGAGGTCGTTGCGCAGCAGGTGGTCGAGGCCGTACAGCTGGTCGCAGGGGCCGAGGTGACCGATGGTCAGGCCCAGTTCGTGCAGCGAGTTCCGGGGCGCGATGTCGAGGTGCCGTACGAAGCTCTCGCGGTGGAGGGTCCGGCCGACGAAGGGCGTCACCAGCCAGTCGACGCCGTCCGGGGCGACGTCCGCCTCGCCGAGGGCGCGGGTCACGACGCTGCGGGTGCGCTCCACCGACCGGGTCTGCACGTCGCGCAGCGACACCTCGCCGGTGGCGAGGAACTCGCGGGTCCGGCGGCGCATGTCCGGCTGCTCGCCGGGCGCGGTGCGGAAGGGCTCGGCGCCGCGGGACAGGCCTTCCAGAACGGTGTCGGTCTCGCTGACCAGGGAGCGCAGGCGCAGCCGGCCGGTGTCGCGGGCGACCACCGCGGCGGCGGCGCCGTCGCCGAAGACCATGCCGGGCGAGGTGTACCAGCGGTTGGCGGGCTCGGCGAAGCGGTCCGCGAGGGTGATCAGGGCGGAGGGCACGTCGGGGCGGGCGATCAGGGTGGAGGCGGCGAGGTCGAGGGAGGCGAGGGAGCCGTTGGACCAGGCGGCGACGGTCATCGGCATGCTGTTGAGGGTGGGGCCGAGCAGTTCGCGGGCGATCCAGCAGGCGGCGGGCCACATGTCGATGCCCTGGAAGTGGCCGTGGCTGTGCAGGACGAGGGAGTCGGGGTCGACCCGCGCGCCGCGCTCGCCGGCTTCCTTGACGGCCTGGCGGCCGGCGGTGACCGCCATCTCCGGGGGTGCCTCGGTGGAGCGGGAGTAGCTGATCATTCCGGTGCTGGCGGCGGCGTCGGCCGAGTAGGAGCCGTCGGCCACCGCCTCGTCCACCGGCACGGATGCACCGAGGGTGCCTCCGGTGCCGGCGATCCAGATGTTGTCGAAACGCATCGGGCAGGTCCTTTCCTGGGTGGGCGCGAGGAGGGCGGAGGCGGTGCGGGCTCGTACTGCCGTTACCAGTAATGACGTTATGCAGGTATCGCAGTGGGGACAACGGCGTCCCGATAAAGCTCCGTTACCTCTCCGAGCAGCGCGGAGATCAGGCCGGCGAGCAGCTCACCGCCGTTCCGGGTCAGCACCGAGGCGGGGTGGAACTGCACCGAGGCGAAGCCCGGGCCGCGCAGCGCGTGCACCTCACCGCTCTCCTCCCGGAAGACCCGGACCTGCCCCGGGCGGGCCGGGCAGTCGATCAGATCGCGGGCGGAGTGGGCGGCGAACGTGTTGTAGAAGCCGACCGGTTCGGTGCGGCCGAAGCAGTCGACGTGGCGCTGGAGCCCCTGGGTCGGCATCGGGTGGCGGACGAGCGGGAGCCCGAGCAGCGTGCTCAGCACCTGGTGGCCCAGGCACACGGAGAGGAACGGGATGCCCCGGTCGAGGAGTTCGGCGGTCACCTCGCGCATCCGGGCGATCTTCGGGTCGTCCGCGTCCCGCGGGTCGCCGGGCCCGGGCCCGACGATGACGAGGTCGTGCGCGTCGAGCCGGAAGTCCTCGTCGTGACGCTTCACGACGATCCGCAGCCCCTGGGCCTCCAGCAGGTGCCGCGCCATCGCGGTGAAGGTGTCCTCCGCGTCGATCACCAGCACCCGCCGGCCGGCGAGCGCCGGCACCGCGCGGCTGCGGTCCGCCGGCGGCCGGAACCAGAACTCGGCCAGCGGCTCGTTGCGCGCGGCCAGCGCCCGCAGCACCTCCGGGTGCGCCGCGATCCCCGCCGCCTCGCCGGCTCCCGCCGGGGCCCCCGCCGGGGAGCGCAGCGCCTCGACGAGCCCGGCCGCCTTGGCCCGCGTCTCCGCGGCCTCGCCCGCCGGGTCGGAGTCCCGGACGAGGGTGGCGCCGACCGGGATACGGACCCGGCCGGCCGCGTCGACCTCCGCCGTGCGGATGAGGATCGCCGAGTCCATGCTGCGCTCGCCGTGCTCGTCACGGCCGATCAGCGCGGCCACCCCGGCGTAGTAGCCGCGTCCCTCGGGCTCGTGCCGGCTGATCACCTCGCAGGCGCTCTCCAGCGGGCCCCCCGTGACGGTGGGCGCGAACAGCGTCTCGCGGAGGATGTCCCGTACGTCCAGGGAGCTGTGCCCCTCGATGTGGTACTCGGTGTGGGCGAGCCGGGACATCTGCTTGAGCGCGGGGCCGGTGACCCGGCCGCCCAGGTCGCAGACCCGGCCCATCATCTTGAGCTCCTCGTCGAGCACCATGTAGAGCTCGTTGGCCTCCTTCGGGTCGGCGAGGAAGTCCAGCACGCCCGCCAGGTCGGGGCCGTCCGCCGGATAGCGGTAGGTGCCGCTGATCGGGTTCATCACGACCCGGCCCGCGTCCAGGCTGATGTGGCGCTCCGGGGAGGCACCCACGAAGGTGCGGTCCCCGGTGTGGATGACGAAGGTCCAGTAGCCGCCGGGGTCCCGTCCGGCCAGCCGGCGGAAGAAGGACAGCGCGGTCGCCGCCGACCAGCCGGCGACCTGCGCGGTGAAGGACCGCTTGATGACGAAGTTCGCCCCGGCGCCCCGCCCGATCTCCTCGGTGAGCACCCGGCGCACCCGCGCCGCGTACTCCTCGTCGTCGGCGTCGAAGCGGGCGTCCTCCAGGGCGATCGGCACGTCCGGCAGGGCCGCGAGCACCTCGTCGAACGGCAGCACCGCCTGGTCGTCGACGCTCATCGTCAGCAGCGGCGCGCCGTCGTCCGGGCAGGCGTAGCCGCGCTCGCGGATCTGCCGGTACGGCAGCAGCGCGAGGACCTCGTGGCGGGCGCCGGTCCCGGCCGCCGGCACGGCCGGCAGCGGGATGTCCGCGATCAGCTCGCGCGCGGCGGTCCGGCCGACGACCAGGTCGATCCGGTCGGCCCCGGTGGCACCGGGCCGGTGGAGCAGGGCGAAGGGCGGTGGCTCGGCGCCGAGCACCCGGTCGAGCAGCGGGTGGACGCTCATCGCGCACCTCCGTCCAAGGCGGCGAGGACCGCACGGGTGGAGACGGTGACGGAGCAGCGGGAGGAGACGTACTCCAGCGTCTCGCGGTGCCGGGCGGCGGAGAAGTCGGCGATCGCGTCGCCGACCACGAAGGTCTGGATGTCGTGGGAGAACCCCTCGTGGGCCGTCATCAGGATGCCGACGTGGGCGTAGACACCGCAGATGACCAGCTGGTCGCGGCCCGTGCGGCGGAGCAGGGCGAGCAGGTCCGTGCGGCAGAAGGCGCTGGGCCGCCACTTGGTGAACACCTGGTCGCCGGGGGCCGGCGCGATCCGCTCCGGAATGGCCCGGTGGTCGGGGTCGGCACTCATCCCCGCACCCCAGAAGTCCTTCAGCAGGCCGCGCTGTTCGTCCGTCATGCCGCCGGGCTGGGCGGTGTAGACGACCGGCGCCCCGGCCTCCGCGAACGCGCCGCGCAGCGCCTCGGTGTGGTCCATCAGGTCCGTCAGGGGCTGGCGGCCCTCGTCCGGACCGCCGTGACCGAAGGGGCTGAGGAAGTAGTTCTGCAGGTCGTGGACGAGCAGCACCGCGCGGTCGGGGTCGACCGTCCAGGGTGCGGTGTTGCTCGGCAGCTCGTCCTCGGCCGGCATGGGATAGGAGTCGATCAGAGGGATCGCCATCGTGGCTCCAGGGATAAGGGAAGAAGGAGGGCAAGGGAGCAGGGGGTGGGGAAAGGGACGCGGTCAGACGCCGAGCGCGGCGCCGCCGTCGACCGTCAGCCCGTGCAGGGTGATGTGCGCGGCCCGGTCGGAGAGCAGGAAGAGCACCGCGTGCGCGATGTCCTCGGGCTGGGCGAGCTTCCCGAGCGGGATGCCCACCCGGTACGTGGCGGGCGAGCCCGCCACGGAGGGGCCGGCCGCGTCGCCGTCCGCGTACATGGCGGTGAGCATCGGCGTCTCGGTGGAGCCGGGCGCGACCACGTTGCAGCGGATGCCGTACCGGGCCAGTTCGAGGCCCAGCGTCTTGGTGAAGCTGGTGGCGGCGGCCTTCGAGGCCGCGTAGGCCGCCATGTTCCAGCGCGGGATGCCCGCGGCGTTCGAGGCGACCGTGACGATCGCCCCCGAACGGCGCGGCACCATCCGGTTGGCGACGGCCCGGCTGACGTGGAAGACACCGGTCGCGTTGACCGCGAAGGTGGTGTCCCAGTCCTCGTCGCTGTAGCCGGCGACCTCGCCGGTACGCAGCACACCGGCGGCGTTCACCAGGTGGTCCAGCGGGCCGAGTTCGCGCTCGGCCCGGTCGACGGCGGCGTCCACCTCCCCGCTGGAGCGCACGTCCACGCCCAGGGCGAGCACCGCCGCGCCCTCCGTCCGCAGTTCCTTCTCCAGCGGTTCCAGGGCGYCCGGATCGGCGTCCAGCAGCGCGACCCGCACACCGTCCGCGGCCAGGGCGCGGGCGACCGCCGCGCCGATCCCGCCCGCCGCCCCGGTGACCAGGGCCGTCTTCGCGTTCATCGCCTTTCCTTCCGGTCGGTGGGGAGGGGTGCCAGACCCGCCCGGGCGAGCCGTCGCGTCGCGAGGAACTCGGTGCGCTGCCTCAGCCGGGCGGCGACGGCGTCGGCGTCGACCCCGAGGCAGCGCACGGTGAAGGAGCTGAGCGCCTCCAGGTAGTCGGCCTCCAGGACCTCCTCGTCCAGGCCGGTGGACCGGCCGTCCTCGATCAGCACCCGGCCGGCGACGACCACGGTGTCGACGTCCATGGAGCCGCCGAGGGCCAGGAAGCCCTCCAGCGGGCGGGGGTTGAGCAGATAGCGCCAGTCGTCGGCCTTCACCAGCAGCAGGTCGGCCTGCTTGCCCGGTTCGAGGCTGCCGATCCGGTCGCCCTGGTCGAGCCCGCGGGCGGGCAGCCGGGTCGCCATCGCCAGCGCGTCGGTGGGCAGCACCTCGGTGGGGTCGGCGTACATCTCGTTGTAGATCTGCCAGGCCACCCGCATCGACTCGGCCATGCCGCCGATCGGCATCGCGGCGCCGTCGGTGGAGAGCGAGACGTCGAGGCCGGCCCGCCGGAACTCGGGGAAGAGCCGGGTCTCGGTGAGGGACGCCTCCCCCGCGGGCCCGTACTTCGCGGGCGAGTGGCTGATGTGGGCGCCCGCGCCGATCAGCAGCGCCCGCTCGCCGGCGTCGGCGAACGCGCAGTGCACGGCCATGAAGCGCTCGGAGAGCAGTCCGAGATCGGCGAAGCGGCGGACCGGGGTCGAGCCGTGGTACGCGAGCATCACGTCCGCCTCGTTGCGCAGCGCGCCGACGTGTGCGGCGAACGGAACGTCGAAGCGGGCCACCAGCTCGGCGAACCCGGCACCGAGTTCGTCGGTCATGTTGGTGCCGTAGACGGCGGTGGGCCAGGCCCGCACGAGCCCGTCGGGATCGCCCGAGCAGTCGATGAGGAGCTTCTCGATCCGCTGGAGCTCGTCGTCGGCGTCGCGGGTGCGGCGGAAGCGGGTGTCGCCGGGTGCGCACACCGCGTCCGAGGCCCAGGTGCTCACCGTGAGGCGCATGCCCAGGTCGCGGGCGGCGCGGGCGAGCGCCTCCGGCTTGTTGAGGGAGCCGACGTCGCCCAGGGCGGTGACCCCGGAGCGCAGCTGGGTCCACATCGAGTACCGGGCGATGGCCAGCGCCTCGTCGGGCGTGAGCCGGTCCACCTGGCCGTGGAAGGAGTCGAAGATGACGGAGATCTGCGGGACGTCGCCGCCCAGCGCCATGAACACCGGCTTGTCGTCCCGGTCCGAGGCGTCGCGCAGCGCGCCCTTGAAGGGGAAGCGCATCGCGAACATCTCGTGCCAGTGCGGGTTGACGAAGCCGGGCAGGATCATCCGGCCGCGGGCGTCCAGCGTGCGCAGTCCGGCGCGCTGTTCGGGCCGGATGGCGGCCTCGACCTCCGCGACGGTGCCGACGGCGGTCACCACGCCGTTCTCGGCGAGGACCGCGCCGTCGGGGACGACCCGGTCGCCGGCGTCCGCCGGGTACAGGCAGCCGCCCTTGATCAGCAGGGTGCTCATCACGCCACCTCCGCCTCTCGCGCGTGCCAGGCGTCGGTGAGGTGGCGGTGCCAGGCGTCGAGGGTGGGTGCGGCGGCGAGTTCGGCGAACTCGGCGGGCAGGCCCTGTCGGCGCCAGCGGGTGACGAGGCGCATCATCTCCAGGGAACCGAGGCCGAGGTGGACGAGGTGGGCGTCAGCGGGGACGGTGTCGGGCTGGACACCGAGCACGGCGACGACTTCCCCACGGAGCTCGTCGGCGGAGAGAGGTGAGGTACGGGGTGCGGTTCGTGCGGCACGTGTGCCGGCCATGGCGGTTCACCCTTTCTGGGCSGAGGGGCTGCTGACGATGTCCCGTCCCGACGACGACGTGGACGCGGTCCTGCACACCCAGGGCCGGCCGGTGTCCCCGGCCGACGAGGTCCGGATCGTCGACGAACGCGGGGCGGACGTCCCGGCCGGTGTCACCGGTGACGACGTCCTTCAGCCGTCCCCGGACGATCAGCCGTCCCTCGGGCGTGAGGGAGGCGAGGTCACCGGTGCGGTAGAAGCCGTCCTCGGTGAACGCCCTGGCGTTGTGCTCGGGTGCCCGGTAGTAGCCCCGCAGCGTGTACGGGCCCCGGGTGAGCAGCTCGCCGGTGACACCGGCCGGGACGTCCGCCCCGCGTTCGTCGACGATCCGGACCTCGTCGGCCGGGGACACCGGCCGGCCCTGGGTGTGCAGGACCGCGTCCACGTCGTCGTCGGGACGGGACATCGTCAGCAGCCCCTCGGCCATGCCGAAGACCTGCTGGAGGCGGCAGCCGAGCTCGGGGGTGATCCGGGCGGCCAGTTCCGGTTCCAGCCGGGCCCCGCCGATCTGGAGGACCTTCAGGCTGGACAGGTCGGCGTCCGACCACTCCCGCTCGTCCAGCCAGAGCCGGGCGACGGTGGGGACCACCGAGGTGAGCGTGACGCCCTCCCGCTCGATCAGCCGGAAGCAGTCGTCCGCGGTCGGGTCCGGGGCGAGGACGACCGTGCCGCCCGCCGAGAGGGTGCCGACCACTCCGGGGCAGCCCCAGGTGAAGTTGAACTCCACCGGCAGGGCGGCCAGATAGACGTCCTCGGTCGTCAGGCCGGCCAGGGAGGCCACCGTACGGGTCTGGTACGCGTAGTCGTCGTGGGTGCGCGGGATCAGCTTGGGCAGCGCGGTCGTGCCGCCCGACAGSAGGAAGAAGGCCACGTCCGAGGGGTCGTTGGCGGGCAGCTCCACCGGGTCGGCGTCGACCGACTCCAGCGGGACCACCGCGGGCGACGTGGTCTCGCCCTGGGCGTAGATCCGGCGCAGGGCGGGCAGTTCGGCGGCCATCTCCAGGGCCAGCGCGGTGTGGTCGAAGCCGCGGAAGACGCCGGGGACGACGTAACCGGAGGCGCCGGACAGCTCGCACAGGTGCCGGATCTCGTTGGAGCGGTGCGAGGTGAGTGAGAACACCGGTTTCGCGCCGGCCCGGAACAGGGCGAACGCCACCTCGACGAACTCGGGCACGTTGGGCAGCTGGAGGACGATCCGGTCACCGGGCTCCACGCCCTGGCGGACGAAGCCGGCGGCCGTGCGGTCCACCCGGTCGGCCAGTTCGGTGTAGCCGATCCGGCGGTCGCCGGCGACGATCGCGGTGGCGTCTCCGTACCGTTCGGCCCAGAGCCGGGGCAGCGCGCCCAGGTCGGTGCCGTTCCACAGCCCCTCGCGCCGGTAGCGCTCGGCCGTCTCGGCCGGCCAGGGGGTGCATCCTTCGAGCATCACAGGTCTTCCTCCTGTCGTGCGGTGCCGGGCAGATAGGGCGCGGTGATCTCGACGACCGCGCAGGCGACCTCCATGCCGGGGCCGGCCGCGAGCAGCAGGACGCGGTCCCCGGGGGCGACCTCGCCCCGTGTCCAGAGGCGTTCGAGGCCGATGAAGGGGTCGGCGGCTCCGACGTGCCCGATGTGACGGGTGAAGTCCCAGGTGCCGTCGGCGGCCTCGATCTCCAGCGGATCGAGGTAGATGGTGTGCAGGGCGCCGTCGGCGTAGTTGGTGTGACAGATCCGGGCCACCTTCTCCAGGCC
>NZ_RDBI01000076.1:0-18719 GCF_008042125.1 Streptomyces sp. MS191
ATCGTCAACCGCTGGGACTCCAACTGGATCGCCGGGCACCCGTCCGTCGGTCTAATGCAGGTCATCGGCCCGACGTTCCGCGCCTACGCCGGGAAGATGGCCGGCGTCGGCCCGTTCGCCTACGGCGTCTCGACCAACCCTCTGGCCAACATCTACGCGTCGATGAGGTACGCCCTTTCGCGCTACGGCTCTCTCCCGCGCGCGTACAACCGGCCTGGCGGCTACGACAGCGGCGGCTGGCTCCAGCCTGGGTGGACCCCGGTCTACAACGGCCTGGGGGCACCCGAGGCGATCCTCACCCCGACCCAGTGGCAGACGCTCTCGAGCGCTGCCGCTGCCGGGCTGGGCGGAGGGATTCAGCCGGGCGACCGGCTGACGCTCGTCGTCGAGGACGGCCCGACCCTGTCCGCCTACGTCGATGGCCGCGCTGACGGACGTGTGGCAGCGACCCTGCAGCCCGCCCTCGCGGCGACCCGAGCCCGACGAAACGGGAGGTGACCGTGGCCATCACCGGCAACTTCCTGTCGGACTCCACCTCGTCGATGGACCCGAGCATCTCGGGCTGGACAGCCAAGCTGAACAGCACGCTCACCAAGGGCACCGGCGGCCGGGTCGGCGACGGCACCCTCAGCATGAAGTCCGTCGCCGCGGGAGAGATGCAGGCCCGCACCGTAGCCTCGTACCCCGTCATCCCGCTGACGGAGTACGAGGCGTTCGCGGACGCGTCCGGAGCCACCGTGCCCGAACGCATCGGAATCCGCTGGCTCACCGCCGCGTCAACAGAGATCAGCATCAGCTGGTCGGTCACCACCACCACCGCCTCCGCCACCTGGCACCGCATAGCCGTGGCCGACCTCGCGCCGGCGACGGCTGCCTACGCCCAGGTCATCCTCTCCTCGATGACGCCTGCCGCAGCGAACGTCATCGGGGCCTTCGAGAACGCCTACCTCGGGCTGCCGTTCCGCACGACCGGCAACCTGCTGTCCGCCAACACGGAGGGCCTTGAGCGGGGCACCACGGGCTGGCTCAACGAGCTGAACTGCACCCTGTCCCGGCAGACGCCGATGGTGCAATGGGCCGCCGACTGGTACCTCGGCGGCGGCCACATGCTGGCCATGACCGTGACCGGCGGCGGCAACGCCTCCACCCGCACCACCGACTTCCCCCAGGCCAGCCCCGGCGTCGAGTACCTCGGCTACGCCTACCTCAGCCCGCCTACCTCTGTGGCGACCACCTGGGTCGAGCTCCGCTTCTACGACGGTGCGTTCGCGCAGCTGGCCGCCACACAGTCCGTCCTCGCCGCCCCCGGCACGGGCGTGTACCGGCAGCGGGTGTCCGCCGTCGCCCCGGCCGGCACCGTCTATGCGGGCCTTGCCGCGGGCATCACCTCCGGCAGCGCCGCCCAGGTGCTGCGGGTCGACAACGCGGTCATCATGGTGGCACCGAAGATCCGCGAAGGCAGCGTCGTCCCCTACGCCGACAGCTCGTTCGAGCAGGGTGTCGGCGGCTGGACGGTCGCCTCCGGTGTGGCGACACTGGCCCGGGTCACGCCGTGGGGCACTGACGGCCTCGACGGCTCTTACTGCATGTCGGTGTCCTCGGCGACCGCGACCACCTCTGTCATCCGCAGCGCGAAGTTCCCGATCTCCGGTGCCGGGGACGCCTTCACGGCCGAGTACGGCATGAAGGTGCAGGCCGGCGGCTGGAACCTGACGCGCACGATCCGCTGGTACGACGCCGCGAACGTCGACCTCGGTACGTCCAGTACCGCATCGGCCGCCGTACCCTCGCCGAACTGGTGGCTCCTCAGCGTCAACGGAACCGCCCCGGCGAACGCCACCCAGGCCGCCATCGAGTGGACGCTGACCGCGACCGCCACCTCGTCCGTCCTGCGTGTCGACAAGGTCAGCCTTTGGGAGACGCTGCCGCAGGCCACCGTCGTCGGCAACGACACGGACGCCTACATCACGGTGACCCTGCGGGAGCTCGACACGACCAGCACCGTCACCGTCTGGCGCGTCCGCCCCGACGGCAGCAGAACCCTGGTCCGCGGCGAGACCGGCCTGATCGAGAACAAGACGCTGGCCTCCTCCGTTCTGGTCATCGAGGACTACGAGGCGCCCCTGGGTGTCTCCGTCTACTACTACGCCGAGACGAAGAACAGCTCAGGCGTCATCACCGGAACCCGGACCACGGCCACCGTCACCCTCGACCCGGGCGACACCGAGATGGCCTGGTTGAAAGACCCCGGCAACCCCCAGCGCAACCTGCGGGTCATGGTGAGGAGGGCCCCCGACTGGGGTCGGCCCATCTCCCAGACCGAGTTCCGTGTCCGCGGCCGACGCAACTCCGTCATCCACTCGGACGTGCGCGGCGGCCTCGAGGGCGACCTCAGCGTATGGACCCGAACCGACCAGGAACGGGCAGCCCTCCACTGGATCCTCGACTCCGGGAACACGCTGCTGTGGCAGGCCGCACCGGGCATGGGCGTCGACGACATGTACGTCAACGTCGGGCAGGCCGGCGAGGCTCGCCCCACGGACTTCGCCCCCGAACTGTGGCGGGCGTGGACGCTGCCCCTGCGGCAGGCCGATATGCCCGTCACGGTCGGCATCACCGGGTCGGCCGGCCGCACCTGGCAGGACATCCTCACCGAGAACGCGACCTGGGGGGACCTCCTCAGCAAGTACGCCACCTGGGAGGACGTCCTGTTCAACCGGCCGATCGGAGGCTGACATGTACCCCGTCTCCGATCGGTTCCTGGCCCGGATCCTGGAAGACCACGAGCCCGTAACCGAGGTGCTGCTCTTCCGCACCGACGGCCTGATAGAACGGCTCGACCACGAGAGCGGATCCGTCCCGGTGGACCGCGGCTCACAGTGCCGACGCACCTGCGCTGTCACCGTGACCGACCCGTCGATCATCCCCCGCACCGCAGCCGACAAGATCGCAACCTACGGTGCACGCCTCCGCCTCAGCCGCGGTGTCTCCTACTCCGACGGCACTCAGGAACTTGTTCCCCTCGGCGTCTTCCGCGTCGACGAGGTTTCCGGCGACGTCGACGACGGGCCCGTCAGCATCAATGGCAAGAGCCTCGAGTGCATCGTCCAGGACGACAAGTTCACCACCCCCTACCGCGCGTCCGGCACCGCCGTCGCCGCCATCACTGCCCTGATCCAGCGCAGCATCCCCGACGCGGTCGTCATCAACCTGGCCACCGACGCCTCGATCGGGCCGCGCACCTGGGACGTCGAAGCCGACCCCTGGGCGGCGGCCGTCGAGCTGGCCGCCGCGATCGGCGCCGAGGTGTACTGCGACGCCAACGGGGACTTCGTCATCGCCGAGCTGCCCGACCTTTCCACGGCCACACCGGTCTGGACGATCAGCGCCGGAGAGGGAGGAGCCTACGTATCCGCCAACCGCGGCATGACCGCTGACGGCGTCTACAACGGAGTCCTCGCCCGGGGCGAGAACACGGAGACCAACACGGCGCCCGTCTCTTCCCTGGTCGTCGACAACGACAGCGGATCGCCCACCTACTGGAGCGGGCCCTTCGGCCACCGCCCGAAGTTCTACACGTCCTCGACGCTCACCACGACCAACGCCTGCACAGCCGCAGCCACCCTGCTGCTGAGGGCGTCGCAGGCGCCGAACGCGTCAGCCGACATCTCCAGCCTGCCCAATCCTGCCCTCGAGCCAGGCGACGTCGTCCGCGTCACCTACCCCGACGGCAGCAAGGAGCTCCACCAGGTCGCCCGATTCACCGTGGCCCTCGGTGGCGGCGCCTTCACCATCGAGACGATCAGCGCCAAGGAGGGCACGTGAACACCACCACGCTTGCCATCAACCTGGTGGACGCCCTCCGAGACGAGGGCCAACGGGTGGCCACCGCAACCCCGGCCATCAGGGGCGGCGATTGGCAGACCGCCGTCGTCACCGCCGTGGCCACGGACGGCACGCTCACTGCGGCCGGTATCTCCGGCATCCGCCGCGTCCAGAACTTCACCGACCCGCTCGTCGGCGACACCATTGTCATCTCGCAAGGCAGCTCGGGCAGTTGGATCGCCGAGGGCCGTCTGGCCAGCAGTACCGGCGAATGGACGGCGCTGCCGTTCGCGGCCGGTTTCTCCGCCACCCCCACCTACCAGGTGCCTCAGTACCGGGTGGTCGGGCAGACGGTCCACATGCGCGGAGGCTTCACCAAGAGCTCGACGCTCGTGTCGGGCGACGTTTTCACCACTCTGCCGGTCGGCGCCCGGCCGCTCGCCGACCACGACATGGTCATCGCCGGCTCCCACGGCACAGCTGGCGCCGGCATCGGCGCCTTCCGCGGCATCCTCCGCGCCAACGGAAACTTCGAGTATCGCGGACCCAGCGTCAGCACGATCGTCTCCATCCCTCCCACCATCTTCTGGCTGACCTGAGAGGCCCCCATGGCAGTGGATGACTACGGGCAGGGCATCTCGATCGCCGACCTGCTCACCGCCCCCAACGCAGAGACGTTGGGCAAGAACATCGCCAACCCGCTGGCTGCCCGCAGCATGATGCGGTTCGCGTCGGCATCCGCCCGCACCGCTGCCCTCACCGGCGTCTCCGCCCCCGTCGAGGGCATGCTCAGCTACCTGCAGGACACCAACAAGGTCTACCTGTACGAGGGATCATCCTGGGTGGAGCTCGCTCGCTACCAGGCGCCCGTCCTCGCGCAGACCAGCACCAACATGACCTTCACCGGCAGCACCTTCGCGAACGGCTCATCCCCACTGTCGGCCGTCATCGTCATGCCGCCGTCCGGGAAAATCCACGTCAACTGGGGCGTCCGCTGCGACAACACCGTGGGCGCCAACACGCTGACCTGCCCGATCGCCGCAGGCGTCGTGACCGGCATCGTCTACAGCCCCACCGACGACGTCGCCACCCAATGGGCCAACACGGTCTCCGCCGGCCCGTTCGTCGGCCTGCAGGAGATCACAGCCCCCGCAGGCGAGAGCGTCACCGTCACCCTCCAGCACCGGATCGCCGGCGGCGGCGGCACCAGTAACCTCCGCTACCGCTACATACGGCTCATCCCCGTCTGACCTGCACAACCCGCCTCAGCCCGCCAGCGTGCGGGCCTTCTCTTTGCCCCGAAGGGGAACCCATGGCCCGTACCGGCCCACAGAAGTACCCGGGCGCCGTCCTCGACCTGTTCTTCGGCAACGGGCGATACAGCGGCAGCGACATGGAAGTGAACTGCGGCGTCATCCACACCACCGAGGGGCCGACCCTCTACGACTACAACGACGGCGCCAGCGCCCCCACGATCACGTCGGTGCCCGACTTCAAGAACCAGCGCCTGGTCCACCACCAGCACTTCGACATCGACGAGTCCGCGCGCGCCCTGGTCAACAAGGCCGGCGGCGTGCAGACGAACACAGCCAACGCCTTTCAGTGGGAGCTCGTCGGCACCTGCGACCCGGCCACGTCGAAGAAGTGGACTGCCCAGGGCATCCAGCACATCTACTGGCCGAACCCGCCGGACTGGGCGATCCGTGAGGTCGCCGCGGTGATGCAGTGGCTGCACAAGAACCACGGCATCCCGCTGACCGGCCGGCCCGAGTGGCGCGCGTACCCGGCCAGCTACGGCGCCACGAGCGTGCGCATGAGCTTCTCCGAGTGGACGAAGTTCACCGGCTGGTGCGGTCACCAGCACGTCCCCGAGAACGACCACGGCGACCCCGGCGCCCTGCCGTTCGCCCGCATTCTGGCCGTCGCGAAGGGCCAGGCCAACCCTGCACCTCAGGAGGACGACGTGGCACTCACCGATGCCGAGATCAAGAAGGTCGCTGCTGCGGCGGCCGAGGCGGTCTGGGTGAAGGCGCTCGCCTCGCCGACCGCAGAACCCGGCACCAACCCGCTGCGGCAGGCCGGGACGTTCCTGCGCTGGGGCGACCAGCACACGGCCGACATCCTCGCCGCGATCGCCGAGCTGTCCGCCCAGGTCGCCGCCCTCGAAGCCCGCCTCACCGACTGAAAGGAACCATCATGCGCATCTTCGGAAGAGAGCCTGCGCTCATCATCGCCGCCGTCAGCGCTGCCCTGTCGCTGGTCGTCAGCTTCGGCTTCGGCCTGTCCGCCGAGCAGGCCGGCGCGATCGTCGCTGTCGTGTCCGCGGTGTTCGCAGCGGCCACGGCTGCTGTGACCCGGCCGATCGCGCCCAGCGCCTTCACCGGTCTCGTCGCCGCTGGCGTCGCGCTGCTCGCGGCCTACGGCCTCGACGTGTCAGCCGAGACGGTCGGCGCCCTGAACGCCGTCGTCCTCGCCGTCCTCGGCCTCATCACCCGCGGCCAGGTCTCTCCGGCCACTCCGGCCAGCCGCAACCTGACTGGGGTGTAGTGCCGCGCCGCATCGCCCGGCGGCTGTCCCGGATCCTCGGCCGCCGCGGCGCCTTCCTCGCCAGCTTCGGCGCCCTGTGGGCTCTCTACGGATTCGGGCAGCTCGTCGAGCCCCTGCCGGACACTCGCGGCATCCGGCTCCTGCTCAACGTCATGCCACTCGAAGCGTGGGCCGGCTGCTGGATCGCCTGCGGCCTGCTCGCGGTGGCAACGTCTGTACTGCCGGAAGGGCGGGACTGGATCGGCTTCCCCGCCCTCCTGGCAATCGTTGTCCCGTGGATGCTGTCGTACCTCGTGTCGTGGTGGCCGCTCGGAGACAACACAAGGGGGTGGGTAACGGCACTGATCTGGGCGGTAGCCGCAGTGCCGGTGATCGTGGTGGCCGGGTGGAGGGAACCCCCGCGCCCCAAGAAACTGGAGTAGCCCATGAGCGTCGAGACGTGGACCGCGGTGTCCAGTGGCGTGGTGGGGGTGGCCTCCGCGGCTGCCGCAGTGTGGTCCGGCCGGGCGGCACGACGCACCCGACGCGACCACCGGCGCGACGACTTCACCGTCGTCACCGACGCCATGAGGAAGGAGATCGATCGGCAGGGCCTTCGGATCGACGAGCTGGAGCAGGCCACCGACCGGCAGGACCAGCGCCTCGAGGGCGCCGGCGTTGCCATCACCTACCTGATCGAACGCATCCGTGGTCTGACATCCTGGGTGCGGTCGATCGACCTTGAGCCGCCTGCCGCCCCGCCTGTTCCGGAGAGGGCCCGCGAGTTCATCCACCACGACGTGTGAACTGGATTGCTATGACCGAATTGCCTGCCCAGCGGCCTGTGGAGCGCCGTGTCGACGAGACGAGCGCCGACGTGGCCACCCTCGTCGACATGGGCGTCCTCGAGGAGCCGCCCGTCCCGCAGTACACGGGACTGTTCATCGAGCCTGACCTTCCGCCGCACGAAGACGCGGCATGACAGAGCCCCCACCGCCTCAAGGCGGTGGGGGCCCTTTTGTGCGTCAGGGGGCGAGCTCCTTCTTCAGCTGTGCAACCTGCGCGCCCGCGTCAGCAGCCGGCACAGTCCACCGGTAGGCCGTGCCGTTGCCGTCCGTGTACAGCAGCGTGCCGCCCCGCTGAGCCTTGGCCAGGTCGAAGGCGATGCCGTCCCACACGAACGTTCCGGGTTCGACGGGGCCGCCAGCGTTGAAGGAGTCCGCCACGACGTTGTACGACTCGCCGTTGCCCTCGCCGATGGCCTGCCCGTCCTTGGCCACCCACTTCCACCCACCGCCAGAGATCGGCGCCACCTGCTCAGCAGCGACCGCCTTCGTCGACTTGGCCTTGACCGCGATGAAGGCGAACACGTCCTTCGAGGGCTTTGTACTCATGGAGCCCGTCACGTAGACGATGGAGGACGGCGTGAGCTCCAGGACTCCTGCTCCGCCACTGCCGATGGTTTCTGCGGGGGCACCCAGCTCGAGCGTCTTCACCGCAGGCTCGGGCGCCGGCGAGTCGGTCGGCGCGACCGTCGCTGTCGGCTCCTTCGTCTCCGCTGCACCGGGCTTGTCGTCACCACCTGAGCTGCAGCCGGTGGCCGCCAAGAGAAGAGCGGAGGCAAGGATGAGGCGAGTTGTGCGCATGGTGTCCCCAGGTTCGGTGAGAGACAGGACCGTAGCCGTCCGTGTGTCCGCTCCGCAGCGACTTAGGCACATCGCACGCTGCGAACGCTCACGACAACCCACACGCATGAGGCGCTGTGCGCCACCATACGACCATGCCAAGAGACAGATTCCATGAGAACGACGGCCGGACGCGTTACGTGGGCCCCGCCATCGTCGTGTTCCCAGACGGTCGTGAAGTCGCTGTCACCGCCTCCTTGGTGATTCGGCTCGACCCGGCCACGGTGCCTGACTTCGACTACGACAGGCACAGCACTTGGGCTGGCAGGATCACGCTGATGGGGGATGGCGACGTGGATCTCTTCGATGCCGACCCCGGCATCCTGCGCATGCCTGATGGGCGCGAGAGCGAGTTCATGGCGACGAGCGGTGGCGGGCACCAAAGTGGGTGCTCTGGCATTGGACCAGCCCCCTTCGGCTAGATCCCACGCCACGCCTGCTCGCAACGCCTGTTCATCAATCGGTCGGTCGGTGAACCTGAACGGATCACCCCTCCAACCCCCGGTCCAGAGTTGCCGATTGTTCATCAATCAGTTCAGGAATGGGCTACCGTTCAAGAACCTAGCGCACCCGTTTGATGATCAGGGGAGGGGTTCATGGCCCTTATCGGGCTCGTCCGAGTCAGCACCGACAAGCAGAACACCCAGCGCCAACATGACGCGCTCGCACCGATCTGCCTGAAGATCTTCGAAGAGAAGATCAGCGGCAAGCTTCAGGCGGAGGATCGCCCCGCGCTCTCGGCTGCCATCGAGTACATGCGCGAAGACGACATGCTCTGCGTGCAGGAGGTCGACCGTCTGGGGCGCAACCTGCTCGACGGGCTGATCGTCCTCAATGACCTCTTCGAACGGGGCATCGCGGTCAAGGTGCTGGCAGGCATTGCGGCTGGCGAGCACCGGGAACGCTCCCTCATCCTCGACCTCGCGCTAGCCCTCGCCGAGGACCGGCGCCGCGACATCGTGAGGAAGACGAACGACGGACTGGCCGCGGCACGCGCCCGAGGCCGAGTCGGCGGCCGGCGCCCCGTGATGACTGAGCCCCTCGTCATCCAGGCCGTCGCCCTTAGGGAGAAGGGCTTCACGCTCCGCCAGATCCAGCCTCACCTCCGCATCACCGAAGGTAAGAACAAGGGGAAGAACCCCAGCGTTGGAGCCATCTCCGAGGCGCTGCGCGCTCACGACGCGGAGACCCAGGCCCTTTCAGTGGGCAGCCAAGGGGATGCCCAGGGAGTGCACTGATGCCTCTCGTCGACGGCCACCCGACTGGAGCAGGAGGAAGCAGGCCAGTGAACCGGCCTTGGATTCGAAGGAACATCGACCAGACACGGCTGTGGATGTCCATGCCCTATGACAAGGGGAACCGAGCCTGGATCCACTCAGCGTTGAGCGATCGGATGCGACCCGAGTGGAACCGGGCGGCGCGAAGGTGGGAGATTGCCAAGCCGCACCTCCGCCCGCTGGTCGAAGCGCTCGCTGAACGCTACGGCGAGGTCGACGTATACCTGCAGTTCTCGCTCCTCGAACGGTGCCACGGAATGTGCCAGCGTGCTACCGGCGACGACTGCACCTGTTCGTGCATGGGAGAGAACCATCAGGGCGCCGCGTACTGGAAGCGGTGGATCACCGTTGGTGATGACCTGCTCATCTCCGCCGAGCATAAGGAACGCCACTTCGTGGTATGCCGCACCCTCTAGCGAGACGTCAAGCGCTACATGGGCACGCGGAAGGCCCCTCTGGTCGGAGGGGTCTTCGCGGGTGTCGACAGCGGGCTTTCGTGCCAGCATCGCCTACGTGGCAGCCCATGTGGATTCGATCTGCAGCTCCCGGTGCACGAACCAAGGCTTGTGACCCTTGAGCCGGCATTCGATGCGCAGGCGCACGGGCTGCTCCTTCACCTCGCCGCGCCATCGCTCTTGGGCGTCGTTATCGTCCCACCAGAACGGAGCCTGCGTGTTCGTCATGTCGAGGACCTTGAAGTCGCCCTTCTCTAGTCGGAAGAGCGGGGTCGATCTGCCCGGAGCGGCAACATCGTCAATGCCAGGGGTGAAGCAGAGTGGCCCCCAGATCTGTGCGGCCACGTCTTCTGCGGTAGGAGGCGGTGCCGTTAGAGGCGTTCGATCCACGCCGTCGTCCTTGATCCGTATGGTGACCGCATCCAGGAGCTCTAGGCCGACGGGCCCTATGAGTCGAATCTTGAAGGTTGCCCGGCGGCCCGGGCTGGGTCGATGGACGGTCACCTCGAGCTGAGGTGTCAGCTCCGCGTGCCACCTATTGCGCTCAATCGCAGCCATGGCCTCTGCAGTATCGCTGGCGCGGCTCGTCGCCTTCCATGCAGCGACTGCTGCAATCACGCTGGCCACGGCCGCGATGACCCCAAGCTGATCTCCGTCGAGCCACTTCATGTACCTCGTGCCGATGAGCGCTGCCACCGCCAGCGCCACCATGGCGACGGCCCCGATGCGTCTCTTCCGTGTTCCTGACATAGCGGGACTCTAGTAGTGCGATCATCATGCCGACGTGTCTAGCCTGGACATCTGCCAGGGGGGTCCTGGAGGACTCCATGCCGCACACGATCTGGTCCGGGGCGATCTCGTTCGGGCTGGTCACGGTGCCCGTGAAGCTGGAGACGGCGACCGAGTCGCACTCGGTGGCGTTCCGGCAGGTCCACGTCGAGGACGGCGGCCGGATCCGCTACCGGAAGATCTGCGAGATCGACGGCCAGGAGTTGTCCGAGGCGGAGATCGGCAAGGGCTACGAGGTCAGCAAGGACAGCATCATCCCGATCACGGACGAGGACCTGGCCGGCATGCCGCTGCCGACCGCCCGCGCGATCGACATCGTGTCCTTCGTCGACTGGTCGACCATCGACCCCCGGCACATCGGGGAATCGTCGTACTACATCAGCGCCGACGGCCAGGTGGCGGCCAAGCCGTACACCCTCCTCCGCCAGGCCCTGGGCCGCACAGAGAAGGTGGCTGTCGCGAAGGTCGCCATGCGCGGCCGGGAGAGGTTGGCGTTGCTCCGCCCCGTCGGGGACGCCTTGGTCCTGCACACGATGCGCTGGGACGACGAGATCCGAGACCCGTCCGAGCTGGCCCCCGACGAGGTCGACCTGACCGACGAGGAGATCGAGCGAGCCATGGCGCTCATGGACTCCATGACCGTCGAGACGCTGGACGAGCTGGAGCTGACCGACCTCTACCGCGAGGCCCTGGTCGAGGTCATCGAGGCGAAGGCCGAGCACCGGGAGCCGGCGTCGGTGGGCGGCGAGGAGCCGGCCCCGGCCGGGCAGGTCGTCGACCTCATGGCCGCGCTGGAGCAGTCCGTCCAGGACGCCCGCGCAGCCCGCGGCGAGACCGGCGGGAAGCCCGGCACCGTGCACGAGATGCCGAAGAAGAAGACCGCGGCCAAGAAGAAGGCGCCGGCGAAGAAGCAGGCCGCCAAGAAGACCGCGGCGAAGAAGTCCACCCG
Organism: Streptomyces sp. MS191; assembly: GCF_008042125.1. Classification (GTDB taxonomy): domain Bacteria; phylum Actinomycetota; class Actinomycetes; order Streptomycetales; family Streptomycetaceae; genus Streptomyces. Next base: position 11,507 of record NZ_RDBI01000076.1, read on the forward strand.
GAAGCGCGCCGCCTCCTAGGGTGTCCCGCCGCCGGGCAGCTTCCTCGGCAGCGGCTTCTCGATCCCGAACTGGGCCAGCGACCCCCACGGGTTGCAGATCTCGCACATCTCCATGCCTGGGAACTCGCGCAGCGCGATGAGGACCTCGTCGGCGTCGAGGATGCCGCCGCCTCGGTCGTAGAGGCCGCAGCCGCCGCGGTGCAGCATGGGCTGGCCCTCGACTGCCCGGGACGGCTGGACCTTCCAGGCCTGCTCGCGGCGGGCGACGTCCTTGCGGCGTGCCTGCTCCTTCTCCTCGGCCTCCAGTTCCCGGATCGTCCGGTCGGTCTCGGCCAGCTGCCAGCGCAGCCAGTCGCGGAGGGTGCGCTGTTTGTCGAGGCGCTCGGAGATGGACAGGGGGCTCATGGCGTGAATGCTACGTCTGTTCGATTTTCGGATGCCAGTGGAGCCCCGGGGCTGTCAGCGGCGCCCGCTACCGTGAGGGCATCACATTCGCTCTTGCTGGCAGCAGCGCGAATCGAACCCGCCCGTCGGACCCTCCGGGGACAGCGCCCGACGGGCGGGACGCATCTGGAGGCACCGTGGACCTGGTCGAGTTCCTGAACGCCCGCCTCGACGAGGACGAGCGGGTGGCCACCGCTGCTCACTGGGACGGCCACCCGGATGAGACGTGCTGGTCCGTGTACCTCGGCGACCAGGAGTGGCACGAGCGCCGAATGGTCGTGCTGGATCACGAAGACAACGGCGTCGCTCTCGTCTCGGACCTTGCGACTGACGAGGCTGGTCGCGCATTCGGCGTGGCGATCGCTGCGAGCGAGTCCTCAGACGAGGACGCCATTGCCCGGCACATTGCCCGCTTCGATCCGCAGCGGATCGCTGCTGAGGTCGACGCCAAGCGGCGAATCCTGGTGGAGCACCGGCAGGACTCGCTGCCGAACGGCATCGACCTGAACGAGTGCGCGACGTGCGGCGGGGTGAACGAGGCATGGCCGTGCCTGACGCTGCGCCTACTGGCCCTGCCCTATGCCCAGCACCCCGACTACGACGAATCGTGGCGCCCCTAGCTGTCGCCAGGCTCCGGGTGTCGGACCGTCTTCTTCAGCGTCGCCTCGATCTCGTACCGATCCTGCCCGGTTGCCGCGGCGTGCGCGGTAATCGCGGTCTGGACGGCCTGGGCGGCCTCGACGGTCAGGGTGCCGGCCTGGATCTCGGCCCACGCACGGGTCTCCAGCCGGATCAGTTCGTCAGAGAGTTCGATCGCCACGGGCGGATCCTATGCGGCCAGCTCCTGCTCGGCGCGCATCGCCTCGGCCCATGCGACGACGAGCCGGTCATACTCGCCGCGGGACTCGACCGGCAGCAAGCCGCCGACCCACAGCGCGCGGATCGCGGCGTTGAGGGCTGCCGCGTCGGGGCGGGCCGGCTGATCGGGCGTCTCGGTCATGAGAGCAAGGCTACGTCGCAGGTCTGACATCCCCGTTTTGGATGGTTGCCTGCACTGGCCGATAGTTCCACGCGGAATTGTTGTCGAACGGGCATAAATGCAGAACGCACACTTCCGTCAGGTGCCACTTTCGGCCACACTCGTGTCCCATACTGACTCGGCAGTCAACTGCCGACCGTCCACCTGCCCGCGGGGAGCACGAGATCAGCGACCTCCGTTACCACTCCCGCAGCGTCAAGTCGGGTGCGGTCCACAAGCAAGGCCGGCGATCCGGCGGGCACGCCCAGCATGTGCGCCTCTTCGGGCGTCACGGAGTGGAGCGAGACGGAGATCCGGACGGCCTCGTGGCGCCGGCGGCGTCCGCGCCACCACGATGTGACGATCATGGCCGGGCGCCCGTCAGGATCCAGGAGCTCGACTCGTTCGCAGGCGACCTGGGTGTGCGGTTCGCAGCCAAGGCGCATAGCCAAGTCGTCGTCGGTACGCGGCCGGGAGCGCTCGGTCTCGCCGATGCCGTAGGGCCATGGTGCGTCGGGGTCGACAAGCGTTCGCATACCGGGAGCATCGCGGACAGTGAGACGGCTGCGGGCGCGCCCTTCAAGGTGTCCAGCCGTCCGGAGCATCTGCACGGCTCTGTAGGTGGCGCCTTTGCCGATGTTGAACTCGACGGCGATGGATCGGTAGGACGGGAACTCGCTGCCGGGAGGGTAGGTGCCGTCCTGGATGCGTTGCAGCAGCTGGGCAGCCAGCTGTCGCTGCAGCCCTTCTGCCATGTGCGACCCCTGAGACGATCTTGGGACGCAACCGTAAAGGGGGCTGGCTTGCCTGCTACGTGGCAGCTAGCCTCGAATGATCCAGACGTAGCCCTGCGGCGTGCCTGGCATATGCCGCAGGGCTAGCTGTAGGTTGACGGAATAGAACGCGTGTTCACCCGAAGGGGTGAACCAGCGGGTGATCATGCAACGGACGGGCAAGGAGATCCGTCATACCCCTCAGACGCGTCGGGGTAGCCAACCCAGGCCCGCTCCACGGCTGGCCTCGACGCGAGGCGGCCCCCCTCCGTAAGCGCCGGAGGGGGGCCGCGCTCATTGTTTACCGTGGGCGCGGAATGCGCATTCCCCACTTGGGAGATTCTTGGGAGATGATCATGCGGGAGCTACCCGGAGCAACCCGGAGTAGTCCGGAGATACACCGGCCCAAGAGGGCCAGTCTCCCGGGGTTGTCGGGTCTCCCGGCTCTCTCTCCAGCGACCTAAAGGCAAGGCTCGGACATCATGCAGATCTTCGAGGGGACCAACCAGATCCAGCGGCTGGTGATCAGCCGCGGCCTCGCCCGCTGACGCCCGACACCAGCCGACCATCCGTACACGATCGAGGAGTTCCATGGACATCGCCGGTTCCGCCGCGCTCGTCACCGGCGCGGCGTCGGGTCTCGGCGCCGCCACCGCCGCCGCACTCGCCGCCCGCGGCGCCACCGTCTACGGCCTGGACCTGGACAAGGCGGTCGTCGCCGCCGGCCCGCAGCCCGACGGCGTCACCCTGCTCTCGGCCGACGTCACCGAGGAGGGTCCGGTCCGCGAGGCCCTGGCCCGGATCGAGGCCGACGGGGCCGAGCTGCGGCTCGCCGTCAACTGCGCCGGGATCGCGCCCTCCGCCCGCGTCCTCGGCCGCAAGGGCCCGCACGATCTGGACCTCTTCCGCGCGGTTTTGAACGTCAACCTGCTCGGCACCTTCAACGTGATGCGACTGGCCTCCGAGGCCATCGCCCGCCAGGAGCCGGACGAGCACGGCCAGCGCGGCCTGGTCGTCAACACCGCCTCCATCGCCGCCTTCGAGGGCCAGGTCGGGCAGATCGCGTACGCCGCCTCCAAGGCCGGGGTCGCCGGCATGACCGTCACGGCCGCCCGTGACCTCGCCCAGTACGGCATCCGGGTGGTCACCATCGCCCCCGGCATCGTCGACACCCCGATGATGGCCGGATTCAGCGAGGAGATCCGGGCCGGTCTCGGCGCGAGCGTCACCTTCCCGCAGCGCCTGGCCCGCCCGGAGGAGTACGCCCGGCTCGTCACCATGGTCGCCGAGCACGACTACCTCAACGGCGAGACGATCCGGATGGACGGCGCCCTGCGCATGGCGGCCCGCTGAGGCCGGCGGCCCGCGGGGCCGCCCGATCGAGAGCACTTGGTGCCACCTTTGGCTGGCACCAAGTGCCGTGATCATGGTGCCCGGGTGCTAGGTTCGGCCCATGGGAACGGGAACAGCGTCCACGAACTCCGCGAAGCCCGGGATGCGGGAATCCCTCATCGCCGCGGCCTTCCAGCTCTTCCTGGAGCGGGGGTACGAACAGACCACCGTCGACGACATCGTCCGCACGGCCGGGGTCGGACGGCGCTCCTTCTTCCGGTACTTCCCGTCCAAGGAGGACGTGGTCTTCCCCGACCACGAGCAGTGCCTCGCCGACATGACCGAGTTCCTGGCCGCCAGCGAGGACGCCGACGACCCCATCGGCCGGGTCTGCGACGCCGCCCGCCTCGTCATGCGGATGTACGCCGAGAACCCCACGTTCTCCGTGCAGCGCTACCGCCTCACCCGTGAGGTGGCGGGCCTGCGGGCGTACGAACTGTCGGTCGTCTGGCGGTACGAGAAGACCCTCGGGGACTATCTCCGCACCCGCTACGCGGACCGCCGCGACGGCACCCTGCGGGCCAACGTGGTCGCGGCAGGCGTGGTCGCCGCGCACAACCACGCGCTGCGGCACTGGCTGCGTTCCGGCGGCGAGGGGGATCCCCTGGCCGAGGTCGACCGGGCGCTGGAGTTCGTGCGGGACACCTGGAGCCCGGACGGCGCGCAGGGCGCCGCGGCCGGCGAGGAGACCGAGGACGTGGTCGTCGTCATCACCAAGCGCTCGACGCCCATGTGGCGGGTGGTGCGCGAGGTGGAATCGAGCATCGGCGGGAGCTGAGAACGGCAGCCGCACCGCGCTCGCGAGGCCGGTCACGGCACCTCGGGGATCTCGGTGTCATCACGACGGGGAACTCAGGTCTCCGCAGGTCTTTATTCCATGGCACTCAGTGCCATAGATTGAGTCCATGCACGGTTGAGCCGCCGAGTGCAAGGAGAAGGCATCGTGTTCCAGATGGGACTGAGGAACGGCGGCGCCGTCCGGACCGAGGAATCGGCCGCCGGCGCCGAGCTCTACTTCCAGCGCTGCTGCTGGTGCCACACCACGACGTTCCAGAGACTGCTCTGCCCGACCTGCGGGTCGACCGACCTGACCCCCGAACTCAGCGAGGGCGAAGGCGTGATCACCGTGCGCCGCGGGGTCACCGCCGCCGAGGCGGATCTCTGGCCGGTACACATGGCGGAGGGTTTCGTGGTCCGCTGCCGGGTCGACGGCCCGCTGCACGCGGTGCGCCCCGGGGTGCGCGTCAGACTCTCCTCGGGCGGCGCCGTGCCGGCGCAGCCGGTCGTCCGCCTCTGCGAAGAGGTCCCGCTCGACGGCTGGATCTGACCGCGCGCGAAAGGGCCGGTCGGTGGCACGGGGTGCCACCGACCGGCCCTTTCTCATGTCCCGCGGCATACGTTCCCGTCCCCGCCGACCCGGTACGGGAACGGCCCGCGGGTCCTGACCGGACCTGCGGGCCGTTCTCCGGCGAACTCCGGGTCAGCGGGCGCCGATCTCGTCCGTCAGCTGCGGCAGGACGGCGAACAGGTCGCCGACCACGCCGTAGTCGACCAGGTCGAAGATCGGGGCCTCCGGGTCCTTGTTGACCGCGACGATCGTCTTCGAGGTCTGCATGCCCGCGCGGTGCTGGATGGCACCGGAGATGCCCGCCGCGACGTACAGCTGCGGCGAGACCTGCTTGCCGGTCTGGCCCACCTGGTTGGAGTGCGGGTACCAGCCCGCGTCGACCGCGGCGCGCGAGGCGCCGACGGCGGCACCGAGCGAGTCGGCGAGCTTCTCGACGACCTCGAAGCCCTCGGCCGCACCGACACCACGGCCGCCGGAGACCACGATCGCGGACTCGGTCAGCTCGGGGCGCCCGGTGGAGACGCGCGGGGTCCGCGAGACGACCTTGGCGGCGTTTCCGGTGAAGGCGACGGTCACGTTCTCGACCGTGCCGGCGGCCGGGGCGGCCTCCGGGGCGGCGGAGTTGGGCTTGACGGTGACGACCGGGACGCCGTGCGAGACGGTCGACTTCACCTGGTACGAGGCGGCGAAGGCGGACTGCGTGGCGACCGGGCCGTTCTCGCCGGCCTCCAGCTCGACGGCGTCGGTGATGAGGCCCGAGCCGAGGCGCAGGGCCACCCGGGCGGCGACCTCCTTGCCCTCCCCGGAGGAGGTCACGAGGACGGCGGCGACGCCCCTGTCCTTCGCGATCTGCGTGAGCGCGTCGACCTTCGGCACGACGAGCTGCTCGGCGAACTCGGCGCCGTCCGCGACGCACACGGTGGCCGCGCCGTACTCGCCGGCCTTGGCGGCGATCGCCGCGGCGGCCTCACCGGCGCCGAGGACGACGGCGGTGGGCTCGCCGATCCGGCGGGCCAGGGTCAGCAGTTCGAGGGCCGGCTTGCGGACCGCACCGTCGGCGTGGTCCACGAGAACCAGGATCTCAGCCATGATTCATTGCTCCTGAAACGGTGAACGGTGACGGTCAGATGAACTTCTGCGTGGCGAGGAACGCGGCGAGCTGCTTGCCGCCGTCCCCCTCGTCCGTGACGATCGTGCCGGCGGTACGGGCCGGGCGCGCCGCGGCCGAGTCCACCAGGGTCCAGGACCCGGCCAGACCGACCTCGTCGGCGTCGATGCCGAGGTCGTCCAGGTCCAGCTCCTCGACCGGCTTCTTCTTGGCCGCCATGATCCCCTTGAAGGAGGGGTAACGGGCCTCGCCGGACTGGTCGGTGACGGACACGACGGCCGGCAGCGGGGCCTCCAGCTGCTCGGTGGCGGCGTCGCCGTCACGGCGGCCCTTGACCAGGCCGTCCGCCACGGAGAGCTCCGACAGCAGCGTCACCTGGGGCAGACCGAGGCGCTCGGCGAGCAGCGCGGGCAGCACGCCCATGCCGCCGTCCGTGGACGCCATGCCGCACACGACCAGGTCGAAGCCCGTCTTCTCCAGCGCCTTGGCGAGGATCGCCGAGGTGCCGAAGACGTCGGAACCGTGGATGTCGTCGTCGTTGACGTGGACGGCCTTGTCGGCGCCCATCGACAGCGCCTTGCGCAGCGCGTCCTTGGCGTCGTCGGGGCCGACGGTCACGACGGTGACCTCGGCGTCGTCGGACTCCTCGGAGATCTGGAGCGCCTGCTCGACGGCGTACTCGTCCAGCTCCGAGAGGAGGCCGTCGACCTCGTCGCGGTCGACGGTCAGGTCGTCGGCGAAACCGCGGTCGCCCGTGGCGTCGGGTACGTACTTCACACAGACAGCGATCCTCAGGGTCACGGCCTGGCTCCTTTCAAGTGGCAGACGATTACGGGAGGTTGCGGGCCATGACGATGCGCTGGACCTGGTTGGTGCCTTCGTAGATCTGGGTGATCTTGGCGTCGCGCATCATGCGCTCGACGGGGTAGTCGCGGGTGTAGCCGTAGCCGCCCAGGAGCTGGACGGCGTCGGTGGTGACCTCCATCGCGACGTCGGAGGCGAAGCACTTGGCGGCGGCGCCGAAGAAGGTCAGGTCGCCGTCCACGCGCTCGGACTTCGCCGCGGCCGCGTAGGTCAGCTGCCGGGCCGCCTCCAGCTTCATGGCCATGTCGGCGAGCATGAACTGCACG
>NZ_RDBI01000076.1:18819-26050 GCF_008042125.1 Streptomyces sp. MS191
CCGCCGGGATCAGCGAGCTGCTGCCGCACGCCCGCGCGACCTCCTCGATCACGATCACCGTCGCCAGCGCGTCCGCCCCCGCACCCCCGTACGTCTCCGGCACGTGCACCGCGTGCAGATCCGCCGCCACCAGCGCGTCCAGCGCCTCCTGGGGGAACCGCCCCTCCTCGTCCACCGCCGCGGCGAACGGCGAGATCTTCGCCTCCGCCAGCGCACGGACCGTCTCCCGGAGCATGTCGTGCTCCTCGGACAGGCGATACAGGTCGAAGTCCTTGCCCATGATCTGGAGCTCCCCTTGAAGGCTTTTGGCACTGAGTACCCTCAGCAAAACACACTCAGTGCCATGATGCCAGTAGCCTGGGAGCGGGGCCGGTCACGCACGGCCGGGACGGCGCTCTGAGGTGCGGCCCGCGGGCATACGGGGGCGGTGCCCTCCGGGCCCTGGAGACGGCGCGGTGCGCGGACGGCGGGACGCCCGGGCATCGGGCGGTCGCCGACGGGAGAGGGGAAAGCCGCGCAGGGGACGGCCGCGCGGAGACGGCCGGGTGCGTCGTGCGCCGAGCGGCCGGCGAACCCCGGATCGGCGACCGCTTCGACGGCGGCAGCGCCTCGTCCTCGAGGGCATCGGCTTCCAGGGCAGGCCCGTCGGCTCCGTCATCCCGCCCCGCGCGGCGAAGGTGCGCCCGCCCGGCCCCGGCCGGCGAGCGCGGCGGGGCCGGACGTTCAGCGGACCAGGGCGACCGCCGTCGTGATCAGCCCGTTGTCGACGAGCCAGCGTCCGCTCATCGAGGTGAGGGGCCGCCCGTCCACCGGCGGGCCCTCCTGGTGGAGCGTCGCGTGGAAGGCGCGACCGGAGGGATCGAACTCCAGGGTGGCCTCGGAGAAGTCCAGCCAGCGGCGGGCCAGCGGGAACCACGCCTTGTAGACGGACTCCTTGGCGCTGAACAGCAGGCGGTCCCAGTGCACTTCGGGCACGGACGCCGTCAGCTCCGCGATCCGCTCGCGTTCCTCGGGCCGGGACACGGATCCCAGAACCCCTTCGGGCAGCGGGAGATGCGGTTCCGCGTCGATGCCCAGCGAGACGACGTCCTCCACCCGGGCCAGCGCGGCGGCCCGGTATCCGAGGCAGTGCGTCAGCGCGCCGACGACCCCGGTGGGCCAGACCGGTTCGCGCTTCTCGCCGCTCGGGATCGCCACCGGCTCGTACCCGAGGTCGCGCAGGGCGAGCCGGGCGCAGTGCCGGGTGGTGGTGAACTCGCGACGGCGTGACTCCACCGCCCGCGCGATGAGCTCCTCCTCGCCCGGGTACAGGGTCGCCTCCGCCCGGTCCCCGAACGACTCGGAGACCGCCGTGCCCGCGGGAAGAATCGATTCGATCACGGGATCCACCGTATCGGCGGCGCCCCGCTCGCACCGGCGATCGCCCGGATCGCGGCCGTCCGCGGCTGATCCGGCCACCTGGACGCGGGGCGGGGGCGACTGTCGGTCATGTGGGCTTTCCGGCTTGCCCGTTCGCCTGTTACCGGCGGGTCGGGCCTGGCAGGCTTGCCGTCGTGACCTATGTCGTGACGGTGGAAACGCACACGCCGGAGGGCGCTCCGGAACTGGACGAACTGCACCGGGTGGGGGCGACCGCGCTCCTCCGGCAGGGATTCGACGCGGTGGCCGGGATCGAGGGGCCCGACGGCACCGATGTGGACCTCATCGACACGCTCGTGGAGGTCCATCCGAGCGGCGCGGTCCTGCAGGTGTTCGTCGACGCGACGTCGCTGGAGCTGGCGGAGGAGGCGGTCGGCTCCGTGACGGAGGAGGTGCTGGAGCGTTCGGAGCTGCTGGCCGACTGGGTGGTCCGCAGCAGCGAGGTGAAGCTGCACACCGACCGTGCCCGCGAGAGCCTGGAGGCGGCCGAGGGGCCGGACGCGCCGCCGAGCGACCTGGAGGCCCGCCGGGCCCGGCACACGGCCGGGGCCGCGTCGGCCGCCGAGCGGGCGGCCGACGGCACGGACCACCGGGCCGGATTCCGTGCGACGGCCGGCCGGCTGCGCGCCTTCGGGCCGGACGCCTTCGGGGTCCGGCTCCCCGAGCAGGGGCCGGCCCGGGGCGAGGCCGACGCCGGCGCGCCCCGAGGCGGTACGGCGGCCGTCGCCGAAGGCGTCGGGGAGCCCGGCACCGACCGCGGCGGCGCGGCGGGCAGCGCGACCGCCGGTGTGTCCCCGGAGAGCGCCGAGGTCGCGGCGGGGGCGATCGTGCACGCCGCGGAACTCCTCGTCGACGAGCTCTTCGACGACGTCCAGGTGCTGGCCGAGGAGGACGCGAACGCCGCCGCCTGCGAAGGCCACCTGTGGCACCTGGGGGACCTGCCGCCCCGCTACGCGCTCCAGTACGACGAACGGTTCGCCCGGCGCTTCCTGGTGACCGCCGTCGCCCTCACCACCCGCTTCACCGACGGCGGCTTCCGTCGGCTCGGCTGCGTCGCCGAGCAGCTCGTCCTCAAACTGCTGCTGGAGCAGGCGCACATCACGCTCGATCTGTACGACCTGCTGGACGACGGCGTCGTCGCCGCGCTGGAGGTCTTCGCCGCCGGGGTCTACGAGGACCGGGACTTCGAGTGGCTCTACGACGACTCGATGGACGGCATAGACGAGGACCCGGCGGCGGAGTCGCTCGGCATCACCCCGATGGCCTTCGGGACCTGGTTCATGCCCTTCCACGAGGACCGCTACGTCCACCCGTACGCGGCCGACGACCCGCCGGGGGAGACGGCGGACCCGGCGGCGTGACGCGCCCGCCCGGGCCGCGGACCTGCTGCTGTTCTCCGGCCCGTCCGTACCGGACGCCCGTGCGCGGACGCGATCCGGCGCGGCACGGCCGGTGGACGCTCGGCCGCCCCCGTCCGCACCCCTCCCTTGCGCCGTCCGCACCCCGGCCCGGACGGGGGGCGGAGTCGGCGGGCGGTCGGGGTCGGCGTCCCCGCCGGTTCAGTGCCCGGCCGGCCCGCCCTCGGGGGAGCCGGGTGTCCCCGGGTGCGCAGGCGGCGCCTGCGCACCGGCCGGCGGCGTGGTGACCTCGTACACGGCCCGCGGCTCCCGCGACGCGCCGTCGTCCTTCATCGCCCGCTTCTCGCTCTTGAGGATCCGCGCGGCCTTGCCGGCGCTGCGTGCCAGCTCGGGCAGCTTCCTGGCGCCGAGCAGGAGGATGACGACGATCAGGAGGATCGCGATCTCGCTGATGCCGAACATGAGGCTCCGTTTCCGGGTCGGGCAGAGCAGTCTCTGGAACGTCGTGGTGTGGCACCAGCAGCAGCGCTGGAAGTAGAGCTCGGCGCCGGCGGCCGATTCCTCGGTCCGGACGGGACCGGCCCCGGGGGCGGGGTGGGGTCAGTCCCGCAGGCGGTCGCTCAGCTCGTCGAGGTCGGCGACGAACCAGGTCTGCCGTCCGCGGTTGCACTCGCGGACGAAGTCCCGCAGCGCGGGGCTCGCCTCGGTGTGCCGGGAGATGTCGCCGAGGACGACCATCCCCATCCGGTAGTTGACGAACTTCTGGACGATGTCGCCCGCGACCCGGCTGCGGAGCCGGAAGAACGCCTCGTCGAACCGCTCGACGGGCACCACGACCCACTGGGCGCCCTGGTAGCCGGCGTTGCCGATGAGATCCAGGGCGTCGCGTTCCCCGCCGATGGTCTCGCCCTCGGCGGGGCACAGGAGGACGGGCACGTCGTGGATCGTCTGCAGGCTGCTCATGGCACCCGACGCTAGCCAGCGGCGTGGGCGCCGTCGACGCATTTCCCGAGGGGCGGCGCCTGCGGGCGCCGTGGCCGGTGCGGGCGCGCCCGGGCAGGGCGTGTTGCGAAAGCAGCGCCCTCCGCCCCGAGGGCGGGCGGGACTTTCGCAACACCCCCTAGGACGCGTCCCCCGGCCGGGACGCGTCAGCGAGGCGCAGGGCGAGGCCGTCGAGGACGACCTCGAGGCCGTACGCGAACTTGCTGTCGCGGATCTCCACCGGGTCGACGATCGCGTGGACCCGCGCGTCCGCGTAGGCGTCGGCGAGGTGGTCGTGCCCGGCCGCGGCCTGCTGGGCGGCTGGCATCAGCCGGGCGATGAAGTCGGCCTCGGTCTCACCGGAGCGGGCCACCGTGGTGAGCCACGCCGCCTCGGTGGTGCTCATGCCGATGACGTACGACAGCACGGTGTCGATCGCCCGGCTCGGCTCGGGGAAGCCCGCCGAGGTGAACAGCGCGGCCAGCCGCTCGGAGTACGCCATGAGGTTGGGGCCCAGGTAGGCGAGCCCGGCCTGGCCGAGCACCGAGGAGAGCCAGGGGTGGCGGAGGGCCGTCGCCCGGAAGGACTCGGCGGCCTCCGTGGCCGCGGCGCGCCAGTCGGGACCGCCGGCCGGCGGGACGGTGATCTCGGCCGCGACCTCGTCCACCGCCAGTTCCATCAGCTCGTCCTTGGTGGCCACGTGCCGGTAGAGGGAGGTCGCGCCGGCGTTCAGCCGCGCGCCGAGCTTGCGCATGCTCAGCGCCTCGATGCCGTCGGCGTCCAGCATCACGATCGCCTCGCGGACGATCGACGCCCTGCTGAGCGCCGGCTGGTCGGGCTCGCGCCGCTGCCTCGCCCACACCGACGGGATCGGGTTGCTCTTGGCGGCCATGGACCCTCCTGAGGTTGCGTACGWCGTTCGCATCCAGCGTACGGGAAACAAGTCTTGCGTACACCGATCGCAGCTGCGTACAGTGTTCGCAACGAAGGAACGACGTACGCAGGTCGAGAGGAAACCCCATGGAAACCCGTCATCCACGCCGCTGGTGGATCCTCGTCGTGCTGTGCCTCAGCACCCTGGTCCTGGTGGTCGACAGCATGGCGCTGACGGTCGCGGTGCCCTCGATGACCGAGGACATCGGCGCGAGCGCCCAGGACATCCAGTGGATCCTCGACTCCTACATCCTGGTGTTCGCCGGCCTGCTGCTGACCTCCGGAAGCCTCGGAGACCGGTTCGGGCGCCGGAAGGTGATGGTCCTCGGCCTGCTGCTGTTCGGACTCGCGTCCCTGGCGGCGACGGTCTGCGCCAACCCCGCCGAGGTCATCGCGGCCCGGATCACGATGGGTGTCGGCGGCGCGCTGATCATGCCCTCGACGCTCTCCATCCTCATCACCGTCTTCGACGAGGACGAGCGGCCCAAGGCGATGGCGGCATGGGGCTCGGTGTCGATGCTCGGCCTGGTCGGCAGCCCGGTGCTCGGCGGCGTGCTGATCGACCACTTCTCCTGGCACTCGATCTTCTTCATCAACGTCCCGGTCGTCGCTCTGGCCGTCCTCGCCGCGCTCACCCTCATGCCGGAGTCCAAGGGCCCGTGGCAGAAGCCCGACCCGCTCGGCGCGGTGCTCTCCGTGGCCGGCATGACCGCGCTGATCTGGTGGATCATCGAGATCCCGCAGCACGGCGTCTTCGGCGGCCGGTCGGCGATCACCCTCGTCGTCGCCGTGGTCTCCCTGGCCGGCTTCGTGATCTGGGAGAACGTCACCGACGCGCCGATGGTCCCGCTGGTCCTCTTCAAGCACCGCAACTTCAGCGGCGGTTCGCTCTCCCTGACCCTGGTGCAGATCGGCAACGGCGGTCTGCTGCTCGTCCTCACCCAGTACCTGCAGTTCGTCCTCGGCTATTCGCCGATCAAGGCGGGGCTCGCCTTCGTCCCGCTGGCCGTCGCCGCACTCCTCGGCAACGGCGCCGGTGCCGGCCTGGCCGCGAAGATCGGCAACCGCCTCCTGATCCTGGCCGGCATGCTCGTCATGGCCTCGTCCTTCGCCCTGCTGACCACGGTCACCGCCTACTCGGGCTTCACCCTCCCGGCGATCGCGCTCGGTCTGCTCGGCCTCGGTGCCGGCCTCGCGATGCCGGCCGCGGTCGGCGCCCTGATGGGCACGATCCCCGAGGAGAAGGCCGGCGTCGGATCGGCCCTGAACGACACCATCCAGCAGGCCGGTACCGCGCTCGGCATCGCGATCCTCGGCTCGCTGCTGACCAGCAGCTACACCGCCGAGATGCCCGCCGACGCCCCCGAGGCGGCCCGGCAGTCGATCGGCGGGGCGGTCGCCGGCGGCGACCCGGGTCTGGTGGCCGCCGCCCGGCAGGCCTTCGCCTCCTCGATGTCGACCACCTTCACCATCAGCGCGGTCGGTGTCCTGGCCGCCGCGGTCCTCGCCGCACTGGTCATGCGGGACAAGAAACCGGCCCCGGCCGCCGAGGAGTCCACGGTGCACGACACCACCGAGCTCGTCGCCTGACCCGCCCGCTCCGACCCCGTCCGACGCGGAAGGCCGGCACCCCACCCGGGGCGCCGGCCTTCGGCGTACCGCTTCGGGGCGCCCCGCCACCGCCGCCACGCCCTGAGCTGCGGAAAGCGCGCCCAGGAGCCCGTAGAGTGATCATCTTCGACCAACTCTGCTCTCTCACCGGGGGATTCATGCGCTTCAAGTACACCGTGGCCACCTGTGCCGCAGCCCTGGCCGCCGTGTTCGGCCCGCTGGCCGCCACGCCCGCCGCGGCCGCACCGCTGACGACCTCCGACAGCGTGACCGCGACGGACTTCTCCTACTACGGCCGGATGGACATCGGCTGGCGGGTCCGCCCGAACCGGCTCGACCCCATCAACATCACCCTGAAGGACACGGCGACCGACGGCTACGCCATCGGCATCCGCCTCATCACGAACGGCGAGAACGGCCGGATCGAGTGGCGGATGCGGACGATCCCGACGGGCAAGGACACGGCGACCTGGACGACGTACGCGGCGCCCGGCGGCTACATCAGCCTCGCCTACTTCGAGGTCTGCAAGATCAAGGTGAGCACGGGTGTCGTGACGACCTGCCACGCCTCGTCGGTCATGCACGCGCCGTTCGACGACTCCTCCCTCTGACCGCACCACCCGCTCCACGACGAAGGGGACGCCCGSTCASCGGGCGTCCCCTTCGCGCGTCCCGCCGTCCTGTGCCGTCCCCTTCGCGCGTGCCGCCGTCAGGTCCCGACCCCCTTCGCGCGTGCCGACCCCCTGCCGTTCACCCCCGCCATCGAGACCCTGCGCGGCCTGCTGCTCGGCACCGAGATCGGCAACAACGGCTGGATCGCCATCGCCTGGTGCGTCGGCCTCACGGTGCTCGGCTACTTCTGGTCGACCTCGAAGTTCAACAGCGACCCGAGCTGACCGCCATGACCGTGCGGGCCTCGTCCCGCGACC
>NZ_RDBI01000077.1:0-2061 GCF_008042125.1 Streptomyces sp. MS191
ACCCTGCACGCGTCGATCGACGACAGCCTGCGCCGGCTCGGCACGGACCACGTCGACCTCTACTACGTCCACGTCGACGACCGGGCCACGCCGCTGGAGGAGACGCTGGAGGCACTGGCGGAGATCGTGCGCGCCGGCAAGGCCCGGTACATCGGCTGGTCCAACGTCCGCACCTGGCGCCTGGAGCGCATCCGCGGCCTGTGCGAGCGCAACGGCTGGCCGGCTCCCGTCGCGCTCCAGCAGCAGCACTCGTACCTCCGGCCCCGGACGGGCCTCGACGTCGCCTCGGTCGTGGACCACGAACAGCTCGACTACCTGCGCGCCCACGAGGACCTGACCCTGGTCGCCTACTCGCCGATCCTGCGGGGCATCTACGACGACCCGGCCAAGCGCCGGGACCACTGGATGATGGAACGGTACGCGGGTCCCGACGCCGAGGCCCGGCTGGAGGTGCTGACCGCGGTGGCCGCCGAGGTGGGTGTGACCCCCAACCAGCTGGTGCTCTCCTGGATGTTGCACCAGAGCTCTCCGCGGACGGTTCCGCTGATCGGGCCCCGCACCCTGGCGCAGTTCGAGGCGGCGCTCCCGGCGCTGGACCTCACGCTCTCCGCCGAGCTCCTCGCCCGCCTGGACGCCGCCGGGGCGTGAGCGGGCGGCCGCCGGCGGCGGGCGGTGGCGGGCGGTGGCGTGTCGCGAACGGAGCGCCGTCCGCCCGGCGCCGGACCCGCCGGTCCTGCCGAGGGTGCGCCCGCAGCGGCCGGCCAGGTCATCGGCGGCAGGCCGAGCGGAAGGAGGACGGAGACACCCGTGGCGTCAGCCCTCCCCCTCCTCCCCGGCCTGCTCCAGCAACTCCCGCAGCAGTTGCTCCTCCGTGGCCGAGAGCCCCGTCACGAAGCGCGCCAGCACCGCCTCGCGGTCGCGTTCGCCGTCCAGGACCTTGCGCATCCGCAGGGCGGCGAGCCCCGCCTGGTCGGCGACGGCGGTCCACTCGAAGGACCGGCCGGCGCGCTCCCGGGAGACCGCGCCCTTGGCGTGCAGGCGCGTCAGAATGGTGATCACGGTCGTGTACGCGAGGTCGCCGCCGAGCCGTTCCTGGACCAGGCCGGCGGTCACGGGCCGGCCGGACGACCGCAGCGCGGCCAGGACCTGGGCCTCCAACTCGCCCTGCCCGCGGCGCCGCTGGACGGGCCCGGCGCCACCCGGGCCACGGTCGCCCGTCCCGTGGTCCGCCATCCCGTCGACCTCCCGGCCCGCGTTCGAGTTCGGCAGCCCCCGGGGTCGCCCGCGGACGGGGCGCGGGGGCGGTCCATCGTACTCATCCGGCACCCGGCGTCCGCCGTCGTCCGCCGGGGCGTGGCCGCACCGTCCGGCGCGCGAACCGCGGCGGCGGGGAGGGTCGCCGCGGAGGGCGGAGGACGGAGGCACACGCCCCGTTCCCTCGCCTTCTACGCCACTGTAGATTCGTGCCCACGACTCGGGGAAAGGACACGACATGGGTGTGAGTCTGGCCAAGGGCGGCAACGTCTCGCTGAGCAAGGAGGCCCCCGGACTGACCGCGGTCCTGGTGGGTCTGGGCTGGGACGTCCGGACGACCACGGGCACCGACTACGACCTCGACGCGAGCGCCCTCCTGCTGAACGACACCGGCAAGGTCGTCTCCGACCGGCACTTCGTCTTCTACAACAACCTGACCAGCCCGGACGGTTCGGTCGAGCACACCGGCGACAACCTGACCGGCGAGGGCGACGGCGACGACGAGTCGATCAAGGTCGATCTGTCCGCGGTACCGGCCGACATCGGCCGCATCGTCTTCCCGGTCTCCATCCACGACGCCGACAACCGCGGCCAGAGCTTCGGCCAGGTCCGCAACGCCTTCATCCGCGTGGTCAACCAGTCCGGCGGCGCGGAACTCGCGCGCTACGACCTCTCCGAGGACGCCGCCACCGAGACCGCCATGATCTTCGGCGAGCTCTACCGGCACGGCGCCGAGTGGAAGTTCCGCGCCGCCGGACTGGTTGACCACGCGGATGAAGGCGTTGCGGACCTGGCCGAAGCTCTGGC
>NZ_RDBI01000077.1:2161-11464 GCF_008042125.1 Streptomyces sp. MS191
GCTCAGCGGACGGGGATGAGGACGCCGGGGCTGAGGACGCCCGAGGGGTCGACCTCGGCCTTGACGGCCTGCAGCATGCGGATCCCCAGGGGGCCGATCTCGCGGGCGTACCAGTCGCGGTGGTCGGTGCCCACGCCGTGGTGGTGGCTGATGGTGCCGCCGGCCGCCAGGATGGCGTCGTTGGCGGCCCGCTTCACCGGCTCCCAGTGCGCGACGGCGTCCTCGCCCTGGGCCGAGACGACGGTGAAGTAGAGCGACGCGCCGTTCTCGTAGGTGTGCGAGATGTGGCACATGACCAGGGGCGGGGTGCCGGCCTCGGTCAGCGTGCGGGTGAGGGCTTCGCGCACCGAGGCGTAGAGGCCGGGCAGCGCGGACCAGAATCCCGCGGTCTCCAGCGTCTCCGCGAACGCACCGGCGTCGAGGAGCGCGTCGCGCAGGTAGGGCGCGTTGTAGCGGCCGTGCTCCCAGCGGTCGCCCGGCTCCTCGCCGACGTACTCGCCGCCGCAGGCGAGCAGGATCTCGCGGGCGGCGGCCCGGCGGGTCGCCGTCTCCTCCTCGGTGCCCTCGTATCCGGCGATCGCCATGCAGCCCGAGCTCTGCGGGGCTTCGGCGGCGCCGATGGCGTCCGGCTGCGCGAGTCCGATGAAGGTCTCGGTCTCGTCGGACAGCCGCAGCACGGTGGGGCGCGGGCCGTCCTGGGCGAGGCGGCGCAGCGCGGTGGAGCCGGCCTCGAAGGAGGCGAAGCGCCAGCCTTCGTAGACCCGCCTGGTCGGGAGGGGGCGGATGCGCACGGTCACGGCGGTGATGACGCCGAGAGCGCCCTCGGAGCCGAGGACGAGCTGGCGCAGGTCGGGGCCGGCGGCGGAGCGGGGGGCCCGGCCGGTCTCCAGGGTCCCCTCGGGGGTGGCGACGGTCAGGCCGAGGACCATCTCGTCGAAGCGGCCGTATCCGGCGGAGGCCTGGCCGCTGGAGCGGGCGGCGGCGAAGCCGCCGACGGACGCCCACTCGAAGGACTGCGGGAAGTGGCCGAGGGTCCAGCCCTGTTCGTTGAGGAGTTCCTCGCAGCGCGGGCCGCGCAGGCCGGGCTGCAGGGTCGCGGTACGGGACACCTCGTCGATCGCCAGCAGCGCGTCCAGGCGGCGCAGGTCGAGCGCGACGAAGGGCCGCTTGGTGTCGGGGGCGAGTCCGCCGACGACGGAGGTGCCGCCGCCGAAGGGGACGGCGGACAGGCCGTGTGCGGCGCAGGCGCGCAGGACGGCGAGGACCTCGTCGTGGCCGCCCGGGAGGACGACGGCGGCCGGGACGTCGTCGACCTCGCCGGCGCGGATGCGCAGCAGGTCGGGCGTCGACTTGCCGCGGGTGTGCCGGATGCGGCTCTCGGCGTCCTCGCGCAGGGCGTCCTGCGCGCCGAGGGCCGCCCGCAGCGCGTCGCGCGCCTCGTCGGTCAGCGCCGGCGCGGGGACGTCGATCTCGTCGAGGGCCGACGGGCCGTCCGCGCGGGGGGTGACGCCGAGCAGGTCGCGCAGCAGTCCGGTCACCGCGTCGGGCAGGGGGGCCGCCTTGGCCGGGTCGCCCCAGCCACTCCACAACATGTCCACTTCGAGAACTTCCTCACGGTCTGTTTCACGGACGGGTGCTGCCGCTCGGCCCGCACTGGCATTACACTGTGACAGATGACGCCCATTCGTCACAACCACTCGGATGCAGATCCCGTGCTCGACGCGGCACGCGACTGCGTACTCGCCGTCGGCGTACGGCGCACCACCCTGACCGACGTCGCCCGGCGCGCGGGCGTGTCCCGGATGACGCTCTACCGGCGCTGGCCCGACGTGCGCACCCTCGTCGGCGACCTGATGACCCGTGAGTGGATCGCCGTGGCGGCCGGCGCCATGCCCGGCTCCGACGACGGCCGGCCCGTCCTGGAGCGGATGGTCGACGGACTCGTCGCGGGAGCGGCGGCCTTCCGGGCCCACCCGCT
This sequence comes from Streptomyces sp. MS191, assembly GCF_008042125.1. GTDB lineage: Bacteria > Actinomycetota > Actinomycetes > Streptomycetales > Streptomycetaceae > Streptomyces. The sequence continues at coordinate 4,140 of NZ_RDBI01000077.1, forward strand.
CTTCCACAAGATCATCGACGTCGACCCCGAACTGCTGCTGCCGTACATCCTCGACCGCCGGGGCGCGAGCCAGGAGGCCCTTCTCGGCCTCCTCGTCACGGCGCTGACCGAAGGCCACGAGGACGGTTCCGTACGCCGGGCGCACACGGACCTCCAGGCGCGGGCCCTGCTGCTCGTCGTCCAGTCCTTCACGCTCTCGCTGCGCACGATGACCGAAGAGACCGATCCCGAACTGAGCGAAGCCGCCTTCCTCGGAGAGCTGCGCACCCTGTTGGAGAGGACCCTCAGCCCATGAACCCCACGAGCAGCCCCGCCCTGCCCGGTTCCTCGCTGGACGCCGGACGCCGCGGCCGTGAGCTGGCCGGGCTCGCCGACGGCGCCGAGGTGGACGTCCTGGTCGTCGGYCTCGGCGCGACCGGTGCCGGCGCCGCGCTCGACGCGGCCACCCGCGGGCTCCGCGTCGCGGCGATCGACGCGCACGACCTCGCCTTCGGCACCTCCCGCTGGAGCTCCAAGCTGATCCACGGCGGCCTGCGCTATCTGGCGACCGGTCAGCTCGACGTCGCCCACGAGAGCGCCGTCGAACGCGGCGTCCTCATGGAGCGCACCGCCCCCCACCTGGTCCGCGCGCAGCCCTTCGTCCTGCCGCTCACCCCGCTCGTCAGCCGCGGCCAGGCCGCCCTCGCCCGGGCCGGCTTCGTCGCGGGCGACCTGCTGCGGGTCGCCGCCCGCACCTCGCGCGCCACGCTGCCCGCGCCGCGCACGCTGTCCGCCGTCGAGACCCGGCACCTCGCCCCCGCCCTGCGCCCCACCGGGCTGCGCGGCGGGCTGCTCTCCTGGGACGGCCAGCTGACCGACGACGCGCGCCTGGTGACGGCGATCGCCCGCACCGCCGCCGCCCACGGGGCGCGCGTCCTCACCCGCACCCGCGCACTCGAACTCACCGGCGACGGCGCGCTGGTGCGCGACGAGACGACCGGCGAGGAGCTGCGCATCCGCGCCCGCGCGGTCGTGAACGCCGCGGGGGTCTGGGCGGGCGGCCTCGTGGACGACGTGCGGCTGCGGCCCTCGCGCGGCACCCACCTCGTGCTGCGCTCCGAGGATCTCGGCCGGCTCTCCGCCGGCCTGCACATCCCGATCCCCGGCGAAGCGAACCGTTTCGTCCTCGTCCTGCCGCAGGGGGACGGCCGCGTCTACGTCGGCCTCACCGACGAGCCCGTCGACGGCGACGTGCCCGACGTGCCGGAGGTCCCCGAGACCGACATCGGCTTCCTGCTCGACGTCCTCGGCTCCGCGCTCGACGTCACCCTGCACCGCGGGGACGTGGTCGGGGCCTTCGCCGGGCTGCGCCCCCTCCTGGACACGCAGGGCCCGGGCGGGCGCACCGCCGACATCTCCCGCAGGCACGCGGTCCTGACCTCGCCGGACGGCGTCGTCACGATCGTCGGCGGCAAGCTGACGACGTACCGGCGGATGGCCCAGGACGTGGTCGACGCCGTCGTGGAGGCGCGTGGTCTCGACGCGCGCCCCTGCCGCACCACGTCCGTCCCCCTCGTCGGCGCCGACCGCCCCGCGCGGCTCGCCCGGCTCGACCTCCCGGCCCGGCTCGTTCGCCGCTACGGCACCGAGGCGCCCGCCGTCCACGCGCTGGGGGCCGAGGACCCCGAGCTGGCCCGTCCCGTCGTACCGGGCCACCCGGTCACGGTCGCGGAACTGGTGTGGGCCGTGCGCCACGAAGGCGCGCTCGACGTCTCCGACCTCCTCGACCGGCGCACCCGCATCGGCCTCGTGGCGGAGGACCGGAGCGTGGCGGAGAAGGCGGCGCTCGACGTCCTCGCGTCCTGACCACTGCGGGGACGGAGGCTCGACGGGCACCCCCCGCGGGAGGTGCGCGAAGGCCCTGGGCGCGGGCCGCGCCCGGGGCCTGGCGACCCGGTGGCTACCAGCGGTCCCGGTGGACGACCTCGTCGACGGGGCGGCGGCTGACCGGGCCGAACCTGCCCTGGGGCCATCCGACCGGGATGGCGGCGAAGGTGTTCATGTCCTCCGGGATGCCCAGGGCCGCCTTCCACTCCTCCTCCAGCATCAGGTGCCAGATGGTGATGTTGGCGGCGAGCCCCAGGCCGCGGGCGGCGAGCAGCATGTTCTGCACGCCGGGGTAGACGCAGGAGCCTTCGGCCAGCGCGGCGAAGCGTTCCTGGGTCTTCCCCATCCGGGCCGTCGCCTCCGCGCCGAGCGCCTCGGCGTAGCGCAGCAGTCCCTCCTGCTCGATCCTCGGCTCCGGGAACCGGTAGCAGGGGATGATCAGTGCGGGCGTCTCGGCGAAGTGGTCGCGCTGGTACTCGATGGCGGCGACCATGCGCCCGTAGGCGGCCTCGTCCATGCCGTCGGGGGCGTACTTCCCCGTGGTCGCGAGGTAGGCGTCCACGCACCGCTTCCACAGCGGCGCCAGGGAGGCCATGACCGCCGGATCCGTGACGACCACGTACTCGTAGCGCTGCATGTTGCCCCCGCTGGGGCCCCAGACGGCTGCCTGTATCAGCCGGTCGAGCAGGGCCTCCGGCACGGGTTCGGGCTTGAGGCGGCGCATCGCCCGCATGGTCGACATGGTGGCGAAGAGCGCCGGGTCCGTCGAATCGTCGACGGGAAGAGGGGAGTTCATGATCGAAAGTGTACGAGCGTGAGCAGTTCCTGGATACGGGTGATCGACCGTCGGCGGCACCGACTTCCGCTGCCCCGCGTCGCTTTGACGACTGTTCAGGCGCCGCGATCGGGGCGGGTGGGTGCGGGGAGCTGCCCCGCCACGATCGTGGCGAGCGAGAGCCCGAAGCCGACGAGTGGGACCGGGCCGAAGGTCTGGGCGAGCAGGACCGCCCCCAGCATCGTGGCGACGAGCGGTGACAGCAGGACGAGGACCGCGACCGAGGTGACCGGCAGGGCGGCGATGCCACGGAACCACAGGACGAAGGAGATCAGCCCGCCGGCCAGGCCGAGCCAGAGGTAGCCCAGCGCGGCGGCCGGCCCGATCGGGGGCGGCGGCCCTTCGACGAAGCACGTGAGGGGCAGCAGGAAGAGTCCCCCGGCGGTGAGCTGCCAGCCCGCGAAGGTGGTGGGAGTGGCCCCGGCCGGGCGGCCCCAGCGCTTGGTGAGCGTCACCCCCAGGGCCATCGTGGCCGCGCTCCCCAGACCCGCCACGACCCCGACGGTGTCGAACGCGGCGCTCGGGCCGATCACCACCAGACCGACCCCGGCGAGGCCCACCACACCCCAGAGCAGGTGCCACGCGGACAGCCTCTGGCGGAGGAGGGCCACGGCCAGGACGACGACGATCAGCGGTTGGGCCGCCGCCAGGGTGCCGGCGACACCTCCCGGAAGGCGTTCGGCCGCGACGAAGAGGAGCGGGAAGAGCAGCCCGATGTTCAGCACGCCGAGCACGGTGGCCTTGCCCCACCAGGCTCCGCTGGGCATCGTCCGGGTGAAGGCGAGTGCGATCAGGCCGGCGGGCAGGGCGCGCACGAGTCCCGCGAACAGCGGGTGCCCGGGCGGGAGGAGTTCGGTGGTCACGACGTAGACCGTGCCCCAGGTCAGGGGGGCGAGGGCCGTCAGGAGGGTGCGGGGCAGGCTGCCCCGCGCGGCGGCGCCGGGGACCTGCTGGGTGGTGGGGCTCGTCATGCCCGAAGTCTCGAACCGCGGTGATCGATGAGTCCAACACATGTGTGTCAGCACATCGATCGTGATTCGCGATGAATGATGAATGCTGTCTCCATGGAGCTTCAGCAGATGCGGTACGTCATCGCGGTGGCCGAGACGAACAGCTTCACCCGGGCCGCCGAGCGGTGCCTGGTGGTCCAGTCGGCCCTCAGTCACCAAGTCGCCCGTCTGGAAAGGGAACTCGGCGCGCGGCTCTTCGAACGCACCAGCCGCCGCGTGCGGCTGACACCGGCGGGCGAGGCGTTCCTCCCCGCCGCGCGCCAGTGCCTGGAGGCGGCCGAGCGTGCGACGGCCGAGGTGGCCGCTGCGGTCGGCGTGGTCCGGGGGCGGCTCGCCGTGGGCCTGATCCCGACGGTCACGGCCGTGGACATCGCGGGCGCCCTGCGCGCCTTCCATCAGCGGTATCCCGACGTCCGGATCAGTCTGCGGGTGGGTGCGAGCGATGAGCTCACCCGCCAGGTCGAGGAGGGCGATCTCGACGTGGCCTTCCTCGGGCTCCCCACCACCGCGCGGCTCGACGGTGTCGACTCCAGGGAACTCACCCGCGGCCGGCTCGTGGCGGTGGTCGCGCCGGGTCATCCGCTGGCCGGAGAGACGGCGGTCGACCTGCGCCGGCTCGCCCGCGAGGTGTTCGTGGACCTGCCGGCCGGGACGGCCGGTCGCGTCCAGTCCGACCTGGCCTTCTCGGCCGCCGGCCTCAGCCGCGACGTCGCCTACGAGGTGACGAACGCGGACTTCCTGGCCCGGCTGGTCGGGCAGGGGCTCGGTATCGCCCTGCTCCCGCACGCCTTCGTTCCCCAGTTGGCCGGCGTCACCTCCGTCGAGGTGGCCGACGCGCCGACCCGTGTCGAGCACGTCGTCTGGAGCCGCGCGGGCCGCACCCCCGCGGCGAGCGCCTTCCTCACCGCCCTCGACATCCCGGGCCCCGGCGGGGAGTGACCGGCGCGGCCCTCGACTCGGGGACCCTCGACGTGAGGCGGAGCCGGCCCGCACGCACGAGTGCTCCGGCCGGGAACCGGCCGGAGCACTCGGAGGGACCACCGCACGCGGCGCCGCCCCGCGGGGGCGCCGCGGGCTCGCGTCAGCGGCCGGCGAGCAGTTCCAGGGTGTCGATGACGCGGTGGGAGAAGCCCCACTCGTTGTCGTACCAGGCGACCACCTTGATGTGGCGGCCCTCGACGCGGGTGAGCGCCGAGTCGAAGATCGACGAGGCGGGGTTGCCCGTGATGTCGGACGAGACCAGCGGGTCGTCCGAGTACTCCAGTACGCCCTTGAGCGGGCCCTCGGCAGCCGCCTGGTAGGCGGCGAGCACGTCCTCGCGCGTCACGTCGCGGGCGACCGTCGTGTTGAGCTCGACGATCGAGCCCACCGGCACGGGGACGCGGATCGAGTCGCCGGACAGCTTGCCGTCGAGGTTGGGGAGCACGAGACCGATCGCCTTGGCCGCACCGGTCGTGGTCGGCACGATGTTGACACCGGCGGCGCGGGCGCGGCGGGGGTCGCGGTGCGGGCCGTCCTGGAGGTTCTGCTCCTGGGTGTAGGCGTGCACCGTCGTCATGAAGCCGTGCTCGATGCCGGCCAGGTCGTCCAGCACCGAGGCGAGCGGCGCGAGCGCGTTGGTCGTGCACGAGGCGTTGGAGACGATGGTGTGCAGGTCTGCGTCGTAGGCGTCGGAGTTGACCCCGTACGCGAGCGTGATGTCGGCGCCATCGGCGGGGGCGCTGATCAGCACCCGCTTCGCACCGGCGTCGATGTGGGCGCGGGCGGCCTTCGCCGACGTGAAGCGGCCGGTCGACTCCACCACGATCTCGACACCGAGCTCGGCCCACGGCAGCTGCGCCGGCTCACGCTCGGCCAGCACCTTGATCCGGCGCCCGTCGACGACCAGGGTGTCGCCGTCCACCGACACCGGGCGGCCCAGCCGGCCGGACGTCGAGTCGAAGGCGAGCAGCCGTGCCAGCGCGGCAGGCTCCGTCAGGTCGTTGACGGCCACGATCTCGAGGCTGCTGTCGCGCTCCAGCAGCGCTCGCAGCACGTTGCGTCCGATGCGGCCGAATCCATTGATGGCAATGCGAGTCATGAGCGGTGTCCCTTCGGTTCGACCACCACCCTGCCGCGCCCGCGCCGCCCCCGACAGCGGCGAGATCGCCACCCTCCGCAAGGATCACGCCAGGACTTCGGAAGCGGCCGTGGCGCTCCTGGTCCGGTGGCCGAGAGCCACGTCGGGTCCGGAAGGTCCCGCCCGGCCCGCGCCGCACGTCTGCTTTCCGGACAGGACCTAGTCGCCGCGGGCGAACGTGCGCCGGTACTCGCTGGGTGAGGTGCCCAGGATCCGCTGGAAGTGCAGCCGCAGGTTCGCGCCCGTGCCCAGTCCCACGTCGGCCGCGATCTGTTCGACGCCGCGCTCGGAGCGCTCCAGCAGCTCGCGCGCCATGTCGACGCGCGCCCGCATCACCCACTGCATCGGCGTGTAGCCGGTGTCCTCGACGAACCGGCGGGAGAACGTCCGCGCCGACACCCCCGCGTGGCGGGCCAGGACCTCCAGCGTCAGGGGGTCGCCCAGCCGGTAGAGGGCCCACTCGCGGGTGGCCGCGAACCGCTCCCCCAGTGGTTCCGGAACGCTGCGGGGCACGTACTGCGCCTGGCCGCCGCTGCGGTACGGAGCCGCCACCAGGCGCCGGGCGGTGTGGTTCGAGGCGGCGATCCCCAGATCCCCGCGCAGGATGTGCAGGCACAGGTCGATGCCCGAAGCGGCGCCGGCCGAGGTCAGCACGCTGCCCTCGTCCACGAAGAGGACGTTCTCGTCCACCCGGACCCGCGGATACCGTGCGGCCAGCGCCCGCGTGTAGTGCCAGTGCGTCGTGGCGCGCCGCCCGTCCAGCAGGCCCGTCGCGGCGAGGGCGAACGCGCCCGTCGAGATCGCGGCCAGCCGCGCGCCCCGCTCGTGCGCGGCCACCAGTGCCGCCACCACGGCGGGCGGCGGGTCGTCCCGGTCGGGGAAGCGGTAGCCCGGCACGAAGACGATGTCCGCCCACGCGAGCGCCTCCAGGCCGTGCGCGACCGCGTACGACAGGCCGTCGCCGCCCGTCACCAGGCCGGGCGCGGCCCCGCACACCCGGACCTCGTAGGGCATGCTCCCGCGGGTCGTGAAGACCTGCGCCGGGATCCCCACGTCCAGCGGCTTCGCCCCTTCGAGTACGAGGACGGCCACACGGAACAAGTCGGAATCGGACACGAGCCAAAGCCTACGCAGGTCACGACGGGTCGCGCCCCGCCGGTCGTCGGGGCCGCCCGCGGTCGTGTGCCCGGCCGCGGACGCTCCGGCCGGGTGCTCCTCGCCCCGGTGGGCTGAGGTAGCCGCCGGGTCGGGGCGGTGCCGGCCGGGATCAGGGCCGGCCCGAGCCGCCGCGGGTCGCCGCGGGTCGCCGCTCGAGGACCGGGACGGCGAGACCCGGAGGAAGGCGCAGGGCGGGCGGCCGGACGCCTGGGAGCGCGACCCGTCGTGACCTGCGTAGGCTTTGGCTCGTGTCCGATTCCGACTTGTTCCGTGTGGCCGTCCTCGTACTCGAAGGGGCGAAGCCGCTGGACGTGGGGATCCCGGCGCAGGTCTTCAC
>NZ_RDBI01000078.1:0-13142 GCF_008042125.1 Streptomyces sp. MS191
TCCTCGGACTGCCCTATCCCGGCGGGCCGGCCATCGACCGGGCGGCACGGGAGGGAGACCCGCGCGCGGTCGTCTTCCCCCGCCCGCTCACGCGCCCCGCCGTCCTCGGACTGCCCTATCCCGGCGGGCCGGCCATCGACCGGGCGGCACGGGAGGGAGACCCGCGCGCGGTCGTCTTCCCCCGCCCGCTCACGCGCCCCGCCGACGACCCGTACGCCTTCTCCTTCTCCGGCCTCAAGACGGCGGCCGCCCGCTGGGTCGAACAGCACCGGCTGCGCGGGGAGGAGCCGTCCGTGGCCGACGGGTCGACGGACACGCTGAGCGGTGCGGGCTCGGCCCCGGAGCGTACGAGGAGGTCGCCGACGGCGGCGATCATGGCCCCGTTGTCCGTGCACAGCGTCATCGGCGGGACCCGGAGTTCGATCCCGTTCCTCGCGCACCGCTCTTCGGCCAGCGCTCGGACGCGCGAGTTCGCGGCCACACCGCCGACCACGATCAGCGTCCGCACGTCGTACGCCCCGCAGGCCTCGACGGCCTTGCGGGTCAGCACGTCCGCGACGGCCTCCTGGAGCGCTGCCGCCCCGTCGGCCACGGACGGCTCCTCCCCGCGCAGCCGGTGCTGTTCGACCCAGCGGGCGGCCGCCGTCTTGAGGCCGGAGAAGGAGAAGGCGTACGGGTCGTCGGCGGGGCGCGTGAGCGGGCGGGGGAAGACGACCGCGCGCGGGTCTCCCTCCCGTGCCGCCCGGTCGATGGCCGGCCCGCCGGGATAGGGCAGTCCGAGGATGCGGGCGACCTTGTCGAAGCACTCTCCGGCCGCGTCGTCGAGGGTGTCCCCGAGATGCATGATCGGCTCCCGGACCAGATCCCGGACGAGCAGCAGGGAGGTGTGGCCGCCGGAGACGATCAGCACGACGCACGGGGCGGGCAGCGGCCCGTGTTCCAGGGTGTCGGCGGCCACGTGGCCGGCGAGGTGGTGGACGCCGTACAGGGGCACACCGGCCGCGTACGCGAGGGACTTGGCTCCGGCGAGGCCGACCTGAAGGGCTCCGGAGAGCCCGGGCCCGGTGGTGACGGCGACGGCGTCGATCTGACCGAGCCCCAGTCCGGCCCGGTCGAGGGCCTGCCGGACCACGGGGTTGAACGACTGCAGGTGGGCGCGTGCGGCGATCTCGGGCACCACGCCGCCGAACCGCGCGTGCTCGTCCATGCTCGACGCCACGACGTGCGCCAGCAGCCGGCCGTCCCGCACGATCCCGGCACCGGTCTCGTCGCACGACGACTCGATCCCGAGCACCACCGGTCCACCCATGACCCACTCCTCTTGCCCATCTTCTGCAACTGCAATATATGTGCAAGAAGAGCAGTGTGTTCCTTCAGGGCGCGCGCAGGCGTCGCGGGGCAGGCCCTCCGGGCGCGCGCCGCGCGTCGCGGGGCAGGTGCTCAGGGCGGACGTCGCCACTTTCGCAACCCGCCCTAGACGCCGCCCCCGCGCCTGTCCGCCTCGTCGCCGGGTCCGCCGCTCGTGGCCGTGCCGGTGTGGTCGAGGATCGCGGCGACGATCGTCGGCCAGTCGGCGCGCTCCACACCGTGGCCGGCGTCCTCCAGCACCAGCAGGCGCGCCCCGGGGATCTCCTCGGCGAGTGCCTGGCCGTGGGCGAGGGGGAACATCGGGTCGGCGGTGCCGTGCACGACCAGCGTGGGCACGGCGATCGAGGTGAGCGGGGCCCGTGGCAGCGGGCCGTCGGCGAGCGAGTCGTGGTTGCGCGCAGCGGTGGCGTCGTGGGCGCGCCGGATGTCGCGGCGCACGAGGTCGCGGACGGCGGCCTCGTCGAACGGGCGCCGGCCGCCCGCCAGCATCCGTGCGTACGCGACCTGATGGCGGGTCACCGACTCGGGGTCCGACCGGTCGACCTCCTCGTCCGAGACGAACCGCATGAACTCCCGCGTCGGCGCGGGAAACTCTCGCCCGACGGGGACGGCGCAGGAGGTGCTGATCAGGGTGAGGGAGAGGACACGACCGGGGTCGCCGAGCGCGAGGAGCTGCGCGCACGCCCCACCGGCCGAGACGCCCACCACGTGCGCGGCGGCGACCTCGTGGGCGTCGAGCACGCGGGCCGCGTCGGCGACCAGATCCGCGCCGGTGTAGCCGGGGCGGCCCGGCTCGTAGGTGACGGAACGGCCGGTGTCACGGTGGTCGTAGCGGATCACGAGGCGTCCGCCGTCGGCGAGAAGCCGGCAGAAGTCCTCCTCCCACCACAGCATCGAAGCGCCCGCCCCCATGACGAGCAGGACGGGTGGATCCTGCGGGGAGCCGAACGTCTCCGTGCACAGGACGACGCCGTCCACGTCGATCAGGCGCTCGGCCATCGCCGCCTCTCCTCTCCGGACTCTCCGGCTCTCGTCCCCGGCCCAGTGTGACCGCGACCGGACGTCAGGGCACCCGGAAGCCGGGCCCGGGCCCGTGTGTCGGGGCGCGCCGCGGACCGGACCGCTCACCGCGGCACGCGGGCGCGCGGGTCACGGCCCGTCCGGCGCGCACCGGCCGTCGGCTCCGCCGCCGAGGAGCAGCAGCTCCGCCAGCGCCGTCCGCGTGTGGTGCACGGACCGGCCCGTGCGCGTGGTGGTGACCAGGCCGGCGCCACGCAGCGCCGAGGCATGCGCGGAGGCCGTCGCGGCGCTGACACCGATGCGTCGCGCGAGCCCGGTCGTCGTCCGTGGCTCGTCGAGCGCGTGCAGGAGAGCGAGCCGGGTCCGGCCGAGGACACCGGCGAGCGCCTCGTCCGGTGCGCCGGGCCCGGCGAGCAGGAGGGGCGGCCCCGAGGCGACCGGGCAGGCGAGGGCCACCGGGCGGTCCGGCAGGTCCTGGACGAGCGGGCCGTACCGCCAGTGGAAGGTGGGACGAAGCACCAGGCCGCGTCCGGCGAGCCGGATCTCCCGGATGCCGGCCGTGTCCGGCCGGGGCCATTCCCACACTCCGTCGCGCAGCCGTGAGCCCGGGGCGAGCCGGGTCAGCGCGGCACCCAGGCCCCCTTCCGCGACGGCCAGGGCATGACGGGCGAACTCGTTCCGGTGCAGGTCCTGTACCTGTGGCCACACCGGTGCGAGGACCGCCTCGTGAGCCGCCCGCTGGGCCCGGCCCAGTGTCCGCCAGGCGTCGGCGTCCCCGGCGTGCAGGGCCCGGATCCACGGCGGGACGAAGCGACGCCCCGCGTACACCTGCTCGAGCCCGGCCCGTACGGTCGTGGGAGCCGCCGCCCTGATCAGGGCGAACCCCTCGTCCGGCGTGTCGCCGAGGACGTCGAGGAACGCGGGCGCCACCCCTCCCGGCACCAGATCGGCGAGCGGCTCGACCGCCGTCGGCATCGTGCGCGCGAGCCTGGTCCGCCAGCGCCCCGGCAGCAGTTCCTCGTGCGGGGCGGCCAGTGTCATCAGGGCCGCGTGCAGTTCCGGCAACGGCGAGGGCCGGGCCGCGAACCGCACACGTGTGAAGTCGTCCGCCGAGAAATGGATCCGGATCACGCACGTTCCCCCGTCCCGCGCCGGCCTTTCGGCCCAGGCCACAAGGCTAGCTCCGCCGTACGGCCGGCTTCGAGGATGCCTCCCATGACTCCTTCCTTCACACCCGGCCGCCGTTCCCTGGTCAAGGGCGCCGTCGCCGCCGCGGCCGCCGTACTGTCCGGCGGCACCCCGGCCGGCGCCGCACCCCACGGCACACCGCCGCCGCTGCGTCTGCCCGCGCCGAGCGGGCCCCACACGGTGGGAGCCAGGACGCTGTATCTCGTCGACTCCTCCCGCACCGACCCGTGGGAGCCACGGATCGGCGTACGCGAGCTCATGGTCACGGTCCTCGAACCGGCCGCCGCGGGAGGGCGCTTCCCGCGCGCACCGCAGCTGACGCCGGCCGCCGCCGCGGAGTTCACCACCTACGGGCCGCTCATCCATCCGCCCCTCCCGGCGACGGGTGTCGACTGGGCCGCCACGCTCACCCATGCCCGCGCCGGCGCCCCGCGCCTGCCGGGTCGGCGGCCCACGCTGCTCTACAGCCCCGGCGGCGGCGACGCCCGCACGATGGGCAGCGCCTTCGCCGTGGACCTCGCCTCGCACGGGTGGACGGTCCTCACCGTCGACCACCCCGGGGACGCGAGCGAGGTGGAGTTCCCCTGCGACCGGCCGGGCCGGGGCCGCGTCCGGCCGACCACGTTGCTCGGCCCGCCGGACGCGGCCACGTTCCGCACGATGCTCGACACCCGGGTCGCCGACCTCCGCTTCGTCCTCGACGTGCTCGGCCTGGAGCGCGTCGGGGCGTACGGTCACTCCGCCGGCGGTACGGCGGTCGCCCAGGCACTGCACGAGGACCGGCGCATCGCCGCGGCCGCGAACCTGGAGGGATACCTCGACCTGATGGATGGTCAGCCGCTGCCGGTGGCCCGGTACGGGACGGACCGGCCGCTGCTCCTGGCGGGCACCGACGGGTTCCGCGACGCCCGGCTCGACCGGTCCTGGGAGACGCTGCTCCGCCACGGCGGCCCGGTCACCCGGCGGCAGCTCGACGACGCCCACCACTGGGTGTTCACCGACTACGCGGCCCTGGTCCCCCAGCTCCACCATGCCGGCCTGATGACCGCCGCCGGCCGCACCGCCATGGTCGGCCGCGCCGCGCCCCGCGTCACCGTGCCGGCCGTCCGCGCCCTCCTCCGGTCGTTCTTCGCCGCCCACCTGGGCCGGTGAGCCGGGGCGGGAGACCGGCCGAAGGCCGCATCCCCGCGGAGGTGTTTCACGGGCCGGGCAGCCAGCGGCGGATCACCTGGAGACACACGGCGACGGCCACGACCAGCAGTCGCTACTCGCGGTCGGCGTGCCCGTCCAGCTCCACGCGGTACTGCTGGAGACCGTCGAACGCGCGAGCCGTCGAGACCGTCAACCGGCCGGTCTCGGCGTCGTGCCGGTCCCGCACCGACCAGGTGCGGCCCATGAGGGCGCTCCGGGTGACGCGCAGGGTGCCGGTGCCGCCCGCGATCCGTATCTCCAGCAGTCGCGTGTGGCTGTGGCGGTGCGGTGAGCGGACCTCGCCGATCGGCGCACCGCCGGGGTCGCTCACCTGGAAGCGTGGCCGGGCGAGGCCTCTCCCCGAGACCAGGTCGACCGACAGGACGGGGCGGTCGGCGAGGTCCCGTAGGACGTACCCGAAGGCGACGGGTTCGTGGAGACGCCCCAGGAGCGTGCCGTCGGCGGCCAGCAGGTGCATGCGCGGTCCGTGCCAGGGGCGCAGGATCGGCCGGCGCGGCTCGGTGAGGAACACCGTGCCGCGGGCGAACAGTTCGAGGACCGGATCCGTCTCGTCGCCGCCCATGCCGCCCCCTCGGGCATCGCCGCTGCCGATACGGGCGAGTATGACGTCCGGCCGGCGAACGGGGAACGGGGCGGGGCGCCGCGGTCGGATCTGCCGGGCGGCCTCCGGCGCGCGCGGCGGAGGCCAGGCGGCCGCCCGGTCGTCCACGCGTCGATGCACCCAGTGGATGGCGAGTGACCGCACCGGTGATCGGTTACGGCACTCCACTCTCCATGGTCGGCTCGCGCAGCAGTTTCAGCGCGGCGGTGGCCAGTCTTCGAGCCGTGATCCGTGGTGCGTCGGCGGGCAGGATGAGATGGCTGATCGTCATGCGGACGATGACGTCCGCCGTCATCTCGAGAACCTCCGCGCGCTGCTCGGGATACCGCGTGCCGAGCCAGTCCCGCACCAGGCTCTGCCCCGCGTCGAAGATCGGGTCCGCCCGGGCGGTGAGATAGGGGAGCAGGCTGTCGGAACCGTGGCGGGCGGCTGCGATGACAGCCCGTATGAGAGGTTGATCGTCAGCCTCCGTGAGCACGTACAGGATGGCGGCTTCGAGACAGGCATGGGAGTCGGGGAGGCCGGGGTGGAGCGTGTCGGCCACACCGGCGAGGAACTGCTGGGTCTCACGGACGACGAGTGCGCGGCCCAGGCCGGCTCGGTTCCCGAACTCCTTGTAGACGGACGGCCGGGAGACCTGAGCGCGTGCTGCGACGGCCGAGAGGCTGACCTGGTCCCAACCGGCTTCGCACGTCAGGTCTCGGGCGGCATCCAGGACGCGTACTCTCATCTGCTTGCGCCAGGCGATGCGTGGAGGGTCGGGTGCTGGTTCACCTGCGAGGTAATCCGTTCTTCGCCGTTGTTCGATCGCCATGGCAGCAAGTCTGTCAGGGGGTTCGCGCCGCCGGAGCGGGAGCAGGTCGGCGGCCTGACGCCGTACGAGCATCCGGTGGCGCCGACCCCGTGAACCGGGGGCGCGGGGTCGGCACCACGTGGGGAGTCCGGACGGCCCGGACCGTCAGGAACGCCTGCGACGGGCGGCGACGAGGAGGCCGCCGCCGATGGCCAGACCCACTGCCGCGACGCCGAGGGGGACCAGGGGGTCGGAGCCGCCGGTCTGCGCGAGCGGGCCGTCTGTGCCGTCCGCCTTCGGGGCGGAGCCGCTGTCGCCGCCGGCTCCGTTGGGTTCTTCCGCGTGGGGCGAGGTGCCGGTTCCGCCGGGCTGATCCTTCTCGGCCTGGGCGTCGTCCTGCCCACCGGTGGAGGCGTCCTGCGTCGGATCATCGGCATCGGCATCGACCGCGAAACTCAAGGCACCACGGTCGGGTGGGCCGCCGGCCCGGCGGACGGCGGCGAACGGGGTGCCAGAGCCGATGGCGGGGGAGCCTTGACCGAGCCTGAAGTCGGCGTCCGCGGCAGTGCCGGCGGCGGTGAACTTCGGGTCGGCGACGATGTCGTGCGGGCCCTTGACCTCGGGCGGCTTGCCGCCGAAGTAGACGTTGTAGTCGTAGGTCACGTCGATGTTGCGGGACTTGCTGTTCGTCGCCTGGCCGGGCCGGCCGTACGCGATGTTGTTGAGCAGCCGGACATCGGTGCTGTCGTGGGCGTAGATGTTGGCGTAGCTGCTCTTGATGCGAGTGCTTCGGCCGTTCATGTACGCGGTGTTGTGGACGATGTCGACGTGCTGGCTCTTGTAGGAGTGGATTCCTGAGCCGCCGTTGTCGTAGGAGAGGTTGTCGGCGACCAGGACGCGTCCTTTGTAGGCGGGGTGGTCGGCGTCGCCTTTGAGGGTGTCGATGATGATGCCGTTGCCGTCGGAGTAGCAGCGGCACTTCTCCCACTTGATCTTGGTCTCGTTGTCGTGGACGCGGTTGCCGGTGATGCGGATCTTGTACGTCCGGGCGTCGGCGCCACCGACGTCACGCGGGGTGAGGACGGAGATGCCGCTGGTCGCGTAGACGGTGTACCAGGAGGTGGAGTACACGTGGTTGCCGGAGATGGTCACATGGTCGGCGTCGATCGCCGAGATGCCGCCGCCGGCGCAACCGTGCACCTCGTTGCCGGTCACCGTGATGTGGTGCGACAGTGCGCCCGTGGACCTGTTGCGTTCCACCGAGATGCAGTTGGTGTTGTAGGTGGGGTCGCCCTTCTTCGCACCGCGTTCGGCTCCGGCCAGGGTCAGGGCGGCGTTGTTGCCGTGGACCTCCAGGTTCTCGATGGAGATATAGGACGCGCCGTGCACGCTGATGCCGTTCCATGCCTTCACCGGGTGGATCACGGGGTGGTGGCCGGGATGCGCGGTGAAGGTGATGGGTGCGCCGGGGCGGCCCGAGCGCTTGACCGTCACCACGTTCGAGCCTGCGGCGGGTTCGGAGTAGGTACCGTTCATGATCGAGACCGTGTCGCCGGGACCGGCGCTGTCCGCAGCCTTCTGAATGGTGCGGAAAGGCGCCCCGGCCGAGGTTCCCGCATTGCTGTCGTTGCCGCTGGGGCTCACGAACCAGGTGCGGTCCGCGGCGTGTGCCGTGCCGGCTCCCACGGTGACGACGCCGAGCGGGGCTGACGACGCGACAAGTGCTGCGGCGACGGCGAGAGTGTGCGTGCGTTTCATTGTTGCGTGGTCTCCGAGATCGTGCGGACGGAAGCGGTCCACGCCCCCCGTCGACCGGGAGGCCTCGCACAGGAAGGTGAGCGCAGGCCGAGGGTGCAGGGGACGTCCACGGCCGGGGCCGTACGCCGGGTCAAGGCGCCGACCCCGAAGGCGCGGCGTGCAGTCGCGCTTCGAAGTCCGTTGCGTGGGGGGCGAGTTGCGTGAGTGACAGTCGCAGACCCAAAAATCGGACGCAACCCCGTACTGTCTGTAAACGTTCTGACACCCCATCAGGGAAGCACGTCGTACGGTGCCGTCACGCCGGAGCGGACTGCCGGTGGACAATCCGCGTGCACCGGTCGATCAGCGTGGGGAACACTGTGCCGATGAGCTCTACAGCCTCCCGGACAGCGCAGGAACGGGCCATCCGACATGTCACGGAACTGGCGTCGGGCCCTCCGATGGACCCGTCATTGCGGGTGACCCTCAACTTCCACCCGGACCGCCTGCTGCACGGCAAGCCGATCCTGGACGCCATGGCCGAGGACGGCGCCTACCACTCACAGTTCGTCACCGGGACGAGCAACGGCGGCCTCACCGCGCATCCGGGCGGCGACCGGTGGCGCTGGGAGAGCCGGATCTTCGACGGGGCGTACGACGAAGCGACCGCTCATGAGCGGCCCGTCTACGGGGCGTTGAACTTCCGCGGCAAGCCGGTGGGCGGGGCGCCGCGGTTCGGCTCGGCCCACTTCCGGCTGACGACCCGGACGCTGCCGCGCAGCACGTTCTGCTATCCGGACAGTTTCCTCGAACCGTCGGATTTCGGTGTCGCGGCCCGCATGGGGCTCATCGAGCTCGCCCTCGCCGACCGTCAGGACGAGCTGGACGATTACATCGAGGCTCAGGTGCACGGGCCGGTCCGGCTGCGACGCCATGTGGAGGCACTGGTCCTCGACCCCTGCTACCGAGGCACGACGGTCGAGGACGCGGCCCTGCGTCTCGACTGCCCGGTGGAGTGGCACCCCGGCTTCCGGCTCGGGGTCGAAGAACTCCGACGCCACCCCGGCTACCGCGGTCAGGAATACGTCGACCTGGGCACGCGGATCTCGGTCGACGGCATGCTCGACCCTCGGATCGTCGGAGACGCCGCACGCACCGGCCTGCATGACCCCCAGGCGGTCAAGAAGGTGTGGCACTACCTGGCACGGTTCGGGTCCCCCGGAAGCCCACGGACAGATCGGTGACCCCGGCACCGGCGGAGCGGGCGGCCGTCATCGTAGGCGGCGGCGGCACGACGATCTCACGGACGAATCCGAGAGGCGGCCCCTACAGGTCGCGCGCCCGCAGGGCGTCCAGGTGCGCACGGGCGGCGTCGGCGGCCTGTGCGAACCAGTCGGCGATCACCGCCGTCTCCTCCGGGGTGAAGCGCGTGAGGATGTCCGCCAACCGGGCATAGAAGGGCTGGTAGAGCTCGACCAGCCGGGCGGCCGCGTCCGGATCGGCCACGACCCGCACGCGGCGCCGGTCGCCGGGGTCCGGGACCCGGTGCGCGTAGCCGGCCTTCTCGAGACGGTTGAGGACTCCGGTGACGGCTCCCGTGGTGAGGTTCGCGCGCTCGGCCAGGTCGCCGGCCGCGAGGGGCCGGTCGCCCGCGCCGAGGACGTGACCGAGACAGGTCAGGTCGGTCACGTTCAGGCCGAGAGCCTGGGCGACCTCCTGTTGCCCGATGAGACCGAGGGCCACGTACGCGTCCATGCGCTGGATCGCCTCGCCGGCGGTGGCCGGGGGGCGGGTGTTGCCCTGCACGCACATACTCCTTAGCATCTAAGTTACTTAGCTCGTGAGATAAAACTTCTCTTCCGGGCCCCATCCTGCCTGCCCACCTCACTCTCGGGAGCATCCATGAGCGTCCACGGCGACGTCGACCTCGGCCACACGGTGGCCGGCTGGACCGGAACCACCCTGGCGGGGCTGGGCTGCACCGCGGCGGGTGCCGGACTGTGCCTCGGCCTGACCTGGGGCGCGTGGCTCGGCGCGCTCCTGCTGGTCGCCGCCGTCCTCGGCACCTGGATCCTGCACCTGGCCGGCTGGGGCAAGCCATCCGGCCCCCGCCCCGCCGGTCAGTGGGACTGGCGGGTCCGGGACGCCGGCGCACGGCACGGCCACCCGGGATGCGTGGGATGCCGCCTCGCAGGGCGGCCCGGCGCGGCCCGCGGGACGTCGCGCGCTCACCGCTCCCCCGTGCCCCGGCCCCTCTCCGGCTCGCCCGTCGGCGCCGAGGACGGCCCGCGCACAGCACGGGTGCCCGCGGGCCGCTGACGGGGGTACCCCCGCGGGTGTGGCCCCCGCGTCATGGCAACGAGCGGGTGAGCCAGACCACTTCACCGTTCTCTTCCGTGGAGAGGTGGTCCCGCTCGAACCCGAGCTTCTCCAGGACGCGGAGCGACGGCGTGTTCCAGACACCGACGGTCGACCAGAGTCGTGTCCGCCCGGTCGCGACAGCGGCATCGAGCACCGCGCCTGCCGCCTCGGTGGCGTAGCCACGACCGTGTGCCCGCTGGAACAGCTCGTACGCGATCTCGGGCTCCTCCAGGGTGGAGCGGCCGATGATCAACCCGCAGTAGCCGATGAAGTCCCCTTCGTCCCGGCGCTGGATGGGCAGCAGGGCGATCCCTGTTCTCTCCGTCGCCGCGAGCAGCTCCGCTATGGACGACCGGATGCGCTCGACCGTTGGCGTGCCCTTGCCGCGTTCGGAGAGGAGGGCGCAGAACTCGGCGGCGTCCGACTCGGCCCACGGCCGCAGGATCAGCCGCTCGGTCTCCAGGTGGAACGACATCGTCTCGTATGTGGACATGGGCCTACTCTGCCCCACGGCTGTCCACGCCCGACGGCTGTCCACGCCCCACGACCGGAGCGGCGGGCGGTCCGGCCGTCCTCGCACGCCCGGACCGGACCTGAGGACCGTCCCGTCGTCGCGGGCGCAAGAGGGTCGCCCGGACCGGACCTAGGCGGCGCTGATGGCCGTCACGTGCGTGGTGCCGTCGCGCAGGGCGGTGATGCGGACCTGCCCCGCGGGGAAGGGGTCGCGGCCGTTCGGGCCGGGTATCTGCGCGAACGGGGTCCAGGAGCCGTCCGGTCGCCTGATGTTGTGCCAGATCCGGCCGTCCAGACCGACGGCCACGACCTGGGCGGACCCGTCGGGCGTGCCCGTGATGCCGATGGCACTGGCCCCCATGGTGGCGGTGGTGACACCCCGCGGCGGCCGGAATCCGGTCCACGAGCCGTCGGGCCGGCGCTGCTGGTGGTAGACCATGCCGTCGAGCCCGATCGCCAGGACCTGGGCGGACCCGTCGGGCATGGCGGTGACCGACACCTTCGTCGCACCCCAGCGGCTCTGTGCCGTGAGGCCGGGCACGGCCCGGAACCCGGGCAGTGCCCCGTCGGGCCGACGCTGCTGGTGGTAGGTGGTGCCGTCCATCGCCGTCGCCACGAGCTGACAGGTGCTGTCGGGGAAGGCCGCGATGTCCGCCTCGCGCACGGTGAATCCGGTCGAGCCGTCCGGTCCGGCGACGCGGCGCCAGGGCTGGAGCGTGGCGGACCCTCGCACGGTGGTCAGCCACAGACCGTTGTCGGGCGCGACCCCCAGCACCACGACGGAACCGTCCGCCATTCCGGCCGCCGCGCTCTGGACCCCGGCGAACGACGCGGCGCCGGTGTCGCCGGGCAGCGGACGCATGCCGCTCCACGATCCGTCGGCGCGACGCTCGGTGTGGAACAGGGCGCGGCGCTCGACGTCGTACGGGGGCAGTTGCGCGGAGTAGAACCAGACCGGGTTGGTGAGGGCCACCAGTTGGTCGAGGGTGGTGGAGGCGGGTCTGGGCCGGCGCACCTCGGCCCGGGCGAAGTGGGATGCCTTGCCCCAGCCGCGCCACTGCAGCCGCCCCCTGCCGGTGCCGTCGATGCAGGTGGCGGCCATGATGCCCCACTCGGTGTGGAGCGTGGCGATGCTGTCGGGGGCGCCCGTCACATCCAGGGTCACGTCGACGCTGTCGAAGAACGACAGGGGCAGTTCCTCGCCCGGCCCGGCGACCGCGGCGCCCGCCCGCGCGGTGAAGTCCAGGGTGACGGCGGAGGATTCGACGGCGTACGAGCGGCCCATCCGGAGCGCGTCCAGCACGGCGGGCGTCGACAGATCGGCGGCGTACACCACGTTGTGGGGGCGGCCGACGGCGTCCGCGGGGCTGTGGGCGTCACTGTTGCCCACGGCCGCGATCCGCTTGCCGAGGCAGAGCATGACGTGCCAGGCGGCGATGTTGGCCGCGTCGTCGAGCGTGCACGGTCCGTTCCACACCTCCAGGGCGTCCACGCGGTCGAGGCCGAACTCCCAGAAGGAACCCGGTGCCGGGGTGAGCGGGTGGGCGGCGACGGTGAGTCCGCCGAGGCTGTGGACGCGCCGGGTGTGCCGTTCGAACGCCCCCTGGTCGGCGGGGCCGTAGCGCCAGTCCACCCACTCGCCCTGGGGCAGGCCGACGGCCAGCCAGTGTCCGTGGCGGGTGGTGACCTCCTCGGCGTTGATGACCAGCAGGTCGGTCGGGACGTTGCCGTTCCACGTCACACCGGTGGAGCTGGTGTTGTGGTCGGACGTGGCGAGGAAGTGCAGCCCCTCCCGGCGGCCGGCCGCGACGATCTCGTCGACCGTGCGCTGCCCGTCGGAGTGGACGCTGTGCAGGTGCAGATCGCCCCGGTACCAGCCGGGTCCCCGCCCCGGGACGGAGGTCGGCAGGATCTCGTACGGGGCCTGGGGCAGCGGGGCTCCATGGTGCAGGGTCACGTCGACCTGCCAGGTCATGCCGCCGGTCGCCCCGACCATCGGGCCCAGGATGACGGACCAGCCGCCGGGCTCGACGGGCCCGGGCACGTAGCCGGGGGTGGCGTCCGCGGCGGACAGCGTGAACCCGGTCCGCGCCCCGCCCGACCAGCCCCGGAAGCCGGACGGGCCGAAGATCCCGAGGTCGAGGATGCCGGCCGCGGCGTCGTGGGTGGCCGCGACGGAGATCCGCTGCGCTCCCGCGGGGACGTCGAAGGCGACGTACGCCCACTGGTCATTGCCGTACGGGGCGCGGCCCCGGTAGGTGGTCGTCACCGTGTCGGTGCCCTGGCCTCGCGTCGAGGCATGGGCGACCGGCGCGGGGACCAGCGCGGCGACACCGCCCGCGGCCGGCA
>NZ_RDBI01000078.1:13242-17312 GCF_008042125.1 Streptomyces sp. MS191
GGAGCGGGGCTGTCGGGTGCGGGGGCTTCGGCTGTCGGGTCGTTCGGGTGTGGGGCCTTCGGCTGTGGGCGGGCCCGCGACGGACGAGCGGTGCTTAGTCGACGCCCGGAGGCCGCCGGCCGGCAGCGGCCTCGAGAACAGGGGCTGCCGACGGGCGACGGGCGAGGCTAGCGGCGGGTGCGCTGCGCCTCGACGATCTGCCGTACGGAGCCGTCGACGTCCGCCCGGGCCTGGACCCGCTCGGCGAAGCCGGGAAACTGGCCGGCGATGGCACTGAGCAGGCGCAGCTCCAGTGGCGCCACGTTGACCTCGCACCGGTCGCGGAGCACGGCGCGTACGACGCCGTCGGCGACCTGGCCGGGCGTCACGGTACGGATGCCGTTCGGCGGCGCGGCGCCCGTGTCCGCGAACATCCCCGCATCGCGGACGAAGCCGGGCTGGACGAGCGACACCCCCACACCGGTGCCCCGGAGTTCCTGCCGCAGGGCCAGGGCGAATCCGCGCAGCCCGAACTTCGTCGCGTTGTAGAGGGAGGTCGACTTGGTCGCAGCCTTGCCCGAGATGGAGCCGACGAGCACGATGTGGCCGCGCCCGCGGTCGACCATGTGAGCGGTGAGCAGCCGGGAGAGCAGGACGGGCGCGCGCAGGTTGACGTCGAGGGCGCGGTCGAGCTGTTCCTCGCTGTAGTCCAGGAGGTCGCCGCTGGCGGGGAGGGCGGCGTTCGCGACGAGGACGTCCGTATCGGCGCAGGTCTCGGCGAGCCGGACGACGTCGGACCGGACGGCCAGGTCTGCGACGACGGTGCGGGCCCCGCAGGCGTCCGCGGTGGCCTTCAGCGCCTCCTCCCGACGGCCGGTGAGTGTGAGGCGGGCTCCCTGGGCCGCCAGGCGCGCCGCCAGTGCGGCACCGATGCCCCCGGTCGCGCCGGTGAGCAGAACGTTCGATCCGGATATGTCCACGTTGACTCCCGTGCGGCTGCCCTCAACTGTTCGTTCGAACGAACAGTAGGGATCGCTCCGCCTCGCTGTCCACACCCCCGGCCGGTCAACCGCCGTATCCGGCCCGGTCGGCCGGGCCGCGCGATGGGGCAGAATGCCGACATGCCCCACGCTTCCGACACCCGCCAGAGCATCATCGACGCCGTGCTGCGGATCATCGGGCAGGACGGCATCGCCGCCGTCACCAACCGGCGGATCGCCAAGGAGGCAGGCGTCTCGCTCGGTTCGGTCACCTACCACTTCGCCACCCAGCACGAGCTGCTGCGCGAGAGCCTGCTGCACTTCGTGGCCGAGGAGACCCGGCACTTCACGGCGCTCGCCGACGCCTGCACCGACGAGCCCTTCGACATCGGGCAGGCGGCCGAGGTGGTGGCGCAGGTCGCCGGCGGCAACGCCTTCGACAGTCGCCACATCGCGCCGTTCGAGTTGTACGTCGAGGCGGGCCGCGACGAACGGCTGCGGGCGGCCGCGGCCGAGTGCTTCGCCGCGTACGACCTGCTGGCCACCCGGATCCTGACCCAGCTCGGCGTGCCGGACCCCGAACGCCTGGCGGGCGTGGCCGTAGCCCTGGTCTTCGGCCAGCAGCTGCGCCGCCTGGCCACCGGCGCCCCGGCCGAGGACCTCGTCGACACGCTGCTGATACTGACCAGATTCGCCCCGCCGCAGGAGCCGTAGGCACCAGCCCGAGTACACCAGCATGTCCGACAGCGCTGTAGACCACGACCCGAGATCGCATCCTCATCGGATCCGTTCTTCTGTTTCGACGCACGGGGTCGCGATCTGCCTGTATTCATCTGCCATGACCTGTGCACGGGACGCCGGCCGACCGAGGGGCGTGGGGCTCAGGCATGCGGGACTGGACCGGCGTCAGGACAGCGTGAATCGGGGGCGAGATGGAGTTCGATCAGGACGTACAGACCCGGGTGGGCGACCTCGATCGCGAACTACGGAGCAGGGAGTTGGGGGCAGGTCGCCTGACCGCTTCGCGCCCGGAAGCGACCGCCACTGAGGCCCTGGAAAAAGCGGACCGAGGCCGTCCGCTCCCCCGTATCAACTTCACACCCCTCCGCGGCAGCCTGGGCGGCATCCCGTGGGCAGGAGTCCGGCGTCGGATTCACGCAGATCCGCTCGCCTCCGAGAAGGCCGCCCGCTCATGACGGTCACCCGGATGCCGAATGGAAGGCCCGTTGCTCCTCCTTGGCCACACTGCGCCCACGGCGCCGACCCGGTCGGCGATCCGATCGGTTGCCGTGGGCGTCGGGTGGACCGGCACCCCGCGTGCCTGGAGCACCTCACCGACACCGACTTGTCCGCCTATCTGAGTTCCCTGGCACCCGGAAGCCGACTCGACCACCGCGGCACACTCTTCTCGGAGCGCCTCCTGGGCCGACTCCTGGAACCGCTCCGCGACAGCGCCACTGGGCGCCTGCACATGGGCGGCGTCGACTTCGGAGACGCGACGTTCTCCGGTACCGCCGAATTCGGTGAAGCCACTTTCTCCGGCGATGCCGACTTTCGTTGGGCGGCCTTCCCCGCCGGGGCCGACTTCAGTGGGGCAGTATTCACCAGCACGGCCATGTTCACGCAAGCGACGTTCTCTCAATTCACCGGCTTCTTCAAAACTCATTTCTCCGGGTCCGCACGGTTCGAGCGGACGTCCTTCAACGGCACGGTCCTGTTCGGCGAGACGTTGTTCACGGGAATCGCCGACTTCAGCGAGGCGTCGTTCTCAGGCGACGCCAAGTTCGACAGGGCACGATTCTCTGCCGACGCCAGGTTCCGGCAGGGGACGTTCTCCACATTCGCGAGCTTCGATTCGACCGCTTTCTCCGGCGCCGCCGATTTCGGCGAAGCCACCTTCACCGGCTGCGCCACCTTCGGCTCAGCCACCTGCTCCGGCCCCGTCGGCTTCATCCGCGCGGCGTTCGCGGACACCGCCTACTTCGGAGATGCGACGTTCGCCGCTGACACCAGATTCCACCTCTCGACGTTCGCCGGGTCCGCCACTTTCGGTGGCGCGGTGMTCGAGTCGGCTTCGCAACTGGGCCCCCTCGTCTGCGAGGACGCCCTCGACTTGTCCAGGGCCCGGTTCGGCAGCGCTGTCACCATCGAGGTCGCGGCTGCCCGGGTCCTGTGCAACCGGACACGCTGGGACTCCGCTGCTGCGCTGCGCGTTCGCTACGCCACGATCAACCTCAGCGACGCCGTGCTCGAGTACCCGGTGAGCGTCACCGCCCGGGTCGTCCCGTTCAGCACAGGATTGCGATCGGTCCCGGAGGGCCGCCTGGCCGAACGGGACAGCGGTGTCCGCATGGCCTCCCTCCAGGGAGTGGACGCCGCGCACCTCGTCCTGCACGGTGTGGACCTCAGCCGCTGCATCCTTTCCGGCACGGTGCACCTCGATCAACTGACACTGGAAGGGCAGTGCTTCTTCGCCACGGTCCCCACCGGGTTCGTCAGACGCGGCCTTCGAGTGGCGCGATGGACCCCGCGCCGCACTCTGATCGAGGAGCACCATTGGCGCGCCACCCGCGGCGTCGACCACGCTGGCTGGACAGCCGCTCCCGCGCGGCAGGAGGTACTCCAGCCCGTCACCCTGGCTCCCGTCTACCGGCAGCTGCGCAAGTCGTTCGAGGATGGCAAGCATGAACCCGGAGCCGCCGACTTCTACTACGGCGAGATGGAGATGCGCCGTCACGCAGACGACATCCCCTGGAGCGAACGGAGCCTTCTCACCGTGTATTGGGCACTGTCGGGCTACGGCCTGCGGGCTTCACGAGCCCTCGCGTGGCTTCTCGGCACCATGGCCGCGACCATCCTGGTGATGATGCTGTGGGGCCTGCCCGCAGGTGAACCGCAACCCGCGGCCGGCGGAAGGCTGATCGGCCAGCGTGGTCGACGCCGCGGGTGGCGCGCCAATGGTGCTCCTCGATCAGAGTGCGGCGCGGGGTCCATCGCGCCACTCGAAGGCCGCGTCTGACGAACCCGGTGGGGACCGTGGCGAAGAAGCACTGCCCTTCCAGTGTCAGTTGATCGAGGTGCACCGTGCCGGAAAGGATGCAGCGGCTGAGG
>NZ_RDBI01000079.1:0-23319 GCF_008042125.1 Streptomyces sp. MS191
GCGGTGGGCTGTTCGGCGGCGCCGGCCTGTCGGCCGCGCTGGCGGCGCAGGCGCTCGTCGCCACCGCGGTCATCGCCCTCGGCCTGGTATGGCCGCTGTGGCTGTCCGCGCTGGTGGTCACGGTGGCGCTGTGCGCGCTCGCCGGGATCCTCGCGGCCGTCGGAAAGAAGCAGGTCGGCCGGGCCGCCCCGGCCGCCCCCGAACAGACCGTCGACAGCGTCAAGGCCGACATCACCACGATCAAGGAGAGTGCACACCGATGACCGACCAGACCGGCAACGGACGGCAGACTCCCACGGCCGACGAGCTCCGCGCACAGGTCGAGGGGACCCGCGAGGAGCTCGGACGGACCGTCGAGGCACTCGCCGCGAAGACGGACATCAAGGCCCAGGTCCAGCAGCGGACCACCGCCGCCAGGGAGAAGGCGGCCGAGGTGGGCCACCGCGCCCAGGACAAGGCCGCGCACGCCAAGGACAGGGCGGCCGAGGTCGGCCACCGTGCCCAGGACAAGGCGACGCACGCCAAGGAGAAGGCGGCCGAGGTGGGCCACCGCGCCCAGGACAAGGCCGCGCACGCCAAGGACAGGGCGGCCGAGGTCGGCCACCGCGCTCAAAACAAGGCGACGCACGCACTGGAGACGGCTCGCGACAAGACGCCCGAACCGCTGCGCGAGAAGACGACGGAGGCCGCCTCGGCGGTCAGCCGGCACCGTGGCCTGGTGCTCGGCGGGGCCGCCGCGCTCGCCCTGGCGTACGTCCTGTGGCGGGGGACGACGAAGCGCTGA
Source organism: Streptomyces sp. MS191 (assembly GCF_008042125.1). Taxonomy (GTDB): domain Bacteria; phylum Actinomycetota; class Actinomycetes; order Streptomycetales; family Streptomycetaceae; genus Streptomyces. The sequence continues at coordinate 785 of NZ_RDBI01000079.1, forward strand.
AGGGAGGTCGCGCCGTGAATGACGTCGACATCTGGGGCTACCACCCGAGCACCGGTCACCGTCGGGGCACCGACCTCATCGGCTACCGGGTCGAAGCCGTCGACGGGAGCATCGGCAAGATCGACCGGCACACCGAGGACGTCGGCTCCTCCTACCTGGTGGTCGACACCGGAGTGTGGATCTTCGGCCGGAAGGTCCTCCTCCCGGCCGGCACCGTCGAGCGGATCGACACCGCCGAACGGAAGGTCCACCTCGACCGGACCAAGGACCAGATCGAACGTGCCCCCGCGTACGACGAGGGCGAGCGGGTGGGTGATCCCGAGTACCTGGAACGGTTCGGCCTGTACTACGGCAAGCCGCACATGTAGCGGCCGGGCGTTCGCCGGCGGCCGACCGGATGTGCCGCACCCCGCCGGGGTGGCGCATCCGGTCGGCCGGGTGTGCCGCGCCGRCGCCGGCGCGAGCCCGCCGTTCGCCCGGCCGGGGCGTGCGGCCGCTCCGTCGGTGTGTGCCGCCGCCGCCCCGGGGAGAGGGCATCCATGAACGACAGAGACGACGGCCCCGACCGTGACCACACGCGGCCCCCGGGAGTGAGCGACACGACCGTGGAGGCACTGGGCGCGTTGAGCAAGGCCCTGGAGACCACCGAGCGGGCGCGCGGCCACCTGTACTCCTTCCACCAGCTGACCGGCAGCGCCGATCTGGAACTGGACCGCGCGGTGGACCTGTTGCGCCGTGCCGGTCACGAGCAGTGGGCGGCCGAGGTGCTCCGCGAGATCCTCGGCCGCAACGTCATCCCGGGCCACTGGACGTACCAGATCGTCGAGGCCTACGACCGCAGCTACTACGAGCCGTTCCGGGACCTCGAACGCCGGGTCCGCGGCGAGCTCGCGGAGGGCCGCGACCACCTGTACGAGGCCGAGCTCAAGGAGGCGCGCCGCACGAGCGGCCACCCCGACCACACCGCCCTGCCGGACTCCGGACCGCCGGCCGCGGGCTGACCCGGCCGAGCCGCACGGCTGCCCGGGGCCACGGGCGGCACGTGCCGTACGCGGAGGGGTGCGGGTGCAGCGTTCGTGGGCGAGCTGCGGGCCGGTTGCCGATGGCCGACCATGGAGACAGGCGCCGGCCGGTTCGGCGGCCGCCTGACCGCGGGGGCACAGCGCCGTGGCGCGCCGAGGACCGCGCCCGGAGGGAGTCTCATGGACCCACCCGCCGACTCCGGTCCGCAGGGGCCCGGGCCCCGGGAGCCGAGCCGCCCGCTGGACGCATCGGAGCGCGCGGAGTACGAACACCTCCGCCGGCACGCCGGCCTCCGGCACCGCCGGCTGCGGATCTCCGTCGCGTCCGTGCTCCTCGCCCTGGCCGTGCTGCTGGCGCCCGTCGGCGTGGTGGCGGCCTGGGCGAGTTCGCAGATCAACGACGTGGACCGCTACGAACAGACCGTCGCGCCGCTGGCCCGCGATCCCGCCGTCCAGGACGTGCTCGTCGACCGTGTCACCGACGGCGTCGTGGCACGCGTCGACGTCCGCAAGATCAGCGATGCCCTCGCCGACATCCTGGCCGACCGCGACGCACCCCGCTTCCTCGTCGACGCGGCGAGATCCCTGGACGACCAGCTCAAGAGCGGTCTCACCAGCGGCGTGCGCTACGTGGTGAAGAAGGTGGTCACCAGCGACGCCTTCGCCAGGGCCTGGGACGACGTCAACCGCGGTGCCCACACCGCCGCGATGAACGTCCTGACCGGAGAGGGCGGTGGCTCGGTCGAGGTCAAGGGCGACGCCATCACCCTGAACGTCGGCGCGGTGGTCGAGGAGATGCAGGAGCAGCTCGTCGGCACGACGCTCGTCGACGCCGAGCAGATCCCCGGAGCCGACACCTCGATCGTGCTGCTGCGGAACGACAAGCTGAGCGAGGTACGGGACGCGGCCCGCTGGCTCGGCGTGCTCGGTCCCTGGCTCCCGGCGGCCGTCGTCGTCATCGCCGGCCTCGGTGTCTGGGCGGCGCCTTCGCGCCGCAGGGCGGTGATGTGCGCGGGCATCGGCATCGGCGTGATGATGTGCGGGCTGCTCGTCGGGCTCTCCGTGGTGCGGCAGATCTACCTGGACGCCGTGGCCCCGGTGGCGCAGTCGCAGGAAGCGGCGGCGGCCGTCTACGACACGCTCGTGAGGTTCCTGCGGCAGGCGACGCTGACCGTACTCGTGATCTCCCTGATCGCCACGCTGGCGGCCTGTCTGTACGGGCCCGGCCGCGGTGCCGGCGCGGTCCGCACGGCCACCGGGCGGGGCGTCGGCGCCGCCGGTCACGCCCTGGTCCGCAACGGGTGGGACACCGGCGCCGTCGGCGGCTGGCTGCGCACGCACCGCCCCCTGACCACGGGCACGGTCGTCGCCGCGGGGGCTCTCACCCTCTTCCTGTGGAGCTATCCCACGCCCGCGGTCGTGGCTCTCGTGCTCCTGTGCGCCCTGGTCGTCCTGCTGGTCCTCGCCGTTCTCGCGGCGTCCACGGACGGCGCGGGTCGCCGCTGATCGCGGACCGGGAAGAATCTCCTTGTTCCCCCGATGATCACGGGTTACTGTCCCGGGGCGCGAATCGGGGGGATCACGGCAGGTGGGGGATATGGCACACGACATCGACGCGCTTCCGAGGGGCGCCGGCGCATGGGGGCAGGCGGTGACGGCGGTGGTGACGATCGCCGCCCTGGCGGGAGGCCTGTGGGCGTACGGGGAGGTGTCCGGCTCGGCCGGGAGCACGCCGTACACGCCCTCGTGCGAGGACGACGGGAAGCCCGGAGCGACTCCGCCCGAGCCTGGCAGGGCGCCCCGGCAGCTCACCGGGCAGCGGCTGTGCGAGGCGCTCTTCCGCCCCGATCTCGCCGCACTGCTGGGCACGCCGGGGGAGGCCCCGAGCTCCGTCACCGGCAGCGACGGGTCGCACCGGTTCGGCTCGGACGAGGAGATCGCCACACCGTCGGCGGAGGTCGAGTTCCCGACGTACACCGTGACCCTGACGGCCTCCTACGACGCCGTTCCCATGGCCGACACCGCCGAGTACCTGAACGGCGCGCAGAAGCAGAAGATCCTGGGCCGTCCGGCGGTGGTGTACCCGGACCGCACCATCAGCATCAGCTTCCGCCTCGACGGCAGCGACGCCGAGAGCGGCCCCGGTGTCCCGGCACGCACGCTGATGGTGGCCCAGGACGCCCGGGACAGCGGCGGCTCCTACGACGTGACCCTGTGGCGCACCGACGGGGCGACCCCCGACGACGCGACGCTGCGCCGCGTCGCCGAGAAGGTCCTGCCGGCACTTCCGGGGTGGCAGACCGCCCGGTGACGGGTGGGGGAGGGGCTCCGGGAGGCGGGCGCGACCGAGTGGCGGCGGCCCGATCCGCCTACCTCGCAACGAGGGTGACATTGCGTCAGATGTGGTGAGTGCGCCCGATCCGGCCGGCGGCGAATCTCAACAAACTGTTTCGGACGTCTATCGCGCGGGTCCGGATCACTGCTACAAGAGTGACGCTTCAACAACTCCTGGCCCCCACATCCCCCCAAGGAGTAGATTGTCATGTACACGTCTAGATGGGCGTGGATCGTTCCTTCCTTCCTGGCCGTGATCGCCACCGTGGTCGGCCTGGCCCAGCCGGCCTCCGCCGCCACGACGGCCGGGGAGCGCTACGTCGCTCTCGGCGACTCCTACTCCTCGGGAGTGGGCGCCGGCAGCTACCTGTCCGACAGCGGCAGCTGTCAGCGCAGCAGCAAGGCCTATCCGTCCCTGTGGGCGGCGGCCAACGCCCCCGCCTCGTTCTCCTTCACCGCCTGCTCCGGAGCCACCACCGGCACCGTCAAGAACAGCCAGCTGTCCCCGCTCACCAGCTCCACGACCCTGGTCAGTGTCACGGCCGGCGGCAATGACATCGGCTTCGCCGACGTCATGCAGACCTGCGTGCTGCAGAGCGAGGCGACCTGCGTCAACGCGGTGAACAACGCCGTCGCGCAGGTGAACAACACCCTGCCCGCCGGCCTCACCTCCCTGTACGGCGCCATCCGGAGCCGGGCCCCGCAGGCACACGTCGTCGTGCTGGGATACCCGCGCTTCTACCAGCTCAACGGCGGCTGCATCGCCGGTCTGAGCGAGACCGAGCGAGCGGCGATCAACCGGGGCGGCGACGCCCTGAACGGCATGCTCGCGAAGCAGGCCGCCAACGCCGGATTCACCTACTCGAGCGTGGTCGACGAGTTCACCGGCCACGAGATCTGCTCGGGCAACGCCTGGCTCCACAGCGTCACCGTGCCCGTGTCCAACAGCTACCACCCCACGGCCACCGGCCACTCCGGCGGCTACCTCCCGGCCTTCCGCTCCGCCGCCTGAAACGCGACCGCACCTTCCCGGGGGATCACTCGTGTCGCGAGTCGACGCGTGTAGACCCCGGGGGTGGACGTGCCGCACCGCACCGCATCCCTGTCACCCCGTCAGCCACACCGTCTCCCAGGAGGAACCACGTGAAGTCCCCCCAGACCCCGGACGTCCCTGCCGTGCACCCCGGTCGCCCGGCCGGAAGCCGCGTCCGCGCCGTCCTCACCGCCCTCGCCCTCGTCCTCGGCGTGCTCTTCGCGCCCGGAGTCGGAGTCCTCGGCGGAGCCACGGACGCCCACGCGGTCACCAAGATCAGCCACGCCACGGCCACGTCGATGTTCCGCAGCTCCGGAATCACCTGGTCCTCGTCCGGCGGCTGCTCGAACCGCAACAACGCGACCTGCACGTCCTTCGAGCAGCTCAACCTCGCCACCGCCCAGGGCGCCCAGACCCTCAAGAGCGCCAGCGGCTGCGCCCTGAACATCACCGGCGGCACCGAGACCGGCCACGCGTCGGGCACGTACTCGCACTGGAACGGCTACAAGCTCGACTTCAGCAAGGCGACCTGCGTCACCAACTACGTCAAGAACACGTTCACCTACATCGGGGTCCGCGGGGACGGCGCCCCGCAGTGGAAGTCCGGCGCCGGGAACGTCTACGCCGACGAGGGCAACCACTGGGACGTGACGTTCTACAACTGCGGCGGCTGCTGACCGGCCTCGCGCCCCGCGACGGCGGGTGCCGTCCGCCCGGGATCCTTCCCCGGCGGACGGCTTCGTCGCGGCGGTCGGTGCCGCCGCCCCGGAGTCGCCGGGAGCGGGGCGGCGGCGCCGGACGGAGCCCCTCGACGGAAGACCCCCGGCCTCAGGGGATGGTGACCTTCACCGGTTCCGTCCCCGCCGCGCTGTGGCTGCCGGCCCACGTCTCCAGGGCCGTACGGCAGGCGTGGTCCAGGTGGTGGAGGCCCGCGAGGTCCAGTTCGACCGGGCGGTCCTGGGGGAGCGCCTCCAGGCTGTCGAGTATCTTCGGCAGCCGCAGGAAGGTGGCGTTCCCCGACAGGTACACCCGGACCGGCCCGGCTCCCTTGTCCGTCACCTCCATCTTCAACTGCGAGGCGTCCCAGGCCGTCTTGACGACCGACAGCGCCAGGCCGATCAGGACGCCCTCGAACATGTTCACGAGCACGATCGACACGGCGGTGGCGACCAGGATCAACGCCTCGCCCCGGTGGCCGCGCCAGAGGTCGAGCGTCGCCCGGACGGGGATGAGCTTCCATCCGGCGTGGACGAGGACGCCGGCGAGGGCGGGCAGCGGGATCAGCTCGAGCGTGGCCGGGAGCAGTGCCGCGAACAGCAGCAGCCAGACCCCGTGGAGCACCCGGGAGGCCCTGGTCCGGGCGCCCGCCTCGACGTTGGCGGAACTGCGCACGATGACGGCGGTCAGGGGCAGCGCGCCCAGCAGGCCGGACACGGTGTTTCCGGCGCCCTGTGCCATCAGCTCCTGGTCGTACCGGGTGCGGGGGCCGTCGTGGAGCCGGTCGACCGCGGCGGCGCTGAACAGGCTCTCCGCGGAGGCGATCAGGGTGAACGCGAGCACCGTGCCGATCACGGAGAGGGTCGCCAGGTCGCCGAAGGCGTCGAGCCCGGGGATCCGGACGGCTCCGAGGAGCCCCGTCACCTCGACGGTCGCCACCGGCAGGTCGAGCAGGAAGGTGACCAGGGTGGCCAGCAGGACCGCGCCGAGCGCGCCCGGGACCGTCCGCGCCTTCGGCGGCAACCGCCGCCACAGGACGATCACCAGGATGGTGCCGGCGCCTATGGCCGTGGAGACCAGGGCGCCGGGGTCGCTCAGGGCGTCGGCGGCGGCACCCGGCAGTCCGGCCACCTTGCCCGGTCCGGAGACGGGGGCGACCGCCCCGGCCGCCGTGTAGAGCTGGCCCGCGACGATCATCAGGCCGATGCCGGCGAGCATGCCCTCGACGACCGAGAGCGAGATCGCGCGGAACCAGCGCCCGAGCCGGAGCGCCCCCATCGCGATCTGGAGGAGACCGGCGACCAGGACGATCACGCCGAGCGTGCTGAGACCGTGGTGGCGGACGGCCTCGAGGACGAGGACGGTCAGGCCCGCCGCCGGCCCGGACACCTGGAGGCTGCTGCCGGGGAGGAACCCGACGACGAGACCGCCCACGATGCCGGTGACCAGGCCGAGTTCGGCCGGTACACCGGACGCGACGGCGACCCCGAGGCAGAGCGGGAGGGCCACCAGGAACACGACGAGCGAGGCGGCGAGGTCCTGGCGCAGGTGGGGGAACGCGGGTGGAGGGCTCGCGGGCGCGCTCACAGGGCCTCGAAGGTGTCGCTCGCCGCGCGGTGCTCGAGCACGGAGCCGGTGTGGACCTCGTAGTACCAGGCGCGCAGGCCCAGTTGCCCGTTCCGCAGCCGCCGCTCCACGCACGGATACGACCGCAGGCGCAGTACCTGCGCGAGGACGTGGTGCTGCACCGCCGCCGCGACGGCGGGGTCGGCGGAGTCCGTTGTGGCGGGTGCGTCGGCGGCGTGCGCGAGCCAGTCCCGTACGGCCGGCACGGACGAGAGGTCGTCGCCCCGGACGAGGGCCCCGACGGCGCCGCAGTGCGAGTGGCCGCAGACCACGACGTCCCGGACGCCGAGGACCTCCAGCGCGTACTCGATGGTCGCCGCCTCGCTGTTGGGGCCTCCGGAACCGTAGGGCGGCACGATGTTGCCGGCGGTGCGCAGTTCGAAGAGTTCGCCGGGGCGGGCTCCCGTGATGAGCGCGGGGACGACGCGCGAGTCGGAGCAGGTGATGAACAGGACCTGGGGGGACTGGCCTTCGGCCAGCCTGCCGAACTCCTCGGGGCGCTGCCCGAAGGATCGGGCGTGGGCGATGAGGGGCTGCATGTCGTGACTCCTCGTGGCGTGCCACGCGGCGCGCCGGACGTGCGAGCGGGTGTGGGGGAGTGCCCGGAGGTGGGTCCGCCGGGGCGGACCGGGAGCTCCGGTCGGAGGGCGGTCGCCGGGCGCCCGTCGAACTAAAGGGTCGTCAAGGGGTGGTCAACAGCCGGTCAAGCGCGACTTTACCTTGCTTTGCCTTGGGGAAAGTGAACGCGGAGTTTCGCTCGTGGCGAGTGACTGAAAGGCGGATGGAATCTGACGCGAAGCGCTCGCTCTGGAGTTCCAGGTGAAGGGCGGGGCGTCGATGACTGATCGCTCGCCCGTCAACCGCGTCCCGCGTCCTCGCCCCGCGTGAAGGGGTCGCCGCTGGTCGGGGCGGTGACGCCGGGGAGCCGGGGGCCGATCGGAGTCCTGGTCGCCTGCCGTGCGGGACTGAATTCAAGTCGACCGAAAATACCCGGCGTTGTCCTGGATGCTTCCTTTCGGCGATTCCCCCGCACGTGCGTCGCGCCATCGGAATGCGGCCTGCGGAATACGCGGAAGGACCATCGGAGGTGACGGCCGGCGATATCCGCACAGACGTTCTTCCGCGCGTCACCGCGAGGTCTTCTTCCTGCCGTCGCGGCGGCGGGAGGGGGGCCGGGAACGGCGGACGGTCCGGGCGCGTCGCCGCGGGGGCCGCTCGTCCGGCCCGCCGCGGGCACGCCGGCGTTCAGGACGGCAGGTTCTGCTCCGCCCAGACGACCTTGCCGGTGACGGTGCGGCACGAACCCCACCTGCGGCACAGCATGTTGATGAGCTGAAGCCCCCTGCCGCCCTCGTCGCTGAGCTCCGCGTGCTGGATCTGCGGCAGGTCGGGTCCCGTGTCGGAGACCTCCACGACCAGGCGCTCGCCGCGCATCAGCCGCAGGTCGCCCGGACCGTTCCCGTAGCGCAGGGCGTTGCCCACGAGTTCGGAGACGACGAGTTCGCAGACGTCGGCGAGCTCGTCGAGTCCCCACGTCGCGAGCTGGCCGGTGACGAGTCCGCGGGCGACGGAGGCGGCGCGTCCGTCCTTGGGCAACTCCCACACCCGCAGGTCGTCCGACGGGGACGGGGCGCCCTCCGTGACGAGGAGCACCGCCTCGTCGAACCGGGCCGCGCCCGCCGGCGCGCGCTCCAGCAGACCGCCCGCCTCCAGCGCGCCGGGCGCGAGACCGAGGGCCGCCGTCCGCAGTCGGTCCAGCTGGGTGTCCAGGTCCTCGGTCCGGGACTTGATGAGCCCATCCGTGTACATGACCAGATGACTGCCGTCGGGGACCCGCAGCCGCAGCGGGTCGTACGGGATCACCCCCGCCCCCAACGGCGCGCCGATCGGCACCTCCACGAAGTCGGCCGACCCCGGCCCGTCGACCAGCAGCGGCGGCAGATGCCCCGCGCTGGCCAGCGTGTAGCTGGAGTCGGCCGGATCGTAGACCGCGCACAGACACGTGGCGACCTGCTCGTCCTCCAGGTCCCGGGTGGCCAGGTCCAGCCGCGCCAGCACCCGTTCCGGGGCCATGTCCAGGGTCATCAGGGTCCGCGCCACGGTCCGCAGGCGCCCCATGGTGGCCGCGGCGGGCAGGCCGTGCCCCATCACGTCGCCGACCACGAGCGCCGTGCGCCCGCCGGGCAGGGCCATCACGTCGTACCAGTCGCCGCCCACGCCGTGGTGGGCGGTGGCCGGCGCGTACTCGGCGTACACGTTCAGTCCCGGCGTCAGCGGAGTCGCCCGCGGCAGCAGGCTGCGCTGCAGGGAGACGACGTGCTCGCGCTCCCGCCCGTACAGCCGGGCGTTGTCGATGAAGACCGCGGCCTTGGAAGCGAGTTGTTCCGCCAGCGCCAGATCCGTCGAGGAGAACGGCGGCGTTCCGGCGCCGCGCACGAAGTCGGCGCTGCCGAGGAGCAGCCCGCGGGCGATCAGGGGCACGGCGAGGTAGCTGTGCACACCGGCGGCGCGCATCTTCGCCGCCGCGCTCGCCGTCGGCGCGACCCGGACGAAGTCGTGGTCCCGCATCCGGCTCAGCAGGACCGGTTTGCCCTGCCGCAGGCAGTACCGGTGCAGCAGCGTCTCGTGCTGCTTCTCCGCGTGGACGAACGTCTCTCCCACCGGGGTCGGCTCCAGCGAGGAGAGCTCCTCGATGGCGCACAGGGCCGTGGCCCGCAGGGCGGGAATGCCCGAACCGGTCCAGCGGGCACCCTCGTCCCCGCGCAGGACGCTCTCCAGGATGTCGACCGCGGCGCCGTCGGCGAAGCGGGGCACGGTGAACTCGGCCAGTTCCCTCGCGGTGCGCTCCAGGTCCAGCGTGGTGCCGATCCGGGAGGTGGCGGAGTTCAGCCAGGCGAGCTGCCCGCGCGTGGTGAACCTGTCCGGCGGCAGAAGCCCCCTGCTGCGGCGGAAACGCGGGTTCGCGTGGCCCGAACGGTCGGCCGACGCGCCGCTCCCCGCCGAGCCCCGGCTGGTCAGGCGCCGTTTGCGGCTGCCGCCGTTCACTGTTTCGGCCTCCCGCCACGTTCCGACGCCCCTTGGTGCACAGTGTGCCCCGGAAGGGGCCGCCACGCTTGCCGAATGCGGCGACGGAAAGAAAATGGCCAAACTCCGGGCCGCGCCACCCTGGGACCCCCCGCACCGCCCTTCCGCCGCCCTCGCACCGGACGGCCGGGCGCCGCTCACTCCCCTCCGGTGCCGCCTCCGCCGTCCGCCCCGCTCCCGCGCCCGCGACCGGGCGTGCCGGCGGCCCTCCGCATGCGCGCGAGAGTGGCCGCCGCGTTGTCCAGCAGCATGTCCAGCGCGACCGGGTAGGCACTGTCGTTCATGTGGGCGACCAGCAGCGGGGCCGTGGCCGCGATGTGCGGATGGGTCTCGGCGGGGAGCCGCGCGTACGTGGCCTGCCAGACCGCCTCGTCGGCGGCGCGCGCCGAGTGGGGGAGCGCCAGACCGGCCGCGTCGAGCGCGGCGAACGCGAGCGTCTGGTCGATGAACGCGTGGTAGACGCGCACCGCCTCGGGGTCGGGCAGCCCGGCGGAGCGCAGCACGCCGAGGATCGCCTCGTCGGCGGCGATCTCGTTCGCCCGGCCGCTGACCCGGCTGGCGGYGAGGACCGCCGCCTGCGGGTGGGCGAGGTACGCCGAGTAGATCCGCACCCCCAGCTCGCGCAGATCGGAACGCCAGTCGCCGGTGCCCCGCCAGCCCCGCATGGCCCGCCCGATCAGCGCGTCGGCGATCGCCAGGGTGAGGTCGTCGGCGCCCCGGAAGTAGCGGTACAGGCTGCTCGGGTCGGCGCCGAGGGCCGCGCCGAGCCGCCGCACCGTGAGGCCCTCGCGGCTGGGCTGCTGCAGCAGTCGCAGCGCGGTCTCGACGATGAGCTGCTCCGACAGGACCACGCCGGCCTTCGTTGGCTTTCTGCGTCTGCGTGCCGCCTCCGGCACCACTTTCTTCGGCATGGCAGCCCCTTTCTCGGCTCTTTCCCAGGTTATGCCAACAGCATTGACGCATGTGCGGCCCCAGGACTTCCATGGTCGGACCGAAGGCCTCGGCCTTGCCGTACGAGAAAGGCAGCCCTGTCATGCGAGTACTGCTTGTGGGAGCGGGTGGCGTGGGCACGGCGATCACCCGGATCGCGGCCCGTCGTTCCTTCTTCGACCACTTCGTCGTCGCCGACTACGACCTCTCCCGCGCCGAGGCGGCGGTGGCCGCGCTGGGCGACGCCGGAACCCGGTTCAGCGCCGCGCGCGTCGACGCCTCCGACCAGGCGGCGGTCGAGGCGCTGCTCGCCGGGGAACGGTGCGACGTCCTGCTCAACGCCACCGACCCGCGCTTCGTGCTGCCCCTCTTCGAGGCCGCGCTGGCGGCCGGCGCGGACTACCTCGACATGGCGATGTCGCTGTCCTACCCGCACCCGCAGCGGCCGTTCGAGGAGTGCGGGGTCAAGCTGGGCGACGCGCAGTTCGAGCGCGCCACGGACTGGGAGAAGGCCGGTCGCCTGGCGCTGGTCGGCGTCGGCGTGGAGCCGGGCCTCTCCGACGTCTTCGCCCGCTACGCCGCCGAGGAGCTCTTCGACGAGATCGAGGAGATCGGCGTCCGCGACGGTGCGAACCTCACCGTCGACGGCTACGACTTCGCGCCGTCCTTCTCCATCTGGACGACCATCGAGGAGTGCCTGAACCCGCCCGTGATCTGGGAGAAGGACCGCGGCTGGTTCACCACGGCACCCTTCAGCGAGCCGGAGGTCTTCGACTTCCCGGAGGGCATCGGCCCGGTCGAGTGCGTCAACGTGGAGCACGAGGAGGTGCTGCTCATCCCGCGCTGGGTGGACGCCCGGCGGGTCACCTTCAAGTACGGCCTCGGCGACGAGTTCATCGAGACCCTCAAGACCCTGCACAAACTCGGCCTGGACCGTACGGAGAAGGTCTCCGTCCCCGGTGGTGCCGAGGTCTCCCCGCGCGACGTCGTGGCCGCCTGCCTGCCCGACCCCGCCACACTCGGCGACCGGATGCACGGCAAGACCTGCGCGGGCACGTGGGTGAAGGGTGTCAAGGACGGCAAGCCGCGCGAGGTGTACCTGTACCACGTCGTCGACAACCAGTGGTCGATGCGCGAGTACGGCTCCCAGGCCGTCGTCTGGCAGACGGCCGTCAATCCGGTCGTCGCGCTGGAACTGATGGCCGCCGGCACCTGGAAAGGCTCCGGAGTCCTGGGCGCCGAGGCCTTCGACCCCCGGCCGTTCCTGGACCTGCTGACCGAGTACGGCTCTCCCTGGGGGCTGCGCGAACAGTAGGAACCCGCGCCGGGGCGGGACTTTCGCGACTCGCCCTGGGGTCGGCGCGGCGGTGGTCTCAGTCGCGGATCATCGACATCAGCCGCCGGTGGGTGTCGGCGTCGGCGGCCACGACGAGCCCGCGGCCGGCCGGCCCGAGCGGAGCGCCGTCCACCCCGGTGATCACGCAACCGGCGGCCCGGCAGAGCGCGATCCCCGCGGCGAAGTGCACGCTCCCGGACAGGTCGCCGCCGTCGGTGACGTACGCGGCGCGCCTCCCGGCGGCGACCCACGCCAAGGCCAGCGTCGTGGACACGACCCGGGGCCGGAAGCCCTCCACGAAGCCGGCATGGGCCAGCAGTTCGACGGCCCGGAAGCCGGGCGCGTTCGGGAAGGGCGGGTCCAGGTTGACGTCCACGAGGCGGGTGGCGGCCGTCGGCGCGAGCGGGGTGTCGCCCTCGTCGCCACGGACCCAGGCGCTCCTGCCGTCGGTGCAGAAGACCTCGCCGGCGAACGGGTCGGCGACCGCCGCCGCGCCCCCGCGCAGCGCCACGTTGACGGCCACCAGCATGTTTCCGACGGCGTAGTTGAGGGTGCCGCACAGCGGGTCCACCAACCACTGGCGGGTGGACGCGGACGCCGGGGCGCCCCGCTGCCCACCCTCCTCACCGAGAACCGCGTCGTCCGGCCGGGCGGCGCGGAGCACGCGGAGGATCGCCTCCTCCGCGTCCAGGTCCGCGGCGGTCGCGAAGTCTCCGGCCCCCTTGTCGACGCGGCCGAGCCGCTGTCCGTACAGGGCGCGCACGACGTCGGCGCCGGCGCGTGCGGCGGCCGTCGCGACCCCGGCGTCGTCCAGGTCCTCCCCCGATTCGATCATGACGCGGAGCATAGCGCCGATCGTCCGCGGTCCGCCGGGCAGGCGGAGACGGCCGGTTCCGCGGGGCTGCCGGTCGACCCCGGACGACCGGTACGGCGCGCCCGACCCGGGCCGGGGACACGCGTCGCACGGTGACTCTGCGGATGGTGACGGCGGACGACCGACGACCGTGGCGGGACGCCCGGATCGCCGCACCGACCGACGGTCAGGAAGCCGATCCGACGGGCGAGGGCCGGGGGAGCGGCGCGGGTCCGTGATGACCAGCGGTGCCCCGGGGTCTCCGGGACTGCCCTGACGCACGGGACCCGGCGGGGTCTCAGCGGCTCGGCAGCAGCGCGGGGGCGGAGTCGAGGACGGAGAGTTCGGCAGGGGTCGCCTGCCGCTTCCAGTCCGAGGCGACGGTCGCGTAGGTGGTGACGTCGTGCCAGGAGCTCTGCGTGCGGAACAACTGGCGGAGGGTGGCCTCCGGACGGAGACCCGCGGCTTCCATGACGGGCCGCATGTGGTGGTGGTCGGCGCGGTGTCCGGCCCAGATCCGGTGCAGGCCCAGGACCCCGAAGGCGTACGCCATGAGCAGGCGGCCCGCCTCGTGCCCGTGACCGCGGACGGGCGCGCCGGGCAGCAGGACCAGCCCGGTCAGCATGGCGTTGCTGCCGTAGTCCTCCACGAGGAGGCCCATGGTGCCGACCATCGTGTCGTCGTCCGGTGAGCAGACGGCGAGGGTGTACTTGCGCCGGGGGCGCGCGTGCGGCTGCGCCAGCGCCTGGGCGAAGGCGTCATGGGCCTGCCGGCCGTCCATGCGGTCGATGCCGAGGTACCGGGTCAGGACCCGGTGGGTGACGATGCGTTCGAAGACGGGGTGGTCCGTGACGTGCAGTTCGCGCAGGCGGAGCCGGTCTCCGCGCAGTTCGGGGACGCGGGTCACTCGGCGGCTCCCGCGGGAACCGGGAACGGGGCCGCCGCCGGGATGAGGGCGTCCAGGTCGACGTAGTAGCGCCCGGAGAGCACCGGTCGGCCGAGCAGGATCCGGCGGGCCGCGTCGGTGACCAGCGCGCCGCCGAGCATGACGCCGCTGGCCAGTTGCGGCCAGCTCGACAGGGTGGACCCGATGCGCTGGACGGCGTCCGTCATCGCGGGACTCAGCCGCCGCTCGTCGACGATGCGGAGCAGGAGCCGGACGACCCCGTCCCGGTCGAGGCCCCGGACGTCGTCCGCGGTGACGGTGCCGGTGCGGCCGTGGAAGAGGGGCCGCTCCGGTTCGAGGTCGAAGCGCTCGACGTCGAGCAGTCCCCGGTCGTTGGCGTCCATGAGGACGGGCAGCCGGTGGCGCCGGGCGTGCTCCCGGGCGGCCACCTTCACCCAGGGGGTGTCGCACTCCTCGATCAGCAGGTCCAGGCCGCCGTTCGCGCCGCCGGACCGGCCCTCCTCCCCGGCTCCGGAGCCGAAGAAGGCGTCGATGTTCTCCTCGTCGACACCCTGCCGGTGGATCTCGATGTCGAGGTACGGATCGAGTTCGTACATGCGCCGCGCGCACATCACCGACTTCTCCAGGCCGAGTTCGTGGACCCCGCCGCGCAGCCGGTTGAGGTTGGACAGGCTCAGCCGGTCGAAGTCCGCGAGGCGGAACGAGCCGCCCACTCCCTCCATGGCGCACGTCAGCGCGGCGCTGTTGCCGACCGAGAGGCCGATGACTCCGATGCGACGGCCCAGCAGCTGCCGCTGTTCCTCCCGGGTGATCTTGTCGCGGTTGCGGTCCGTCCGGACGAGGCGGAAGGCCTCCTCCGGCAGGACGCGCACCAGACGGCCCGACCACGGATACCAGACCCAGGTGCCGTAGCGGTCCGGGGAGGCTCCGTTCCGCGCCCGCTCCACGGCGGCGGCGAGGCCGGCCGGAGTAAACGATTCACCCGGTGCCTGGCAGCCCACCAGCTCCTCGAGTTGGCTGTCCAGCCGGTCGTGGACCTCGCGCAGGTCCGTCGAGGCGAGCAAGGACGTCACCGCTGCCGCGTCCTCACTCCGTGAGGCGTCGAACAGCAGAGGTCGAAACGATTCGTCGGAGGGTCGGGAGCGGGGCACGCGGGTGCTCGCCCGCCCGTTGGCGGAATCAGTGGGGGTGTGGGTCACGGCGGTGAACGTAGCAAGCGGACGATCATGGAAAGCGGTTGATCACCTTCCTGTGCGCACTCGAATTGATCTTCTAGCCGAGTGCGCCCCTTCCGCCCTCGTTCTGCGCTCCATCTGCGCCCCTCCTGCGCTCCGAACGCCGATCGGCCCCCCGTCGCGACCGGGGCCCGGGGGCGGGGCCCTCCGCCCCGCCCGGCCGCGCGTCGATGACGTCGTGTCAGATGTGCGGGACGCGGTGTCAGACGTGGAACACCGAGCCGACGAACTCCGTGAGCAGCCGCTCCTTGAGCGGCCCCGGCAGTGCGTCGAGCAGCACCAGGACGGGGGCCATCCGGTCGGGCAGCCCCGCGTCGCCGGCGAGACCCGCGAAGGCCAGCACGGCCGCGACCTCGTCCGGTCCGAGCGTCTCCGGGTCGAGCCCGGCCGCGAGTTCGGCGAGCCCGGGATCCACGGTCACCGGCGGGAGCGCCCGGGCGGAGACGAGCGCGTCCCCGAGGTCCTCGACCAACGACGCCACCTGACCGACGGTCGCGGGCGTCAGCGTGAGGTGCAGGTTGGGCGGCAGCCCGTCGAAGGAGAGCTGGGGCTGGAGGTACCAGCCGCGGGCGCGCATCTCGTCGGCGAGGTGGAGCAGCAGGCTCAGGTCCGGAGCGCCGCCGGCCGGTCCGTCGAGCACCGTGAACGCCACCAGTCCGGCGGCCGGTTCGCCCAGCACCCGTACGCCGTCGATCTCGCGCAGCCCGGCGAGCAGCCGGTCCGACGCCTCCGCCACCCGGCCGGCCAGGGCCGTGTAGCCGTCCTCGCCGACGTGCTGGAGGACCGCCCAGGCCTGGGCGAGCAGACCGCCGGACTTCGTCCCCTGCACCGTCGGGTTCACGACCGGATAGCCGGGCCACGCCGCGTGGGCGAAGTACTGGTGGCGGCGCAGCTCCGCGTCCCGGTACAGCACGACCGAGGCGCCCTTGTCGGCGTACCCGTACTTGTGCAGGTCGACGGAGAGCGAGGTGACACCCGGCACCGAGAGGTCGAAGGGCGGCACCTCGCGTCCGGCACGCCGCAGGTGGGGCAGGAGCCAGCCGCCGATGCAGGCGTCGACGTGGCAGAGCACACCGCGCCGGGCGGCCGCCCCGGCGATCTCGGCCACCGGGTCGATCACCCCGTGTGCGTAGGACGGTGCCGAGGCCACCACGAGCGCGGTGCGGTCGGTGAGCGCCGCGGCCATGGCGTCGGCGTCGGCGCGGAAGCCGACCGGGTCGACGGGCACCACGACGACCTCGAGCCCCAGGTAGTGGGCGGCCTTGTGGAAGGCGGCGTGGGCGGTGGACGGGAGGACGAGCTGCGGCGCCGTGATCCCGCGGACGGCGCGCGCCTGGTCCCGCGCCGCCTTCACGGCGAGCATGATGCTCTCCGTCCCGCCGCTGGTGAACGTGCCCTGCGCGCCGGGCGCACCCAGCAGCCCGGCGACCGCACCCACCAGGTCGTTCTCCAGCCGTGCCACGCTGGGGAAGACGGTCGGGTCGAGGCCGTTGACCGTCGCGTAGGCCGTGTACGCGGCGGCGGCCAGCTCGTCGAGGCCGTCCAGGCCCGCGTCGTAGACGTACGCGAAGGTGCGCCCGCCCCGGGTCGGGGCGTCCGCCTGCCGGAGCGCGCGCAGCTCGTCGAGCACGTCCGCGGCGGCGCGTCCGGCGGGCAGGGAACGGGTGGGACCGGAAACGGTGGGCTCAGTCGGCACGACGGGTCACTTCCTGCGGGGGGTCGGACGGATCGGTCGCCGGGCTCGGGTGCGTGGCCGCGGGAGGCGCCGCGCCGGGGTCGTCCWCCCGGTAGCGGTGCAGCGGCCACAGGCTCGCCGCGGCGAGGACGGCGGGCAGCAGGCTCATCCCCGCCGTGATGCCGGTCAGCGCGGCCTCGGGCTGGGAGATCCGGTGGTCGGCGTCGGAGGAGCGGAACCCCGTCACGGCCAGGACGAGGGCGAACACCCCCGCGCCGAGCGCGAAGGCCAGCGTCTCGGCGGCCGTCCACAGACCGGTGAAGGTCGCGGCCCGGCGCTTCCCGGTGCGCGCGACGTCGGCGGCGAGGGTGTCGGCGAGCATGGTCAGCGGCAGCAGCTGGAGCCCGGCGTAGGCCACGCCGATGACTGCGACCGAGCCGAAGCCGAGGGCGGGTCCGGCCGCCGGGGTGAGCGCGAGGAGCAGCGCTCCGGCGAGGAACAGCAGCGAGGCGCACCACTGGGCCCGCTTCACCCCCCACCGGCGGGACAGCCGGTTCCACAGCGGCATGACGAGGACGAGCGGGCCGATCAGGCAGGCGAACAACGGGGTGACCGCGGTGGGGGAGCCGAGCGTGTACGTGGCGAAGTACTGCACCCCCGCGAGCATCACGCCGACGGCGAGCGCCTGGAGGGTCCACATGCCGGCCAGGTGGGCGAACGGCCGGTGGGAACGGGCGGCGGCCAACTGCGCGCGGAGCGAGGGCTCGGCCTCGCTCCGCGCCACGGCCGGCGCCCACCGGGTGGTGTACCAGGCGCCGAACATCCCCACGGCCAGCAGGACGGCGACGGCGACCCCCATCGTCCGGTAGCTCGCCGGACTGCCGCCGCCGGCATGGGCGACGGCGGGGGCGAGCGCGCCGGAGAGCAGGATCGCGACGCCGAGGAAACCCACCCGCCAGCCCAGGATCCGGCCCCGCTCGGCGGGGTCCTCGGTCATCTCGGCGGGCATCGTCACGTAGGGCACCTGGAAGACGGCGTACGCGGTGGCGGCCAGCAGGAAGAGCACCGCCACGTAACCCGCGGCGGCGGCTCCGCGCAGCGGGGGTGCGGCGAAGAGCAGCGCGAAGAGCGGCGGAAGGGTGCAGGCGCCGACGAGGAGGAACGGACGGCGTGGCCCGCCGCGCAGTCGGCTCCGGTCGGACACGGCTCCGACCAGCGGGTTGATCAGAACGTCCCAGGCCTTCGGCAGGAAGACCGCGGCGCCCGCGACGGCGGCGGGGACGGCCAGGATGTTGGTGAGGTAGTAGAGCAGGATCAGGCCCGGCACGGTGGCGAAGGTCCCCGTGCACAGGGAGCCGAGCCCGTATCCGATGCGCACCCGGCGCGGCAGGTGCGGAAACGCTTCGGCATCCGCGCGGAGGTCTGCTGGCATGCCGCAGATCATGAACGAGCGTTCGAGCGGGCGGCAAGAGGTGTGTATGACAGCGGCATGAACGCTGTCCGGCCGCGACGACGGCTCGGCCCGGCGGCCGGTGACCCACGAGGCGCCGCGCGACCCCCCAAGTCGAGGGAGATTTCAGGAGGAATGAGCGAATGGACGGGGCACGGGCCCTGCGGAAGCGCGCGGAAGGTGGTGCGGGTGCGGGTGCGGGTGCGGGTGCGGGTGCGGGTCCGGGCCGGGGTGCGGGTGTGGGCCGGGGTGCGGCGTCGAGGCTCCGCCGTCGCGACCTGTCGGTGTCCGCGCGGTCACCGTCCGGCTTCCGGGCCGGACCGCGGTGTGCTCGACCTGTGGCCCGGCGGGAGGCTGCGTAGCCTGGAAGGAGGAGGTGGTCGCGATGCTGTCGGAGTCACCGATAGTCGCCATCATTCCGGTCAGTGACCTGGCCCGGGCGAAGCGCTTCTACACCGACACCCTCGGCCTCACCATGACCAGGGAGTCCGACGAGGACACCCGGTTCGACTGTGGCGGTACGACGATAGGTCTCTACGAGACGCCCCACGGCGGCCAGGCCGCGCACACGCTGGCCAGCTGGAAGGTCGGCGACCTCGACGCCGAGATGTCGGCACTGCGGTCCAAGGGCGTGACCTTCGAGGAGTACGACCTGCCCGGCATCAAGACGGTCGACGGCGTCGTCGAGTCGGACACGATGCGGGGTGCCTGGTTCAAGGACAGCGAAGGCAACATCCTCTGCGTGACCGAGGAACTCGGAGGCTGACCCGGCCGATCCGCTCCGTCCCGTACGTACGACATCCCGTCCACGACGGCCGGCCGGATGCCGACGGTCCGGTCCGATCCCGGTGTCTCCGCGCGTCAACCCGCCGCCCGCCGACGGCAGTCGAACGTCCGGCGCAAGCACCCGCGGGATATGCAACGTGACGATCGGATGACGGTCCCGGCCGGCCGCGTACCCGTGGTCGGCCCGAGCCGTTGTCCCCCGCATGAGCTTCCGCAACGAATCAGACGGCTCCGCCCACCCCGCCGCCCTCCTCGACGCCTACTGGCTCGACCACGAGGAGGCCGGTCTGGGTTCTTGCGGCCCCCTGTGTTCCGTGCCGGACCGGTCGGGGCGCGGGACGAGGGCGGCGCGCTACACGATGGCCGGTCTCGCCGCCCTCACCGTCATCCTGGCCCTCGCCCTGGTCCTCGGGGAGGTGCCCTGACGGGCCCTCCACCGCGCGCCGGCGGCGGGTCGGACACGCGGGCCCGTACGAGGGCTCGTCAACCTCCCACGGGACAGTCAGGACGGCTTCGTTCCGCGCTCACTGGCGGTGGAACAGGGGCGGCGTAACATCGTCACCGTGGACCTCGCCGAGGACAGACTCCTGTCCCGTGCCGCACATGAGCTGAGCCTGAAAGCCGACCAGCTCATCCACGACGTGGAACGGCGCCTGCGCCACGAGGTTCCCGAGCTGTGGGACGAGCCGGACCTCGCGCGGATGGCGGCGGAGAACACCACCGAACGGATCGGCGGCGTGCTGTTCGCCCTCGAACACGGCATCGAGCCCAGCCGGATCGCCCCGCCGGCCATCGACGTGGAGCGCGCGCGGCGCCTCGCCCAGCTCGGCAAGCCGGTCAGCGCGATGCTGCGCGCCTTCCGGCTCGCCCAGGGGCTCGTCCTGGACCGGATGCTCGAAGAGCTGTCCCGGCTCACGAACGACGCCGAACTGATCGGCGCGGCGACCCGCCGACTCGTCGCCCTCGGCACCGAGTACGTGGACCACACCTCCGAGCGCAGCGTCGAGGCCTTCCAGGACGAGCGGGACCGCCGGCTGCGATGGCGGCTGTCCGTGGTGAACGAAGCCGGGATGAGCGTGGGGACCACCCTCGACATCGGCCGGACGACGCAGGAGCTGGCCGACCTGGCCGTCGAGCGCTTCGCGGACGTCGCCACCGTCGATCTCCTCGACTCGGCCTTCACCGCGAGCGGGGATCCCGTGACCGGAGCGTCGGTCGTCCGCCGCGTCGCCCAGCGGCCGGAGGCCGAGCCGGAGCAAGCTGAGGGGGACGACGGTGAACACGGCCCGGCGGGGGCCGCGATCGCGCCCCAGCAGCTCCACAGCTACCCGGAACAGTCGCCTCCCGCGCTCGCCCTGGCCACCGGCCGCCCGTCGCGCCACCACCGCGTCGTGCCTCCCGTCCCGGGGTCCCCGCCGGCGCACCCGGACGACGTCGGATTCGGCGGCGCGCCCCTGATCCACTCGACGATGGTGGTGCCGCTGCGGGCCCGAGGCGCCACCCTCGGTGTCGCGCAGTTCTCCCGTCACCACAACCCCGATCCCTACGACGACGAGGACCTGCTCCTCGCCCAGGAGATCGCCGCCAGGGCCGCCGTGGCCGTCGACAACGCGCGCCGCTACACGCACGCCCGCGCCGCCGCGATCGCCCTGCAGCGCAGCCTGCTCCCGCAGCACACGCCGGCCCAGTCGGCCGTGGACGTCGCCTGCCGCTATCTGCCCGCCGGTTCCGACGTGGGCGTGGGCGGCGACTGGTACGACGTCATCCCGCTGTCCGGCGCCCGGGTCGCGCTCGTGGTGGGCGACGTGGTCGGGCACGGCGTCCCGGCCGCCGCCACCATGGGGCGCCTCAGGACCGCCGTGCGCACCCTCGCCGACATCGACCTGCCGCCCGACGAGCTCCTCACCCATCTCGACGACGTCGTCGAGCGCCTGTCCGTCGAGGCCTCCACCGACCCGGAGGCGCAGTCCACGGGGGACATCGGGGCGACCTGTCTGTACGCGGTCTACGACCCCGTCACCGGCTGCTGCGCGATGGCACGCGCGGGGCACGTGCTGCCCGCCGTCGTGACCCCGGACGGAGTCGTCGAGACGCTCGACCTGCCCGCCGGGCCACCGCTGGGCCTGGGCGGACTGCCCTTCGAGGCCGCCGAGTTCGACCTGCCGGAGGGCAGCCTGCTCGCCCTGTACACCGACGGTCTGATCGAAGCCCCCGGCCACGACGTCGAAACGGGCCTCGCCCGGCTGCGGAACGTACTCGCCCGGCACACACCCTCGTTGGAGTCGGCCTGCGACGCCGTGCTCGAGGCCCTGCTGCCGGTGGGGCGTCCGGAGGACGACGTCGCGCTGCTCCTCGCCCGCACCCGCACCCTCGGGACGCACCAGGTCGTCACCTGGGACCTGGAGGCGGAGCCGGCCTCCGTCGCCGGCGCCCGGGCACGCGTCACCGAGCACCTGGGAGTCTGGGGACTCCAGGACCTGGTCTTCACCGCCGAACTGGTCGTCAGCGAGCTGGTCACCAACGCCATCCGCTACGGACGGCCCCCCGTCCGCCTGCGCCTCATCCACGACCGCACCCTCATGTGCGAGGTCTCGGACGGCAGCAGCACCACACCCCATCTGCGGCGGGCCCGCTTCTTCGAGGAGGGCGGCCGCGGGCTGCTCCTGGTGGCTCAGCTCGCCGAGCGCTGGGGCACCCGCCACCAGCGGGAGGGCAAGACGGTGTGGGCCGAGCTCTCCGAGAAGTCGGGCGACGTCCCGCCCCTCGACTTCCCCGCGCTGTAGGGATCCGCCAGGCGTTCCGGGGCGGTCCAGGGGTGGGAAAAAGTGGTACCCGAGCACTGTTAGGGTGACGTGCGCCCGTCAAGCCGGGCCCTCTCACCCATCCACACTTCAACGGGGGTTGAACGTGAAGCTTCGCCATGTCCGCGCCGTCGCCGTCTTCGGCATCGCCCTGGTCGCACTCACCGGAGCCCGTGGTTCCCACGGCGGCAGCTGCGGCGGCAGCTCGCACTCCGGCTCCGGCAGTTCGTCCAGCGGTAGCCACGGCAACGACACCAACGACAGCACCGGCGGCAGCACGGGCGGCGTCTCCGCCCCGGGCGGTTCCAGCGCGAACAAGGCCGTGCGCGACGTCAGGATCGACGACTGCAAGCTGGACGCCTCGGGCAAGAACCTGGTCGCGCGGCTGACCGTCACCAACAACGGATCGCTCGACTACACCTACGGCGTCACCATGGAGTTCCGCGGCGCCGCCGGCTCGGGCACGGCGCGTGCCACCGCCAGGGTGACCGGCCTCTCGGTCAAGGCGGGCGCCTCCCAGCAGACCGAGGCCACCACGGCGTACCCCGGCAAGGCCGACGGCAGCGAGTACAAGGAGTGCGTGGTCGTCAGCGCGACGAAGAACGCGCTCTGACGGACCGGCTCAGTCCGCCGCCTGCCGACCATGCCGTGCGGACCGGCGCGTTCCCACCCCGGGGGGCGTACGCGCCGGCCGGACGCCGTGTGGGAAGCTGGCCCGCGTAGCGACGAGGGGCGGGGTGGGAGAT
>NZ_RDBI01000079.1:23419-33071 GCF_008042125.1 Streptomyces sp. MS191
ATCCGGAGCGGACCGCGTCGGTCGCGGGCAGCTTCCCGGCCTGGCCCGCTCCCAAGGGCGACGCCGTGCCGCTGACCGCGACGCAGAAGGTGGCCACCGTCTTCGACGGCGGCGGCCGGCGCTTCGTCGGCAAGGGGGCGCTCGGCGGCTCCGGCCAGTCGGAGAACCAGCCGGCCCTCTTCGAACTCGCCGACGGAGCGGTGCTCCGGAACGTCGTCCTGGGCGACACCGCGGCCGACGGTGTGCACTGCAAGGGCAGCTGCACCCTGCGCAACGTGTGGTGGGAGAACGTGGGCGAGGACGCCGCGACCTTCAAGTCGGACTCGCCGTCCCAGACCATGACCGTCGACGGCGGCGGCGCCCGCGGCGCGGCTGACAAGGTCTTCCAGCACAACGGCCCCGGCACCTTCGTGATCAGGAACTTCCAGGTCGAGGACTTCGGGAAGCTGTACCGCTCCTGCGGAAACTGCAAGACCCAGTACGCCCGCCACCTGAAGATCGACAACGTGCGTGTCACAGCCCCGGGCAAGGTCGTCGCCGGTATCAACTCCAACCTCGGGGACACCGCCGAGATCTCCCGACTCGTCATCGAGGAACGCGGCCACCCGATCACCGTCTGCCAGCGCTTCGAAGGCGTCACCAAGGGCGAACCGAAGCCCATCGGAAGTGGCCCGGACACCTCGCACTGCCTCTACACCCCGGCCGACATCATCCGTCGCCCCTGACCAGCCGGGCAGCGCCGGCCCAGAGCGCCCACGCAGGTGACCATCACCAGGGCCGGTCACGACCCGGCAACCGGGATACCCCGCCGCCGCGCCCGACCTCGCGACCGACAGGGACGTCGAGAGGGTGACACCCGCGCCGGTCCGCCCCCCGAGGGCGGGCCGGCACCGTCGCCGTCACTCCTCCCCCCACTTTCCGTCAGTGTGAGGCGGGCACCGTCCCTTCATCAGCGTGCGCGGTCTGACACCGCATCCGGTCGAGTCCGGAGCGACCGCAGGACTGCCATCCCTTCTTCGAGCCCGACCTTCATGGCGAAGTCGAACCGGTCGACCTCCAGACACAGGTCGACATCGGTGGGGTGAGCACCACGGCGTCGCCCCCTGCGCAGGTCGTCCGCGGCCGGGGAGGTGCGGGCACGGTGCAGATAGGGGAGTGGGTCGCGAGGTTCCCCGGCCAGGATCCGGTCCAGGTACTCGGCACACGCCAGGTCCTCGGCGGCACGGCCGTCCTCGCCGGTGGCCACGAACGTCACCGGGTCGGCGCCGGCATCCGCGAGGACCCGGGCCGTCGCGCCGGCCACGACGAAGCTGGCGCACAGCGCCAATCTCGCCTCGACGACCGCCAGGGCTCCCACCGTTCCCGCCGTGGTCTTCTGGATCACGGTGCGGCCTGTCAAGTCGGCCTCCTGGATCAGGCCAGGGGAGTTGACCAGGTCGAACCCGCTGGCCGGTGCCCCGTCCTTGAGTGCGAGCCAGTCCGGGTTCCCCTCCTTGATCGCCAGTGCCTCGCCCGCGTCGGCGGCGAGAACGATCTTGTCTGCCCCACGGTGGAAGGCCCATGCGGCGGTGGTGAACGCCCGCATCACGTCGATCACTACGGCCACCTGTTCGGTGCCGTCCAGGTCGGGTATTCCGACTACGCGCGCGTGCATGCCGGGATCGTCGCAGCCCGTTGAAGCGGTCCACAAGCCATGCTGACGATCCTTCGGAGCGGTCGGTGCCCGGCGCTCTCGTGCTTGGCGGTCAGGCCGGCTGGACTTGATCGAAGAGGGCGAGGGCTGCGGCGGGGTCGGGGCTCACGAGGCGTTCCAGGCCGGCCGTCGTGATCTTCGCCCACCGGCCGGCCCGTGCCCACATCCGTTCCTCGAAGGCGCGGACGGCCTCGTCCAGATCCTCGGGGCCGCCGGCGATGGACTCGGCGAGTTCAGCGCCTTCCAGCATCGCGAGGTTCGCGCCCGCCCCCAACGGGGGCATCAGGTGGGCGGCGTCGCCCAGGAGCGTCACCCCGGGGACGTGGGTCCAGGTGTGGGACACGGGCAGGACGTGGAGAGGGCGGTGGACGAAGGAGGTGCCCTGGCGGAGGAGGTCGAGGACGGGAGCGGTCCAGCCGTCGAACAGATCCAGCAGGCTCGCTCGCACGGCTTCGACGTCCGCGAGGTCCAGGTCCGTGTGCCAGTCCAGCGGCGCGCGGAACTGGGCGTACACCTTGACGTGGCCGCCGCTGTTGCGCTGGGCGACGAGAGCTCGGTTCACGCCGTACACAGCCACTGAGCCGTCGCTGATCAACCGGGCGAGGTCAGGGTGCCGGGTGTCGACGTCGTCGAGGGAGGTCTCGACGGCGGTGATGCCGGTGTAGTGCGGCGTCACCGACGAGACTGCCGGGCGGGTCCGGGACCAGGCGCCGTCCGCGCCGACCACGAGGTCGAACGTCTCCTGTCGCCCGTCCGCGAAATGGACCACGACGCCCTCCCGCGTCCCCGGCACCACCTGCGTCACGTCCCGACCCCACTGGACGTCGAGAGGGCCGAGCAGCAGGTCACGGAGCTGCCCGCGGTCGATCTCGGGATTGGCCCGGTCGTCCGGGCGGGGTTGCCAGTCGCGCAGGACGGTCCCGTCCACGTCCAGGATGCGCATGGCCTGGCCCTCGGGTCGGGACAGCGCCTGGAACTCCGCCAGCAGCCCCGCCTTGTCCAGCGCGAGCTGGCCCAGTCCTTCGTGCAGGTCCAGCGTGCCGCCCGGGGGGCGGGCGTCGGGGGCGGGTTCACGTTCGAGAACGGTGACGGGGTGGTGATGGCGGTGCAGGACGCGGGCGAAGGTAAGGCCTGCAGGACCGCTCCCGACCACTGCGATGCGATGTCTCATGTCGATACACTGTATTGCGCAAATACGCTGTATCGCAACGGTACGGTGTGACCATGACTGTCTGGGACCGGCCGGAGCCGCCGACTCGACCCGTGCTGCTCGACCGGGAGCGGATTGTCGCCGCCGCCATCGCACTGGCCGACGAGGGCGGGCTGGAGGCGGTGTCGGTGCGCAAGGTCGCGGCCCGTCTGGACGCCGGTCCGATGCGGTTGTACAGGTACATCTCCACCAAGGAGGAGCTGTTCGACCTCATGGTGGACGAGGTCCAGGCCGAGATCCTCCCCGAGGGGCAGCCCGTCGACTGGCGCGAGGCCTTGCGCGTCCTCGCCCAGCGGACCAGGCAGGCCGCCCTCCGCCACGAATGGCTGGCCGACCTGCTCGGTGGTCGCCCGACTCTGGGCCCGAACGGCCTCGCCGTGGCCGAGGCCACGCTGGCCGCCTTCGACGCCCGCACCGACGTCGACACCGTCATGCGCGCCGTGGAGACGGTGAGCGCCTACTTCATCGGCGCGATCAGGCGCGAGATCGCGAACCTGCGGGCCGAGCGGACCACGGGCCTGTCCAAGCACGACTGGCAGCGCGCCCACGGCCCGCACGTGTCGACAATGCTGGCCACCGGCCGCTTCCCGGCGCTGGCCAAAGCCGTGCACGACGGCACGGACGTGGACGCCGAGACGTCCTTCGAAACCGGCCTGGACTGGGTCCTCGACGCCGTCGCCACCAGACTCACCCGCCCGCCGATGTGACCCCCAGCAGCCCGCAGGGATGCGGCTGGTGGTTCATCG
This sequence comes from Streptomyces sp. MS191, assembly GCF_008042125.1. Taxonomy (GTDB): domain Bacteria; phylum Actinomycetota; class Actinomycetes; order Streptomycetales; family Streptomycetaceae; genus Streptomyces. Next base: position 27,069 of record NZ_RDBI01000079.1, read on the forward strand.
GCACCTGCGAAGGGCCCCGCCGAACCGGACGATGCAGCGGGCCGCGCTCGGCTCCGGGCATCGGCCGGCACCGCGGAGCGTGGTCGTACCCGGACGTGCCGATTGGGCGTCGATACCGTCCTGTTGAGCTGATCCTGTTGCTCGCGCCTTTCAGCGATCATCGGGATGGAACGTCCCCCTCGCCCTTCCCGGAGGAGTGCGCATGAAGATCGCCCGACGGTGCGGTGGGTGGTCCGAGATGTTCGTGACCGACGAACCGTGGGATCCCGCGTACACCGAGCGGTTCGAGGACGGGACCTGCGACGGGCTGGTCATCGGAGCGCCCGTACGCCGGAAATCCGGTCCCGCCGTCGACCTCGCGTTCCTGCCCGACGTCGAAGGACTGCGCAGTCTCCGCATCCTGAGCGGTGTTGCGGACCTCTCCCCTGTGACGCGATGCTCCGGACTGGTACGGCTGGGACTGCCGGTGTCCGCCACCTCGGAGCTGGACCTGGCCGGGCTGCCGGAGCTCCGGGAACTGGAGGCCCCGTGGCCGGTCGTGGCCCGGTCCCTTCCCCTGCTGGCGGCCCTCGACGTCCTCGTCCTGCCGGAGTGGAAGGGCGCGTCCCTCTCTGCCCTGGGGTCCAAGCCGGTGTTGCGGAAGCTCCGGCTCGAATCGAGCCGGGAGCACGTCACTGACATGGAAGGTGCCGCGCTGTTCCCGGCCCTTAGCGAACTCCGCCTCTACGGCGGCCGGCTCGCCCGTTCCGAACTCCTGGCCGGGGCTGCGGCACTGGAGGACGTGTCCCTGCTCTCCGCGAAGACCGACGCGATCGACTTCGTCGGCGCTCTCGCGCTCCTGCAGCGCCTTGAGTTGGAGAACAGCGGTGACATCGCCTCGCTCGCTCCTGTCGCGGACCATCCGGCACTCCGCGAGGTGACCGTCTCCGGCTCGACGCGGGTGGTCGACGGAGACCTCTCGCCCCTGCTCGACAACGTCCGGCTGGCCTTCGTCGCGGTCGAACGTGGCCATGTCCACTACAGCCACGCACCGCGCGAGGTCCGCAGGGGCTGAGCTCCCCGTGCGCCGACACCGGTGCTCCCGGATCAGGCGTGCGCGGCTGCTCGCCCCGCGAGGCGCCAAGCCCTCCGTGCACACGCGCCGCCCCGGATCCCGGCCGGCAAGCCGTGCCGGCCATCCGGGATGTCCGGTCGGGCCGGCGTCGTCCCGGGACGCCCTGCTGTCAGATCCTCGTGCCGTCGACTCGCAGGCTGACGTCGATGTTGTCGCGCGTGGCGTTGGAGTACGGGCAGATCCGGTGAGCCGTCCTGACCAGTTCCACTGCCTGTTCGGCGGGGATCGAGGGCAGCGAGATGTGCAGCTCGACGGAGAGTGTGTAGCCGCCGGCGTCGTTCGGGAGCAGGGAGACCGACGCGTCGATCTCCGCGTCGTCGGACGTGGCTCCGGCTGCCTGTCCGACCAGCGCGAGGGTGGTGCCGAAGCAGGCGGCGTAACCGATCGCGAAGAGCTGCTCGGGGTTGGATCCAGCGCCGTTGCCGCCCAGTTCCCTCGGCTGGCGCAGATCCAGCGTGAGCTGTCCGTCGGCGGTGCGCCCGTGACCGTTCCTGCCTCCGGTGACGTGGGCCTGTGCCGTGTAGAGCGCCTTGGTCATGGTGGAACTCCCCTCCTGGTTACCTGAATTGGAAGTCTCCACTTCAAAATCAAGAAGTCAAGCGCTAGGGTCGGCGACCAGGAAGTTCCACGGCCGCCGGGAGGGGCGATGACACCGCTGGAGATCGGCTATCTGTTGCCGACGCGCGATCAGACCGTTCGGGCAGAGCACGAGCCCGGGCGCCTGGTCGCCCAGGCCCGGCGGGCCGAGAGGCTCGGCCTCGACTCCGTGTGGGCCGGCGACAGCCCCGTCACACGGCCACGAGCGGACCCGCTGCTGCTCCTGGCCGCCGCGGCGCGGGCCACCGAACGGGTCACGCTCGGCACGGCTGTGCTGCTGCCGGCCCTGCGTCACCCGATCCTGCTCGCGCACCAACTGGCCACCCTCGACCGGCTCTCCGAAGGGCGACTGATCGCCGGCATGGGCGGAGGCTTCCCGAACGAGGCCACACAGGCCCAGTTCGCGGCCGTCGGCATCCCGTTCGCCCGCCTCCTCGGCCGCCTCGAGGAGTCGATCCACGTCATGCGGCGACTATGGGCGGGGACACCGGTGTCCCATCAGGGCGAGCACTTCGCCTTCACGGACGTACGGATCGCGCCGCCGCCGACCCGCCCGGGAGGGCCGCCGGTCTGGCTGGCCGGCGGCGGCCGACCGGCGCTGCGACGCGTGGCCCGCCTCGCCGACGGATGGCTTCCCTACCCGCCCGCGGCGACGACGTACGCGGACGAACTCCGCACCGTCGGGCAGTCCGGCCCCGCCCGCCCGGTCATTCCCGCCCTGTACATGACACCCGGGCGGAGGTCCTGCTGGCGGAGGCGACCGAGGCGCCGCCGGTGGCCGCGGGGTGCAGGCTCGGCGAGGGGGAGTGGCTGTCGTACTACGACGGCCAGGAGGTCACCGACCCCAGGTCCCTCGCCGTCGACCACCTGGTTCCTCCGGCCGAGGCATGGGATTCGGGCGCGTACGCGTGGACGGCGTTCTGGCACGGACCCTGGGCGTACACGTTCAGGGCGTCGGCCTCGGCCTGGTCCGCGCTCAGGCCCCAACGGAGCTTCGTGCCGGTCCACTCGGCGATGTAGCGGCACGTCGCCTCCGGCGACGGCGGCATCCAGTCGCGCGGGTCTCGGTCCGCCTTCGACCGCTGCACGCGCGCCGTGACGGCGACCAGGCTCACGCCCGCGCCCTGGTCGTTCGCGTACGCGTCCCTGCGCGACGCCGTCCACGCGTACGCGCCCGAATCCCATGCCTCGGCCGGAGGAACCAGGTGGTCGACGGCGAGGGACCTGGGGTCGGTGACCTCCTGGCCGTCGTAGTACGACAGCCACTCCCCCTCGCCGAGCCTGCACCCCGCGGCCACCGGCGGCGCCTCGGTCGCCTCCGCCAGCAGGACCTCCGCCCGGGTGTCACAGCCGTCGGCCGGGTCCAGTCCGGCGTTCCAGAAGGTGAACCCGTCGCGGGTGTAGCCCGCGCGGGACTCCTCCGCGACCGGGAGACGGTCCAGCGCGAGGGACAGTCTCATCACCTCCGCCGCGGGCTCGGGAGCCGGGACCGCGGAGGCCGGGGAAGGCGCGGCGATCGGGGCCAGGGCAAGGGTGAGGACGGCGAGGCCGTGCGCCATGTTCTTGAACATGGCCAACAGGCATACCGCGCCCTCCCGCACGTCGTGGAGCGCCCGGGCGGCCGGTCGGCCATCCGGAGGAGCGCGTTCACCGGAGAACCGTTCCGGCCGGCGACGGCTGGAGTCCGCTCCCCGCACCGCCGGGTGACGGAACGGAGAGGGGCCGTCGAACCCGGTGGCGCCGTCGAGCGATGGTGAAGGAGACGTCCCGGGCTGCCGAGGCCACGACCCTCGGCGGTCCCGGCCTGCGTGCTCGCTCAGCCCGAGTGGAGGACCCGGAACCGATCGGGTTGCCGCGGGTCGCGGTCGACCACCTGGACCGGTGGCCAGGCCCACTGCCACACGTCGATGCCCGGCGGGCGGGAGAACCGGATCGGGCCGCGGGTGCCTTCGACGGCGAGGTGGGGCCAGGATGCGGCGACGCTCGACCGGTCCGTGCCGTGGGAGCGCAGCGCGGCGGCGAGGACGGTCACCGTGTCGTAGCCCTCGAAGGCGACGAAGGAGGGCGCCTCGGGGAGTTGCTCGCGCAAGGTCTTCTCGACGCGTGCGCCGAGTGGGCCGAGGCGCTCCGGCAGGTAGCGCAGGAAGGGGATCGCGGTGCCGTCGTCCCCGAGCAGGTCCGCCCATTCGGTGAACTCCGGCTGCCCGGCCGGAGCGCCGATCATGAGGTCGGCGAGGCGCCGGTCGCCGCGGACGGCCCGGACGATCGGCACGGCCGGGTCCGGGTGGCCGACCAGGAGCAGGAGGGCCGTCGCGCGCGCGTCGACGAGTGCGTCGCAGACGTCGGCGGCGGTGAGCGAGTCCATGGCGAGTTCGACGACGGTGCCGCCGTGCGGAGCGAGCAGGTCGCGCAGGATGCGGGTGCCGGAGGCCCAGTAGACACTCGGCTGGGCCGCCACGGCGATGCGCGTGCGGCCCGCGCCGAGGAGGAAGTCCGCGTAGATCCGCCAGCCGTGGGACTGCGCCGGGGCGAGGCGCGCGACCCGTTCCGTCGGCCGGTCGGTGAGCGCGTCGAGGACCGCGGACGAGCAGAGGAACGGCACGCCGATGGCGTCGGCCCGGGCGGCGGCGGCACGCGCCACGACGCTGTGGTACTCCCCCGCCAGGGCGACCACACCGAGGCCCGCCAACTCGTCCACGGCCGCAGCCGCCTTCCGCGGATCGGCCGCGGTGTCCCGGACCAGCAGCTCCAACGGTCTTCCGCCGATCCCGCCGGCGTCGTTGGCGTCGCGGACGGCCAGTTCGAGGCCGGCGAGCACGTGCCTGCCCGCCTCGGCCCAGCCGGGCCGGGACAGCGGGACGAGACCGCCGATCCGGACGGAGGGCCCGTCGGTGCGCTCCGGGCCGGGGGGCGATGGTGGCGTGTTCATGCGCTGGCGTCTCCCGTGAGGCGATTCGGACGCGGTGTGCCCGGATCGCGGAGTGGCAGGGTCTGGACGTGCGTGCTCGCCCCGGCTCACCGTGGCGGGCACACCCGGGCGATCACCACGGACATTGCATCCACCGTCCTCGCCGGTCGGCAACCCCTTTGCCGTCGGCCCGACTTCGGATCCGTCCGCCGGCGGTGCGCCGTCCGCGGCCAGGGGCTGCTCGTGGGCACGGTCGGCCGCCCACCCGGACTTCCCGCCCGAGCAGGACGGCGCGGCGCGTGGCGGGCGCGTGCCTACAGGGGCCGCAGCCGGGAACGCAGGAGGCAGAACTCGTTGCCTTCCGGGTCGGCCAGCACGTACCAGCTCTCGTCACCGGTCTGGCCGACGTCGGCGGGCTTCGCACCGAGGGCGAGAAGCCGCTCCAGCTCGGCGTCCTGGTCCCGATCGGTGGCGTTGACGTCGATGTGGAGGGGAAGCTTCCCGACCCGTGGGGCGCTGCTGGAGCTCAGGACGAGGGTGGGCAGGCCGGTACCGTCGCCGGGCGGCCCGATCTCGATGCTTCCGTCGGCCTCCCTGTCCCGTTCGACGTAGCCGAGGACCTCACTCCAGAACACGGCGAGCCGCTCGGGATCGGCGGCATCGATGACCAACTCGCTGATTCGGCATGCCATGCGGGCCAGTGTACGGAGGCGGCCCGGGGCGCGCGGTGGCGCCGCGGGCTGGTCGTGCCGTGACCCGAAGACGCGTCACCGACCGCCGACCGCATCACCGAGGCGCGAGGCACACCGAGGCACCGAGGCACCGAGGCACCGGCGGGGACTTCGCGCACGAGGTCGCGAGCGACGCGCTCCGTGGAGACCGCCGTCACACCACCTCCGCCTGCCCGGGGTGTTCACGCCCTGACAGAATGACGCCGCCCGAGCGATGGCGGCCGAGGAATCCGGTGTGAATCCGGTGCGGTCCCGCCACTGTGACCGGGGAGCGACTTCCACGCGTGGTCACCGTCCTCGGACGGGAAGGCCGGGAGGAGGGTCGATCCGGGAGCCAGGAGACTCACGTCATCGCGATCTCGCCGACACCGGGGCGGATCTCCCCGGAGGAGAGTGGTGACATCGCCGTGCCCGCGACCCTCGACAAGCGTCGTGCCCCTGCCCTCGCCGGCCTCACGGTCGCGCCTCGCCCCGGCGCAGTCCCACGGCTGGCGGATCTACGCGGACTTCCTCCTCGGCGCGGGCCGCACGCGCATCGCCGTGGCGGCCCAGCCGAGTGTCTACTGGGCCTCCGGCACCCGCATCCTGCGCGACCTGCTCGCTCCGCACGGCGGCACCGTCGTCGAACTCGCCATGGACTCGCTCACCGCCGC
>NZ_RDBI01000008.1 GCF_008042125.1 Streptomyces sp. MS191
TAATGGGTGGAGCTGACCGGTACTAATAGGCCGAGGGCTTGTCCTCAGTTGCTCGCGTCCACTGTGTTAGTTCTGAAGTAACGAACTCGCCCTTTGCCGGCTGGAGTTTGTTTATTTCATAGAGTTTCGGTGGTCATAGCGTTAGGGAAACGCCCGGTTACATTCCGAACCCGGAAGCTAAGCCTTTCAGCGCCGATGGTACTGCAGGGGGGACCCTGTGGGAGAGTAGGACGCCGCCGAACAATCATTGTGGGAAAGCCCCGCACCTTATGGTGCGGGGCTTTTCTGCGTTCCGGACCGGGCCACGGAACGGAACCCCGTGTGAAATCGGCTTGACCTGGCGCGACCGTGGAACGGCCGCGCGCGCTGACACGTCGAGATCTTCTTACCGGAGCGGCAGCTCACGGCACGCTAATTTGGGGGCACCCCGAAGCAGAGGAGAGCCCCGTGGGCACGGTCGTCATGTACAGCTCGGTGTCGGTGGACGGCTTCGTCGCGGACGAGAACGACCAGCCCGGACCGCTGTTCGACTGGTTGACCAGAGGTGACGTCCCGTTGGACGAGAGCGGCGCGCTGAAGGTGTCGCAGACGTCCTACGCGTACATCCGGTCGTACTGGGACCAGATCGGGGTGACGGTCGTCGGCCGCCACGTCTTCGACCTGGCGGACGGCTGGGAGGGGAAGCCGCCGGGCGGGATCGACCACGTGGTCGTCGTGACGCACCGGCCGGAGCCCGAGGGCTGGGACTCCGAGGCGCCGTTTCACTTCGTCGACGGCGTCGAGGCGGCCGTGGCCAAGGCGCAAGAGCTCGCGGGTGACCGCATGGTCGAGGTCGCCGCCGGCGACGTCGGTGGCCAGGTGCTCGCCGCGGGTCTGGTCGACGAGGTGCGCATGGACGTCGTACCCGTGGTGTTCGGGTCCGGCAAGCGCTACTTCGGATCGGTCAACGCGCAGCACCTGTTGGAGGATCCTGACATGGTGATCCAGGGCGACCGGGTGCTTCACGTGCGCTATCGGGTGCGCCGTTGACCGATCCGAGCGGGTGTGCGAGGCCTGCGTTCGCGCATCGCTGTCTCCGGTCGGGCAGCCCGGTGGATGCCCGACCGGCTCAGGAGAGGACCAGCCACCGCCGGCCGTCGAGGAGTTCGCGGGCCGCGTCCAGGTGGCCCGCGTGGCACGCCGTTTCGGTGATGACGTGCAGCAGCACGTCGCGCAGGCTGTGGAGATGGGGCTCGCCGAAGAGGTGATGCGGCCACCACGCCAACGGAGTGTCCGGCGGCAGCTGTTCGGCCACCGCGTCGGCGAGCGTCGTCTCCGCGCGGTAGCGGTCGAGCACCTCCTGCGCGGAGGCGCCGGGAGCCACCTGCCAGGCGTCGGCCCCGTCGTCCAGCGCCGCGATCACCTTCTTGTCACCGGCGACCACCGCACCGAACCAGAACCGCTCCACGTCGAGCGCCAGATGCTGCACGAGACCCAGGCACGTCCAGCCGGACGGCAGGGCCGGCTGCCGCAGGGCCCGCTCCTCCAGGCCGTCGATGATGCCGAGGACGTGGCGGCGCTGGGACGCGAGGGCGGACAGGAGCGCCCGGACCTCGACGTCCGGCGCGATGGGCGCGGTCACCGCGCGATCTCCCAGATGTGCCCGGCCGGGTCCTGGAAGCTGGCGGTCCGCACACCCCAGGGACGGTCCACCGGGCCGTTCAGCAACGTCACCCCGCGAGCCTCCAGCTGCTTGCACATCGCGTCCACGTCGTCGACCGGGAGCGTGAGCTGGAGCCGTGCCCCGGCCGCCGGCTCGGCGACCCGGGCGGGCTCGATCAACTCGCCCGCCGCCGGGATCTTCAGCAGGTTGACGAGGATGTTCCCGAAGCCGAACACGGCCGAGTCCTCGTCCTCGAAGGTCACCGGAAGCCCGAAGACCTCCTCGTAGAAGCTCTTCGTGGCCTCCAGGTCCTCGGCGAAGAGGGTGACGACGCTGATGTTCCGGGGCCAGGTGGGATCACTCTGCGAAGATGTCACGCTCCGAAGGATCTCGGACCCGGCGGACCGTGTACAGGGGGACCGGCGCACGAGACGCAGGGGGCGCCCGGGCTCGCGACCGCGGCGCCGGCAGGGTCCCTCAGGGGTAGAGCCGTACGTCGTCGGTGTACTCCCGGGCCCGGTCCCGTACGAGCTCGGGCAGCGTCCCCGCGGCCAGGTCGGCGAGTGTCGTGCCCTCCAGGACCTGGCGCAGGCTCGCGCGGACCGCGCGCCACACGTCCGGCATCGGCGCCGCGGCGCCCTGGTACTCCAGGCCCGTCAGTTTCAGGTCGCGCACGCTGACGAGGGGGCCGTCCATCGCGCGGATGACGTCCGCGAGGGTGATGTCGCCGGCGGGGCGGCTGAGGCCGTAGCCGCCCTCCGGGCCGCGCGAGCTGCGCACCAGCCGCGCCTGGCGGAGCTCGCTGAGGACGACGAAGAGGAAGCGGACGGGGATGTCCTGGCGGGCCGCGATGTCCTCCGCCTTGAGGGGACGGTCCGGGGAGCCGGCCAGTTCGGCCATCGCCCGGACCGCGTAGTCCGTTCTTGCTGAGATCCTCACCGGCTCAATGTCTCACGGTCGGCGCGAATGCGTCCTTCCGCGGACGCCCGGTTCCTCCTCCCGTGCAGGGCCGGTGCGCGCTTTCCCGCCAATGTGGTCCCGGGACGCGGGCGTTGTCGGCGAGGCGGGGTTGTCACTGCACATTGTTCATCGACATAGTGAATAATGGGTGGAGCTGACCGGTACTAATAGGCCGAGGGCTTGTCCTCAGTTGCTCGCGTCCACTGTGTTAGTTCTGAAGTAACGAACTCGCCCTTTGCCGGCTGGAGTTTGTTTATTTCATAGAGTTTCGGTGGTCATAGCGTTAGGGAAACGCCCGGTTACATTCCGAACCCGGAAGCTAAGCCTTTCAGCGCCGATGGTACTGCAGGGGGGACCCTGTGGGAGAGTAGGACGCCGCCGAACAATCATTGTGGGAAAGCCCCGCACCTTATGGTGCGGGGCTTTTCTGCGTTCCGGACCAGGCCACGGAACGGAACCGGCGCGGGATGGTCCGCGTAGGCACGGCTGCCGACGGTGGCCCGGCCGCGGGGGACGGGTGAAGCCGAGGTCACGGACGACGGTCCGGTCGCCGTACCGCTTGGTGAGTTCCTCAGCTCGGATCATGTCCACGACGCCAGGCACCGGGCCCCGCCGGAACGTCCGCCCGTGGTCGGGCAGCTGGCCGGCCGCTTGGTACCGCTGTACGACGGAGAGCCCGCCGCGCGCGCATATACGTTTGTCAGCGCGGTGCGGCCCTCGCGAGGATGGGCGCATGGACTATTCGATACGCACGATCCGAGCCGACGAGTGGGAGAAGACCCGCGAGATCCGGCTGGCCGCCCTGCGGGACCCGGTGGCGCACATCGCCTTCCTCGACACCCACGAGGACGCCTCCGCGCGCCCCGACTCCTTCTGGCAGGAGCGCGCCGAGGGGGGCTCCGAGAGCGGGACGAGCGTGCGCCAGTTCGTGGCCGAGGCACCGGACGGAAGCTGGGCGGGCACGATCTCGGTCCTGGTCGAGCGGCCTTCGGACGAGGTGCGCTTCGGTGAGGCGGCCACGGTCGACCAGACGCACATCGTGGGCGTCTACGTACGTCCGGAGGCGCGCGGGACGGGGCTGACCGAGGAACTCTTCCACGCGGGCGTCGAATGGTCCTGGTCGCTGCCGGAACCGAGGATCGAGCGGGTACGGCTGTACGTCCACGAGGACAACGCCCGGGCCGCGGCCTTCTACCGGCGGTTCGGCTTCGTCGCGACCGGCGAGCGGGTGGCCGTCCCGGGGGACGAGTCCGCGCAGGAGCTGGAGTACGAGCTGCGCCGGCCGTGACGTGTGTCCGGCGCCCCTGACGGGCAGGTCCCTCCCCTGGGGCCGTGGTGGCGAAAACCCGGCTGGAAGGGCCGCGACCTGCCAGGCTTGGGTGCGAGCGACACCGTGCGAACTCGGGGGAAGCGTGCAGGATTTGACGCCGGAGGATCCGGCCGCGATCGGACCGTACCGGCTGACCGCCCGGCTCGGTGAGGGCGGGATGGGGCAGGTGTTCCTGGGGGAGTCGGTCAGCGGCCGGCGGGTCGCGGTGAAGGTGGTGCGGCCCCACCTGGCCACCGACCCCGGCTTCCGGCACCGGTTCCGGCGGGAGATCGAGGCCGCGCGCACGGTCGGCGGCTTCTGGACGGCGCCGGTCGTGGACGCGGACCCGGAGGCGCCGATGCCCTGGGTCGCGAGCGCCTACATCGAGGCGCCCGACCTCGGACAGCTGGTCGTGGACGGGGGACCGCTGCCCGAGGGGGAGTTACGGCGCCTGGCCGCCGGCCTGGCCGAGGCCCTGGAGGCGGTCCACCGCGCCGGTCTCGTCCACCGCGACCTCAAGCCGTCGAACGTGCTGGTCACCGGGGACGGGCCACGGGTCATCGACTTCGGCATCTCCAAGGCGCTGGAGGGCGCCACGGCGTTGACCGGGACGGGACTGGTGGTCGGCACGCCCGGGTTCATGTCGCCGGAGCAGGCGACGGGGGCGAAGGTCGGGGCCGCCAGCGACCTCTTCTCGCTCGGCGCGGTGCTGGCGTTCGCGGCGACGGGCGCGGGCCCGTTCGGCGCGGGGAGCGTGCCGGCGCTGCTGTACCGGGTGGTCCACGACGCGCCGCGCCTCGACGGGGTGCCGGAGGCGCTCCGGGGGATGGTGACGCTCTGCCTGGCGAAGGAGCCGGAACGCCGGCCCACGGCGGCGGAGCTGCTCGAACTGCTCAGCGCGGGCGGGGCGATGGCCCGCCCGGCGGGCGGCGCGCGGCGCGCGGGGCCCCGGGCGGAGGACGGGGGCGGGGTGCCGGAGGTCGCGGACAGGGTGCCCGAGGACGCGGCCCCGCCCGTACGGCCCTCCTCGGGAACACCCGACCCGAGAGCGGTGCACCTGCCCGCCGCCAGGAACGTGCCGAAACCCGCCTCCGCGCCCGCGTCCGGGCGGGCTGCCGCGCCGCCGGCCTCCGGGCCCGCCGTGCCGGAGACCCGGGCGACACCGCCCGCCCGGGCCGTGGCGGAGAGCAGGCCCCCGGCCGCTCCCGCAGCCGGGCGCGCCGGCGCCCGCGGGCCCTCCGCCACGCCCGCTGCCGACCGTCCGCCCGCGGCCGGGCCCGCCGCCGCGGTGGCCGTGCACTGCGGCAAGCCCGTCCGGAGCCCGGGCAACCGGGCGCTGCTGTACGGCGCGCCCGCCGTCTTCGTCGCCGGACTGCTGCTCGGGCTCTTCCAGGGCTCGTTCCTGCTGGTGGTCACGGGCTTCCTCGTGGCCCTCGCGATGGCCGGCTTCGGGTCCCGGCTCGGGGCGGACGAGACCGTCGTGCGCGTGGACGCGGGCGGACTCTCGGTCGCCCGGGGCGCCTACCGGTGGCGTGCGGGCTGGTCCGTCGTGGACGCCGTGACCGTGGTGCCACGTGGGAACACCCGCAACGAATGGCTCCTGCTGGGTGTCGTGCGCGGCAGGGCGGCGACGTCGCTGCCCCAGGCCTTCCGGGGGCGGACGGGCAGCGGCGCGGTGCGCGTCCCGCTCGGCTTTCCCGACGCGGCGGCCGCGCGGTCGGCGCTCCGTCCGCTGCACACCGCACTCGGCAGGCAGGCCGGCCCCCGCTACACGCCCGACCGGGAGTTCAGGAGCTGAGGGTCTCCTCCGGCCAGCGCGCCCGCGCCTGCTCCTCGGAACGGAGCAGGACCAGGGCGGGCAGGCCCTCGGCTCGGCCGTTCGCCAGCAGTTCCGGAAGCCGGGGAAGGGGAGCCACCGCGGCGACGTCGTCGAGGACGAGCGTCATTGGTGGGTCGAGCCGACCGTCGGATGACCGTGCGGCCATGCGGCGGCCGTGCTCGACCACGCTCGCGGTGAAAGCGGTCAGCAGGGGCATCGCGCCGGGTCGGGTGCGAGGGTCCTCGATCGGTTCGCCCACCACATAGAGGGTGCCCCCTTCGTCGACGAAAGATTCCAGCGTCAGGGAATCCGTTCGATTGGGGGTGCAGGCGTCCCGGATGTGGATCGACGACAGCGAGGACAGCGCACGGGCCGTCAGCTGCTGCGCCATCTCCCGGCGTTCCGGATGGGCGGTGAGAGCGGACTCCAGGAGCCCGGCGTGACCGGAGCCGGCCTTGGCGTGCGTCCTGAGGATCCGTACGGGTTCGTGGGCGCCCGCGCCCTGGGCCCAGCGGTGGACCTGCTTGAACGGGCGGCCGTCGACCGCGGCGGCGTGCAGCCAGCAGCGCAGGAGCGTTTCCGCGGTGTCGGCGACCGCGGCGTCGAGCCGGGACGGCGGGCGGACGGGGGCGAGCAGCGCGACCGCGCGTTCCCGGGCCGTGTCCGGGTCCGCGCAGCGGTCGGTGGGGGACCAGTGGAGCCGGGC
>NZ_RDBI01000080.1:0-1313 GCF_008042125.1 Streptomyces sp. MS191
CGCGCTGTCCGACCTCACCCTGGAGCAGGTCCGCGACCTGACGTACGACGGTGTCCCCACCCTGCGCGAGGCGCTGATCGCGGCCGGTCCGCGCCGGCTGATGATCGACCTGCCGGGCGGCGACGAGAGCTCCGTCCGCACCGTCGTCGGCATCGTCCGCGAGTGCGGCGCGTCCGAGCGGGTCGTCTACTGCGCGGGAGGTGTCGCCATGCTCCACGTGCGGGCCGCGGACCCGTCCGCCGAGATCGCGCTGACGTGGACGTCGCTCGCCCCGCCGCGGGCCGCGCTGCTCGGAGCGGTCCGGCCGCGCTGGCTCAACTACCGTTTCGGGCTGCTGAGTCGGGCCCTGGTGGACAAGGTGCACAAGGACGGCTACCTGGTCTCCGCCTGGACGGCGGACACCCGGCGCTCCATGCGTAAGCTGATCGCGCACGGCGTGGACTCCATCACCACCAACCGGGTGGACGCGCTCGTCGCCGAACTGCGAAGGAGTGCTCCGAGGTGACCGGGACCGACAGGATCCGTACCGACATCGCGCACAACGCCCGCGTGTGGAACTACTGGCTGGGCGGCAAGGACAACTACCCGGTGGACCGGGCCGTCGGCGACCAGGTCACCGGCTTCTACCCGAGCATCGGCGAAGTCGCCCGCGCGGACCGGGCGTTCCTGGGCCGGGTGGTCACCCACCTGGCCGCCGAGGCGGGCGTCCGCCAGTTCCTGGACATCGGCACGGGCCTCCCGACGGCCGACAACACCCACGAGGTCGCCCAGCGCGTCGCGCCGGACTCCCGCGTCGTCTACGTCGACAACGACCCGATCGTCCTGACGCACGCCCGGGCCCTGCTGACCAGCGCTCCGGAAGGCGTCACCGAGTACGTCGACGCGGACGCGCGGCAGCCGGAGCGGATCCTGGAGGCGGCGGCGCGGACCCTGGACCTGTCGCGGCCGGTCGCGGTGATGATGCTCGGCATCCTCAACTTCGTGCTGGACACGGAGGAGGTCCGCGGCATCGTCCGGACCCTGATGGACGCGGTGCCCTCGGGCAGTTACCTCGTCCTGACCCACCCCACCCTGGAGCCCGGGCTGGGCGGCGAGGGCAACGCCGCGGCGATGGCGTTCTGGAACGAGAACGCCACCCCGCCGATCACCGCCCGCACCCGCGCCGAGTTCGCCTCCCTGCTGGAGGGGCTCGAAGTGCTGGAGCCGGGCATCGTCTCGTGCGCGAGCTGGCGGTTCGCGCCGGCGAGCGAGGTGGCGCAGTTCGGCGCGGTGGGCCGCAAGCCGTAATGGACCTGCGGGGGGAGGTCCGGGAC
>NZ_RDBI01000080.1:1413-5401 GCF_008042125.1 Streptomyces sp. MS191
GACCTTCCAGCGGGTGTTGACGGGGACCAGGGTGTCGCGCAGCTCGTCGTCGGGGGCGTGCAGCGAGACGGCGAGACGGCACTTGAAGCCCTCGTCGGCGAACCGCAGCATCGCGGGCACGAGGCCGACGGTGGAGACGGTGATGCCGCGCTGCGAGAGCCCGAGGCCGTCCGGCTCGGGGTCGGTGAGGCGGCGGTGAGCGGTGCGAAGACGGTGGAGGCGAGTCCGCCGGCGAGGGTGACGAGGGTGAGGGCGCGGACGTGGCCGGGGGCCCACCAGCGGGTGATGGCGGCGAAGGCGGGCTGGTAGAAGGTGGCGGACATGGCCAGTCCGGCCAGGAGCCAGCCGGCGAAGAACACCGGCAGGTTCGGGGCCAGGGCCACGATCACCAGGCTCGCCGTGCCCACGGCGGAGCCTGCCGTCATGACCGCGCGGGGGCCGCGGTGGTCGATGGTCCGGCCGACGCGGATTCCGGCGAGGCCGGAGACGACGAGGGCCAGCGAGAACGCGGCCATGGTGGCGGTGGTGGACCAGCCGGTGGTGGCGGTGATCTCGGGGTCGAGCACGGGGAAGGCGTAGTACACGATGCCCCAGCCGGTGATCTGCGTGGCGCACAGCGCGGGCAGGACGGCGCGGGGCCGCGACCGGTCCCCCGTTCCGGTCGCGGCCCCGCGGGTGCGAAGGTGTGGCATCAGGTGATCAGCAGCAGCCGCCGGCATCGACGGTGGCCGGTTCGCCCGCCCGGGCGTCGGCGGTCTCCGGGCGGGAACAACACGTACCGGCCGGCTGCTTGGCGAGGGTGTCGGCGTCGGCCTTGACGACGTACACCTCCCACGGTTCGCGGCCGGGGCCGTGGACCCACACCTTGTCCTGGAGGGCGTAGCAGCAGGTGGTGTCGTTCTCCTCGACCGTGGCGAGGCCTTCCCGGGCCAGTCCGGCGGCGGCGGCGCGCACGGCGTCGGTGCTGTCGACCTCCACGCCGAGGTGGTCCAGGCGGGTGTCGTCGTCGCCGCCCTCGATGAGGACGAGCTTGAGCGGGGGTTCGGTGAGGGCGAAGTTGGCGTAGCCGTCCCGGAGTTTGGCCGGCTCGGTACCGAAGAGCTTGGTGTAGAAGGCGACGGACGCCGACAGGTCGGGTACGCGCAGGGCGAGCTGTACACGGGACATGACGGTCCTCCTGCTGTGAGTGGGTGATCCGTGCGGGTCAGCAGCCTCCGGAGGCGGCCGGGGCGTCGGCGCCGAGCCGGATGAGAGCGGGAGCGGGTGCGCAGCAGCCGCCGCCGTCGGCCGCGTCGTCGGTCCGCGGCTCGTCGAAGAGGCCGGCGCCGCCGCAGACCCCGGTCTCGGGCAGGACGAGTTCGACGCGTTCGGCGGACTCGTGGTCGCCCGCGATCGCGGCGGCGACCGAGCGGACCTGCTCGTAGCCGGTCAGCGCGAGGAAGGTCGGCGCGCGGCCGTAGGACTTCATGCCGACCAGGTACACGCCGGGCTCCGGGTGGGAGAGCTCCTTCACGCCGTGCGGGTAGACCGTGCCGCAGGAGTGCTGGTTCGGGTCGATCAGCGGCGCGAGCTCGACGGGAGCCTGGAGGCGCTCGTCGAGGCCGAGGCGGAGTTCGCCGAGGAAGGTGAGGTCGGGGCGGAAGCCGGTGAGGACGATGACCTCGTCGACCGGGTCGATGCGGTGGCCGTCCTCGGAGACCAGGACGAGCCGCTCGCCGGCGCGTTCGATCGCCTGGGTGCGGAAGCCGGTGACGGCGTCCGCGTGGCCTTCGTCGACGGCGGCCTTGGCGGCGAGACCGAGGGCGCCGCGGGCGGGGAGCTCGTCGGCGGTGCCGCCGCCGAAGGTGGAGCCGGAGATGCCCCGGCGCAGGATCCAGGTGGTGTGCGTGCCGTCGCCGTCTTCGGACTTCGCGAGGTCGGCGAGGGACGCGAGGGCGGTGAAGGCGGAGGCGCCGGAGCCGATCACGGCGGTGCGCTTCCCGGCGTAACGGGCGCGTGCGGCGGGGTCCTTCAGGTCGGGGACGCGGTAGGAGATCCGGTCGGCCGCCGCGCGCTCGCCCAGCGCCGGCAGTCCGTCGCCGCCGGCCGGGCTCGGGAGGGCCCAGGTGCCGGACGCGTCGACGACGGCGCGGGCGAGGATCCTCTCCTCACGGCCGTCGGCGTGGACGACGTGCACCGTGAACGGCATGGTGTCGCGGTCGGCGTCGACGACGCGGTCCCGGCCCGCGCGGGAGACCCCGGTGACGCGGGCCCCGGTGCGGACGCGCTCGCCGAGGACGTCGGCGAGCGGCTGCACGTACTGCTCGGCCCAGTCACCCCCCGTGGGGTAGGTCGCCGGGTGCGGCTTCACCCAGCCGGTGGGGGCGAGCAGCTTCTCGGCGGCCTGGTCGGTGACCTCGCCCCAGGTGGAGAACAGCCGTACGTGCGACCACTCGCGCACCGCCGCCCCCGCCTGCGCGCCGGCCTCGAGGACCAGCGGCTCCAGCCCGCGGTCGACCAGATGGGCGGCGGCGGCCAGCCCGGCCGGGCCGGCTCCGATGACCACGACGGGCAACTGCTCGGTGGCGGTGCGCGAGTGGTCGCACGTACGGCTGTTCTCCACCTGGGGCGAGGTCACCGACCAGGCCGCCGAGAAGCTGCTCGCCCCCACCGGCTGGGTGAAGCCGCACCCGGCGACCTACCCCACGGGGGGTGACTGGGCCGAGCAGTACGTGCAGCGATAGGGAATCTGTTGCAACGGTGCAACGGTCCTGTCAGTAATGCAACGCAACGCCATCGATCATTGCAATGGATTGAAAGTGAACGCTATAGTGGGGCCAGGCGACACCACGAACGAGCACCAGGGAGACCGCGATGCCGGGAGGCAGGCTCACTCAGCAGGAACGTCAGCAGATCGCGCTGGGGCTGGCGGACAGCCTCCCCTACGCCGAGATCGCGAGGCGCCTCGACCGTCCCACCTCGACCATCACGCGTGAGGTCATGCGCAACGGCGGCCCCACCGGCTACCGCTCCGATCTGGCCCACCSCGCCACCGCCGTGGACCGGGGCCGGCGACGTGGCGCGACGGAGGGCGAGACCGTCGAGCCGTGGCCTTTCGGCCGCCTCGATGCCGACGCTCCTCAGGCGTCTGCCTGTTCCTCGGGACCGTCCGGGGCGGGCGCGGGCTTGGTGTGGAGGACTTCGCGGGCCTGTTCGGCGGCCCGGGTGATGCTCTCGCTGATGAAGTCGAGGAAGCGCGCGATGTTCTCCAGCCGGTTGGCGGCGGGGGTCTGGGGGCCGAGGACGGCCACGCCCAGCCGTGCGGTCTTCACGAGCTCGTCGTTGGCCCGGGCACTGGCGATGGTCGCCTGGAAGAAGAGTTCGTCGTCGATGACGTAGCGGTCGCGACGGCGTTCGTCGCGCTCCCGGCGGACGAGGCTCTGGCTCTCCAGGAAGGCGATCGCCTTGGAGATCGACGCCGGGCTGACCTGGAGCTTCTGGGTCAGCTCGGACGCGGTGAGGCTGCCCGCGTCGGAGGTGAACAGGCACGTCAGCACCCGCGCCCCCATCTTGGGCACGCCCGAGCCCATCAGGACGGTGGTGAGCGTCTCCTCGTACTCGGCCACGGCCTCGGCCTCGCGTCCGTGCGGCATCGGGGCCGATTCCGGCCCGCGGGCGGGCGCGGACCGGCGACGGTGCGCGCGCCGCTCGGTGGCGCGGTGGGCCAGATCGGAGCGGTAGCCGGTGGGGCCGCCGTTGCGCATGACCTCACGCGTGATGGTCGAGGTGGGACGGTCGAGGCGCCTCGCGATCTCGGCGTAGGGGAGGCTGTCCGCCAGCCCCAGCGCGATCTGCTGACGTTCCTGCTGAGTGAGCCTGCCTCCCGGCATCGCGGTCTCCCTGGTGCTCGTTCGTGGTGTCGCCTGGCCCCACTATAGCGTTCACTTTCAATCCATTGCAATGATCGATGGCGTTGCGTTGCATTACTGACAGGACCGTTGCAACAGAT
>NZ_RDBI01000080.1:5501-14554 GCF_008042125.1 Streptomyces sp. MS191
CCAATCGAGGTGCCCGGTGCGTTGTACCGGGTACCTTGACCGCGAGGCGCTCCAACCATTCACGAGGCGGTGCTCAGTATGTTGCGCGACGGGTTCGATTCCATCCTCTCGCTGGTGATCTGGCTGGTCTTCATCGGCTTCGCCGTGGCCTCGTTCGCGATCGCGGCGACCGTGCGCGACTCCGCCACCATGCTGCGCCGCAACCTCCTGCACGCCCGGCGCTACCCGTCCCTCACCCTGAACCTGCTGCTCACCCCGGTGATGCTGCTGCTGCTCTTCGTCTACATCTTCGGCGACACGATGAGCGCGGGGATCGGCGGCGGAGACCGCTCCGCCTACATCGCCTACCTCGTGCCCGGCATCCTGCTCATGACCATCGGCTCCACCACGATCGGCACCGCCGTCTCCGTCTCCACGGACATGAACGAGGGCATCATCGCCCGCTTCCGCACCATGGCCATCCACCGCGGGTCCGTGCTCTTCGGGCACGTCGTCGGCAGCGTGCTGCAGGCGATCATCAGCGTCGTCCTGGTCGGTGCCGTCGGGGTCGCCATGGGCTTCCGCTCCACCGACGCGAGCCTCCTGGAGTGGGTCGCGGCGTTCGGGCTGCTCGCTCTGGTCTCGCTGGCCTTCACCTGGATCGCGGTCGGGATGGGCATGGGCGCCCCCAACGCCGAGGCCGCCAGCAACAACGCGATGCCGCTGATCCTCCTGCCCCTCATCTCCAGTGCCTTCGTCCCCCTCGACTCGATGCCCGGCTGGTTCCAGCCGATCGCCGAGTACCAGCCCTTCACCCCCGCCATCGAGACCCTGCGCGGCCTGCTGCTCGGCACCGAGATCGGCAACAACGGCTGGATCGCCATCGCCTGGTGCGTCGGCCTCACGGTGCTCGGCTACTTCTGGTCGACCTCGAAGTTCAACAGCGACCCGAGCTGACCGCCATGACCGTGCGGGCCTCGTCCCGCGACCCGTCCGACCCCCCGGGGCGGCGTGCACCGACATCGCGTCGGCGCCCGCCGCCCCGGGGGGTCGGACGGGTCGCGGGACGAGGCCCGCACGGTCATGGCGGTCAGCTCGGGTCGCTGTTGAACTTCGAGGTCGACCAGAAGTAGCCGAGCACCGTGAGGCCGACGCACCAGGCGATGGCGGGAGGTGCTGGACTACTACGGCCGTGCCGTCCCGGCAGCGGGATGGCGCCCGGTACAGGACCTCGACACGGGGCCGGGGGCGGCGGGGCCGGCTCCGGCCCGGGCACTCCCCTGGCCGCGCCGGACAGGACCTAGTCCAGGCACCCCGAGCGCGAACCGTCTGTGGCCGACTCGGCGAACAACGAGAACCAGACGTGGGAGCCGGGGTCGGCGGCCTCCGGTCCCGGATCCAGTCCCTCGATCTCCCGCAGGCGTTCCGGAGGCTCGAAGGCGAGCGTCACGCTCGGGCGCTCGGCGGCTTCGAAGCAGAAGACGGCCCGCCGGCCTTCCGGCCCCGTGTCGAGGTCCTGTACCGGGCGCCATCCCGCTGCCGGGACGGCACGGCCGTAGTAGTCCAGCACCTCCTCGCGGGTCCCGCCGTACACGTAGACCCGCTCGGCAGTCAGACCCGCGTCTCCGCTGTCGTCGGTGCAGTAGGCCCGGGATCCGCCGTCGACCGGCCTGGCCTCCGCGGGGCGCAGGTCCAGCACCTCCACCGCGTCGAGCTTCCTGAGAGGCGACGCGGTGTCCTCGCACGTGTCGAACGGGGAGAGTGCGGAGCAGCCGGTCAGTGTGGTGCCGACGAGCAGGACCGCGAGAAGCAGCCGCGAACCGCGCATGTTCATGGCGGGAGTATGCAGGACTGCTTCGCCGCAGCGGAAGATCGAAAAGGTGCGGGCCGCCGGAGAGGAGAGGCGAAGGCCCCCCGCCACGAGGGCTCTTGACCTGGAGCGCGCACCAGGTCCGAGCATGGGCGCCATGACGTCGCCCCCCCGGATCGTCCTCGGGACGACGGACTGCGGCACCCGCGTCGATGCCGATACGGCGGGTTCGTGGCCCCGGGCGTACCCGGGCGCGCGAGACGTGGTGCGGATCGCGACGGAGGCGCCGTGCGGCCGTCCGGCTCGCTGATGCGGGTTCCCACGGGCGCGCCGACAGGCCGCCTTCTCAGTCCTATGATCATCCCGGCACCCGTTGACGTGCTCGCCGTCCTCGGCGAAGTCGCGGAAGGAGACCCATGACCACCCTGACCCCGGCGACCGCGGCCGATCGCACCGGCGTCTCGATCGACACCCTCCGCTACTACGAGCGCGAAGGACTCATCGGCCCGATCGGACGCACCGCGGGCGGACGCAGGGAGTACACCGAGGAGGACGTCTTCTGGATCGGCATGGTGACGTGCTTCCGCGATGCCGGACTCGGCATCGCGGACCTGCGCGCCTTCGTCGCCATCCTGCGCACGGACCACTCCGCCCAGGACCGGGTCGCCTTCCTCCGCGAGCGCCGCGCGGTGCTGGAGGAGCGGGTCGCGGCGCTGTCGCGGGCGATCGGAGTCCTGGACGAGAAGATCGCGTACTACAGCTGAGCGCCGAGAGCCTCCGTGGCCCGCCCCTCGCCAGTCGCTCCGGGGCCAACGGGTGGTATCGGCGGGTCCGGGGGCCGGGGGCCTCGGATAGGGTCGGGCATGCGATCTCGAACAGGCGGCATGTGGTGGGGGACGACGATCGAAGCGCCGGACCCCAGCGGCTTGGCCAGGTACTATGCCGAGCTCCTCGATTGGCACATCGGGCACGAAGAGCCGGGAACAGCCATTGTGACCGCCTCCCAGCATGGACCGTTCTTCGTTTTCCAGCAGGCGGAGGGCTATCGGGCTCCGGTGTGGCCACCGGCCGACGGCGACCAGCGCCCGATGATGCACTTCGACTTCCAGGTCGGCGACCTGGACTCAGCGGTCGCCGAGGCGGTCGCCCTGGGCGCCACCGTTGCGGATTTCCAGCCGCAGGAAAACGTCCGAGTACTCTTCGACCCGGCCGGCCACCCGTTCTGCCTGTGCCGCGACGACGCCTAGATCGGGCAATGTTCGGCCGGCTGACGACGTCGTGCGGCGTTCGTCGGCTGCGTGTTTGGTCCGCCGGATGATGTGGCGACCTCGATCCGGTGGAGCAAGGAGCCGCTGATCGGGGTGTAGGCGATCACCACATTGTTCGCCGCCACCCACGTCCCGACCCACTGGCACCGCTTCGTGGTCAGGTGCGGGCAGTGGTTGCCACAGACCATGGCGATCCGCGCCTCGGCCGCGTGCAGTGCGCGCATACCGCGGGGCGCACACGACGCGGCGGCCGGCCGCTCCACGCAGGGCCACACGACCGGACCCCGGGTCGGGGAACGCCGACGGCGTCGACGCCGTGGGACGGTAAATGCGTCGACAACGCCCTGCCACGCCCGGCACAGTGGCCGCTCGTGACGAGCAGTGAGCTGTGGGACCGGGCGACCGCCGAACGCTACGACGCCGGGGAGACCGAGATGTCCTCCGCCGCCGTCCTCGAACCGACACTCGCCTTCCTCGCCGATCTCGCCGGAGACGGGCGGGCACTGGAGTTCGCGATCGGGACCGGGCGCGTGGGCGTCCCGCTCCGGGAACGCGGCGTGCCGGTGGTGGGCATCGAACTGTCCGAGCACATGGCGGCGGTCCTACGGCGCAAGCTCGACGAGGACGCCCTCCCGCTGGCCATCGGGGACATGGCCACGACCGTCGTCCCCGGTGAGTTCGCTCTCGTCTATCTCGTCTACAACACCATCTCGAACCTGCTCACGCAGGAGGAGCAGGTCGAGTGCTTCCGCAACGCCGCACGCCATCTGGCGCCCGGCGGCCGATTCGTCATCGAACTCAGCGTGCCGCCGTTGCGGTTCCTGCCGCCCGGCCAGGTCGCGGTGCCGTTCGACGTCTCCGAGCGGCATCTCGGCTTCGACACCTTCGACCTGGTCGGGCAGATCCTCGTCTCGCACCATGTCACGCGCGAGGACGACGGCCGGTACCGGCGCGGCGACTCCCGGCACCGGTACGCGTGGCCGGCGGAACTCGACCTGATGGCACGGATCGCCGGGCTCGAACTGGAACGCCGGGTCGCGGACTGGGACGGGGCGCCCTTCACCGAGGACTCCACGAAGCACGTGTCCGTGTGGCGCAAATCGGCCTGAGGGGCGGGGTCGCCTCACGCACGGCTCGACCCGCGACGGGCGCGGACGCCCGCCCCGATGACGCTCGCGACGGCCTTGTCCGAGAGGGCGCGACACCTGCCGCCCGGCCCGGGCGGGCCGGGCGGCAGGGGCGTCACGGCTTCGGCAGGACGCAGCCGGGGCGGTTCAGGTCGATCACGTTCCCCGCGCCGACGCAGGGGACGATCGTGTACGTCTGCTGGGCGTAGTTGATGCCCTGGCGGACCGTCACGGTGCCGTTCTGGTCGATCTCGCACGGGTTGTTCACGGTGCAGCTCTCACCGCTCTCGTTCCCCGTGTTGTTGACGGCGACGACCTTTCCGGTGGTCGTGTCGATCACCGGCGAACCGGAGGTGCCGCCGATGGTGTTGCAGGACGAGGTGTAGCGGACGGAGTCCTTCCACGTCCACTCGCCCTCCTTGAGGCGGTACGCGAATCCGTCGACGTTGCAGCTGTAGACGCGCTTCCAGTACCCGGAGACCACCTTGATCGCCGAACCCTGCGCCGGACGGACGTCGTTGAGGGTCAGCGCGCTGATGCCGTACTGGCTCTGGATCTGCGCGTACGTCTTGGTCAGCTGGTAGATCGAGATGTCCGTGTCGGTCATCGTGGCGTAGGCGATCTTGCCGGCGCGCAGGGTCGCGACCTTGGAGCCGGCCGAGTTGAGAAGGGAGAACGAGCGGCTGGACCGCTGGTCCTTGATGACCTCGCCGGCCGCGGGGAAGCCGGTCTCCAGACAGTGCCCGTTGGAGAGGACCAGCGCGGGGTCGCCGGGCAGGGAGCCGGGGGTACGTACGAGGGAGCCGGAACAGTTGCTGAGCGCGACCGTCCCCGCGAAGTCGACGGCGACGGCCGTCGCGGCCTGGGCGCGTGGCGCGGAGGCCGGGGTCTGCGCGACCGTGTCCCGGGGCGCGGAGGCCACGGCCGGGGCTGCTGCCGCCCCGGTCAGGAGCAGGGCGAGCAGGGCGCCGGTGAGAGGCTTGTTCATGTGGGGGTTCCCCTCCGATGACGATGCGACCGAAGATCCTTCGGTTGTCATGGGCATTCTCGAAACATCGGACGCAACCCACAAGAGGGCCTCTTGAGGCACACACGCCCCTCGCTGACGTCACGTCAGGACGCCTCGGCCGTCGGGCCATCGCGTCCGCCCGGCCGCCGGACTGAGACCGTGACCGCGCTGACGGCCCCCGCCCTGCGCCCGTCCGTGTCGCAACCACGGCCGCGGATGGACGGTCCGGGACGTTCCGCGAGCCCCCGAGACCCGCAGCCGCAGCCCGCAGCCCGCAGCGAGGTTGACGGTCGCTCAGGCCAGCGGGTCGCGCAGTTTTCGGATCTCCGGGCGGGCCAGGTCCACGAGGTCGTCCCTGAGCATGGCGTTGAAGGCCCGGCGAGCGGCCAGCGCTTGTCGATCGACCTCGACGCCACTCCGCAGCTGGCGCACGTACGTCTGCCGCACCAGATGCTCCGCTGGAAGGTAGGCGTCCTTCAGCCACCGGTACAGGTCGTCCGACGCCAGCAGCAGGAGCCGTCGATAGGCCTCGTCGCGGGCCCGGACGCGGCGGTTCAGCTCCTCCTGTTTGCCCTCCCAGCCCGATTCCTGGATGTAGACGAGCCAGTCCATCCACAGACTCGTAGCCAGCATGAAGCCCTCGATACAGGTCAGGCRTCGCTCCTGCGCCTTCTCGAGCAGGCCGGCCCGCAGCCTCAGCCGTTCGACCGACCGCGTGGCGAACGCCGTCAGGAGACCACCCACCACCGCCGCTACGGCAGCGATGACGGCCGGCATCATGGCAGCCTCCATACGCGCCCTCCCCCCATGGGAACGCCGGACCGACCGGCCCGGACGAGTCCTTCCCATCGTCCTTCGCGGTCAGTCGGGTTCGGGGCCGTTCCGGCACATCCGACCTCCCCCGCGGACGTCCGGCCGGTTCGTGGGCACCGGTCCCTCATCAGCCGCAGCCCCTGCGGGCTGCCGGGGTGGTCGGCGTGGGACAAGGTGGGTCGAGGATGCCGGCGTGGGACGAGGTGGGTCGAGGATGGCGGCCTCGACCTCGTGGCGCAGGGCGCGCGGGCCGGTCCTCGAGCGGCTCTCCACCAGGCCGTAAGGGCCTGTCCGGATGGCGGACAGGCCGCTGTAGGGTGACCGCCATGCCCTGCGTACTCGTGGTCGAAGACGACCCCAGCATCCGTGCCTCGCTGATGGAGATCCTCTCGGAGCACGGCCACACGGTGCGCAGCACGGGCGACGGATTCGGTGCGCTGCGCGAGGTCGCCCAGGGTGCGCTGGACGCGGTGGTACTCGATCTCGGCCTGCCCGACCTGGACGGCGCCGATGCGCTGCGGATGATCCGGGGCATCTCGAACGTGCCCGTGGTGGTGGCGACCGCCCGGGACGACGAGAACGAGATCGTGAAGCTGCTGAACGCGGGGGCCGACGACTATCTGGTGAAACCGTTCTCCGGGGCTCAGCTCATGGCCCGGTTGTCGGCGGTCCTGCGGCGCAGCGCGGCACCCGGCCCGGCCGCCGGAGGGCAGCCGCAGCCCGTCGACCCGATGAGTCCGGTGACGGTCGGCGAGCTCGCCGTCGATCCGCTGGCCCGCTCCGCCTACCTGGCCGGCCGTGAACTGGTCCTCACCCGGCGGGAGTTCGACCTGCTGGCCTTCCTCGCCCGGCACGCCGGAACGGTCATATCCAGGCGGCGTCTGCTCACCGAGGTGTGGCGCGAGGCGTACATCGAGGACCAGACCATCGACGTGCACGTGTCCGCGCTGCGCCGCAAACTCGGCGAGCGGGCCTCCGCGCCGCGCTATCTGCGCACGGTGCGCGGTGTCGGGATCAAGCTGGTGGCGCCGCACTGAGGACCGGCCGGTCCGGGTGCCCCGCGGGGGACGTCCGGCCCGCGGTGGTCAGGCCGGGGTGCCGAAGTCCTGGGTCCACCAGGGTCCGCCGTCGGTGCTGACGCCGACGCCGATCTCGGTGAAGCCGCAGTTGAGGATGTTCGCGCGGTGGCCCGGGCTGTTCATCCAGGCGTCGACGACGGCCGCGGCGTCGGCCTGACCCTTGGCTATGTTCTCGCCGGACCGTGACCAGGTGTACCCGGCCGCTTCGATGCGGTTCTGAGGCTGGGTGCCGTCCGTACCGGTGTGGGAGAAGTTCCCGGTGGCGGCCATGGCCTCGCTGTACTCCTGTGCGGCGTCGGTCAGGTCCGCGTCCACCGTCAGGGCCTTGCAGCCTGCCGCGGCGCGTTCGACGTTCACCAGGCGGACGACTTCCTGGGCCTGGCTGCCGCCCCCTGACCGGGAGCCGCTGTCGGAGGTGGGGAGGGCGTTCCGGCCGATGCGGCCGTGGGACCCGGGTCGGCGGTGCTCTGCTCGGTGGGCGCGTCCGGGACCGATGCCACCGAGACGCTCCGCGCGTCGTCGCTCTTCGAGCCGCCGACGCCGCAGGCGGTGGCCACGGCCGCGGTCGCGACCGTGAGGGAGACGGCGGAGAGGCGGACGATGCTCTGTATGCCAGCGGTACGTGGACGCCGGTGTGCGGCCATGGCGAATCAACCCCTTGTGTCGGTGAGGTCTCCGGGGCCTGGAGGCGGCCGGTGCCGGAGCGGGCCGGAACGCCGCCCGGCGCCGTGTCCGCCGGGGCCGGAGTGATCGTCCTGACCGACCGTGAGCATAGGGGCGGCGAACCCGCCCGGAGCCGTCCTGATGCTGGTCATCAGGGACGCTTAAGGAACTGCTCAGGTTGCGGGGCGACAAGAGTGCGGCTGCTGGTGCGACACGCGGCCGGTCAGCGCGGAGCCGGTCCCCGGCGGCTCACAGCCGGGTCTCGCGGACGCTGGCCTTGGCGGTCGGCACGACGGTCGCGGTGATCTCCGAACGGTGGTCGTCGCTGGTGAAGACGACCACCAGGGTGTCCGGATCGGTCTGCTGCGTGCTCGTACGGAATCCCGGGTCGGGCACGGCGGAGACGAAGCARACGCTGGTGCGCCCGTACTGGACGGTGACCTTGCCGCCCTCGGACGGGACGGTGTGCAGTCCCGGACCGCCGGTGCACTTCGGCGACGGGCGGGGCGTGGCCGTGACGGGCGCCCGGGTGGGCGAGGGAGACGGCGTCCGCGTGGTGGGGGGTGCCTTCACGGGTGTGCCGGTCGGGGTGGCCGACGGGGTCGGCGTGGGGGCCGCGGACGAGGCCGGCACACCCACGAGGCCGGAGGGCGACGGGTACACCGCCTGGACCGAACGCGCGGCGGGCGGCGTCGGACGGGTCAGGCCGATCACGAAGTACACCGTGAGCATGACCGCGGTGACGCTGGCCGCGGTGCACGACAGCCATATGAGGAGGTAGCGCGTGAGGCGGGGCACCGCATCAGTGTGGCCGACGGCGGGTCCGCCGCTCGCGCGGCCCCCGCCTCCTCGTCAGGGCGGCCCCGCATGCGGTGCGTCGGGCGCACCGGACCGGCCGTACCCCGCCCGCCGGGTGAGCCCCGGGCCCGGGAACCGGCCCCGTCGCGGCCGGGAGAGCCACCCGCGGACGCCGGGATCCGTACGCGGGGTGCTCCCCGGCGGACACGGAGCGGCGCCGAACCTGAACAGTTGCTTATGCCCTCCTGAGCGCATCCCTCAGACAGCGTTCCGGCCGCCCCGGCCCGCCTACGATCCGGTCAGGACGATCACTCCGGCCCCGGCGGACACGGCGCCGGGCGGCGTTCCGGCCCGCTCCGGCACCGGCCGCCTCCAGGCCCCGGAGACCTCACCGACACAAGGGGTTGATTCGCCATGGCCGCACACCGGCGTCCACGTACCGCTGGCATACAGAGCATCGTCCGCCTCTCCGCCGTCTCCCTCACGGTCGCGACCGCGGCCGTGGCC
>NZ_RDBI01000081.1:0-1662 GCF_008042125.1 Streptomyces sp. MS191
CGGGAGGTAGAAGTACGGGCCCTTGCCGAGCTCCACGAGGCGCTTGGCGTTGTGGAAGAAGTACAGGCCGAAGTCGACCAGGGCGCCGGGGGCCCGGGTGTCCGCGTCGGGGCCGGTGGAGCAGGCCGCGAGAGGCAGCAGCGCAAGGGTCAACAGGGTTGCGGCGAGCGGGCGTTGCACGGGAATGCCTCCGTCCGTCGACATGGTCCAGACCTTTATGGCACCCCGTCGCGCGGTACGGCAAGGGGGCGGGTCGGGGTCGTTGTCAGTGGGGTGCGCTTCACTGAATTCGTCACTCTGCGTAACCGACTTCAGGGGGAATCATGACGGACTGCACGGCGTACGTGACGCTCGACGGGCTGCGGGAGCGCGGCTGGACCGACGCGATGGTGCGGGATCTGCTGGGCGAGGCCGACGTCCAGGGCCGTGACCCGCGCCGCTGGTCGCTCGCCCCCGTCCGGCTCTACCGCGTGTCGCGGGTGGAGGCCGTCGAGCGGACACCGGAGTTCACCCGGTGCGCGGCGGACTCGGGGCGCCGGTCGTCGGCGGCGACGGCGGGTGCCGAGAGCCGGCGGCTCGCCGTGCTCGCGGCGATCCGCGCGCAGCCGATCGAGGTGCCCCGGCTGCCCGCGGCGGAGCTGGAACGGCGGGCGGTGCGGCATCGCCGCCTGCTCGGTGCCCGGAGTCCCGGCGGAGCGGCCGGCGGGGCACTGGTCCGCTGGCAGGTGAACTACCTCCGGCACGCGCTGTCCCGGTACGAGACCCTGCTCGACGGGTTGTACGGGGTGACGGGACGCGCGGAGGCCGAGAGGGTCCTGCGCACGCGCCTGTACGAGGCGATCGCCGAGGCGTACCCGGCGCTGGCGGCGGAGTGCCTGCGGCGGATCGGGGCCGAGCGGTGACCCGGGCGACCCGTGGCCGAGGACGGTCGCCGTCGACCGATGAGTTCCCGGTGCCGGGACGGTCTGCCCCGTATGGAGAATTCGACACGCATCGATCTGGGTACGGCCGCCGCGCGGATGGCGCGGCTCGCGGCGGGCATCGACGACGAGCGGCTCGGGGATCCGACCCCGTGTCCGGAGTACGCGGTGCGGGAGGTGCTGGCGCACGTCGCCGGGCTGAGCGTGGCCTTCCGCGACGCCGCCCGCAAGGACCTCGGCCCGACGACCGGCACTCCGCCCGGCACGGAACGGCCGGTGCTGGAGGAGGACTGGCGCACGGAGCTGCCGAAGGCGCTCGACGACCTGGCGGCGGCCTGGCGCGAACCGGCGGCCTGGGACGGGGACACGCAGGCGGGTGGGGTCGAGCTGCCGGCCGCCGTCATGGGCATGGTGGCGCTGAACGAGCTGGTGATCCACGGCTGGGACCTGGCGCGGGCCACGGGCCAGGACTACGCGGTGGAGGACGCGGAACTCGCCTCGTCGCAGGCGCTCCTGACACCGGCCGAGGACGCGCAGGGCGACGACGGCTTCTTCGGCCCGATCGTCCCCGTCCCGGACGACGCACCCCTGCTCGACCGGGTGATCGGTCTGAGCGGCCGTCGGCCGGACTGGCGGCCCCCGGCGTCCTGACGCGCGGGGCGGGGCGGTGGACCGCCCCGCCCGGCTCACCAGGGGGTCATGTAGTCCCGGTCGATCCACTCCGCGAACGACACCGGCCCGC
>NZ_RDBI01000081.1:1762-67962 GCF_008042125.1 Streptomyces sp. MS191
CCCCCACCGGCGTCACGGCGGCCTCCGGCAGCGCGACCACCGTCCACGTCATGTGGAGCGCCGCGACCGACGACCGCGCCGTGGCCGGCTACGAGGTCTACGAGCGGGGCCGCAAGGTGAGAGACCTGCCGGCCACGACCCTCATGACCGACATCGTGAACCTGACGCCCGCCACCCCCTACTCCTTCACGGTCCGCGCCCGCGACGCCGCCGGGAACCGCTCGCCACACAGCGTGACGGTCCCGGCGACCACCCTCGCCGCGAGCGCGCGCGACCGCACCCCCCCGACCACGCCGGCATCCCTGCGCGGCGCCGCCGACGGCAGCCGCGCCGCCACCCTGACCTGGACTCCCGCCCGCGACGACACGAGAGTGACGGCCTACGACGTCTACCAGGCGGACACCCGCGTCCACACCGTCCCCGGCACCGTCACCACCACCCGCGTCACGACGCTCCGCCCCGGCACGATCTACTCCTTCACGGTCCGCGCCCGCGACGCCGCCGAGAACTCCTCCCCGGACAGCAACACCCTCGACGTCACCACCGCCGCCGCTCCCGGCGCGCCCCCGAACACCGCCCCCACCGACCTGGAGGCGACGGCCGGGCGCGGCGAGATCACCCTGACCTGGACCCCGCCGAGGACCGACGCCCCGATCGAACAGCACCAGCTCTACCTGAACGGCAGGTTCGCCACGACCGTCGTCTGGGGAGCGGAGCCCCCACCGGGCCGCGCCACCTACACCTTCACGGTCCAGGACCCACCGGGCACCCGCTACAGCGTCACCCTGCGCGCCAGGCTCCCGGACGGCACCTGGGGCGACTTCTCCGCGCAGCGGACGGTGGTGGTGCCGGCGCGCTGACACCCCGGCGCGCCCGTCGTGGAACGACGTCCTCCGCCCTCCGGAACTACCCTGGAGGCGTGGCTGCCACCGTGCTCTCCAACACCGGGCTCGACACGTTCCTCGACGGCGCCCCCGAGCGCCACGACCCCTCCTACGTGCGGGCCGCCGACGCCGTGCTCGGGCTCCTGGCGCTGCGCGGGGCCGAACGGCGCGCGGGCCTGCCCGAGCCGACCGTGGAGTTGGTGCGGCATCTGCTCGTCGAGGACGCGCCGACCTTCGTCTACGCGACGCCCGAGGAGCTGGCGGCCTACCCCGCCGTGCTCGTCGCGCTCACCGAGCGGATCCGGGAGGCCGGGCGGCTCAACGGGAAGCGGCAGGCCCGGATCGTGACCGCGATCGAGGAGACCGTGCCCGACTTCGAGCGGGCGATGAACGACCCCGGCAACCTCACCTGGCAGCGCTGGTACGCCTCGCTGCTGCGGGCCGACGGCACCGACCCCGGCGACGCGGCCGCCGTCCTCGGCTGGCTCGCCGCCCACGAGGGCGTCACGACCCCGGACGGGCTGCGCCGCGCCGACCTGATGAACCGGAGCGAACTCGCCGACGCCATCCTCGCCGAGGCCCTGACCGGCGCGTACGTACGGGACGCCGAGGCGCCCTCGCCCGCCGGGCCGCTGCTCTCCGACTCGGACGTCGCCCACGGCGTCGGCCGGGTGGCGGGCGAACTGGTCGACCGCTGGACCGCCGAGGGCCTGGCCGGGGCGCTCTCGGGGCCGTACGCCCATCTGGCCCCCGGGCCGGAGGCGTTCCCCCATCTGGTCCTGGCCGACACCCTTCTGGACGAACACCTCGACTACTACGGGGACTCCACCGTGCCCCTCCCGCCACCGCCCGCGGAGCCGCACGATCCGCAGCGCTCCGTGGAGGCCGCCGCCGACCTGCTCGCCGCGGCCGTCGACGAGATGAAGGCCGAGACGGGCGGGCTCTACGACGGCGAGGCCGCCCACCTGCTGTACGCGCTCTACCAGCGCGGCTCCAGCGCCGAGTCGGTGGCCCGCAGGGCCGCCGAGTTCGAGGACTGGCCGGTCGATCCGCGCCTGGAGGACGCGCCCGTACCCGTACCGGCCACGGCCCAGGCCCCCGGCGACTACCGGCTGCCCTCCGCCGAGGAGCTGACCCGGCTCGTCGGGCGGACCGTCACCGACGACGACCGGGCGCGGCTGGAGCCGTCCGCCCGGACCATGGCCGACACCGTCGACCGGCTCACCGGGACGGGCATGGTCTTCCGCGCCGGTGACGCCTTCGGCCTCACCCCGCAGGGCGTCGAGGTCCTCCACTACCTGCTGAGGGTCCGGCACGTCGCGGCCCCCGACGCCGCCGAGGCCGCCGCCTGGGACGCCCCGACGGTGGTCGCCGCGGCCGAGGGCTGGTCCGGTCCCGCCGCCGCGCGCGTCCTCGCCGACTGGCTCCGCGCCCGGGGTGACGACGCCGACGCGTGGTCGGCGCTGCTCGCCGCCCTCGGCACCGTCAACGCCGGGACCCACGAGGCCTCCGACACCCGCGCGCTGTTCGGCCTCCTGGACGGCGCCGCGGCCCCCCTGGAGGCGCTGCGCGGCGCCGTCGCCGACCCGGTCGTCGGCGCGTCCGTGGCCGACACCCTCCGCGCCCGGGGCGAGACCGTGGACGAGACCCTCGTACCGCTGTCCGCCTACGCCCTCGCCGTACTGGACGAGCTGACCCGGGCGCCCGGCCGGGCCGCCTTCGACGTCGCGGCCGAAGGGTGGCCCGGCGGCGCGACCGCCCTGATCAAGGAGATGGTGGCGGCCGATCCGCACCAGGCCGAACGCACCCTGGTGCGCCTGGGGGTGGCCCGTCCGCAGGCGCGCACGGAGCGACGGGCGCGACGCCGGGTGAGGCGCCGCGCCCGCTGAACCCCGTGGGGGGTCGGAAGAGGGGTCAGGAGAGCGCCGAGAGGTAGATCCCGGACGTGCCCGCCCCCGCCGTGTTGCGGCAGCTGTGGTTGCCGGTCGGTCGCGCCTGGATCAGGGCCAGGCAGCGGCCGAGGGCGAGCTGGCCGTAGTAGTTGGGGTGCACGGACTCCTGGACCGGTCCCTGGGTTTCGTTGCTGTCGATCCAGCGGGCCCACTCGCTGCTCGTGATCGAGGCCGGCACCGTGGCACTCACCTGCTTCGACGCCTTGGCGCAGACCTCACGGCCCTGGAGCAGGTCCCGCAGGTCCATGAACTGGGTGCCCTTGGCGGCGGCGACGGCCTTCAGCCGGTCGGAGACCTGCGGGACGAGCGAGTCCCGCGCCCAGTCGGAGTCGAGGTTCCAGAACGGGCACCCGCCCGTGTTGACGCGGCTCCAGCCGCTCTCCGTGTAGCGGTTGTCGGCGGCGCGGGGGATGGGGGACGGGTAGGACTGGAGCACGATCCGGTAGGCGGAGGCCGCGTAACCGGCGCCGGACATCACCGCGCGGATCTCGTCGACCGACTTGGCGACGTTCGCCATCGCGCCGTCGATCCTGGCGTCGACCTCGGCCTGCTGGTCGTCGTGGCAGTAGGAGTACCAGACGATGTAGTCGGTGGCGCAGGTGCGGATGATGTCCGAGAAGCCCAGGTCGTTGCCGCCGACCGACAGCACGATCATCCGGACGTCGTTCGCGGCGGCGACCGCCGCGAGCTGGTCGGCCTGCGGCGCCTCGCCCTTGTACGCCTGTCCGCCCTGCGAGGACCGGAACACGTTCTGCGTCGTGGCGCCGGAGCAGGCCAGGTTGACGAGGGTGGCGGCGATCGCGCCGGCGCTGCGCACCTCGGCGGAGTCGGAGCGGTGGCAGCCGTTGGCCGCCGTGGCGCCGTACACGCGGGCGGGGTCGTACGTGCTGCCCGTCCAAGCCCGGTCGGTGCCGTTGCGACTGCCGGTGTTGGTGAGGCTGTTGCCCTGCCAGCGTCCGGCCTCGCCGGAGATGTAGCTGTCGCCCATGGTCACGACGGCGGTGGGGCCGGAGCCGGGACTCGCGGCGGCGGGGGCGGCGCCGGTGCCGACCAGCCCGCCGAGGGCGAGGGGCAGGGCGAGCGCGGCGGCGGCGGGTCTGTGGAGTGCGCGGTGGGGGGTGGTGCGCATGGCGGAGTTCTCCTGCGTCGGTGCAGAGGAGCGGGGGACTGCCGCCGGCCGGTGGCATGGCGGAATCTCGCATGCCGTGGCTTGTTACCGCTAGGTAGCTGCGTATCTCGGTTGCGTCACATGCCCTGTGAAACGCACCGGAGCGAAAAGGGCTCCGCCCCCGGTGCTGTGCGTCACCGGGGGCGGAGCCTGTGTGCGGGCCGACGTACGGGAGTCCCGGAGGAGCCGTAGGGAGCCGGGGGGTACGGGTGCTGCGCGGCTGCTGTGCGGGTCAGCCGACCAGCTGTTCGTACGCGGGGAGGGTCAGGAAGTCGGCGTAGTCGGCGTCCAGCGAGACGTGCAGCAGGAGGTCGTGGGCCTGCTGCCACTTGCCGGCCGCGAAGGCCTCCTCGCCGATCTCCTCGCGGATCGCGGCCAGTTCCTCGGCGGCCACCTCGCGCGCCAGCTCCGGCGTGGCCTTCACCGTCTCGCCGTCGTGCTCGAACTCGACACCGGCGTTGATCCACTGCCAGATCTGCGAGCGGGAGATCTCGGCGGTCGCCGCGTCCTCCATCAGGTTGAAGATCGCGACGGCGCCGAGGCCGCGCAGCCAGGCCTCGATGTACCGGGTGCCGACCTGGACGGCGTTGCGCAGGCCCTCGTAGGTCGGCCGCGCGTCCAGGGAGGCGATGTCGATCAGCTCCGGGCCCTCGACGTGCACGTCCTCGCGCAGCCGGTCCTTCTGGTTCGGCCTGTCGCCGAGCACCGCGTCGAAGGAGGCCATCGCGATCGGGACCAGGTCCGGGTGGGCGACCCAGGAGCCGTCGAAGCCGTCGCCCGCCTCGCGGTCCTTGTCCGCCTTGACCTTCTCGAAGGCGACCTTGTTGACCTCGGCGTCGCGCCGCGACGGGATGAAGGCGGCCATGCCGCCGATCGCGTGCGCGCCCCGCTTGTGGCAGGTGCGGACGAGCAGTTCGGTGTACGCGCGCATGAACGGCGCGGTCATGGTGACCAGGTTGCGGTCCGGCAGCACGAACTTGGCGCCGCCGTCACGGAAGTTCTTGACGATGGAGAAGAGGTAGTCCCAGCGGCCCGCGTTCAGTCCCGCCGCGTGGTCGCGGAGCTCGTAGAGGATCTCCTCCATCTCGTACGCGGCCGTGATCGTCTCGATCAGGACGGTGGCGCGCACGGTGCCCTGCGGGAGGCCGACGTAGTCCTGCGCGTACACGAAGACGTCGTTCCAGAGGCGGGCCTCCAGGTGCGACTCCGTCTTCGGGAGGTAGAAGTACGGGCCCTTGCCGAGCTCCACGAGGCGCTTGGCGTTGTGGAAGAAGTACAGGCCGAAGTCGACCAGGGCGCCGGGGACCGGGCGGCCCTCGAAGGTCAGGTGCCGCTCCTCCAGGTGCCAGCCGCGGGGGCGCATGACGACCGTGGCCAGCTCCTCGGCCGGCTTGAGCGCGTAGGACTTGCCCGACTTCGGGTCGGTGAAGTCGATCTTCCGGGTGTAGGCGTCGATCAGGTTGACCTGACCGAGGACCACGTTCTCCCAGGTCGGCGCCGAGGCGTCCTCGAAGTCGGCGAGCCAGACCTTCGCACCCGAGTTCAGCGCGTTGATCGTCATCTTCCGGTCCGTCGGGCCGGTGATCTCGACGCGGCGGTCGTTCAGGGCCGCCGGGGCGGGCGCGACCTTCCAGGAGTCGTCGGCACGGACGGCCGCGGTCTCCGGGAGGAAGCCGAGGGTGGACGTGCGGGCGATCTCGGCGCGGCGCTCCGCCCGGCGGGCGAGGAGCTCGTCCCGGCGCGGCGTGAACCGCCGGTGCAGCTCCGCCACGAAGGCGAGGGCGGCGTCGGTGAGCACCTCCTCCTGCCGCGGCAGGGGCTCGGCTTCGACGACGGCCAGGGGGGACGGCGCTGGTGCGGACATGAACTGTCACTTCCTTCAGCGGGCTTCACGGGCGGTGCCTTGCGGCCGCCGGGCGTCACGGAAGCGGCACTGCGTGCCACGGTGCCGGGATACGGCCGCGAGCGCCGTCAGAGGTATCAGGCGCTTCTGAACAGTGGATACTAGTTTCCTCATGGTGGAAGTTCAATGGTTTGTTGATGTCGAGATACTCCGGATCGACAGACCGTGGCGCTCGGTGCCAGGTCTCTCACTCAAGGTGCGCCAGATCGGCCTCCGTGTCGATGTCGTAGGGCTCGGCCACATCCGAACAGTCCACCAGCGTGATCGCATCCCGATGGGCCTTCAGGAAGTCGCGTGCCCCCTGGTCGCCGACCGCACCCCCCGCGACGGCCGCCCAGCGGTCCGCGCCGAAGAGCACCGGATGGCCGCGTCTGCCGTCGTACGAGGCCGCCGCCAGGGAACCGCGGGAGCGGTAGGCCGACCGGACCCGCGCCACCGCCGGCGCCCCGATCCCCGGCTGGTCCACCAGACTCACCAGGGCCGCGTCCACCGGCAGCGCCTCGGCTGCCAGCGAGCCGAGGCCCACGCGCAGCGAGGAGCCCATGCCCTCGGCCCAGTCCGGGTTGTCCACCAGGACGCAGCCGGGCAGGACCGCCCGCTCGCGTACGAGCTCGGCGGAGGCCCCGAGAACCACGTGGACCACCTCGCAGCCGCCATCGCGCAGCGCGCGCACCGCGTGCTCCACCAGCGGCCGGCCGCGGTGGGGGAGCAGGGCCTTGGGTCGCCCGCCGAGGCGGCGCCCGCCGCCCGCGGCGAGGAGGAGACCGGCCACCAGGGGCCGGGTGTGCTGTGCATCCGTCATGAGGGATGCATACCGCATGACGGCCCGGGACACGGATGCCTGAAATTGCGTCCGCGGAGTGGCGCGGCGGGCGCGCGATGGCGTTAACTGGCCCGCGACCCCCGGCGCCTGACCACCGTTCGAAGGGTCCGGTTCGGAGTGGGCGTTCGGCGCGCGATGTCGTGCGAGGGGGAGAACTTTGTTGCGAAGTGTTGGGCAGAGGCGTGTGACAACCGGCAGCGGCGAGGACCCGAGAGTGGCGGAGCTGCGTGCCGCCGTCTCCCGACTGCGCCGTGAACTCGCCGGCCACCGCGCCGAGTTCGCCGACCGCGGCATCGCCGAGGACGAGCTCGCGTCGCTGGACGCGATGGCCGTGAGCGGCGTGCCGGAGATCCGCAGGCTGCGCCGGTCCCTGCTGCTGATCGCGGGTGCGGTCGGCTCCGTCAGCGCCTTGGCGAACGGCCTCGCGGGCGTCCGCAACGCCGTGGAACTGTTCGGCGAGCCGCCGCGGGGCGCCTGAGGCACTCCGGCGGCGGCCGAGGCGCGGCACCGAGGCCTGCCGGCCGGTGCCACCGGCCGGGGGCGCCCCGCACGACTACCGCCGGATCAGCCGCCGTGCCGTCGCCGCCGCCACCGCGGCCGTGCGCGAGTCGACCCCCAGCTTGGCGAAGACATGCACCAGATGGGACTTCACCGTCGCCTGGCTCAGGAAGAGCCGCTTGCTGATCTGCTGGTTCGACAGGCCCTCGCCCACCAGCTGCAGCACCTCCAGCTCCCGCTTCGTCAGCGCCTCCGCGGGCGTCCGCATCCGGTCCATCAGCCGGTGCGCCACCGCCGGGGCCAGCGCCGACTGGCCGGCGGCCGCCGTGCGGACGGCGGCGGCCAGCTCCTCGGGCGGCGCGTCCTTGAGCAGATAGCCCGAGGCTCCCGCCTCGACCGCCGCCAGGATGTCGGCGTCCGTGTCGTACGTGGTCAGGACCAGCACCCGCGGCCCGCCCCGTACGGCCGTGATCGCCGCGGTCGCCTCCGAGCCGTGCATACCCGCCCCGAACTGCAGGTCCATCAGCACCACGTCCACCCCGCCCGCCGCGGCCAGCTCCACCGCGCGCTCGGCCGTCGCCGCCTCGCCGACCACGGCGAAGTCGGGCTCCGTGTCCAGGACCGCGCGGAGTCCCGCCCGGACCACCGGATGGTCGTCGGCCAGAAGAAGACGGATCGTCATGACGGCGCTCCAGCGGGAAGAGGGAGGGACACGGCGACCGCCGTGCCCTGACCGGGCGCCGACTCCACGGTGAAGGTGCCGCCAAGCGACCGGGCCCGTGACCGCATCGCCGGCAGCCCGAAGCCGCCCTCCGCCGAGGGGGAGAGCCGGGCCGGATCGAAGCCCCGGCCGTCGTCCACCACGTCCAGCGTCACCGAGGCGTCCATGAAGGAGAGCGTGATCTCCGCCCGCGAGGCGTCCGCGTGCCGGACCGTGTTCGCCAGCGCCGACTGGGCGATCCGCAGCAGGGCCACCTCGTACGGGGTCGGCAGCTCCACCGGCGTGCCGCTCAGCGTGAACCGGGCCCGCAGCGGGCGGCCCGGAGCCGGCTCCTCCGCGGGGCCGCGGCCGGTCGTGGACGCCTGCTCCCGGCCGGTCGTGGACGTCTGCTCCCGGCCGGTCGTGGACGCCTGTCCCGGGCCTGCCGCGGACAGCCGTCCGGGCTCCTCCTCGGGCAGCCGTGCCGGGCCCGGCTCGCACAGTCGCTCCAGCGCCGCCGCGAGCGAGCCGTGCTCCAGGCCGGGCGGCGCCAGCGCCCGGACGAACCGGCGCGCCTCGGCCAGGTTGTCCTGCGCCGCCCGCCGGGCCCGTTCGACGTGGCCGGCCGCAGGGGAGTCCGGCGGCAGCGTCCGCTGCGCGGCCCGCAGCAGCAGCTGGATCGAGGACAGTCCCTGCGCCAGCGTGTCGTGGATCTCGCGGGCCAGGCGCTCCCGCTCCGCCAGCGTGCCGGCGTGCCGCTCGGCCGCCGCCAGCTCCGCCCGGGTCGACAGGAGCTCCTCGATCAGCCGCCGCCTCCGCTCGCTCTCGCGGTAGAGCGCCTGGTAGCCGAGCACCGTGGCCACCGCCACGGCCGCCCCGAGCAGCGGACCGATGAACACCCCCGGGTTGAGGGCGTCGCCGCGGCGCACGTAGGAGAGGATCGCCGCGCAGGCGGTGAGCGCCACCGCGGGCAGCGACCAGCGCACGGGCAGCAGGTGCAGCTGGAGGAAGTACAGCGGGAACGCCACCCACAGGCCCTCCGGCGTCAGCCACAGCAGCACGAGCCACGAGGCGCACAGCGCCGCCAGCCACAGGCCGGCCGCGCGCCGGGAGGTGCGCACCGACGGCAGCAGCGAACCGGCGGCGTAGACCGCGCCGGTGACCGCGGCCGCCGCCACCCCGGCGGCGGAGTCCGCCCGGACCGCCGCCAGGACCAGCAGGCCCGCCATCAGCAGGTGCAGGCACAGGCGCACCACGCGCAGGGCAGGGGTGAGGGAACGGGGATCCATGATCTGTCCAGCGTAGGCCGGGGCCGACCATCCGGACTCAACCGAAAGTTTGATTGCGGAGCCATCCGTGGCGCGATGCCCGGCCCGGGCCCCGGCCAGCAGTCTTGGTCCCATGTTCGTGGCTTGGAAAGACCTGAGATTCGCCAAGGGGCGATTCACCCTGATGGGCACGGTGATCGTGCTGATCACCCTGCTCGTCGGCCTGTTGTCCGGGCTGACCGCCGGACTCGCCCGCGAGAACGTCTCGGCGATCACGGGACTGCCGGCCGACCGGCTGGCCTTCGCCGCGCCACCCGCCGGCCGGCCGGTCTCCTTCACCGACTCGACGGTGACGCAGGCGCAGTGGCGCCGGTGGGCGGAGCGGCCCGGGGTGACGAGCGCCGAGCCGCTCGGGATCCGGACACTGGGCGGCGTCGCCGGGGACCGGACGGCCTCCGTCTCCGCCTTCGGCACGGAGCCGGGATCGGGTCTCGGCCCCGAGAGCGAACGGCTCGGGCCGGGCCGGGTCGTGCTGTCGCGGTCCGCGGCCGAGGAGCTGGGGACCGCGGTGGGCGGCACCGTGCGCCTCGGACCGCTGGAGGCCGTCGTCGCGGCGGTCGCGGGCGACGCCTCGTACAGCCACACGCCCGTCGTGTGGACCTCGCTCGACGACTGGCAGAAGATCGGGCACAGCGGCACCACGCCCGACGAGCAGGCCACCGTCATCGTCCTGAGGGCAGGCGACGGCGCCGATCTCGGGGCCGGCGACCGGGCGTCGGGCACCGAGGCGAGGAGCGTCGACGGGGCGCTCACCGCCATAGGGTCCTACCAGGCGGAGAACGGCTCCCTGCAGCTGATGCGAGGCTTCCTCTTCGCCATCTCCGCGCTCGTCATAGGAGCCTTCTTCACGGTCTGGACGATCCAGCGCAGCGGCGACGTGGCCGTCCTCAAGGCGCTGGGCGCCTCCACGCCGTACCTGCTGAGGGACGCCCTCGGGCAGGCGGTGCTGATGCTCGGCGCCGGGACGCTGCTGGGCACCGGACTCGCGGTCTCCATCGGCGCGCTCGTCAGCGGCGGCGACGTGCCCTTCGTCCTGGAACCGGCGACCGTGCTCGGCCCGGCCGCCGTGATGATCCTCCTCGGCGTGCTCGGCGCCGGACTCTCCATCCGGCGCATCACCGCCGTCGACCCTCTGACCGCACTCGGGAGCGCCCGATGAGCCTGATCCTCGACGATGTCACGCTGACCTACCCCGACGGGGACGGGCGGCTCACCGCCCTCGACGCGATCGGGCTGGAGGTCCCGGCCGGCAGCGTCACG
This sequence comes from Streptomyces sp. MS191, assembly GCF_008042125.1. Taxonomy (GTDB): domain Bacteria; phylum Actinomycetota; class Actinomycetes; order Streptomycetales; family Streptomycetaceae; genus Streptomyces. The sequence continues at coordinate 12,279 of NZ_RDBI01000081.1, forward strand.
GCCGTCGTGGGGCCCTCGGGATCGGGCAAGTCCAGCCTGCTCGCGGTCGCGGCGACGCTCGTGACCCCGGACCGGGGCCGGGTGGTCGTGGCCGGCACGGACACCGGTCCGCTGGACGCGGCGGCCAGGGCGGCGCTGCGGCGGGAGCGGATCGGGATCGTCTTCCAGCAGCCCAACCTGCTGCCGTCCCTGACGGCCGCGGAGCAGTTGCAGGTGATGGCGCACCTCTCGGGGGGCCGGCCGAAGGCGGCGCGCGCGCGGGCCGCGGACCTGCTCGACGCCGTCGGCCTCGCCGACCTCGCCGGCCGCCGCCCGCACCAGCTCTCCGGCGGCCAGCGCCAGCGCGTCAACATCGCCCGGGCCCTGATGAACGAGCCCGCCGTGCTGCTCGTGGACGAGCCGACCAGCGCGCTGGACCACGAGCGGGGCGCGGCGGTGGTGGACCTGCTCGCGACGCTGACCGCGGAACGCGGCACGGCGACGGTGCTGGTGACCCACGACCGCACGCACCTGGAGCGGGCGGACGCGACCGTCCTCGTACGGGACGGCCGGCTGGTGGACCCCGTGACGGTGCCGGGCGGGGCGGCGGCCTGACGACGCGGCGGAGTGGCGGTGGCGCGCGGCCACGTCGGGGCTCCCGGCCTGGCCGCCGTGCCGCCGGCCGGAGGCACCGGACGCGACCAGGTCCTGTCCGGGCGATCTTCTCGGGCCCGCGACGACGGCTGCGGCCCCTCGCGGCGTTGTCGGAGTCGCCCGAGTACACCCGGTACGAGGGCGATCCTCCGCCTTGCGATGCACCACATCCGACGCCGCGGGCCGATCCTCCACGATCGCCCGGACAGGACCCAGGGGCGCCCCGGGCCTCCAGGCCCGGGGCGCCCCTTGTCGTCGTGCTCCGCGGCTACGCCTGTCCGTTGCCCGCCGTGTTCGCGAGGGCCGCCGACAGCTCCCGGGCCACCTCCTGGAGGATCGGGACGATCTTCTCCGTCGCCGCCTCCGTCACGCGGCCCGCCGGGCCGGAGATCGAGATCGCCGCCGCAGTGGGGGAGTCGGGCACCGACACCGCGAGGCAGCGGACCCCTATCTCCTGCTCGTTGTCGTCGACCGCGTACCCGGCGTCGCGCACCACCGCGAGCGCGTCCAGGAAACCCTCGGGCGTCGTGATGGTCTTCTCGGTCGCGGCCGGCATGCCCGTCCGGGCGAGCAGCGCGCGGACCTCGTCCGCCGGGGTGTGGGCGAGCAGCGCCTTGCCCACGCCCGTCGAGTGCGGCAGGACGCGCCGGCCGACCTCGGTGAACATCCGCATCGAGTGCTTCGACGGCACCTGGGCGACGTAGACGATCTCGTCCCCGTCGAGCAGGGCCATGTTCGCGGTCTCGCCGGTCTCCTCGACCAGGCGCGCCAGATAGGGCCGGGCCCAGGTGCCGAGCAGCCGGGAGGCCGACTCCCCGAGCCGGATCAGCCGGGGGCCGAGCGCGTACCGGCGGTTCGACTGCTGGCGTACGTACCCGCAGGCCACCAGGGTGCGCATCAGCCGGTGGATGGTGGGCAGCGGCAGCCCGCTGCTGGCGGAGAGCTCGCTCAGCCCGACCTCGCCGCCGGCGTCGGCCATCCGCTCCAGGAGGTCGAAGGCGCGCTCAAGGGACTGGACGCCACCGCTCGCGGCAGCGGGCTTTGCGGCGTCGGTGGTGCTGGCGTTGGACGTCGGCACGTCGAGGTCCTTTCGAGGCGGGCGGGCAGGTCAGCAGCCTACCGGGCGACCCCGTCGTACACACGGCCCCGGTGCCGCCGCCCGGGCCGGTGCCGGGTGCGCGACGGGGGTGTTTGTCCGGTGTCGACGGCTGCCCGGAGGGGTCCCCGGACCTCCCCGCATGTGCGGAGCTACGTTCTACTGTACGAAATTTCGATTCCACTTCATGGAAACGTCCAAGAACGCCCGGTCGCGCCGGGGCGGGGCGGCGTCATGCTGGAAGCGTGCCCTTGACGGCATGTCGTCCTGAGTTCAGACTCCTTCAACAGTTCGTTGAATTTCTGCTGGGTGGAAGAAGAAGGGGTACGGGTGGACGTCAACCTGGTACTGCGCTCGACACGCGTCATCACCCCCGAGGGGACACGCCCCGCGTCGATCGCCGTCGCCGGCGGGACCATCGCCGCGGTGCTGCCGTACGACGCCGAGGTCCCGGCCGGTGCCCGGCTGGAGGACGTCGGCGACGACGTCGTGCTCCCCGGGCTCGTCGACACCCACGTGCACGTGAACGACCCGGGCCGCACCGAGTGGGAGGGGTTCTGGACCGCCACCCGCGCCGCCGCGGCGGGCGGCATCACCACCCTGCTCGACATGCCGCTCAACTCCCTGCCGCCGACGACCACCGTCGAGCACCTGCGGATCAAGCAGGAGGTCGCCCGGACGAAGGCGCACATCGACGTCGGCTTCTGGGGCGGCGCGCTGCCCGGCAACGTCAAGGACCTGCGCCCGCTGCACGACGCCGGCGTCTTCGGCTTCAAGTGCTTCCTGTCGCCGTCCGGCGTGGACGAGTTCCCCGAGCTCGACCAGGAGCAGCTGGCGAACTCCCTCGCCGAGGTCGCCGGTTTCGACGGGCTGATGATCGTGCACGCGGAGGACCCGCACCACCTCGCCGCCGCCCCGCAGAAGAGCGGCGGCAGGTACGCCGACTTCCTCGCGTCCCGCCCGCGGGACGCCGAGAACACCGCGATCGGGAACCTGATCGACCAGGCCCGCCGTCTCGACGCGCGCGTCCACGTCCTGCACCTGTCCTCCTCGGACGCGCTGCCGCTGATCGCCGCGGCCAAGGCCGAGGGGCTCTCCGTGACGGTCGAGACCTGCCCGCACTTCCTCACCCTCACCGCGGAGGAGGTGCCGGACGGCGCGACGGAGTTCAAGTGCTGCCCGCCGATCCGGGAGGCGTCGAACCAGGACGCGCTCTGGCAGGGCCTGGCGGACGGGACGATCGACTGCATCGTCTCCGACCACTCGCCCTCCACCGCCGACCTGAAGACCCCCGACTTCGCCTCCGCCTGGGGCGGCATCTCCTCCCTGCAGCTCGGCCTGCCGGCGATCTGGACCGAGGCCCGCCGCCGCGGCCACGACCTGACCGACATCGTCCGCTGGATGTCCGAAGGCCCGGCCCGGCTCGCCGGCCTGGACCGCAAGGGCGCCATCAAGGCCGGCCGCGACGCCGACTTCGCGGTCCTCGACCCCGAGGCCACCTTCACCGTCGACCCCGCCGAGCTGGAGCACCGCAACCGGGTCACCGCCTACGCCGGCCGGACCCTGCACGGCGTCGTGCGGTCCACCTGGCTGCGCGGCGAGCGCATCGCCGTCGACGGCACCCTCGCCGAGCCCTCCGGCCGCCTCCTCGAAAGGAACAACTGACCCGTGACCGGCATACCCTCCTTCACCGGCGACGCCAGCCCCTACGGCGGCGGCGACCCGTACGCGGACTACCGCACCGCCGACTTCCCCTTCACGCAGTACGCCGACCTCGCCGACCGGCGGCTCGGCGCCGGAGTGATCGCCGCGAACGACGAGTTCTTCGCCGAGCGCGAGAACATGCTCAAGCCGGAGGCCGCCGAGTTCGACCCCGAGCACTTCGGGCACAAGGGCAAGATCATGGACGGCTGGGAGACCCGCCGCCGCCGCGGCGTGTCCGCCCAGGAGCCGCACCCCACCGCCGACGACCACGACTGGGCGCTGGTACGTCTCGGCGCCCCGGGCGTCGTCCGCGGCGTCGTCGTCGACACCGCGCACTTCCGCGGCAACTACCCGCAGGCCGTGTCGGTCGAGGCGGCCTCGGTCGCGGGCTCGCCCTCCCCCGAGGAGCTGCTGGCCGACGACGTGAAGTGGACGACCCTCGTCCCGCGCACCGCGATCGGCGGCCACGCGGCCAACGGCTTCGCCGTCGCCGTCGAGCAGCGCTTCACCCACCTGCGGGTCAACCAGCACCCCGACGGCGGCATCGCGCGGCTGCGCGTGTACGGAGAGGTGGCCCCCGACCCGCGCTGGCTCGGCGTGCTCGGCACCTTCGACCTCGCGGCGCTGGAGAACGGCGGCCAGGTCGAGGACGCCTCGGACCGCTTCTACTCGCCGGCGACCAACACCATCCAGCCCGGCCGGTCCCGCAAGATGGACGACGGCTGGGAGACCCGCCGCCGCCGGGACAAGGGCAACGACTGGATCCGCTACAGCCTGGCGGCCGAGTCCGAGATCCGCGCGGTCGAGATCGACACGGCCTACCTCAAGGGCAACAGCGCGGGCTGGGCGGCGCTCTCCGTGGCGGCCGAGGGCTCCGAGGACTGGACCGAGATCCTGCCCCGGACCCGCCTCCAGCCCGACACCAACCACCGGTTCGTCCTGGACACCCCGGCCGTCGGCTCCCGCGTCCGGATCGACATCTACCCCGACGGCGGCATCTCCCGCCTCCGTCTCTTCGGCTCCCTCACCGAAGCGGGCACGGCGCGGCTGACGGCCCGCCACCAGGAACTGGGCGGGTAACGACACCCCGCCCGGCACGCGAAGGCGCACCGGCCCGACAGCCCCGGTGCGCCTTCGCGCTATCCGCCCGACACTCCCGGACGCCCCGGAGCGCCGCAGCCCTCAGGCGGCGTGTCCGCCGTCGACCGAGAACTCGGCGCCCGTCACGTACTCCGCTCCCGGACCCGCCAGGAACGCCACCATCGCGGCGACCTCGTCCGGGACACCGAACCGGCCCAGCGCCGTCAGCGCCGTCTGCCCCGGCGCGTACGGGCCGTCCGCCGGGTTCATGTCGGTGTCGACCGGGCCCGGATGGACCAGGTTGGCCGTGATACCGCGCCCGCCCAGGTCCCGGGCCAGCCCCTTCGTCAGGCCGACGAGCGCGGACTTGCTCGTCGCGTAGAGGGTTCCGCCGGGTCCCGGCACCCGCGCCGTCATACAGGTGCCGATCGTGATGATCCGGCCGCCGCGCCCCATCCGGCCCGCCGCCGCCTGTGCCGCCAGGAAGGCCGCCCGCACGTTGACCGCGAGCACCCGGTCCACGTCCGCCAGGGACAGGCTCTCCAGCGGGCCGAGGACGCCGATACCGGCGTTGTTGACCAGGACGTCGAGCCGGCCGAGCGCGTCGGCGGCCCACTCCACCGCGCCCGCCGCGTCCCCGGCGTCGGCCGCGTCGGCCCGCAGGGCCGAAGCCCTGCGCCCCAGCACCTCGATCGCCGCCGCGACCTCCCGCGCGCGCTCCTCGCCCCGGACGTAGGTGAAGGCGACGTCGGCCCCCTCACGGGCCAGCCGCAGGGCCGTCGCGGCCCCTATGCCGCGGCTGCCGCCCGTCACCAGGACCGCCTTGCCGTACATCGTGGACATGTCGAACCTCCAGGGAGAACGCGTACGTGGTTTCGCGTTCAATGAAAGGCGGCGGGGGGCGCGGGCACCGGCGGGAAACGGACGCGGCGATCGGCGGCGCCGGCACCGGACGGACGGCGCCGCTCCGGCGTCACCGATGAGTTCCGCCGGGCGGTGGAGTCGAAGCAGGTGAGACACGAGGGACCGGGGACCCCCGGTCGAACCGAAAGGGCCCGTCATGACCGCCACGCTCAGCCTCACCCAGTTCCTCTCGCTCGACGGCGTCCACCAGGCGCCCGGAGGCCCGCAGGAGGACCCCAGCGGCGGCTTCGGCCAGGGCGGCTGGTCCGTGCCGTACGGGGACGAGGACTTCGGCAGGTTCATGGCCGGGGTCTTCGAGCGGCCCACCGCCTTCCTGCTGGGGCGCCGCACCTACGAGATCTTCGCGGGCTACTGGCCGAAGCAGACCGACCCCGCCGACCCGATCGCAGGCAAGCTCAACGCCCTCCCCAAGTACGTCGCCTCGACCACCCTCGACACGGCCGACTGGGCCGGCACCACCGTCCTCGGCGGCGACGCGGCCAAGGAGGTCGCCGCGCTCAAGGAGCGCACCGAGGGCGAGATCCAGATGCACGGCAGCGGCGGGCTCGCCCGCTCCCTGATGGCGCACGACCTGATCGACACGCTCCACCTGCTGGTCTTCCCCGTCGTGCTCGGCAACGGGCGCCGCCTCTTCGTCGACGGCGCGCGGCCGACCGCCTTCCGGCACGAGGACGCCACGACCACGGGCTCCGGCGTCGCCATCCACACCTACACACTCGCCGGCCGGCCCGAGTACGGCAGCTACTGAGCACCCGCGGCGCGGGTCCGAGGCCGCGGGCCGGGCCGCCGGGCCGTCCGCCCCACGGAAAGGTGTAGCCCCCATCCGTCGTGCCGGGTAGGGTGATCGTCCGCGTGCGAGCCGTCGAAGTCTCCACCCCGTCAGACACGTTGGAGCAGGCCCGCCATGTCCTCGATCGCCGCTTCCGTCCCGCTCGGCGCCCCGCGCCGCGCCTGGCTGACCGACCTCCCGGTCCTCCTCGTCGCCGTCGTCTGGGGCACCAGCTATCTCGCGGCCAAGGGCATCACCACCACGCACACCGTCATCGCGGTCCTGGTCCTGCGGTTCGCCGTCGTCCTCCCGGTCCTGGTCGCGGCGGGGTGGCGCCGGCTCAGGGCGCTGAACGCCGCCCAGTGGCGCGGCGCCGGCCTCCTCGGCCTGATCCTCAGCGGCATCTTCCTGCTGGAGACGTACGGCGTCGTCCACACCTCCGCCACCAACGCGGGCCTGATCATCAGCCTCACCATGATCTTCACCCCGCTCGCCGAGGCCGCCGTCACCCGCAGGCGGCCGCCGCGCGCCTTCCTCGCCGCGGCCGCGCTCTCGGTCGCGGGCGTGGTGCTGCTGACCCAGGGCGGCGGCTTCACCACCCCGTCGACCGGCGACCTGCTCATGCTGCTGGCGGCCCTCGCCCGGACCGTCCACGTCCTGGCCATGTCCCGGATCAAGGCGGTGCGCAGCGCCGACTCCCTCTCCCTGACCACCGTCCAGCTCGGCTCAGCGGTCGCCGTCTTCGCCGTCCTCGCGTCCGTCCCCGGGACCGGCGCCGCACCATGGTCGGTCGCGGCCGGGTTCGGGCCCCGGGAATGGGCCGGGCTGGTCTTCCTCTCGGTCTTCTGCACCCTCTTCGCCTTCTTCGTGCAGATGTGGGCCGTGCGCCGTACCTCCCCCTCCCGGGTCAGCCTCCTGCTGGGCACGGAACCGCTGTGGGCCGCCGCCGCGGGCATCGCGCTCGCGGGCGACCGGCTCGGCGTCCTCGGCGTCGCGGGGGCCGCCCTCGTGCTCGCCGGGACGAGTTGGGGCCGCCGCGCCGCCGACGAGGGCGACCGGTAGGTTCCTGCCCCATGCGTTCACTCCCGTACGACATAGAGTTCCGCGCCCGCGCACGCCGCACCCAGGGCTGGGGGCTCGGCCTGCTCGCGCTCGCCGGCCTGCTGTGGATCTGGCTCGCCGTACTCCTGTTCGCGCCCTACGAGGTGGGCGAGTACAGATCCAAGGAGTGCCTGTCCCGCTGGAGTTCGGAGAACCTGCACAGCGACGGCAGCAGGTGTGTCGAGGAGCGCGACTGGCCCGAACTGCTCGCCGTGCTCGGCGCGTCCGTACCCCTCGCCGTCGTCGGTTCCGTCCTCTACACCAGCGGCTCGGTCTCCCACCGCATGGCCGAGCACCTCGCGGAGGTCACCCGCCTCAACGAGGCCTCCGCCTAGGGGGTGTTGCGAAAGGAGCGCCGTCCGCCCGGAGGGCGGGCCTCGGCGGCCAAACACCCTACGAACGCCTCAAGCAGAAGACCCAGGCCCCGGTGTAACCAAGCTCCGGCAGATGCACACTTCAGAAGGTCTGGGCGGCTCGGCTCAGGTGTCGTAACTACCGTTCCATGGCGCGTTGAAGCCCAGGCCGTCGGGATGGAACTCGGCCCGCACACCGTCGTCCTCCTCGTCCTCCTCGTCCTCCTCGTCCGCCTCGTCCACGTCTTCCTCCACGACCAGGCCGAACAGGGCTCCCTCGAGCCGGACCTCGAAGGGCGCGATCGCGATGTCCTGGTACTGCCGCTCCGGCAGGGCGTTCAGCCACTCGGCAAGCAGCAGCCGGGCCGCGTCGATCGCCTTCTCCTCGCCGTCCGCAGTGGTGCCGGTGAACCGGATACGCGAGTCCAGGTGCCGGCCGGCCCCGTCGAACCGATGGAGCACGGCGCACCACCGCTTCTGGGACTGCCAGTCGTCACCGCTCCAGCCCTCAGGGAAGGCCGCGGTGACCGAGGCGAAGAACTGGCCGCCCTGCCACCGCCCGATGGTGCTCGTGCGGTAGTCAGGTTCGTGTCTGATCGGGATGATCCCGGGAACGCTCATGGGCGGAACCATAGGCGCTACCTGGGACAACAGGGGGTGGTGACCCTCGCCACCCATCCGCGTGGAATGAGCTCTCACACGCGGCCTCAGGGATTCTCCGCGCTCCCGGCCGCCGGCGCCGACAGCAGGAAGTCGGCGAAGTGCTCGGTCAGCGGCTCGCCCGTCAGCGGTTCCAGGAACAGGAACTGCCCCTGGGGGTTCACCTCCAGCCACACCGGCTCGTCGTCCGGGGTCAGCTTCAGGTCCACGATCCCCATCGGCAGCCCCAGGCGCCGCAGCACCTCGGACACCCGGGCGTGGAGCTCGGCGGGTACGGGCCACGGACGGATCGGCACCTCCAGGTCGGGGCGCCAGTCCAGGTCCTCCGTCTCGATGAGGGCCGCGTACATCCGCTCGCCGAAGGAGTTGAGGCGGATGTGCCGGCAGCCCTCGATGTACTCCTGGTACACGGCGGGGCAGACCTCGAACGAGGCGGCGGGGATCGATCCGGGATCGTCCAGCATCCGGGTCCACAGGGACGGCCCCCGGGCGCCGACCACGGGCTTGACGATCGTCCGGCCCGTCTCGCGCACGAAGTCGACCACCTCCGCGCGTGACTGCGAGATCAGGGTCCGCGGCACCCGGAACCCGCAGTCCCGGGCCACGGCCAGCTGGAAGACCTTGTCGGCGGCCCGGTCGGTGGCGTCCGCCGGTGAGATCCAGCGCCCGCGGAAGGACGCGGCGAGGATGCCGCCGAGCGCGCCCCGGCAGTCGTTGTCGACCAGACTGCGCTCGTGCGCGCTGCCCGCCCCCGCCGACACGGCCTGATCGGCCCGGGGGCGCCGCCACCACAGGACGTCCGCCCCCTCCACGGCCACCTCGACACCCTCGGAGGTCAGGACGGTGGCCGGCCGGCCCGAACCGGCCGGCCCGTCCCGGTGCGAGCGCCAGGACAGCGTCCGCCGTCCTCCGATGGTGTCGCTCTCCACGATGTGCAGCTCCCGCCCGCGCCCGCGCACGGCGTGCTGCACGGCCAGGGCGTGGAGGTCCTCGCGGACGGAGACGGTCAGGATCACGCGACGCCGCAGTCGTCGCTGTGGCTCGCCTCGCCGTACGAGCAGCCGGTCTCGGCCGCCACGCCCGCGAGATTGTCGGCGACGATCTCCAGACCGGTGGTCTGGCGGACCGCCTGCTCCCAGGCGCGCAGCTGCTCGGGTGTCTTCAGGACCACGTAGCGGTCGGGCTGGGAATGGAAGACCACCGGGGGTGCCATCTTCACGACGTCCTCGTCGTACCCGTCCAGCGAGTCACCGAGCTTGAAGTCAGGCATGACGCCCACCTCGGATCGGTAGGGGATTCTTCGCTCGTCTCCACGATTCCACTCCGGGCGATCCGGTGCATGTCGGAGCGGCGCCGGCAGGCGGCGCGTCCCCGACCGACAGGCGGGCGCGGACGAGCGGCTGACAGGTCGTCGGACCGGCCGCCGCGCGTGGGGGAAGGGGCGCGCTGGGGGCGCGCTTCCACAGGCTCCGGCGCGCGAATGAGCGACCCTCGCGCTCCTGCGCGCCCCCGGGAGGGGTATCCCCCGCGCGGCCGCGTCCGGCGCCGCGAACGGCCGTCACGTCAGGGCGACCACCGCCCGGTGCGTGGCCGCGAGCGTTCCCGGGGTGACGCGCAGCCGGAGCGCGGAACCCGTGCCGAGCACCTGGACCGACGGATCGGCCGAGGTCACCGAGGACACCGGACGGTTCCAGGTGAGGTCGACGGCCGCACCGTCGCGCAGCGGACCGGAGACACAGACCGTGGCCGTGCCACCGGACTCGCGGATCAGGACCGAGGCGGGAGCGGAGGCGGTGACCTCGCCCACCGTGCCGGCCAGCCAGAGGTTGATCCCGGTGAAGCCCAGGGAGGGGACCCGGACCCCCTGCCGCTCGTCGGTGTTGGCGAGGACGGAGAGCCAGCCGGTGTCGGCGGCGCGGGCGGCCGTCCGGGCCTGATCGGCGCCCGGCATCAGGACGTAGGCGTACGCGGCCCACGTCGGATCGGTGCCGTGGTCGAACCAGAGCGTGAGGTACCGCCTGGTCACCGGGTCCGGCACCGCGTCCCGGTTGATGTCCGACCAGCGCCCCGTCCGTGCCTCGCGCAGCGCCTTCAGGGGACCGGCGCCGCCGGGGAAGACATAGCCGGCGTGCCCGGCGACGTGGGCCCAGCGGGCGCCGGTGAGGGTGGCGGACCAGCCGAGCGCGGTCGACCGGGCCGTACCGTCGACGGTGAGGGCGTGGACGCCGTTCGCGCCGAGGTTGCGGTTGTCGACGACCGACTCGACGCCCGTGCCGTCCCGGCCGTGGATGCCCGCCCCGAGGCACACCACGGAGTCGTCCAGGAAGAACCAGGACTTCTTCGCCAGCAGGGTGGAGGACAGTCCCCTGAGGTGCTGGCCGACCGCCGCGTACGTCCCGTCGGTCGTCCCGCCGACCCAGCGCACGTCCGGCCGCGCCGCGCCCCAGGTGCCGCCCTCGCCGTCGGCGAGCGGCTTGCGGGACGCGGTGGTGCCGGGCAGCCGGTAGGGGTCGACCGTCGGCCAGAAGTCGTCGGTGTACTGCCCGTTGGCGTAGGTGTCGCCCCACCAGTACAGCATTCCGGAGCCGCTGTGCCAGGCGCGGAGGTTCTCGCCGTTGCCGTTCTCGTAGTACGTGATGCGGTTCGACGCCATGGACAGCCCGGCCGCCCAGCCCGGCCGCCGGTGCACGGCGCGGTCCATGCCGGGGAAGAGCCGGTGGCCGGTCGGTTCGGGGCTCGCCGTCGCGGTGCCGTCGCCGACGCTCTCGAGCCGGGCGAGCGCGGCGACGTCGAGCGCCGGGCTGTCGAGCACCGGGCTGAAGTGGTCGCGGGCGATCCAGCCCTTGATCAGGCCCTCCCAGCGGGACCGCTCGGCGGCGGACGCGCTCCGCGCCAGCAGCGCGACACAGGCGATGATCCCGTGACCCCGCAGATGGTCGTCCTGGTGGACTCGGCGGGTGTCCGTCGCCCGCACCCCCCGGCTGACCGCCCGGCCCGACACGGCGTCCATGGCCAGGCCGTTGAAGAGGAACGGCGCGTACGCCTTCTCGACGGAGTCGAACACCGCCTGCCGCCCGCCGTCCGTCACCTCCCACGCCGAACCCCTGAACAGGGCGAACAGCAGGGACAGTCCGCCGAGCATGACGGCGCCGTAGGCGCCGGCGTACGGGACGTGGGTGTGCTGGACGAAGCTGCCGTCGGCGTGGAGGCCGTCTCCGGACGTGACGTACGGGAAGACGGGCGAGAGGGCGTCGCGGGCGAGGGCGAGCTTGGCGGCGGACCTGCCGAGGACGCCGCGCAGGGCGAGCACGCGGCACAGGTCGACCCGGTTGGCACCGGTCGAGGTGCCGCCGTAGTTCGCGACGGCGCCGTCCGGCACGAAGCGGTCGACGGCGGCGCAGTGCCGCTCGATCCGGGTCGCGCCGAGGAAGTCGTACAGCAGGACGTCGATGTCGAGCAGCGCCTGCGGGATGCCGATCTGCCAGTCGTACCAGTTGCCGTAGCCGGTCTGGTTCGCGTGGTACGCCTGGTCGTGCAGATGGTCGAGACCGGCGAGGACGTCGTCCCGGACCCCGGTGTCGCCGGTGAGGCCGGTCCCGGGCTGCGCGTACGCCTCGGCCAGGGTGCGCAGCCGCTGGTGACTGATGCCCAGGTTCCCGGAGTACGTGTACGACTCGGCGTCCGTGTCCGGTTCGGGATCCGCGTACGGGAGGTCCGGCCAGAGGGAGCCGGCGGTGGGGGCCATCGAGGCACGCAGATCGCGGGCCGTGTCGCCGAGTTGCGCGAGTTTCGACGCGAAGGGCTCGGCGGCCGGGGCGAATCCCGTGCCGAGGAGCAGCTCGCGCCAGGTGAGGCGCAGCGCGTCGAAGGCGTCCGTGGCGTGCGCGGGCGCCGCGGCGCCGGGGAGCGCGAGCGGCGCGAGAGCCGCGGTGCCGAGGGCCGCCCGCAGCAGGGCGCGTCGGGACGGCAGGGAGGCGGGAACGGAGGGGTGCATGGGGAGGGACCACCGGCCCCGTCCCGCACGTCCCCGGCTCGGGCCAGGGACTCATCGGCCTCACCGAACGCGCCACCCTCGCCGGTGGCCGGATGGAGCACGGCCCCGCCCCCGACGGCGGATTCGCCCTGCAGGCCTGGCTACCGTGGCCCTCATGACCATCCGGCTGCTCATCGTCGACGACGACCCCCTCGTCCGCGCGGGACTCACCCTCATGCTCGGCGGCGCCGAGGACATCGAGATCGTCGGCGAGGGGGCCGACGGCCACGAGGTCCCCGAACTCGTCGCCCGGCTCGGCCCGGACGTGGTCCTGATGGACATCCGCATGCCGCGGGTCGACGGCCTCACCGCCACCGAACGGCTCCGCGCCCTCCCCGGCGCACCCGAGATCGTCGTCCTCACCACCTTCCACGCCGACGAGCAGGTGCTGCGCGCCCTGCGCGCGGGCGCGGCCGGCTTCGTCCTCAAGGACACGCCGCCCGCGGAGATCGTCGCCTCCGTCCGCCGCGTGGCCGCGGGCGAACCCGTCCTCTCCCCGGCCGTCACCCGCCAGTTGATGACCCATGTCGCCGGTCACCAGGAGCCGCCCCGGCGGGCCGGCGCCGCGGCCCGGCTGGCCGCCCTCGCCGAGCGGGAGAGGGAGGTGGCCGTCGCCGTCGGACACGGCCGCTCGAACGCCGAGATCGCGGCCGCGCTGTACATGGGCGTGCCGACGGTCAAGACGCACGTCTCGCGCATTCTGGCCAAACTCGGCCTCAACAACCGTGTCCAGATCGCTCTCCTGGTCCACGACGCGGGCCTGCTGGAGGACGACGGCAGTCCGTAGGGTGCGGACATGAGCGTCATCGATCTGGGCGAACTGGGGCCGGACTTCATCGCGAACCCCTATCCGTACTACGCCGAGCTCAGGAAGGCCGGCCCCGTCCACGCGGTGCGTACCGCGTACGGGACGGACGCCTGGCTGGTGGTCGGGCACGAGGAGGCCCGTGCCGCCCTGACCGACCCACGGCTGTCCAAGTCGGCGTCCGTCGTCGACCTCGTCCCCCTGGAGCAGGAGGCCGTCGGCCTCCATCTGCTCGCCGTGGACCCGCCCGACCACACCCGGCTGCGCAAGCTCGCGGCGGGGGCGTTCACCGGCCGCCGGGTGGAGAACCTGCGGCCGCGCGTCCAGCGGCTCGCCGACGAGCTGGTCGACGCGATGCTGCCGGCCGGCCGGGCCGACCTCGTCGACTCGTTCGCCTTCCCGCTGCCCATCATCGTCATCTGCGAACTCCTCGGGGTGCCGGCTGAGGACCGCGACACCTTCCGCCGCTGGTCGAACGAGCTGGTGACGCCGAGCGGGGAGATCTCGGAGCAGGAGGCCGTCGAGGGCTTCGCCGCCTACCTCGACGAACTCATCGAGGACCGGCGGGCCTCCCGCCCCACCGACGACCTGCTCTCCGCGCTGCTCGCGCACAGCGCCGAGGACGGCGACCGGCTGTCACGGAGCGAACTGCGCGCCTTCGTCTATCTGCTGCTCATCGCCGGTCACGAGACCACGGTCAACCTGATCACCAACACCGTGCGGGCGCTGCTCACGCACCCGGACCAACTCGCCGCCCTGCGCGCCGACTTCGAGCTGATCGACGGGGCGGTGGAGGAGGGGCTGCGGTACGAGGGGCCGGTGGAGAACGCCACCCTGCGCTTCAGCCGGGAGCCGGTCGCCTTCGGCGACGTCGTCGTCCCCGCGCGCAGCGTCGTGCTCGTCTGCCTCGCGTCGGGCGACCGCGACCCGGCCCGCTTCCCCGACCCCGACCGCTTCGACATCCGCCGCGACCCGCGGGGCCATCTCGCCTTCGGGCACGGCATCCACTTCTGCCTGGGCGCCCCGCTCGCCCGCATGGAGGCCAGGATCGCGATCCGGACGCTCCTGGAACGCCTTCCGGGGCTGGAACTCGACCCCGGGGCGGGCCCGTTGGAGTGGCTCCCCGGCGGACTCATGCACGGGGTGCGGCATCTGCCCGTGCGATGGTGAGGGCATGACCGAACTCGACACCGCCCTCGCCCGCAAGGTCCTGGAGGCGCAGCCGTTCAGCCGGCTCCTCGGCGCCCGGATCACCGCCTTCGGCGAGGGCGGGGCCACCCTGGAGCTCGACGTGCGCGAGGACCTGCTCCAGCAGAACGGCTTCGTGCACGGCGGGGTGCTCTCGTACGCCGCCGACAACGCGCTGACCTTCGCCGCCGGGACGGCGCTGGGGGCGGCGGTGCTGACCGCCGGCTTCTCCATCCAGTACGTCCGCCCCGCCGTCGGCGTCACGCTGGTCGCCCGTGCGGCCGTGGTCCACGCGGGGCGGCGCCAGGCGGTCGTCCGGTGCGACCTGCTGGCCGTGGACGCGGCGGGGGAGGAGACCCTCTGCGCGGTGGCCCAGGGGACGGTGCTCGCGGCCGGCGGCTGAGCCCGGAGCCGCTGCCCCGTCCCGGACCGGGCCCGGAGCAGGCCCCTCGTCCCGTCCCGGCCCCTCGCGTCCCGGCGGTGTCGAGCCGAGCCGTCCGCGAGCCGCCCCTGCTGCCCGCCTCCCTGAGCCTCGGGCCTCAGGTGCCGGCCGAGGGGATCTCGGCCAGGGCCACCGGGCGGCGCTCGCGGCGCGAGCGCTCGCACGCCTCGGCGACGCGCAGCGCCTCCAGCGCCTCGCGGCCGTCGCACGGATTCGCCCGCTCGCCCCGTACCAGCCCTACGAAGTCGTCGAGTTCGGCCTCGTACGCGGGGGCGAAGCGCTCCAGGAACCCGGGCCAGGGCTTGCCGGGGGAGGGCGGGCCCTGCGGTTCGACCGAGGTGAGCGGGGTGCGGTCGTCCCAGCCGACGGCGATCTGGTCCAGCTCCCCGGCCAGTTCCATCCGCACGTCGTAGCCCGCGCCGTTGCAGCGGGTCGCCGTCGCCGTCGCGAGCGTGCCGTCGTCGAGGGTGAGCAGCGCCGCTGCCGTGTCGACGTCGCCGACCTCGCGGAACATCGCGGGCCCGGCGTCCGAGCCGTTCGCGTACACCTCGACGACCTCGCGCCCGGTGACCCAGCGCAGAATGTCGAAGTCGTGCACCAGACAGTCCCGGAACAGGCCACCGGAGAGCGGCAGATACCCGGCCGGCGGCGGCGCCGGGTCCGAGGAGGCGGTGCGGACGGTGTGCAGTCTGCCGAGCCCGCCCGCGGCCACGACCTCGCGCGCGGCCCGGTAGCCGGCGTCGAAGCGGCGCATGAACCCCAGCTGCAGTTCGGTGCCCGCGGACTCGACGGCCCGCAGCGCGGCCAGCGTGCCGGGCACGTCGAGCGCGATCGGCTTCTCGCAGAAGGCGGGGAGCCCGGCCCCGGCGGCGCGGCCGATGAGCTCGGCGTGGGCGGCGGTGGCGGAGGCGATGACCACGGCGTCGAGGGCGTGGTCGAGGAGGGCGTCGACGGTGGGGGCGGCCTCGGCGCCGAGCGCCCCGGCGACCCGGGCGGCCCGGGTGGCGTCGGCGTCCGCCAGGACCAGCGACTCGACCTCCGGGTGCCGGGCGAGCACACCCGCGTGGAAGGCCCCGATACGTCCCGTTCCGATCAGTCCGATGCGCATGGCCCCAAGGTGGTGCCGAGGGGGCATCCTGTCAAGGATTTGTCAGGACAACCGGACTTCACCACTTCCTGTCGTGCGCCCCTGCGGCTACGCTCCCCTCCGTGTCCAAGCCGCCGTCCGCCGTTCTGCCGCCGCTCTCCGTGGACCGCACCAGCCCGGTCCCCCTCTACTTCCAGCTCGCCCGGCAGCTGGAGGCGGCCATCGGCGACGGGGCGCTCACACCCGGGAGCCTCCTCGGCAACGAGATCGACCTCGCCACCCGCCTCGGCCTGTCCCGGCCCACCGTCCGCCAGGCCATCCAGTCGCTCGTCGACAAGGGCCTCCTGGTGCGCCGCCGGGGCGTCGGCACCCAGGTCGTGCACCGCCACGTGCGGCGTCCGCTGGAACTGAGCAGCCTCTACGACGACCTGGAGGCGGCGGGCGGACTGCCCGCCACCATCGTCCTGGCCAACCGCCTCGAACCGGCGGACGCCCAGGTCGCCGCCGCCCTCGGCGTGCCGGAGGGGAGCGACGTCCACTGCCTGGAGCGGCTGCGGACCACGCACGGCGAACCGGTGGCCCGGCTGCGCAACCACCTGCCCGCCGGCCTGCTCGACCTGGACACGGCACGCCTGGAGGACACCGGTCTCTACCGTCTGCTGCGGGGCGCCGGGGTCACCCTGCACAGCGCCGGCCAGACGGTCGGCGCCCGCGCCGCCTCGGCGGCCGAGGCGGACCTGCTCGCCGAGCGGGAGGGAGCCCCGCTCCTGACGATGGAACGCACCACCTTCGACGACACCGGACGTGCCGTCGAGTTCGGCTCGCACCTGTACCGGGCGTCGCGGTACTCCTTCGACTTCCAGCTGCTGGTGCGCCCCTGACCTGAGGATTCCCCGACCCGCTGACGATCCGCGCGACCCCCATGACCGATACTGCAATGCACGCAGAAGGACACAAAGGAGGGCACGGCCTCGTGACCAGGGTTCGGACAGGAGGGGTACGCGCGGCGGTCGGCGCCGTGCTCGCGATGGCGCTCACCGCCACACTGGCGGGGTGCAGCAGCACCGGCGGCAAGCGGGCGGAGGACGCCCGCAAGGCCGCCGCCGCCCAGGGCAGGGCCGCCGTGAACACCCCGCGGTGGACCTTCGCCATGGTGACCCACTCGGGTGACGGCGACACCTTCTGGGACATCGTCCAGAACGGCGCCAAGCAGGCGGCCGTCAAGGACAACATCAACTTCCTCTACGCCCACAGCGACGAGGCCCAGCAGCAGGCGCAGCTCGTCGACTCCTACATCGCCAAGGGCGTCGACGGACTGATCGTCACCCTCGCCAAGCCCGACGCGATGAAGACCGCCGTCGAGAAGGCCGTGAAGGCCGGCATCCCGGTCATCACCGTCAACTCCGGCGCCGACCGCTCGAAGGCGTACGGGGCGCTCACCCACATCGGCCAGGACGAGACCGTGGCGGGCGAGGCCGTCGGCGAGGAGCTCGACAAGCGGGGCCGCAAGAAGGCCCTGTGCGTGCTCCACGAGCAGGGCAACGTCGGCCACGAGCAGCGCTGCGCCGGGGCGAAGAAGACCTTCGGCGGCGAGCTCCAGAACCTGTACGTCGACGGCACCAACATGCCCGACGTCCAGGCGTCCATCCTCGCCAAGCTCCAGGCCGACCCGTCCGTCGACGCGGTCGTCACCCTCGGCGCGCCCTTCGCGGACGCCGCCGTCCAGGCGAAGAAGACCGCCGGCAGCACGGCCGAGATCGACACCTTCGACCTCAACGCCAAGGTCGCCGGGGCGCTCGCCGCCGGCACCCTCGGCTTCGCCGTCGACCAGCAGCCCTACCTCCAGGGCTACGAGGCCGTCGACCTGCTCTGGCTGTACAAGTACAACGCCGACGTCCTCGGCGGTGGACAGCCGGTCCTCACCGGACCGCAGATCATCACCAAGGACCAGGCCGCCGCGCTCCAGGAGTACACCGAGCGGGGCACCCGATGAGCGCCACCGCCCCACCGGAGATCGACCACGTCGACGAGCGGCTGCTGCGCACCTCCCGGCTGGCGAAGCTGCTGGCCCGCCCCGAGCTCGGCTCGGTCGTCGGCGCGATCGCCGTCTTCCTCTTCTTCTCGGTCGTCGCCGACGGCTTCCTGCGCGCCTCCAGCCTCGGCACCGTCCTCTACGCGGCCTCCACCATCGGCATCATGGCCGTGCCCGTCGCCCTGCTGATGATCGGCGGCGAGTTCGACCTGTCGGCCGGCGTCCTGGTGACGACCTCGGCGCTCGTCTCGGCGATGTTCAGCTACCAGATGACCGCGAACGTCTGGGTCGGCGTCGGTGTCTCCCTGCTGGTCACCCTGGCCGTGGGGGCCTTCAACGGCTTCATGCTGACGCGCACGGGACTGCCCAGCTTCATCATCACGCTCGGCACCTTCCTGATGCTGACCGGCCTCAACCTCGGCTTCACCAAGCTGATCAGCGGGACGGTCTCCACCAAGTCGATCGCCGACATGGAGGGCTTCCCCTCGGCCCGGAAGCTGTTCGCGTCCGAGTGGACCGTCGGCGGCGTCGAGCTCAAGGTCACCATCCTGTGGTGGTTCGCCCTGGTGGCCCTGGCCACCTGGATCCTGCTGCGCACCCGCTCCGGCAACTGGGTCTTCGCGGTCGGCGGCGGCGCCGACGCGGCGAGGGCCGTCGGCGTCCCCGTCGCCCGCACGAAGATCGGCCTCTACCTGGGCGTGGGCTTCTGCGCCTGGATCTCCGGCCAGCACCTGCTCTTCTCGTTCGACGTCGTCCAGTCCGGCGAGGGCGTCGGCAACGAGCTGATCTACATCATCGCGGCCGTGATCGGCGGCTGCCTGATCACCGGCGGCTACGGCTCCGCCATCGGCTCCGCGATCGGCGCCTTCATCTTCGGCATGACCAGCAAGGGCATCGTCTACGCCGAGTGGAACCCGGACTGGTTCAAGTTCTTCCTGGGGGCGATGCTGCTCCTGGCGACGCTGCTGAACGCCTGGATCCGCAGGCGCGTGGAGGCCGTGAAATGACCACCGAGCCGATGACGGCGCCGTCCACCCCGCTGGTGGAGCTGGACGACGTCAGCAAGTACTACGGCAACATCCGGGCCCTGGAAGGCGTCTCGCTGGAGGTCCGCGCCGGCGAGATCACCTGCGTGCTCGGCGACAACGGCGCCGGCAAGTCGACCCTCATCAAGATCGTCGCCGGGCTGCACCGGCACGACGCCGGGACCTTCCGCATCGACGGCGAGGAGGTCACGCTCGCCAATCCGCGCGAGGCGCTCGACCGCGGCATCGCCACCGTCTACCAGGACCTCGCGGTCGTCCCGCTGATGCCCGTCTGGCGGAACTTCTTCCTCGGCTCCGAGCCGACCAAGGGCGCGGGCCCGTTCAAGCGGCTCGACGTCGAGCTGATGCGCGAGACCACCCGTGCCGAGCTGCTCCGCATGGGGATCGACCTGCGCGACGTCGACCAGCCCATCGGCACCCTCTCGGGCGGCGAGCGCCAGTGCGTGGCCATCGCCCGCGCCGTCCACTTCGGCGCCAAGGTCCTGGTGCTCGACGAGCCGACCGCCGCGCTCGGCGTGAAACAGTCCGGGGTCGTGCTGAAGTACGTGGCTGCCGCGCGTGACCAGGGTCTCGGAGTGGTGCTCATCACCCACAACCCGCACCACGCCTATCTCGTCGGCGACCGTTTCGTCCTGCTCAAGCGGGGCGTCATGGCCGGCAGCCACACCAAGAGCTCGGTGACCCTCGACGAGCTGACCCGCCAGATGGCGGGCGGCAGCGAGCTGGACGACCTCCGCCACGAGCTGGAACGCTCGTGACCGGCCCCCCGCCACCGCACCTGGCAGAATCGAGGCGATGAGTACCTACCGCGACCTCACCCACCGCGGCTCCGCCCGGGCCACCGTGCTGCGGACCGTCGGCACCCGAGAGCGCCGCTCCCACCTGACCGCTCCCCGGGTGCCCACCGTCGGCATCGACATCGGCGGTACGAAGGTCATGGCCGGGGTCGTCGACGCGGACGGCATCATCCTGGAGAAGGTCCGCACCGAGACCCCGGACAAGTCCAAGAGCCCCAAGGTCGTCGAGGACACCATCGTCGAGCTGGTCCTGGACCTCTCCGACCGCCACGACGTGCACGCCGTCGGCATCGGCGCGGCCGGCTGGGTCGACGCCGAGCGGGCCACCGTGCTCTTCGCCCCCCACCTGGCCTGGCGCAACGAGCCGCTGCGCGACTCGCTGCAGTCCCGGCTCGCCGTCCCCGTGATGGTCGACAACGACGCCAACACCGCCGCCTGGGCGGAGTGGCGCTTCGGTGCCGGCCGCGGCGAGGACCACCTGGTCATGATCACGCTCGGCACCGGGATCGGCGGCGCGATCCTGGAGGACGGCCAGGTCAAGCGGGGCAAGTTCGGAGTGGCCGGCGAGTTCGGCCACATGCAGGTGGTGCCCGGCGGCCACCGCTGCCCCTGCGGCAACCGCGGCTGCTGGGAGCAGTACAGCTCCGGCAACGCCCTCGTCCGCGAGGCCCGTGAACTGGCCGCCGCCGACTCCCCGGTCGCGTACAACATCATCGAGCGCGTCAAGGGCCAGATCCCGGAGATCACCGGCCCGCTCATCACCGAGCTGGCCCGCGAGGGCGACGCCATGTGCGTCGAGCTGTTCCAGGACATCGGCCAGTGGCTCGGTGTCGGCATCGCCAACCTCGCCGCCGCCCTCGACCCCTCCTGCTTCGTCGTCGGCGGCGGTGTCAGCGCCGCCGACGACCTGCTGATCGGCCCGGCCCGGGACGCCTTCCGACGTCACCTCACCGGCCGCGGATACCGCCCCGAGGCCCGGATCGCCAAGGCGCAGCTCGGCCCCGAGGCCGGTATGGTCGGGGCCGCCGACCTGGCCCGGCTCGTGGCCCGCCGCTTCCGCCGGGCGAACCGCCGCCGCCTCGAACGCTACGAACGGTACGAGCGCTACGCCCAGGCCCTGCGGGGCGGCGTCGAGGGCCGTACCTCCCGCACCACCCCCCAGGACCCGAATTCATGACCGTGCCCACCCAGTCCGTCTCGCCCGACCGACGCGGCAAGCTCCCGGAGGACCGGCGCCACATGATCAAGCGCCGCTTCCTGACGGCGCTGACCATCGTGCTGCTCGTCGGCATCCCGGCCGGCTACCTGGTGATCTCCGCCGGGCAGAGCCGCGACAGCGGTCGCGACAAGGAACGCGAGTCCTCCGGCAGCGGCCTCCAGGACAACTGGCCCTCCCAGATGAAGCGCCGGATCTTCGAGGTGCCCATCCCCAGCCGGTCCACGGACGTCGCCTACTACGAGACCAGCAACTGGAAGACGAGCCGGCTCTACGTCCAGTTCACGACGAGCGCCGGCAAGCTCGACTCCTTCCTGGAGGACGTCGGCACCAGCCGCTCCCGGCTGGAGCCGGGCAAGGTCACCGTCAGCGAACGCGACGCCGACATCGTGGGCTGGGAGTTCCCGCCGGGCCGGGACTGGTCGGCCACCTCCATCGGCCGGGACAAGCCCCGGCCCGGCCACGACATCACCGTCGACCTCACCGACCCGGCCGCGCCCCGGGTCTACGTGGTCTCCACGACCACCCCCTGAGGGGCCTACGGAGCGACGAGGCCCCGCCGGGAATCCGGCGGGGCCTCCGTGTGCGACGGCACCCGGCCGGCACCCGGCCGTCGCGCGGGTCACCCGTCGCCGTAGTCCTCGACGAGTTCGGCGATGGGCGCGAGCAGCGCCTCGGTCCGCCGCCGGTCCTCGCGCCGGCCCCGCAGGGCCTCGTCGACCGCCCGGAGGCGGGCCAGGGCCGCCGGCTCCCGCTTCCTGAGCGCCCGGCGCCCCGGTGTGGTGACCAGGTCCATGCACTCCGTGAGCAGCCGCCGGGTGGCCGGGGCCGGCGGTTCGGGGTCGGGGGCGGCGAACCCCGAGGTCAGGTAGCGGGCCGGGTCGGTCAGGCTCCAGCCGACGACCGTGCCGCCCTGGACGAGGAGGGCCACGTCGGGGGCGATCCCGATCCGGGCGGTCAGCGGTTCGTCGAGCACGTCGAGGTCCCGCAGACAGGTGACGACGGTGTCGCCGGGGCCGCGGCAGAGCTCCGCGGTCACCTCCAGCCGGAAGTCCCGGGCCTCGTCCGCGCGCAGACCGCCGGGCCGGACGAGGGGCCCGGCCGGGACGCGCGCGGCGTCCTCGGCCGAGGCGATCTCGTCGGCCAGCTGGAACTCGGCGCCGGCCAGCTCCCGGCGCTCCGGGTCGAACCGCAGCTCGTCGGGGGTGTCCCACAGCCACGGCCGACTGCCGAAGGTGTCCAGCAGGAACCGCTCGCGCTCCGCCACGTCGGCGTACGCCGCCACGCGCACCCGGAAGTCCCGGAAGTCGAAGCGCGGCAGGACGCTCAGCGGCTCGTCCGTGACGGTGGCCTGCCAGGTGTCGTCGAGGGTGAGTCTCACGGTGGGTGCCGCCTCACTTGATCTGCACTGCGGGAGCCATGTAGCCGGTCTTGGCGGGAATCCTGCCCTCCACCACGTCCAGGTGGGTAATCGGCCCACCGGGGTCGGTGGGCAGACCGCCCAGGGCGTTCACCCCGGACTCGCCCTTGAGGCCCGAGGGTCCGTAGGCGGTGATGACGTTGCCGCCGCCGGCTCCGCCTCCCTTCGTCACGACGATGTCGTCGCCCTGCCGGAAGATCAGGTTCCCGCTGCCGGCCGTCGAGTGGTAGACCGCGTCGGGCTTCTTGAGGATCTCCAGGACCCGCTCGTCGGAGAAGTTGTGCGACGTGTCCGCGTGGTAGTTGCCGGCCTTCCGCATCCGGTCGCCCTGGGCCCTCTCGATCACCTCGTCCGCGGTGTCGACGGCCTCCTGCCGGGCCCGCGCGGCCTTCTCCTCCTTCGTGTACTTGGGCATGAGGCCCAGCGGGTCGCACCCGGAGTACGGGTTGTCCACGTAGGCGACGGGGTTCGGGGCCGGCGCGAGACCGAGGGGGTCCGGGGACGCGTACCGGCCGCTCTCCGGGTCGTAGTGCCGGAAGTGGTTGTAGTGGAGGCCGGTCTCGGGGTCGTCGTACTGCCCGGGGAAGCGGAGGGGGGTGTACGCGCTGCTCCCGCGGGCCCAGGCGGTGGCGCCCCACACGGTGGCCCGGGAGCGCCACGCGATCTCGCCGGACTCGTCGATCAGCTCGGTGGGGGTGCCGACCAGGTCGGTGGCGATGGCGAAGAAGCGGCGGTCGACCTCGGCCCGGGCCTCGTCGGCCGTGAGGACGCGCTCGGTCTGGGCGAGGGGCACGAGGCCGCGGTGGTCCCAGGTGAGGGCGACGGAGTGGGGCCGGTCCGGCTCATGGCTGGTCTGTTCGCACAGGGTCAGGCCGTCCCAGGTGAACCGGACCTCCTCGACCACGCTCTCCCCGTCCGGCGCCAGGCGCTGTTTGGCGGTGCGGCGGCCGAGGGGGTCGTAGCGGTACCTCCATCGGGTGCCGTCGGGGGTGGTCACGGCGGTGAGTCGGTTCTCGGTGTCCCACGTGTAGCGCCAGGTGTCCGGCTTGCGGGACAGCCGGGTCTTCTGCCGCAGGGTCACCCGGCCGAGCGCGTCGTGCTCGAAGCGGACGCCGCCGGCGCGGGTCAGCGTGGTGCCGGTGTAGGCGCGCGGCCCGGTGGCCTCGCCGCCGGAGTGGCCGGAGGGCCAGGAGGCGGAGGTCTGGTTGCCCGCGGCGTCGTAGGCGTACCGCTCCGTCCAGTCCCCGGCGCGGACGGCGGTGACCCGCCCGGCCGGGTCGAGGTCGAAGGCCCGGGTGCCCGACAGCCGGTCCGCGACGGAGACCAGGTGGCCGTCGGCGCGGTAGGCGTAGGAGCGGCTGTTGACGGTACGCCCGCCGACGGCGACGTGCTGCGCGGAGAGCCGTCCGGCCTCGTCCCAGGCGGACGTCATGCTGAGGGTGTCGTCGAAGACCCGGGCCAGCTCGCGGCCGGCGGCGTCGTGGGCGAAGCCGACCCGACGGCCGCCGGTGGTGACCTGGTGGAGCCGTCCGGCGGCGCCGTACGCGTACGAGGTGACGTGACCGGTCGGGGTGGTGCGACGGGTGCGGCGGCCGAGGACGTCGTAGGCGTAGACGACGGGTCGTCCGTCCACCAGTTCCGTCTTGGTGTTGCCGCGCTGGTCGTACTGGTACCGCAGTTCGCCGTCCGGGCCGGCGGCCTCCAGCAGGCGCCCGGCCCGGTCGTGGGTGTACGTCGTCACCCGGCCGTCGACGTCCTTGGCGACCACCTGGCCGAGGGCGTCGCGCGCGAAGGCCAGGGTGCCGCCGAGCGCGTCGACACGGGCGGCGAGCCGGCCGGCCGCGTCCACCCGGTAGCTCAGGACGCGGCCGTCGAAGTCGCTCTCGGAGACGACGTTGCCGGCCGCGTCGTAGGTGTAGTCCCAGGTCAGACCCTGGGGGTTGGTGACCCGGGTCAGCCGCAGGGAGGCGTCGTGCTCGAACTCGTAGCGTGCGCCGTCGGGCCGGGTACGGGCCACCGGCAGGTCGAAGTGGGTGTACTCGACGCGGGAGACGCCGCCGGCCGCGTCGGTATGGGTGAGGACGTTGCCCTCGCCGTCGTGGGTCCACGTCTCCGTGGCGCCGTCGGGTCCCGTCCGGCGGGCCAGGTGCCCGTCGGCGCTCCACTCCAGGAGGGTGAGCCCGCCCACCGGGTCGGTGACGCGGACCGGGCGGCCCAGGGCGTCGCGTTCCGTGCGGGTGGTGCCGCCGGCCGGGTCGGTCACCTCGACGGGCAGCCCGGCCGCGTCGCACACCACCCGCGTCGTCGCGCCGAGGGCGTCGGTGATCGAGGTGAGCCGTCCGCCGTGGTCGTAGGTGTAGCGGGTGGTGGTGCCGGCCTCGTCGGTGACCGCCGTGCGGTTGCCCCGTTCGTCGTACGTGTGGAGCACCCGTGTCCCGTCCGCGCCGACGACCTCCACCGGAAGGCCGAACAGGCCCCGCACGGTGTGCAGTTCGCTGCCGTCGGGGCGGACGGCGGAGGTCAGCCGGCCCTCGTCGTCGTACGCGAAGGACGTGGTGTGGCCGAGCGGGTCGGTGCGGGTCAGGGCGTTGCCGCGCGCGTCGTAGCTGAACGACGTGGTGTGGCCGAGCGGGTCGGTGACGGCCAGGAGCCGGCAGCCCGGTCCGAAGAGATGCCGTGTCGCGTGCCCGTCGGCGGTGGTGAGCGTCGTGGTGTGACGGCCCGTCTCGGGGTCCGGCTCGGTGTACGCCAGGGTGATGTGGACGTGCCCGGCCTCGCCGCCCTCCGCCACGACGCGGTCGCGGTCGTCGTACACGTAGTCGTAGCGGCTCGCGTTGGAGTCGATCCAGGCGATGACGCGGCGGCGGTCGTCGTAGACGAAGGTCGTGGTGGCGCCCGACGGCTTGGTGACCGTCGTCAGGTCGCCGTCCCGGTAGCCGTAGCGCAGCAGCGGCAGGTCCCCGCCGCCCTCGCCGGCGCCGGCCAGGGACAGGCCGGTGACCAGCCCGTCGGCGTGGGACAGCGTCACCTGGTGGCCGGCCGAGTGGGCCAGCGCCAGCGGCAGACCGCCCTCCGCCCGGTCGACGGTGACGACGTGACCGTTGCGTTCGGTCACGGTGGACAGCCAGGCCGTGCCGTCACCCCCCGGCTCGCCACCGGACGGGGCGGCGAAGCGGAAGATCAGGCCGCCGTCGGGGGCGGTGACCGTGTAGTCGCCGTCGGCGTCCCGGGCCAGGAGCGTGCCGGACCGGCCCGACCAGGGACGGGTGGGCACGCCCGGGACCGGGTGCGGGTACGTGACCAGGAGCCCGTCGGCGGTGACGTGGACGACGCCGATCGCGTCGATCTCCAGACGCTCGTCGACGGTGGACGACCAGGCGGGCCCGAGGAAGCGGCCGGTCGCGCTGCCGGACTCGGTGCGGCGGGTGAAGGCCAGCGGCAGGATGCCGGGGATCTCCAGGTCCGTCTGCGGCAGGTACATCCGGCCCGAGGCGAGGTCCACCGGGTCGCCGCCCGCGGTGCGGTCGCCGTCGGGGGTGTGGTGCGTCCCGTCCGGGCTGTCGTCGACCAGCCGGCGCAGCCGGGCCGCGTCCGCGGCCTCCTCGGCGATGCGCACACCCTTGACCGCGGCGCCGCCACCGCCGGTCGCGGCGGTCAGCGCGAGGTCGGGGATCAGCCGGCCGAAGCCCTCGGCCGGGTCCTTCATGAAGTCCTTGACCATCTGGGTGCCGGTGCCGACGGGGTCGTTGACGGCGACCACGAGCCCCGCGGCCAGGCTGTTGAGGGAGGTGGCGTACTCGGCGGGGTGCGTGATGTTGTACGGGTCCGTCGGGTTGACGCTGCGGACGAAGTTGAGCAGCCCCGCCGTGCCCTTGATGATGCCGCCGCCGACGTGGTCGCCCATGATCTGCAGTTCCTTGAGGCCGTCGCCCACCTGCTCGGCGTACGACGGCTTCGCCGGCGCCATGTCGCGGGCGGCACGGATCGCCGTGCGCGCGGTCTCCGCCGCCGAGTTCCGCTGCTTGCGGGCCTCGGCGAGGATGTCCTGGGCCTCCTTCATCAGCGCCTTGCCGGGATCCTCGAACGTCGCGCCGGGCTTGGGAGGCAGCGAGGCCGGGTCGCGCTTGTCGGCGGGCTGGGCGTTGTAGCGGTCGACGGCTCCGTTGTAGTCGTCGACCTTCTTGCGGTGGGCGTCGGCGGCGTTCTCGGAGGCCTTGACGCCCTCCTTCCACTTGTCGATCGCCGTCTGCGCCTGCCCCTGAGCCCAGGTGACGGTGTCGGCGAACGCCTCCAGGGCGCCGAGCGCCTTGGAGCTGGCGTCGGCGGCCTTGTACCACTTGGGCGGCTGGGTGCTCACCGCGGTGCGCAGCGCGTCGGCCGTCTCGCCCTTGAGCTGCCCGGAGTCCAGGCCCCGGAGACCGTCGCCGGTGTCGTCGAAGGCCGACTGGAAGGCGGTCAGCTTCGCCGCGACGGCGTTGATCTTGCTCGCGCTGCCGTAGATCAGCTTGGTCTTGTCCTCGGTCTGCCCGAGGTCCATCTCGTCGACCTCCGCGCCCAGGCGGTTGGCGACCGAGCGGGACTGCTCGCGGACCCAGTCGGCGCCGGACTCCCAGCCGACGTCCTCCAGCCGGTCCGCGGTCCAGTTCCCCGCGTCCTCGACCCGGTTGCCCACCCACTCGACGCCGTCCTCGACCGCGTCCTCGACCGAGTCGGGCGTGATGTCACTGATGAAGTCGCCGATACCCATGGTCAGTTCCCCCCGGACTCACCCTGCTGTTCCTGCTTCGCGCGTTCCTCCGGCGACGGGCCGAAGGTGTCGTCCAGTGCCTGGTTCCAGCGGTCGTCGGATATCCCGAGAGCCTCGTTCAGGATCTGCGACTGCCGGCCGCCCTGGCCCTCGGTGAGCACGGTGCGACCGGTGTCCTTCCAGGTCTGCTCCATGTCCTGCCCGGCCTTCTCGAACGACTCGGGGCTCCAGTCCGGGTCCAGGTAGTCCGGCGTGAAGATGTCCCCCCAGCCCTGCTTGGCGATCTCCTCCTCACTGGCGTGCGGGTTCCCGCCGAACAGCGAGTTGGCGCCGACCTTGAGGGTGCTCGCGATGTACTGGTCGTGCTCCCACATGGTGCCCGCCGCCAGGCCGAGGCGGTTCGCGATCTCGCTGGCGTCGCGCACCAGCGCGCGCACACCCCATTCCCAGCGTTCGCAGAAGTCCTCGAAGTCGACCGAGAGACCGTGGTGTCCGGCCTCCATCCCGGTCATGGCCAGCGACGAGAAGCCCTTGCCCAGCAACGAGCCGGTCGAGCCGCCGAGATCGCCGAGCTCGTCGATGGTCGCGCCCACGCCCTGCGTGAACCTGACCACGGACGCCTTGTCGAGTTGCAGGTCCTTCTCGTCACCGCTCATGCCCGTGTCCCCCTCCTGTCGTGCCCGCCGCACCGGCGTCGACGGCGACCGCGTCCGGAACGATCCCGACGACCGGCGGGAAGAACATCGACCCGTCCTCGGTGGCGATGTCCACGGCGAGCCCGGCGGGCTCGCCCAGCGCGGGCACGATCTCGTCGACGATCCGCGCGCCCAGCAGTGCCGCGTAGTCCATGGGCCGGTCGCCGGGCCCGTGGTGCAGGGCGAACCGCGCCAGCGCGGCCTCGTCGGTGAACCCGCAGATCCACCGCACCCCGCCCGAACGCACCGACCACAACCCCCCGTCGGCCACCGGTACCAGGAGCACCGACCGGCGCATCTCGCCGACCAGGGCGCGAGGGTCGTCGCCCCCTCTCCTCCGCTCCGCGATGCGCTCGGCGAGCGCCGCCCTCGGCTGCTGCACGGTTCCTCCCCGTCGTAGGCGACTGATGGCACCGTAGGGCAGGACGCAGCCCGGGGAGTGGGCGGTTCTCGTGAAGGTTCGCGAGGCTCCGTGCGCGGCTCCCACCCGGGCACGGGGGAGACCGCGCGATATGAGACGGTGCAGGGCGTGAGCCAGACATCACCGAACACCCTGCAATACCGCACCGACGGACCCGAAGACGCCCCGGTCCTGGTCCTGGGGCCCTCGCTGGGCACCACATGGCACATGTGGGACCGGCAGATCCCCGAGCTGACCCGTCAGTGGCGCGTCGTCCGCTTCGACCTGCCGGGA
Source organism: Streptomyces sp. MS191 (assembly GCF_008042125.1). GTDB lineage: Bacteria > Actinomycetota > Actinomycetes > Streptomycetales > Streptomycetaceae > Streptomyces. The sequence continues at coordinate 40,801 of NZ_RDBI01000081.1, forward strand.
CACGGCGGAGCCCCCGCCCACCCCTTCGCCTCCGTGGCCGAGCTCGGCGACCGGCTGCTCACCACGCTCGACGACCTGGGCGTCCAGCGCTTCGGCTACGCCGGCTGCTCGTTCGGCGGTGCCGTGGGCCTCGACCTCGCGCTCCGCGCCCCCCACCGGGTCGCCTCCCTGGCCCTGGTCGCCACCTCGCCCCGGTTCGGCAGCCCGGACGAGTTCCGGCAGCGCGGCGTGGTCGTCCGCGCCAACGGCCTCGAACCGATGGCCCGCACCGCGCCCGAGCAGTGGTTCACCCCCGGCTTCGCCGCCGCCCAGCCCGCGATCGTCGAATGGGCCGTCCAGATGGTGCGGACGACCGACCCCGGGTGCTACATCTCCGCGTGCGAGGCGCTCGCCGTCTTCGACGTCCGCGAGGCCCTGGCACGCATCGGGATCCCCGCGCTGGTGCTCGTCGGCTCCGAGGACCAGGTCACCGGCCCCGCCGAGGCCCGCACCCTGGTCGCCGGGATAGCGGAGGCCCGGCTCGCGGTCGTCCCCGGCGCCTCGCACCTCGCCCCCGTCGAGCAGCCGGCCGCCGTCACCGACCTGCTCACCGGCCACTTCGCCGGCACCGCGCACGACACCCAGAGCACGCCGGCCGCCCCGCCGATGCCGCCGGTCTCCGCCCCGGTCGTGCCCCGCGCCGAGATCGCCCCGGCAGAGATCCCGCCCGGGACCGCGGACGACTCGCGCCCCGACCCGTACGAGCGCGGCCTCAAGCTGCGCCGCGAGGTCCTGGGCGACGCCCATGTGGACCGGGCCCTCGGCGACGACTTCGACGAGGACTTCCAGTCGCTGGTCACCCGGTACGCCTGGGGCGAGATCTGGAGCCGGGAGGCCCTGGACCGCCGGACGCGCAGCGCGGTGACCCTCACCGCCCTGATCGCGGGCGGCCACCTCGACGCCCTCGCCGACCACACGAGGGCCGCCCTGCGCAACGGACTGACCCCCACCGAACTCAGGGAGATCGTGCTGCAGACCGGCGTGTACTGCGGGCTGCCCGCCGCCGACAGCGCGCTGCGCGTGGTGCGCCGGGTGATCAGGGAGGACACCACCCCGTAGGGCGTGTCCGCCGCTCCCGCGAGGGCCCCGGCGTCCGGCCTCCGCTCGCCGGTCCGGCCTGATCGACAGGACGTCCTCCGGGCGTACGCTGGCCGGGGGGCTGTCCACGGACGGCCCATCGGTCCGTCCGCGTCGTCGTGAGGTCGAGTCCCGTGAAGCTGACCAAGATGTCCCACGCCTGCGTCCGTCTGGAGAAGGACGGGCGGACGCTCGTCATCGACCCGGGCGGCTTCAGCGAGCAGGACGCGGCCCTCGGCGCCGACGTGCTGCTCGTGACCCACGAGCACCCCGACCACTTCGACGAGGCACGGCTGCGGGCCGCCCTGGAGGCCGACCCGGCCGCCGAGATCTGGACGCTCCGGAGCGTCGCCGAGCAGCTCGCGGCCGCCTTCCCGGGCCGGGTGCACACGGTGGGTCACGGCGACACCTTCAGCGCCGCCGGCTTCGACGTGCAGGTGCACGGCGAGCTGCACGCGGTCATCCACCCGGACATCCCCCGGATCACGAACGTCGGCTACCTCGTGGACGGCGGTGTCTTCCACCCCGGCGACGCGCTGACCGTCCCCGGTCAGCCGGTGGACACGCTGCTCCTCCCGGTGATGGCCCCGTGGAACAAGATCTCCGAGGTGATCGACTACGTCCGCGAGGTCCGGCCGCGCCGCGCCATCGACGTGCACGACGCCCTGCTCACCGACCTCGCCCGGCCGATCTACGACCGGCAGATCGGCGGGCTCGGCGGCACCGACCACGGCAGGCTGACCCCGGGCGACTCCACCGAGCTGTGACGGCCGTACCGGCGACTGTCGGACCCCGCCGATAGGCTTCCCCCCATGCGTATCGCGACCTGGAACGTCAACTCCATCACCGCCCGGCTGCCCCGGCTCCTGGCCTGGCTGGAAAGCAGCGGCACCGACGTGCTGTGCATCCAGGAGACCAAGTGCACCGCCGAGCAGTTCCCCACCGACGAGCTGCGCGAGCTGGGGTACGAGTCCGTGGTCAACGCCACCGGCCGGTGGAACGGCGTCGCGCTGGTCTCCCGGGCGGGCCTCGCCGACGTGGTCACGGGCCTGCCCGGCGGCCCCGTGTACGACGGCGTGGAGGAGCCCCGCGCGATCTCCGCGACCTGCGGTCCGGTCCGCGTCTGGTCGGTCTACGTGCCCAACGGCCGCGAGGTCTCCCACGAGCACTACGCGTACAAGCTGCTGTGGCTGGAGGCGCTCAAGGCCGCCGTGGCCGACGACGCGGCGGGGGAGCGGCCCTTCGCCGTCCTCGGCGACTACAACATCGCCCCGGCCGACGAGGACGTCTGGGACCTCGCGGCCTTCGAGGGCCTCACCCACGTCACCGAGCCCGAGCGGGCCGCGCTCGCCGGACTGCGCGAGACCGGGCTCTCGGACGTGGTCCCGCGCCCCCTCAAGTACGACCACCCCTTCACGTACTGGGACTACCGCCAGCTCTGCTTCCCGAAGAACCGGGGCATGCGCATCGACCTGGTGTACGGCAACAAGCCGTTCGCCGACGCGGTCACGGACAGCTACGTCGACCGCGAGGAGCGCAAGGGCAAGGGCGCGTCCGACCACGCGCCGGTCGTCGTCGACCTGGACGTCTGAGGGCGGTCCCGTCGTCCGCGGCGGGTCGGGTCCGCGAGGGTCGCCCCGCCGCGGCGATCTCCGCGCGCCTGGTGGTGCGGTGGCCCGGGAAAATGCGACGCTGGTCCGATGAACATCCCATTCCTGGACAACTGGCGCAAGAGGCGCGTGATCGAATCGTCCGCGCCACCGCTGGTCTCGGCCTTCGACCGGGACCCCGAAGGCGTGGCGGATCTGCTCGCCGAGTGCGAGTTGCTGCGTACGGTCGTCCAGGACTCGGGGATCGAGCTGGACGACACGCCGTACTCCCTGGAGCGGATCGACCAGATCCCGCCGCGCTGGCGCGACGATCCCGAGGAGCTTCCCTGGCTGGGCAACGACGCCGGCCTCTATCTGGGCACGGTCATCGTGCGGACCGTGCCCGGTGCGACCTGGCAGGTGTGGCCGGGCGGCCAGCCGGTGGTCCGGCTGGCCTCGGGCCGGGAGATCAACGTCGTGGAGGCCGGGCTCGACTGGGCGATCAGCGGCTCGCCGGAGCTCTCCCAGGTGTACGCGGAGGCCGCCGAGTTCTGACGGGACCTCCACCCCTTTGCAGTAAATACGGCTTATGCCCGTCTTATGCGTGTCAGTCGATAAGTGTCTTTTCGTGGTGAATAGTTTGCGCTGACCTCGACATCGCCGAGAAGGGGGCAGGGCAGCGTATGGCCGTCGTCGATCCGTTGATCGAGCCGCGTGGCGCCGACAAGCACCTCGGCACCCCGCACGTCCTGCGGGACATCGACCACACGTCGACGCTCTTCGACGAGCCGACGTCCGACCACCGCGTCGTCCTCATGGCCGACGGACGCGTCGTCGAGGACCGCACCCCCGAGGAGTTCTCCACCCGGTCGCGGAGCGAGCGCGCCCAGGACTTCCTGTCCAAGATCCTCACGCACTGACCGGGGCGGGCCTTTCCATGCACCGTACGAAGCGCACCCCCGTCCTGCTCGCCCGGCTGCCGACGGCCGTGGCCGTCGCACCCGGTGCCTCGGAGAAGGAGGGGCCCCTCGGCTCCACCTCCGTCGCGCTCGCCGAGAACCCGGCGGTCGCCGGCGCCTCAGGGCGTCACCGGCCCGCTCGGCACCTGCCCGACCCTGAGCGAACTCGGCCACGGCATCGTCCGGACCGCCGTCGGCCACCTGATCATCACCCCCACCATCAGCGTGCTCTCCACCTTCGTGGAGAAGCGCCGGGGAGTCGCCCGATGACCACGTCCACCACCCCCCACGACCTCCCCGGCCCGCCAGGGCGAGGAGCACGACCGTCGACAGGAGGAGCACGACCGTCGACAGGACGCCACCCGCTCCACGGCGTCCTGTCGACGGTCGTGCTCCTCGCCCTGGCGGGCCGGATCCTCCATCTCCTCCTCGACATGGGGCGGTTCACCGCCACCGAGTGGTCTCCCTCCGCCTACGAGGAGTTCCTGCGCGCGGGCAGGCCCATCGCGTCCGATCTCGACTACGATCTGCCCTTCATCCCCGTGGCGCCGGTGATCTCGCCGATCTGCATCGGGATGTGCGTGCTGCTCTCCTGGTTCGCCACCCGGGTGGCCGGGAGGGAGCGGCGCAGTCCGAGGACACGGGCCGGGGACGTCGTCCCGGCCGGACCAGGGACGCTGCTCCCGCCGCTCGGCCGGTAGCCGACGCGGGGCAGCTCGCAAGGAGCCATGCCCGTCCGGCGACGGCCGGTGATCACTTCGCCCGCAGCGGGACCGACACGTACGACGGGTCGCCCGCGGGGGAGGAGAAGGTCAGCCGTGCGCCGGTCGGGTTGTGCTCGATGTAGAGGGGGTCGACGGTGTCCACGACCACGGCGAGACGGTGGCCGGCCGGCACGTCGTAGGCCGTGGAGAAGAGCTCCAGGTCGACGGTGAACGGCTTGCCGGGCGTCTGCCCGTGGAAGGTGTACGGGGCATTGCTGACCAACTTGCCGAGGCCGAGCGGGCCCACGTCGTAGAGATAGGCGACGAGGGTGCCGCTCTCCTTGGTCGAGGTGACCGTGGTGTGGAGCTTCGCGGTGCCCCGCACCTGCTGGGCGGTGCCGTACCGCTCCGACTGCCAGACGCCGGCGAAGGCGCGGGGCAGCAGCGGGATGGAGGCCGTCGGCGGGGCCTGGACGAGCTGGTCCAGGATGTTGGACAGGAAGACCAGGCCGCCGTTGGCGCCCGAGTCGACGTTGGCCCAGATCCGCTGCGTGCCGCCGAGGGCGATCTTCCGTTCGTCGGCGCCCACGGACTTCCAGTCGGGATAGCTCTCGTAGCCGCCGTCGGAACGGGGCTTGAGCCGGACGGGCTGCTCGCGGTCGATGCCGTTGTCGACGCCCTTCAGGTAGTGGTCGAACCATCGATGGGCGCTGGTCCAGGTGTCGTTGGGCAGCCCGAGCAGACCGGTCGCCTCGGCGGTGGCGTGGTCGCCGGGCCGGAACTCCAGCCGCTTGGGGCCCGTCAGCTTCTCGTAGAAGGACGCGTACTGGTTCGGCGGGAAGATCGTGTCGCCCCAGGCGTTCCCGAGCATGATCGCGGCGCCGTTGGCGTTGATCCGGTCGAGCTGGGTGGCGGCGGAGCGGGTGCGTCCCCAGGCGATCATCTCGTCCTCCTTGTCCAGGTCGGACGAGAGGAAGTCGCCGAGGATCTGGCGGAGTTCGGGGCCGGGACGGCCGGTGAGATAGCCGGCGCCGCCGAGCACCGCGGCGGCCTGGAGGTGCTGGGTGCGTCCGCTGTAGATGGACTCGATGAGGTCGGCCCAGCCGCTGAGGGCCGCGACGGCCTTGATCCGGCTGTCGTGCGCCGAGGCGAGCAGGCTGATGCCGGCGCCGTACGAGACTCCCGCCATGCCGACCTTGTCCGGGTCGGCGGGGGTGTGCGCGAGGGCCCAGTCGATGACCAGGGAGGCGTCGGCGACGTCCTTCGGGCCGGCCGTCTCGATCTCGCCGCCGGACTGCCAGAAGCCGCGGGAGTTGTAACTGACCACGACGTAACCGGAGTCGGCGAGCTTCTGGGCCTGCGCGAGGTACTCGATCTGGGGCACGGCCCAGCTCGTGGGGAGCACGATCACCGGGAAACGGGACGCGCCGTCGGCGCCGGCCGGGGTGACGACGTTGGCCTTGAGGACGGTTCCTCCGTCGCCGGCGATGTCGACGAAGCGGACGGTGGTGCCGGTGGCGGCTGTCCCGGACGCGTGGGCGGTGGGGGCGAGTCCGAGGGTCGTTCCGGCCACGAGGGCGGCCGAGACGGCGAAGACCGGAGCTGTGCGCACGGGTCACTCCTCACTGGGGGGTCACTGATGGGGGGCAGTGAAAGTGACCCGACGGTAACCGCGCGGCCTTACCTGCGGTAACTGGTCGGTAAGTTACGTGCGGGTAACGATTGTGCGCGGGTCGGCGCGCGCGGCCGGTGCCCACGCGCTCCTGGGACGTGTTGCGGGCGCTCCGCAGCCACCCGGCGCGCCGCGGGGTGTATACGGCCGGACTCGCGGGCACCCGGCGACTCCCGGCCGTTTCAGGGGTGTTCGGCCCGTCGCCGACGTCCCGCCTGCGATCCTGTGATCATGGAAGCGCACACGGGCAGCACGATGGTCGCCCTCCCGCCGGGACGGGTGACTCTGTCGGACCGGCGGACCCGGCGGCGCTGGCAGGTCGAGATCACGCCCTGCGAGCTCGCGGCGGTCCCGGTCACCCAGGCGCTGTACGCCGAGGTCACCGGCGGACTGCGGCCGAGCGCCGCACCCGGGGACCTCCTCCCCGTCGAGGGCGTCTCCTGGTGGGACGCCGTCCGGTTCTGCGACGCCCTGTCCGTACGGCACGGACTCGCCCCGGCGTACCGGATCCGGGGGGACGACGAGGGCATCGAGTGGGACGCCGCCGCCGACGGTTACCGGCTGCCCACCGAGGCGGAGTGGGAGTACGCCTGCCGCGCCGGCACGACCGGTCCGCACTACGGCCCCCTCGACGACATCGCCTGGTACCGCGGCAACTCGGGCGACCGCCCGCACGACGTCGGCGGCAGACTGCCCAACGCCTGGGGCCTGCACGACATGCTGGGCAACGTCTGGAACTGGTGCTGGGACGTCTACGACGCCGAGGTCTACGGCGCCTACCGGGTGCTGCGCGGCGGCGGCTGGTTCGACGAGCACTGGAGCTGCCGCGCCTCCGCCCGGCGCCGCAGCCACCCGAGCTACCGGGTCGACGACGTCGGCTTCCGCGTCGCCCGCTCCCTCCCCGCCTGACACCCGGGTACGGAGGCCGGCCGCGGCGTCCCGCCGGTCCGCCCGCCCGCGGGACCCGACGGGCGTCCGCGACCGGAGGCGCCCCCGGCCTCTGGAAATCCCCGGGCCGGCGCCCCAGGCTGGGAGCCGTGCAGAACACCGGAGAGGTACCCGACGTCMTCGACCCCCGGATCTACGCCCGCGGCCTGCCGCACGAGGCGTTCGGAGTGCTGCGCGACCGCCACCCCGTCGCCTGGCAGCAGGAGCACGAGGTCCTCGGCTGGCCCCCGGGCACCGGCTTCTGGGCCGTGACCCGGCACGCCGACGTGGTCCGGGTGCTGAAGGACTCCGCCGACTACTCCTCCCGCCTCGGCGCCACGCAGATCCGGGACCCCGATCCCGCCGACCTGCCCTTCATCCGGCGGATGATGCTCAACCAGGACCCGCCGGAGCACGGCCGGCTGCGCCGCCTCGTCAGCCGGGCGTTCACGCCGGGACGGATCGAGCGCTTCGCCGGGACGGCGCGGCTACGGGCCCGGCAGCTGCTGCGGGACGCGCTGGAGACCGGGGACGAGATCGACCTCGTGCACGCGGTCACCGACGACTACGCGCTGCTCAACCTGACCGACCTCCTCGGCGTGCCCGCCGCCGACCGGGGACTGCTGCTGACCTGGACCGAGCGGGTCATCGCCTACCAGGACCCCGACGAACCGCCCGTGCTCGACGCGGACGGCCGACCGGTGAACCCGCGGTCCCCGGCGGCGCTCGCGGAGATGTTCGCCTACGCCCAGGACCTCGCCGCGTACCGGAGGCGCCGGCCCGCGGACGACATCATGTCCACGCTCGCGGCCTCCGGGCTCCGGGACGGCGAGCTGGAGATGTTCTTCTTCCTGCTCACCGTCGCCGGCAACGACACCGTCCGCAGCGCCGCCCCCGGTGGCCTGCTCGCCCTCGCCCGGGACCCCCGGGAGCGCGCGCGGCTGTGGTCCGGCGAGGTCGGCACGGACACGGCCGTGGACGAACTGCTGCGCGTCCACCCGCCGGTGCTCTCCTTCCGCCGCACCGCCGTCCGGGACACCGAGCTGGCGGGCCGGCCGATCGCCGCCGGCGACAAGGTCGTGGTCTTCCACGCGTCCGCCAACCACGACGAGCGGGTCTTCCGCGACCCGCTCCGGCTCGACCTCGGCCGGACGCCCAACCCGCACGTCTCCTTCGGCGACGGCCCTCACGTCTGCCTGGGGGCCCACTTCGCCCGGCTCCAGCTGCGGATCCTGCACGAGGAGGTGCGGGACGCGCTCACCGGCCTCGACCTCGCGGGTCCGCCCCGGCGGCTCGTCTCCAACTTCGTCAACGGCGTCAAGTCGTTGCCGGTTCGGACTCGGGCTCGGGCTCGGGGGCGGGAGCGGTCCGCGCCGCCCGCGTGACATCGGCGACCAGCTCCACCACGTCGGGCCCGTACGCCTGGGAGTTGACCACCTTGAGGAGCAGCACGAAGGGGCCGGAGCCGTACTTGCGCGCCAGCTTCTCGTGGTGCCGGAAGAGGTAGCGGGTCGCGGCCTGGTTGGTGATGGCGCGCTGGCCGCAGAAAAGGAACACCGGCCGGCCGCCCTCGCCGCCGGTGAGCCGGGCGAGCACGACGTACTCCGTCAGCCCCTTCTCCGGGAGGTAGGACTCCCCGCCGACGACGAGCGCGGCCCGGTCCGGATGGTCCGGGTCGGTCTCGACGTTCATGGTCAGGCCCGGCAGGAGCGAGCGCAGATGGGCCGCCATCCGCTGGTTGGAGTACGGGCCGCCGAGGCAGAACTCGGTGCGGTCGCCGAACCCCTGCCGGGCGAGATCGTGCTGGACGATCTCGGCGTTCGCCCCGCAGTCCTTGATGAGCGCCGCCAGTTCGAGCAGCGCGAACACGTCGAAGCGGTGCACGGCACCGTCGCTGCCCGCCTCCCGGTTCACCACGAGCAGGCACGCGGCGCCGCCCGGCAGTCCGAAGAAGGCCTGCTTGCGACGGAGCTTGCGGCGCCAGAGATAGGTGCGGGTGAGCCAGCCGAGCGTGGCACTGACGCCCGTGGCGAGCACGCCCAGCACCACATTGCGCAGGTCTTCATTCATGGGCGCGCATGCTAGCGGGCGTGCGGTCGGTTGTTCGAGGCGGTCCTGACGGGGGGCGCCGGGGGAAGTTACGCTGCGGGGACGGCTGTTGACTGGAGGTAAGGATGCGTCGTTCCGCCACACGGACCGTGCCGATTCTGGCCGTCGCCGCGACGGTGCTCTCGGTGGGGGCCGCGGCTCCGCCGACACCCGCGACGGCGACACCGGTCAAGGAGCCCGTCGCCGTCGGATACGGCGGGGCCGTCGCGAGCGTCGACGCCGACGCCTCGGCCGCCGGCGTCGAGGTCCTGCGCAAGGGCGGCAACGCGGTCGACGCCGCCGTGGCGGTGGCCGCGGCCCTCGGCGTCACGGAGCCCTACTCGGCCGGCATCGGCGGAGGCGGGTACCTCGTCTACTACGACGCGAAGAGCCGTACCGTCCACACGGTCGACGGCCGGGAGACGGCACCGCGTTCGGCGGACGCGAACCTCTTCGTGGAGAACGGCAAGCCGATCCCCTTCGAGGAGGGGATGACCAGCGGCCGGGGCGTCGGCACGCCGGGCACCCCGGCGACCTGGAAGACGGCCCTGGACGCCTGGGGCAGCAAGCCGCTGCGCGGCCTCCTCGAACCGGCGAGCCGGCTGGCCCGCGACGGCTTCACCGTCGACGCCACCTTCCGCGCCCAGACGGCCGCCAACGAGGCCCGCTTCCGCGACTTCCCGGCCTCCTCGTCCCTCTTCCTGCCCGGCGGACGGCTCCCGGAGGTCGGATCGGTCTTCAGGAACCCCGACCTGGCCCGGACGTACGACAAGCTGGGCCGCGAGGGCGTCGGGGCCCTCTACCGCGGGCCGCTGGCCCGGGACATCGTCGACACCGTCCGCACGCCCCCGGTGCGGGACGGCGCCACGCGCAACGTCCGTTCCGGCGACCTGACGGAGCGTGACCTGGCCGGGTACGCCACGGAGCGGCGCCGGCCCACGAAGGTCTCCTACCGGGGCCTCGACGTCTACGGCATGGCTCCCTCCTCCTCCGGCGGGACGAGCGTCGGCGAGGCGCTCAACATCCTGGAGGGCACCGACCTGTCCGGCGCCTCGCCCGCCCGGTACCTCCACCGGTTCATCGAGGCGAGCCGGATCGCCTTCGCCGACCGCGGCCGCTGGGTCGGCGACCCGGCCTTCGAGGACGTGCCCGTCAGGGAGCTGCTCTCCCAGCGCTACGCGGACTCCCGGGCCTGCCTGATCCGCGACGACGCCGCTCTGACCAGCCCGCTCCCGCCGGGCGACCCGCGTCACCCCGCCGCCTGCGCGAGCGCGGGCCCGGCGGCGCCGACCACGTACGAGGGCGAGAACACCACGCATCTCACGGTGGCCGACCGGTGGGGCAACGTCGTCGCCTACACGCTGACGATCGAGTCGACGGGCGGCAGCGGGATCACCGTCCCGGGACGGGGCTTCCTGCTCAACAACGAGCTGACCGACTTCTCCTTCGCACCGGCCGACCCGGCCGTCCACGACCCCAACCTGCCCGGTCCGGGGAAGCGGCCCCGCTCCTCGATCTCCCCGACGATCGTCCTCGACCGGCACGGCCGTCCGGTGCTCGCCCTGGGATCCCCCGGCGGCGCGACGATCATCACCACCGTGTTGCAGACGCTGACCGGCGTCGTGGACCGCGGGCTGCCGCTCGGGGACGCGATCGCCGCGCCGCGCGCCAGTCAGCGCAACCAGGCGACGACCGAGCTGGAACCGGCGCTGTGGAACAGCCCGTTGCGGGCGGAACTGGAGGCCATCGGGCACGGCTTCCGGCAGAACCCGGAGATCGGGGCGGCCACCGGCGTGCAGCGCCTGCCCGACGGGCGCTGGGTGGCGGCGGCGGAACCCGTCCGCCGGGGCGGCGGCTCGGCGATGGTGGTGCGGCCCGCCGCCCGGTAGGGCGCCGCCCCTGGTGCCGGGCTCCGGGGGCGGGCGGTGCGGCCCGCCCGGTGCGGGCGCCGACGGGCCCGGCGCGCCGCCGGTGCCAGGGGGCGCCCGCACCCGGGGCCGGGCCCGTCCTGCCGGGCGGGGTCCCGGCCGCGTCCCCGGCTACGGGGCCGTCAGGATGCGCGGGCCGTCGGTGGTGATGGCCACCGTGTGCTCCGCGTGGGCCGCGCGGGAGCCGTCGAGCGTGCGCACGGTCCAGCCGTCGGCGGCCGTGTAGTGGTCGTCGTCGCCGCCGGCCAGCAGCATCGGCTCGATCGCGAGCACCATGCCGTGCCGCAGCGGCATGCCGCGGCCGGGGCGGCCTTCGTTGGGGACGCCGGGGTCCTCGTGCATGGCGCGGCCGATGCCGTGGCCGCCGAAGCCGTCCGGGATGCCGTAGCCGGCGCGGCGGCAGACGCGGCCGACGGCGTGCGCGATGTCGCCGATGCGGTTGCCGACCACGGCCGCCGCGATGCCCGCCTCCAGCGCCTCGTACGCGGTCTCGACCAGCCGGGTGTCCTCGGGCCGGGCGCGGCCGACCGTGAAGCTGACGGCGGAGTCTCCCGCCCAGCCGCGGAGGAGGGCCCCGCAGTCGACGGAGACGAGGTCGCCGTCGGCGAGGCGCTGGTCGCCCGGGATGCCGTGCACGATCGCGTCGTTGACGGACGTGCAGACGACCGCCGGGAACGGCACCGGAGCCCAGTCCGGGTGGTAGTCGAGGAACGGCGATCCGGCGCCCGCCGCGGTCAGCACCTCGCGCGCCGCCCGGTCCAGTTCCCGGAGCGTCACGCCGGGCGCGGCCTTCTCCCGCGCGGCCGCCAGGGCCTCGGCGACGACCCGCCCCGCTTCCCGCATGGCCTGCAGGGATTCGTCTGTCTTGATCTCAACCATGCCAATTACTATACCGGTATTAGAATGGCGGCATGGTTCGTACACCCCTGACCCCCGAGGAGCGCGAGCGCGGCGAGCGCCTCGGCCTCCTGCTGCGCGAGGCCCGCGGCGGCCGGTCCATGGTCGAGATCGCCGCCGCCGCCGGGCTCTCCGCCGAGACCCTGCGCAAGATCGAGACCGGCCGGGCGCCGACCCCCGCCTTCTTCACCGTCGCGGCGCTGGCCCGCGTCCTCGGCCTGTCCCTCGACGAGGTCGTCGTCCGGTGCGCGCTGGTGCCCGTCTGACCGGGCCCGGGAGCGCGCCGAGGGGTGAGGAGCGAGGCCCGGCCGGCCCGGAGCGCGGCGAGGGGGCGCGGGCCCGGGGGTCCGCGCGGCGCCGTAGTCTCGGCCGCATGATGCCCGAGGAGCTGCGGCGCGGCCGCTACGTCAGCCTGACCACCTTCCGCAAGAACGGCACGGGGGTGGCGACACCCGTCTGGTACGCGGTGGAGGGCGAGGTCCTGTACGCCTGGACCCGCAGCGACTCCTGGAAGGTCAAGCGGCTGCGCAACGACCCGCGGATCGTCGCGCAGGTCTGCGACCTCCGCGGGAACGTGACCGAGGGTGCGGTGCGCGTCGAGGGCACGGCGCGGCTCCTGGAAGGCGACGAGCTGCGCCGGGTGCGGAAACTGCTGGCGCGGAAGTACACCTGGCAGTTCTGGCTGGTGGACTGGCCGGCGATGGTCGCCCGGCTCGGCAAGCGGCCCCACACGGGTATCGCGGTCACCTTCTGAGCCGCAGGGGGCGACCGGGCCTCAGGGCGGGACGTCCGCCGGCGCCCGCCCCGGCGCCCCGCTCCGTCTCCTCCGTTCGCGGACGGACGGGCTCCGGACGAAAACAGTCCGTAGCCGTTCCGTAACACGACTGGGGTCGAATACCCCTGGACCGGAAGGCCACAGTCGAGTGCGCGGGCGGTGCGGACGGTATGGCGGTGTATCAACTCCCGGCGGAGGTGGGCGCGTTCGCGCACTACCTCCGGGATCTGGCGGCGCGGCTGGCGCCCGGCGAAGGCTGGTACGGCGTCTTCCTGCACCGCGACCCGGAAGGGCTGCGGGCCTGCTTCGAGGGCACGGAGATCCTGCCCTGGGACGTCGTCGAGTCGCTGCTCCAGGACGCGGGTGACGACGGCGCCGGACCCGGGACGGCGCGGGCCAGGGTCCTGCACGGCGCGGCGGCGGCGGCCCACGACCGGCGCCCCGGCGGCGCCGACGCGCTCCGCGAGCGCCTGGGTGTGATGGAGCGGGAGCGGTGGTACGCCGAGAGCCGCGCGCGTGAACTCGCCGAGCGGCTGCGGGCGGCCCCGGCCGCCGCGGACGCGCCCCGGCTGGACAACGAACTGGCCTGGTCCCGCGACGACCACGCCCGCGCCACGGCCCGCGTCGCGGAACTGACCGCTCGCCTCGCCGCCCTGGCGCCGGCGCGTACGGACGGCGCGACCGCCTCCGGCGCCGACGTGGGGGAGGGGCGCGCGCCGACGCCGAGCCGGACGGCGGTCAGGCGGCGTCCGCGCGGGGCCCGGTACGCCTGGCTGGACGAGACGCCGGACGTGCAGGAGGCCGTCGCGGTGCCCCTGCTGCCGGTGAGCGGCACGGCGCCCCGCGGGGCGCGCTTCGGCGGCGGCGAGGCGGTCGCGGACGAACCCCGCCCCGCGGTTTCGGCCGAGGTGGCCGCGGAGGCGGCGCGCGCGGCCGCGAACGCCGTCTACGCGCTCCGGCGGCTGCGCGCCCAGGGCCGCAGTGGCGAGGCCCACGCGCTGCTGTGCGAAACTCTCGCCGGGCCACCGGGCCGGCTCCCCGCGGTCGCCGCGGAACTGCACCGCGTCGGGCTCGGGGCCGACTGGGCCACGCTCCTCTGGGAGGCGGCCTCCCTGCCGCCCGGCCGGCTCGCCGCCGTCGCCGGCGCGCTGGCCGACGCCGGCCGGGAGCAGGACTGCGACCAGCTGCTCCGCCAGGGTGTCGCCCGCCCCGTCGAGGAGCTCGCCGGTGCCTGCGCCGCCCTGCACGCCGAGGGCCACCACCGCGAGGCGCACGCGCTGCTCACCGCGTTCGTCCGGGCCCGTACGCCCGAGGACGCCGCCCGGCTCGCGGCCGCGGGTCCGCACGGCCTCGTCCCGGAACTCCTCGCCGCGGGGCGCGCGGTCGCACCGGCCCGGGAACGGGACCTCCTGCACGCCCTCCGGGTCGCCGGACTCGTCGGAGCCTGACGTACCGGAAGAGATCCGGACGTGTCGGTGAGTGTCCGACGTGGACCACTCGGGTATGAAACATGATCGACTCCGGCGGTTCACGGCGGCGGTCTTGCTCCGCGGTGTGGCGGGGCTTACGTTCTACCTCCTACGCACCGCGTCTACGGGCGTAGAGGCTCTCTGACGCCGCGCCGAAGGAGCAGCTCATGACCGACGTCGTACGCGCCGCACTCGTCCAGGCGACCTGGACCGGCGACACCGAATCCATGATCGCCAAGCACGAGGAGCACGCCCGCGAGGCGGCCCGGCAGGGTGCCAAGGTCATCGGGTTCCAGGAGGTCTTCAACGCCCCCTACTTCTGCCAGGTGCAGGAGCCGGAGCACTACCGGTGGGCCGAGCCCGTACCGGACGGGCCGACCGTCCGCCGGATGAGCGACCTCGCCCGCGAGACCGGCATGGTGATCGTCGTCCCGGTCTTCGAGATCGAGGACTCGGGCTTCTACTACAACACCGCCGCCGTGATCGACGCCGACGGCAGCTACCTCGGCAAGTACCGCAAGCACCACATCCCGCAGGTCAAGGGCTTCTGGGAGAAGTACTACTTCCGGCCGGGGAACGCCGGCTGGCCGGTGTTCGACACCGCCGTCGGCAAGATCGGCGTCTACATCTGCTACGACCGCCACTTCCCGGAGGGCTGGCGCCAACTCGGCCTCAACGGAGCCCAGTTGGTGTACAACCCGTCCGCCACCTCGCGCGGCCTCTCCAGCTACCTCTGGCAGCTGGAACAGCCCGCGGCCGCCGTCGCCAACGAGTACTTCGTCGCCGCCATCAACCGCGTCGGCCAGGAGGAGTACGGCGACAACGACTTCTACGGCACCAGCTACTTCGTCGACCCGCGCGGCCGGTTCGTCGGCGAGGTCGCCTCCGACAAGGCCGAGGAGCTGATCGTCCGCGACCTCGACTTCGGCGTCATCGACGAGGTCAGGCAGCAGTGGGCGTTCTACCGGGACCGCCGCCCCGACGCGTACGACGGGCTGGTACAGCCGTGAGCAGCCTCCACGACCGCCATCGCGCCGTCATCCCCGACTGGGTCGCCCTCTACTACCGCGACCCGCTGGAGATCACCCACGGCGAGGGCCGCCACGTCTGGGACGCCGAGGGCCGCCGGTACCTCGACTTCTTCGGCGGCATCCTCACCACCATGACGGCCCACGCGCTGCCCGAGGTCACCAAGGCGATCAGCGAGCAGGCCGGCCGCATCATCCACTCCTCCACGCTCTACCTCAACCGCCCGATGGTGGAACTGGCCGAGCGGATCGCCACGCTCTCCGGCATCCCCGACGCCCGCGTCTTCTTCACCACCTCCGGCACCGAGGCCAACGACACGGCCCTGCTGCTCGCCACCGCGTACCGGCGGTCCTCCCAGATCCTGGCGATGCGCAACAGCTACCACGGCCGTTCGTTCTCCACCGTCTCCATCACCGGGAACCGGTCCTGGTCGCCCACCGGCCTGTCGCCGCTCCAGACCCTGTACGTGCACGGCGGCGTCCGCACCCGCGGCCCCTACGCCCGGTACGGCGACGCGGAGTTCATCGAGGCGTGCGTGGCCGACCTGGAGGACCTGCTCGGCCACACCCGCGACGTCGCCGCGCTGATCGCGGAACCCGTCCAGGGAGTCGGCGGCTTCACCTCCCCGCCCGACGGCCTCTACGCGGCCTTCCGCCGGGTCCTCGACCGGCACGGCATCCTCTGGATCAGCGACGAGGTGCAGACCGGCTGGGGCCGTACCGGCGACCACTTCTGGGGCTGGCAGGCGCACGCCGAGGCCGGGCCGCCGGACATCCTCACCTTCGCCAAGGGAATCGGCAACGGCATGTCCGTGGGCGGCGTCGTCGCCCGCGCCGAGGTGATGAACTGCCTGGACGCCAACTCCATCTCGACCTTCGGCGGCTCGCCCGTCACCATGGCCGCCGGCCTCGCCAACCTGGGCTACCTGCTCGAACACGACCTGCAGGGCAACGCGCGCCGCGTCGGCGGACTGCTCCTCGAACGGCTGCGCGCCGCCACGGCCCGCGTCGAGGCCGTACGGGAGGTCCGCGGCCGCGGCCTCATGATCGGCATCGAGCTCACCCGCCCCGGCACCGACGAGGCCGACCCGGCCGCGGCGTCCGCCGTTCTGGAGGCGGCCCGCGAGGGCGGCCTGCTCATCGGCAAGGGCGGCGGCCACAGCACCAGCTCCCTGCGCATCGCCCCGCCGCTGTCGCTCACCGTCGCCGAGGCCGAGGAAGGCGCCTCGATCATCGAAGAGGCCCTCCGCTCGCTGTAGCCACCCGACCCCAACCCCAGCCCGGCCCATGTCAGGGGGAGACCCGTGAGTACCCGTACCCTCATCCGCGGCGGCCTGGTCGTCACCGCCGCGGACGAGCTGCACGCCGACGTCCTGATCGAGGACGGCCGCATCGCCGCCCTGGCCGCCCACGGCTCGGACGCCGCCGCCGGCTGGACCGCGGCGCGGACCATCGACGCCACCGACCGCTACGTCATCCCGGGCGGCGTCGACGCGCACACCCACATGGAGCTGCCGTTCGGCGGCACCGCGGCCTCCGACACCTTCGAGACCGGGACCCGGGCCGCGGCCTGGGGCGGCACCACCACCATCGTCGACTTCGCCGTACAGACCGTCGGCCACACCCTGCGCGAGGGGCTCGACACCTGGTACGCGAAGGCCGACGGCCGGTGCGCCATCGACTACGCCTTCCACATGATCCTCTCCGACGTGAACGAGCACACGCTCAAGGAGATGGACAAGCTGGTCGAGGAGGGCATCACCTCCTTCAAGCTCTTCATGGCCTATCCCGGCGTCTTCTACAGCGACGACGGCCGGATCCTGCGTGCCATGCAGCGCGCCGCCTCCAACGGCGGGCTGATCATGATGCACGCCGAGAACGGCATCGCGATCGACGTCCTCGTCGAACAGGCCCTCGCCCGCGGCGAGACCGATCCGCGCTACCACGGCGAGGTGCGCAAGGTCCTCCTGGAGGCCGAGGCCACCCACCGGGCCATCCAGCTGGCCCGGGTCGCCGGCGCGCCCCTGTACGTCGTCCACGTGTCCGCCGACGAAGCGGTCCGGGAGCTGGCCGCCGCCCGCGACAAGGGGCTGAACGTCTTCGGCGAGACCTGCCCGCAGTACCTGTTCCTGTCCACCGACAACCTCGCCGAGCCCGGCTTCGAGGGCGCCAAGTACGTCTGCTCCACGCCGCTGCGCCCGCGCGAGCACCAGGAGGCGCTCTGGCGGGGGCTCCGGACCAACGACCTCCAGGTCGTCTCCACCGACCACTGCCCCTTCTGCTTCACCGGCCAGAAGGAACTGGGCCGCGGCGACTTCTCCAAGATCCCCAACGGCCTCCCGGGCGTGGAGAACCGGATGGACCTGCTCCACCAGGCCGTCGTCGACGGGCACATCACCCGCCGCCGCTGGATCGAGATCGCCTGCGCGACCCCGGCCCGCATGTTCGGCCTCTACCCGCAGAAGGGCACGATCGCGCCCGGCGCCGACGCCGACGTCGTCATCTACGACCCGCACGCCCGCCAGACGGTGTCGGCGACCACCCACCACATGAACGTCGACTACTCCGCCTACGAGGGCCGGACCCTCACCGGACAGGTCGAGACGGTCCTCTCCCGCGGCGAACTCGTCATCGACAAGCGCGAGTTCACCGGCCGCGCCGGACACGGCAGCTTCACCCCCCGAGCCACCTGCCAGTACCTGAACTGAGCCGCACCGAACCGAACCAGGAGGTCCCGACGTGGACTTCGGACTCGTCCTGCAGACCGACCCGCCCGCCTCGCAGGTCGTCGGCCTGATGCGCCGGGCGGAGCGCAACGGCTTCCGCTACGGCTGGACCTTCGACTCCGCCGTGCTCTGGCAGGAACCCTTCGTCATCTACAGCAGGATCCTGGAGCACACCACCAAGCTGCACGTCGGCCCGATGGTCACCAATCCCGGAACCCGCACCTGGGAGGTGACCGCCTCCACCTTCGCCACGCTCAACGACATGTACGGCAACCGGACGGTCTGCGGCATCGGCCGCGGCGACTCCGCGATGCGGGTCGCCGGCCGCAAGCCCAACACCCTCGCCCGGCTCGGCGAGGCCATCGACGTCATCCGCGACCTGGCCGAGGGGCGGGAGGTCGAGGTCGACGGCAGCCCGATCCGCATCCCCTGGGTCAAGGACGGCAAGCTGCCCGTCTGGATGGCCGCGTACGGACCCAAGGCCCTGGCCCTGGCCGGGCAGAAGGCCGACGGCTTCATCCTCCAGCTCGCCGACCCCTTCCTCACCGAGTGGATGGTCAAGGCCGTGCGCCAGGCCGCCACCGACGCCGGCCGCGACCCCGACACCCTCACCATCTGCGTCGCCGCGCCCGCGTACGTCGGGGACGACCCGGCGCACGCCCGCGACCAGTGCCGCTGGTTCGGCGGGATGGTCGGCAACCACGTCGCCGACCTGGTGAGCAGGTACGGGGAGCACTCCGGCATGGTCCCCGAGGAACTCACCACCTACATCAAGGACCGGCACGGCTACGACTACAGCCACCACGGCCGGGCCGGGAACCCCTCCACCGACTTCGTCCCCGACGAGATCGTCGAGCGCTTCTGCCTCCTCGGACCGGTCGAGGCGCACATCGAGAAGCTGCGCCGGCTGCGGGACATGGGCGTGGACCAGTTCGCCGTGTACGCCATGCACGACGCCAAGGAGTCCACCATCGACGCCTACGGCGAGGAGATCATCCCGGCCCTCGCCGGCTGACCGACCGGCCCGCCTCCTCGACGGGATCGCTCCACCCCGGCGCGTCGGGGCCGGGGTCGCCCCCGTCCGGGCGCGGCTCCCGCCCGGCCCGGTTGAAGGCCTCCAGCGCCTCCACCAGCGCCGCCCGGCGGTCCGGCGGGAGCCGCCGCAGGACCGTGCCGATGACGGCGCGGCGGCGGGCGGTCACCTCCCGGACGATCCGGCGGCCCGACACCGTCAGGGTCAGCTCGGTCTCGCGGCGGTTGACCGGGTTGTGGCGACGGCCCACCAGACGGGCCGCCACGAGCCGGTCGACCATGCGCAGCGCCGTCGACGGCTGTACGTCGAGGTGCTCCGCGAGGTCGACCAGCTTCGCGGGACCGAGCGCGGACAGCACCGCCAGCATCCGGAACTGCGGCAGGGTGAGGCGGTGTTCGACCGTGCACAGGGAGCGGGCGGCGATGGCGACGAGGAGACGCGAGGCGGTGAGGACCGCGTCCGCCACGGTGTCGACGTCCGCCTCGTCGGGTACCGGTTCCTCCGGTGCGGGTTCCTCCGGCTCGTCCACGGCGGCGGCCGTCAGTGCACCGACTGGAGGAACGTACGCGTCCGTTCGTGCTCCGGGCTCTCCAGCAGGTCCTCCGGCGGCGCCGACTCCAGGATCCGTCCGTGGTCGAACATCAGGATGCGGTCCGAGACGTCCCGTGCGAACCCCATCTCGTGGGTCACGCACAGCATGGTGAGGTCCGTGCCGGACGCGACGTCCCGGAGCACTTCGAGGACCTCCGCCACCAGCTCGGGATCCAGCGCCGACGTCACCTCGTCGAGAAGCAGGATCTCCGGCTCCATCGCGAGCGCGCGGGCGATGGCCACCCGCTGCTGCTGCCCCCCGGAGAGCCGGGTGGGGTGGGCGTCCTCCTTGTCGGCGAGCCCGACCGTGGACAGCAGCTCCCGGCCGCGCGCCCTGGCCTCGTCCCGGGACACGCCCAGGACGTGCACGGGCGCCTCGGTGATGTTCTCCAGGACGCTCATGTGGGGGAACAGGTTGAACTGCTGGAAGACCATGCCGATCCGGCGCCGCCGCGGGGCGAGATAGCGCTCGTCCGCCCGGACCAGGCCCTCCTTCCGCCCGGAGGGCATGTGGGAGAAGGGCCGGCCGTCGACGTGGATGACGCCGTCGGTCACCTGCTCCAGGGTCATGAGCAGGCGCAGGATCGTCGTCTTGCCGGATCCACTGGGCCCGATGAGGGTGACCCGCTCACCCCGTTCGACCGTCAGGTCGAGGTCGTCGAGCACGGTGAGGTCGCCGAAGCGTTTGGTGACGCGGTCGAAGTGGATCATTCCGGGGGCCGTGGGCGGCAGGTCCTGGGACGGTGTGTCAGCGGGCAAGGCGTACCTCCAGTCGTCGTACGAGCACGGACGTCGGCCAGCTCGCGAGCAGGAAGACGGCGGCGGCCAGGGTGAAGCTCTCCAGGTAGGCGAAGTGCGTGCTGCCGTAGGTGTTCGCCTCGTGGACCATCTCCTGCACCGTGATGACGGAGAGGAGCGGTGTCTCCTTGAACATGGAGACGGCGTAGTTCCCGAGCGGCGGCAGCACCTTCCGTACCGCCTGGGGGAGCACCACCGCCTGCCAGACCCGCCGGCGCGGCAGCGACAGCGCGGTGCACGCCTCCCACTGGCCCTTCGGGACGGCGTCGATCCCCGCGCGGTACACCTCGGCCAGGTAGGTGGCGTAGTGGACACCGAGGACGAGGACGCCGAGCGTGAGGGCGTCGAGCCCCGGGACGAGCACCCAGGCCGCGAACAGCTGCACCAGCAGCGGCGTCGAGCGGATGAAACCGGTCGCCGCGCGCACGGGGAGCGCGATCGGCCGGACGCGGCTGCGCAGCCCCAGCGCCAGCACGAGACCGAGCACGGCCGCGGCGGCGAAGCCCAGGACGGTCGCGAGCAGGGTGACGCGGAAGCCGTCGAGGACCACGGGCAGTGCGGCGCGTGCCGCTTCGCCGTCCCACATCACCGACCACCTTCCTGTCCGAGCCGCCGCTTGGCCGCCCGTTCCGCCGCGTTCATGGACAGACCGAGCACGGCGGCCATGCCGAAGTAGAGGAGGAGCAGCAGCAGGTAGGCGGCGCCGGTGCTGCCGGTCGCGGACCGCAGCTGGTCGACCTCGAAGGTCACGTCCGCCACCGTGATCAGGGACAGCAGCGGGGTCGCCTTGAGCAGCTGGATCAGCAGGTTCTTGAAGGGCGGGATCATCAGCGCGTGCGCCTGCGGCAGGATCACCCGTCGCATCCGCAGCGCCGGGCCCATGCCGAGCGCGATCGCGGTCTCGGACTGGGTGCGGGGCACCGCGTTCACGGCGCCCCGCACCACCTCGGCGCCGTAGGCACCGAAGTTCAGCCCGAGGGCCACGACGGCGCAGGCGAGCGGCTCCAGTTTGAAGCCGAGCATGGGCAGCGCGAAGAACAGCCAGAAGAGCTGCACGTAGAGCGACGTGCCCCGGAAGAACTCCACGACGACCCGCACGGCGCCCCGCACCACCGGCCGCGGCGACAGCGAGGCGAGCCCGAGCGCGTAGGCCAGGACGAGCGCCAGGGCCGCGCCCAGCAGGGTCGCCTCGACGGTCACCAGGAGACCCTCGCCCAACCGGGGCAGAGCCCGTACGAGTTCGGGGACGAAGTCAGCCATGTCGGAGGTCCCTCATGCCGCGCGGCACAGTTCGGCCGTGCGCAGGTCCCGGGGCGGCACCTCGCGCTCCGTGAAGCCGAAGCGCCCGATCAGCCCGACGTAGCGCGCCCGATCGGCCGTGATCTTCGTCAGCTCGCGGTCGAAGGCGTCGCGGAGCGCCTTCGCGCCCGGCCGGAAGACGGCGCCCCCGGGGCTGAACTGCCGCACGCCGTCGACCACCGGGACGAACGGGTCCAGCACCTCGATCGCGGCGCCCGCGTTCGTCCGGGCGAGCCACCGCAGCGAGATGCCGGTCAGTACGAACGCGTCGATCCGGCCGGCCAGCACGGCGTCCAGTCCGTCCTGCTGCTTGGCCAGGGTCTTCACGGATCCGTCCGGCACGCCGGCCGCCTCGGCGTACGACGTCTCGACGGCGGCGGTCAGCACACCGACGGTCGCCCCCTTCGCCGCACAGGACGCGAGATCGGTCAGGCCCTTGGGATTGCCTCTGCGGACCATCAGCGCGGTGGGCGAGACGAACTCGGGCTCCGAGAAGATCACCTTGGCGCAGCGCTCGGGGGTGATCGCCATGCCGGCGCTCACGACGTCGAAGCGGCCGGCCAGGAGCCCGGGGATCAGCGCGCCGAACTCCGTCAGGGTCGGGCGCAGTTCGGGTATGCCGAGCGCGGAGAAGATCTCGCCGTGGAGGGTGGGGGCCTCGCCGGAGAGCTTCCCGCCCTCCTGGAACCCGTACGGCGCCTCACCGGCGAACCCGACCCGGACGAAGCCCTGTTCCTTCAGCGAGGCCAGCAGTCCGCCGTCGTCGGCGGGGGCGCCCGTGCCGACCTGGGTACGGCTGCAGGCGGTGAGGAACGCGGGCGTCAGGGCGGCGCCGCCCAGCAGTGCCGTGCCGGTGAGGAAACCCCGGCGGCCGAGGTTCGCGGGAGGAGTCATGTCCTGCCTTTCCGGTGGGGTGGGCGTGGGACGGGCGAGGTCACCCGAGGGGCGTGAAGTCGTCCGATGCGATGTACGACGGGCGTCGGACGGGGGCCGAGAAGGGGAGTTCGGGCAGGTTCTCGACGCTGTTGAAGACCAGGAAGACGTTGCTGCGCGGGTAGGGGGTGATGTTGTCGCCCGAACCGTGCAGCGCGTTGCAGTCGAACCAGGTGGCCGACCCCGGAGCGCCGGTGAAGTGGCGGATCCCGCAGGCGTCGGCGAAGGTCGTGAGGGCCTCGTTCGAGGGCGTCCCGGCGTCCTGCATCTGGAGGGACTTCTTGTAGTTGTCCTCGGGGGTGGCGCCTGCGCAGCCCAGGAAGGTCCGGTGCGAGCCCGGCATGATCATGAGGCTGCCGTTGGTGGTGTGGTTCGGCGTGAGGGCGATGGACACCGACACGGTCCGCATCTGCGGCAGGCCGTCCTCGGCGTGCCAGGTCTCGAAGTCGGAGTGCCAGTAGAAGCCGCTGGCGCCGAATCCGGGCTTCACGTTGATCCGCGACTGGTGGAGGTACACGTCGGAGCCGAGGATCTGGCGGGCGCGGCCGACCACGCGGGGGTCGGCGGCGAGCCGGGCGAAGACCTCGCTGATCCGGTGCACCTCGAAGACCGAGCGGATCTCCTGGGAGCGGGGCTCGACGATGGACCGGTCGTCGTCCCGCATGGCCGGGTCGCCGACGAGCCGGTCCAGCTCGGCCCGCAGCTCCACGACCTCGTCGGCGGTGACGAGTTCGTCGACGGTGACGAACCCGTCGCGCTCGTACTCCTCGAGCTCACGGGTCCAGAACGGGCCGGGGGTGCCGGGATCGGACCACACCACGGGGTCCTTGCGGCCGACGAGAGCCTCCCGGGCTCCGCGCGTGGGGTAGAGGTCGACGGGACGGGTGGGGGCGGCGGTCATGGCGGTGTCTCCCTTTCCGGTTGCGTGCGTACGTCGTTCTCGGTTGCGGCGTGTGGGGGCGTCAGGCGTCGCCCGGCTCGGTGAGCAGCGGGTAGACGCCGTTCTCGTCGTGGTCCTCGCGGCCGGTGACGGGCGGGTTGAAGACGCACAGGCAGCGGAAGTCCTGCTTGACCTTCAGCGTGTGGCGCTCGTGCCCGTCGAGCAGGTACATCGTTCCCGGCGTGATCGTGTAGGTCCGGCCGGTCTCGTGGTCGGTGAGCTCGGCCTCGCCGGCGGTGCAGACGACGGCCTCGACGTGGTTCGCGTACCACATGGCGGTCTCGGTGCCGGCGTAGAGCACCGTCTCGTGGAGGGAGAAGCCGACCCGCTCCCGAGCGAGGACGATGCGCTTGCTCTCCCAGGTGCCGGAGGCGGACCGCACGTGGCGCTCGGTGTTCTCCAGCTCGTCGAAGGAACGGACGATCATGAGGGGGCCTTTCGTCGTACGGGGTTCAGGCGGTGTGGCGGTCGGCGACGTGCCGGACGGAGCGGGCCAGCACGCCCAGCCCCTCGTCGAGCTCGTCGTCCGTCACGGTCAGCGGCGGCAGCAGCTTGACCACCTCGCCGCGCGGGCCGGAGGTCTCCAGGAGCAGGCCGAGCTCGAAGGCCCGGCGGCAGACCGCCTCGGCCCGGTCGCCGTCGGCGAACTCCAGGCCCCACACGAGACCCCGTCCGCGGACCGCGACGCCGGTGCGGTCGTCGTCACCGCACAGGTCGAGCAGGGCGCTCTCGACGCGGCCGGCCCGGCCCAGGGTGCGCTCGCGCAGGGCCGCGTCGCTCCAGTAGGTGTCGAGGGCGGCCGTGGCGGTGACGAAGGCCGGGTTGTTGCCGCGGAAGGTGCCGTTGTGCTCGCCCGGCTGCCACACGTCCAGCTCCGGGCGGAACAGGCAGAGCGCCATGGGGAGGCCGTATCCGCTGATGGACTTCGACAGGGTGACGATGTCGGGCGTGATGCCCGCCTCCTCGAACGAGAAGAAGTCACCGGTGCGGCCACAGCCCATCTGCACGTCGTCGACGATGAGCAGCATGTCGCGGCGGCGGCACACGTCCGCGAGCTTGCGCAGCCACTCGGCCCGGGCCACGTTGACCCCGCCCTCGCCCTGCACCGTCTCGACGATCACGGCCGCCGGGTGGTCGAGGCCGGAGCCCGGGTCCTCCAGGAGCCGCTCGAACCAGACGAAGTCCTCCACCTGGCCGCCGAGGTAGTGGTCGAACGGCATCTGGGCGGTGTGGGTGAGGGGGACGCCCGCGCCGGCGCGCTTGGCCGCGTTGCCGGTGACGGCGAGCGAGCCGAGCGACATGCCGTGGAACGCGTTGGTGAACGAGACGACGGTCTTGCGCCCGGTGACCTTGCGGGCGAGCTTGAGCGCCGCCTCCACCGCGTTGGTGCCCGTGGGGCCGGGGAACATCACCTTGTACGGCAGGGCGCGGGGCTCCAGGACCGTCGTCCGGAAGGCCTCCAGGAAGTCCCGTTTGGCGGTCGTCGACATGTCGAGTCCGTGGGTGATGCCGTCGCCCGCGAGGTAGTCGAGGAGCGCCCGCTTCAGGACCGGGTTGTTGTGGCCGTAGTTCAGGGAGCCCGCCCCGGCGAAGAAGTCGAGGAAGGGGCGTCCGTGCTCGTCGTACAGCCGGCTGCCGCTGGCGCGCTCGAAGACCACGGGCCAGGCGCGGCAGTAGCTGCGGACCTCCGATTCGACGGTCTCGAAGACGGTCGGGGGGGTCACGGTGAGGGTCACGTGTTCTCCTGTGGTTCTCGTCTGTGCTGGTCGTCGGGTGCCCGGAAGACGGCTGGTCAAGCCGCTGCGGCGGGAGCCGGGCGGAGGGTCAGGCCGCCGGGCGGTCGATGCGGTAGAGCAGCTCGGGCTCGTGCCCGGCGTCGTCGGCCGTCGCGGGGAACGCGGAGGCGGGGAAGAGGACCTCCCGCGTCAGGTCCGCGCCGTGGCGGCGCGCGTACGAGCGGAAGAGCCGGTCGGACGCACGGTTGTCCGGGGTGATCGTCGTCTCGATCCTGCTCAGCCCGTACGCCTCCTCGACCCGCGCCGAGAGCGCGTCGAGCAGGGCGCTGGCCACACCGTGGCCGCGCAGGGAGTCGTCGACGGCCACCTGCCAGACGAACAGCGCCCCCGGCTCCTCGGGGCGGAGGTAGCCCGTCACGAATCCCACCGGTCGTCCGGAGGCGTCCCGGGCGACCACCGAGGTGTCGGTGAAGTCGCGGCACCACAGCAGATAGCTGTAGGGCGAGTTGACGTCCAGGGCCTGGGAGTCCTTCGCGAGCCGCCACAGTTCGCTGCCGTCGGCCATCTCCGGCCGGTCGATGCGTACGCCCTCAGGCAGGGTCGTGGCGTGGTCCCGAAGGCTTTCCCGTTCCGCTTGAGCAGTGGTCATGGGCGCCGAAGCTACCGATCAAGACCGAGAACTTCCTGGCGCCAAGGGGTTACGTGACAGGGCTCCGCGTGGTAAGGAAATCGCGGGTTTCGAACGGCGAAAAGGGGTCCGCGGCACGGGCGGCAGGGCGACGGAGGGTCACATAACGGGTCAAATCGTCCGACTGTAACGAGGAGATAACGCCTTTGCAGAAGGCCATATTTGACAGCTAAATGTTATTGCATCGTCGGGTACTCGCGGGTTTCGGTCCGGGTGCAGCGGTAAGAAGACGCGTGCGCGCGGCACGGTCCCTCGTCTGCTGTCCCTATCCTCTGCGCCGCCCCCTCCGGACGGCCTCCGGAGGGGGCGGCGTCACTCTCTGAACACAGGTGCGATCCGGCCGTCGCCGACGCCGGAAGCCGTGTCCCACAAGGCTTCGGCTCGCTGCCTGCCGGCCTTTACCTCCTCCTTGTCCATGGCATAGCCTCGTGCAACCGATCACACTGCGGTGAAAGGAACGCGGCCTTCGTGTCGCGACGACGCGCACGCGTCCGCCGGACGCCGCGCACGCCCCCCACGCGGTCGTTATCCGTTACCTCAGAGCAAGAGAAGGCGGTCGCCGATGTCCGGCACTCAGGACGAGGCCCTTACGGCAGGGACAGAGTCCTCCGACTACACCAAGCGCCTCGCCCGCCTGGAGAACTCGGGAATCAAGCGGCTTCTGCCGACCCAGGCCCCGTACCGGTGGAACCTGAAGCGCCTCGGTCTGGGCCGTGTGCTGGACGTCGGCTGCGGTATCGGCCGCAACCTGCTGAACTGCGGACCGGACAGCGTCGGCGTCGACCACAACGCGACGTCCGTCGAGACGTGCCGTGAGCGGGGGCTCACCGCCTACACCTCCGAGGAGCTCTTCGAGGCGCCCGACTGCGGCCCCGGCTCCTTCGACAGCCTCCTGTGCGCCCACGTCCTGGAGCACATGGACGAGGCGCTGGGGAACACGGTCCTGGAGCAGTACCTGCCGCTGGTGAAGCCGGGTGGCAACGTGGTCCTCATCTGTCCGCAGGAGGCCGGCTACAAGACCGACGCCACCCACGTCCGCTTCGTCGACTTCGACGGGCTGCGCGGCCACGCGGAGAAGATCGGTCTGACCGTCGACCGCACCTACTCGTTCCCCTTCCCGCGGAACGTCGGCAAGGTCTTCCCGTACAACGAGTTCATCCTGGTCGGAAAGGTCCCGGCCGCACAGGGCTGACCCTTCTCCGCACGTCCGGGCGCCCGGCGCCGGTCACCGCTCCTCGACGAGAGGGGGCGGTACCGCGCCGGGCG
>NZ_RDBI01000081.1:68062-73254 GCF_008042125.1 Streptomyces sp. MS191
GGGCTGGGGTCTTGGGCTCTTGGWGTSGGCCGGTCTTGGYTTGCTRCTGGTGGTTGGCCGCCCTCTCTCCGAGTGTGGCAGCCGGGTCCGTGCCCTCAAGGGCGCTCCTTCGTCGCGTCGCTGCGCGATGGSCTMCGSCCACCCTTGACCGCCCGGCCCCGGCTGCCTTTTCACACTCGGAGGGCGGCCCGGGGGAGGGGCATCCGCTCCGGGGACCGGAGGTTCCTGGGCGCCGTCGGCGGCTGTCGGGTCTAGGGGTGGCTTCCCGCTGTCATTGAATGGGGTGACCCGGCGGCGCTTAGCGGCAATCCCTTGCTTCTTGGCTGGGATTCATGCCCCGCTGGTCATTCCCGGTGGGGGTGATCCCTGCGCGGCGCCCAGCCCCGATCGTTCGGGTTGGGTGGGCCTCATCCGTCCTGCCAGCACCATGGCCGAGCTGGGATCATTCGAGGAATGACGCTACGGCGTACATTAAGCCCGCCGAGAGTCCGATATGCCAATGAATGTCCCTTATCTCGTCCGTGTTACCGCAGGTAATGTACGCCGTAGCGTCATTCAGGATGACTCCACCTGTCGGCAAGGACCGGACCGGCCCGACCGGGGCGGCAACCGCTCCAGGGGCTCTCGGATCTGGCTTCGCCCCCACCGGAGAGTGACCAGCGGGGCATGAATCTCCGCCAGGAATCGAGTGGCACCCGCTAAGCCCTGCCGGGTCACCCCATTCAATGGGTGCGGGAAGCCACCCCCGGACCAGACACGGGCCGACGGTGCTGCGCGCCCCGCCGGCCCCTGCCCTGGCCCCTTTCCCGGGCCGCCCTCCGAGTGTGAAAAGGCGGGTGGAGGCGACGGGTCAAGGGTGGCCGAAGGCCATCGCGCAGCGACGCGACGAAGGAGCGCCCTTGATGCGGCGCCGMAYCCCGCCACACTCGGAGAGAGGGCGGCCAACCACCAGAAGCYATCCAAGACCGGCCCACRCCAAGAGCCCAAGACCCCAGCCCCSCACCCCCGTCCGGCGGACGAGTGCCAGCGGTGCCAGCGGTGCCAGCGGTGCCAGCGGTGCCAGCGGTGCCAGTGGTGCCAGTGGTGCCGGCGGTGCCAACGGTGCCGGCGGTTCCCGTGCACCGGCGAGCGTGGCGTTACCGGCGGGTACTGACAGCGACGTTACGCTCCAGTAGGGTTCGCGGCAGACTCAGGGGAGGGGCTGCCGTGACCGCAGTCGCAGACACCGGACTGACCGGACAGGCAAGGCGGTTGGCGGAGGGCGACATCGACTCCGTCACGCTCGTCCGGGCCGCGCTCGACCGGATCGAAGCCACCCGGACCACACTCAACGCCTTCCGATGCACCCGCCCCGAGGCCGCCCTCGCGGAGGCCGCGGAGGCCGACCGGCGGCTCGCCGCGGGCGAGCGGCTGCCGCTGCTCGGCGTCCCCCTCGCCGTCAAGGACGACACCGACGTCGCCGGCCTGCCCACCCGCTTCGGCTGCGCCGGCGACATCCCCGAGGCCGAGGGCGACGGCGAGGCCGTACGCCGGCTGCGGGCCGCCGGCGCGGTGATCGTCGGCAAGACGAACTCCTGCGAACTGGGCCAGTGGCCGTTCACCGAGGGCCCCGCCTTCGGCGCCACCCGCAACCCGTGGAACACCGACCACACGCCCGGAGGGTCGTCCGGCGGCTCCGCCGCTGCCGTCGCCGCCGGCCTCGTCCCGGCCGCCCTCGGCTCCGACGGTGCCGGGTCGATCCGGATCCCGGCCGCGTGGACCCATCTCGTCGGCATCAAGCCGCAGCGCGGCCGGGTCTCCGTCCATCCCTACGACGACTGCTTCCAGGGCCTCACCGTGAACGGCCCCCTCGCCCGTACGGTCGGCGACGCGGCCCTGCTGCTCGACGCCGTCGCCGGGTCCCACCCGGGCGACCGCTTCCAGCCGTCCGCGATCGACGCCACGGCCGCCGCGCGCCGGGAGCCGGGGCGCCTGCGGATCGCCCTCGCCTGGAAATCCCCCTTCACCGCCACGCGCAACCCGCTCGACGCGGGCATCCGGCGGGCCGTCACCGACCTCGCGGAGGCACTGGCACGGCTCGGCCACACGGTGGAGGAGGCGCGGCCGCGCTACGGACTCATCGGGCTCAGCTTCCTGCCGCGGGCGACGGCCGGGATCGCCGAGTACGCCGACCGGCACCCCGACCCCGCCCTGCTCGACCCCCGCACCCTGGGTGCGACCCGCACCGGGCGCAGGCTCGGCGGCCGGATCCTGCGCGCGGCGCGTGCCCGGGAGGCCCACCAGCACCGCCGGATCGGCGCCTTCTTCGACACGTACGACGTCCTGCTCGCGCCCACGACGGCCGCCCCGCCGCCGCGGATCGGGACCTTCGACGCGATGCCGGGCTGGCGCACCGACCTGACCATGGCGGCCGCCTGCCCCTACGCCTGGCCGTGGAACGTGCTCGGCTGGCCGGGCGTGAACGTGCCCGCGGGATTCCTGCCCGACGGTCTCCCGGTCGGCGCCCAGCTGCTCGGACCGGCGGGCAGCGAACCGCTGCTGATCTCGCTCGCGGCCCAACTGGAGGACGACCGGCGCTGGTTCGAGCACCGCCCGCCGGACCGGGCCTGACGGCGCCCCTCGCCGACGGACCCCGGACAGCTCCTACAGGTCGGCGTCCGGCGTCCAGCCGGGGACATGCCGGGCGACGGCGGCGTCCCAGGCGGCCGGGCCCCCGGGCAGGGGCCAGGCCCGGGTGAGATCGGGCGCCTCGGCGATCTCCCGCAGCTCGTCCGCGAGCCGGCGCCCCTGGTGCGCGATCCGGTTCGCGGCGAGCGGTCCGTCGAGCCCGGCGACCCGGTGCTCGTACTCCCTGACCGGCCCCTCGGAGATCAGCGACGTCCACCGCTCGTCCTGCTTCCGGGACAGCGTCAGGACATGCGGACGTCCGCCCTCGGCGAGCGCCGCGGCCAGCCGGTCGTGACCGTCCAGCACGACCGGGGAGTGCAGGCCGCTGATCCACCAGACGAGCACGGGCGGGAGCACCCCCTCGCGGTACTGGCGGCGGAACGCCCTCACCCGTGGCGCGTCGGGCCGCGACAGCGCGCGCAGGGGCAGCAGGTCCCGCGCGTCCTCCTCCGGGTCGCCGTAGCCGAACCAGGTCAGGTGGCCCCGATCGGGGTCGTGCGCCGCGAGCTTGGGCCAGTTGCGGTCCGCGAACCAGCGGGAGCGTTCCGGGCCGAGGTTCCAGTCCCCCTCGTGGAGCGGCCCGCCGGCCGCGTCCCGCAGGCGGGACGCGGCGTGCGCCGCCCAGCGCCCGCTCCACGCCCGGGAGCCCGGCGTCGCGAACCCCGCGTGCGCGCGGGCCTCTTCGGCGCGCACGGGAGGCAGCGGGGAGACGTACAGACCGGTGCGGGCGTAGTGCACCCCGCGGTACGTGGCGCGGGGACGGGCGAAGAGGACCGGGACGTCGCCCTGGAGCAGGGCCAGCCGCCGTCCGTCGGCGCTCTCCATCCTCAACCCCGGCTTCACCGGCCGCTCGACACGCATGCGCCGATCGTACGGGCGCCCCTCGCGGGCCCGGCAAGATCGACAAGACACCCCCTAGGGCACCCTGGCCGTCCACTCCCGCGTGCCGAACTTGGTCGCGGCCAGCTCCTCCGCCCGCGCCGTCTCCTCGTCCGTGACCCGGCCCTCGGTCAGCCCGTACCGGTCCCGGAAGGAGCCGATCATCCGCTCGATGACCGCCTCGCGCGGCAGCCCGGTCTGCCGGCGCAGCGGATCCACCCGCTTCTTCGCGCTGGCCGTGCCCTTGTCGGAGAGCTTCTCGCGGCCGATCCGCAGCACCTCCGTCATCTTGTCGGCGTCGATGTCGTACGCCATGGTCACGTGGTGCAGCACCGCCCCCTGGCCCGCCACCATCCGCTTCTGCGCGGCGCCCGCGATCTTGCCCGCGTCCGTGGCGATGTCGTTGAGCGGCTGGTACCAGGCCTTCACCCCCATGTCGCCGAGCGCGCCGAGCACCCAGTCGTCGAGGTAGGCGTAGCTGTCGGTGAAGGACAGGCCCTGGACGAGGGCGTCCGGCACGGAGAGGGAGTACGTGATGGTGTTGCCCGGTTCGATGAACATGGCGCCGCCACCGGAGATCCGGCGGACCACCTCGATGCCGTGCCGCTCGGCCGCCTCCGGGTCCACCTCGTTGCGCAGCGACTGGAAGCTGCCGATGACCACCGCCGGCGCGCCCCACTCCCAGACGCGCAGGGTCGGCGGGCGCCGGCCGGCCGCGACCTCGGTGGTCAGGACCTCGTCCAGCGCCATGTGCAGGGCGGGCGGCCGGGGCGGCTCGTGGATCAACTGCCAGGCGTAGTCGGTCCAGTCGGTGGCGTGCGCCAGAGCCCGGCGGACGGCCACCCCGATCCCCTCCGTGGTGAGTCCGAACATCTCCGTGCCCGGCGGCAGGGCCGCGTCGATCCGGGCCGCGAGGCCCGACGCGTCCGTGTCGGCGGGGGCGCCCTCCAGCGCGCGGTCGATGGCCTGGATCGCCTCGTCCGGCTCCAGGAAGAAGTCGCCCGCGACCCGGACGTCGCGCAGGACGCCGTCCCGGGTGTCGAGGTCGACGACGACCAGCTTTCCGCCGGGCACCTTGTACTCGCCGTGCACGAACCCTCCCGGGAGGCGACGACCGGCCGGGACGACGGGATCGCGACGGCCGG
Organism: Streptomyces sp. MS191; assembly: GCF_008042125.1. Lineage (GTDB taxonomy): Bacteria > Actinomycetota > Actinomycetes > Streptomycetales > Streptomycetaceae > Streptomyces. Next base: position 72,754 of record NZ_RDBI01000081.1, read on the forward strand.
ATCTCAGGGGTGAACTCGGCCAAAGCGTACTCCGTGGGGAAACAGTGGGTTACGGGACGGACTCCCGGAATGTCAGCGGGCCGTGCTTAGCTGGACGCATGATCGAAGACTTCCTTGACCACGTCCTGGCCGGCGGCACGACCGAGGTGGAGGAGGCGGTCCGCAAGGCGGCCGCCGCCGAGATCATGCCTCGCTTCCGCCAGCTCGCCGCGCACGAGATCGTCGAGAAGAACGGCCCGCACGACCTGGTCACCGTCGCCGACCGGGCCGCCGAGGCCCATCTGACCGCTTCGCTCACCGCGCTCCTGCCGGGCTCCGTGGTGGTCGGCGAGGAGGCCGTGCACGCCGACCCCGAGGTGTACGCCGCGCTCCGGGGCGACGCCCCGGTCTGGATCGTCGATCCGGTCGACGGCACACGGCAGTTCGTGCGCGGCGAGCCCGACTTCTGCACCCTGGTCGCGCTGGCGCTCCGCGGCGAACTCCTCGCCTCCTGGACGTTCG
>NZ_RDBI01000081.1:73354-76046 GCF_008042125.1 Streptomyces sp. MS191
TCGTGCGCGGCGAGCCCGACTTCTGCACCCTGGTCGCGCTGGCGCTCCGCGGCGAACTCCTCGCCTCCTGGACGTTCGCCCCGGCACGGGAGGAGATGGCCGTCGCGGTCCGCGGACGCGGTGCCACGCTCAACGGCCGCCCCATACGCTCCGGGGCGCCGTCCCCCTCGGCGACCCTGGAGGTCGCCACCTCGCACCCCGACTACACCACCCCGGACCAGAAGGCCGCCCTGCTCGGGCTGCGGGCGGACGGGGTCCACGCCCGGCCGTGCGGCTCCGCCGGTCTGGAGTACCTCGACGTCGCCCGCGGCGCGCTCGACGCCACGGCCTTCTCCTGGGAGTACGCCTGGGACCACGCCGCCGGACTGCTGCTGGTGACCGAGGCGGGCGGGACGCACACGACGGTCGCGGGCGAACCGTTCCGGATCACCGGGGGCAACGCGCTGCCGTTCACCGCGGCCCGCGACACGGTCACGGGCGACCGGATCCGGACACTGCTGCGGGGCCGATAAAGGCCGTCGGAGCACAGGAATATCCTGGGAGCCCTGGCCATCGGCTGACGAAGGAGTCCGAAGGTGCCGTCGATGCTCGATGCCGTCGTCGTGGGGGCGGGACCCAACGGGCTGACCGCCGCTGTGGAGTTGGCCCGCCGGGGCTTCTCCGTGGCCGTGTTCGAGGCCAAGTCCACGGTCGGTGGCGGTGCCAGGACCGAGGAGCTGACCCTCCCCGGATTCCGGCACGATCCCTGTTCCGCCGTGCACCCGCTGGGCGTCGGCTCGCCCGTCTTCAAGACCATGCCGCTGGACCGGTACGGCCTGGAGTGGCTGCACCCCCGGCTGCCCATGGCCCACCCCTGGGACGACGGGACGGCCGCCGTGCTGTCCCGGTCCGTCGCCGAGACCGCCGCCTCCTTCGGGCCGCGTGACGCGGGCACGTACCGGCGGCTGGTCGCCCCCTACCTCGGCAAGTGGGACACCCTCGTACGGGACTTCATGTCCCTGCCGCTCACCGCCCTGCCCCGCGACCCGGTCACGCTCGCCCGCTTCGGCCTCGACGGCCTGCAGCCGTCGACCTGGCTGCTGCGCCGCTTCCAGGACGACAAGGCGCGCGCCCTGTTCGCCGGGCTGGTCGGCCATGTCATCGCCCCGCTCGGCGGGTTCGCCACGTCGGCGGTGGGCCTGGTGTTCGCGCTCGCCGCGCACGAGGGCGGCTGGCCGCTGCCCCGCGGCGGCTCCCAGGCCATCGCGGACGCCCTCACCGCGTACCTGAAGGACCTGGGCGGCGCCGTCCACACCGACTACGAGGTCAAGCGGCTCGACGACCTGCCGCCGGCGCGCGCCTACGTCTTCGACACCTCGCCCACCGCCCTGGCCCGGATCGCCGGCTTCGGCGGCTACTACGACGCCTACCGCTACGGCGCCAGCGTCTTCAAGATCGACTACGCGCTGGACGGACCCGTCCCCTGGAAGGCGGAGGAGCCCCGCCGGGCGGGCACCGTCCAGATCGGTCCCTCCAGCGGCGAGATCGCCACCGCGCTGCACCAGGCGTCCTCCGGCACGGCGCCGGAGACCCCCTTCCTCATCACCGCCCAGCCCAGTCTCGTCGACGACTCCCGCGCGCCCGAGGGCAAGCACGTCTTCTGGGCGTACGGGCACGTGCCGAACGGCTGGGAGGGCGACCTCACCGAGGCCGTGGAGCGCCAGATCGAGCGCTTCGCCCCCGGCTTCGGCGACCGGGTCCTCGCCCGCGCGACCGCGGGACCCCCCGAGCTCGCCGCCCGCAACGCGAACTACGTCGGCGGCGACATCGCCTGCGGCGCCGCCCGCGGCCTCCAGCTGGTCCTGCGGCCCAAGCTGTCCCTCTTCCCCTACGGCACCCCGCATCCCGCGGTCTTCCTCTGCTCCTCCGCCACCCCGCCGGGGCCGGGTGTCCACGGCATGTCCGGGCACAACGCGGCCAAGGCGGTCTGGCGGCGGCTGCGCGCGGCCCGCCGCTGACGAGTGCCGGCGGAGGACAGGCCGTCGGGGGCAAGGCCGTCGTGGACGGGAGGCGAGGCCGCGGAAAAGGGTCGGCGGCGCCGGTGGGTGCGGCGCGATGATGGACGTATGACGCATCCGACGAAGATCACGCTGGTCCGCGGGGACATCACCGAGCAGCACGTCGACGCCGTGGTGAACGCGGCGAACTCCTCCCTGCTCGGGGGCGGCGGGGTCGACGGTGCGATCCACCGCAAGGGTGGCCCGGCCGTCCTGGAGGACTGCCGCAGGCTGCGCGCCGGCCACTACGGCGGCGGCCTGCCGACCGGGCAGGCGGTCGCCACCACGGCGGGCCGCCTGGACGCCCGCTGGGTCGTCCACACCGTCGGTCCGGTCTGGTCCCGCGAGGAGGACCGCTCCGCGCTGCTCGCCTCCTGCTACCGCGAGTCGCTCCGCGTCGCCGACGGGCTCGGGGCGCGGACGGTGGCCTTCCCGGCGATCTCGACCGGCGTCTACGGCTGGCCGATGGACGACGGCGCCCGGATCGCGCTGGAGACGGTGCGGGCGACGGAGACGGCGGTCGAGGAGGTTCGCTTCGTCCTCTTCGACGAGCCGGCGTACGCGGCGTTCGCCGCCCTGCTGGACTGAGCTGCGCAGCCGGAGCGAACCGCGCCGCGCGTGGCGCGGTTCGCTCCGGCTGCGCAGCTCAGTCCAGC
>NZ_RDBI01000081.1:76146-113853 GCF_008042125.1 Streptomyces sp. MS191
GCCTCGGATAGGGTGATTGAGTAGGAAAAACACCCCCCGGGGTCAGGACGATGCGTTGGACAGTCATCAGTCGGCGAGCGAGACGCCGGAGCGGCCGGACGCTGCCGTCGGATACGCGGGTGTGCTGCGCGAGCTGCTGCCGATCGCCCTCTGGAGGGAGGACGCCGACGGCCGCGTCGTCGAGTGGTCCCTCGCCGCGCAGGACCTCCTCGGGCACCGCCCCGAGGACCTCATCGGCCGTCCCGCCGCGCCCGTGCTCGTGCCCGACGCCAACCGGGAACTCGCCGACCAGCTGACCCGGCGGGTCCAGTCCGGCGAGTCCGTCGTGGGCACCCTGCCCGTGCGCCACCGTGACGGCCACGACGTGATCATGGAGATGTGGATCGTCCCCGACGCCGACCCCCAGGGACGGACCGGGGCCATGCTCATCGCCGTGGAGACCTCCGAGGTCCTGCGCATGCGCGACTCCCTGGCGGCCCTCCAGAGCCTGTTCACCCAGTCGCCCATCGGCCTCGCCACCCTCGGCCCCGACCTGCGCTTCCTGCGCGTCAACGACGCCCTGGCACGGATGAACGGCGTCTCCCCGGCCGAACACCTCGGCAGGCGCCTGACCGAGGTCGTACCGGGCGTCAACGCGGCCGCCCTCGAGGCCACGATGCAGCAGGTCCTGGTCGGCGGCGAAGCCGTCGTCGACGTACGCCGCACCGGGCGGACACCGTCCGACCCCGACCACGACCACACCTGGTCCTGCTCGTACGCCCCGCTGCTCGACGGCTCCGGCCGCCGGCTGGGCCTGATCGCCTCCCTCATCGACATCACCGAGAGCCAGCGCGCCCAGGTCGAGGTCGAGCGGGCCCGCCACCGCTTCGCCCTGCTCGCCGAGGCCGGCACCCGGATCGGCACCACCCTCGACCTGCGGCAGACCGCGGAGGAGGTCGTCCAGGTACTCGTTCCCCGGCTCGCCGACTCCGCCGACGTGCAGATGCTCGAGGCGGTCCTCGAACCCGACGAGGCCGCCGCCTCCACCCGGGGCGTCCTGCGCCGGCTCGCCGCCGCCTTCCCCGAACCGACCGCCCCCACCGCCTACCTGGTCGCCGGGCAGACGTACCAGGTCCCGCTCGGCACCGTGTACGAGAGCGTGCTCACCGACGGCCGCCCCATGAACCTCTACCACTCCGACCTCGACGCGCTGTTCCCCGACCCGCGCGCCGCCCCGCTGCGGGACTACTTCGCGGACCGCATCGGCTCGGCCCGCATGGTCCCGATGGTCGCCCGCGGCAAGGTGCTCGGCGCCGTGACCGTGACCCGGGTCAAGGAGCGCGAGCCGTTCGACGAACAGGAGCGCGTCCTCATCGACGACCTGGTGGCGCGCGCGGCGCTCAGCATCGACAACGCCCGGATGTACACCGGCCAGCGCGAGGCCGCCCTGACGCTCCAGCGCAGCCTGACCAACAACGCCCTGCCCCGGGTCGGCGGCCTGGAGCTCACCGGGCGCTACCTCCCCGCCAGCGACCACGACGTCGGCGGCGACTGGTTCGACGTCATCGCCCTGCCCGAAGGCCGCACGGGCCTCGTGATCGGCGACGTCRTSGGCCACGGCATCCACGCCGCGGCGGTCATGGGCCAGCTCCGCACCGCCGTCCGGACGCTCGCCCGCGAGGGCGTCCCGCCCGCCCAGCTGCTCCGCTCCCTGGACGCGGTCGTCGCGGATCTGGGGGAGGACGAGATGGCGACCTGCGTGTACGCCGTCCACGATCCGGCGTCCGGCTGCGTCGTGATCGCCCGGGCCGGGCACCCGCCGCCCGCCGTCGCCACGGCCGACGGCGCGATCACCTTCCTGGAGGGTTCGCTCGGCACGCCCCTCGGCACCGGTGGCCGGGACTTCTGCACGCAGGAGGTGCTGCTGCCCCCGGGCTCCCTGCTCGTGCTGTACACCGACGGCCTCATCGAGGCCCGGGACCGCGACCTCGACGAGGGCATGGACCAGCTCGCCCGTGCCCTGTTCGACCTCGAGAGGCCGCTGACCCGGCTCTGCGACGGCATCCTCGACGAGCTGCTGACCGGCGCGCCGCAGGACGACGTGGCCGTCCTGCTCGCCCGGACCGCCCTCGGCTGACCGCGCCCCGACCGACCCCGCGCGGGCCCTCCCGGCCGCGGAGGCCCGGGACTCCGGACGCGGGCCGCCCGCCTCACCAGGCCAGGTCCTCCAGCGCGTCCAGGTCAGGCACCGGCACCGCCGCCTGCACGCCCCCGGTGAGCGGCAGCTCGGCCCAGATGACCTTGCCCCGCTCGGTGTAGCGGGTGCCCCAGCGCTCCGCGAACTGGGCGACCAGGAACAGACCGCGCCCGCCCTCGTCCGTGGTGGCGGCGTAGCGCAGGTGCGGCGACGTGCTGCTGCCGTCGGAGATCTCGCAGATGAGCTGCTCATCCCGCAGCAGCCGCACCTTGATCGGCTCGGCGCCGTACCGGATCGCGTTGGTGACCAGCTCGCTCAGGATCAGCTCGGCGGAGAACGCGATGTCCTCCAGGTCCCAGGCGGCCAGTTGCGCCGCGCCCTCGTTGCGGATCCGGGAGACCTCCGCCGGGTCGGAGGGCACCGTCCACTCCGCGATCCGGTCCGCCGGCAGCCGACGGGTGTCGGCGACCAGCAGGGCGATGTCGTCGTCCGGCGCCGGGACGAGCAGGGAGGCCAGGACGTCCGCGCACGCCTGCTCGGGGCTCCGGCCGGTCGTCGCCAGCGCGTCGCGCAGCAGTGCGATTCCGGTGTCGAAGTCCCGGTCGCGGTCCTCCAGGAGGCCGTCGGTGWACAGSACGAGGCGGCTGCCCTCCGGCAGCCGGAGCGCCGTGGCCTCGAAGGGCATCCCGCCCACGCCCAGCGGCAGGCCGACCGGCAGCTCGGGGAACTCCACCCGCCCGTCCGGGTGCACGACCGCGGGCCCGGGATGCCCGGCGCCGGCCATCGAGCAGTGGCCGCTGGCGGGGTCGTAGACCACGTACAGGCAGGTGGCGCCGGTGATCCGTTCCGGCGAGTCGTCCTCGCCGCCGTCGGCGCCGTTCTCGCCGTTCCCCCCACCGCTGTCGGGGCGGTCGATCCGGTCGATCAGCTCGTCGAGGTGGCCGAGGAGCTCGTCGGGCGGCAGGTCCAGGGTGGAGAAGTTGAGCACGGCCGTCCGCAGCCGGCCCATGGTCGCCGCCGCGTGCAGCCCGTGGCCGACGACGTCGCCGACGACCAGTGCCACCCGGGCCCCCGGAAGCGGGATCACGTCGAACCAGTCGCCGCCCACCCCCGCCTTCGCCGGCAGGTACCGGTAGGCGACGTCGACGGCGGACAGCTCCGGCAGCACCCGGGGGAGGAGGCTGCGCTGGAGGGTCACGGCCATGGCGTGCTCGCGGGTGAACCGGCGCGCGTTGTCGATGGAGACCGCGGCCCGCGCGGTCAGCTCCTCCCCGAAGGACACGTCCTCGTCGTCGAAGGGCTCGGGGGTCTCGGCCCGCCAGAAGTTGGCCAGCCCGAGCACGACCCCGCGGGCCATCAGCGGCGCCGCGACCAGCGAGTGCAGACCGTAGGCGAGCGCGGCGGCGGCGCCCTCGGGATCCTGGGCGCGCCAGCCGTCGGCCGTGTGCAGGTCGGTCACGAGGACGGCGTGCGCGGTGTCGAGCGCCACCGCCATCGGCGTCGTCGGCACGTCGCACCGGATCAGGTCGCCGACCGGCTGCAGCGGCGGCTGCTCCCCGATGCCCGACAGCGCGGCGCGGCGCATCTCGGTGTACGCGCCGCTCGGCTCCTCGCCCTGCAGCACCGGCTCCAGGAGTTCCACGGTCACGTAGTCGGCGAAGCGCGGCACCGCTACCTCCGACAGCTCCTCGGCGGTCCGCGCCACGTCCAGCGTGCTGCCGATCCGCACCCCGGCGTCGTAGAGCAGCTGGAGGCGGCCGCGGGCCACCTCCGCCCGGCCGGAGAGCGAGGCCAGCTCGGTCGAGTCCCGCAGGGTCATGACGGTGCCGGTGGGCCGGCCCTTGTAGGGCGCGGTCGGACGCACGTTGACGGCGAGGAGCCGGTCGCCCGCCAGATGCACCTCGTCCGTCACGCTGCGGCCGGAGGCGAGCAGCGAGGCGGTACGGGGGTCGAGACCCAGCTCCGTCACGTGCCGCTGCTCGGCGTCCGGCGCCAGGTCGAGCAGCCGTCGCGCCTCGTCGTTGGCGAGCAGCAGCCTGCGGTCCGCGTCGATGATGAGCACCCCCTCGCGCACGGCGTGCAGGACCGCCTCGTGGTGCTCGTTGATCCGGGTCATCTCCAGCGGCCCCAGGCCGTGGGTCTGCCGGAGCAGCCGGCGGGTCACCAGCGCGGCGCCGCCCATCGCGAGGACCAGGGCGCCCGCCGCGGTGCCGATGAGGAGCGGCAGCTGGCCCTCGACGACGTTGGAGACGTTCTCGACCTCGATGCCGGTGCCGACCAGGCCCACGATGTCGCCGTCGTCGGTCCGGATGGGCACGATCGCGCGGACCGCGCTGGTCGGCTCGCCGGTGAAGACCTCGGTGAACGACTCCCCGCCCCTGGCGCGCGCGATGTCGCCGGTCGCGCGCTGCCCGATCAGCTCCGGCCGGGAGTCGGTGTAGCGGATGCCGTCGGGGGTCATGACGGCGATGAAGTCGACCCCCGCGGCCTTGCGGGCCGCCTCGGTCCGCGGCTGGAGCACGGCCGACGGGTCCGGTGCCCGCAGGGCGTCCAGCAGCCCCGGGGCGTGCGCGAAGGCCTCGGCGGCGGCGAGCGAGCGGTTGCGCGCGTCCGCCTCGGTGTCGTACCGGGCCTGGAGGATCAGGGCCAGGGTCCCCACGGCGACGAGCAGGCACACGATGATCGCCTGCAGGGCGAACACCTGCCCGGCGACGCTGCGGAGCCCCAGCCCCCGTGTTCGGCCAAGCCTTCCGGTCATGGGGCTCTTCTCGTGGCTGCGGCTGTGATCACGGACTCGGCTGTCACCCGTTCACTTCCTCGGCACGTCGGGGCCGTAGGGGAACCCGTCCTTCCATGCTGCGCCTGCCGGGGCAGGAAATCGAGACGGGACCGGCATGCGTGTCGCGCCACCGCGGCCCCGGTGGGGGGAGCGGCCCGCCCGGCATCCGCGCGGCCGGGGGCCGCGCGGAGCCGGGCAGGCCGAGGTCGATGTCGTTTTCTCGCCAGCGAGGAGCCCTCCCCGTCGCCGATGCTTGAACCCATGCACACCGACACCGAGGCCTGCGTCCGGGCCGTCAAGTCGAAGGACGCCCGCTTCGACGGCGTCTTCTTCACCGCCGTCCGGACCACCCGGATCTACTGCCGGCCCAGTTGCCCGGTCGTGCCGCCCAAGGTGGAGAACATGGTGTTCCACCCCAGCGCGGCCTCCTGCCAGCGCGCCGGATTCCGGGCGTGCAAGCGCTGCCGGCCCGACACCAGCCCCGGCTCCCCGGAGTGGAACGTCCGCGCCGACGTCGTCGCCCGCGCCATGCGGCTGATCCGCGACGGCGTGGTGGACCGCGAGGGCGTGCCCGGACTCGCCGCGAGGCTCGGCTACTCCACCCGCCAGATCGAGCGCCAGCTCCTCGCGGAGCTCGGCGCCGGCCCGCTCGCCCTGGCCCGCGCCCAGCGCGCCCAGGCGGCGCGCGTGCTCATCGAGACCACGCCGATGCCGATGGCCGAGATCGCGTTCGCTGCCGGTTTCTCCTCGATCCGCACCTTCAACGACACCGTTCGCCAGGTCTTCGCGCTGCCGCCCGGTGAGCTGCGCTCCCGCGCGACCCGCTCCCGGGGGTCCGCCCACGCCCCGCGCACCCCGGGCGTGATCGTGCTGCGGCTGCCGTACCGCGCGCCCCTCAACCCGTCCAACCTGTTCGGCCACCTCGCCGCGACCGCCGTCCCCGGCGTGGAGGAGTGGCGGGACGGCGCCTACCGCAGGACGCTGAGCCTGCCGCACGGCCACGGGATCGTGGCCCTCGGCCCGCGCCCCGACCACATCGCCTGCCGCCTGTTCCTCACCGACCCGCGCGACCTGACCAACGCCATCAGCCGCTGCCGCTGGCTGCTCGACCTGGACGCCGACCCGGTGGCCGTCGACGACCAGCTGCGGACCGACCCGCTGCTGGCGCCGCTGGTCGACGCCGCGCCCGGGCGCCGGGTGCCGCGGACGGTCGACGCCGCCGAGTTCGCCGTACGGGCGGTGCTGGGCCAGCAGGTGTCCACCGCCGCGGCCCGGACCCACGCGGCGCGCCTGGTCGCCGCGCACGGCGTACCGGTCGACGACCCCGAGGGCGGGCTCACCCACCTCTTCCCGGCGCCGGAGGCACTGGCCTCGCTCGACCCCGCGTCGCTCGCCCTGCCCCGCAGCCGCCGGACCACGCTCGTCACCCTCGTCGGGGCACTCGCCGACGGCTCGCTGCGGCTCGGCCTGGACAGCGACCGGGACGAGGCACGGGCCCGGCTCCTGGCCCTGCCCGGCTTCGGCCCGTGGACCACCGAGGTCATCGCGATGCGGGCGCTGGGGGACCCGGACGCGTTCCTGCCGGGCGACCTCGGCATGCGCCGGGCGGCCGAGGGCCTCGGGCTGCCGTCCACCCCGGCCGCCCTCACGGCCGCCGCCGCGCGCTGGCGGCCCTGGCGGGCGTACGCGGTCCAGTACCTCTGGGCCACCGACGACCACCCGATCAACCACCTCCCGGACACGGCCTGAAGGCCGTCCGGCCGTCTCCGGCGGGCGCACGACGCCGGACGGCGCAGGACAGGACACCCCTCGCTCCCTCCGCCTCGGACCGAGGCGGAGGACGCCGCACGCCGGCCCGACCGCCCACACCCCAGGAAGCCGACACCATGCCCCTCGTCCAGCACACGGTCGTGGACAGCCCGTACGACGCGCTCACCCTGGTCGCCGTCGACGGCGTCCTCAGCCGTATGTACATGACCGACCAGCGCCACCGTCCGCCGGAGGAGACCTTCGGGGAGCCCGACCCGCGGCCCTTCGGCGAGGCGATCCGGCAGCTCGACGCGTACTTCGCGGGCGAGCTGACGGAGTTCGACCTTCCGCTGCGCCTCGACGGCACCGAGTTCCAGCTGCGGGTCTGGGAGCAGCTGCGGCGCATCCCGTACGGCGAGACCCGCACCTACGGCGAGCTGGCCGAGGCCCTCGGCAACCCCGGCGCCTCGCGCGCGGTCGGCCTGGCGAACGGGAAGAACCCGGTCACCATCATCGTGCCGTGTCACCGGGTGATCGGGGCGGGCGGCGGCCTGACCGGCTACGGTGGCGGGCTCAGCCGCAAGCAGCGGCTGCTGGCCTTCGAATCGGGCGCGGCCGAGCCGGACGCGCTCTTCTGACGGGCACCGGACGGCGCCATGGCCGCACCGGACGGCACCGCACCGCACCGGACCGCACCGGACCGCGGCAGGCGGTCCGGTGCGCGGGACGCGACGCCCTCGTGCCGKCCGGTGTCCGAAGTGCCGTCAGGTCTTCAGGCGTACCGGCCGAGGATCTTCGGCAGCGCGGTCCCGATCGGCTCGCGGACGAGCTCGTCGGCGACCGCGTCGTACGGGGTCGGCTGGGCGTTGACGATGATCAGACGGGCCCCGTGCTCCGCGGCGATGCCCGCGAGCGAGGCCGCCGGCTGGACCTGCAGGCTGGTGCCGACGGCGATGAACACCTCGGTCGCCTTGGCGATCGACATCGCCTCGCCCAGCACCACCGGGTCGAGTCGCTGCCCGAACATCACGGTGGCCGACTTGAGGACGGCCCCGCAGGAGAGGCACCCCGGATCGTCCTCACCGGCGCGCACCCGGTCCAGGGCGTCGCTCATCGACGACCGGGCGTGGCAGCCGGTGCACACCACCGAGCGGGCCGAGCCGTGGAGTTCGAGCACCTTGCGTTCGGACAGCCCGGCGATCTGGTGCAGGCCGTCGACGTTCTGGGTGATCACCCGGACCGGGTTCCCGGTCCGCTCGAACGCGGCGATCGCCCGGTGCGCCGCGTTCGGCTCGGCACGCAGCACGGGCCCCTCCAGACGCACCCGCCACGCGCGCCGCCGGATCGCGGGATCCTTCATGTAGTGCTCGTAGGTGGCGAGCTTCTCCGCCTCCGGATCCCGCGTCCACACCCCGTCGGGTCCTCGGTAGTCCGGGATGCCGGAATCCGTGGAGATCCCGGCTCCGCTGAGTATCGCGACCATGGTCATGTCGCGAGCGTATGCGGGTCGGTGGCGCCGTCGCGAACGGTTTGTCCGGCGCCGCGTTCCCGTCGCGGGCCGAGGCGCCGGCCGGGCGGTCAGCGCGGCGGAAGGCCGTTCTCCAGCTCCACCGGCCCGCCTCCGCGAGCCAGCACGTCCAGGGCGGCGAGGACCCGCAGACCCAGGCTGCCCGGCAGGTGGGCGGCGACCTCGTCGGGTGTGATCAGCTTCCAGGACAGCAGCTCGTCCGCCGGGAGCCGGATCGCGGCGAGCCGCTCCTCGGAGAGCACCCCGCCGTCGTAGACGTAGGCCACGATCGGCGGCCGCGCCGTCCCGAGCACCCAGTCGACCGCGAGGAGCGGACCGAGCGCGACGTCCAGGCCGATCTCCTCGGCCGTCTCGCGGCGCGCTCCCTGGCGCGGCGTCTCGCCCGTGTCGGACTCGATGGTGCCGCCGGGCAGGGCCCAGCCCTCGCGGTAGTCGGGCTCCACGACCAGGATCCGGCCGGCGGCGTCCCGGAAGAGCGCGGCGGCGCCGGCCAGGACGCGGGGCAGGCTCGCGATGTACGTGGCGTAGTCGGTCGTCGTCATGGCGTCAGCGTAGCCAGCCGCACGGTCCGCTCCGCCAGCTCGCCGATCCGCGCGCCGTCGAACCCGAAGACCGCGCTGCGCACCAGGTCCGCCAGCGGCTCGCCCCACTGCGGAGGGATCGCGGCGGCCCCGCACAGCACCCCCGCCACCGAGCCCGCCGTCGCCCCGTTGGAGTCGGTGTCCAGACCGCCGCGCACCGTCAGCGCGATCGTGCGGGTGAAGTCGCCCTCGCCGTACAGCAGGCCCGCGGTCAGGACCGCGGCGTTGGGCAGGACGTGGATCCAGCCCAGCCCCGCGGTCCGCGCGGCCAGTTCGGCGAGGGTGTCGGACCACGGCGTGCCCGACTCGTAGAGCGCGATCGTCCCCCGCACCGTGCGGGCGAGTCGGCTGCTCGCCGGGATCCGCTCGAGCGCGGTCTCCAGTGCGGTCCGCACGTCGGGCGCCACGAAGGCGGCCGCGATCAGGGCGGCGGCCCACATCGCCCCGTACACGCCGTTGCCCGTGTGCGACAGGACCGCGTCGCGCCGGGCGAGGGAAGCGGCCCGGCGCGGGTCGCCGGGCGAGGTCCAGCCGTACACGTCGGCCCGGATCAGGGCGCCGATCCACTCCTGGTAGGGGTTGTCGTAGGTGGCGGTGAGCGGGGGCCCGAGGCCGTTGGCGAGGTTCCGGTACGCGACGCGCTCCGCCGTGAACGTCTGGAGGTAGGGCAGGCGCAGCAGCCAGAGCTCGCCGACCTGCTCGGTGGTGAACGAGAAGCCCCGGGTCTCCAGGAGATGCAGGCCGAGGATCGCGTAGTCGACGTCGTCGTCCCGGCAGCTCCCGTGGATCCGGCCGCGCACGCACTGCGGCCACTCGGGCCGCAGCTCGAAGCCGGCGGCGTCCGGCGGCGGCGGTGGCAGGTAGTCGGTCAGCGGCAGGGCGTCCGTCAGCCGGAGGTAGGCGTCGATGTGTCCGGGAGTCCAGTGGTCGCCCTGCTCGACGGGCTTGCCGAGCATGTTCCCGGCGATCCTGCCCGTCCAGCCGCCGAGGATCCGGTCGGCGAGTTCGGCGTGCGTGAGCCCCATACCTCCGGTGTACCGAAGGGGTGCCCCCGGCGCGCGCCGAGCGTCCGCCCGGTGGCGCCCGCCCCTTCCTGTACCCCGGGTCGGAGTCGTCGGGGCGTGAGGTTTGATCGATCGGTTCCGTGCTCGTGATGCCCCGCCGTGGTGCGGAATATCGCCCTATCAGGGGGTGGCACGCCGTCTTCCGGTCCGGATAGGGTCGGCCCTGGCGCGACTGCCTGTTCGAAAGCAAGGGATGCAAGGTGACGGACGGAGCAGTAACTGAGGTCGCACGTGTGCTCGTCGCGGCCGACAAGTTCAAGGGCTCGCTCACGGCCGTACAGGTCGCGGAGCGGGTCACAGCAGGGCTGCGACGGGTCGTCCCGGAGCTCGACGTGGAGACACTGCCCGTCGCGGACGGCGGCGACGGTACGGTCGCGGCCGCGGTCGCGGCCGGGTTCGAGCGCCGTGAGGTGACGGTGACCGGGCCGCTCGGCGAGCCGGTCACGGCGGCGTACGCGCTGCGCGGCACCACCGCGGTCGTCGAGATGGCGGAGGCGTCCGGCCTCCAGCTCCTCCCGCGCGGCGTCTTCGCGCCGCTGACGGCGACGACGTACGGCTCCGGCGAGCTGCTGCGGGCAGCCCTGGACGCCGGCGCGACCCAGATCGTGTTCGGTGTCGGCGGCAGCGCGACGACCGACGGCGGCGCCGGCATGCTGGCGGCGCTCGGCGCGGAGTTCCTCGACGCCGACGGTGCGCCCGTCGGCCCGGGCGGTGGCGGGCTGCGCGACCTCGCCACGGCGGACCTCTCCGGCATCGACCCCCGGTTCGCCTCGGTCGACCTGGTCCTGGCCAGCGACGTGGACAACCCGCTGACCGGACCGAAGGGCGCGCCGGCCGTCTACGGCCCGCAGAAGGGCGCGTCCCCCGAGGACGTCGAGACCCTGGACGCGGCTCTCTCGCACTTCGTCACGGTCCTGGAGCGTTCCATCGGCGCCAAGGCCGCCGACTGCGCGGCCGCCCCGGGCGCGGGCGGCGCCGGCGGCATCGGCTACGGCGCGCTCGTCGGCCTCGACGCGAGCTTCCGCCCGGGTATCGAGCTGATGCTCGACGTGCTGGGCTTCGCCCCCGCGCTGGCGAAGGCCACGCTGGTCATCACCGGTGAGGGCTCCCTCGACGAGCAGACCCTGCACGGCAAGGCGCCCGCCGGCGTCGCCGCGGCCGCCCGAGCGGCGGACAAGGAGGTCGTCGCGGTCTGCGGTCGCCTCGCCCTGGCCCCGGAGAGCCTGGGGGCGGCCGGGATCCGCCGCGCCTACCCGCTCACGGACCTGGAGCCGGACACCGCCGCCTGCATCGCCAACGCCGGCCCGCTCCTGGAGCAGGTCGCGGCGAACATCGCGCGGGACTTCCTGACCTGACGGGACCGCTCCCGGGGAGCGTCCGCCGTCGCCCCCCCCGGCCCCCTCGCGGGCCGGGGGGGGCGACGGCCGCCCCGGACGCGGGCGGGCCCTTTCCCGGGCCCGCGCGAACGGCCTTCCCCGAGGGGCGCACGAGCGGCCCCGCCCGTCACCTCACCCCGCCGCCGTGAGGCGGAAGGCGTCCAGGGCCAGGGTCATCTCGGTCAGGTCCCGCGGCCGCGACAACGAACGGGACGTCAGCTGCTCCAGGCGGCGCAGCCGGTTGAAGACCGTGTTCCGGTGGCAGTACAGGCGGCCCGCCGCCCGTCCCGCCGAACCCTCGCAGTCCAGCCAGACGTCCAGCGTCTCCAGCAGGATCGCCCGGTCCGCTGGGTCCAGCTCCAGCAGCCCGCCGAGGACGTCCGCCACGAGCAGACCCGCGAGTTCCGGCTGGCCCACCACCAGCGCGCCCGCCATCCGGCGGTCCAGCCGGACGACCTGCCGGGACTCCGGCGGACAGGTGCGCAGGGCCAGTTCGGCCAGCCGGCGCCCACGGCCCAGCTCCGAGAGACCGGCGACCACCGGGCTGATGCCGCCCGGCCCCGGACAGCGCCCCTCCAGCAGCTCCGCCAGCGCGTCCAGCCCCGTGCCCTCCGCCAGCGACACCACGCCGATCTCGCAGTCCGCCCGCATCCGCCACAGGAACCGCACCCCCGCTCCCTGCACCCGGCGGTGGAACGGCTCGGAGGGCTCCCGCCGGTCGTGCCGCAGCACCACCACCGCGTAGCGTCCGTGCTCCGGCAGATCCAGACCCGCCGCCGCCCGCGACACGACCTCGGGCGAGCGCTGCCCCTGGAGCAGCGCGTCGAGAAGCGCCTGGAGCTGCTCGTCCGTACGACGCTGGAGCTCCAGCTCCGTCGCCCGGTACGCCTCCGACGCCGTGTCCGCCTGCGCGTCCACCGCCGACCACACGATCGTCGCCGACTGCATCAGCGTCGCGAGCTGCGCCGCGTCCGCCGTCTCGATCAGCGCGTCCCACACCAGGTGCCCGGCATGGCGGTAGGCGTGCACCACCAGCTCCAGCGGCATGCCCTGCTCCGCGCGCCGCCGCCCCATCTCCTCCGCGTGCACCAGGTCGCGGCGAGGCGAGTCACGGGGCGCCGAGATCATCTCGATGCCGACCCGCATCGCCGCGTGGGCCTCCTGCCAGTGCTGGTCGTACGGCACGATCCGGCCATAGGCGGGCTCGTACTCGTACAGCTCCCGAAGATGCTCGTCCACCAGCTCGGGCAGGCGCTCCAGCAGTGCCGTGCACGCCCGTGCCAGAAGCTTCCAGTCGTCGCCGGTCCGTGGTCTGCGCCGTCCCATGCCCCGGAGGATGCCACCCCCCTGCCCTCCGCCGCAGGCCCCTGACACGCAGTGTTGTGCGCGTGCACAACCCGCCGCCGCGCCCGCTGGGCACCGGCAGCGATTCCGCCGCCGGACGTGGACCTGCGGCCCGCGCGGTGCTGGGGTGAGCGCCACTGAACAGGCCACGGAATCCGAAGCGGACCCCCGGGCATGCCCGGAGACCCGGCATGCCCGAGGACCGATCGGGCCACGGAAGGGGAGCCATGGGAGGTACCGCACTCGCACTCGAGGTGGCGGACCTGTCGGCGGGGTACGGACCGGTCCGCGCACTGCGCCGGGTGACGCTCGACGTACCGGAGGGCAGCGTCGTCACCGTCCTCGGCGGAAACGGCGCCGGCAAGTCCACACTGCTGCGGGCGATCTCGCGCACACTGTCGTTCCACGGCGGGTCCGTCACGGCCGGCACCGTGACGTTCGGCGACCGGCCGCTCGGCGGGCTCGCCCCGGACCGGGTGGTCGCCGCCGGGGTCTCCCAGGTACCGGAGGGACGCCAGGTCTTCGCCCGGATGACGGTCGAGGACAACCTGCGCGCCGGGATGCTCGGAGCACGCGGCGACCGCGCGGGGCGGACCTCCGCCCTGCGGCGGGTCCACGAGCTCTTCCCGGTCCTCGCCGACCGGGCGCAGCAGAAGGCCGGGCTGCTGTCCGGCGGCGAGCAGCAGATGCTCGCCGTCGGCCGAGCCCTGATGGCCTCGCCGAAGCTGCTCCTCCTGGACGAGCCCTCGCTCGGCCTCGCGCCGCTGATGGCCGCCCGGATCGCCGACACCATCCGCGAGATCAACGCCCAGGGCACCGCAGTGCTCCTCGTCGAACAGAACGCGGCGCTCGCCCTGAGGCTCGCCTCCCGGGCGTACGTCCTGGAGGTCGGCGAGGTCACCCTGTCCGGACCGGCCGAGGAGCTCGCCGCCTCCGACGAGGTGCGCCGGCGCTATCTGGGCGTGGTCGACGAGGACGCCGCCGCCGACGCGGCGGGCGCCGCGACGGCGCACCCCGTGCTCTCCCGCTGGGAGGAAGTCCGATGACACCGCTCGCGGTCCCGCCCTCCGGCCCGGCCACGGCGTCCGCGCCGGCCGAGCCCGTACCCGCCCTGCACGTGGAGAACCTGACCGTCCGCTTCGCCGGGCTCACCGCGCTCGACGCCGTCGGCTTCACCGTCCGGCCCGGCACCGTCCACGCCGTCATCGGGCCCAACGGCGCGGGCAAGTCCACCTGTTTCAACGTCCTGTCCGGGGTCTACAAGGCCACCTCCGGATCCGTCCGCTTCGGCGCGCACGAACTCACCGCGCTGCCGCCGCACAAGATCGCCGGCCTCGGGGTCGCCCGCATCTTCCAGAACCTCGCCCTGCCGCCGCGCGCCACCGTCGAGGACAGCCTGATGCTCGGCCGGCACCGGCTCACCCGGACCGGCTTCGTCGCCGCCGGACTCCGGCTGCCCGCGGCGGCCCGCGAGGAGGCGCGGCACCGGGCCCGGGTCCGGGAGATCGCCGCCTTCGTCGGCCTGGAGAAGCAGCTCGGGCAGCCGGCCGGCTCGCTCCCGTACGGCCAGCAGAAGCTCGCCGAACTGGCCCGCGCGCTGTGCATGGAGCCCCGGCTGCTGCTCCTGGACGAGCCCGTCGCCGGCATGACCGCCGACGAGCGGCGCCGTACCGCCGCGGTCATCGCGGGCGTCCGCGACAGCCTCGGCATCTCCATCGTCCTCGTCGAACACGACATGGGCGTGGTGATGCGCCTCGCCGACGCCGTCACCGTCCTCGATTTCGGCCGTCGCATCGCCGACGGCACCCCCGCCGACGTCCAGAACGACCCGGCGGTCGTCCGCGCCTACCTCGGAGAGGAGAACGCCGAGTGACCACCTTTGCCGAACTCCTCCTGGGCGGCGTCTCGCTGGGCTCCATCTACGCCCTCATCGCCCTCGGCTTCGTGGTGATCTTCCGCGCCACCGAGGTCGTCAACTTCGCGCACGCCTCGCTCCTGCTCGCCGGCGGCTACATCACCGCCGTGCTCCACGACGACATCGGATTCTGGCCCGCGCTGCTGGTCGGCATCGCCGGTGCGGCGCTGGTCGGCGCGGCGGTCGAGTTCCTCGTCATGCGCCGCTACCGCGGCTCGGACCACAGCGTGCTCGCGATCGTCACGATCGGCGTCGACATCCTCCTCGCCACCGAACTGACCCGCCGCATCGGCACCGACATCCTGGCGCTCGGCGACCCCTGGGGCGACTCCGTCGTCGCACTCGGACCCGTCACGATCGCGCAGACCCGGATCGCCGCGTTCCTCGCCGCCGGCCTCCTCATCACCGCCTTCCTGCTGGCCTTCCGCCACACCTCCTGGGGAGTCGCCATGCGGGCCGCGGCCGAGAACCAGGAGACCGCGGCCCTCATGGGCATCCGCCTCGGCCGCGTCTCGCTCGGCGCCTGGGCGGTGGCCGGCGGACTCGCCGCCGTCGCCGCACTCTTCCTGACCGTCTTCCCGACCCCCGGCCTGGAGCGCACCACCTCGCTCGCCGCGCTGAAGGCCTTCCCGGCCGCGATCCTCGGCGGCCTGGACTCCACCACCGGCGCCCTCGTCGGCGGACTCCTCGTCGGCATCACCGAATCCCTCGCCACCGGCTACCAGGGCGACCTGACCTTCCTCGGCCGCGGCATCGGCGACCTCGCGCCCTACCTCGTGATGGTCGCGGTGCTGCTGATCCGCCCGGCCGGACTCTTCGGCACGAAGGAGCCGGCCCGTGTCTGACGCCCTGCCCCGCCGCGGACTCGCGGCCGTCACCCGCCCCCGGGTGTACGGCTGGGCCGCCGCCGGCCTCGTCCTCGCCGCCTTCCCCTTCTATCTGGACCGCTTCTGGCTCCAGGCGGGACTCTTCGCCATGGCCGCCGCCATCGGCGCCCTCGGCATCAACCTGCTGACCGGCGCCACCGGCCAGCTCTCCATGGGCCACGCCTTCTTCCTCGCCGTCGGCGCGTACGGATACTGCGCCTTCGCCGGCGACGGTGCCGACGGACTGGCCGGACTCGGGCTGCCCGGATGGCTCGCCGCCGTCCTGGCCGTCGCCCTGGCGGGCCTCGCGGGCGGGGTCTTCAGCCCCATCGCCGGCCGGCTGCGCGGCGCCTACCTCGGCATCGCCACCCTCGCGCTGATCTTCATCGGCCAGCACGTGCTGTTCAACGCGCACGACCTCACCGGCGGCTACAACGGCCGGGCGGTGCCCCCGCTGTCGCTGTTCGGGATCACCTTCGACGACAGCGAACTCCTCGTCGCCCAGGTGCCCTTCGGCTCCGCCGAGAAGCTCTGGTACCTGGGGCTGGCCCTGCTCCTCGCCGGCGCGCTCTTCGCCCGCGGCGTCCTGCGCGGCCGTCCGGGCCGCGCCATGAACGCCATCCGCGACCACCGGATCGCGGCCGGCGTCATGGGGATCCCCGTGGCCCGCTACCGGGCCGCCGTCTTCGTCCTGTCGTCCATGTACGCGGGCCTCGCCGGCGTCCTCCTCGCGCTGGTCTTCCAGCGCACCGTGCCGGAGTACTTCGGCATGATGCTCTCCCTCGAATACCTGGCCATGATCGTCATCGGCGGTCTCGGCTCGGTCGCCGGAGCGGTGGTCGGAGGCGTCTTCGTCTCCCTGCTGCCGCAGCTCCTCAACCGGTACAGCGACGCCCTGCCCCTGGTCTCCGCCCCCGGGACGGGCGGGATCGCACCGGGGGAGGCCGCGCGCTACCTGTACGGCGCCGCCGTGGTCGCGGTGGTGCTGTTCCTGCCCGGAGGCCTGGTCCGGCTTGCCTCCCGGCGATCCACGCACCCCATCCAACCCTCAGTGGAGGACAGATGAACCACCGACGACGGGCCGTGCGGGGCCTGGCCGCCGCAGTCGCCGCCCTGGTCGCGCTGACTGCCGCAGGCTGCAGCAGCAAGGCCAAGAGCAGCGACGACTCGGGCACCGGAGCGGGCGGGGTGAAGGCCGGCAAGGGCGTCACCGACAAGACCATCTCGCTCGGCGCGCTCACCGACATGACGGGGGTGTACGCCACCCTCGGCAAGAGCGTCACGCAGGCGCAGCAGCTCTACGTGAAGCAGGTCAACGCCTCCGGCGGCATCTGCGGACGGCAGCTGGAGCTGACCGTGCGCGACCACGGCTACGACCCGCAGAAGGCGCTGTCCGCCTACACCGAACTGGAGCCGAAGGTCGTCGGCTTCCCCCAGTTCATCGGCTCCCCGTTCGTCGCCGCGGTCAAGCCCCGCGTCGACGGCCAGGACAAGGGACTCGTGCTGCCGCAGGCCTGGTCGGCCTCGCTGCTCGGTTCCCCGTACATCCGCGTCCTCGGCTCCACCTACGACGTCGAGACGATCAACGCCGTCGACTTCCTGGTCACCGAGAAGGGCCTGAAGGCGGGGGACAAGCTCGGCCACGTCTACTTCGAGGGCGACTACGGCGAGAACGCGCTCAAGGGCTCCCGCTACGCCGCCGAGAAGGCCGGCCTCACGGTGGTCGAGCAGAAGATCAAGCCGACGGACAACGACATGTCGGCGCAGGTCGCGGCGCTCAAGCAGGCGGGCGTCAAGGGCATCGTCCTCAGCGCGGGCCCGCGCCAGGCCGCCTCGCTCGTCGGCGTCGCCGCGGCGACCGGGCTGCGGGTGCCGGTCATCGGCAACAACTCGGCCTTCGCCCCGCAGCTGCTGGGCACCCAGGCCGGGCCCGCCCTGGAGAAGATGTACTGGTTCGCCTCCCCGAGCCTCCCGATCGGCGCCGACACCCCCGCCGCGAAGAAGCTCGTCGCCGACTACAAGGCCGCCTACCCGAGCGACGGCCTCGACAACGGCATCGTCGCCGGCTGGACCGCGGCGACCGTCTTCGGCGAGGCGCTGAAGAAGGCGTGCGAGGCGAAGGACCTCACGCGAGAGGGCGTCGACAAGGCGCTCCTCACCCTGAACGGCTACGACGCCGGCTTCGGCATGAAGCACGACTTCGGCGACCCGAAGGCCCCGTCGTCCCGTGAGTCCGTGATCATCCAGCCGGACAAGTCCGTCGCCGGGGGCATGCGGACCGTCCGTACGCCCTTCGTCTCGGAGGCGGCGCGGAGCTACGCGGTGAAGTGACCGGCCGACCGTCCGGCCTCCGCCCCGACCGACGACCCGGTCGTCCGGTCGGGGCGGGGGCCCGCCACCCGTTCCGGCGCGCGAGGCCCGCGCGCCGGGACGGGTGCTTCGGTGTCCTGCCGTTCGCCCCGGGCCCCGGTGCTCGGGGCGGCGGGGCGCCGCCCCGCCGTCCGAGGCGGTGGGCGCTCGGGCGGCGGCGCGACCGGCGCCCAGGCGCCGTCCGGGGCACGAGGTGATCGCGCCCCCGGGCATGTCGTCATCTCGTCGCAACAACCCGATGTGAAGCTCGGGCCATGAACGTGTACTGCACCGTCMGGCCCGTCACCCCGGACGACCCCCGGGTCCCCGCGCTCCTCGCCGCCTACCACCTGCGCACGGAGGCGGAGAAGGGCGTCCCCGTCGCCTCGGCCGCCGAGCTGCCCCCCGCCTACCGCGCGGAGGCGCTCGACCCGGCGACCGCCTTCGCCGCCGACACCGTCCTGCTGGCCGTGGACGAGGCGGACACCGCCGTCGGGCTCGTGGTGCTGACCGCGTCGCACCAGGACGGCGTCCCCGAGATCAAACGGCTCTGGGTCGCCCCGGAGGCCCGGGGCAAGGGCGCCGCCGCGGCCCTGATGGACGGTGCGGTGGACCACGCGACCCGGGCGGGGGTGCCCGCGGTGCGGCTCTCCGTCTGGCTGTGGCGGGGGCGGGCCATCGCCCTCTACCGCAGGCTCGGCTTCGAGACGGTCCGGCCCTGGGACGACCGGCCGGGTCTGCTCTGCCTGGAGAAACCGCTGCGGACAGCGGCGGGGTCGGACACGCCGGCGCGCATCGAGCGGCTCGCGGCGGCCCGGATCCGCGCCCACGCCCCGGACGGTCTCGCCGCCCTGCTCGTCGACGCCGTCGACGGCGGCGCCTCCCTCGGCTTCCTCGCCCCCCTGGACCCGGCCGAGGCGGCCGACTGGTGGCTCACGGTGGCCGACGAGGCCGAGCGGGGCGCGCGGACGGTCTGGACGGCGCACGGGCCCGGCGACGTGGTCCTCGGAGCCGTCACGCTGGTCCCCGGAGACAAGGCGAACGGACGCCACCGCGGTGAGATCGCCCGGCTGATCGTGCACCGCGGGGCGCGCGGACAGGGACTCGGCGGCCGGCTGCTCGCCGCGGCGGAGGAACACGCGGCGGGGGAGGGCCTGACCCTGCTGGTCCTCGACACCCAGACCGACAGCCCGGCCGAGCGCCTGTACCGCAGGGCGGGCTGGACGGCGGCCGGGACCATCCCCGACTACGCGGCCGACCCCGCCGGCATCCTGCGCCCCACCACGCTGTACTACAAGCGGATCGGACCGCTTCCGCGGACCGAGTAGGCGCCGGGCAGACGAAAGGGCCCGGGTGCGTCGTCCGCACCCGGGCCCTTCTCGTTCGCGTCCAGCGCTACGGCAGCTGCGCCGCCCGCGCCTCGCGGTTCTCGCGTCGGTTGCCGCGGAAGGTGTTCACCCGGCGGGCCGTCGCGAAGAGGGGGATCACGGCGCCCATCACGACCTGGAGCGCGCAGCCGGCCTGGAGCAGGAACGCGCCTCCCGGCGCGTCGAACGCCCACGCCGCCAGCATGCCCATGGCACCGACGATCCAGCTGAGCATCGCCACCGCGAGGACACCCCGCGGCTTGGGGTACTCGACCCGGCTCACCATCAGCCAGGCCACCCCGATGATCGCGAGCAGCGTCGGGATGAACGGCAGCTCCAGCAGCACGATCGAGACCACCGTGAGCGCGCCGAACGGGCTCGGCATGCCCTGGAACATGCCGTCCTTCATCGTCACGCAGGAGAATCTGGCGAGCCGCAGCACCACGGCCAGCAGCACGACGATCGCGGCCACCGCCGAGACCTTCTGCTGCGCGTCGTCCGCGACCATGCCGTACACCAGCACGAAGTAGGCCGGGGCCAGACCGAAGCTGATCAGGTCCGAGAGGTTGTCGAGTTCGGCGCCCATCGGCGACGAGCGCAGCTTGCGGGCCACGATCCCGTCGAAGAGGTCGAAGATCGCCGCGCACAGCATCAGGATCACGGCGGTGGCGGCGCTGTTGCGCGCCATGCCGGTCTCGGTGCTGCCCGTGAGGTGCGGGATGAGGATGCCGGTGGTGGTGAAGTACACCGCCATGAACCCGCACGTGGCGTTACCGAGCGTGAGGGCGTCCGCTATGGACAGCCTCAGCGACAGCGGCATCTCCTCGGCCTCGTCGTCCTCCGCGTCGGCGACCCAGTCGCCGGCCCGCGTGTCGGGATCAATCACGGTCAATTCGAGTCACCCCCGCGGTCGTGGTCTGACCGACCTCGACAGCGACGTCGACACCTTCCGGAAGGTAGATGTCAACGCGCGACCCGAAGCGGATCAGACCGATGCGCTCGCCCTGCTCGACCTTCGTCCCCTGGGGGATGTACGGCACGATGCGGCGCGCGACGGCACCCGCGATCTGCACCATCTCGATGTCGCCGAGCTCGGTGTCGAAGTGCCAGACAACGCGCTCGTTGTTCTCGCTCTCCTTGTTGAACGCCGGGACGAACCCGCCGGGGATGTGCTCCACGGACGTCACCGTGCCGGCCAGCGGCGCGCGGTTGACGTGGACGTTCAGCGGGCTCATGAAGATGGCGACGCGGGTGCGTCCGTCCTTCCACGGCATGATGCTCTGCACCACACCGTCGGCGGGCGAGATGACCCGGCCCTGCGCGATCTCGCGCTCGGGGTCGCGGAAGAACCACAGCATGCCCGCCGCGAGAGCGGTGGTGGGCACGGCGACGGCGGCCCAGCGTCCGGACTTGCGGGCCCGGGCGAGGCTGAGCGCTGCGGTGGCGACGGTCGGCAGAAGCCACGGCGATGCTCCGCGCGCGAGGCGTACGCCGGTGAGGCTGTCGCGAGGTGCAGAGGTTTGGCTGTGGGGCATGGATGACCTTCGTAGCGGATGATGCCGCACTGGCAACGGGGGACGGCGGCTTTCGGGCGATGCTATCGGTTGCGGGCCGCAACTGGGCAAGCCAGAAGCCGAGTCGGCGGCCGGAAGACGATGACAGGGTGTGATCTTCTTCGCGGCCAAACCGACCCGAATGCGACAATCACCCCTGGAATCGGTACTCCTCGAGCAGCCGGCGCCCAATGATCATTTTCTGGATCTCGGCGGTACCTTCGCCGATCAGCAGCATCGGCGCCTCGCGGTAGAGACGCTCGATCTCGTACTCCTTCGAGAACCCGTATCCCCCGTGGATACGGAAGGCGTCCTCGACGACCTCCTTGCAGTATTCGGAGGCGAGGTACTTCGCCATCCCTGCTTCGAGGTCGTTTCGTTCTCCGGAGTCCTTTTTGCGTGCTGCGTTCACCATCATCGCATGAGCGGCCTCGACCTTGGTAGCCATCTCGGCAAGCTTGAACTGAATCGCCTGGTGCTGGGCGATCGGCTTGCCGAAAGTGTGACGTTGCTGGGCATAAGAGACACCCAGTTCGAAAGCACGCTGTGCGACGCCGCAGCCACGTGCCGCCACATTGACGCGGCCGACCTCCACGCCGTCCATCATTTGGTAAAACCCTCGGCCGGTGGTGCCGCCGAGGACCCGATTGGCCGGAATGCGCAGTCCGTCCATGATGAGCTCGGTGGTGTCGACACCCTTGTAGCCCATCTTGTCGATCTTCCCGGGGATCGTGAGGCCCGGACGGACCTCTCCGAAGCCGGGCTCCTTCTCGACGAGGAAGGTCGTCATCGACTTGTGGGGGGCGGTGCCCTCCGGGTGTCCTTCGTCACTTCGGACGAGGACGGCCACCAGCGTTGACGTTCCGCCGTTCGTCAGCCACATCTTCTGGCCGTTGAGGACGTACTCGTCGCCGTCCTTGACCGCCTTGGACGTGATCGCGGACACGTCCGAGCCCAGGGCCGGCTCCGACATCGAGAACGCGCCACGCGTCTCGCCGGCCGCCATGCGGGGCAGGAAGTACTCCTTCTGCTCCTGGGTGCCGTGCTGCTTGAGCATGTACGCCACGATGAAGTGGGTGTTGATGATGCCGGAGACCGACATCCAGCCGCGGGCGATCTCCTCCACGCAGAGCGCGTAGGTGAGGAGCGACTCACCCAGGCCCCCGTACTCCTCGGGGATCATCAGACCGAAGACGCCGAGCTCCTTGAGCCCGTCGACGATCTCCTGGGGGTACTCGTCGCGGTGCTCCAGCTCCGTCGCGACCGGGATGATCTCCTTGTCGACGAAGTCCCGGACGGTGGAGAGGATCTCCTGCTGCACATCGGTCAGACCGTGGGTCTGGGCGAGTCGCGCCATGACTACTTCTCCGACTTCTTGGAGGGCTCGATCAGCTCGGGGCGGCCGGGCTGCTCGCCGCCGCGCTCCTTGATGTACGTCTCGGTGGGGACCATCACCTTGCGGCGGAAGATGCAGACGAGCGTGCCGTCCTGCTTGTAGCCCTTGGTCTCGACGTAGACGATGCCGCGGTCGTTCTTCGACTTCGAGGGGGTCTTGTCGAGGACCGTGGTCTCGCCGTAGATGGTGTCGCCGTGGAAGGTCGGCGCCACGTGGCGCAGCGACTCGATCTCCAGGTTGGCGATCGCCTTGCCCGAGACGTCCGGGACGGACATGCCGAGCAGCAGCGAGTAGATGTAGTTGCCGACGACGACGTTCTTGCCGAAGTCCGTCGTGTTCTCCGCGTAGTTCACGTCCATGTGAAGCGGGTGGTGGTTCATCGTCAGCAGACAGAAGAGGTGGTCGTCGTACTCGGTGACCGTCTTTCCGGGCCAGTGCTTGTAGACGGCACCGACTTCGAACTCTTCATAGGTTCGGCCGAACTGCATGGGGCTCAGTCCTTGTCAGCTGGAGGGGATCTCGAACTTGGTGGTGCGCTCCATACCGGCGGCGCGGCCCTTGCCGGAGATGACGAGGGCCATCTTGCGGGAGGCCTCGTCGATCATCTCGTCGCCGAGCATGGCCGAGCCCTTCTTGCCGCCGGCCTCGGACGTGTAGTAGTCGTACGCGTCCAGGATCAGCTCGGCGTGGTCGAAGTCCTCCTGCGAGGGGGAGAAGATCTCGTTCGCCGCGGCGACCTGGTCCGGGTGCAGCACCCACTTGCCGTCGAAGCCGAGCGCGGCGGCGCGGCGGGCGACGGCCTGGTAGCCCTCGGGGTTGCGGATCTGGAGGTAGGGGCCGTCGATCGCCTGGAGGTTGTTGGCGCGGGCGGCCATCAGGATCTTCATCAGGATGTAGTGGTACGCGTCCGCGTCGTAGCCGGGCGGCTGCTCGCCGMCGACCAGGGACTTCATGTTGATGGAGGCCATGAAGTCGGCCGGGCCGAAGATGATCGTCTCGACCCGCTGCGAGGCGGTGGCGATCGCGTTGACGTTGTTGAGGCCCTGCGCGTTCTCGATCTGCGCCTCGATGCCGATCTTGCCGACCTCGAAGCCCATCGTCTTCTCGATCTGCGTCAGCAGCAGATCGAGCGCCACGATCTGCTGGGCGTCCTGGACCTTCGGCAGCATGATGCAGTCCAGGTTCTGGCCCGCGCCCTCGACGACCGTGACCACGTCGCGGTACGTCCAGTGGGTCGTCCAGTCGTTGACCCGCACGACCCGGGTCTTGCCGGTCCAGTCGCCCTCGTTGAGGAACTTCACGATGGTGTGGCGCGCCTCGGGCTTGGCCAGCGGGGCGCAGGCGTCCTCCAGGTCGAGGAAGACCTGGTCGGCGGCGAGGCCCTGGGCCTTCTCCAGGAAGCGCGGGTTGGAGCCGGGGACCGCGAGGCAGGAGCGGCGCGGACGCAGACGGTTCACGGGGGTGGTCATGCGGGGACCTCCAGAGGGTCGAGCTTGTTCGCTTTCCGGATCTCGTCGACGATACGGCCGATGATCTCCGTGATACCGAAGTCCTTCGGTGTGAAGACGGCGGCCACACCCGCACGCTTCAGATCTGCGGCGTCGGCGTTCGGGATGATGCCGCCGACGATGACCGGGATGTCGGCCGCGCCCGCCTCGCGGAGGCGGTCCAGCACGTCCGGGACCAGCTCGGAGTGCGAGCCGGACAGGATCGACAGGCCCACGCAGTGCACGTCCTCGGCCAGGGCCGCGTTGACGATCTGCTCGGGCGTCAGCCGGATCCCCTGGTAGACGACCTCGAAGCCGGCGTCGCGCGCACGGACCGCGATCTGCTCGGCGCCGTTGGAGTGGCCGTCGAGGCCCGGCTTGCCGACCAGGAGGCGCAGCCGGCCGGAGCCGAGCTCCTCGGCGGTGCGTGCCACCTTCTCCCGGACCAGGGCGAGCGGGGTTCCCTCCTCGGCGGTCACCGCGACCGGCGCGGAGGAGACACCCGTGGGGGCGCGGAACTCGCCGAAGACGTCCCGCAGCGCCCAGGACCACTCGCCGGTGGTCACGCCCGCCCGCGCGCACTCCAGGGTGGCGGCGAAGAGGTTGCCCTCCCCGGCGGCGGTGGCCTTCAGCGCGGCCAGCGACTCCTGTGCCCGGCCCTCGTCGCGGTTGTCGCGCCACTCGTGCAGCGCCGCGACGACACGGGCCTCGTTGGCCGGGTCGACCGTCATGATCGCCGTGTCGAGGTCGACGGTGAGCGGGTTCTCCTCCGTCGACTGGAAGATGTTGACGCCGACGATCTTCTCGTCGCCCGCCTCGATCCGGGCCCGCCGCTCGGCGTGCGAGGAGACGAGCTGCGACTTGAGGTAGCCGGACTCGACGGCCGCCATGGCGCCGCCCATCTCCTGGATCCGGTCGATCTCGGCCAGGCACTCCTCGACGAGCGAGTCGACCTTGGCCTCGATGACGTGGGACCCGGCGAAGATGTCCTCGTACTCCAGCAGGTCCGACTCGTGCGCCAGCACCTGCTGGATACGGAGCGACCACTGCTGGTCCCAGGGACGGGGCAGACCGAGCGCCTCGTTCCAGGCGGGCAGCTGGACGGCCCGCGCACGGGCGTCCTTGGAGAGCGTGACGGCCAGCATCTCGAGCACGATGCGCTGGACGTTGTTCTCCGGCTGAGCCTCGGTCAGGCCGAGCGAGTTGACCTGCACGCCGTAGCGGAACCGGCGCTGCTTGTCGTTCTCGATGCCGTACCGCTCCCGCGTGACCTTGTCCCAGATGCGGCCGAAGGCGCGCATCTTGCACATCTCCTCGACGAAGCGGACGCCCGCGTTCACGAAGAAGGAGATCCGGGCGACGACCTCGCCGAAGCGGTCCGCGGGCACCTGGCCGGAGTCGCGGACCGCGTCGAGCACCGCGATCGCGGTGGACATCGCGTAGGAGATCTCCTGGACCGGAGTGGCCCCCGCCTCCTGCAGGTGGTAGCTGCAGATGTTGATCGGGTTCCACTTCGGGATGTTGTTCACCGTGTAGGTGATCATGTCCGTGGTGAGGCGGAGCGACGGGCCGGGCGGGAAGACGTGCGTCCCGCGCGACAGGTACTCCTTCACGATGTCGTTCTGGGTGGTGCCCTGGAGCCTGGTACGGTCCGCGCCCTGCTCCTCGGCCACCACCTGGTAGAGCGCCAGGAGCCACATCGCCGTGGCGTTGATGGTCATCGAGGTGTTCATCTGGTCCAGGGGGATGTCCTGGAACAGCCGGCGCATGTCACCGAGGTGCGAGACCGGTACCCCGACCCGGCCGACCTCGCCGCGGGCGAGGATGTGGTCGGGGTCGTACCCGGTCTGGGTCGGCAGGTCGAAGGCCACCGAGAGACCGGTCTGGCCCTTGGCGAGGTTGCGGCGGTACAGCTCGTTGGACGCCTCGGCCGTGGAGTGACCGGCATAGGTCCGCATGAGCCACGGCCGGTCCTTCTGACGCTCAGTCATCGAGGGACCTCAGATGTTCCGGAAGCGGTTGATGGCGTCGATGTGCTTGGCGCGCAGCTCCGTGTCGCGCACGCCCAGGCCCTCCTCGGGCGCCAGCGCGAGGACGCCGACCTTGCCCTGGTGCAGGTTGCGGTGCACGTCGTAGGCGGCCTGCCCGGTGTCCTCCAGGGAGTACACCTTGGAGAGCGTCGGGTGGATCTTGCCCTTGGCGATGAGGCGGTTGGCCTCCCACGCCTCGCGGTAGTTGGCGAAGTGCGAGCCGATGATCCGCTTGAGGGACATCCACAGGTAGCGGTTGTCGTACTGGTGCATGTAGCCGGAGGTCGAGGCGCAGGTGGTGATGGTGCCGCCCTTGCGGGTGACGTACACGGAGGCGCCGAAGGTCTCGCGGCCCGGGTGCTCGAAGACGATGTCGATGTCCTCGCCGCCGGTGAGCTCGCGGATGCGCTTGCCGAAGCGCTTCCACTCCTTCGGGTCCTGGGTGTGCTCGTCCTTCCAGAACTTGTAGCCCTCGGCGTTGCGGTCGATGACCGCCTCGGCGCCCATGGCCCGGCAGATGTCGGCCTTCTCGGGGGAGGAGACGACACAGATCGGGTTGGCGCCGCCGGCCAGGGCGAACTGCGTGGCGTACGAGCCGAGGCCGCCGCTCGCGCCCCAGATCAGGACGTTGTCGCCCTGCTTCATGCCGGCGCCGTTGCGGGAGACCAGCTGGCGGTACGCGGTGGAGTTGACGAGGCCCGGGGACGCCGCCTCCTCCCAGCTCAGGTGGTCGGGCTTCGGCATCAGCTGGTTCGACTTGACGAGGGCGATCTCCGCCAGGCCGCCGAAGTTGGTCTCGAAGCCCCAGATGCGCTGCTCGGGGTCGAGCATCGTGTCGTTGTGGCCGTCCGAGGACTCCAGCTCGACCGAGAGGCAGTGCGCGACGACCTCGTCGCCGGGCTTCCACGAGTTCACGCCGGGGCCGGTGCGGAGCACGACGCCCGCGAGGTCGGAGCCGATGACGTGGTACGGCAGGTCGTGGCGCTTGGTGAGCTCGGAGAGCCGGCCGTAGCGCTCCAGGAAGCCGAAGGTCGACACCGGCTCGAAGATCGAGGTCCAGACCGAGTTGTAGTTGACCGAGCTGGCCATGACCGCGACCAGGGCCTCGCCCGGGCCGAGCTCGGGCAGCGGCACGTCGTCGAGGTGGAGCGACTTGCGCGGGTCCTTGTCGCGGCTCTCGAGACCGTGGAACATCTCGGCCTCGTCCTTGTGCACGGTCACCGCGCGGTAGGACTCGGGGAGCTTGATGTTGGCGAAGTCCGCGGACGTGGTGTCCGGCGACTGAATCGCGTCCAGGATGTGCTTCACGGGGATGCCTCCGGCGGTGCGCGTGTGAGGGGGACCGAAGCGCGGTTCCCCCTCGGGTTCGAGGGTGGGGTTGCTGTGGAGGTGTGCCGTCGGTTCGGCGGGTGGTGCTACGGCTGCGCCTGGTGGGCGCGGAAGTTGCCTGTGACGCAGGCGTCCGGGCGCACAATCACGATCGCTTGTGGGGACAGCCGGCGCACGAGGAGACCTCTGCGCGCCGACCGCCCGGACAACATCAACGTATGGCACCGCGTGTCACCTGACAAGGCACTGCGTGCCAACAATTTCACTCAGATGCAATCCACCGGTCACATATGAGCGATGATCGATCGAACGTCTGTCCCAAGGGCGTGCAAAAGCGACGAAGGCCGCCCCTGGTGGGGGCGGCCTTCGTCGGTGGCGGTGGCTGGTCTGGGGCGCGGGCCGGTCCCTGCCCGTGCCCGGTGCCGCCGAGGGGCGGCGGGTGGTCAGCCCTGCCGGAGGGCCTGCTGGATGGTGCGCATGACCTCGTCGAGCGGCGCGTCCGTACGGGCCACGGCGACCACGACGTCGCCCTCCGTGGACGCCACGGCGGCCGGGCCCCCGGGCGCGGCCGCCGCCGGCTGCGCGGTCTGGGCCGCCGTGGCCGGACGGGCGCCGATGCCGGTGCCGAAGGTCTCCCGCACGATGGCGAGCTTGCTTCCGCGAATATGCCCGACGCTGAGCCCTACGCGGGCTGGGGAGGGTTGCTGAGCCCCTCGGGGGCCCCGGGCGCGAGCCCGACGGGGCCCCAGGACGGCTCCGGCGACCCTCCCCCACCTGGGCACACTCCCGCGCTGATGCAGTACGTTCAAGGCATGTCCAAGGCCGCGAAGTCACCCCGTGCCACGTCCACGTCCCCCTGCCCGCCCGCCCGCAGCCAGCGGCGCAGGACGTGGTTGTGCGCGGTGACGACGGCGGACGCCGCCACCTCCGCGAGCAGCGGGTCGTCGTTCCCGTCGTGGTGGTCGCGCTCGTCGAAGTGGCCCAGCAGATACCGGGTGAAGAGCCGCTCGTAGCGGGCCACCGAGGCGATCTCGCGCTCACGCAGGGTGGGTACCTCGCGGGTGAGCCGGTACCGCTCCACGGAGACCGCGGGCGACCCCGCGTACATCTTCATGACTTCCTTGATGCCGCGGCACACCGTGTCCAGCGGGTGCTCGTGCGGCGGCGCGGCGTTGAGGACCGCCTCCGCCCGCACCAGGGTGTCGTCGTGGTCGGGGAAGATCGCCTCTTCCTTGGAGCGGAAGTGGCGGAAGAAGGTGCGGCGGGCGACCCCGGCCGCGGCGGCGATCTCGTCGACCGTGGTCGCCTCGTACCCCTTGGTCGCGAACAGTTCCATGGCCGCCGCCGCCAGCTCGCGGCGCATCTTGAGCCGCTGGGCGGCCGCGCGGGTGCCCGCCGCACTCTCCTGGGTGTCGGACGTGGACGTGGCACGGGGTGACTTCGCGGCCTTGGACATGCCTTGAACGTACTGCATCAGCGCGGGAGTGTGCCCAGGTGGGGGAGGGTCGCCGGAGCCGTCCTGGGGCCCCGTCGGGCTCGCGCCCGGGGCCCCCGAGGGGCTCAGCAACCCTCCCCAGCCCGCGTAGGGCTCAGCGTCGGGCATATTCGCGGAAGCCGCGACCCGTCTTGCGGCCCAGGCAGCCGGCCGCCACCAGGTGCTCCAGGAGCGGCGCCGGGGCCAGGCCCGGGTCGCGGAACTCGCGGTGCAGGACCTGCTCGATCGCCAGCGAGACGTCGAGGCCGACGACGTCCAGCAGCTCGAACGGCCCCATGGGGTAGCCGCCGCCCAGCTTCATCGCGGCGTCGATGTCGTCCAGGGTGGCGTAGTGCTCCTGGACCATCTTGATCGCGTTGTTCAGGTACGGGAAGAGCAGGGCGTTGACGATGAAGCCGGCCCGGTCACCGCAGTCCACCGGGTGCTTGCGGATCTTCGCGGTGACCTCGCGGACCGTGGCGTGGACGTCGTCGGCGGTCAGCACCGTACGGACGATCTCGACCAGCTTCATGGCCGGCGCCGGGTTGAAGAAGTGCATGCCGATGACGTCCTGCGGGCGCGAGGTGGCGCGGGCGCAGGCGACGACGGGCAGCGAGGAGGTCGTGGTGGCGAGCACCGCGCCCGGCTTGCAGATCTTGTCGAGCGTCGCGAAGAGCTGCTGCTTGATCTCCAGGTCCTCGGCCACCGCCTCGACGGCCAGGTCCACCTCGGCGAAGGAGTCGAGCGAACCGGCCGGGGTGATCCGGGCCAGCGTCTCGTCCCGCGCCTCGCCGGTCATCCGGCCCTTGTCGACGGAGCGCGCCAGGGACTTGGCGATACGGGCCTTGGCCGTGTCGGCCTTCTCCTGCGAGCGGGCGGCGAGGACGACCTCGTAGCCGGCCTTGGCGAAGACCTCGGCGATGCCCGAGGCCATCGTGCCGGAGCCGGCGACGCCCACGGAGCGGACCTCGCGGGACGCCGCGCCACCGGCCGCCGAGTCCTCCAGCGGGGTCAGCGCGTCACGCACCGTCGTCGCCGAGCCGGGTGCGTCGTAGGTGTAGAAGCCGCGGCCCGACTTGCGGCCGGTCAGACCCGCCTCGCTGAGCTGCTTGAGGATCGGGGCGGGGGCGTGCAGCCGGTCGTGCGACTCGCTGTACATCGCCTCCAGGACGGTACGGGCCGTGTCGACGCCGATCAGGTCGAGCAGCGCCAGCGGGCCCATCGGCAGACCGCAGCCCAGCTTCATCGCGGCGTCGATGTCCTCGCGGGAGGCGTACTTGGCCTCGTACATGGCCGCGGCCTGGTTGAGGTACCCGAAGAGCAGGCCGTCCGCGACGAAACCGGGGCGGTCGCCGACCGCGACCGGCTCCTTGCCGAGGTCGTGGGCGAGGGCGGTGACCGCGTCCACGGCCTGCGGGGCGGTGAGGACCGAGGACACGACCTCGACCAGCTTCATGGCCTGGACCGGGGTGAAGAAGTGCAGGCCGAGGACCCGCTCGGGGTGCGCCGAGTCGGCGGCCAGACGCGTGACGGACAGCGCGTTGGTGCCGGTGGCGATGATCGCGTCGGGGCGGACGATCGCGTCCAGGGCCCGGAAGACCTCCTGCTTGGCCTCGTAGGACTCGGGGACGACCTCGATCACGAGGTCGGCCTCGGCGGCGGCCTGGAGGTCGGAGAAGGTGCGGAAGCGGGCCAGCACGTCCTGCCGCTCCTCCTCGGTGATCCGCCCGCGGGCCACCGCACGCGTGGTGGACGCTTCCAGGGCCGCGACGGCCTGGGTGGCGGCGGCGTCGCTGACGTCGATGCCGATGACCTCGCGGCCGGCGCGGGCCAGGACGTCGGCGATGCCGGTGCCCATGGTGCCGAGACCGACGACGGCGATGGTGGAGAGAGGGGTGTCCATCAGGGGACTCCAGAGGGAAGAGTGACGACTGAAGGCGAAGATGCGGAATTCCGGGCGGAGAGCGCCGAAAGGGCGGACCGCGCGAGATCGAGGCAGAACGCGAAAGGAACGCGTCGGGAAAAGGGCGGCGGACTCTGTCCCGGAGTCACGCCGAAAACTGCCGAACCGAACCGACGAACGCTCACTGCGGCTGCGTCACCAGGCCGCTGCGAGGGGTGCGGGGGTTGACCCGCTCACCTGAGATTAACCGGCGAGTAACGAGCGCGCCAGTCCCGGGAAGTGGGGAAAATGTGATCTGGGTCGCGGATACCCTGACCGTCATGGATATCGCCCGGGAGAACCTCCGTGACGAGGAATTCTGCTCGATGATCGATCGATTGCGGGAAGAGATCCGAAGTACCCCCGAAGGACCCGAGCGTTCCCTGGAATTGCTCGAGACGGACGACCGTGACCGGCTCGCCGACGTCCTCACCGAGCCGCGGCAGCCGCTCTGGGCGCGGGAGATCGCCGCCTACCGGCTCGGCGTGGCCGGCGACCCGCGCGCCTTCGAGGCCCTGGTCCTGCTCGTCAACCACCGGGACCCCGAACGCTGTGTCAGCGCCGCCCATGCCCTGGTGCGGCTCGGCGACCCGCGCACCGCGCGGGCCGCCGCCGCCCTCGCCACCAACGAACTCCGGGTGGCCTACGCCCTGCTGCCGGTCCGTCTGCTCGCCGAGCTGCGCGCACCCGAGTCCGTGCCGGCGCTGGTCACCGTCCTCGAACGGCGGCTGCGGGCGGCCGGGGACCCGCACTGGCGCGTCGCGCTGGCCTGCGTGGAGGGACTGGGTGTGCTCGGCGACCCGCGCGCCCGGTCCTGTCTCGAGGCGGCCCTGCCGCACCCCCGCCTGGGCCGCGCGGCTGCCGAGTCACTCGCGCGCCTCGGTGACGCCCCCGACGGCTGACCGGCGGAGGCGGTGCCGGAGCCGACCGCCGGCCGGGGCGAGGAACCGCTGGGTCAAAGCGGCGGATGGCTGTCGGCGCCGGCGGTGTCGACGGCCGGCGCGACGAGGGCGAACGCCTCGATCTCGATCAGCAGTTCCGGCCGGACCAGCGCCGCGACCTGGACCGCGGAGCCGGCCGGCAGGGGAGCCGTGCCGAAGGCCTCGTCGCGGGCGGCCCGCACCGCCGGCAGATGGGCGACGTCGGTGACGAAGTACGTCAGCTTCACGACGTCCCCGAAGCCGGCTCCGGCCGCCGCGAGGCAGCGGCGCAGGTTCGCGAAGACCTGGCGGGCCTGCGCCGCGGGGTCGCCGGGCCCGACCACCGCCCCCGCGGCGTCGAGGGAGCACTGGCCGGATATCGCGACGAACCGGCCGGTGCCCCACACGACGTGGCTGTACTGGGGGCTGGGGGCGACGCCGCGGGGGCGGTGGTCGGGCCCGGCGACCCCGCGGCGCAGGCCCGCCAGGTCTTCGCGAACCTGCGCCGCTGCCTCGCGGCGGCCGGAGCCGGCTTCGGGGACGTCGTGAAGCTGACGTACTTCGTCACCGACGTCGCCCATCTGCCGGCGGTGCGGGCCGCCCGCGACGAGGCCTTCGGCACCGGCCCTCGACTGCCGCCCCGGCCACTTCGCCCCCGTCCGGCCGGACTCGGTGCCCACCGGGGCCGAGGACGAGCGCGCCGGGGTCGAGCGGGCACGGGCGTTCGCGGACGCGTGCGGCGCGAAGTACGCCGACGTGCTGCCGTACATCGACACGGTGAGCACCGCCCGGGACATGGACGCCATCCGCGACGCCCTGGGCGCGAGCCGGCTCAACTACCTCGGCTACTCCTACGGCACCTACCTCGGGGCGGTGTACGCGCGGCTCTACCCGGAGCGGGTGCGGCGGTTCGGGGCGGGGCTCGGCGGACGCGGGCAGCACGGTGACCGTCCCGGCGACGAGTGCCCCAGTGGCGATCAGCACACCTGCACGTGGGTTCATAGGGCGTGCGTGCCCCGCCCGCGGCGCGAGGGGACACGTTCTGCGGAGAGTTGACCCGATCAGAGGAGGGTGAGCTGTGTCGCGCCCTCCGGAGCGGGCTCGTCCGGTATGGGGAGCGCCCGCGGGCCGCCCCGGCGGGCCGGGCCGATCCCGAACTCGTCCGCCAGTTCGTGCACCTGACGGGTGATCCGGCGCTGGTACCAGGTCGGGGCGTAGGCCCCGTCCGCGTACATCCGCTCGTAGCGGCCCACCAGGCCCGGGTGGTGGCGGCGCAGCCAGGCCATGAACCACTCGCGGGCGCCGGGCCGCAGATGCAGCACGAGCGGGGTGACGGAGGTCGCCCCCGCCTCGGCGACGGCCCGTACCGTGGCGCGCAGCTGCTCGGGCCGGTCGCCGAGGAACGGGATGACCGGGGCCATCAGCACGCCGCAGCCGATGCCGTGTTCACCGAGCGTCCGCACGACGTCGAGGCGGCGCTGCGGGGAGGGGGTGCCGGGCTCGACCGTGCGCCACAGCTCGCGGTCCGTGAAGCCGACGGAGACGGAGATGCCGACCTCGGTCACGGCGGCCGCCTGGACGAGCAGGTCGAGGTCGCGCAGGATCAGGGTGCCCTTGGTGAGGACGGAGAAGGGGTTGGCGTGGTCGCGGAGCGCCGAGATGATCCCCGGCATCAGCCGGTAGCGGCCCTCGGCCCGCTGGTAGCAGTCGACGTTGGTGCCCATCGCGATGTGCGCGCCCTGCCAGCGCCGGGAGGCGAGCTGGCGGCGCAGCAGTTCCGGCGCGTTGGTCTTCACCACGATCTGCGAGTCGAAGCCGAGGCCGGTGTCGAGGTCGAGGTAGCCGTGGGTCTTGCGGGCGAAGCAGTAGACGCACGCGTGCGTGCAGCCTCGGTAGGGGTTGACCGTCCACTCGAACGGCATGCGGGAGGCGCCCGGCACCCTGTTCAGGATCGAGCGGGCCCGCACCTCGTGGAAGGTGATGCCGCGGAACTCGGGGGTGTCGACGGTGCGGGTGACGACCGCGTCCGTGCCGAACAGCGCGGTCCCGGCCGCACCGGCGGGGTCGTCGCCCAGATTGTCCCAGCGCATGGCCGCCTCCTCGGTGCCGGTGTCCCCGGGCCGACCTCCCGGCCGCCCTCGGCCGCCGTTCGGGTCGTCGTCCCGGTCGTGACCCAAGAATAGAACACCTGTTCCCTTGATCGCCGCAACCCGGATTTGGGGGGCCCGGGCCCAGGTGATTGGCTGGGCCCACACCCCTTGAGAACAAGTGCTGGAGGAAGTGCCATGGCGCAGGTCGAGGCCACGACGGAGCGGGTCATCGCGGCGGACGCGGAGAAGGTGTTCGACGCGCTGGCCGACTACAGCGGCACGCGCGCGAAGGTGCTCCCGGAGCACTTCAGCGAGTACGAGGTACGGGAGGGCGGCGACGGCGAGGGCACCCTCGTCCACTGGAAGCTCCAGGCCACCAGCAAGCGCGTCCGCGACTGCCTGCTGGAGGTCACCGAGCCCACCGACGGGCAGCTGGTCGAGAAGGACCGCAACTCGTCCATGGTCACCACCTGGACCGTCACCCCCGCCGGCGAGGGCCGCTCCAAGGCCGTCGTGAGCACCGTCTGGAACGGGGCCGGCGGCATCGGCGGCTTCTTCGAGCGGACCTTCGCCCCCAAGGGGCTCAGCCGCATCTACGACGCCGTGCTGGACAAGCTGGCCGCCGAGGTCGAGAAGTAGCGTCCCCGGCGGGCTCCGCTCACCGATTCGAGTGGTTTCCCCGCGACTCCCGCTGGTGCGCCCCGCGCACGCAGGGGGCGCGGGGACTTCCGTAAACGCGCTGATGAGCGCCCCAAGTGCCACGTGCGGCAGGGGCGTTCACCCCCGCTGACATCAGCGGGCCCGCACCTCGCCCGACTTGCTCCCGCTTCGCGCCCAATGCGAAGAATGGCGCGGCGCCGAACGTCGTGACGAGGGGAGCAGCACGTGGGTGCGATCACGCTGGTGAAGGACGACGTACCTCCCGTCGCGGGCGACCCGCCCGTCGAGGAGCCGCCGCCCGGGTCCGGACCGGCACTCGACCCCCGCCGGACCCGGCTCGTCTTCCTCGGTCTCATGCTCGCGCTGCTGCTCGCCGCGCTGGAGCAGATGATCGTCGCCACCGCCCTGCCGAAGATCGTCGGTGAACTCCATGGTCTCGACCGGATGTCCTGGGCCATCACCGCCTACCTGCTCACCGCCACCATCGGCCTGCCCGTCTACGGAAAGCTCGGCGACCTCTTCGGCCGCAAGGGGGTCTTCCTCTTCGCCATCGTCGTCTTCGTGATCGGTTCGGCGCTCGCCGGCTGGTCACGGTCGATGGACGAGCTCATCGCCTTCCGGGCGATCCAGGGCGTCGGCGCCGGCGGCCTGATGATCGGCGTCCAGGCGATCATCGCCGACATCGTCCCGCCCCGCGAGCGCGGCCGCTACATGGGCCTGATCGGGGCGGCGTTCGGACTCGCCTCGGTCGCCGGCCCGCTGCTCGGCGGCTTCTTCACCGACCACGTCTCCTGGCGCTGGTGCTTCTACTTCAACGTGCCCTTCGGGCTCGTCACCCTCGCCGTGGTCGCGGTGGTCCTCAAGCTCCCCCGCCCCCGTACCCGGGCCCGGCTCGACGTCCTCGGCGCGTTCCTGCTCGCCGCCGCCTCCACCTGCCTGGTCCTGCTGACCAGTTGGGGCGGCACCGAGTACGCCTGGGGCTCGCGCGTCATCCTCGGTCTCGGCTGCGGCGCCGCGGCGGCCGCCCTGCTCTTCCTGGTCGTCGAGCGCTTCGCACCCGAACCGCTCATCCCGCTGCGGCTGTTCCGCGACCCCGTCTTCGCCGTCACCGCCCTCGTCGGCGCCGTCGTCGGCATCGCGCTCTTCGGCGCCGCCAGCTATCTGCCGACCTTCCTGCAGATGGTCGAGGGCGCCACGGCCACCGAGTCCGGTCTGCTGATGCTGCCCCTCATGGGCGGGATCGTCGGCGCCTCCGTCGTCTCGGGACAGCTGATCACCCGCACCGGCCACTACAGGATCTACCCGATCCTCGGCGGCGCCTTCTCGGTACTCGGCATGTGGCTGCTCTCGCGGATGGAGACCGACACCCCCCGCCTCCAGCACAGCCTCTGGCAGGCCGTCCTCGGCGTCGGCATCGGGCTGGTCATGCCCGTGCTCGTGCTCGCCGTGCAGAACTCGGTCCGCCCCGCCGACCTCGGCGCCGCCACCAGTGCCCACAACTACTTCCGGCAGATCGGCGGCAGCGTCGGCGCCGCGATCTTCGGCACCCTCTTCGCCTCACGGCTCGACGACGCCCTCGCCGACACGCTGCCGCGGACCGCCGGCACCGCGCTGCCGGCCGCCGAATCGATCACTCCGCAGACGGTGCACGCCCTGCCGCCCGCGCTGCGCGACGCCTACATCCAGGCGTACGCGGACGCGATGCCGCGGATCTTCCTCTACCTGGTGCCGGTCCTCGTGCTCGGCCTCGTCCTCGCCTTCTTCCTCAAGGAGAAACCGCTGGTGTCCCACCACAGCCCCGCCGCCGAGGCCACCCCCGCCGAGGCCGCCACCGCCGTCCCGCGCGCCAGGACCGCCGCACCCACCCTCGCGGGCCTCCCCGTCACCGGCACCGTCCAGCACCACGACGGCAGCCGCGTCCCGCGCGCGGCCCTCACCCTCATCGACGTCCAGGGACACCAGATCGGCCGCGGCGGGAGCGGCGAGGACGGGCGGTACGCCCTCAGCGTGCCGGGCCCCGGCTCGTACGTCCTGATCGCCGCGGCGGGCGGCCACCAGCCGCAGGCCGTCTCGGTGACCGTCGGCGAGCGGCCCGTCGAACTCGACGTGGTCCTCGGCGGCGCGGGCCGCCTGGCCGGCACGGTCGTCACCGCCGACGGGACACCGGTCCGGGACGCGGCGGTGACCCTCACCGACGTCCGCGGCGAGGTCGTCTCCTCCACCCGCAGCGGACGCGAGGGCGGCTACGTCATCACGGAACTCGTCGCCGGCGAGTACACGCTGGCCGCCAGCGCGCCCGCCTTCCGGCCGGCCGCCCTGCCGGTGAGCGTGCAGGCGTCCCGCGAGACCCGCCAGGACATCGAGCTCGCCGGTGGCGCCGTGCTGCGCGGCACGGTGCGCGCGGGCGGCGGGCGGCCGGTCGAGGACGCCCGGGTCACGCTGCTCGACGCGGCCGGGAACGTCGTCGACACCCTGACGACCGGGCCGGACGGCACCTTCCGCTTCGTCGACCTGTCGTCCGGCGAGTACACCGTCATCGCCGCCGGCTACCCGCCCGTGGCGACCGTGCTCCAGGTCGCCGGCGGCGGGCGCACCGAGCGGGACCTCCAGCTCGGCCACGAGGACTGAGCCGCCGCCGCCGGCCCCGGCCCGCGGACCGACCGCGGGCGGGGCCGGGGCCCGGTCCGTCGGCGTGCCGGTCCGGGCTCAGCGCGCGTCGGACGCCCGGCGCAGCGCGCTGATGCAGCCGGCCACCGCCTCCTGCAGCGCCTCGAGCCGCCGCACCATGTCCTCCTCGTAGACGTCCTCCTCGACGACGTCGTCCAGCGTCAGCTCCTCGAAGACCTTGGTGGCCTTCTGGAGACTGCTGTAGAACCTCGTGCGGCGCTCGCGGACCCGCAGCTCCGGGTCGGCTTCGACGGCCTCGGCGACGAGCCCCTTCACGGCGTCGTACGCCTCTCCCGCCCACTCGCCGGCCTCCTCGTCGTCGTCGAGCTCGTCGATCAGCGACAGGTGCCGTTCCGCCTCCGCGCGCAGCGCGGCGGGGGCCTCCACCGTCTGACCCGCCGGCGTGCGGATCTGCCCCTTCTCGGCGATCTGCCGGACGTAGCCGATGCGGTCCGCGGCCTTCGCCTCGGTCGCCACGGCCTTCTTCAGCCCGTCGGTGCGGGCGATGGCGCGCGCCATCTCGGTCTGCAGCGCCGGATCCTCCTTCATCCGGTCCAGCAGCGCGCCGCGGYCCGCKTCGGCCGTGCCCGGGTCGGCCAGGATCGCCGCGCGCAGCGCCGTCGGGTTCTCGGCGACCTCCAGGGCCTTCGTCGGCCGGATCCCCTCCGCCGCCGCGGCGGCGGAGATCGCCTGCCCGCGCACCGAGGCGGCGCCGGACCGGGAGGAGTAGTACGCCGGCCAGGCGTCCGCCTCGGGCAGGGCGACGTCCTCGCCCGGCACCAGTGCCTCGAACTGCGGGACGAGCCCGTCGTCGGCGGCCGTGTCCCACGCCTTGTAGAAGCGCATCACCCGGTCCGCCGAGCAGCCGGCCAGCTCGGCGAACGCCTTCGCCGACACCTTGGGGGAGCCCTCCGCGGCCTGCCCGCCGGGCCGCACGCTGCGGGCCACCCGGAGTGCGAACGCCCAGCCGCCGGTCCGCGCGTACGCCCCGAACTCCCGGGCGTCCCGGACCACCGGGCCGGTGGCCGCGGCCGCCTCGGCGGACGGGGCGGGCAGCGCCGCGGC
>NZ_RDBI01000081.1:113953-132824 GCF_008042125.1 Streptomyces sp. MS191
GCGCTGGACGGTGCCGCCCCCGCCCCCGAGGGACCGGCACCGGCCGACGACGGCGCGGGCGGCACCGTCCAGCGCCGCCTCGCGGGCCTCACCGGAACGGAGCGCACGGACGCCCTGCGCGAACTCCTGCGCGCCGAGGCGTCGGAGACCCTCGGCCACTCCTCTCCCGCGACCGTCACCGCCGACCGCTCCTTCCAGGAGCTGGGCTTCGACTCGCTCACCGCGATCGAGCTGCGCAACCGGCTCGGCGGAACACTCGGTCTGCGCCTGCCCCGCACCGTCGTCTTCGACCACCCCGACCTCGACGCGCTCACGGCGTTCGTCGAGGGACGGCTGGACGAGACCGGCGCCGCCGCCCCGCGCGGCGCGCTCGACCCCGGGCGGCCGGACGCGGAAGAGGGCGCGGGCCTGCTCACCGAGCTCTTCTGGCAGGCGGCCGGCGACGGACGGCTGAACGAGGCCGGCGTGATGATCGAGGCCGCCGCCCTGATGCGCAGGAGCTTCGCCGTACCCGCCGAAGCGGGCACGAAGCCCTCCCCGGTCTGGTTCGGCCGCCGCGGCACCCGGCCCACGGTGGTCTGCCTGCCCGCGTTCAGCGCGATCTCCGGACCCCATGTGTACGCCCGGTTCGCCACCGGCTTCAGCGAGACCTGGCGGCTCGCCGCCCTGCCCCACCCCGGCTTCGCGTCCGGCGAGCCGCTGCCGGCCTCGGTCGAGGCCCTGGCCGAGCTGCACGCCCAGGCGGTGCTCGACGCCGCGCAGGGCGCCCCGGTACTCCTCGTCGGCCGGTCCGCCGGCGGCTGGGTGGCCCACGCGATCGCCGACGCACTGGAGCGCCGGCACGCGGTCCCCGCCGGGGTGGCCCTCCTCGACACCCCCGCCTGCGCGGACGATCCGCGCGGCCGGGACGTGATGGTCCGGGGCATGCTGGAGCGGGAGAGCAGGCTCGTCTCCCTCGACGACCACCGGCTCACCGCCATGGGCGCGTACGCCCGCCTCTTCCGGCAGTGGAAGCCCCAGCCGATCAGCGCGCCCACCCTGCTCGTGCACGCGGCCGCGGCGTACGGCGAGACCGAGGAGCGGATCGCCTCCTGGCACCTACCGCACGAGGTGGCGGAGGTCACCGGCGACCACTTCACGATGCTGGAGGACCACTCCGTCACCACCGCCGAGGCGGTCGAGCGCTGGGCGAACTCCCTGCCGTCCCTCACCTGACGGACACCCCGCCCGGCGGGGCCTCACCGCCGGGGCCGGACGCCTCCCCACCGCCCCGGCCGCCCCACCCGTCACCTCGCGGCACGACCCCTCGCGGGTCGTGCCGCGCCGTGCGCGCGGACCGCCACCGGACTGGACCTCTGAACCTGCCGGGGGTTCTGGCCTGGCCGTTCGCCAGCGCGTAACGTGACGCCGCATGAGCATGGACGTCGCCGTGCGCCGCCTCCGCGGCCCGGGGGAGCCGGGCATGCCCGGCCGCCGCCCCGCCCGGCACTCCGTGCCCGTGCCCTGCGACGAACCAGGAGAGTCGTGAAGATCCTGATCAGCGCCGACATGGAAGGCGCCACCGGAGTCACCTGGCCCGCCGACGTGCTGCCCGGCACCCCCCAGTGGGAGCGGTGCCGCTCCCTGTTCACCTCGGACGTGAACGCGGCGGCGCTCGGCTTCTTCGACGGCGGAGCCACCGAGGTGGTCGTCAACGAGGCGCACTGGACCATGCGCAACCTCCTCCTGGAACAGCTCGACGAACGCGTCGAGATGCTCACCGGACGGCACAAGACGCTCTCCATGGTCGAGGGCGTGCAGCACGGGGACGTCGACGGCATCGCGTTCGTCGGCTACCACACGGGCGCCGGCACCGAAGGCGTCCTCGCCCACACCTATCTGGCCAACTCCATCACCGGGGTGTGGCTCGACGGCGAGCGGGCGAGCGAGGGCCTGCTCAACGCCGCCGTCGTCGCCGAGTACGGAGTGCCGGTCGTCCTCGTCACCGGCGACGACCTGACCTGCGAGGACGCGCTCGGATACGCCCCCGAGGCACACAAGGTCGCCGTGAAGGACCACGTGTCGCGGTACGCCGCGGTGTGCCGCGCCCCCCGGCGGACGGCGGCCGACATCCGCTCCGCGGCCAAGGCCGCGACCGCCCTCGCCGTACGCCACGAGCCGGTGCGCGGCGGGCCGTTCACCGTGGAGCTGGAGTTCGACGCCGAGCACCTGGCGGCCGCCGCCACGGTGGTGCCCGGCGTGGCGCGCGGCGGCGAGCGCCGGGTCGCCTACACCGGCGCGACCATGTACGAGAGCATTCGCACGTTCAAAGCGGTCACGACCATCGTCTCGGCCGCGGTGGAGGAGCAGTATGGCTGAGTCGCTCACGCGGACGGACCGGACACCGACGGCGGTCGACGACACGGCGCTCGACGAGGTGGTGACCTTCACCTCCGAGCTGATCCGGATCGACACCACGAACCGGGG
The DNA here is from genome assembly GCF_008042125.1 of Streptomyces sp. MS191. GTDB lineage: Bacteria > Actinomycetota > Actinomycetes > Streptomycetales > Streptomycetaceae > Streptomyces. The sequence continues at coordinate 116,420 of NZ_RDBI01000081.1, forward strand.
CGGCGGGGACTGCCGCGAGCGGCCCGCCGCCGAGTACGTCGCCGAACGCCTCGCCGCCGCCGGCCTGGAGCCCGTCCTCCTGGAGCGGACACCGGGCCGCACCAACGTCGTGGCCCGGATCGCGGGCACCGACCCGTCCGCCGACGCCCTCCTCGTCCACGGCCACCTCGACGTCGTCCCCGCCGAGCCCGCCGACTGGACGGTGCACCCCTTCTCCGGCGAGGTCCGCGACGGAGTGGTGTGGGGGCGCGGAGCCGTCGACATGAAGAACATGGACGCGATGGTCCTCGCCGTCGCCCGCTCCTGGGCCCGCCGGGGCGTCCGGCCCCGCCGCGACATCGTCATCGCCTACACCGCCGACGAGGAGGCCAGCGCGGAGGACGGCTCCGGCTTCCTCGCCGACCACCACCCCGGCCTCTTCGAGGGCTGCACCGAAGGCATCAGCGAATCCGGGGCGTTCAGCTTCCACCCCGAGCCCGGCATGACGCTCTACCCGATCGCGGCCGGCGAGCGGGGCACCGCCTGGCTCAAGCTCACCGCCCACGGCAGGGCAGGCCACGGCTCCAAGGTGAACACCGCCAACGCCGTCACCCGGCTCGCCGCCGCCGTCGCCCGCATCGGAGCCCACACCTGGCCCGTCCGCCTCACCCCGACCGTCCGCGCCGCACTCCGCGAACTCGCCGCGCTCTACGGCGTCGAGACCGACGTGACCGACCCCGGCCTCGATGTCGACGCGCTCCTCGCCCAACTCGGCCCGGCCGCCGCCCTCGTCGAACCGACCGTACGCAACAGCGCCAACCCGACCATGCTGGACGCCGGCTACAAGGTCAACGTGATCCCCGGACACGCCGTCGCATACGTCGACGGACGGACGCTCCCCGGCGGCGACGAGGAATTCGCCGCCACCATGGACCGGCTCACCGGCCCCGACGTCGCATGGGAGTTCCACCACCGCGAAGTCGCCCTGGAGGCACCGGTCGACTCGCCGACCTTCGCCGCACTGCGGGCCGCCGTCGAACGCTTCGACCCGGACGGGCACGTCGTCCCCTTCACCATGTCCGGCGGCACCGACGCCAAGCAGTTCTCCCGCCTCGGCATCACCGGCTACGGCTTCTCGCCGCTCAAGCTGCCCCCGGACCTGGACTACGCCGCCCTGTTCCACGGCGTCGACGAGCGCGTCCCCGTGGACGCCCTCCACTTCGGCGTGCGCGTACTCGACCACTATCTGCAGTCCGCCTAGGGGGAGTCGACATGGTACCCACCGGCCGCTACGGCAGCTGGCCGTCACCGATCGGCGCCGCGCTCGCCGCCTCGCACGACGGACGCCCCGAGTACGTCGGCACCGTCGGCGACGAGGTGTGGTGGACCGCACCGCGCCCCGCCGAGGGCGGCCGGCGCGCCCTGATCCGCCGCAGGGCCGACGGCACGGAGGAGTCGGTGCTGCCCGCCCCGTGGAACGTCCGCAGCAGAGTCGTCGAATACGGCGGACAGCCCTGGGCCGGCCGGGCCCGCCAGGACGACGGCCCCCTCGTCGTCTTCAGCCACCTGCCCGACCAGCGGCTCTACGCGTACGAGCCCGACCGCACCGGCGACGGCCCGCCGCGACCCCGCCCCCTCACCCCCCCTCACCCCCCTCTCCGGCACCGGCGGCGGCCTGCGCTGGGCGGACCCCGTGCTCCACCCCGACCGCGACGAGGTCTGGTGCGTCCTGGAGGAGTTCACCGGCCCCGCGCCCACCGACGTCCGCCGGGTCATCGCCGCCGTACCGCTGGACGGCTCGGCGGCAGACGACCGCTCCGCCGTGCGGGAACTCTCCGACGGACGGCACCGCTTCGTCACCGGACCCCGGCTCTCCCCGGACGGCCGCCAGGTCGCCTGGATCGCCTGGGACCACCCCCGGATGCCCTGGGACGGCACCGAGGTGCTGCTCGCCGACATCACCCCCGACGGCGCCTTCACCGAAGCGCGGACCGTCGCCGGCGGACCCGAGGAGTCGATCCCCCAGGTCGGCTGGACCGCCGACGGCCGCCTCCTGCACGTCAGCGACCGCAGCGGCTGGTGGAACCTCTACCGCACCTCCGCCGACGGCGAGACCCTCCCGCTCTGCCCGCGGCCCGAGGAGTTCGGCGGCCCGCTGTGGAAGATCGGCCACTGCTGGTTCCAGCCCCTGGACGACGGTCTGGTCGCCGTCATCCACGGCAAGGGCGCCACCGCCCTCGGAATACTGGACCCGCAGAGCGGCGAACTCGTCGACGCCGCCGGCCCCTGGACCGAATGGGCCCCCACCCTCGCCGCGCGCGGCACCCGGGTCGTCGGCGTCGCGGCCAGCCCCCGCAGCGCCTACGAGGTCGTCGAGCTGGACACCCGCACCGGCCGGACGCGAGTCGTCGGCTCGCCCCACGACGACCCCGTCGACCCCTCGTACTACCCCGAACCCCTGATCCGCACCTTCCACGGACCCGACGACCGCGAGATCCACGCGCACGTCTACCCCCCGCACAACCCCGACCGGATCGCCCCCGACGACGAACTGCCGCCCTACGTGGTGTGGGCCCACGGCGGACCGACCGGGCACGCGCCGCTCGTCCTCGACCTGGCGATCGCCTACTTCACCTCCCGCGGCATCGGCGTCGCCGAGGTCAACTACGGCGGTTCGACCGGCTACGGCCGGGAGTACCGCGAACGGCTCCGCGAACAGTGGGGCGTCGTCGACGTCGAGGACTGCGCGGCCGTCGCCCACGCCCTCGCCACCGAGGGCACCGCCGACCCGGACCGGCTCGCCATCCGCGGCGGCAGCGCCGGCGGCTGGACCACGGCCGCCTCGCTGGTCACCAGCGACCTCTACGCCTGCGGCACGATCATCTACCCCATCCTCGACCTGCTCGGCTGGGCCACCGACGAGACCCACGACTTCGAGTCCCGCTACCTCGACTCCCTGATCGGCCCCGTCGACGAAGTACCCGCCCGCTACCGGGAACGCTCGCCCATCGACCACGTCGACCGGATCTCGGCCCCCTTCCTGCTGCTCCAGGGCCTCGACGACGTCATCTGCCCGCCCGCCCAGAGCGAGCGCTTCCTCGCCCGCATGGCCGGCCGGGGCGTCCCGCACGCCTACATCGCCTTCGAGGGCGAGAGCCACGGGTTCCGGCTCGCCGACACCCTGATCCGCGCCCTGGAGGCCGAACTCTCGCTCTACGCGCAGACCTTCGGCATCGAACGGACCGACGTACCCCGCCTGGAGCTGCGGAAATGACACGGAACCCGACGGACCGGGTACGCGCCCTGACCCGCCCCCCGCGGCTGCGCGCCGGCGACCGCGTCGCCGTCGTCGCACCCAGCGGACCGATCCCCGAGGAGCGCCTCGCGGCCGGCCTCGACATCCTGCGCGGCTGGGACCTCCAGCCCGTCGTCGCCCCCCACGTCCTGGACCGGCACCCGCACGTCGACTACCTCGCCGGCACCGACGAGGCACGGGCCCGCGACCTCCAGCAGGCCTGGTGCGACCCCACCGTGACCGCCGTCCTGTGCGCCCGCGGCGGCTACGGCGCCCAGCGCATGGTGGACCTCCTCGACTGGCGGGCGATCCGCGCGGCCGGCCCCAAGGTGCTGGTCGGCTACAGCGACGTCACCGCCCTGCAAGAGGCGTTCGCCGTCCGCGCGGGACTGGTCACCCTGCACGGCCCGATGGTCGCCGCGGCCACCTTCCTGAAGGACCCCCGCACACAGGAGTCCCTGCGGGCCACCCTCTTCGAGCCCGAGTCCGTACGGACGCTCGCCCCGGCGACGGCCCGGACGATGGTGCCGGGACGGGCCCACGGCGTCACCCTCGGCGGCTGCGTCAGCCTCCTCGCCGCCGACCTCGGCACCCCGCACGCCCGCCCCACCGCACGGGGCGGCCTGCTGCTCCTGGAGGACGTGGGAGAGGAGGCGTACCGGCTCGACCGGATCCTCACCCAGCTGCTGCGCTCCGGCCACCTCGACGGCGTCGCGGGCATCGGCCTCGGCTCCTGGGAGGAGTGCGGGCCTTACGAGGACGTCCGGGCGGTCCTCGCCGACCGGCTGGCCCCGCTGGGCGTGCCGGTGGTGGAGGAGCTGGGTTTCGGGCACAGCGCCACGGCGCTGACCGTGCCCCTCGGCGTGCCCGGAGTGCTGGACGCGGACGCGCGCACGCTCACGCTGGACGTCCCCGCGCTCGTCTGAACCGCGGGCCGGGCCTCCTGTCGCGCGGGCGGGTCACAGGTGCTTCCCTCGTAGGAGAGAGGCTGGAGGTGCTCGTGCCATGCGCTGGTGGATGCGGCACGAAGCGAGGCAGTCCGAGCGGCGCGCTCCGATCGTGCCCGAGGACGCGCGGCGGCTGATCGACGCGGGGTTCGACCTGGTGGTGGAGACTTCCACCCGGCGCGCCTTCCCGGCCCGGGAGTACGCCGCCGCCGGCTGCCGCGTCGTACCCCCGGGGAGCTGGACCAAGGCGCCGCCGGAGGACTGGGTCCTCGGGCTGGGCGAGCCGCCCGCGGAACCGTGGCCCCTGCGCCACCGGCACGTCTTCTTCGGGCACGCCTACCGGGGCCGGCCGGCCGGCGCCGCGCTGCTGGAGCGCTTCGCGGCGGGCGGCGGGGAACTGCTCGACCTGGAGCACCTCGTCGACGGCAAAGGCACCCGGCTCGCCGCCTTCGGCTACTGGGCGGGCTACGCCGGCGCCGCACTCGCCGTCCTCCACCGCGCCGGACTGCTCACCCTGCCGGTCGCGCCGCTGACCCGGCCGGAACTGGAGGAGCGCCTGCGGCTCTGCCGGCGGTCCGCCCGCGCGGGACGGGCCGTGAGCGGGGGAGCCGTCAGCGTGCTGGTGACCGGGGCGGACGGCCGCTGCGGGCGCGGAGCCCGGGACGCCCTCGCCGCGGCGGACGTCGACACGACCGGCTGGGGGCCGCGGGACACCACACCCCTGCCGCGGGGCCGGCTGCTCGCCCACGACGTACTGATCCACGCGATCGGCCCCGACCATCCGGTCCCGCCCTTCCTGACCCGGGCGGACCTGAGCGTGCCGGGACGCCGGCTGTCACTGCTGTGCGACATCAGCTGCGACCTCGGGTCGCCCTTCGACGCGGTACCGGTGTACGACCGGCTGACCGACTGGGACCGGCCCGTCCGGCGGCTGCCCGGCACCGGACGCCCGCTGGACGTGATCGCCATCGACAACCTGGCCACGCTGCTGCCCGTCGAGTCGAGCCGGGACTTCTCCGCGGCACTCACACCGCACCTGCTCGCACTCGCCACCGGGACGACGAGCGGGCAGGAGCCCTGGGAGCGGAGCCAGAACGCCTTCCGCCGGGCGACAGCCGCCCGCGCGGCCCGCCGGGTCGCTTGAGGGGGGCGGGTCCGGGGGCTTGATGCGGCGCCGGAACCCGCCACACTCGGAGAGAGGGCGGCCAACCACCAGAAGCAACCGAAAACCCAGCACCCCAAGACCCCAAAGACCCCCCGGACCCGCCCCCCTCAAGCGACCCGGCGGGCCGCGCGGGCGGCTGTCGCCCGGCGGAAGGCGTTCTGGCTCCGCTCCCAGGGCTCCTGCCCGCTCGTCGTCCCGGTGGCGACCGTGAACTCCTCGAAGACCTCGGGGCCGTAGCCGAACGCGTCCGCCATGTGCTGGAACTCCTCGCTCATGGTCGTGCCGGAGACCAGCCGGTTGTCCGTGTTGAGGGTGATCCGGAAGCCGAGCCGGCGCAGCTCCTCGATCGGGTGCGAGGCGTAGTCCTTGGCCGCGCCCGTCTGCAGGTTGGAGGTCGGGCAGACCTCCAGGGCGATGCGGTTGTCCCGGACGTACGCGGCCAGGTCGCCGAGCGTCCCGTCCTCGCCGATGTCGTCGGTGATCCGTACGCCGTGGCCGATCCGCTCCGTGCCGCAGACCTGGACGGCCTCGTGGATCGACTCCGCGCCGACGGCCTCGCCGGCGTGGATGGTGAAGTGGCAGTTGTGCCGCTTCAGGTGCTGGAACGCCGGCAGGTGGCGGGCCGGCGGGTTGCCGACCTCGCCGCCCGCGATGTCGAAGCCCGCCACCCCGTTCTCGCGATGGGCGACCGTGAGCTGCGCGATCTCCAGCGAGCGGTCGGTGTGGCGCATGCCGGTGAGCAGCGCGCGGACGGTGATCCGGCCGCCGGCGCGGCGCTCGCCCTCGCGGAAGCCGTCGTTCACGGCCTCGACCACCTCGTCGAGGGTCAGCCCGCCCTCCAGGTGCTGCTCGGGGGCGTAGCGGATCTCGGCGTAGACGACCCCGTCGGCCGCCAGGTCCTCGGCGCACTCGGCCGCGATCCGGAACAGCGCCTCGCGGGTCTGCATCACCGCGCAGGTGTGGGCGAAGGTCTCCAGGTACCGCTCCAGCGAACCGGAGTCGGCGGCGTCCCGGAACCAGACCGCGAGCGCGGCCGGGTCCTCGGTCGGCAGCGCGGTGTAGCCGCAGGCGCGCGCCAGCTCGACGATCGTGGTGGGACGCAGGCCGCCGTCGAGGTGGTCGTGGAGGACGGCCTTGGGGGCGCGCCGGATCCACTCGGCCACGGGGGTGCGGGCAGGGGTCTCGGCAGCGGCGGCAGGGTTGTCAGACAAGTGCATGGCGCGGAAGTGTACGCCACGGGGAGCCTCCGCGGCTGTGACGGTGCCGACAGCGACGAGGAGGGCCGGTGGGCGCTCAGTTCGACTGGAGAACCGGCAGGGCCGGAGCCCCTGTGGGGAGCATGTGCTTGGCCGCCAGGACCGGGGTCTCGCCGGCCCGTACCACCTGCGTGACGAGGACCGCGGGGGTGTCGGCCGGCCGGCCGAGCTGCTTTCCGCGCCGCTGGCCGAGGAGGGTCGCGGTGACGCTGCTGTGCGCCTCCAGCGGCACGCCGCGCGAGGCGGCGACGAGCACCGCGAGCATCGAGGTCCGCTCGGGCGCGGGCTCCTCGCGCAGGGCCCGGGCGAAGTCGGGATGGGCCCGGTCCAGCACCTCGTCGGCGGCGGCCCACTCGTGGCTGAGCGCGGCCGCGGTCCCCTCGCCGGCCAGGAGCGTCTCCCAGAAGCGCAGCTCGGCCCGGGCGGACGCGAGCAGGTGCTGGGTGGTGAAGTCGGTGGGCTCCTCGACCGTCCGCAGCAGCGCCCGCACCCGCAGCGGGGTGCCGGCCCCGATCAGCTCCTCCAGCGGCTGGATCTGTTCGAAGCCGCGCCGCGGCGGGTGGTCGTTGACGGTCCGGCCGACCCCGCGCCGCACCGACAGCAGGCCGTCCTCCTGGAGCAGCAGCAGCGCCTCGCGCAGCGCGGGCCGGCTGACGCCGAGCTCGGTCGCGAGCTTCGGTTCGGAGGGGAGGGTCGAGCCCGGCGGGTAGACGCCGTCGTGGATGGCGTCCGCGATCCGCTCGTAGAGCACCACGACCGGTCGTCGCCGCTGTCCGCTGACTGCCACTGCCCGTCCTCGCTCCGCTTGGCGGCTCACCTGTCGGATCACCTGTCGGCAGGCTAAGCCGACCTGTCACCCAGGAGCAACGCCGCTCCGGGCTGCTCAGCAGCGGATATCGTGCGTGATGCGCGTAGAGCCAGATAGGACGCCTGTTGGTTGTCTGACAAGTGGGGCCTCGGTGGCCGTCCCCTCGCACGGACGAGGCAGCGCCGGGCGCCGCGCCGGCTCGTACGTCCCCGGCCGCGTCACCCGTACGGCCTCCTCCAGCGCCCCGGTGGCGGCCGATCCCCCCATCCTGGTCCCACGGGCGGCGGGCCGCCTACGACGGAGAAGAGGGCCGGGAATGGCGCAGGGAGACATCGGGCACGGACCGGGTTTCGCGCGGATCCCGTGGCGCCGGCCGGCGGCGCGCATGAGGCGGGCCCTGGTCTTCGGCGCCGGGGTGGCCGTGGGCCTCGCCGCGGTGGCCGTGAGCTCGGCGGAGGCGGTGGAGACGGAGGAGCCGCCCTCGATGCCGGACGTGCTGGGCCGGAGCCTGTGGCGGGTCTTCACCACTCTCGACCACCGCACCCGGGTCGACGTCCACGACGTGAGCGGGCGCGACCGGCGGGTGCTCTGGCCGTCGCGCTGGCAGGTGTGCACCCAGTACCCGGCGCCCGGCATCGAGCTCGACCGGCGGACCACGGCCGTCATCGGCGTCGTGAAGAAGGGCGAGAGCTGCCCCCCGAAGGTCACCTCCGCCCGCCGCTGACGCCGTTCCCCCTCGGCCCGCCCCGCGACGCGCTCCCGCGAAGGGCCGTTAACCTGGGGCGCATGTCCGACGACCGCGCGCCCTACCTCGCGACCGGCCCGCGCGTCGGGCTGCGGCCCTACCGCCCGGAGGACGCCGACGAGTTCACCGCCCGGGCCCGCGAGAGCCGAGCGCTCCACCGGCCCTGGCTCTTCCCGCCCGACCACCCCGAGGCGTACGCGGCCTACCTCCGGGCCCTCACCGAGGACCCCGCGAAGACCGGGTTCCTGGTCTGCGACCACACCGCGGAGGGCCGGATCGCCGGCTTCGTCAACATCAACAACATCGTCCGCGGCGCCTTCCTCAGCGGCGCCCTCGGCTACGGCGCCTTCGCCCACGCCGCCGGCCGAGGGCTGCTGACCGAGGCGCTGGGCCTCGTCCTCCCGTACGCCTTCGGCCCGTTGGGCCTGCACCGTCTCGGGGCCGACATCCAGCCCGGCAACGCCGCCTCCCGCGCGCTCGTCCGCCGGGCGGGCTTCCGGCTGGAGGGCTTCGCGCCCGAGCTGCTCTTCATCGACGGCGCCTGGCGCGACCACGAACGCTGGGCGATCACGGCCCCGCGCGCCTGAGAGGGCCGCAGCACCCGCCCCACCGGTCGAGCGCCGGATCCCCTCCGTCAGCGCCTGCGGTTGATCTTCATGGTGTCCATGTCGGTCACCGTGGACTTCAGCGGACCGTGGCCGTGCCCCAGTCCCGCCAGCGCCGTCTCCACCCGGTCCTCGGCGAGCGCCGCCGCCATCTCCTCGCCGTCCGCGGCGTCCGAGACGACGACCAGGCGGTACGAGAAGTGCTTGAGCGTGCGGTCGTACGCCAGCGATCCCTCCGTCGTGAACTGCATCGCCGTCAGCCCGTGCGCGTCCACCTCGGCGAGGAGCCGCTCCCGGCTCTCCGGCGACAGGCCGTCGAACGTGCCGCGCACGATCACCCGGTAGGTGTGCTGCGTACTCATCCCTCGCGTCCTCACATGGTCGCCGCGGGTCCCGCCCGCGTCATTGAAGATCCAGCCTACGGCGGTGAGGATGGTCCGCATGCGGAATATCGTCGCCATCGACGCCCCCTCGAACCTCGGTCTGCGCCCGCCCGCCCCCGGCACCGTCCCCGGCTGCCACAAGCTCGCGGGAGCCCTGCGCGAGCAGCGGATCGTGCAACGCCTCGGCGCCTTCGAGGGCGGTGTCGTCGTCCCGCCCCGCTACGACCGCGGCGACTGGCGGGAAGGCGACGGGGTCTTCCACGCGGCCCCGCTCGCCCGCTACACCCGCACCCTCGCGGACCGCATCGAGCGGCACGTGCGGGCCGGAGACCTCCCCGTCGTCCTCGGCGGCGACTGCTCCGTCCAGCTCGGCGCCTCGCTCGCCCTGCGCCGCATCGGCCGCTACGGCCTCGCCGCCGTCGACGCCTCCCCCGACTTCCGCCACCCGGGCAACTCCGACCGGGTCGGCGCCGCCGCAGGCGAGGAGCTGGCGCTCGCCACCGGCCGCGGCCAGGACGACCTCACGGACCTCGAAGGGCTGCGGCCCTACCTGCGCGACGAGGACGTCCGGCTCTTCGGTGTCCGCGACGCCTACCTCGACGATCCCGAGGTCGTCGACCTGCGCGCGTTGAAGGTCCCCCTCGTGACCGTCTCCGAGCTGCGCTCCTGGGGCCCGGCCGAACTCGGCGCCGCCACCGCCCTCAGCCTGGAGACCCGGGCCCTGGACGGCTTCTGGGTCCATCTCGACGCCGACGTCCTCGACCCCTCCGTGATGCCGGCCGTCGACAGCCCCGACCCCGACGGACTCCTCCCCGACGAACTCGTCGCGCTGCTGCGCCCCTTGGTGCGATCCGAGCGGTGCGCCGGGCTCAACATCACCATCTACGATCCCGACCTCGACCCGGACGGTACGGCCGGCGCCCTGCTGACCGACCTCGTGGTGGCGGCCTTTACCGAAGACTGACGCACAGCGCCCCTGGTCAGCCGTCGAACCGCCGTGTTCCATGGTCGACATGACGACCGTACGACGTGCCGTACTGACCCTGCCCGCGGCCCCCTTGGGCCCGGACAACCCCCTGCCGGCCCTGCGGACCCTCGACACGGCGCACGCCGTCGACGCGCGCGCCACGGCGGACATGCCCCGCGACATGGCCCGCCAGCTGAACCACGCACCCCTGCGCACCCTGCTGCCGACGCGGGTCCGCGACGGCTACGGACGCGACCGCACCCCCACGGCCCTCGACGCCGTCGTGATCGAGAACGACCGGCTCCGGGTCACCGTCCTGCCCGGTCTCGGCGGCCGGATCCACTCGCTGCACCACAAGCCCACCGGGCGCGAACTGGTCCACCGCAACCCGGTGTTCCAGCCCGCCGCCTTCGCTCTCAACGGCGCCTGGTTCGCCGGCGGCATCGAGTGGAACATCGGCGCGACCGGCCACACCACCCTCTCCTGCGCGCCGCTGCACGCCGCCGTCGTCCCCGCCCCCGACGGAGGCGAGATGGTCCGGCTCTGGGAATGGGAACGCCTGCGGGACCTGCCCTTCCAGGTCGACCTGTGGCTCCCCGAGGACTCCGACTTCCTCCACGTCGGCATACGGATCCGCAACCCGCACGAGCGGCCCGTCCCCGTCTACTGGTGGACCAACACCGCCGTGCCCGAGGACCGGCGCGTCATCGCCCCCGCCGACTCGGCCTGGCACCACGGCTACGAACGCGGACTCCGCCGGGTACCCGTCCCGCGCACCGAGGACGGCACCGACCGCACCCTGCCGCTGCGCAGCACCCTGCCCGCCGACTACTTCTACGAACTGGCCGACACCCAGCGGCGCTGGATCGCCGCCCTGGACGACGGCGGCGCCGGACTCGTCCAGACCTCGACGGACCTGCTGCGCGGACGCAAGCTGTTCCTCTGGGGCACGGCCGCCGGCGGACGGCGCTGGCAGCGGTGGCTCACCGAAGCGGGGGCACCCGGCTACGCGGAGATCCAGGCCGGACTCGCCCGTACCCAGCTGGAACACCTCGGACTGGAGGGCGGCGACGAGCTCAGCTGGCTGGAGGTCTACGGCCCGCTCGCGACCGACGCGGCCCAGACGCGCGGCGGCGACTGGGCCGCGGCGCGGGCCGGGGTCGAGAGCCGGCTCGAGGAGGCCCTGCCGCGCGCGGCCGTGGAGGCGGCGTACCGGACGTGGCGCGACGGGCCGGCCGACGCCGAGCCGGTCACCCCGCTGGCTGCGGGCTCGGGCTGGGGTGCCCTCGAAGTCCTGCGCGGGGCGTACGAGTTGCCCGGCACGCCGTTCCCCGCCTCGACGCTGGGAGAGGAGCAGAAGCCCTGGCTGGAACTGCTCCGCACCGGGGTCCTGCCGCCGTGGGGCGAGTCCGTGGTGCCCGGCCCCCCGCTCGTGGCGGATCCCTGGCGGGACATGCTGGAGACCGCGCCCGCCGATTCCCGTACCGAGTACCACCTCGGCCTCGCGCAGTGGCACGCGGGCGACCTCGCCCAGGCCGTCCGCAGCTGGGAACGGGGCCTGGCCGGGACGCCCGTGCGCTGGCCGCTGCTCTACTGCCTCGCCGTCGCCGACCAGGAGGGCGGGCACCCGGTGCGCGCCGCCGAACGCCTGGCGGAGGCCTTCGACGCCCTGCCCACTGGCGAGGAGGCCGTCGCCGTCGCTCTCGGCCGGGAGGCACTCGTCGCGCACCTCGCCGTGGGTCGGGTCGAGGAGGGCCGCGCGCTCTGGCACCGGCTCCCGGAACGGGCGCGTGAACAGGGCGCCTTCCGGTTCCTCGAGGCGCGGCTGCTGCTCGCGGAGGGCCGCCGGGGCGAGGCCCGCGCCGTCTTCGACGCGGGCTTCGAGGTGGCGGACCTCCGCGAGGGCGCCGAGGAGCTGGGCGAGGTCTGGTCCGCCCTGACCGACGAACCCCTTCCGGAGCACTACGACTTCCGGATGCGCCCCTGAGGGGCGCGGGCCGGCGGCGGGTCAGGGGCGGCGGTCGACGTACTCGAAGACGGAGCCGTCCGGGTGGACCGCGATCAGGTTGCGGCCCACCGGGGTCGGTACCGGACCGGCGACGACCTTGGCCCCGGCCTCGGTCAGCGCGGTGAACGCGACGTCCACGTCCTCGACGGAGATGGTCGCCGCGACCTTCCGCAGCACCTCCAGCTCCGACTCCGGACCGCTCATCAGGAGGAAGCAGCCGACGGCCGCGACCGAGACGCCACCGCGTTCGAAACGCTGGGCGCGGCCCCCGGTGAGGCGCTCGTAGAAGAGCACGGCCGTATCGAGATCGTCGACGCAGATGCGCAGCGTTGTGCCAAGAATCTCCATACGGATCAGCGTAGTTGACGGTCGTGGACGAGTGGGGGCGCCCGTCGGGAGGGGCACCTCGCGAGGCCGGGGCCCCGGGTTCCCGATGCCCCCGGGGCGCGGGCCCCGGTCAGGACACCCGGCACAGGATCTCGCCGTGCGGGACCATGAACCACGCGTCCTCCTGGCGGCCCCACTCCCGCCAGGCCCCGGCGATCTCCGCCAGGTCCTCGGAGGTCGCGTGGCCGCCGTCCACCGCCAGCTTCGCGTAGACGGACTCGGTCGTCCGGTCCGCCCACAGTCCGCTCCACCAGGCCCGCTCGTCCGGCTGGGCGAAGCACCAGGTCGCCGCGGTGGTCGTGATCTGTGTGAAGCCGGCCCGGCGCGCCCAGGAGAACAGGCGCCGGCCGGCGTCCGGTTCGCCGCCGTTGGCCCGGGCGACCCGTCGGTACAGTGCCTGCCAGGCGTCCAGGGCCGGCCGTTCGGGGAACCAGGCGAAGGACCCGTAGTCGCTGTCCCGGGCGGCGACCACGCCGCCGGGGCGGCAGACCCGGCGCATCTCGCGGAGTGCCCGTACCGGATCGCCGACGTGCTGCAGGACCTGGTGGGCGTGGACGACGTCGAACGAGTCGTCGGGGAAGTCCAGGGCGTGGACGTCCGCGACGGCGAACTCGACGTTCCTCAGGCCGCGTTCGTCCGCGACCTGGCGCGCCTTTTCCAGCACGTCCGGGGCCGCGTCGACGGCGGTGACCCGGCCCGGCGCGACCAGCGCCGCCAGGTCGGCCGTGATGGTGCCCGGTCCGCAGCCGACGTCCAGCACGTCCAGGCCGGGGCGCAGTTCGGGGATCAGGTACGCCGCCGAGTTCGCGGCGGTCCGCCAGCTGTGCGAGCGGAGCACCGACTCGTGGTGGCCGTGCGTGTAGACGGCGGTCTCGCGGGACGTGGACTGCTCGGAGGCGTGCGTCATGACCTGACTCCCTCGTGTGGGTGGTACGGCCACGGTACGCGCCTTCGCCGTATCGTGAGACTCGGATCTTGAATACTGGACACCTCAGGTGAACAGGGCCCGCCGGTAGCGGAGTTCGTCGAGCTCGCGTCCGGCGGTCGACTCCGTGGCGACCGTGCCGTCCGGCTCCCAGCCGGCGGCCTCGTAGAACGCGCGCCCCCGGGCGTTGTCCGCGAAGACCCAGAGCGCGGCCTCCCGGAACCCCGCCGCCGCGAGCGCCTCGACGGAGGCGGCCAGCAGGGCCCGGCCGACGCCCGCGCGCCACGCCTCCGGCAGGACGTAGAGCGCGGCGATCTCGCCGGTGGTGGCCGGGTCGAGGTCCGTGTCCGGCCAGGCGCGGGTGCTGCAGAAGCCCGTCATCCGGCCGTCGGCGTCCCGCGCCACCAGGACCGTGGGGCGCTCCGGCGCCGCCAGGCGGTCGCGCCAGACCGCGGTGCGCTCCCCGACGTCGAGGCCGTCGAGATAGGGCCGGGGGAGGAGGTCGCGGTAGGCGGCCCGCCAGGACCGTACGTGGACGGCGGCGAGTTCCGCCGCGTCGGAGGGGAGCGCCTGCTGTATCTGCATGCGGCCCATTCTGGGCGGGGCGCGGTGCGGCGGGTGTGCTCGGCCGGGGCGAACGGGGGCGACGCGGTCCCGTCGGGCGCGGCGGGCACACTGGTCGCATGCGTGACCTCCTCACCGTCCCCCTGCACAGCGAGCGGCTCGACCTGGTGCCGCTGCGGACCGGCCATGCCACCGAGATGGCCGCCGTCCTCGCCGACCCGGCGCTGTACGCGTTCACCGGCGGCGCGCCCTCGACCGCGGACGCACTGCGGGCCCGGTACGCGCGGATGCTCGCGGGGGCGCCCGATCCCGGTGTGGACTGGTGCAACTGGGTGCTGCGCCTGCGAGCGGACGGCTCCCTCGCGGGCACCGTGCAGGCGACGCTCGCACCGGCCGGGCAGGCGACTCCACCCACCGAGGGGGAGCGAGCGGCCTCACCCGGCTCCCCCACGTCCGGCTCCGCGCGGACGGCCGGGCGGGTCGCCGAGATCGCCTGGGTGGTGGGCCCGCACTGGCAGGGCCGCGGGCTCGCCTCCGAGGCCGCGCGGGCCCTGGTGGCCTGGCTGGAGACCCAGGACGTGTCCACGGTCGTCGCCCACGTCCACCCCGACCACCACGCCTCCGCGGCCGTCGCCACCGCAGCCGGCCTCTCCCCCACCGCCGGCCGGCAGGACGGCGAGGTCCGCTGGGAACTGATCCTCCCCCGCGCCTGAGACGGGCCCCCGGGCGCCCGCCCGGGGCAGGCCGTCCGAGACGCGTCCGGACCGCCCCGCTCGCCGCTCCCTCCTGAAGCTGCTCGCCGCCGCCCCCGTCGCCGGCGGCCTCGCGGCAGCCGCCGCACCCGCGCACGCGACCCGCGCGCCGCTGGCCGCCGGCGCCACGGCGCCCGGCATCGTCAAGCCCCTGCCTCCGGAGCTGTTCACGGTACGGGGCACCAATGCGGAGTCCCGCTTCGACGCCTTCGGGGACACCGGCCTCCTCACCCCCGCCGACCGCTTCTTCGTCCGCAACCACACCAGCACCCCCGTCCTCGACGCGGCCGGCTGGCGGCTCACCCTCTGGGGGGACGGACTGCACGGCCGCGCGCCCGTCCACCTCACCTACGGACAGCTCCGCGACCTGCCGTCCGTCACCCGAACGGCTCTCGTCGAGTGCGCCGGAAACGGCCGCAGCCTCTACACCACCCAGCAGGGCGAGGCCGTGACCGGCACCGCCTGGACCCTCGGCGCGGTCGGCGCCGCCCGCTGGCGCGGCGCCCGCCTCCGCGACGTGCTGCGACGGGCCGGCATCGCCTCCGACGCCGTCGCCGTACAGCCCCGCGGGCTCGACGACGAGTACGTCACCGGCGGCGTCGACCTCGGTCGTGTCCGCCGTCCCCTGCCGGTGGCGAAGGCGCTGGACGACGTGATCGTCGCCTACGAGATGAACGGCGAGCCCCTCCCGTACGACCACGGGTACCCGGCCCGGCTCGTCGTGCCGTCCTGGGTGGGCATCGCCTCGATCAAGTGGCTCGGCGACATCGAGGTCTCCACCGCCCCGCTCTCCTCGCCCTGGTCCACCGACTACTACCGCCTCTTCGGCGCCGCCCACCCGCCCGGGGGCAGCGCCCCGATCTCCCGCCAGACCCTCAAGAGCGGCTGGGAACTCCCCTTCGGCGCCACCCTCGAGGCCGGCCGCACGCATCGGCTCACCGGCCGCGCCTGGTCCGCCCACGCACCCGTCCGCAAGGTCGAGGTCTCCACGGACGGCGGCGCCCACTGGCGTCCCGCCCGGCTCCACGACGCGCCCCGGCGGGACGGCTGGGTCCGCTGGAGCACCGTGTGGCGCCCGCACCGCACCGGGCCCGCGACCCTGCTCTCCCGGACCACCGACGAGGCCGGCGACGTCCAGCCCGAGCGCGCGGTCCACAACACCCAGGGATACCTCTTCGACGCGGTCGTGCGGCATCCCGTCACCGTCGCCTGATCCCCACCCCTGAAGGGCGAACCGCCCCGTTCCTTCGTATAAAGGCACTGGGGCGCCGTGCCAGGCGCCGCTCGGTGCTCAGGAGGTGCGGGAGATGCGGCGGACGGCTCCGGAAGGGCGCGGACCGGTGCGCTACGGGCCGCCGGCCCCGGAGCCGGACCTGCCCGTGCTCCCCGGACTCGCCGCGATCCTCGCCGCGTCCGCCGGCCGCACCGGCGTCCAGCCGCCCGGCGGCGGCCCCGTCCTGCGCGAGGCCGCCGCCGGCTACTGGTGGCGACGCGGCCTGCGCACCCACGCCGAGGACGTCGTCGCCGCCCCCGGCGCGCCACCCCTGCTCCTCGCCCTGCTCGCGGCGCACGGCGGCGACGTCCTGCTGCCCCGGCCGTGCCCGCCGTGGTGGACCCCG
>NZ_RDBI01000081.1:132924-144841 GCF_008042125.1 Streptomyces sp. MS191
CCCCCGCCCCGACGGGCTGCGGGACATCCCCCTCCTGCCGTTCGCGCCCGGGCCGCTCCCCGCCGCCGGCCCCGACACCCTCGCCGTCACCTGGGCGGGTCACGCCAGCTGGATCCTGAGGGTCGGCGGCCTCACCGTACTCACCGACCCCGTGTGGTCCCGCCGGATCCTCGGCACCCCCGCCCGCATCACCCCCGTCGGGGTGCGGTGGGAGGACCTCCCGCCCGTCGACGCCGTCGTCATCAGCCACAACCACTTCGACCACCTCGACGCCCCGACCCTCCGGCGGCTGCCCCGGAACACCCCGCTCTTCGTCCCCGCCGGCCTCGGCCGCTGGTTCTCCCGCCGCCGCTACACCCGCGTCACCGAGCTCGACTGGTGGGAGGCCGCGGAACTGGACGGCGTCCGCTTCGAGTTCGTACCGGCGCACCACTGGTCCAAACGGACCCTGCTCGACACCTGCCGCTCGCTCTGGGGCGGCTGGCTCCTCACCGACCGCGCCGAGCGCAGGGTGTACTTCGCCGGGGACACCGGCTACGGCCACTGGTTCACCGAGATCGGCCGCCGCCACCCCGGCATCGACCTCGCCCTCCTGCCCATCGGGGCCTACGCGCCGCGCTGGTGGCTCAGCGACGTCCACACCGACCCCGAGGAGGCGGTCCGCGCCTTCCAGGACCTGGGGGCGCGCCGGATGGCGCCGATGCACTGGGCGACCTTCGTCCTCTCCGCCGAGCCGGTCCTCGAACCGCTGACGCGGGTCAGGGCCGCCTGGGAGAAGGCCGGGCTGCCCCGCGAGGACCTCTGGGACCTGCCGGTCGGCGCCTCACGGGCGATCGCCCCGTGACCCCTCCGACGAGCCGGACGACCCCGCGGACCCCGAAGACCCTGACGACCCCGACGAGTCCGCGGCGCCCGGAGCCCGCGCCCCGTCGTCCCGCCGCGGACCGCGGACGCGCCGCCAGAGCGCCGGGATCACGCTGACCAGCACGGTCAGGCCGATCGCCGCCACCACGCCCTGCCACGGTTCGGGGAACAGCGAACCGCCGAGGATCCCGATCAGCTGGTACGTGGCCGCCCAGGCCAGACACGCCGGAAGGTCCCCGCGGACGAACCGGCGCAGCGGCATCTGCGCCAGCAGGCACGCCAGCATCACCGGGATCCTGCCCGCCGGCACCAGCCGCGAGAGCACCAGCACCGACACCTGGTGGGTGTCCAGCTTCGCCTGCGCCTGGGCGAGCCGGTCCTCGGTGACCCGGCCGCGCAGCGCGGCCAGCCACCGCGACCCGTTCCTCGACCGGACCCCGCGCTGCCCCAGCCAGTACAGCGCCACATCGCCCAGGAACGCGGCGGAGGCCGACACCAGGAAGACCAGCAGCTGCGCGTACGGCGTCTGGTGGTGGAAGGCCACCACGGCCGCCGAGCTGACGATCGCGCCCGTGGGCACCACCGGCACCAGCGCGCCGAACGCCACCAGCAGGAAGAGCGACGGGTAGCCGACCGCCTGCTGCGTCGACTCCGGCGGCAGCTCCCGAACGGCGCGCATCAGCCCGTCGATCACCGGGCGACCTCGGGCCGGACCCGTTCCCCGTGGCCGAGCAGATGCACCGCCACCTTCGGCGCGAGCCGGGCCGCGTGCCGTACGAACTCCTCGCCCGGCGCGTGGAACTCGTGCGGGCGCACCGCGTCGAGCCCGACCGGCCAGTAGGTGCCGTAGTGCACCGGCACGGCCGCCGCCGGCGACAGCTCCGCGAGCGCCTGCGCGGCCCGCCCCGCGTTCAGGTGCCCGTGCCCCAGGAAGGGACCCCAGCCGCCCACCGGCAGAAGCGCCACGTCGACCGGGCCGACCGACTCCGCCATCGTGTCGAAGAGACCGGTGTCGCCGGCGAAGTACGTCCGAGCCTCGCCCTCGACGACGTACCCGAGCGCGGGGGAGCGGTGCGGCCCCATCGGCAGCCGGCGTCCGTCGTGCAGGGCCGGGACGGCCCGTACCGTCAGCCCCTCGACCGGCACCGTGTCGCCCGGCGCCACCTCGGTCAGCCGCAGACCGCGCGCGTCCAGCTTCCGCAGCGCCGGCACGGCCAGCGGCGCGCCGCGCGGCACGAGCATCCGCGTGCCGGGAGCCAGGCGGGCCAGCGAGGGCAGATGCAGGTGATCGGCGTGCAGATGGGAGACGAGCACCACCTCGGCGACCGCGGCCTCGGGCGGCGGCAACGCGCCCCGCCGGCGGCGCAGATGCGCGAGCCGGCGCGCGAACAGCGGATCGGTGAGGAAACGGACCCCGGAGTCCTCGACCGTGCACGTGGCGTGACCCCACCAGGTGACCTCCACCGGCATGCCCGCCCTTCGCTCCGTCGACGACTTCGGAACTCCTCCCACGCCAGGCGCACACCGCGGCGCTCGCACTCGGCGAGGAAGCCGGAGACGTCGGTCAACGCCCGTCCGAGGACTCGGTCGTTCGGCGCGACGAACAGGTCGACCTCACCGGCGTCCACGTCGGCCCACAGGGCGTCGTGGTCGGGACGCAGCCCGTAGAAGAGCAGTTCTCTCGTCACCACGTAGCCCTTGTCCACGGCCCACCGGGCGCACACGGCGTGCTGGCTGCGCGTGTCGACCAGGAAGGGGTCGCAGTCGAGTTCCTCGAGCGGGGTGAGGCTGGCGATCGCCGCCACCCGAACGTCGTCCATGGAGCGACCCTACTCCGATCGCCGCTCGTGGAGGAGGGCGCCAGGGAGCGGAGGGGGCGCACGCGTCGCGAGCGCGATACGGAGGGTCGGGGAGCGGAGGGGCTCGCGGTTCGCGCACGATCCGGAGGGCCGGGCGGACAGGACCCGGAGGGCGCCGCACGGCGGGAAGCCCTGCTCGTGGCCACCCCGCCCGGCCCTCCGGATCGTGCGCGAACCGCGAGCCGCACCTCCGCCCGCACCCGACCGGGTCGTGCCCGCCGCGGCGACGTCCGAGCCGCCGTGCGTTTGGGGAGCGGAATTCCGGACAGCAGCGGTCCGAAGGCCGACGCGTCGGGCGAGCGAGCAGGACGCGCCCACGACGCCGGACGGCACCGGGCGCCGGATGTCACGGCCCCGCAGCACGAGGTACGGCGATGCACCTCGGACCGTGCCGGGAAGGTGACCAGGATGCGTGAACCGCAGACCCCGCAGCGGTCGGACGAACCGCTTCCCCGCGACCGCGAGGACCAGCAGGCCACCGACGACGAGGACCCGCTGTCCATTCCGGAACCCGCCCCGCGCGACGAGGACGATCAGCTGGCCGACACAGACGTGTCCGGCACGGGCCCGCGGGGCCGTACCCGCAGCGGCACCGTCCACCCCGAGCACCCCACACCCGACGAGCCCGCCGACTGACCCCGGCTGACCCCGACTGCTCCGGCGTGCCCGTCGGGTGCCCGGACCGCCCTCAGACCGTGCCCCGGCGGTCCCGCCCCGCCTCCGGGGCGAAGCCCAGCGCGTCCGCCAGCCCCACCTGCAGTGCCGTCAGGCGCTCGGCGTCCGGGCCGATCACGGTGTACCGCCAGGTCGTGCCGTCGCCGGGGGCGCCCTCGTGCAGCACCACCCCCTCGCCGCGGCCGGCCGACCAGTCGAGCCCGCTCGCGCGCAGCACGCCCCGCGCGTCCGCGAAGGTGAGCGCGCGGAGCGTCCGGTGTTCCGCGCAGAGCCAGGCGGCCGGGCCGTTGCCGGCCTCCTCGCACAGGCGGGCGACCATGGCCCGGACCGTCGTCGTGGCCGTGCGGCGCACGTTGCACTCGGAGGCGTAGAGGGTGCCGTCGGGGGCGAGGAGGGCGTCCAGCCCGTACGGCCCCGCGTAGCCGTGGGCGGAGAGGTAGAGGCCGAGCCGCCTGCCCCACCGGCCCAGCGTCGTCGCCAGGCGTCCGGTCGGGTCCGCGTCGGGCCCGAGCGGCGATCCGTAGCCGCAGTACGCGCCGGCCACCGTCCGCATCTCGCCGCAGAAGGGATCACAGGGACCGCCGGGACCCGCCCGCATCTGCACGCTGACCGACCGGACGCCGGCGATCCATCGCTCGACCACCCAGTCGCCGGCCGGGCGCGGCCCGGAGACGCCGCCGACGCCCGCGTCCGGCAGGAACCTCATGCCGTACCCGCCCGCCGAACGGTCCGGTTTCACCACGACCCGCCCGTGCCGGTGCAGCCCCGCGGCCACCGCCTCGTCGAGACCGGCGCCGTCGCAGACCCGGCCCGGTGGCGTACGCAGCCCCAGTTCGTCCGCCACGGCACGGAACCCGCTCTTCGTGTTGAGCCGGTACGCCACCTCCACGGCGGACGCCGGCACGCCGCGGTGGCCGTAGGACGCCACGGGCAGTCCCAGTCGGTCCGCGAGGGCCACCGTCGGAGCGTCCAGGGCGAGCGGGAGCAGCCGTGCCCCCGGGCGGTCGGCGACGAGCCGGCGCAGCGCGCCGGTCAGGCCCGCGCGCTCCAGCGACTCGGCCATGCCGACCCCGGCCATGGCGGGGACGGTGAGCACGGTGACGCCGTCCGGCCGGAGACCGAGCAGGCGGCAGGCGTAGCGCGTGAGGTCGGGGCCGGGCGGTACGGGCGTCACCAGCACGTCGCCGGGTCGTGTGAGCCAGATCTTCCGCGGGGCCTGCCGAGCCCATCGGAGCAGCACCGCGTGAGCCGAGGGCCCGGCCGTCAGGTCGACGGCCAGGTCGGAGAAGAAGTTCGCCCAGACGACCAGCGGGGACGACCCGCCCGTCCCCGTGGGTCCGGGGCCGGCGTCGGGGGCGTGCCCCGGTCGCGTTCTCGACGACATGACGCTCCCGCGTTCCGGGTCGGCCGTCGGCCGTGTGCCGACGGGGCGGTTCAGGCCGCCGCCACTGCCTTGACGATCGCCTCGGCGAAGGCGGGCAGGTCGTCCGGCCTGCGGGAGGCGACCAGGGGGTGGCCCCCTGGTTGCGCCTCACCACCCCGAGCCGCCTCAAACGGCGACGGCGCCACCTGTTCCGAGGGCCCTCGTGGGGCGCGGGAGCCGCCCGCGTACGATCAGCCGGTCCTCGATCTCGCAAGGAGCCACGACCGGTGACCGCGCTCGCCCCGCCGCCCCGCGGTGCCGTCCACCTCCTCGACGTGCAGTCGCTGACCCGTGTGGAGAACGGCGAGCGGCTGCACGCACTGCTGTGGCGGGCGGGTTCCGGCTGGCGGATGATCAGCAGCGCCGTCCTCGGCGGTGGCATCGGCGCACGGTCGTGGGTCCTCAACGCCCAGGTCTCCCACGGCTACCGCCGTACCGACCCGGACCGCCACCTCACGGATCTGGCCCGGGAGGCCGGCGTCGGCGGGGAAGGCGTCGGGCTGATGACGGCCGCCGACGTCTCCCGGCACGCCGTCGCGACCGACGGCGGCGTCGAGGCGGTCGCCACCGCGGGCGTCTCGGTCCGGGGATGGGCCGCCGCGCCCGAGGAGACCCGAGCCGGGACCGCCGGACCGGGCACGATCAACATCGTCGTGGCCCTGCCGGCCGCCCTGACCGACGCCGCACTCGTCAACGCCGTCGCCACGGCCACCGAGGCCAAGGTGCAGGCACTGCTCGACGCGGGCTACGACTGCTCCGGCACGCCCACCGACGCCGTCTGCGTCGCCGCCCGTGCGCCTCGCCCCGGCGAGGAGACCCACGGCTTCGCCGGCCCCCGCTCCCCGTGGGGCGCGCGCCTGGCCCGGGCCGTCCACGGCGCCGTCGGCGCCGCGTTGCCGGTGCTCTGACGCGCGCGGCGGGCCGGATTCGTCAGCCGGCGCCGGCCTCGGCGCCGTCGATGCCCGTCTCCTCGTGCATCGCGGCCTCCTCCGCCGACGAGAGGCCGTCGTCCAGGCCCACGTCCTCGGCCACGACCGTGGCCGCGCCCGGATCCGCGGTCGCGGTGAGCCGGCCGGCGCGGGTGGCGCCCGACTCCGGGTCGACGGGCTCCCCCTCGCCCTCCGGGAGGTCCCCGACACCGTCGCCCGCGACGACGGGGCCGTCGGGCAGCTCCTGGGCCAGCCGGCTGTCCAGCGACTCGCCCTCCCGCTGCTCGTTGACCGTCGTGCCGTGCAGGGTGACGCCCCGAGGCCGTTCCGGCGGCGAGTATCCGGGCTCTCCCATGGCGTCCGTGGGCGTCGTGCCCAGTGCGTTGTCCGGATCGAGCTCGTCGCTCGGACGGTCGGAGCCGTCCAGGGGCTCGGGCTGGTAGACGTCGTCACCGCGGGAGGTGGACTGGTTCTCGGACATGAGGGTCTCCTCTCGGGTACAAGCATGTCGCGATCGGCTGCGGACCGCGACGGACGCCGTCCCCACAGCGACTACCCCTGCGGCGGACGGGTGAACGCGGCGGCCCGGCCGGGCCTCACGCCGGTCCCGGGCGCCCGCGCAGGGCCGACCGGCCCTGGTCCCACGCCGTACGGAGGTGGGCGGCGAGGCGGTCCTCCACCAGCAGGGTGGCCGCGCAGCCGAAGGCGACGTCCGGCTCCAGGCCCGGCTCGTCGGCCAGCAGTCCACCGATGACCTCGTGGCGGACGACCTGCTCGTGGACCGCGTCGGCCTCCACGTGCTCGGTGTAGAAGTGTTCGGCCGCAGGGCCGGCCCCGCAGCGGCGCATGGCCCTGGCGAGCCGTCGCGAGCCGGGCGAGGACGTGACCTCCACGCAGGCGAAGTGGCCGACCAGCGCCCCCCGCAGGGCCCGGTGCAGACCGAGCAGCGACATCAGGTTCACGACGGCCAGCGCGGGTGCCGGAGCGTCCGCCAGGTAGCGCCCGTACGTGGGGTCCAGTCCCAGGTCGCCCATCAGGTCGGCGAAGAGCCGGGCGTGGACCCGGTCGGCGCGGCCCGCGCCGAACTCGTCGTACTCGATGGCGACCATCGCGGCCTTGGCCCGGCCGGTGAGCCGCGGGATCACCCAGGCGTGCGGGTCGGCCTCCTTGAG
The DNA here is from genome assembly GCF_008042125.1 of Streptomyces sp. MS191. Classification (GTDB taxonomy): domain Bacteria; phylum Actinomycetota; class Actinomycetes; order Streptomycetales; family Streptomycetaceae; genus Streptomyces. The sequence goes on from NZ_RDBI01000081.1 coordinate 139,847, forward strand.
GTGGTACAGCGAGCGCAGGGCGGCGTACTCGCGCAGCTGCCAGAGCTCCCCCTCGGCCGCCAGGCGGTGGCTGAGGCTGTCACCCGGATCGACCGGTTCGACGAGGAGCGGCGCGAACGCCCGGTCCACCGTGCCCGGAGCGTCGGCCGTCTCCTCCCGCAGCGCGGTGAGGAACCGGTCCTCCAGCGCTCGGCGCAGCCGGAGGAGATCCGGGTCCCATTCCCGGCCGGCGTCGACGCCCTCGACCCCGCGGTAGTGCAGTTCGTACAGCAGGTACAGCGCGAGATGCAGGTCCTCGCCCCAGGGGTCGGCCGCCCGGACGGAGTCGGGGAGGTACACGGGTGGCGAGCCGCCGCGCAAGGACTCGACCACGGCGTCCGACACCGGCCCGCGACCCTCCACCAGCGGTGATCCCGCGGCCGATGCGGGGGCCGCCGACGCGGACGTGGAGGCCGGGGCGGTGGTGCCGATGGGGGAGTGCGTCATGTGTTCCCGTCCTCGGCCGGCGGTGCGGAGCGTTTGCGAGGGCGGTGGCTGGTGTCGCACCAGGGGTACGTACGGCTGCGGCGGCAGGTGCACACGGCGACCAGGAACCGGTCGGAACGGGCGGTCGTCCCGTCGTCCAGCTCGATCTCCACCGGGCCCTCGACCAGCACCGGACCGGACCGTTCGACCCGGACCGTGCGGGCCGGACGCGACGCGGGCGCGCGCGGGGCGGGGTCAGGAACGGCGGGCACGGACGACCACCAACTCCTCCTGCTCGGCGCCCTCGGAGGCGAGGCCCTGTTCCCGCAGCCAGGCCCGGCGCGAGCGCAGGACCGGGCCCCACGGCACCGAGGCCCGTTCCGTCACCTCCGCGACGAGCCCGCGGTTCTGCAGGAGCCCGACGGTGTCCTGGGCGCCGCACATCCCGGAGTGCACCATGAGGAGGACGCCCTCGGGACGCAGCAGCGTCGGCGCGGCCGCGCAGATCCGGTCGATGACGCGCCGGCCGGAGTTTCCCGCGTCCCAGGCCCGCGCGGGGCCGTGGGTCGGCAGCCGGTCGGCCGGGGACGGTACGTACGGAGGATTGCTGAGGACCAGGTCGAAGCGGCGGCCCTGGGTGCGGCCGGCGAAGTCGCCGTGCAGCACCCGCAGGGGCAGGCGCTGCAGCCGGCTGTTCAGGCGGGCCGTCAGCACCGCGAGCCAGGAGACGTCGACCGCCGTGACCTGGGCGCCCCTGGCCGCCGCGCGCAGCGCGAGCGCACCGGTCCCGGTGCCGATCTCGACGACGTCCGCGCCGGGATCCAGCGGTTCTCGCGCCAGCGCCCGGGCGAGCAGCAGGGTGTCCGCCTGCGGCCGGTAGACGCCGGGCGGCGTGACGAGTCCTGGCGTGAGGGTCGGGTACGTCGGGGCGATGGTCGTCACGGGGGGTACCTCCTGGTCGGCCTCACCGCCCGCGTCGCCCGGCGGATTCGGCCCGGGGAGCGGCGCGGCGGCACGGTCACGAGCGGTGCGGGGGCCCGGCAGGTCACGGAGGGCGACGGTCCCGGGCGGACGGGCGATCACGGCCCGCGACTACCCGATCCCGGGCGCTTTGCACATCGGCGGCGCGTCCTGTCCGCGCGACGTCCCCGGGCTCACCCCGCGGCGACGGCGGAGGGCCGCGGTGCGACGAGGGTGAAGTGCGCCCCTTCGGGGTCGGCGAGTGCCACCGAGCGGCTCGTGCGCCTGGTGTCCACGGGGGAGACGGCCCGGCCGCCCGCCCGGGTGGCCGCCTCGACCGCCGCCTCCAGATCGGAGACGTGGAAGTGGACGTGCCAGTGGGGTCGTGCGTCGGGGGCCGGGGACTCGTCGCCCGCACCGCCGCCGATGCGGGCGACGGTGTCGTTTCCGTGGCGCAGGACCACGTGGTCGTGCTCGTACGAGGCCACGCAGCAGTCCCGCTCCCCGTCCCAGCCGAGGACCTCGCCGTAGAAGACGGCGGCGGCGAAGGCGTCCCGCGTCCGCAGTTCGAGCCACGCCGGCGCACCCCCGTGGCCCACCGACCAGTCGGGGAGCACGGCGCCCTGCCAGAAGCCGAAGACGGCGCCCGCGGGATCCGCCGCGAGCCCCGCCCGCCCGGCGCCGGCGGTGAGGGGGCCCACCGCCATCGTGGCCCCCCGCTCGCGGATCCGCGAGGCCGTCACGTCGGCGTCGTCCACGGCGAAGTACGGGGTCCACGCGACGGGCGCGCCGGGGCGGTCCGCGAGCGCTCCGACGCCCGCCACGGGCGAGTCCCCGTCGAAGGCGACGGTGAAGCCGTCGTCCGCCGGGGCGGAGGCGAAGCGCCAGCCCATCACCGCTTCGTAGAAGCGCATGGCGGCCCCGGGGTCCCGGACGGTGAGGCTGACCCAGCACGGTGCCCCGGTGATGTCCCTGCTCGTTGTCGGCACGGTCGCCGGCCTCCCTCGTCGCCGCTCGGTTCCGCTCCGGAGCCCACGGCTCCCGGATTCGATCCTCTGGGTCCCGGCCGGTCCTCGCCACGTGGAGTGCTCCGTCGCCCGCGACGACGACGCCCGCACCCGCCACGGGGTCGTCAGTGGCCTGGCGTCAGCACGGTCTTGATCATGCCGTCCTGCTTCGCCTGGAACGTCTTGTACGCCTGCGGCCCGTCCTCCAGCGGCAGGACGTGGGTGGCGAAGTCGTCCACCCCGAGCGGATCGTCGTCGCCGAGCAGCGGCAGGATGTCGTCGACCCAGCGCCGCACGTTGGCCTGGCCCATGCGCAGCTGGATCTGCTTGTCGAACAGCGTGAGCATGGGAACCGGGTCCACGGCGCCGCCGTAGACACCGACCAGGCTGATCGTGCCGCCGCGGCGGACCGCGTCGACGGCCGTGTGGAACGCGGCCATGCTGTCCACGCCGGCCCGGTTCATCAGCTTCTTGCCGAGGGCGTCGGGCAGCATCCCGGTGAACCGCTGGGCGGCCTTGGTCAGCGGAGCGCCGTGGGCCTCCATCCCGACCGCCTCGACGACGGCGTCCGTGCCGCGGCCGTCCGTCAGGTCCCGGATCCGGTCGCCGAGGTCCTTGCCGATCTCGGTGAGGTCGAGGGTGAGGACGCCCCGGTCCTGCGCGCGGAACAGCCGCTCGGGCACGAGGTCCACCCCGATGACCTTGCCCGCGCCCCGGTGCAGCGCGATACGCGCGGCCATGTCGCCGATGGGTCCGAGCCCGAGCACGGTGAGGGTGCCCCCGGGCGGGACGTCCGCATAGGCGACGGCCTGCCAGGCCGTGGGCAGCACGTCCGAGAGGTACAGGTACCGCTGGTCGGGCGCGTCGTCGGGCACCTTGACGGGCAGGGTGTCCCCGAACGGGACCCGCAGGAACTCGGCCTGGCCGCCGGGGACCTGGCCGTAGAGCTTGGTGTAGCCGAACAGGGACGCGCCCATGCCGTGCTCCCTGACCTGCGTCGTCTCGCACTGCGAGTGCAGCCCCTGGGCGCACATCCAGCAGGTGCCGCAGGAGATGTTGAACGGCACGACGACCCGGTCCCCGGGCCCGAGCGTCCGTACCTCGGGACCGACCTCCTCCACGATCCCCATGGGCTCGTGCCCGAGGATGTCCCCGGGGTCGAGGAACGGGCCGAACAACTCGTACAGATGCAGATCGGAACCGCAGATCCCGGTGGAGGTGACTCGGACGATCACGTCCGTCGGATCGACGATCACCGGGTCGGGCACGGTGTCCACACGGACATCGCGCTGCCCGTGCCAGGTCAACGCCCTCATGGTCGCGCTCCTCATCTCCTCGCGGGCTCCGTGGACACGCCGCGACTGCCCCACCCGGCCCGGCCGTATGCGCGCCCCTTCCGCGTGCGTGCCCGAGGCGGGCGCGGCGTTCCGGGACCCCGGCCGGGCGCGCCGCCCGCCGGGGCCGGCACGACGTCCGCGAGGTTTACGGGTGGGGGGCTCGGTCAGTCGCAGGACATGGTTCGCATCGGATACACGATGATGACCGAGCAGGCCGGACCGCGGGCGCTGGTGGATCACGTGGTGGGCGCCGAGACCGCCGGATTCGACTTCTCCGTCATCTCTGACCACTACTTCCCCTGGCTGGCCGAGCAGGGCCACTCCCCGTACGCGTGGAGCGTGCTCGGCGCGGCTGCGCAGGCCACCGAGCGCATCCCGCTCATGACGTACGTGACCTGCCCGACCTACCGCTACCACCCGGCCGTCGTCGCCCAGAAGGCGGCGACCGTGCAACTGCTCTCGCAGGGCCGGTTCCGTCTGGGACTGGGCTCCGGCGAGAACCTCAACGAACACGTCACCGGCCAGGGGTGGCCCAGCCCGCGCGAACGCCTCGAACGGCTCGAGGAAGCGGTCGTCGTCATCCGGCGGCTGCTCGCGGGGGAGACCGTCGACCACGACGGGCCCCACTTCCGCGTCGACAACGCCACCCTGTGGGACGTGCCCGAGCGGGCCCCGGACATCGGCATCGCCGTCTCGGGCCCGCGCTCGTGCGCCGTCGCCGGCCGGCACGCCGACCTCCTCGTCGCCACCGAGGCCGAGCGGAGCCTGCTGGAGGTCTTCGACCGCAACGGCGGATCGGGGAAACCCCGCGTCGGCCAGGTGCCCGTCTGCTACGACCCCGACCGGGACGCGGCCATCGCCCGCGCCCACGAGCAGTTCCGCTGGGCGCTCGGGGGCTGGCGCGTGAACGCCGAACTCCGCGGCCCGGCGGGTTTCGCGCAGGCCACCGGGACCGTCGGCCCCGAGGACGTCGCCAAGGCGATCCCCTGCGGGTCGGACGTCGAGGACTTCGCCGAGGCCGTACGCCCCTACACCGACCTCGGGTTCACGGAGATGGCCCTGGTCCAGATCGGCGGCGGCCACCAGGAGCCCTTCCTCCGCTGGGCCCGGACGGAACTGCTGCCCGCCCTGCGCGACCATGAGGGCGTTGACCTGGCACGGGCAGCGCGATGTCCGTGTGGACACCGTGCCCGACCCGGTGATCGTCGATCCGACGGACGTGATCG
>NZ_RDBI01000082.1:0-1705 GCF_008042125.1 Streptomyces sp. MS191
GTCCGGCGCCCACCTCTACGTCTGCGGCGACGCCGCGCGGATGGCGAAGGACGTCGACCGGGCGCTGCGGGACATCGCCGTCGCGCACGGCGGCCACGACCAGGAGTCGGCGGCGGCGTACGTCAAACAGCTCGCCGCCGAGAAGCGGTACGTCCGGGACGTCTACTGAGCCTCCCGAGGGGCCGCGCGCCCGAGTTCCCCGCCCCGACCGGCCCGCGCGCGGCGCTGGCCGACGTCCGCTGGGCGGCCGGATTCCTGGGGCCCTGGCTGGGCCGCCGGCTGCGCGGCCGCTCCTCCGGCGACGGGCGCACGGCGAAGCGCCCGCGGCTGTCCCCGGTGACACCCGTGGCCGCCGCGGACGCCGGCGCCCCTGCCTGAGCGGGCGCGCGGCCCCTCGGGAGGCTCAGTAGACGTCCCGGACGTACCGCTTCTCGGCGGCGAGCTGTTTGACGTACGCCGCCGCCGACTCCTGGTCGTGGCCGCCGTGCGCGACGGCGATGTCCCGCAGCGCCCGGTCGACGTCCTTCGCCATCCGCGCGGCGTCGCCGCAGACGTAGAGGTGGGCGCCGGACCGGAGCCGGGACCACAGCTGCGGGCCGTGCTCCCGCATCCGGTCCTGGACGTAGATCTTGGCGCGCTGGTCCCGGGAGAAGGCGGTGTCCAGGCGGTCCAGGGTGCCGTCGGCGAGGAAGGCGGTGAGCTCCTCCTCGTAGAGGAAGTCGGTCGCGCGGTGCTGCTCTCCGAAGAAGAGCCAGTTCGGCGCCCGGTGGCCGAGGGCGCGGCGCTCCTCGAGGAAGCCGAGGAAGGGGGCCACGCCCGTGCCCGGCCCGATCATCACCATCGGGGTGCCGGGGTCGGCCGGGGGACGGAAGTGCGCGGCCCGGCGCACGGAGACCGGGACCACGGCGTCCTGCTCGGCGTCGGCCAGGAAGGGGGAGCAGACGCCCTTGCGGGACCTGCCGCGCAGGTTCTCGTAGCGGACCACGGAGACCGTCAGGGAGACCCGGTGCGGGTCCGTGAGGGGGCTGGAGGATATCGAGTACAGACGCGGCTGGAGGCGGCCGAGCACGTCGGCCCACTCCTGCGCGCCGGCCCGTACGGGATGCTCGGCGATCACGTCCACGGCCTGCCGGCCCCAGGACCACTGGGCGAGGCCGTCCTTGTTGTCGGGGCGCAGCAGGCGCTTGAGGTCGCGGTCCTCGGTCCGTTCGGTGACGAACCCGAGCAGGGCGGGGGTGAGGCGGGTGATGTCGAGGTGGCGGTGCAGGGCCTCGCCGAGCGGGACGGGGTCCAGCCCGGGGAGTTCGACCGTGGCTCCGGCGTCGAGTCCGGTGACGGCCAGCCACTCGGCGACGAGCTCGGGGCAGTTGACCGGCTGGACGCCGAGGGCGTCCCCCGCCTCGTAGCCGAGGGGTGTGCCGCTCTCGCTCGTGTCGAAGGTGAACCGGCGGACCTCCTTGCCGGCGCCGGGCCGCGCACTTCCGTCCCCCGGCCGACCCCGGCACCCCGATGGTGATGATCGGGCCGGGCACGGGCGTGGCCCCCTTCCTCGGCTTCCTCGAGGAGCGCCGCGCCCTCGGCCACCGGGCGCCGAACTGGCTCTTCTTCGGAGAGCAGCACCGCGCGACCGACTTCCTCTACGAGGAGGAGCTCACCGCCTTCCTCGCCGACGGCACCCTGGACCGCCTGGACACCGCCTTCTCCC
>NZ_RDBI01000082.1:1805-22426 GCF_008042125.1 Streptomyces sp. MS191
GATCCACCCCGAGGACGCCGAACGCCTCGGCATCGCGGAGGGCGACGCCGTGGAGATCACCTCGCGGCGCGGCGGGGGCGGGGCCCGGTGCCGGTGCGGGCGCGGTCCGCGGCGGCACGTCGGTCAGGCTGGTCAGGACCTGGTCGAGCCATGCCTCGGCGGAGGGCTCGTAGTCGGGTTCGCAGTCGGTCCGCGGTGCGAGGCGTACGGCCCCGAGTTCGTCGAGGCGCTGGTCGAGGCGCCGTCCGTGACCGCAGAAGTCGTCGTACGACGAGTCCCCGAAGGCGAGCACCGCGTACCGGCGTCCGTCGAGGCGCGGGGTGTCCGGGCCGGCGAGCGCGTCCCAGAAGCCGGAGCCGTTGTCGGGGGCGTCGCCGTCGCCGAAGGTGCTGGTGATCAGCAGCAGGTCGGCCGCCGGCGGCAGGGCGGACGGGTCCGTCTCGTCCATGCCGGCGAGGGCGGCCCGGTGCCCGGCCGCCACGAGCCGGTCGGCGGTGGCCGCGGCGAAGTCCTCGGCGTTTCCGGTCTGCGAGGCCCACAGGACGACGATCTCGCGGGCGGACGCCGGGACGGCCGGTCCCGGCCCGGAGGGGACGGCCCGCGGCGCGCGGGAGTACAGGCCGGCGAGGACGCCGTCGACCCAGCGGGCGTGCTCCTCGCGGAACGGCGCGCCGGGCGGGAGGACGGGGACGCCCGGGGCGCCCGCTTCCAGGCCGGCGAGGAAGCCGACGAGATACTGCCGTTCCTCCGCGCTCAGGACGGGCGGTGGGGAGGGTTCGAGCCCGAAGGCGGCGGAGACACCGGAAGGCGCCGCCTGGGGTACGACGACCGCCTGGACGGCGGCGGGCACCGGCGATCCGCCCGGCGCGGCCGCACCGGGCGCCGCCGCCGGCCGGGGTGCCGGTCCCGGCGCGGCCGTCTTCGTCAGGGCCACCGCGCACACCTTCAGTTCGGGCTGGAAGGAGAGCGGATCGACGGCGTCGTTGGTGACGGCGTTGACGCTGAGGTACTCGCCGAACAGGTCGTTCCAGTGGAACGGCGCGAAGCAGCAGCCCGGCAGGACGCGGTCGGTGACGACCGCCGGCAGGACCGCCTTCCCGCGCCGCGAGGTGATCTCCACGGCGTCGCCCTCCGCGATGCCGAGGCGTTCGGCGTCCTCGGGGTGGATCTCGACGAACGGGGCGGGGTCGAGCCTGTTGAGCCTGGCGACCCGGCCGGTCTTGGTGAGGGTGTGCCACTGGTGCTGGAGGCGGCCGGTGTTGAGGACGAAGGGGTGGTCGTCGTCGGGCATCTCGGCCGCGTCGAGGTGGGGGCGCGCGTGGAAGACGGCCCGGCCGCTCGGCGTGGGGAAAACCGGGCCCGCGCCGTCCGCGTCCAGGTAGCGGATCGGGTTGCGGTCGGGGCCGCCCGGCGCGGCCGGCCACTGCACGGGGGTGTCCCGCAGCCGCTCGTACGTGACGCCGGTCAGGTCGTAGCCCGTCTTCGGGTTCCGGGCGCGGGTGATCTCCTCGAAGATCTCCTCGGCGCTCTCGTAGGCGAACGCCTTCCCGTGGCCCAAAGCGCCGGCGATGCGGGCGATGATCCGCCAGTCGGCGAGGGCCTCGCCGGGCGGGTCGACGGCCGGGGAGGCGAGCGTGAGGTTGCGCTCGCTGTTGACCAGTACCCCCTCGGTCTCGGTCCACAGCGCGGCGGGCAGGATCACGTCGGCGTAGGCGTTGGTCTCGGTGTCGGCGAACGCGTCCTGGGTGATGACGAGTTCGGCGGCCTCCAGGCCCTCGATGACGGTGCGGCGGTTGCCGACCGAGGCGACCGGGTTGGTGCAGATGATCCAGCACGCCTTGATCTCGCCGTCCGCCATGCGGCGGAACAGGTCGACGGTGCCGCGGCCGGAGCCGTCCTCGCGGAGCGTGCCGGGCGCGAGGCCCCAGAGATCCTCGGTGAAGGCACGGTCCTCGGCGACCAGGACCGAGCGCTGACCGGGCAGTCCCGGGCCCATGTAGCCCATCTCGCGCCCGCCCATGGCGTTCGGCTGGCCGGTCAGGGAGAAGGGGCCCGAGCCGGGGCGGCAGATCGCGCCGGTGGCCAGGTGCAGGTTGACCAGGGCGTTGGTGTTCCAGGTGCCGTGGGTGGACTGGTTGAGGCCCATGGTCCAGCAGCTGGTCCACTCCCCGGCCGCGCCGATCCAGGCGGCGGCGGTGCGGATGTCCTCCTCGGGGATGCCGGTGAGCTCCGCGACGGTGGCGGGCGGGTAGTCGGCGAGGAAGGCGGGCATCGCCTCCCAGCCCTCGGTGTGCGCGGCGATGAACTCCGGGTCGGTGTGTCCGTTCTCGTGCAGCAGGTGCAGCAGCCCGTTGAGGAGGGCGAGGTCGGTGCCCGGCCTGACGCGCAGGTGCAGACCGGCCTTGGCGGCGGTGGCGGTGCGCCGCGGATCGACCACGATCAGCTTCGCCCCGGCCTTGACCCGCTCCATCATGCGCAGGAAGAGGATCGGGTGGCAGTCGGCCATGTTGGAGCCGATGACCAGGAAGAGGTCGGCGTGCTCGAAGTCCTGGTAGGAGCCGGGCGGGCCGTCCGCGCCGAGGGAGAGCTTGTAGCCGGTGCCCGCGCTCGCCATGCACAGCCGCGAGTTGGACTCGATCTGGTTCGTGCCGAGGAATCCCTTGGCCAGCTTGTTGGCCAGGTACTGCGCCTCCAGGCTCATCTGGCCGGAGACGTAGAGGGCGACGGCGTCCGGGCCGTGCCGGTCGACGATCGCGCGCAGGCGGTGGGCGGTGTCGGCGATGGCCCGGTCGGTGGAGACGGGGACGGGGGCCTCGCCGCGGCGTTCCCGCACCAGCGCGGTGGTCAGCCGTCCGGGCGCGGCGAGCATGTCGGCGGTGGTGGCGCCCTTGGTGCACAGGCGTCCGAAGTTGGCGGGGTGCTCCTTGTCGCCGGTCGCCTTGAGGACCGTCCGGCGGCCGTCGGGTCCCCGGCCGATGTCGAGGATCATTCCGCAGCCCACACCGCAGTACGAGCAGACGGTCCGCACCTGGTCGGGTCCGGTGCGCGGCTCGCGCGTGTCCTCTGGCGTCACCGGGGGCCTCTCTGTGGAACCGTTCGTGCCACGACCGTAGGAAATGCCCGTTACATCTGTGTCAACCGGGCTGATCTTGGTCCGTAACACGCGTCACACAGCGGCCCCCGGCCCGCTGTGAGGTGCCTCGGGGGTGTCCTGCCGGCCTCGCCGAAGCCCGGCGGGACCGGCGGGACACCCCGGGACGATCCCCGCGGGTCAGGGGGCGGCGGCCGGGCGCCCCGTGCCGTCGGCGGTGTCGGTGGCACGCAGCAGGCGCAGGAACGCCTTGAGTCCGGCGATGATCTCCTCGTTGTCGGTGAGGCGGTCGATCGTCGCCTCGAACTCCCGGGCCATGACGGCGATGCGACGGTCGGTGTCGTCGGCGCGCCGGTCGGTGGACAGGGCCAGCGCGTCGACCGCGCGGCGCAGTTCGGCCAGGGTCCGGTAGTGCTCCTCGGTGCGGTCCTCCAGGACCCGCGCGCCGTTCTCCACCTGGTCGACCCGGCCGCGCAGCTCGACCACGTCGTCGCGGGGATGGGTCGCCTCCACGAGCAGCCCACCCAGCCGCCGGCGCAACTGGGCGAAGTAGGCGCCCGCGGGCCGGAAGAAGGTGCTGAGCAGGAAGAACCCGGCGAACCAGTAGCCCGCTTCCCGTCCGCTCGCCCACGCGACCGCGCCCACCGCGACGGCCGTCGCCAGGTGGCCCGCGACGGCGAGGCGGAGCGTCACGCGGGCGATGCGGCCCGCTTCGGCGTCACGCTCCTTCGGGACCTCCAGCCCCTTCCGCCGGCTGATCGCGATCTCGGCCAGCACCGTATGGGCGCGGAAGTAGAGGTTCCAGGGCGCCGTCAGGAGCAGCAGCAGCCAGAGCAGTCCGAGGACGCCGGCTCCGACACCGAGCACCAGGGCGGGCGGGGCCCCGACCGCGTACGCCGTCACCAGGGCCAGGACCGCGGCTCCCGCGACCACGAACACACCTGCCGCCTTGCTCATGCCAACCCCCTCCGAGCCGTCCGGGCGGCTCCCGTCGGCCATGGTCCCGCCGCGGGCGGTGGGCGGCATGAGTACCGCTACTCACTTCGCCGGGCCGGCGTGGGGGGCGCCCGCCCGGCGGGGTCGCCGGACAGGGCCGGGACGGGAGCCGGGGCCGGCCCGTCGGCGAAGTTCCGTAGTTCTACGGATGTGGGCGCGCGCCCGGGCGTGAAAGGCTCCGCGGCGGGACCGGTGCGCAGTGCCGGCCGACCACCGCACGTCTCCCCCGAGCAGGAACACGGATGGGCCCGCTGACAGCGTTCGAGAGCATCGCCGGAGCCGGCCCCGCCGAGGACGTCACGGAAGCCCGCCGGCGTGCGCCGAGAGGTGTCCGGTGACCGGCTTCGACACGGTGGGGACCCTGCTCGCCCGGGCCCGGATGCTCACCGCGGCCGGTCATCCCGACGCGGGTGCCGCGTGGCGCCGGGCCGCGGCGGCCGTCGAGGGCACGGGAGGCCGGCTCTCCCCCGGCGACGAGGCGGACTCGCTCGACGCCCTGGCGCTCGACCACCGCGGCGACGCCGGCCACTGCGCCGAGACGTACTTCGCCCGGGCGGCCGAGCTGCACGAACTGGCCGGCAGCCACGGCAAGGCGCTGCTGTCCCGCGCCCGGGCACTGCTCTGCGCCCCGGACGCCGCCGGGGCGGCCGGACCGGGGTCGGAGGCCCGGGCCATGGCCGCTCTCGGAGCCCTCTGCGACCAGGTGGTCGCGGCCCACGAGGCCGGGGACACCACCGCCGCGCAGACCGCCACCCTCCTTCTCCTACAGTGCGGGGTACGGGCCGGGGGGCTCGGCGCCACACCCGGTCCGGGGGGCGGGTCCGCGACGGAGTCCGGAGCCACGGACCTGCGCGCCAAGCTCGACCGGCTGCGGGCATGCACGCAGGAGCATCGGCGGGCCACGGCCGCGAACGCCGGTGACAGGACGCGGGAGAGTACGTGAGCAGAGTGATCGACGGCCGCTTCGAGCTGGTGGAGCGGCTCGGCGGGGGCGGCATGGGCACGGTGTGGCGCGCCCGTGACCTGGCGTTGCACCGGGAGGTGGCGCTGAAGGAGGTCAGGCCGCCGGACCCGGCGATGGCCGAGTACGAGCCGGAGGCCGCCCGGACGCTGCGCGAGCGGGTGCTGCGCGAGGCCCGGGCGCTGGCCCAGGTCGACCACCCGAACGTCGTGACGATCCACCACATCGTGGACGGCGGGGAGGGCACGTACCCCTGGCTCGTGATGGAGCTGGTGACCGGCGGCTCGCTGCACGACCGGCTGGAGCGCGGCACGATGGCGCCGGCCGACGCCGCCCGGCTCGGCCGCGACCTGCTGTCGGCGCTGCGGGCGGCCCACGCGCGCGGCATCGAGCACCGGGACGTGAAGCCGGCGAACGTGCTGATGCGCCCCGACGGGCGGCCGGTGCTCACGGACTTCGGGATCGCCGCGGTACGCGAGTCCACCAGCCTCACGGCCACGGGCTCCGTCATCGGCTCGCCCGACTACATGGCGCCCGAGCGGGTCCGGGGCGGCGTCGGCGGTTCCGCCGGCGACCTGTGGTCCCTCGGCATGCTCCTGTACGTGGCGGTGGAGGGCCGGCATCCGCTGCGCCGCGCCAACACGCTGGCGACCCTGGCGGCCGTCCTCTCCGACGACGTGCCTCCGCCCCGCCAGGCCGGCCCGCTCGGCGCCGTACTGGCCACACTGCTCGTCCGTGATCCGGCGGCGCGCCCGGACGCCGAGGCGCTCGACCTCGCGCTGGCCGCCGTCGCCGAGCCCGTCGCACCGACCGGTCAGGGGGCCGGTGCGACGGGCTCGGCAGGGGGCGCGGGCGGTCCGGTCGACCCGAGGTCGGCCGGCCGGCCGGCCGACGCCGCCCCCGCGGCCGGGGACCCGCGGTCCGGGGCGCGGACGTCGTTCCATCTGGCGCCGCCCGCCGCGGGCCAGGCCCCGGGCCAGGGCTACGTCACGGGCCCGGCCGGGAATGCGACGCCGTCGCCGTTCCCGTCCTACGGGGGGCCGGCCGCGCCGACGCCTCCGCCCTTCCCGTCCTCCGCGCCCACCGCCACGGTGCCCGGGGGCCGGCGCCGGACCGGCCGGCTGGTCGGCGCGGCCCTCGCCGTGCTGCTCGCGGTGGCGCTGCCGATCGGCTACCTGAACTGGGACGGGCGGAAGGGGACCGGCGACGAGGCCAAGGACCGCGGCCCCACCACCTCGGCCACCGGACCGTCCTCCTCCGCCACGCCGTCGTCGGACGCCTCGGCGGACACCCCCGTGGACGCGGCCGACGACGACCCGGTGAAGACCGACCTGCTCACGGCCGAGGGCATCAAGAACGCCGTGGCCAAGCTGAAGCCCGTCATGGGCGGCACGAAGGTCACCCGCTTCGTGGTGTACCCGGAGTACGTGCTCGCCGAGGCGCTGGTCGAGGGAAGCACCAAGCGGTACGACTCGTTCAGCTACCGCGGCGGCGACGTCGCCGTGAAGGAGGGCTCGGGCGGCACGGTCATGTCGGGCACCGTGGCGGTCGATCTCGCCGACTTCGACTGGGACGCCGTCCCGGCGCTCATGAAGCGGGCGGACAAGGAGCTCGGGGTCAAGAACCCCACCAGCCGCTACCTCGTGGTGAACACGCCGTCCACCATCTTCAAGACGGGCGCGGGGATGAGCGTCTACCTCTCCGACGACTACGGCTCCGGCTATCTGAAGGCGGACCCCAAGGGCAAGGTCATCGCCGCCTACCCGCAGGAGGACTGACCGGTCCTGCCCGGCGGCGGGCCGTCGCCGGCGGCCAGGCCGCCCCGCACGACCAGGGAGGCGAGTGCCGCGCGCGTCACCACCCCGGTCTTGCGGTAGACGCGGGCGACGTGGCTCTCGACGGTCCGGGGGCTCAGGCCCAGCCGGTCGGCCACCGCCTGGTTGGTGAGCCCTTCCGCCACCAGTGCGGAGATCTCCCGCTCACGCGGGGTCAGCCGGGCCAGCCGGTCGTCCCGGGCGGGCGCGCCGCCCGCCGCGGGGGGACGCGGGCCGGCCGGTTCCGCGGGGCCCGGGGCTGCCGCCGGCGCGGGCCCGAAGACCGCCGGGCGCAGCCGCTCGGCCAGGTCGGCGAGCATCCGCGCGCCGCCGTCCGCGGCCAGCCGGCGGCCCCTGCGCCACATCGAGGCCGCCCCGGGTCCGTCGCCCGCCGCCTTCGCGAACGGGGCGCCGAGCAGCAGGCTCTGCGCCTCCCGCAGGGTCGCGCCGGAACGCGCGCTGAGCCGCGCCGCCTCCGCGAAGGAGCGGGCCGCCGCGGCCGGGTCGCCCCGGTGCGCCTGCAGCCGGCCGACGCCACGCAGGGCCGCCCCGCGCTGGACCGGGAGATCGAGCCGCTCCGCGAGTTCGGTCGCGCGGGCCGCACCCCGCTCGGCCTCGGCCTGGTCGCCGGCGACCAGGTCGGCGGCCACCAGGAGTTCCAGCAGGCTCGGCCGGACGGAGGACTGGATCCGGGGCAGGTCCCGGCCGCCTCCGGAGCGCGTCAGGACGTCCCGGACCCGGTCGGGGTCCTCGCCCGCGGGTATGGCGTAGGCGAGCAGCGAGCGCGCCTGGATCGCCCACCAGCCCTCGGCGCCGCTCACGGTGGCGGCGGCCTCCTCGGCCGCCGCCGGCCCCGCCGGATCACCCAGCGGCCGGGCGTGCAGCAGGATCGCGGCCCGGGTCGCCCGGGTGAAGCCGAGCAGCTCCGCCCCGCCCAGCGTCTGGGCGACCGCCAGGGACTCGTCGGCCAGCTCCAGGGCCGCCGCGACCCGGCCGGTGGTGAAGCGGACGTACGCCGCGCACATCAGGAGCTGCGAGAGGGCGAAGGGCCGCCCGCCGCGCCGGGCGATGGCGATCCCCCGCGCGCTGTGGCGCTCCGCGTCGGAGTAGCGGTCGAGGAAGACCTCGCTCCAGCCGAGTCTGACCAGCGACTCGCAGTGGGCCGCCAGCGCGCCGTCGGTCAGCACGTCGACCAGCGCCGCCGCCTCGTCGGCGTGGGAGCGGGCCGCCGGGATGTCGCCCTCGTAGGCCTCGCCCAGGGCGGCCAGCGTCAGCGCCTCCACCGCGCCCGGGTCGTCCCCGCGCGCCCGGGCGTCGGCCAGGACGCGCGCCACCTCGCCGCGGACCTCGGGGTAGCGGGTGGCGAAGAGGGCGCGGCAGCCCCATTCGACGACGAGCCCGAGGCGCCGGGCGGGCCGGGGCCCGGGCACGCGTTCCAGTTCGCGGCGGAGCAGGGCGTCGGCCTCGGGGTAGCGGCCGAGGTGGCGTTCCATGAAGGCGCAGAGCAGGACGGCCGAGATCCGCAGGTCGTCCGCGTCGTCGCGCCCGCCGCCGTCGCGCGCATCGGACCCGCCGTCGGGGGCGCCGCCCGTCCGGTCGTGCTCCCGGCGGTCCGCCTCGCCGCCGTGGGCGGGCGGACCGCCGTCGATGAGCCGGTGGAGCAGGTCGCGGCTCTCCTCCACCCGCCCGGCGGCACCGAGTGCCCGCGCCCGGAGCAGCGTCAACTCCCTTCGGGTGGCGCGGTGTTCGGAGGCGTCCGGCAGGAGTCCGAGGACCGCTTCCAGCCAGCGGGCGGCGCGCCCCGGGGCGGTGGCCTCCGTCTCGGCGGCTGCCCTGACCAGGACGGCGGCGCCCTCGGGGTCCCAGCGGGTCATCGCGTGCTCCCGGTGGCGCGCCTGCTCGGCCGCTGCGGCTCCGGCCAGGGCGAGTTCGGCCGKCGCCCTGCGGTGGAACTCCTGGCGCCGCCAGGGGTCCATGGCCCGTCGCACCAGCTGCGGCATGACGGGATGGCGCGGGAGCAGGTGGTGGCCGCCGCCGTCGGGGCGGACGAGATCGCGGCGCGCGACCTGGCGCAGGGCCTCGGCGAGGTCGTCGGCGCCGGCGGCCGTGACCGCCCGGACCAGTTCGGGGGTCGCCTGGTCACCGAGGACCGCCACGGCCTCGACGACGGCGCGCTGCAGGGGCGGCAGCGGCGCGAGTTCGCCGAGCAGGTGCGCCTCGGGGCCGGTGGTGCCCGAGCAGGTGCGGGCGTGGACGAGGGCGAGGAAGTACAGCGGGTTGCCCCGGCTCGCGGTGTACGCCTCCTCGGCCTGCCGGACCGGGAGGCCGGGTGCCAGCCGCTCGACGCAGTCGCGGCGGTCCAGCGGTCCGAGGGTGACGCGGGTGACGGCGCCCGTGTCGATGCCGCGGGCCAGGGCGGCGGCGAGGTCCGGCGGAGTCTGCCGCTCGCGCCGGGCGGCGACGAGCAGGAACGGCGTTCGTACCGGGTGCCTGAGGAGATGGTCGAGGAGCTCCAGGGAGGAGGCGTCGGCTCCATGCAGGTCGTCGAGGAGGAGGACCAGGCCGGGGCCGGGGACACGGCCGAGCTCCGTCGCGGCGCGGCGCAGGAGCGAGGACCGTCCGGCGGCTCCGGCGGAGTCGCCCGGCACGAACGTGATGCCGTGCACCGCGCCCGCTTGGGCACCGGCACCGGCACCGAGCAGGGCGCCGAGGCCGGAGGCGGGGTCGTCCTCGTGGGTGTGCTCCAGGTCGCCGAGGGCGTCGGTGAAGACCTGGAAGGGGCCCGCGTCGCCGTCGTCGACGGCACGGCCGCGCAGGACGGTCAGGCCGCGGGCTCGCGCCCGCGTCGCGAACTCGGTGAGCAGCCGGCTCTTGCCCGCCCCGGCCTCGCCGGTGAGGTCGACCGCCGTGACGCGGGGGTCGGCCGGCCCCCCGGCGTCGATCCTGTCCAGGAGGGCGCCGAGCCGGTCCAGCTCCGCCTGCCGCCCGACGAAGGGCGCGCGGTCGACGCACCCCCGCCCCGCGTGTGTCTGCACGACCCGTCCCCTTCGACCCTTCAGCGGTTCCCCCACTTCACGTTTCTACGTCACGCCACCGACAATTCCGAACCGGTCGGCCACTGTCCGTCACACCTGCACCTCACACCTCATTCATCACACCAACCTCATGCACCACACAAGCCCTGTTCGGCGGACGCGTTGCTCCTGCCCGGTGGATCACGCCCCGACGGCCGCCTGCCCGGCCGCGGAGGCGGCGCTGCCGCCCTCATGCCCCCGAAGCGCCGCCCGGGGCGAGTCGTTCGACCAGGGCCGGCAGGTCGGCGACGGAGTCGAGCACGTGGTCCGGCGTCCCGTCGGCCGAACGATGCGTCTCGGGCAGGTACTTGCCGGTCCTGACGAGGACGCCGGTGATCCCGACCCGCTGGGCGGCGAGGACGTCCGAGACGATGTCGTCGCCCACCATGAGCGCCTGCGCGGCAGGGACCTCCAGACGGGCGAGGGCGGCGGCGAAGAAGGCGGCGGACGGCTTGCCGGTCACCACCGCCTCCACCCGCGCGGCGCGTTCCAGCCCGAGGAGGAAGGCCCCGGTGTCGAGGTCGAGACCACCGGAGGTGCGCCAGTAGAGGTTGCGGTGCATGGCGACGAGGTGCGCGCCGTCCTGGAGCAGGCCGAACACACGGTTCAGCGCCGGGTAGGCGAAGGCGTCGCCGGCGCCGCCGAGGACGACCACCTCGGGCGCCGGACCGTCCTCGCCGACCAGTGTCACGCCGTCGAGGTCGTCGCGGACGTCCCCGGTGGTGAGCAGCAGGCAGCGCGCGCCCGGGTGGTGCTCCCGCAGGTACGAGGCCGTTGCGGCGGGCGCGGTCAGGATGTCGCCGGCGGTGACGGGGAAGCCTTCGGCCGCGAGCCTCCCGGCGATCGAGGCGCGCGTCCGCGAGGTGTTGTTGGTGACGAGCGCGAACGGAAGGCCGCGATCCCGCAGCGACCGCACGGCCCGGACGGCGCCGGGGAGCGGCTTCCAGGACACGGTGAGCACCCCGTCGATGTCGATCAGGGCGGCGGCGAGGGGTTCCATGGGGGTCCGACTGGTCGCGGGGAGTCCGGACACGCGGTCCCCCGGTGGTCCGTCACCGCGCCGAGGGTCCTCGACCGTCGTCGGGAGCCCGGCCCGGGAGGGACCGCCGGGGGCCTGGCCAGAGCCGCGAGGGGGTCACGCGGGGCGGCGAACGTCTTCGCCGTCGGGTGCGGCTCGCTCTGGTTTCTGGTGTATTCAGTATTTTCCTCCGCATCCGCCGCGCGTCAAGGGTTCCCGTCGCGCGGAGCCGCGAGCGGCTCCACGGACGCGGCCCGGGCCGGCCGCACCCTCGACGGTGGTACGCGCGTCCGGAGAGCCCCGGCCCGGGAGCCCGAGCCACCCCCGGTGTCGGACGCCCGATGTCCGGATGTCCGGATGTCCGGATGTGACAGAAGCCCGTCATTGCGGTCACCGGGTCGAGGGCGAACGATGGGCACATGCCCCAGATCAGTCACCGCGTCGTGATCGCGGTCTTCCCCGACGTCGACCTGCTCGACGTCACCGGCCCGGCCGAGGTCTTCGCGCTGGCCAACCGGGAGTCCGCGGGCCGGGCCGGCTACGAGGTCCGCCTGGCCGGGCCCGGGCCGGCCGGCGAGGCGGTGGCCACCTCGGCCGGCGTCCGCCTGGTCACCGATCTCGGCTTCGCGGACGTCGGCGCCGCGGTGGACACCCTCCTGGTGCCCGGCGCGGTGGAGGGGTACCCGGACGATCCGCGGCCCCGGATCGATCCGCGGGTGGTGGAGTGGGTCGGGGAGACCGCGCCGCACGCGCGGCGGATCGCCTCGGTGTGCGTGGGCGCGCACCTGCTCGCCGCGGCGGGCCTCCTGGACGGCCGGGCCGCGACCACGCACTGGTCGACGGCGGCCCGGCTCGCCGCCGACCACCCCGAGGTCACCGTCGACCCGGACCCGATCTTCATCCGCTCCGGCCGGGTGTGGACCGGGGCGGGCATCAGCGCCTGCCTCGACCTCGCGCTCGCCCTGGTCGCGGAGGACCACGGCGAGGACCTGGCACTCACGGTGGCCCGGCACCTGGTCGTGTACCTCAAGCGCCAGGGCGGCCAGAGCCAGTTCAGCGTCCCGCTCAGCCGTCCGGCGGCGTCCCGCCGGGACATCGACGCGCTCCGGCTGTACGTCGCCGACCATCTGGACGCGGACCTGTCGGCGGCCGCCCTGGCGGCACGCATGTGCCTGAGCGAACGTCACTTCGCCCGTGTCTTCACCCAGGAGACGGGGGCCACCCCCGCCGCGTACGTGGAGGCCATGCGCGTCGAGGCCGCCCGGCGCCTGCTGGAGACCACCGACGAACCGCTGGAGTACGTGGCCCGGGCCACCGGACTCCGCTCGGTGGAGACCCTGCACCGTGCCTTCCGGCGGCAGATCGCCACGAGCCCGGCCGCCTACCGGCGCCGCTTCCGCACCACCCCGGCCTGACCACGCCACCCCGGCCCGGTCGCGCCACCCCGGCCCGACCCGCCGCCTGAGCGACCGCACCCCCGACCCGGCACSCCGGCCCGCGCGTGCGCGCGCCGCGCCATGCCCCTTTTCACCCTTGACGAGAGGAAAACAACCATGTCCGTCTCCACGACCCTGCGCGACGTGATCGGCCTCGGCCACGAGCTCCCCCGGCTCGCCGACTCCACCGTCGTCATGATCGACTTCCAGAACACCTACCGGACCGGCGTGATGGCCCTGGAGGGGGCCGAGGAGGCCCTCGCCGCCGGCGCGCGCCTGCTGGCCGCCGCGCGCGCGGTGGGCGCACCCGTGGTGCACGTCGTCAACGACGGCGGCACGGGGACCCCGTACGACGTCCGCGCCGAGATCGGCGCCATCGTCCCCGAGGTCGCGCCCGCCGAGGGCGAACCCGTGGTGGTGAAGGAGTTCCCCGACGCCTTCCACCGGACGGATCTGGAGAAGATCCTGCGCGACCGGGGCGCAGGCCCGGACCTCGTGCTGGCCGGGTTCATGACGCACCTGTGCGTCACGTTCACCGCCCAGGGCGCCTTCCAGCTCGGCTTCCGTCCGACGGTGGTGGCCGAGGCGACGGCGACCCGCTCGCTCGCCGCCCCGGACGGCGACGTCATGGCCGCCCGCGATCTGCAGCGGGCGGCCCTGACGACGGTGGCCGACCTGTTCGGTCCGGTGGCGCCCCGCGTCGCGGACCTGTCGGCCTGACCGGGGCGCCGCGGCCGGCTCGGCTCCCCCGCGCCTCCGGCTCGTGGACGCGGGCGGCGGGGTCCGGGCCGGCCGGGTGACCTCCGGACGCGCGCGGGGCGCCGAGGCGCTCGCCGGGTGCGTCGTGGCGGCGGCCCGAGGAGCGGGCACACGGTCCGTCCGCGCTCCACCGCGGCGCCGGCGCCGCCCCGCGGGCGGGTCGCCGGAGCGGTCGGCCCGGGCCCCGGCAGGGCCTGTCACCGGGGCGTTGACGCGGCGCGCCGCGCGCGGAGTACGACCGGCGGTCGTACTGGCGGTGCGGGCCGCGGACCGCAAGCATCTGAACGCACGCGGCATCGGCCTCACGGTCACGGCCGACGATCCCGGCCCCGCCCGACGGACCTTCACCCGCACACCCCACGCGAGGGAGTGACTGCCATGCACGACGACCGCAGCCTGATCGAGTCCCGGCTGAGGCGGGTCCTCGACGAGCGCATCAGGCCGGCCATCCACCCGGAGCGGGTGCCGCTGGAGGCCGGGATCTGGACGGCGCCGGACGAACCGGTGCCGGTGGCCGAGGGCCTCGCCGCGCCGCGTACCCCGATCGCCGCCGGTGACGCCTGGGGAGCACCCTGGGGCACGAGCTGGCTCACGGTGTCCGGCCGCGTGCCGGAGGCCTGGGCGGGACGGACGGTCGAGGCGCTGATCGACCTCGGCTTCGACGCGAACATGCCGGGCTTCCAGTGCGAGGGACTCGTGTACCGGCCGGACGGGTCCCCCGTGAAGGGGCTCAACCCGCGCAACCAGTGGGTGCGGATCGGCGCGCCGGTGGCGGGCGGCGAGGAGGTGCTGCTGCACGTGGAGGCCGCGTCCAATCCGATGATCATGGACCACCACCCCTTCCGGCCGACCGGCCTCGGCGAGAAGGAGACGGCCGGGACGAAGCCGCGGTACCGGCTGGAGCGGCTGGACCTCGCGGTCTTCGACGAGACGGTGTGGCAGCTCGTGATGGACCTGGAGGTCCTCGGCGAGCTGATGGCGGAGCTGCCGCCGGAGGGGGCCCGGCGCTGGGACGTCCTGCGGGCGGTCGACCGGGCATTGGACGCCGTCGACCTCCAGGACGTGAACGGCACGGCCGCCGCCGCCCGCGAGCGCCTCGCCGGCGTCCTGGCCTCACCCGCCGAACCCTCGGCGCACCGGATCAGCGCGGTCGGTCACGCGCACATCGACTCGGCCTGGCTGTGGCCGCTGCGCGAGACGGTCCGCAAGGTCGCGCGGACCGCGGCCAACATGACGGCGCTCCTGGAGGACGAGCCGGACTTCGTCTACACGATGTCGCAGGCCCAGCAGTACGCGTGGATCAAGGAGCACCGGCCCGAGGTGTACGCGCGGGTGAAGAAGGCCGTCTCGGAGGGCCGTTTCGTGCCGGCCGGCGGCATGTGGGTGGAGTCGGACACCAACATGCCGGGCTCGGAGGCGATGGCCCGTCAGTTCGTGCACGGCAAGCGGTTCTTCCTGGAGGAGTTCGGGGTCGAGAACGAGGAGGTGTGGCTGCCGGACACCTTCGGCTTCGCCGGCGGACTGCCGCAGGTCATCCGGGCGGCGGGCTCGAAGTGGCTGCTGACCCAGAAGATCTCCTGGAGCCGGACCAACTCCTTCCCGCATCACACGTTCTGGTGGGAGGGCATCGACGGCACACGGATCTTCACCCACTTCCCGCCGGTGGACACCTACAACTGCTCGATGCACGGCAGGGAGATCGCCCACGCGGTCAGGAACTTCAAGGACAAGGGCCGGGCCCGGCGCTCGCTCGCGCCGACCGGCTGGGGCGACGGGGGCGGCGGGACCACCCGCGAGATGATCGCGAAGGCCGCACGCCTGCGGGACCTGGAGGGATCGGCCCGGGTCCGCTGGGAACGGCCGGCCGAGTTCTTCGCCGAGGCCCAGGCCGAGTACCCGGATCCGCCGGTCTGGGTGGGCGAGCTGTACCTGGAGCTGCACCGGGCGACCCTGACCAGCCAGGCGCGGACCAAGCAGGGCAACCGGGCGAGCGAGAACCTGCTGCGCGAGGCCGAGCTGTGGGCGGCCACCGCCACCGTCCGGACCGGGTCGCCCTACCCGTACGCGGAGTTGGACCGGATCTGGAAGACGGTGCTGCTGCACCAGTTCCACGACATCCTGCCCGGCTCCTCGATCGCCTGGGTGCACCGGGAGGCGGAGCGGACGTACGCCGCCGTGGCCGGGGAGCTGACCGGGATCGTGCGGCGGGCGCAGCGGGCGCTGGCCGGGGACGGCACCGCGGGTGGCGAGGTGGTCTTCAACGCGGCGCCGCACGCGCGGGCCGGGGTGCCGGCGGGCGGCGCGCGGGCGGTGGCCGCGGAGCCGGCGGCCGGGGACCGGGCACCCGGGGGCTGCGCCGTGACGGACCGGCCGGGCGGCGGTCACGTCCTGTCCAACGGACTGCTGCGGGTGGCGGTGGACGAGCGCGGCCTGGTGGTCTCGGTGGTCGACCTCGCCGCGGGGCGGGAGGCGATCGCGCCCGGGACCGCGGCCAACCTGCTGCAGATCCACCCCGACTTCCCGAACATGTGGGACGCCTGGGACGTCGACCGCTTCTACCGCAACACGGTCACCGATCTGACGGAGGCCGACGAGGTGGTCGTCGTCGACGACACCCCGCGGTCCGTCGCGGTCCGCGTGACCCGCTCCTTCGGCGCCTCGCGCGTCGTGCAGACGCTCACGCTCGAGGCGGGCGTGAAGCGGCTCGACCTCGGCACCGAGGTCGACTGGCACGAGACGGAGAAGTTCCTCAAGGCGGCCTTCCCGCTGGACGTCCACGCGGACCGCTACGCGTCCGAGACCCAGTTCGGTCACCTGTACCGGCCCACGCACACCAACACGAGCTGGGAGGCGGCGAAGTTCGAGGCCTGCAACCACCGCTTCGTGCATCTGGAGGAGCCCGGCTGGGGCGTCGCGCTGGTGACGGCCTCGACGTACGGCCACGACGTGACGCGCACGGTACGGGCCGGGGACCGCGGCACCACGACGACGGTCCGCGTCTCGCTGCTGCGCGCCCCCCGCTTCCCCGACCCGCACACCGACCAGGGGGTGCACAGCTTCCGCCACGCCCTGGTGCCCGGCGCGACGGTGGGCGACGCCGTGCGCGAGGGGTACCGGGTCAACCTGCCGGAGCGCCGGGTCCCGGGCGACGCGGACGTCGCCCCGCTGGTCGCCCTGGACGAGGACGGGGTGGTGGTGAGCGCCGTGAAGCTGGCCGACGACCGCAGCGGCGACCTGGTCGTGCGGCTCTACGAGTCCCGGGGCGCGCGTGCCGATGTCCGGCTGACGACGGCTCTCGGCCCCACCGGTGCCGTCGGCGTCGAGGTCTGCGACCTCCTGGAGCGCCCCCTCGCGGACGCCCCGGCCGGGATCGCGCGGGTGACGGACGGGGCGCTGCGGCTGCGGCTGCGGCCGTTCGAGCTCGTCACGCTGCGCTTCGCCCGCTCCGGGAGTACCGGCTGAGTCCGCGCGGATGGAGGGCGTCCCGGCGATAGCCGTGCACGTGGGGCCCGCCCGCACCAGCCAGATGCGGGTGGTCCGGCGCCAGCTCGGGATGGACGTGGGCCGTCCCGTCCGGGTCCGTACGCGGCCACAGCCGGACGGCCGCGACGGAGCCGGCCAGGGCGACGCCGGCCAGGACGGCGGCGCAGACCCGCGGTCCGGCCGTCGCGGTCAGGAGGCCCGCGAGCGGGTAGGTGAGGAGCCAGCAGAGGTGTGAGAGGGAGAAGTGCGCGGCGAAGGCGGCCGGCAGGTCGGCGCCCGTCGCCGAGCGGCGCACCAGCCGGCCGCCGGGCGTCAGCACCGCCGACCCCACCGCGCCGACGAGGAACCAGGCGGCGAGCAGGCCGGGCCAGGACCAGGCGCCGGTCGCCGCCGGCACGGCGAGCACCGCGACGGTCGCAAACGCGGCGGCGAGCATCGGACCCCGTTCGCCGCGCCGGTCCAGCAGGGGCGGCAGGAGCAGGGCGGCGGCCATGGATCCGGCGCCGTACGCGCCCAGCGCGATCGACACGTCGCCGGCGGAGCGGCCGAGGGTGTCGCGCACCAGCACGACCGTGCCGACGAGGACCAGGGCCCCGCCGGCGGCCACCACGAGGTCGAGCGCGAGGAGGGCCTTCAGCCGCGGCGTGGCGAGGAAGAGCCGGGTACCGAAGGCGGCCTGGGCATATCGGCCGCCGGAGCGAGGGACCCGGTCGGTCCGGGGGCCGTCGGTCGGGGGTCGGTCGGTGGCGGGTCCGTCGGTCGCGGGTCGGTCGGTCGCGGGTCCGCCGGTCGCGGGGCCGTCGGTCGCGGGTCGGTCGGTCGGGGGTCCGCCGGTGGCCGATCCGGGGAGCAGGACGGAGACGACCAGCGCGGCCGAGGCGAGGAAGCCGATCGCGGTGCCGGTGAAGAGCCCTCCGTACGGGACGAGCGTCAGGAGGGCGGCGGCCAGCACCGGGCTGAACAGGCTCTCCAGGTCGTAGGCGATGCGGGAGAGCGACAGCGCCCGGGTGTAGGAGCGTTCGTCCGGGAGCACGTCGGGGAGGGTGGCCTGGTAGACCGGCGTGAAGACGGCGGAGGCGGCCTGGAGCAGCAGGACGAGGACGTAGACCTGCCACACCTGGGTGACGAAGGGCAGGACCAGGGCGATCGCGGCACGGGTGAGGTCCGTGGCGACGAGGAGGGCGCGCCGGGGTATCCGCTCGGCGAGCGCGCCGGCCACCGGGGCGATCGTCACGTAGGCGACCATCTTGAGCGCCAGCGCGGTCCCGAGGACCGCGGAGGCCCGGTCGCCGGCGAGGTCGTAGGCGAGCAGGCTCAGCGCGACGGTGGCGAGGCCGGTGCCGGTGAGCGCGACGACCTGGGCCGCGAAGAGGTGCCGGTAGGTGCGGTGACGCAGCACGGACAGCATGGGGACCGCCCTCGTTCGGCTCCGGGGGCACCACCGTAACCGACATGTGCACAGGTGCGCACATGTTGATCCGAGCGAGGTCCGCGTTCCTGGGGACACACCCTCGTCCCGGACGTCAGTCGTGCCAGGGCTCGCCCGACACCTGGTGATCGGCGTGGCTGATCGCCTCCACGACGAGCCGCCGCATGTGGCCGTCGGGCAGCGTGTACACGACCCGCCGTCCGTCCTTGCGGTGCTGGACGAGGCCGCCGAGGCGGAGTTTCGCCAGGTGCTGGCTGACCGCGGGCCGCGCCGCGCCGCACGCCTCGGCCAGCGCGGTCACGTCCGACTCCCCCCGCGTCAGCAGCCACACCAGGTGCAGCCGGGTGGGGTCCGCGAGCAGCGCGAACACCCCCGCCGCCGCGGAGAGCTCGCGGGCACCAGGGGTGCGCTGGTGCGCATCACGCGCAGCGGGGAATCCCTCGCGTTCGGCCATGGGCTCATCGTAGGCACCGGGGCGGTACCCGGACCGGGCGGGCGACGAGCGGAGCGGGACCGGGGGCGGATGAGGCGCCGGGCGCGCGGGGGCGGCCGGAGCACTCGGCGGACGCGGAATACACGCCGTCCTGCGGCGAGTTGATCCATACATGACCGACACAGCCTTCGACGCGCACGCGCTGCTCGCAGAGAGCCGGCTGGGCGTGCTCGCGACGATCAAGTCCGACGGCCGCCCCCAGCTCTCCCCCGTCCTTCCCTCGTACGACCGGTCCGCCGGCGTCGTCCGGGTGTCGACGACCGCGGGCACGGCCAAGACCGCCAACCTGCGCCGCGATCCACGCGCCGCCCTGGAGGTGACGAGCGCCGACGGACGGGCGTGGGCGACGGCCGAGGGCACCGTGACCCTCGTCGGCCCCGGGACCGACCCGGACGGCCCCGAGGTCCAGGCCCTGGTCGACTACTACCGCGAGGCGGCCGGGGAGCACCCGGACTGGGACGAGTACCGCGCGGTCATGGTGGCCGACCGGAGGGTCCTGCTCACGCTGACCGTGGACCACGTGTACGGCACGAGTCTGCGCTGACCGGCGGGCCGCCCGGGCCCGGGCTCCGGGCTTCACGCGGCCGTGCGCTCAGACGGTCAGGGCCCGCAGGGTGGCCTCGAACCCGACGGCGTCCCGCGGGGCCCTGTTGTGGGGCAGCCTCGCCAGCAGGGCGGCCATGCCGCAGGCGTTCGTCGCGCCGGAGAAGACCAGACCGGCCGCCACCAGGCCGGACAGCCAGTGGGCGGGCGACCAGGCCAGACCGGCCAGGAAGCCGAGCAGGACCAGGGTTCCCGCGGCGAGGCGGACCTGGCGGTCCATCGACCAGGTGGTCCTGGCCCCGGCGGGCCGTTCGACCGGGTGTCCGGCCGCCGCCCACGCGCCGGTGCCGCCGTCGAGGTTGGTGGCGTCGATGCCGAGTGCCGCCAGCTGGACGCAGCCCCGGGCGGACCGGGCGCCGGAGGCGCATACGATCAGCAGCGGCACGCGCTCGGCCGCGGACCGCAGGGCGTGGGCGGCTTCCTCGACGCGGTCCAGGGGGATGTTGTGGGCGCCCGGGATGTGTCCGGAGGCGTACTCGCCGGGGGTACGCACGTCGATGACGGTGTACTCGCCGAGGCGGTGCGTCGCCTGCGAAGTGGTCAGGGCGGTCGGGGTCGTCACGGAACGGAACCTTTCGGTGGAGTGTCCACCCCCCACGGTAGGATACCCGCGGGGGTATGTGCAGGAGGAGGAAGAGTGCAACTCGACATGTCGGCCGAGGAGCTGAAGTCGGCGCTGAACCGGCTCCGGCGGGCTCAGGGCCAGCTGGCGGGCGTCATCCGGATGATCGAGGAGGGCCGGGACTGCGAGGACGTGGTGACCCAGCTCGCCGCGGTCTCCCGTGCCCTGGACCGCGCCGGCTTCTCGATCATCGCCACCGGACTGCAGCAGTGCATGACCGGCGAGGACCCGGAGATGCAGGACTCCGCGCAGATGCGGGCCCGGCTGGAGAAGCTCTTCCTCTCCCTGGCCTGAGTTCCGCTCACCTGCCCGGGTCCGCTCACAGCAGGGCCGTGACGCCCATGGCCGCGGACACGGCCACCAGCACGCCGCCGAAGACCCGCTGGAGCGCCCGCGCGGAGACCTTCGCGGCCAGTCGCCGGCCGTCCCAGGCCCCCAGGACGGCCGTGGCGAGGAAGGGCAGGATCAGCGCCCAGTCCAGCTGTACTGCGGTGGTCGCCCGGGCCGCGAGGGCCACGAGCGCGTTGGCGACGATGACGAGCAGGCTCGTCCCCACCGCCGCGCTCATCGGCACGGCGAGGACGGTCACCAGCGCCGGCACGGCCAGGAAACCGCCGCCGACACCGAGGAGACCGGTCACGGCGCCGAGACCCGCCCCGGCTCCCGCGGCACGGCCGGCCGACGACGGACCCGCCGCGGCGGCCGAGGCCGGTCTCACGCTCGTCACCCCGTCCGGTGACTGACCGCCCGCCCCGGCTCCCGCGGCACGGCCGGCCGACGACGGACCCGCCGCGGCGGCCGAGGCCGGTCTCACGCTCGTCACCCCGTCCGGTGACTGACCG
>NZ_RDBI01000083.1 GCF_008042125.1 Streptomyces sp. MS191
CCCCTCCCGCGGGATTCGGGAGGGGCGGGCACCCCACCAGTCCACCACACAGGAGCAGCCCCATGACCGACCACACCGCCGACGCGCCTCGGATTGACACGTCCCCTGACGGAGACGGCGTCATCCTGCACCTCCCGGAGATCACCTACCTCGACACCCAGACGTGGGCCGTCGATATCGGGCTCACCCCTGCCGGCCTCGCCGCGCTCCGGGCCCTGCTCCACGACGACGACGGCCCGATCCGCGCCACGGACTCGGGTCGCAAGCTGATCGCCGACCTGGACACGAACACCAAGCCGAAGCGGACCAAGAAGCCCGCAAGCGCCGAGACACCGTCAGCCCTGGCCGCCCTCCGCGCACTCGCCGCCCTCCCCCAGCCCGTACAACCCCACAGCGGCCACCGCCGCGGCATCTGGTCCCTCGGCGCCCGCAACGGCTACTCCGCCCGCCAGACGACGTTCTACGCCCTCGCTGACGCCGGCTACGTCAAGGTCCACCACGGCCCGCACCTCAGCACGCGACTGGAAGTCACCGCGACCGGCCGCCGACGCCTCACCGCCTGACCGCGCTCATCCGGTTCCACCGACCCACACACAGGGAGACCACCTCATGGCCCGACCCGACACCCCGCCCCGCAGGAACGACGGAGGCACCACCACCCGCCGCGTCAAGCGCGCGTGCAACGCCTGCGGCTACACCCTCGGCGACGCCACCGACATGGAGATCGCTGCCGCCATGGAGGGCCGCGCATTGCCCGACGTCCGCGACGAGTGCCCGACCTGCACGCCCGTCTCGTAGCCGCCCGCCGGTCCGCCCCACCCGACACCAAGGAGCAACCCATGACCGACCTGCACCTGATCATCAGCCGCCCGGGCCCCGGCGACTGGCTCGGCCGCCTCGACGTCGTCGAAGCCCTGGAGTCCGCGGGCTGGACCGGCGACACCGACATGCCACTCAGCATCCTGCGCCACCCGTCCGGCGCCGTCTGGGCCGTGCACAACGAGTCCGACGACTCCGGCCTCGACTGCCCGAGCGGCGCCGTCATCGAGTTCCCCGGCGACACCCCAGCCGTTGTCATCGTCGCGGCCTGCCTGGCCGCTGCCTCGGCTTGATCACGCAGTGGCCCGCCCCTCCCGCGGGATTCGGGAGGGGCGGGCACCCCACCAGTCCACCACACAGGAGCAGCCCCATGACCGACCACACCGCCGACGCGCCTCGGATTGACACGTCCCCTGACGGAGACGGCGTCATCCTGCACCTCCCGGAGATCACCTACCTCGACACCCAGACGTGGGCCGTCGATATCGGGCTCACCCCTGCCGGCCTCGCCGCGCTCCGGGCCCTGCTCCACGACGACGACGCGGCCCGCCAGGTCAGCACACAACAGCCGGACGCCGAGGAGACGCAGCAGTGCCCTGCCGCCGAGTTCGAGGACTACGGCCAGCAGTGCCAGAAAGCCATCGGCCACGAGCTGCACACCTTCGAACAGACTGCCGCCGATTACACCTGCGGGTCGACAGGTCCCGCCTTCGTCCCTGCTGGGCACTACCGCGACTGCCCGCAGTACGCCGCCGTCGGGCAGCAGGACGCCACCCAGCCCACGACCGACGAGACCGAGCAGCTGGTCCACGTCGGCTGGTGGTGCTGGCGCGGCAACGACCACGGCCACCTCGCCGACATGGCCTGCCGCAGCGACAACGTCCCCATCCACGTCCCCACCGAATGGGCCGCCGAGATGCGCGCCGTCATCGAGCACCTCACCGACAACCACGAGCCCGGGGAGGACTGCACCTGGGTCACCCCCGAAGAGCAGGCCGCTGAGACCCGCGCCGCCGCCGACGAGGAGACCGCCCGATGACCGACCAGCCCCGCCTCGGCCCCATCGACCACGCCAACACAGCCCAACAGGCACGCCAGACCACGCAGGCCGGTGGCCGGCACACCGTCGACTCGATCACCTCGGACGCCCTCGACCAGCTGTACGCCGAGCTGGAGCAGCTGCGGCTGGACCAGGCGGGGACCGATCACGTGAGTGCCGCGTGGGCCCGCAAGCTGCGCGAGCAGCAGCACCGCGCCGAGCAGGCCGAGGCCAAGCTCGCAGCCGCCCGCGAAGCCACCGACTCCGTCCACCGCGCGATGGTCCACGACCCCCGCGACTGGGGCCAGTACAAGCGCGACGCCTGGACCTACGGCGTCATCGTCGGCTGGGGCTGCGAAGAGCGTCACGACCACGACGACATCTGCGGAGCCGACGACGCCCTCAAGGAAATCACCACACGGCACAGGTGGCTCCCGGAAGACGTGGCCCGCCTGAAGACCTACCGGGCCGCCATCGCCGCCCTCGACCCCCAGGAGCCCCAGCCGTGAAGACACTCCGCCCCCACTGGCACCTCGGCGCCGCCTGGTGGTGCCACATCGGCCTCTGCCGAATCTGCCGCAGCAACCGGCGCCGCACCAAGGCCAACCGCCCAGCCTGACCCCGCGCACAGCAGTGGGGCGTGCCCTCGACCTCCCCAGGCCARCACGCCCCACACGGTGCAGTCACCCTACGCCCCACGCACACCCCGGAGCGCACCATGACCGCCACCACCGCACACCATCTGCACCGCACCGCCACCCTCTGGACCGACCTCGAGGACGCGCTCAGCAGCCCCCACACCTCGAGCTGGCCCCCCACCAGCCTCCGCCACTACCTCGCCGCCCTCGAGCACGCCGACCACCTCGAGACCACCGGCCTCCGCGCCCTCGAGCGAAACCCCGACCAGCTCGGCACCCGCCCCGTCCCCATCAACCTCGCCATCCACGACACCATGCGCGCCGTCCACGCCGCACTCCTCGAGACCGCCGCCCAGATCGCCGCCGCGAACCAGCGCGGCCCCATGCAGCCCGCACCCCCCACCTGGCCGACCGCCGACCGGATCCGCCGCAATCAGCTCGCCGCGCAGGATGCTCGAGACCCGCAGCGCTGGCAGTTCACCGGCCAGCCCTCGAGCGCGGTACGGGCCGCCCTGTGGCTATCCGCTCGAGCGGAAGGCGTGCGCTGGCCCGGCCGGCCGCTCACTCTCGAGCAGCAGGAGCACCTCGCCGCAGTCGCTGCCGGGGCGCTCCGCCGTGTGGAGGGGGCCCTCGACCTTGCGGACCTGCGTCGCGAGCTGTCCGACGCCTACCCGTGCCAGTGCGGCGGCCGTTTCGAGGTGTACGGCGGCAACGGGGCGCGCCCGTGCGCACGCTGCAAGGGGTGCGGGGTCATCGTCCACGAGGGCGGAGTGGTCGCAGCCTGACCCGGACAGCAGCAGGCCCCCGCCCGGATCACCCAGACGGGGGCCCACGTGCACGGGCGCGGCTACGGGCGCCACGCCTCGTCGTAGTCGGGATGCTCGGCATAAGGGAGTGCGAGCAGGCGCAGCACAGGCAGGAGCTTGTCGGCGTACCACCACGGGTTGTCGCCGCCCGAGTCGTTGAGCTCGGCGGTTACGTGGGCGAGGACCCGCCGCTTGGCGTCGACCTCGGCGAGGACACGAGCTTGCGTCCACCCGGAATTCGTGTCCGCCCAGTTCCGGAGCTTCGCCATGTCGTCGTACCCCTCGACGGGGTGGGCGTAGCGGGCGATCACTGCGTTCCCTCCCGGCCGGATGTGCAGCCACACGCACCCGTCGCCATCCACCCCCGGCGAAGGGAAGATGCCCCGGTTCGCGCGAGCGTCCCGCTCGTCCTCGTCGAGGCGGACGTTCAGGAACTCCACCAGACCCACGGTCACTCCTCCGTCGTCTTCCTCGGCCGGTGCGACCCCGACCCGCTGTAGCCGCGGAACACGTCCTGCACCGTGCTCAGCTTGCAGCCCAGCCGATCAGCGATCTGCCGATACGACAGACCGGCGCCCCCATCCCACAGGGCAATGATCAGCTTGCGGCGCTCCGCCGACCAGACCTTGTTCCGTTCGACCTGCGCGGCCATGATCCGGCTCTGCGCCCGTACCCGCGCCTCGGGGTCGGCGATGCGCTCGACCTCGTCCAGTGCTTCATGCACCCGCTGCACCTCCTTGTCGCTCACTCCGGCCCCTTCAATCGGGCAGGCCGCTTGCCATCACTGTAGGGGCCCCCTACAGTGGCGAGCAAGCAGTCCCACGCTGCTGATGCAGAACGGCCCCGGTCGGTGGTCAGACCGGCCGGGGCCAGCTATCCCGCCTGCCTACCAGGAGGAACAGCCATGCACGACTCTACGCACCTCACCCAGCAGGACGAAGCCCTGCGCCGGGCCCGCCACGGCGGACCCCTCCGCCTCGGCGTCCTCCAGCTCGCCCTCGCCGACCGGCTCGACGCCGACCACGCCGACCACCCCATGACCAAGGGGCTCGCCGAAGCGCAGGCGCTCCAGGTGGCCGCAGCGACTTACGGCGAGGGGACCTACTCCGAGCAGGTCGAGAACACCCTCCTCCGCAGCCTCCCGCCCATCCGGCGCGGCGACACCCGCGACGTCTACGCCGCCCGTCTCCGCCTCATCGCCGAGGGAGCGACCGCCTGATGCCCCGCCGCCCCAGCGCGCCACCCATCCTCTACGGCGCCTACGCCCTCGCCGGCCTCTCCCTCCTCTGGTCCGGCTACGCCATCACCGACCTCATGAACTCCGGCCCCTTCGGCCTCTCCGTCGCCATCGCCGGCGACATCGGCTGGCTGTCCGTCATGTGGGCCGAGCACCACCGCCGTGGCGGCCGCGCCGTCACCATCGCCGGATGGGCCATCGCCCTCGGCGTCGGCGGTCTCCTTGTCCTCCACGGCATCGACGCCCACGACCTCGCGCAGGCCATCGCAGGCCCGTTCGTCGTCCTCGTCGGCAAGACTGTCGCCGCGATCGCGCTCCTCGTCATGCGCGATCCCGCGGCGCTCACCGCCGAGCAGGAAGCCGAGATCAACAGCGTCATCCGCGACGGCGAGCACCAGGCGCGCCTCCGGAAGGTGAAGCGGGAGCAGCAGCAGCGCGCCGCCGACGACGTGATCGAGCGGATCGAGCAGGAGGCTCGGATCACGGCCGCACGCGACCGCGCGGACTTCCGGATCACCCTCGATCGGATCGAGATGCGAGCCGAGATCCAGCGGAACACGCCGATCGCGATCGCCCCGATCACGGCCGAGCACGAGCCGAGCACGCTCGCGAACACCCCCGAGCAGCAGCACGCTTCAGGGCGCCCCGAACCTGCGCCCACCAGCGCGATCACCGATCGCGAGCAGCCGAGCATCGCCGATCTCGCCCGCGAGCACGTCGCGATCACACCCGACAACGCGAGCGCCGTGCGCGCGATCCTCGCGATCCGCCCCGACGCCAAGGAAGCGTCCGTGGGAGCCGCCGTCCGCCGCGCCCGAGCCGAGGGCGGCTACGCGTGATCTCCCTCTACGTAGTCAGCTACTGGGCTTTCCTCGCCCTCTGGCCCCTCGGCCTCGCCGCGGTCGTCATCCCCGCCGCGCGCCGCCCCTTCCGCTGGCTCCTCATCGGCTGGCTCCTCATCTTCATCGCCTCCAGGTAAGGACACCCCTCGTGAACCCCATCGCCGCCCCCACCCAGGGCGTCAACTCCGCCGGCATCAGCAGCGGCGCCGTCATCCTCGGCCTGCTCCTCGTCGCCTGGCTCCTCGGCCGCTGGAAGGTCATCCCGTCCGAGTCCCGCAAGCTCATCGGCATCGTCGCCGTCGCCCTGATCCTCCTCGCCGGAGCCGGCGGCCTCATCGGCTCCCTGTTCTACGGCGTCCGCCAGGCAGGCGACGGCATCGGACAGACCGTCACCGGCACCACCACCGGCCGATGAGCACCTGGTACCGCATCGCCGACGGCACCGGCATCCTCGCCCGCCGTGCCGGGACGTGGCTCGTGGGGGAGGGCTGGCAGTCCCTCGCCCTGCGCGGCGGCACGGTCGCGTTCCTCGCGCCGTACGTCCTGCCGCCGGTCCTCGACGAGCTACGCGGCTACCCCCTCGCCGTCCCCGCGGCCACCGTCGCGGGGCTCGGCGCAGCCTGGTGGGCCGGCCGCCCCCAGGCCGCCGAGGACATCGAGGAGGACGTCGAGGAGCAGCCGGAGCAGGAGCCCGCGCCCGCCGTCGAGCCGGGAGTGTTCATCGGGCACGTCCGGACCGCGATCGGCACCGGGAAAGGCGTCCACCTCGCGGCGCTCGCCGAGCACCTCACCCGGGCCACCGGCGACCCCTGGACGCCAGCCCTCGCGCGGGCCGCGTGTGAGGCCGCCGGGCTGCCCGTTCAGCGGGGCGTCAGGATGCCCGGCCGCGCCCCGTCCACCGGGGTCAAGTTGGGGGCGCTCCCCGCGCCCCTTCCGGCCCCTTCCGTAGCCCCTCCTGGGGATGTAGTTCCCGCAGGTCAGGGCGTGGCTACAGGGGCGGCTACAGCTACAGCTACACCCCTCGCGGTCGAGCATGGGCAGGGGATGACGATCATCCGCGACCCGGCCGAGCGCCGCCACTACACCGTCACCAAGACCCCCTGAAGGGCCCGCCATGTGCCGCCTCATCCACGCCCTCGCCCGTACCGCCGCCGACTACTGCGCCGCCTGCGGATGGTGGAGCAAGCCGTTCTGCGGCCACTGACCGCCCCCGAGTGCCACACTGGAACCTGCGCGCCGGGACCGCCCGGCACCCGCCCCGCCACG
>NZ_RDBI01000084.1 GCF_008042125.1 Streptomyces sp. MS191
CCCCATTACCCGCGCCCAGGACACCCCCTAGGATCCGGAGCATGATCGCCGACCTGCAGTGCGTGGTGCTGGACTGTCCCGACCCCCGGAAGCTCGCCGAGTTCTACCGGGCGCTCCTCGGTGGTGCCGTCGACCGTCCGGACCGCCGGTGGGCCGTCGGCGAGGACTGGTCGACCCTGCACACGCCGTCCGGATTCGTCCTCGCCTTCCAGCGGGCGGCCGACCACCGCCCGCCGCGCTGGGGCGACCCCGCGGCGCCGCAGCAGCTCCATCCGGACTTCGGTGTGGCCGACCTCGACCGGGCCCACGACGAGGTGCTGGCCCTCGGGGCCGCCGTGCTGGACGAGGGTGCCGGCGGGCGCTCCTGGCGGGTCTACGCCGACCCCGCCGGGCACCCCTTCTGTCTGGTCCGCCACTGACCCCCGGGCACCGCGCCGGCCGCTGACGACCGCCGGCGGGGCGGCCCGCACGGCCCGGAAAATGCGCCGGACGGGCGAAGGTGCGAGAGTCGATCCATGTCGCGAAACCACGCGCCTCTCTTCACCCTGGACGGGACCGGGCAGGTGGTGCGCTGGAGCCTGGGCGCCGAGCGCCTGTTCGGCCGCCGGGACGAGGAGGCCGTCGGACGGAGCGTGCCCGAGCTGCTCTCCACGGGTCCCCCCGACGGCCGCTGGCTCGTCGGGCGCGTGCCGGGCGGCTCCGGCGAGCCGGAATGGGGTGTGTGGCGGGCCGGGGAGGACATGGGCGACCTGGACGAGGCCGTGCTCGACGCCGTCTTCGACCAGTCCGCCGTCGGGCTGCACGTCCTCGACCGCGACCTGCGCGCGGTCCGGGTGAATCCCGTGGCGGTCGGCATGCGCGGGGTCGCCCGAGAGGAGATCATCGGTCGGCCCGTCGTCGAGGTGTACGCCACCGAGGGCGTGACCGGCGTCGAGAGCATGCTGCGCGAGGTGCTGGAGACCGGCAGACCGGTCCGGAACGTACTGGTCCGCTTCCATCCGCGCCTCGATCCGCAGCACGAACACGTCTTCTCGACCGCCGTCCATCGCCTGGAGGACGGCTCCGGGCAGCCGCTCGGCGTGGTCGTGACGGCCGTGGACGTCACCGACCGCGAACGGGCCCAGGCCCGCCTGCGCCTGCTGCACGACGTCCACGAACGGATCGGCAGCAGCCTGGACGTCGAGCGCACGGCCCGGGAGCTCGTCGAGGTGACCGTGCCCGGCTTCGCCGACTCGGCCCTGGTGGCCCTGACGGACGCGGTCCTGCGGGGCCAGGCCCCCGACCTGGTCACCGAGGAGGGCGCACCGCTCCTGCGCTGCGCCGCCACCGGCGAAGCGGACGATTCCGCCCCGGTCACGGAGGTCGGCACCGTCCTGCTGCCCGGTCTCTTCGGCGACGAGCTCCCGAAGGCCCCGACACTGCTGCCCACCGGGGACCCGCACGGCGACGGTCCCGTCGGGCTCCGGCTGGTCGCCCCCCTCGCGGTGCGCGGGCAGATCTTCGGGGTCGTCGCCTTCGAGCGCCGGAGCACCCTCGAACCCTTCGGCCCCGACGACCTCGCCCTCGCCGACGGCATCGTGGCGCGTACCGCCACCTGCCTGGAGAACGCGCTGCGCTTCACCCGCGAGCACATCGTCATGACCGCTCTGCAGAGCTGGCCGCTGCGGCAGGAACGGACGACGCAGCGCGCGATCGAGGTGGCCCAGCGCCACCGCCCCAGCGGCCGGGGCGGCGGATCCTGGTTCGACGTCATCCCACTGCCCGGCGCCCGGGTCGCCCTCGTGGTGGGGCAGGTGCACCACGCCGGGCTCAGCGCGGTGGCCACCATGAGCCGGCTGCGGACCGCCGTCCACAGCCTCACCACGCTCGATCTGGACCCGCACGAACTCCTGGCCCGGCTGCACGCCACCACCCGCCGGCTGGCCGGGGAACAGGGCTCCGCACCCCGACCCGGCGAACCGACCGCGAGCTGCACGTTCGCGGTCTGGGACCCCGCCGAGGGGAGGCTGGACGTCGCCCGCGCGGGTACCTCGCTCTTCGCCGTGGTCCGGCCCGACGGCTCGGTGGACCCCGAGCCCGTGGCCGAAGGACCGCTCCTCGGCGCCGACGGGCCCCCGTTCGCGAGCGCCACCCACACGCTCCCCGCGGGCAGCACCCTGTGCCTCGCCTCCGCCGTGCGGGACGGCGAGGCGGGCCCGTCGACCGAGCAGCTGGTGGACGCCCTCCGCCATCCGGACCACGGCCCCGAGCAGATGGCGGACGCCGTCCAGCACCTGCTGGCACCCGACCGCGTCCTCCTCGTCGCCCGGACCCGGCTCCTGCCGCCGGACGAGCTCAGGGAGTGGGACGTACCCCCCGCCCCCTCGGCCGTGGCGCAGGCACGAGCCCGGGCGGCGGAACTCGTCGCGGACTGGGGCGTGCCCGTCGACCCCTTCGACGTGAAACTCGTGGTCAGCGAGCTCGTCACGAACGCCCTCCGGTACGGCGCCGCACCCATCACCCTGCGGCTCATCAGGAGCGACCGCGCGCTGATCTGCGAGGTCGTCGACAGCGCTCCGACCGCACCGCACCTGCGCCACGCCAAGGCCGTCGACGAGGGCGGCCGCGGACTCCACATCTGCGCCACCATGGCCGAGGGCTGGGGTGTGCGCTACGCCGACGACACCAAGACGGTCTGGGCCGAGGTCGCGCTGGCCCCCTAGGAGGCGTCCGGTGCATCGGGCCGGACCTCCGAGAGCCTCACCCGCCTCCGGTAATCTGACCCCTTCCCCCACGAGGAGTTGTGTCAGTGGAGTTCCGGCTGCTCGGAGCGGTGTCCGTCGTCACCGGCGCCGGTGAACCGGCCCTCGGCCCCGCCAAGCGCCGCAGCCTGCTGGCGGCCCTGCTGCTGCGGCCCAACCGCCCCGTCCCCGTCGAGCAGTTGACGGCAGCCCTCTGGCACCACGAGCCGCCGCCCCGGGCGCGCAGTGTCGTCCAGGGGCACGTGTCCCGCCTGCGGGCGCTGCTCGCCGACGCGCACGCGGAGACGTACGGCGTCGAACTGGCCACCCAGGGACCGGCGTACGTGCTGCGGATGCCGGAAACCCTCCTGGACGCCCACCGGTTCGAGGAGCTCGTCACCCTCGCCCGCGGGCAGCGCGTGGCCGCCGAAGGCGTCGCGATGTACAAGGAGGCACTGGCACTGTGGCAGGGCCCCGCGCTCACCGGCGCGTACCCGAGCCCGCCGCTCCAGGCCGCCGCCCACGCGCTGGAGGAACTGCGGCTGGCCACCGTCGAGTCGCTGGCCGCCGGGTACGCGAGCCTGGGGGAGCACG
The DNA here is from genome assembly GCF_008042125.1 of Streptomyces sp. MS191. Taxonomy (GTDB): domain Bacteria; phylum Actinomycetota; class Actinomycetes; order Streptomycetales; family Streptomycetaceae; genus Streptomyces. The sequence goes on from NZ_RDBI01000084.1 coordinate 3,315, forward strand.
CCCGGGCCGCGGCCGTCCTGCGGGCCGAGGCCGACGCGCATCCCCTGCGCGAAACGCTGTCCGCCGCCCTGATGACGGCCCTGAGACGCGCGGGCCGGCGCTCCGAAGCGCTCGACTGGTTCCACCGCACCCGCCGGCTGCTCGCCGACGAACTGGGCGTCGACCCCGGCCGGGAACTCGCGGACGCCTATGCGTCCGCCCTCAGCGGAGAGGACGGCGAGGCGGACACCGTCCGGCCGCAGGGCCCGCCGTCCGTCCCGCTCACCGCGTACGAACCGGCCACCCCGCAACCCATGGCGCCGGCCGACCTGCTGCCGCGCCCGCCCCGCGGCTTCCACGGCCGTACCGCCGAACTCACCGCCCTGTCCCGCGCCGCCGCCGGCGAGGCGCCCGTCTGCCTCGTCACCGGCCCAGCCGGCGTGGGCAAGACGGCCCTCGCGGTGCACTGGGCCCACCGCAACCGGGCCGGCTTCCCGGACGGCCTGCTCCACGCGGACCTGCGCGGCTTCGGCGACACCGGCGAACCCACCCCGCTGGAGGTGCTGCGGGAGTTCCTCCCCGCACTCGGCGTCCCGCCCCGCCGGATCCCGGAGTCGGTGAACGGCGCGTCCGCCCTGTTCCGTTCCCTGGCCGCCGACCGCCGGCTCCTCGTCGTGCTGGACAACGCGCGCGGATCCGAGCAGGTCCGCGGCCTGCTGCCGGGCGGAGTCCGCTGCGTCACCGTCGTCACCAGCCGGTACCGGCTGCGCGGGCTGATCGCCTCGGACGCCGCCCGCCCGGTCCCCGTCGACGTGCTGGAACCGGCGGACGGCACGGCCCTGCTCCGGGCGGTCCTCGGAACGGAGCGCGTCACGGCCGAGGCGGTGGCCGCCCGGCGCATCGCCGAACTGTGCGGCGGTCTGCCCCTGGCGCTCCGGGTGGCGGCGGCCCGCCTCGCGGACCAGCCGGAGTGGTCCCTGAGCGCGATGGCCGACGAACTCTCCGACGAGTCGCGGCGGCTGAGCCTGCTCGACGTCGAGGACACCGGCGTCCGGGCGGCTCTGCGGCTGACCGTGCGCCGGCTTCCCGAGGACGCCGCCCACCACTTCGCGCACCTGGGCCGCCACCCCGGGACCCACGTCGACCGGTACACGACCGCCGCGCTGGCCGGCACCGCCCCGGACCAGGCCGACGCCGCGCTGGACCGGCTGGCCGCGGCCCACCTCGTCACCCGGACCGCGCCGGGGCGTTGGACTCTCCACGACCTCGTACGGCTCTACGCGCGCGGCCTGGAAGCCGGGGCCGACACGGTCGTCCGGGTCCTCGACCACACCGTGGCCACCGCGCTGGCGGCCGCCGGCGCGGCCGAACCGGCGGCCGAGTCCTGCTTCGCGCTCCCCGCGGACTTCCACGCCCCGCCGGCGATCCGGGAGTTCGCGGACCGCGCGCAGGCCATGGACTGGTACGCGGCCGAACGCGACGACCTGGTCCTGGCGGCCGAAGCCGCGCACGACGCCGGACTGCACGGCCGGACCTGGCGGATCGTCCTGGCGCTCTGGCCGCAGATCGTGTGGCGGGTCCGCGGCGGCTGGACCCCGCTGCTGGAGACGGCACTCGCGGCGACCCGGGCCGACGGCGACGTCCGCGCCGAGGCACGGGTCCTTGCCCTGCTCGGCTGGGTGCTCACCGAGGAGGGCCGCACGCGCGAGGCGCTCGCCCGTCTGGAAGCCGCCCCCGCGCTGGCCGCCCGGGCGGGCGATCCGCGCGGCCAGGCGACGGCGCTGGTCAATCTCTCCCTGGTCCAGGCGGAGCTGGGCAGCCTCGACGAGGCCGCGGAGCGCTGCGTGGCCGCCGCCCGGCTGGCCCGCACCGCGGACGACCGCCACACCGAGCGGCTCGCCCTGCACCATCTGGCGCGACACCGGCTGGCCGCCGGGGAATGGCAGGAGGCGTTCGACGCGGCGACCGCCGCCCTGGAACTGGAGGACCCGCGGGAGACACCGTCGGCGGCGCGCGTCCTGCTGTGCACGGCGGCCGGCGAGGCCCTGCTGGGCGGGGGCGACGAGGCCGAGGGCATCCGACGTCTGGAGCGCGCCGCCCTCGACGCGGAGTCCTCCGGCTTCGACGAGGGGGCGGTCGCGGCGCTGGGCGCCCTGCTGCGGGTCTCACCGGACGTGGGGCTCCGCGCCCGGTACGACATGGCGAAGCGCAGGCTGACGGCGCGGACCTGACCCGACGCTCCACGGGACGGCCGCACCGGACCGAACGTCGGCGAGGCCCCCGGGGCCGCGGCGCGTGCGCCCCGCCGCTCACACCGTACGGAGACGGATCCGCGGGACCCGCCTCCGTACGGAAGGGTGCGACGTCATCTCCCGTCGTTGCTCCCGCGGCTCTGGAGCCGTCGCGTCCAGCGGATCACCAGGCGCATGAGCCAGATCAGCGTCAGCACCCACACAGCCGTGAAGGCCCAGATCAGAGCGGGTTTCTCGGTGGCGATGCCGAGGACGAGCAGCGCCAGGGACACCACGCCGAGCACGGCCAGGACACGCCCCGACGGCCGTCTGCCCGCACCCCGGACGCGCTTCGCCGACCGGTGTCCGGTGTGGCCGGTGCCCGCCGTGTGCGGATCGGGGGCGAGATCGCCCCGGCGCAGATCCTCCTCCAGCTCGGCCAGGATGCGCCGCTCGCGCGGGGAGAGCCGTGGTCCGTCCATCGCCGACACCTCCTTCGGTCCGGCGGGACGCCCCGGCGGGCGGCCTCGGCCTTCTCGTACCGACCCCCGGTTCAAGCGTGCCTCACCGCGAGGCTCCGGTCCTCCCGAGAGCGGGTCGCGCACGTGCGGCCCTGAGGCCGGGACGCGTCCGCGGGTAGAATCCGGAGCGGAAACTCCCTGCTCCGGACGTCCACGAAACGGCGGAACGGAGGTCCTCTTGCCCGGCTCCCCGAGCCCGACGGGCCCGTCCGACCACGCGGACCACGCCGGCCGCACCGGATTCCCCGACGAGATCCGGCGGCTGCGGGCGCGGCTCGCACGCAGCCATCTCCTCGACCTCGCGACCGGCGTCCTCGCCGCGCAGCTGCGGCTGTCCCCGGCCGAGGCCGCCGAGCACCTGGACGCGCTCGCCGACGCGACCGGCCTCACCGCCGAGGACCTCGCGGTGAGGCACGCTTGAACCGGGGGTCGGTACGAGAAGGCCGAGGCCGCCCGCCGGGGCGTCCCGCCGGACCGAAGGAGGTGTCGGCGATGGACGGACCACGGCTCTCCCCGCGCGAGCGGCGCATCCTGGCCGAGCTGGAGGAGGATCTGCGCCGGGGCGATCTCGCCCCCGATCCGCACACGGCGGGCAC
>NZ_RDBI01000085.1 GCF_008042125.1 Streptomyces sp. MS191
CGCGTGGACCGGCGGGTGCACCCGGTCGACCGCCGCGTGACGCGCGCCCACGCCCGCCCCGGCACGGGGAGTCGTGGATGATGGAGTGATGTTGATCCGCACGGAGAGGACACCGCGGCCACCGGGAGCCGTCGCCCCGTGCTGACGGCCCGCCCGGGAGGGCAGCGGCGCAGACACGCACGGATCCCGGAAGGCAGCGCACAGGGCCCAGAGGCCAGAGCACAGAGAGACCGTCACGACGAAAGGAAGCGCACCGTGAACCCGGCCGAGGAGGCACGGCACCCGCTGAACTCCGCCAGCGTCCAGAACACCAAGCAGACCGTCCTCGAACTCCTCGGCCGCGCGGGAGTGTTCGGGGACGAGGCCGCGATGCTCGTCGCGCTGGTCGAGGCCGGCGCCCTCACGGAGGCGCACGGCGAGCTCGGCAAGATCGGCGGCGAGCTCCCGCACGGACGCGGTGAGGAGTACGCCGACGGCTGGTCCGACGGCGCCCGGGCGGCCGGTGCCGCACTCGGCGGCATCGCCGACCGCCTCCTGCAGGAGGCGACCGCGACGGGACCCCACGGGGGCTCCCGGGCGGACGGCCGGCCGCTGCCCCCGGTCGGATTCGTGGACGTGGAACGGGCGAAAGTCGCCGTGACCCCGCTGTACCTGGTCTTCGCCCACGCCTCGGACTTCGACCCCGAGGAGTCGGACCGGGTGCTGACCGCCGTGCTCGGCACCATGAGCGCCCTCGAGCGGGCCGGGTACGCGGGGCGGCTGGACGAGTTCACCCGCGCCCACGGCGAGCGGCTGACGCGGCTGTACGCGGACTACGGTCCCGGCAGCGCCGTCGGCATCCACAGCCGCTACTCCCTGGCCCACTCCCCCAGCGGCATCGCCGTACTCGAACGCCTCAGTACGGCACCCGAGGAGCTGCGCGCCGCCTGGGACTCCGCGGAGCTGCCCCCGGCGTGGCTGGAGGGCCTGGCCAAGGCCTGGGGAGACATCCCGGCCGCCTGACGGGTTCCCCGACGCCATCGGCGTGCCCGTGCGGCACGGGCCCGGCCGGTCGCGCCCGGCTGCCTGCCGGGAGCAGTCGAGGCCCGGGCCTCAGGACGAGTGGGCGACGGGGCGGGCCGGGAGGACGGCCCGGTCGCGCGCCCCGGGCGGGCCGGGCGCCACCGGGAGACGGAAGCGGAGGCGGTCCGAAGGGCGGCACGGGCCGGTCGGGTGTCGACCACGACGGTTGAGTACCGCGGTTGAGTACCGCGGTTGAGTAGCGCTACTCAGGTCCGCGGCGGGGGCACGTCAGCACGATGGAGGCCAGTCCCGTCGAGCTCAGGAGACCCGCGCACATGCTCAGCCGCCTCGCCGACGCCGTGGTGCCCGCCTTCGGACGTCTGACGGTCACCACCGACCCCGGCGCCGCGCTCGCCCCCGGCAGCGTCGTCGTCGCGAACCACACCTCGCTCGCCGACCCCGCGATCGTCCTCGCCGCACTGCGCCGGCTCGGCGTGGAGCCCGTCGTCCTGGCGACCGCGGGACTGTGGCGTGTACCGGTGCTCGGCCGCGCCCTGGAGCGCGAGGGGCACGTCCCGGTGCACCGGCGGGACCGGCGGGCCGCGGACGCCCTGACCGGCGCGGCCCGGGCGCTGGACCGGGGGCGCGTCGTCCTGATCTACGGCGAGGGCGGCCTGCCGCGCCGCAGGGACGCCGGGGAGGCGGCGCCCGAGGACTTCCGCAGCGGACTGGCCCGCCTCGTCGAGCGGACGGGGGCGCCGGTGGTGCCCCTGGGCCAGGCGGGCGCCCGGCGCGTCACGTCAGGCGGCGGCGCCAAGCAGCTCGCGGGTCTGTTCACCGCGCCGCTGCGCCGGCCGCGGCTCCATGTGCACGTCGGCACCTCGCTCGAGTTGACGGGCGGTGACTGCGCCGAGCGCACGGCGCGGGCCCGCGAGGCCGTGACGGCCGCGTGGCGGACGGCGGCCGCGCACCTGGGCGAGCCGGTCGCACCACGGTCGCTCGCCACGGCGGGAGCGGCGACGGCCGCCGCGCGCACCGGCCGCTGACCGGCCGGACGACCCGGCCTGGGGGCGGTCGTCCCGTGCGCCGTTCACTCATCACGGTGGTGCGGTGTCCCACCGGGCCGCCGGGGCGTCGCGGTCGGGCACCGTGGCGCCATGCACCTGCGCCGCGTCACTCCGCCCCTCGCCATGGCCGCGCTTCTCGTCACCACCGGCTGCGTGGCCGTCCCCGACGTCCCGGCACCGGCCGTTCCGACGCCCGCCGCGGGTCCGGTCCCCGCCGCCGTACGGCCTCCGGCTCCGCGGCCCGCCTGGCCGGTGCCCGCGCAGCCGGCACCCCGGGAGACGCTGGCCGCGACCGAGCCCTTCGGGCCCGAGGAACCCGCCCGCGAGGCGCGGGCGGGGAAGACTCCGGGGCAGGCGCGGGAGCGGACGCGGCGCGGCACGGACGAGGCGGCGAGGACACCCCGGCGCCGGAGCCCGGCCGTCACGCCGGTGCCGAAGGGGCCGGACCGCGTCCGGCCCGGGAAGCAACCCGCGGGGCAGGCCCCGAGCCTGCGGTCCCTGTGCCGGCAGGCGGACGGCTCCCAGGCCGTCCCGCCCGAGATCGTGGACCTGTGCCGGGCCACGTACGGCCGCTGACGCCTGCACCGTGCCGTGGCGGACGCGGGCGCCGGCTCGGCACGGTGCTGTCGCAATTCGGCGGGCGTTCAGGCCGTGGCGCCGGACGCGGGGCGCGGTGCGGTGCCGGCGTCCGGACCCGCCGCGACCGGCTCCGCGGCGGTGTCACCCGTGCGGGCATCCGCCGAATCCACCGCGTCCGCGCCGGCGGTCGGCCGGGCCGGGATCAGGAACGCCACGACCGCGGCCGCCAGCCCCACCCCGCTGCCGATGATCATCGCGGTGCGGAAGCCGGCCTCGGACGGCAGCAGGTGCCCGCCGAAGCCGGTCGTCATCTGGGCGAGGACCACACCGATGACGGCAGCCGAGACGGAGCTGCCGATGGAACGCATCAGGGTGTTGAAGCTGTTGGCCGACGCGGTCTCCGACTGCGGGACCGCGCCCATGATGAGCGCCGGCATCGCCCCGTACGCGAGCCCCACGCCGGTGTTGCAGATGAGGGTGACCACCAGAAGTCCGCCGGTGGATCCCATCAGCGGCAGGGAGGAGGCGTAGCCGGCGGCGATGACCAGGCTGCCGACGCCGAGGGTGATCTTGGGGCCGCGGGCCGCGGTCAGCTTGGCGCCGAGCGGGGCCAGCACCATCATCATCAGGCCCGCGGGGGCCATCCACAGGCCCATGGCCAGCATCGACAGCCCCAGTCCGTAGCCGGTGGCCTCGGGCAGCTGGAGCAGCTGGGGCACCACCAGGGACTGGGCGTACATCGCGAACCCGACGAGGATCGAGGCGGCGTTCGTCATCAGGACCTGGGGGCGGGCCGTGACGCGCAGGTCGACCAGGGGCTCCGCGATGCGCAGCTCCCACGTTCCCCACGCGAGGAGCACGACGAGCGCGGCGCCGAGGAGGCCGAGGGTCGTGCCGCTCGTCCAGCCCCAGTCGGAGCCCTTGGAGACGCCGAGGAGCAGACACACGAGGGCGCTGCCCAGGCCGATCGCGCCCAGGAAGTCGAAGCGTGCCGCCGCGGGCCGGGCGTGGTCCGCCGGCACGCGCAGGGCGATGAGCACGCCGACGGCCAGGCTGAGGGCCGCGGCCACCCAGAAGAGCACGCGCCAGCTGGAGTTCTCGGCGACGCCGGCCGAGAAGGGCAGGCCGAGTGCGCCGCCGACGCCCATGGACGCGCTCATCAGGGCGATGGAGGAGCCGAGCCGCTCCACCGGCAGGACGTCGCGCAGGAGGCTGATGCCGAGCGGCACGACGCCCATGCCCAGGCCCTGCAGTCCGCGGCCGACGATCATCGGGACCACGGAGGACGACAGGGCGCAGACGACCGAGCCGAGGACGAGGGGCGCGACGGACACCAGCAGCATGCGCCGCTTGCCGTACATGTCGCCGAGCCGGCCGGCGACCGGGGTCGCCACCGCGGCGGAGAGCAGGGTGGCCGTGACCACCCACGACGCGTTGGAGGCGGTGGTGTCGAAGAGCCTCGGCAGGTCGCCGATGAGCGGCACCACCAGCGTCTGCATGAGCGCGGCCACGATGCCCGCGAAGGCGAGGACACCGACGACACCACCGGGGCGGGCGTCGGTCTTGGAGCCGGTCACTGGTTCTCCCTACGGCATGGGGCGGGCGTGATGTCGCCCGGATGATCGACGTGCAGCATACACATGCCTTGCATCATGCATGCTTCGTGTATCGTGCACATCACGGCCGGCGGCGCACCGGCCGCGATCAGGGGAGCGGAGGCGAGGGAATGCCGATGGCCAGGTCACGGGAAAGGCTTGGGAAAATGCCTTCCATGGAAAAGCCCACGCACCTGATCGAGTTCGAGACCATGCTGATCGGGCGGCACTCGCATCTGTTCAACCCCGGCGCGCGCAGCGCGGAGGGACGGCTCGACCGGAGTGCGTACGTCGTGCTGAACCGCATCCGGATCGACGGGCCGATGTCCATCGGGCAGCTCAGCGACGCCTTCGGGCTCGACGCCTCGACCCTCAACCGGCAGACCGCCTCGATGCTGAAGGCCGGGGTCGTGGAGCGCATCCCCGACCCCGACGGCGGCATCGCCCGCAAGTTCACCATCACGGACGAGGGCCGGCGCCGCCTGGACGCCGACCGCTCCGCGAACCTCCACGGCCTGGAGAAGGTGCTGGCCGACTGGTCGCCCGACGAGGTCGCCGACTTCGCCGCCTGCCTGAGGCGGTTCAACAGCGACATCGAGCGCCTGGAGGGACGCCCCTGGCCCCGCCCCTGAAACGGGGCGCCGCACCGCGGACAGGAGGCGTCCCCCGCCCGTCAGATGCGGTGCACCGTGTGCAGCCTCTTCGCGTAGGTGCCCGTCCCGTCCAGCAGCGAGGCGCCGCCCAGATCGGCCATCGTGGGTCCGTTGCCGGTCTTGCGGCTGGAGAGGAAGCGCCGCTTCCCCGCCCCGTCCAGGCCGAGGTAGATGCCGACGTGGTCGACCGTGACCGTCGGGGCGTCATCGCCCGAGTCGGCGTTGAACAGCACGAGGTCGCCCGGCTGCAGAGCCTGCGCGGCGGGCGGGTTCGTGCCGTCGGTCCGGTCGACGCGCACGCCGGGCGCGTAGTCCGCCATGTACCGGGAGGCACGCGGGATCCGGGTCCGGGAGGTGTCCTGGCCCGCGGCCATCGGCACACCCATGTGGTAGCCGAAGACCATGCGCGTGTAACCCGAGCAGTCGAGGTTGCCGACCTGCTGGGCGCTGGGTCCGGTGTACGCGCCGTCCGGGAAGGTCCAGCCGATGCCCATGTACTCGTGGAAGTCGGCGCCCTCGTAGCGGTAGCCCTGCGGGTCCAGGTAGCCGTAACCGGCCGCTCCCAGCACCTGCTTGTCCGCGGCCGGGCCCGCCCCGCCGCGCACCGCCGGCGCGTCGGCCAGGAACATGGCCGCGTACGACAGCACGTCGGGCTCGGTGGAGCCGGCCCACCCGCGGATCACCTGCTCCAGCTCCGGGGTCCAGGTCCCGTCGAAGGGCTGCGGCAGCACGCGGACCCAGTCGCGGTGGGTGACGCTGGGCGGCGCGTCCCAGGTGGCGGCGTCCACCTGGAAGCGGCTCACGGTCAGCTTGACCGGCAGGTTGGTGCAGCCGTCGTTGGCGAGCGCCCGCAGCCCCACCCGCCCCTTGGGGGAGCCCGCGTCGGTGACGTCGACGGTCCACGCGGCCGGCTCGGTCGTGTCGCTGCGCCACGCCTTGACCCGGACGCGCTCGCCCTCGCGGAGCACCCGGATCGTCCAGTTGGTGCCCGCGGGCACGCCCGTGGCGACGGTGACCGCGGGGGCGAGCGGTGCGACGGCGTCGTCGACCTCCTTCTCGACGTGCAGCTCCACGGCACCCGTGGTGAGGAAGGAGAGCCGGGCGCGACGGTTGGTGTGGACGTCCACGTATCCGAAGGTCAGCGCGTACGAACAGGCCTGCCCCGTGGGGACCTTGTCGAACCTGGCCACCGCGCGCACGTCGACGTCGGTGATCTCCGCGTCCCGGAGACTGGCGTGCCGGCTCGCGAAGTCGGTGGTCAGCGTGATGACACCGCCGCCGGGGACCACCGCGTAGTCCGTGTCGACGGGCCCGAGCGTGCTCCAGGCACCGCCGCCCGGCGACGTGCCCCAGTACGCCCGGTCCGCCGCGGGGAGCGACAGGTCGGGCAGGGTGCGCTGGAAGTCGTCCACGAAGGGCTTCTTGTTCTCCGTGAACGTCCGCTCCGGCCCCGGCACGACGACCGTCCGAGCGCCGTGGGTCAGCAGGGCCACGCGCCGGCCGCCCGAGGTCACCTCGGTGCGGACCGGCGTGCCCGGCAGCACCGTGGCGGTGAGCGTGCCGCCGAGCGTCAGCCGGGTGAAGTACGAGGCGTCCAGCGGAGGTTGCGTCACGGACGAGCGAGGCGTGGCGAGTCCGGCCGGGGGAGCCGTCGCGGCCGCGGCGGCGGTGGCGGCGCGGGCCGGAGCGGCGGCGAGGCCGCCGAGCGGGACGGCGGCGGCGGTGGCCGCGAAGGCGGCCAGCAGACCGCGTCGGGAGGTGTTCGGCATGTGATCATGATCCGATCGCGCCGCGCGCACGGTGACACCACCCCACCCCCCTGTCCGATGCCTCACGATG
>NZ_RDBI01000086.1 GCF_008042125.1 Streptomyces sp. MS191
GGTGCCCAGCGCTCGGTCACGGCGCCGACGACGGCGATCCGGGCCTGGCGGGCGCGCTCGGCGGCGAGCCGGGTGGTGGGGCCCCGGTAATCGGAGGCCCCGGCACCCTCGCCGGACTCGCCCCAGCCTCCGCCGGCCGGTACGGGCACCGGCTCCGGCTCCGGCCGTCGGGGGGCCGGCGGCCGGGACGCGGCGGTGTAGCCCGCCGGCAGGGCGGGGCGGCCGGAACCGGGCAGGACCGGTCCGCCGCCCGCGGAGACCGGTCCGGCGCCGTCGCGCGAGGCGTGCGGACCGTCGCTCCAGCTGCCGGTGAGCAGCGCGCGCGGCGGACCGTCGCCATCGGTGCCGCGCCGGGGCGGATAGTCGTCGTCCGCGTCCTCGCCGTCGTCCTCGTCGTCYAGGGCCTGGGACCACCACTGCGGCTCGGGACCGGCCCCCCGACGGCCGGAGCCGGAGCCGGTGCCCGTACCGGCCGGCGGAGGCTGGGGCGAGTCCGGCGAGGGTGCCGGGGCCTCCGATTACCGGGGCCCCACCACCCGGCTCGCCGCCGAGCGCGCCCGCCAGGCCCGGATCGCCGTCGTCGGCGCCGTGACCGAGCGCTGGGCACCCGAGCAGGCCGGGCCGGTCCACGAGAACTGGCGGCTCGCCCCGCCCATCGGCCCCGCCACCGACCTGTGGGCCCTCGGCGCGCTGCTGTACCGGGCCGTCCAGGGCCATGCCCCGTACCCCGAGGACAACGCCGCCGAGCTGGTCCAGCTCGTCTGCGCCGAGCCGCCGGCCTTCGCCGAGGAGTGCGGGGCGCTGCGCCCGGTCGTCGAGTCCCTGCTGCGCCAGGACCCCACGGAACGCCCCGACTTCGAGGAGCTGCGCGGCTGGCTGCGCTCCCTCGTCCGGTCGGCGCCGGAGCCGGAGGCGGGCAGTGGCATGGTGCCGCTCCCGTCCGAGGACGCCAGGCGGCTGCCCGTGGTGCGCCGCCGCGGCGAACTGGTCCGCCGACGGCGCGGGGCCGCGGCCGGTGGACGCCATCGCCACCGGAAGGGCAAGGAGCCCCGCCGGGCACACGAGGACACGGGCCGCGGGAGCGCGCGTCACCAGGACGCGCGCGGCGGGGGCGTTCGCCGCGACGAGCGTCACTCGTTCCGGCAGGAGGAGTTCCACGAGGAGCTGCCGCAGCGCGCCTCGCGTGCCCCGCGGGCGGGCCGGGACACCCGGGCTCCGCGCTCCCTCGGCCGCAACCTCCTGCTGCTGATCCTCCTGCTGCTCGTGGGCGCCGTCGCCTACGCCGTCCTGTTCATGCCCCGGCAGGGCGCGGAGGGCGAACAGCCCGCCGGTCAGGGCTCCCAGCGGCCCGGCGGCGGCCCCACCGGGCGGTCCGCGCCCCCTTCGGCCGGCACCTCGGCGAAGCCCTCCCCGGGGAAGACCGCCCCGAGCGGGGCGACGCCCACGTCCGGCACGCCGACCGCCGACCTGGCCGCCGGGTACACGCTGCGCAAGGACCCCGAGGGCTTCCAGGTCGGGGTGGCCTCCGGCTGGCGGCGGAGCCCGATCAACGACGCCGGGCAAGTCCGCTACACCGGCGGGGAGTTCACCCTGATCGTGGTGCCGGGCCGGGACACGGTGCAGGCCGCCGGCTCCGACCCGATGGCCTACCAGCGGACCAGGGAGCGCGAGCTGCAGCCCTGGCGGGACTCGTCCTGGTCCAGCGCCTCCGGGCTGCGTCGGATCGACGTCGGCCGCCAGGCCATGGCCGTCGGGCAGTTCACCTGGCAGGACAGCACGGGGCGCGAGGTGTTCGTCCGCAACCTCGCCCTGATCGAGCGAGGCCGGTATCACGTCGTCCAGGTCATCGGACCGGAGAACGAACGGGACAAGGTGTCCGAGATCTACGACCAGGCGGTGAAGGCCTACCGGGCGACCCGGTGACGCCGCATCCGGTCGCCGCCGGCCGGCCGCGCACCACCCGGCCGCCCGCTCCGGACGGCGGCTCACTCCGCCGACTCTCGTTGAAAGCAGAACCGTTCAGGGCCGCGAATCCGCCGAACCGCCCCTGAGAGTGGCCGAAAAGGGGCGGCCGGAGTTGGCCCGGTCACAGTGCTGTTCCTTTGCGCGCCCTGAGGTTCCGCCGTCCGTATCTCTCTCCGTAACCTGTCATCCGAAGGAACGGGCGGGGGCAAGTGGAACATTCTCAGAGCGCAGGCGCGGAGTCCGGAGCCGGAGCGGACACGGCGGCCGGGTTGGTGCTCGCCGGACGCTACCGGCTGGGCGAGACCATCGGTCGCGGCGGCATGGGCAAGGTGTGGCGAGCCCACGACGAAGTCCTGCACCGGATCGTGGCGGTGAAGGAGTTGACGGCGGGTCGCTTCGTCGCCGAGGCCGACCGGCTGGTTCTGCACGCCCGCACCCAGAAGGAGGCCCGCGCCGCGGCGCGGATCACCCACCCGGGCGTGGTCACCGTGCACGACGTGCTGGAGCACGACGACCGGCCCTGGATCGTCATGCAGTACGTCGACGGCCCCTCGCTCGCCGACGCGGCCAAGGAGGCCGGCACGATCGAGCCCCGGGAGGCCGCCCGGATCGGGCTGCACGTCCTCGGCGCGCTGCGCGCCGCGCACGCGGCCGGAGTGCTGCACCGGGACGTCAAGCCCGGCAACGTGCTGCTGGCCCGCGACGGGCGGGTCCTGCTCACCGACTTCGGGATCGCCGCCATCGAGGGCGACTCGACCATCACGCGGACCGGTGAACTGGTCGGCTCCATCGACTACCTGGCGCCCGAGCGGGTACGGGGCGGCGACCCCGGCCCGGCCTCCGACCTCTGGTCGCTCGGCGCGACGCTGTACACCGCGGTGGAGGGGACCTCCCCGTTCCGCCGGAGCTCCCCGATCAGCACGATGCAGGCGGTCGTGACGGAGGAGCCGCCCCACCCGGAGAAGGCCGGGGCGCTGGCCCCCGTCATCGTCGCGCTGCTGCGCAAGGACCCGGAGCAGCGCCCGCGCGCGGACGAGGCGGGCCGGATGCTGCTCGACGCCATGGAGGGCCGGACCCCGGCCTCGGCGCAGGCGTACGTACCCACGCAGCGGGTGGAGCAGGAGCAGCTGACCTCCGTCACCGCCGAACTGCCGTCGCCGGAACGGCCCTCGGCCACGTCCGCCACGGTGCCGACCCCGACCGCCCCGCCGGCCCCGCCCACCGCGGGGAAGGGCCGCGGCCGGTGGCGTACGGCGGTCCTGGCGGCCGTGCTCGCGGGCCTGGTCGCCGGTGGAGCCGTCTTCGCGGCGATGAACCACACCGGCGGCGACAAGACCGGGCAGGGCGGCAAGGGCACGCAGCCCACCGTGACGCAGAACGAGGAGGACGCCGTTCCGGCCGGCTGGCACCGCGTCGAGGACCCCGAGGGCTTCAGCCTGGCGGTACCCAAGGGCTGGAAGCGGCAGACGGACGGCGACAACATCGACTACACGCCGGACAACGGCCGTCACCGGCTCCGGATCAGCATCGACCCCACGCCCGACTTCGAGAACCCGTACGTACACGTGCTGGATCTGGAGAAGACGCTGAAGAGGCGGTCCGAGTACCGGCGCGTCTGGCTGAACCAGAACACCTACCGCGACCAGGTCCGTTCCGCCCGGTGGGAGTTCACCTGGCAGGAGAAGCAGAACTTCCCGGGCCCGAGGCACGCCATCGACCAGTTGTACTTCGCGGACGACGGCACCGAGTACGCCGTGTTCATGGCGTCACCGGAGTCGAGCTGGGAGACCACCCGGGAGCAGTTCGACATCGTTCTCCGGCACTGGCGGGCACCCGGCGAGCGGACCGACTGACGGGACGGGCCGGGGTCCGGCTCGGCGAGCCGGCCGGGGGAACGCACCGAGGGAACGGGCCGGCGCATCGGGCGCCGGAACACGAGATCGCCCTCCCGGCCGACCGTAAGCCGCTGATCAGGGCTTATGTGCCAGCGATCGCTGGCGTGATGTGCGCACCCGGTGAAAACGCGTTACCGACGGGTACCCAAAGACCTGAATGCGGCCTACTCTCGCCCTCATGACGGACTCGCAGGCACCCACCGCCCCGGCCACCAAC
>NZ_RDBI01000087.1 GCF_008042125.1 Streptomyces sp. MS191
GGCGCCGGCCGCGACCTCACGTCCCGGCGTCCCGGCCATCGAACTGCTCCCCACCGTGGGCAGCCCGGCCCCCGAGCGCGCCGACGCCGCCCGCAACCGGCGCAGGATCCTCGACGCCGCAGCCAGGATCGTCACCGAGGTCGGCCCCGACGCGGTCACGATGAACCAGGTCGCGCACGCCGCGGGCATGGGCGTGGGCACGGTCTACCGCCGTTTCGGGGACGTGGCCCAGCTCCTGTGGGCGCTCCTCGACGACCGGGAGCGGCAGTTCCAGGAGGCGTACATGAGCGGCCCGCCGCCGCTCGGCCCGGGCGCACCCGCCGCCGAAAGACTGCCCGCCTTCGTCGACGCGCTCGTCGACCGGGTCATCGAGCAGCGGGAACTGCTGCTCGCGGCGCAGACCGCCGCCCCCAGCGCCCGCTACACCAGCGGCGCGTACCTCGCGATGCACACCCACGTCGCGCTGCTGATCGCCCGGCTCCGCCCGGGGGCCGACAGCGCGCTCCTCGCGCACCTGCTGCTCGCCCCGTTCTCACCGAGCCTCATGCACCACCTGTCGACGCAGCGGCACCTGTCCGCCGACGCGCTCAAGGCGGGCATGCGGGAGCTGCTCGGCCTGCGCGACTGACCGCCGGACCCCCCGCGGCGGCCCGCCCCCGAGGCGCACGGCCCAGCGGCC
>NZ_RDBI01000088.1 GCF_008042125.1 Streptomyces sp. MS191
GCCCCCCACTGACCCCCTTCTGCTGCCGCCTTTCGACAGCAACCACAGACCAGGAGTCACCCGCATGACAGCACGCACTCTCACCCACGGCGCGTCCAGCGACATCGACGACGACATCCGCGACCACGGATACGCCATCCTTCAGACCCGCGTGGAGCGCATCCCGGGACTTATCCGGGGCTTCCCCTGCCAGGAGCCGGACGGCTGCGACCAGCCCGCCACCCTCGCCACTCTCGCCGTCGAAGGGACGGCCAACGAGGACGGCGCGTGCGGCCTCTACCTGGCGAAGGCCCCGAATGGGAACCCGCTGTGCATCCCCGTCTGCGACGAGCACCGAAGCGAAGCCAGCCACGACCTGTACTTCGCGCTGACGGAGCGACAGCGACCCAACGGAATCCGCGCGTTCGACGCGCCTGGCCAGCACATGGTGTGGAACTCAAGCCGGGAGGGCCGATGACCTCCCACGTCGAGCAGCAGGTGCAGGCCCGGATAGCTGCGGCCAAGGCAAAGACGCAGCAGCAGAAGCAGGAACGGGATGAGCTCGCCGGCCGACGCAAGGCCGGCCTCATGGCCCGTCACCGCGCAAAGGCCAAGCGCCGCGGGATCCGCCTCGGCTTCTGCGGGACCTGCGCCCGGCCCCTGATGCGCGGCACGTACCTGCAGTGCAGCAAGGGATGCGGCGCCAAGCTCTGCCGCGGCACCCCCCGCTGCATCCCCCAGCACAACACCCAGTGCCCCAACCGGACCACCGCCTACACCGACAGCCCCGGGAGCACGGCATGAACCCCGACCAGATCCTCGTGTCTGCGCTCGCCCGAGCCGCACTCGCCGAGGACCACGCCACGCTCGCCCAGCTCATCAACGACTGCCCCGACACCAAGGTCCGCGACGCAGCAGCCCACACGCTCGTCATGCTCGTCGCCGGCTTCCGGGCCGCGTTCACCCCGGCCGACTGGAAGGCCTTCCGCGAAGAGGCCGTCACCAGCCTCACGCTCCTCGAGCTCGACCCCACCTAGGGAGACACCGTGACCGACGAACCCAAGCCCGAAAGCAACGGCCGACGCATGACCCGCCTCATCCGCGACACCCCGCCCAAGAGCGACCGCCAGCGGATGCTCGACAACTTCCGCCGCACCTGGGCCAAGCCCACCACCAAGAAGGAGAACGACGATGCCTGAGCAGCTTCCCTGCCCCCACCTGTACGCCGGCCACGACGCCGGGCACTACAGCCTCCCCGGCGACGTGCTCAAGGCACGCGAGACGTACCGCAGCCTCGAGGCCATGCCCTGGCCCAAGCCGCCGCAGAACGCGTGGGAGACCGTGCAGGCCGTCGCCGTCGCCACCGTCGACGCCCTCCACGACGGCACCAAGCTCCCCGACATCGCACTCATCGAGCAGGCCCGCCAGGCCGAACGCGTCTACGCCGACGCCCTCGACATGATGGACCTCTGCTTCAGCACTGCCGTCCAGCGAGCCCGAGACACCCTGCGCGGCCAGGCTCTCGCCATCATCACCGACCACCTGCGGCCCGCCCACGACGCGACCTGGCAGGCCTACACCGACGCGCACCGCGTTCTCCTGGAGCACGGCGAGACCGAACCCCGCCGCCTCCTCTCCGCCCCCTCCAAGGTCCGCAAGGCGTCCGACACGTGCGACCTCATGGCCAACCGGTACGAAGCCATCAGTGCCGCCCGCAGCGACCTGGCCATGCGCTGTGGTCTGCGCAGCACCGACGACCCGACGGGCAAGTACGCGGCCATCCGCAACTACCACGAGCTGCATCCCACTCGATGGGCCACGGCCAAGCCTGCTTGGCACGGCCTGCCCGCCCGCCGCTACCTCGACTGGATGGCCGACCACGGCGGACAGCTGTGGATGCCAACGCCCGACGAGCAGACCGAAGCCGCACTGGCCGAGCTGCACATCGGCAACCCGCTCGGGCAGCGCACCGCGGCCTGAGCCCACAGATCCGGCGTCAACGTCACCAGCGGACGGTGAAGGCCAGCCGACCAACGGATCGATGGGCGGCTAGCGAGTCTCTTCCTTCCTCGCAGCGATCCGCCCAGCGTCGACCGGGAGCGGGCCAGGCAATCCGTCTGGCCCGCCTCGGAGCCCAACCAAGATCGGAGAACCGATGATCAAGACGACGCCCGCGCGCACGGGTGGGGGCGCACCCGCCCGCGCGCCCGCGGGGGACCGCCGGGGAGGGAAAACCCTGGCGCCGCGATCCGGAGCGTTTGCGCGGCCCGACGAAATGGGGGCGCCGTGAGCAGATGCGCGTTGTGTGAGGCGGAGTTCGCTCCGGCGCCTCGTGGCCGGCCGTCGCGGTTCTGCTCGGATCGCTGCCGTAAGGCCCGGCATCAGCGTGAGCGGACTCTCCGCGCCCAGGTCGAGCGGTACAACCGCCTGGCCCGGCTGAATCCGGAGCCCTACAGCTCCATGTGGGCCTCGATGGCGGCCGACGCGCAGGCCGACCTGTCGAAGCTCTCCTAGTCCTTCTTTACCGCCCCCGGTCGGCGTCTCCGGGACACCCGCTGACAACCACAGAGCACGTCAGTGAGGTGACCTATGCCCGCTCAGGGTGTGTTGGTCGGACGCGGATACGTCTCCATCCGGCCCGAGTTCGAAGGTGACTGGTCCCGCAGTATCGGCGCTCGCGCGTCGAGGGCCGGCCAGTCGGGAGGTAGTTCGTTCGGTAAGGCGTTCGGCCGGGCGGCCAGCGTCGGCATGAAGGGGTTCGCGGGGCTCCTGGGGACTTCCCTGGCGTCGTCGCTGACGCCCGCCATCGCCGCGTCGGCCGCATTGGCCCCAGCGCTCGTCACAGCAGGCACCGCCGCTGCAGCTCTGAAGATTGGCTTGTCGGGCGTCGGTGATGCCTTCAAGGCGGCATTCGCCGACACCTCGGCGCAGGCATCGTCAGCGGCCTCGGCAACCCGAGCGGTGGAATCCGCGCAGCGAGGCCTGGCGAACGCTCAGCGATCCCTCGCGGACGCGCGCGTGCAGGCAGCCGAGCGCGTGATGGAAGCACAGGAGCAGGTCACCGATGCCGAGCGGGACCTCGTGGACGCCCAGCGCGAAGCCAGGGGTGTCCAGGAGGAACTGACGGGCGCCCGCCGGGAAGCGGCGCGGGCCCTGCAGGACATGAATCAGCAGCTTGCGGAGTCGCGCCTCGACGAGCGGGACGCGGTCCTGCGCCTGAAGGACGCTGAGGCCGACCTGCGGGCGGCTCAGGCCAAGCCCGGCACCACTCCGCAGGAGCTGGAGCGTCTGCGGATCGCCCAGGAGCGGGCCCGGCTGAACCTGCAGGAACAGCGTCGTGACGTCGAGCGCTTGGCCGCGGACACGAAGGCTGCGAACAAGGCCGGCATCGAGGGCAGTGAGCAGGTTCTGGCGGCCAAGGGGCGGATCGCAGAGGCGGACCGGAACGTCGCTGACAAGCAGCGCGGCCTGGCCGACGCCCAGAAGGGTGTCGACGATGCCCGCAAGGATGGGGCCCGGCAGGTGGCCGATGCACAGCGGGCCGTCTCGGAGGCTGCCGCAGCAGTGGCGGACGCTCAGGCTGCGGCAGCCTCGCAGACGTCGAAGGTGGACCAGGCGATGGCGAAGCTGGCTCCGAACGCTCGCAGCTTCGTGAACGCGGTCCGTGGCCTGGCGCCCGCCTGGGCTGGGATGCGACTCGCGGTACAGGACCGACTGTTCGCCGGCCTCGATGGCACGGTGGCCCAACTGGGCCGCACGACGATTCCGATCCTTCAGCGGCAGCTCACCAACACGGCCGGCATCTGGAACCAGCTGGCGAAGTCGGCCGCGGCCGCCGTGACGGACATGGCGAAGTCCGGGATGCTCGACGACATCCTCGCCGGGGCGAACAAGAACCTGGCGGTGTTCAAGGACACCCCTCGGCAGCTGATCACCGCGTTCGGTCAGCTGACGGTGGCGGCACAGCCGGCGTTCAACGGCTTGCTGCAGGGCTTCTCGAAGGCGATCGGTTCGGCGACGTCCAAGCTGGGCGAGTCGTTCAAGTCGGGTGGCCTCGAGCAGGCCATCACGACGGCGTTCAGTCTGCTGTCACAGCTGGGCGGGATCCTCGCGGACGCGTTCGGCACGGTCGGCAACATCATGAAGGCCGCCGCGGATGCCGGTGGCCAGGCCCTCGCCGTCGTGGGGTCCTTGTTCGCTGAGCTCCGCAAGGTCACCGCCATGCCCGAGGTGCAGGCAGCGTTGCGGACCATCTTCGCCTCGGTCGCTCAGATCGCGGCCGCGATCGCCCCGGTATTCGGTGCAGCGCTCCAGGCTCTGCTGCCTCTGCTGGCCGCTGTGGCGCCTGTGCTGGCCCAACTGGCAAAGACGCTAGGCCCGGTGCTGTCTCGGCTCGCTACGGCGCTGGGGAAGGCCCTCACGCCCCTCATCGAGGCACTGCTGCCGGTGGTGACCCTGGTCGGCGACGCGCTGATCTCGATGGTGGCTGCCCTGACTCCGCTGCTGGAGCCGATCGGGAAGCTGCTGGGGCAGATCATCCGGGTGCTGATGCCGGTGATCACGCCGATCGTCAACGTGATCACGGGCCTGGTGCGGGTGCTGGTCGGCCCGCTGACGGCCGCGGTAGAGGCGTTCATGCCGGTGCTGGATCTTCTCGGGGAGATGTTCGCCGATGTGTTCGGCGCGTTGGAGCCTCTGATCAAGCCGCTGCTGCAGGTGGTGTCGACTCTGGCGAACCTGTTCGTCAGCGTTCTGTCGACGGCGATCGGTCAGCTGCTGACGGCGATCCGTCCGGTGATCCCGATGTTCGTGTCGCTGATCGGCGCTCTCGTGTCCGGCCTGCTGCCGATCCTTCCGCAGCTGTCGGACGCCCTGATGGTCATGGTCGACCTGTTCCTCGATGTCGGGGTGTCGCTGATTCAGCAGCTGCTGCCGCCGATGCTCGACCTGTCGCTCGCCCTCGTCGACCTGGTGGTCGCCCTGGTGCCGATCTTGCCTCCGCTCACGCAGCTCATCGTCATGGTGTCCCAGCTTGCCGCGGGCGTCCTGTCCCGGCTGCTGCCGCCGCTGGTGACGCTGGCCGCCTTCCTGATCGGCAAGTTCGCCGGCGCCATGTCGACGGCGATCCGTTGGGTGACGAGCCTGGTGACCTGGCTGCGGGACAAGCTGGGGCCGGCGTTCCGCTGGCTGTATGACTCGGTGGTTCGGCCGGTGGCGCGGAACATCGGCACCGCGCTGGATGGCCTGCGGGTGGCCGGCGACAAGGTCGGTGCCGCGTTCAAGCTCGTCGTCGAGGCCATCGGCAAGCAGTGGGCACGGCTGCGGGACTTCGCCAAGAACCCGATCAAGTTCATCATCGACACCGTCTACAACAAGGGCATCGTGGAGTTGTGGAACACGGTGGCCGGGGCGTTCTCCGGGCCGACGCTGAGCGAGTTCCATCCCAAGGGGTTCGCCACGGGTGGCAGCGTGTTCGGCGCCGGTAGCGCGACGTCGGATTCGATTCCGGCGCTGCTGTCCAACGGCGAGCACGTGTGGACGGCTCGGGAGGTGCAGGGGGCTGGCGGCCACGGGAACGTGCTGGCGCTGCGGCAGGCCGCGGCACAGGGCCTGCTGCCCGCTTTCGCGGACGGCGGCATCGTCGGAGCCATCAAGTCTGCGGCCGGCGCCGTGGGAGACCTGTTCACCGACCCGGGCAAGACGTGGTCTCGCCTGACGGCGCCCATCCGCGGCCTGCTGGGCGGCATGGGCGACTCCCGCTGGGTGAAGCTCATCGCCGGCATTCCCACGCGGATCATGAAGACGCTGAAGGACAGCGTCATCAAGGCCGCAGGGAACCTGTTCGGCGGCGGCGAGGGCAGTGCTCCGGCCGGCGGATCCGGCGGCAGCGGCGTGCAGCGCTGGCGTGGCACAGTCCTTCAGGCCCTCGGCCTCGTCGGCCAGCCGGCCGCCTACGCCGACATCACCCTGCGTCGCATGAACCAGGAGTCCGGCGGCAACCCGAACATCGTCAACCGCTGGGACTCCAACTGGATCGCCGGGCACCCGTCCGTCGGTCTAATGCAGGTCATCGGCCCGACGTTCCGCGCCTACGCCGGGAAGATGGCCGGCGTCGGCCCGTTCGCCTACGGCGTCTCGACCAACCCTCTGGCCAACATCTA
>NZ_RDBI01000089.1 GCF_008042125.1 Streptomyces sp. MS191
CCCACGGACCGCCCCGAACTCCCGAACCCCCGCCCCCCATCTCCTGACTGTCGTCGAACCGCGGAAAGGAACCGGCGTGCGCATCGTCCGCCATCACGAATACGGCCCGCCCGGAGTCCTGCGTACCGAGGAGGCCGAACTCCCGGCCGTCGGGCCGCGCGACGTCCTCGTCCGGTCCGCGGCGATCGGCGTCGACCACGCCGACGTGCAGCGCCGCAACGGCACCTTCCCCCTCGGGGGGACGCCCCTGCCGTACTGCCCCTCGACCGACGTCGCCGGCACCGTCGTCCGGGTCGGCGCCGAGGTCGGGGACATCACGCCCGGCACCCGCGTGGTCGCGTGGAAGGCGCCGAACGCCTACGCCGACCACGTGGCCGCCCCCGCAGAACGCGTCCTGCCGCTGCCGCCCGGGCTCGACTTCGCCGAGGCGACGCTCCTCGGCGGCCCCGGCCGCGTCGCGGTCAACCTGCTGCGCACCGCCCGGTTCGCGGCCGGCGAGACCGTCCTCGTCCACGCCGGCGCCGGCGCCGTCGGCCACCTGGCCGTCCAGGCGGCCCGGGCGCTCGGCGCGGGCCGGGTGATCGCCACCGCGGGCTCCACGGCCAAGCTGGACTTCGTCCGTGAGCTGGGCGTGGACGAAGCCGTCGACTACTCCCTCCCCGACTGGCCCGAGCGGGTCGCGGCGGCCACCGGCGGCGGGGGCGTCGACGTCGCCCTCAACGGCATCGGGGGAAAGCGGCTCCTCGACGACGTCCGGCTCCTGGCCCCGTACGGACGGCTCGTCTCCTTCGGCGGGTCGGGCGGGGACGCCGAGCATCCGGACATCCCCGTCCTCGACCTCCTCGGCATGCGCCAGGTCATGGGCTTCAGCATGCCCGTGGTGCTCCGGCACCGGCCGGAGCAGGCCGAGCAGGCGGTACGGGACCTCGTCCGCATGGTGTCGGACGGATCGGTGCGTCCGGTGGTCCACGCCCGGATCCCGCTCGCCGAGGCTGCCCGCGCCCACGAACTCCTGGAGCAGCGCCGGAGCCTGGGCCGCGTGGTGCTCGTCCCGTGAGCGTGCCTCCCCCCGACCACTGCTGAACCGCACCTGTTTCCCGGCGCGCGCGTCCGGGCGTGCGCAAGGATGCCGAGGGGGCGGACCGGCCTGCCCGACCCCCGGCGAAGGCCGGAGCACGGCCGGGATCCCCGGGGCCCGCGGGGAGCCGTCCGGCGCTCCGCGGGGAGGACGCCCCCTCGGGGCCGGGCCGCCGTCGCCGGACCCGCCGCGGGCCCGCGAGAGAAGGGTGACGAACGATGACAGAGACCCGCCGGGACACCGGGGCGTGGATCCGACGGCTCCTCCCGTCGGAGGCCCCCGTCCGCCTCGTGTGCTTCCCCCACGCGGGCGGCGCGGCGAGCTACTACCACCGCATGGCGCGGAAGCTGTCCGGCGAGGCCGAGGTCCTCGCCGTCCAGTATCCGGGGCGTCAGGACCGGCGCCGGGAGCCGTGCGTCGACGACCTGGCCGAGCTGGCGGACCTGGTGCTGGCGGAGATCCGCCCCTGGACCGACCGACCGCTGGCCTTCTTCGGGCACAGCATGGGCGCGCTCCTGAGCTTCGAGGTCGCCCGGCGGCTGGAGCGCGACGGGGGCACCCTGACCGCGCTGTTCGTCTCGGGTCGCCGCGCGCCCCGCCTCACCAGGCCCGGGGAGGTCCGTCCGCGCTCCGACGACGAACTGGTCGCCGCCGTGCGGAAGCTGAACGAGGCCGAACTCCCGCTGCTCGACGAGCCCGCGGTCCGCGACTTCGTGCTGCCCCCGCTCCGCGGCGACTACCGGGCCGTCGAGGCCTACCGGTACGCACCGGGACCGCCCCTGGCCTGCCCGGTCGTGATGCTCACCGGCGACCAGGACCCGCAGGTGACGTGGGACGAGGCCCAGGCGTGGCGGGAGCACACCAACGGGGCGTTCGACCTGCGGAGCTTCCCCGGCGGGCACTTCTACCTCGACACGCACACCGCCGACGTGGCCGGGCTCGTCGCCACACACCTGAGGAACCTCCGGAGCCCGGTGTGCGGGACGGGTGCGGCGTGAACGGGGGCCGGCTGCTCGCCATCAGCGACCTGCACGTGGCGCACGCGGACAACCGCAAGATCGTGGAGGGCCTGCGCC
Source organism: Streptomyces sp. MS191 (assembly GCF_008042125.1). Taxonomy (GTDB): domain Bacteria; phylum Actinomycetota; class Actinomycetes; order Streptomycetales; family Streptomycetaceae; genus Streptomyces. Next base: position 2,155 of record NZ_RDBI01000089.1, read on the forward strand.
CCGGGTCCGACGACGACTGGCTGCTCGTCGCCGGCGACGTCGGCGAGCTCTCCGAGGACATCGAATGGGCCCTGGCGACGCTGAGCGCCCGGTTCGCCCGGGTGGTGTGGGCCCCCGGGAACCACGAGCTGTGGACCCCCCGTCAGGACCCCCTGCGGCTGCGCGGCGTGCGCCGCTACGAGCACCTCGTCGCCCTGTGCCAGGGGCTCGGCGTCCTCACCCCGGAGGACCCGTACGCGGTGTGGGACGGGCCCGGCGGACCGGTCGCCGTGGCCCCGCTCTTCGTCCTCTACGACTACACCTTCCGGGTGCCCGGCGCCGGGACCAAGGAAGAGTCCCTGGCCATCGCCCGGGAGAACGGCATCGTCTGCACGGACGAGTACTTCCTCCACCCCGACCCCCATCCGAGCCGGGACGCGTGGTGCGAGGCCAGGGTCGCCCTGACCGAACGGCGCCTCGACGCCTGCGACCCGGAGCTTCCGACCGTGCTCGTCAACCACTTCCCACTCGTCCGCGACCCCACCCGGATCCTGCGGTACCCCGACTTCGCGCAGTGGTGCGGCACCGTGCGGACGGCCGACTGGCACCGCCGCTACCGGGCCCGCGCGGTCGTCTACGGGCACCTCCACATCCCCCGGACGACCTGGCACGACGGGGTGCGCTTCGAGGAGGTCTCCGTCGGCTACCCACGCGAGTGGCGCCGCGCGAACCACCCCCGGGTCGGGCTGCGGCAGATCCTGCCGGAGGCACCGCCGGGATGACCAGGGCGCGGCCCCGTCCGGCTCCCGGGTCCCTCGGAAGTCCCCGGAACCGGACGGGCCGCCCCCGTGCGCGCGGGGCGGCGCCTCAGCCGAGCGGCCGCGCGGGGACCGCCGGCGGCCGCCGCAGCTCCCCGACGGTGCGCCGCGGATCGCCGACGCCGGCCGTGAGCACGGCGCGGAACTCCTCGGCGATCCGCCGCGCCGTCGCCTCCTCGAACAGCTCCGTGCTGTACTCCAGCCGCCCGGTGCAGCGCCCCTCCGCCCGGGTGAGCGACAGCGACAGGTCGTGCTTGGCCGTCGCCGTGTCGCCGTACTCCGTGGTGACGGAGCAGCCCGGCAGGTCCAGTCCGGCCGGTCCGCCCTCCTGGTACGTGAGCATCAGCTGGTAGAGCGGGTTGAAGCCCGGATCCCGCGCGGGGTTCAGCTCGTCGACCACCGTCTCGAACGGCAGCTCCCCGTGGGCGATGGCGCTCCGGCTCTCGTCCCGCGCGCCCACCACCAGATCCCGGAACGTCGCCTCCGGCGGCACGGCGACCCGCTGCACGACGGTGTTCACGAACATGCCGATCATCCGGTGGTGGCCCTCCGTGCGCCGGTGCGTGACCGGCGAGCCGATCACCGCCTCCGGGCGGCCCCCGCGGGCGGCGGCCACCACGGCGAAGGCGGCGAGGAAGACCGCGTACGGCGTCGCCCGGCAGGCCCGGGCCAGCAGCCCGGCCCGCTCCGCCGCCGTCGGGTCCACCTCGAACCGCACATGGGCGCCGGAGAAGTCCCACACGGGCGGCCGCGGCCGGTCGCCGGGCACGGTCGCCGGCGCCGGCACGTCCGCGAGTCGGCCCCGCCAGTGGTCGAGCGCCGGATGGCCCGAGAGGTCCGCGAGGCGCTCCGCCTGGTGCGCGGCGAACGCGGCGTACTGCTCCGACGGCGGCTCCGGAAGCGGCTCCGTACCCGTCCCGAAGGCCCGGTAGCCGGCCGACAGCTCCCGCTGGAGGATCTGCACCGACCAGCCGTCGCACGCGATGTGATGCAACGTCAGGCAGAGCAGGTGGCGACGCGGGCCCTGCCGGACCAGCAGGGCCCGGATCATCGGATCCGCTGCCAGGTCGAACGGCCGCCGGGCCTCCGCCGAGGCGAGCCGCTCCGCCTCCGCCGCGGGATCGGGGTGCGCCGACACGTCCACGACCGGGATCCGGACCGGTTCCGCGGGCCGCACCGTCTGGCGCGGCGCGCCCGCCCGGAGCCGGAACACGGTGCGCAGCACCTCGTGCCGGCGGACCACCTCGCTCAGCGACCACTCCAGGGCGGCGACGTCCGGCTCGCCCTCGATCCGGTGCAGCAGCGGCACCGCGTACGCCGGCGAGCCGGGGTGGAACCGGTCGAGGATCCACAGCCCCTTCTGCGCGCGGGAGACCGGATGGTCACCGGCCACGGGCCACCTCGGCGGCCAGCCGGTCCACGGTCGGGTCGTAGAGGAACTCTCCCAGCGGGACCTCCGCGGAGAACCGGTCGTTGATCCGCGCCACCAGGCGCATCGCGAGCAGCGAGTGGCCGCCCAGTGCGAAGAAGTCGTCCGTGACGCCCACGGAGGCGAGCCCCAGCAGGTCGGCGGTGATGCCGGCGATCTCCCGTTCCAGCTCGCTGCGCGGCGCCACCGCCCCCGCGTCCACGGCCTCCGCGGGGACCGGCGGCAGCGCCGCCCGGTCGACCTTGCCGCTTGCCGCCAGGGGGAGGTCGGCGCGGACCGCGAACGCGACCGGCACCATCCACTCGGGCAGCCGTCCGGCGAGGAACTCCCGCAGCCCTTCGGGCGCGGCACCGGGCACGGCGGGGACGACGTGCGCCACCAGGCGGCGTTCGCCCGTGGACTCGTCCACGACGACGGCGGCCTGCCGCAGGTCGGGGTGGAGCCCCAGCGCGGCCTCCACCTCGCCCGGCTCCACCCGGTAGCCGCGGATCTTGACCTGGTCGTCGGCCCGGCCCAGGAAGGTGATCACCCCGTCGGCGCCCGCCCGCACCAGATCGCCGGTGCGGTACATGCGGGCTCCCTCCTCCTCGGCGAAGGGGTCGGGCAGGAACCGCTCCCGGGTCTGCTCGGGCTGCCCGGCGTATCCCCGGGCCACGCCGGGACCGCCGACGAAGAGTTCGCCCGTCCCGCCCTCGGCCACCGGGGCGAGCGAGGCGTCGAGGACGTAGCAGGACGTGTTCGCGATGGGCCGGCCGAGGGGGACCGACACGGCGTCCTCGGGCACCGACTCGATCGGGCCGCAGACGGCGAACGTCGTGGTCTCGGTCGGCCCGTAGCCGTTCACCAGCACCTCGGGCCGGTCGGCCGGGGCGTTGGCGAGCAGCCGGCGGGCCGGGGCGAGCCCGACGACGTCCCCGCCCACCAGCAGGGTGCGCAGCCCGCCGAAGCTGTCCGGCCGGTCGGCCATGACGGCCGTGAACAGGGGCGAGGTGAGGAACATGGTGGTGATCCGGTGCTCGGCCAGCGTCCGGCCCAGGGCGCCCGGGTCGAGGACCGTCTCGGTCGGGACGACACAGAGCGTGCCGCCGTGCAGCAGCGCCCCCCACAGTTCGAACGTGAAGGCGTCGAAGGAGGAGTCGGCCACCTGCGCCATCCGGACGTCCGGGCCGAGCGCGACGTAGTCGGTGTCGAGGACCAGCCGCAGCACCGACCGGTGTTCGACCATCACGCCCTTCGGCCGGCCGGTCGAGCCCGAGGTGAAGAGCACGTACGCGAGCGAGCGCGGCCCGACGGACACCGGCGGGAGCGGGGCGGCGCCGGTGGCCGCGGTCGCCGCCGCGACGTCCTCGGGCGTGACCACCACCGACGCCTCCGCGTCGTCGAGCATCCGCCGCTGCCGCTCCCTCGGGTACCCCGGGCTGACGGGGACGTAGGCGCCGCCCGCCTTCAGGACGGCGAGAACGGCCGTGACCAGTGCGTGGCCGCGGTCGAGCAGCACACCCACCCGCGCCTCGGCGGTCACGCCCCGGTCGCGCAGCAGGAGCGCGAGCCGGTCGGAGCGCGCGTCCAGTTCGGCGTACGTGAGGGAGTGCTCGCCGTCGACGACCGCGACGGCCTCGGGGCGCGCCTTCGCCTGGGCGGCGAAGAGCTCGGTCAGGGTCGCGTCGGCCGGGTAGGGCGTGAGGGGGCCCCGCAGGATGCCCAAGGCGGTGTCTCCATTCCTTCGGAGGGACGGGGGAGGGGAAGTCGTCGGAGGGAAGCGACGGGAGGCGGCGGAAGGGACGGG
>NZ_RDBI01000009.1:0-9062 GCF_008042125.1 Streptomyces sp. MS191
GGTTCCCCTACGGCCCCGACGTGCCGAGGAAGTGAACGGGTGACAGCCGAGTCCGTGATCACAGCCGCAGCCACGAGAAGAGCCCCATGACCGGAAGGCTTGGCCGAACACGGGGGCTGGGACCCGGCCGCGGTGCCGGCTGCCGCCGAGAGCCGGATGAGCCGGGCTTCGCAGTGGTCCAGCCAGCGGGCCTCGGCCTCGGTCTGGAAGATGAGCTGTTCCAGCACGAGCAGCCAGGCCACGTCGTCCCGCTCCTGGGATCCGCCGCTCTCGAGTGCGGTGATCGCCTGGGCCTTGAGGCGGGTGTAGTCCTGCATCGCCTTCACGGTGTGGTGGCGTTGGGCCTGGATGACGGCCCGGATGTCGACCCCGGGAGCGCCGACGGCCATGGCGAGCTTGATGGCCAGCTCGTCGCGGGCGGGGCTGGTGCGGTCGACGGGCTTCTCGAACCAGGTCCTGAGCTCGGTGCGGCCGTGGTCCGTGATGGCGTAGAGCGCGTGCCCGGCCTCGTCCTCACCGCTCTGCGAGACCAGTCCGTCGCGTTCGAGACGGTTGAGGGTCGTGTAGACCTGGCCGACGTTGAGGGGCCAGGTGGACCCCGTGCGGGACTCGAACTCCGTACGGAGCTGCGAACCGTAGCGAGGGCCGCGTTCGAGGAGGGCGAGAAGCCCGTGGCGGATCGACATACTCAGTATGTATACCGAGTATGTCGGCGCGGACAAGCGACCTCAGACGGACCCTCGGTGTCCGTCTCAAGGGGGACACGCGGCGGGAGCGGACCTCAGCGGCGGCGCATCCGGATGCCGAGGAATCCGATCCCGAGCCCCATCAGGGCGAGCCCGGCGCCCAGCGTCAGCACGGGAATCTGCCGGTCAGCGACGGTGGTGCCGGTCCCGGTGGTGATCTGCCGGGCGTCGTCGGGCACCGAAGCCGGGGCGTCGTCCGCGCGGGGCGGATCCGCCTGGGGTACCGCTTCGAGGTCCTCGTCCGTGCCGTCCGCGTCGGCGGAGGGCACGTCGGCTGTTGCCGTTTTGGTACGCGAGGGGTCGGCCGGTGTGGTCGACGGCCGCGCCGCCGGAACCCGCGCGGGCGCCGTGGCGGGCCGCCCGGGCCGGTCCCGGCCCGCACCGGCCGGACGTCCGGCGAGGGAGGGGGCGGGCTGCCGCGGCGACCCTGACTCCGTCGGCCTGCCGGTGTCCTCGGATCCGTCGGGCTCGTCAAGCTCTTCGGGCTCCTCCGCGTCGACCGGACCCGGTGCCCCCGGGTCGGTGGACGCCGAGACGGAGGGGGATCCGGAGACGGCGCCGGTCGGCGAAGGTGTCGCGGAAGGGGAGGCGCCCGTCGCTGAGGGCTCCTCGTCCACCCCCTACCCCGGTAGCACCGCATGGTTGGCCCCCCGGTGTGACGCTCCCTCACCCACCCTCTCCCTACCTTCCTCACGTCATCGACGAGAGAGACGAAGGGGAGGGGCCGGGACATGGGCCGCTACACGAGGACCCTGATCACCGCGGCGCTCACGGTCACCGCGGTCGCGGGGACGGCCGGCTGGGCGTCCGGCAGCGCGCAGCAGGCCGTGACGGGGGTGCCCGTCGGGACGCGGGCCTGGATCGCGGACGGGCTGCCCGATCCGGGGCGCATGACACCGGACCGGATCGGCGACTTCTTCGCCGGACTGACCGACCGGCGGCGCGAGGAGCTGGTCAGGGAACACCCGTCCGTGGTGGGGAACCTCGACGGGGCACCCCTCGCCCTGCGGTACGAGGCCAACGCCCGTACCGTCGGCGCCCGGTTCGATGGTGCCCGGTTCGGCGGTGCCCGGGTCCTCGCGTTCGACCCCCGCGACCGGGGGCAGGTCGCCCTCGTCTACGGAGACCCGGCGACCGCCCGCCACGTGGCCGTGATCGTCCCCGGCTCCGACGTCGACGCCGGGAACGTCGCACCGCTCGCGGCCATGGCGACCGGTCTGCGCGAGGCCACCCACGGCGACACCGCCGTCATCGCCTGGGCCGGGTACACCACCCCCGTGGGCGTCGGTCTCGACGCCGCGACCGGGAGGCTCGCCGAAGCGGGGGCCGAGCGGCTCGTCCGCTTCACGGACGGTCTCGCCGCCGTCGGCACGCCCACCCCTGCCGTGTTCTGCCACAGCTACGGCTCCGTCGTCTGCGGCCTCGCCGCGCACCAGTTGAAGGCCAAGGACCTCGTCGTCCTCGGCTCCCCCGGCATGCGTGCCGCCGACGCCGGCGCGCTCGGCACATCGGCACGCGTGTGGGCCGCCAAGGCCCCGACCGACTGGATCGACAAGGTCCCGCACGTGGAGTTCGCGGGGCTGGGGCACGGCCCGGACCCGGCCGCTCCGGCCTTCGGCGCCCGTCATGTCGCCGCCGACGACGTCGCCGGGCACGGCGGCTACTTCGCCCCCGGTACCCGGTCCCTCCGCACCTTCGCCGCCATCGCCCAGGGAGACGCCCGATGAGCTCGCGCACGCACGGCACCCCGACGAACGCGCCCGGGCGCGGGGAGCGGACCGCGAGAACGGGTCGGATCGGGAGCCTGGCCGCCCGGATCGAGGCGCGGACCCCGGCGCACCGCGACCGCGCCGTCGACGGGCTGCGCGCCCTTGCCCTGCTCGCCGTGCCGACCGGGCACTGGCTGCTCGGCGGGTTCACGCTCTCCGCGGACGGGGCGATCCACAACGCCAGCCCGCTGTCGGCCTTCGGCGGCTTCGCCCCGGTCAGCTGGATCCTCCAGATGCTCGGGATCTTCTTCCTGGTCGGAGGCTGCTCCTCCGTCCTGTCCTACGGCAAGCGCACCGGCTCCTCCCGCGCCTGGCTCAAGGGGCGGATCGCCCGGCTCGGCCGGCCCGTCCTCGGGGTCACGGCCGTGTGGGCGCTGCTTCTCCCGCTGCTCCACCTCGGGTTCGGGGTGCCCGGGGACACGCTGCGGACGGCGTCGACCCTCGTCGTCCAGCCGCTGTGGTTCGTGGGGGTGTACACCGTCGTCACCGCGCTCACTCCGCTCTGCGTCCGCGCCGCCGAACGGGCGGGCGTGTGGGCGGCGGCCCCGCTGCTCGGCACGGTCGCGGTCGTCGACCTCCTGCGCTACGGGCCGTACGCGGATTCCATGCCGTCGTGGCTGAGCGTGCTGAACATCCTCCCGGGCTGGCTCTTCGCCTACCAGCTGGGCGTCTCCTGGGGGCTGGGCCGGGTCACCCGGCGGCACGCCTGGGGTCTCCTCGTCGGCGGCGCCGTCCTCTTCGCCGCGCTCCTCCTCGTCTTCGGCTACCCCGCCTCGATGGTGGGCGTCCCGGGCGAGGCCCGTACCAACTCCCACCCGCCGTCGCTGCTCGTGCTGGCCCTCGCCGCCGCCCAGAGCGGGGCGGCCGTCCTGCTGCGCGACCGGCTGGGCCGGCTGCTGCGCCGGCCCGCGCTGTGGGCGCCGGTCGTGGTCGTCAACCTGTCGGCGATGACGATCCTGTGCTGGCACCAGACGGCGATGCTCGCCGCGGCGATCCCCGCCTCGTACGCCGGGGAGCTGCCGGGTCTGACCACGGCGCCCGACACGATCGGCTGGATCGTCGCCCGGCTGGCCTGGATGCCGCTCTTCGCCGGGCTCCTCGTCCTCGTCGGCCGGTACGCGCGTGGCTTCGAGTCGCCGTGGGCGAGGACCGGCACGGCCCGCCGGGCGGTGGCGGGGCTGCTGGCGGCGGGCTTCGCGGTCTTCGCGCTGGGGCTGGCGTGAACCGCGCGGCGCGCCCCGGCACCGCGCGGGTGCCGCCGGGGCGGCGCGACGGCGAGGCCGCCGACCGGCCCGTCGCACCGGCCCCGCGGGACCCGCCCCGGGAGCTACTCCCGGGCGGCCGCGGTGGAGCTCATGTCCGGGTACCGGTCGCCCGCGACCTCGCCGGCGATCGGCTCCAGGGCGGCCAGCTCGGCGTCCGTGAGCGTGATCCGGGTCGCCGCCGCGTTCTCCAGCAGCCGGGAGCGCTTGCGGGTGCCGGGGATCGGCACGACGGTCAGGCCGTGCACGGCGGACCGCTGCTGGACCCAGGCGAGGGCGATCTGCGCCGCCGTCGCGCCGTGGGCCGCCGCGATCTTCAGCACCGGTTCCAGGAGCGCGGCGTTGCGCACCGCGTTCTCGCCGGTGAACCGCGGCTGGTGGCGCCGGAAGTCGCCACCCGAGAGGTCCTTGGAGGCGTCCGCGAAGGCTCCGGTCAGGAAGCCCCGGCCGAGCGGCGAGTACGGCACGAAGGTGACGCCCAGCTCGGCCGCCGCGCCGACCGCGCTGCGCTCGACGTCACGGGAGAAGAGGGACCACTCGGACTGGAGCGCGGCGATCGGGTGCACCGCGTACGCCTCGCGCAGCTCCGGGCCGGTCACCTCGCTCAGGCCCAGATGCCTGACCTTGCCCTCCCGCACCAGCTCGGCCATCGCCCCGACCGATTCGGCGAGCGGCACGGCCGGGTCGCGGCGGTGCATGTAGTAGAGGTCGATGGTCTCGACGCCGAGGCGGCTCAGGCTGCCTTCGACGGCCTGCCGGACGTAGGCCGGGTCGTTGCGGATGCCCCGGTGGTGGGGGTCGTCGGGCCGCCGCTCGATGGCGAACTTGGTGGCGAGGGTGATCTCGTCGCGGTGCGCGGCGACGAACGGCGCGAGGAAGCGCTCGTTGGCGCCCTGCCCGTACACGTCCGCCGTGTCGATCAGGGTGACGCCGGCCTCCAGGGCCGCGTCGAGGGTGTCGCGGGCGGCGGCCTCGTCGGTGTCGCCGTAGAACTCGCTGATGCCCATGGCACCGAAGCCCTGGACGCCGATCTCCGGGCCGCCCGTGCCCAGCCTGGTCGTGGGAATCCTGCTCATCGGGTCATGCCTCCCCGTAGTGACTGATCTTGATGTCCAGAACGGCGAGCGTGTCCCGGAGCTCGGCCATGCGGGACACCACGTCCCGCCGCGTGCTCTCGAGCAGCTCGCGCCGTTCGGCGAAGGTGTGATCGCCCGCCCGCACCAGCTCCGCGTACCGCACCATCGAGGCGACCGGCATCCCGGTCAGCCGCAGCTTGCCGACGAAGGCCAGCCACTGGAGGTCGCGGTTGGTGAAGCGCCGCTGGCCGGTGTGCGAGCGGTCGACGTGCGGCATCAGCCCGATCCGCTCGTACCAGCGCAGGGTGTGCGCCGTGAGACCGGTCCAGGCGGCCACTTCGCTGATCGTGTAGCGGTCCTGGCCGTCGGGCCTCGGATGTGTCGGAGTGGTGCTCTCGATCACGCTCATGACCTCCACGCTAAAGACTTGGAGTGCACTCGAAGCAAGTAGGTTCATCGTCCCAGTAGGCTCGGGTCCATGCAGAGCCTGGCGATGATCGAGAACTGGCCCGTCCCGACCGCGGCCGCCGCCGTCGTACGCGCGGACGGCACCGTGACCGGGTCGCACGGCCCGACCGGACAGCGGTTCCCGCTGGCCTCGGTCACCAAGCCGCTGGCGGCCTACGCCGTCCTCGTCGCGTACGAGGAGGGGGCGATCGACCTCGACGAGCCCGCCGGGCCCGAGGGCTCGACCGTCCGCCACCTGCTGGCCCACACCTCGGGCCTGGCCTTCGACGAGCCGCGCGTCATGTCCGCGCCCGGTGCCCGCCGGATCTACTCCAACACCGGCTTCGAGGTGCTCGGCGACCATGTCGCCAAGGCGACGGACATCCCGTTCGCCGAGTACCTGCACCAGGCGGTCTTGGAGCCGCTGGGCATGACCGCGACGACGCTGGACGGCTCGCCCGCGAAGGACGCCGTGTCGACCGTCGACGACCTCGTGCGCTTCGCCGCGGAGGTGCAGGCGCCGCGGCTGCTCGACGCGCGGACCGTGCTCGACGCGATGACGGTCACCCACCCCGGTCTCACCGGCATCCTGCCGGGCTACGGGCACCAGCGGCCCAACGACTGGGGGCTCGGTTTCGAGATCAGGGACTCCAAGTCGCCCCACTGGACGGGGTCCGGCTCCTCGCCGCGCACCTTCGGGCACTTCGGCCAGTCGGGCACGTTCCTGTGGATCGACCCCGACGCCGGCGCCGCGTGCGTGGCCCTGACCGACCGGCCCTTCGGGCCGTGGGCGGTGGAGGCGTGGCCGCCGTTCACCGACGCGGTGCTGGCCGAGCTGCGCGGCTGACCCCCGCCGGGGCTCGGGGCGCCCCGCGGCCTCATCCGCAGTGGGCGGGCGGGAGCGAGCCGTCGGTGCCGACGAGGGTGACGAGCGCCTGCCCGGTCGCGCTCACGGCGTAGGCGGCCGTGCAGACGATCTGCTGGACGGCGACCTCCTCCAGGTCGTGGACCAGCAGCTGCGTCGACAGCCGGATCTCCGGGAGGCCGTCCGTGTCCGCGTCCGCGTCCGTGTCCGTGTCCTGCCTGGCGCGGTCCATGATGAACCCGTGCTTCTCGGTCCGCGGCACCGGGACCAGGGAGTCGAGCCCCGCGGCCCGCTCCTCGGGTGTCGGGCCGTACTGGAGCTGGGCAAGGATCTTCTCGGTGGCGATCCGCGGCCGGTCCGCGGCCGGCCCGGCACCGCCCGAGGAGCCCGGATCGGGCGAGGCCTCGCCCGCGTCGCCGACGGCGCCGCCGTCCAGCACGCCCTCCTCCGGCCCCGGCGGGTCCACCCGCCGGGCGACGGGCACCAGACCGCCGGCCCGGTCCACGAAGAAGAGCAGGATCCGGGACGACGGGGACGGCTGGACGGCGATCGTCGCCGCGTCGCCGGCCTCGACCACGTCGCTCTTCTGTATGCCGCAGCCGCCGAGCACGGCGGCCAGCGCCAGCGCGGCCGCGGCGGTCAGGGTCCGTCCGGGGTTCACAGCGGGATCCTCAGAGTGAAGACGGCTCCGCCGCCGGGCCGGTTGGCGGCCTCGACGGTGCCGCCGTGCAGCCGCGTGTTCTCCAGGGTGATGGCCAGCCCGAGGCCGCTGCCGGACGAGCGGGTACGGGCCGGATCGGCCTTGTAGAAGCGGTCGAAGACATGGGGCAGAACGTCCTCGTGGATGCCCGGCCCGTGATCGGCGACCTCGGTGACCAGCCAGGATCCCTCGGTGGAGAGGCGGACCGTGACGGGCGGGCGGCCGTGCCGCAGCGCGTTGCCGACCAGGTTGGCGACGATCACGTCGAAGCGGCGCGGGTCGAGGCGCGCGCGGATGCCGGACGGGAGGTGCGTGTCGATCGTGTCGGCGTCGGTCCAGTGGCGGCTCTGCAGGGTCTTGCGGATCGAGTCGGCCACGTCGACCTCGTCCGTGTGGAGTTCGGCGGCCCGGGCGTCGAAGCGGGAGATCTCCATGAGGTCCTCGACGAGGTCGGCGAGCCTGCCGGTCTCGGCGCTGATGAGGCGTACGGCCCGGGCGGTGTCGGAGTCGAGCCCTTCCGCGTCCTCGTCGAGGACCTCGGTGACCGCCAGCATCCCGGCGAGCGGGGTGCGCAGTTCGTGCGAGACGTCGGAGGCGAAGCGGCGGGCGCGGGCCTCGGCGCCGCGCAGTTCGGCGACGGAGCTCTCGAGCGCCGCCGCGGACTCGTTGAAGGTGCGTGCCAGGTCGGCGAGTTCGTCGGTGCCCCGGGCCTGGATACGGGTGTCGAGCTCGCCGCGCCCCATGCTGTGGGCGGCCCGGCGCAGTTCGCGTACGGGGCGCAGGACGCTGCGGGCGGCGAGGAGCGCCGGCACGAGCGCGACGAGCAGCGCGGGCAGGGCGCCGTCGCGGGCGGCGGTGACCATCGCCTCGATGTTGGCCTCCTCCTCGTCCAGTTCGAGGACGGCGTAGAACACCAGGCCGGTGCGGTGGAAGGCGGTCACGCGGGGGCTCGGCTGGAAGACGGCGGGGACGGCGATGGTGAGGTACGGGGTGCCTCCCCGCAGCACCCGCTGGAAGCTGCCGTGCGGGGTGCCCTGGGCGCGGGCCCGCAGCTCGGGGGTGATGACGGTGGAGGTCGGACGCTGGGCGGAGGAGACCCGGACGCTGCCGTACTCGGCGTAGACCATCCAGGGCCGGGGCTTGCCCAGCCGGGCGATCCGCTGCAACTGGAGGGAGAGCGCGGCCTGGTCGACGGGGAGCGGGGTCTCGAGCCGGCCGATCTCGTCGCGGAAGGCGGAGACCGCGGTGTTCTGGGTCTGTTCGAGGATGGCGTTGCGGGCGGCCCGGTAGGTGAGGGCGGCGGTGGTGCCGCAGCCGACGGCGGCGACGAGGAGGAAGGCGAGGACGAGCCGGGTCCGCAGTCCGAAGGGCCGGGCCCACCAGCGGCGGGCGGGCGGGCCGGTGCGCTCGCGCGGGGCGCGCCTCACAGCGGGCCGAACCGGTAGCCGAAGCCGCGGAGTGTCTGGATGTAGCGGGGGGTCCCGGGGGCGTCCTCGATCTTGTTGCGGAGGCGGCGGACGCAGGCGTCGACCAGCCGGGCGTCGCCGTGGTAGCTGTGCTCCCAGACGTGTTCGAGGAGCTGCTGGCGGCTGAAGACCTGCTCGGGGGCGGCGGTCAGGTGGAGCAGCAGCTTGAGCTCGGAGGGGGCGAGGGCCAGCCGTTCCCCGGACTTGGCGACGGTGAGCCCGGCCCGGTCGACGGCGAGGTCGCCGTGGAACTCGATGGCGGGCCGTCCGCCGCCGGGCTCCTCGATCCGGCGCAGCACGGCGCGGATGCGGGCCTCGATGACCTCGGTGCGGGCGGGCTTGACGATGTAGTCGTCGGCACCGGCCTCCAGGCCGACGACCACGTCGAAGTCGTCGCCGCGGGCGGTGAGCATGATGATCGGCAGCTGGCTGGTCTCCCGGACCCGGCGGCAGACCTGCACGCCGTTCATGCCGGGCAGCATCAGGTCGAGCAGCACGAGGTCGGGGCGGAACTCGCCGAGCGCGGTGAGACCGGCCTCCCCGGTGGCGGCGGCCCGCACCTCGTGTCCCCGCCGCCGCAGGCCGAGTTCGACCCCTTCGCGTACGGAGGGGTCGTCTTCTATGAGGAGCACGCGAGGCATCTGGCGAGTATCCCAAGAGGGTGCGACGCCCTCCCCGTGGGGAGGGCGGACGGAACCGCTCGCGGCTGCGGCCGTCCCCGCGGCCGGCAC
>NZ_RDBI01000009.1:9162-15654 GCF_008042125.1 Streptomyces sp. MS191
TCCCACCGGACCCCTGCGGTCCCCGGTACCCGATCCCGGACCCGGCGGCGAGGACCCCGGTCCGGCGCCGGGGCGTGGAGGCCGCGGCCCCGCGCACGGGTCCGGCACGGACGCGAGCCCCTGACCGGCGCGCCACGGACCGCGCCGTCCCCGCTCGCCCCTCGGCGCGCGCCGGCGGCCGGTCCGGTTCGGCGTGTCCTGTGCCTCTCGCCGGCGGCCGGTCCGGTTCGGCGTGTCCCGTGCCCCTCGCCGGCGTGACCGGGTTCGCCCCGGCCCGGAGCAGCAGGCGCGTCGCCGCGGTGGACGCTGTCGTGCCGGCCCGGCCTACCCGCCGGCGGGTAGGCCGGCGCGCGCCGCGGTTCGTCGTTCGACTTCGGCCACGAGGCGTGGTCCGGTGGCCGAAGTCGAACGCGTTTCCATGACATGTCATTGACAAGACGGGCGGTTCGCCGCTTGATTGGACGCGGAACGGAATGGGAGCGCTCCCACCCCTGTCCGTGCGGCACGGTGCGCGTTCCCGAACATCCGTCAGCACCCGTACCGGGCGGACTCCGGCGCCCCCGCGAACCACGCCCACCGCACCCGCCGATGGAAGGTCGACCTCATGCAGCGCTTCCGCCCCCGACGGCGCGCCTGTCTCACCGCCGCGGTCCTCACCGCGGCCCTGCTGTCCCCGCTCGTCCCGGCGACCGCCTCCGTCGCCGCGAGCGACACCAGCCCGGTCCGGGTGAACCAGATCGGCTACCTCGGTGGCGCGGACAAGATCGCCACGATCGTCAGCGCCGCCTCCACGCCCCTGGCCTGGCAGGTCCGCAGGACGGCCGACGACGCGGTCGTCGCCTCCGGCACCACCCGGGTCCACGGCACGGACCGCGCCTCGGGCGATCACGTCCACCAGGCCGACTTCTCCTCCTTCACCCGGGCCGGCGACTACCGCCTCACCGTCGACTCCGCCGGCGCGAGCGTGCCCTTCTCGATCCGGGACACCTCGCTGTACCCGCAGCTCGGCCGCGAGGCGATGCAGTACTTCTACTTCCACCGCATGGGCACCCCGGTCGAGGGTCGCCACCTGCAGAACCCGGCGCACGCGCACGCGGCCCTGCATCCGGGGGACAACTCCGTTCCCTGCTACGGCAACTGGTGCGGCGGCAGCCGCCTGGACGTCGCGGGCTCCTGGGCCGACGCGGGTGACTTCGGCATCTACCCGGTGAACCACGCCGTGTCCGCGTGGACGCTGCTCAACCTCTACGAGCGCGACCCCTCGGCCTACGGTGACGGCAGCCTGGCCCTCCCGGAGAGCGCCAACGGAAGGCCGGACATCGTCGACGAGGTCGCCTACGGCTCCCGCTTCATGCCGGGCATGCTCCCGCCGACCGGCCTCGCGTCCCACAAGGTGCACAACCACGAATGGAGCGCCTTCCCCGTCGCCGACGTCGGCGCGGAGAACGCCCTGGCCCGCTCCGCGATGCCGCCCTCCACGAACGCGACCTACGCCGTGGCTCGTAACAGCGCCCAACTCGCCCGCGTCGTAGGGGCCTTCGACCCGGGACGTGCCGACCAGCTGTGGGCGAGCGCCCGCACGGCCTGGGAGCGCGCCGAGGCGCAGCCCGACGTCGACTACCCGAACGGCACGGACGCCGAGGGCGGCGGCGACTATCCCGACACCGTCAACAGCGACGACCGGTACGCCGCGGCCGCCGAGCTCTACCTCACCGCCGCCCGGCGCGCCGACTCCGGCACCGACGCCTACCGGCGGGCGGTGACGACCTCGCCCCACTACGGCCAGGTCGGCATGTTCGACTGGGCCGAGGTCGCCGCCACGGGCACCCTGTCGCTGCTGGCGGTCCCCAACGACCTGCCCGCCGCCGACCTCGCCCGCATGCGCGGCAACCTGACGGGCTTCGCCGACCAGATCGTCACCACGCTGAACGGCGAGGGCTACCCGTCGCTCCTCCCCGGGAGCGCCGCCTATCCGTGGGGCTCCAACTCCGCCATCGCCAACCGCATGCTGCTGCTCGGCACCGCGCACGCCGTGACCGGAGACCTCCGCTACCTGAAGGCGATGCACCGCGGCATGGACTATCTGATGGGTGCCAACGCGATGCGCCTGTCGTACGTCACCGGGTACGGCGAGTACGCCGAGTCCGACCTCCACGACCGCCTGGCCTGGGGCGGCTACCCGGGCACGCCGTACCCGCGCGGCTGGCTGTCCGGAGGCCCCAACAACGAACTCGTGAACGACAACGCGACCCCCGCGGGCAAGCCCGCCGCCAAGTCCTACGCGGGCCCCGGCACCGCACCGGACGCGTGGTGCTCCAAGGAGAACACCGTCAACTGGAACGCTCCCCTTGCCTGGACGGCGACCTACCTCGACCGCACGGCGAACCGGCTGGCCGCACCGGGGTCCGGCGACACGACCCCGCCCTCGACGCCCGCGGCGCTCCGCGTCACCGGCACGACCGCGAACTCGGTGGCGCTGAGCTGGGAGGCGTCGACCGACGGGCCCGGCAGCGGGGTGGCGGGATACGAAGTGCTGAGGGACGGCGTACGGGTCGCCGACGTCGCCGCCCTCTCGTTCACGGACACGGCCCTCACCGCGGGCCGCACCTACGCGTACACCGTCCGGGCCCGGGACGCCGCCGGGAACCTCTCGGCGGTCTCGGCCCCCGCGCACGCCACGACCGCCGGGGACCCGGCCGCGACCCTGCTGTCCCAGGGCCGTCCCGCCTGGGCCTCGTCGGTGGAGAACGGAACCCTGACGCCCGCGTCGGCGGTGGACGGCCGGACCGACACCCGCTGGGGCAGCGCCTTCCAGGACGGCCAGTGGATCAACGTCGACCTCGGCGCCTCGCGCTCGGTCTCCCGGGTGGTGCTGCACTGGGAGGCCGCGTACGCCAGGGGCTTCCGCGTGCAGGTCTCCGACGACCCCGCGTTCGGCACGTCACGCGAGCTGTTCGCGACGACGGACGGCCGGGGCGGCACGCAGACCCTCGACGTCCGGGGCGAGGGCCGCTACGTCCGCGTCCTCGGCACGATCCGCGCGACGCCCTACGGCATCTCGCTGTACGAGTTCCAGGTCTACGGCCACTGACGAGGGACTCTCCCGCCCGGCCCCACGGCGCGTCCGCGGGGCCGTTCGTCCGCCCGCCGTACGGGGCCGCGCCGCGGCCCGCCGTCCGCGCGCGGCCGCGGTTCGGGGCACGCCCCGAGCAGCCCCCCGCCCCGGGGCTCACGCCTGTGCCAGTTCCCCGAGCAGTTTCCAGGTGCGGTGGCGGTCGGCCTCGCCGCCGAGGTCGGTGGCCGTGAACACCACCTCCGTCGCGCCGGCGTCGCGGTAGCGCCGGACCTCGGCGGCGACATGTTCCTCGTCTCCGATCACCGCCACGTCCGCTGCGCGCGTGGCGCCGGAGAGCTGGATGGCGCGCCGGTAGGAGGGGATGCCCTCGTACAGTGCCAGCGCCCCGGCCGCGGTCTCCCGGACCGCGTCCGGATCGGCGGTCACCACGCCGGGAACGAGGGCAACGATCCGTGGCGCGGGCCTGCCCGCCGCCTCGGCGGCGGCCGTGACGGCCGGGACGATGTGTGCGGCGAGGGCGCGCGGTCCGGCCAGGAACGGCAGGATCCCGTCGGCGAGTTCACCGCTGACCCGCAGGGCCTGCGGTCCCATCGCGGCGACCAGCAGCGGCACCGTCGGCCGCGCGTCGGGCACCGCCGCCGGCAGCGGGGTCGTGGCCGTCAGCAGCTCGCCGTGGAAGTCCGCCTGCCCGGTCTCCAGCAGGGGCCGCAGAGCGGTGAGGAACTCCCTGAGGAGCGCCACGGGTCGTTCGTACGGGATGCCGAAGCCCTCCTCGACCAGGTGCCGGGCGCCGAGGGCGATGCCCAGGTGGTAGCGGCCGCCGGTGGCGGCCTGGGCCGTCTGGGCCTGGCTGGAGATCAGCAGCGGGTGGCGGCCGAAGACGGGGATCGCCGACGTGCCCACCTCGAGCCCGGGTACCTCGCGGCCGACGATCGCGGCCAGCAGGGGGGAGTCGTACGAGAAGCTCTGCCCGAACCAGGCGGAGCGCAGCCCGGCGTCCCGCGCCTCTCTCGCGAGGCGCACCGTGGCGTCGATCGGAAGCTGACGGGAGGTCGCGCTCAGAGTCACACCGATAGTCATGCTCGCGGCAACCGCCGCCGCCGCGAGCGACATTCCGGATCGCGTGTGACAAGCGTGTGGCTGCTCCGTGACGCGGCCCGCGCGAGGTGGAGTCGGGGGTCACGGGGGACGGTTCGACGGATATGGCCCGCCTTGGGGAGCGCGCTTTCGGTCACCTTCCGCGTCTGCTGTCCCGTCACCGCCGGTGGCGGCGTGCGGACTTCGATTGCAGGGCCATGGCGGTTGCATGACAAGGCCCCAATTTCCTTGTTCCACGCCCGTAGCGCCGACAGGCTGCTGATCACGCCGGGAGCGGAACACGCCGTTTCCCAGCGGTACGTGCGACCCCCGCACCCCCCACCACCGAGCGCCGCCCCACCAGGGCGCGCCGCCGATGAGGAGGACTCCCTCGCCATGGCACTCCCGCAGAACTCCAGGACCCGCCTCGCCCTGACGGTCTCCACCGCGACCGCCGCCGCACTTCTGGGCACCTTCGCCGCCGTCCCCGCCCAGGCGGCCCCCGCCGAGGGCGTCGTGCTCGCGGCGGGGTCGGCCGACGCCGTTCCCGGCAGCTACATCGTCACCCTGAAGCCGGGCGCGGGCATCAAGGCCGGCTCCGCCAAGGGCCGCGACCTGATAGCGGACTACGGCGGCCGGGTCGGCAAGACCTTCGGCTCCGCGCTGAACGGGTACACGGCCACCCTCGGCGCGACCGAGGCGCGGCGGCTCGCGGCCGACCCGGCCGTGGCCTCCGTCGAGCAGAACCAGATCGTCCGCTCCGACGCCACGCAGTCCAACGCGCCCTGGGGGCTCGACCGCATCGACCAGGCGAACCTGCCGCTCTCCGGCACGTACACCTACCCCGACAGCGCCGGCGGCGGAGTCACCGCGTACGTGATCGACACCGGCGTCCGCATCACGCACTCCCAGATCGCCGGGCGCGCCACGAACGGCTACGACGCGGTCGAGGGCGACTCCGTCGCCCAGGACGGCAACGGCCACGGCACCCATGTCGCCACGACCATCGCGGGCTCCACGTACGGCGTGGCCAAGTCGGCCAGGATCGTGGCCGTCCGCGTCCTGGACAACAACGGCTCCGGCACCACGGCCGGTGTCATCGCCGGCATCGACTGGGTCACCGCCCACCACACCGCGGGGGCTCCGGCCGTGGCCAACCTGTCCCTCGGCGGCGGGGCCTCCACCGCCCTCGACAACGCGGTGAAGAACTCCATCGCGGACGGTGTGACCTACGCGGTCGCCGCCGGCAACTCCGGTGTCAACGCCTCCTCCTCGTCGCCCGCCAGGGTGGCCGCCGCGATCACGGTCGGCGCCACGAGCAACACCGACGCCAAGGCCTCCTGGTCCAACTACGGCTCGGTGCTCGACCTCTTCGCCCCCGGAGTCTCCATCACCGCGGGCTGGAACACCGGCGACAGTGCCACCAACACCATCTCGGGTACGTCCATGGCCACCCCGCACGTCGCGGGCGCCGCCGCCGTCTACCTGGCCGGCCACCCCTCGGCCACCCCGGCCCAGGTCTCGGCCGCGCTGGTGAACGGCGCGACGCCGAACAAGGTGACCAGCCCCGGCAGCGGCTCGCCGAACCGGCTGCTGAGGCTCGTGCCGTAACGCCGTCGCCCGTCCGACTCGAATACGCGAACGCCCCCGGAGGCCGCAGGCTTCCGGGGGCGTTCGCCGCGCGCGGCGCGGGTCACCACCAGTAGGCGGGATACCTCGGCGCCGTGCGGCGGATGCGGGAGCCGGCGTATCCCGTCAGCACGAGCAGCACGGTGGAGCCGAGGAGCAGGGGCACGAACCGGACCGGATCGGGGGTCTGGAGGACGATCACGACCGAGGTGGCGCAGGCGGCCGCGTGCGGCGTCCGGGCGAGGGTCAGCAGGGCCAGCGTGGCCCCCGCCGCGACGGCCGCCGCCCAGGCGCTGCTGCCCGCGACGGCCAGGGCGGCGTATCCGACGGCCGCCCCGATCAGGTGGCCCCCGACGACACCGCGGGGCTGCGCGAGCGGCAGCGTGGGCGCGCTGTGCACCAGCGCGGCGCTGGCGGCCAGCGGCGGTATGAGCACCGGCTCGTGGATGGCCGCGCCGATCGCGACCAGCCCCAGCAGGACGGCCGTCACCGCGCTGATGCTGTGGAAGGCGGCGAGCGGACTGGGCCGGGGTGGCCGAGGGGTGGCCGGCCAGGTAGACGGCGGCGGCGCCCGCGACGTGCGGGGTGGCCATGGACGTACCCGAGATGGTGTTGGTGGCACTGTCGCCGGTGTTCCAGCCCGCGGTGATGGAGACTCCGGGGGCGAAGAGGTCGAGCACCGAGCCGTAGTTGGACCAGGAGGCCTTGGC
>NZ_RDBI01000090.1 GCF_008042125.1 Streptomyces sp. MS191
CGGACCTCGCGCAGCGTGCGCGGGTCGTCCGTGTTCGTTCCCGAGGACTTCGTGTACGCGATTTCCTCGGGCTCCGTGACGCGCCAGGCCTTCAGCGGGTCGAGGCCGTCGTCGCGGTCGCGTTTGGCGAGTTCGGTCGCGTCCAGCTTGGTGATGCTGCGCGTCAGCCAGTTGGAGTCGGCGTCGGTCGCGTTGGTGTAGGTGAGCTCCTCGGCCACGCGGCCGGCGAAGGGTTCCTTGTCCTTGGCGATCTCGGCGCCGGTGATGTCCTTCACGGACACCGTGTCGCCCATGCCGCGGAAGTAGCGGGTGACGGCCTTGGTGCGCGGGCTGTCGAGGCCGGCGATGCCTTCGCCCTCGTTGCCGTTGTCCTCGGCGGCCTTGTCCGGGCCGGTCAGGACGGTGGTCTGCTCGAAGCCGGCGAACTGCGAGTACGTGCGGGTCGACTTCTTGGTGAACTCGCCGTCGGCGAACTTCCAGCCGGCGTTCTTGTACTCGTAGGCCGTCTTCGTGCCGAAGGATCCCTCGATGTTCGGGAGTTCCTCGATGGAGGCGACGACGTACTTGTGGAACCAGTCGATGTCCTCGACCTCGGGGTCGGGGTTCCAGAACGACGGGTAGCACAGCTCCGTGTTCGACTTCAGGGCCGCGGTGTCGGTCTTGCCGGGCAGGCCGCCGGTGGCGCACTTGCCGGTGATCGGCTTGTACTTGACGACCGTCTCGCCGCCGTACTCGTTGATCACGCGCGCGATGCGCAGGCGGGAGAAGCCCGGGCGCTGCGGGTTGACCGCGAGGACGCGGTTGGGCATGTCGTCGCTGTTGGACTCGAAGCGGACCGAGTTCAGCTTGACGGAGGCGTCGGTGGAGCCGTTGCGGGCGTAGCCGGTGCGCTGGATCGACTCCAGCCACAGCGCGGTGTTCGGKCCGGTCTTCAGCTCCGCGAAGCTCTGGCTGAGCTGGTACTCGTCGACGACCTGGCGGGCGGTGGTGTCGGTGCGGCGCTGGGCGGAGGTGGTGATCTTGTCCAGGCGCTTGCGGGTCCAGAACGTCGGTCCGGCGTTCCAGCACTTCTTGCCCGACTCGCAGCGCAGGTCGGCCGGGGTGTCGAACCAGATCCGGTAGTCGCCCGGGTTCTTCGACTTGAAGTTGGTGTCGGTGCAGGTCACCGTACCGACGTCGTAGCAGCGTTCCTTGACCTCGAAGCCGATCCGCGCGGGCGCGGTGGCCGAGAAGATCGTGTCCTTGCGCTGTCCGTAGTAGATGTGGGACAGGTAGCCGTCACGGTGGTACTCCACCGGGGACTTGAAGTTGAAGTTGCGCGCGTAGTAGTTGGTGTCGCGCTTCCACCACAGCGACATGGCGTTGCCGTGGACGTCCTCGACGTAGTCGAGGTTCCAGCGCCAGGCCTGGTTGCAGTAGGAGTGGGCCCAGTCGCCGGCCTTGTAGCAGGGCTCACCGGCGTGGTTGCCATAGACCGGCGTCGCGAGGACGGAGTCGGTGTAGGGGTCGTCGGCGGCGGTGCCGTTGTCCGACCAGCCCGGCAGCTTGTTCAGGCCGAAGTGGTACCTCGTGCCGTCCTTGGTCGTGACGACCCAGTACTCGCCGTCCGCGTCCTTCATGCCCGAACGCGGGTCGGTGGAGGTGTCCTTGACCCGCTCGATCTTCGAGCCGTCGCCGTTGCCGGTGAACCACTTGCCCTTGGACTCGTCCCAGACCAGCTCGGTGGTCATGCCGCCGAGCGAGAGGGTGGCGTTCTCCGAGCCGTAGCAGAGGTCMGCGGTGCGGTGCGTGGCGTTGTTGGAGCCGGCCTTCTTGGAGTCCTGACGGCAGTTGACATACGTACGCGTGATGGAGCCCGCGTTGTAGTCCCAGCCGTCACCGATCCAGGAGGCCTGGTTGTTCGTCGACGAGGTACGCCCGTCCACGGACTGCGAGGAGTACGACAGCGCGACCTTCGGCATCAGACCGCCGGCGGTCTCCGGAGTCTGCACCTGGTACGAGTACGTGAACGCACCCGACGAGGATCCCGCCGACCACGAACCCGACGACAGCAGCGGCGACGCGGTGAAGTCACCCTGCACCGAGGAACCGGTGTCGAGGAGGCCGACGGAGTTGCCGCCGGAGGAGTCGGCGGCCTGGAGGGCACCGGTCCGCGCGGAGGCGCTGGTCGTGGTGGCCTGCGTGCCCTCGTCGAGCAGCTTGGCGACGGGGACCGTGCCCGTGAGGATCTTGCGGGCCTTGGCGTTCTTCGCGGCGGTGGTCCTGGTGGGGGCGTCCTTGGGAGCCACCATCGTGACCGTGCTGCGCAGCCGCTCGAAGGAGTCGGCGCCGTCCTTGCCGGCCATGGGCTCGACGCCGCCGTCGTCCGCGCACTCGCCCTCGGTCGGGGCGGAGTAGACGCACTCGGGCAGCAGGACCAGACCGAAGCGGTCGGCGGCCTGCGGACCGTAGAGGTCGGCGAAGGCCGTCGTGTCGACGCTCAGCGAGACCTGCGCGGCCGGGTCGACCGTCGCCGGCGGCGTGACCTTCATGACCAGACCGGAGACGCCCGCGTCCTGGGAGACCTCGGGAGCGGCCAGGCCCACGGTCCACTCACCCGCGAGGGTGGCCGCGTCCGTTCCCTCGGGCACACCGATGGCGATGGGGAGGTTCTTGTCGAGCGGAACGGTGTCGCCCGGCTGGGTCTGCGCCGTCAGCGTGGCCTTGCCGGTGTCGCCCACCCACGGGGTGACGGCCTTCGGGTCGTACGGGTCGACCGGGACCTCGGGCGCCAGGGTCAGCGCCTTCTCGGCGGTCGAGTCCCCGTCGGCCTCCGTGGCCTCGGGCAGGTCCGGCAGGTCGACCTGCGCGTTCTCCTGCTCGCGGCTCATGCCCGGGCCGGGGATGGCGAGCGCCTGCCCGCCCAGGCTCGTCACGGTCAGCGTCGAGGACAGCAGTAGGACGATCGCCGTGCGGCTTCGCCGCCGACTTCGTCGTTGTGACTCCGTCAAGGCGAGGCGTCTGCGCCCCAACCATGACAGCGAACCTGAAGCACGCATATGCGTCGACTCCCACGCAGGCAAACAGACAACGGATGAGGTGCGGAAACACCAAAGAGCACGCACCTGTCTCAGGCGCGTGCGTGCGCACTCTCTGTCATGACCGCCACACAAATCAATGCCGGAAAATGGAGTGCTCCCACATCCAAGTGAGTTGTCTCACGCCGTAGTTCGGGCCAGAGGGCGCCTCGGACGATCTTTCCGGCGGATGCGGCATACCGGCCCTTCGGGCCGATAGGGGTTCGCGAAATGCCTTAAGCAAACGCAAACATGGCCACGAGCCAAGGCTTTGCCAGGCATGCGTAACGACTTCATAAAGTTCTCATGTGTGGACGGGTTGTAGCGAGTGTGTGATCGTGTGCGCGCCCCGCGGCATGCCGTACGGGGCTGTCTGTGCTGTCCCCCATCCCCTGGTCCACACGGGAGTAGACCGCCGTGTCCGCGCCGCCTCGCCTTCTCAGCCCGTTCGTGCGCACGCGCACACGGCTGTCACTGACGCTCGGCCTTGTTCTGGCCGCGCTCACCGCTGCCCTGTTGCCCTGGTGGCAACCCGACACCCCGCCCACCGCCCACGGCGGTTCGGCGACCGAAGCGAAGCCGGCCTCGACCGGCCCGCGCGACGAGGCCACCGCGATGGCCGAGGCGCGCCGTACCCGTAAGCAGGTGCTCGTCGACACGGCGACCACCGCCACCGAGCTCACCTGGGCGCTGCCGAACGGGCAGCTGCGCACCCGGATCCACGCGCTGCCCCAGCGGGCGAAGAACGCCAAGGGCCAGTGGGCCCCGATCGACAACAAGCTGACCCGGACGAAGAAGGCCCCCCGCGGCCTCGGCATCACGCCGGCCAACCCGGCCGTCCCGGTGCGCTTCTCCAGCGGCAGCAACGACGCGACCCGGGCCGACCGCTCGTTCGCACGCGCACCGCAGCCCGGCGAGACGACGCTGGCCGAGGTCGACCTCGGCGGCCACACCATCGCCTACACCTGGCCCGGCACCCTGCCCGAGCCCGTCCTCGACGGCCCCCGCGCCCTCTACTCCGAGGTCATGCCCGGCGTCGACCTGCTGCTCGTGGCACGTGAGGAGGGCGGCTTCGGCCAGCTCCTCATCGTCAAGAACCGCCAGGCCGCCCAGAACAAGGCGCTCGCCACCGTCTCCTACGGACTGACGTCCAGGACGGCCACGTTCCGGCACGACGCCAAGGCCAGCCGCGTCCAGGTCCTCGACAAGGCGGGTAAGGAGGTCGGCACCATCCCGACCCCCTTCGGCTGGGACTCCAGCGGCCGCGATCCCGAACTCCCGCCCGGCCAGTCCACCCCCCGCACGTCGACGGCCACCCCCGCCGACGTGCTCAAGCTCTCGGGCCTCACCGGCATCGAGCCCGGCGCGCGCTCCGCCCCGCTGCCGATCCGGCTCGACGGCGAGAACACCGGCGACGCCCACCTGCGCCTGCAGACCGCCGAGACCACCCTCTTCACCGACGAGAAGGTGAAGTTCCCGGTCTTCATCGACCCGCCGCTGAACAGCGGGTACCAGGCATGGACGACGGCCTACCGCCCGTACCCGAGCAGCAGCTTCTGGAACGGCACCAACTTCTCCTCCGGCACCTCCGACGCCCGCGTCGGCTACGAGTCGGACACCGGCGGCCTCGGCCGCTCCTTCTGGCGCATGGGCTTCTCCAGCAGCTTCGAGGGCGCGACGTTCACGCGTGCGACCTTCAAGGTGCTGAACAACCACTCGTGGTCGTGCACCACCCGTGAGTTCAGTTTCTGGCTGACCGGCGCGATCTCCTCCGGCACCACCTGGAACGCGCAGCCGAGCTGGTCGACGAAGCTGGACGCGCAGTCCTTCGCGCACGGCTGGTCCTCCAGCTCCTGCCCGGACGACTACGAGGCGTTCGACGTGAAGGCCGCGGCCCAGAAGGGTGCCGACAACGGCTGGTCGAACATCACCTTCGGCATGCGGGCGACCTCCGAGTCCGACACGCAGACCTGGCGCAAGTTCCGCGCCACGTCCGCGGTTCTGGAGGGTGACTACAACCGCACGCCGACGGAGCCCACCAACGGCACGACGTCGCCCGGTGGCGACTGCGTCGTCGGTTCCCCGGGCCGGACGGTCGGCAGGACCAACCTCACCCTGAAGGCCAAGGCCACGGACGCGGACAACAACCTGAAGGGTCTGCGCTTCCGTATCTGGGAGGCCGGCACCACCGCGCCGACCGGCACCCTGGCCACCAACCTGTCCAGCGGCTACGCGTCGACCGTCGTCGTCCCCAGCACCACGATGCTGGTGGACAAGAAGACCTACTACTGGGACGTGCGCGCCGAGGACACCGTCGGTGCCGTGTCGACGTACTTCCCGGCCGGCACCACGCCGTGCGCCATCACCATCGACGGCTCCGGTCCGCCGACGCCCGTCGTCGACGAGGACACCACCCCGTTCAAGCGGGCCACGTCCGACGGCGCGACGTGGGCGACGGTGAAGTTCGGCGGCACCGGTGCCATGACGTTCAGCTCGCCGGGCGCGGCCAAGTTCAGCTACGCCTTCGACGGTCTGGACATCAAGTACGTCACCGCCGTCAACGGTTCCGCCACCGTGCCCGACCTGCGGCCTCCGCACGCCGGACCGAACTGGCTCCAGCTGTACGCCTACGACTCCCTGGGCAACCCCAGCGTCCGCGGCGACTACCTGACGTACGTCCAGCCCAAGGACAACGCCGACGGTCCCCACGACGTGGGCGGCGACAGCCAGCCGGACATCCTGGCCATCAATGCCAGCGGCAACCTGTTCTCCTACTCCGGAGGACCGGGCGGCGACCTGTACGGAAGCCTGGCCGGCTCGTACAGCACCGGCGGCAAGCTCCACCCGGCGGGCCACTGGTACGACCCGGCCACCGGCAAGGCCGCGCTGATCGCCCACTACGGGGACGTCTACCCCGGCGACGGCACGACCGACCTGTTCGCCCGCACCCCGGACGGCGGCTTCTGGCTGTACCCGGGTGACGGCTACGGCAGCTTCAACGTCGACGACCGGATCAAGGTCCGCCTGCCGGCGAACGCGCCCGCGCCGTCGACGTGGACGCAGCTCAAGGCGGTCGGCGACGTCACGGGCGACAAGCTGCCCGACCTGTTCCTGAAGGCCGGCCCCGCGTTCTGGGTGCTGTCCGGCTACACCGGCGCCACCTTCCAGACGGCCACGCTGATGAACGTGGACGCCTGGGAGCGCCGGGACATCGTCAACGTCGCCGACATCAACCTGGACAACACGCCGGACCTGCTCTGGCGGAACCTGGACAACGGCAACATGTACGTCCGCCACGGCAAGCCGGGCTCCGTCGCCGGCAGCGTCGACCTCAACTCGCTCATGCTGGCGAACAACTCCCTCAACGGGGACGTCCAGTACGGAACGAGCTGGACCGAGGCGAACGTCTCGACCGCGATCGGCATCCCGGACGTCAACGCCGACGGGATCCCGGACATCTGGGCCCGCTCGGGTGTCGACGGTCAGATGCGGGTGTACTACCCGTCGACGACCAACACCAACCCGCCGGCCAAGACGGTCCTCACGAGCGACTGGCGCACCCTCAAGGCGCTGAGCTGACGGCCGTCCGCACGACAGAAGCCCTGGTGGGCTTCGCACCACAGGAGCCCCCGGCGCCACGCGCCGGGGGCTCCCCCGTCTCTCCGCCCGCTCCGTTCCGCTCCCGCCCGCCGTCCGCGGGCCGGCGGGCGATCGGCCGGTGGTCAGCCGCCGATCGGCTTGCGCATCTCGGCGCGCACCTTGGCGGTGGTCTCGGCGAGCGCGGCCAGGTCGACGGTCTTCGGGTCGGCGGTGGCCGACTCCGTGGTGACGACGGCGACGAAGGAGGCGGTGTTGTCGTCGCCCCAGGCGCACATGGGGAGGGTGGTGCTGCCCATGACGTCCTTGGACCGGGTCACCTGGCAGGTGACGGTCACGTCCGCGCCGGCCGGGGTGAAGTCCTTGGGCGGCACGGCGAGGGTGGACTGCTTGTCGACGGCGCCCTTGAGGATCGCGTCCCGGGCACCCTCGGGGTCCCGCAGCCGGCCGGAGAAGCCGGAGACGACGAGGACGGCGTCCTTCTCGCCCGTGTACTGGGCGATGGCCGCCTTGGCGTCCTTCACGGAGGGGTCGTAGGTCTCCTCGACCTCCTTGCCCTCGGTCTCCGAGGCGTCCTTGGTGAGCTCGTACTCGCCGTCCAGCAGCGTCTTGGGCACGACGAGGCGGTGCGTGGCCTCGGGGAACGAACTCAGGGCGTCGGCGCCGGACATGACACGGGAGCCGGCGTAGCCGAGCCCGGCGACCACGACCACGGATCCGAGCACGATGCCGACGATCGCCCCCGTCGACATCTTCTTCTTCGGCGGCGGCCCCATCGGCGGCTGCCCCCACGCCCCCTGGCCCTGCGGAGCTCCCGGGTACTGCTGCGGGAAGCCGTGCGGGGCCGGCGGCCCGTAGGGGCCGGGCTGCTGCGGAGGCGGCACCTGGCCGGCGTACGGGTTGTGGGGCGGGGGGTTGTACGGAGGCGGCATGGTCATGCCGGGCACGCTACGTCACGGCGAGCAGGGCGCGATGGTCTGCGCGGCCCGGATCGTCGAGTCCGTTCCCGACCTGGACGCCAAGTTCTACTCCGCGACGCAGACGATGGACGAGGCCCGGCACGCCGAGATCTACGGCCGCTTCCTGCACGAGAAGATCGGGATGCTCTACCCGATCAACGACAACC
>NZ_RDBI01000091.1 GCF_008042125.1 Streptomyces sp. MS191
CCCGCCACCCCGTGCCCGAGCGCCCCGCCGCCGAGGGCCGCGAACGCCGCACCGCCCACCGCCAGCAGGATCACGTTGGACAGGCCGTCCGAGATCTGGAGGGCCGCCGAGTTGGCGCCCGCCTCCTCCGGGGCGGACAGCTTCAGCAGCAGCACGCTCGTCGACGCGATCACCAGTCCCATGCCGAGACAGCCGAAGGCCCAGGCCACCGCGACGATCCAGACCGGCACCGAGTGGATCAGGACGGTCGGGGCGGTCGCGATCGCGGCGGCCACGAGCAGCATGCCGACCACCACGAGCCGTTCGCGGTACGGCTCCGTCCACGGCCGGGACTGCACGTAGGAACCCAGCGCCCAGGTCGCGCCGCCGACCGCGAGCGAGAGGCCGGCCAGCGTCGGGCTCAGGCCGCGCTCGGTGACCAGCATCAGCGGCACGAAGGACTCGGCGGCGATGAAGGAGCCCGCCGAGATGCCCCGCAGCAGCACCACGGACGGCAGCCCGCGGACCGCCCGGTAGGTGCCGCGCGGCAGCAGTCCGAGCGCGGCGGGGACGAGGAGCGCGGCCCCGGCCGCGGCCGGGAGCAGCGAGAGCCAGCGCAGGTCCTGCGTCGCGTACTGGAGCAGTCCGGCGCCTACGGACAGCGCGAGCGCGAGCCGGATGCGCCGCCGGTCGTACGGCGGGACCGGAGCGGCCGGATCGGCCGGGCCCGAGGCGGTGCGGCGGATCTCCGGGAGGGCGAGGGCCAGCGGGAAGGCGACGAGGGCCGGGATGCCGAGGAAGACCCAGCGCCAGCCGAGGTGCTCGGTGATCGTCCCGGAGGCCAGCGGGCCGACGACGGAGGGGACGACCCAGGCCGCCGCGAACGCCGCCATGATCGCGGGTCTCAGGTGTTCGGAGTACGCCCGGCTGACCACCACGTAGAGCGCGACGATCACCAGTCCCCCGCCGAGGCCCTGTACGGCGCGGCCGAGGATGAACAGCCACATCGTGCCGGCGGTGCCGGAGAGCAGGAGGCCCGCGGCGAAGGCGGACATGCCGGTGGTGAGCGCCGCGAGCGGCCCGGCCCGGTCGGACCACTGCCCGGCCAGGACCATGCCGAAGAGGCTGGTGGTGAAGTACGCGGAGAAGGCGAAGGCGTAGAGGGGGATGCCGTGCAGCTCGCGCGCCGCGACGGGCATGGCCGTTCCCACGGCGGTCGCCTCGAAGGCGATGAGCAGGACGACGGAGACGATGCCGATGCTGAGCGCCCGGTGCCCCCGGTCCAGCACTGATCCGTCCGCGAGGGTCGGACCTGCGGTTTCTCTGATCGGGGCGACGTCGGCGTCGCGGGGCTCCAAGGCGCTCATGCCCTTCAGAGTAAGGGCCGAACGAGCAAATGGCCCCTGTCGGGAGTCGCGATCCCCTCCTCCCTTGGTCGTAGGCCCGGCCCGTCCGTGCGGGGCCGGTCGTGAACGGCGTGTGGCAGTCGTGTTGCCGCCCGCCCGGATCCCTTGAGCCCCTTCCGCCCCCGCCCTACGGTCGTTCCAGAGCACAACACGACCGTGTGCCCGAGTGGTTCAGGGGCTCGACTGCAACTCGAGTTACGTCGGTTCGATTCCGATCACGGTCTCTGGAGGATCCGCGCAGGACCGCTGCGCGTGTGCCGGAGTCCCGCCGGCAGACGCGCGACGACCCTGCGGCGGCCGGTGGTCCCGAACCGGCCGCCGCAGGGATCTCCGTATCCGCCGCGCGCCCCTCCGTGCCCGCACCGTGCGGGCACGACCTCGCCCGCCGTGCGGGCACGACCTCGCCCGCCGTGCGGGCACGGTCACGCACGCCGTGCGGGCACGGTCACGCACGCCGTGCGCGCACGACCGGACCCACCGTTCCCGGCCCCGCGCCGCGAACGTGCCGGGGCGCTCCCGCGCCCTGTCTCCACACGGCCCCTCCCCCACCGCCGCCGGTCCTCTCCCTCCCCTTGAGTAGGCTCCTGTTGCCCTCGCGAACGGCAGGGCGACCGACAGGGGGGATTCAGACGTGGAACGGCCGCGCCCGCACGAGGAGTCCGCGCGGCGGATCGGCCCGTACCGGCTCATCACCCGTCTCGATCCGCCCCAAGGCCACACGCCCTGCCGCCGGTTCGTCGCCCGCAGCGCCGACGGCGGCCGTACGGTGCTGCTCAACGCCCCGCTGCCCGGCGCCGATCCCGCGCGCTTCCTGGCGGAGGCACAGGCGGCACAGCGGCTGCTCGGCCCCTGGATCGCCCCGGTGACCGAGGTGTCCGACACCCCGGCCTCCCCCTGGTGCACGACGCCCTATCTGCCCGCGCTCCCGCTGCCCGTCGCCCTGGCCGTCCACGGCGGGCCGTTGCCGGAGGAAACGGTGCGGGCCGTCGGTACCGCGCTCGCCGAGGCACTGGCCGCCGCCCACGCGCAGGGGGTCACGCACGCCGGTGTGTCCCCCTCCGCCGTCCTGCTCACGGCCGACGGGCCGCGACTCAGCTGCTTCGGCGCGGTCCGTGCGGCGGCGCCGGAGGGAGAGCCGCGGGCCGGACTGCCCGGCCTCGAACCGGGCACGCTGGCGCCGGAACAGACGGCGGGCGGACGACCCCGGCCGGCGGGCGACGTCTACGCGCTCGGCGCCGTCCTCGCGTACGCCGCCACCGGGCACACCGTGCCGGAACGATCCGAAATCCCGCCCGGTCGTCCGCCCGCCGTCTGTTCCGGCGCCAGCGTGCCCGGTTCGAGGCCGGGCAGTCCGGCCCGCGGCTCTCCCTCCGGCGCCGCCGCACGGACCGCGCCGAAGCAGCTGAGT
>NZ_RDBI01000092.1 GCF_008042125.1 Streptomyces sp. MS191
CCGCTTCAAGGGCGCTCCTCGTTCCTCGTCGCGTCGCTGCGCGATGGSCTGCGSCCACCCTTGACCCGTCRCCTCCACCCGCCTTTTCACACTCGGAGGGCGGCCCGGGGARGGGGCATCCGCTCCGGGGACCGGAGCCCCTCGGCCGCCGTCGGCGGCTGTCAGGTCTAGGGGTGGTTCAGCGCASCCATTGAATGGGGTGACCCGGCAGGGCTTAGCGGGTACCACTCGATTCTTGGTTGGGATTCATGCCCCGCTGGTCATTCCCGGTGGTGGGTGAAACCGGATCCGCGAGCCCATGGAGAAGTCGACGCCTCGAGCCGGCCACCATCGGGTCCCGCCCTTCCCGTCTCACGGAGTCATCCCGAATGACGCTACGGCGTACATTACCTGCGGTAACCCGGCGGGATAAGGGACTTTGAGGGGCATATCGCACCCTCGGAGGGCTTAATGTACGCCGTAGCGTCATTCCTCGATCAATCCCAGTCCGGCGATGGGGCGGATGGGGCCAGTGGGACGGATACGCCCCGCGCCATTCGCGATCCGCGCGCCCGGTGGCCCATGACCTGCACACCCGATGCCGGCTGCGGATCTGGCCTCACCCCCACCGGAGAGTGACCAGCGGGGCATGAATCCCCGCCAATGGGCGAGAGATTGCCGCTAAGCCGTGCCCAGCTGCCCCATTCAATGGCTGCGCTGAACCACCCCTAGACCTGACAGCCGCCGACGGCGGCCGAGGGGCTCCGGTCCCCGGAGCGGATGCCCCCTCCCCGGGCCGCCCTCCGAGTGTGAAAAGGCGGGTGGAGGCGACGGGTCAAGGGTGGGCGMAGCCCATCGCGCAGCGACGCGACGAGGAACGAGGAGCGCCCTTGAWGCGGCGCCGGARCCCGCCACACTCGGAGAGAGGGCGGCCAACCACCAGAAGCAACCGGGGAACGCCGAGTCCAAGCACCCAGACCC
>NZ_RDBI01000093.1 GCF_008042125.1 Streptomyces sp. MS191
GGATCGGGGTGTCGGTCACCGTCGAGGTGGTCGACCCGGAGACGCTGGAGCGCTCGGTGGGCAAGATCAAGCGTCTGGTGGACCTGCGCGACACCGTCTGACGGACGCGCCAGGTCCGCACCGGGACCGGGACCGGGGCAGTCGCGGCACCCCGGGACCGGGACCGGGACAGGGACAGGGACCCGTCGCGGCACCCCGGGACCGGGAAGGCGCGCCTTTCCGGGCACCGCCCTGGGTGCTTGGGGTGCTGGGTCCTTCGCTGGTTTCTGGTGGTTGGCCGCCCTCTCTCCGAGTGTGGCAGCCGGGTCCGGTCCCTCAAGGGCGCTCCTTCGTCGCGTCGCTGCGCGATGGCCTTCGGCCACCCTTGACCGCCCGGCCCCGGCTGCCTTTTAACACTCGGAGGGCGGCCCGGGGGATGGGGCATCCGCTCCGGGGACCGGAGGTTCCCGGGCGCCGTCGGCGGCTGTCGGGTCYRGGGGTGGCTTCCCGCTGTCATTGAATGGGGTGACGCGGCGGCGCTTAGCGGCAATCCCTCGTCCATTGGCCGGGATTCATGCCCCGCTGGTCATTCTCCGGTGGGGGTGGAGCCGGATCGGCAGTCGGCATCGGGTGTGCGGGTCTTGGCTCACCGGGCGCGCGGATCGTGCGGGCTCCGTCCGTCCCGCCGGTCCCATCCGCCCCATCGCCGGGCTGGGGTCATTCGCGGAATGACGCTACGGCGTACATTAAGCCCTCCAAGGGTCCGATATGCCCCTCAATGTCCCTTATCCTGCCGGGTTACCGCAGGTAATGTATGCCGTAGCGTCATTCGGGAGGACTCCGTGAGACGGGAAGGGCGGGACCCGATGGTGGCCGGCTTGAGGCGTCGACTTCTCCAAGTGCGCGCGGATCCGGTTTCACCCACCACCGAAGAGTGACCAGCGGGGCATGAATCCCAACCAAGAATCGAGTGGTACCCGCTAAGC
>NZ_RDBI01000094.1 GCF_008042125.1 Streptomyces sp. MS191
CGGGTCGCGGCGGTACGGGACGAGCCGGGCGGCGCCGCGTATCTGGAGGAGGTCCTGCGCATGCACCCGATGGCCCGGCTCGGCGAGCCGGCGGAGGTGGCGGCGGCGATCCTCTTCCTCGCGTCGCCCGAGGCCTCGTTCGTCACGGGCGCGGTCCTGCCGGTGGACGGCGGCTACCTGGCCCAGTGACGGCCCCGCGGGGCGGCGCGGGGACCCGTCCGGCCCCGGTGGACGGGGCCCGGTGGACGGGGCCCGGTGGACGGCGCGACGCCGGAGGCCCGGCGGACGGCACGACTCCGCCGGAGCCGGCGCGTCCGGCGGAGTCGTGCTCCCGCTCCCCGTCGCGGCCGGGACCGCCGGGACGGGGAGCGGGGAACCGGGCCCCGGGACGACCGGAGCCGGTCGTCCCGGGGGCGGGGCCTCCGCGCGGCGGGTCCCGGGGGCTTCGGGACCCGCCGCGTGGAGGACCGCGCGATCAGCCGGCGGTCTCCCGGCGGCGACGGCGGGCGGCCACCACCGGCAGGGACAGCGCCAGGACCACGCCCGCGCAGGCCGCCGCGGAGGCCGTCGTGAGCGGCGGTTCCTCGGCGCGAGCCGGGGACGGGGTGCCGTAGCCGCCGGCCGCGCCCCTCCCGGCGTAGGCCGAGCCGGGCAGCTTGTCGCCGTAGGCCGCCGCGACCCGGGCCCGGTAGGCGGTCAGGCTCGTGCCGTTCCGGCCGACCGCGCGCACGGCGTCCTCGTCGAGGGGCAGCACCTTCGCTCCCCTCTGGACGTACCAGGCGTCGATCTGCGGTTCCCGGAAGACGATCCCGCCGGGCAGGGCCCGCGCCCCCTGGGCGGTGTAGCGGGTCTCGTCGTCCCCGGTGGCGATGTTCACCACCTGCCAGGCGCCGTCCGGCCCCCGCACGGTCCACAGCGAGGCAGTCCGGCCGTCCGGGGCCACCGCCTTGCTGGCGTGGAACTCGACC
>NZ_RDBI01000095.1 GCF_008042125.1 Streptomyces sp. MS191
GGGCCGAGCGCGAGCCCGGCGGCTCCCTGCCCTGGCTCTCCACCCTCCTCCTCGCCGCCTTGATGGTGGTGAGCGCGCTGCGGGCCTGCTCGGGGTCGCTGTCGAGGAGGGCGAGCCCTACGCCCGCCTGGACGTTGATGACGGAGATCGAGTGGGCGAGGACGTCGTGCAGCTCGCGGGCGATCCGCAGGCGCTCCTCGTCGGCCCGGCGGCTTTCGGCGGCGGCGCGTTCGGCGCGCTGCTGGGCCCACTGCTCGCGGCGGACCCTGACCAGTTCGGAGGCGGCGAGGATGGCCACGACGAAGGCGGCGACGGGGATCTCCTGCCCCCACGGGCCGGGGCCGTCACCGGCCGGCGGGAGGTGGCGGTAGAGCCAGTGGGAGACCAGCAGATGGCCCGCCCAGAGCAGCCCGAGCGCCCACCAGGCCGCGCGCCGGTGGCCGTGCACGATCGCGGCGTAGCAGGCGACGGCGACGGTGAGGAAGACCGGGCCGTAGGCGTATCCGGCCGCGAAGTAGGCCAGGGTCAGCGCGGCGACCCCGAAGACCACCGGCACCGGGTGGCGGTGGCGCCACAGGAGGAGCGCGGACCCGGTCAGCAGCAGCACGCGGCCGAGGGCGTCGAGGGCCTCCCGGTCGGGCTGGTTCCGCGCCGCGAAGCCGGAGCCGACGAGGACGAAGGCGGCGAGGAGGAGGGTGGAGAGCCAGGGCAGGGAGCCGCCGGGCTCGCGCTCGGCCCAGCGCCAGGCGCGCGGCGGTCCGCCCCGGCCGCGCGGGCCGCAGGGCGGACCGCCGCGACCGCCTCGGTCCTGGCCGGGTGTCGGCTGTGGGTCCATGTCCGCCACGCTAGACGCGCGGCGGCGGTGCGGGCGTCACCCGGGCGTGGTGATCACGCCTACTCCCGCGGGAGTAGACCGTACGGCCGGGGTCTCCCCCGGGGACGGGCCCGCTCGGCAGGGTGCGGTCGGCGGGGG
>NZ_RDBI01000096.1 GCF_008042125.1 Streptomyces sp. MS191
CGGTACCGGTCTCGGCGCCGGGCTCGTGCTGGACGGCAGGCTGCTGCGGGGGGCCAGGACGGGGGCCGGCGAGCTGGGGCACCAGACGGTGCAGCTCGACGGCCCCCCGTGCGGCTGCGGCGGGCGCGGCTGTCTGGAGGTCCTGTGCCTGGCGGCCGTCGCCCGCGGGGGCTACTTGCCGAAGACCGGAGCCAGGACCAGCTGGGCGGCGCCCTCGGCGACGGCGTACGGGGTGACGGCGACCTCGGTGGGCAGGCCCAGTTCCGCGAGGACCGCGCGGGTCCCGCGCTCGAACGTGCCGGGGGCGGCGAGGACGGCCCGTCCGCCCAGCAGGACGCGGTCGATGTCGAGGAGCCGGACGAGGCCGGCGGCGCCGGTGCCCAGGACCCGGGCCGCCTCGGCGAGGTCGCCGCGGGCGACGGCCGCCAGGCACAGGACCTCCAGACAGCCGCGCCCGCCGCAGCCGCACGGGGGGCCGTCGAGCTGCACCGTCTGGTGCCCCAGCTCGCCGGCCCCCGTCCTGGCCCCCCGCAGCAGCCTGCCGTCCAGCACGAGCCCGGCGCCGAGACCGGTACCGAGATGGACGTACGCGAACGAGTCCGCCGTGGGCGACCGCAGGGCGAGCCCGAGCGCGGCGGCGTTCGTGTCCTTGTCGAGGACGACGGTCCGCCCGAGCTCGCGGGCCAGGACGTCGCGGACGGGGAAGCCGTCCCACTCGGGATGGCCGGTGATCCGGCCCGGGGCACCGGCCGGGTGATCGAGCGGACCGGGCATGGCGACCCCCACGCCCAGCACGACGGACCGACCGCCCTCGGCCCGGGCGCCGGAGGGGGCGTCGGGGTCGGTGTCGGTGTCGCGGGCGGCGCCCGCGGCCGGTGCGGCACCCGTGCCGGCGCCGCCGTCCGACACGGGGCCGGGCCCGCCGCCCGGTGCCGGTGCCGGTGCCGGTGCGACTCCCTCCCCCGGCGCGACTCCCTCCCCCGGCGCGAGTTCCGCT
>NZ_RDBI01000097.1 GCF_008042125.1 Streptomyces sp. MS191
ACCTCAGCTACGCCAAGGTGCGGCTGGACGAGACCTCCCTGGAGACCGTGCGCCGCACCCTCTCCGGCGTCCCCGACGACCTCACCCGGGCGCTGCTCTGGAACACCCTGCGCGACATGGTCCGCGACGGCGAACTCGCCCCCGAGGCCTACCTGGAGGCCGCCCACACCCACCTTCCCGAGGAGACCGACCTCGCGATCGTGCAGGGCGTCCTCGCCTTCGCCCGCGTCCAGATCGCCGACCGCTACCTCTCCGCCCACGAGCGGCCCGCCGCCCTGGCCCTGCTCACCTCCCTCGCCCGCGACCTCATCCGCCGCACCGAGGACGGCGAGGCACCCGGACTGCGCCTGACCGCCGTCCGTACCTTCATCGGCAGCGCCACCCAGCCCGACGCCATCGCCGCCTGGCTCGCCGAGGGAACCGTCCCCGGCGGCCCCGAGATCGACCCCGAGCTGCGCTGGCTCGTCCTCGCCCGGCTCGCCGTCCTCGGCGCCCTCGACGAGGCCACCATCGACGCGGAGCTGGCCCGCGACCCCAGCGCCACCGGACAGCAGGGCGCGGCCCGGTGCCGCGCGGCCCTGCCGACCCCGGAGGCCAAGGCGGCCGCCTGGTCCCGGCTCTTCGACTCCGACGACCTGTCCAACTACCTCTTCGCCGCCACCGCCCAGGGCTTCTGGCAGCCCGAACAAGCCGAGCTGGTGGGGGAGTACGTCCCCCGCTTCTACCCGGCCGCCGTCGCGCTCGGCGACCGGCGCGGCGCCGCCATGTCCGAGGCCGCGGGCTCCCGCGCCTTCCCGGCCCACGCGGTCGACGACGCCTCCCTGGCCCTCGGCGAGACCCACCTCCGGGAGGACAGGATGACGCCCGCGCTGCACCGCAAGCTCGCCGACCAGCTCGACGACCTCCGCCGGGCGCTGCGGGTCCGCGGCAACGGGTGACCGGGCTCGCGGTGCCGGGAACCGCGGGGCCGCACGACCGGTAGCCCGTGCCGGGCGAGG
>NZ_RDBI01000098.1 GCF_008042125.1 Streptomyces sp. MS191
GAAACGCACCATGTCTGCTGCCTTCACCCGCCCCCGGACCCGTCGCACCGCTCTGGCCGGCGCCCTCTGCGCGGCGCTCGCGCTGGGCGTCGCCGCCTGCGGGCCGTTCTCGGACAAGAAACGCACCATGTCTGCTGCCTTCACCCGCCCCCGGACCCGTCGCACCGCTCTGGCCGGCGCCCTCTGCGCGGCGCTCGCGCTGGGCGTCGCCGCCTGCGGGCCGTTCTCGGACAAGGCCGAGGCCAAGGGCCCGTTCGGGGACCTGACCGGCCCGCAGATCGCCAACAAGGCGATAGCCGCGACCAAGACCGCCGACTCCCTCACCTTCGACCTCGCCGCGAAGACGACCGACGGGCCGATGAAGGCGAACCTGTCGCTCGACACCCGGGGACGGTGCGCCGGCACCCTGACGGTCGGCCCCACCGGCACCGCCGAGCTGATCAAGCCCGACGACAAGAACGCCTACCTCCGCTTCGACGAGGCGTTCCTGCGCGAGCAGGCCAAGGGCGAGGACGCGGCGACCCAGGAGGCCGTGCTCAAGCAGCTCAAGGGCCGCTGGATGAAGACGCCGGTGACGGACCCGGACGCCAAGGACAGCCTCGAACTGTGCGATCTGAAGGCGCTGCTCGGCGAGTTCGAGACGGGGGCCAACCTCGCGGTGAAGGGCGAGGAGACCACGGTCGGCGGGGCGAAGGCGCTCATGCTGACGCAGGCGCTCGACGACGAGAAGACCACGCTCTACGTGGCGACCGAGGGCACGCCGTACCTGCTGAAGATCGTGACGGCGGGCGGCGACGAGCCGGGGACGATCACCTTCTCCGACTACGGCAAGCCGGTGGACGCCAAGGTCCCGCCGGCCAAGGACATCCTCGACGAGAAGGCGCTCGGCTGACGCCGGTGCGCCCGTGAACGTACGGCACGGCCCTCGGGTCCGTGCCGTACGTTCACGGGCGCACCGGCGTCAGCCGAGCGCCTTCTCGTCGAGGATGTCCTTGGCC
>NZ_RDBI01000099.1 GCF_008042125.1 Streptomyces sp. MS191
GCGTCGGCCGGTCGCGTCGGCCGGTCTTGGGGGGCTTCTGGTGGTTGGCCGCCCTCGCTCCGAGTGTGGCGGGTTACGGCGCCGCATCAAGGGCGCTCCTTCGTCGCGTCGGCTTCGCCGATTCCGCTTCGCTCCACCCTTGACCCGTCGCCTCCACCCGCCTTTTCACACTCGGAGGGCGGCTCGGGGAAGGGGCCAGGCGATCCGCATGGCGGCGCGCCAGCGCCGTCGGCGTCCGTCTGTCTCGGGGTGGYTYMSCGCASYCATTGAATGGGGCGGCTGGGCATGACTAAGCGGCAATCCCTCGCCCATTGGCKGGGATTCATGCCCCGCTGGTCACTCTCCGGTGGGGGTGAAGCCGAATCCGCAGCCGGCATCGGGTGTGCAGGTCATGGGCACCACCGGCGCGCCGATCGGGCCTCGCGCGGACTGCATCCGTCCCACCGGTCCCATCCGCCCCATCGCCGGGCTGGGATTGATCGAGGAATGACGCTACGGCGTACATTAAGCCCCCGGGGAGTCCGATATGCCCCCGAAGTCCCTTATCTCGTCCGTGTTACCGCAGGTAATGTACGCCGTAGCGTCATTCGGGATGACTCCACCTGTCGGGAAGGGCTGGACCGGCTGCCCGGGGCGGCGACCATCCCAAGGACTCTCGGATCGGGCTTCACCCACCACCGGGAATGACCAGCGGGGCATGAATCCCAGCCAAGAAACGACGGATTGCCGCTGAGCGCCGCCGGGTCACCCCATTCAATGAGTGCGGGAAGCCACCCCGAGACAGACGGACGCCGACGGCGCTGGCGCGCCGCCATGCGGATCGCCTGGCCCCTTCCCCGAGCCGCCCTCCGAGTGTGAAAAGGCGGGTGGAGGCGACGGGTCAAGGGTGGAGCGAAGCGGAATCGGCGAAGCCGACGCGACGAAGGAGCGCCCTTGATGCGGCGCCGKAACCCGCCACACTCGGAGMGAGGGCGGCCAACCACCAGAAGCCCCCCAAGACCGGCCGACGCCAAGGGCCAGACCCGCACCCTCAAGCGCC